>JACKPB010000001.1:0-612500 GCA_024233875.1 Leptospiraceae bacterium
TATTGAATGGATACAAAATCATGTTAGTGGTAATGCAACAATAAATGGTCTCGAATACGTTGCAGAAATTGAAGCTGGCTTGAAAAGCGGAAGGAGTTTTTCCGATGAAACTGTCTCTTTGTATAAACAGTTAAAGGATTATTGAAATGTCTTTAATTTTACCAAAATGCGCTGGCTGTAAATTCATTGTAATCAATGCGGTTGATGGCTTTGCTTATAATGATGGGAAGGTAACAAAAAAATGTGATGCATACCCAAACGGGATACCCTTTGAAATCTGGACGAATAAGGTTGACCATTCTAAACCCTATCCCGGTGACAATGGGATTAGGTTCGAACCAAGATAAAACGTCTAAACTCCTGAATCCTTAGAAACTTAGACATTCCCTGATTTGATCTCCTCGTATAGATTTTTAGACGAGCAAGAAAAGTCTCTAATAAATTCGGTCTAAATTACAAGGTATACAAATGGTAAAAAGAAAAAATGTTTCTAAAAGCGAGCTAACGTTTAGTCCGATTTGTTTTTATTGTAAAAATTCGAAAGATACATTTACCCGAAATTGTAAAGCGTTTCAAGAGCAAAATTCAATTCCTATAGAAATATGGGAAGGAGAATTAGATCATACTCAGCCCTATCCGGGCGACAATGGAATTCGATTTGAACCCAAATAAATGTCTACAACGTATATAAAAGGTATAAAAAGATGAAACAAAAAAAAGATCCATTTAGCACATCTGTCCATCTAGACTTGATGCATGGTGAAAACGAGAAAGAGCAAACAGTTTTAACTGTATTGGATTTTTTTGATTCATGTCCTCATGTCTTGCCTGAAAGAAAAGAAATTTTAGATTCATATAATCTTACTGAAGAGGATGTTAGAGAGTATTATCCAAGCTGGGTAAATATGAGATCCATGAAGCTTTAAAAATGTCTAAACAAACGTCTAAATTCCTGAATCCTTAGAAACTTGGACATTCCCTGATTTTGATTTCTCATGTAGATTTATAGCATGAATGAAAGCAAACAAGAAGAGATCATTTGGTTTTGGCAAAATCTGAATCATATAGCAGATGAATCTTTAGATGGAACAATCAAAACAAAATAAACGATGAACCCAGTATGCAAATTGATTTCGATAGTCTGGATGATATTCTAAAACACTAATTTATGGAATTCTGTTTTCCCTTCACAACGGCGTGATTGTCCAATGGTAGCATACGGGTCTCATAAGCCTGGGGTAGGGTTCGATTCCCTGAACGCCTCCAATTCGAATCATGAAATCTCAGGGGACTATTAACTACAGGAATCGGGATACAAAATGGGATGAGTTGTTTATGGATCTGATTGGATCTTACGAATCTGGGGAAGACTGTGAATCTTTATTTTGAAGATGGAGTCTAAATAGGTATGAAAAAGATTGTATTGATTATTGTATTAATATCTGGGCTCCAACTGATGGCCGAAAGTATCGGCTCTGATTGTAGTTATAAAGGTAAGAACCTGTTTGGTCGGGTTCGTATTGTAGATTTCGGTGAAGATTTTAAAGTAAAATTGGTTAGGATAGCTGAAGACCTTCGTATTCAAGTAGTCAATATTGCTCCTGATAGATGCGGGAAATGGGAATTTGTCAGTTTTGGAGAATCATTTAAAATCAAATTTGTTGATATAGATGAAGATTTTAAGATTCGTTTTGTAACAATTGACCCCGGACTCAATTAGTGAATCTATTCGGAAGAAAAATCGAATTGCTGATCGAATCTACTAGGATCTACCAAAGTTTCTGTCTGCCAACAGAGCTTTAGGGAACAACATTGATTTTGTAATTTGCTCATTGTTTGAATGCGGATTTCCGTTAAAAAATGACTGTAAAGCAATCTGTCCCCACCTCCCATTTTCCCTTGACATGCGACTAGAAACGGGCATTCTCTACCCATGAAGAAACTTCCCATCGGAATCCAGACCTTTGCCAAAATCAGAGATCCTGAGGACGAACATTACTATGTGGATAAGACGGAGATTCTCAAGCGTCTTGTTTCTTCGGGAAGCTACTTCTTCCTCTCCCGTCCCCGCCGGTTCGGCAAGAGTCTCTTTCTCGATACACTCAAAGAAGTGTTCGAAGGCAATCGGGAACTTTTCAATGGTTTGTATCTCGAAAACAACTGGGACTTTTCCAAAAAACACCCGGTGGTCAAAATCGATTTCGGAACTGCTGTGATTAAATCACCTGATAATCTGAGGGAAATCATTCAGGACAAGTTAAATAGAATCGCTTTAGCTGAATCAATAGTATTCAAATCATATTCTCTATCGGAAATGTTTAAAGACCTCATCCAATCCTTAGAATCCAAATACTCCGAGAAGGTCGTCATCCTCATCGATGAATACGACAAACCCATCCTCGATAACATTACAGAAACAGAAACCGCTAGGCTCATGCGGGACGAGCTCTGCAATTTATACTCCGTCATCAAAGGATCGGATGCCCATCTCAAATTTGTCTTCATCACCGGGGTATCCAAGTTTTCCAAAGTGAATCTCTACAGCGGACTCAACAACCTCCAGGACATTACCCTCGACGAACGTTTCGCTACCATCTGCGGATACACGGAAAAAGATCTTCAGATATTCGAAGACCACATGGAAGGAGTGGATCGGGAGGAACTGAAACTCTGGTACAACGGATACAATTTCCTAGGAGACAAAGTATACAATCCTTTTGATATCTTACTTTATCTCGATAGAAAAGATTTCAAAAACTACTGGTGTGAAACGGGAAACCCCACATTCTTAATCGACTTAATCAAAAAAAATCAATACAATGTGATTGGGATAGAGCAAGTTCGTATCACAGAAGAACAGATGGGCTCTTTTGATGTAGATTCTATAGAGTTGGAAGTCTTACTCTTCCAAACGGGATACCTGACGATAGTGAAAAGAGAACGAATTGTAGAAGAGATCTATTACACTCTCAAATATCCCAATCTTGAAGTTAAAAAAAACCTCACTGCGGTCATTCTCTATTCGTTGAGCGGGATGGGAACTAAGATCAATCCTATCAGAATCTCCGTTTACGAAAAACTCAAATCTTCCGATTTTGATGGATTGAAATCTGTATTCCATTCCTTCTTTGCCTCCATCCTCCATGACTGGTACCGGAAGAACACCCTCGCCAACTATGAAGCGTACTACGCATCCATCTTCTACTGTTACTTCGCCGCCCTCGGTCTCGATGTCCGAGCTGAAGACGTCACCAATCACGGGCAGGTGGACATGACGGTTTTCTTTGAGAATCGAGTCTTTGTCTTCGAATTCAAGGTCATAGAACTCACCGAATCCGGTTCCGCATTGTCGCAGATCAAACAAAAACGGTACTACGAAAAGTATCTCGGATTGGATCGAAACGGGGATCCCATTACCGTAGCAGGGACATCGCATGCCGTGTCCCAGCTACGAAATTCGATTCCGGAACGGGAGATCTATCTCATCGGTGTAGAATTCTCACGCGAGGATCGAAACATCACAAATTTCGAATGGGAGAAGGTTTAGGGAAAGTTTGATGTTTTTACTATTCCGATTTTCAAAAATACTTTTGTATATCTTCTAAAGCGATATAACTATTTTAAAGCCGATTCGTCCATGCGTACGAAATTCCAATTGAAAATGAGTAGAAATCATCCGAGAGTAGATTCAAAAGGTTTGATTAGAGAGTATAAAAATTAAGAACCTAAAATAATTAATTAGGAAAAAATTTCTTGCCTGATTGGTTATAAATATAATAATTATCCTCACCTTACGCAGTTTATGTGAAAGGTGAGGATAATGAAAGGGAGTCTTTAGTCAATGGTTCGACTGGACTTATCATCCCCAAACCAATATTTTTATTGGTATATCTGAATTTTATGCATACGCATAGATCACTTGCTAACTAACAAAGAAATGGAGTCGAATATGAAACCAAGAAATTTATCAATTCTAACCGGATTTAGTTATGTCATAATATTTTTTGCTGCAATTTTTGCAAATTTTCAGGTGTTGGAATCTTTGAAACTCAACCCGATTGAAACTGTTACGGAACATAGTTTGAGTATTCGTTTAGGGATTATAGCATTTCTGATAACGGTTGTGTTTGATGTCATCGTTGCATGGACTTTATTAGAAATCTACTCAAAGCATTATCTCTCTCTATTAAGTACTTATTTCAGATTGATCCATGCGGTGATTATGGCAGTAGCGATTTTTTCTTTGCCCCAAATTTTAAATATGAAAGATAAAATAGAAATTCTGGATAATGTCCAACAATTCGATACAATATGGTTAATCGGGTTATTCTTTTTTGGAATTCATTTAATTTTATTATCAAATGTATTTAATGGACCGGTTTGGATACGGGTAATGCTTCTTCTGGCCGGAATCATGTACATGGTGGATACCGGAGCTCATTTTTTATTGGAAAATTATGAAGATTACTCAACAATATTTCTTACCTTAGTAGCTATACCAAGCATGTTCGGTGAGATGTCATTTGCAATTTGGACTTGGGTTTGGGGTGGAAAAAACATTTCAGATAACCAGTAATGTATTCCAGTTCTCATAAATAATTACACTTTTCCTATTGCGGTGTGGAGCCATTATATAGCTGATTACTCTCTGAATGTGTAAATATTTTAGAGAATTATAAAGAATCTATAAAAGAGGGGTTTGGGTACGACTTAGTCCCCAAACATGCCGGCAGGCTCCTTGAATTTTAACTCCCCTGTAGCACAGACTGTGTTAGGTGAGTTATTGAAATTCATTTAGAATGATTTCTTCTTTGTAAATAAGAATATTCAAATTGAGACATTTTACTTCTAAATCGGGTATACCTACAACTTTTTCGATACTCGGTCTATCCAGTCCATTCTCTATAACAAAACCATATCTTTTCTCTTGATACCATTTTCGATTATTTATCCAGTAATGAACAAAGAGATTAGGTGTTGCCTGATTTAAATTTACTTTTCGTGAAAGGAAGGAGATACGTTTTGCCTGCCAGTAATCTGAGATACCGTTAAGAGATGGCAATTGGGATTCCAGGTCATCGAGACATTTGATTTCAGGAGGGTAATAGGAAACAAGGTTTGCATAGTTCCGGGAAAAGATATTTTGTTTGGTAGTAGAGAATCCAATCAGAATGAATAGTAAGGCTATACCGGTTGTAATCTTAATTGAGTGATTATGAATGATTGCAATTAGAAAAAAAATCGGAAAATACAACAGAGGTATGAAGTATCTACGAAACGTAAATAAATTTCCATAGCCCCCTGTGATTAAAAAGAATAGACAGACAAATAGGATGGAAAGTAGGGGAAGATAGACAGTTTCTTTCGATGAAAAAAATTTGATAGCAAAGGGAATACTGATAATAAACAAAAAAAATAAAATTATTAAAATAATGTGATTCATGAAAATAAAATGAAGATCATTGAAAAATAAACTAAAAATCTTACTGAGATTGATTGTTTCTAAAACTAATTTTTCTATATTATAGGGAGTTAATGATTTTCCCAGTTTATAAGCTAAAAATGAAGAGATAAGCATCATGGATATTTGTTTCAGATTTTCTCTATTTCTATTCTTAAGATAAGAAGCTGTTACAGAAAAAAGAACAGGAAGAACTCCCGAAATAAGAAAGATTTTATCAGAAGCTCCTGAGATAATTATAAAAAGTAAAATCAGAAATCTGTATCTCTGTTCTTTGATATAAGAATATATCGAAAACAATAGGATCGAATTCAGAAATGCTCCTATATGATGACTTGAGATATGAGTGAGGAAATAAAAGAATTGGAAGGGAGAATAGGAAAGATATATAAAAATTGAGACAGTAATCAATGAAAACGAAGTGGGATAGGAAATATTTTTGATTTTTGCCCATAAATAAAATGAAATTATGAAGTATGCCTGCTGAAAGAAGCTATAGAATAGAACTTTTTGAATGGGGTTGGAGAATAAGGCAGAAGAAAAAGAATACAAAAATAAATCAGGAAACAGAGATGGAGCCGGGGGATGTCTCCAGGAATTTAGAGATGAGAAATCATTTACTAAATCCTTATGAAGTAAGGGTATATAGAGTGCATCCGATTGAAAAAACTCTTCAATCCAGGTAGGGTTCAAGGACAATTCTTGAAAGAAGATAAAATTCTGTACCAATAGAGCAATTACGCTAATCGTAGTGAAATAAATATAATTTGGATTCTTCAATTTCTACCGGTTTGGCTTACGAAGCCTATTTTATAGTAAATGATAAATATTTCTTATTGAGAAAGTCAATCGTAAAGTCATTAGTTTTTCTCTGGGTTAGTTCCTGATGGATTTACAGTTAAAGAAATTTACAGGTATTCTCGTAATTTTTAAGAATTTCATAGAATATATCCTTAGAAATGTCTGAATTTTCACTCTCAGAAATTGATTCAATGAAATTCGGGACAAAATCACCCATATTTCGAATTCAGTTAGAATGCCTGTGGGATGGATGATTCAAAGGAAACTACATCTTTCTATAGATCGGTTTTCAAATCTTCCAGACCATATGAATGAGATTAGCTTTTGGAATGAAAATTCAAGTATACCAGTTCTCATAAATAATTGCGTTTTTCCTATTACGGTATTTTGTCATTTTATTTCTAATTGAATAGTAAAAGTGCAAATCATTTTGATAATCTCTACAATTACTTAACTCCTTTACGTTCAATTCACTGATCTATCGAAAACTATTGTACTTAAACTAAGTTTTCATTCATTAAGGTAGTGAAGGTGAAATTACAAACTCTATAGGAAAAGAATAAGTGTTCCCATCCGAGGTGGCATCAATTTGAAATAAATATGTACCGGAGTTGGGATTGCTGAGAGTGTAAACTTCTCCTGTACTTGCATTTATGTTAAATCCATTAGAGCTGAAAGAACTATCACTCGTGCTGAATGTCAATCCCGATCCAAATCCCTTAGAGGAAGGATACCAATAGCAACTAGATTCTGTATAGCATAGGGGAGGTGGAGGCCCGATGGAGCTTGCGCCAGGACTTGTACTATAAGTTAAGGTTGGTGGTGAGTAGTCAATAGTCAGTTCAATGCTAATCGGCATGTATGTCTCTCCGACAAATTCGGTACTATAGCTTATCACTCCAGAATAGGTATTTGTTCCGGAGAAACCCGGTAAGATTGTCCCTGAAATGATTCCCGTATTGGGATCCACTGACAACCCAAGATCACTTAAGTTTACAAGTGTGATCCCCTGGATAGAGGATATGTAGTAAAATAATTCCGGTAAATTACTGACATCTACTTCTGAATACTGGAAGGAACTTGCCCCACTAGTATAAACTGGAGAAATCGTACAGTTTACACCTGTATTGCAATTTATTGTATTGTAGAAGTTTGAATACGAAACTGAAGGAAAAGTTCGATTGATACCATATATCATAACAGGAATAGAAGTAACAGCCGTTATACTGGAAGAAGTTGCAGTGATTTCAAGGACATGGTATTGATTCAAACCACTTGAGATATTGCTAAAATTCAAAGTCCCTGTATCAGAATCGATTGTTATCCCACTATAATCTGAAATCAGAGAATAAGTGAGTCCTGAAGGTGGATTGATTGGGGAAAGAGTGGTAATGCCTGAAACCTGTGTGAAGTCATACGCAAGATATGAAAAATTATTTTCTGTCAATGATTCATCAGCCATAATGTATAAGGCTCCATAATCCAGAGCTATGAATTCTGCATCCAGAGAAGAATTGATAAGAAATGTAACAGAGAGTCCTTTTGTTTCTTTATTTGTATTCAGATTCAATACATCAAAGTTAATTGTTACCTGCTTTGCTTCGGTAGGAGTTCCGGAAATAGAATTGAAAGTACTATCAAAAGACAAACCGGAAGGCAATCCCGTTACATTGGTAATCGTATAATTATAGTCTGTGATTCCCTCTACTCCAATATCAACCGAGCATGAAATATTGACAGTACACTCACTAAAAAGAACTAATGGTGTGATCACATTTGGATCTATGACCTTAATTTTAAAACTGGATAGATAAGAACCGTTTGAATTCGATGCTTTGATTTGAAGAGAAGCAGAAGTAACAGATGAAGAGGGTACTCCTGATATCACTCCATAATCGGGATCTAAAACTAAACCATCAGGCAAAGTTCCCGATGTGATTTCAAATCGATTGGGCAAACCACCTTCGATATATGGATAAGCAAAATCATACTGACCCTTATAAAACAATAAGGCACCGGAGTCATTATTGTCGGCGTAGTACACATAGTCCGGAGATGTCCCTATATCTATCAAGAGGGAAGTCGGAGGTGTGCTGGACATTTCAAAATACCCGGAGACTTCTGATGCTGAAATACCAAATTCTGCGGCTCCACCCGATTCTGTTAGGTAAGATTTGATTCCCTGTTGAACGGTAGCTTCTAAGGGATTAGCTGCAAAATTCGGAGGCACTTTTCCTCCGTTGGCTTTCTGCATTACCGATCTCAAAATAGTAGTTTTCTTCCCACCTGAAGTAACCACTTCCGCAAATCCATTGATGACAGTTTCGATAGCATCCCCGGTGGCAGTCTCTCTTTGGAGCTTTGTGAGTGATTTTGCATTGGCTTCGGCTACTTTATTTGCTAAGGCAGAGATTCCCGAACTCACCACCAAGAATTTTGCTGTAAAGGGATCATCCGGATTTGAGAAATCATATTTGATTTCCTGAAGTGTTGGCACCGAACGTAAGCTTCTCTGAAATTGATCTTTTCTGAAATTTTTGTCTTTTGTTTCGGATAGAGACTTTCCGGATTTTATGAACCCCTTGTTCAATCCAAACATGGACACTACCTGCCGGGATGAGGATTCTGCTATTGAATTAGAAAAGTCCTTTCCTGCTTTTTCCATTGTTTTGGCAAATACCTTGGAAGCCATTCTGGAGAATGGTGATGTCACTACCCCCTTGGAAGTCAATCCTCCCGGATCTTTGATGATGGAGCTGAGATAATAAGAAGAAGAATTCCAGGCGATTTGGTTCTTTTGTGTTTCATCATACATCATTGTCTTTCCGTTAGTAGCCGGAGTCACCAAAACACAAACAGGACTTCCGGTTCTCGGATAACGCAAAGTATAATTACCATCTGAATCTGTAGTTCCCTCTGCTAAGGGACTACTCGTGATTGTATTGTCACACGCATTGTTGACGGGTTGTAAGATCCTTACTCTTGCACCTGAAACTGCGCCTTTGATTGCAATTCCTGAGACTTCCGCCTCCTGTAATCTTTTGAAAGTAATACCTAAGAGACTTTTGAAATCAGAATCTCTTTCAGAGTTATCAACCCGGCAGTTTAAAATAAGAAAAATAGATAAAAACAAAAGCTTCATTAGAAATTGCATAGAATTTCTAAATTGCACATTATGGTTGTGTTCTGGGTTCATGACCAAACTCCAAATCAAATGAGAATTTCTACAATAGATTAATGAATACTAATCTATAGGCAATAAATATTCGTATTGGGAAAAATAAAAAATACATAGATAATAGAATCATTACAAAAACAATACTTCTAAATACTCTTTATCGTATTTTTCTCCAGCCAAATGAAGGATTAGAACTCTACAGGATTCTTAAATTTAGGTCAATTCGTCCTTCGGGATTTTTGATTCATTATTTCACCTTTTCGATTCAATTTTGAGTGCGGTTGAATCAGAAGCCAAAACTAGGAAATTGAAAAAAGACTTCCGGAAAGGCTCTCCGGATAGGGAGGATATCAAGGCAAGACACCGGATTCTGT
This sequence comes from Leptospiraceae bacterium, assembly GCA_024233875.1. GTDB lineage: Bacteria > Spirochaetota > Leptospiria > Leptospirales > Leptospiraceae > JACKPB01. The sequence continues at coordinate 9,815 of JACKPB010000001.1, forward strand.
TGCTCGGATTCCTTAAATTTATGATTGATTTCTTTCTAGTTTTTTTGAATTGTAGTAAAACTAAATTATCATACCAAAAAGTATAAAATGGGTAGTGGTCCAAAAGAAAAAATCCAGAAAATTTCAAATTCCAGGTAGCAATTACTTTTATCCCACCTTTTAGAGAGTAAAGGATATCCATTATATGAATGTTCCAAGTATTCATACTCAAATCAAAACTATCATTCTGGATGATCACTCCGCTGTAAGTTTGGGTTTGAAAGTGACTCTTGAAAATTCAAATTCTTTTAAAATCAAAAACATTCTAACCTCAGCAGATGGTTTGACTGAGTTTTTGAAACATGAACCAATCGATTTGATCATTTCTGATATTACTATGCCGGGACAAAATATTTTTGATGTTTTGAGGGTAGTAAAGAAAACTTACCCCGATATGAAATCGATGATTTATACTATGCATGAAGGGGAGGGGTACTTTCGGGATGCTCTCAGTCTTGAGGTTCAGGCTTATATACTCAAAGAGGAAAATCTAAATCATATCCCATGGAAGATAAAAGAAGCCTATCATGGAAGTCCATATTATTCTGAAAAATTACGGAGTTTTCTTCATGAGTATCCAATTGTATTTACAGAGAAAGAACATGAAATCATTCGATTGCTTCTCATCGGAAAATCAAATAAAGATATCTCTGAATCTCTCAACAAATCAAAAAGGACAATCGAATTTCATATCAATAATATAAAGTTAAAAATGAATGTAAGTACAATCTCAGAGTTGATTATTAAAATACTTAAAGAATATTACAATTGAATTTGATTCATATCTTCTAATTTGATTTCATCAGATTTTCCGATTCTTTCTAAGAGATATGTAAGCTTTGTAATATCTTCCGGATTGGTGTAAATGAAATCAGGTGTAATACGTGAAAGTAAAGATTCCAAATGTTGGAAGTTTTTCACATCCAAAGGTAAAATTTGTAATCTTTCTAGATAAACTTGAAATTGATCCGAAATCTGCTTTGCGAATATAAATCCGATTTTTTGAAAGTTGAAAAACTCTACTGTAAATTCTGAATACCGACCTAACTCGGACCTGACAGAGATCTTTCCTCTATGGGATTCGATGATTTCCCTACAAAACAATAACCCCTGGCCGGTACCAATTTCTCCTATCGTTCCTGGTTTGCTTTCTAGCCCCTTGTATTGAAAAAGATGATTCTGAGTTTCTTCACTCATCCCTATCCCGCTATCATACACAGTGATAAAGAATTTTCCATTTATTTCCCTGCATTCAATTCTAATTTCATCCTCCATTCTGGAATATTTAATTGAATTGTGAATGAGGTTTTTGAATAGCTCAAAAAAAAGGTCAGGGTCAACTGTAATTATAGTTTCTTCAGGAATCAAATTGAATACTCTTAAGTTTTTTTGATTGAGAAAGGATTGATACTGTGAAAGAATATCATCAATCAATTCCTTAATGTCTATATGAGAATAATTGAATGCTATTGAATTGGATTGAAGTCTATTTAAATTGAGAAGATTTGTAATTGTATTAGTTAATTTATGAAGGGTATCAGAGCTCAAATCAAAAAGATTATTTAAGGACGGATCCATTTGGTCGATAAGTTTAGAATGAATGTAGTCAAGATTATTTTTGATTCCGAGAATAGGTGCTTTTAGATCATGACTAACAAGAGATAGAAATTTATCCTTTGTCGCATTGGATTTTTCTAATTCTTCTTTGATATACAGAAGTTCGGAATTTTTGTCCTTGAGTTTTCTTTCGGCTTCTTTTCTTTCCGTGATATCTTTAAAAAAACCGACTATAAAGAATTCACCGTTGTGCAGAATGTACTTTTGAATGAGTTCCCCATTGAAGACTTCACCATTTTTTCGATTGAAGAGGAGCTGATCATCGATATAGGTCGACTGTTCCATAGGGTTTTTTCTGAGCAATTGAATCCTGAGTTCATTGGTTCGCTTGATGTAATCATAAGATTCTTTTGTAAATACTATAGATCCGTAGGTTGCGATTACATCTTTTGTTAGGTAACCTGTGATTTCTTCAATATTCCGATTCATATAGATCAACTTCTTTTGTTCATGGTTCATAACAAAAAAAGTAGTGGCTATATTGTCAGAAATGAACTTCAGATATTGATTGATTAAATAATTTTCTTCTTCTACATGATAGATTTCTAATGAAATTTTTCGGGAAAGATAAACAGCATGACTTACTAAAAAAATCAAAAATCCCCAGGGTAGAAGATTTCCTGTTTGCAATTTGATATTCACACTCGGTAGGTCATTGATTCCCAAAATTGAAAGAAAAAATATCCCCAATACAAAATACAATTCCTCACCCGGTTTCTTGATCAAGGATTTGACTAATATATAATAAAAATAGAGGATAGCTATCCCTGTAAAAATTTCAGCATAAAGCATTATCGACATATAAATAGTAGCAGGAAATAAAAGGATAATTATTGTGTAGATGATTCCATAATACATAATTATTTTAAGAATAAACGGATGAAATGAATTGGAAACATTTTGATTCAAGTAGAGTGCTGCAGCAGGGACACAGAGAGCAAAAGTGATCACATCTACTTTGTGGAGGTAGACCCAATACTTGTCCGAAAAGGATTCGTAAGCTATCAAACTACCTGCAAAGAAAACCATAGTCCCGATATTGAAACACAGGAGACTAAAGTAGAGGGAGAGTTTGGAGTTTCTTCGATAGATGTACATGATGAGGTAATAAAATCCCATAATGTACGAGGTTCCTATTTGGATTCCATCTAAGATCAATTCCTGTTTCTTATTTTGAATCAAAGCGGAAAAAATCCCTATCTGTGGTGATTCTTTCATCCCACCTTTGTAATGATAGAAATTTGAAACTTCAAAGTCTAAAATGATTTCGGGAGTATCAGAATTTAAAATAATGATAGGATGCTTAAAGGAAGCGATCATCGCTTCTTTGGATTTTCCAACGCGTCCATTTTCATAAATTAATTTCCCATTTGAGAACAACCTATAGGCGACACTGACATCATTTACCTGAAGAGCGAGTCCTTCTTGGGATTTATTCAGGATTAATTTCAAACGATAGGTCCCGATTCCCTGACCGGGTTGACGGATCCTGTCTTTGGAAAAACTAGTCCAATGGGAAGGCACTTGAATGAGTCCATGAACATGATTGATTTCATCTCCGGGATTCAATTCAGATAAAAAAACACCGGGATAAAACGTCCATTCACCTTTGAGTGTGAAAACAGATTTTGAAAAATATTCATTGGATTGAATATTTCTTAAATCTAATTCACCATTTACAGCTACAGGTACTTCGATATAGGAATTCGAACACTGGAGAATAAAAAATGATAGTATGAATGAAAAGATTATATTTATCTTTTTTATAAAATTTGTGTAAGTGAATGATTTCATAATAGAAATTCCCATTTGAAAATTAAGGGAATCGATTTTTCTCGATTGTATACCGGTTTTCAAAAATTATTGCGTTTCCACTATTATTGTATGTCGCCATTTTACAGCTGTTTCTTTTGTGAATAGGCAAATACTTTTGAAAATGACTATAAGCTGAGATTGAATTTTTAGAAAAACTTGGATTCATGAGAGTATTTTGTATTTCAGTTATCTATGGATTTTTATTTCTATCGAATTTGTTTATTGTATCATAAGAAGATAAATTGTATACTAGTGTATGTACCGGAACCAAAAAAAAATCCTTACCTATCCAATAAAAATTCTGATCTCATTAGTTTTCACAAGCATTTTGAGGAGGAGTTTCAATCGAAAAAATTTATATTTTATCTATCTAGAATCCTATTTTATTAATGGGTTAATAAAATAGGGGTTTGGGGACGATGAGTCCCCAATTTGCCGAAAGGCTCCCTCTAAAATTCATTTTGAATATTTCTTCTTTGTGCATCCTGAATCCATTGAAATTAAGTTGAATGAAAGTCAAAAAAAGAATTGTAGAAAATGAATTTAAAATTCACATTCATTTTTAAGTAAATTCCAATTTTTAATCCTTGGTACTTGCCTTTTGGATGATTTACTTTACTTCAAAACTAAAAATAGACCCTGATGAAAAAACATAATATTTTTACTACCGCATTTTCCGTAGTTTATCCCCTTTACCTAACAAAAGTTGAGAAAAAAGGTAGGACCAAAGAAGAGGTAGACTCTATAGTTTTCTGGTTGACCGGTTATGATGCCAAAGGTCTAAAGAAAGTTTTGGATGAAAAAATCGATTTTCAAACTTTCTTTGAAAATGCTCCCAAGTTCAATCCGAATGCTTCGAGGATCAAAGGAGTCATCTGCGGTCATAGGGTCGAAGATATCGAAGACAAACTCATGCAGAAAATTCGTTATCTGGACAAGATGGTTGATGAACTAGCCAAAGGCAAGCCTCTGCAAAAAATATTTCGAGACTAGATCCGTGTGGATCATTTTCGGAATTTTAAGCTTTGGATACCTTTTTTAGTTTTTGCTGGTTTTTATATACAAGTTTTCATAAGTTCTTGCATATTTCTTCCTAAGGTATCTAGTCATTTTAAAGCTGATACTTCTGTAAATGCGCAAACCTTCTGAAAATGACTATAGAATACCGATTGATTCAAAATCAGATTGATTCTGAATATTTCTTGAAATTATTTAAAATGGATTGCCATCCATCTTTTTGCATTTCTATCGGATTTTCTTTCTCGGCATCAAAGACTATTTTGATATGAGTAGACGCTTCCTTCGATTGAAATGTGACCTGAACTACCCTGGAATCAGGCATGGTGTAGGTGAAGCTCTTCTCCGGAGTGATCTCATCATAGACAGCTTCAAAATCAAATCCGAAACTTCCATCCTTAGCTTCCATTCTAGCTTTAAATTTGCCGCCCACTCTTAGATCATTTTCTGCACTCGGGCACTGCCAGCTCGGATCAGCAAAGTTCCAGTGGACTATGTGTTCGGGGTTTGTATATTGATCCCAAACTTTTTTAGAATCGCGATCAACTGTAGTTTCGATAGTAATTTTTTCCATGTTTTCCCTTTTTTAGTGAATTGATACACAAATTGTCATCATCAAATGCATTTGTACTTTTTGAGTAGGGTCTGAAACCAAAGAACAACTACCTAAAAAAGGCAAACACAAGCACTTCTGAGAACCTGCAATTTCATACTGAAACATTTTCTTCAATAAACCTTCAAGCACGATTTTGCAATAAATTGAAGAAGTTCTTTAGAATACTTTCCTTCGATTCAGAGTGAGACGGATTGCTGTAGTACGAATATTTTTAAAAATAAAATCTATCTTCAGTCATTTTCAAAAGTATTTGTGGATACAAACAAGAATCAATTATAAAATGGCTACACAACGTGAACCGTTAAACTCAATTATTTCTGAAAACTGAAATATATGAGAAATCCCATATATTTCAGATAAATATATCAATTGATTTTTGAGTCCTGTATATTTCGATTCAAAGCAATTGATATCCAATCAAGGGAGACTCACATGAAAAAGAAGATCTTAGTTTTGGGGGGAGGATTTGCAGGTGTTCAGACTGCTATCGAACTGGAGAAATTGAATCAATTTGAAGTGACTTTGATTTCCGATCGGGACTATTTGTTTCTGTACCCTGTTTCCATTTGGATTCCTGTTCATAAAAAAGAATTTGAAGATGTTAAGGTTCCTATCTCAGAAATCATAAAAAAATATCCGTTTCAAATGATTCAGGATAAGGTCAATCACATCCATCCCCATGATCAAACCGTTGAGTGTGAGAAAAAAACCTATTTTTACGATTACCTTGTGATAGCCATAGGTGCGGATAAGATGAAACACAAGGGAATTGAAAATACACTTTCCATCTGTGGAAAGCCTGAAGTTTCTCTCGAGATAAGAAAACGTCTGGACGATCTGGTCGCAAAGGGAAAAGGGAGAATCGCTATTGGTTTCAGTGGAAATCCCAAAGACAAATCCGCAGTGAGGGGAGGACCTGCCTTCGAACTCATGTTCAATATCCATAATTTTCTAAAAAAGAAAGGTTTGAGAGAAAAGTTTGATCTAACATTTTTTGCTCCCATGCAGGATCCCGGAGCCCGAATGGGACAGGCTTCTCTAAAAATGTTAGAAAAGGTTTTTTTGAAATACAATATTCATAGACAATTCGGTAAGAAGATGAAGGAGTTTCTTCCTGATGGGATTCTCCTGGAAGATGAATCCAAGCTCGATTCCGATCTTACCCTTTTTATCCCTGCGGGTTCGGGAAATGCTGTACTTCAGGATTCGGGGTTGCCTCTTTCCGAATCCGGGTTTGTCCTGATTGAAGACAGTGGTTTGGTCAAAGGCAGTAAAAATATTTTTGCAGTGGGCGACGTTGCATTTCTGGAAGGACCGGATTGGGTGGCCAAGCAGGGGCATATTGCTGAAGTCATGGGTAGAAACGCAGTTCACAACATCCTTCAACTGGAATCAGGAGGGAACGATTGGAAGGGGTATCAGGAGCATTTGAATATTCTCTGTGTGATGGATACGGGCAAGGGAGCTTCCTTTGTCTTCCGTAATGAGAAAAAAGCTTATATGATTCCGCTTCCCGTTATGGGACATTGGATGAAAAAAGGTTGGGGGTTCTATGCAAAATGGACAAAACTAGGAAAGTTTCCCCGAATACCGGGGTTATGAATTTTGCCCCGGGATCGTTGAATTTCCGAATAAGGCTCAATCGGGTATCACAAGATCTTCGTAGTACTTTAGGATCTCCGGGTTGCTCAGGGACTCCCGATTGCTGACTTCTTTTTTTTCCAGAATGTTTTTCACTGCGAGTTCCACTTTCTTGAGGTTTCGTGTGTAAGGTATTCCGGGTGCAGAATAGATCAATTCGGGAACATGGCGCGGGGAAGCTTCTTTTTTGATTCGGAATCGGATTTCTTTTTCTAAATCCCGGGTGAATTCTCTTCCCTCCCTCATAACCACAAAGAGAATGACCCGAACATCTCCTTTATGAGTCTGTCCGACTGCCAGTGAATCTGAAATTTCAGAAATCGTTTCTACGATACGATAGATGTCTGAAGTACCTATCCGCACTCCTCCGGGGTTCAGTGTGGCATCGCTCCTGCCCAAAATTACAAAACCATCCTCTTCGGTTTGAATGCAAAAATCTCCATGTCGCCAAACGTTTGGATACTTTTCAAAATAGGCTTTTAGATATTTTTCTCCCGTCCGGTCATTGAGAAAAAATAAGGGCATGGATGGAAATGGTTGAAGACAAACCAATTCCCCTTCTTCCAGTTTTGTTGGTTTGCCTTTTTCATTCCAGATCTCGACTGCCATTCCCAAGCCTGCGGATTGAATCTCCCCCCTCCGGACCGGTACAATCGGGTTGCCCAGGACAAAGCATCCATTCAGATCGGTTCCTCCGGATATGGAAGAGAGTTGAACCGTATGAAGAATGTTTTCATAAACAAAGTCAAATTGTTCGGGGAGTAGTGGGGAGCCGGTAGAGAGAATCGTTCGGAGATTGGAAAGATCCAGGTTCTTGTATTCAAGATAGGATGATTTTTTTAGAGCAGAAAGATATCCCGCACTGGTGCCAAACACATTTAATTTTGTCTCTGCGGCGATTTCCCAGAGACGGGAGGGTTCCGGATAAAATGGGTTTCCATCGAAGAGAACGAGTTTGGAACCCAGAGCTAGACCGGAAGCCATCCAATTCCACATCATCCAGCCGCAGGTAGTGAAGTAAAAAAGGGTCTCTTCTTCCTTCAGATCCAAATGGTACTTCAATTCTTTCACTTGATTGAGAAGAACACCCTGACCCTGAACCATACACTTGGGGAGTCCTGTGGTACCCGAGGAAAACATAATATAGGTCGGATTTGTAAATGGGAATTTTTCGAAAGTCATTGTACTTTCTTTCTCAGAGAGAAATTCACTGTAACGTATTGCATTTTTGTCTGAGAGTGGAGTGAGATCAGTTCCGGCAAATTGGAGAACGATGGCTTTTCGGAGTCCGGGAAGTCCCGATATGATTTCTGAAAAATCAGAAGTCTTGTCAATAGTCTTTCCCTTATAGAAGTATCCATCGACCAAAAAGAGATACTGGGGAGCTACCTGTGAGAAACGATCGAGAATCGCTGAGTTTCCAAAATCCGGAGAGGAACTGGAAAATATGGCTCCGAGAGAAGTCGCCGCAATCATGATGAAAAGAGTCTCGGGGAGATTGGGCATGCAGACAGCAACCCTATCTCCGGGTTTGATTCCTGATTTCAGGAAGGCATCCCTGAGACGATTCACCTCGGATATCAACTCGTCAACGGAAATGGATCGGTAGAGTTTCTCTTCTACATAGGAGGTGATGACTGTTTCTTTGCCCCTACCTTCTTTTTGTTTCTTTAGTGAAGGGAGGAGAAGATTTTCACCAAAATTCATCCGAACATGGGGGAACCATCTCGTGTCCTTCATCAGAGTCCCTCTCTGGAAGCTGGGCTCCGGATTTCCTATAAAATCCAGCCCTGATTGGACCAAAAGCTCCCTCCAGAACCATTCCGGTTTCTCGGTAGTCCATTGATGAAACGAGTGATAGTCTTTTAGAAAAGAGGTGTCAATTTTGCCACGGAAGGATTGGATAAACCTTGCCATTTCTGTGGAATCGGGATTCGAATGTCTCCAGAGCTCGGTATTCATATCCAAGAACGTAGTGGAAGAAAAGCAAATGTCAAGTGAAAAGACCTTTCCTCCATTTCAGAAAAAAATCATCCCATTTTAGAAAAAAAATCACGGGTTTTCAATTTTCCATTCATTTTCGGAACCTTAGTTTAGAGGAAACTAAAAATGAAGACATCTCTCTTTTCTCATTCCCTATCAAAAGTTCTGGATTGGACCTTCCCTCTCCATTGCAGTTTTTGTGGAGATTATGACATTCTCAGCCGGAAAATCTCAATTTGCAGGTCTTGCTACCCACGGTCGATCGTTCCGGATGTACAACTCTGTGAAATCTGTAAGTCTCCTTGGGTGGAAGAGGCTAAGTCCTGTTCGTATTGTGGAAGTAGAAATATTTTTTTCGATCGACTCGATTACGGTCGTATCCGCGGAGAAAGAGAAACCAGAATTCTCGATCGGGTCAAATTTCGGGAAGAATTCTATCTCCGGTTCTTCTTTCGAATGGGACTGGGGAAAAAAATTTCCATTTTGAAAGACTGGAGGATCAGCAAAATCAGCTTTGTCCCCTCCAATTCTTCCACTTTGAGAAAACGTCCTTATCTTGTAGCGGAACCGGCTATGAAATGGATATCGAAGGCATTGAATCAGCCGATACTTCCTCTACTGGAAAAACAATCAGGCGAACTCCAATCGGGTAAGACCTTTACCGAAAGATTTTTTCATGCTAGGTTTGCCTTCCGGATTCGGAAAGAATTTGAAAAGAAATTGAGTGGAAATGTCCTTCTGGTGGATGATGTCTTCACAACAGGGGCAACTCTCAATGAATGTGCAAGGATTTTGAAGGAAAATGGAGCGGAGAAAGTCTACCTCTTTACCCTTCTCAAGGGCTTAAACCGTTGATTTTTGTTTGTAAAAATAGGTTGATTTCAAAGATTACCATAAGTAATGAGAAAATCTGAAAAAGCCATGCATGGCACTACAGTTTTCAAACGCATTTGGGAGAGAGTTCAGGGATTCTTTCCTCCCTATCCGGTTCTAATCACTCTTTTCCTCCTTATTTGGATTTCATCTCCCCTGAGCGCGGTGGAGGATGTGGAAATTGAACTTCCCAAGATCTATTTTTCTCCCAATCAGGACGGGATTTTGGATACAATGATTTTCCAGTTCAAAAGAACCAATGACAAGATCATAGAGGATTGGACTTTTGAGATCTACAATGAAGCAGGTAAAGAGATCAAGCGCTTCCGTGCGGATGTCCGTCACAAGAGTAAGTCAAAGCTCCTGAGTTTTATTAAAAAATCGGAGGAGCTTGCAGAAAAGAAAGTCAATCTTCCCCCGGAGATTGAATGGACAGGAATCGGAGATGATGGGAAGACCCCTCCCGATGGAAGATATATCTTTCGATTGCATGTATTTTATGGAGATCGGACCGAATGGAAGTCCATGGATAGGATGTTCTATCTGGATCGAACGACCCCGATCGGAAAGCCTCTCACTGATTTGAGAATTTTTTTCCCAAACGGGGATAAGGCTATGAATACAGTTTCCATAAATCACCAGACCGTCTCCGAAATCTCGGACCGATGGACGGGAACCATTTACAACGAGAAAGAGATTCCGATCAAAACATATTTTTGGGACAACAAGACTCTTCCCAAGCAAATCAAATGGGATGGGAAGGATGATCGTGGGATTCCCATGCCCGAAGGCTTCTACCGCTATCGATTGCGTGGAGAAGACTTCTCTGAAAATGCATTCTTCTGGGATTTGAAATACATTCAAATCGCCAATAGCCCCAAAACGGATGCAATCGCTGAAGTGGATGAATTTTCCCCCGATGGAGACAAACTCAAAGATAAGGTGCATTTCTATCTCTTTGCTCCTACTGAAAAAAAGATCGAATTTTGGAAGTTGAGCATCCAATCTGAAATAGACCCTCTAAAAGAAGTGAGAGCCTTTACTTCCTATGAGGCGATTCCGGAGTTTGTGGAATGGGATGGGAAGGATGGATTTGGAAACCTACTTCCCGATGGAAACTACATCTACACTCTTGAAATCATTGCTGTAGGCGGGAAAAAGCTGAGTTCTCTACCGAAGAAGGTCTATCTAAATACAGCCAAACCCGAAATTGAGTTTAAGATCCTGTCCACTCCATTCACACCGGATGGGGATGGAGAGAATGATGCCCTGGAGATCTTTCCAATTTTAAAAAACATTCAGGCGAGAACCTGGAAGATCTCGATTGTTGAAAAATATCTTTTTGAAGAAATTCCGAGAAAGAGGGTGATCAAGTCATGGAAGGGGCTTTCCAATCCTCCGGAAAGGATCCTCTGGGATGGAATGGGGGACGATGGAATCCCAGTTTCTTCCCTAACCCATCATGAGATCTACTTCTCCTTTACCAACGAATACGGTCAGTACAAAACCTATAAGGTAAAGAATATGGAAACCGGACTTATGGTGAAGCGTAAGGACACAGATCAACTCAGGATATCCATCCCGGAATATGTCTTTCGTGAGAGGGGAGATGGTGAGGTGATTTCTGAGATCAAATCTATTTTGAAACTCTATCCCGGCTACCGTGTCGAATTGCAGGCTCATTCCAAACAACCCGGTGACAATAAAGAAAATCTTCGTCGAACAGAAAACAGAGCAAAATCTCTTTACAATAAAATCTTCGGGAATACTGTGCGTCAGGATATCTTCACCTTCCGGGGCTTCGGAGAAGTCGAATTGCTTTACATGGAAGAGGATGAGTACAAACAGGAAAAAAATGATCGAATCGATCTGGTTCTTTCCATTCAAAAATAGGGGAAACGATGAATCCAACTAGCTATCGTATCGCTAATAAATTAGGTCTGATCAATATAATCACATCCAATAAGGGAGTCTCCTTTGAAAGTCTTGTAGGAGTCTCCAATCATGAGAGACCCGCCAAGATCAAAAAAGAGCTCGGCCAGCTTTTCATGGTGGGATCCCATCCCTACACTCCTGCAGACTACATAGAGGTGGACTACGATTCCACAGGAATCAAAATTTCCTTACCGGTAAATATCGAAAGAGCCATCGGGTTGAATGCCAGAGAGTGGGTGCAGCTCAGAAATCTTATAGAATGCGAACTTGCTGAGTCAGAATCAGAAGAGGATAGAAAGATATACGAATCTATAAAATCCAAAATCCAAAAAGTAGTTCCCAGTTCTGAATACAGGGACTTCCAATCTCTGAAGGAATTGGTGCGTGAAGCCATTGCCGCAGATCTGGCGATTGCATTCACATATCAAAAACGCAATTCAAACGAAATGGAAGAGAGAATCGTAGATCCCTGTTTTTTCTTTGAAGAGAAAAGTCAATACCTCGCCGCCTACTGCCATTCCGGAAAAGGAATCCGAAGTTTTCGTTTGGACCTGATTCAGAATCTGAGAATTACAGACATTCGAATCCAATATCATATCAAAGAGGAAACCAGAAAGGAACACCTCGATTCCTTCCTTGCCTTCCTCTCCAGATCAGAAAAAGATTCAGATCTGGCTTTGCTCCGGGTGGATTCTTCTGCTTATTTCCACCTCTCCGGTGTCATACGTCCGGAAGAGGTAACCAGAGAATCCCCCGATTCCTATCTTATGAAAACTAAGATCATCGAGATGGGATGGTTTTTGTCTCTTATCAAAGGGTATGGAAGCTCTGTATCCATTTTGGAACCCAATTATCTCAAGCAGGAATTGAGCCGGCAGATTGCTGAGATTCGAATCCCGGGTCTTCTGACTTGAAAACCTATCTTTCCCCTGCAAAAATCAATCTAGGACTGAAAATTCTTTCCCGGAGATCAGATGGGTATCACAATTTGGAGTCCATTTTCTTGAAACTCGGCTGGGGAGATGAAATCGCTTTTGAAGATTCAGCAAGTTTTGAACTGGAGTCAGAGAATCTTTTGCCGGATTCCCGTAAGGAAGAATTTGAAAAGGTTTCCGAAAGAGGAAATCCCGAAAAAAATCTCCTCTTCAAAACATTTCTTTTCTGCCGGGAACTCAAACCGGAAATTCAAGGTGTCAGGATTCATTTAAAAAAGAGAATTCCCCCCGGAGGAGGGCTGGGAGGGGGAAGTTCAAATGCCGCCATCCTGATCCGAAATTTCTTTCGATCTGAAGAATTTACGGAAGATTTCCTCAAAAAGGTTTCTGGACTCGGCGCGGATATTCCCTTTTTTCTCCTGGATTCTCATGCCTATGTGACAGGAATCGGGGAAGTTCTCGAGCCATTAGAGATTTCTTCCGGGTATGGAATTTTGGTTTTTCCCGATTTGAATGTTTCAACGGGAGAAGCCTTTCAAGCATTAAAAAAACCTTTACAAGAAACAGGGTCTTTAGAATCTTGTAAATCAGTTCCAGAAGACTTACTGAACCTCGTTCGATCGGGTGATTGGTCTGGAATGGATGCAAGGATTCAAAATGATTTCGAACCATTTGTCCTTGGCAAATTCCCTGATTTGGCTCTCCTAAAGAATGAGATGCTCCAAAGCGGTTTAGAGTTTGTCTCGATGACTGGCACGGGGTCTACTTTTTATGGTCTGGTCAAAGAGTTCGGGGTTCTCCCCGGAGTGATCAGCAGGTTGAAAAGTAAGTTTTCCAAGTATCAAGTCATAGATTTCCATTTTTAAATTGGCCTGTCGCCAAGTGGTAAGGCAGCGGTTTTTGGTATCGCCATTTCCTAGGTTCGAATCCTAGCAGGCCAGCCAATTTTGACACATCTGGATCGGATCTTTTGAGTATGAATCAAATCAATCAAACCTGTGCAGTAGTTCTGGCAGCCGGAAAGGGTACCAGAATGAAGTCCGATCTTCCTAAGGTAGCCACACTTCTCAATGAAAAGCCGCTTCTGCTTCATGTTGTAGAGACTCTGGAGAGTATTGGAATCTCCCGTATACTTGTCATTATTGGTTACAAAAAAGAAATAGTCATGGATTTATTGAAAAATAAGAAAGGTATCGAATTTGCCGAACAGAAAGAACAACTTGGAACGGGTCATGCGGTTCTCTGTGCGGAAGATGCCCTCAAAGATTTCGAGGGAAATCTCCTGGTCTGTTGTGGGGATGTTCCTCTGATCAGGTCCCATAGTTTTCAGGAACTCTTGGACTATCACTCAGAAAATCAAATGAATGCCACAGTCCTCTCAGCTAAGATAGAAAATCCAAAGGGTTATGGACGTTTGGTATTTCAGACCTCAGGAAAATTAGATCGAATTGTTGAAGAAAAAGACGCGAGTGACGAGGAAAAGAAAATAGATATCATCAATACCGGAACCTATGTTTTCTCTGCTCCTTCTGTATTTTCAAAGCTAAAAAGTATCAATAGCCAAAATGCTCAAAATGAGTACTATCTTCCCGATCTTATCGGGATCTACAATCAGGGGAACGGAAAGACCGGTACAGTAGTTCTTAAAAATCACTTGGAAAGTCTGGGGGTCAATTCCCCTGAAGATTTACTCTATCTTCATGACATCCTCGAAAAAGGACAGGTATGAATATGACTAGTGATCTGGTTGTTTTCTCCGGAAATTCAAATATCCCCTTAGCGGAAGAAGTTTGCCATCACCTCGAAGTTCCCTTAGGAAAATCGATAGTCAAACGATTTTCTGATGGAGAGGTTTGGGTAAAAATAGAAGAAAATGTTCGGGGAAAAGATATCTTTGTGATCCAACCGATCAGCAAGCCCGCAAACGATTCTCTCATGGAACTGCTTCTCATTCTGGATGCTCTCAGAAGAGCCTCGGCCCGTCGGGTGACCGCAGTACTTCCTTATTATGGATACGGTAGACAGGATCGAAAGGTCGAGCCGAGAGTTCCGATTTCTGCTAGATTGGTAGCTGATTTGATTCAGAGTCCCGGTCCTGATCGAATTCTGACCATGGATCTACACGCAGATCAAATTCAGGGATTCTTTCATATCCCCGTTGACCATCTCTTCTTCTCGGCTGTTCTCTACGATTATCTAAAATCCAAAGAGATTCCTGATCTGGTCGTTGTGTCTCCGGATTCCGGGGGAGCGGAAAGAGCAAGGTTTTTGGGCAAAAAATTGAATGCGAATCTTGCAATTATTGACAAGAGAAGACCCCGTGCGAATGAATCCATAGTGATGAATATTATTGGAGACGTGAGCGGGAAAAATTGTCTGGTTTTGGATGATATGATCGACACAGGTGGAACCATTTGTAAGGGAGCTCAGGCCCTACTTGCGAATGGAGCTAAGTCAGTTATTTGTTGTGCTACACATGCAGTTCTTTCGGGAGGTGCTATGAACAATTTGAATTCTACTGATTTTAAGGAAGTCGTTCTCTCGAATACAATTCAAATCGAAAAAGCTAGTGATTATAAGAATCTCAATGTGCTATCCGTAGCTCCCATATTTGCAAAAGCTATCCGTAGGATTCACAATGAAGAGTCCATAAGTTCGTTATTTATATAAAATGAGAAAAAGGTAAAGAAGATGAGTGAGTTAGTTCTAAAAGTATCCAAGAGAACAGAAACAGGTAAAAATGAAAACAATCGATTGAGAGCCAGCGGCAGAGTCCCTATCAATATGATTTCCAATGGGCAATCTATGATGGGTTCAGTGGATCAGGCAGAAATCACCCATATCCTGAACGCAGGTATTCGACCTGCTACACTTTTGGAGTTAGAAATCGAAGGTTCCGAAAAAGTAAAGGCCTTCGTTAAAGAAATTCAGAGATTTCCAGCAACCAATCAGGTGAGACATATTGATTTTTACAAAGTAACTCCCGGAAAGAAGATCACAGCAAAAGTGAGAATCGACACAACCGGAGTTGCAAAAGGATCCAAGGCGGGAGGACAATTTGTTCACCTGATTCATGAGATCACAGTTAAGTCCACCCCTGAAGATATGATCGATTTGATCACAGTGGATGTCACCGATTTGGATGTTGGGGAGAGTGTCAAAGTTAGCAATCTCAAGACTCCTCCTTCTTGGGAAATCCAGGTGAATGGTGACCCCATCATTACCTCCGTCAATAAGACAAAAGCTCTATTGGCAGCAGAAAGAAGTGAGAAAATGGCTTCTACCGGAGATAAAGATAAAGGGAAAGGAAAAGCTGCTCCTAAAAAGAAATAAATTACGATAGTATAAATAATGAAACTAATCGTAGGACTCGGAAATCCCGGTGACAAATACAATAACAACCGGGCGAATATAGGTTTTAAGATCATTGATGTGATTGCAAACAACATCAATGTAGAGATTAAAACAAAGAAAAAAAAATCTCTGATAGGTAGGGGAGAGTTTGATGGGGATGAGGTGGTATTGCTCAAACCCCAAACCTTTAGCGACCTATCAGGGGAGTCCGTTCTTTATATAGCCTCCTTTTTAAAAATTAAGGTAAACGACATTGTGGTCATCCATGAGGATCTGGATCTAAATCTCGGTCAAATTATTGTGGAAAAAGGCGGAGAAACTGCCAACCACGCCGGGATTTCTTCCATCATAGCTTCTCTCAGGAGCAATTTCTTCATTCGGATCCGCATTGGAGTCAGAAATGGTCCACTCAAAGGAAAAACCAAGGATCAGTTTTTGAAAGAAGACTTTCACCCTCTTGAAAATTTAAAACTCATTGAGATCATAAATGATGCTGAAGCTGCGATACGCTCGATCAGTCTCGGGGACATCAATGAAGTGATTGAGAAGTACAAGATCTAATTTATTCCAAGAACAAAAAGATCTGAAGAGATCGTAAAATTAAGCATTCTTTCCATTTTAGTATATTTTTTTTCCAAATTTCTGGAAATGAAACAGGGGCTTAGGTTTGAGGACAACCGGGAAGAGAATTTTAGAAAGATTCCAAAAAATATCAATTTCCGATTTCAAATTCTCTTGCCAATTTACCCTCAAATAGAAACCTATCCATAGTAGGAGCATTGGTACATGAATAAAAATTTCCGTAACATCATCTTAGTCCTGACACTCGGATCTCTGATTTTATTGTTGAGTTGGTACAAACCCGATCGACCGGAAAACAAACAGGTGGAGATTTCTTATTCAGATTTTTTAAACATGCTTGAGCCGGTCGAGGGCAAATCGATAGGAAAGATCTTCATCGATACCAAAGACCCAAAAAACAAAAAGCAAATCATTATAGAAAAAGATTTAATCGAAGGTTACTACATTCCGGATGGTGAGGAAAAACCCCGATCTTTCCGAACACTCGTAGCCCCCCTTCAACCCGAAGTCATATCAAAACTGAGAAGTAAAAATGTTGTCTTTCAAGCGAGAAGTGTAGAAGAAAGCAAAATGTTCAATGCGTTTACCGCCATAGCGGCAAGTATCTTTGCCATCGGACTGATTTCTTTTATTCTCATGCGTCAATTCAACGCGGGCAACAAAGCCTTCAATTTCGTTAAAAGTCGTGCGAAGATGAATGTAGACTCTAAAATAAAAATCACCTTTGCAGATGTTGCAGGATGCGATGAAGCGAAGCAGGAGCTTCAGGAAGTGATCGACTTCCTCCGTGATCCGAAGAAATTTCAAGCGATTGGAGCTCGAATTCCCAAGGGGGTTCTTCTGGTCGGTCCTCCCGGAACAGGGAAGACCTTACTGGCTAAGGCTGTAGCCGGCGAAGCAGGAGTCCCATTTTTGAGTATTTCCGGTTCTGACTTTGTGGAAATGTTTGTAGGTGTGGGAGCTTCAAGGGTTCGGGATCTTTTCGAACAGGGAAAGAGAAACAATCCATGCATCATTTTTATAGATGAGATCGATGCTGTAGGTCGACTCAGGGGAGCCGGTCTCGGTGGAGGTCACGATGAAAGAGAGCAGACTCTCAACCAAATGCTGGTGGAAATGGATGGATTCGAAGCCAATGAAGGTGTGATTGTTGTCGCTGCTACCAATAGAGCGGATGTTTTGGATCCCGCTCTTCTCCGTCCCGGTCGTTTCGATCGTCAGGTAGTGGTAGATCTACCGGATGTAAAAGGAAGAGAAGAAATCCTAAAAGTTCATTCCAGAAAAGTTCCTCTCACAACTGATATCTCACTCAATTCCATAGCCCGGGGAACTCCCGGATTTACCGGAGCGGATCTTTCTAATCTCATCAATGAAGCTGCATTGCTCACAGCTAGAAAAAACAAGAAACGTGTTACTCAGGAAGAATTGGAAGAAGCCCGTGACAAGGTGATGATGGGACCGGAGAGAAAATCCTTCTTTATCTCAGACAAAGAAAAAGAAGTCATCGCCTACCACGAAGCAGGGCACGCGATTCTGGCTACCCTTCTGCCTTATACCGAACCGGTTCACAAGGTAACTATCATTCCCAGAGGTAGGGCACTCGGATTGACTCAGTCTTTACCTTCGGAAGAAAAGCACATCCACACTAAGAATTACTGGATGGACAATATTGTAATGGCTATGGGTGGCTTCATAGCCGAAGAGCTACACTTTGGTAGTACGAGCACCGGTTCCAGCAATGATATTCAACATGCTACAAATATAGCCAGAAAAATGGTTTGTGAGTGGGGAATGTCGGAATTATTAGGAACAGTGAATTACAATGGTTCTCACGAGAATGTATTTTTAGCTCGTGATATGGGAAGTTCTTCCAAGTATCACAGTGAAGAATTTGCCGCTAAAATAGATGAGGAAGTCAGAAGAATCATCCAGACCAGTTTGGACAAGGGTCGAAGCATGGCGAAGGCGAATTTTTCCAGATTGGAAGCGATTGCGAAATCCCTCCTGGCCCAGGAGACTTTGACTGCTTCCGAACTTCATGAGATTATGGACAAAACTCCTGCGGATCCACCTTCTTCTCCGAAGTCCCCTGCCAAGAGTTCACCAAAAACAGGGCCGAAACAGGGTAGATCAAAAAAAACGGAAAATAGTAGACTAAAACCAGTACTAAGTTCATAATATCCCAGTCGTAATGATTGAGATAACATGGTAAAAAATTCGTTTTTCGCAAAATTTGAAAATGATCTTCCGGGTACTCTCGGATTTCATAATTCAGCTGTAGATGGGATTTTGGGACTTCTGAGGGACAAATCTCTCAGACCTGAGGCAAAAGAAGTAATCAATGCTCTCGGAGAAGAGCTGAACCTGAATCTTAAAAAGATTAAGGCAGCTTATGAAAAGTTTATTTCCAACATGGTGGGACATCCCATGCAGCAGGAAATAGACAAGCAGACCTACGAACTTTTTCCGGATAGCGTTTCCAATATCAGTAAGGTTCACTTCATAAAGATAAAGATCATCTATGAATGGACCTCCTCCTTTTGGAAAATCGCAGATAGTTCTTGGAATTCAATTTTTTCTACCTTTAAAGTTCTATCTACTTATGTAGAAACTGCAGAGCTTTACAATACAATCTATTCCTCTTACCTTACCAGAGTTTTTGAATTAAACATAGATACCAAAACCTTACTTTCAAGGATTGAGAAAAAGTATCTCTGCAAGATCGTAGGTGCATTTCCCAGGGACAATGAAGTCTTGGTTAGCAATCTACTCTATGATGAAGAGTTGAATTATGATTACTATAGTCTCTTTCCCAAAGACTCCGGAATGGGACAAAAGACCGTTGCCAAACCATTTTCAGGAGTGCCCAAGAAGAAGACTGCTTCCGATGATTTTTTCTTCACTGAGATCAAAGGAACCAAGGAATGGAATCGGAGTGATTCCTATGTCCTCTTTGTCAAGGTAGATGCGGTCAAAGCAGAAGAGCAAAAGTTTTATAGTTCAAGTTTCATTACCCTGAGTCCTTCAGACAATGTAAACATCAACCTAGCAGCAGCTATGGTTCGGAAGAATGCGGGATACCAGGTCGCAACACGTTACAATAAAATGATCTCCACTTTGCTTGAATATGCGACAACAAACATCCTGAAGAAAGATTTTGGAAATCTCTGTGAGGATCTGGATGCTTTCTTGTATCACATCGGACCTGTTGTCCTCTGGAATATTATCCAGGAAGATCTCACAAGAAGAGATTTCGGGAACTGTCATTACGTGGACAAAAATAATATCGTCAAATTTTTTCCTGAAAATATAATCAAAAAGCATATTATCGATTTTTGGGCTGAAAAATTCTTTGATATCCAAACATCAAGGATAGATTCCTATATCAACTATTCGAAAGGAGTAGCTAAAATTCGGGATATCTATAAGCAATTGTTTGAAAATGCTGCTTCGACAAGGAAGAGAAATACGAACGATTCTTTGACCCTGGAAGAGTATCTCATCGAAAATACAGGGAAATTCTTCGGATACAGAAGAGCACAGGTATTCCGGAGATTTGTAAACGAAAATCTCTGGGGTCATCTGAGTGAAGTGAATTCGGTGGAGTTGGTCAACCGATTTTCAAAGAAATAAAGAAGCCAGTTGCTTGACGAAACTCTCTTAACAACAGTCTTTGGATACACCGGATTTCGACCCGGACAAAAAGAGAGTGTCCTCTGTCTACTCAACAAAAAAGATTGCCTTTCTATTCTTCCGACAGGAGCCGGAAAGTCCTTTATCTATCAGTACTATTCCTGTCTCCGTTCTGATGGTTTGGTTTTGGTTGTTTCGCCTCTGATCGCTCTTATGAAGGATCAGGTAGACAGTATCAATTCTCTCGGTATCACATCTGCTACAATCAACTCTTCCCAGGATGAGCTGGATCAATTGAAAACCATCTCCCGATGTGTTCAGGGAAAGGTTCGCATTTTGCTGGTTTCTCCCGAAAGGGCTGTCTCCTCAGGCTTTCTGAAGTATCTTTCACAAATGAAGATTTCACTTTTGGTTGTAGATGAGGCTCATTGTATTTCTCAGTGGGGACATGATTTCCGAACAGAATATTCTGAGATTCACAAGATACGTGATACATTGAAATCTCAAAAGTTTCCTATCCTTGCCCTTACGGCTACTGCCACTCAGCGAGTAGGAGAAGACATCATAAAATCCTTAGATCTCAAATCTCCCAAAGTGGTCAGAGGGAGTTTTTTGAGGAAAAATCTGGAGTTCTCTGTAAGACATTTTGAATACGAGTCAGAAAGAGAAGAAGAACTCCTCCATATTTTGCAAAAATTTCAGGAATCTCCCGGAAGAGGGATAATCTATTGTGCCACCCGTAAAAAAACTGAAGAGCTCTATGGATTCTTGAAAGAAAATGGAATTTCAACAGGTGTGTATCACGCCGGCAAATCGGAAAATCATAGAGAATCCATTCAAAATTCCTTTGTTTCCTCCCGAACGAAAATCCTGATTTCAACGAATGCTTTTGGAATGGGGGTGGATTTGCCTGATGTAAGAATCGTAATTCATTATCAAATGCCATCTTCTGTTGAGGCTTATTATCAGGAGGCAGGACGTGGGGGGAGAGATGGAGGAGATTCGAGATGCATACTTTTTTTTAAAAATTCAGATCTAAATGTATCACGTTTTTTGAATCGGGGTAGAGATAGGGAAGATAAGAAACTTCTCCTCGAAGAAATGAAGAAATTTGCTCTGAGTGAAACCTGCAGACAGATCGAGCTCTGCGGATACTTTGGAGAAAAAATCACCCGTTGCGGTAAATGTGATAATTGTTTGAAGAAAAACAGTTCTCTAAAGTCATTTCTAAAAAAAGAAACTCTCAAACTAGAGTCGAAAAGAGTAGATGAATCGCATGAATTTTCTGATGAAGAGAAAGAAATTGTCTTCAATTGTTTGAAAGAAAATCAGGATAAATTCGGTAAAAAAATACTCATAGGTGTTCTCAGGGGAAGTAAGGCAACAGATATTCTCAGAAGAAAATTACAAACCTCTCAAAATTATGGGAAACTAAATTACATTAAAGAAGCTGCTATCTCAAAATTTATAGAAGAACTTATCATACAGGGAAAGATAAAAGTCTCAAAAGGAAAGTATCCAAAACTTTCTACTCCGGATTATATCAGAATACGTAAGAAATCATCAGAATCAAAAATTACCGAAAATGGAAGTCGGAATCTTTTGAAAGCATTGAAAAATTTTCGGGACTATGAAGCTAGAAAATTGAAATGGAAGAAATTCATGGTTTTGCAGAACCCAGTACTCTCTAAGATCGCATTTGTTAAACCTCAAAATTTAGATGATCTCTATCATATAAAGGGAATGGGAAATGCAAAAATAGATCGCTTCGGAGAGAAAATTTTAGAAATTGTGAGGCGACATGGCTGATGATTCCAATTTGAACAGATGGAAGGATAAGGTCAAGGATCTCCTAAACATAAGGGGTTTCAAAAAACTTCCCAGTTTTATTGAGATGCTGGAAAAAGGTCTTGATAAAGAGTTTTACAAAGATCCCAATATTTCTTTCCCCCCGATACCCATAGAATATCTTCCTGTTGATATGGGACTCAGAAAGTCCGGACCCGTAAGAAATTTTTATGAATACATGTTTCCGGTAACTCATGCTTTTCGGATCTCATACAAATATGAAGGTGAATTTTTGGATGAATTTATGCCAATTTCATCCAACGATTATATAGGTCGCGGTTCTTATAAGTTTGTTTACCGACTTCCCTGGAATCAGGTATTGAAGGTAGGAAAATCCAAACTCCCTGCAGATCCTCTCTTCGGAAGCCTTTTTAAAAAAGTATCAAAAGATTTACCATCCTACCTGAAATCGGAAGAGTTAGATTTAAAAAACTATCTCATGCAAAAAACCAAAAGTTCGACAGCAAAGGATAAAATTGAATTCAATTTCCGTAGATTAGCTCTGGAACGTCTGCACTATTGGACTGTGAAAACTCTCCTCCCTGACCTTGTATTGCCTACCAGGCATTTCATGGGGATGAGATACAGAAAAGGACTTTTCGGTATTCCCTCAGCAACTCTGACACCCTGCGACAATCAGACCATCATCCCCGGAAAGCATTTGAAGGAATTTGTTCATCTCAAAGAAAGATTGAATCAAAACTTTTTTCAAAAAACAATCTCACCTACCTGGAAATTGAATTTTAATTATCAAAAATTTGGAGAGGTGAATCGTTCCAAGCTCAAGAAAATAGCTTATAATTTTCATAGAGTGATCGAGGCAACCCGGTATCTGGCTGAGAAAGAAAAATTAATTTTGGATTTGCATTCTGAAAATATTATCATAATGCTACCGGATTTTGAATTGAAGATTTTTGATTTTCATGTTTTTGACGAACATCTATATGATTTGGGAACGGATAGGATAGCTCCACTGGATGAACACATTCAAACAATTGATGAATTTATAAATTCATTTCAGCTGAGTAAAAAAGAAATGCATGGAGAAGAAGTATGAGAATTATAATGAAACCGGAAAACGTCAATTTGAATGTCACCGAGGGACTTTCTCTCTTACAGATGTCCTTAAATTCAAATATTCCCCATGCAAATGCCTGCGGTGGCAAAGGGAAATGTTCTACCTGTAGGGTTTTGGTCCTCAGTGGAGATGAAACTCTGGATCCTCCCCGATTTACCGAAGCTGCTATCAAGTACAGGAAGGGATTTCCTGAAACCGTTCGATTGGCATGTCAGACCATACCCAAAGGAGATATGGTAGTCAGGCGTCTTGTCCTGGATGAAAAAGATATTAATTCATCTATCTATACTAATTTCAAAGAAACACCTATTGAAAAGAAAGTGGCTGTATTGTTTGCAGATATCAGAGGATACACTTCTTTTGTGGAAAAGAATTTACCCTATGATATCATACACATCTTAAATCGTTTTTTTTATTCTATGGGCGAAGAAATTCTCAGGTATGAGGGGACAATCGACAAGTACATGGGTGATGGGATCATGGCTGTCTTTGGACTTGAGGAAGATGATCCTAAAGTTGTATGTCAAAATGCAGTTCGGGCGGGCTTGGGTATGGTTTCTGCTATGGAAGATTTCAATACTTATCTCAGGAAGAACTTTAACGAGGCATTCCAGATAGGTGTAGGTGTTCATTTCGGACCTGCGATCATTGGCTATATCGGTCACCCATCAGAGAAGCATTTGACTCTGATTGGTGATACAGTGAATACAGCCAGTCGGATAGAAAACTTAAATAAGAAATTAGGGACTACGATTTTGATCTCTGAGAATGTTCATTTCTATTTGCCGGAAGAAGTTGAGCTGGGTAGAAAGATAAGAGCTAAATTGAGGGGAAAGGAGATTGAATATGAAATCTTTGAGGTACAAAATTTTCCCGACCTGGAGTTTGATGAGGAAAATGCTATCCGGCTCTTCATTCAAAAAAAGATAGATACATTTGCGGCTCCTTCTATTCTCCGATTGGCTTTTCATTCCGCTTGTTCCTTTGACCCTATCACAGGGAAGGGGGGCTTCAATGCTTCCATTTTTTATGATCCTTCTCTGGAATCGGAACCCAAACTTTACAAGACTGCAAAAATGATTTTGGAAGCCTATGAAGAATTCAAATCCGGTTACCCCCTCAGAAGATCCCTAAGTGATTTCTTTGCATTTTTCTTATTTCTGGCCTTTGAAAGGTTGGGTGGACATCGAATGAATCCAGGGAAAGGCAGGATTGATTCTTCAGAAATTATTTCCGGAGAAATACCATTAGAAGATTGGGATATAGGGAAACTCAAACAGAGATTTGCGGAAATGGGTTTTGAGCCGATTGAGTTGGTAGTTCTTTCGGGAGCTCACACTGTGGGAAGTTCCGGTCCTAAACCATTCACCGGTTCTCCATTTAAGTTCACGAATGAATACTTTCACTCTCTTCTTTCCAATAATAGAGAGGGAAGTTTATTGAACTCAGATTTTGCTTTGATTCAGGACTCTGAAACATACAAATGGGTCGGAATCTATGCAAAAAATTTAGATCTTTTTATGGATGACTTTTCAAAAGCATTGATGAAATTAACAATGATTGGTCAGAACGTAGATTTGGAGCTTTGATCGGAGATCAGTCCGGGAAGGAAAAATGTTCTATTTTGACTTACTTCAGTCTCTCTACAAAAATAAAATCCAATATCTAATTGTGGGAGGTGTAGCTGTGAACCTACATGGCGTCCCACGTGCAACCTTTGACTTCGATCTTTTGATTTCTATAGATAAAGAAAACATCAATAATTTATTGAATGTTTTGAAAGAAGATGGATATCTTCCCAGTCTTCCCGAAGATCCTGCGGGAATTGCAGATCCCAAAATTGTTTCCGAGTGGATCGAAAAACGAAATTTGATTGCTTTCAGTTTTTATAATAAAACACATTCTCATAAAGTAGTGGATATCATTCTCCATCATCCTTTGGATTTTGAAAAAGCATTTGAGAGAAAAATAGTCAAAAAAGTAGAAGGATTTGAGCTTTATCTAGCTTCTATAGATGACCTGATTCTAATGAAAGAATCCAGCAATCGCTCCAAGGATAGAAAAGATATAGAGTTCCTGAAAAAAGCTAAAAAACTGGGAGAAGAATTTGGAAGCTAATTTTTTATATGAATTGGAAGATGAAGATCTGATCCGATTTTCAAAATTGAGCATTCAGGAAAGGTTGTATTGGTTGGAAGCCATATTTGAACTTACAGTCAAAACAGAAACGGAATTAGAAAAGAAGATTCGAAATTTTTTCCGTGAGGATGGAAATACGAAATCAATCTAAGTGAATGCTATCCAGGTTTCGACCTGCATATGATTTGATTCGAATCTCATCCAACCAGGCTGAAAGTTTTTTCTCAAAGTCAGATAACTTCTTAGGAAATCCTTTCTTCCCGTGCAGGCTTTTTAATTTTGCTGAAGTTCCTGAAATGATATCAATTTTTTTAATTCTATCTAAGTTCAATCCCATTAGAACTTCCTGAATCTTTTCAGTATCGGAATTTTTGATCTCATCGATAAGACTCAAGTCGGATTGATAGGAATCTAAGATTTCTTTTTCCAATTCCTTTAGTTTCTTTAGATGGTCTTCGAGTTTTGCGGGGTCAATTTTCTTTTTGGACTTTGTGATCGGAGATTTAGGGATACGTGTTTTGATATATGTCTTAAAAAAGAGGAATCCGGTTACAGATTCCAACCTTTCTAAAATGATGGATCGATCCTTTTCAAATTCAATTGCCCTGAGTTCATCGGACACAATTTTCAGTTGATTGTAGTACTTTACCTGTGTTTTGGCATCGAGAATACTAAAGTCTTGGGATTCCAGATGCTTGATCAATTGAATGATTTCATATGTGTTCAAACTATTTCTCCATGAAATGAGATGCTATGGCTTCTAATTGGATGCGAACCTTATCGTTGGTTTTGAGGTCCATAGCCGGACGACCCAAATTTTGAAGGTATTGGATGCTTGCTGCATTTTGTAGTCCTATGCTATGAAGAAATCCACCCTTGAGCATATCACCTATGATTTTTCTCTTGTGAAGTTCCCTGAGTGATCCACCCAATTCTTCTATCTTTTGTTTGTAAAGACTTACCCTATTGTCATGAAGGGTCGGGATCACTGCTTTGATATGAAATTTTTTATTCATCTTGATCTCGTAATTTTTTAAAAGTAGCATCAGATCAAGAACTCCGGAAGTCGAAAGAAGATCGGGTTTGAAAGGTATCACAATTGAATCTGAAAAATATATACTATTTTGAGTGAAGTAAAAGAAGTTTGGAGGACAATCGATGAGAATGTAGTCATACAGACTTTTTAAAGGAGATAAAATCTCACTCATGATGGAAAATGGCTTGGGGCCTCCCGGATTGGACTGAAGTAAATCCTGTAGACCCATATCGACGTCGATCATATTCAATCCGGCCGGAATCAAATGGAGGTTTGTCCATTGAAACTGCTCCGGATTCTTTCTTCCTATCCATTCTTTGCCGAATCGGGTGAGGTATCCAAAAATAGGGTTGGGGCTATCCGGTTCCGGTCGAATGTAGGATTCGGGTTTCACCATCGTACCTTCCCGGATGTATTCGGCAAAATGGTCTCCGAGGGTGGGTAGGCTCTTTTCCTTATTGATGAAAAAATCCCAATACTCAATGCCTAAGATGTATTTGGAGGCGCTTGCCTGAGAGTCTGAATCAACTACGAGAATACGATTGGGTTGGCCTTTGGAATTTAGTTTATTAGCGAGACACGCGGCTATGTTTACGAGTAGGGTGGTTTTGCCCACTCCACCTTTGTAGTTCAAAAAGGAATAAATTTTCAAGCCCGAACCCGTCCTCTGCGCAATTTTAGTAGATTAAGAATAGAAGTATATCAGTTTTTTCATGGAAAATTGAATTTCCGGTTCAGGGTTGATTTTGTTTTGTTTATTTGGAAGAAATTCTATGTAAAACTTTCGGATAAGTGCATTGAATTGTTCGTGATTCTGGCTCGAATTCTCCTTCCTGGAGGCACCTATCAATTTTTCGAAGTGAATTGTGAAGATGAAATAAATGTTCATATTTGAGATTTGAATCCATACTTACCTGAAAGTTAGGAAGATTCGGAGTTTTCAGGAATCCCTTCACTTCTCTTTCAGTGTTTCGGGTCCCTATCCTCTCTTCTGAAAGTTTAGAATTCTCTATAAATCTAAAATCCTTTTGTCTATTCAGAATTTAAATACCGGTTTTCATAAATGCTTGTGTATTTCTTTTTTGGGTATGAGCCATTTTATAGCTGATTCTTTTGTAAATGCACAAAGCTTTTGAAAATGACTATAGAAAACAAACTATGGATTCTTAAAGGATATTTCAGAGTAAGGATAGGAATCTTGAAACCGGTGAATATTCGTTTGACATATTCTAGGAAACTGGAATTTTATAAGTTCAAATGCACTTTCGAATTGATGAAAATCCTTTCACCGGGTATGAAATCCATGTCGATAGTCAAATAAGTTCTATTAAAAAAAAATAAGAATTCCTCAATCGGGAGAAGATGTATGACTGCTACACCGGAGCAATCGATTACCAACAATAGACATACGGATGTAGATCCGGAAGAAACAAAAGAATGGCTGGAAGCACTGAACGGAGTGATTGCCTTAGAAGGTTCGGAAAGGGCTTCTTATCTCATAGATAAGCAAATCGAATTTGCACGGGTAAATGGTGTAGATCAACCCTTCCACGCGGAAACGCCCTATATCAATACAATTCCCATTGAAAATCAAGCTCCCCTTCCCGGAGATCACTCCATTCAGAGAAGAATTCGAAGCTATACCCGATGGAATGCCATGGCAATGGTGCTCAGAGCGAACGAAGATTCCAATGTTGGGGGTCATATTTCCTCTTTCCAGTCAGCGGCAACACTGTATGATATTGGATTCAATCACTTCTGGAGAGCCGCTTCCGATAAACACGGTGGTGATTTGGTTTTTGCCCAGGGACATTGCGCTCCCGGAATCTATGCAAGAGCCTATCTGGAAGGTCGTATCTCCGATGAGCAGATGATCAATTTCCGAAGGGAGGTGGATGGAAAGGGACTTTCTAGCTATCCCCATCCCTGGCTCATGCCTGACTTTTGGCAATTTCCTACAGTTTCAATGGGATTGGGGCCTATCATGGCAATCTATCAGGCCCGTTACATGAAATATATGGACGATCGGGGGTTGATCCAGGCCGGTGATCGAAAGGTTTGGGCCTTCCTCGGTGATGGTGAGACGGACGAACCCGAATCTCTCGGGGCCATAGGAATGGCCGGTCGGGAGAAACTTGACAATTTGATTTTTGTCATCAATTGCAATCTTCAGAGACTGGATGGACCGGTTCGGGGAAATGCCAGCATCATTCAGGAATTAGAAAGTGAATTCCGCGGTGCGGGTTGGAATGTGATCAAGGTGGTCTGGGGTCGTCATTGGGACATCCTATTTGCCAGAGACAAAAAAGGTATCTTGATCAAACGACTCGGAGAGATACCCGATGGACAGTACCAAACGTTTAAATCAAAAAATGGAGCTTATGTCCGTGAGCATGTTTTCAATACACCTGAATTGAAAGAACTCATAGCAGATTTCAGTGATGATGACGTTTGGAATCTCAATCGTGGTGGGCATGATGTCTTCAAGGTATTTGCCGCCTATCATTCTGCTATCAATCACAAAGGGCAACCCACAGTGATCCTTGCAAAAACAGTTAAGGGATACTGGATGGGGGCTTCCGGTCAGGCAATGAATATTGCTCACCAGCAAAAACACATGAATCTTGATGATGTCAAAAAGTTTCGGGATCACTTCAATATTCCTGTTCCCGATGACAAGATCGAAGAACTTCCATTTATTAAGTTTGAGGAAAATAGTCCCGAAGCAGAATTTTTAAAAGCTAAGCTCAATGAATTGGGTGGCGCCATTCCTTCCCGTAGAAAGAAAGCGGAATCTTTAAAAGTTCCCGGCTTAGAGGCTTTTGCCGGTCTCATGGAAAGTTCCGGAGAAAAAGAAATGTCCACAACTATGGCGTTCGTGAGATTATTGAACATCATACTAAAAGACAAAGAGCTGGGAAAACGAATCGTCCCCATCATTCCTGATGAATCCCGAACCTTCGGGATGGAAGGACTCTTCCGTCAACTCGGTATCTGGTCCCATATCGGACAGCTCTACACTCCCCAGGACAAAGACCAGCTCATGTTCTACAAAGAAGACACTACCGGTCAAATCCTTCAGGAAGGTATCAACGAAGCAGGAGCAATGTGCGATTGGATAGCCGCAGCTACCTCCTACTCCACCCATGGAACTCAGATGATTCCGTTCTTCATTTTTTACTCAATGTTCGGTTTCCAGAGAATAGGGGATCTTTGTTGGGCGGCAGGAGACATGAGAAGTAGAGGTTTTCTCCTCGGTGGAACTTCAGGTCGTACTACACTCAACGGAGAGGGACTTCAGCACGAAGATGGGCATAGTCATGTTTGGAGTGCCTGCATTCCCAATTGTGTGAGTTATGATCCTACCTTTAGTTATGAAGTAGCTGTTATCATTCAGGACGGACTCAGAAGAATGTATGCTGATCAGGAAGACATATTCTATTACATAACCGTAATGAATGAAAACTACACTCAACCTGCTATGCCTAAAGGAGTAGAGAAGGACATTTTGAAAGGGATGTATCTTTTCTCCAAACCGGCAAAAGAATCCAAAACCCATGTTCAACTTTTGGGTAGTGGATCTATTTTCAGAGAAGTGATCGCTGCAGCAGAGCTACTGCAATCAGATTGGGGTGTGACAAGTACCATCTGGGGATGTCCGAGCTTCACCGAATTGGGTCGCAATTGGAATGATGTCAGTCGATTGAATCTTCTGAATCCCGAAAAGGATCCTGAGCTTTCTCATATAGAGAATTGCCTGAAAGGAACCAATGGTCCCGTCATTGCCTCTACTGATTATGTTCGAATGTTTGCCGAGCAGGTTCGTCCTGCGATTCAAAACTTAGGAAAGCGTTATACAGTTCTCGGAACCGATGGATTCGGTAGATCGGATACAAGGGAAAGACTCAGACATTTCTTTGAAGTGGATCGATACTGGGTGACTCTCTCCGCATTGAAAACTCTGGCTGATGAAGGTTCTATCGATAGAAAGAAAGTAGGGGAAGCGATTCAAAAATATGGTTTGGACCCTAAGAAACCCAATCCTCTAACCGTTTGAGAAAGGAAAGAATATGGCAGAATCAATTGAAGTAAAAGTCCCCGACATAGGGGACTACAATGATATTCCGGTGATTGAAATACATGTGAAAGCGGGGGATACAGTTTCTGTTGAGCAATCACTGATCACACTCGAGTCTGATAAGGCGAGTATGGATGTACCTTCTCCCGCATCAGGGACAGTGAAAGAGTTAAAGGTGAAGTTGGGTGACAAAGTATCTATGGGTTCTGTAATCATGATTATGGACGCAGATGCATCTGTATCCTCTTCACCCAAAAAGGAAGAACCGGCTCCTGTATCACAGCCGGTGGTTCCCGCAGCTCCCACTCCTCCTCCCAAACCAAATCCACCCCAGCCGATTCAATCTTCAGCGCCGGTATCACCTTCGGACATAGGAAAGGCTGTCAGTCATGCCAGTCCATCCGTTAGAAAGTTTGCCAGAGAATTGGGAGTGGACGTCAGTAAGGTCAAAGGCTCTGCCAATAAGGGACGTGTGACCAAAGAGGATGTTCAGAAATATGTAAAATCGGTAATGAGCGGAGAGACTTCTACCGGGAGTTCTTCCGGAGTAGGTCTCGATCTTCTTCCCTGGCCAAAAATCGATTTCACAAAATTTGGTGAGATTGAAAGAAAGCCTCTTTCACGCATTCAGAAAATCTCTGCTGCCAATCTATCCAGAAATTGGATTGTCATACCTTCTGTTACGTATCACGAAGATGCGGACATCACCGACCTGGAGAATTTCCGGGTTCAGACCAACAAACAAAATGAGAAGTCGGGTGTAAAGATCACAATGCTAGCTTTCATGGTAAAGGCGAGTGTTGCCGCTCTCAAGAAGTTTCCCGAGTTCAATAGTTCATTGGATGGGGATGAGCTGGTTCTAAAAAAATACTTCCATATCGGATTTGCCGCAGACACTCCCAATGGTCTGGTGGTTCCGGTTGTAAAAAATGCGGATAAAAAAGGTGTACTCGAATTAGCAGAAGAAATTTCATCTCTTGCAAAATTAGCCAGAGAAGGAAAACTCAAACCCGATCAAATGCAGGGAGCAAGTTTTACGATTTCATCTTTGGGTGGTATCGGCGGTACTGCATTTTCACCAATCATCAATGCTCCTGAAGTTGCGATTCTCGGAGTGAGCAAAGCAGCTATCAAACCCGTTTGGAATGGGAAAGAATTTATTCCGAGACTCATCTGTCCGCTCTCACTCACAGCAGACCATCGTGTAATCGATGGGGCAGTGGGAACACGCTTCAATGTCTATCTTGCTGAACTTCTTTCGGATTTCCGTAGAGTGGTCTTATAGGAGGAATGATGGCGAAATTGACAGATGTAAACGTTCCTGATATTGGGGATTATAGTGATATTCCCGTTATCGATATTTTAGTAAAAGTCGGTGATACAATAGCGATCGAACAGGCCCTCATCACTCTGGAGTCCGACAAAGCAAGTATGGAAGTGCCCTCATCAGTAGCGGGTGTGGTGAAAGAAATCCATGTAAAGTTGGGTGACAAAGTAAGTAAGGGCAGCTTGATCGTTAGGGTCGAGGAGTCGGCGCCTTCCACCAATGCTTCTCCTTCTTCTCCACCTCCTCCGGAAGTAGAGAAGGCAAAAGAATCCAAACCTTCGACTCCCTCTCCGCTTCCTGCAGGCTCTTATTCCGGTCAGGTTGACCATGAATGTGAAATGCTTGTCCTCGGAGCCGGTCCCGGTGGATACAGTGCTGCATTTCGATCTGCCGATCTGGGAATGAATACAATTCTGGTAGAAAGGTATTCCACTCTCGGAGGGGTCTGTTTGAATGTTGGTTGTATTCCTTCCAAAGCTCTCCTCCATACAGCAGCCGTTATGGAAGAAGTTAAGTCTATGGCGTCTCACGGGATTGTGTATTCCGAACCCGGAATTGATATTGATAAGCTCAGAAAGCACAAAGAATCCGTCATCGGAAAACTAACCGGTGGTCTGGCGGGAATGGCTAAGATGAGAAAGGTAAAGGTTGTTAGAGGGGTCGGAAAGTTTTTGGATCCCTACCATCTTGAGGTCGAATTGACTGAAGGAGAAGGGAAAGATCTAACAGGTAAAAAAGAAGTAATACGCTTTCAAAAAGCTATCATTGCCGCAGGATCTCAATCTGTAAAATTGCCCTTCCTTCCGGATGATCCGAGGATAGTGGACAGTACGGGAACTCTTGCTCTCAAATACATTCCGAAAAGTATGTTAGTCATCGGAGGTGGGATCATCGGACTCGAAATGGCTACTGTCTACAGTTCTTTGGGAACCAAGATAGACATTGCCGAGATGTTGGATGGACTCATGATGGGAGCGGATCGAGATCTCGAAAAGGTCTGGGAGAAGCGAAACCTCCACCGCTTTGATAAGGTTATGCTGAAAACCAGAGCATCCAAAGCCGAAGCAAAACCCAATGGGATCTATGTGAGTTTCGAAGGTGAGAATGCTCCTACGGATCCGCAGGTATATGATCTCATCTTGGTCTCTGTGGGACGTACTCCCAATGGCAAGAAGATTGCCGCTGAGGCCGCGGGTGTAGCTGTCAATGAACGGGGCTTTATTCCTGTAGACAATCAAATGCGGACGAATGTATCACACATCTTTGCGATAGGAGACATTGTGGGTCAACCCATGCTAGCTCACAAAGCGGTTCATGAGGCTCATGTAGCGGCTGAAGTAGCTCACGGTGAAAAATCTTATTTTGATGCTATGCAAATTCCTTCTGTTGCCTATACAGACCCCGAAGTGGCATGGGCGGGTCTTACCGAAGACCAGCTGAAGAAAGAAGGTCGGGCGTATGAGAAGGGTCTTTTCCCCTGGGCAGCAAGTGGTAGAGCGATTGCTAATGGTAGGGACGAAGGGTTTACCAAACTCCTCTTTGACAAGGAAACCCATCGAATCATAGGTGGGGGGATTGTAGGGACCAATGCCGGGGACATGATCGGTGAAGTTTGTCTGGCAATCGAAATGGGAGCAGATGCGATTGACATCGGTAAAACCATTCATCCTCACCCAACGCTTGGTGAATCCATCGGGATGGCGGCAGAAATCGCGCATGGTTCCTGCACTGATGTCCCACCTCAAAAAAAGAAGTAGATTCAAATTGGAAACGGGTTCTTACCCGTTTCCAATGAGTTTTTCATAGTTTCCCCGATAGTCCTCTGAAATGAATTCATTAGGGAAAGAGTTTTACGATTCAGAATTCTTAGGTACTCTTAATTTTTTGAATCGATGATAAAGAAGATACATTCCAAAGAGATCTAAAAACCCCCAGACAAGAGCGTCTCCATACTTCACATAAAATGTAGGTTCGGAACGTATCACATCTACCTGAGAAGAATAGACTGCCGGAGCATAGATGTCTGTATATTTGTCATTGACTACCTGTCCTAAGTGGTTTACAAATACTGAAGTACCCGAATTGGTGGATCGAACCATCCAACGTCTGTATTCGATAGAACGGATTCTTGCCAGTTCCAAATGCTGAAATGATTCTACACTTTTTCCATACCATTTATCATTTGTGATATTTATGATAAAGTCAGGGTTACCATTTTTTCCAAATTTTCGAACAAACTCGGGTAAGATCACCTCATAGCAGATCAGAGGAAGAAATTTTCCTTTTTCTACTGTGGAGAGATGGATGGGTTCGTAGTATTCCCGAACTGCTTTCAAATTCATAAAATTTGTATCACCCAACCTGAGATGAGATTTGTTGAATGCAGGACTTTTTACTGAAGGTTGAAAGTACGGAAGTAAATTCTGTTCTTTCCCCGGGAAAAACTTAGCTACCTGAGGGATGAGATCATATAGAAATGGAATCTTGTCCCCGAGAGGGATGTACTCACCGAAAGCAAGAAGAAAGGATTTTCGATAGAAACCTTTCCTATCTCCATTCGGATCGTAGATAGCAGAGTTATTGTAAAAGATTTGATCCCTTCGACTGATGGAATCGTTCAAAAATCCGGAATCCAATTCATTGAAATATACATTGGATTTGAAACGATTGGCCAGTAAAAAGATCAGGGCTTCGAATCTCGGACTGTAAGAACGATTGAATAAATTGTTTGCTTTGATGTCATTTGCCGAGAGGAAAGGGACTGCCGACTCGGGTAGTACGATGATGTCGGGAGAAGTTTTTTCTCCTTCTTCGATAGCCATTCTCTCTATTCCTTTCATTACATCATCGAGGGTTTGGGCTATGCTTCTTCCATCCCTAAACTCTAAAGGTGCATCCGGTTGGATCATCATCACTTCGACTGAATCTTCGGGTTTGTACCCATTCCATTTTTGAAAAAGTAAGTATCCCGAGAGAAAGAAGAATAGTAAAGCTGAGAGATAAGGTAAAGAAAATCTTAAGAAGAGATTGAATCTTCTATTTTTGTAGTACGGTAAATTTGAAATTATCTTAAATAGGGAAAAAGAAACCAGCATGACAAGAATACTGAGTCCGTAGACACCGATGTATTCGATGTTTTGGGCAAGAAATGAATTTCCAGCCAAAAGATTTCCGAAGTACCAGGGGAAAGTTTGAAACCCGGTAAACTCAGCAAACAGCATAGCAAATGCTGCGATAGGTGCCATTTGCTTTCCAATCTTCCTCCGGAGATAGCTGAAGATCATTAAGAAGATCCCGAATCGAACATTTGTTGTAAAACTATATCCAATAAATAAAAGAAATGCGATCGGAGCCGGGAATCCCCCGAAGACAGTAAAGAGATGCACAATCCAGTAATAAGAAAAGAGGCTTACGAACACACCTGCCCAGGTCCCATGCCAGAAAAGTTTCTTATAAGACGTTCTGTATCTCTTTTCCAGGAGGAAAAGAGACCAGGGAGCAATCCATACGAAATGTGTGAATTGATATGGGAGAAAGGCAAGTGTCGAAAAAATCCCCAACCAGAGATAGCATAGGATGGGGAAAAATTTCGATGTTTGTAGCTTCTGAAAAGAGTTTTTCAGTAAATCCTGCATATTTTTCTTAGCTGTTTCTTTGAATCAGGCTCGGATGATATCCTTCCGGAGCTTCAAAACCCAAAAGATCCAAAACAGTAGAAGCAATATTGGCAAGACCGGGTTTTTCTATAGATTGATTCAGAGAAAAGCGTTTTCCCGAATCATAGAGACAGAGGTTTACAGGATTTAGGGTATGACTTGTCTTCGGGACGGGCTTGTCTCCGGAACGTGATACATTTCCTTTCTTGTCCAATTGGTACATCTCATCTGCATTTCCATGGTCGGCAGTGATGAGCATCACACCTCCTGCTTCTTCGATTGCTTTTTGTAGTCTGGTGATACAGGTATCGAGATAATTGAGTCCCTGAACTGTCGCATCAAAGTTTCCTGTATGACCGACCATGTCACCATTGGCATAATTCACTCTGAGGAAAGTATACTTTTTCGATTCGATGGCACGGATCAATTCATCTGTAATCTCTCCGGCTTTCATTTCGGGTTTTTGATCAAAGGGTATTATGTCCGAAGGAATCTCTTTGTAGGTTTCAGTGTTTTTGTCAAATTGACCGCTTCTATTTCCATTCCAGAAAAACGTCACATGACCGTACTTTTGAGTTTCGGAAATTGCATATTGAGAAATTCCATTTTTCGCCATGTATTCACCGAGAGTTCGATCGATGGCTGGTGGAGTGACCAGGTAATTTTTGGGTATCTTAAGATCTCCGTCATACTGCATCATACCGGCAAAATACACTTCGGGAAAATTCTTTCTCTCAAAAGTATTCAAATCTTTTTCTGTAAAGGCTCTCGAAATCTCAATTGCCCGATCCCCTCTGAAGTTGTAAAAAACCACAGAATCTCCATCCACTATCTTTCCTGAAGGTGTTCCCTCTTTTCCAACTACAAATCCGGGTAGGTATTGGTCGATTACTTTGGGATCTTCTTTTCTGAAGGTTTCAATGGCTTCTTTTGCAGAAGAGAAGATTCTTCCTTCTCCCCTGACATGAATATCCCAACCCCGTTCTATCATTTTCCAGTCAGCTTCATATCTATCCATAGTGATTGTCATTCGGCCCCCACCGGAGGCTATTTCAATATCCTTTCCGGATTTTCTCAATGAGTCTAGATACTCTTCGAAGGGTTCTACATACTCCAAAGCTGATTTCTCGGGAACATCCCTTCCATCCAGTAAGATATGGATACGAATACGTGATACATTTTCCTTTAGAGCTCGATCTATCATCGCTTTGAGATGATCGTTGTGACTGTGAACATTTCCATCAGAAAAGAGACCGATGAAATGTAGGGTGGATTTTTTATTTACAGTATTGGAAATAAGTTCTTTCCAAATATTACCTTCAAACATTTCACCCGAATCGATCGAATTGCTCACTAATTTCGCTCCCTGATCAAAAATTCTTCCACAGCCGAGAACATTGTGACCGACTTCAGAGTTTCCCATATCTTCATCAGATGGCATTCCCACTGCTTTTCCATGAGCACTGATCTGTAGGGTAGGATGGTTTGCCCACAAACCTTTGAGAGAGGGCATATTGGCAGCTTCTACAGCATTTCCGAAGTTTTTATCTTTTGGGGTATATCCAACACCATCCAGGATGACTAAAAGTACACGGTCTACTGGGGTTGAGTTTGCTTTTTTGGTTAGCTTCATTTGTAATTCCTATTCTATAAAATCTTGGTAGTCTTCAATTCCCCGGTGGGGAGGAGAAAACCCCGATCTTTTGGTTCGGGGTTTTTCAATGATAGTCTTTTTAGAAAGGAATAGATCAGAAAGTAATTTTCAAAAAAAAGCTAAAAAATTATTTTCCAGCGGCGGATTGTTGTTTTTTCAGGTTTTCTACACTGATTCCCAAAACCCAAAGGGTCACCAGAAAAACTCCTATCACCTGATTGATTTCCAGTTTTTCGTTTATGAATATGAAAGCCATAATGGTTGTGATCGCCGGACCTGTGGCACCGATCACAGCAGCCAGGGCAGGACCCACAATCGGAACTCCAAAATTATTCAAGAGATAAGCTCCCAGAGTAGTAGCGGCCAGGCAAACCGATCCAATCCATACAGATGGCCAATTCCCCTCGGCTACCTGATAGTCGAGGAAAGGGATGATGAGAATCCCGAGAAGGAAGACTACAGCAAAAGAAAGGATGGAGAAAGGAGCAGGATGCATTCTCGCCTGCTTGATCATGATCACATAGCAGGCAAACATGATTCCGGAAAATGCTCCGGAAAGTGCACCCACCATAAAATTAGAATCTCCTCTCGGAGTGAAATTGGCCGGTGGAATGGTAAGGAAGCCACCAATATAAATTGTGATCATTGCAAACACCAGGGTCAGACCGGGGGTTTCTTTGAAGAAAATCCACATGATCATAATTGTAATCGTAGGATAAATGAAAAATATTGTAGTTGCTACACCCGCAGGAATCATTCCCAGAGAGAGATAGATAGTAAAGAAGGAGGAAAACAAAAAGACTCCACTGAGTAAGGTAGCAATCAGACGATTTTTGTTTTCAGGTTTTAGCAAATCCTTGAGATCACGGAAGGAGTTTTTGTAAATTCTTGGAGCAACAATAAAAGTCATGATGGGAAGAACAATGCTCATCCTGAGAACCAGGATCAGAATAGAATTGGAAAAGCTGGGCGAGATGAATCCTCCTGTCTCCCAAACTCCCAAAATTACTTTCTTACTCAAAATCACTTTAGTGATGATGTTCTGAATTGACATAATCAATGATGAAATCAGAAGTAAAATGAGACCCTGTTTGAAGCTCATCATCGCTTGAGTGGATGTGTTTGTGACAGGTGGTGGTGTGGGGGCTTGATCTTCCGGTTTAGTATTAGACATTCATTTTTCCTTATCCCAAAAGGCAGAAAATTGATGGGTACAAGATTCTTTTCCTTTCTTTAATTTTAACGGAGTTTGGTTTCTATATGTTGAGGAAAATAATTATTATCTTACAGATTTTAAAAATCAATAGAAATTTTTTTCCTTTTTCAATGTTCCGGATAATTTTTTAGAGAAAATCATTCAGTAATAAAATTTAGTAAATCATTGGTATCTGCCAAAGAAAATTTTCACCGAAGTACTCTCTTCCTTATAGAAACAAATGGCATATAGTCAAACTATGACTTACATTGTCCTAAAATGAGTTATTTGTAAAACTTTTTTGGTGATATTTAGGAATTGGTTTACAATTCGTTAATAAATTTATTTTTGTAAATATATGATTCACCCAAATTCATATCTTCCCATTGAAAAGGTTTGGGAAAACCTATCCGAGGATCCAGCTCACTTCATAGATGTACGCAGTCCGTCTGAGTTTGCTCTCGACCACATCCCGGGTGCCATCAATCTTCCTGTTCTGAATGACAGAGAGAGGGAGATCGTTGGAACAATTTATAAAGAAGACTCAGGAAAAGCAAAGCGGTTGGGTGCCAGACTAATCTCAGCCAATATTTCCAAGATCCTTATAGATATCGAATCCATTTATTTGAAAGACAAAGACTCAGGGGTTCGGTCTCCCCGATTTCTAATCTATTGCTGGAGGGGTGGAATGAGATCCGGATCACTCTATACAGTCATGGAAATGATAGGGTATAGGGTTCAATTATTGGATAAAGGCTATAAGTCGTATCGTTCCTGGGTCAATTCCTATCTCCAAGATGGGTATCTCCCCGAATTTTTAGTACTACACGGACCGAGCGGAAGTGGAAAAACAGAAATTTTAGAAAGGTTTTCACAAAAAAGTATTCCGGTTTTGAATTTGGAATCTTTAGCGAATCACAAAGGTTCGGTCTTAGGAAGGCATATTTCAGAAGGTCAACCCTCCCAGAAATTTTTTGAAACCAAATTGGTCGAAGTTCTCAGGAGGTTCCAAAATGAAAAATTTCTCTGGATTGAAGGTGAAAGTAGGAAAATAGGCAGTTTGACTTTGCCTCCGCGGATTTATGAAGGGATTCAAAATGGGAAGAAGTTTTGGGTAGAAATTTCAAGGGAAGAAAGGGCGAAACGTCTTGCAAAAGAATACAATTTCCCACCGGATGTAATTCGACCCAGGATTGAATTAATTAAGAGGTATATGAAATCTGAGGTCTATGAGGAAATCGTAAAAGAACTGGATTCGAATCAATATGAATCGGTTGCCGGTCTTCTTTTGAAGGAGTACTACGATCCCCTTTATCTCTCATTAAAAAATAAATATTCCCATGGAGCATGGAATTTAGGTGGAGAATCCATTGAGGATCTTATTGAAGAATTAGAAGCTATTTACATGGATTTCTTACCTGAGAAAAACCAATTAATCAATAAAGGATATTCAGATGAATGAAAATATCATCGCTATAGATGGACCTGCCGGTTCGGGCAAAAGTTCTGTAGCCAGAGAAATCGCACAGAGATCAACCTATCAATACTTCGATTCAGGTGCTTACTATCGTGCTGTAACACTTTATTTTATGAAACGGCATGAAGAATTGGGAGGAAAGGGAAAATTTTATGATTTCTTAAATCATTATGAATTCTTAAATAAATTAAATAGTATTCAACTTTCTGCGACTCTCCAAAAAAAATCAGAAAATTTGATATTTTTGGGACAGGAAGATGTCACAATCGAGATTCGTCACCCGGAAGTCACCGGGAACATTAAGTATCTGGCACCCTACAGGGAGGTTAGAGACTTCATCAATGCCAATCTTATCGAGCTGGCTAGGGTGAATCGACTCATAATGGATGGTCGCGACATTGGAACGGAAGTATTTCCCGATGCAAAATTCAAATTTTTCCTCACAGCGGATGCAAAAATCCGCGCCAGACGCCGTTGGGATGAATTAAAAGAGCAGGGAATTGATACAGATTACGAAAAATTACTAGAAGAAATACAAAAAAGAGACGAATCTGATCAAAATCGAAAAATTGCTCCTTTAAAACAGGCAGAAGATGCTTTCTTAATTGACACATCTAATCTATCAAAAAATGTTGTAATTAATATGATCCTGTCCAGAATCTAAAGTACTTTTTTTAGGTTCAGGGCAAATTTAAGTATATTTCCTGGTTAACATTGAATTCACAAGCTAATCCCAACAACAAGAGTTCACTTCTATTTGAGTCAGCCTTAGAGGCTGAAGAGCGCAATATTCGAAAAGGCGAGATTATCAACGCAATCGTTTTGGATGTAATAGAGCAGAGAGTTTATATAGATCTTCGGGCAAAATCAGACGGTTTCGTTCCTTTATCGGAATTCGGTGGAGAGATCCCCGAAGTAAGAAGTCAGATAGCCGTAGTCGTGAAAGCGAAAGAAAGCGACAATGATTC
Organism: Leptospiraceae bacterium; assembly: GCA_024233875.1. Lineage (GTDB taxonomy): Bacteria > Spirochaetota > Leptospiria > Leptospirales > Leptospiraceae > JACKPB01. The sequence continues at coordinate 50,311 of JACKPB010000001.1, forward strand.
CGAAGTTTATGTATGTTCGAAGACTGAAGCAGATGTTCGTAGAGGTTGGGAAACCATAAAGGAAGCTTATCACAAAAACCTCCAGGTCAGTGGTAAGATCGAATCTGAAGAGAAAGGTAAAGGCTTCATAGTCAATGTTGAAGGTGTCAAGCTCTTTCTCCCTGCATCTCAATTGGGAATGCGTTATTCCAATATAGATGAACTCAGAAGTCAGGTTCTTGATTTTAAAATCATTAAATTGAACGACAAGGGACGCTCCGGTCTGGTTTCCCGCAGAAAGTTGATCGAAGAAATCAACAAAGAAAAATGGGATGAACTGATCAAAGAGATCAAGGTAGGCGACAAAGTGAAAGCTGTCGTTTCCAAGATCGCTAGCTTCGGTGTCTTCTGCAATGTCATGGGTATCGAAGGTCTTCTCAGACAAAATGATATTTCTTATAAAAAATACGCACCTTTCAAGCACTACTTTCATATTGGTCAGGAAGTAGAGCTGGTTGTTCTGGAAATCGATCCCGGTAACAATCGACTTGGTCTGGGTATCAAGCAAATGTATGAAGATCCATGGATTTGGGCTGGAAGAGAGCTCGAAAAAGACATGGTAGTTAGAGGAATTGTAACTTCCCTAACAAATTTTGGAGCCTTTGTTGAATTGAAGGAAGGACTTGAGGGATTGATTCACTCCTCTGAGCTTTCTTGGGCAAAGAAACCTCCGCATCCTAAAGAAATCTTAAAAAAAGGTCAGGAAGTTGATTCTGTAGTTCTGGACATTGACCTGGACCGCAAGCGTCTTTCTCTCGGACTCAAACAACTCTTACCGAACCCCTGGGACAATCTAACCTCAGAAGTTCGAAGAGGAAATGAACTGGAAGGAAAGATCACCGGAATCACTAAATACGGTGCCTTCGTTGAAGTTGAGAAAGGGATTGAAGGTCTCATCCACATAGGTGACATCACCTGGGATGAAAAAGTCAAAGACCCAACCAGTCTTCTCAAAAAAGGTCAGGTAGTCAAGTACCAGATTTTGGATGTAAACAAAGACACTCAAAGAATTTCCTGTGGACTCAAGCAATTGACAGAAAACCCCTATGATGCTCTCAAGAAGAAATATCCTTCCGGAGTCATTGTAGAAGGTAAGATCAAGAGCATTGTTACCTTCGGTATCTTCTTGGAAATCGAACCTGGTTACGAGGGATTGATTCACATTTCTCAGATTCCTGATGGAAAAAATGTCAAACTTGAAGAACTTTATAATGTTGGAGAAGTAGTTCGGGCAGTTGTTCTGAAAATAGAACCCGAAGCTAAGAAGATTTCTCTATCTATTAAGGATTTTGATAAGGCGATCGAAAAAGAAGAAATGTCCAGATACATCAAACAGGACGATTCTCCTTCCAGTGGAAGTTTGGGAAGCTTTATCAATCTTCAAAATAAATAAACATGAGCAAACCGGAAAGAAAAGGTTCACGCAATCCCAAAGAAAGGCCGGACTATACGTTCCCTGAAGAGGAAGAAGTTCAGGGAACACCGGTAGAACTCTTTTTTATAAACATTGCAAAATTTATTGAGAAAAACAGACTCAGAGTTTTTGCGAGTGTTGCAGGAATTTTCATAGTATTGGGGGGAATTGTAGCCTTTGGTGAATACTCCCGATACAGAGAAGAACTGGCGACCCTAGAAGTTGAAAAATTAGAAAAGAAATTTACAAAATCCCCACCAACCGATGAGTCTCAGAAAATCAAAGAAATGGAAGACTTCTTAAAGGAGCATTCTGCTAAGAATGCAAACCTGAGAGTCTCCAAGCAATTGATAGATTCCTATGCAAAGAAAGAAGACTACAAAAATGCAGGATTCTATGCTGAAAAAATGTCAGGATTGATTTCTGAACCTCCCGAAGTAAGAGCTTATTTTCATTTCCTAGCCGCAAATTATTACGAAAACAATAAAGAACCAGAACTGGCTCTAAAACAATTCGAAAAAGCTTCTCTTCTGGTTTCTTCTAAGAAGGATATGGCTGTAATGAATGCTTGGATTTACTTTCACACCGGAAGATTGCAGTTTGACTCCGGAAAGAAAGAGGAGGCTCTTGGTAATTTCAAAAAAGTCTTAGAACTTGAATCAGATCATCGTTCTTATCTGGAACAACCACAGCAGATGTCCACTTATATGATCCTAAAGATAAACAAAGGTTGAGTCCATGCTAACTCTTGCCCTCCCTAAAGGTAGGTTAGCAGATGACAGCATTCAACTCCTAATTAGGAAAAACTGGCTAGAAGACAAACCGAACGACAAGAGCAAAGAGCTAAAGTTTCTGGACCCTTTGGGCAAACTCAACATTCTCCTTGTACGGGCTCAGGATGTTCCTACTTATGTAACAGGTCAGGCTGCCGATGCCGGAATCGTAGGATTCGATGTGATCAAAGAAGGAAATTATGATTTGGTCTATCCTCTTGATCTGGGAATAGGAAAGTGCAGGCTTTCTATAGCAGGCAATCCCGGATTTGATCTGAAGAAGCATCTTAGAAAACTCAGAGTAGCTACAAAATATCCGGGTATCACAAGAGAGTATTTTTTCTCTAAAGGCATGAGTTGTGAAATCATCAAGCTCTATGGAAGCATTGAACTGGCTCCGCTCTGTGGACTGGCAGATTGTATCGTAGATATAGTCGAGTCAGGGGAGACCTTAAAAGCAAATGGATTGGTGGAGTATGAAACTATTCTTCAATCTTCAGCCAGATTGGTGATCAATCGCTCATCACTTTATACAGGTCGAAGTGAATTGATCCAATTGATCAAAGACTTAGAAATAAATTAACTCTTGAGAATCGCTGTGATTTTATCAGAAAGAACTTTTCTATCGTAGGGCTTCACTATATAGCCGTCTATTTTTAAGGACAAAAGCTCTTTCACAGTCTCCGGGTCAGTCTTTCCCGTTTCCATGATAAACTTAGTGTTTGGAAGGAGGGGTTTGATCGCTTTGACAGTTTCTATCCCGTTCAACTCAGGCATCTCTACATCAATAAACATTATATCCGGCTTTATATCTAAAATCTTGATTGCTCTAACTGCTTCGCTTCCATCATTGGCCTCAGAAATCACTTCAAATTTTTCTGATAATAAAAACTGCTTGAGATACATTCTCATTGATCTCGAATCATCAACAAGAATGACAGTATAGGGTTTGGATGTTTTCGGATTGATTCCCAAATCAGATGACATTTAGGTCGCCTTTTAGAATGTTTTTAATTAAATTTCCCAAACTATCAGATTATAATTCTTTCCTGATTTGTTAGGAAGTTAAACTAAATACTAACGTTAAGAGTATAAGAAAAAAAGTAAAATACTTTATTATATTCAAAATATGAAAATACGATTTTCCTTGATATATATTGATTTAACTGAAAAATTCTTACACTTTTTTCCCAACTTAGGGGTGGAGTGTATAATAATGATACACTAATTTTCTCTATCTCAAAACATCCAAAAGGGCTAGCAATTTAAGAATTAGTACGAAGCTATGTGTCCAATTTCATTGCAATACAAAAAGTTTGATATCAAAATAGTATCCTCTTCTCTTAACAAAAAGAAGTTGAAAGTCCTGAGGAATTTGGAATGTATTTTTTTTCGACCTTCAGGAAAAGATATTGAGTGAAATCCTCTCTTTTGGGATGCTTTTCTTCTATGGTTCTTTTTTTTATTCTAGTAATTTTTTTGATGAATTCCGGGGCATTCGCAAGAGAAGAAGTCCAAATCTCTGAAGGAAATGTGATATTTATAGGAGATTTATCCCCAAATGATAAATTGAGTTTCCAGCCTTCCCAATACTGTCTGACGGATGAGAATGCTCTTTTTTCTGGGTTTTCGCATCGAATTCATGATACTAATGTTTTTTGGGAGAATGAGATAAAAATTCCATCCAAAAAATTTGATCAATTCTATCTTTTCATTGGAAGTTATCAAAAAGATCTCACAACCCGAATCCAAAAGATCGGTGATTGTGATCCAAATACCTATGGGGGGACTCTCAGAGAGCAGCAAATTCGGTTAGACTGGCTTCCTCCTGAGAATCGTGATCAAATGGGTGCGCCAATTTCCTGGGTTCCGGGGATCACTAATCGGGAACGGCTGAAGGACCTGGAATATTTCTCCGTTTCAGGGATTCGAAAGTTGAAACTAATGAGTTATGTAAAGAAAGGTGAGATGATAGAGGTTAAAGTCCGCAATCCTCTTTCTCTCAGTCTCAAAAATCTTACACTTGTACTTCACTATGAAGGTGGGAAGGGGAAACCTATGCCTCTTTACAAACGAATTGAAATCCCGGAGCTAGCGCATAAAAAAAGAATTAAGAAAACAATACCTATCTTTCTCAAAACATCAAATCACAAGAACTTTCGATTGGAAGAGATCCGTTTGAAAATGAATTCCGATGAAATCAATATTGATGCCGGATATTACCTGGGAAAAAATGGGTGAATATCAATGTTTTCGCTCTTCATCTAAATGCCTCGGTTCTTTTCTAAAATCTTGTTGAGATGAGAATGAATTTTTCATTTCTGGTACCTCATATACTAATTCTCATAAATAATTACACTTTTCCTACTTCGGTATGTAGCCATTTTATAGCTGTTTTCTCTATGAATGTGTAAGTATTTTTGAAAATGACTATAAGGAATCAGTATGATAAAATTAACTCTTCCCGATGGATCGATAAAAGAAGTACAGAAAGGTCTAAAAATCTCTGATTTTGTTTCGGGGATCAGCCTTTCCCTTTCCAAGTCTGCTGTCTCAGCAAAGTTGAATGGGCAGTTGAAAGATCTTTCTTCCCGATTAGAAGAAGATGGAACTATAGAAATTCTTACTCTGGAATCTCCCGAAGGGAAAGAAGTTTTTTATCATTCAGGTGCCCATCTACTCGGTCAGGCTGTGATGAGGCTCTGGCCCAAGGCTCTTCTTACCATAGGTCCGGTGATTGAAAATGGACCGGGATTTTTTTATTACGATGTAGATTTTGGCGGGGAAACAATTACAGCCGAAGATCTTCCGCGCATTGAAAAAGAAATGGAGAAAATCGTCAAAGAAAACCTGGAAGTACGCAGGGAAGACATCCCAAGAACAGAAGCTCTAAAAAAGTTCAAAGAAATGAACGAAAAATACAAGGTAGAACTCATTGAGGGCTTCAATTCAGATTCTGTCAGTCTTTACCACCAGGGGGAATGGTTTGATCTCTGTCGCGGTCCTCACATCCCTCGCACAGGATTGATCAAGGCTTTCAAACTCACTGCAATTTCAGGAGCATATTGGAAAGCAGATCAAAGCAATCAAATGCTTCAGAGGATCTATGGTGTAGCCTTCGGTTCCAAGAAAGAACTCGATGACTATGTATTTCAATTGGAAGAAGCTAAGAAGAGAGATCATAGGAAGATAGGAAAAGAAATGGATCTCTTTTCTTTTCAGGAAGATGCCCCCGGATTTCCTTTCTGGCATCCTAAAGGAACTATTCTCTGGAATTCTCTGGCGGAATACATTCGAAAAGAGTGTGCCAATAGGGATTATCAGGAGATTCGCACTCCACTTATTCTCAATTCGGAGCTCTGGAAAAAAAGCGGTCACTGGGACAATTTCAAAGAAAACATGTATTTCACTGAGATAGATGAAAATAATTTTGCTGTAAAACCGATGAACTGTCCGGGTTGTTCTCTAATCTACAAATACCATATGCATTCTTACAAAGAGCTTCCGCTCCGATTTTCTGAATTGGGGACTGTTCACCGTCATGAATTGAGCGGAGTATTGCATGGATTGTTTCGTGTCAGATCATTTACTCAGGATGATGCGCATATCTACACTCCAATGGAACATGTACAATCGGAAGTGATTGATCTCATTGACTTTACTTTTGAAGTGTACAAAAAATTTGGATTCACTGAATTCAAAACTTATATTGCTACCCGTCCAGAGAAATCTGTTGGACGTCAGGAAGATTGGGATGTGGCGACGTCCGCATTGAAGAAAGCATTGGAAGAGAAATCCATACCATATCAAATCAAAGAAGGCGAAGGGGCTTTCTACGGACCCAAGATCGAATTCAATATAAAGGATAGCATAGGAAGACTCTGGCAATGCGGAACAATTCAATTGGACTTTTCTATGCCTGAAAGATTTGAATTGGACTACACCGGTAGCGATGGGAAGAAACACAGACCTGTGATGATTCACCGGGCAATCTACGGATCTCTGGAAAGATTTATCGGGATATTGACAGAGCACTATGAAGGAAAGTTTCCTCTTTGGATTTCTCCAAATCAAATACGTATTTTGACCGTTTCAGAAGCGCAACACGACTATGCGAAAGAAATTTATAGGGAACTTGTGAAAAATGGTTTCCGTGTAGAAATGGATCTCAGAAATGAGAAAATCGGCTACAAGATCAGAGATTCTATTCTTAAAAAAGCAAATTATCTCTGTATTTTAGGCGAAAAGGAAAAAGAGGCAAAAACAGTCTCTTATCGAAAAAGGGGAGAAGAAAATACACAGACTTCAGATTTGAGCTCGTTTCTAGACAGTTTGAATCAGGAACTGTGAGGTACAAGAATTTATATTCCTGTACCCAAAAAATAGTTGAATCTTTATGAAAAAAGAAAATATTGTAAACCTAAACTGGAGAATGAATGCATAAAAAGCCTAACTCGAAATATGGTAATGATAAAGTTGTAAACCAACAGAGAATCAATGGACAGATTGTTGGAGTTACTCAGGTAAGACTTGTAACAGACGATGGTTCTCACATTGTTCCTCTAGAGGTGGCTCTCCAGCAAGCAAGGGAAGAAAACTTAGATTTAGTGGAAGTTTCCAGTGGTCAGGATGTCCCTGTCTGCAAGATTATTGATTATGGTAAGTTTCGCTTTGAACAGCTGAAAAAGACGAAAGAAGCTAAGAAAAAGCAACATATCATAACTATCAAAGAAATCAAGCTCAGACCGCGGATAGACATTCATGACTTTGAGATAAAGAGGCGCCAAGCAGTCGAGTTTCTTCAAAAAGGGGATAAAGTCAAAGTAACTCTCCGATTTCGGGGTAGAGAAATGGCGCATGCGGAGCTAGGGATGAATGTGATTGTTCGTTTGATAGATGAATTGAAAGAATATGGAACACCCGAAAAGCCTCCGGTGCACGATGGGAAGCAAATTGTTTGCCTAGTAAACCCTAAATAAACTATAGGATAGAGAAAATGCCAAAACTAAAGACAAACCGATCGGCAGCAAAACGGTTTAAATTCACGAAAAATGGGAAGGTAAAAAGAGCTTCTAGCCACCTTCGCCACAAACTTTCAAAAAAGTCTCCTCATAGAAAAAGAGGCTTGGGTGGAACGACTGTTCTTGATAAATCTGACCTGGGTAGAGTGATTGAATTGCTCCCATACGGAGGACGTTGATGGCAAGAGCAGTCAATGGTACTATTCATAAAAGTAGACGTAGGAAGATTTTAAAAGCAGCGAAAGGTTTTCGCGGTGGTCGATCCAAACTTTACAGGACAGCCCTAAGTGCTGTTTGGAAGTCCGGTCAATGGGCATATAGAGATCGACGTGCAAAGAAAAGGGAATTCAGAAGTCTTTGGATCATCCGGATCAACGCAGCTGTCAGAGAAAATGGAGTATCCTATTCTAAATTCATGCATTCTCTAAAAAAGTTGGGCATCAATCTAGACAGAAAGACTCTTGCTGACATAGCATACAATGACAAAGAGGTTTTTGCAGCACTGGTTGAAAAGACTAAACTTGCCGCATAATCGTTTCGATAGAAAAATTTAGGAGATATCATGATTGCATTAGAAAGCATCGAAGAGCTAGAATCAAAAGTACTTAAAGCGCTTGAACTCATTGCAGATTTACGGGCTGAAAACGACAGGCTAGAATCTGAAAATGAAACCCTGCGTGTTGAAAATGATAAAATGAAACTAGCTATGGAAGAGAAGGAAAGAGAACTCGAAAGTCTCAGAACTCAACTCGCTGATGCAACCAGAGAACTCCAGGATTTAAAGTCCAGAGAGACAACTGTCGATTCAAAGATTTCTAATATGCTGAATCGTCTTGAAAATATTTCAGCATATAAGAATATTTCTGATGGAGGCGGTGCGGACTCAGCATCGACTCCAGCAGCAGAACCATCTCCGGTATCTCCTCCTTCCGACGAGAAAAAAGAAGAAGCTCCTCAGGAAGAACCTACTCCCGCTCCAGTAGCTGAAGAAGCTCCCAGTTCGGAACCGGCTCCCGTAGCACCTGTAGCAGAATCCAAGCCTGCAGAAGAGGAAGACTCAACCCCTTTCCCACCGTATGAAGAGGATGATGAAATTATCCTATTGGATGATGATGAAGAGGATCTTTTGGACACTTCTTCTCTCGAGCCAACAGAAACTCCCACTCCGGTAGAAACACAACAGGAAGCACACACTCCTGCACCTCCTGAAACTGTAACTACAGCCGAAGTTAAAAAACCCGATTTTGTAGCGGAACAGGACAATATCATTGTTGATGAGCCCCCTCCTGCACCGATTGAAGAGCCGGTTTCAAGGATTGAACCTGCAGATTCTGAAGAAGTCTCCATCTCTCAAAAGCCTCCGCTTTCAATCGATTCTGATGATATCATTATAGATGAATCCGATGACGATGCCGTAAATGTTTTTGACTCTGACGATGATGACGACTTTTTAATTATAGAAGAAGATATCAAATAAGAAATGCCATTCCAAACCCGTATTGAAGCCACCATATTCAATAATGAATATATCATTACGGGTGATGCTGACCCCGAGTACATCCGATCCATTACGGAATATGTGGATAGAAAGATGAAGGAACTCTCCAACGTCTTCCCGAATACCAGCCCACTCAAATTGGCTGTTCTGGCATCAGTAAACATTACTGATGAATTGTTTCAGTTGAGATCCCAGAGCTCAGAATCGCAAAACACATCCATTCAAATTGAAAATGCAGAGATTTATGAGGAAAAGACCAGAAAACTCATTTCTTTATTGGACAAAGGACTCAGTGGAGAACCCTAGTTCATCTGATCTGAGACTTTCCTAATTTCCACTCATTCATCCAAAAAAGATTCCTAATTTCATGAAAAAAGTATTCTATTTTTTTCAATCTATTTTAGAATTGATATTGGATGTGGAACCGGAGACCAGAAGGTTCCCAAGCAAAGAAATGGAAAGAAATGCGCCCCTCACTCAGAATCCCAAGCCTGAAATCTCCATTTCGGGTACCCAGGGCAAGGGTTTTACCCTAGAAATTCTAAGCAATTATCTAAATCTACATCTTCAGGAATTGGTAAAGATTCACAGAGAAATGCCGGTTCCGAATGCAAAGTCCTTCCCGGTGAGTTTCCACTTCAAAAAGGAACTGAGGGAGACTCATCAGGGTGAAGTAAGTTCTCCTGTCTTTGGATTTTATTCAGGATTTCGAGTCGGTTCGGATCGTTTTCCCACAAAGGACAAGTTCTCTCAAGCCTCCTCAGGTTTTTATTCCAAGGATGCACCGACTTTTCCTTCTGTTTCGGAACCAAAGATTTCCGGATCAAAACTTGAGGATCTGCCGGGTCATCTTCAAAAGAATGAAATCTTCAGAGAAATGTTTCGGGCCTATTTTTTGTTTATTTTTGAATGGGAGACTTCGGTCCTAGTCAGAAGCTATATCGATAAGTCTCTGAATTTGGACAAAGAACTGAAGACTAGAATCCAATCCGGAAAAGCAGATTCAATAGAAAGAAAAGAAAATGAAAGGATTCGAAAGGAGAGAGAAGAAATCTTCAATGATAGGAAGGAGAGATCGGAAACTTCCAGAAGAGACTTTTTCTTAAAACTCAAGACCCAAAATCATCACGAAAAAGCTCTGGAGAATTTACACCTACCGGGAGACTCTTTCTTTCAATGGTCGATCAACGTAAAAGACTACTATTCCCAAAAATCGGAGTCTCAAAAAAATCCTCCGGAAGAATCAGCTTTGCTTGAACTCTTTCGGGCTGATCTGAAAGAAAAAGAAGAAGAACTGAAGACCCTACTGGACGAGGAAGAAAAGGCCAGAGAAAGATTTCTAACCGGTGAGCTAAGCTTTGTTCTACTCTCGATTTTGGAGAATAAGATCCTCAAAGCTTCCATGGATCTATTGGAGATATTTTTATCTATCAACTTAAATCTAGTAGAGGTTTACACCGAACGTGAGTTGATTGCGGATCTCAAAATACTAAAACCTTCCTCAAAGCTCAAAAAATAAAAATTAGAATGAGTTAAATCATATTTCAATTTGCTATGATTTCGATTGATTTTTGTATTATGATTTGATTTATTTTTAATAGCTTTAAACTTGGGACTTAAGGGCTATCTAGCGCTTCTTCACCAAATCAATTGCGTGAGTGGAAATAAAAAAGAAGAAGGAAAAAACAATGTATCAGTCTTATACAGAAGAACAACTTCAGATACGGGACCTAGTTCGAGACTTTACACGCAGAGAAATTACACCGGTTGCTGCTGAGTGGGATGAGAAGAACCAACATCCGACAGAACTTGTAAATAAAATGAGAAGAGAACTTGGCATCAACGGATTGACTATCCCCGAAGAATACGGTGGAATGGGTTATGGATCCGTAGAACAGTGTCTTGTTACGGAAGAAATGAGTCGGGGATGTTTGGGAATATCACTTTGTTTTGGATATACTGGATTGGGAATGTTGCCCATTCTCAAGGGAGCTACAAAAGACCAGGCTAAAAAATGGTTAGAACCGGTTATTTCTGGTGATATGGGGATTTCCTTTTGTCTATCTGAGCCCGGTGCTGGATCTGATGTTCCCGGTATGTCAACCAGAGCAGAGAAAAAAGGTGACAAATACATCATCAATGGAACCAAGCAGTGGATCACAGGTGCCGGAGATGCTGGAGCATACACCGTTTTCGCTTATACAGACAAAGGTCGTGGAACCAGAGGTGTTAGTTGTTTCTACGTGCCCAGAAATGCTCCCGGTTTGACTGTAGGTAAGAAAGAGGACAAACTCGGTATTCGTGCCAGTGGAACTCATCAGGTAATATTTGAAGATTGTGAAGTACCTGCTGAAAACTTAATTGGTAAAGAAAACTTGGGATTCATTTATGCACTTCATACTTTGAACGCTTCCAGACCCTACGTAGCATCTATGGGTGTAGGAGTTGCTCAAGCTGCATTAGACTATGCTACAAGATACGCCAGAGAAAGAGAGCAGTTCGGTCAGAAGATTGCTACCTTCCAAGCTGTTCAGCATATCCTTGCTGATATGTCAATTTTAGTAGAAGCATCTAGAGAGTTAACTTACAAAGCAGCCAGAATGTCCGATGCAAACGATTCAAATCTTGCAAAGTATTCTGCTATTGCTAAAGCTTTCTCCTCTGAAGCAGCTGTAAAATGTGCTACCGATGCCGTCCAGGTCTATGGTGGTTATGGTTACACTAAAGAGTATCCTGTAGAAAAATTGATGAGAGATTCTAAAATCTTAACAATCTTTGAAGGAACTACTCAAATTCAAAAGAACGAAATTGCGGCCTACGCAATCAAAGAAGCAGCACAAAAAAAATAATCCTTTTTCAAAAATAGGGAGAGCTTTCTCCCTATTGTTCTTCCAGTCCAAGTCTCCAGATCGCTGAACCAGATAGGTTGTATTTCCCTACTAATTCTTCCAGGCTTTTCCTGAATTCCTTATCTGAATAATAGATTTTTGATACTTTTTTCCCTTTCTTTTTGTTTATTTTCAAACAACCGGATTCATCTCTTTCTGAGGGAAAGGTTTGTTTGAATCGTTCGGCTTCTCTCGCTGAGATCACTGCAATCCTTTTCGAGTTTTCATACCATTCATAACCATAGGAAGGAATACCTAAATATAGGGAGGAGGGACTGATGAACTTTGTAATTTCAATAATATTATTTTCAGCCCAAGATTTGTCGGATACACAACCTTCTTCGGTTTTTAGATTGTGATAATCGTATGCCATGAATACTATCTCATCTACATTGGGTGCTATGAGTTCAATCTTATGAAATGATCTGAGTTGAATGGGGATGTCTATCTGAGGAAAAAGTGCAAAGGATAGTTTGATATCATCCTCATTTATTTCTTTTTTTAGTTCGCCGAGATACTCACCCAGATGACTGGCATAATCGATGGGGATATTTTCAAAATCCAGATGCACACCTTTAAATCCGTATCTTTTTAAAAATGATTTTAAGTTCTCTATAGATTTAGTTCGTGAATTTTCATTGGTAAGAAGTTGAATCCCATCTTTAGTAGAAGAGAGTGCTACCATTGGATAAATTATAGGTTTCTCGGAGTTTGTGGAAATCCCCGCATTCTGAAGTTTGTTGATGAATTCATTTTCAAATCGAAGTTGACCCGTACCGCGGAAGAGGAGACCTGTGATACAAAGAATATCATAGTCTTCTAATATGAACTTTTTGTAATTTTCCGGAAATTTTTGAAATGAGTTGGAGTAAACATAACCCCATTTCTTGGGTGAAGAATCTGTCACAACCGATTCACTTGTCGTTTTCTCGATTGGGTCTGTAACTTCTTCAGAGTTAAGGGAGCAGAAACTGAAAAAGAGGATAGAAAGCATTAGAAATATCTTCATAAAGTGTATTCCTTTCCCTTCGGTAGTATTCTTTAGAAATTCCGATGGTTCTTTTTCCCGAAGAGAGTTCTCCGCATAAAACTTTGTTCTCAATCCGGAAAGCTATTCCCTTTCTATTAGTGAAATTCTTTGAATGGAAACAATCATATTTTCTTTTTCGGATAGGATTTAGGAAAATCAGGGAATTTGAATTTTCTTGACTCTTTTTCTGAAATGCCCGATTCTGTCGAGAATGGAAATCAGTGAGAGACAATTGAAACTGTTAATGGGAGCAGCTGAAAGTTTGATAACTTACCTCAGATTGCCCAGCGAGGAAGCCACTCAGATCATAGTGAATTCAATCAAACAGGAAATGAAGATAAGAGGTACCGATTTCGGAATTCTGGAAGTTTCCAGTAAAGCAGAAAGAACAGCTTTCACAAGGGTAGTCGTGCATAGAGTCAAGGACTATCTATCACAGAACTATAGATTTAAACCGGAGTCTGTGAACAAGGCTATGGATAGTTTCGTAGCTGTTTTGCATAGATCCTGGCAATTGGAGTAGGGATGGTCGCTCCTGGTTTTCACTTCAGACTTATCCTCCCTCTTAGGTAAGTACAAACTTGTGCGGTAGATATGTTTTCACCTCAGAACCCGGAGAGCTGAAGAGTCTGTTTCCCGGCTTAGAAATTCTTGAAAATTTCAAACAAGGCAAACAAATCTCTCCCGGGCAGGATGTCGCAGTTCTCAGAAAGGTTCAGAACAGGTACCGTCTCTCCGGATTTCATTGGGGTCTCATTCCTCCCTGGGCGAAGGACAAAAAGATTGGATACAAGATGATCAATGCCCGTTCGGAAACTGTGCGGGAAAAACCCAGTTTTCAGAAACCATTTCGAAACGGACGCTGCATCCTTCCCGCAAATGGTTTCTATGAATGGAAGACGATCGGAAAGAAAAAATACCCCCATCTCATCACAGAAAAAGATAGCAAGGAGATGTATCTGGCGGGTCTCTGTGAAGAATGGAAATCGGATGGGACAACCCTAGTCTCCTGCACAATCCTGACTACATCTGCCAATTCTATGATCTCAGAAGTTCATGATCGTATGCCTGTACTCCTGACACCTGAAGAATGTAAGGTTTGGCTCGAAGAAAGAACTGATGAGGATCAATTGACTTCTCTACTGAAGCCCTATCCTTCAGAAAAAATGGAAATCCTTCCGATTGAAAAGCTTCCCTCCGAAGAGGGATTCTTGTTTCCTTAGAGTTCCAATAATTCTTTGAGTCTATCTACTCCGATTTTTTTTACAAAATCTCCCAAAGAAAGTTTATCCTGATCCTGTTTCCAGAGTTGAAATACTTTTCCAAGAACGATAGGGATGTCACCAATCGGTTGTTTGGTGAGGAATAGAAATCCTATCCTCTCTCCTTCTGGGGAGCCGCCAAGAAAGATGGAGTACTTCTCTCCGGACTGTTGTCCAACGATTCCTATCTCTGCTGTGTAAGGACGGGCACAACCGTTCGGACATCCTGTCATTCGTATTACGGGGGCTCTGTCTCGCAGATTCAATTCTTCCAGGTGAGCGTTGATATCCTTCAATAGCTCCGGAAATACTCTTTCACTTTCGGTGAGAGCCAATCCGCAGGTAGGCAAGGCGGGGCAGGCCAGAGCTCGGTGGTAGATTCCGGGAAGGGACTTGGTGAACAAATTCTTTTCTGTTAGGATTCTTTCGATTTCATCCTTGTTCTCTTTCGCTATTTTTAGAAGGATGAGATCCTGATCCGGAGTGAGTTGGATGTCCGGACGATATTGGGAGACCAAATTGGCCAAAGTTGTTTTTAGGGGTTTCCCCTCTGAATCTTTGATTCTTCCGGCAAGAGTGTGGAGTCCCAGACTGTAGGTTCCATCCAGAGCTTCTTTCCAGCCCAGAAAGGATTCTGTCTTCCAGGGGGGGAGTTCTCTGGATTCAAACTTCACACCTGTCTTTTTTTCCACTTCGGAACGGAACCACTCCTGACCTTTCTCTGCAATGACATATTTCAGTCTTGCATGCTTACGATTGGTTCTATCTCCATACTCCCTGTGCACTGAAACTACTGCTTCAGAGAAAGGGATAAGCTGATCCAAAGGAATCCAACCGAAGTGGTCTGCCACTCTCGGATAGGTAGCCGGTTTGTTGTGAGTCATCCCCAACCCACCTCCTGCAAATAAGAAAAATCCATCGATTCTGTCCTGAGTGTCATACGTGGCGGCGAATCCCAGATCATTTGTATAAAGGTCGATGTGATTGGTGCCGGCACAGGTGACGCCAATTTTGAATTTTCTGGGAAGATAGGCGCTTCCGTAGATTTTGTCTTCCTCTTCTGAATCAATCCTCTCTCCATCCAGCCAAATTTCAAAGTAAGCCCTGGAAGTGAATTTGAAATGATCGGAGAGCCTCTGTGAAATCTCATCGAGTTGGGCAAGTTTGGGATCCCCTGAGGGATTTAAGGCTTGGGTCACATTTCTCACAACGTCTCCGCAGGCTCCAATGCTACTCAGATCAATTTTATGAATTTCTTGAATGACCGGTTTGATATCGCCTTTTTTAATGGAATGAAGTTGAATGGATTGTCGAGTTGTTAGGCGAAAGGATCCATCCCCATAAGTGTCTGCCAGTCGATCCCAGCCCAAGTATTGATCGGCTGTCAGTCTTCCTCCCGGAATTCTTCCTCTTAGCATCATGGTGTGGATTTTTTCGATGTCTTCGCCGTTTTCATCTTTTGTTCGATCCCTGTTTTTTTGCTGATAAAAGCCATGGAATTTGATCAATTGGATTGTATCTTCCGAAAACCTATCCGATCCATCGTTCAGCTCTTTCTCGATATCTCCCCTGAGATGATTGGAACTGAGCTTAATGTCCTCAACCTTGGTTTGAGCAGAATTGGGTGTTTGATCCATAGTAAAAACTCCTATATATAAGATACTACAATTAATATAGCAGAATAATTGTCAAATAAATTAGCGGAAGACTTCCGGTAAATGAGGGTTGTAGGAAAAGTTAGAAAATTTCATCCTTCATTGAATAGTTATGGTAAATTTTAAAATCAAAAGAGAAATTGAATTCATAAGAACTCAAATCCTCAATCAAGTTCAGGGTTGGGAAGAATCGCCAAGGAAGGACCTCAAATGAATGACCTGTCCCATATAAACACGATAGAAAAAGAATTTCCGGACTTTGGAAGATATCGGGGTTACTATCCTTTGGATACTACGAAGTGGGATGGTGAAGGTATCTTCAGCCTCAGACGGACCAAGAGAAAAGCCTGGGTTTTTGCAGGGATTCTCACCGAGGAATACATCATTGGTTTTGCGATTGTAGATGCGGGAATTATGGCTACCGGATTTGCTTATCTTCAAAATCGAAAGACAGGAAAATTCATAGAAGAGAAATGTCTCCGACCTCTCGGCTTCCCCGACAACTACAACCCTGATCTGAAGTCGAGCTGGACCATTGTCGATGGAAGAAAGTCCTGGCATTTCCTGGGTTCCGGAAATACCTATCAATTTGATTTTGTGGGTGAGTCCTTCTCTGTTCAGTGTGAAGCAGAAGAAGAATATGAAGGTTTGAGTGTTGTCGCTCCCTCTAAAAATCGCCCCTTTCATTACACTTACAAAAATATGAATTTAAAATCTAAGGTTACCATCACTCATGAGGGAACCAAAAAAGTCCTGAATGGGAATTTTGTTTCCATTGACTTTAGCAAGGGCTATCCTCCCAGAGAAACTTTTTGGAATTGGGCAAGTTTGATCGGGACAGTTGCGGAAACTGGCGATAAAATTGGGATCAATTTGGTTTCCGGATTCAATGATGGTTTGGAAAATGCTGTCTGGTTGGGAGGAAATCTCATTCCCCTCGGGCTCTCCGAATTCAAGTACCAAAAACCAATTTCTATTCACAGAACTGAAATCAGGACGAATGATGCTCTTTTAGAGATTCAATTTTCACCCGAAGGGAAACGAATGGAGAATATAGATGTGGTTTTGTATCGATCTCAATTCATCCAGGCCTTTGGTGTCTTTGAAGGGAAACTTCTCTACAAAGGAAATACTTTGCGTTTCCATGGGTTGGGTTTGGTCGAAGAGCATCATGCTCTCTGGTAGTTTTTAAAAAAAAATCCCCCAAGAAAATAATCTGTCTAAATATCTATAGGCATCTGAAAGCTTTTTCTCCTTGCTTAATTTCTTAGAGAAGAAATCTTTAGAGTCTATTGGGAAATCATTCTAAAGGAGACTCCATTGAGAAAATTACTTGTACTACTTGTACTCTTACTGGGAATCACATCTTCCCTATATTCTCAGAAAAAATACGCTCTAATCATTGGTTCTAACTACAAAGGGAACAAGGCCGGCATAAGTGAGCTGAACCTCTGTGAAGCAGATGCAACATACATGGAATCCCAGATCAAAAAAGTTGGGAATTTTGATGATATCAAAATGCTTTTGGGAAAAGATGTTACTAAGGTAAACATTGAAAAAGAAATCAAATCAATAGGCTCCCGGGCCAAAACAGATGATGTTGTTTTCCTCTTCTTTGCAGGTCATGGATTCTATCAAAGAGATTCCAATGCAAAGAATGGAATGAGAAACTACATTGTTTGTTATGACCGTCCTCATCTCTCAGATGACGAACTCAACACCTACTTAAGTTCTATCAAATCACCCAAGACAGTATTCGCATTTGACTGCTGTTTTTCTGGTGGGATAGCTAAAAAAGGAAAAGCAACCCGGGGAGACAAAGAAGTCCCCATTCCTGAAGGTGCCAATGGAATCGTAAAAGAATCGGATGACTTCTTCTTTCAAAACAAGGCTATCATTTCCTCAGCAGACGACAATCAAACAGCTATCGAGATTGGTGGAAAGATCAATCACGGGATCTTTACTTACCACTTCGGACGTGCGATGGAGACTGCTGACTTAAATGGGGATAAGGTTGTCACGGCTCTTGAAGCCTTTTTTAAAACAAGAGAAGAGGTGATCAAGACAGCCAAAAGCGTAGACCATGAACAGGTACCTCAGGTTTCCGGAAATGCCTCCGGGATTTTCCTGGCCGGAAACAAAACTCCCGATCCTCCTCCAGTTGTCGAAGATCCGAAACCGGTCAATGATCCCAAACCGGAACCCACTCCCGATCCCATCAAACCCGATCCGGTCAAACCTCCTGTCACAGACGAAGAGCCTCCCGCTGTGAATGTCTCCAAAAATGGAGATTTGATCATCAAAACTACGATCATCAAAGATGCACGTTACGGTCTCAACAGTCTGGATCCAATGAGTAGACTGAAGAATAAAAACAAGAAAGGGGACAGGGCAATCAAGGTTCTCATTGATGACAAAGATGTGGATTTTGATATCTCCGCTGAGTTTTCTGATACCTGGGGAGCATCTTCCGGACGAAAAGGTCAGGTTTATGTCCTTACTGTAAAGGATGTTCCTGCCGGAGTTCACAAGATCACTGTTCGTGCGGATGACTATCCTGAGGTGGAAACCACGTTTGCTGTAATGGAAAATAAAAAGAATGAATTGGTTCTTCAAAATTCCATGACAGGGTACGGAGCCATCGAAGGTCAGGTCTTCTACAAGACTCTCGACAATCCGGTAATGAGCCATCCAATCTGGATGCCTACAGTTAAAAGTCTAAATGGTTTGAAGAAAATCAAAACTGACAAGGATGGGAAGTTCATATTTACAAACCTTTTGCCGGGCAGTTATGAAATCAAAGCCTCGTTTATGGAGTCCCTTCCTCTAGCCAATGCAGACATCAAAGTGAAAGAAGGTGAGATCACAAGAATCCAAATCATTTTGAATGTAAAACTCAAAAGCACAAAAACCAAATATTGAAATCCATTGGGGTCTATCCAAAAAGACCCCTCTCTTTCTTCCTCACCCCAAAATCATTCCGACGAAGTTATTTATTTTTAGTCTTACCTTTTCTGAAAATTGCATTAAATACTTGAGAAATATCAATTGAATTAGATCTTAGCAGGGTGTATTCTAGGAATCGTGATTTTTTAAGGGAATGAAAACTAAGGATTGGGATGAAATACACAATGGAATCGGGCAGATACAGATTCTAGGTAAATAATGAATTGAGGAAGATGAATGGATAAATACAACGTTTTCGGACTTGGGAATGCACTGGTAGATTATGTGGTTCAGATCGATGAAGATTTTTTAAAAAAAAATGATGTGAGAAAGGGAGTCATGACTCTGGTAGAAAATGACTATCAAAAGAAGCTCTTAGAAGCACTCAAAGATCTCAATCCCGAATTGCATTCAGGGGGAAGTGCAGCCAATACCATGATCGGAATCGCCAGATGTGGTGGAACTGCTTTCTACACCGGAAAAGTTGCCTCCGATCCAAACGGAGCTTTTTATAAATCAGATTTGAAAGAAGCCGGAGTTGATTTCAGTGTCCCCCCCGGCTCGGGACAAACAGGAACCTGTCTGGTCATGACAACTAAGGACGGGGATCGAACCATGCTAACAAACCTGGGAATCTCCAGTGAAATCTCCAACTCTGACATCGATTCAGATCGAATCAAAGAATCTTCGATTCTTTATGTAGAAGGCTATCTTTGGGACAAACAAAACTCCAAAGACGCTTCGGTTTACGCGATGCAGGAAGCGAAGAAGTTGGGTAAGAAAATTGCTTATACCTATAGCGATCCATTCTGTGTGAATCGATCCAGAGAAGATTTCATCCGAATCTCCAAAGAGTTTGTAGACATAGCATTTTGTAATCACGAAGAAGCTATGGCAATGACAGAAACCGACAATCCGGAAGATGCCATACGATTGATGGGGGACTTCGCACCATTGGTCTTTATGACCTGGGGATCTCATGGTGCCTATGTAAGCAATGAAGGCGTTGAGAAACACATCCCCGGATTTCCCGTAAAAGCAGTGGATTCAAATGGAGCGGGGGATGGATTTGCCGCGGGAGTTCTCTATGGTTTGACTCATGGGTTTTCTGTAGAAAAAGCCTGCCGTTGGGGAAACTATGTTGCCTCACGGATCATTCTGGAAATGGGTCCCCGTATCAATTACTCTCTTTCTGATAAGATTGAAGAGATTTTAGGATAATAAAATTCTCTCTACCGGAGAGTGAATTCTCCGGTACTTCTGTATTGTTATTTTTTTGTTTTTTTCTTTGATTTAACGGGTGGAGCTTGTTTGTTGTTTTTTCCTGTTAGGTTTTTGGCTGTTTGATTGGTTATGATTTTTGTGATGTCTATGAGGCTTGTGATCGGTCTCAGTCCATTGATCAGATCATTCACTTCTTTGGATTCGAATTTTTTTAATTCATCCGTAATTCTTGAAAACAATTCATTGATAGGATTTTTCTTCAAAGCCTGTTCCAGCTTTCGATCGATTCTTTCCAATTCGAGTTGCTTGGATGAGATCTCAGCCAATAGAAAGGTTCTTCTGAGTATCAGCTCATTGATTGTCTTTCCGGCTTCGAGAGTATCGGCTATTCCAAGGACTCCCTGAGTGGCAAGATCTCCTGTCTCTTCAAGAAGGTTCTTTGTTTTCTTTGTGCCGGTTGACTTTTTTGTATTTTTGTTTGCCATAGGAATTCACCGAATATATTTTCTTTACTTTACTATCGGAGTTCTTTCATAGAGATATGAAGACATTAAATTTACAGATTCGGTGTAGGAAGAACTCCTTATCAATTTTTCCCGAAGAGGATTTAGATCTTCTCTATCCATAAGATATTTATTCAAATGCTTTCTGAAGAGAATGGCTCCGTATTCATCCCCATAAAACTCTTTCATCAACTTTAGATGCTCCAGGATCACAGAGAATCTTTCTTGGTCACTCAAGTCTGATTTTTTCTTAGTTCCAAATATCCAGGGATTGCCGATGGCTCCCCGTCCGATGAGAACTGCATCCACTCCTGATTCTTTGAGTCTGAAATCTGCTTCCTCTCCACTAGATATGTCTCCATTTCCGAGGATGGGAACTTTTGCAAACGATTTGATCTCTGCGATTTTCTCCCAATCGGCCCTTCCTGAATAGCCCATCTTTTTCGTTCGTCCGTGCACAGAAATCGCATCTACTCCGGATTCTTCAAGAATATGAACAACTTCTCTATAATTCAGGGAAGAGTGGTCCCAGCCCAAACGGATCTTGGCAGTGATAGGAAGAGAGACCGATTTTCGCATTCCTTCGATGATCTTTCCTGCCTTGAGGGGATCTTTGAGAAGTCCGGCACCACTTCCCTTGTGGGCGACCTTGGCTACCGAACAACCCATATTCAGATCAATGACATCCGGATTGAGTTCTTCAATGAGCTTACAGGCTGTCCAAATTTTTTCCGGATTGTTTCCGAAGATTTGAAACCAAATGGGACGTTCGGATTCATGAAATCGAAAGAGATCGAGGGTTTTGACCTTTCCCATGAGAATACCTTCCACACTCACAAACTCGGTGAATGAAAAAGCAGATCCCATATTTCTTGTGATACGCCGATGGGGGCTGTCCGAAACACCCGCCATCGGAGAGAGGATTCTACTCCCTTCTATGTATTTTTCCCGAATCCAAAACCCCATTCATTCCTCCGTAAGAAATTTATGATCGATGATTCTGGAACCCTGAAGTTTTAGATAGATTTGAAATCCTGAATCCAGTTGTTTATCAAACGCTTTGAGTGTAGCAAGAGCTTCCTTTTCTGTGTGAAACTTTAGGTAGAAACCATGCTGACGGGATTTGTAATTGTAAGGAAAACGATCCGAAAGAATGAGAACCAGGCGGTAGTGATCGGGTCTGGGATCGATGAGCATGTGACTGACATTTTTTCGATGAATCAATCTTTCAAAAGGTGAAATATTCCAGGGATTGAAATCCTGAGAAAAAATTGAAAAATGGAAAAGAATCATTATTAGGATTTTCATAGAAAATTTGCCGGGTTAGAGAGAGAATAGGAAGACAGGGAAGAGGGACAAGTGGAATTTTACTAATAGATCAATAAAAATAGGGGTTGGGGACGATGAGTCCCCGGTTGGTGAAACTGGTCGAACCATTGCAGAAAGGCTCCCTTCATACTACTTACCTTTCACAAAAAGTGTGTAAGGAGAGTAAATAATTAATCTTTTCCTATTACAGTAAGCAGATATTTAAAAGCTGATTGGTTTGTTTAGATGCAAATACTTTTGAAAATGACTAAAGAAATTTTCTTTTTTCCAATATGAAATTTTTTTGAAAAATGAAAGGTTTATCCATTCAAAAGTAGTTCAAATCCATTTGAAAACTCCAGGAAATTTCTTATCCGAAACCATCTCAATTCCGGAATATCAAAGAGAATCCCAAAATTTTAAGATTGTAGTGGAAAGAAATTTTTTTTGAGAAAAAAAGGTAGATTTTTTAGTACGATTGTCTAAATAGAAAAGGGAGATTTGAAATAAGAATATCGGTCTCTTTTTCATTGCATTTTTAGGTTTTTAAAAAAACTTATGCATAGAATTACACCTGAAGGAAATTACTAGGAGTGCTAGATGGGTTTATTTGATAAATTAAAAGGGGAATTCATCGATATCATAGAATATCTCGATGATACCAATAATACATTAGTTTATAAGTACGACAGAAAGGACAATGAGATCAAGAATGGTGCACAATTGACTGTTCGTGAGTCTCAGGTTGCTGTTTTTATCAATGAAGGAAAGTTAGCTGATATCTTTTCTCCCGGTAGATACGAATTGACCACTCAAAATCTTCCTATTCTTTCTACATTAAAAGGATGGAAGCACGGATTCAATTCACCTTTTAAAGCTGATGTATACTTCGTTAGTACCAAGACATTCACCGGTCAGAAATGGGGCACTAAAAACCCAATTCCTCTAAGAGATCCAGAGTTCGGTGTGATTCGACTCCGTGCCTTCGGCTCGTTCAGCTTCCGTGTTGCCAATCCTGAAAAACTCATAAAAGAGATCACCGGGACAAATAGCGACTTCAATATTGAAGATATAGATGATCAACTCAAATCCATGATGATTTCCGAATTTACCGATGCGCTCGGAGAATTGAAACTCCCCGCACTCGATCTTGCGGCAAATTACAAAGAGCTAGGATCTAAGATCGAAGGCTTTCTGAATGAGGGTTTCGGTGAAGTGGGTTTGGAGATTCGAAAGTTTCTCATTGAAAACATTTCCATGCCTCCCGAAGTGGAAGCGGCTATCGACAAACGTAGTCAGATGAATGTCCTCGGCAATCTTGACCAGTACACCAAGTTTCAGGCTGCAAATGCTATGGAACAGGCGGCTTCCAATCCCGGAGAGGGAGGAGGCGGAATGATGGGTGCCGGAATGGGCATGGGTATGGGAATGGGTATGGCAAACATGATGAATCAGGCATTCTCCCAACAGGCTCCTGCTCAGGGTGGTGGAGCACCTCCTCCGATTCCGGGTGCAGCCGCGGCTTTCTATATCGCCATCAACGGTCAGCAGCAGGGTCCATTGAATCCCGATCAAATCAAAGGATACATCTCCCAGAATCAGGTTACTCGTGATACGCTAGTCTGGAAACAGGGGATGCCGGCATGGGTAAAAGCAGGTGAAGTTCCCGAGCTTGCAGGTCTCTTCGGAGCGGCTCCTCCTCCACTGCCTCCCCAATAATCTACAATTTGTCGTCGATCCATCTGTATCTTTCATAAGGTGGATCGACTTCAATTACCCGCACATCCCCACTCTCAATCCATTTCAGTAGAATGGCATGAATGATAGCAAGAGCTACAATGTAGTACGGGTTCTCCTTAACTTTGTCTCCCATCGCCTCCGAGGCAAGATCGTGCAAATCATATTCTTTTTGCTTCAATCTTCGTATCACACCCCTTTCCAGAATCGATAGAGTTTTGTGTAGGGTTTTGATAGCCTTCCCCGGATCTGAGGGTTCCTCTCCATGTGCCGGAAGAAGTCGTTTGATCGGGATATTCATCAAACGTTCAAGGGATTTGAGGTAGTGAGCTAGATTTCCATCTATTTCAGCATAGATCGAAGAAATATTTCCCAGAACAAGGTCTCCGGTAAAATAGGTTCCCTCTCCAAGAATATAAGGTGTTAGGTGCCATAGGTTGTGGCCGGGGGTATGAAGAAATCCGATCAATCGATCTCCAATATCAATCACATCTCCCTCTACCAGTTCGACATCCATTTTCAAATTCAAATCCACTTTATTGGAATGAATGTAAGCTTCACTGAGGTCTTTTCGAATCTTTTCCATTTTTTGAATGTAATTTTTTCTGAGTTCGGGAGAGGATATAGCTTTGTAAATGATACGGTTCTCTCCTCTTTGAAAGAAACTCATGTACTCAAGAAAATTTCCTGTAGCCGAGGACATATTCACCATCCCATATAGTTTTGCATCAGAATAACTCCGCATTGTGATGGCGGCACTTATGTGATCAATATGATTGTGAGTATAAAAGATATGCTTAATCTTTGAAAGGGAGAGTCCAATTTTCCTGAGGGACCTCTGAAGAATGCCTAGGTTTTGAATGTAACCTGAATCGATCATAGCGGGTTCATCAGAGTCAATGATATAGATATTATTGTCCGCATAGAAGGGTTGTGGGATTTGAACCCGGTAGAGATGATTGCCAATTTTTTCAGGATCCGGAATGGATTTGTATTTATAAACCTGCATATTTCGATTAAAAAAATTATGAAGTTTTTTGGAAAGGAGTATATCTCAGAACGGAATAGATTGAATTTATTTTCGCATTCGGTTAAGATTTTTTCCGTAATTTTCTTCAGGATTGAAAAAATCTTTACAGTCGATCGAATAATTCTATAGTCATTTTCAAAAGTATGTACTCATTCATAGAGAAATCGGCTATAAAATGGCTACATTCCGTAATAGAAAAAGTGTAATTATCTATGAGAACTGGTATATGTTTAATGAAATTTACCTTATAGACAGAAACTTTATGCACGAGGAAAGAAATTGTACCCCGAAGAGTTGATAAAAAAAATAGAAGAAATGCCTGATTCTCAAAGAAGAAAGATTCTAAAATTCATTCAGAGAGAAGAAGAATCGGGAAGAGTTCCTACACCTCCGGAATTGGATGAGATCATTACTTATTTATTAGATGATTCCGGTTCCAAAAAGGAATTTCCCAAACAAAAATTCTTCAGGGAAATTGAAGAAGCAGAAGCATCCAGGTTGATCAAATTCATTAAAGAAAGCAATTGTCTTATATGCAATCATCTTTTAGAAAACTCCTGTGGCAATTCCAAATCATCACTATTTGGCAGAAAAATAGATAGTACAATCGTATGTAATAAATTTGAAAGGGATTGATATGAATTGAAAAAAATAATATTGACTTTCATTTTATTTGCTCTTTCTATCTTTCCCCAAGAAACAGAAAAAGAACCCGGAAAAAATCAATTCCGTTCCTTTGTTTACAGTTTACAGCAAAAAGTCTCAAAGGATGTTTTTGTTTATATATCTTCGACTGAAAAATCTCATTTTTATTCTGAATTTGAAGAAAGTGAAAAAATAAGCTCTGATGTTTTGAATGAATTGATCAAAACTGTCTTTCTTCTGGACAGTCTGGAAAAGTCAGGTACTACAGGAATTTCAAATATCAGAAAGATATTGAATAAAAACAATATCAATATTGAGTCCAGTGCTCCGATCTATTTGAACTCTCTTCTAACAGATACTCTTTGTGTTGAAGATACCATCCTTCCTCTATCTTCCCCAAACAACTTGGCTTATAAATTCAGAATAAAAAATTCAGAGCCCTGTATAGGAAGAAACCCACCAGGAGATCAAATCCGCACGATTTTGTTCAACGGTATCACGGGTTCATCGGAATTTAAGAAATTTCTGTCAGGTTTTTCCTTATCTGAAATTCCTGAATCTTGGGACAGAAAGAATTTCACTCAACTGCTTGATAGTTTCTATCTTCTTCCTCCTGAGTATTCCACTGAATTATTTAAAGAAATTCTAATAAATAAAATTCTTAGAGTGAATCGGCGACCTATTTCTGGAATCCCCGGGCTTACCTATTCACTTCACGAAGTTTCTAAAAATGGAATGAATGGAATGATTCATTCTTCACTTCAAAAGGGAAATTCTGAACTACTTCTAATCCTTCCCGGAGAAAAAATGCTTTTTTATATCAATATTCCTGAGGGCGATGCTTATAGTTTGAGATCTGCTCTCAATGTATTTTGGGATGTTTATTTCCCTGGACCTATTGATCTTTTCGATCCTATGCTCAATCTGCATTTTGATAGTTCAGCCTATGATGGAATCTATCTGAGGTCAGACTCCCCACGATTCGGGTTGTTGGGTTTGTATTCATTTTTTCATCCACTGAGAATTATCTCAAAAGAAAATTCATTATATATTTCGCAAGCTTTTGAAGACATGGATCTGGAGATGACTCCCAGTCAACAGAATGAATTTGTATCTCCGACTTTTAATTTTGAGAAGATTTTCTTTCATTTGGATGATACCGGAAAGATCACACACTTAATTCAAAATGGATTGGATTATAGAAGCTTTGAAAGGTTTGAGGCTTCGTTTGTATTCGAACATCTAAGGGGAATTTTTTGTATCCTGGTTTACTATTTTTCTATTCTCTGTTTTCACATTCCAATTCTTTTGCTGATTGGATCATTTAAAAAGAAGTTCTTTGATATGAATCAGGAATTGATACGATTTAAAACTATTCTTTCATTCCAGAGTCTTTTGGAACTCATTCTCTTTGGTCTAATTTGGTATTTGACTATGAATCTTTATGATTCTCATGGTAGACTCATTCCAAATCTTTCCAGTCTGATAAAATCGTACAATTTACTTCAAATCGCAAATTTAGGCCTTACAATGGTTTCGTTCCGGATGCTTTTTCAAATTTTCAAAACTTTGAAATTGAATTTGGAAAGAAGGGTGAAGTATTTCATATATTTTTCAATAAAATCTATGCTTTTCCTATTGTATATCCATATGGAGATCCTCTTCATATTTTACTAAAAAATACTTTCACCCAGATGGATATATGAAAATTTATGTTTAAAAAGAATTCACTTCAGAGGATACAATGAGTCAAATAGAATTTTCTCCGTTTAAAGAACTAGCCCCTAATTTCAATCAAAAAGGTAATATCAAGAAAAACATTTATGGTCGATACCTGGAAGAATTCACAGTAGGTGATATCTATGTTCACCCCCGCGCCTTCACTGTAGATAGAAGCTTTGCTCAGGAATTCGCAACCATCTTCATGGAAACCAATCCACTCTTTCTTTCAGCTCCATATGCCCAGGCTCACGGATTTTCTGATTTGCTCGTATCACCTCTTCAGGTGTTCAACATTGCTCTTTCCCTCGGAGTTCAGAACAATTCTGAAAAAGCTGTAGCTAATTTAGGATATTATAATGTTCAGTTCCTCTTACCGGTTTATCCCGGTGATACTCTTACTGCAAGAACTAAGGTTTTGGCGATAGATGACAAAGGTCCTGAAAAGCCTGGTATAGTTCATGTTCGTACTCTTTGTCTGAATCAGAAAAATGAAGTAGTACTTCAGTATGAAAGAAAAATCATGATCAACCAATCCAATGGAAAACCCAAAGGTGATTCTAAGAAGGGAGATTCTTCCATTTTCTTTCCGGAAAAAGACACTCCTTCCATAGTTCTTCCGGCTCTCCAATTTCCCAAAGAGATGAGAGAACAAACCTGGGAAAATACATATTTTGAATCCTTTCAACCCGGAGACATTTACATTCACTCCAATGGTCGCACTATAACAGATGAACATTATCCATGGACTTATAGAATGGGAAATACTCATCCCCTTCACTATGATAAGCTTTACTCCAAGGGTCTTTCCGGTCCTATGAGTGGAGAGCCTATTGTTTATGGTGGATTGGTCTTTGCCTGGTTGATCGGACTGGCTTCCAGAGATATTTCTGAGAACATGATCTGGGAACTGGGATACAACGAAGGCTATCACACTCAACCTGCTATTAGTGGTGATACAGTGACTGCAATTTCCAGAATCATTGAAGTCACCGATGTAGGAAATAAGTATGGAATCCCTGCAGGAGAAGTGCATCTTCAATTCATAGGTTTGAAAAATATCAAAGCCGCTGACGCATATGAGAAGTATGGAGATGATTTATTTATAAAAGAAAACAATAAAAAGAAATTAGGAAAAGAAAAAATCTCTGATAAAATTTTCGAAATAGAAAGAAAATTAGTAATTAAGAAAAAACCCTAATTCAAATCCGGAATTTGCATTCAAAAAATTATTAATTTGAATGCAAATTCTTTATCTAATTTGTCCCTCATCTGATTCGAATCCTAAAAATCGCTAAATTTTACCTACCTTAAAGTCCGGGAATACCCTTTGTTAGGTGATGATTTTAAATGATAGGTAAGAATCCCTCCCAACACTAGAAAATTAGGAATACAAAAAAAAATTCTTGTAGAATGATGATATAGAATTATTCTTTCATGCCGGGATCAAACTATCAAATGGAATATTTTAACTACTTTTTCTTTAACTACTCTTCTTTAGGTTCTCTTCTCACTACAATCATCTCTCTGGGTGCCTCAGTTTTTTTGTTTACCCTCCCCAATAAGTCGAAATCTACACTTTTCCTTGCTGCTACTTTCTTCATTATTACATTGTCGGGATCGGGATACATCTTTTCAACTGGTTCATACTATCCGAATACCTGGCATAGAATCATGACGATGTCACTGGTTCCTTTTCGATTTATTTTTCTCATACAGTTTTTGATGAGATATCCTAATAATGACAAACCTCGATTCAATCGAATTGTAATGTATTCCACTCTAGCGTCCGGAGTTTTGATTGATATTTACTTTATGAGTGTAGCTCTTCCCGCTAAAAGTTTTTTTGATCTCTCCGGACATTCCTATGAAATCTTCATTCCGGATTTCTTTCGACATTTCAGTTTATATATAACATTTCTCCTGCTTATCGCTTTTGTTGTTAGTATTTGGAAGATTAAAGTTTCCAGGGGGAATGAAAGAAAGGCAATGCTTGCCATCACTTTAGGATTGGTTTTGGACTTATTGATTCCCCTGATTCTAAATATTTTACAGAGAAATGGTTTTATAACCAGAGAGATGTTTTTCTCCGTAATGGCTTTCATGACACCTATCGGATCTTTTCTGATACTTGTGGCATTCATCAATACAACAAAAGACAAAAGTACTTTTATGTTTAAAATTATAAGTATCAGTTTTTTAACTTTTGTTCTTATTTTTAATGTCATTATTTATATGTTTATGACTGAGAGAGAAGAGTCTTATAGCTTTACTCATAGAAAAGAATTGAAGATTATATTAACAAATTATAATGATCAAAAAGACAATGAAGTGGACTATATTCTTGAATACTATCCGAATTCAGGAGAAACCAAATATACATACAATAGAGATGGTTATGAAATATTTGAAATTCATGATAGATTAGTAAATTCATATATATATGAGACTATAAAAACATTACCTCCGGATTCGACAGTAGATGATATAAAGTATAGAATTAAAAATTTAAATCTTGTGAATGCAAAATATGCGCAGGGTCATATAGAAATGATTCTTCTGTTCCTGGACAAATACAGGGATTCCAATCCCATCAACGATCTACTTCTGCATATAGACAAGCAGGAAAGAATACTTTATTATCTTTCAAATAAAATTAAAGAAATTCCTGATAATAAATTCATGGGAGAGATGCAGGATTTCATACAAAAAAATCGAAGTTCCTATGAGGACTATTTAAAGGTAGTTGCAGTTCATCTTGCTACTTCTGCTTCAGAAAGAGATAAAATGAAATCTGAGGTTCTTAGATACTTTACTCCAATACTACCTGAGACGACCAAATACTTCCGGCAATCTAAATTAGGTGACAAGCATTTTGTTGCATTTCAGGAAAGTACTCCGGATGTGATTTATGAGATAGGTTTCAATTATATCGAGTACAGGAATTTTCTTCACACGATTGGGAAAAAGTTATTTTTCCTACTTTTTCTTGCTATATTTTTGATTTTTGTCGGAACACCAATCTTTCTTTCAGGAGCCTTGATGAAACCATTGAATGAACTTCTGAGTGGACTGAGATTGGTGAGGAAAGGAGATCTGGATGTAGAAGTTCCTGTTCATGTTCAGGATGAAATCGGTTATCTGGCAAATTCTTTTAATTCCATGGTATCAGCTATCCGTGATGCGAAAGGTAAACTGGAAGATTATTCCAATCAATTGGAAATGAAAGTAGAAGAAAGGACCAAGGAACTTCAATTGTCTCTTACCAAAGTAGAAGAATTGAAAACTCAACAGGATGGAGACTATTTCCTAACGACTCTTCTACTGAAACCTCTGGGAGTGAATAATGCTATTACCGATGGGAAGGTGAAGGTTGATTTTTTTGTAAAACAAAAGAAACAATTTCAATTTAAGAAGAGACTGATGGAAATCGGTGGTGATATGTGTATCACACAAACACTTTTCCTCAGGGGGAAAAAATATATCACCTTTATAAATGCAGATGCAATGGGGAAATCCATGCAGGGAGCAGGGGGAGTTTTGGTTCTCGGATCAGTATTTCATTCTATAGTTCAGAGAACTTCAATGCAAAAAGGTCTCTCGGAAATTCCTCCTGAAGTTTGGATCAAAACTACTTTCAAAGAATTGCATAAAATTTTCGAGAGTTTTGATGGATCCATGTTGGTATCCATAATTTTTGGACTCGTCGAAGAAGAATCAGGGATGATGTACTACATAAATGCCGAACACCCCTGGTTGGTTCTCTATAGAGATGAAAAAGCCAGATTCATTGAAGACGATAGTTATTTTAGAAAACTGGGCACTGCTGGAGTGAAGTCAGAAATATTCGTAAATACTTTTCAAATGCAATCCGGTGATTTGATCATCATGGGCTCGGATGGGAAAGATGATCTTGTTCTGGAATCTTCTGATGATGGAATGAATCGAGTCATAAATGAGGATGAAACCTTATTTTTAAGCCGGGTGGAAGAAGCCAAAGGTGATTTATTCAAAATTTATGATGTGATCGTTGAAAACTTTGAATTGATGGATGATTTATCACTTCTCTCCATAAAATTTCTTGATTTGGAAGAGAAGGATGTGGCTGATTCAAAGGTCAATGATCTAATCTCTGAAGCGTCCTTTCTCTTGAAAAGCAATGAGACATCTTCTGCGATTGCGTTACTCGAAAATGGACTCAGCCAGAATCCGAATAGTTTGGATTTAGTTGATTTTCTTATGAAAGTATATCTAAAAAATCGTGAATATGAAAAAGGAACCGGTTTAGCCAAAGATTTTTTTTCCAGAAATGAGGCCAATTCTGAGTTTATGCTGAGAGCGGCTTATTGTATGAAAATGAGTAGGGACATCGAGTCTGCTATCGATCTATCGGAACGGGTAAAATTAAGAGAACCGGGGAACGTTAAAAACTTAATCCATTTAGCAGATATGTATGCCTATACCAGGAATTATAAGCGGGCAAGTAAATTGATTACAAAAGTATTACAGATAGAGCCTGAAAATGAACAGGCTAAAAAGATTTTTAAAATGATATCAGAATCAATCGATTCTTGAGTAAAAAAAGGTAGGAAGATAACCTCCTACCTTTACATTTACCTTAAGAAGAAAAACTTAATTATTTCTTCTTAAGGTGTGTAGCCATTTTCAAGATAATACTTCCGAATATGACTAAAAATTATTTAAAGTTCGTAGCAAAAAACTCTTTCATGCTTTGAAAAGATTTTGCATCAGCTTCTGCGTTGTACGCTAATCCATCCAATCCGTGTTTTTCTGCTCCCAGTTTTGTAAAACCGTGCTTTGCTCCCGGATGAGATACGAATTCTAATGGTGCATTTGCATCTTTAAGAGTTTTGACAAATTCTTCGACCATTTTCGGATCCATGAAAGGATCAGCTGCACCATGATGAACTAACATCTTAGTTTTTACTTTCTTTGCTCCGGTTTTTAGGTTTTGACTCATCAACATCCCATGAAAGGATACAACTCCACCTTTTAGTTCCTGTCCATCCAGGGCTATTTCGATTACGCCTTTTCCTCCGAAGCAATATCCTATAGCACCAATTTTATTGGGATCCACATCAGGATTTTCTTTGAGTAGTTTTAAAGCATAATTGATTTTTTTTAGAAAAGATTTGGAGTCGCCATTAGCACCGGAAAGCTTTCCGGCTTCATTGTGATCATTGGTGACGATTCCTTTTCCGTATACGTCCATAGCAAAGGCAACGTATCCCAACTCAGCTAATTGTCTCGCTCTCATCTTTGGATAGTCATTGAGTCCCCACCATTCATGTATCACAAGAATTCCGGGACGTTTTCCTTTTACTTCGGAATCTACTGCAAAGTATCCAAGATAGTCTTTCCCATCCAGGTTGTATTCAAAATCCTGAGTCTTGATTGACTCTTTGATTTGAGACATTTCTTTTTTGTCTCCCGCACAACCATTGAAAAATAATACTAGGGTTGAAAATAATACTAGGCTTCTTAGCATAATATCTCCTTAAAGATCTATTTTCTGCCAGTTAAATTTTTCAATTGCATGAGTCATGCAGAAATCGTAAATTGCTTTACTTTTCAAAAATGAATATTTATTTTCCTGGATAGATTTTTGAAATTTTTCTTCCTTCCAGATTTCTGAAAGAATATTCTTAATTTTTTTGGCTCCCAATGACTTGAGATACTCATTGAAATCAACTTCTATAGCCATTTGATTCCCAAAAATTTCCTGATTTTTAAGAAATTGACTATCGTTGAGTATGGCTTGAGAGATCAAACACCAGATTAAGTTCTTACTCTTATTGATGAGGTCCGAATACTTTTCCGGAGAGTTTTCTATAATGGATTTTAGTATCACACCCAATCGGAATTGAACCTTGTACAAAAGAAGTATGGATTGAGAACTAGAGTTGAGATATTTTCTTTTGAAAGTGTTTTGATATTTTTTTTCTTCTTCGAAGATTTCTCTTAATTTATTGATTTTGTCTACTTCACCCTGAACAGCCAGAAATGTCTGAGCTAATTTTTTAATCTGAATTGATTTGTTCTGTTCGATTCCTAATTCTTCATAATCATCCAAAGTGAGTGATTCGAAAGAGTTCTCCTGTCTTTCATAATAAATCCCCAATTCATTTCGTATTTTATCAGAAAACTCCAATTGGATGAGGTCGGAAGCTCTGAGATTCCAGGGCTCCACAGGATTTTGCCGGTTTGTGTTGATTGTGACATTTGCTATAAAATTGGAAGGGTCTTTCGTCATATTGGGGAGAATGATTTTCCCGAGAATCTCAATGGATTTGAATTTGGGATTGCTCTCGGGAGAATTTTTTGAATTGGTATTTTCTTCGAAATATCTGGCGGTACTGGTGATAGTCTGGGCACCATTCAGAATCCTCGGTTCGGATACCCGAATCTTTCCATCCTTATATTCTATGTTTTGAGCGGACATTGTGATACCATTGTGATTGAAACTAAAATCTACAGGATCCTCTGTCCCTCCGAGAATATTTTTCAATGATTTTCGAATAGAACGATTGGGTCCGTTTTCCGGTGAAAGTCCGGCGCGGATGTTTTTTTCAAAAAGTCTATTTCCCATATTTAGATAAATCTTATGCAATTCACTTAATTTTAGAAATCCAAGAAGGAGCTTGTGATCTGATTGATTAGATTTCTCTAGATAATTATTGAACTCCAACTCAAAAGTATAGGATTTTTCCGTCCCTGAAAATTGCCTTCTTTTGCTTTTGTTAGATATAAAATCTATTGAGAGATGAATTTTTCTGGGAGAGAAATAATTATCAATAAAGAACTTTTTGGATTCCAGTTCTTCCCGAAGGCTAGCGAGTGTTTCACTCTTCTGTAGCTTTCCCGTATCACCATCATTTATGAAATATATATAAATTCGATCAATCGTCTCAAAATTCTCCTGAACAACTGCTTTGATTTCTGAGAAAAATGAATTTGTAGCTGAGTTGGATGAAAAAAGAAGTTCGATTTCAAATGTAGTCACAACCTGAATCGGGTCTTTTAATAGCTTAATATTTTCAGAGTAATGAAAAGAGTAGAGATACAGGTTCTTTCTGTTTTTATCATAATGAAACCCATTGATACCCTTTGATTTTTTTTCAAAATTCAATCTATCCAGAATCTCATCATGGGAAAGGTTGTGCATCTGCTTTAGGTATAGATACCCGAAACCTTGATTTTCATTTCCACCCAATTTCTTCAATTCATGGGATTGTTTCTCAATTTCTTCTTTGGAAATCATAACTCTCTACTCCTATGAAAATAATACAATTACAGGATATATCCTGAATAAAACATTAATTTTGAAAAAATGAAAAAATATCCAATCTAAATACATACAAGTCCTCAGAAGGGTAAGAATTTAGATCTTTTGGGAAACTTACCTGAATTTAAGAGTTCGTCTACAAATCTTTTGATTTGGAGGGAATTTTTCGAAATATCAATGAAATTAGCAGGAAAATTTGATTCGATGATTGAAAACTCTGAAAAGCCTAGAATTTCAGGAAGAATTGGAGAGAACCAATCTCAGCTTTCTTGAGAAAGGGTAAATTTGGGAATTACTTGATTGTTTCTGTCTTAGGACTGAGAAAATTTGAGGGGGAATGACAGGTTTCCGGATCAGATGAAAACTGAATTCTCCATAGGACTATCCCCAATCCCAATAAAATCGTGAGTATTCCGATTTTTGAAATCCAATTGGGTTTGAGGTATTTTTTGAAGTATTGAAGTCCCCATCCAAAGAGAAAGAGTCCCGGAAAAGTACCGAGAAAAAAAACTGCCATGAGAATGGCCCCTCCGGATACCGTTCCGGCTGAAAATGAAATCACATAGGCCGGGAAAAGAACTCCACAGGGGAGTAGGGCACTCACCAGACCAATGAGAAATGCTTCTTCTTTTTCTGAAAGATTTCCGGATCTGGCATAGGAATAAATCGGGAAAGAGAATTTTCTGGTCCATTCTGCCAGACGTGAAGAGGACTGCCTTTGAGAAAAAATCAGTCTGATTCCACTCAAAATCAAAAGTGAACCTGCAAGAATTCCTGAAAACCACTTGATTTCAATGAAATTTCCTAATTGGTCCGCACCTTTTCCTGTAAATCCGAGAAGGGCGCCGAGTAGGGCATAGGAAAAAAGACGTCCTGAATTGTAGATGAGATTATTATTCAAAGACGAGCCCCCGGAACTCCTGAGACTTCCGGCAAGGGGACCACACATTCCGATGCAGTGAAAGGAACTGGTGATCCCGTGGAGGAAAATAGTTCCCAGAAGTACTAAAAAATTATCCATTTCCTTTTTTATCTTTTACAATGGGAGCGTCGTCATCAAACAAAATTCGATATTTGGGTGCTTCTATATCTTCGTATTGTCCGGATTTTAAGGATTGCAGAAGAACAATAAGAGCTATCGTGGCGATAATCATAGCCAGAGGGACTGTAATAAATAATGCGGTCATATTTTTAACCTCCATTTCATAGTTAAAGAATTGATCAATACTGTCAATGAACTCAGAGTCATGAAAATCGCACAAACTACCGGCATCATGTACCCAAAGATCGCTAGTGGCAACATGATCGAATTGTAAAGAAAGGACAAAAAGATATTTTGATAAATAATCTTTTTGGTCAGTTTGGCAGTGATGACCATCTTGTAGATACTCATAAAATTATCGGAAACAATAATAATATCAGACTTATCTATCGAGAGATCTTCCGCCTGGTTGTGTGATATCCCAACATCGGAAGTGGCAAGCGAAAGGCTGTCATTGATCCCATCTCCAACCATCGCGACTTTTTTCCCCTGACTCTGAATTTCTTTAATGATTTCTGACTTCATTTCGGGAGTCGCTTCGGAAGTGAAATTTTGAATATTCAAACTTCGAGCTACTTCGATCACTGATTCACTGCGATCTCCGGATACCATCCTTATGTCGGGAACAAGAGACTTTAGATTTTCAATCAACTTTAAAGACTCCGGACGAATTGTATCATTGAGAACAATACTT
Organism: Leptospiraceae bacterium; assembly: GCA_024233875.1. Taxonomy (GTDB): domain Bacteria; phylum Spirochaetota; class Leptospiria; order Leptospirales; family Leptospiraceae; genus JACKPB01. The sequence goes on from JACKPB010000001.1 coordinate 86,045, forward strand.
CCCAAAAACTTTTTATTTACACTCAGGTAAATTGTAGTACCTTTTTTTAGATCATCTTCAGGTAAGGGAATCGAGTTTTCTTCCAGGAGCTTTTCATTTCCTACTAAAACTTCAAATTTTTCTTCACCATACTTAATTTCTGCTTTGATACCACGTCCGGGAATGTGTTGGGATCTTTCTAGGGTCATACCCTCTGTCTGAATCAGACTCTGGCTTTCAGAAAGATATTTAATTATCGATCTGGCAATCGGATGATTGCTTTCCTTTTCTATCAAATATAGAAAATTTCTTTCCCTACTGCTAGAAATTGAATCTCTTACTATTCCAAAATTGCCAGCTGTAAGTGTCCCTGTCTTATCAAACAATATGGCATCCAAGTCTGCCAGTGGCTCAACTGCCTGAGGAGATTTTATGACCACTCCAAAAGATGAATTGATAAGATGGTTCATGACTAGAGCAGTAGGTACAGCTATCCCCAGAGCACAGGGACAGGCGACAATTAGGACTGCTATCATTTGAATCAATGAAGTTTCAAAGTTCCCTGTGTAGTACATCCAGCCCAGAAATGTCATCACCGCCAAAAAAAACACGATTTTAATAAAGACTCCGGCGATTCTTTCTGTGATCACCTGAATCTTGGGTTTTCCGGTGATGGCTTCTTCTATTTTTTGTTTCAATCCGGAAAGAGTCGAGTTGGAATAGGAAGAGACGGCTTCCAAATAGCAGGCTTCTTCGAGAATGATCGCTCCTGCTTTGATCAGATCGGATGATTTTTTCTGAATGGGTATCGACTCACCAGTGAGAAATGACTCATCTACCAGAGCCCTCTCACTCAAAAGTTTTGCATCTATCGGAAGTCTGGATCCGGGAAGAACCTTGATCTTCATTCCTGAAATAACTGATTCAGAGGGGATAGTTTTTTCTTCCTCTCTATTGATGAGTATTACAGTTTCCGGGAGTTTGCTCAATAGAGAGTCAATTTTTTCTGCGGAATGAACTCTGGCCCTTTCTTCAAAATACTTTCCTATCAAAATAAAAAAATAAATCATTGCAACAGAGTCAAAATACACTTCTCCGTTATTCGATATTGTTACATAAACACTAAAGAAGTAGGCGAGAGAAATTCCGGAAAAAATCAGGAAGTCCATCGTTAGAGTTTTTTTGAAGATAGCCGCTCTGGCACCACGGAGAAAGGGCTGTCCGGAATAGAGGTAGGCAGGTGTGGCCAGGGCCCAGGAAACGAAATGAAATAGTTTCTTGAATTCGGATTCGATGCCCTGAAAGTATCCCGAATAGAGGGCTGTGCTGAAGAGCATAATGTTTCCAAAACTAAAACCGGCTACTGCAATCCTGCTCAATAAATTCTTTAGATTGTTTTCCCCGACTTTTAATTTGTCCCCGAGTTTGAAAAGAGTGGGCTTGTATCCTATGGATTGTATGATCTCAAATATATCTCTGAGTTTTATTTTTGATAATTCAAATTGGACTTTCGCTGTTCCGGTTGCGAAGTTGATCTGGGCAGCAACCACTCCGGGAGCTTCCAGAAGCGCTTTCTCGTTCAACCAGATGCATGCAGAACAATGAATGTTTTGGATTTTTATAAAGACTTCATACCTATCTTCTGAAATGGGTTTGAGGTATTTTTTATAGACCAAATCCGTATCCAGATCCGGATTTAATTTTAAATCGATTTGAACCGGTTTTAGCTTTGCACTTCCCTTGATAGAGTAGTATTGAGATTTTCCTGTATTGTGAATGATTTCATAAACAGTTCTGCACCCATCACAGCAAAAAAGCTTTTCTTCCTCCCCGTATTTACCTTTTATAGAGGTAGTTTCGAGATCATTGCCGCAATGAGCACAGAGATGATCCACTTTGGTAGGCATTTAATTCATGACATCTATATTGTAACTCTCTTGGAGCGTTTTCCCATCATGGGTACCCATTAACGTCAGTATCCATTGACCGGTACTATTGATATCAATCTCTCCTCTATGGTTTCCATCCTGATCAATTTGTAATTTTAGTGTTTTGTCAAATTTTTTAGTTGCACGTCGTTCCAGTTTGATCACCACAGAAGAATCAGAGAGAAGGGTATCATTCTTATAGAATTTGATTTCTATCGGATTGTTACCCAGTCTCAGGAAACTTCTCTCATTGAGTTTGGAATCAAATTTATAGCCTTCTTTTACAAGTGCTTTTTGATCCTGAAGATACTTATTGTAATTCAGACCAATTTCATAATAATCAGTCCTCACTACTCCTTCATGCCCTTCAAAAGCGATTCTTAGAGTGTAGTAGGTAGCTACAAACAAACTGAGAAAGATAGCAATGATCCCATAAAAAGTGTATCTCAGGGATTTATCCATCGTCTCAAACATATTTCCTCCCTCTTGACTTACTTACGTAAAGGTAAGCTCAATGGAATTTTCTTTTCTACATGGATAGATTTATCTTTCTCATCCTGAACTGTGAATACGATAGGGATAGATCTCATGGATTTATCGTTTTCTGTCAGATTGAGTTCAATAATGATTCTATCATCTTTAATTTGAGAACCATCTAAGTCGATAAGGTTCTCCGGACTTTCTGATCGAATGACCAATTCTCTATTGTCATAGGTAACAGCACTCAGTTTTAAATTTTGTTTGTCATTGCTAATATTGTACATCTTCAATTTAAAAATATGTCTGAGGACTGTATTGTCAATGATCGCCGGCTCTATGGTTCGTTCGGGGATCATCATGACTGAAAGAGGTACTCTTGTTGCTAGTTTGAAAAGGGCAAAAGAAACTGCTAGTGTCAGTAGAACCCCATAGATCAAAGTTCTGGGACGAACCCATTTGATTTTTTCATTGGTTTCTATCTGAGCCAGAGAATAGTAATCTATTAGAGATTTCTTATTCTCTTTCGCCATTTGTATATTGCAGGCATCAGCACATTTCCCGCAGGCAATGCAACCCACCTGAAGGCCTTCCCGAATATCAATACCTGTAGGACAAACCACAAGACACATATTGCAGGCAGTACAATCACCTATTTTAACTGTTTTTTGCCTTCTGGGTTCCCCTCTTTTGAAATCGTATGTAATATTAAAAGAATGCTCATCCATCATGATAGTCTGGAATCTTGCATAGGGGCATCCATACTTGCAGAACTGCTCACGAACAAATCCCATATCTACATACATGGCCACGGTGAATGCCAGGAGGAAGTAATGGTAAATCTGTCCTTTAAAACTAAAACTTAAAATATCTGAAATCATTTCGTAGGGACTGGCAAAGTATCCTATCCAATGAAAACAGGCTATGAAGGAAATAACGATCCATACTACATGAACTATAAACACTTTTGGTTTGGGAGCATCTTTTTTGCCGTATTTTTTATCCAAAACCAATCTTCCAAAAAAATCGAATAAATCTGTATAAACTGTTTGGGGACAAGCCCAACCACACCAAACCCTACCTATGAGGGAGGTGAAGAAAAATAGGGAAAGACCCATGATTAACAAAAAAAGGAAGAGTATCAACCCTTCCTGCGGTATGTAGAAGTTTCCTAAAAGATGAAATTTTCTACCCGGGATGTCTAATCGAATAAGAGGTGCTCCCGAAGGTAGATTTACCCAGGGAGCACCTAAAAATAGTCCAAGGAGAATTCCCTGGACTATCGTCCGCATCGATCGTATTTTGCCTTTGATGGGACGTGATATTATCATTTTATTGACCTTTTTTTAGTGTAGCATTGGACTTCGCAATCCAAGCCATAATTTGATAAACTTTCTCTGCACCCAGAGAATTCTCATGAGGAGGCATAGGACCCTTACCGGTTTTCAGTCGATCACCTGTAATACCTTTCATGATATTCTCAAAAACGAGAGCATCGGTATCACCATGCAACCATTCTTCATCCATAAGATTCGGACCAACCAAACCGGTACCATCTGCTTTGTGGCAGGCAGCACAGAAAGTTTGGAAATTTTTCTGTCCTTCAGCTATAGACTCTTCTTTGTCCCGGAAAGGATTTGAACCATCTTCAGATAGTACTACCATCTTTTCCTGCTTTCCATATTTCTCTTCATGAGCCTGGACTTCTAATTGATAAGAAACTTCCTGTCCCCACTGAGAAAAATAATGAAAGTAAATTACATAAAAAATTGAAAAAATGATTGTAAGTAACCAAACTAACTTCCACCATTCTGGCATCGGGTTATCAGCTTGGAAGATACCATCAACTTCTTTTGGTTCTTTCATATTCAATCCTCCTCTAACATCCTGTATTTCGGTTGTTCCATCATATCCCGTCTTTTTCTTCCATAAGTGTACCAGGTAATCATACCCAGTGCTATTACAAGAAGAGGAAGACGAAGGGCTTTATAGATAATTAATAATTCATTTTCACCCATAAGAGCCTCACTTGACGGATTTTTCCATGTTGGCGGTTGTGCTATCTTTTCCGAGTTTCAGGAGATAAGCGATCAATGCATCTCCTTCGGTTTTTCCGGCAACTAGATCTTTGGCAGCTGCATAGTCCTCTTCTGTATAAGGTACACCAACTTTCGAAAGAGCCTTCATGTTGGATACGATATTGTCAGCATCAACCACGGAAGAGGAATCAAACAACCAGGCGTAGGATGGCATGATTGAGTTTGGAGATGTCTCTCTTGGATTGATTAGGTGACGTTTGTGCCACTCAGCACTTGGCTGAATTTGTGATTCATGAGCCAGGTCCGGACCGGTTCTCTTGGAACCCCAAAGAAATGGGTGATCATAAACATATTCACCACCTTTGGAATATCCTTCTGAACCATAAGCACGGGTAGGATCGAATCGATCTACTTCCCACTTGAATGGTCGGATCATCTGAGTGTGACAGCTGTTGCAACCTTCTTTTTGGTAGGTATCTCTACCGGCCAATTCTAAAGCATTGTAAGGCTTTACTGAAGGGATTGGAGTAACCGTTTTTGTTAGGAAAAACGGTGGGATCAATTCAAACAGACCACCGATCACTACTGCTATTGTAGCATACAGAGTGAACTTTACAGCCTCTGTATCCCAACGGTCTGCAATTTCGGAAAACCAGTTAAGAAACTTATCCATAATTACCCCCTTACCCCAACTCTAAGATCAGTTTCTTCAAATCCACTGTCTTTTGTTCCCATTGTCTTGATAAAGTTGTATATCATTACAAGAATACCTGTGAAATACATAGTACCACCGATTGCTCTTGCAAGACGGAATGGTTTGAGTTGTTCTGTAATGGTCACCCAATCTCTGTACAACAATCCACCTTTATCATCCAATGCTCTCCACATAGAACCTTCGGTAATACCGGAAGCCCACATAGAAACTACATACAATAGAATACCCAGAGTTCCGATCCAGAAGTGAAAGTCTGCTAATTTTTCTGAATAAAGTTTGGTGTTCCATAGTCTGGGAATCATGTAGTACAATGCTGAAGCTGACATGAATCCAACCCAACCTAGAGTTCCACTATGAACGTGACCGATGATCCAGTCAGTGTTGTGTCCGAGTGCACTCACTGCTCTAATAGAGAGTAGTGGACCCTCAAAAGTGGACATACCATAGAAAGTGATACCTACAAGCATCATTTTCAGGGTTGCATCTACTTTGATCTTATCTCTTGTTTGAGTTAATGTCAAAAATCCATTCAACATACCACCCCAGGACGGCATCCAGAGCATGATACTAAAGACCATACCTGTAGTCTGTAACCAATCGGGGACAGGAGAATACAGTAAGTGGTGGGGACCCGCCCAAATGTAAATAAAGATCAAACTCCAAAAGTGGATGATCGAGAGCTTATGGCTATAGATCGGAAGTTTGATGTGTTTGGGTAGGTAGTAATACATCAATCCTAAGAATGGAGTGGTCAATACGAATGCGACTGCATTGTGACCATACCACCACTGGATATTGGCATCAAACACACCTGAATAGATGGAATAAGACTTCATCAATGTAGAAGGAATTGCTAAGTTATTAACAATGAACAAAAGTGGAACAGTTACAAATGAAGCTATATAAAACCAAATAGCTACATACATTTGCTTCTCTTCTCTTTTGATTACAGTTCCGAGATAATTAACGAAGAATATCACATACCATACAACTAGCAATAAATCAAGCGGCCATTCTAACTCTGCATATTCTTTTGCCTGGCTGTAGCCGAGGGGCAGAGTGATCGCGGCAAGCACGATAGTTAAGTTGTATAGAATCAGGTGAATACGGGAAAGGGAATCGTTGAACATTCTCACGCGGCATAGTCTTTGAACTGTATGATACGAAGTTGCAAAGATTACACTGAGTGCGAATCCAAAGATGGCCGCATTGGTATGAAGTGGACGCAATCTTCCAAAGCTTGTGTATGGAAGACCGAGATTCAATTCGGGGAAAACCAGCTGAAAAGCCAATATTACACCGAAAAGCATCGAAGCCACACCCCAGATCATTGCGGATATGATAAACCCTTTTACTATTGAATCATCATATTGAGTTTTACTGGTAGTCAAGGTTTCACTCCTCTATTGAATAACATTTCTTTCATCGCTTATTTATATACAACTTTTTAAATTCTAAAACCAAATAAATTTATGATTTTTCTCAATAGATTAGTATTTTTAATGATTCTAATTTTGAATTCTTTGGAAAGCTTAAAATATATTTTATTATAAAAATTATTAATTACTCCCTTACACTTTTCGTGTGTAAGGTGAGGTTATCGTAAGGGAGCCTTTGGGCTCATCCTACCCAACCCCTATTTTTGTTGATCTATTAGTAAAATATGATTTTGTATAAAAAAACTAAAATGTTCAGAAGAATAAAATTTGCGTAATGTGAGTTGATTATTGGTTTGTTCTAATAACTTGAAATCTTTGTTCGGGTGCAATACAAAAGAACAAATCTTCTCTTCCGTTTCAATAAATTATTTAGATTAGCTATTAAAGTCCGGGTCTTAATTTATTTTATAAAAACACCAGGGTTGAATTTTTTGTAGAGCTGAAAAGGATTCATGAATTGAGTACCCTTACTAAACCCATTTGTCCAAATCTCTATTCTTTAGAAGTGGGCGAAGGAGAGCTTCGATTTTTGAAGGAGTTTTTAGGGGTCTAAAGGCATATGGATTTTGGGAGAAAGTTTCGGAGGATTTCTTGAAGGTTATTATAATATTTTTTATAAGTTCGTTTGTCGGCATCGTAGCGGACAATAGTAAGGACTTGCGATCGGCCATCCGGCTTTATGAATCCGGAAAATGGAAGGAATCGATTGAGATTCTTAATAAAATTGACCCGAAGTTCAAGGTTCAGGAAATCCAATTCTGGAAAGGGAAAATTAATGAGAAACTCAATAAAAACCCGGATGCTATCCTAAACTATCAAAACTCACTTTCAGTGCCAAAATCATTCCGAAAGGAAGAATACTTTTTATTCGCCAGAGACGCTCTTTTCCGTCTGTACCGGGAAACGGACCAATTGGATAGCATTCTGAAGGATCGGGAGAAATACTTTAGTTCGGACGAGGAGATTTCAGGGGAAATGAATTCCCTTCTCCTGGAAGCTTATTTGCAGAAGTTTTTCGAATTGCTGGAGAATAAGCAGTATTCTTTAGGAAATGAAATGTATCAAAAGTACATCGAATTACTGTCTCATGAGGACAGGTCAAACAAACAGTTCTTTCCCGGGGTAAAGGATGGAGAATTGATTTTGGAGGCATACAGGTATTGCAATGAATTTGAAAAAAAATCTAACTCCAAATTGAAATTGGGAGTGGTTCTTTTCCGTGGAGCAGAATTTGAAGATTCGATGGGAAATCAAACTTTTTCCTTGAAAGATAATTCCCGAAAGAAGTTGGAGCTAACCCTGTCTTTACTGGAGAAGTATTTCTTTTTTTTGACAGAAGGGAAACTTTGGGTTGAACCTGAGTATATTATTAAAAATAAGAAGATCTCAGGAATCTCAAATGAAGATAGAAAGAATTCAGCACAATCTCTTTCTTTAAATCTTTCCAGGTTTTCAGATGAGGATAGAACTTGGTTAATTGACTTAAGTAAGCAATATGATGTATTATTGTTCTTCCTTCCGGGTGAGATGAAAGGATTTACCTTTTATAATTTTAATCTATCCGGAATGAAGAAAGCAGGAGATTCACATTTTCGAATCCTTTTGACTCTGGATGGAAAATTCGGACCTGTTGGAGCTATAAAAAACTTCTTTCCGTACTACATTTCTCTGAAAAATAAAAAGAATCAAGGGAAGTTTAAAAATGATCTGAATAAGTTTTCTGATAAAAATATAAAAAATCCTCTTCTGGGACTCAGAGAATTATTCAATAAATACAAAACTCAGAAAGGAAGTTCAAAAACTAAGACAGAATCTAAATCCAAGCCTTAAGGTTTTTTCAATTCTTTAATGTCTTTTAATACTCTCATGATATGAAACATCATTTCGAAACTAAGAGAGATATCCTCCGTACTTCCAAAATTAGATACAATATATGTATCATACTCCGGAGAATAAAAAAGTAGGGTAGAGAGAAGGCCCGAATGTCCGTACAAATCAGGAGTTTCCGGCATAAGAAACATCATGTCTCCATATTTTACTGTCATTATTCCTTTCCCATAATAGATCCCATCATGGAATAATTCATTTCCCAGCCAATCTTCAATTCTGTGATTCTTTAGGAGTTTTTTTTCATTGATTCCTCTATAAAATAGAAGTAAATCTTCAGTAGTAGATATGATTCCCCCACCTGCCCAATCTGCAGAAACACTAACAAAGTTCGTGATGTCTTTTGAATTTAGAATCATAGGTGATATTGAAAGTGAACCCTGAGGGATTGTATCACGTAAATGCATGTATGTATGTTTCATCCCCAGGGGAGAAAAAATTCGTTCTCTCAGATTTTGTTCAAAGGATTTTTCAGTGATTTTTTCAATCAATAGACCGAGCAAAATGAATCCTGTATCAGAATAGTGAAATTTCTTTCCGGGGGGAGCGATTGGCTTTAGGTTTGTTCTGCTAAATTCTAAGATGTCTTCCGGTGTCCAAAATTTATCCGGGGAAGTGATGATTTGGTGTAGTATAGATTCGTTTCCACCTTCAAAGTAGTCCTCAGCTCCTGATGTGTGGGCCAGAAGGTTCTCTATAGTGACGTTTTTAGTGTAGTCTTTGCCTTCGAAGAAATACAATCCTTTTAGGACTCTTTCCTCCAGATAATCAGAAATCGAATCGGACAGTTTGATTCGATTCTCTTCTACCAGTTGATATATCAGAGTGGTTGTAAAAAGCTTTCCTATACTGGCAATATGGTAGGGTTGATCAAGGGAGGTTCTCATCTTCTCTTTCCCATTTTGAATGTAACCTGCTGAATCTTTAATATGGAGATTGAGTGCATCCGAATGAATCAATAGAACTGCAGACTTAGATGATTTAGAGTTTTTAAAAGTCTTTTCAAATCTTTTGTGAATATCTGATTCCCCCTCCCTGATGGATTGAATTTTACATCCGGGAATAGATATTAGAACTAGAATAGTATGTATGACAAATATAATTTTGTGCATTTTTTTCTCCTGAATTGTATGAAAAATATTTCTGTCCGAACAGGCTTGACCTTTATTTATTTTAGAATACTCAAATGGGAAAAGAAGATCGAAGCGGCATGGGATACATTTATAGAATCGGAATCCGTTCGTACAGGTAAAAAAAGAGAATAGTCTGCAAAAGGATACAATTCATCCGAAACTCCCCGGGCTTCATTTCCTAAAACGAGAACCCATTTTTCTGGTGGGACAAAATCTTTCAAGCATATAGATGGTAGTGTCGGACGCTGTTCTGGGGATGTAATCAGAACCTTAAATCCTCTGAATTGAAATTCCTTTAAAACTAAGGGTACATTTACCGGGACAAATAGTTGAGATTGAAATACATTTCCCATTGATACCCGCACTGTTCGACGGTTGTAGGGTGGTGATGTGGTTTTGTCTAAAATAAAATTTTGAAATCCAAATGCAATTCCGGAACGAAATATAGACCCGAGATTTTCCGGATCAGTGATACCGTTGAGCAGAATGTAATGATTGGAGTCAAATTGAAGATCACTAAAAGGGGGAATTTCCGTAAGGATCATTAGATTCTGATGAAGGGGATATCCAACGATCGATTCGAGAACTTCACCCGGTGCCACATAGATATTTTTCTCAGGTACTCTTTCCGAAATCCGTGATAAGTGTTTTTTGTAATTATTTTGATCAAGTAAAATGCTTTTTATTTTCAGGTTTGAATCCAAGAGCCTCAAACAAACTTTCTCGGATTCAGCTATAAATGTATTACTCTTTTTCTTTGTTCTCAGGCTTCGGAATTCTTCAAGTCCGGGATCGTTTGGGTCTGAAATCAAATTCATATTTCAATTCTCATATAGAATTACACTTTTCCTATTAGGGTAGATAGCTGAATTCTCTATGAATGAGTAATCCTTTTGAAAATGAAAATAAGAAAGTGAGTAAAAATTAAATCTTTCAAAATAATTTGAAGAGCTGAGAGAAAAATGCTCCATAACCTCCGGCTAAAATACCTCCGGCTATCAAACCCACCAGAGCTCCCCCCAAATGGGCATCATGGGCTATTCCGGAATCAGAGTTCATGAGTAGAGTGGAGAAAAGAATATAAAGAACAGCAAAGATAGGTGCAGGGATGGGTATGGGAATGAACATCATATAGAGGCTCATCTGGGGGTAAAGAATCGCCGCCGTCACTAAGATTCCGGAAATACAACCACTGGCTCCGAGAGCCTGATAGTAGGGATCGTCTTTCTTACGAAAGTACGATATCAGAGTAGCGCCCACACCGCTGAGAAAGTAAATAGAAAGGAAGGTAATGAAGCCTGCCGAATATTCCACAACTCTTCCGAAGTAAAACAAAGTCATCATATTGAATAAAAAATGAAAGAAATCTGCATGAGAGAAATTGGAGAGAATGACTCCCGGAATGTTTCCTCCGCGGGACAATTGATAGGGTCGGTAGAGGTATTTGTCCATCTCCTGATAGGATCCCGACTGGGATGCAGTGTAGGCCTTATAAGAAATGATGGCATTGATAAAAATTAGTAAATATGTAAACATGGGCTCTCCATTGATTTCGTTATTTTGCTTGCTAGATATATTTACAATTAGATTCTTGTTGGGGTATGCTTTTTAATTCAGTCCTTTTTTTATTCTTTTTTTTGATTGTGTACATTCTTTTTCACTCATCCAGCGAAAATAAGAGGAAATACATTCTACTCTTTTCTTCTATGCTTTTCTATGCAAGTTGGGATTGGCTGAATTTTGAAACTCCGGTTCCCAGATTCTTTATACACTTTACCACAGTCACAAGCATCAATTATCTATTTGTTATTCTTTTAGAAAAGTACAAATCGAAATCAGTCTCAGGGAAAATTATATCTACAGCAGTCTTTTTGAACGTCCTCAATCTTGGATTCTTTAAGTATTTTTATTTTGCAATTGAGGTCGCAGGAGTACTTGTCGGTCATCCTGAATGGAAAGGGGAAGCAAGGGGAAGTTTTGATATTATCTTACCTATTGCGATTAGTTTTTATACCTTTCAAACCATAGCCTTTCTTGTGGATAAATATCGGGGCGAGATACCGGACCACACATCTTATGTAGATTTTACTTTGTTTATCTTTTTCTTTCCCCAACAATTGGCAGGTCCTATTCTCAAAGCAAAAGAGTTTCTTCCCCGATTGAAATCACCTGTACCTATGGATGAGGAAAGGATTTGGATGGGGTTGTATTTTATCGGTCTCGGAATCATTAAAAAAGGTGTATTTGCTGATAGCATTGCCTACATCATCAGTCCGGTCTTCGCCAGTCCTTCAGACTACAGTGCTCAGAGTTTGGCATTATCCCTTTTGGGATTTCTTTTTCAGCTCTGGGGAGATTTCGCCGGTTATAGTGACATGGCTGTGGGTTGTGGCAAGCTTCTAGGTTTTGATTTGCCACAAAACTTCAATCGACCTTTTTACAGTCAGGGATTTGCAGAAATGTGGGAGAGATGGCATATCACACTTTCCCGATTTCTCAGAGAATACATTTACTTCCCTATGGGAGGCAGTCGTGTGGTCGAATGGAGAGCGGCCTTCAATACCGGATTCACTATGGTACTGGCAGGACTCTGGCATGGAGCAAACTGGACCTATCTCTATTGGGGGGTGGTGATTGCCATTAGTTTGATTGTCGAGCGATATCTTCTCAATCGCATTCCTTTCTGGAAAGAGAAACAAATTGGTTGGAAGAGAAGTTTGAAAATTGGAGTGATTTTACTCTTCTGGCTTTATTTGGGATTGATATTTCGGTCAAATCGGGTGGAAGATATTCCTCTCATCTGGAATCGGATTTTCAGTGGAGCTGTAGGGCAATCGGTCAAATGGGAGGAGCTTCTCTTCATGCCGATCTTAATGTACATCCTACAATACTTTGAATATAAAGAAGAATTCTATACCGGGCTTTTGAAACGGAGGGTTCTGGCGGCTGTATCTCTCTCTACTATTCTTTTGTTTGTTCTGGCAGAGTTATCCAATAAACAGGTACAATTTTTGTATTTCCAATTTTAATTATGAAAAAATTTATATATATACCAATCTATATTTTTCTATATCTCTTTTTATTAGATAAGCTCTTCCTTATCGAACCGATACGTGACAAAATAGTAAAAAATAATTTCAATTATTATGAAATGATATTTCAATTTGGAGAAAAAATCTTTGAAACTCATACCATGAAATGGCTGGAAAAAGGACTGAGCTTGGAAGAAGTGGAAAACCGAACCGTAATGATGTTGGGGACTTCACGTTCTGAAGGGTACAGTGAGCTTTCTGAGAGTGATATTCATGGGAATCCATTTGTGAAAGATCATGAGTTGCTATTGAAAACTCCTATTACCTCTCAGCACATACGATTGGGGACTTTCATCCTCCTCTATGAAAATTATCAAAATCTAATCCGAAAGCATCCTCATTTACAGCTCATAGCTCTGGAGCTGAATTATGGAAGTTTCAATTCCAATACTCTTTCCCGACAGCAGAAGGACATAGACAACCTGAGTTGGGATCAATTCAGGGATGCCTATGAAGCTCTGAGCAGAAAGCAGGTTTTAGATTATATTGTGTCCAAGTTATTTATCCTCAATCGTTATCAGGTGGATTTTTCACTCCTCTTCAAGAAGAAGGACAGAACCGGAGAAGAAGCTATCAATGATTTGTTTACATTATTCCGAATGCTCTGGAGCGGTAGCATTCAAAATCAAATTGGTGAGTTCAAGTTTGAAGGGATAGAGGAAGGCAAGGAAACTCAGGAACAATTGGATCTCTATATGAATTATAGCAAATCCATGAATGCATCCTTCTATGCTAATTACAAAACTAGTACTACGGACATCAAACTTTTTCATAAATTAGTCCGTGAGGCAAAAGAGAAAAATATTCCTCTAATTGTGTATCGTCCGAGGATTCACAAGCAATTTAGAGAGGTTTCCGACTCTTATCCCCATAAAGAATTGGAGTGGCTGAAAGAACAAAAAGAATTTCTCTCAGCACATGGAATTCCCTTTGTCGATCTGGAAGATCCCGGATCCATTCGCTGCAATTACTATAGAGATTCAAGTCATCTTTCAAAATCCTGTTTTCCCGAAATCGTTGAGAAATTTTTGGAAATACGGACTAAGGGTTTGAGCTCCAAAATAGAATAAAGTCTTGGATTTTAAATTGGGGCTTTTTATTGGTTCTGATCGATTTTTGTATTCTGAATTTTGTTGAATATAAAATCTGTGTATTGCGGAAAGCATTCAGTAGCCATGTGACTCGCATCGGTGAAAGCATTGCAATTGTAAAAAGGATCCTCATTCATATTCCAAAAAGGTATTTTGTATTTGGATTCAATGGTTTTCATTCTGGGCAAATAGACAGAGTAGGGTGTTACCATAGTCTCACCAATTTTTGCTGACTTTTCAGTTTTCATCATTTCAAAATACATAGGTGCAATACGAACCATGATAAATGCGGATGGAACTCCTAAGTCTTTAGTAATCTCCAGACTTTCTTTGAAAAAATCCTCCATCCCATCATTGTATTGAAAATTAACCAGATAGGAATTGTAATCCCCTTTCGCATATTTTTGTATCACATCATCAGGATTGCTCCGATTTTGGTAAAAATCCGAAGTCGCACTACCTCTTTCAACTACCAGCCTATCAAAAACTTCTTTCCGCCATGCACGATATGCATACAGGACCTGGAAATTATTTGCAGTTCTATAAAGAATCGTACTGAGCTTGGGTCGATATTGATAGGTTCGAAACAAACGTTTGGCTATAAAGTTTGAGATTTCTGTTTTGGAATATCTATAGGAATTTCTGAATACAAATCCGGCAGAGAGACCGTTGATCAATGACTCATCTATTTTGATGATAGGAGTGAGATTGTAAACTTCCAGAGAAGTATCCAGAAGTATAAAATCAGGTTTTACATTTTCTTCTTTGAATTTTTCCAACCAGAATAAGAAATAATCGGGCCCGCCTCCCGGAACAGAAAAATTGAAAAGGATCCAATCAGGATATTTGGCCTCAATATATTTATTATCAAACAATAAAGCTCTGGAATTTCCAAAATAAATAAGTACTTTTTTTCTGTCTTTTTGGGAAAGATAGTCTTTCAATTCCTGAAAGAGATGAGGTTTGTGGAAAAAGTTAATTTCACTTACGGTTTTAGTGAAGTATGTCTGAATCTTTTCTGTCATGAGCAAACGATCTATACCCAGGGCTAGAAAAAAGATCAACACAGGAATGAATAAAAATTTATTTCTTAACATAATCAAAACTTATAATATATAAAATCATTTCCATCCTGAGAGAGACAGGTTAGGAGGAATACTGTAAGGACACCCAAACCGATCACAAGATAAGGATCGTATTTCCTGAACTTTTCCAATTTTTCCGGCCAGTATTGAAAGGAATGAGCGATTAAGAAAAAAACAAACGAATAACCCGCGGTTTCCAAATTGACCAGGGACTTTAAGTAGAAAGGTTTTGTATTTCCCAGGATACCGAGACTGTCTGTTATCCAACTTCCACCCAGAGAAAGAATTTCCTTTTGAACCATAGATTCGGTATTCGTAAACAATCCACTGAAAATATGAATCATTCCCTCTGTACTATTCGCCCGAAACATAAGTACACTGATCGCGGCGATTGTAGTCACAAAACTGGCCTTTATTACTGAAGTGAAGGCATTTTTGGCTTCCATTGCCAATCCATACTCTTCCTTAAGAAATCTTTCAAAACTCAAAGCTATTCCCCAGTAGGCTCCCCAGGCCAGGAAGGTGTAATCGGGACCATGCCAGAAACCACCTAGAGACATAGTGAGAATTAGATTGAAATAGACCCTGTACTTCCCCACTCTGGAGCCACCCAGTGGAATGAAGAGGTAGTCCCTCAGCCAGGTAGAAAGCGTGATGTGCCATCGATCCCAAAATTCAGACAAACTCCGGGAAAAAAAGGGAGCCCGGAAATTTTCAGGAATAGGGAAACCGAGATACAATCCTACTCCCCTTGCCATATCAGTCAGACCGGAAAAATCAAAAAATAACTGGATTAGATAAATAAAGGAAGTGAGAAAGATAGCATAGGCAGGATAAAATTCCGGATTACTGTAAACCGGAGCAACTGTTCCGGAAAGTGGGTCTGCCAGTAAGACTTTTTTTATGATACCGGAGATCATCAGATAGGTTGCATTTGTAGTATCTCTTTCCTCGGGTTCAATCCTATTCAGGTGAGGAAAAAAATCGGTAAACCGCATTATGGGTCCGGCTATCAGAACCGGAAAAAATAATAAATAAGTAGTGAATTGAATCGGACCGATGGGATCGGAGATTTTGCCTTTGTAGTTATCAGTTTGAAACGCAATGATTTGAAACGTATAGAAACTGATCGCCATAGGAAAGATGATTCGAATCGATTCCTTCCAAACCTGAAATTGCTCTATACCGGTAAATGAGAAGAGCATTCCTGTAAAAAAGTAAAAGTACTTAAAAAAGGCTAGATTTATGATATTTAAAACTATGCTAAGAATGAAAAGAGATTTGGAATTTGTTTTCCGAACACCCAGATACAGGAAATAGTTAATTCCTATGACAACTAAGAAGTGAAATAAGAAGGGTAGGGAGGTGTATCCGTAGAACAACATCCCTCCTGCAAGTAATACAAAAATCCTCAGACTTTTTGCTACATTCCAATAGAGGAAATAAATGAAAGTGAATAAGATGAAGAAAGGAATGGAATTGTAGAGCATTTACTTAGATTGAGAAACTAATTCCTTTAATTTTTCAGATACTTCGGATTTGATTTGCTTCAGGTTTCCTTTTATTGTGGCTCCGCAGGCATTGGTATGACCTCCGCCGGAGTACTGTTCGGCTATCATTCTTACATCAAATGATCCTTTGGAACGTAAGCTCATTTTCACCATTCCATTCTCAGTTTCTATGAATGCGGCAGAAATGAAAACATCTCCTGCAGAGAGAAGATCACTTGTGATACCTTCAGCCGGATTGCTCTTGAAATTGTACCGGTTCAGCATCTCTTTGGTGATTTCAATAGTGGCTAAATGATGCTGGGGGAAAACTTCTAGGGTAGAATAGATATCTTTTTTAAGCAAAAGTACCAGATGAGAAGAATGCTCGAATAATTTTCGTATGATCTCTTCTGTTGGGAGTTTGTGAACCAATAGCTTTGAGGCGATTTCATGAGTTCGGGGTCGGGTTTTTCTGTATTTGAACTGACCGGTATCCATGATGATACCTGCATACAAGGCCAGAGATGTATTGAAGTCAGGTTCAAAACCGGAAAGCTCAATGAGTTCGTAGATGAGCTCTGAAGTAGAGCCAACTTCAGGAAAACAAAAAAGTCCGGGGAAGTCTGAAATCCCATCATGATGGTCGATAACGATAAGGTTGGATTTTTCCGGATTGATGTATTGATTGATATCAAGAATACGTTTGAGTTCGGAGTTGTCCACTATTACTACTGTGGAATTGCTATTGATATTGATGAATTTTTCCGGTTTGAAAAAGTTTATCTTTTCCTGAGCATCTAAGAACTGATATCTTTCCGGAGTCTTATCGGGATTGAGAATCGTATAGATTTTTCCTAATTTTTCGAGGAGAAAAGCCAGACCGAGTTCTGCACCTATCCCATCCGGGTCACAACTGGTATGTGTTGTAAGGATAAAATGATTTCCATTCAAAAAATGTTCATACAATTTCTGAATCTTTTCTTTCATTGGGGATTTACTATCCAACATTTTTTTTATCCTTAAACATCTTTAACCAATAGCTCACTTCGGTGTTTGATAGGTTAATATCTGCATCTTTTTCATCAAGTTTTTCTTTTTTCTTGAGGGTTTGACCTAGAAAAATATAAAAATCTTCTGATTTTATTGTTTTGCAACCGTATTTTTTTCCATAGTGAATGATTTCTTTATCAGAACTCACCAGGGTGATGGTTGCATGGTCTATCGCTTTACGGATAAACATTTTTATGAAATCATCTGCTTTTATCTCGTGGCTGTAGTATAGACGCATTCCTTCCCATTCATCTCTCACGACTACACTTTCTTTCTCTTTTCTTCCATCGAAAAAGATATGAAATTCATAAGACTTTTTGACTTCATTGAGTTTTAGAATATTCTTTAGGAGGGCTCTCCGGGCATTTCCCAATTGATTTTCATAAATCAAAGTTTCACACTCAGGAAACTTGTACATGAGATTGAATCCGTCAATCACGTATCTCATTAAGGGAAAAAATCCTCCAGATCCCTTAGGTAAGGAAGTGCTAGATCTTCCTTGGAGAGAATAGGATGAGGAACCATCCAATTGATATCCAAATCGGGATCATCCCATCTGATTCCTGAGCTGTAATTTGGATCACCGGTCGAGGAGGATCTTACCAGAACTTCTGTATCCGGTTTGATTGTCAGGTATCCGGTTGCAAATCCTTCCGGTATCAGAACCTGAAGGGAGTGACCTCCATTCAATTCAATTGCATACCATTCTTTGAATTTCGGAGAAGACTTTCTCAGGTCGCAGGCAACAAGGTAAATGCATCCCCTGAATACCTGATACATCTGTGATCGTGATTTGGGAGGTTTTTGGAAACTCAATCCGTAGATTGTATTGGGATCTGTAGTACGGTATAGGATTTCTTCTTCGGGATGAAAATCGATACCCATAGACTGAAATAAATCCCTTGAATAGAGGGAAGAAAATGTCCCGCGATTGTCTTTGATTTTTTCGAGTTCGATTGTAAACAAACCCGGGAAATCTGTATCACATCGATTCATTGGCGATCCTCAGGAGATACTGTCCGTAGTTATTCTTTTTGAGTAATTCTCCGTGTTTTAGTAATTGTTCTCTTGAAATAAATTTCTTTCGATAGGCGATTTCTTCAATACAGCCGACTTTGAGCCCCTGACGTTTTTCGATGATTTCTATAAATTGAGAGGCCTCACTGAGTGAGTCGTGAGTTCCTGTGTCCAACCAGGCGACACCTCGACCCAATAATTTTACAGTCAATTCTTCCTGATTCAAATAGACCTTGTTTAGATCGGTAATTTCTAACTCTCCCCTCTTGGATGGTTTTAGGGATTTCGCAAACTCCGATGCCCGACCATCATAAAAATAGATACCGGGGATAGCATAATTTGATTTTGGGTTCTGAGGTTTTTCTTCGATCCCCAATACTTTTCCTTCTGAATCAAAGTCTACAACTCCATAACGTTCCGGATCATTTACATAATATCCATATATGATCGCTCCCTTTTCGAGCCTGGTGGCTTCATCCATGGAGTTGATCATTCCATGTCCGTAAAAAATATTGTCACCGAGGATGAGGCAGGAAGAAGAACCATCTAAAAATTTTTCACCAATTATGAATGCTTGAGCGAGGCCATCGGGAGAAGGTTGGGTTTCATATTCCAGGTGCAATCCGAGAGAAGAACCATCACCCAAAAGTTCCTGAAACAGGGGTCTGTCGTTAGGTGTCGAAATAATAAGAATCTCTCGAATACCGCACAACATAAGAGTGGAGAGAGGATAATAGATCATAGGTTTGTCATAAATCGGCATCAATTGTTTGCTGACAACCCTGGTTACTGGATACAGACGTGTTCCGGATCCACCGGCAAGAATGATTCCCTTCATTTTTTTCCCTCAGGCATTTAGAATTCTTTCCACTTGAATTATGTTTTGAATGGACTTTATATTTTCTATGATTTCTTCGAATTGATCCAGATGTTCGATTTCAAGTTGGAAACGTGCAATCATGGTGCCCTGACCTGTAGAGGAGGCTCCGGCTTCTATGATATTTGTATCTGTTTTGGTAATCGAGTCTACTATTTCTAAATAGATTCTAGGACGGTCATAGGCTTTGACCTCTATTCTTACCGGGACAGGTTTATTGACCCCATCCCACCTAACGTTAACTATTCTCTTCTCATCTGTAAAACTATTCGCTAGTTCGCATGTCTTTTTGTGAACACTGACCCCCCGTCCCCTGGTTATGAATCCAATGATTTCATCTCCGGGAATAGGAGAACAGCAATTGGCTATCCTAACGAGAATGTCTTTGTATCCACCCACTACGATGCTAATATTTTCTTTCTGTTTGTCTTTTCGCTCAGACTTTTTGTTTGTCTTACGAATGTTTGCAATGTCTTTATCACTAATGGCAATATTGGAACTCGGACCGGAACGAACATACTCTCCGTCTGTTTGACTTTTTAGATCATCCTGAATTTTTCTGAAATACTGACGGAGTTTCTGTCTGGCGTGGGGGGTCTTGAGGATTCTTTCCCAGATGGGGGAAGGCTTGGCATTCTTTTCCGTAATGATCTCAACCTGATCCCCCGTACGGAGGGGGGTTCTGATAGGTACGATCTTTCCGTTTACTTTCCCGGCTTTTGTATGCAATCCAACATCGGTATGAACTCTGAATGCAAAATCCAGGACTGTCGCCCCACGAGGAAAATCAAGCATATCTCCCCGGGGGGTGAAGGCTATGATTTCATCATCGCGCATTTCATTGCTAAAATCGCTCATGAAGTCGTTCATATCTGCTGTTGGATTTTCAGCGAAGAATCTCATCTGCTCTTTCCAGCGATCTATGAATTTTTGTTCGAGGGAACTGTACTTTCCTTCTTTGTATCCCCAATGAGCGGCTATTCCGGACTCAGCTGTTGAATTCATTTCTTCGGTTCGAATCTGGAGCTCAATCGGTCTACCATCGGTGCTAATGATCGTTGTGTGGAGAGATTGATACAGATTGGATTTTGGTGTTGCGATGTAGTCTTTAAATCTTCCCGGAACAGGTGTGAAGTGAGTATGGGAAATCCCGAGAATCGCATAGCAATCCTGAATCTCTTTTGTTATGATTCTTAATGCTCTCAGATCATAGATTTCCTCGAGCTTTCGATCTTTCTCCTTCAATTTTTTGTGAATGGAATAGAAGTGCTTGGATCTTCCTTCTATGATGGCTTTTATCTTTCCCTGATTCAACCATCCCATTAGTCTCTCTTTGATTTCCTCAATATGAAGATCTCTTTCTGTTTTTTTGGATGCGACCATCTCTTTGATCTTTTGATAGGATTCGGGTTCCAGAACCTGAAAGGCAAGATCTTCTAATTCAGATTTGATCTTATAGACCCCCATTCTACTGGCTATGGGGGCGTAGATATTCATGACTTCGTTTGCTATTCTGATTTGCTTTTCATGAGGTTGAAAGCCTAGAGTTCTCATATTGTGAGTTTTGTCTGCCAGTTTTATGATGATTACTCTGGGATCCTGAATGGTTGCCATGAGGATGCGTTTTACATTTTCTAATAAAATATTTTCTTTGGATTTGTTTTTGATTTCTGATACTTTTGTGACTCCCTTAACCATATTTGCGATCTCGGGTCCAAAATTGTTTTCCATGTCCTCATGGGTATAGGGTGTATCTTCTACAACATCGTGGAGTAGGGCAGCGGCAATGATCTTATCCTGGCCATTTAGATCATGCATGATGATGTGTGCTACATTGACTGGATGTATTACGTAAGGCTGTCCGGAAAGTCGTTTTTGACCTTCGTGGTATTTGTTTGAAATTTCAAAAGCCTTCATAACCAGATCATAAGACTTTTTGGAGAGAGCCGCTTTGGCATCTTTTAAAAATTCGTCTATTGTAACTTCATTTGCAGGCATTATATCTTCTCTACATCCAAGCCCAGATCCAAAAATTTTGTAGTATGAGTGAGATATCCCATACTGACACCGATCCCGCCGATTTTTGATAAAAAGGAAAGCTTTTCGGGTGTGATTCCCCCGGAACATTCAATACCCATCCCCGGCGACTTCGACCGAATCTTATTCACAGAAAAAATTGTATCTTCATCTGAAAAATTATCGAGCATAATAATATCCGGTCGCGACTCCAAAGCCTCATCGAGTTGTTCCGGAGAATCGATTTCCAATTCTATTTTCCTGTCCGGATACTTACTTCTAATCTGTGATACGGCATTCGTGATACTTCCGCATAGGGCTATGTGATTGTCTTTGATCAGAGCCATGTCAGAAAGATTGATCCTATGATTGGCTCCCCCACCTGTATAGACTGCATACTTTACAAGTTTTCGATATCCGGGCAATGTCTTACGTGTATCCAAAATGAGAAGATCCGGGTACTTCATAGAGAGAGAGTTTGCTGTGGTTGCTATTCCCGAAAGATATTGGAGAAAATTCAAAATGATTCTTTCCAATTTAAGTAAACGGATCAATTGACCGTTCAATCGGGCAATTTCTGTTCCTTTGTGGACTTTCTCCCCTTCTTTAGCAGAAAGGGTAAAGTTAAATTGGTCAGTGAACATATCTCTAAGGAGGTTTAAGAGGGGCAATCCGCAGACAATCCCTTCTTCTCTCGATTTCAAAATTGCTTCTCCGCGATCAGAACTTGAGAATATAGACTCTGTAGTGACATCGGAATCCGGACAGTCTTCTTCGAGAGCCTTACTGAGAATGTATTGAAAATCTTGTGGTTCGATTTGTGAAATGGGCTGAGTGTAGTATCTATTCATGAATTCTATTCAATGATAAATAAATGCCTATAGTACACAAATATTTTTTAGTGAAGTGTACGTTTAAGGAATGATGAGTTTCTGACCCGGATAAAGGAGGTTGGGAGACTTTAAAATCCTTCGATTGGCACGGTAGATTTTTTTCCATTTCAGTGGAGTTTGATAGTATTTCTTGGAAAGTCTCCAGAGATTTTCTCTCGGGCGTCCTGATTTTACAGTATGATATCGTTTTTTTTCAGTTTTTTGATCTAAACTTTGAGAGTTAGATTTTGATTGTTTGGAAACAGACTTTTTGGAGTTATTTTTCGAATCGGAGGGAGAATCTTCGCCATCCTCAGCTCCTACTATTTCGGTTTCATAAGGTGATTCTAGAAGTTCGTTGATTTCATTAGACTTATCTAATGCTTCGGAATATCTTTCCTGTTCGATTAAGGATTCAGCGAGAGCAAGGGATTCTCTTGCGGCTCTGAGGGTGTCAGGATAGTTTGTGGAATTGTTTTTGTTTTCAAATTCTTCCTCAAACTTCTTTAGGTTGGCTCGGGATAGTTCTAGCTTCTTTTGAGCATAGGGTAGAATGGTTTCTGCTAATAGATCAGCAATTTTATCACGTAAACTTTCTAGTTTAGCAAATCCGGTTTTCATCTTCCCGGCTTCGATCTCATCTAGACCTTCTTTCATTGAGGTTTGGAGTTCGTTTAGGTTCGTTTTGCTCTCTTCGTTGTTCTCATCGCTATAGATTTCCTCAATTAGTTTGATATCGTCGGAAAGATCAGATTGCGAATCTATCAATGCTTGTTTTTGAGAGAGGGATAGGGCTTTTGCCTTTTCGGAAAGGTCCATGGATTCCTGGAATTTTTTGATGCTTTCCACTCCATCCTGAGATAATTTGCGGGTGAGTTCTTTTTTCTTTTCCGGATCGGCTTCTTCGATGTTGGAGATTGCCTGATTGAAAGAGGAGATCAGGACTTCGGCTTCTGAATGAATTTCTTTGGATTTTTGAAATAGTTCAGCAGATAGCGATTCAGAAAAAGCTTCTTCTGCTTCACTGAGTGAGGTTTCTGATTTCAGTCTTCTGGAATTGACAGTTTCAGGAATTGAAGTAAGGATTGCTGAATAGGATGAGTCTATACTTTTGTTTAGGATTTCTTTCGCTTTTGTTTCATCCGCTTTTTCAGTGGACAAAATAGATTCAGCTTCTTTGAGTAAGCTTTGGGCTTTCTCAAAATCATCTTTAGCATACTTATCTGCTTCTACAATTTGAGCATCAGATAGGGCTTCTCTGGCGGAAACAAGCTCTCCCAAAGGAGAAACTTGGGTTTCCTCAGAGTTGATACTGAAATGTAAAAGAAGAAATAGTGATAAAGTTCTGAAAAATTTTCCGTCGAAGGAAATCATGTAAATAGAGGCATTTCCTCTTTTATTTGAACGCTGCTACAGCGTCACCTTCCACATCGAAAATTTCGAAAAAGGATGTAAGTTTAGTCAATTCGAATACTTTTCTTACTGATCCTGCGACATTAATAATCTTCAATCCTCCCTGATATTTCTTGAGATTAGATAAACTTGATATAAGAGCACCGATTCCTGATGAGTCAATATAAGATACTTTCTCAAGATTGATAACGATTTGATATCTTTTTTCTTCTATGAGTTTTGCTATAACATCTTTAATTTCTGGGGCGTTATAAAGATCAATCTCACCATTGATATCTAAAATGATGATATTGTTATTCTCTCTTCTAGTGATTTCCATTCTATATGTACCGCTCCTTGGTATTCTTTAAGGATACTTTAGTAGTTTTTTATTTCTGCATTTACATAAAATAAGTCAACGATAAATTTCTAGCGGGTATATAATTTTTTCCAAAAATCATAAAACTCCGTGAAACTACCATGATTGATCTCAGATCTCAATTTACTCATAAAATTCTGCATAAAATGCAAATTATGAAAAGTACTAAGTTGAAATGCCAACAGTTCTTTTACTTTGTGCAGATGCCGTATGTATCCGAGGCTATAATTTTTACATACCTTACAATTGCAATCAGGATCGATGGGAGAGTCAGAAAATTTATGTGATTCATTTTTAAGATTCACTTTGCCCCTGCTGGTAAAGACCTGAGCATTTCTTGCATTTCTGGTTGGTAATACACAGTCAAACATATCTATCCCATTTCGAACACCGTCCAAAATATCCGGAACCGTTCCTACACCCATAAGATATCTGGCTCTGCTAGCATCCAAATGCGGACCCAAAACTTTTAATATTTCTACGAATTCCTCTCTGGACTCACCTACGGAAAGGCCGCCAATAGCAACCCCCGAAAAAGGAAGGGAGTTGATGGTTTCTAGGGATTGGATTCTCAGTTCGGGATCTACTCCTCCCTGAGCAATTCCGAATAGGGACTGGTTTCCCGGGTTTTGACTCCAATAGTCTATGGACTTTTTTGCCCAGGAATGTGTTCTCTTCAGTCCCAATTCCAAACGTTTTCGATCCGAGCCATAGGGTGCACAATCATCCAGAACCATCATTATATCTGAGCCTATTGATCTTTGAATGTCGATGACCTTTTCAGGAGTAAAAGTGTGATACGATCCATCTATATGGGACTGAAACCGCACTCCATCTTCCTGGAATTTAAAAAGCCCCTGAAGACTGAAAACCTGAAAACCACCACTGTCGGTGAGAAGTGCGTTGGGGTAGGACATGAACTTTTTCAATCCACCAAAACTATCCAAAACTTCAGTTCCCGGTCTGAGATAAAGATGGTAGGTATTGGCAAGGATGAGCGGTAGCTTCAGTTCAAGAATGTCTTCTGAAGAGAGAGATTTGATACTCCCCCTTGTGCCCACCGGCATGAATACCGGGGTTTCTACCCTGATTCCATTTAAATCAAGCTCTCCGGTTCTGGCAAAAGAGGAGCCATCCCTTTTGAGTTCTTTAAATATGGGAGTCATTTTTCTTTTTGAAATGTTCGCAGGATTCCCTTTTTTCGCACTTTGCAAATAAATTCAATTTGTGACCCGTTAGATCAAAGCCTTTTGATTTTGCTATCTGGTGCTGAAGAGTCTCAATCTCCGGGCTGGTGAATTCGACAATCCGATTGCAATCTTCACAAATGATATGATCGTGATGTTCATGACCGACAATGTGTTCATAGTACTTGTAGTCTTTTCCGAAGTTGTGTTCGGAAAGAAGATTGCCGGAGACCATGATACTCAGGATTCGATAGATGGTTGCCTTGGAAATCTCTCCCCTTCGATCTTTCAGGTGTTCCAATAGACTGTCTGCTGTGAAATGCGTGTGCATTCCGAAGATTGTTTTCGCTACTAAAATCCTCTGTGCTGTAATACGAAGTCCCTCTTTTCGGAGTAGATCTTCAAAAATTCTCATCTCTTCGGAGATTTTTTCATCATAGTTCGGTTTTTTGTTCATGATATTTTTAAAATTGCCTTTCCATAACTTTTTCTGGATGTCACATCCCGAAGGGCTGTCACTGCTTCGGAAAGATCATAAGTTTTGAAGAGAACGGGTCGTATCTTCCCCTCTACAAACCATCCATGTAGAGTATCTACCGCTTTCTCAATTCGGTCAAGATGGTTTTGAGCATAAAGATTCCAGAACAAACCCACCAGAGAGATATTATTGAGAAGAAGCATATTGGAGGCAACTTCGGCTATCTTTCCGCTGGTAAAACCAACTACAACAATCCTTCCTTCAAAATTCGTACAGAGGAGAGATTTTTGGAGAACATCTCCTCCTACAGGATCAATGACAACATCCACTCCACCGTATTCTTTTCTTATCTTCTTGGACCAGGTTGCATCATTATAATTTAGGACGATATCCGCCCCGCATTTTTTAGCGATTTCTAGTTTTTCATCACTGCCCGCAGTCGCTATGACTCTTGCTCCCAATGCTTTCCCGATTTGAATGGAGGAAGTTCCGATTCCACCCGCACCCGCATGTACCAGGAGAGTCTCTCCCGCTTGAAGTTTTGCTCTCTCCACAACCCCGAAGTAGGAAGATTGATAGATCACATGAAAACCGGCTCCTTCTTCAAAGCTCATGGAATCCGGCATAAGATAGGTATGCTTTTCGGTTGATATGGCTTTGTCTGCATATCCACCCAACCAGGTGATCGCTGAAACCCTGTCGCCGATCTTGAATTTTTTAATATTTTTTCCAATCTTAGCCACTACGCCGGCTACTTCTGCTCCGGGTACGAAGGGACGCTTGGGGCGGGTTTGATACTTTCCCTGAATCAGAAGGAGATCGGGAAAATTGATTCCAATCGCTTTTGTGTCTATGAGAATTTCGTCATCACCCGGGTTGGGATCCTCCATTTCTGTAAATACCATTTCTTCAGGTTCACACCATTTCTCCACTACAAATGCTTTCATCTCTTCTCCTCATTGGATTCTGAATCTTTCGGTAGGGGATTTTGGTCTTCTACCTCTTCTGAAGAATTCTTCTCAGATTCCAGATCTATTCCCGATTTTTTTTCCATGTTCATCTTCGGGTTGAGATTTTCATCAGTTTTTTCATCCGAAACCGAATTCTCTTTGGGTGACTCCCCGGGATTGTCCGAATCTTCGGTTTTTTCCTCTTCCCGGGAGGTTGATTTTTGGGGATTGATTTGAATGGAATCGATAGTCTTTGTTTTTTCGGTGTTCGGGGGTGGCTTGGAGGTTGATTTTGGTTGGTTCAGTAGTTCGAGGGCTCTTTCATCATTTGTGTAAACAGTTTGAAGAGATTTCGATTCAAATATCATAGCCGGAGTCACAAAGGTTTCTTCGTATGGAATTTCTTTCCCGAATCTCTGTTGGAAAATCATACGGACATAGGGATTTTCCCAGTCCAAATCTTTCATTTTTTGAGTGGAACAAATCTCCATCTCAAAGGCGGACTTAAAGATTTTCCAGACCAGTTCGGCAGGGTAGTACTTCCCGTCTTCCCAGCTAAAATAGAGATCCCTCGGTTTTCCCAGGAATGTGGATGCTGTATTGCGAAATTTTTCTTTGTTTTCCTCTGTGAATAGGGTTTCGGAGGAATCCAGACGTTTTACAGTGTACCTTCTTCGTATGGATTTGTTGATGAACTCTCTTATTTCAGTCTTTCTGACTCTTGAGGCAACCTCATAAAGAAAGAGCTTTCTGCGGAATTTTATCGCTATGGCAACATGGTTGTAGAGAGAGTCTGTAGCGAGGCGAATCGCTTTCCCCTGTGAAGTATTGGTTTCTATAAAAACGAGGTCTCCCTCCTGAAAGCTGAAGCCATCAGCCCGAAGGGAGGTAAGTAATAAAAAGAATAAGAAGAGATAAGTTATTTTTATCTCTAATCTCAAAACTTATCTTCCCAGTCGATTTCTGCTGTGACCCTGGATAGATAAATGAAGGATCCGATTGTAGCCAGGGTAATGAAAAGTCCTGTGTATTCCGGAAAGAAAAATGCAATAGAGAACAACCATTGGAAGATCAGAGTGGACAGTAGATTGTACCGTACAATTTCTTTCCCTTTCTTCAATGCGATAGTGTACTGAAGTAAGATCAAGGTCGAGACCAAAAGAGAGAGAAGAAGACCGGGAACGATGTCGAGAAAGGTCACAAGATAGGAGCCCAACAGGTAAAAAATGAAATAAGATATGATTATGAATAAGTAATTCATTGGATGAAGCTGCACCCGGTTGGGTATTGCCAGAAGAAGGAGGAGAGCCAGGAAGAGAGCAAGAGAAATGGGGGAATAAAAGAATAGTTTGGAAGCCAACTTTCCGTAATTCCCTTTGATTTCGAATTCTATAGAAAGATTTTGGCCTGTGATGATATTCTCTCCGACCCATTCCAGTTTGGAAAAGTTGGCATCCGATTCTGCTTTGGAAGGTGCCATCGCATAGTCTGGAATATCATAGTTCTCGAAATCTGATTCAATGAGAGCATGGAATTGTTTCATTTCGATTTTTTCGGCTCCGAGACTGTACTGAAAGGAACTCGAACCCTGTGCTCTGTATGTGATGACTATTTCTTTTTCTTCGTCTGCTTCGAGTTCCCCTGTCCAATCGATACCATCCGCCAGGTTTGTGTCCTCTTTATAGTCCTTTCCATTCAAAAGAATCGAGACGTTCGTGATGTTACCCGCATAGGAGGGGAGAGCCATCCGAAAGTGAATTTTATTTTTTTTGGGAAGATAGTTTTTGATTACATACTTTCCTTCAAATTGAAGATCGTAACCCGGATAGAGAAGAAGCCCTTTTTGACGGATGTTTTTCTTGATCTTCAAAATGATGTCCTGAGAAGCAAAACCCAATCCTTTCTCGACCAGAACTGTTTTGTCCATGAGTTCACCGGTCTTCTTGTTCTCATATTCTTCTTTGACCGTGCTATCAAAAGTAAGGGAAGGAGGTGTTTGGTTTATGCTTCCTCCCCAGATTTCCGTAACTGACTTCATTCCTCTGGAGTAAGTTTCTGTATGTCGGGAATCTATCCGATAGCCTATAACGAGTCCTGCAACACTGAAGACCAACCAGAAAATGGCAATAAGTATGTACTTGGATATTTTTCTTACCAAATCGGGGTGAACTGTATACAATCGAATGGAAATAAAAATAAAAGAAGAAAGAACGAGACAGAATCCCAAAAAGATCAGCCCTGCGGCGGTAGCTCCCATACTAGACAACTCCATGAATTGAATTGATTTCTAAGTTCAGAAAAATATCATTCTCTGTAATTCTTAATTTATTTCAGAGAAAGGCTTTCCTTTTGGCTGCAAATCCTCCGGGTTCTTCTTGAATCAGGTCGGATGAAAATAAAAATCATTTGATTAAGAAAATGAGATTTTGTTTTTGATCTGTCAAATACAAATACAGAGATTTCCCGAATTTCCCATTTCTCAATTGCTCAGAGAAAATTGATTGCTTTTTAGATAGAAGAAGTCAATTTTGTGGGACAACTTTTATGCCCTACTTTTTGTGATCACCAAATCAGAAACATGAAATCTAACCCAAATGGATCAATACTTTTTCTTACGCCTATACTGAGGCTAGTATTGTTCCTAATTTATTTCCTGATGCATTCGGGAATTTTTGGGGAGAGTCTTTCTGTAGGAGAAAATCTTCCGATTTCATTGACTACCAAAGATTGGTACATAGCAATCGGAAAGGACGACCGAAGTCTATCTCCGGAAGTCTATAGAGCTCTTCCCGAGTATTCACGCATTGAAAAATTTCCTATCATCATCAATCAATTGTTTCAAAATCCAAGAGATCACAGCGTGCGGGAGTATACTCTCAGAACAGAATTTGATCTGGATCTATCTAGGATTCATCCCGGAAAAGAAATCGCATTTTTTCTTTCAGGAATCGGAGAGTCCTGGTCTATGACCCTGAATGGAGAAGTGATTCTTGACAGATACTTTTTGAAAGAAAAGAAGATTGAAAGTTATTCATTCAATCGAAATTCTATCATTACAATTCCTCATGATTTATTGCAGAAAAAAAATGTCCTCACTATTTACATTGCCGGATATACACCCTTTTCTTTCTTAACTCCTAATGTATTGTTTGGTCTCCGTTTTTCAGATGGCTACTATCTGGACTATGAAAAAAAGATTCGCTATGATCATTCTGATTTAAGTGTTCTTCTACTCAATTCTATCTATGTTTTCTTTGGGCTTTACCATCTTTTCTTTTTCATCAAATGGCCTCAAAAGAAATACAATCTATATTTTGCCTTATTTTCCCTATCTATATCTACTTATTTTCTTGCTTTTTCAAGTTTTCTCTTTGAAACGTTTACAAGCAACCAAATCCAATTTCTAATGGCTCTGGCGACACAACCACTTGCACTTTTTAGTTTTATTTTATTTCTCTGGGAATACTTTTTTCCTAACGTTT
This sequence comes from Leptospiraceae bacterium, assembly GCA_024233875.1. Classification (GTDB taxonomy): domain Bacteria; phylum Spirochaetota; class Leptospiria; order Leptospirales; family Leptospiraceae; genus JACKPB01. Next base: position 116,100 of record JACKPB010000001.1, read on the forward strand.
CCTATTCCAGAATGATGTGGTATTCAATCATTTCAAATATTCTAATCTTTGTAGTTTATCTTTTTGCAAAGGTTTATATGTATCACTCCATTCTATATGTTTGGTACTTTCTCGCTATTCCTCAACTACTCTTCATTGTTTATTTGATCTTGAAAGCGCTGAGGGAAGGTTCTAAAGATGCTATTTCGATGGCTTCATCCACAATTGTCCTGCTTATGGTTGTAGTGTGGGAAATAATGGATACAATCATTTTTCATACAGGATTTCGATTTTTACAATATGCTTACTTCGCATTTATTTTGTCTCTGATACTTATCCTTGCCAACAGATTCATCGAAATCAATTGGGAAACAAAAATTCTAAATATAGAAATAACTAAACAGAGAGATTTATTTTCAAAATTTGTTCCCGAACAATTTCTTGAAGTTCTAGGAAAGGATCTCCGTGAAGAAATTGCTCTGGGAGATTGCAAACTTGAAGAAGTTACTATTGTTTTTTCTGACATCAGAAACTTCACTTCACTTTCTGAATCCATGACCCCGGATGAGAATTTCCGATTTATCAATTCTTATCTAAGCCGAATGAGTCCTGTCATAGAAAACAATCATGGATTCATTGATAAATTTATAGGCGATGCTATCATGTCTATCTTCAGAACACCGGTGGATGCACTGAAGGCATCTATAGAAGCATTTGAGGTTCTGGAAGTCTTCAATCAACATAGAGCCAATTCCGGATACACTCCAATTGGAATCGGGATAGGCATTCATACAGGCAAAGTTATGATGGGCACAGTGGGGCATAAAAACCGTCTCAGTACTACAGTGATTGGTGATACAGTAAATCTTGCATCCCGATTGGAATCACTAACGAAAAAGTATCATGCTAACATTATCATTTCTGAATCAACAGCTTCTTCGCTTCCTGAATCCTTTCTTCCCTTTATACGTATGGTTGACTCTGTAATTGTAAAAGGTAAAAGTATACCTGTTCACATCTATGAATGCTATCAGATGAATTCAGATTCCCAGAGAGAGCTCAAAAAATCTTATAATGACAAATACGAAACAGCTCTACTCTTGAAAATCGAGAAAGACTATATTTCAGCCCTTAAAATCTTTAAAGAAATATTGGAAATCAATCCTGATGATCTCCTGATAAGAATGTATTACGATTCCTTAACCTCTGAAGTTGGTGTTACCTGAGAAGACCGATCTTAGAATTCGCACTTTCCATTTGTTAGATCTAAGCTTCTTGCTCTAGCAAACCAAACCAGATTTTGTTCCAAATTCCATTCCACTTCCAAATCTCCATACAGGCAAGAGCAATTCGAACCTGTCATACCGATCGGAAAATAGAAGGAATTTACCAAAATAATGTGGGTGGAATGGCCGGAGAGACCACCTCCCCCCGGAAAAGCGATTAGCATAGGTTCTAAAAAAACTAATAAGTGATACTTGCCCGAAGGTTCTGAATGTCTTTCCTGGAAAAGTGAAATGGGGATCATCAGGCATAAAATAAAGATGATAGATATACTTAAATATTTAAATAATTTCATTGAAGTAATACCCTGAAGGTATAAGGTGATTGAATGAGTCTATCTATACTTCCTTTCGAAAAAATCTCTTCCTGAGCCATAATTATGATTAAAAATTGACAATAAGAAAATAGAAAAATTTACTGTAAATTATGAAAAAGGGACTTTCCCTAAAATCCAAAGATAGTTTCTTCCTACTTATCCTATTTGCAATCTTTTTTATTCTTTCCTACCTAAACCCTCTTAGTATCGAAGAAAGCTTAAAATTTTCAGATTTAAATTACAGAAATAATACCAATTTTTCATTAGAATCAGCGACACATTTAGATCTATCTCTCTGGATAGAAAGTGAAGAAACTGAGGAAAGTGAAGACTCTTTTGCTTCTGGATTGATTCTATCTGAAACAAATTATTTTTTTAAGTTTTTACTCATAGGTCCTATCTCCGGAGTTTTTGATTTCCATCCCGGAAAGCAAAGATTATTTTATTCACTCCTGGACCTACCTCCTCCATACAAATTCTCTTCTAATTCGATTTTTTAAATCAACCTCATTGAGGTAAAGATGCATTCGGATGGTTATCAGGAATGAATATGCATATATAAATCTAATATAATGCAATTCAATTTTGGAGATGGCCGGATGCAGAAAATTGGTTCTCTCAAACTCGGGCAATCCTGAATCAAGAGAGATCAGTTTGGTCTTGTAAGATGAAATATGCGCATATTATTAAATTTATTATAAGGAGAATTTAATGAACATTCATGATATTCTTAACCCCCCCATCCTATTTTTCTTTCTAGGAATGCTAGCTGTTTATGTAAAGTCGACAGTAGAAGTTCCTGAATCCACATCCAAATTTTTATCTATGTATCTTTTGTTTGCCATCGGACTGAAAGGAGGACATGAACTCTCAAAGAGTGGTCTGAATTCCGAACATCTACTCACTCTATTGGCTTGTATCCTGGCTGCTACAGTGATTCCCATCATCACATTTTTTATTTTCCGACTCAAGCTGTCGGTTGCGAATTCAGCCGCTCTTGCTGCAACTTACGGATCTATCAGTGCAGTGACCTTCATTGCAGCCGGTTCTTTTTTAAGTAATAAAGGAATTGAGCATGGTGGTTTTATCGTAGCGGGAATGGCTCTCATGGAATCTCCTGCGATCATTGTGGGAATAATTCTCAACCATTTCTTCAATAAAGATAAGACCCAATCGGACAATACGGAATGGAAGTTGTTATTGGGTGAGGCGTTTTTTGGTGGATCGGTATATTTATTGCTCGGAGCATTGATCATCGGTCTTTTGAGTGGAGATTCCGGATGGGATTCCCAGAAGTTTTTTGCTGATTCTATTTTTAAAGGATTCTTGAGTTTTTTCCTTTTGGACAAAGGGATAGAGTCCGCCCGAAAAATGGGTGAGCTAAAGGATGCAGGATTCTTTCTAATTTCTTTTGGTATAATCTTTCCACCTGTGGCTTCAGTGTTTGCAGCGCTTCTGGCAAAAATGATCGGGATGAATATCGGCGATGCTCTAATGTTTACTGTTCTAGTCTCCTCCGCATCTTATATAGCAGTGCCCGCTGCCATGAAACACTCAATTCCGGATGCAAATCCCAGTCTCTATATCCCTATGGCATTGGCGGTAACATTTCCATTCAACGTTCTGGTTGGAATTCCTCTGTATTTCCAAATCTTAAAGTATCTGGGGTTTGAATAGAAAATATAAGAATCAAATTCAAATAGCTCTCTCTTTGAGAAATTCAGAGAGAGTTATTCTATTGAAAAATTTTGTTTTTAATGAAAACATGGTGAAAGTTCCTACTCTATTCATTACTTAAAGAAAGACTAAAATTTATTTTTGGGTAACTTCTAAACTTTTTGAATGGATTCAGGGAAGATTTCTTTGTGAAATCGTGCTCTAAAAAATTAGAGCTTAGTTAAATAAATTCGAATACATCTCCGGTGAGGTAATGATGAAATTTACAAAATACTTTGTTGTCCTAATATTTCTTCCTTCTTTAATTTTGTTTGCTCAGACCAAGGATAGTGAGAATAAAACAAATGATGAAAAAATATTAGAATTGGAACGAAATCTTAAGAAACAACAACAGGATTTAGAAGAATTGAAAAAAACAATGGGAAAATCAAATTCTGATATCAGTGAATCGGAAGATTCTGAAAATTATGTATCTCCGCTCAAAAAGAATGGATTGACAGGTAGATACAATAGGGGAATGTTTCTCGATCCGGATCAAGCTCCCTTTTTCAATAAAAATCAAAAACCATGGCTGAATGATTGGATTCGGGTCGGTGCTTTTGTCAAACCGAGAAGTGAAAATCGATACAATTACGGGTTCAATAAACAGAATAAAAGTGTTGTTTCCCGTGTTGTACAGTCCGCACAACTGTTTCTCCTTTTTGATCCCAGTCCATATTTTACTATGAAAATTTCATTTCAGGATGCAAGGCTTTGGGGAGGATCAACTGCGGCTTCTTCCGGTGACGATAGACGTTTTACATTTGCGGGATCCGGTAATGCCGTAACTCCCGGGACTTCAGCAAATATCCCATCGAATACATTTGTACGTGAAGCCTGGTTTATGCTCAAGAAACTTCCATTGGGTGCTGAACTTCAGGTGGGAAGGCAGGTGATTGCCTATGGAGATCAAAGGATAATCGGAGGAGCTAACTGGACAATGAACGGACTGTCCTTTGATGGAATGCGACTTATGTTCAATAAACAACATTTCGACATTCATTTATTTGCATACAAAACAGTAAGCTATGCAAATGCCGCAAATGGATTGTACTCTGCTCATGCCCCCGTAACCTATACCGATCCTAATACATTAAGAACCAGCACCGTCAATCCGGGAACTCCCGATCAATATATGGTAGGAACTTACAATACTATTAAGGCAAAAGATTATTTCAACCTGGAACTATATGGAGTTGGTATCCTGAATTCCAGAACACCATCTTACAGCGGTGCTGTATTGACCAATCCTGCCCTGGTCATACCGGCTACTCCGGATTCTGATCTCTATACCAACCAATGGTCAAAGCAACAAAACAATCTACTAACAGGTGGATTTCGTCTAACAAATAGGACATCTAATAATAAGTTACCTTCCTCTTCTCCTTATAGTGGTTGGGATTGGACATTTGAAAGTGCATGGCAGGGTGGGGAAACCGGTCTGAAGGTCATTGAAAATGCGGATAAAAACCTTCTTTACAACCGAATTCTCGCAACTGCAACAGGACAGAGTTCAACAAACTATAATTTAAATAGAGAAAATCAGAGATATACAGGGCAATTGCATGTCGCTCAAACGGGATATACATTCTTTCAAAAGCTGAGAATAGGTACTCAGATCCTGTATTCTTCCGGGGATAGTCGTAGAGGAGATGGAAGTGAATCTACATTCCAAACTCTAAGTATGCCCAGATTTGGTGTGATACCTTATTGGAATAATGTGGCCGGTCTTTCTGAAAACATAGATATGAAAAATCTTATCAGTAAAAATGTGAATCTGTCATACAAGACTGATAAATTTGGAACATTTTACTTCAATTACATTGTCAATTTGAAGGCTCAAACTCAGGATGCCTGGTATGCTATCAGCGGTCTTGCCAATACAGGTTCTACAGTCGAGTTTTACAAAGGTCAAACAAATTTTGCTCTTACATCCAGCAATCGACGTATCTATGATGAGATAGACTTTACATGGATGTACAATGTCAATGATTATGTATCCCTCTGGATTGGCGGGGGATTGATGACAGCAGGGAATTCTATAAAAAATCAAAAGAATGCCATTCTGACATATGATGCCTCAACAGGAGCGATTAGTTATAATACCAAAGTCATCCTCGGTCAGGAGGGTGCGGCTTCAAAAGCGAATATGTTCTTTGTACAATTGAACGCTGCATTTTAACTTAATTTATTTACTCACCTAACGCAATCCCTGCGAAAGGTGAGGGTAAAGAAAGGGAGCCTTTCGGCAATGGTTCGACTGAGCTCTCCAACCACTAACTGACTCATCGTCCTCAAACCACTATTCACATTGTTCTATTAGTAACTCATCTTACGCAGTATTTTATTTTTCTAATTTTTTTTAGTTTAAAATCAAAATCATTTTTTGCTAATAAATCAATAAAAATATGGGTTTGGGCGATAACCCAAGCTCCCTGCAACCTCACATTTCGCTTCTTTGCGTAATGTGAGTTAGTATAAAATGGCTTCATACTTTTATAAGAAATACGAAAGTATTTATGAAAACCGGAATATATTTAAAAAATAAAAATGTTTCTTAAAATAAAAAATTGCCCACATACCTTTAGAAGAAAAATGCAATTATTCATGAAATAGGTATATGAGATTTAAAATAAAGTAACGCATCAAGATATTTTATTTTCTCGGGAGTTTTCTAAATCATTTTGATTCATTGAATTCTGTTTGGGTTTTTTTAGATATTGTGATAAGTCATAAAACAGACTGTAAACAATTGGCACAAGAATCAAAGTTAAAATAGTAGATACGATCATCCCTCCGATGATAGCTATCGCCATAGGTGACCTCGACTCACCTCCCGGTCCGATAGAAAGGGCGGGAGGTAATGCAGCAGCAATTGTGGATACAGAGGTCATCAAAATAGGTCGGAGTCGTATCGGACAGGATTCCATGAGAGTTTCGATAGCGTTCGGCTTGTTTACAATCATTTGATTTGTAAAGTCTACCAGTAAGATTGAATTTTTCTTCACCAGTCCCATGAGAAGGATCAGAGCTATAAAGCTGTATATATTTAAAGATCTATCAAATAAATAAAGTGCCAGAATCGCTCCGCTAAAACTGAAAGGCATTGCCATGAGAACAGTGATGGGATGAATCAGACTCTCAAATTGACTGGCCAGGATCATATAAGCTATGATGATGCCCAGTACAAGAGCCATTCCCAGTCCAGAAAATGATTCATCAAGAGTCTTTCCGGAACCTGAAGGACTCAAATAGTATCCATCGGGTAGTACATCCTTTGCCATGTTTACTGCTAAATCAATAGCTTCTTTTTGAGAAGAGTCCGGAGCAGGATTTGCAAAAATCGTGATTGCACGTTCTCTATTATTTCTTGTGATACTTTGAAGAGTTGGCTCTTCTTTCAAATCTACAACATCCCTGAGACGTACCAGCTCTCCTCTATTGTTTCGAACAAAGAGATTATTGATGGAATTGGGTCCGAGCCTTTCATCTGTTGCCAATCTAACTCTTATGTCATACCTATGTCCACCATCTGTAAATTGTCCTGATTTTACCCCACCGATCATCGCAGAAATTACATTTCCAATAGAGGTGATACTTACACCATGGGAGGCTGCTGATCTTCTATTGGGAAAGACCTGAATCTCAGGTTGACCTTTTTTGAAATTTGAATCTATATCGAGAAAATTTCCTGATTCTTCCATTTTTTTCATTATGGATTCGGATAAGAGTGCTAATTTATCCCAGTCTCTACCCTTGATGGTTAATTCCACTGGGAAGCCTCTCGATGAAGAAAATCCACGCATAGACATATCACGAACAATGATTTTTAAATCCTTGGAAATTTTTCCCAATTCTTTTCTCAGTTCTCCGGCAAATTCATTTTGTGAAATTGGTTTCCCGGTTTTCTGAAAGATAGGTCTTTCATGGGGAGGCTTCAGGGTTAGAAGAATGATTGCACTATCACTTTCACCGCCTCCGAAACCTCCAACAGCAACATACATTTTGGTAATTTCTTCTTTCAAAGAAAGGTATTCCTCACATTTTTTAGTGAGTTCATCGGTAAAATATATAGATGATCCTACAGGAGTTTTCAATCGAATCATAATTTGACTCTGATCCTGAGAGGGGACAAATTCTTTTTTCAATGGTTTTAAGAGTAAAAAGGAAGCGCCGAAAGCCGCTAAGGAGAGGAGTAGCACAGTCCATCGGAATTTTAAAACCCATTTGAGTAAAATTTTATAAAGATCAGATATCAAATTGAAGAATTTATCTAAAACTTTTCCGAAACCCGAGTTGTGTCCTATATCTAAAAATTGTGAACAACGCATGGGAGTTAGGGTCAATGCTTCCAAAAGAGACAATAAGACAGCCGCAGTGATAGTGATAGCAAATTGATAGAAATATTTTCCGATAATTCCATCCATAAAAGCAACAGGCAAAAATATCGCTATTATCGAGAGAGTAGTAGCTGTAGCCGCAAAAGAGATTTCCCTGGCTCCATCTATAGCGGCCTGCACTGTAGTCTTGCCCATCTCCTTATGTCTTGCAATATTTTCCAGAACCATGATTGCGTCATCTACAACGATACCCATAGCCAGAGACAATCCGAGGAGAGTGAATGTATTTAGGGTAAATCCAAAATAATAAAGAATCAAAAAACTTCCCATGATAGAAGTAGGTATCGCCAGTAAAATATTAAACGTCGAAGAAAAGCTTCCCAGAAAGAGGTAGGTTACAATCCCTGTAAGGATGGCTGAGAGAATGATAGTAAATTCTAATTCTTCTATAGATTCTTCAATGAATTTAGTTGAATCAAATACAATATCAATCCGATATCCTTCCGGAAGCTCCTTGTTCAATTCTTCGATTTTTAATTTCACATTTTTAGCTACTTCTACTGCATTGACTCCCCTCTGTTTGACTATCCCGATACCAACAGAGATATTTTGATTGAATCGAGATATACGTTGGACATCATCTAATCCATCCTCTACTAAGGCAATGTCCCGAATTTTTAGATTGGATTCAAATATCGGGGATCCCCCACGCATAGTGATTGGAAGATTGGAAAATTTCTCAACACTTGTGACCTCGCCCATGGAGCGTATACTATAATTTGTAGTCTGAGTTTCGATCAATCCAGCCGGAACTTCCGTATGTTCTCTGGCAATAGTATTCAGAATGTCATCTACTGTGAGTTCTCTGCTGCTCATTCGATTTCCATCTATCCAAATACGTAAATTTCTATCTACATATCCTCCCAGGACTATTTGTCCGACTCCATTGATTGTGGAAAATTTGTTCTTCACATGATCCTTTACAAAGACCATAAGATCACGTAGTTCTGATTTTGAAGATATTCCCAACCAGAGGATAGGTTGATCTTCCGGGTTGTATTTGGTAATTATTGGAGGATCAATGGTAGTTGGTAAAAGTTTTTGAGCTTGCGCTATCCGTGATTGGACTTCCTGGAGTGCGGTATCTACATTTTTTGATAGATCCAACTCGACAGTAATATTAGCAGAACCATATTTAGATGTCGAATTTATTTCCCTGATTCCATCTACACTCATGATCGCATCTTCCATTATATCCACAGCATTTGTTTCTATCACCTCGGGAGATGCTCCATTCCATGTGACACGGATATTAATTACAGGGAAATCTACATCAGGCATTTGGGAAATCCCCAAACGCAAAAAGGATAGAAATCCAAATAGAGTCAGACCGATCATAAGCATCCATGCAAATATTGGATTTCGAATAGAGATATCTGATAGAATCATTCTTTATCTCCTTTTTCTCCGACAGATGAATCTCCGGATTTTTTAATGGGAATGTTTCCTATGGCAATTTCAAAAGCGACTCTATATAAGTATCTCTGTAATTGAATTCTGCTGTAATCATTTTGAGAAGATTGTAGAGTATTAAGAGCATTGAACACATCCAGAGAAGTTGCTAGTTTCTGTGATAAATCTCTTTTTTGAAACTTATAGTTTAGTTCTGCGGCTTCCATTGATTTTTTATAGGCTTCGAGGATTTTTCCCGAATTTACATAGCTTCGATACGTTGTACGAATCTCATCGCCTGCTGTTCTTTTGGTTTCTTCTAATACCATTTCAGCCTGTCTTCCGGCTGATTCTGCTTCTTTGACTGCTGAGGATATTGTGCCGGCGGAGAGGAGAGGAATTTGTACTACAAATTGTGTAAAAATATCTCTATTTCGGGGTTGACCACTTCTTGGAATTCTGTAATACCCATTGAGAGAGACGGTGGGGAGATGACCTCCCCAGGCTCTTTTTATCTCTGCCCTGGCCGCATTTAAATTGAACTCAGCGGCTCTTACATCAGGTCGATTGTCTGATTTTTTCATAGCAAGTTCCATAGGAAGCTTGAGTTCTTCGGGTAAACTTTCCAATTCTAGTTCTACTTCTGTCTTGGAGCCTATTTTAGTCAAAAGATTTGATTTCAATATTTGTAAGTCATCTTCAGATTTTTGTAGATCAGCTTCCAGTTTAGCCAATTGCGAACTTGCATTGTACAATTCTGCAGATCGACTTTTCCCCAGTTGAACTCTGTACTTCAGCTCTTTGATTATATTTTCAGTCACTGATAGTATATTTCGATTAGTAGTTATAGTATTTTCCAGTTGAAGTATATTGTAATACAATTGTGCCAGTTCTAAATACAATCTACCCGCTTCAAATTGGGCTTCATACTTTCTTACTTCTACCATTTCATTAGCTGTTTTGAAAGCAGAGTATTCATTCAATCCTGTCATAATAGGAACGTTTAAAACCAGCACATCACCCGGAAGGAATGCGGGGGAAATCTGAGTTCTTGTTGTTCCGGTAGTTGAGGTGCTATCTGTGGGGACACCGAGAAGAGCATTGGCAATTTCGTTTCTCCTGTTGATTTCCCTATCATGTTTTCTGTGATCGGGGATTGTGAAGTTCTCAAGATGTCTGTAAGAAAGGGAAGGAAAGAAACCACCCCAGGCAGCTGATTTCCGGGCTTCCGCCTGAACCAATGCTTCCTGACGAATGGCGATTCTCTCTGTTTGCTCCACCGCCAAAACAAATAGATCACCCAGATTTAACTTTTTTTTCTGTTTGGCTTCGGCTAGCATTTGGTTTGTCACTCCCGTATGACGGGTGATGGATTTTTCAATTTTTCCATCATTTATTTTTATAGTTTCTGATTTGCATGAAAGTACAATCAGGTAGGTCAGTGAAAATATTAAATACTTAACTATAATACCGGTACGGTTAGTTCCGGGATGTTTTAATTCCATAGTAACTCACCTTACGCAATTCATTACTTTTAAACATTTTAATTTTTATAATACAAAATCATATTTTACTAATAGATCTATAAAAATAGAGGTTTGAGGACGATGAGTTCCCAATCTGCCGAAAGGCTCCCTTTCATTATCCTCACCTTTTGCACGAAAAGCGTAAGGTGAGATAGTATTTAATTATTGATCTTATTGTCAATGGTTATGATCATAATATCATCTTCTAATTTTAACTCTCCCCCCGACCAGTCTATTATTTCTTTCATAAGTTTTTCGGATAATTCTGAAGGCTTGAGATTTCTATTTTTTCTAAGAAAATCTGCCAATCTCTCTTCGTCATACATTTCGTTTGATTCATTGGGCGCTTCTATAAGTCCATCCGTGTAGAGAAGAAGTCTGTCTTTGGGTTGAAAATCGATTTCTAAAGATTGAAATTTTGCATCCGGCTTGATCCCGAGAAGGGTTCCTCTGGGTAGAATCTGGATGATTTCTTTAGAACCTTCTCTCAATAATAGCAAGGGAGGATGAGCGGCATTTGCTACTGTTATCTTTTGTTTCTTTAGGTCAATCAATAAGTAAGTGGCAGTAACAAACTCTTTACCTATATTTCCATAAAAGGCTTCATTCATATTTTGTAGTAGGAGAGATGGGTTCAGCATATTATTTTTTTGATAATAGAAAACAATTTTTACTATAGAAACTATCAGTGATGCCGCAGCTCCATGTCCCGAAACATCTGCGATGAGAATTCCCAGATGACCATCTTCATAAAAGAAGTCATAGTAGTCTCCACCCACCTTAGTCATAGATCTATATCTGATATCAACGTCTACTTCCGGAATCGAAGGAAACTTTCGGGACATCAATAGTTCCTGAGTTTGTCTTGCCTTTACAAATTCCAGCTCCATTTGATTGAAGTTGTCAGTGAGTTCCTCTTTTACTCTCTGCAATTCCAGATGCGTCTTGATTCTCGCTAAGACTTCTCCTGCATGAAATGGTTTGGTAATGTAGTCCAATCCTCCCACTTCAAAAGCTTTCATCTTATTGGAAAGGTCATCTAAGGCTGAAATGAAAAGAATTGGTATGTTTTCCGTTTTTGTATCAGTTTTTAAGATCTTGCAGACTTCGTATCCATCCATTTCGGGCATCACTATATCCAAAAGAATCAAACTGGGGATTTGTGCCCTTGCAGCTTTTAAGGCAAGTTTTCCTGACGGACAGGGTCGAACTATGTATCCGGCATCGGAAAGAATTTGACTGAGTATTCTTAAATTGTTCGGAGTGTCATCTACAATGAGAATAGTTTCTTTCTTTTCCATAAGAATAATTAATGCTCAGAGCATACCTTCCAATTTTTCGTAATCAAAATCATGAATAATCAGTTTGACTTCTTCAGACATCTCAGGAGAAAGAAAAGTTTGATTGTCAACGAGTTGCATCATTTCGTCAAAATTACATGCTTCCAGGGAACGGGAAAATTTTGCCAACCAGTCTTTGTCTGCATTCTCAAAATAATCCATCCTATAATTAAAATGAGAATTTCTTTTCCCGGAGCTATCTTTAGATAGATTCTCATCATATATGAATTCTATATTCAGAAAGTTAGAAAGTGCAGTATAGATATCAATGTTTTTGAAAGGTTTGGATATGAAACCATCAAACCCATTCAATAGGATTTCTTGTTTTTCTTCATCATAAGCATTCGCTGTAAGAGCAATGATTTTAATAGATTTAGATATTTCTAATGTTCTAATCTTGCGTGTAGCTTCTCTCCCGTCCATTACAGGCATTTGGATGTCCATCCAGATGAGATCCGGTGGATTTTCTGTAACTTTTTTTAGAGCCTCAGCCCCATCTCCAGCTTCTGTGATAACAAAATTTAAGGGTTTTAAAATTTTAATAATTAATTGTCGATTGATGAAGTTGTCATCTACAATCATTAAGTTATAGTTCTTTTGTGCATTTTTTATTCCTATGACTTTTTGATTGGAGACTTCCTTTTTGGCTTCTAAGTGTTCATTAGATTTTCTAGTTTTAATAAAAAACTTAAAAACCGAACCCTGTCCGATGATACTTTCCACCCTAATATTTCCACCCATCATTTCGATGAATTTCTTACTTATAGGAAGTCCCAAACCGGTTCCTTCGTTGGATTTTTTTCCGCTTTCGGTTTGTTCGTAGGCATTGAATAATTTGTCCATCTCATCGGGCGCTATCCCCATTCCGGTGTCTCTAATTTCAAAATTCAAATCAAATTGTTCTGTGTTAATCGTTTCATTGGATGTAAAAATGACAATTTCTACCGAACCGACTTTGGTAAACTTTATAGAATTATTTATGAGATTGATTAGAACCTGTTTGAGTTTGATCTCATCAGAGATAATCACCTGAGGAATCTCATTATTGAAGTGAATTAAAAAATTTATATTCTTGTCATGAGCTTTGATGACAAATAAATTTTTCACATCCTGTAGCATTTTGTGAACATCAAAAGCTTTCTCACTCAGGTCAATTTTTCCTGATTCTATCTTTGAAAGATCTAAAATTTGATTGATAACGTTTAATAAATGCTCTCCACTTTTTGCGATGATATCAACATTTTCCTTATCTTTTTCTGAAAGAGTAGATATAGAAGTGAGGATTTGTGAAAATCCAATAATAGCATTCAATGGAGTCCTGAGCTCATGACTCATGTTTGCAAGGAAAATACTTTTGGACCGATTCGCTGATTCTGCTACTTCGATAGATTTCTTAAGTTCTTCCTCGGTATTTTTCAATTGTGTAATGTCCAGAATGATCCCATCCCATGTGACTGTCCCATCTTCCAATTGATGGGGTATGGCACGGCTTTGAAGCCATTTTTCTCTTCCTCCGAGTTTTTTGATTCGATAGGTGAATCTATATGGGGTTATGTTTTTAAAGGATTCATTTTCTTTTCGAACCATCAAGGGTAGGTCTTCGGGGTGAACTATCGAATAGAGGATCTTGTAGTTTGCAAGGATCTCTTCCGTCGCAATGCCTGTGATTGCTTCAATTCCTTTACTGATGTAGGAGAAGTAAATACTACCGTGTTTGCTTCTCCTCATCTGAAATATTGCTCCATCCTGAAGGTTGTTTCCCAGTTGTTTGATACGCAACTCAGAGAGCTTTACCAGTTTTTTGGAGTCTTTAAGAATTCGGTTGATAATGAATCCAACCAGTATGACCAAAATAGGTGAAACTGTCATGATTACAATCAGATAGAGAGGGGTCTTCCGGTAGTCGTCAGGATTGTAGATTATCCCTTTTAGATCCCTTGGATTCTTGGGGATCAAATCATTGAAAACATAAGAATTGAGAATTCTCTGCAACCGATCCGGATTGGTATGACCGATTTGGACATAATTCAGGTTGATCAATTTATCCATTTCTGTTGCTTCATATCGCAATTGCTCTATGGTGAAGTTGGGAGCATACTTTTCATGAATCAACTGGATGAGTTCTTCCTTATTCTGAAGGGCATAGGTCCAACCTTTCAGGCTGGCCCTTAGGAATTTTTCTGTTTTATCGGGGTCTTTTTCTATAGTCTGCTTGAGGGTAACCAGATTGTCCCCATAAAAATCGATTCCGTAATTCAGGGGGTTGATGATGGAAACTTCAATTCCCAAATTTCTGAAATAGAAGGGTTGATTGGTTATGTAACCGGAAATGACATCTACCTTGCCCTCGATTAAATCATTGTCATGGAAGGAGTGCGGGATGTAAGTATAGTCAGAATCAGAAATATGAAATTCTTTTAGGGTGGCTACAATCGGAGCTTTATCGTCCTTTCCAAACATGATCCTCTTTCCTCTCAGGTCATCCGGAGTCATTGTATTTGAATCTTTCCTGGCGATTAGAACAAGAGGGGAATGCTGAAAAATGCTCGCTAAAATAACAACATTCATCCCACTATTGTAGTTTGTTATGATATTTGAATCTGTTATCGCATAGTCAGCTTTGTTTTCTATGAGAGCATCAGCAGGAAAAAGCCGGGGATTTCTTTCAATCAGTTCAACCTGGAGACCTTCCTCCTCATAATAACCTTTCTCAGTAGCTGCATAGTAACCGGCAAATTGGAATTTGTGAAACCATTTGAAATACAATCGAATTTTCTGATTTTCTTCTGATGATTGAGAATAGGTCGGAGTACAGATCGAAGATAAGCTTAGAATTAGGATCAGCAGAAAATATTTCATGATTCACAACAGGGACAATATGAGAATCTAGATGTAAGGGGAATAAATACAAATAAATTTTCATTTTCCTGTTATGGATTTCAGAGTTTTCTGCCGATTTCTCCCGGTTTTTTAATGAGCAAAGTAATCCTGATTCATTCCACTTCCAATTCCCAAAAGTCCACTGATAAAATTTGTTAGATATTCATGCAATCCAAAGAAAAATACATCTTCTACGCTACTGTAGGCCAGTTGATAATAAAGTTTTCCGATCCTTTGTTCTGTACCTGTAGAATAGTGTTTATTGGAGCTCGGATTGATCTGTCGAATGGATTCGAGGGCATGAGACATACAATAAACAAGGGATCTCGGTAAACGGTTGTTGAGAATAAGAATTTCTGCTACATGGATGGGAACGATTTTGGTTGTGTATTGTTTTACATAAGCTTCATAAGCTCCTGTTGAGTCCAAAAGAGTTCTCCATTGATAGATGTCTACCGGGTTCCCTACATCCTGGATTCTTTTCAGAGGAATGTGGTACTTTACGTCCAGAATCCTTGCGATCTGATCAGCTCTTTCAATGAATTTACCTGTGTTCATGAAATGGTAACCCTTGTCCCGAAACATGGTGATCTCAGTGACTCCATCAAAGCTGTAACCTTTGTTTCTGATGAAATGGAAAAATCGGTCCGGCCCTTCTTTGAGAATTCTCTCCATGTTGAATTCTGAAAATTCATGATAGAAGACATTGATGATCTCCCAGGTCTCTTTGGATATCATGTCCCGAACACCGCGTGCATTTTCCCTGGCTTTGTTGATGCACGAATTGATCGAATTGGGATTGGTGAGATCGAAAACAAGATAGTCCATGACCGTTTGTGAATCCGCTTGAGTGTGTGTTGTGTAAAAGCTACTCAACTGCCCCACAGCATTTAAGATCGGTTCCCAATTCGAGTTGTCATAGTAATCACTTGCCTCCAGTGACGAAGTGAGCTGAACTTCAAGACTAATGGAAATTCCCTGTGCCCTTTCCATAAAACGTCCCAACCAAAAGAGATATTCTGCAATTCTACTGAGCATTACCATTTTATTTTACCACCCATGTATCTTTGCTACCACCCCCCTGAGAGGAGTTGACTACCAAAGATCCTTTTTTTAATGCAACCCGGGTCAATCCTCCGGGAATGAGATGAACCCCATCCGGTCCATAAATCGCGAATGGACGTAGGTCAATATGTCTCGGCTCAATACTACCATTGATAAAGCAGGGGGAAGTGGAGAGATTGATAGTGGGTTGAGCAATGAATCCCGAGGGATTTTCTAAGATTTTCTTTTTGTATTCTTCAATTTCTTCCGGTGTCGATTCTTTTCCGATCAACATTCCATATCCACCGGATTGGTTGGTTGCCTTTACGACAAGAGTTTCCAGTTTGGAAAAGGCTTCCTCTCTTTCTTCCTGGTTTCCGAGTCTGTATGTGGGAATGTTTTTCAGAATAGGAGTTTCGTTTAAGTAGTAACGGATCATTTCGGGAACGTAAGAATAAATCGCCTTGTCATCTGCGATCCCATTCCCTACGGCATTGACTATGACTACATTTCCTTTTTTGTAAGCATTGAAGAGTCCGGGAACCCCCAGAACGGAATCTTTTCGGAAGACCTGCGGGTCGAGAAACGAATCATCCACTCTTCGATAGATCACATCGAGTTGGACAAGCCCATTGATTGTTTTCATGTAGACCTTATCATCTTTGACCTGTAGATCAAATCCTTCTACCATTTGTACTCCCATCTGTGAGGCGAGAAATACATGCTCATAATAAGCAGAATTGTACATACCCGGAGTCAGAAGTGCTATCTGTGGATTTTTGTTTTTGTGATTTATGGAAAGATTTTTTAACATCTCATACAAAATTCCGGGATACGAGTCAACCCGTAGTACACTATTTTCTTTGAATACTTCCGGGAAGACTCTTCTCATTATATATCGATTTTCTAATACATATGAAATTCCTGATGGAGTACGGAGATTGTCTTCGAGAACACAATAATCACCATTGTCATCACGTATGATATCTGTTCCTGATATGTGAGTGTAGATATCATAAGGAACTTTTACTCCGATCATTTCCTTGCAGTATTCCGGTGAGTTGAGGACGAAGTCTTCCGGAATGATTCCTTCTTTTAGAATCTCTCTGTCATTGTATATGTCTTTGAGAAAAAGATTCAGAGCTTTGATTCTCTGGACTACACCGGCTTCTATTGTTTTCCACTCTTTCATAGAAATGATTCTTGGAATCAAATCAAATGGGAAAATTCTTTCTACTCCTTTCCCATCGTTGTAGACAGTGAAGGTAATGCCCTGATTGATTGAAGCCAATCTGGAAAGTGCTTCCTTTTCTTTAAACTGTGAAATTTTCATTTGATGAAGAGTCTCAAAAACATCATTGTACTGGCTTCGCGGTGTATCATATCCCTCGAACATTTCATCAAATGCTTTCATTGGATTGGGATAGTCAAATTGTATGTTCATTTCTTTGTCCTTATGCATTTCTTTTAAGCTATACTGTACAAAGGTGTAGAAAAATTGTACATTCCTCTTTTCAAAATCTGTAAAAACACTTGTTTTTACTGTCTGGTATCCTTTTTGCAAAAAGTAGACCAGAATAAGGGAATAGGAATAATAATGGTGAGAAGAAATAGCTTAGCGGAATGGATGGAAAAAATTGAGACAGGGTACGTACTACCATTTTTTCAACCAATATTGAGTCTCGAAACGATGTCCGTTTACGGCTATGAGTCTCTAGGGAGGTTGAAAGACGAAACAGGAAATGTGGAAAGCTTGGGAGGATTCTTCGGGCTTTCCTCTGCTAAATCCGGTTCCATTGATGAGTCTCTAGATGAGTTTTCTCTGGAAATAGATAGAAAGTTAAGGAAGAAAGCAATTGGATATCTTGCCAATCAAAGCATTGACCCCACAGCAAAACTATTTTTGAATATTTCCCCCCGAAGATTATTGAACCACATTTCCCTATATCCCGATTTGGAAACGGAAGTACATACACTCACACTTGCAAGAGAAGCCGGAATCGATCCGGGTAGAATTGTGATTGAGATCACAGAAGAACACATAGAAGAAGACATTGAGTTGTTGTGGCCTATCATCGAGTCTTACAAAAAATTTGGATTTCAGATTGCTATAGATGATATTGGTTCTAAGTCATCCAATCTCGATCGGATTGCAGTTCTGAGACCTGATATCATCAAGATAGATATGCAAATGCTGAAACGATCCATAACTGATCGGAGTTATGAAGAAATCCTGTTTTCTCTATCCCGGATTTGTGAAAATTTAGGTATCTCTCTTTTGTTCGAGGGAGTGGAAGAAAAGCACGAATTGGAAAAAGCGATTGAGTTTGGTGCCAGATATGTTCAGGGATATTTACTGGACAAACCATTCTGTGAATTCCAGAAATTGAATAAGTACAATAGTACTTTGTCAAACTATATAAATGAATACTGCATAGAACAATACTACACAATTCAAAAAAGAATTCGGTTGGAAAAGATCATCGAAGATAGTCTTTCCGTCTTGAATTTCAAAGAGGAATACTGGGATCAATTGCCCGAGATTTTTAAATTGGATGACTCTAATACTTTCTATAGATTTTACCTAACGGATCTTCTCGGGTATCAAATCTCTCCAAATTTTACCAGGGAGAATGGTTCCATAATCAGAGATGATACAAGTCTGGGAAAAAATTGGTGTTGGAGACCTTACTTTATGAATCATGTCTATGCTTCCAGCCGAAATCCTGAGGAATGGGTGATCAGTGCACCCTATAATGATCTCAATTCCAAACACATTCTCAAAACCTTTTCTAAGACTATAGCTCCCAATAAAATTTTCTTTATGGATATCATTCACACTTGACTACCTGTTGATTCCCGGACTCAAAATCGGGGAATGGCTTTCGCAGATTTTTAATAAGATATTTGATTTTGTCCTGTTCGACAAAGATAAGAGTTTAAATTTTTAATCATTCAAAATTTTTTCATAGAAGCTTCTAATTCTTTTTAGTTTAAGAAAAAAAAAGGAAAATTAGAATATTCAAATACAAAGGCTTTCTAAAATAGGTAATGAATCCGGAGTTGTTTGTTTTGAGAAACTCCAATTCAATGGATAGTACAATTATCAAAATTTTAATATGTCCGGTATTTTTTTGAAAGCAAAAGCAGTTCAAGGATAGAAACCAATGAGCAGAACCCGGATTTTGATTTCTCTTCTACTATCTTTCCTTTTGTCTACCTGTAATCCCGAACCCCAGGATGGAAATATTGGAGCTGATGTCCACTTTTTGAATTCTCCTATCAATCGTTTGAAGGGTGGATGGTTGGGAAATGAAAATGAGGTAGGGCGTTTGGATTCCCGGCCACTGGAGAGTTCGGATTGGAGACCCATCCGTGTTCCGGGCTACTGGCATTCTTCAGGCTATCACAAGAAAAATATAGTTTGGTATAAAATTGAAATACGTATTTCAGAGAATCTTCAAAAAAAAAGACTGGCTCTACTTCTCAAAAATGTTCTCAATTCTCATGAAGTCTATTTCAACGGTTACCTGATTGGAAAGTCAGGGAATATGGACAATCCTCTCAGGATTCTTAAGAATGCCCGTCCGGTGCAGTATTCGATTCCTTCCAAAAGAATCCGATCCGGAGATAGGAATACATTGCTCATTCGGGTCGGTGATGATGCAGGAGGGGGAGGAATACTTGAATATCCTATCTTATGCGAAAAAGAAGCCTGCGAAAAAGAATTTCAATCCCAGCTCATGGTCTTCGGAGGTGAGTTTTTTTTCCTGATTTTTATGGGAATTTATTCATTGTTTACTTATCTTGGAAACCGGAGAGAAATTTCCTATCTTTATTTTGGGATCTTATCCGTTCTTCTCGGTTTTGTTATCATCGGCCATCAGAAATATACATATATTTTTACAGGAAACTTTTTTATTCATCACATGATCTTTCATCCGTCTATATTTCTTTCCGGAGTCATCATTATTCTTCTGACCAGGAGTTTTTTTCACTTCCCCACTGATTTGTACAGTGTGTCTGTTATATTTTTGTACACTCTGGTATTTCTTATCTCTCTAACTGCCGGATTCTCTGAGGGGATACGGGTTTTTTATTTATTTTACATAACAAATTACTTATTTGTATTTATGAATCTATTTCTTCTCTACGATCTCCTCAGAATAGTATTTAAGGCGTATAAGGAAGAAATTTCCGGAACAATTTGGATTGCGGTGGGATCCATATCTTTGACTTATGCACTTTTCAATCTCATGCATTATTACTTAAACAATGCAGATTCATTTTTCTTGAATGAAAGCTTTATTCTTTTTATCCTATGCTTTACGGTTTCATTTTCTGTAAAAAATAAAGAGTATAGGGATAAATTATTGATGTTGGAAGTCAAACAAAATGAGATTCTGGAAGATACGGTAAAGAATAAGACAATCGAATTGATGGAAGCAAACCATAAACTGGAAGCTTCCAACCGTATTAAGGATAGATTGTTTTCCATGATTGCACATGATCTCCGATCTCCTCTGAGAGCTCTCGAAGAAACCCTGGATCTATTTAAAAGCAAGCAGATAGATAAGAATTCTCTTTTGAAATACATTAAGAAAGTGAATACAATTTTGGATAGCAATCGATTCTTACTCGAAAACCTTCTTCAGTGGTCCATTTCACAAATCAGCAATTCTCCCCTGAAAAGAGAAGAACTCAACCCGCGGGTTCTCATTATGGAAAGTTATGCACTTCTGGAAAGGTTTGCTGTTCAAAAAAACATCTCGATCCAAATTGAGGCCGGGGATGGGATTCGATGTTTCGGTGATAGAAATGCTCTCGGAATGATTTTCCGGAATTTGCTATCCAATGCTATCAAGTTCTCATACAGGGATAGTGTCGTTGAGTTTGAAATTCAGGATACGGAGAAAGAAACTCTTATAGTCATAAAAGACTATGGGATGGGAATGGATGATCTAACATTGAAGTCTCTCTTTACATCAAAAGTGGAGACTGCGGGAATTGGCACAGAAGAAGAAACCGGATCCGGGATCGGTCTGAGCATTTGTAAAGAATACATCGAAAAAATGAATGGAAGGATTTCTGTCAAATCGACTCCGGGAGAGGGAAGCAGTTTCCTTCTTGTCCTTCCCAAATGAGTTTCCGTATCGTTGGAAAAATTGACTTGCATTTCTGAATAGATTTCATCCAATAAGTGTTGGAGAGCTTGTGCTTTCCCGGGCTCCAAAA
The DNA here is from genome assembly GCA_024233875.1 of Leptospiraceae bacterium. GTDB lineage: Bacteria > Spirochaetota > Leptospiria > Leptospirales > Leptospiraceae > JACKPB01. The sequence continues at coordinate 137,212 of JACKPB010000001.1, forward strand.
GTGAAAATCTCCAAATCGACAGGTAAGACCCTGAAGTCTCCAGCATTTTCATTGAGGCTTTCTTGCATTGGATTAATGTTTTCTTACCCCAGTTGTCGAAAATAAAAAATGGTATTCTTCAGAAATTATTAAGAATGGGATGAAAAACCAATTTGGAAAAAGATAGAACAGTATTTCTTTCAGAAAGTTACGAGACTCTCAACGCCCTCGATTCAGAACTCATCGAACTGAGGAAAAATCCGGAATCCAATGAGATTCTCAACTCTATCCATGCCCATTACCAGACATTTTTAGAATCCAGTAAGATCAATCGATTCCTCAAACTGGAATCCCTCATTCACATCGCTGAGAGACTGATCTCCCACCTCCTTCAGGTCAATCATGAAGTTTCCAATGAGATGACCACTACCATTCTAAAGCTCAATATGTCTATTCGGGAAGTCTTATTCTCCATCGATGATACAGGGAAAGAGCCTGCCCATCTGAATGAATCCATCATTGCTGATGTGGAAGAAGTCATCAAAAAGACCGAAGACGAAGGCTTCATGGACGAGATGGGGAATGCTACCGATCTTCTTTTGGCGGGAACTCCTCCTACAGGTCAAAATACTCATGCTGATCTACTCAATCGTTTTATGGATATCGTTGTGGAGCTTCATCATTCCAAGGAAATCTTTACCCGATTTCAATCAGAGTTCAAAAGTTTAAAGTATCTTCAGGAAAGCACAAGACTGAACAACCTCATCACCGAATTGTATGACGAGGTTCGTGAAGCCAGAAGTCAACCTTTGGGAACTCTCATAATGAATTTTGACAAACTGATCAAGGACACGATCGAACCCTTAGGAAAGAGTGTGGTTTTGCGAGTCCAGGGCAAAGAAAAAGAAATAGACTCCGAGTTATTAGAAAACTTAAAACTCACAATCATTCAATTGATCAAAAACTCTCTCGAACATGGTATTGAAACTATTGAGGAGAGAAAAGAATTAGGAAAGGCTCCCGATGGTCAGATCCACATCGATGCCTATTACAAAGGTGAGTACTTTCATACTGTAATTTCTGACGATGGTAGAGGAATGGATCCTGAGAAGGTCAGACGAAAACTCATTGAAAAGAATGTCATGCTGACTGAGGAAGCTTCAGAGGTTTCGGATGAAGAGATTTTGCATTATTTGTTCCGTGACGGCTATGCCGGTCTGAATGAAACCGGAGGATTTGTGGGCGGAAAGCCATCCGGAATGGATCTGGCTAAGATTAAGATAGAAGAAAGCGGTGGGAAGATTTACTTGGACAAGAGTGTCAAAGGGAAAGGGACCCACATCCATCTTCAAATCCCCCTTATCAATTCAATCATTCCGGTCGTGTCTGCAAATTTTGGGACAGAACGGTATGCGATTCCCAAGGTCTATCTCTCGGAGATTCTACATCTGACATCGGAATCTCTTCTGGGATTTTTGGAAATCGATCATGGATACACATTTTTCTTAAAAGACGGGAAACGCGTACCTCTCCTTTACATGAAACAATTATTGAAGTACGAAGATCCTATTACAGACAAGCTTCCGGACAATCCCCCCGTAGAGTTGATTTTGTTGGAGGATGAGAACATTCTCTTTGCCATCGTAACCGACAGGGTTACGGACATGGAGGAAGCGATTCTCCGACCCCTCGGTAGTCAATTGAGTGATATCTTCCTTTTCTCGGGAGTGACCATTCTCAATGATGGTAAACCGGCTCTCATTTTCAATGTAAATGAGATCTACAGACACTATTTGGGAAATCCAATCGTAAAAAGGCTCATGCGGAGGGAAGAGATTCCTCCCGAACCACAGAGAGAAGTCGAGATCATTGAAAATGACATTGATCCACCGCTTTTGGAGGAAGTTCTGAAATGAGAAAGATCTGTACTTTCAAAGTGAATGAAACCAGTTTCGGGATAGATGTTCTCAAGGTTTTAGGAGTGCTCTTCCAAACAGATGTGGTTCGTGTTCCCCATGCGAATAAGTCTATCCAGGGAGTCATCCTTCACAGAGGACAAATCCTGACAGTTGTAGATCTCCGAAAGAAATTTGAAATGCCCGATCGTGCTCCCGACCAAAAGCCATTGCACACGATTGTGAAAACAAAAAGAGGTCTTGTCAGTTTTCTGGTAGACGAAGTGGGAGAGATTCAGGACATTCAACAGAATACCCGAATGGAAATCAGCAAACAGGTAATGGGAATTGATAGTTTTTTTGTTTCCCATTCCTATAAAATTAATGGCGTACTCTTATCAATTATTGACGCAGAGAAAATAATAGACATGAAATCAGAGTTATCAATGTAACTCCTTTGGAAGATGGAAGATGAGAAAAATAGTAATTAACAACCAGAAAGGTGGTAGTGGCAAAACAACCACAGCTGTGAACTTAGCGGCGGGTATTGCCGATCGGGGCAAAAAAGTCCTGCTCGTCGATCTCGACCCGGGTGCCTCTGCCTCAATTTGGCTTTTGGGCAATGAAAGACCTGATTCGGATAGAGATCTCTTTGATTTAGATTCCGGTTCGGAGCTGATCTCTGATCTAACAGTTAAGACCGGGGTAAAGAATCTGGATATCATTCCCTTTTCACCGGTTCGACATAGAAACACCAAAGCTCTGAAGGAATATCCAAATAAATCCCAACTCCTGAAGAAAAAATTTCAAAATATCCCTTCTTCCACTTGGGATTTTGTCGTATTTGATTGTTCTCCCGGACTGAACCTGAGTACTGTGAACGCTCTTGCCGCAGCAGATGAATTGATCATTCCGGTAGTAGCTCAGGCTCTTACTCTCTATGGAGTGATTGCCCTTTTGGAAACAGTGGAATCCGTTCAGGTCAAGCTGAATCCTGATCTCCATATCTCCGGAATTCTTCCCTGTAGAGTGGATCCGGCGATCCGGCACAATATGGAAATCGTAGAATTATTGATCGAAAGATTCGGTGTGTTGGTCTACAATGCTTACATTCGCGAAGATATCAAAATAGCTGAATGTCCCAGTTTTTTCCAGACGATTTTTCAATACGATCCCAAGTCTCATGGGGCTTCTGATTATAGATCAGTTGTTTCCGAGATTCTTTCCAAAGAAAATAAACGCTAATACAGGATGATACGCAATGTCTAATATTAAAAAAACTATAGGAACCAACCCCTTCGGAGCATTTGAGAAAAAACTATCCGGGACTACAAAACCTTCTCCGAGGCAGGTGGGAGTAGGTGGAGTGGAAGAACTGAGCTCCGAACTCTCAAATTTTTCTCAAAACACTGAGAATATGAGTAAGACTGCGCACAAACTGGAGAAGCAAACCAGTCATGCCTCAGCCTCAGCCAAACAACTCACAGGAAATATAGTCTCTGTCAATCAATCTCTCGAAAAGCTGAGAGGAGTTTCCAAAAAGATTTCTTCAGGAGTTGCAAGTTCTACAAAGTCTTCTATTTCTGCTCTCAAAGCTGCGGATGCTACCAATTCGGTGTTTTCTAATTTTTTAGATTCTTCCAAGGAGTTGGATAAAATCGATAAGATTGTAGCCACTCTAGCCCAACAAATCAATATTTTTGCTCTCAATGCTTCGATTGAAGCTGCTCGATCCGGAGAAGCGGGAAGGGGATTCACTGTAGTAGCCAATGAAATCAAAGAACTTTCCAAAGAAACTTTTAAAATTGCTGATGAAATCCGTCTAAAGATAGATACATTCTTTGCAGATGCAAAAGAAGCGGTGTACACACTTTCGGAAATCAGCAATCAAATCATGTCCATAAAAAACAATCAAACTGCGATAGAAACAGCACTTGAAGAGCAGGAAGAAGCCATCGAAGATGCTTCCAAGAGCAATACAAATATTACCCGGACTTCTAACAGTGTGACCGATAATATACTGAATGTATACAAATTATCGAAACTCAATACTGAAAACATCGAAAAAACCATTCGTGTTTCTCATTCACTGAATCGAATATTAGAAGAGATGAGTCAGAATGCAGAGTCACCGGGGGAGAATGTCTAGAATTTTTTTTTACTTTTGTTTATTCCTTTTTTTTTCTATTCAGCCAACTTCTTCTGAAGACCTTCCCGATTTTAGAATCGGGAAAGAATCTGCCAGAAGTTCCTTCAAAAAAGGGATTCTTCAACTCAATAACTACCAGTATGGTGCGGCTAAAGAAAGTTTTTTGACTTCTCTTTCCGTGATGGAAGACTTTCACCTGGCGAGAAAGATGCTTTCTGATGCATACTTTCTGGCAGGAGAGTGGCAGGAAAGTCTCAATGAGTTAGAAATTTTAGAGAGAAGAAAAGTAGCCAATCAAATTTGGAAAAATCGAGCAGAAATCCTAAGATTGAACATAGCCGGTATCGGCAAAAAAGACGGGCTCACATTCTTCAAACATATCTCCGGAGACGATCATCGTGGGTTCCGCTTTCGAAATCCTACCGATGTAGTAGTGGATAGCGATGGATTTATGTATGTTCTCGGCTTTGAAACCAAAAACGTAGTCAAATTCGATCCCAACGGTTTCCCCGTAGGTAATTTCAAAGGTGGACTGGGGAGAACCTTTGAAGGTCCCATGTCATTCAGCCTTCACAATGACGTGCTTTATGTTTCAGACTTTGCTTCCGATCGCATTTACAAATTGTCCCAAAAGGGTCAATTCATGGATCGATTTGGAGAATCCGGGATAGGACCCGGTCAGTTTCACGGACCCACAGGTCTGGACGTCTCTTCCGGCCAACACCTCTACGTCTCTGATTCAGGAAACAACCGAATCCAGAAATTAAATTTAGATGGAACCTTTCTTCATTCTTTTCCCCTACCGAAAGCCAAGTTTTCTGAAAAATTATTTTTTCCTGCCGGTTTGACTATCAAAGAAGACGGACAGATTTATGTCGCAGATAAAGGCAATTCCCGAATTGCTGTTTTCGATGATGAGGGCAATTACATCAAGCAACTCACTCATCCCAATATGAAGAAACCCAGATCTGTAAAGTTTTATGAAAATAGGATGTATGTGGCTGATGAAGCCAATGGGCTGATGATCTACAATCCTATTCAGGAAAAATGGACAAAAATCTCCACTTTCCGGGATGCATCCGGTGACTATGTAAAGATGCTCAAACCGTTTTCCAGTGCATATGACTATACCGGATCATTGTATTCAGTCGATTTCGCAAGACACCGAATTGATATATTTTCCCCAAAGAATTCTCTCTCTTCCAACCTAAATGTCTTTGTTGAGAGGGTTGAACTTTCCCGATTTCCTACAATTTCTCTATTCTTAAGGGTAAAAAACCGAAGCAACCAGGACCTGAAAGGCATTCGGAGAGAAGCATTTCGTATTTTTGAAAACTCCAACATCCATCCCCTCGTGGGTCTGGCCAATATGAAAGAATACAATGACCAGATCACTGTCTCTCTGGTTTACGAAAACAGCCAAAAGTTGAAAGAGCTCTCTCCAAATATGGATCTCTACCTGGGCAATTTCTTCTCTTCCATCACAACAAAAGATAGGATTGAAGTGATTCGGGCAGGAAAAGACGCAGAAAAAGTCTATGATTATGGAAATTCCCCTCTCGATATCTATGCGAAGATAAGAAAATCTGTTCCTGATCCGGAATTTATCAATTTGGGAAAGAGTCTTTTTCAGGCGATCAGTGACTTGACCCCGGAACTCGGTCCGCGTGCTGTGATCATGGTTGTTTCAGGAGAAACCCTTCCCAATGCCTTCAATCAATACAGTATTTTAAGAAATATTCAATATGCCAATGCACATTCCATTCCTATCATTATCCTCTCTATGGGTGATGAAGGAGAGATGGTAGATGTCTATAAGGACATTGCCACAAGAACACGCGGTGCATTTCTTAAGGTTCCCGGAAGTCAAAAGGAAGTGGAACTTTATAATTTTATCAAATCCAAGAAGGACAACCGTTATATAGTCTCTTTCAAGAGTAAGACTGATGAGGATTTAGCAGGACGCTATATCGATTATGAGATTTCTGTATTTTTCAGAGAGATCATAGGTAAGGCTCAGGGAGGTTATTTTGTCCCCGAAAACAATTAAACGCATCTTCGTCTTTCTGATCCTTGTTCCAACTCTGGTGTTTGCAGATTCGATCAATGAATTCTTGACCCGGGGTGAGAAATTCTATAGGGAAAAAAATTACAGGCAGGCACTCGGTCAATTTAAGTTTGCCATTGATTTGAATCCAAATTCAAATCGTGCCCATTTGGGATATGCCAAGACGTCACTTGCTCTCGGTTCCAGGTTGGATTCCCTGAATTCATACAAAAAAGTTTTGGAGAGTGAGCCGAAGCATAAGGAAGCCCTTTCCGGAGTAGCTGAGATCACATCTTTGGAAGGTGCTCATTCCGAAGCTCTCGAATTGATAGAGGAAGGATTGAAGGAAGAGCCATACAACTCTATCCTTTTGATTGAACGTGCAACTATTCTCCTCAGGATGGGAAAAAGCAATCTGGCTTTGCGTAGACTGGTCGAAGCCCGCTCCAAAGTGAATACAAATTATGAGTATACACTTCTTCTCGCTAGAGCCTATACAGCGAATAAAGACTACCGAACCGCAGCAGAAATCATAGAGAATCTAAGAAAAGAATATCCTGAAAATCCGGAAGTCTTTTATGAGAAAGCCTTCCTTCATTTTCAATTGGCCAGCAATGAAGAGGATCCTGAAAAAAGAGAGATAGAGATGAAAGAGAGTTTTTCTCTTTTGGAAACGGCTCTCTCCCTCGAACCGAGATATCATGATGCAAGAAGGTTGGCGATTCAGGTTCTCATCTGGTTGGGTGAGTATGAAAATGCTTATGAATATGTAAAAATGCTTTCAGAAGATTTTACTTTTGATACAACTCTTCTTCACTATCAATCCTATCTGGCTATGAAATTAGGCAATAAGGAAGCTATCATTCAGGGATACACAAAACTTCTCAATGAAGATGAAATGAATGAAGTCGCCAGATTTACAATAGAAGAATATGCTTTAAAGAATTTGACTGAGATTGATCCGCTCAGAAATCGATTGGGCCTGTACAGGTACAAGCTTTATGAGAGAACCAGTTCTGATTTGCAATACAAAATTGCAAATTATCATCTTCTCAGAGCTTCTCTTCTCATTCCTGAAAATGGCAAACTCAAGAATACCATGACGGATTACTACAATCGATTTGCGGACAAACCCAAACTACTGGCTGAGTTGCTAAGGGAAAGAAAAGAAGATCCGGACAATATTAAAATCAATAATCGAATCGAAAATCTACTAAAGTCCATGCGTCATAGTTTGGGATATGTAGAAGGATATAAGAATACTGAGGGATTGCTAATCGATAATATTAGGTCAGTGCCGGAAATTTTCTTATTTGATTTGAAGCCAAATGATTTTATGACAGACTATCCGGATACTACAGACGTGATCACCGCCTCACTCAGGTATTCTCTTTCCATGAAGCCTCAAATAAGTATAGTTGGTGGAGAAGAAGAGAGGGTCATTCGGGATGCAATCAAGACAGTAAAAGGGAAGACTCATTTTTCCGATTCAGTTTTTTATAGTGCGGATGTATTAGATCTCCTGAATCGCAATAGGAAAAAAGACAATTACATCCGATTCATAGGATATGGTAACTTCCAAAAGAATGGCGATCATCTGAGTGTGAGATACAATATTTATGATAGGACTACCGGAACTATAGTGAAAAAAATTAAAATTAGTTCCTATGGCAGAAATAGTTTAGAAGATCTTTCCTCCAGGCTTTCCAATAAGATTGTAATGAGTATGCCCATTCAGGGTAAGATTTTGAAAATCAAAAATGACTCAATTGTATTCAATCTCGGTTCCAGAGATGGTTTGAAGAAAAACGATGTCTTGAAAATATTAAAAAATGGAAAAGTATATTCTGATATTAAGGTAACATCCTTAGATGACTTTGTAGCAGAAGCTGAGGTGATAGACAATCCTTCATGGAAAAAAGATGTCGGAAGAGGCTTTTGGATTGTTGCTGATCGAAAATTCAAACGCAGAGAAGTCTCCCCCTGAGAGAGTAAGATCTAAAACTTATGGAATCTGTACCCGATAATCTGGTCAGCGTCCGGAGACACTCAGAGAAATCTCAGATCTATGATTTTGATCTCAACTGCCTCGATTTTCTAAAAAAATACGATTCAATCGAATGTCATATTATTATCTATCCTTATAGTAGGGAGATCAAATCTTCTAATATTCGATTTTTACCCTTTGAGGAATACAGTAAGGATCTCGAAAAAAACTTGCCCTCAGCATACATTAAATCCGAAAAAAGTTTTCAAAAGTACTTCGGAGCTATTCTCGGTTTGATCATATTTGTACTATTTGCTTTTCTCAAACCTTCTGATTTATTTTCTGTCCAATCAATTGTAAGCATTTTCGGAGCTTATGCAATAGGCAAGGAACTCTGGTCGGATATTGAAAAATGGTTGGAAAAGATCAGTAGGGGAGGATCATTACGATTTCAGGAAAACTACTACAAATATGAATTGGATCGACACAGTACCCTCACTGCATACTCGAATCTAGCTAAACAGGAACGATATAAGAAAGAATCTATTTTGCCATCAGGAATGAATTTTTTAGAATTGAGCAATTCTCAAACTCTAAGAATGCTCTTTACACGTGAAGATCTTGATACAAGCAATCAAAACAGTGTTCACATATTTTCTATGCACATAGATAGAGACAAAATAAATTCCTTTCAAAAGGATGGTTTTTTGTTCGGTATAAAATTTTCTTTTACTAAGGACAATCTAATCTTTCAAAAAAGAACGGAATTCTATCAATCCATTCATAAATCAGTATATGGATGTTTGGACTCAGAACGAAATTGGAAAATTGATGGGGCTTTTTGGAAAAAAAATTGGATTTTCGGACATTGGAAGTGGACTGAAAAATCAGGTCTCATGTATGGGAAAAAAATTATTTCTATAGAAAATTGAGAAAAACTTAAAATTGAATTGTCTAATCATTTAGAGATTCAAACTCAAAGATTTTATACTTTCTATATTTTAACAGACATGGATTCTGGTCGAAATTTGAAAAGCAAACTATCCAGATATACTAATATTCGGAGCAATTTTATGAATTATAAAAAAAATTACCAATCAATTCTAGGAATCCTTCTTTTGACCTTTCTGTTCAACTGTACCATCAAAAAAGAAATGTCCGGCGAAACTAAGAATGAGGTGAAAGTTCTTATGGCTCTGGTGGACAAAGCCCAAAAGGTGATTAAGCTCAAAAAGGGTTTGGAAATGATGGAGGTTTTGAAGCAGATTCAAACTGTATCAGCTGCGAGTGCCGCAACTACTACAGAGACCAACGATCCCTATCCCGGTACTGCTCCCGCAAATACATCTTCATTAGGAGCCTGTTATATTGACAATACAGGAACAGTTTCCGGTCTTGATATCTGTTGCTACAACCTGGTGGAATCGGATTGTTTTACAGTTGCGTCTATGTATTCCAATGGATATGAAATCACCTTTAAAGTGGGATCTGTTGACTCTACAGCCTGCACTGCCAATGGATTTTCCAAACCTGTAACCGGTTCAGGTTATACCTGTTTTTTGAAATAAATGGATCGAAAAATGAAAAAAATATTACTTCTTACTGCTCTTCTCTTTCTCAAATCTATGGACATCGGAGCTCAGGCTTTTTGTTCCGGAGCAGCCTGTTCATCTTTGCCAATATCTGAGTCTTCTTTGAACTCTCTTCTCTTCGGAACCAAATTTCAATATACAGACAAACTTGCAAATGAAATGGCGCGGGCCACAGAAGCGGGAAATCTTCTCGGCCTACCCACCGGTGCTGTGTCTTTAGAAAAGTCCTTCACCCTGGGAACGTCTATGGGGTTGGGCTATGAAGAAAAACACAATACGGTCATAGTCACAGAGTTTGGAAGTTTTACTGGAATTGATAGCGGTGGAGTGTCTGTATCTCCCAAGTTTTTTATGGGAATGAATCTCGGTCGGGCTCTGAATACTATAAAAAGGGAAGAGAAAAAATTCAACTCCAGTTCTGATGATCCATTGTCATTGAATCGATTCGATGTGTATCTTTATTATTTCAACCGATCTTTTTCAACAGGTGCGCAACCCAAACCCAGTCTTGGAAATTCTCTGGTATACAATGAAAATGTATTATTAGAAAATCCTAATGCAGATCCATCTACAGCTGTAAGTATTGATTTGCTTAAGGGACTTAAGTTTAAGGATCAAAACAAATTTTCCATGCGCACCAATGGTATCTTTACAAGATATCGATTGTTGGACAGTGATTTGTTTACTATTCATCGATTTGTCCGTTTTCTGGGTGTATCTCTCGGTATGGGATATTATGAAAGTAAGACCAAGCTCAATATCATTCAAGCATCAACCGATATAAATATCAGATTGGCTGCCGGTTCTCAAATGACCTGGAATAGTTTTGGTCTGGCAAATTATTATGTATTCATTCAGTCCTTTCCGGTTGAAGTTAGTTCAGGATTTAAGCTTTTCAATTACATAAATGCTACCTTAGGAGTAGGGGGAACTTACAATAGAGGTAAGTTGGATATGTCCTATCTCCGGTATGGAAATGCTTACTTAAATGATGGAAATGTTTTTGCCCTTCTCGGTAGCACTTCCAATTCATATCTGGGTCTACAATTGCGATCAGAATCAAGTATTCGGAAATTTTCTATGTATTTAAAGCCGGGTATCGAGTTTGATATTCCTTATTTCAAATTGGGATTTGAGGGGATCATTACCCAGGAAGCTGAGGGCTTGAATTTCTGGTTACGAACTGAGTTTTAATTAAAAATAGCTCAGTAGTTATTGATTTGAGGGAGAAAAAACTTTCCCTAAAAAATTTTAATGGGCAAAATTTTGAGATCCTAAATACTCGTGAGACGTATTCTATTGATTCCCGGTTTCGGGTAAATAGATATACCGGTTTTCACAAATTCTTGCGTATATCTTTTTAAGGTATGTAGCCATTTTATAGCTGATTCTAGTGTAATTGCGCAAACCTTTTAAAAATGACTATAAGAAATTAAACACAAAAGGGGATCTCATGAGTAAAATGTTGAAAATCCTACTTATCTCATCAATAGTCCTGATTGGATTGCCCATTCTTGCTTCAATCGTTTTCGCTATCTGGACTCTTCTCAATACTCCGTTTCATTCCGGAACAAAATTCGAGTGGGAGAACCCGGAGATCTTTGGAATCAATAAAGAGCTTCCCCATTCGACTCTGACACCTTTTGCTTCTATCGAAGAAGCAGAGAGCGGTTATTCCCGATATCTCATCAATTTGAATGGAGATTGGAAATTTCATTTTGTACAGTCACCCGAAGAACGTCCGATAGAATTCTACAAACCAGATTTTAATGATTCAGATTGGAAAACGATTCCGGTTCCATCCAACTGGCAACTTCAGGGATATGATTTTCCTATCTATACGAATATGAATGTGGAGTTTGCTCGATCCGGGAAGATGGCTCTCCCCCATCCGTTTGATAAGATACCTCCTTATTTCACGTTTCTAAGTGGAGTGAATCCTCCCTATATACCGTATGACAATAATCCCGTAGGTTCGTATCGAACGAAATTTACTGTCCCCGATGATTGGAAAGAAAGGAAAACCTTTATCCAATTTGGAGGAGTTAAGAGTGCATTCTACCTTTGGGTCAATGGGAAGCAGGTGGGTTACAGTCAGGACAGTATGTCGTCAGCAGAGTTTGAAATCTCCGAATTCTTAAAAGATGGAGAAAATCTCCTAGCGGTAGAAGTCTATCGATATTCCGATGGTTCCTTCTTGGAACTCCAGGACATGTGGAGATTGAGTGGGATATTTCGGGATGTTGTCCTGCACTCTAGAAATCCCATCCACATTCGTGATTTTTTTATCAAACCCGAACTCGATGAGAATTTAAAATCAGGAAAATTGAAACTGGAAATTGTGGTTCGAAATATGGAAAAAACAACCGAACCTGAAAATCTATCCATTGATTTCAAAATCGAATCACCTAACGCAGGCGAAGTTTTTGAATTCTCTACCAATTCACAGGAGTTGATAGAACCCGGAAAAGAAATCATCATCAACGCCGCTATTGATATACCGGCTCCTTTGCTCTGGACAGCAGAGACTCCAAATCTTTACAAGATCTGGATACAAACAAATGAAAGTCCCGGAGACATAAGAGAAGTCATTCAGACAAGATTTGGATTCAGGAAGGTTGAGATTCGAAATGCTCAACTACTTGTAAATCATGTCCCGATTCAGGTCAAAGGAGTGAACCGCCATGAAATGGATCCTGTCTCCGGTCAGGCTCTCACGAGAGATCAGATGATTCGGGATATATTGATCCTCAAACAAAATAATATCAATGCAGTTCGAACCTCACATTATCCCAATCAACCTCTCTGGTATGATCTTTGCGATGAGTATGGATTGTATGTTGTAGACGAAGCCAATCTGGAAACTCATGGGATACGGGATAGTTTGCCGGGAGACAAAGTTGAGTGGACTGAGGCTGTTCTCTCACGTATGAAAAATCTGGTCGAGAGGGATAAGAATCATCCTTCGGTAATTGTCTGGTCTCCCGGAAATGAATCCGGAAAAGGGGAAAATATAAGAAAAATGGTAGAATATGCAAAGCATAGAGATCCATCCAGACCGGTTCAGTACGAACAATGGCCGGAAGTCAGTGATATCATAGCCCCGATGTATGCCAGTATAGCCAATGGAACTTACGCTAAACAAGACGGACCTCTGACTGAATTTATGTACTCCACAGTTTCCCGTGATCATGGAACCAGATCTATTGAGGAATGGGCAGAATATTCCTCTGCTACCAAACCTTTGATTCAATGCGAGTATGCCCATGCTATGGGGAATAGTCTCGGTAATTATCAGGACTATTGGGATATCTATGAAAAATATGATAAACTTCAAGGTGGTTTTATATGGGACTTTGCGGATCAGAGTCTTCCTAAAAAAGATTCGAATGGTAAGTTCTTTTGGGCATATGGTGGTGATTACGGTCCCAAGGGAACACTTTCGGATGGTACTTTTTTAAATAATGGAATTGTATCTCCCGATCGACGTCCCAATCCCGCACTTCAGGAAGTGAAAAAAGTCCATAGATTTGTTCGATTGAAAACCAATGATCCAACTTTTAGGGAATTCATTCTGGAAAACCGATATGACTTCATCAGTTTGGAGCATCTTGATATCCACTGGGACCTTCGTGAAGAAAATAAAGTCATACAAAAAGGTGATACGGTATTGAACCAAAACGGAGAAGAGACTTCTATCCTGAATACTCCCGCACGATCTTCCGAAACAATTCGTATTCCTTTTGAAGACTTCGAAGCGAAGCCGGGGAGAGAATACTTTCTGAACATTTCATTTCGACTGAAGGAAAAGACACTCTGGGCAGGAGAGGGATTTGAAGTGAGTAGGGAGCAATTTCTCTTACCATCTAAAAGACAGGAGATTGAAAAGATTTCTATAGACTCTATGCCTGAGTTGAAACTGGAAGAAGGAAGTTCCGAAATTCGTATTTTAGGATCCGGTTTTTTAATTATGTTTGATCCAACAAAGGGAGTCATAACATCTTTGAAGAATGGGGAAACGCAAATCATAGATGGTCCCATGTATCCAAATTTCTGGAGACCCGAAACAGACAATGATGTAGCGGATGAAACCGAAATCGGAGAAAGGCAAAGCACTTTATGGAAAAATGCGTATCACAAATCGAATCTAAAGAGATTGTATGTCAAACAGGAAAAACCGGGTTTGATTAGAATCATAGCTGAGATAGCTCTGAAGGCGAAAAAATCAATTTTGAATTTAGAATACTTAGTTCATGGGAATGGTGATATTGTCATACGTTATGATCTGGATGCACCTGATGGACTTCCTGATCTTCCCCGGATAGGTATGCAGTTCCACACTTCAGGAATGTACAATACTCAGAGATGGTTCGGTAAAGGGCCACTGGATACTTATGAAGATAGGAACACAGGAGGGCATGTCGGTCTTTTTTCCGGCAAGGTTTCGGAAATGTTTCATCCCTATCCAAGACCTCAGGAAAATGGGAATAGAATGGAAACACGTTGGATGAGTCTTGTGAATAATGATGGTTATGGAATATTAGCAATCGGAAAACCAATTCTAAATATAAGTGCCTGGCCCCATCGAATGGAAAATATAGATTCAGCTAATCATTTGAATGATCTGGAAGATGAAAATATAATTACTGTCAACTTAGATTTAAAACAAAAAGGAGTTGGAGGGGATACAGCCTGGGATTCAAGGTCGAGACCTCATCCGAAGTACAGAATTCCAGCCGGGAAGTATAGGTATGAATTTAGACTAAGGGCTATTCAGCCTTCCGATGGAGATTACAGACAATTTGTTTATCGGGAGCCCGAAACAATTCCGTTGGAAGGAAGAGAGTAGCTAGATGAATCTGACTACCCTCGATTATCTTGTATTTGGAATCTACTTTGCTCTCATAGTAATCGTTGCAGTAAAAAATTCGACCAAAGAGGGAGGGGAAGAAAAGAATACGGAAGATTTTTTTCTTGCAGGGAGAAATCTTCCCTGGTGGATTATTGGAACTTCACTGATTGCCTCCAATATCTCAGCGGAACAGCTTATCGGGATGTCCGGATCCGCTTTCGTTTCGGGAATAGCAATCGTTTCTTATGAATGGCTTTCTGCTCTCACTCTTCTGATTATCGCAAAATGGTTTCTTCCCTATTTTCTGGAAATGAGAATTTATAGTATGCCGCAATATTTGGAGGAGAGATTTGATAAACGGATCAGTGTGAGTTTGGGTGTTTTTTGGGTTCTTGTCTATATATTCGTGAACCTGACGTCTATCCTCTATCTAGGTGCTCTGACTCTTGAAACTATTCTTGGATTTCCTCCAATCTACAGTATTTTAGGTATGGCAATTCTCTCGGGTTTCTTTACTATTTACGGTGGTCTCTCAGCTGTTGCCTGGACGGATTTCATTCAGGTTGCTGTGCTATTCGGAGGGGGGCTCCTCATCACTATACTTGGACTTCAAACAGCAGGTTCCGGAGAAGGTATATTAGTTGGGTTTCAAAATATTATCCAATCTTCTCCGGATAAATTCCATACTATTCTTTCTGCAAATCATAAAGATCTACCCTGGATAGGTGTCTTCTTCGGAGGGATGTGGGTAGCTAATTTGAGTTATTGGGGTTTCAATCAGTACATCACCCAAAGGGCTTTAGCGGCTAAAAATATAGAGGAATCCAGAAATGGTTTGGTCTTTGCAGCATTTCTCAAAATTCTGGTTCCCGTGATAGTCGTACTACCCGGTGTCACAGCTTTTTATCTTTACAGAGATAAAATCTCTACTCCCGATATGGCGTATCCGACTCTGATTAAAAACTTGGTTCCTGTGGGAATGACCGGTCTAATTCTCGCTGCACTCATGGGGGCAATTGTTTCTTCTTTGAATTCAATGACGAATAGTACAGCTACAATATTTACTATGGACATTTATCGAAAGTTGAAAGGTGAGACTTCAGAGAAAAAATTAGTTCTTATCGGACGAATCGTCTCGGGTCTTTCCCTTCTCATTGCCGTATTCATTGCTCCTTCTCTCGGGGGATTGAATCAGGTCTTTCAGTACATTCAGGAATATACGGGTATGGTTTCACCCGGTATAGTGGTGATTTTTCTTTTTGGATTGTTTTGGAGAAGGGCAAATAGTATTTCTGTACTCTGGGTGGCGATACTTACTGTACCTATATCCATTTTGTTTAAGTTTGTATTTGCGGATCTAGCTTTTCTCAATCGAATGGGAGTTACATTTCTGGCTCTCGTACTGATTGGAACTATAGGTGTCTTTTTGACAACAGACAAACCGGATCCTATAGAAAAGAAGGTGATTGATACCTCGACCTCATTCGGGTTCAATCTAGCTTCGGGTGTGATCCTTTCTGTCCTTATGGTCCTCTATTATATTTTCCAATAAATAATCTGAAAATTTACAGTAAAAAAAGCCAAATCAATTGAATTCTTTTTAGAGATCCATAATTTGGAGACATGAGACTAAAATTATTTTTACTCCTTTCTTTATCTATTTTCATTCATTGCTTCCGACCAAATAAATTTGAATCGTATTTCAAAAAAAGTATGGAGGGTAAGGAAGGTGCCATAGTAGTTTTAGATTTATCTTCTAATGAAGAGTATATCTACAATTTAGAATTAGCTACTATTCGAACTACACCCTGTTCCACTTTCAAGATTTGGAATACTCTCATCGGACTGGAAACAAATACTATCCATTCGGAATTCGATTCTTTTTATGTCTGGGATGGAGTTCAGCGTGAATACAAGGATTGGAATAGGGATTTGAATTTGGAAGAAGCCTTTCGGGTCTCCTGTGTGCCCGCTTATCAAAACTTAGCCCGAAAAATTGGTATGACAAAAATGAAATCTCAATTGGAGAAAATTCAATATGGTGATCTGGATCTTTCTTCCGGTGTGGATGAGTTTTGGCTTCCGAGACCGGGAAAGAAATCCATTCAAATCTCTCCTTATGAACAGGCATTTCTCATCAAAAAATTCATGAATCAGGACCTGAAATTTTCAGATTCATCAAGACAGGTCCTAGAAAAAATTATGTTGTACAAAACTTCAGAAAAAGCTTCTCTCTACGGGAAAACAGGTTCGGGAAAAGATCCGGATGGGATTGCGGAGCGGAATATCGGTTGGTATGTTGGTTACATCTCAGGTCAAAGAGGGAGATACTCCTTTGCCTGTCTTCTGAGAGGTGCGAATGTATCCGGAAAAACTGCAAGAGATTTGATGGAAGAGTTATTTATTGAAAGTGGATACTTATAAAATAGGTAAATGAACCTAAATAGATCCTTTGTGAGTCAAATGATACTTTCCTTTGTGATGGGGGCAGGGATACACCTGAATAGTAAAGGCTGAGGTTTTGTTGAGATGATCCGCCCGTTTTTGAGCTATGAGTTTCGAAGGATAGAAGGCTTTTTTCTTCCCGTTGCTATCGGAACAGTCGGGGCAAAGAGGAAAGGATTTTCCCAGGTGATAGTTTCCGCAAATATCACATTTTGTGGTTTCGGGAGGTCCTTCGAAACCCTGTTTTTTCCATTCTGATAAGGCATATTTTTTTAATGGATACATAGTCTTGCCCTGACATTTTTTTCTTGTGATACGAAATCCGCTCTCTGTTTTTTCAACAGTCATAACAGCTTCTTTTAGGTTTCCCTGTTTGTTCTGGTATTCCAGACTTTTTTCTGCCTCTTCACGGGTTTTGTAAAAACTTGCCATTTCTATAGTGTAAAAAAAAATGTCCGGATAAGAAAAGTTTTTTTCAATAAAGATCATTGAATCTTCAGAATTTTTTAAAACTGTTTACATCTATCTTCATTATTGAAAAACTAGTACTGTATTTTTCTTATAGATCAGGATGATGTCAACCCGCTCTTTCGAAAAGAATAACGGAAAGTGAATAGGTTTGAGATACCTTTCGGGCTATTTCTACATTTGAAATGCAATCAAATGTATAGATGGAAAGGGGTATTTTCGGGAATGTATTGAGATTCTTTATTTTTTTTATTTAGGATTGAAAATAAACTTGACAGTATAATATTACTTCACTAAGTTAATATTTAACAAAGTGAACTAATATGAAAAGATCTGAACTTTTAAATACAATTTCAGCACAGATTCGGGAATTTTATAGAGGCTTAAAAAAAGACTCCAATAAGATAATGGAATCTGAAGGAATAACAAATGGCGAATTTCTTGTCCTGAGGCATGTTCATTCCGGGATAGATGGAGCCACTCTCCTCGCTAGGGAAATGGGTGTATCCGCTTCCTATATCACATCGATTTCCGATAAAATGATCAAAAAAGGATATATAGAAAGAATCCGTCCTGAAACGGATAGACGAACAGTAAAGATTCAACTCACAAAAACAGGTAAAAACTTGTATTTACTACTCGATATAAAAATCCAAAAACACCTAAACAATAAATTTGACTCACTGACAAATCAAGAGTTGAAGTCCTTCAATGAAATTCTACTTAGAATTTTCCAGAATAAATCTAATTTTTAGGATGATCGATGCACACTCTTGAACTGATAGAAAAGAAAACAATCATGTATACAGTAATGGCGGTTCTCTTTTTTTCAGCTGTGAATCAGACAATAGTTGGTACTACACTTCCCAGTATTGTATCTTCGTTGGGCGGTATGGAATACTTCAATTGGGTTTTCACGATTTTCATGCTGACCTCCAGCATCTCCTCTATTCTGGCAGGAAAACTTTCGGATACATACGGAAGGAAACCATTTTTCATTATAGGTATTTTGACTTTGAGTCTTGCTTCTCTGATGTGTGGTTTCTCTAACACAATGATAGAATTGATCATTTATCGTGGATTCCAGGGCTTGGGTGCCGGTATCATTATTTCCCTTTCTTTTGCCTCTGTGGGAGATTTATTTCTTCCTCGTGAAAGAGGACGTTGGCAGGGATTGCTTACTTCTGTTTTCGGGTTGAGTAGTCTCATCGGTCCTACTATGGGAGGTTATATAGTAGATCATTTTGACTGGCATTGGATATTTTGGATCTTTCTACCTTTTGGAGTTGTTGCCTTTTTTGTCCTTCTTAAATTCTACCCCTCTAAAAAACACATACCCGAGAAACTTCCTGTGGACTATTCCGGTATTTTATCTTTTACGATATCTGTATCACTTCTCCTCTACTATCTTTCCATCCTCGGTATCAAACCATTTTCTATAGCAAGGGAATCTCTTTTGATAACCGGAATTGTATTTCTGGCCTTATTTGTTTATCTGGAAAGAAAAGCAATTGATCCGATTCTTCCTCCTCCACTTTTTTATAAGAATACATATCTTATTTCTAATGTAGTGAGCTTCTTTGTTGGTATGGGAATGTTCGGTGTCGTTATTTATATACCTTTTTATATGCAGGGTCCGATGCAGATATCTGCTACTTATAGTGGAATCATAATGATGTGTATGACGCTTAGTTTGGTTTCTCTGAGCTCTATTGTTGGAAATCAAATTACACGCACAGGGAAGTACAAATTCATTGGTATTTTTGGGGTACTGATTATGCTTCTCGGTTTGTTGTCCATGTATTTTATGAATATTGATTCTTCCCTTCTCTCAATAGGCTTTAGGGTAATTCTTTTCGGGGCAGGGCTGGGAATTGGATTTACTGTGTTCACACTTTCTGTTCAGTTTGAGGTATCCAATAGACAAATTGGGATAGCAGTCTCTTCCGTTCAGCTGTTCAGACAAATTGGTGGAACCATAGGTGTCGCCCTCTTGGGTGGAGTATTCAATACTTTGATGGGAGAGCGAAAGATAAGTTTGATTTCCGGTCTCTCCGGTGGGCCATCTTCGGATATATCTAAGAATCTTTTGAATCATCCCCGGATTCTCCTTGACCACCAGGCACTCAAAGACTTACTAATGAGTGCAGATGGGGAAAGTCTGAACACTCTACAGTCCTCTATCTTACTCTTGAGGGAAAATATGGGTTCTGTATTGAATGAGGTTTTCCTATTGTCCTCTGGAATTTTAGTCCTTGCTTTATTTATTTCATTTTTTCTGAAGGAAGTGAGTCTGGAAAGCAATGAGGAGAAAGAAGATTAGATATCAATCTAAGAAAAATATAAGTTGATCTTGTAATACGCATAAGGAAAAATCTTTGAAAATTATCCTATGGCTATTTCTGGTATTGGCATTTCATTATGGATGTATGATACCCAAGTATACAAGTTTCAAAAAGAAACATTCATTATTAGTTCTGGAAAATCCAACCTCATTCATCCGGTTGGAGGTTCTCCCCGAAGTCGGAAATCTTATCTATCAGATTTATATTCGAAATGAACCTATCTTGTACTCTCCTGATTCTGTTTTAGAGTATGCACACTCGAACCATCTTCAGGGAATTCCATTTTTGCATCCCTGGGTGAATCGATTGGAAGGAGATTATTTTCACTGGAAAGATAAGCGTTATGAGATAAATCCTAAGAATTCTAAACTCAGAAGAGATAAAAATCAACTTCCCATACATGGCATACTCAGCAGAACGGAAGGATGGAAAGTAACACGGGTCTACAATCACTCTCAAGTGTCTGTTTATGAAGCTACGTATGATTTTGAAGATCAGGAAGATTTAGAGGTATTCCCTTTCCCTCATAAGATTGGATACAAAATCATAGTCGAGGGCAATACTATCAAAGTAAGTTTGGAGATTTTCAATACGGGAAGGGAGGAAATGCCGGTTTCATCCGGATTTCATCCTTATTTTTTATTGCCTGAAAGTGCAAAAGAGAAAACTTACCTAAGAACCAATATGAGTATGTACTACAAAACAGATTCATTGCTTTTGCCAACAGGAAAGAAGGCAAAAGCTAATGAGATCATTGAAACTCCTAAAAGCGTAAAAAACTTTTATCCGGATCATGTACTCTCAAATCCTAAAGATCCCTCAGAGAATCCTAAGTTCACCATAGAGTTCCCCGACAAATCTATAGACCTGGAATTCGGTAGAATCTTTACCCATGGTTTGGTTTTTCTACCCCGGGATAGGGATTTGATTTGTATAGAACCTATGAGTACTGCTACCAATGCTCTCAATCTGCAATTGAAAGATCCTGAGGTTATTGTACCTTCAGTGCAACCCGGTGAGAAATTGGATCTTTGGTTTCAATTGACGTTTCATTAAAATATAAATTGATCAATACAAATAAAAGAATAAAGCATCACAATCTAAGAATAGAATTTCTGTCTACTCAAAATGAATTCATTCGCATTGATTCTTTTTTATCTTTTACTCATCTATCTTGAGATGTATTGGTGCATTCATGGAAGAATCTTCTATAAAATGGTTACATACTCAGAGAAGTAGTACCAAAGAATTTCTGAAAACCTGTATATCTTGCTCCTGATTCATAAAAAGACTTGATTCAAACGATTGAGTGCAAAGAAGAGCTGTTTTCTCCTGAAGCTAGCTCACAAAAAAATCTAAATTCATCCAAAAAAATACTGGATCAAAAAACTGCTATACGGATAGTAAGTAATAGATTCGGTTTGAACCTTCTCCCTCTTTCATCCGGTTGGATGCTTTCCCCGGAAGGATTTTGGAGCTGGATCGACCGATGAAAAATCTATGCAAATCCGGAAGGTGCCCCATGATCAAATCTATCGAAATCAGTCATGACTATCGTTTTGTTTTTCAATTTTCTGATCTACCCAGGGGATTTGTAGAAAACCTCAGTAAGATTCCGGGATCAGAGTGGGGAAGTTTTAGAAGGGTACTTTTCATCCCTTTGACACCTGACTCAGTTTGTATGGTCGACACCCTATCATCTGCGGATCTACATTTGAAACGGAAATCTTTGTTTGTACTTCTGGACAAGGTAGGCAGAGAAAGGAAGAAATCGATACAAACCATATTCTCTTATCGAAATTTTCTAGAAAAGTTTTTTCACCAGTATTCAGGTCCTCTCCTATCGATCCAGACCAGAGATCTCATGACTTATTTGGAAAATTGGATATCCGAGAAAGATCCAGCCGACTCTACATACAACCTCTGTGTAAGTAGTTTTCATTTCTTTTTCAGAGAGATCCTGGGTCTTCCGGTTCATCTGGAATTAAGAAAGATTCACAAATCCGCATCTGACCGTGAAATTCTCAGTCGGGATGAAGTCAGAAAGATTTTGGATTCACCTTCCAATCTCAAACACAGGACCCTCCTTTCCCTTGTGTACAATTCCGGACTTAGGGTAAGCGAAGTTGTGACGATACGCAGAGAGGATCTGGATCGCAACCGCAAGCTACTTTTTGTAGAGAGTCCACCAGGAACCAGAGTCCTGAATCTCTGTGATCAGGATTGTCTCTTGCTGGAAGAGTATCTCTCCGGAATTGACAATTCTACCTATCTCTTTCCTGGCCAGGAACCTCTCCGTCCCCTCTCGATTCGGGCCGCCGAGAAGATCTTTGAATTGGCCAAAAACAGAGCAGGTGTTCGGAAGAATGTCTCCATCCATAGCCTTAGGCATTCCTACGCCTGCCACCTACTTGAAAATGGAATCAATGAAAAAAAACTTCAGTACTATCTCGGACACAGACACATTCAATCCACTCAGGCCTACAGGAAAGTAGTGCCTATGATCGAAGAGGATACCGGATTCAGGAAGGTGGGGAACTCTTAAGAAGATTTTTTGATTGTAGGTTTGTGGGATATGCATAGAAAAGTAGTAATTCAGGAGAAGCCATGAGATCGTTTGCCTTAGGACTCTTACTTTTTTGTTTCCCATTTTTTTCTTTTCAGGCCCAGGAAGATGAAGATGTGGAAAAATACTCAATCATAGATTTTGATATCTTGGACACAGCAAATCATCATTTCCAAATCACAATTTCCAGTCAGGATGGGGCAGAGTTGTGCTCTCTCCTGAAAGGCACAACAGATAGAGAAATGAAAATCCGAATTGGTGGTATAGATACAGAAGTGTTCCGTAGCACCGTTCGGAGAAGAAATGATGACAATACCTATAAAGCAATCATTTCATCCTATGAATCCATTCCCACATCGATCAAAAACAAAGTCACTCTCTTCATTCAGGAGGATGGGAAGCGAAAGTTTTTAGATGATTTTGAATTTTCCTATTCAGGAAAATCCAAGAATGATGAACAGCCAATCATTGATCGACTCAAACCTTCCGGAGGGGCAGCAGGGGATACCCTGGTGATCTTAGGAAAGAACTTTGGAAATGACATAGATAAGATCAAGATCTATCTCTATGACATCAGTCAAAATCACATCCCTATGCTGGATGATGATGGGTACGTATTTCATATAGATGAATCCAATTACATTCAAAATGATTGTGACATGGAAATTCCTGAGAATGATAGCACTCCTTTTGAATACAAACGTGAGATGGGATCGATTGTTCCTTTAAGCCTTTCGAGTCTGGAGAATGGACTTCAAGAAGTAAGATTTTCAGTTCCATCCGAACTCCGGCTCAAAGCTGAAGAAGATTTGATTCGGGTGAAAATAAAAATGAGAATGTATGTAAATGGTCGTGGATCTGATATGAAGACCATTACAATACTTAGGGATGATTGGAACTTCAAAGTGCTCTCTTTTACACTCTTGGTGTCTTTACTGGGATGGGTGATTGTTGCTCTTCTTCTGAAACGATGGGATTTTTTCCAATTCATTCTCCTGGACAAGACTACAAATACTTATAGTCTTTCCAAATTTCAGGCTCTCGCCTGGACTGGAATTCTCGTTGCCAGTTATTTTTATGTCTCACTTTGTTCGGGATTGATTTTGAGAACAGGCGAAATTCCCGATTTCAATCCATCTCTTCTGGCACTCATGGGGATTTCCTATAGTGGAATGCTTTCAGCTTCTTTTTTGGGAAAAAAGAATCCTGAAAATAGCCGTAGAGAAAACCCGCCTCAGTTCAGGGATTTAATTGTTTCGAATGGAGAGGTGGACATGGGTAAGGTTCAGCTTTTTGTGTTCACTCTTGTCACAATTATTGTGTACATTTACAATCTGTATCTGAGCAATGCTCTCAATGGTTTGCCGGACATACCCCCAACCTTACATGGATTGCTCATGACATCTCAGACGGGGTACATCACCGGAAAAATCTTAAAGAACAAAATAGCCATCAATAAAGTGGTTCCTTCTAAAGTGACAGTTCAAAAAGGCCACACCTTCGAAATCGAGATGATCGGAAGTGGATTCACCCCGGGAACCAAGGTTATGCTAGAGGATTCCAGTTCCCGTCCGGTGACCGCGAATATTGAGAACAATACAAATATGTATTGTTCCCTGCCTATGGATGTTACTCCGGGTATCAAAAATTTAATGGTGATCCCTCCTGAAGGATCAAGTATCATCATAGATCGTGCATTTGAATTGATTCAAAAGGAGCCGGAACCGGGAGATTCAGAGGTTACAGTAGCAGAACAGGAGTTCCTACAGAGATCTCTGGAAGAAGCCAACTCTGAAGATCAGGAAAGCTCGGAATCGGAGGATTTGAGTACTAAGGATTCAAATAAAAAATCCTCCCGTAAAAAGCCGAAACCGAAAGGATAAGATTTTTGAAATTAAGAATTTTGTCCTTTAGAATTGCCTTGACAAAGAGTCTCTCTTTACTCCAATGTAGAACTATTAAATATTTCTAACCAGGGTGAATTCTTTGCGGACTCTTTTTCTTTTTATTATTTCATTTTCTATATTTTTTGCTTCTACTCTCACAGCTGAGGTATCTAAGGATCCTCTCTCTGCCTCCATTGATGAGTACTATGCTTCGGAAAGAAGTCACGGTGCTTGGTATATGGGTGGGGGTGCATTTTCTTTAGTTTCAGGGATTTCACTATCATCAAATTCCGGTGACTATCAGAAAGGAATGGGGACTGTTTTTCTCGGTGCAGGATTGTATCAGGGCATATCCGGGTACTTCATGTATTCAGATGCTCCTAAGAAGGCAGCCGAAACAAAAAATAAGGTCGCAGCCGGGAGAAAGAAATTCAAAGAAGAAGAACTGGATCGTCTCTACAACATTCGCCAGAGTTTTGGTATTCATAAGTCTGTGGAGTTGGGAGCTATAGGTTTGGGACTACTTGCAAATTACATGGGAAGCCAACAGGACAATCAAAGGCTTTCCGGAATGGGTGCAGGTTTGGTGGCTCAGGGTTTGATTATGGTCCTACTGGATGCCATAGGTGAAAGGAGATTGGATAAGTACGGTGATGCGATTTACAATATCCAGGTTACTTATCGGAACCCAACACCCAGTATGGAAGGACTCTATGGTCTTTCTTATTCATTTCGATTCTAACGTACCCGAAAGTAAAGTTTATCCACTAGTTCACCCTCCCGGGTAACCAATTCCAATTGATGTTTTCCCGGGGTAGGTTTCCAGAACCTGACTTTTTCTGCATTTTCTAAAAGCATTCCATCAATTTTCCAGAAGAGATCGCTATCCTTCGCTCTGGACTCCAAGAAGATTTTTTGCTTGGATTCCGGCATATCCGGATCAATTGCAAAAATGGAATCTCTTACCGGAGAGAGGATGCCATTGATTTCTGATTCATTGATTTCAGGAAGAAAGTAGGGATCAGTTCCTTCCAGAAAGAATTCTTTTTGAGAAACCTTCCCATTTTTAGATAAAATTTCTTTCTCTACCACTCCTTCCGGCATCTTCCACTCTGAAGAAGGGTATCTCTTGTGAAGGAAGGAGATTAGATCCGACCAGATAGGTGCGGCACCTGTGATTCCACTCACATTCCACATGGGATCCCCTTTGAAGTTGCCTACCCAAACCCCCACTGTCACCTCAGTCGTGTAGCCCAGGCACCAATTGTCCCTCATGTCCTTGCTTGTCCCTGTCTTGACCGCGACCGGAAATCTTTTGGCAAGTGGGTTTTCTAACCCGAAGGTGAGAGCACGGTTTTCCCTATCAGATAGAATTTTTGTGATCAGAAAACTGGTTCCCTGTGAAAAGACCCTGGACTTTGTAGGAACTACTTCGTCAGTGTATCTGATTTGAGAAAATTCTCCCTTATTTGCGAGTGTTCTGAAAGCATTGGTTAGGTCGAGGAGAGTCGTGTCCAAAGAACCGAGGGCTATTGAGAGTCCATAGTGTTCGGAATCTCTAAGATTTCCAAAGCCTAGATTTTCCAAAGTTTGGTTGAATTCATCAATTCCTACCATATCCAAAAGTCGAACCGCCGGGACATTGAGGGAAGATGCGAGTGCTATTTTGGCCTGAACCATTCCATGAAAATGGTTCTCGTAGTTCGAGGGACTGTAGATTCCGGTTCCCACCTGGATCTCGACAGGAGAATCCTCCAGGAGACTGATAGGTGTGATGATTTTTTTTTCAATAGCCAGTGCATAGAGAAAGGGTTTCAGAGTGGAACCGGCCTGTCTTTTGGAAAGAACCCCATCAATAAGGGGAGAGTCAGAAAGTGAACCACTGCTTCCGACATAAGCAAGAACATCTCCCGTTTTATTGTCCAGGACGAGGACGGCGGCATCCTTTACGTTTTTCTTTTTGAGAGTGGTAAGATGCTTTCGGATGCTCTCGGAAGCAAAGATTTGGATATCTCTATCCAGAGTAGAATGGATGGATTTTGTCTCTCCCTTAGTGAAGAGTCTGTGAGCCAGATGTCCGGCATGTGAAAACTTTGGTTCGATATGGTAGGGCTTTGAAAGTTTTGCAAGTATGAAGTATTTGAGTTCATCACAGCTTTCTTTAGATTGAAGAAGTTCACCTAAATGACAGGCACGTTTTACAACCCGATCCGGGCTGGCTGATGGAATTTTGATAAGAGAAGCCAATAGAATGGATTCTTTCTCATTCAATCCATGGGGTGACTTTCCGAAGATTCCCTTACTCGCTGAGTGAATTCCAACGAGTTCCCCCCGAAAACTCACCAGATTCAAATAAGCTTCTAAAATTTCTTCTTTAGTCCATTCCGTTTCCATGGATCTGGCATTTAGAATTTGTTTCCATTTTTGCCAGAAGGTCTTTCTTCCTCCCGTACTCTGAAGTTCATTTTTGATCAGTGGCACTACCTGCATGGTGATGGTACTAGCTCCACGAATTGGTTTGGAAGAGAGAAAGCGGATGAGTCCCGAACCGAGAGCATACCAATCCACTCCTGAATGTTGATAAAATCTTTTGTCCTCCGCAACCACTACTGCTTCCAACAAATGAGAAGAAACATCTTTTAAGGGAATCCAATCCAATCGCCTTTCCTCTTCTCTGGTTCTCATTTCATGGAGGACCTTTCCATTCCTATCCAGGAGGACAGATTCGGAAGTTTCCAAACTCTCCCTTACTTCTTGAAAACTCGGGAATTCTCCTGGAAGTAGGGGAATTACGGCTAAGAAGCCCAGAACAAATAGAAGAACTTTCATAAGTTTACTAAAAAATCTAGAAGGGAACTGTCAATAGGATTGAAAATCTTGAGTAAAATACAAAAGTAAGTAGTTTGTAATAATTTTGTAACAAAAACTCGAATAAATAGTATCGGGTACATAAAAATGCAATTCTCAAATGAAACTACAACCAATTCTCAGTCGGTCCAAAACCTGATTTATTATATGGTCATTGGATTTATAGGCGTTTTGATCACAGTCCTTTACAATAATGGGTTTTCTAATTATATCCTGGGGTGGATCGCTTTTTCAATCGCTGCCTATTCAGTCGCTGGAAATGATGCGATTCAGACGATTGGAACATTTATCGAAAGTAAAAAAGAGTCCAAATTACTTCCGAAAATTTTGATTTTCTGCGGTCTCCTCTTCCTTGTTTCTCTGTATGGGTGGTTTGTCGATGATGGAGAAATCCATTTTCACAGATTGGATAAATTTCCTTCCCCTGATAAGTACAATCTCATTCAACTTTTGGCTCCATTAGTTCTCGTAGTGATTACTAGAATGAAAGCTCCTATCTCGACTACCTTCCTAATTCTCGGACTATTTGGTGGTAGAAATATAGATAAGATGCTAACAAAGTCTTTTTTAGGGTATGGAATCGCTTTCCTATCTGCTCTTCTGATCTGGGGCTTACATTCTTACTTCAAAAAAGAAGAATATGAAGAAAACATTGAAAACAAAGCATCAGATGAATTTTGGGGAAAGCTTCAATGGGCGTCTACTTCACTTCTCTGGGTTTCCTGGTTGCTTCAGGACACTGCCAACATAGCGGTCTATCTTCCCAGAAAGCTTTCTATCTTTGAAGCAATCATGGCACTCTCGATCATTGCAGGTGCACTTTCATTTATCTTGTATACCAATGGTGGTGCGATTCAGGAAATCGTCAGTGAAAAGTCCGATATCAACTCTGCGAAAGCCGCAACCATTCTGGACATTGTTTATGCTGCAGTTCTAATTGTATTTCAGCAGATTAGCAAGATGCCTATGTCTACCACCTGGGTCTTTTTGGGACTATTGGCAGGTCGTGAAATCATCATCCACATGGTAACCAAGAGAGATCGTCCTTATCTGGAAACATTCCGTCAGGTTGGAAAAGATGTAATGCTTGCTTCTCTCGGTATCACAATCAGTATTTCCTTTTTCATTCTTTCTACATATATTTACTCCGGTGAATTGCTTGGTTTGGATACAATCTTAAATCTGTCCAAATACCTGAGTATTGCTCAGTAATTGCCCTCAAAGGAGAAGGACTGATTGGCATTCAACAGAACTTCTCCTTTTTTATGTACTCAGAGTTTCTGATTGAAAAGATTTTTGATCTTTACTATCGAAGATTGAAGATCTTCTTCATTTGAGAGAAGAGAGATCACAAAAAATTTCTCCTTAAATCCAAAAAACTCACCCGGATAAAGATAAATATCTTCATGGTACAATAGAAATTCTGCAAGTCTTTCTGT
Source organism: Leptospiraceae bacterium (assembly GCA_024233875.1). Classification (GTDB taxonomy): domain Bacteria; phylum Spirochaetota; class Leptospiria; order Leptospirales; family Leptospiraceae; genus JACKPB01. The sequence goes on from JACKPB010000001.1 coordinate 165,730, forward strand.
TGAAAATCCTGTTTCCACCTTCAATGGAATGTACCACCCGAAATCAGGAAAGAAGGGACGTATCGATTCATCCTTCAATTCATTTCGCAATCGGTCCAGATTTGTTTGCAAACGGTTTCGAATTCTGCTTTGAATGGCTTCCCTAAACTGAAAGAGTTGGCTGCCCGCTAACTGAATCGGATAGGATACATTCAGATAAGTATCGAGGATATGTTCCATGCGATCAAGGACAGATTTGTCTTTCTTCTCTTTCCATTTGATATAAAACCAGCCAAGTTTCCAGCCCGGAAGCCCGAATTTTTTGGAAATACCATTTAGATAAATTGAATTTACATCCCATTCTTCGGGATAGGATTTGTTCGTATGATTGTAATCGGAGAACACTTCATCCAAAACTATGAGGATTCCATGCTTTTCCAGAAGCATCTCAACTTCTCTTTTGTTATCAGGATTCAGAGTCATTCCTGTGGGGTTATTTGGTTGGACGAGAAAGAATAGCTTTGTCTTAGAAGTGATTGCCTTTTCCAGAGAGGGAATGTTTATTCTCCAGAAAGATTTGATACCGGGCTGAAATTCCATATCCAATTTTTTGACCCGGATAGATTCCCAGTTGAGCAATTCTTCAAATAGTGGATAGCCCGGAGAAAGGAGTATGGCTTCATCTCCCGGATTTGTAAATAGTTTGATGAGAACGCTAATAGATTCTGAGGTACCCGAAGTTAGAAAGATCGAATCAGGCTCCACAGATCTTCCATGGCTATGGTAATCCAAAAGAATGCTATGGAGTAAATTGGATTCTCCCTTTGGATCGGGGAAATATTCTTCTGTAATCGGGATCTTTGGAAGGTATTCCCGGAAATCCAGTCCACCTCTGTAGGGGGAAGATATGGTTAGATCAATGATTTTCTGATGATTTCTTTTTTTGGATTTCAGGATTCTGGAAAGTTCATTCTCTTCTGCCGGGAAGGAAAATTTATCAGGAACCGGCCAATTCATTTCAATCGGGATTGAATGAGCTGAATCAGCTCCTTGTCTCCATTGGCCTGCGAAAGTGTAAAGGCAGTTTCTCCATAATTCGATACTTCCCGAAGCGATGCACCCTGTTCGATCAAAAGTTTGGCTTCGTCATTTTTCCTGTTCATGATAAAAACCATAAGGCCTGTTCTTCCATCAGCATCTTTGGTATTTAAATTTATCTTTTTTTCAAGCATCCATTTTAAGAAACTCATGGACTTTTGAGAGTTGGCAAGGATATGAATGGGGCATTTTTTTTCTAGATGGTAGATCGGGAGTTCAAGATCTGAAGGAAGGTCGATGAGTTTTCCGGCAATTTCCACATTTCCATTTTCCACGGCTCTATGCAAAGGTAGGTATCCTTTCGAATTTCTGAGTTTTTTGTCAGCTCCGGATTTCAAAAGGAGGTCAACAGCAGATGATTGATTGTTGGCAACTGCTCTCATCAAGGCTGTATCCCCCGAACTATTTCTCAGGTCGAGATACGCATTGAGGGAAATTAGATATTCCAGAGTTGGAATCTGTCCTGATTCAGCAGCTGTCATCAGAGGAGTCCATCCCTTCTCTGTTTGAAAGTTTGGGTGACCCGTTGTGTCAGTCTTTTCTTTTAAATAAGAAAGATCTCCTTCATAAGCAGCTTCGGCAACTCTATCTTCAAGAGAAGAACATTGAATGAGAAAAATGGTTAAGATCGGAATACAAATATAAATTTTTTTCATAGATTGGATTGAATAGGAGAAGGGAAGAATCCCTTCTCTTTTCATTTATTTTAACTCACTTCGAAAAATGGGCTCGAAGATTTCTTTATAAGCTTTTTCATCAAAGGTCTTTTGAGAACCTTTGTAGGATATGGATCCAAAGTTATTTACTTCTAAAGTAATCTTTGAATTCAATTTGAAGTTTTCTTTGAAGTCAATCTCCTGAAGAGACAGTTTTTCCGAATCGGGACCCTTATCTCCTGAGTTAACTTTCTCAATAATTACTGTTAGTGACTCTTCGGTCTTTCCTTTTCGGTCTTCTTTATTTTTTTCACCTATTCCGGCTGACAATTCGGGCCAGATTGGATCGTTGTCTTTTCCTCTCTTGATTCTATATCCGATAGTTTCATAGAGTCCGGATCGGTAGGTTACTTTTGTATCATAAATTGGAAAATCCTGGAAGACCGGGACTTCTCTGGTCTTGGTGACCGGTCGGGTGTCATAGACAGGCACGTCTTTACAGCGCTTTACCTTCTTACTCGCACCTGATCCTGTAGATTCATAAGTTGTATTGCACTCATTTTTTGTACCACTTTGAAATCTTTCATTTTCAGTGTAAGACTCTGTTCTCGTTCCCACCTGACGTTTTTCATATCGTCGAATTGCATTTTCAGTTCGGATGACTTCCGGATCATCGCCCTTCATCTCATCCCGCCAGTCCACACGTTCGCGGGTCATGTATCTTTCCTGAGCAAGTGCTCTCACCCATTCGGCTTTTTTGACGGTGTAGTCAACCTTATGAGTGCAGGAACCATAAGAGAAAAATCCTATGACTGCTGAGAGGATGAGTCCTCCCAGGATCAGACCTTTGGATTTTTTTGGGGACTTTGGTTCCTCAGAAATAGGGGGAGATGATTTTTGGGCTTTAGCTTCCCGCTTTTTGAGTTCTTCGAAATAATTTTTTTCACTGTCTGACTTTGTGGCACCGCAACCTTTGCAGTTTTCATCCTCCTGAGAATTCAGGGATTCACAGAAAGAACAGATCCAATCCGGTCCTTTTTTGAACTTTTCCACTTCATTAGTTTCTGAAACAGTTTCTTCTGATTCTTCTTTACGATAGAATGTAATACTGTTGTCTCTGGGAAATCCGCATTGATTGCACTTGTATAGATCTCCCCTTATCCCCTTGTTACCACACTTGGGACAGTCCCAGTATTCATAGACATATTCTTCGGAGACAGTCTCTTCTGCCATATGTTTCCCTCCTCAACTAAAACTTATTGATATAATGGATGAATGCCCGAAGCGCTTTCCCTCGATGTGAGATTTGGTTTTTCCTGTCTGTGGGAACTCTGGAAAATCTTTCACCGAAGGGTGGGTAATAGAAAATTGGATCGTATCCAAAACCAAATTTACCTTTTTCATCATAATCCCATTCGATCACACCATGAACGTCTGCATCAAAGAATTCAGTCCCTTCTTCACGGCTATAGGAAATGGAGCAAAAGTAATGAGCTCGTCGATTGATAAAAGATTTCATATTTTCGAGAAGGTACTCAGCTCTTTCTCTGTCTGTCCAATTGGGACTTCCGTATCTTGCTGAATAGACTCCGGGTGCTCCCTGTAAACTTTCTACACAAATTCCGGAATCATCTGCGAGTGAGGGAATCCCTGTCAGTTTGTAAAGGGCTGAGGATTTTAACTGAGCATTTTCGCGAAAGGTGGTTCCGGTCTCTTCAACATCGAAATCCAGATTCAGGTCACGGGGAGTCAAAACCCTGTAGTTCATCCTTTGCATGAGATCCCGTATCTCTTTCACTTTTTTGGGATTGTTTGTAGCTAGTAATAATTCTTTCATGATTGATTTTGTAAAATTTTCATCGCTTCATTTGTATGGGAGTAAACTTCAAAGATTTGGTCCAGCATGGTAATCTCCAATAATTCTAAAAGATCTTCATCTCTGACGACAAGGACAATATTTCCCCCAACAGAAACAAATTTGTTTTTCATAAAAACAATCTGTCCCAGAGCCGAGGAGCAGATGTGTTGAGTTTCCAAAAGATCAATGATTACTTTTTTTTCTTGGATGAGAACTTCTTCCAGCTTGGCGCGTATGTCGTCGCTTTCCGGATGAAGAATGGAACCTTTTAAATGTAGGATGTCAATATTGTTTATCTTTGTATATTGTAACATTCAAGCCACTCATTATCCCGAAAACTCCTGAATCTTATTTTTTGCCCAAGAAAATCTGAATTCTGCAATTTTGATATGTATGTATTCCGTAATCGATTCAACCATCAATATTTTTTCGGGGGTTTGAACTTTTGCTTTGAGTTTTTCACGAATATGATAGAAATGATTGACCAATACTTCTTTGGGTAGATTTCCCAAAACGGATCTCAGTTGATTTGCCTGTTTTTCATTTAGATTGGTATTATTGTCTTCTTTAATAGATTGGGCGACAAAGTAAGATAAGGGGATATTTCCAAAATCAGCTTTTTCTGATTGAATGAGGAAGTAGATGTATTTGACGTCTTCTTCGGCAATTTTAAACTTTTTCCCTTTTTCGATTAGAGCTTCTAAGAAGTCTTTTTCGTTCATTCGATCGGGTTTGCCGGGTTCTTTTAGATAGAGGAGAGTGAAGGTAAGATGTCTTTCTTTAAAATCCTCTGTATGAACCAGGATACGATCCTGAATTCTCTTGAGACTTGCAGAAGTCGTGGCCTGATCCATGGTGGATTTGAGGAGAGTTCTGAGTTCAAACAAGACCATATCGATGACCATCGCAAAGCTTTTGTGATTCTCTGCAGGGAGAATTGGTTCTTCTTCTGTCTTGACCTTAGGTGAGAAGGCTAGCTTTTTGAAATCAGCCATGACTTTGGCAGCTGCAGTGGCGACCTGTTGTTCGGAAAGTTTTTGGCCACTCTTTCCTTTGGAGAGAATTTCGTAGAAGTACTTTAAGTTTACGTCTGTTGTCAAATTTTCTGAAGCATTGAGTTGAATGCTCCTCTTGAGAGTAGATTCTGAAAATTTGAAGTAGCCCTGAACTGTCAATGGATGAGATAAGATGACCTGAGCGAGAATAGAGGATCTTTCTTCGATGATCTTCTCATCTGTCTCTACATTTTTTTTGGCTCCGGAAACACCCTCTTTGGAATAGTCTCCAGCGAGAGCGATGAGGTTTTGACCGGCAAAAAATACAGTTTGGGTGTAGAGCCCGATGATCTTGTACTTTTCGATGAGGGATTGGATGTTGTTTCCATTCATAATCCAGGTAGCCGATTGTTTGATTTGTTCGGCTTCAGGCATTTTAAAAATATTTTTGTCAGGAGGGATGAAGGGAATCAGCTTGAGATGAATCGTATAGTCCTGCACTTCATCCAGACCGATTTTTGTCTCTGTGACATCCTTCAGGCTACTTTCAGCAAAGGTAATAGGTGGAATCTTAGCCAGTCCATTGAAGTTTTCTTCATCCCAGAGTCTTTTTAAGAGAGAATTGATGATTTGATTGAAACCCTGGGGGCGGAGATTGGTAGTCTCAGGGAAAAATAAGCTTTTGTTGGCTTTTTTTTCTTTGAAGAGATTGAAAACCTCCTGACGAATTCTCTTGTCGTAACTAGTCCCTCTCTTGAAGTTGAAATAGAATTTTATAGTATTCGCTATGGTTATTTCAATATTCTGGTTTATTTCCAGATTTCCATCTAGATCAGCAACTAGGTGTCTCATTTTATTTAATATATCTCATGTGGAATCCGGTTATCTATGTACCTACAAAGATTCGTGTTAATATGATAATCTACACCTAATTTGTAAAGTAAAAAATCGATAACAACCCAATCTATCGAACTTCCCCATAGAAAAATATAGAGTAGGCTAGTTCCACTCTTCGTTATTGTTCTCCCAAACGAAAACTTTATTGAAAAAAGGATCACTCTGAAGATTGGAATCCCAAACTTCTATAGAAAATTCTAGAGTTCATTGACTCCTATTCAATTGATAAAGAAATTCAAGACCTCTGAGAGTCATCAAGGGATCGATATGGTCAAAAATACCCGAATAAGAAGAGTCGATCGTAGAAACCAGACCTCCCGTACCCACTACTTTGTAGTCTTCCCCAAATTCATTTTTGATTTCCTGAATGATTCCACGCAAGAGTCCCACCCAGCCATAAAAAAAACCGGATTGAAGGGATTCCAGAGTCGAGCCCCCCAAAATTGACCCCGGTTTCTGGAAAGTAATCGGTGGCAACTGTGCAGTATTTCTTGTGAGAGCATCCATTGAGAGTTTGAGTCCGGGAGCAATCACTCCTCCTAGGTATTCATCCTCTTCATTGACTACACAGAATGTAGTGGCGGTTCCCATATCCACAATAATCGACTTACCGATTTTCATATGCACGACAGCGGCGGCATTTACCAGGCGGTCCGCTCCAATTTCAAAAGGTCGCGGGTATTGAATCGTAAAAGGTAATTTCATGCGGTAGTTCACTATTACGGGTTCTACCTTGAACCAATCGCCCAACATTCGCGAGACAATCGGATTGAATCCGGGTACAACACTTGAGTAAATAGCTGAATCGATTTCACCGGGATCCATCCCCTCTTCATGAAAAAAACCTTTCAGGAAAACACCTAACTCATCGGAAGTGCGATCGGGTCTGGTGACGGTTCTTTTGTGAAAACGGGGTTCTGTTTCATTCTTCTTGTAGACTCCGAAGACGGTGTTTGTGTTTCCGATATCAATTACGAGTAGGGTGTTCTTCATTCTTCAGTTCCGGTTAAAATTTTAAAGTTATTGATAGTATCGTGCAATTCAAAAAGTTTCTCATTGGATTGGATGATGAGATAACCCTCTCCGGTGTAGCCAATAGCTTTTCCGGTAATGATTTCTCCATTTATTTCTGTGGATACTTCTTTATGAAAAAGATAAGAATATTTGGAAATAAATTCTAAACTTTCAGAATGATCATTGGATATCCATTTATTTAGGGATGTATTTAACTCAGTGATTAGAAGAGAGATCATTTTTTTCCTAAAAGCTTCATCCGGTTCTGCGGGGAAAAGAGAACTATAGGAAAATTCATCTTTTTTGGAATTGTATAGATTGATCCCAATTCCTAATATCAATTCCAGATTTTTTCCCTGTATATAAGTTTCTATTAATATACCTCCGATCTTATTCCCATCAAGAAAAATATCATTTGGCCATTTCAAGAGTATCTTCTCTGCCCTGTCGGGTTGAAGTGAGTGAAGGGTTCGCAGTACCGCTCCTCCGATCAGAAGTGAGATCAGAGGGATTGGTGAAAGTTGATTGATAGAAAGCTCAATTTTTGAGGAGAAGAAAAGGTTATTGAATCCTAGAGATTCCCATTTGTGATCTCCTCTTCCCTTTCCTGAAGTTTGCTCTCCCGCCACAAGGTAGGAACCGCTCGGGTAGTCAGGGGAATGAATCTCAAGATTAGTCGAATTGACTATTTCTTTGTAGTACCCTCTATCGGGGTGAATCAATTTTGTATCCATACTTCAATCCTGTTTCAGGAGTTCATAAATTTTTAAGGCATTTTTATTTTCCGGTTCTTTCTCGAGTACCGACTGAATCAAGCTCATAGCTTTTTCGGGAAGGTTTTGGATTCGATATAAGTCGGCAAGATGGATGAGATTAGAGATATTCTCAGGTTCTAAAGTTTGAATTTTTTCAGCTACTTCGATGGATCTATCTATTTCTCCAATCCTCTTCAATGAGATGGAATGAAAGTAAAGTATCTCAATTTCTTTTGAGTCATTCTCCAACAAACTGCTGAAGCATTGCGATGCTGTTTGATAGTCTTTGTTTTTGAAGGCAACCAGACCCGTCAATTTTGTCAGATGGGAGTCTTCAATGTGTTTCTCGAAATTTGCTTTTAAAAACTCATAGGAATCGATTTGTTTTCCGGATCGATAGAGTTCTGCGGCCTTTTCATAGAGAAGTTCCGCTTCAGATTTCAAAGAGTCATATACCTCTCCACCATTTGGCAAAAAGCTGATTTTTAGAAAAGAAAGGTCATCGGTGATTGTGCCTTTGTCTTCCAGTAAACTTTTGATTTGATTCAAATCACATTCAGCTTCATCTACAATTCCTAGAATCATGGTCTCATCATCATTTATGGTTCTCATACTTTCACCCGGAGTCAGGTCGATATCATCTCTTCCATCCGAACCTAAAAGGAGAATGTCCCCCGGATGGAGTTTGAATCTATGCACTTTGAATTCATACTCAGAGTCCAGACCGAGTTTTCGCAATTGAAGACTCTCTTCGATAAAAGAGGAGGTCTTGTCACGATAAAGAATAGAGAAAGGATGTTCGGCGTTCCAGTAGTACATGTCTCCCGAAAGATCGTCAATCACCACAACTGTTGCAGACAGAACCATTGTTCCATTGAAGGATTTGAAAACATTATTGCATTCTGTATACGCCTCACTGATCCATTGTTCGGGATTCATATCCAGGATTCTCTTGTTTGCGGCAGACCTAGCCATAATCGAGTTCATGACGACTCCCATTACTAGCGATCCTCCGGCTCCCTGCATAGATTTTCCCATTGCATCTCCGTTGATAGCAACTGTATACTGGCGGAAATCATTAGGTTTGCCCAGTTTGAGGTTTCCTGTGATACAGAGATCCCCACCCAATTCAGCGGATCGATTTCGAAATTCAAACTTCTTCTTCTGGGAGATAAGAAACTCAGTCAGAACCCTTTCTGATTTATTGGAATTGATAAACAATGGTTTTGTGAGGAGTGAAGTCAAAAAGTAATCTCCATCCTGCTGAACTTTCAAAGCATGGACTTCATTCATCTTTTCTTCCACTTCTTTGGTTCTTTCGGCTACCTTATCTTCGAGAGTGTTGGCATAGTCCTGAAGTTCCATTCTGGCCTGTTGAATCGACTTCACCATCCCATTGAAAGAATCAGCCAGAAATCCGATCTCATCCTGAACTTTAATCGGGACAACTACATTCAAATCACCCTCATTGACCTGCTTTACTCCTTCGAGGAGTTTGTTGAGCGGTTTGACCAGACTGGATTTGAAAAATCTAGGGAAAACTACAAAGATTAGAAAGGTAGTGATGAGAACCAAATAGATGAGGTTTAAGACAAGAGTATGAACGTGTTTCCTATATTCATAGTAAGAATATCCGATTTCATAACGATTGAAATCGGTTTGAATTTCATAATAGATGTAGTGATTCCCGATCTCACGATAGTGCCGGTTCTTTTCATTTTGAAAAGATTCCGCAATGTTCTTGTAAGGCTTGGTATTTTTAAACGCTTCTACAGCCATGAATCGAATTTCATTTTCGGGTGCTAGGGGATTTTTTCTTCGGATCTTTTCCTCCAGCTCATGAATCAGGTAATCCAATTCTCTTTCTTCCCCCTTTCGAATCTTTTCCAAATCAAGATCCTCATCCGGGTGTGTGTAGAGTAGATTGACAGCTCTTTCCGGAGTTGTCAGGTCAGATTCCTGAGGGACAGAAATGATAAATCGAATTTCATCAGGAAGATGGGAGTAGTCCCCATTCAAAATCATCTCTCTATTCGCTTCCACCTGAGCTAGATTTTTATTGTCATACACAGTCTCATTGAGGGTCAGAGTGATATTGCTCATGAATCCCAGTACAAGCAAGACTGTGACCAGACTGATCCCAACCAACTTGATCATGAAGGTAGTGGGTTCTCCCGAGCTATTGATGTATGCCATGAGCATTGCAAAACAGATGACAAGAGTGGAATTGGAATAGTACATAGCATACGCATTGTAAGAGAGAATTCCATTCTTATTCAAGACATTGGTTATGGCTGTCAGAATTAGGAGAATGATGATGATGACAAACGTGCGAATGTGAAATGCCTCTTTGCCCCGGGGATGATAGAGCTTGATAAAGAAGACAAAGAATTTGGAAATGTGGTGAAGCAAAAGGGAAAGAAAGTTCCTCTCTTCCTTCTTTTCCATCCAATCGTTGAAGAACCCATCATAGTCCGAATAGAGAATCGTTTTGCGAATGAGTACAGTCATCGCTATTAGAAATAGAAGGAGAATAAAGATCGCTGTGGTGGCCCCGAAGTTAAAGGTATAGAAATGAGCATTGCTATTGTAGTGAGGGGTCATCTTTAAAGTAGAACTGACAAAATGCAAATAAGCAAAGAATGCGATAAGAAAACCCAGTGGAATCACAATCCTGGATTCTTTGGGAAAATCATTTTTGGGAAAATGGTAGGAGAATCCAACAAAACTGGCATTTCCAAAGAGGACAAAAACTGTCATGTAACGATGAAATGCACCTGCTGGAGAGTAATAGGAATAGGCCAGAAAGTAACCGAAAAGCATTACGGTGAATCCGAAAAACACTCCGATCAGCCAATAAGTTGGGTAGGTTTTGTCTTTTTTGATGAGAAGAAAAATAGTTTGAATGGAAAGTATCAAATAGGCCAGAAATACTCCCAATGAATGGAAGGACAATAGAATAGATTCCATTCGCTAAGTTATAAAATAGAGAATGAAATAGACAAGAAGAAAATCATTTGAGATCATGAAAACAAAACTGATTGGAAAATCAGAAAAAGTCTCTTTTTTCCAGTTCATCGGCTCCCCTGTGGGGATAGGCCTGTTCAAAGAATAGTGCGGAGAAGAGTTCGAAATCTTCATCTTCAGGGACATTGTTTTCTTCCCAATAGTCATTCCGTCGTTTGATCAAAAGGAGAATCGTTCTGTCTTCGAGGGAAAACTCTACATTTCCTTCATTCAGTCTTCGAATCAACCAATTGAGATTGTGAATTGCATAGTCCCCCAAGACTTCCAGAGTTGCCAGGGTTGGTTCGTACATCATTACGGACTCGGTTAGGTAGACCACAGTTTTCAAGAAATTCGGATCACCGGATTGTTCAAATCTCTCATGTAAGTCTTCCATTGTTTCCAGAATAGGGATGAAATTTACATAGGATCGTTTGATCATGACAGCTTCCGGAGAGTTGCCTTTCATGTGTTCGAGAAGATTGATGAATTTATTGCCTTCCTGAGCCTGTCTCAGGATTTCATCCTTACCCTCCCGTGGTTTCGGATCTACTAACATAATGAAAAAGAATTTGGTTTCCAGGGCAAACCTGGACTCTTTGGGAATGTAGTACTCAATCCATATGGGTTCTTTATAAAAATTGATTTTTTCGTCATCACTGAGATCGGGGGTTACTTTCAGAGATTTTAGTTTGATGACATCATCGGTGATGACTTTTTTGCCACCAAACTTCGTCCTGGATTTCTTGATCTGTCGGAGTTCACTCCGATTTAGCATAGGTTTTGGACTAAAAGAACTCATCGGATACAGTATCGGTAATTCCAATTTCTTTGAAAAGTCAAAATGAATGCCTTGTGAAAATATCCCAAAAAAAGGTCCGGATCTATATTTTAAACAGATTGGAAAAAAAACTCAAAAAAGAAAAGAAAATACACTTCCATCATGATTCGTCTTGCTATTTTCACTCACCTATGAAAAGTCATAGGAAAGGAATAACCCCGAACCAATTCATGAAAAAAATTTCCCTACTACTAGTGATTCTGTCTTTATTTGTAATTTATTTTGCTTTAGATTTGGGACAATATTTGAATTTCCAAAATTTGAAATCCAAGCAGGGAGAGTTACGTCAATACACTTCAGATCATACTATTCTTTCTGTTCTAATTTTTTCATCTATCTATATTCTAAGCGTAGCTCTTTCCTTTCCGGGTGCAACCATTCTTACTCTTGCGGCTGGTGCAATCTTCGGTCTGGGTCTGGGTACTTTGATTGTTTCCTTTTCTTCGAGCCTGGGAGCAACTGCCAATTTCTTGATCTCCAGATATCTATTGAGAGATACTGTGGAGAAAAAATTCCCTGACAAACTGAAGACAATCAATAAAGGAATTCGTGAAGAGGGAAGTTACTATCTCTTCACACTCAGAATGCTACCCGTATTTCCATTTTTTCTAATCAATCTGACTATGGGGTTGACGGAGATCTCTGTATTTCGATTCTTTTGGGTGAGTCAGGTAGGAATGCTCTCGGGGACTCTCGTTTATGTAAATGCAGGGACTCAGTTGTCCCTGATTCAATCTCCCTCAGGAATTTTTTCCATTCCTATTCTTCTTTCCTTTAGCCTTCTCGGTCTCTTTCCTTTACTTGCTAAGATTGTCCTGAACAGGATTCGCCGAAATCGTTTTCTTCGAAAATTCAGAAAACCAAAATCCTTTGATTACAATCTCATCAGTATAGGTGCCGGTGCCGCAGGTTTGGTCTCCTCTTATATAGGTGCTACTGTACGGGCAAAAGTTGCTATCGTAGAAAGAAATAAAATGGGAGGAGACTGCCTGAATACCGGATGTGTTCCTTCCAAAGCCCTGATTGCATCTGCTAAGAAAGTCCATCTTTCGAAAACTGCCGGAAAATACGGGTTGGACTCTGTAGAGGTTCGATTCTCCTTCCCTAAGATTATGAATCGAATCCAAAAAGTCATTCGGGATATTGAACCCCATGATTCCATAGAGAGATATACAGGTTTGGGGGTTGAATGTCATACAGGAGAAGCCAGGATAAAATCTCCATACGAAGTTGAAATCAATGGAAAAGTGTATACTACCGAATCGATAATCATTGCCACCGGAGCAGAACCCATAGTTCCGAAAATTCCCGGTCTGGAAAAGGTTCCTCATCTGACTTCAGAAACGCTCTGGAAACTGGAAAAACTTCCGGAAAGGTTACTGGTGATCGGAGGAGGTCCGATAGGTTGTGAAATGGCACAGAGCTTTTCACGCCTGGGTTCCAAAGTTCAAATCATTGAGATGGCTTCACGTCTATTAGGAAAAGAAGACATCAAGATTTCAGAAGGGATTCAGAGAATCTTTGAAAAAGAGGGGATCGGTGTTCACTGTGAAAGTAAAGCTGCCTTATTTTCAGAGGGAGAGAATGGATATGTATTGGAATGTGAATCAAAAGCGGGTAAGATTCTATTTGAGTTTGATCAGGTCATTCTAGCTCTTGGACGAAGGGCTAGAACAAAAGGATTCGGTCTGGAAGAGTTGGGGATAGAAATCAAATCCGATGGTAGTCTGGAAGTGGATGAGTTTATGGCTACCAAATATCCCAATATCTTTGCATGTGGTGACGTAGTAGGAGCATATCAGTTTACTCACACAGCTTCCCATCAGGCCTGGTACGCCAGCGTAAATGCACTTTTTGGAGGGTTCAAAAAGTTTAAGGCTGATTATCGTGTGATACCTCGCGTAACATTCACGGATCCCGAAGTGGCCACTGTAGGATTGACAGAATCAGAGCTTATTGAACAGGGCCTCGAGTTTGAATCATATATCTATGAATTGTCTGATTTGGATCGGGCAATTGCGGAAGGGGAAACGGAAGGCTTCCTGAAAGTGTTGACTATGAAAAATTCTGATAAAATTTTGGGCGTTAGTATTTTTGGTTTTCAGGCGGGAGAAATGATTTCTGAGTTTGTCTTTGCAATGAAATACAATCATGGTCTCAATGAAATCCTCGGCACTATTCATGCTTATCCAACTATGTCAGAAGCAAATAAATATTTAGCAGGTGTTTGGAAAAAGGCACATGCTCCTCAGAAGGCATTGCAGTACTTAGAAAAATACCACAAATGGAAGAGGCGATCATGAAGATTCTGGTATTTCTTTTTCTAATTCTTTCCACAGGGATTTTAGGTTTTGATCATGATCACAAACGTTTCAATGGCGTATTGCAAAAGTATGTCAAACAGGGGAAGGTAAATTATTCCTCCCTTCAAAAAGACTCAGAGTTTCCGATGTACTTGAAAGAGCTCTCAGGAGTATCTCAGGAAGAGTACAATTCCTTTTCTGTAGATCAAAAGCTTTCCTTTCTGATCAACGCCTACAACGCATTTACATTTCAATTGATCCTGGATCATTATCCCGTAAAAAGTATTAAAAAAATTGGAGGCTTTTTCCGTAGTCCCTGGAAAGTAGAGTTTTTCCAACTACTTGGTAAAAAGAGAAATCTGGATTGGATTGAACATGAAAATCTCAGAGTTTTCTTTCGGGAGCCCAGAATTCATTTTGCGATTGTCTGTGCATCCAAGGGCTGCCCACCTATAAGAAATGAAGCATATACTCCAACTAAATTGAATTCACAACTGCAATCACAAACAGAAGAGTTTTTTAAGGATTCAAAAAAGAATTATTTTGATTTGGAATCAAAAACATTTTATGTATCTCCCATTTTTAAATGGTTTGAAAAGGATTTTACCCGAGAAAACGAGATTAGAGTATTTTTACAAAAGAGTCTAGATGTGAAGATAGAACCTAAGGAGACAAGAGTGAAGTATACTGATTATGATTGGACTTTGAATGAATGAAACCTTTCAACGTCTACTTCCTCGTACATTCATTCAAAATTTCTGGAATGGATCTAAAAAACTAATCGAAATACATGTCATCATTAAAGAAATCTAATCTATTTGAATATTATAATGTATCAATATATCTTTATAGAAATGAGAAATGTTGGTTTATGAAATAAGTTATTATGGTTCTAATATTATTAGCTCACCTTACGCAATTTTTTTCTTTTAAACATTTTTATTTTTTTAATACATAATCATATTTTACTAATAGATCGATAAAAATAGGGTTTTAGGGGACGATGAGTCCCCAATTTGCCGAAGGGCTCCCTTTCATTATCCTCACCTTTTGCACGAAGTGCTTAAGGTGAGTTATTAGTTAAATTCTTTCTCTAAATTAAGTGAATAGATCTAGTTTTTTCCTTTGTTGGGTGTTGGGATTTCTGCGTTTAGAAAGTGTGGACTCCTCTTTTCCATTCTCCAGAGATTAGAAATTATGGGAAGCTTTCTGGGTTTTGTATAATGTTTTTCATACATAATCTGTGAAAAGAAAATGCATCTTGGATTGAAAATTAAAATGCGTACATTCAAAGCATCCTATTTAGATTAGTTCTAAATAATATATTTGATTTGTTATAAAAATACTTGTTTTGATTCTGTTTTTCATTTGAACTTTTAAAAACTAGTTGATTTAATTGGAAAATCCTATCAATGGTTCTAATGAGTCTTATGGAGCTTTGGGTCAGATTTTCATTTATTGTTTCTGGGCTTTGGTATCACTTGAATTTGTTAGATGAGATTTAGAGAGATATGAATATCGGTTTTCAGAATTATTCACAAATGTCTTCCTTTGGTATGTTGCAATTCATTTGTAGATTCTAAGGATAAGGGTAGACTCCTGAGTGTGATTGTGACTCTGAAAATGGAAAGTTGCCATGAAGTACCGGTAAGTAAAACGATATAAGCATTATGATTTCATTAAACAATTCAATATATATAAATATCAAGAATTAAAGGCTGGGACTCTAGTTTAGAGAAGGTATAGAATTATGAAAAAGTCAACACTAAAGAACAAAACAAAATCTACCGGCAAACCTCCAAAAACTGTCCAAAAAAAGAAGACAGTTCTATCTAAAAAGAAAGATTCTAAATCTGCAAATCAGAAAACAGTAGCTTCTCCTGTTAAATCCTTAAATGCCTTTCATTCTGCAAATTATAGAAGAAGGAAAAAAGGACTTCCTGACCTGAGTTGGAACGAATACAATAAGCAAAAAGTCGCCAAAGACAGTGCCGGTCGATTTCATCCAATCAAACAGGTAGCTATTACCAAAGCTCAATCCATTTTTGGAAAAGAGATTTTTTCAAAAAAGAAAGTTTGCAATAAATGCGGTGAGAAGAAGGTCCTGGCTGATTTTTCTATGAGATTTTCGCAGAAAGTGATTTTGAATGTTTGCAAGAATTGTGAGCAGGAAAGACAGAAAAAGTATTGGAAACAATCTTAAGATTCTAAATCGCGCCCTGGAGGATTTGAACCTCCAACCTTTTGATTCGTAGTCAAATACTCTATCCAGTTGAGCTAAGGGCGCTTTATGAATGCAGAAAACTATCTATCTTCGACACAGGCGTGTTGATGAGTTTGAGAACCATCTTCTTTTCGTTCTTTATTGAGTAAATAAAAAATGAAGAAAATCCAATATAGAAAATGACTCCGATGAAATGAAAGAGATTTGCCAGAATGGTTCCGATCACCGGGATCCAATAGAGCAAACCGCCCAGAAGTAAAAACAGGAAAAAGTAAGCTGTCAAAACCATGGCTGTTATACAGTCTTTTCTAACTTTTTCATTTTCATAACTGATCATCAGAACCGGATACCAAAGAAAAAATATAGGAGTCAGAGCAATTCTACTCAGAATGTCATTGTCCATTACTTTGGATTTGAATTTCTCTATTAGAGCGTTCATAGGGGTAAGATATTTCTTTTCAGGTAGAAAACCGGAGAAGCCGGGATTCGAACCCGGGGTACAGGTCACCCCATACGACAGTTTAGCAAACTGCTCCTTTCGGCCACTCAGGCACTTCTCCAAATCATTCCGGAGAGGGTAGGATTCGAACCCACGGTGGGATTACCACGACGGTTTTCAAGACCGCTGCTTTAGACCACTCAGCCACCTCTCCCTGATTGGTTCCCATAATTCCTTCAAGGGGATGAGTGTCAATTTAATTTTTCAATAAGAGCTCTTTGAGTTCAATCAGAGCATAAAAATCTCCTCCATCCAGGGCAAATACCAGGGGCAGAAGAAATCAGTTTGGAAAAACCCATTGTGACCACCGTGATTGGTAAGAAATATTTTCAGATTCTTATGAAATGAGATTTTGTAAAAATCAGATGTATCGATAACGGGATCATCATGTGCACAGAGAATGTAACTATCAATTTTTAAATTTTTGAATGTATCTCCTGAAAAAGTATAGGATTGGAAGTACTCCCTAGCATTGATGAAAGGACTGTACTTCGGAACAACAGCTTCAGTGAGTTCCATGACAGTTTTGGACTTTAGATGGGAGCCGAATTCATAAATCTCCGGAAAGGCTTTTTGCTTTTTTATAAGGGACTCACTCCAGGCTTTTAGAAAATACTTTCTGAGAAAAGGATTTTGATCCATTTTTTCTGTACTTCTATAGGGATCAATTGCAGGACTGATCGCAATTACTTTCTTCAGTCTGGATTTTTGTGAAGAGTAAGAGTTCGCATATCGTAGTACATAGTTCCCACCGAGGGAGAAGCCCACCAAATAAACAGGCAATGAAGGAATGAGTTTAAAAATCTTTTTCATGGCCATTTTGAGATCATCCAGTCTGGCTCCATGAAACAAACCTTCATTCCAGCTATGCGTATCACCGTGATCACGGAGATTGACTCTGAGAATAGAAAAGCCTTTTTGGTAGAAGTATTCACCTGTCTTCAAAATGTAGGCTGAGTCAGCGGATCCCTCCCATCCATGAATTAGAACCAAAAGCCCTCTCGGAGGGTTGTACGGTTCTGTTAGGTAAGATTTTAAGCGAATTCCCGATTCTTCCAGAACTACTTCTTTAGATTTGGAGAAGATTGGGTATTCAAATAATTTTTTAAATTTGTAACTAGCAAAGAAGGTTTGAATGAATGAGTATCTGAAGAGAAATCTAGGGTGGGGTTCATCAAAAATCATTAAATTACTTAATTATTTTTTCTTTGGAGTTGGAATTTCTTTTTCTTTCTTTAGTTCTTTCAATTCATATTTGCAATAAGCAGTGATCTGCTTGGCTCCGAGTAGATTTAAAAAAAGGAAATTGTACAATCCATTCCAGCCACTGTAATTCGTTTCGAAAAGAGCAAGCTTTGACTCATAAGGTGATGACTCTATCATCTCATCAGGAACACAGAATGTTTCTAAAGGAATTTTTTTTTGGAGCGGGAAAAATCCAAAGAAAAAGTAGAAATTTGTGTCGTTTTTGGGTATATAGGATGAGAGCCTATTGATATTTTCTTTTTTTTTGACCTTATAGGTTATGGAAGCACAGTCTGTAGATACAATTAAAAAAAGTAGATATGCGAATATAATTAATATTTGTTTGAGGAATTTCATTTTTCTACCTCTTCGCAGTAAATGTAAGAAGTCCTGGGAGAATAGATATGAACTGTGAAAAAGGATAGAATCGCATCCGCATAAGTTTGTTTCTCCAGAACAGCAATGGGTAAATCACCGATGCATTCCTCTATCAAATCGATTTGACGGCTTTGAAAAAATCCCCAGAATATAAAGTTTGATTTGATACTTGTCCGGGGATGGGAATAATCTATCTCCTTATCCGGATAGAATTCAATCTTTTGGATCGTGCAATTCAGGATTAGCAGGAGGGGAAGAATGAGGAATAGGTGCTTGGATCGGTTCATCTTTATTGGGTTTTCTCTTTTGTTTTTTCTGAATGAGTATAAGTAATTTTTCCATTGTAATTGGCAATAAAAATCTGGAAAATAGGGTAGAGGTAATGATTCCTCCGATCACAACCGTGGCGAGTGGACGCTGGATCTCTGCACCGGAACTTGTGGAGATTGCCATAGGGATGAAACCGATGAGTGCTACTGTCTCGGTTGTCATTACCGGTCTCAGGGATTCGATAGCGGCTGTGATCACACCCTGTTCCGGACTGTCACCCAATTTCAAACGATGTTTTAGCGTAGATGCATAGACTACTCCATTCAGTACGGCGATTCCGCTTACAGCTATGAACCCAACCCCGGCAGGAATACTGAAAGGAAGTCCGCGTAATACAAGAGAGATGATTCCTCCCATCACAGCAAGGGGAACCACAATAAAAACTCCAAGAGCATAGTAGATGCTCTCAAATGCGACCATAAGCATTCCAAAGATAATCGAGATAGCGATTGGAACCACCAGAGCGAGTCTGGACTTTGCTCTGGAGAAGTTTTCAAACTGCCCACCCCATTCTACCTTGGAACCCCTGGGCAATCCTTCGATATAAGACTTTGTGATTTCCTGAGCGTCATTGACAAATCCTACCAAATCTCTCCCTCTGACGTTTACTTCTACAAAGATTCTTCTCTGAAGAGCCTCCCTATAGATTGCTGCAGGACCTTCAACGATTTTGATCTCTGCTACCAGATCGAGGGGAACGATTCCTCCTGACTCTGTAGAAACAGGAATGTCGCCTATGTAGTTTAAATTTCGTGGATCAATGTCCAGCCGTATCACAAGATCAAATCGTTTGAAGTCTTCAAATACTTTACCAGCATTGGCTCCTACTCTTAAAGTTTGGGTTACTGTAAGGATTTCGTCCATACTGACGCCATACCTGGCCATAGCATGTCGATTGGGGATAATCTCCAATAGAGGAAGTCCGAGAACTCTTTGAACTCTTAAGTCAGCCGCACCGGGTATGGGACGAATGAGATCAGCAAGTTTGTCTGCATTCGCTTTGAGTTCGGTTAGATTATTGCCGTAGAGCTTGATCACTACATCGGCCTTAGAGCCTGCGAGAAGGGCATTGACCCTGTTTTCTATAGGTTGCGAAATACTTATATAACTGGAGGGAACGGAGGCGAGAATCTTCTTTTTTATGAAACTCATCATACCTTCCAAATCAGAAGCTGAAGTCCAGACCTCTTTGGGTTGAAGTTTGATCATGATCTCTCCCTCATCTGACCCGACCGGTTCTGCCGCAGACTCTCCCCTTCCCATTCTGGAAACTGCACTCATCACTTCCGGTATTTTGAGTAGCTGTTTCTCTATTTCTAGATTCAACTTTTTAGAATGATTTATGGCTGTGGATGGAAGTCTCTTGACATCGATAGCCAGTTCCCCTTCATCTATTCGGGGAACAAATTCTGAACCGAGTCCCATACTAAGAACAATAGAAAATAGGAAGCAAGAAATTGCTAATAGAACGATCAATTTTCGAATCCTCATACTGGCTATGAGTAAATCACTGTATTTTTTAGAGAGAGTATCCCAATACTTACTATGGTGCAATACGGGATACTTATAAACAATAGAAACAGCTGCAGGAAAGGTAGTCAATGAAAAGAGAAGTGCTACAGCAAGGGCAATCGCTACTGTGATTGCCATAGGACGAAACATTCTTCCTTCCACACCTTCGAGAGTCATCAATGGCAAATAAACCAGCATAATGATACCGACAGAAAATGCAGCCGCAGTCCCGACTTTGATACAGCTCTCTTCTATGATTTTTTCGGAAGTGGCTTCAATACTATTCATGGTATTGACTTTGTCATACAAATGTCTACTGCTGATGAAACCTGTGAGTATGGACTCCAGCATGACTATAGAACCATCCACGAGAAGTCCGAAGTCCAATGCTCCAAGACTCATAAGATTTCCGACTACGCCCAGAGAACGCATAAAAATAGTAGTGATGAGCATGGAAACCGGAATGGCAAGAGCAACAAGGATAGCTCCTTTTACAGAACCGAGAAGTACGATAAGTAGAATGAATACTAAAAAGGCACCTTCCCCGAGGTTTATGAAAACTGTGCTCAGGGTTTTGTTAATGAAGTCGGATCGATTGTAGAATGTTTCGATTTTCATTCCGGCGGGAAGATTTGCCCTTATCTCTTCCATTTTCAGGGTGACTTTTTTTACAACATCTCTGGAGTTCTTGCCCATTAGCATCATGACTGTGGCTCCAACAACTTCACCTTTGCCATCCCGGGTACAAACACCAAAGCGAAGAGCGGGTCCTGTTTTGATTCTAGCAATCTGGCCGAGAAAGAGGGGTATCCCCTCAGCATCTGTCTTAACGGCAGTTTGTTCCATTTCTGAAATGGATTGAAACTTTCCCGCAGCACGTATTACTAACTGTTCACTACCTTTTTCTATGTAACCCCCACCTACATTCATATTGGATTCTTTTAGTTTATTCAAGATTTTGGAAAGGGTTAGTTCATGGGTCATAAGACGTTTTGGGTCAATGAGAACCTGGTATTGTCTGGCTTCACCACCCAGGATATTCAGGTCTATCACTCCGGGGACGGCTTTTAGGATACGGTAGATTTCCCATTCCATATATGTACGGAGTTCTTCCGGAGAATGTCTATCCGATGTCAAAGTAAACTCATATATATCTCCGAGTCCTGTTGAAATAGGTGAAAGCTCAGGTCTTCCGTATTCGGAAGGAATCTCGGCCTCTGCAAGTTTCAGTCTCTCGTTTACTAGTTGTCTGGCAAAATATATGTCTACATTGTCTTTGAAGATGACAGTGACACTGCTGACACCGGTACGGGAGATTGAGCGTATCTCTTCAACGTCAGGAAGACCATTCAAGGCCAATTCAACAGGATAGGTTATGAATTGCTCGACTTCCATAGGGGAGAGTCCGGGGGATTGGGTGACTGCAGACACCTGGATATTGGTAACATCCGGGACAGCATCTATAGATAGATGTAATGAATTGTACAATCCTACAAGACTCAATAGTACTGTCGCAATGATTACAGAGATATTATTCTGAATAGATAGTGATATTATTTTTGAAATCATTCTCTCTGTACCCAGTCTTGGATTTTTGGGATATAATTCCAGTAAAAAAAAGAAAACTCAGGATCTGATCGAAAAAAGGCTCAATAATCCGTTGATATCCTCAATTTTTACCTGTGAATTGATACTGATTCGGAGACGTGGAACTTTTACGGTCGGTGGTCTGATACCCCGGATATCATATCCATTTTTCTGTAAGGATCGGGAGAGTTCCATAGTTTCGTGATCAGATGCACAAAGAACGGGTATGATTTGCGAACGGGATTCAAGTGTATCATAGCCTTTTTTTTGAATTTCCTCCCGAAAGTAATTAGAGAGGTTTACGATTTTAATTCTTTCATCGTTTTTATTTCTTATCAAATCTATAGATTTGTGTAGGGCATGAGCAATTGCGGGAATTGGGGCTGTAGAAAAAATAAAAGTTCTTAGTTTATTAATTAAATAATCTTTGAACGGGTGGGAACAGGCTATGAAGGCACCTTCGAGCCCCATACTCTTACCGGCAGTATAGATTCGAATGTCAATAGAACTTAAGATATTCTTGATATGAGGTTTGGAGTCCGAATTCAGTTCTCCTATTATTTCAGATGTTCCGGCAAGTCCGATACCTTCGATTCCGAAAACTCCGAGTGCATGGGCCTCATCTACAATGAGAGTGAAATCGTATTTTTCTTTTAAGTTTAAGATTTCATTGAGGGGTGCAAAATCTCCATCCATACTGAATAGGCTTTCTGTAATGACAATTTTTTCTGAATCGTTTCCTGATTCACGGAGCAGGCTTTCCAGGTGATTTGTATCACAGTGTCTGTAGTATCTCACTTTCCCTTCCGAGAGTCTTGTACCGTCAATGATAGAAGCATGATTCAACCTATCACAAAATATGAGAGAATCTTTCTGTCCGAGCAATTGAATCAGTCCAAGATTGGCCAGAAATCCATTAGCTAAAAATAAACTGGTTTCAGACCCAACAAAATTTGCCATTTTTTCTTCAAGGGATTCATAGATATCTCTATGACCCCGGATCAATCGGGATGCTGTGGAGCCGAGTCCGTAGAGATCTATGCCTTCTTTCATGGCATTTTTTAAATCGGGATCCCGGGAGAGGTTCAGATAGTCATTGGAGCTAAAATCTATACCCGAGGGAGATTTCAATTCTCTGTACCTACCGATTTCCCTTAGGTGGTTCAGTTCGGATGAGATTCTATTTTCCAGATTCCTGTTCATTTATGTATCGCATTAGTTTATTTGCTTTGTCGTTTTCCGGATCTATGTTGAGAGTTCTATTCAGTATTTTCTTAGCTTTACGTAAATCTCCCTTGAGTCGGTAGGTGTCAGCCAGATTGATTTGATTGATTACATGCATTGGATATCGAATCCTGAAGCGTTCTCCATGTAGAATTGCCCGATCGTATTCTTTGCATTTTTTCATAATAAACGAATACAGATAAAGTGCATTGGAGTTTTCTGGTGCAATTTTTATAATTCTTTCGAGATATTCACCTGCTTTTGGAAAGTCTTTCCTTTTGATGAAGTGGTCGGCGATCTCCAAAAGTAAATGCTGATTGTCTCCGATGGCTTCGAGTGATTCGACATAAAACTTTTCTGCGATATCCGGTTCCCCATTCGACTCTGCTTTTCTCGCCTGATCTACCAGAGGATGAGAATGGATTGGTTCCATCTTCTTTTTTTCTCCTACAAACGAGATTCGCAGGAGTGAAAAGTCATCAGTTATCTCTCCCTGCTTTTTGGACTCTTCAAATATTCCGTGGAGATCAGCATCTGTTTTTTCTATGATATCAAATATTTTTGTTTCATCTTCATTGATGATTCGATTTCCCTCACTGTCAGTAGAGAGCATAAGATCGTCTTTCCCGTCAGAACCACAGATCAAAACGTCATTTGTGTCCATTTGAAACAGGTGAATATGGAGATTTCCGCTCAGACCTTCGATACCGATTTTTTTTATGAAGATTTCATTTTCTAAAAAGTCAGCTTTCTTGTCCCTATACAAAATGAAGTAAGGGTGTTCGGCATTCAGGTAGTAGACCAGACCGGTTTTGGTATTGATGAGACCGATGATGGCAGAGATAAGCATTGATCCATTGAACGCAGTGTAGACGTTTTGTATTTCTTTAAAGCATTCTTTGAGCCAGATTTCAGGGTATTGTTCCCTGATGAAAGGATTGTCTCTACTTCTTTCAATGATGGCTTTCAGGAGGATCCCGAAAACCAAGGCTCCACCGGCTCCCTGAATCGACTTACCCATCGCATCTCCATTGCTGAAAATAATGTACTCTTTATTTCTCAGATATATAGTATCCGCTATGCATATATCTCCTCCGATTTCTTTTTGATATCTCCGGAATTTGAATTCCTTTTTTTGCTTTAGAAAGATATCAATTTTCACATTGGTTTTTTCGGGATGAAATACACCACTAATGGGTTCAATGAGAAGGGAAGTTAAAAAATAATCTCCATCCTGTTGCTCTTTTAATTTTTGAATCTCAGAAAGAGAGAAGCTCAGTTCTTTGGTTCGATCATTGACTTTTTGTTCCAGATCCCTATTCAGTAATTCAAAATCATTTGTGATACGGGCAAATTTATTGGCAAGAATGGTTGCTATCCCTATGATGAAAGTGAAGAAGGCAAAATTGGAAACCTGAGGGAAGCGAATCAATCCTCTCGAAGCAAGTATATCAATTAGAGAAGAAATGATGAGTGCAATTATGCCGCCTAACATATAGTTGGCATCATCGTTTTTTTTCTTTATATGCGTGTAGAGAAAATAGAACAAATATGGAACCAGGAGAAGAAAAGTAATCTGCCATACGATAGTTGAGAGCCTCATCACTGCCAGAGGACCAATCAATGTTGCAATCGCCAGAGCCAAACAGAGATAAGAATAAATCTTACTGTATTTATTGATTCGTTTCTCGAAATATTCAGAGAGAAATACAGTGAGGGAAGGCGCGGTCAAAAATAGTAGAATGTGCTCTGTCTTCCTATGCCAATAGACATGAGAACCAAAAATTATGTCTCGGGTAGATGTATTTGCCACAAACCAGTAGATGGAACAAAGAATAGTAAAAAATCCAAAGTATAGATTGTACTTATCTACAGGTCGCTTCCAGGCCAGGAGCAAATGGTAGAGCCCGAAAACCATATAACTGGTCAGAAAAATAAATGTGAGAATTTCTTTGCTGTTTTGACTCAGAAAAATCTTATCAGATTTTCCTATATAGGGTTTGTCCATGAATTGCAAAGGGTAGCTTCCATCTGAATAAAGAACAATAACCAGAGTATTTTTCCCATCTTTGCGCAAAAGGCTATCCGGGATGTCGCGAATCACCGGTCTCATCGCAGCACTATTGTATGGCTCTACAGAACCGAACTCGGCGAACAATCGACCGTTGATATAAAACTTTGATACGTCCAGCACCCTACCCATATCTAGAGCAATTGATTCTCCCTCATTGATAAGATTCAATGTCTCTTTGGGGAGATCTCTCCAGACAGTAATGTGTCCGCTATAGGGCCAAATGTCAGCGGCTTTTGTAATATTAGCCGGAAGATCGATCCTGCGATAGTCATCATCTTCCTGATCCAACCAGGATTCATCAAACCCAACTTTATACTTCCAGCCATTACTGATTTCAAAAATATTTTGATCTGAAGGATTGCAATTGCTAAAGAGAAAAAAAATAAGGAGGAATGATATTTTGTACAAAATTCTCATATAGGTAGTTTCGATAGAGTATTTAGATCAAAAATTTGAGGATATCTTTTTTCTACTTGCATTCAATGTACTTTGACCAATTGTATTATCAGCTTTAGACTTGATTGGAACGGTCAACACCGGTGAGACTGATAATGAAACGAATCTCTCGTATAAACTGATTAGGATGAGACTAGATAGAAATATCAAGAAAAAAATATCTTTTTTCAAAGGACTTTGTCTTTTCTAAAACTTTTTTTGTTTCGAATAGAATCAAACTAAGTGTCAATTTCCTTTGAGGAATAGAAGGTGTCTGAATATCAATAAGGGGTTAAGAATGGACAATCAATCACTCAATAAATATTTCTCAGGGATGGACAATAAATCCATTGTCAACAGTGAATTGTTCGGATTGTTCCGTTCTGCCATCCAAACACATGAATTTGATCCCGATCCCTATCTATCGTTTCAGGAGAGGTATTTGGTATATAGATTATGTCTCTCTCATGTGTATCAGTTCTACTTTTCTTTAAACGGTGAAGAAGTATTTCAATTCGGTATCGAGATGGAACGCAAATCCAACTATCAAAATTATGTCACAGAACACAAAAATACTTACCCTCCTTCTTTTTTTGAAGGAGAGATTGATATACGTAGGGTGAAAGAAATTACCGTTAAGGGAGTAGCATTTTCGGTGTATTACTTCCAAAAAATTACTGAGTTTAAAAATTTAGAGGCAATATTTGTAATACCTCTTGTAACTCAGGAGATTCTCGAAGAACTCAGAAAGATTTTTGTTTTTGGGTTAAAGAATTACCATCCAAAGCAAATTCAGCCCAAGAGATTGCTTCCGCTCTATTCAAATTTTAAAGAAAAATTACGTGAATCCATTCTATCTTACCCCTATCAGGATAGAGTTCAGGGAGTTTTGACTCTTTTTCGACTTGAGGATCTGAAAATCTACAATGAAAAAATGGGAGAATACTTTACCGGCAATCTCATGAATGAGATCTGTACTACAATCTCCAGCCATTTAAAAAAGCATGATCTGATCATAGTGATCAATCACCGCTCCTACCTTACCTACTTACCCGACTGTACTGTGGAAATCGTTCAAAAGAGATTTAGTGAAGTATTTTTCAAACTACATCAATTGATTATAAAGTTTAATTTGGAATTTTTTGAAGTCGGTCAGTCTAACATTCAAAATCCAAATTTTATTGATGATTTGTTTGTATAAGACATAATTAGTTTAAGATAAAATATTAACCCGTACTCAAATACCCTATTTAGTGCGAAAAAGAGTACCTGAATTTTCTAATATTTTTTTTGTACTGTAAAAAAATGCGTCAAGCTAATTTGGATTTGTACCGTTTATTAGTTTAGCAGACATAATAATATTAATAGGACATTACATGGAACAAACCTCTCCCCAATTCAAGAAAGTACTATCTAGATACGTTAACTACAGAGGGATCGATATTGTTCTTTATCTCAAAGATGGCTCCGTGATTGAGCTCGATAAAAACCGTAGAATAGAAGGCGACTTCGTGATCAAAAACGAAAAAGAAGGGATTGTGTCCCGAATTGAACTTTCTAACATCCAAAGAGCAGATTTTTTTGCTGCATGATCAAGTTTTCATTGACCCTAAGCCTACCTCTAGATTTTTTGTAAAACAGCAACACTATGTCAGAATGGGTGATTCAATAAGAATCTCCCTTTATTTCTAAAAGGAGAAGGAATGGTAGGAATTATTATCAAGGAAGGGGAGTCGATTGAAGCCGCTCTGAGAAGATTTAAAAGAGATTGTGCAAATGCAGGCATCCTAAGCGAAATCAAGAAGAGAGAACACTACGAAAAACCAAGTTTGGTTAGAAAAAAAGCTATCGATACAGCCAAAAGAAAAAGAGATAAGAAAAAAAGAATATTTGCTAAGAAAGAAAGAGCATAATTCTACCATCCTAATTCCAAAGCGATCAGTATGTCTTCCCTCCAGGAAAAAATAAATCAGGATCTAAAGTTGGCTATGAAGGCCAGAAAGGAACCTGACCTCACCACGTTGAGAATGGTCAAGTCAGACTTACAGTATGAATTGACCAAGACAGGTTCTCATTCTCTCTCGGATGAGGTTGTCCTCCAGATTCTTAAAAAAAATTTAACCAAGAGAAAAGATACAGCAGAGGAATACAGAAAAGCTGGAAGAACAGATCTTGCCGATAAAGAATTGTCGGAAGCAGAATTTATAGCAACTTATCTCCCTCCAATGGTTCCCGAATCAGAAATCCGAGAGATCATAGAAAAATCGATTCAGGAGTTGGGAGCCAGTTCCCCTTCCGATACAGGAAAGGTGATGGGTAAGGTTATGGCAAATTTTAAAGGTAAAAATATAGACGGTTCTTTGGTTTCCTCTCTGGTGAAAGAGATTCTATCCTCTAAATAATACGCCATTGCAAATCCAAAATGACTTCATAGAAAGAGTAAAAAGAGAAGTCACTATTGAATCGTACATTTCCCGGTTTGTTACCCTAAAAACTCAGGGAAAAAGAGCTCTTGGGCTCTGTCCATTCCATAAAGAAAAATCCCCCTCATTTACAGTTTCATTGGTTCACCAGCTTTTTCATTGCTTTGGTTGTGGAAAGTCCGGTGACCTCATCACTTTCGTACGGGAATACGATAGGGTAGACTTCCGTAGATCCTTGGAAATTCTTTCTGAGTACTCAGGAATTCCTCTGGAAACTACCGAAAATCGGGGAGAATCTCAGAAAAAGGCAGCATTCTTTCAATTGAACTCAAAGTTTATGGAGTACTTTTCATCCAATCTTTGGGGGGAAAGGGGGTTGGAAGCAAGGCAGTACCTGGAAAGTCGGGGAATCTCAGATTCCCTCGCAAAAAAGTTTCATCTAGGCTATGCCCTTCCGGGGTTTGATAATTTCACTAGAGATCTCCTGGGAACCCCTGAGAGCATTCAGAATGCCCAGATTCTAGGATTGGTCAAGACGAGTCCGAACCGACCGGGTTCTGTGTATGATTTTTATCGGGAAAGGTTGATCTTTCCTATTTTGGATTCCAACGGTAAGGTATTGGGCTTCGGAGGACGATTGATCCGGGACTCAACAGAAGCTAAGTACATCAATAGTCCTGCATCGCCGATCTATGACAAAGGAAAGGTCTTCTACGGTCTGGATTCCGCAGGTCAGGAACTTCGATCTCAGAGAGTTGCCATTCTAGTAGAAGGGTATCTGGATGTGATCGGACTTCACTCTAAGGACTTTTTCCACACTCTGGCTCCCCTCGGGACTGCCTTCACGGTTTTTCAGGCCAGGTTTCTAAAGAATCTTGTGGATAAGGTCATTCTTATGTTTGATGGAGACAGAGCGGGGCGGGCAGCCGGACTCAGAGCGACAGAGATCTGTTTTCGTGAAAACTTACTTTCAGAAGTGATATTTTTAGAAAATGGTGTGGATCCTTTTGATCTGGCAATGTCCAAAACGAAGATTGAAATCAAAGAAATTTTAGGTAAGACTACTTCTCAATCTGATTTCCTTCTCAGAGAAAATCTTTTGTATGCGGATCGCTCTTCCAGTCCTGAAGAAAAGAGAAGAGGAATCAATAAGCTATTTAGCTTTATCAAGTCTCTGGATAGAGACACAGACAAACAGATGTACCTCTCCGAAGGAGCAAAACAGCTCGGGATCAGTATGTCTGCAATAATTAATGATTTTAAAAATGAACGGGGAGTTACTTTCGAAGCCCAAAAAGACGATATTAAAAAGAAAGAGATCATTGTTCCGGATTCTTGGGTAGCCATTCAAAGAAAAATATTGGCTCTCGTGATCCTTGAAAATTCATATCTTGAAGATCTAAATGATTTAGAAGAGCTTGAATTTTCCGATCCGGACAGTTCTTATCTCTGGGAAATGATTTATACAAAATATATGAATTCAGAAGATATCAGTATCTCTATCCTCCAGGATCAGGAATTTCCTGAAAATGTAAGATCTGCTATTATGCCATACATTATGGAAGTTGGGGAAGAGAGTGATCCTTCCGAGAATAAACAATTGTTTCACGGATTGTGCTTATTGCATCAAAAGAAGTCAAAAGAACACGAATTGAAGAGTCTAAGTAATGGAGTGAGTGTGTTGGACGATACAGATCGCATCTCCAGGATTATATCTATTCGAAGCGAAATTTTTAAATTAGATGAAGAACTGAGGAAATCCGGTTCCACAATGGGAAGAGGTTAATCATGGAAAATTTACAGAGTCTACCTGAAGTTCAAAGGATCATTGCTATAGGAAAAGCCAATAGCGAGGTATCCTATGATGAAATCAATGATATCCTACCGGATAAGATTTTGAACTCAGAGAAGATAGATGATGTTTTTACACTACTCCACGAAATGGGGATCGATGTTGTCGAAGAATATTCTAAAAAATTCGATGACAATCCGGCACTACCACCAAAAGAAGAAAAACCGGGAAAGAAAAAAAAGGAAGGAGTTTCTATCAGTGCTACTTCCGAAGATCCTATCCGCCTTTATTTGAAAGAAATCGGTAAAGTGAGTCTCATTTCCGGGGAGACAGAAGTTTTTCTCGCCAAGAGAATCGAAAAAGGCGAAAAAATCATAGAGGAGACTATCCTCGCATCCAGTATTCTTAGAGCAAATTTTTCAAAATTGATGCCCAAGATTCGTTCCAAAAAAATCAAGATCTGGGAAATCGTAAGAGTGGACAAACTCTACGCTCTGAATCAATCCGAAGCCGACAAATTGGAAAAAGTCTTCTTCGGAAATATGGAAGTCATTCAATCCGAAGAAAAAGTTTTGAATGAATGTCAGAATAAAATAAAGAAATACTCCGAAAACAGTAGAAAGTTCAAAGAATTTAAAGAAAAAATCGATGCATCTCTTGTAAAGATAGAAGATGCGATTCGTGAAGTCGGGGTCTCCCAAAGAGAAATTCAAAAAATCTCTCAGAAGATCAAATCTATGGTTTTCCGTATCAAAGAGATTGATCGGCACTTTCTAAAAATCAAGGCCAGATACGGTCATGACGTGAAAGAAATCAAAACCTTCAATCGATTCATCGAAAAGAACGAAAATCTCGATGAGATAGAAAAGATGATGGGAGTCCCCATTGATGAAGTCAGAGAAGTCATCAAAGACATTCGAAACAACGAACGTAAGCTTCGTAGAATGGAACAGGAAGCCGGTTCTTCTACTCTTGAAATCAAAGAGTGGGGAGAAAAAATCATCAAGGGTGAGAGGGAGATTTCTCAGGCCAAGAAAGAATTGGTCAAGGCAAATCTCCGTTTGGTTGTTTCTATAGCCAAAAGGTATGCCAATCGTGGAATGCATTTTTTTGATCTCATTCAGGAAGGCAACATCGGACTCATCAAAGCAGTTGATAAATTTGAATACAAGAAAGGGTATAAGTTTTCTACTTATGCTACCTGGTGGATTCGTCAGGCAATCACCCGGGCCATCTCGGATCAGGCCAGAACGATCAGAGTCCCTGTTCACATGATCGAACAGGTGAACAAGGTGATTCGGGAAGCCAGACTCTTTGTTCAGGAATTTGGACGGGATCCGACCAACGAAGAAATCGCAGAAAGACTGGGTTGGCCTGTTCAAAAAGTCAAGAGCGTGAAAAATGTAGGAAGGGAACCCATTTCCCTCGAAATTCCTGTAGGAAGTGAAGAAGATTCCGAGTTAGGAGATTTCATTGAAGACAAAGAAGTGGAATCACCGATCAATTCTGCGGCCTCCAGCATCTTAGCCGAACAGATCCGCCAGATACTCCACACTCTGCCCGCTAGAGAGCAAAAGGTCATTCGAATGAGATTTGGGTTGGATGATGGATATGCTCAAACCTTAGAAGAAGTGGGATATCAATTTAAGGTGACCAGAGAACGTATCCGACAGATTGAAGCCAAAGCATTGAGACGACTCAGACACCCCAGCCGATCCAAAAAACTCAAAGATTACATAGTAGAGTGATTCGATTCACCTATTATTTGAAAGCCCAAACCCGACCTCGGTCGGGTTTTTTTGTTTAGATACCTTTCTTTGCCGCTAAGTGAAGGATTGACTCAATGATCTCTTCTTCTGAAAGGAATTCGCAGTTGTAAGTGACGTCAAAGATATTGCTTCCCAGGTTCTCACCCGCAAAGTAGCTCAAAAGATAGACCCGTTCCGAATCTACAACCTTCATCCGTCCGAGCGCTTCATTGTCTGAAGTGATGTTTTCTAGCTTCTTAACCCGTTCCATCCTCCAACTCACAGAGGCGTGGAGATTGACATGAAGGGAATTCTTTATGTCACGGGAAAGAACTACACCACCCCTACCGAGAAGAACTACATTTCCATGCAGAGCGATTGTTCTCAGTATTCTTGCCACTGTTTTTTTAATCTTCACATCACTGGGTAGATGAATGTCCGAAAAGGTAAGAAATAATTCTTCAAATATACCCTTGGGTTTGTTCTTAGCCATTTCTTCCAAGAGTTTGCTGGGGATATTTAACTCAAGAGCGGCCTGATTGATGATTTCTTTATTGACAACTTCCCAATCTACTCCATTTTTTTGGGTCAGTGCTTTGGATACGGCTGTTGAGATAGGGTATCCCGGACACCCGTACTCACGGGATATCGTAATCAGTTTGGGTGGAGTTGATTCATTGAGAGCTGTTTCTGAGTTGATCTTGTCTCTTATAAAATCTAAAATAGGACTTCTGGTCATGACAACCTCCCGGAATTGTAGAAGTTAAATAAATCGATAAATTCTTTCGAAATATTAGATCAAGAAAATGAGATAAGGATCGTTAGATTCATTTTCTAAATCATTTGCCTCCAAAATTCATTTTTCAATAAATGAATTGTTTCATAAAAAAAAAAAATGTCCAGATGAATTTCAAAAATTCTTTTAGAATCGAAAAAAAGTTTAAATTGTTTAGAGAAAGAAATACGTTATTTAATTCTAATTCTAAAGTTTTTCATTGTGTTTGGAGTAGGGATTAAATATGATTTCAATTAAAATAAAAAAAATGGAAATAGAATGAAATGTTCACCA
Organism: Leptospiraceae bacterium; assembly: GCA_024233875.1. GTDB lineage: Bacteria > Spirochaetota > Leptospiria > Leptospirales > Leptospiraceae > JACKPB01. Next base: position 197,672 of record JACKPB010000001.1, read on the forward strand.
GGCAGAAAGTAAGCACCAAACTAGTAACAGGATTTATGTTTGCCATTCTTGTACTTCTGATCGTTATAGGACTGAGTATAGCAAGAATTGAAATCCTATCAGGAGAAATACACAAATTTTCCAAAGATCAATACCCCCAGGTTGTGTATGCTCAGGAAATTATCAATGATTTGAACATCATTGCAGGAGCAAGTGCCAAGAGCTTACTTTCCACAAATGAAATTGAACGAAGCAATGAAATGGATTTGATTCCTCAGGCCAGAGAAAGAATTTTCAATCGATTCCAAAAACTTCAGGAAATCATCACTGACCCGGATGGGAAAAAACTTCTTAATGATTTAATGAAACGAAGGGGCTTTTATCTTTCTGTTCAGGAAGTGTATATTGATTACATTCGATCGGGTAAAAGAGATTTGGCGGTCAAATATTTGATGGGAGACTTTAAAGTTGAACATGATGCCTTCATTAAATCCACAAAAAACTTAATCACAAATGTCTCATCGGGAGTAGATGAAGCCGGGAAGAAAAATGAAACGGAAGTAAAGAATACTATCAATATTCTATACATGTTCGGATTGATTGGTACTATCCTTACTTTTGTATTTGCTGTACTCATTACAAGAAGTATTACCAAACCACTAAAAGAAGCAACGGATGCCGCACAAAAAATTTCTAAAGGTGATTTTAATTTTGAACTCCATTCAAATTCTCAGGATGAGATTGGTGAAGTGATACGGGCAGTAAAAGAAGTTCAATCTTCTGTGAAGGCCATGCTTTCCGATACCGGACTACTCATCAATGCGGCTCTTGAGGGAAATCTAATCACCCGTGTAAACACAGAGAATCATAGGGGAGATTTCAAAAAAATTATTACCGGTGTGAATAAAATTTTAGATGTCATCACGGAACCTCTGACAGTTGGAGCGGATTATATCGATAGTATAGCTAAAGGAGAAATCCCTCCCAAAATTGAAATTGAATTCAACGGAGAGTTCAATTCTATCAAAATCAATTTGAACCGTGCAATTGATTCCATCAATAATCTCATCTCGGATACCAATTCTCTTTATCTCTCAGCTCTGGATGGAAACCTTGCGATTCGGGTGAATCCGAATCGACACAAAGGTGACTTCAGAAAAATTGTAGATGGAATCAACAAAGCATTAGATGCTTTAATCTATCCTCTGAACATTTCAGCTGAATGTATACTAAAGATTTCTAAGGGAGAAATTCCTCCCCGTATTACTGATAAGTTCAATGGAGATTTCAATACCATAAAAAATAATATCAACAGTGCTATGGATTCAATTCAGGATCTAATTGATGATACCAATCTTCTTTCCGAATCAGCTCAGAAAGGAAATCTGGAAATGAGAGTGGATTCCAGAAAGCATAATGGTGATTTTAAAAGAATTGTAGAAGGTATCAATCAAACATTGGATTGTGTGATACTCCCTATCACGGATGTTCGTAAAATCATGGAGATTACGGAAAGAGGTGATCTCACAGGTGTAATCTCCAATCAGTATGAAGGGGAGTTTCGTGTGCTCAGAAATTCAATCAATAATACTATATCCAAACTTTCTATGACGATCGGTAAGATAAAAAAATCTTCTGAAATACTAAAGACAGCATCAAATCAGGTAACTCAAAAAGCAAATATCCTGAGTAAGTTGTCCAATAGGCAGGCACAGTCTGTGGATGTGACCACACAAAGCATCACAGAGATGAGATTGTTGGTTGATCAAAACAAAGACAATGCCATGTCCACAAATACTATCGCTATGCAGGCTTCCTCAGAGGCTAAAAAAGGAGGGGAAGTAGTTTCAAAAACCGTGACAGCAATTCGGGTGATAGCGGAAAAAATTTCAGTCATAGATGAAATAGCCTATCAAACTAATCTTCTGGCACTCAATGCGGCAATAGAAGCAGCAAGGGCCGGGAATGAGGGGAAAGGATTTGCAGTTGTAGCCAATGAAGTGAGAAAACTGGCAGAAAGAAGTCAGATTGCATCACAGGAAATAGGTGCATTAGCAAAAAATAGTGTTGATATGGTGGAAGAAGCAGGCGAGCTTTTGGGGAATATTGTTCCATTGATTCAGAAGACATCTGATCTGGTCCAAGAAATTTCCGCATCTAGTCAGGAGCAATCTATCAGTGTAAATGAAATCAACTCATCCATGCAACAACTGAATCATGGAACAAGAGAAAACAATCTAGTTGCAGACGAATTGGCAAAGACAGCGGAGCAATTGCAGAGTCAATCTTCAGAGCTTCAGGAATTGACAGAATTTTTCCTGTCGGCTCAGGAGTGAGTCAGGGTTTTTGGAATTTGCCTATGGATATCTTTTTTTTTAAGGTTGATAGGTTGAGTTTACTTTCCCGAATACTAATGAGGGAAATCGCTGATTTCTAACTAAACTTTCTCTGAAAATATACTTTATAGGATGATAGTCTTTGAATAAGTTTTTCATAATTATATATTCATTAGTGTATTTATTTACTCCTTTAGGGTCGGAAGTATTTTCTGATTCAAACCTATCCGTTCATGATTTCTCGCATTGGAATTATGAAGAGAATGGAATGATCCATCTAAACACTCCCTGGGAGTTTTATCCCGGAAAATTTTGCAATCCGAATGATTTTTCTATAAATTCTAAAGCTGAAGACTATGATAGTTGTACAAAGGAAGATAGAATAGAGATTCTATCCGAAAGATGGAATCGAATTGCATTCCAAAATGAAAAACTTTCATCGCTTGGCTTCGGCACATATAGATTGAATTTGATTGTTCCGGTCAGAAAAGGACTGGGAATAAAATTATCTGAAATCTCAACTTCGTATCGTTTTTTTATAAATAGTGCTGAAATTTTTGAATTGGGAAAAGTCGGTAGAAATTTCAATACATCTTATCCGAATGTTCGATTGAAGTACATTCCTTTGGATGTACCTGAGGATGGACGGATAGAATTAATCATTCATGTATCTAATTTTTATGAATATAGGGGAGGAGGAATACTGGCTAATCCTATTATTGGTCCGATTGATGAATTGCATCAAGAGGATGAAAAAAAAATAAGAATTCATGAAAGACTGGCTATTGCTATCATTGTTAATATTTTTTTCAATTTAATTCTTTTTTATAGATTGAAGGATATATCATTTCTCTTCCTGGGGTTGTTTAGTATTGAGGGAGTCTTATTCAATACTGCTTTTGAAAGTACTATTTGGTATTCTGTTTTTCCTGAATCCAACTGGCACATAAGGATTAAAATTGAAATGATTTTAGGCTATCTTACCGTTGGAACATTCTTGCAATATCTAAATAGTGTAATACAAATCAAAAAATATAAAAAAATCATTTTGTTCAATGTAGGTATCAATTATATTCTGGGGTTATTTTGTTTCTTTGCTCCTACCGAAATAACTACTTCAACATTTGATTTGAGTAATCTTTTCCTGATCCCGGCTCTCGTTATTATCTCATTACTTATTTATCATGGATATATGCAGAATCAGGAAAATGCAAAAAAATTATCAATAGGTATATTGGCTTTAATTATTATCACCTTCAATGATATTTTACATTTTTATAAAATATGGGATACGGGTATCTATCTCATTTATGGAATATTTTTCTTCCTACTTTTTCAATCTAACCTCTTGATTGATAGTTTTGTAAGATCATACTTTTCTTCCAAAAGACTTTCAGAAGAACTCTCTATTCTTAATAAGAATTTGGAATCTAAGGTTCTGTTGAGGACGGAAGAACTTCAAAAAGAAAAAGAAAAAGCTGAAAATGCAAATCAAATGAAAGATAAATTCATCACTCTTTTGGTTCACGATGTTCAATCTCCAATCTCGGGAGGTTTGAATTTGATTAAATCTTTTCAGTCAAAGGAAGAAAATCTAAATGATCCTGTGAAAGTTAAGGAGGTATTCAATTCAGGTTTAAGTATTCTGAATTATATATTGAAAGTGACCCGTGAAATTTTAGATTTCAATCGATTTCGCACCGGAGATGTCCGGCAGGATTATGAGATTGTATTGATTTCAGATGTAATACATGAAATAATAAGAGATTTACTTCAACTTTACCGGGAGAAAAATCTTCGCTTGAAAATTCATATTTCTGAAGACGTTACTATTGTTACAGATCGAACCTTATTTCATGAATGCGTATTGAATCTACTTGTCAATGCTATGAAATACTCTCCTCCGAATTCTGATATTGAAATTGATGGAGATGAATTTGGGCTTTCTATTAAAAATTTTCTGGGAAATCAATCGGAAAATAAGGAAATTCTTATCTTAAGAGAGTTGTTCCCATACAATAAGCGACATTCATCCGGACTGGGGCTCAAGCTGACAGAAGAGATACTCGGAATTTTAGAAGGTCGATTGGAAATTCTTATTCAAAATTCTGAAGTATTTCATGTTCAAATGATATTTCCTATATCTGAATTCATAATATGTTGTTTGGGAGAAAAATCTAATCTTCCATATCACTTATTGGACAAAACGAAAAGAATTTTATTTTTTGATGACTTCAGACATTTTCTTGAAATTTCTCAAAGAATATTGCCCGAGATGATTTATTTAGATAGAACTCATCCCAATTTTCAAAGGGTACGGGAAATATTGAATAAGGGCTCAAGCTGGAAAGATGTTCCTAGAATTGAATTTGAGGGAACTTAGAAAATTGGTCCTCTATGGAAACATAAAGGACCCAAACCAGACACACAATTTATCTAAATATTATGTCGTCAAGTTTTCAAAATTCCGATAGAAAAGATCATGAATTGATCGTTTTTTTTTAAAAAAATAAAATCTTTGAATTATTATGTCTCTTTACATCTATCCTATATTTGACACTATAACCCCAACATAAGATATGGAAAAGAAAGCTTTGGGAGGTTGTATGGCTGAGGAAATTGGAGAAGAACAGGAACCGAAAACACCGGGGGATCCCATACTTGTTTATGATGTAACCTGCCCGGTTTGTGAATTTGATGAATTGAAATACTATGCCCTTCGGGCAAAATCATTGATGGTGAAGAGCAATATTTTAGAAATCCCAATCTATGAAGATAGTCCCAAATATGTAGCTGTGGATTACAATGAATTGCTCCATACTGTCTGTCCCAAATGTTTTTTTGTCGGTGGTAAGAAAGCCGATTTTACTTATATTGATTTGATCAATAACAAAAAAATGCATCATCAGACAGACAGGGGAATCATCAAGCATTGGAAGGAAAATGCATCCAAGATTGAAGATTTGATTTTTGATAATTTTGTAGATGAAAACTCATTTACCCACCCCCGAACAGAGGAAGGTGTGATTGCTAGTTATAAATTGGCTATTTATAAAAATACTCAAGAAATCGAAATCAAAATTCCTTTTGCATATTATAAGAGAGCTAGAAACTATTTGAAATACTACTATTTCATTAAAAAATTCTATAAGAAATTTGATGATGAAATTTTGAAAAAAGCCCTGGAAGATTTGGAGTATGTTTTCTTTAAGTCTGACTTCCCTGAAAAATCTTTTGAATTTGAAGTTTGTTTTATCATCATTGCGGCATCGATCAAACTTGGTGATGAAGCCAAAGCCGGTAATTATATTAAAGTTTTGGATACTACCAAAGGGGAGCTAACAGCAAAGATGAAAGATGATCCGAGGATCACTCTGACAGAAATCCAGAAGTGGTTGGGAAAAGCAAAAGCATTGTGGCAACAGAGGGATGACAATTCACTCTTTGACCTTTTGAGCCCACCCCGATTAATTGTCTGATAGAACAGAGAGATGGACTTCTGCGGATTCAGCCAGAGCAAATAGATCATATCCCCCTTCCAGGAAAGATATGATCCTGCCTCCGCAGATTTCTTTTGCTTTTTTGCAGACTTCAAAACTCATAAATTCAAATCCTTTCGTACTCAATTCCAGACCACCTAGAGGATCCATTCCGTGTGCATCAAAACCGGCTGATATCAAAATAAAATCAGGCTCAAAAGATTCCAGGGAAGGCAATACTAGCTTTTCAAAGGCTAGTTTGTACTCAGAATCTCCAGATCCGCGGGGCATGGGAATGTTTAGATTTTTTCCTAACCCCTCTCCTTCCCCTCTGTCCAGTTCAGAGCCGGAACCGGGGTAAAATGGATACTGATGAAGGGAAAGGAAGAAAATGTCAGGATCCGAATAGAAGGCAGTTTCTGTTCCATTTCCGTGATGGACATCCCAATCCAGAATAAATATCCTATTGTATCCAAGTGTTTGTAAGTATCTGGCAGTGATGGCTACATTATTGAACATACAGAAACCCATGGCGTGACTTTTCTCGGCGTGATGTCCGGGAGGTCTCACAATCGCAAAAGCATTTTCTATCTCGCCCCTGTGTATCGCATCTGCTAGAACAGGACCACTCCCCGCTGCAAGAAAGGCAGCATTCACAGATCCCGGACTGAAGGGAGTATCCCCATCTAAGTATCCCGATCTTCCCTGAATGGACTGGATTTTTTTTAAGTGGGAAGAGTTGTGGATTCTTAGGATCTCTTCTTCTGTGGCGGGGCGGGGAGAGTATCCCGGAAGAGAAGAGATGTAGGATTTTGTCTTGAAAAGATTTTGAATGCTTATGAGTCGTTTGGAAGTTTCCGGATGAAATTCTCCGGTATCATGCTCTAAAAATGAATCAGACATCAGTAGACCAGTTTTTTTCATGAGAATATCTGATCTTCCCTCTTCCCTCTCAGTCGATAAAATTTTCCAAAATTCAATTTTTTTTTAATAACGGGAACCTCATCGAAATTTTAGGTTCTAACAGGAAAATTCAAATGAGGTTATCAGAATGAAAAAAATTCTCTTTACAATACTAACTCTGGGATTTGCCTTTTCCCTTTTCAATTGCCACTCCTGGAAGCACAAAAGTCCGGAAGAAAGAGCAGAATACATTTCTAAAAAAGTGAAAAGTCATCTGGACTTGGATGAATCACAGATCAAAGTTGTGGATAAGATCAAAGCTGAGTGGTTGGCAAAACACAAGGAACTGAAGTTTGATCCCGCTGACAAAGATGAATTCTTAAAATTAGTGAAGAGTGAGAAATTGGATGAAGCAAAGTTGGATGCTCTGGATGCAAAGATGACTAATCGGAAAACTGAGATGCACAAGTTCTTTCTTGTCAAATTCAAAGAGTTTCATGCTATACTAAAACCGGAACAAAAAGAAAAACTCGCCAAACACATGGAAAAGATGATGAAGAGATTCGGACATGGAATCGAATGAATTTGCAAAAATTGTAAATTCTACTAAGAGGGTAGTTCTCTCCGCAGTTCAAAAAAACCTTGCGGAGAGGTTTTCTTATGCAATAGATGACGTTGTTCAGGAAACCTATATCCGGGCATTTAGAGCTCTGGAGAAAGGGAAGTTCCGGGGGGAGTCTGAGATTTCAACCTGGCTCTATACTATAGCCAGAAATGAGGCCCTACGCGTGAATGCCCGACAGGAGAAAGAAGAAAAAAAATTAGAAAAACTAAAGAAAGATTCTTTGGAAAATTCGGGTGGATTTACCTCTTTCTTTTCAATAGATTCAATGATGGAACTCATGAAACGATTACCGGAACATTACTCTTCTGTACTACAAAAACAATTGTCCGGAAAAACTGAAAAAGAAATTTCAGGAGAATTGGGAATCTCTCCGGGGACAGTCAAATCGAGAGCTTCCAGAGGTCGAAGTTTGATAAAGAAATTGCTATCAAAGGGGGTAGACTAATGAGTCAGAGCATGGATAAGGAAATCGAAACAAGATTGAACGATGAGAACTGGGATCGTAAAATTTCCAATCGGGTTTTTTCTGAACGGAAACATAGGAAGAGAGCGCTTAGAAATCGTTTGGTTGCATTTTTTCTCTTTCTCTCACTCGGTCTCACAACTTTGGGTATTTTCGAAAAAAACTTGGATGTAGATCTTGTCATCGAAGAGGAAAGCCAAATGGAGATCTATTCTTATCTGAGCGGGAATTATTTTTTGGTAGAATTGTATTCAGAGTGATCAGCCGGTTTCATCTAGTTCTGGGTTGATTTCCTCACCGCAATACTTGCAATAGATAGCGTCATGATCATGACCTTCTTTCAGACAGGAAGGACAGGTTTGGGTTGTTATTGATTCCTTGCTGGCGAGACCCAATTCTACCGAGACGATTCCTGTAGGCACTGCCAGAATGGCGTATCCGCTCAACATAATGATAGAAGAAAGGAATTGTCCCATTGGGGTCTTGGGGGCAATATCACCATAGCCGACCGTAGTTAGAGTCACTATCGCCCAATACATGGAGATTGGAATATTGGTAAATCCATTCTCTTCACCTTCGACAATGTACATAATCGTTCCATTCATAGCCGTGAAGCTGAGAATGAAGATTAGAAACACCAAAATCTTATAACCGCTGGCTTTGAGAGCCATGATGAGAACGTCAGCTTCCCTGATAAACTGAATCATTTTAAAAATTCGGAAGACTCTGAGCAAACGGAAAATTCTCACTGTCATAAGGTATTGGGTTCCCTGCATAAATAGACCGAGATAGGCAGGTAGGATGGAAACCAGATCGATGATACCGAAGAAGCTGAATATATATTTGAGAGGTCTATTCACTGAGACAATTCTGGCTATGTACTCGAAGGTGAAGAGGATTGTCATGATCCATTCGGCTATCTTTATACCTGTAGAATATTCCTTTTCTATGGAATTGATACTTTCAAATAGTACGAGGATGAAACTGAATACAATAAATACTAAAAGTAAGACATCAAAAGCCTTACCGGCTTTTGTGTCCGCTTCGAATATGACTTCATAGATTTTTTGTCTCCAGGGGGAAACATAGATTTTCTCTTTATTCTTTGAGGATGCTGGCATTTTCTGAATCATTCACCGGGTTTTGTCTCAATACCGATTTCCATGAGATCTTCGGGAAGAATTGTACAGAGTGCTTCTTCGGTAAGATCTGTTATTTTAACCAATCGATTGGCTTGATTCATATAAGTTTTTTCAAATATATTTCGTGCCAAACGACCGTTGCCAAAGGTCTTGTCTCTGAGATCGTATTCCATTTGAAATTTTTCTCTGAGCTTTTCTTTTGCAGGTTCGGAGAGATTCAATTTCATTTTTGAAGATATCCTTTCAAAGATTTGAACCAATTCCTCCGGAGAGTAGTCTTCAAACTGAATGTACTTATTGAATCTGGATTTGAGACCCGGATTCTTGTCTATGAAACTTTCCATATTATCTGTGTAGCCCGCGACTATTACAATGATACGACTCCTGTTGTCCTCCATGAATTTTAGAAGAGTGTTAATCGCTTCTCTTCCGAAATCATTCTCTCCCCCTTCAGCGAGAGCATAGGCTTCATCTATAAAAAGGACACCATCCAGAGCTGATTGGCAAATCTCCAGAGTCTTAGCAGCAGTTTGTCCTACAAACCCCGCTACCAATCCCGATCGATCCGTCTCCACCAAATGTCCCTTGCTCAACACGCCCAGGGATTTATAAATCTTTGAAATGAAACGTCCGATCGTTGTCTTCCCCGTGCCGGGATTGCCGGTGAAAACTAGGTGGAGAGATTTGTCGGGAACAGCCAATCCTTTTTCTTTTCGAATCTTTTCGATCTTGATTACATTGATGAGGTTATTGATTTCTGATTTGACGGACTCCAGACCCACAAGAGAATTCAACTCTTCCATCAATTCTTCCAGAGATTTTTCTTCTTCCTGTGGTGGAGGGGGCTTTTTCTCTTTTCCTGAGACGGTGGAGGGATTGGATTTCCTTTCCTCAATTCCTTTCTGAAGCCTTTCTGTGTATCCAAAAAAATCATCATAAATCCCTGTAAGCTGACGGGAAAACTCATGATCTTTTTCTTTCGATTTTTTTAAAATTGTTCCTGAATTGTAGAGGAGAAGAAATTTTTCCTCATCGGAAGTTATCTTCCCATCGGCTTTGATCAAAAGATTCCAGATTTGAAAGAGCAATTGAGAGAATCGATCAAAGAGCATTGTCTCATTGCGTAAGTCATATTCTCTCGCCGCTTCAAGAAGTGTGGGGAGGGGAAATTGATCGTTCAGAAATACCGATGCGTAGTTGGAGTTTTGCCTTTTGTAGTCATCGAGACTTTCACGGAGAGTTTGAAGATTCCATTTTAGATCTTTGTGGACGGTATTCAAAATGTCTATCGCAGTTCCGAGAGTTTCTACTGAGAGAGGTTCTTTGCTATCCAGAAAAGATAGTACACGGAGCATTTCTGATCGAAAGAGTTTTTCGGGATAAAGATCGCCCGAAGGTGTTCCCAGGGCGACTGCTTTTTCTCTAAAAAATGTAGTACATACGTCGATCTCTGAAAGAGCCGATTGTACTTTGGTCAGAATTTCCTTTTTATCCAAGGTCAGATCCTATCTATGAAGTAAGATTTTAATGATTGGATGTCTATCCTTTCCTGTTTCATGGTATCCCTCTCTCTTACGGTCACTGAATTGTCTTTTAGTGAATCATAATCAACTGTAATACAATAAGGAGTACCCAGTTCATCCTGTCTTCTGTATCTCTTTCCTATCGCGCCACTTTCATCATATTCACAATACCAATGCTCACGGAGAGTCTGAAAGATTTCTTTTGCTTTTTCACCCAGTCCATCTTTTTTCATAAGGGGGAAGATCCCGATTTTGATCGGTGCTACTTTAGAAGAAAGGTGGAGAACTGTACGGGTTTCTCCATCCGCTAGTTTCTCTTCTTCGTAAGCATCCGAGATGACAGAGAGAAAGAGACGGTTCAAACCCAAAGCGGGCTCGACTACGTAGGGAAGGAATTTTTTATTATTGGATTGGTCTGTGTATTTCAGATCCTGACCGGAAGCTTTTTCGTGTTGGGTGAGATCGTAATCGGTTCGGGAAGCTATTCCCCAGAGCTCGCCCCATCCGAATGGAAATTTGAATTCGATGTCCGAAGTCTCTTCACTGTAAAATGAAAGTTCTGATTTTTCATGTTGTCTAACGCGAATGCTTTCTTTTTGAATTCCGATAACCTCAATGAGGAAGTTCGTACAGTAGTCCACCCAATGAGTGAACCATTCTTTCTGGCTTCCGGGTTCACAAAAAAATTCCATTTCTAATTGTTCGAATTCTCTGGTTCTAAAAACAAATTGTCTCGCCATAATTTCATTTCGAAAAGACTTTCCGATCTGTGCTATGCCGAAAGGAATTTTCTTGCGTGAGGTGTTGGCTATGTTCTTGAAGTTTATAAATATTCCCTGAGCAGTTTCGGGTCGGAGATAGATGTCCATGGTCCCGCCTTCATTGGCGCCCTGCTGGGTTTTGAACATGAGGTTGAAGTTTCTGGCCTCGGTAAAGGTTTCCGACTTTCCGCAATTCGGACAGGCGTAATTTTCCTTTTTGAGAACCTGCTGGAGTTCTTCGAGAGTCTTGCCCACAGTAAATCCCTCTCCGAGTTTTTCATCGAGGAAATGATCTACCCGAAATCTCACCTTACAGGATTTGCAGTCGATGAGAGGATCTGAAAAATTGCTCACATGACCCGATGCTTCCCAAACCCGAGGATGCAGGAGAATAGAAGAATCCAAACCGACAATATCATCCCTACGGTGAACAAAGTATTTCCACCATAGCTTTCTTAGATTATTGAGAATTTCTACTCCATAGGGACCGTAATCAAAAGAATTGGAGAGACCTCCATAGATTTCCGATCCGGGAAATACAAAACCTCTCCTTTTGCAGAGAGCGACTATATCTTTTAGTTGTGAATCTTCTTTGTCCTGAGCCATATTGTCAATATTCAAAATCCTTATGGAAATTAAAGTTTTTTCATTTTTTTAGCCGGAAATCCCGGGAAGGAATCATCTTCCGATCCATTTCTTCCATACATCGGGTTGAAAACCTACAGTTGCATTTTTCTCTAATCTCACTATAGGTGTTCTCGTGATTTCCGGGTGTTCGAGAAGTTTGTCCAATGGGTTGAATTGGATGTACTTCAATTGCAATTTTTCAAAAGCCTGAGAATCGCGATTGATACATTCTTCAGGAGAGACAGATCGAAAAATATTATTGAATTCTCCCTTACTGATCGGTTTTTCCAGGATGTCGATCTGATGAATTTTGACCCCACCTCTTTCTTTAAAAAATCGAACCGCTTTGGCAGTGTCTTTGCACTTTTTTGTTCCGAAGATTTGAATTTGTATCATTTTGTCCCCGCTTAGTTACCACTAAGGATTTCATTTTTTGAATTCTGTAAAATATTTTTTCCTGAATTCTTATGAGTTTCCCGGCCGGGGAAAATTTCTATCCTATAAAAATTTGAGAAATGACAGAGAAGTAATCTTTCTTAGGATGAACTTTATGAAAAAACTTTTATCCTTATTCATAGCACTTGCATTACTATTTGGTTCAGAAGCTTTCTCTGATGAAGAAAAAAATGACCCTAAAGAGTCCATTCTGGTGGGCTTTGTCATTCGACATGGAGACATTGTAGATGGTCTGACGCCGATTTACAAAACATTGGATGGAAAGTATCTCGGTAATATTCAAATGGGTGATTCCCATGGTGGAAAGGGTGGGAGAGAATCGATAGCGATTCGAAGCAATGCGATCGTTCAGGGTCTAATCGCAGAAAAATGCGAGTACTTTGGTGCTGACCATATCTGTCGACTTCGGGTGATTTGGAAGCGTTGGTCAAATGGTTCAGCCAACGGTGATTATTTGCTCTCGGAATACTATGGTACAGGAAACTTTGGAACCAATCAAAAACTTGTGGAACTTTCGTCTGCGGACGATCTGCCCTTTAAAGGCGTTTCCAGTCAAAATCTGGCTCATACCAATGGTGATCTATTTCTCTCTGATCTCAAATTGATCTCTCAGAATGGAGAGGAAATCTCTTTTGGTAGAAATGAATCCCTCTCCAAAAGAGAAACTACAGTCCCGGTTGTGGACGAGACAGTTGTAGAGGAATCTTCAGAGCCTGAAGTAAAGGAAGAAGTATCAGAAAAAGAAGAAAACAGCTCTGAGAAAGAAGAAATCAAACCTTCCCTCTCTAAAAAGTCCTGCTGTGGAAATTCAGGAAAGCAATCCTGCGGACATCATGAAGGTGGGAAGAAGTCCTGCTGTGGCGAATCAGGCAAGCAATCCTGCGGACATCATAAAGGTGGGATGAAGTCCTGCTGTGGAGATTCGGGAAAGCAATCCTGCGGACATCATAAAGGTGGGATGAAGTCCTGCTGTGGAAATTCGGGCAAGCAATCCTGCGGACATCACAAAGGCGGAATGAAATCCTGCTGTGGAGATTCGGGAAAGCAATCCTGCGGACACCATAAAGGTGGGATGAAGTCCTGCTGTGGAGATTCGGGAAAGCAATCCTGCGGACATCATGAAGGCGGAATGAAATCCTGCTGTGGAGATTCGGGCAAGCATTCCTGCGGTGAACAGGATGGAAGTAAGAAATCCTGTTGTGGTGAAAGCTCCCAATCAGAAACTTCTGATGGAACAGAAACTGAAGAATCTGAAAAACCTAAGGAGAATTTTCCAAACGGGCACGGAGTTCCTAAAAAATCCAATTCTTCCGAAAATGGTCATGGTGTGAATCCGAAAGAAAACCCGAATTCGGAGGATGGGGATTGCTGTTCTCCGGAAGAAAAAACTGAAGAAAAGATAGAAGTTCCGGATGAGTCCACGAAAAATTCCGAGAGCGATTCCTCTGAAAAAACAGATTCGGATTCTAAGAATTCGGATGAGAAAAATTCAGATTCTTGAAATTCAATTCTAAGATCAAGGGGAAGGGAGAATAGGCTACCGAAAATCAGGTTCGGTTGCATCCTCCCATTCTTCTTCCGGTTCATTCAACCTGGGTATCCAAAGCTTGCATCTTTCAAGATGAAATCGAAAGGTTTTGTCGGAGGGAATGATGCGGATGCACTCTTCGAGAATTTCCAAAGCGGACCGGGGATCTCTCGAATAAAAAAGTCGAATGCTTTCTTTCAACATATCCGAGGTGAGATCCTTGAGTTTGATCAGCTCGGGTGGATCGGAATCATAAACTTCATAGATATGCAGAGGCCTGGTCTTGGAGAGCATGCGAACCCTATCGATGTGGCGGAGCTTGAAGTCCTCAGGTTTCTCTAAACTGTCCAGAACCGTCTCGGTAATCAGAGTTTTGACCCCGTACAACTTTGTCAGATTCTCTATCCGGGGTACCAGTTTGATTGAGTCTGAAATGAGAGAATTTTCCATACGATTGTTTTCTCCCAGAGTACCGATCATCATTTCCCCTGAGTGAAGACCGATTCCGATTTCTATAGGCTCTCTATAGTTGACCCCTTCGTATTTTTCGAAGTATTTCTTTAAATACATTTGCATTTCTATAGCGGCTCGGACCGCATTGTCCGTTTCCCCTTCAAATAAAGCCAAAATGGCGTCCCCAACATATTTATCTATAAAACCGGAATACTTCCTAACTATGGGTCCCATATGCTTTAGATAGGAATTGAGAAATTCAAAATTTTCCACTGTAGTCATGGTAGAAGATAAAGAATTGAAGGAGCGAATGTCTGAATAGAGAACTGTCATCTCACGTTTTATGCTTTCACCGAGGTAGATCCTCTCAATAGGTTTTGAGGAAATTAGGGACAGCGATTCTTTAGGAACAAATTGTTCGTAAAATTCCATCCTTGTCTTTATGGCTTGATTCTCCTGTAGGACTAAACTTTTGGAATGGGCGAGATACGAAGAAGCAAGGAGAAATGTTCCGAAGAGTACAATAAGTGTGGTGAAGAACAGGATCTGAAACTTCTCCTTTTCTCCGGACAGTTTCTTAATCTCCGAATGTAGGGAATCCAGAAAGATCTCTATTTCTTTACTTCTTTCCTGATCGGAAAATTTTTCTATGAATTTGCGTATTTCAATTGGGTGATTGATGAGTAGTTCGGTTTGTGCCAGAAAGTCAGAAAATTCCTGTTCTTCATTTTCCACGGCTAGCTTCTTCAGTCTTTCGAGAGCTGATTGAAATCTTTTTGTGTCTCCTCTTTCTGCGGAATGAAAGGCGACGAGAAACTCCCTGAGCTGAGAGTTTTTTATGAATTTTTCTTTTTCGATGTGCTCCAGGTTTTTGGGAAAATTGAATCTGGCATCGGAAAGTTCGATTGAGTAGACTTTGTAGTACTTAAGAAGCTGAGTCTTTTCTTCCAAATCTTTTTGGAATGCATTCAAAATTTGTCCGGAATCTGAAGTACGATTCGGAGGAAACTCCCCAATGGCTTTTCCGTAACTCGAGAGGGAAGTGTCCAAAGATTCAAATTTTTTGGAACCCTCCAGATTGAGTTTTAAAAACTCTGATTGGAGATTCTTTCCTTTAAAATAGATGTCCAGAACTTGAAAGTAGAGATTTTCTTTCTCTTGGAAATCTGAAGGAAAGGCTTTCAAATAAAAGTATCCGCAGAGAAAGAGTGTAAGTATTAGAAAGATTGGGACTATGAATTTTTTCAAAATATCTTCTCCATGGACTTTTTTCGAATGATAGTGAAGCTTACCTTAGAAAACCTAGTAACAGGATAGCCGGGAATCAATCATTCTGCAACGAAAAATACTTATTTCTATTCTTTTCCCGGAAACTTGATTTAGAAAAAAACTCTCTTGCCTCTGAATCGGTCAAAAGAATATAGATAGAATGGTGGTACTTTGGGATAGTTTGCCCGAAACCCCTTTAATAAAACTATGCAGGCAGTCAAAAAAATTTACTATTCGGAAACTCTGTCTCCCTTTTCAAAATTAGTCACGGCTCTTTTGGTTTTTGCGGCCTGGCTCAGCCCTATGATCGGGTACGAAATTTTCTTTCCACTCGCTCTTCTCTTTCTTTATCGGATCAACCACACCATTCGGGCTGCAGCGTTTCAGGTTCTCGTCTTTCAGGCGATCATTGCTCTTGCGGTCTATCCCAGTGATTTGATCTGTATGTACAACTCGACTTCAAAGGCCTGTATCGGAGCTCTAAAGAGTGAGGTTCAATTCATTGCCCTGAGTGGATTCTGGCTTTTTGTAGGTCTTCTCATTCTATTTTTTGAAGCCAGGACCAGTATTCGGAGATTCGGTTATCTCAACAAACAGGATACTTCCACAGGGTTTGCTTACTTTTTCTTGAGACTTTTCCTCTCTTTACTCTCTGCAGTTTTGGGATTCATCCTCATCAATCTCTTCTTTGGTGCGATCTATTACTACTTCAATTCTCAGCAATTGGTGGGTTTGGATGGTGAGATCAATGTAGATATGGTCATCAATCGTATATTTCGGGGGGATTCCGCCCTCTATCTCTGGTTTTTGAATCTACACTCGGCTTCCCGCACTTTGGGAAGGAAAAAAGTACTGGCAATACTCAGAAAACCGTTTCTGGCTTTGACAGTTCAGCAAAAACTCATACAAATTTCCACAACTCCCGGAACAGAGCCCTTTCTCAAAAAGTCGAGGTTTGCAAAGGTCAGACAGTACCTTCTGCCCGGTTGGGGTCTGGTCTATCTGAATCGGTACTGGTTGGGGTTTTCTTCCTTATTTGTTTTTTTGCTTTTGATTCTTTTTGCAGCTACAGCCTGGATCTATCATCTGGACTACTCTTTCGGGACAAATTTTTTATTGAGTCTGGGGTTGAAACCGGGAATTCCGGACAAACAATTCATTTTCTACACCTCCCATATTTCCACTCCTCTATTTGCTACGTTCTCTCTGGTTCTATTTTATATCTTCAGCCAAAATCTCCTCAGGACACAAATGCAAAAGGATGAAGATCCTCCGGAAAAGAGGGGGCTACAAACAGGATTCAAAGAAAACTTTTCATTGAGCTTTTTGATTCATCTCATCCTGATTTCTGTCATCTTCATCATCCCAGTCATGTTGAAGAGAAATACTTCTGACAAGAAAAAAAGTGATCTTTCCAAAACGCATTTTCAGCCCGAAAAAATGGAATTTTACTTCATCGACCCTGAAATTCCCGATGAAGTCAAGGACTTGAATGGAGGAGTGATTTCCGGGACAGAGACTCCGAACAAACAGGTGGGTGAGGAAATTCCCGATGAAACTGTTACGGAAGAGGGAAAAGTAAAAGGTTATGTCAAACGAATCAAAGGAAAGAAACTTCCCAAGACCTATTCCAATTACATTTCTGCCAGAATGCGGGGTCCGGAGATGTTTATGGAATACTGGAAACGTGCTCCTCATCCCTATTCCTGTGTGGTCGCCTACACCATCACTACAGAAGGTGAGATCACAGATGTAACCATCGTAGAGTCTTCCGACTATCCTGAGCAGGACCAGCTGACCATCGAGCTCATAGAGAGCATGAGTCCTGTCATGCCTCCTCCCGGTGTGAAAGGAGATGTTCGGGTTACGGAACTTTTCTGGAACGGTTCAATCGATCCTGATTCCATGCCAACTCAACTTCAAAAAGAAATGGTACTCATGTTTGATGGAAGATACATGGAAGAGGATCTCTGATGGAGTTCCTACGGGAATGGATTCTGGCGATTGACAAGATTTCCCCCGGAGTCTTTACGCTTTCTGTTCTTTCTATTCTTCCCTGGGGAGGTCTTCTCTTTTTATTTCATCCGGCAGACCCATCCAGAAAAACGAAAATCTTTCTCTGGTCACTTCTTCTGGGGTTTTTATCCACACAGGTAATTCTAGCCCTTCATCCCATTCTCTGGCCTGAAGTCAATTTCAAGCCCAAGAAGGTATCTATGCTCTCTTTTACTGCACACATGGCCTTCATTCAGGCGGGTGTGATGGAGGAGACATTCAAGAGTCTATTCATTCTCTTTCTGGGATTTTTTTATGGATTTGATAAAAAAACAGGACTATGGAAGAAGGAAATCGTTCTGGTTGGTGGTTTTGTGGCTCTTGGATTTGCCCTTACAGAAAATTATACTTACATTGCTAGAGATCAATTGCATTTGTTCACCATGTTCATGGGAAGATTTCTCTATTCATCCAATATACATCTTCTGATTAATCTATGCTTTTCTCTTTTCGTCCTGAAATCAAACCGATTTGAAAGTGTAAATCAAAGAATCCTCTATATAACGGGAGGATTTTTCCTTGCGATCTTACAACATGGAGTTGTCGATTTCTTTTTGATCCCCTCATCTAAATTCGGGAATTTCTTATCTGTAGCCCTGTTTTCAGGAATTTGGGTCTGGGTTGTGAAAGATTTGAGAAAGTTTGTTTTTTTCTATGAGATTCCCATCTCCGAAGAAGAGCCTCCGGAATCTACAGAGTTTATAGGAGGACCGGAGGAGAAATCTCTGGAGTTCTGACCCGGACCTATCTTTCTTTTTCCCAATCGAATCAAATCATTTGGAGAGTTTATGAAACAAAAATTGGCGGCTTTTTTGGGCTTCCTTCCAATCATCCCTACCGTTCTGGAAGGAAGTTCTGTCCTTCTGGGGAATCGGGAAGAAGGTATGATTGTTCTCACCTGGCTCGTTGTATATAATATTTGTATGGCTATTTTCTCTCTGAGTGCAGTGGTTCTCATCTGGATTCATTCTGAAAGATCACTTCAATTTTCAGGAATGGTTTTCTTCGGTCATTTTATTGTTCTCTGCACTCTCTTAGGTATCTACTTCACATCTTCTGAAGTGGCCATCAAAAGCATTCTGGCAATGAGCTTTCGTTCGGTTCTCTGGGGGCTTGTTTTGAGTTTGATCGTTCGGATGGAGAAAGTAGATTCAAGTAGAAGATAGCATTTTACAATCCCGATTTTGGGAAAAAAAATAAGCAGAGATATTTAATGAAATAAATTTCTCAAATTTCACATCTAAATCTCTTAAAGAAAACGGAGGAATTTATGATTCAAGATACAATCGGGACAAATAGCGCTACGGGGCACCCCCTCCGTGTTCTCATTACAGAATCATCCAAAACAACCAGATATCTTTTGAATCGTATTCTGGACAATTCAGGGTTTACTGTAGTGGGTGAAGCAGATTCAGGGGAGGAAGCTCTTCAGATCTTCAAAACTTCAAAAATACGACCGGATATCTTGATCACTAATATCGAATTGAGTGGTATGAACGGTCTGGAACTTATCAATTCCGTTGTTTCAGATTATCCCGAGACCAGAGTGATGGTCATGACTCAAAACAAGGCCACCTTAGAGAAATTTTTACTTGTTGATTATTACATAGATTCAGTCATTCAAAAACCCATTACATCTGCTGATTTTGTCAATGAATTGACTCATATTTCAAACGCTTACAAAAACTTGAGTGGCTTCAACTATGATCTAAAGAAAAGCAAAAACGCCATCATTGTTGATGATTCAGCAGTTTGCAGATACTACTTAGGCCGATCGATGAAAAGAGAGAAATTCAATCTCCTTTTTGTATCTGAGTCGGCTGAGGAAGGCATTGAGAGATTTAAGTCCTTAGATCAATCTATCGATTTTATTTGCACTGACATTGATATGCCCGGAATGGATGGTCTGGAAATGATTTCTCAGTTGAAATCTTTGCGTTCTGATTTGGAATTTATTGTTTTTACCTCACTCAGAAGTCAAAATATAATCGACCGTTTGAAGGAATTGAAGGTGAAGACTTTAATCTACAAACCTTATAATTTTAATGATATTAAGAAGCTTTTTTTAAACGAAGAATCAAAGAATATAGTGAGAATGCTCGGGTAATTATTCTATAGAGACCGTAAGTCCTTCATTGCCCATTTTTTCAGCAATAGACTCACAAACTTCCATTGAGCCTTTGTAACAAATGGCTTTTCCCTTGTTGTGAGCTTCCATAGCAATTCTCTTAGCTTCCCTTGTGGAGTGGTAGCAAATCGTCTTGAGGCAATGTTCCACATGGTCAAAAGTGTTCAAATCATCATTATAGAGGATGACCCGATTGGCATACACATTGTCATTTTTCAGAGATTCTTTCAGCTCTTCTTCAATTTTTGGTGGCATCTTTCCTCCTATTTGTATTTAAATCTTTCCTGTAGAATTTGATAGTATTCTTTTGCCTCAACAAATTTTTGATTCATTTCCTTATAAACTTTCTCATCTGCGTTGTGGTATTTGTCCGGATGATAGGTCTTTGCCATTTTTTTCCAAGCTATTTCTAGTTCATCCTTTGTAAAGTTCTCCGAAAGCCCAAAAAATCGAATTCCTTCCTGAATCTTATTTCCTGAATTGATTTGTCCGGAATGAGTTCGATTGTATCCGGACGAGGTTCCTGAAAATCTGGAATATTCACTATGCCCCGAATATCGAATGTATTCTTTTACTGCCGAATTGAATCCCAGATAACCAAAAAAATAATGGAAAAAGCTTTCTTTTTCAGAACTCATCCTTCCTGAGTCTGCAAGTCCCATTGCATAGAGCATTGTGATTAGGTCAAAGTACACTTCACGATTGTCTATGGGATTGAATCCGGAGAAGAGGGCTAAATAGTCTTCTATGAGTCGGATCATTGAAGGGATGTACTGGTCCCGATTTATGGATAGGAGATATTCTTTGGATATGCTGACAATTTCTGCGATAAAGTTGTGATCGACTCCCCCGGGAAACTTATTCAGACTGAATTTTAAAAACCCCAACTCTCTTTCTGAAACCAAGCCATCAAACTTTGCAACGTGCATGGAGATCACAGTGATATAGGATGCGATGATGTCCCTTTCGTCCCTACCTTCCTGAAGTTCTCTGAGCTTGAGTGTAAAATAAGACTGAGTTTCAGGACCAACCTGTCCCTGATACCAGGGTCGTTTCTGTGAAAACCTGGCATATGCGTTTCCCGAGGAACCCAATTTGATTTCCTCTATTCCCCTGAGAATATTTTTCACACCCATACCGAATCCAAAGATGGAGAGAAGAAATACAAAAAAAGATTCAGAATACAGGAGACCGTTGTGAAAGAAAAATACCAGGAATATACCAAAAAAAATTTTTAACATAGTGAGGACCGGAAGGATGGTCAATCCATTTGAAATCTTTTTTCTGAAGAATAGAAAATCTTCAAATAATAATGGTATCTTTTTCTTTTTTTGTCAAGATCTTCTCCAAATGAGCGGCTATCGGTAATATAAATCCTATCTACGGGTATTTCTTTCCAGGATAGGTTCTTCATCTTCACATAGGACCAAAGCTCCATAGGAGCAGCGTAGCCAGTTTCAAGAAAATTCTCTGCGGGAAATGCCCGGGTGCGATATCTCTTGTAGCCACAGAAAGAATCTGTAATCTTCCAATCGTATCGTTTGCTCAGTAGGGTAGTGATACGGCGATTGATCTCGACTCTCTCAGGAGGTGCAGAGATTCCCTGAATACCTGATTCGGGAAGATATCTACTCCCGCTGACTAGGTCATAGGATGTATCTTCGTTTCGAAATCGGACTAAGTCTTCGGGTTGATGTTGCTCGTCACAATCCATAGTGATGAAAAACTCATAGCCCATATCTTTACTAAATTTCATTCCACTGATTAGACTGGCTCCGTACCCTTCATTTTTGGGTTTTTGGATCAAATGAATATTTGGATATTTGGATTTCATTTTTTCTAGAAGGAAGGATGAATTGTCTGTGGATCCATCATTTACCAATAAAAGATCAGCAAATGAATCCGAATGGTTGATGGTTTCTTCTACTACCGATTGGATTTTGTCTTCCTCATTAAAAATGGGAACAACAACCAGGAATTTTTTTTTCATTGGGTCAATTGCCCGTTGGGGTCTATGGATGACAGTGTGAAGCTTTGAAATTGTCCCGGAAATGAAGTTTTTTTCCTGCCAAAATCGGGATTATAGATTCTCATGTGGAACAGAAGAAAAATAAAAAACCCGATAGACAACCAAAAATTAAAATAATTTTAAATTTTGACTGGAAAAGAAACGTATCTAAAACTTAATACAAAAGAAAAATATCTAATAGGTTTTGGTGATGAAAGTAGACAGTAAAGCAGATCAAGAGTTGAAAATCGTAGTATCCCTCTGGATCAATTTTTTAATATCGACAATATTTACATTCACTATTGCAGTCCTAAATGTAAAATGGATGCTTGCAGGGGCATTTTTCCTAACAATTTTTTCTACCCTAATGCATTTCAAAAATCGCGATGGAGAGATCAATAAGTACTTCAATACCCTAATCCTTGTGTTCTATTTTTCCATGTTTGTTTATGGAAGCGATGGATTGGAGACAATGCACTTTCATTTTGCTTTTACAATGGCAATTCTCATTCTGTATCATGATTGGAAGGTCATTCTTTTCATTTCAGTTGCTTATGCAGTCCATCATCTACTCTTCGTAATCTTTGCTCCCGGACTTCTCTTCAGACATACTGTTACGGGAAATCCCATGTTCGGTCCCTGGGGAACATTTGTCCTTCATGCGATTGCTGTAGTCATCACTGCTGTCCCTCTAATGCTCGAAGTCTTCTGGTCCAAAAAGAAAAATGACGAGGTGATCAAGGCATCTGACGAAATGGACAAGCAGCTGGCTACCATCCAATCGGATTCTCATAAAAAATCTTCAGTGTCTTTAGCTCTAAAAGATTCGGTATCCTATCTTAGAACCAGCGTGCGTGACACAAATGCAGCTTATGGAAAATTCATTCAATCTTTTGAAGAAATTTACAAGTCGGCCAATATTCAAAACAATTCTATTCAGAAGATTGGCTCAACCATTCGTGAGATGGTTTCAAATTCAAAAGAAGTGAATAGTAAATCAATAGATATGACTCAGAATGCCAATGATGTAGAACGGGAGGTAAAGACAGGAATTTCCAAGATTCACAATTTGGTACTTTCGATTGAAAATCTGGATCAGGGCATGCAGGAGACTACAAAGACGATCTCCGGACTGGAAGAGAAGAACAAAGAAATCGTCACAATAGTTCAATCTATCACAAATATTTCCAATCAAACCAATCTACTCGCATTGAATGCGGCTATCGAAGCTGCAAGAGCGGGGGAACATGGCAAAGGGTTCACTGTGGTCGCAGAAGAAATTGGTAAGCTGGCAGAACAGAGCGGTCATGCCTCCAAGAAGATTGTAGAAATTGTAAAAGGGATTCAGGATCAAATCAATAGTGTGGTGTTTGAGGTCAATAAAGAGATTTCTTCTATTCCAAAGATTCACGGGTATGCAAAGGATACTGAAGTCAATTTCAATTCCATCAATCAAACAGTTCAACACCTGGCAGATTCTATTCATAAGATTGATTCGATATCCAAAGAACTGGCAGGAAATACTCATCTGGTAACTGAAGAAGTGAACGAAATCTCATCCAATATCAAAACGACTCTTGTGAACGTTGAGCAGGTACGCGGTCAGGCAATTGCTCAGAATGATCAAATGGAATTGTATGCGATCAAGATCGAAGAGATTGAAAAAACAGCAGGAGACTTATCTGACTAAGAGATTCTGGATAGGATTCTTTTTCTTTCTGTTCATCAATCTAACCCTTGCCTTTCCCTTCTTTTTTTCCATTTCACCTTTTGGAAAGTACTATGGAATTGAGGAGGACTTTCTTGCACCCGACCTTTTAGTAATGAATGGACGCGGGGAAAGGATTTCTCTTTCTTCTCTCAACGCTGATTTTTATTTCTTTTATTTTGGATACCTGGATTGTGAAACACTCTGTCCACTTCATATGGGACAATTGTACCAGATCTCCGGGAAAATTCCAAAGGGGGAGGGAGCCTTTGTGTATGTAAGTCTTGCCCCCCGGAGAGACTCTGAGGACAAAGTTTTGAAGTATGTGTCCGGGCTCGGAAAGGATTTCTTTGCAATTAGAGAAGATTTGGAAAAGACCAGAGAGATCTCAAGGAAGTTCAAAGTTTTCAATGAAGATGAATCTTTAGATCAATTTGATCACACAGATTCTATCTTCCTGGCAGACAAGGATCTAAGGGTTCGCTTGAGATACTTAACCGCCCATTCAAAAACCGAAAAGATAATAGAAGATTTAGAAAACCTGAGAAAGACTTATCGCAATTGAGCCTGACCCCACCATTCCGGTGCGGTGGATAGGACTCCCTCTGACGCTCTCAATTCTTTTGCCTTATCCAGGCAGGAAAATCCTGATCCTGTTTCTACGAGATAAAAATTTCCTATAGAAATATCCAATTTTTTTAAAATTTTTACATTTTGTCGTTTTGCCCATTCTTCGACTTGCTTCTCAGAATAGGAGTTGTCCATGCGGACGATCACATTTCCCGGAAGAACCATGAGACTGGAATCCGATCCGTTTTCAGAAAATACTGGAGAGTAGTCTCCGGAGAGCTGTGCTTCTTTGGGTACCACGCCTTTTTGGAGGGAAGAAATTAGTTTGGTTTCGGAAAGTTTGTGAATCTTAATCCGATCAGAATCTATGACCAGTCTGGCTGATTTGTCGAGGGATTTCAATCGGGAAGTGCCTTTGCTAAATTCAGCGATGTAATTTGACAAAACATAAGCTTTCTTCTCATCATTTCCATCATACCATATGATTGTGCTTCCTCTCTCTTTGAGATCCGGAGTTTTGTCCTCAGCCCGTAATTCCTGTTTCGTACATGCCAGTGAGAAGAGAATGAGAGTTAGAAAAGGTATTCTTAAGATCAGAGATGGTTTCATTTCAATTTGCCCTTCCATAGAATTTCAATTTGGTTGAGATGGTGAATGCTGTGCCTGTAGTGTTTGTGACTTCTACTGTCCAATTGGTATTGGGATCTTCACCGAGATGTCTTGCTGAGCCATATCGGAGAGTTGTGGAGGAACTCGAATAATTGTCACAGGAATTTTCACAATTGTGATTCTCATTCAGAACACTCTGGGTACCGCCATTTCGTTTCAGAACAACTTTAGTCTTTCCCATATTCGAACTGTTGGTTGTGAAACTTATTTCAACAAACTCAATCTTACCCACCATCCCACTACAGGAAGAACCACTGAGGTTTCCTGTAGAGGTGGTGGCATTATTATTGATTGTCACATCTCCCGATGAGGCTGTCTCACAGGATGTGTAGGGGGAAGATATTTGGGTGTGGGATGCTGCAGAACTGAGAGCTCCTTCTGCTGAGGCTGCCCCGAAGCCATACTTGTGGTTGATGTTGTATCCTGCTGTGTTGGTCGTCCAGTCTGAGTCGGTTGAGTCATTTTTCCTAGCTCCTTTTGCCAAAACTTCCCGAACATCACGCCAGGTGAAATCGGGGTAGGCTTTCATGATTAGCGCGACAACCCCCGCTACAAGCGGAGTGGCCGAAGAGGTTCCATTGAAATCGTTTCGATAGTTTCTGTTTGTATAATTACTGGAGCTGGAAGATGAGGTATTGCTTCCCCTATCTCCCGAGGGGTCTGTAGTGCTGATCGCTGTGGTCATAGCAGAAGTTGTATTTCCCTGAGTATGTCCGCATACCCAAAGATTGGCTCCTTCTTCAGAGTAAAAGGCTTTCTTTCCATCATTTCCGATTCCACAGATGGAAAGGACTCCATGGAAATTTGCCTGACCATCAAGATTTGAATTGTCGTACTTGAGACTGGAATTTCGGAAATAGTAAGGGTTTGCCCCATTTCCGGCTGCCCATAGATAAACAATTCCTTTAGAATTTCTACCGTTTGTGTATCCATCTTCAATTGCAGTCTTCCAGAGGGAAGAAGCGAAGCTATCCGAGTACTTACCGGTATTGTCCGTTGCCCCCCAACTATTGTTTGATATAAAAATGGATGCTTTGTTTCGGGTCATTGCATCGGCAATATTTGTAGATGGGATGGTGTTGGTCTCTAGGAGGTTGTATCCGACAAGACCGGCCCTTGGTGCGGCCCCTCTGAGTCCGAGATTATTGGAGTCAAGAGCAGCGATCACTCCGGAAACGGAAGTTCCATGTCCCGAGGAAGAATAGTAATGGTTGGGATCATTGCTGGAGGATCGATAATTGTATCCGGAGATTGTCCCGGACACATTTCCGCAAAGATCTTCATGCAAAGTTTCGATTCCATCGTCGACTACTGCAACTGTCACTCCCTGACCATAATTTCCGGAACTCCAGGGGGATTGTACTTTCGCATCTTCTCCCGAAACAGAATTTGAAGTAGTGCCTGTATTGTTCAGATGCCATTGATCGGAATAGAAGGGATCACTACCGCCTGATACGGAGATTCCTGTCTTACAGCTGGGAGCATTTACAATCTGGTTCAATAAAATTAGCTGGAGGAGTTTGTCCATTGTATCGTCTTTTTTTTCCTGGCAATTCCCCAGAAAGAAAAGAAAGATTAAAAGTAAAGTGATCAACTTCATTGTTTTCATATTTGAACCATTCTGGATTTTTTAGACTAACTCTGTCTGAAAAACACTTAAAAAATCGAGAAAAGAAAGTTGGTTGGGGAAGAAATAGTTTCAAATGGATTGAAACTTGCAATTTTATTAGTAAAAATTTCCTCATTTTGAAACTAAACCATGAGTTGTGGTTGCTAAGCTGGAAAATGTCTAAGGTTTTAATTCGAGGAAATTCAAAAATGAGTCCCGCACTTTCTGACCTTTGGGATCGGAGGCAATTCCGGATTCGATTTCATGATTTTTCCAAAATCAAATCCTGAAGCTCATTGCAATCTATCAAAATCGGAAAGAAAATTCAGCTACCTTCCTTAAATCCTTATGATATTTTCTCAGTTTTAATCAGTATCAGGGAAAACAGATTCTTTTGGGTTTTAAGAGAAATCTACAAGTAGAAATACTAATGATTTTTTGTAATGAATTGACAAAGACCTTGATTTTTTAAATCCTTAGAAATCGTATTTTTTTAATAGCGATAGGTCTGCTAGAAGTCAACTAAGAGATTCCATTTTGATTCCGGGTAAGATAGTTTTTTCGGGATTATTGTACAAAGATTTTATTGGGTGGTGATAAAAAAAGAAAAGAAATGAAACACTTGAAAGGTAAATTCTTACAAAAGCTCTCCTTTCTCTTCTTTTGTGTTCTCTGGTTTTCACCGATCTTTCAGAGTTCATTATTTCCAGGAGATCTGGAACCTGTAGAATTGGAAGATCATACGATCTCTAATCTTTCAGAAAATATAAGTTATTGTATTGATGAATCTAATAATATGACCCGGGATAAGTTCTCCGAATGCAATTTTCAGAAGAATACTCATGGCAGGATAAATTTTGGAATTTCTCACCCTTCCTTATTGTTTAAGTTCCGACTCTCTTTCAAAAAATCCCAAAAAAATCCTTCTGACTACATTCTTTATGTTGATTACACTCAACTGGATTCTGTTCAGATCTATCTACCCCAAAAGTCCGGGGGCTATCTTACCAAGCAGGGAGGAGATTTATTTCCCTTCCATCAAAGAGATCATTCCTCCAGAAGTATAAATTTTCTTTTGAATCAAGACTTTGATGAAACCCGGGATGTGTACCTGAAAATAAGCACAGACAGTGCTATGATTGTTCCTATTTATGTTTCTTCCCTCCAGGAGTTTGAAAAACACAATCAGATTGTCTACCTTCTCAGTGGAGCATACTTCGGTATTCTTGCGGTCATGATTCTTTATAATTTTTTTATATTTTGGAACAATAAAGAAGTACTATATATCTACTACATACTTTTTACATTTTTCTCTCTTTGCTATATGTTTGCTTTCATGGGGTTCGGATTTGAATTCATATGGTCCGATTTCCCTATCCTACAGCAGAAAATGATTCTCGGGTCAGCTATATTGATGCTGGTGTTTTTAATTGTGTTTTCTATAAAATATCTCAATTTAGAAAGACAGATGAGCCGTCTCTCTATATATATAGAGTATTCAATACTCTATCCCATCCTTTTGTTTATTGCCTCAATTTTTCTAAATAATAGTACAATAAATATACTTTTGACTCCTTATGGAGTATTGATCATAGTTCTTTTCCCACTCATAGGAATTCAACTTTTGAAGCGAGGCAATCGAACTGCTAAATTTTTTATCATAGCCTGGCTCCCTTACATAATTGCCAATGCAATCTTAATATTCAAATTATTCGGTGTACTGACGCGTCTCAATTTGGAATCAATATTTTTCATACAAATTTCAAATATTGCTGAAGTTATCTTTTTCTCGGTAGCCCTATCCGACAGAATCAATCAAAAGAAAAATCATTTTCAGAAAAACTTAGAAAAATTAAATTTTGAACTCGAGCACAAAGTGGCGGAGAGAACCAGAGAATTGAATGAAAATGTTAAGCTTTTGAAGCGTGATATGACTTTTGCAAAAAACATTCAGATGAAACTTCTTCCTGAGGAGTCGAAAGAGATTTCCGGACTTCTTTTTATATCAAAATACCTACCCATGGAGGAAGTAGGTGGAGACTATTTTGATATCATACGAATTAGTCCGGGTCGGATTCGAGTTTTGATTGCGGATGCGACGGGACATGGTGTTCAGGGTGCTCTGATCACACTTCTGATCAAGAGTGAGTTTGATTTGATAAAGTATAGTGAAAGGAACCCTTCTCATGTGGTCGGACTTTTGAATAAAAGCTTCTATGAGAAGTATTACTTTTTGAACTCTTACTTTACCTGTTTTCTTATCGATATACATACAGACAAAAAAGAGATCCGTTACTGTTCGGCAGGGCATCCGGATCAACTTCTCCTTTCCGCTAATAACCTAACACCTCTTTCCAAAACAGGAAAAATGGCCGGAGTGATGAACAAGGTGAAATTTCTTGAGATACGAAAACCATTTTTTCCGGGAGATAAACTGTTTCTCTATACGGATGGTCTGTTTGAAGAATTCAATAAATTTGAAAAAGAATTTGGTGAGGAAAATGTCTATCAGGTATTCAGTACTTTTCACAAAGATTCAATCAGCTCAATCGTTGGAAAAATATTTGCGAAATTGGATGAGTTTCTTGGAGACAGTCAAAAGCAGGATGATATCACGATTGTGGGAATCGAATGGAATTCAGGGAAAGATAGTTCCTGATCTCTGAGCTTTTAAAATTTAAAAAATGTATTACGATGAAAAACTATTCTCGGTGTAGAACTGGATTCATACTTTTTCTCATCCCTTTCCCGAATTGATTATTGCTTCTCATAGATCGCACTATAAAAGGGTAGACTTATGGAAAAGTATTCTTCCCATTCCAGTTTGAAATCAAACTCTTTCACAACTTTGTCTGTTTCTCTATTGAGATTGCATCCATCAGCAAAAAACTTCCATGATGGAGAAAAAAAATCCTGAATTCCGGCTGAAAAATTTGAATGAGATCGGATATGCTCCAGAAGGACTAATTTTCCACCTACTTTCAATACCTTTTCTATGAATCGGAAGGTATTTCTGAGATCGGGGACGTTGCAGAGCACAAGAGTACAGACAACCGAATCAAAAAATGGTTCTGTGAATCTCATTTGTACTTCAGGATCCTCTATGCCTTTCACTATAGGTTCTAAATTACAGGTATAGTGACGTTTCTTTTCTATGATTTCCCACATATGCGGGTTGGGCTCCAGAGCAAAAACTTTAGTATTGGTAGAGTAGAAAGGAAGATTGATTCCTGTGCCGGAACCAATTTCTAGAATAGTTCCATCGAGAGGGGAGAGAAGTCTTTCCCTTCGATGAGTGAGTTCTTTCATCTCTATAGAATGCATGAAAGGATCATAGAATCGCGAAAAAAGAAATTTATAATAATTGGATGAACTCAAAAATCTTCCCTCTCTTTATAGTACCTGTTCAAAGAGTTAGTTTTCAATTTTATTTAGAAATGTATCGGGTATACTCCTTTTTATAAAGAATTAAAATAAATTTACCTTTCTCTATGAAAAGAAAGAAAGCATTCATTCCCAACTATTGAATCAAATATCTAAATAACTCAAATTACGCAAAGAAGCGAAATGTGAGGTTACAGGGAGCCTGCCGGCAGCTTGGGCTATCGCCCAAACCCCTATTTGTATTGATCCATTAGTAAAATGTGATTTTATATAAATAAAATAAAATGTTTAGAAGTATAAAAAAATAGAGTAAGGTGAGTTACTTTTAGTCTTTCCGAATGATGCTCGTGAATTTGATAAATTGCTAAAAATGGCTGATCGAAGTATGTATCATATATACCAATTCTCATAAATAATTACACATTCCCTTTTACGGTATGTAGCCATTTTGTAGCTGATTTCTTGATGAATGAGTAAATACTTTTGAAAATGACTATAAAAAATTCGGGAAAAAATGGTTGGTTGAGATATGAATGACAACTATTGTTTTAAATTGAAAAATTTTACTATTCGGCTCAGGTAAGTTTTGGAGACCTGTTCGATTGATTCGGATTGAAATTGGCTCTGATCGAGATTCTGCAATTTTCGTTTAGCAAGTGTATCACTGATTTTATTTAAGAGTTTTCGATCGTTTTCCAAAAATGGTTCCAGGGCTGATTTAGGAATCTCATAAACGATAGAATCAATGATGGCATAGACTGATGCGGATCTCTCCGCTCCTGTCAAAAGGGACATCTCTCCAAAAAAATTACCACTGCTGAGAGAAGCCACTTCAATCTCTTTTCCGTTTTCATGAAGGATGTTCACACCCAATAAACCCTCAGCAACCAGATACAAAGAACTTCCCGTATCTCCCTGAGAGACTATTGTTTCTTTAGCACTGAAGAAATGCTTTCTGGAGTGTTCGACCAGGTAATCTATTTCCCTAGTCTCCAGATCTTCAAATATTTCAAGCCCTGTAAGTAGAGATTTGATTTCTTTTTCGAGGCTGCGTTGATTTTGAGATCTGCTGATATTGAATTTCTTGGGAGGTACTACGGTATTTGCTAATCGGAGATTTCTGAGTATATTTTTTTGAACTTCATAAATGATTCCGCTTTTCTTAGCAAATTCATCTACCCAAAATCTGAGAATCCAAACAACTCCCCGATCAGAAAATTCTTTGATCCTGAGATCAGGGTCCCTATATCGATTTCTTAGAGATTTCACTTCATTTGCTGAACCCAAGAGAATTCTTTCTGCCTTCTGACGTGGTACATCATAGTCCAATGTAATTTCTATCTGTACCCGAAAGAAATGATTGGGGCGATTGTAATTGCGGATGGATAGAGTGCCCAGAATACTATTGGGAATACTGATCATGATATTTTCAAGAGTGACTAACTTCGTTGAGCGCCAGTTCATTTCAACAACCTGCCCACTTTCTCCCGAGCTGAGTTCTATCCATTCTCCAATTGTAAAGGGTGCTTCCATACCAATTGTAATTCCTGAAAAGAAATCGGAGACAAGGTTTCTGATAGCAAAACCAATTACAGCTATGATGACTCCTGACGTAGTGAGAATACTATTGAACAACTCCAGATCTTTGTTAGTATTCATAAACCAGGCGAAAATAGCAGAGGACCAGATAAGAAAGAAAATAAGATACCGGAAGAGTACGGGAGGCTTGGGAATTCGTCTCTCAAAATAATAGATATCCAATAAAATGGTCAGTAGAATAGAAAATCCTGAAAATGGTACTAGGAAAAGTGTATCACTATACTCCTCCCATTGGAAGAGGGGAGTAAAATAATAAATAAGAAGAAAACCAAGAGCTGTATAGAGAATAGCTAAAATGATTTTAATGTACTTAGGCATTGTGTTCAACTAACAAAAAAAGGTATCGGTGGATTCAACTCATTTTCAAAATCTATACTTTTAGAATTTCACAATGAAGAAAAAAAGGAAATCAGAATTTAAAACTTGTAAATACCAAAATGAATCGATAGGCGTTTGTGTAAAATTTTTTTTTAGATGTGATTGTTTATGATGGAGTCATCCCAAAAAAATAGGTCTATCGATTTCTTGAAATGCACATGGATCTGACATCGGGGATGGACTTCCGGCTTTGATCTAAAATTCACCTCCGATGAAATTGATCGTCTTATTTCCCTTTGAAATCAGGGGGTCTTTTTTCTAAAAAGGCATTGATACCTTCCTGATAGTCTTCGCTTTCATAAACCTTTTGTCTGAGTCCCTGAATTCTTTCAAATGCTTCCGGAGAGATGGGATAGGCATTAGTAAGAATTCTAAATTGTTCTTTGATGACTTCAATGGATAGAGGTGAATGCTTGGTAATATTCAATGCCATATCCATTACATAATTATCCAATTCTTCATCTCTTACGATTCGATTGATGATCCCCCATTCGAGAGCCAGTTCACTGTGAATGGGTTTCGCTGTAAAAAACATTTCCTTGGCCTGATTCAGCCCTATACGATTGATAAAGTGTGATATCCCACTTGCGTTGTACGGAATACCAATTTTGACCGGTGTGATGGCAAAAGAAGAGGAAAGATCGCCTACCACGATGTCACAGGTCATGATCAAATCACAGGCCCCACCCCAAACCGATCCATGAATGCTGGCAATGACCGGAGCAGGAAATTTCTGAATGGCACGGAGTAGGGTTTCCAATTGGTCGTAATAGCCGAGAGGATCTCTTCCGGATACAGGAAGTTCTTTGATATCGTGACCTGCAGACCAGACCTTGTGTTTGTTGGGTTCGGCCTTGAGTATGACACAGGTAATCTTCTTAGTTTTGAAGTCTTCGAGAATTCCTATGATTTCATCTATCAATGCCTTGCTCAGGGCATTGAGGTTCTTTTGACTATTTAGAGATATAATACCGATCTTAGTGTGTTCGATTTTAGAGATAGTGAGTTTTTCCAAATGGTTTTCTCCTGATGTTTCCATCTTTCTTTGATTTTTATCTTAGAATTTGAATGAAAAAGTGGAAAAGTCATTCTTTTTTTTGGAGATAGCTAAAAAAACTTCATAAGAATGTACATTCAGCTCTTATGCAATTTGAAGGAATGCTCCCGGGAGTTTTTGCTTTGAATCTAGAGTCAATAAGATAGAATAGTTTCTAGCTCTTGAAAACTGATTCTGGACAATTCAATTTTTTAAATTCATACAAATTATTTTGAAATTGGTTGATTGCTCCCTGATGCTTTGTCTCTAGCAAAGCATTGATCCACTTACCTTTAGAACTTGAGGTAAGTTCATTCAGGCTTGGAAAAAAATACCCTCAACTTGGATATGGACCTCACAAACCTCGATTTCCTATTTCTAATGATCCATTAGTAAAATCTGAATTTATCAAAATAAAAAGGCTACTTATTCTAAACTCCACTTAGGCACTTCGTGCAAAAGGTGAGGATAATGAAAGGGGGGCTTTGGGCAATGGTTCGACCCGGCTTACCTACCGATGACTCATCGTCCCCATACCCCTTTTTTATTTTCAAGAAATGTTTGATTTATTTGAAATCAAATGCGAGGATGGAAGTTATGAAATTTATTTCCTCTTTCTTTCCCTCCAAGTCCAATGGCTCATCGGCGATTTGTTATTCCTTAATTCTCCTTTTGTTCTTAACTATTTCCTGCTCATCGGAAACCAAACTCACTGAAGTTTCTTCCTCTCCCCTCTGGTCAAAGCCCATGGGACTCATGAGTTTGGAGGAAGGTAGGTCAAACTGTCAAAAAATTGGATACCGGCTTCCCACACCTGAAGAATTGGATGAACTCTACAACTCTTCCGAAAGACCGATTGGGCCTGGGAATGATTTTTGGACATCCTATTCAAATGGTAAGGGGGAATACTTCAGAAGAAATTTTGAATTTGGTTGGGTGGGGTACAGTCGACCGGATTCTCTGGGAGATGTGATCTGTCACAGGGAATGATCCAAATTCATCATACGTCTGTATCTTCATAGTCAAAGAGGGGAAAGATATTCATGTATTCCCTATCCCCCTCTTTGAGATCTCTTTCTTTCATGAGAGATCGGTAGTACGATTCTTTCTCTTTAAAGTGATACATAAGATAGGACAGGAACTCCCTATTTCTACCTGAGCTGTAATGAGCAAAGAAATCTGATTCGTCGAGTTTTTCTTTTTTTCTGTTCAGATCAATCAGATGAGAGATGGAGATGGCCTGATCTTTCCTATCCAATTTGTAATACGTGTCCCGGATGAGATAAAGAATCTCCTCTTCGATCTTTCCTTCATTTTTTCGTAAGGATTGACTGAGCATTCTACGGAACAGATTCATAGCCCGAAAGTATTTTTTTCTATCTGAATAATGAGTAGCAAGTTGAAATGAATACTTTTGGTCTTTCCAGAAAATTGCCGCAGAGTCTATTAGGCTTTCCTCAACTTCATCTTCTGGCCTACCCGACTCTTTCAGAAAGATTCTGTGATACGAATGAAATTTAGGATGAAATGCAAAATGGGGTAGTAGACGTTTGGAAAGCTCATATCCCTCTTTGTACTCTTTCTTTTGTAGATGTGATTTTAGATTTTTTAAATGCTCTTCTTCCTTCTCTTTTTCGGGAGAATTTCCCAGTTTTTTCTCTGCATAAAGAAAGTACTTTCTCTCTCCGAGTCGGGAGGAGAGCACAAGGGCACGAAAGCGTGTGTCCTGGTCGTCCGGTTTGAGGTTGAGGTAGATTCTTGCGAAATCAAATGCATCCCGCAGTTTTCGTTCTCCTTCATAAAATTGGAGTATTTTTTTGGCCAGATCTGAATTTTCCGGTTTTAGATAGAGAGCTCGTTTGTAAGAAACCATAGCTTTCAAAAGATCTCCCCTTTCCTCATCCAAACTTCCTCTCAGGGAATAGTAGCCATATTCCAAATGTTCCGGATATTTGGATAGGATCGTATCCAATTTTTGTAGACAGATATCCTTTCTTCCTGTAGAATAATAAAATTCCGATTCTGTCAGTAGTGTCCTATACATTTTTGGTGGATCTTCTGAAGGATGAATGGAAAATCCCGGATAGAAAAGTTGAAGAATGAGTAAAATGCGCAGGGTGAGTTTGACCTTAGCCGGTAAGAATAGTCGTTTCAAAAAGATTCCATTTTTTTGGCTTGACCAATTTCTTTTCACATTTTTCTAATCGGACATCTGAAAGAAAAAGGTTATTTTGAATGGATTCAGCTACAATAATATTTGCATTTTCGTTTCTTGCTCTTTTTGCGGCAATCTTTTATGCAAAGAAAGTGACAAACATTTCCATAGGGAGTGAAACTAAGACTCCCCAGGATGAAAAATTGATCAGCATCTCGAACGCGATCGCCGAGGGTGCTATGGCATTCTTGATACGTGAGTACAAGGTGATTGCTCTGTTTATCGGTTTTATGGCGGTTTTGATCTTTGCACTACTGGACAACGCTAAGACCGAGGGGTTTCATGAAGGTCTTTTCACTGCGATTTCTTTTGTTATCGGTGCGGTGATTTCCCTTCTGAGTGGTTTTATCGGGATGAAGATTGCGACCATGGGGAATGTTCGAACTGCTCAGGCGGCAAAGACATCTATTTCCAAAGCATTTCGGGTAGCATTTGACTCCGGGGCTGTGATGGGCTTTGGTTTGATCGGACTGGCAATTTTAGGTTTGATCATCCTCTTTACATTTTTTACCAAAACTTTTGGTGGAATCGAAAACCACATTCTTATGGAATGTCTGGCAGGATTTGGTTTGGGTGGATCTTCCGTAGCACTCTTCGGACGTGTTGGGGGTGGTATCTATACCAAAGCAGCCGATGTGGGTGCGGACTTAGTAGGTAAAGTCGAAAAAGGTATCCCCGAGGATGATCCGAGAAACCCTGCTACCATCGCTGACAACGTAGGGGACAATGTGGGTGACATTGCAGGTATGGGAGCCGACCTTTTCGGTTCTGCCGCTGAAGCAACCTGTGCTGCTCTGGTGATCGGAGCCACATCTACCGCTCTTTCAGGTGATTTGAATTTTCTTCTCTATCCGGTTCTAATCTCAGCTTTTGGAGTTCCTGTTTCTCTTTTCACTTCTTTCTTTGCTTCTGTCAAGGAAGGTGATAGTGTGGAAGGAGTATTGAAAAAGCAATTGTGGATCTCCACCATCCTCATGGCTGTTGTCATGTACTTTGTGACCCAATACTTCATGATTGATAAATTTGTGATCAATGATCAAACCATTACTAGAATGGATGTCTATTTGTCTCTTGTCGTCGGACTCTTTTCCGGAATGTTCATAGGTGTGATCACCGAATACTACACATCTCATACTTACAAACCTGTACGTGAAGTTTCTGAATCTTCCAATACCGGTGCCGCGACAAATATCATTTACGGGTTGGCACTCGGGTACAAAAGTTCTGTGGTTCCGGTTTTACTTCTTGTGGTTACTATTGTCGTTTCCAGTATCCTGGCGGGTATGTACGGAATCGCAATTGCCGCTTTGGGTATGATCTCTACAATTGCTATAGGTCTCACAATTGATGCTTACGGTCCGGTCTCGGACAATGCGGGTGGGATCGCAGAAATGGCTGAGTTAGGAAAAGAAGTACGTGAAAGAACTGATACTCTGGATGCAGCGGGAAACACTACTGCCGCAGTTGGAAAGGGTTTTGCCATTGGTTCTGCGGCTCTGACTTCTCTAGCTTTATTTGCCGCTTTCATTACCCGATCCAGACTTCAACTCAAAGAAATCGGTCAACCTATGAATGCTGTTGAACTTCTTGATCCACTCGTGATCGGTGGTTTGCTTTTCGGAGCAATGCTTCCCTTCCTCTTCTCTGCTTTCACTATGAAATCAGTAGGGGACGCGGCAAAAGATATGGTGGAAGAAGTACGTCGTCAGTTCAAAGAAATTCCCGGTCTTATGGAAGGAACAGGAAAGCCTGACTACAAACGATGTGTGGATATCTCAACTACCGCCGCTCTCAGAGAAATGATAGCACCCGGTGTTTTGGTCCTGGCCACTCCAATCGTTGTTGGTTTCCTTTTCGGAATCACTGCTCTGGCAGGTGTTCTGGCAGGTTCTTTGGTTTCGGGTGTGGTTTTGGCGATTTCTTCTGCAAATTCAGGAGGAGCCTGGGACAATGCTAAGAAATACATCGAGGCTTCCGGAAAGAAAGGAACCGATCAACACAAGGCTGCTGTTGTGGGAGATACCGTTGGAGATCCTTTCAAAGATACTTCCGGACCTTCGATCAATATTCTCATCAAGCTCATGGCAATTACAAGTTTGGTTTTCGTAGAATTCTTTGTTAGTCACGGGGGAATCCTTACAAAACTCATACTTAAATAATCTTTTTTAAAAGCGGGATCCACCCGCGATTCATGAAAACCGATGAAATGATTCTATTTCGTCGGTTTTTTTTGAAAATCTCCCAATTTCAAATATTTTTCAGCATTAAAAAATTCTTTTCTTGATTTGACCCATAGGTCACTTTTTCATTAACTCAAGATTGTATAAATATATGAAAAGTATTCAATTGGGTTTACGATACTATATTGATACCGGAAAGGATGAGTTATGGAATTGCATATAGAAATTTCAAATCATATTATCACCAATAAAACTAAGATCGTTCATGATTGGCTTGAAATGATCAAAAGTCAGACACCTATCGTAGTAGAGATGATGTCTCTCGATGATATCAAGAAAAGATCTAATGATATACTCCAATCCCTAGCATCAGGTCTCAAGGATTCTTCTGAATTCAATCTCAGTCCCTTTGAATCTCTACGGATCAACCTTAAAGATTTTTCCAGGCAATTGAGCTTGATGAACATTACACCTACAGAAACCACTCTTGTCATATTTATGGTCAAAGATGTACTCAGTCCATCTTTTGGAGAGTTTTTCAAATCAAATCCGGATAAACACATTGCCTCTTTGAATCTCCTCAATAGAATTGTGGATCGAATGGGAATTCTGACTTTTGAAAATTTTGTCAACACCAGGGAGACCATCATTAAAGAGCAGGCTCAAGCCATTCTGGATATGTCCACACCTGTAGTAAAAGTTTGGAGTAAAATCATTCTTCTACCACTAGTTGGAGGTCTGGACAGTACACGGGCAAAACAAATGATGGAGTCTCTTCTGTCGTCCATTGAAAACAACCAAGCTAAGGTGGCTATTCTGGATATATCCGGAATTCCCGTGATAGACACTCTTGTTGCGAGACACCTTTTCACTACGATTGCAGCTGTGAAACTCATGGGAGCGGAGTGTATCGTAACCGGTATCTCTGCAAAGATTTCTCAGACAATCGTTCATCTCGGATTGGATCTGAGTGGTATCACAACCTGTTCCACTTTTGCGGATGGTCTTCAATTGGCGCTGACGTCTACGGGACAATCGATCAATTGAAATGATTTAAAGGAGAAAGCATGACTCCAGAAGTTTCTATCCTACAATTAAAGGATATAATTATTGTACCCATTCAAATAGAACTCCATGATGAAGCTGCAAAAAAACTTCAGGGAGACGTATTGAAAAAACTGGAAACCAGTGGAGCAAAAGGACTCATAGTGGATATCTCCGCAGTATTCATTGTGGATAGCTTTCTCGGTAGACTTTTGGCGGACACCGCAAGGATGGCATCTGTTATGGGTGCCATTGTCGTTTTGACCGGATTGAGAAAAGATGTGGCACTCACCCTCATTCAACTTGGATTGAATTTCAAAAGTTTGAAAACTGCATTGAATTTGGATGAAGCCATGGAGTTCATCGAGAATGAAAAAGTAAAAAGATCCCGTATGCGGAGTCCTAAAATTGGAAAATGAACTTATAAAGTATTCATTAGTGATCCAAACTTTTGAAGATATCCTCTTGGCCAGACGTAAGGCAAGGGATTTTATGGAAGAATACCATTTTACCACCTTAGACCAAACTAAGTTTATCACCGCTCTTTCAGAGTTATTGAGAAATGTAATCATTCACGCCAAAGAGGGAAGTATGCATTTGAATGTATTCAAGGAATCCGGAAAATGCGGGATCAAATGCACAATTTCAGACCATGGCCCCGGAATCAATGACATCAATCTCGCAATGAAGGAAGGCTACAGTACAGTGGGTTCACTGGGGTTGGGACTGGGAGGTGCCAAAAATCTGAGTGATGCATTCAATATCACATCGGGAGCTACAGGAACAAAAATTGAAATCCTAAAATGGCAATAGATGAGCGATAAACTTGAAATTTCCATTTCAGATGAAGCCGGAGTTTTTCTTGCCCGAAAGGAGATTAAGTATTTTTGCGAAACACTGGGTTTTTCAAGGCTGGATCGGGAAAAAATAGAACTCATCACTTCAGAGCTGGGAATGAACCTGGTCAAATACCCAAAACGCGGAAAGCTTTTGTATTCAAAGGTCACCTACAACGAAGTGATCGGAATCGAAATTATCTCAGAAGATAGAGGGGAAACCCCTATTGATGTCCTAACACATATCAATCGAAAGTCTCCTATGGATTTAAGAAAATCACTTAAAGCGGGGCTCACTTCAATTTACAATCTTTCGGATGAATTTGTTTATGAGCATACCGATAAAGGTAGCAGATTTATAGCTCGAAAATGGATTCCTATCCCAAATCAATTTTTCAAGTATTCTGTTATTTCCAGACCCAAACCGGGAGAATGGGCAAATGGGGATAGCTTTTTTATCAAACAATTGCCACAGTACTCTATTTTTTCTATCATCGATGGATTGGGGCATGGAGAAGAAGCTGAGACAGCAGCCGGTGAGGCTCTGGATGTTTTGAAAGTGTATTACTATCTCCCTCTGGACGAATTGATCTTAAAAATTCATTCTATGATAACCGGAACCAGAGGAGTCGTTCTTTCTATACTGAAAGTATTCAGTTTTGAGCAGAAACTGGAATTTGCAGGTGTGGGGAATGTTGAACTCAGAATTTTCAACCATCCAGATTCCCCAAAGTTTTACTCAACGAATGGAACCATTGGTCTACATTTTGATAAAGTGAGCATTCTAACATTTCGATACTTCAAAGGTGCGACAATGGTTATGTTTTCTGATGGATTGAGGGATGTTGAATTTTCTAATGATGTGGTTCGTTTGTCACCTCCACAAATGGCAGGTTTTTTGATGGACTCATTTTCCAAATCAAATGATGATGCTACTGTAATGGTGATTCGATGATCGAATGGTTATCCGGGTATGCAATTTATCTTTCAGGGTTTTTGTTTATTTTGGTGGGTCTACTCATCTTTTTTCTGATAAAACTCAAGAATGAGAATAAGCAAATCAATGAAAAGAATACAGTTCTTTTGACTTCATTGGTTAAGATGGAACATGCTATTCTCTTAACCAATAAACAGGTAGAGAAATCTATTCATCAAATAGAAACATCTACCAATGGTGCCATAGAAGACTTCTCAAAATTAATGGACATCTCCCAGTCTATATCCAGAGATCTGGAAGCTCTAACCGGACAGGTTAAGGTTTCCTCAGGATCACAAAAATTCTTTTCTAGAGTTGATAAGATAAAGAATCTGAATTTGACTCAAATCGATCATTTTCATCCTTTGATCAATAAACTTCAATTTGAAGATATCAACAGGCAAATCATCAACCATGTCTTAGAATTGCTAAATATTATCTCATCTGATATTCAGAACCAAAAAAACAGTTCGAATTCATTGAAAAATGAAGACAAGATCAAAGATGAAGTAGAAAAGATTTTCTTAAGTCTCTCTTCCATGAAATCCGAGAGAGAGATAATGGGCCAAGTTTCAGTTGAATCGGATGATGATGTTACATTCTTCTAAAATTAGTATTTCTCATTTTCATTAATTTTCCTTTCCCTTCCGGTACAAGCTCAGAAAAATATTATCTATAAAATAAAAAACTTGATAGGTTTTTGCTTTGATTCTTACTAGATTTGAAGGTGATTATGGAAAAAAGCAAAGGTTTATCAGGAAAAGGTTTAGCAAAACCGGGTTTAGGGAAAGGCATTGATCACTCATTCGACAAAAATGTCGAATTGCAGCAGCGTCGGGACGATGCCAAGAAGATTGCCGCTGAGAAAGCAAAAGCTAGAACTATGGCCAAACAGCAGCAGATCAGTGAAAGGATAGCAACAGCAGCAGAACAGCTATCCAGTGGGATTCAGGAAGGAAGCAGTGCATCCGAAGAACTCATGCGTTCGATGCAACAGATTGCCTCGGGTGCTGAAGAAGCAAGCAGTGCAGCCGAAGAATCGAAAGCAACCATTACCCAGATTGAAAAAGGTTCACAGATCAACTCAAATCTGGCTGAGGATACACTAAACAAAGTACAATCTCTAAAAGAGGTGGCGCAAAATACAGGTAGAGACATAAACCTCCTGATTGAGGGCGTCAAGGCTGCAGCGGACTCAGCGATATCCACTGCGAAGCTAATGCAGGAATTAGAAAAACAATCAGATGAGATCGGAAACATTGTTCAGTCAGTAGTGCGAATTGCTGACCAAACCAACTTGCTAGCTTTGAATGCAGCAATAGAAGCGGCAAGAGCGGGAGAGCACGGAAGAGGATTTGCCATCGTAGCTGACGAAGTGAGAAATCTTGCAGAGACCTCTGAAAAAAGTGCAAATCGTATCAAGGACGTTGTCGCTGAGATTCAGACTGAAGTAAGAAAAGTCGTTCAGGAAATCAACCAAATCGGAAAATCAGCAAAAGACGAAGCTGAGAAGGGTGTAGCTATCGCCAATGGATTGATGGAATTTGTCAATTCAATGGTTCGGTTTGCAGAAATCAGCGCGCAAACAGAAAAGGGTGTTGCTGAGATTCTTGGTTATTCTAAAGAATTTTTAAAAGTTTCTGAAAACGTAGCAGCGGCTGCAGAAGAACTAACTGCAAGTGCTGAAGAATCCAGAAAAGGAACAGAGCAACAGGCAAAGGCATTTTCTGAAATGTCTTCCGCCGCAGAAGAGCTGGCTCAAACTGCTGAAGAATTAAAAAATTCAACAAACCTTCAAAAATCTGCTGAAGAACTGGCGTCCATGTCAGAACAACTTTCTGCAAATATAGAAGAAGCACTCTCTGCAAGCCAGGAATTGGCAAAAGCTATCGAGCAAATCCAAAAAGCAACTGAGATTCAGAGCCGGGAGACTGTTCGGGGTGCTGATCTGGGAGAACGTTTGGGTGCGATCAACCTTCAGGTGGAAACCAATTCTACAGAAATGAAAACTCAGAGTAAGACTCTTTCCGCTAACCTGGCTACTTCCAAAACTGAAATTGATACTATGATTCGAAATATTGGATTGTCTGCGACCAAAAACCTCGATGCTTCCAAAGTGGTAAGAGGGTTGGGCGATAAATCGATGGCAATCGACAAGATCGTCGAAGCAATCATCAATGTAGCTATCAAGACAGACATGCTTGCCGTTAGCGGATCGATTGAAGCCGCACGTGCGGGAGAGCACGGGAAGGGATTCTCTGTTGTTTCCGGAGACATTCGAAATCTTGCTACTGAGTCATCGGAAAGTGCAGATAAGATTAAAAATCTGGTGAGATCTCTTTCTATCTTAATTGATCGATCATCCAGAGATGTAGAAATGTCAGGAACAATTGCACAAACAGAAGTACAAAAAGCCAAAGTCACTACAGATAGCCTAAGCCGTATGGAAGACGACATGAAGGCAATCGACAGGGCAATGGATGCAATGTTGAGAAATTCTGCCGAATCTAAGCAGGCAAATGAAGAAGCAAGAAAAGCTGTTGATAATATCAGTGCTGCAGCAGAAGAAGCAGTCAAGTCAGTTACCCAGGCTTCTGCCGCTTCCGAAGAGCAAGCCAAAGGTCTTCAGGAACTTTCCGAAGCTATTGAAGAAATTGCAGCCCTCGCAGACGAACTTCAGTCGGGTTGATAGGATAAAGCATGGAAGCCTCAATGGAAAAATCCACTTCTGAAACTCAAATTGCTACCTTTCAGGTAGACAAAGAGATGTTCGGAATCGGGATTCATCGAATCAAAGAGATCGTCAGATATCCGGAGATCACCCATGTTCCTCGATCAGTTGGTTATTTGAAGGGTCTCACAAATCTCAGGGGAAATGTTCTTCCCGTGATTGACGCACGTGTTCGACTCAATCTTCCTATTTCTGAAGTAAGTGATCGAACCAGAGTACTGGTCTTGGATGTGCATGACTCTCTGGTTGGGGTGATTGTGGACAATGTTCGCGGAGTTGCCAGTTTAGAGAATGTTCGGGTCGAACCTCCACCTCCTATTCTTTCTTCTGGCATAGACAGTCGATTCATTCGAAATGTGATTCATTCCAATACAGATTCACAGATCACTATGGAGTTGAATGTCGAAACCCTATGTGACATTGAAAACACTCGATCTTCAGAAGAGGGCAGTAGTGTCAAATTTCAAAATGTTTCTACTGAATCGAATGCCTCAAAAGCTCTGGTGAATGAAAGACAGTTGGTGACTTTCCTCATTGGAATGGAAGAATACGGATTCTCCATCCAAACTGTGGAAGAGATCCTCCGTGTGAGCAAGATCACAGAAGTCCCGGATGCTCCTTCTTATGTTCTCGGACTTCTTTCACTTAGAAACAATTTATTACCCATCATAGATCTGAGAAAACTTTTCAAAATGTCTTCACTCGTGGACAATAAGATTCAGGAAATCGAAAAGCATATCAATTCCTATCGAACCTGGTTGTCCAATTTTGAATTCTCACTGAAAAATGATACAAATCAATTCAAACCCATAGATTCCTTAAAGGCCATGAAATGGATAGAGTCTTTTCGGACTTCCAGTGAAAACATAGGTAAGATTCTCCAGACTGTGAAGTTTACACATCAGGAGTTATCTTATCAGTCCGGTACTATCTTCGGTCTGAAGAATGAACAATCCGCAGAGTCCATCCAAGAATTGTTTGATACGAGAATTACTATCTCCTTCAATCGTTTGATCACAAAATTAGAAGAATGCAAAGAAGCCTTGCTTGTTGAATTGAAAGAAGATCAACGAATTTTGGTAATCGATCTGAACAATCAGTCTATTGGAATTATGGTAGACCGGATGCAGCAGGTGATACGGGTTCCTGAAAATCTCATCGATCCTCCTCCGGGTATCATACATGGAGATAAGAAGGACAATCTTCAGGGAATAGTGAAATTGGATTCCGGCAATCGTTTGATTTTACTCATCGATGAACTGAGACTCTTCAGTGAAGATATTATGAATTCATTGAAAAAAATGGATTCGGTAAATACCACTAACGAAGAGGAAAAGGTTGTGGGAGAAGAAAATTTGGATAGAGATGAAGGACAGCTTGTTACCTTTCGATTGGGAAAGGAAGAGTTTGGAATTTTTATCGAAGATGTACGTGAGATCAATAGGCTCTCAGGAATCACAGCAGTTCCCAATGCTCCATCATTTGTTGAGGGGATCATGAATTTGAGAGGCAATGTGATACCTGCAGTGGATCTTCGTAAAAGATTTGGTTTGGAATCCATTCAGCATGGTGAATCTACCCGGGTTATCATTGTCGATATCGAAGAGAAAACTACAGGTCTGATTGTAGATTCGGTATCTGACGTGATACGTATTTCCAGAAGTCTAATTGAATCTCCTCCGGAAGTGATTAGCTCTAAGGTGGAAACTGAATTCATTCAGGGTATAGGAAATTTGGTAAAACAAAATAGATTCATTATCATTTTGAATGTGAATAAGATTTTGAGTGGTTCAGAAAAGGAACAGCTTAGTTCTGTCTCATCTGAAATGTAATGCCTTATCCGGAGTAGCTAAATCGCTCCGGATTTTTATTCGTTTTTTCAAAAAGTTTTGATTAGGAATGCAGTGGAATTTTTTGAAGAGATGGATTTCTGAGTTAAGGTGTAAAAAGTAGATACCATTCTACAAAAAAATAAAATAGAAATATATCCGGATTGATTGAATGAATAAAATCAAAGTGTT
The DNA here is from genome assembly GCA_024233875.1 of Leptospiraceae bacterium. Lineage (GTDB taxonomy): Bacteria > Spirochaetota > Leptospiria > Leptospirales > Leptospiraceae > JACKPB01. The sequence goes on from JACKPB010000001.1 coordinate 242,363, forward strand.
GGTTGTGGAAGATTCCGCTTTTATGAGGAAGGAACTCAAAAAAATATTGGAATCAGACCCATCTATCGAAGTCTTTCTAGCTAGAGACGGTGAAGATGGTGTTCAGAAAGCTAGGGAATTGAACCCCGATGTTGTAACAATGGATATCAACCTTCCGGGCATTGATGGTATCACAGCGTTGCAATACATAATCAATGAAAACATTTGTCCTGTAGTTATGGTGAGTTCATTAACACAGGAAGGTGCTATGATTACCTTTGAAGCTCTGGAATTAGGGGCTTTTGATTATGTGCCCAAGCCTGGAGGAACTGTATCTCTCAATATAAAAAAAGTTTCTGAAGAGATAGTTACCAAAGTAAAACAGGCGGCGAAAACAGGCAAGATGAGCCGGGTTCAAAAGCGTATCTCTAAAGTAAGAGAGACTTATGCCAAGCGTTCCACACCGAAATCATTTTCAAAATCGACTTCCAATCGAAAAGTCTCTAAGGCGGTTGCTCTGGGAATCTCAACAGGTGGACCCAAGGCACTGTCAGAGATCATACCCGAATTTCCTGAAGACTTAGGTGCCGCTTTGTTTATAGTTCAACATATGCCACCTAATTTTACTAAGTCTTTCGCTACAAGATTGAATGAGCATTCAAAAATCTCTATAAAAGAAGCTGATGCAGGAGAAATCATTCAGGAGAACATGGGTTATGTGGGGAAAGGTGGCTATCATCTTCAATTGAGGAAGCGTCCGAATGGAGAGATCATGACCAGACTGACTGATGACATTGAGCATTTTTTTATGCCCTCAGTTGGTGTTATGATGGAATCAGTTCTCAGTGTTTTCGGTAGAAATACTGTAGGAGTTCTGATGACGGGGATGGGAGATGATGGAGCCGATGCAATGGTTAAAATCAAACAGGCTGGAGGGATTACAATTGCGGAAAGTGAAGAAACAGCAGTTGTATTCGGAATGCCTAAAGAAGCGATAGAACGGGGTGGAGCTGATATTATTGTTCCCTCTTATAAAATTGTAGACGAAGTGCTAAAAGCATTAAAAAGGTTGGGGTAAAACAGTTTTGGAAAAAACAAAAGAAGATCTGATTGCTGAATTGAATCATGATGATGAAAGTCAGCGATTGTACGCAGTGGAAGATATATATGATAGCAAACAAAATGAATTAGCGGTTGATTTAGTTAAGCGCTTAAAGATAGAAAGTTCCAAAGCTGTTAAAAATAGTATAGTTCAGGTTTTACAAAAAATGGAGTACGAAAAAGTTTATGGTGAGATATTTGAATTGTTTCCCGACGAAGACCCTTTTTTAAGAAATTCCGCTGTAACTATATTTGCTTCCTATGGTGAGGATGCCGTTGTATTTCTGAGTTCTTATATCGATCATTCAAATAAAGAAGTTCGAAAATTGATTTTGGATTCCCTGGTAGAAATGGCAAATGGATCCAATCATACCAGATCGTCTTCTCTGGAAATTTTGAGGGCATGTCTTCATGATCCCGAAATCAATGTTGTGATCACAGCAGTTGAATACCTCGGAAAGCTGAATGATCAAAATTCTGTTCACGACATTGTTGAGCTCTTTTTGAAAAAAGACGAACCCATGCTCCGATCCTCTATTTTGGATTCCCTTCAAAAGATTGGGGATAAAGAAGAGATTGGAAAAGTCATTGGTTCTTTGATGAATGATGAGATTCTATCCAATTCTCTCTACACACCTCAGATCATTCGACTATTGGCAATCAGTGGGAAAACGGATGAACTTCTGAAAGTTATTGAGGAAATGCCGGACATAGCTCAGTATACATCTGATATTATATTTTCTCTGGATCATTTGGTACGCAATGACAGTCTGGCACCTGAAATTGTAGTCTCAACAATTGAAAAATTTTCAAACCTCAATCTGTCTGAAGAAACCAAATTTATTTCAGTAAAACTCCTTCATATGGCAGGTACATCAAATTCTCTCGGAATAATAAAAGAATGGGCAAATACAGGAAGCGAAGAATTCAAACAGTTTTGTAATGAAGTATTAGCAGAGTCTAAATAAGAGAGATTGATATGAAAACTTTTAAAGAAGAAGAATACTTATCTCCGGAAGAATTCGAGATTCTTTCTAATTTTATCTACCACAAAAGTGGTATAAAGATGGAATCCAATAAGACATACATTATGAACAATCGGGTTCAAAAGCGAATTCGAGAATTGAATATGTCCAAACCTTCGGAGTACATTCGATACCTTCGTTTTTCTGACAAAACCGGAAAGGAACTCCAGGAACTTCTCAATCTGGTCACAGTAAATGAAACATTTTTCTTCAGAGATTTTCAACAATTGGAAGCTTTTGTTGAATGTCTTCGGGATGTAGTTGAACGTAAGATGAAAAATGATGACTATTCTATTCGCATCTGGAGCGCCGGATGTTCTACAGGAGAAGAACCATACACTCTCGGAATCATCCTGAATGAAATTCTGGATGATATAAAAAAATGGAATGTAGTTCTCACCGCAAGTGATATAGATCAGGTAATACTTTCACGTGCAGAAAAAGGTGTATATGACCCGCGTAGTGTAAAAGAGACTCCTGAAGAATACGTTAAGAACTACTTTCATTACGACCCTGATTCAAATACATACCATATCAATAATGAAATCAAAAATCTTGTTCGCTTTGAACATCTAAATCTAAACGACAAAGAAAAGATGAGGATGAAAAGAAATTATGATTTCATTTTTTGTAGAAATGTATTGATTTATTTTGATGACGACTCAAGAAGAAGAGCAGTGGAGCATTTTTACTCTGCATTGAACTATAATGGATTTATTTTTCTGGGTTCCAGTGAGTCGATGGGACGTATCACCTCAGCATTTCGATTGATACGATTGAACAAATACCTTGTGTACAACAAGGAGCAGGATGTATGAAAAAAATTTTAATAGTAGATGACTCCCCGGTTGTTAGGAATTTTCACATGAATATCTTAAGGAAAGAAGGATATGCAGTAGAAGATGCTGAGGATGGTGTAATTGCACTTGAAAAGTCTCTGGTGAATGAATATGATTTGATTCTCTGTGATATCAATATGCCAAACATGGATGGACTTACCTATGTGAAGAAATTTCGTGAACTGGAAAAGGAAACTCCCGTGATTATCATCTCAACTCAGGAAGAACAACACCAAAAGATCAAGGGTTTCAATTCCGGAGCCAATCTCTACATCGTAAAGCCGGTCAGTCCTCAAAAATTGATCAACCACATCCGGTTGCTATTGGAATAAGATTATGAAGATTATTCTAGGAAAAGATTGTACAATTCGACAATTGGAATCCAAAAAAGATCGTTTGGGGAAAGCACTCACAGGACCCAAAGGAAAGATTTCAATTGAAATCAGCAAGCTGGAAAAAATAGATACAGCTTTTCTTCAAGCACTACTTGCCGTGATTAAGACCTGTGAAAAAAATGGAAAAAAATGGGAGATCAAGGGCAGATCAGCAGCCTTCGAATCTATTCTGGCTTGCTATGGAATCACCCTGTAAGGAAAAGAGATGAGAAAAATATTAATTTTAGATGATGCCCAATCTATGAGATCTTTATTGGCAGTTACACTGAAGTCACTGGGATTTACCGTGGTAGAAGCTGAGGATGGAATAGATGGACTTGCCAAACTCAAACAAAATCCGGATGTAGTAATGATCATTACGGATTTGAATATGCCGAAGAAGAATGGAGTGGAGTTTATTCGTGATGTGAAAGCAGATCCATCCTTCAAAACCATACCAATTGTTATGCTCACTACAGAAAGTGAAGAGGCAAAAAAGAATGAGGGTAAGGCGGCAGGTGCTATGGCTTGGATCGTTAAGCCTTTCAAAGTAGACAATATCCAAACTGTAATTAAGAAAATTATTGGCTGACGATGGAAATCGATTTAGAAGAATATAGAAGACAATTCTATCGGGAGTCACGTGACCTCATAGAGAGGGCTAATTCCGGTATCCTAAAGGCAGAGACGGATCCCGAAAACGATGAATTACTCAATTCTATTTTCAGAGATGTCCATACGATAAAGGGAAGTGCAGGGAGTTTCGAACTTTGGAAGGTGTCCGAATTTACCCATCACCTGGAAGGTGTCCTTGCACTCCTTAGGGACAAAAAAATCAATATCAGTCCTGACTTAGTAGACGTTTTATTAGAGTCCCTGGACTATATTGAAATTCTCATAGGAGATTGTGAAAACGGGGTAGAATCCGAAATCGATTCAACAAAAGTCGATAAGATTAAGAAATTTTTACTTTCCGATACACCTCCTCCAACATCCAAACCTCAGCCTGTTTCAGAGGAGCCTTCTAAATCTACGGGTAAGGAGAATTTAGAATTTCCTGTTCCGGATAGTGTCAAGAATTTACTTTTGGAAAATTACAAAGAAGGTCAGAAAGCATTTTATGTTGATATTCTGTATTCTGATTTTCAATTTCAAAATGGTTACGACCCACTCGTACTTCTTCGAAATATTAGAGAGAGCGCAGTCTTTTATCATTGTATTACGAATAAGGATGATGTTCCTTCATTTGATCAATACGATAGTTCTAAACTTTACTTAAAACCACATGTTTATATTCTAACTAATCAAACTGAAGAAGAAGTCATTGACCTGGCATTTGATCCGGACCTCCTGAAACTTTATGATATTACATCTGATTTGATAGAGAACAATGGAATTGTAGAGTATGACAATCTGGACAATATTGACAAGGATACTCTCCGCGAATTTTTAATAAGCATTGATGATCTATATCAATCAATCAATACAGCCTTTCTTGAATATGAAAAGAATTATAATAAAGATTCCTTAAATAAGTTATTTCGCTACATTCATACAATCAAGGGGGATGCTGATTACATCGGTCTGAGCAGCACTGTCAAGCTAGTTCATGAATTGGAAACACTCCTCGAGCAGTTGAGAAATGGAAGTTTGCAACCCAATGATACCCTAACTGATAAAATTTTAAGTATGATAGATGAGACTTACGATCATATTATCAGTCTCAATCAAAAATTAAACCGTAATACTACAATAGAAAGAACTAAAAAGTCTTTCAGTTCTCATGAGGAACAATTTGAAGAGTTTTATGAACAATCTGAGACTACCAGGGATGCATTTATTGAACAATTGAAGCAGATCAATGACATGCTTCCTCATCTTGTTGAATCAATTTCTGAAAATCCTAATTCCTTTAAGAATATAAAAAGGATGATCAATACCCTGAGAGTCATTTCAGAAAATAGTGGACTGAAGACACTCTCTGACCTCTGTATCTCGACTCTCGGTCAAATAGATAGCGATTCTAGTCCTAAAGAAATAGAGTCATCTTTGGATGATGTCCTTTCTTTCATCGATGGATTTTTGAACCACAAATCCAAAAAGGTTGGAGAGATACTTGTCGCAGAAAAAAAGATAACCGATGCAGATCTGAAAGAAGCTCTGGGAAGGCAGAAACAACTCGGTTCAATTTTAATGGAGTCCGGAAAAGTTTCTCAGGCTGATCTTGAGAAAGCTCTCAGAAAACAGGAAGTATCCTCTCTGGGTAAACAGTTAAATACTAATCATTCAGACAAATCTTCAGAAACGCATATTATGAAGATTGAAGAGAGTAAAATTGATGTTTTTTACAATCTAATTGGAGAATTGATAGTAGCTAGAAATACTTATGATTTTTGTTTGAATCGTATTCAGAATCAGGGAGTAGAAGATTCTCTGAAATCTCTGAAAGAAAACCTCCATGTGATATCCCGTATTACAAATGAAATGCAGCGCGGGGTCATGTCATTAAGAATGGTTCCGGTGAAAACTGTATTTCAAAAGTACTATCGGGTAGTTAGGGATGTTTCCAGAAAACAAAAGAAAGAGATCGAGTTGATCATTTCCGGTGAAAATGTTGAAATTGATAAACGGGTTGCCGATACGCTTTCAGATCCAATGGTTCATCTGATTCGAAATGCCTGTGATCATGGAATTGAAAGTGCCGAAGAGAGAGATGCATCCGGAAAAGATCCTATCGGAAAGATTACTCTGAGAGCCTCTTATGAAGGAAATCATGCTGTAATACGGATTTCGGATGATGGAAGGGGTTTGAATAAAGATAAGATCATTGAGAAAGCCAATAAAATGAACATACCTACCGAGTTGTTATCCGATGATGATATTTACAACTTGATCTTTCTCCCGGGTCTCTCTACTGCGGATAAGGTTACTGATGTATCCGGTAGAGGTGTGGGAATGGATGTAGTACAATCCACTGCGAGATCTTTAGGTGGATTTGTGAAAATAGTTTCGGAAAAGGGAAAAGGAAGTGAAACTATCATCAGTATTCCAATCTCAATGGGGGTAAGTAAAGCCCTGATCATCGAGTCAGATGGAAATACATTTGCTCTTCCACTGGAGAATGTCATCGAGACTATCAAAATCAAAGGGGAAGAAATACATTGTCTTCAGGATAAGATGATTTTCTATTTCAGAGGAGATGTAGTACATCTGGAGGAATTGACCCTCCTGCTGGATCGTGAAAGAAAAGATGCAATTGATTTGCATGATTATTTTACGGATGAAATTGAACCGAGAGAAGAAGTTCCCATTGTAGTCCTAAAAACATCTTTTGGTAGATTTGCGATCATAGTGGATAGACTTCTTAAAAATATGGAGATAGCTATCAAACCAATTCCAAGGCAACTGGGTAATATCAAAGTGATAAGTGGTGTGACAATTATGGGTGACGGTGGAATTGTTCAGGTATTGAATGTAGAGGGGCTTTTCTGAATTAAAAAAAGGTTATATCATCTTCCTGATTTTTTTTCTTATTTGAATATAGGGACTCGATTTCACCCGGATCGGTTTCTAGTTTTTGTTTTATTTTTTCAATAAATTCCTTATCAAATGCTGAAGTATTTTCTAGTTCGGATAGAGTTTCTACTCCGAGTGAGTGAATATTGCTTATGATAGTGTCTAGTGATCTTTTGATTTCATTATTCAGTTCTGCAATATAAGTATCAATTTGCATTGTGTTTATGACTTGATTGATTTCATTTTTTACAGAGCTGGTTTTTCCCATCGACTTCATCAAAGTAACCGTGAGCTCAAAAATCAATTGAAATAGAGTTTGAGTCATCGCCATAAAAACATCCTGAATGATAGCTATAGTCGAATTTAGATATTTTGATTCGACATCCATCGCTTCTTTTATTGTATTTATACTATTCCGAATGAACTCGTTGGTATTTTTGATTTCTTTTTTTACACGAACAGCTGCATTTTGCGATTCGTTTGCTAGACGTCTAATTTCATTGGCAACTACTGCAAATCCTTTCCCTGCGTTACCTGCATGTGCTGCTTCAATATTAGCATTTAGTGAAATGAGTTCTATTCCATTAGCAATTTCACTGATTTCATCCGAAAATGTTAAAATTCCATTTACTTTTTTATAGATTTCATCAAGTGTTCCAATGTCTTCTAGTTTTCTTTTATGTGTGATAACTAATTCATCGATGATTTGCTTAAGTAACGCATTGTATTTCTTTTGGATGTAAACTAAAAATTCTTCGTTTTGAATATCTCCATCGTTATTGCTAAATTTAAAGTCTATATTTTTGTTTTCTTCCGATACAAAAGACAAAAGTTTAACTTCAGCTTTGTCAGTCACATCTTCTACCTGGTTGATTAGTATGTCTATATTGGTTAAGATTTTAGTAAAATGATCAACTAATTCTAGATTTGCTTTTTCTAGTTTCTTTGTTAAATCTACTACTTCTAAATTGTCTACAGCCAGGTCTGTTTTTATATTTATAAATTCTGAAATGTACTTTTGAAAAATATTTTTATAAACATCCAAGTAGTGTTCTGCCCTGTGAAGCTCTTCTGAGCTGGAATCGTCTTGAATCCTGTGTTTCAGGTGGTCTACACGAATATGAGATTTTTTTATGTTGAAATTGGATTTTTTTAGTTGAGTATAAAAGTAAATATTTAAGGATATTAATATAATAATTAACAATAATAAAAATGGAATCATATACTAGAAAATCCGTAAGTTTGTACTTTGATTTATTGAAGCTATTCTATTTTTTATAAATGGATTCTGTCACCAAATTATAATTATTTTAAAAAATAGATATAAAAATATAGATCTAGGGTAGAAAAAAATTAGTTAGAATTGGGATTTTTTTTTAAAATGCACAATCATTTTTCCCAATATGGATTCTGTTTATAGGTTTTGTCATTAGTTGCCTAGAAAATTGGCAATTTAGGACAGTGGATTCCGATTTTTTCAGAAAATAAATATCGGTTTTCATAAATACTTGTGTATTTCTTCTTAAGGTATCTAGCTATTTTCTGGCTGATTTTTCTGTGAATGCGCAAACCTTCTGAAAATGACTACAATCTATTGGGAATGTCTATGAACTTTTTTTTGGGAATTGTCCTGTAGAAAATCTTTCTTAAAATTCTTCAATATTTCATGAAAAAACCTAGGTTTGGAAGAACACCAAGAAATACATTCCTCTCAAAAGCCTGATTGAGGAGTTTTTAGAGGTGCCCTTTTTTTATGCTAATTTCAAATTTTTAATCAAATTCATGATTTATTTTTAAGGATTCTTACAGAGATTGGATTTTATCGTGGAGAAAACAAAAGTCCTGGCAATTGAAGGTTCTGCTTATATGCGATTGGAATTCAAGAAAATTTTTGAATCCGATCCTTCCATTCTTTTTTCTTTTGCAAAGGGGATAGAAGAGGGTTTTTCTAAACTCAAAGAATACAAACCCGATGTCATCACTTTTGACCTAAACCTCTCCGGAGTGAATACCATTTCAATAGTAAAGACTATCCTATCAGAGCACAAGGCTCCACTTATAGTAGTGAGTATGTTGACTATGGAAGGAGCCATGCACACTTTCGAAGCTTTAGAGTTAGGAGCATTTGATTGTATTACAAAACCTATGGGAGCACTCACCATACTTACTAAAAATGTAGGTAAAGAGATCCTGGAGAAAGTAAAAGTTGCCGGAAGATCGGGTCACATGAGTTCCTTAAGGAAGAATCTTTCATATACCACTCAAACTTCTCTCCCGAAGACTCCTCCTAAAAAAACTATCCAAATCTATAATGATGACAATCCATATAAAAAGAAGGTAACTAAGGCTGTTGCTATCGGTATCTCAACCGGAGGTCCTAAAGTTTTAATGGATATAATCCCTGCTCTTCCCAAAAATCTGGGAGCTGCGATATTTTTAGTGCAACATATCCCGGCACATTTTACTAAATCTTTCTCAGTTCGCCTGAATAGTTTTTCACCTCTGAATGTAAAAGAAGCCGAGTCGGGGGAGTTGGTTGAAGAAGATACAATTTATGTTGGTAAGGGTGGATATCAGCTCTGTCTCAAAAGAGGGTACGACGGCAATACTTACATAAATCTTACAGATGAGAAATTCAATTTTTTTAAACCCTCTGTAACTGTAATGATGGAATCTGTACTACAGATATATGGGAAAAAGACAGTTGGAGTTTTGATGACAGGAATGGGAGATGATGGTGCGGACGCAATGGTGAAAATTAGAAAAGCGGGTGGTATCACAATAGCTGAAAGTCAGGAGACTGCAATCGTATTCGGAATGCCCAAAGAAGCAATACAAAGAGGTGGAGCAGAAATCGTAGTACCTTCTTATAAAATTATTGAAGAAATTGTAAAAGCTGTAAAAAGAATTTTATGAATTGATCACACTTTCTATAGTTGATAATGTATCATCATCTTGCTCGGGTAAGATACTATCAATAAGACTAAGTAGCTTCGCATGAAGTCGATCGTTTCCGACAGAGTATTTTTTCTTATTGAATACAAATTGCAAAACTCTGGTTTCTCTTTTTGTTTTTGTGTTAAGCATAATCTGTGAATAAATATATAGAATAGTTGGCTCAGGAAGTATGGGTTCTCCCTTTATATGTCTCATTTGATTTCTGGGGACACTAAAAGAGTGAATAGGTAAGAATCCGACCATTTCTCTATATTCAAATCTTGAAGAAGTAATTTTGATTTTAAAGTAAGAGCCAAATATCAAAATAATCAAATAGAGAATCGTAGATACGCTCAAGATTTGTAAATTGATCTGAAAGATGGGTAGATGATTTTTGAAAACTGAAAGAAAATAATAAATGAATGGTAGGGTATAAACAAAAAGGTAGACTCCAATTTCCCTATATCCACGGACCTTGAGTTCGGAGTCACTTTCACTTTTGATCAATTTAGAATAGAACATAATTTACTCTTATCAAGTATCGACTTAAATTAGTAATCCAAAAAAGAAAAAAACATCCCCTCATTCAAATCGGCAACCTAAGTTTGGGTCTATGAATTTTGCTGAATTTTTCCTACCCAAACCGGTTACAGAAATCATTTTTTCCTTTTCGTTGATTTCAAATTCACTTATTGAAATCCATTGTTTTACTAGGTTGTGACAAAAATCCTTATCTCGCTTTAAGACATAATAGCAGGAACAATATTCCTTGGCATACCAGGAGGAGATGATTTCCGGAAATGAGATCAAATCATTTCTGTTGGATAGAATCCATGAGAAACCAACTAAAAGGAAGAGAATAATAGATCCGATTACTTTCTTTTTCATTTTTTAACTCCATTCTCTCCGGTGACACTCTCTACTATGTATTTTAGAAATAAGTTCTTTGAGAATACTTTCTCTCTATCATCTCCTGTCCTTACAATTACCATATCCAGGGATGGTATTACAAAAATTATCTGTCCCCAATGACCCAGTGCTGCAAATGTATCTGAAGGAGCATCCGGCCAGGGAGGGGAAAGGTTTTTGTCCGGAATGGCAAAATTTGAATACCACTGTGCGGTGTACTGACTCGTTTCCATATCGGGATACGGAACTGTTGTTTGATATCCTTCCGAAGGTGTTCTGCTAAATTTCACCCAATTATCGGGTAGAATTTTTTGACCGTTCCACACGCCATTATTTAAATAAAGAAATCCAAACTTAGCAGTGTCTCTATGTGTAGCATAGATATAAGAAGAGCCAATAAAAGTTCCCGACCTATCCTGCTCAAAGCTTACATTTTTCATACCAATCGGATCAAATAATTCTTTCCATGGAAAGGATCCATAATCCTTCTCTTCTGCAACCGTCTTAAGAATAGACATGAGAATATTCGTATCACAACTGGAGTAGTAAACAAATGTACCGGGTTCGGCGCGCATAGGAAGTTGGAAACCAAAATTTGCCATATCATCTCTTCCTCTGGTATACAACATAGCAATTACAGTTGAGAATAATGGACCGGTTTCATAATCTTCTTCACTTTTTAGTCCCGAGGTCATATTCAGGAGGTGCCGTATTTTTATTTTTTTATGTGTTTCAGATGGTACAATATCAAAATACTTATATGCGTAGTCATCGATATTTAGAATTCCTTTTCTGACAGCGATTCCGATCAAAGCGTTGGCAAAGCTTTTAGAAACTGACCAGAGAAGATGGGGAGAAGTTTCGGAATATCCCCGGGCGTATTTTTCATATACCAGATATCCATTGCGAATGATAACTATACCATCCGTTCGAATACCTTTTCTTTCTGATTCTAAACCTGTAGTTTGGAAGGCATATTCTTCCATTTTTTGAAGTGCTTCTGATGACATTCCCTGTTCTTCGGGAGTGCTTGATTTCCATTCATCAGTCGGCCAGTATTTCCTTTTGAATTCGGGTAGGTCGGGTGGAGTGGGAATGATTACACCCTGATCGAGAACGGTTAATTTCTTACAATACAGTAGGGACAAAAGGATAATTAGAAAACTAAAGTAGAAGTATTTATTTTTCATGTGTGTTTTCATTCAACATCCTTACAGTATATTCTTCCTTCAAGAAGATTTTTTAATAGCTAAATCTTCTTAGCTAGAAAATTCAATATTTTTTGATAAGCACATTCAAATGAAAAAAGTCTTGTATTTACTTTGAGACCAAAACTTTAGAATTAATGAGGTATCCACCTAATTATCAATTGATACCATATTTCTCAAAAATCTTTTTTATCATTCCATTTTCTTCCAGAATGAGTAAGGAATAGTTGATGTCTTTCAAATAAGAAGCTTTTTCTTTTGAGATACAGAATCCATAATTACTTTTCTCATCTCCTAATTCAACGATCGTAATACCTTCAATTGGATTTTTGTTGAAGTTGTATTTTAGAATTGGAGAATCAGAGATGACACCTTCTATTTTCTTGTGCCTCATCATCTCTATACCTTCGGAAATGTCCTGAAGCCCAATAAATTTTCCTTTGTATTCCAGAACACTTTCTTCACCCGTACTACCCCTGATCCCACCTATTCTTTTTCCTTTGATTGACACTAGGTCTGAAATAGATGTATGGGTCAAAGAAGATAGAGTGAAGGCTGTAGCGATACCGGCTGTAAGGGAAGATGCCGATATCATACTAATGATCATCCAGATTGAAATCATCAATCTTCCTCCCCGGGTTTTGACTGCAATGTCACCATATCCAACAGTAGTAAAAGTGACTATCGAAAGCCACATTGCATTCCCTATACTTTTTAAGTAAGGATGTTGAAATGCAGGGTTTTCTTTGATTTCAAAAACTCTAACTACGTTCCCTACTATAAATAGAACAAAAACCAAAACACCGATTCCATAAAATAAGTTCTTATCAAAAAAAGCCTCCAGAAAAGATAAGAGATTCAACTTCCCTTCATAGGTTAGAATCGCTAAATTATTAGAATAATAGGGTTGGGTGAACCAAAACTTCTCTACCCTTTCTGCGGTAATGCTGATCGGTCCGATGCCGATATCAATCTCCTTTTGGTCGATGGCATCCAGTAGGCTTTTTATCGTTGGATAGGACTTGACCTCGTATTCCAGATTTTCATTTTTTGCGATCTCCTGCCAGATTTCCATACTGATCCCGGTGATTTCAGAGTTTTCGACAATACGAAAAGGAGAGGAACCACTGATACCGAGTTTTAATTTTTCGGCAAAGATGGGAGTGTCCTGGAAACAGAGAGAAATGATAAAGAAAAGCAGACTAGGAATTTTATTCATCCAACCATCCTTAGAGAAAACTAAGTCCAGGATAGGGGATTTGATCTATTAAGGAAGTTTTTTTTTTAGATTTTAATGTTTTGTGAAAATGGGAAAGTGCAAAAGAAAATCTGAATCTATCCGGTTAGGGAAGAGATAGATTCAGTGAACAATCTGATTGTGTTCCAATTCAGAAATGGAGGTTAGGGCAGCAATATTGCGAAATGATATTCTGTTTTTTTCCAGATTGATCCATTCTCTGGCCTTAAAATCAGAAAGAGCTCGTATCACAGACTCTGTTGTAGTTCCTATGATTGAAGCTATCACTTCCCGGGTAATCGGTAGTGTTAACTCTTCCTGGCAATCGTTGGATCTGTAATACATCAGTAAAAATTCTGCTAATTTGCTATGGATTTGTTTGGTGCCTAGAGAGTAGATTCTTTCTTCTGAGTCTCTCCAGCTCTTTGCCATTTCCTTAATCATCTCAGCTTGAAAATTAGGTTCTGAATTTAGAGCCTGCATCTGTTGCTTGGGGATCGAACAAACCACAACGTCATCCATGCAGATAGCAGTGTAATTGTATTGATTGTCTATGATGACATCCCTACATCCCACCCAATCCCCTTCGGATTTGATGAGAAATGTTTGTTCCCGACCACCGTGATTGCTCTTAAATGTCCGAACATGACCTGAACGAATGCAAAAAAAATGAGTAGCTTCATCCCCGGCTTTGAATATACAGGAACCCTTCTTGTAAAACTTGGTTTCCTTCGAAATGGAAACATCCTGAAGGAACTTCGGCTTTACGCACTGAAACAAATTATTGCTTTTAAGTGAGCAACTCTCGCAGCTTAGATGTTCTGAATTCATGCTACGAATATAGCAGAATTTAATGAATAAGTCAAGAAATTAGATCAAAATTTGAATAGTTCTAAAAATTTTTTTCCAAAACTGATTTTTTTTATTCTTCAGGAAATGATTTTTATCATCTATATTTTCATTTAAATGTTAGAAGGTAAAAACCTTAAAATATTAAGGAAATTTAGTAATTTCATTTCGTTTTCTGTATTACAATTTTATTTATCAATGCAAAAGGCATTTCTCATTTTGAGACATTTTATAAAAGGAATTAACAAAACATACGACAAAAAAATGAATTGAATCCAGAAAACTAGTTTACCACGATTTTCAGTTTCCTAAGATCAACCGTGTTCAATACGGAGTTTTGAGAAAAGATGTCTGCCTGTACCCTTTGCCTATTAAATTTTAAAGGAGGAGTTGGAAAAACTACTCTTTCTGTGAATTTTGCTGCCGCTCTTGCAAATACCCAGGGGAAAAATGGTCAGAATTATAAGGTTTTGCTCATCGATGCAGACGCTCAGGCAAACTCCTCGGTTTTCATGCTCGGAGAGTACTGGAAACGCAATATTTTTCCAAACCCGGAAAGAAGCCTTTATGGGATAATGGATCGAATTCGACAGGGCAATATCAAGAAAATCGATGAGGAAGATATCATTGGTGAGTTTGAAAATGGAACTCGATCTCCGGTATTTTCCGCCGAAAAAAAGGTACTAGCCGATGGTACGAGCACCTACATCGAATCTGAAACCTACTGGCCCAATCTCCATATCATTCCGGCTCATTATGGACTCATCAATGTAGAAAGGGACATTCGGTATGGTGAGGATGGGTTGGTATCTATCAAAGCATTTAGTTCTCCGGTTCAATATTTTGAACTTCTGGATCGTGTGAGTTCTTTTATCAAAGAATATTATGATTTCATAATCATCGATTGTCCTCCCAATCTATACACAATGTCAGAGAATATTCTCTATTTTTGTGACAATATTGTGATTCCTGTCATTCCGGATTGGCTTTCCACGAATGGTATCAATTGGCTGATTATGCAGGTAAAAGCCTTTTCAGCAAAGTATGGTAACCGAAAAAAAGAAATTAGAGGGATAGCTCCCACACTTTGGAATGTGAGAGAACTGGTTTTTAGCAGGCACATTCGTATTCTCAGTCGAAGCATTGAAATTTGGAAAAAAAGTGAAAATTATTCCGATTTATTGGGTAGATGTGAGATTTGGACAGGACTTCAGAGATTTGCTTCCGTTAATAAATCTATCGAATCCCTGCGTCCCGTTATTGATTATCAGGCTTCCGAACCCGCCCGGGTACAGGTTGAAATGATGACAAATAAAATTCAGAGTTGGCTCGAAGAATGAATGCAAAAGAGTTAAAAAAGAAATTACAGGTACTACAAAATTCCAAACTGGAAAATCTGGCGAGTAGCGAGATTCAGAAATTGAGTAAGATTTTAGATTCTACACTCGACAATTTGACCCTTCTTGAGTATCACAAAAAACTGGAAGAACTCTACAATAGCATTCCCTTAGAAAATAGAAATTTTTATCAATACTTTTGGAACAAAAGCAAACTAAAAAAGCCCGGTAAAAATGCTTCTTCTCTTCAATGGGAGAAGTATCTTCAGGAAAGTAAGAAATTTCTTTCTCAAATTCACTCCCAAAAAAATCATTATTTAAAAATATTTAATAAGATCCAAAAACTATCAGAAGAAACGGCTCTGGATTTGATAGACAATCTGACAAAAGAGGAAAAACACCTTCTCTCCTTACTCGGAAGCATCACTACTAAAACTTCAAGGGGAGCAGCCTTTCTGGCACTTTCCGGTACACGTGCCAACAACCAAAAATGGATTCGGGAAGTAAAAAACATCAAATCTCTGGGTGTACTGAGCTATTCTTCAGATTCCCTAAGTCTATATGAATAGGAAGCACAATGAGCAATCGCATTATTCGAATCAATGAATGGACAAAAAATATTGTCAATTTTGTGGAAGAAGATCTGAGAACCCAGCTGAGAGAAGTGATCAAAGACAATCCGGGGTGGGGCTGGAATCAGATTTCGATCCAGGATGTGTATGCCTATGCAATGAATCAATTGGCGCCTATCTACGGAGAAAAAGACATACCACCAAAAATAAAATATTCCGAAGGTGAACTCAGATCTGCAATTAGTGTTGCCATGAAAAAGATTAATGAGAATCCTATTCATAGATTGGAGGATTGAGATGAAGAAATACATTTTTCTATTTTTAAGTTTAGGGTTGGTTGCCTGCTCCAATGCTGATTCAAATAAAGTGAAGACAGATGTGCCTCCTGAGATCCTCCCTTATCTCTCAACCGATACCAACTACTATGCTCTGTATTTTAGGGATAGAGAAATTGATTCGACCCTAACTTCTAATTGTGGAGAGGCCTCCAGAGGAGTGACCAGCTCAACAACCGGTACGACAGGAACTACCGGGACTACCTCCACAGGCTCATCTTCCCAATCGAATACCCGATACATTATCCTCAATAAATATGTGATCAAAGACACCGGAGAGAGTTTGAACTTAAAGTTTAACTATGATACCTATCAAACCAGTGGGAGCATAGACCAACAACAGGGCTTCACTCTGACAGGAGGAGTCTTCAATGCGACCATCACCGGTCGTCAGGGGACGGTGGAGTGGGCTCAGGGGGGGACAAGTTTGGGGTATTTGGACGAAACATCTACCCGCACCCAATACCTAACCTACATGAAAGATGTCAAGGTAACACTTTTTGGAACTTTCAAAAGAGAATCCACAACCTCAACAGTAGTTCCCTTTGAGTGCTATACTACGGACAATGTAAACTGTACTACAACAATCACAACTTCCAAATGCTTTACCCAGGACAACAAAACCTGCCTTGTCACTTCATTGACAGATGGTATTCCCATAACCTTCACTGCTACAATCAACTGTGAAACAAGCAATTTCATCACCAACTGAGGAACAATTTAGAGAATTTGATTCTCGAATAAGGATTCGGTGATTAGACCGGGCTTTAATTTTTCTTAATGTCTGAAATCAATTTGATGAGGGTAGTTTTGATATTTCCCAGAATTAGATGTGTTTTTGGATCTTGAAAAATCGGGTTATTTAGATTTGCAAATCCCGGATGAAGACTTCTTTTGATGACTACCAGGTTTTGAATTTCATTCAGGTGTAAGCGGGGAATTCCGTAGAGAGGATTCTTGGAGTCATCAGTTAGAACCGGATTGATGATATCATTGGCTCCAATCGCTAGAACTACATCAGTAGAGTTGAATTCATGGTTTGCATCTTCGAGCTCAATCAGAGAATCATAGGAAACTTTCGCTTCGGAAAGAAGAATATTGATATGACCGGGCATTCTTCCGGCAAGCGGATGAATGATGTATTTGACTTCAACTCCAAAATCTTTCAGTGTCTCTTCTAAATCCTTACAAAAAAAATGTGCCTGAGCCGCTCCCACACCATATCCGGGTAGGATGAGGATTTTTCTGGAATATTTCAAAAGGACTGCAAGGTCTTCAGTTCTAAGCTCAGCATAGTTCTTATCTTCTGATTCATTTTTGCTCATCGGGACATTCTGGAATCCTCCCAACAAAACATTCCCAAGAGATCGTTTGAGGTTTCTCGCCAACAAAATGGTCATGATGAATCCGGAGGCACCGACCAGAACACCTGTGAAGATGAGGATTTGATTTTCAAAAATAAACCCGCAGAAAGCTGTGGACAATCCGGCAAATGAGTTGAGGAAAGAGATTCCAATAGGAGAGTCTACCCCACTGAGGGGAAGACAAAAAAAGATCCCATAGATAGCTGATAGAATAGTAAAAAGCAATAGAAGATGACGGTCAGGTTCTGTTTTTGAGAGGAGAAATCCTGCAATGATGAAACTGTTCAAAAGTACAAGGAAATTTAAAATTCTTTGAAATGGAAAACTGATACCTGATTCAGGAAAAATTCTATTGTAACGAAAAATGTTTACCACGCTTCCGGAAAATGCTACTGTTCCGGTGAGAATGCTCAAAAGCGAAAAAACTCCCTGTTGATTGAGCAAAATAGTGCCTTTGAGCATGAGGGGGTGGTAATTGAATTCGAGGAAGGAGATCATGGCCGCGGAGAGACCTCCGACTGCATTGAAGAAAGAGAGAATGATTGGAGAATTTGAAATCCTCACTTTTCGGGCTGAGAGAATCCCGATCACTATACCGAGAATAATGGAAGCAAGAATCCATCCGAGGTTGTTCATCTTTTCCTGTAAGAAGGTGGAGGCTATCGCGAGGAAGAGTCCAAAGCCAAGTAGGTAATTTCCTCTCCTGGGATTTCTGGTTGAGGAAAGATCATGTAGACCCTGGAGAAAAAGAAAACTACTCAGTAAATAGCTGAATTCAATAATGGCTCTGGTGATCATGGTTTAGTTTTTTGTAGATTTTTTCTTTTTGTAACGAACAAGAAGTCTATCTGTGAGGAGAAGTCCCCCCACAATATTGATGGTACCCATCAAAATAGCCAGAAAGCCCAAAATCATGAAGAGAACATCCTCTTCCTTGGTGGAATTTCCGACCACTGTGATTCCTCCTATGAGGATGATCCCATGAAGGGTCGTGCTGGAGGAGAGCATGGATGTGATCAAAATATGGGGAACTTTTGAGAAAATCTGCACTCCGAGGAATGCAGAAAATAGAACAGAATAGATCAGGTACTTATAACTGAAGATATAAGCCAGGTATTCTTCTAAGGATGTCATTATTTATCTAAAAGACTTTTGGTTCCCGCGTGTTGAATGTTTCCACCATGGCAAATACAGGTTCCGGCAATGATCTCATCTTCAAAATTCATTACTGGATTCCCATCTTTCATCATGTTTTTGATAAAATTCACAACATTCTTTCCATACATTTTGCTGGCATCGATGGGAATGGTTGCCGCTAGATTCAATGGTCCCAAAATCGTTACTCCATGAACTGAGATAGTCTTTCCGGGATCAGTCAACTGACAATTTCCACCGGCAGGTGCAGCCAGATCCACAATTACGGACCCGGGTTTCATATCCTTCACTGTATCTTCAGTGATGAGAACAGGTGCTTTTCTTCCGGGAATGAGAGCTGTTGTGACTATAAAATCTGATTTGATTGCAGATTTCTGAATTGCAGCCATTTGTCGTTTCTTGTACTCTTCGGTCTGTTCAACAGCATATCCTCCGGCTCCGGATGCGTCTTTGGCTCCTTCAACCTCAACAAACTTAGCTCCCAAACTCATTACCTGTTCTTTGACTTCCGGTCTTGTATCAAAAGATTCGATAACTGCCCCGAGTCTTTTGCTTGTGGCAATCGCCTGAAGTCCTGCAACTCCCGCTCCAATGATCAGAGCTTTTGCAGGTGTGATGGTTCCGGCTGCTGTTGTAAGCATAGGAAAGAGGTGGGGGAGGTGGGTCGCTGCCAGCAATACAGCTTTGTATCCTGAGACAGTGCTCATCGAAGAAAGAACGTCCATACTCTGAGCTCTGGTGATACGGGGAATGGAATCCATACTGAAGACGGATACTTTCTTTTCGGAAAGAGTCTTGATCAGTTGTGGATTGGATAGGGGTTGAAGGACTCCCATCAGTATCACACCTGCTTTTAAAGAGTCAATCTCAGATCCGGTGGGAGGATTGATCTTAAGAAGAAATTCGGCTTTTTGAAAAATTTCAGCCCGATTTACTATCGTTGCTCCCACTTTTTTGTAGTCATCATCAGTAGAAAAGGTATGCTCTCCGGCTCCGGATTCTACTAATACTTTCTGACCTAATTTTACCAGAGTGTCTACACCTTCCGGTAAAAGTGAAACTCTTGTCTCCCCATCCGATTCTTTTAATATACCAAAAATCATATCATTTCTCCCTGAGATATATCAGTCCTTGAATGCTAAGTAACGATCATTCGATTGGGCAACTTTCATAATTTTATCTTTTAAAAGTAATCCTGCCCTGATAAAGACCATTTCCCACCTTCCAAATATTTCTATGGTTCAGGAAGGTCAAGGAAAGTTATCTGTTTTACAAAGATTTGAAGTTGTCAATTTTGGATATATGTCAATTCAAATGGTTACCTTTCCGGTCTATCCTTTAGGTTGCAATTGTACGATTTTGTATTCTGAAGAGTCTCACAAAGCAGTTGTGATCGATCCGGGAGGAGAAGATCAAAAGATTCTTTCCTTTTTAAAAGAAAAACAGCTCATCCTCACAGATATCCTGCACACGCACGCTCATTTTGATCATTGTTTGGGTTCTTCCAGATTGAAAGATGCGCATCTGGATTCCCGATTGGCCCTGCATAGGGAGGATCTCCCACTTTATGAAAACTTGGAAATGCAGTGTAGAATGTTTGGAGTTCCATTTTCTAAGGAACCGATTCGTGAGATCGGGCATTTTTTAGAGGATGAGGAGAGGTTGATTTCCCCTGATTCTTCCCATTTTGAAGTTCTTTTTACTCCCGGACACACACCCGGCTCTGTGTGCTTCCTCCTGAAAACTGAAAAGGATCAGTTTCTATTCTCCGGAGATACCTTGTTTTCGGGAAGTATTGGGAGAACAGACCTCTGGGGAGGGGATTCTGAGAAAATTCTCCGCTCTATCGAAGATAGGATCTTTCGATTGGAAGAGGAAACGATTGTGATCCCGGGGCATGGAGAGATGACAAGTGTTCTCCGGGAAAAGCGATCCAACCCTTTCTTTACATAAAAACGTTTTTTTATTGCAATTCTAGCCCAATCACCAACCTTAAAGAGAAGTCTTGGATAAATGAGGAGTCCCAACCACCGATGATGATCGTTCGTTTGGCAACATATTTCTTAGTAGCTATCTTAACAATTGAGACCTTAACTGCAGTTGCCGTTTCCTGGTCATTTTATGAATCTGTCAATTCTTCTCTATCTTTATTGAAGTACACATCGGACAACAAAGCCAGGGATATCTTAGCAACTATAGTTAGGGTGGCCGAGACAAAGATGGAACCGGATGGATACAAAGAACTGAATTCATTCTTTCAAAAACTCATCAAACAATCTGAAAAGGATTTGGACAAATTCTTAATCAATGAAGTTTTTATAGTTTCAAATGATGGATCACTTCTCTCACACAATGATATAAATAAATTAAAAATAGGTGCATCCTCCCAATACAATCAAGCGCACTACATGAGAGCCCTCAGAATGAGAAAAGGTCAGATGCCCGCACCTCAGGTTGTGGGAGACGAGTATTCCGGAGATGGTACTTATTTCGGGAAGATTCTTATGAAATTATTTCCTGACCTCAGATATCAAACTATTTTGCTTTCCGCTCCCATCTACCACACAGAAAAATTAGAAGCACTAGCTACCATTCATCTGGTCTACAGCCGTGGGAATGTACTTTTTTTCATCAACAATCAGAGGGAAATTCTTACCTGGATGCTTGCAAATTTTGCTGTGATTTCTTTCATCCTGGCTTTCGTTCTCTGGTTGATTTTTGTTTCCTTCAGTTTTGGAACATACCGACAGGCAGTTCGTGTGACCCAGGCAAATCTGGAAGCAAATTCCTTTGCTGAATCACCCCGCTCCGGAACTACCCAATCGAAGATCAAAACCATTCTTGAAAAACAGGAAGATACACTTCATCGATTTCTTACTCCTATACCCGCCCGTTTGGATTCAAATATTTCTTTAAATATACTTGATGCAGAAGAATTAGCCGATGAGGAAAGTAAAGAATTGAAATCGGGAGCGAGCTCAGCGGAGAATTGGAAAAATCAGGAGAAACCCGTCAATCCCAATGAACCCGTAGATGCAATATTTTTGGATTAATGCTATCAATCATCATTCAATCAGAAAATAAATCTTTTGGTGAGGTCATTGTACGTCTGGAGGGTAGTTTGGATTCCCTTTCCGCCATTGATTTTTATGATACGGTGAAGGCTCTGGAAGCGAGGGGATTTAGCAAGTTTATTCTGAATTGCATAAGTCTTGAATCTTTATCTTCTGTGGGAATTTCTATCTTACTCAGGATTCGAAAGAAATTTCAGGAAAAGAACTTTGCTCTGATTTTCATTTCCCTGAATTCGGAGATTCGGGACCTTTTTTTCTTTTTTGGTTTCAATAAGACTTTCTTAATCGCTGAAGATAAAGAAAGTGCTGAGAAATTGCTGGAAACCCTTTATTTCTACAAGCCGGATACAAGTGAATTTACACTTACAAAAAATCGCATTGGAATCCTGGAAGATTCAGAGATCTCCGCTGCAAGTTACACCGACATTACCCTCGCCAATACGGAATCTCTAGCAGTAGAAGATTCTTTGACCGATGAGGAAGAGCCGGTTTCCGACTCCCGTCCTTCGATCCCTGCCGAAGATACAAACCCCGGATCGGATTTTGTTTCCCGGACCCTCCCGCCCACAGAAAGAAATTTCCAAACTTTAACAGAAGATTCGATTCCGGAATTGGAAACCGAACCTCTGGGAGATGAGGATTGGGATGAAGAATTTATTCAGGAAGAGGAACCCAAGGGCTTCACCATACCATTGGTCACAAAGAGCTTCAATCAGGATGAGACAATGAAAACCAGTATCATGGTAGAAGAGTTTGACCCTGAATCTAAAGATAGATTTATCGAATTAGTTATCAATTGCGGGAAGTGTGGAACCAAGATTAAAATAAAAAAACAGGGTAAGCAAAAATGCCCCACCTGCTATTCTGTATTTCTTCTCCGTCAATCCGGATCAATTTCAACCATAGATTTCTACTGAATTTCCGGATAAAATTCCAACTTGAAGAGTTATCATGAGTAAAGAATCGGGAAGTAGTGCTACCAGAAGTTTAGCTCTTTCATTTTATACATTTTTATCCCGGATACTCGGTCTATTCAGAGATCATTATATGGCTGTGACCTTCGGGTCGGGTTGGGTTGCATCCGCTTTCTCTATTGCATATCGACTTCCTAATATGTATAGAAATCTTCTTGCTGAAGGAACACTTTCCCAGTCGTTCATGCCAATCTATAATGATGCTGAAAAAGAATCAGCAGAAGAGGCGGCTAAAGTTGCGGGGACTATTCTTACCTTTCTCTTTGCTATGCTTTCTATCTTTGTAGCCGTCTTTATACTTCTCGCTCCTTATCTTTTGCCATTTCTGGTCGGAGGAACGGAAGAGTATCAAAAACTTGTAATACGACTTTCTCTTATTTTGTTTGTTCTCATCATGACTGCGAGTTTGTCTTCGATTTATATAGCTATAGAAAATGTGCATCACGAGTACTTTGTTCCTTCTCTTTCACCGATTGTACTGAATCTCAGCTATCTCTTTATGTTTTTATTTGTTTTGCCTTCCGAAGAAGATATGCTTGAAAAGATCGAGCTTCTCTGCTTCGGAATAGTAGGCGGTGGTGTACTACAGCTTATTCTTCAGATAGGCTATGTTCGGAAAATGGGTTTTTCTCCAAAGTTAAATTTTAACTGGAGGCACAGCTCAATAAAAAAGATCTTCAATCTCATGTTGCCCGCAGTCATAGGTGGAGGGTTCTATCAGATCAGCCTTCTCTTTGATATTTTCTTAGCCAATTACATTCAGAATAAAAATCCGGGATTGGATGCGGTAGTCAGTCTGGACTATTCTCAGAGACTCATTCAGTTCCCTACCGGTATTATCGGTGTAGCTCTTGCCACTACAACTTTACCAACCTTACTTTCAGCTTTAAAAAAAGACGATCGAAATTCAATCTCTCCTGAGTTGGTGAATGTGATTTCATTTGGAATCTTTCTTACCTTTCCCGCGGCTATAGGTTTTTTGATCATGGGGACTTCAATTATTGATTCCATATTCTATGGTGGAAAGTGGACACACACCTCGACGGAAACTACTTACGGTGCACTTAGATTCTATGCGATGGCGATTCCACTCTACAGTATCAATAAAATTCTAACATCTTCCTACTATGCATTTAAAGATACCAGAACACCCTTCAAGATAAATATGATTTCTTTTTCTATCAATATAATAATGAACCTGATTTTCATGACGTTTTTAAAACATATGGGATTGGCTCTTGCATCGGCTATTTCTTCAGCAATTACCTGCACACTTCTATTCTCTCTATTGAAAAAACATGAAATCATTATACCTGTGAAAATCCTAGTTAAACGTATTTCGGGATTCATTCCTTCTCTACTCTTTCTTTCATTAGTTTTAGTAATATTTGAATTTATATTGAAGTCTTCATTCTTTGAATACTTTTCTGAATCCGGTTGGGCGCATGCGTCTATATCCCGAGTTTTTATAGCTCTCGGGATATCCTGCTCGGGAATAGTTTATTTCATTATTTCTTACCTAATGAAAGTTCAGGAGTTTGATATCATATTTGGCAAAATCACTTCAAAGATCAATCGGAGGAAAAAATGAAAGAATTGATCTGTGAGAAATGTGGGGGGAATCTTTCCTTACATACTCAAAATTCTAATTTCTTCAAATGCGATTACTGTGGAACATCATACATTATGGAATCGTCCGGAAATATTAGAAAAAAGTTTGTAATGAGTGAATTTATTAAGTTTGATAAAAAAGCAATACTTTTGATATTCATAATTCTGATGGTTCTATTTGGATTGTATTTCATCCCAGTTTCTGAAGAAAAACAAAATAATTCCAATAGTAAGCCCTCATCCCGTACTACAAAAATAGAAAAGGTGATTTCCGAATCATCTGAAAAACATGAAACAGGGGATACCGGGGGCGAGATTTCAGAATCGGAAGATGAAGAGGAAGGAATTTCCGGAATCTTTGAATTCTCCAGCCAGAGAAAATCCTCAAATTACACATACTACTATGGATTTTATAAAAACACAGGGACAGTAGACCTCGACAAACCCTCCATTCAAATCAATTTCTATGATGAAAAAGGTGGAATAGTCGACACGGTCAATGGTTATGGATTCAAATCTATTTTGAGACCGGGAGAAAAAACATCAATTCTTGCGCTGGCAAGTGATGGAAAGAAGTTCTCCAGATATGAGATCCTCACTTCCCCAAAAAAACCTTTCTACTATCCCGAATCAGTAAAGATCAAACTTCATAGCACCCGATTGACCCGGGAAGCTAATAAATCATATGAAATCATTGGAATTGCTGAAAATATAGATACAAAACCGGCAAAGTTTGTTCATATCAATGGAATTCTATTTTCGGAGGATAAAAAAATTCTTTCTATATCCAGTACGTTTACTTCTCAAAAAATCCTAAAGCCTAAGGATCAATCAGTCTTCAAACTAACATTTTACGGAGTCGAAGAGTCTAAGTCTTATGAGTTGGAAGTGGATTCCCGCCTTGCAGAATGAATTCTAAAGTTGGATTATAAATGATTAAATTTTTCAAAATATTTCTCTTACTCTGTCTCAATGTTTCAGTATTTTCTTATACTCCGGGCAAATGGTCTCCCATGGATAAGAATTTAATGGGATATGAAAGATTTGGACCCAAAGAAGAAGTCGTAAAGAATTCAGAGGGAAAGATAGTCTACACCGCACGTTATGAATACAACGAAGAAGGGAAACTAATCAAAGAAACCTACACAAATTCGGAAGGTAAGGAAGATGGAAGGACTCTTTATGATTATGTAAATGGGAAATTGAATTCGGAAGAAATTCACGATCAAAATGGTCTTCAGGAAAGAAGAGTGTTCAAATATTCCTTCAATGGTGAACTAAAAGAGATCATTCTCTATGGTACGGGAGGAGAAGAAAAGCAAAGATGCAAAGTCGTACATATGAAAGAGGAATTGATCACAGAGGCTGTCATACGCTGGAAAGAGCACAAAGAAACAGAATACTTCAATATGAAAAAAGATCCAAATGAAAATGTTTGGGTTCAGGACATCATGGATGAAAAAAAGAAGAACATGGGAACGGTGAGATATATTTTTGATGATTCAGGAAAGTTGATTCGTCGGGAAAATGTTCAAAATTCATACAGAAGAGCATCGGAAATAAAGTATGACAGTTCGGGAAAAATCATAGAATTTTCCTATTCCGTTCTGGACGCTGGAAATTGGAAAGTGTTGAAGACCCATCATCTGGTGTATTGAGAAAGCGCTCAGGTTTTTTTCTTTTTTGGATCTGCCGGTTTGTCTGATTTGAGAAAGTAATCCATGGCTGATTTAAAAACATCGATGGTTGAACTCACCACTCCACCTATATTGGTACCGGATGCAAGTTTTTGAATCAATTTAATGATTCCGAGATCCATCGGAAGTCTGTAATCCTTCCACTCAATAGAAAATTTGAACGGAACTTTTTGTTTTTTTGATGTATTGATCGGGTCGGGAGAAGTTTCTTCCGGCAATCTATCCGAGCCAATGATCCCCCGAAATATAGTTTTTTCCTTCTCATGTCTAAAGTCTACTGCCAATTCTACATTTCGATTCAAAGGGAGTAGGCCCTCAAGGCTCATGAATTGTCCGATGGTCACTCCTGAAATCCTCAAAATTCCATGGTGTTGGCTCAAGAGGATGGTGTGGATCCTTCCGTCACCGATTCTACAGAATCCCTCTCCTGAATGAAAGAACAAACTGATTGCATAACCGGGATCGATGAAACCCTGCTTAAGAGATATATCTTTAACGACTAAACGATAGGTTGGAAATTTGGTTCTATCTTCTAAGCTCAGGTGTCCATTTTGGATATCAATATTTCGAATTTTGATTCTATTCAGGGCGGGGAGACCTTCTATTCTTTCTTTGGAAGGAATCTTTATAAGTAAATGAATATGAAAATCATTAAGTTTGACCCGGGTGATTCGCAATCGACCTATGAGAAAATAAATCGGATTGATAACAAAAGCCAGAGATCCGATTTTTGCATGATAGGAATCTTTAGTCTTGGATTCAGCCAGAGAAGAATGCAAATTCTTACCATAAAAAGTCAAAAGAGGAAGAACAAAGATACTAAAATCAGATTTATATTTGAATTTTTGAATTCGAAATATCTTCAGGACTAGAGAAATTCCCCATCCTGTAAGAAGGAATTGAAAGAAACCATAGGCACCTATTAGAATCAATATCCAATCGTGAGCGTCCATGTTCCTCCGGAGAAAGGATTCTATA
Organism: Leptospiraceae bacterium; assembly: GCA_024233875.1. GTDB lineage: Bacteria > Spirochaetota > Leptospiria > Leptospirales > Leptospiraceae > JACKPB01. The sequence continues at coordinate 269,434 of JACKPB010000001.1, forward strand.
GGAATAAAATCCTGGATTCAAATATATTTTCTTATTTCAAAGAATATTCAAGAGAATAAATTCAGGGCGTTTTCTTTTCATCCTCTTTTTTCCTTTCCTGAAATTTCTTCAATGTGAAATGGAAAAAATTCATTTGATTGAAATCCTTTGGTTCTGAAACTTAGTTGTAAATTAGAAATGAATATAGAAAGGGAATCAGACCCGATTTGAAAGAAGAGTCTCAACCTCTCATCGAAATTCAGGATTCAGAAATCAATGTCAGAGAAATCATGGCAGAGATAGAAGAAAGTCTGAAACGAAGGAATATTGATTTTAGAGATATTGAAAGGATTTCCAAACTCTCTCTATCCCCTGAGACGCCTTCCGGACACGGTCGTTTTGATCCTTCCGGTACTGCCCATCTTTTTGAAAAAGGGATCTCCCCCCCCGGATTCACCAATCCTATCTTTCGATATTTAAAAGGACCCTTTCGATGGTTCTTTGTAAAATTTATAGAAGCGTATTCCCTCTTTGATAAAAAGATCTCAGAAAATCGAATTCGTGCTTTTTTCTCCGTTGTATATGAATTGGTTTTGCTCAGAAAAAGATACGAACGCTTGGAAAGGAAGATGGGAGACTTGATTCTGGAAGTGTCCAAACTCAAAACAGGAAGCAGACAAAATGAATTGATGGATCAATTTGATCCTCTTGTACCTCTGGAAGCTATTCCCGATCCCGGTCAAAAAAGGATTTTAGAAATGTTAGTGGAGGGGGAGAAGACGCTTTTGCTCTTTCCATTTCGTGATACATTTATGCAATCTCTGAATTTAAAAAAAATACCTTTTCGGGCGATCGTTTACAAAAGAAATCTCTATGATTATCTTAGATCTCAGGTATCCTCCGAAATTGATCTAGTTGAAGATTTTTCCTCTTTTAGTGATTTCAGGGGATATAAAAATATTGTATTTGTTGGAAATGCATGCATTCTTCCCGCTCACTTACTTGAGAAATTATTCTTTTCCATCTCCCGAAACTCTGATTCCGGAACTAAGATATTTTTTCGATTTGCAAATTCATCCATCACTTTTCACAACCCATTTCAGGAAAACTATCTAACGCGTATTTCTGTAGATTTACTTACCCATTTTTTAAGAGAAGAAGGATTTAAAAATATTGTCCGTCACACAGTAGAAGAAGGGGAACTCTCTCTTTTTACTTTTCAAAAACCATGAGATTCTTTCAGCATGTTGTAGAATTTTCCGATCGTGATGGAATTGGAAATGATGTGATCGGATTGCAAAATCGGTTTCTTCAGGAGAATCATTCCGCTTTTATAGTCACTCCAAAATCAAATACAAAGATTTATCATAAGCAGATCATATCTCCGGAAAATCTTCCGGAATTTCAAAAATCTGACGTTCATATCCTTCATTATGGAGGAATGGGCTATCCCGTTGATTTGTTTTTAAATATCAGAGGAAAGAAAGTTCTCAAGTATCACAATATCACACCTCCATTCTTTTTTCGAAATTATTTGGATTCTGAAATATATAAAGATTTTCAAATAACATATGAAAAATCAATATTTGAACTAGAAACTCTTTTGAATACCATAGATGAAGTCTGGTATGATTCCGTTTTCAATCGCAATAGTTTGATGGAAGAGATTACAGTTTCTAATAAAAACCTTATTGAAAAAATAGTTCCTATATCCTTTCTTCCCGGATCCAGGGGAAAGTCAGATTCCTATTTTCCTTATCGATTGATTACTGTATCACGATGGGTTCCGCATAAAAAATTTGAAGATTTGATCCTGATTCTGGCTTATCTCAAAAAGATAGATTCACGATATGAATTGATTCTCCTCGGTAAGCAATCTTCGATATTTGAAAAATACAAGAAGTATTTGGATGATTTGATTCGGGATTTGGATCTGGAAGATTCCATTTCCTGGATTGAAAACACAGGGGATGAGGAAAAGATTTTTTATTATAATTCTTCCCTCGCTTTTCTTTCTATGAGTGAGCATGAGGGATTCGGTGTTCCTATCCTGGAAGCATTTCAATCAGGTATACCGGTACTTGCATTTTCTGCGGGTGCGGTTCGGGAGACCATGAGGGGAGGGGGAGTGCTGATTCATAAAAAAGAAATTCCTTTGATAGCAGAGTTTGTTCATAGATTGCAGGCTGATCCGGATCTCAGAATGAAATTGGTTTCGAATCAGTTCAGGGCTTTCGAATACTATCGTCAGTTCCGGTTTTCTGATCTCTGGAGGAATGAAGAATGAGAAGAATCGTTCAATTCTCTGCCGGATTCAACGAAGGTGACGCCATTAGTAATTATATGTTGATTCTTAAGAATAGGATCCAGGAGAGTGGTCTGGACTGTGAGATTTATTCTCAGAACATAGGTATCGATGATAAGAAAATCTGTAGGAAATACACACACTACAAGCCCCGAGCCGGAGATTGTATTTTGTATCATCATTCTATTCATTCAAAAATATTAGATTTTATAAAAGATCAATGTAAATCAATTTACAAAGTATTAGTGTATCACAATGTAACTCCTTATGAATACATGTTACCCTATGATCTGACCCTTTCCTATTATTTAAAAAAAGGTAGGGAAGAGTTGGTGGAATACAAAACTTTCTTTGATAAAAATTTTGCAGTTTCAAATTTCAATAAAAAAGAACTCGAAGATTTGGGGTTCCGGGATGTCAAATTTCTCCCTCTGATCATTTCTCTCGATGATCAACCTCTTCCTAAAAATATTCAAGAAGAAACCTTTCAAATTCTTTTTGTAGGTAGAATCGCTCCTAATAAAAAGCAATCGGATTTGGTGCGTTTGGCTAAGATTCTGAAAGATTACTTCCCTCTTAAGTTTCGGATCTCAATGGTAGGAAAAACTTCCAGAGAAATGAAGCTATACAAAGAAGAGATTGAGAACTTGATAAATTATTTTTCGGTTGAAAATGAAATCGATCTCCTCGACTTTCTTGACCGGGATGAGCTGAAGGCGGTTTATTCCCGATCTGATCTTTTTCTCTGTATGAGTGAGCATGAAGGATTCTGTGTCCCTCTGATTGAAGCCATGCACTTCGGGATTCCCATCATGGCGTACGCAGGTGGAGCGATACCGGAAACCCTCGATGGGAGTGGAATTCTATTCAGAGAAAAGAAGTTTGACCTCATAGCAGCTATGGTTTTCAAACTAGCAACTGATACAATGCTCCGAAATAGAATTCTTCAGGGACAGTCAGAACGATTGGATGCCTTCAAGAGGACTGACACGTTTAGGATTCTAAAAACTGAATTAGGGCTTAAAGACAACTAAATAGATGATTCCTATCAATAGAAGGGTAGGCATCTCATTCAGAATTCTAAATTTTTTGGAATTGTACTTCGTTCCATTCAAAAGCTTTTTTCTATAAGAGTTGGCTAGATAATGCAATACGATGTTGATCGTCACGAGAAAAATTTTCATCCAAATCCAAAATTGTCCCTTATAGACATTCCATTGTGCATAAAATAGAAGGAAACCAAAAAGTACAGTGGAATACATAGCCGGGGTCATGATGATCCGATAGAGTTTCTCTTCCATAACAGAAAGAGTCTTGCGAACATCATCTGAATCGGTTTCTGAGTGATAGACGAAAAGTCTCCAGATGTAAAATATTCCTGCATACCAGGCTATCAAACTAATGATATGCATCATCTTATAAAACAAAAACATCTAGGACGCTCCGGTTCGTATTAAATCTAAGAATTCATTTCTCGTTACAGAATTGGTTTTGAATTCGCCTAACATACAGGAAGTAAACAATTCGGAATTTTGCTTTTCTACTCCCCTCATCATCATACAGAGATGCTTTGCTTTGATCACTACACCCACTCCGAGAGGATTCAAAACCTCATGAATTGCATTGGCTATCTGATCGGTTAGACGTTCCTGAACCTGAAGTCTTCTGGCATACATATCTACAATTCTGGGAATTTTAGATATCCCGATGATTTTATTTCTGGGAATGTAGCCAACATGTGCTCTTCCGTAAAAGGGGAGAAGATGGTGTTCGCAGAGAGAATACATTTCTATATCCCGAACCAGAACAATTCCTTCTGTCTTTTCTTCAAAAATAGCCTCATTGATTAAGGTATTGATGTTTACCTTGTAGCCGCCCGTAAGAAAGTCATATGCTTTTTTCACCCTCTTGGGAGTGTTTTTTAATCCCTCACGATCAGGATTTTCCCCGATTTGTAAGAGGATGCTTCTGATTTCATTTTCCATACATCATTTATTTTGAATGATTCAAAATATTAAAGTAAAAAAAACATAAACAAGTTAGGATTTGATTTTTTTGAATTAAAAGTCAAAACCATTTATTATTGCGAAATTTTGAACCATTATGATACTAACCTCATGAAATACAAAGTCTATGAATACAAAAATTGCGGTACATGCAGGAAAGCTTTGAAGTATCTGGATTCAAAAGAAATTTCTTATGAAAAAGTTCCCATTCGAGAAACTCCCCCCGGAATGGAGGAACTCAAAAAAATGCTCAGCTTTGTAAAGGACTCCAAAAAATTGTTCAATACTTCCGGAGGTGATTACAAGTCTCTAGGTCTCAAGGACAAATTGGCTTCCATGTCACTCGAAGAGCAACTTCAACTTCTCACAACCAATGGAAACCTGGTCAAACGACCTTTTGTATTGGGAAAAAAATTCGGTTTGGTTGGTTTTAAAGAAGAAGAATGGGAGAATCAATTCGGGGCAGACTAGAGGTCTGTCCTGTATTCATTCAGTTCTTCTATTCCTTTCCCTTCTCTGACAATATTCATATTGCCTTCGGAAAAATCAATAATTGTAGAGTAACCCACCTCAACTGTTCCTCCGTCAATGATTCCCTGAACCTGTTTTCCATAGAGATGATCAAGTTCTTCTACATCGGTAACATATTCATCCTCAGAAAAGACCGAGGTAGTAGTCAGAGGCGATTTATGTATCTCTAATAGGGTCCTAATATAGATATTGTCCGGGACTCTCACTCCGATATTCTTGTTCTTCTGGTTGGAAAGAGTAGCTCTCGGAAGATTTCGGTTTGCCTTGAAGATAAAAGTATACGGACCGGGTGTGAGACGCTTCATAAGTCGGTACGCCTCATTGGGTAGGTTTTCAATGTATTCGGAGGCCATCGAGATATCACTGCAAATGATAGACAGGGGTTTGTGCTTTTCTATATTTTTTAGGCGATTCATTCTTTCCAATCCCTGCTTGGATTGGGAGTCCGCAATGATCGCATAAGCGGTATCTGTGGGAAAGATATATATACTTCCGGATCTCAGATTTTCTGATATGATTTTCAGTTGTCTGACTTCAGGGTTTTGGGGTTGTAGTTGGAGAATCATCCTGATTGTACAAGTTGGAGTCGAAGGTCCGCGTTGGATGGCACCTACTGTTCTCCGGTTTTAGTTTTTCAAACGTGCGATTGTAATCAATGGCACCTTCATCCGATATAAATTCTCTATTGATATAATGCTCACCACTTTCATAAAAATTTCCCATGGTATCACATTCTTCAATATCTATGTTTAGATTTTTTCTTTTGCAATCAGCAACGAAAACGATCAACAGGATGAAGAGCCATTTCCACATATTATTGTTTATTTCTTTTCTACTTCTTTGTCTTTTTCTGCTTCCGGAGTTTTGTCTACTACAGGTGCTCCTTCTTTCTTTTCTTCAGCGGGTAAGGGGTCGGGTTGTATGTCACCACCCAGCTTGGATGAAATAGACGATTTGATGGCTTCCCTTTCTCTGGTTCTTTCTTTTTCTCTTTCTTCGGAAATTCGATAGAGTGAATCGTCATAGTCAATTAGATTTTCTTTGGGAACAAAGTCTTCATCCAGAAAGATATTTTTTGCAACTTTCTCTCCGAGTTTCATGTTTCTACTCTTGTTTCTGGCTACAAAATAGGGAACACGAACCAGGTTGAGTATAGCATTTTTGTATGCATAGATGGCATCTACATAATTATTCTTGGAAGCATGTTCCTGAGCTGTGGCATTGTATTCGTTGGCTGAAGCCAGAAACTTTTCGTAAGAAGAATTGCCCAATTCAGATGCGGAAGTTGTATTGATTTTTAGATCAACTACTACAAATGAAAAATCAGCATAAAGTTTTGTGTACTTTTCTTTGTATTTATCAAACAATCCTTTTGCGGACTCATTTATATCCACCTGATTTTGTTGAAACTTTCTTCTGGCATCCAAATACTTTCTTTCGCTCAAAGTAATGGTAGCTTCCACATAACCTTTCATCAATTGACCGTATTTCTCAGATTCACCATAGTTGTAAAAACTGCTTTTAAGTTTTTTCAGGGCACGAAGATTGGTTACTTTCAGAGTGTTGGCGGCCAGCTGAGGATCTACAGTGACTGTTCCGGTTTCTTTGAGAAGGGGTTTGTCCTCGGTGGGTGCAGAACCTGTTCCCTGTTTGTCCGGAGCGTTTGGATCCGGGTTTCCGGCTTCCTGAGCGGAAATGGAAAGGGAAAGAAACAAAACTACACTGAGTACAGAGAGATTTTTTACACGAATGTTTGGTAAGTACATGGGAAATTTTTTCATAGCTTTCATATTATCGACAAAATACATCTACAGGTCAACTATCCTTTGAAATCTGGTCTTGTTTTAAAATCAGCGTCCCCCAGGCGTAAACAAATTTTACAAAATCTGGGATTTTCTTTTTCTGTTAGACCGGCAAATGTCGATGAATCCCAAAAAAATACAGAACAGCCCCTAGATTACCTGCGTCGGATTACCCTTCTCAAACTGGAAGAGGAAAATGCGAAGAATACTCTTTACATCTCCTCAGATACCATAGTTGTCCTCGATGACTCTATTCTCCACAAACCCGAGACTCCGGAAAAAAATCTGGATCTTCTTCTCAGGCTTTCCGGAAAGAAGCATTCAGTCTACTCCGGGTTGGCATTAAGGAAGGAGGAAACGGAAGTATTTCTTTATGAGGAAACAGAAATCATTTTGAAAGATTTACAGAAATCAGAATGGGAAAAATACATTTTAGAAGAAAAGCCTTATGACAAAGCAGGGGGATATGGGATTCAGGATCGATTTTCCCCCGTATTGACTTTCTCCGGATCCTATTCGAATGTAGTAGGATTTCCTTTGAGAAGGTTTTTTGAATGTTTTGATCTCTGGCGTGATTGCTTAGACCTTTAGGTCTACGATTGCTCCTCTGCCTACGAAATCTTGTTTGGTTTCCCCTGATTCTTTAAAATTCTTTGAATTTTTAAAGTCTTTGTAAACATCCTGACTAAAAAAGTTTTCATTTGAATAGATTTTATTCACCTGGGGAATTGGATTGTATGTGTAAGTTGGACGTACGTACATGAGCGGTTCATGCACAAAATTGATCTTCTGTGAACCTTCGCCGAATACCATAGAACAACCTCCCTTCGTTATTTCATTTGACGGAATAAGTACAATGAAAGATTAGGAATTTCAAATCCCTTTTTCTGAAAAAAGAAAAAAAATATTGAAACTATCTTCCTTACTTGACCCCTCACCCCCAGTTTGGACTCTTTTCCCAATAAGGATTAGACAAAACTAAGATTACGTTCAGGTTTAGGGGAAATGCAAGAAAAACAAGTAAAAAATAAATCAATCAAGGAATTTAAAAATTATGCCGACCTGAGTCGGACTCCTCTTGAATCCATTCCCAATGTCTTTCTTTATGTCTCTACAGATACTTTTGAGTTTGACCTAATCGCTGATTACTTCAAGCACCTCTTTGAAATCAAAGGGGAACCTTTCGAGAAAATCATTTATGTCTCGGAGACAGGCGACTTAGAGAAATTATTCGCAGATCTTTTCAATTATAGTATGTTTGGATCCACAAAATTGATCCTGATCAAGAGTGGAGTTGAATTTTTCAAACCCCTTTTGCTGGCTGGAAAAAAAGATATGTTTGAAAACTTCCGAAGAAATCGGGAGGCGATTTCTGATTCCATATCGATTGTAGTGCACTACAATGCCAAAGATCTTCCCGCTAAAATGGGTACTCTTTTCAATCAAAATTACGGTTTATTGAAGAGCCGACAGTTTTACAATGAGGAACGAAAGAAGTATTTGGATGAATTTTCCCGACTGGAAAAGGTGAGTTTTTCTCCCGAAGCATCGGATGAGTTTATTCATAGGACCCCACCCAATACAGGATCTTACCTCAGAAACATTCACAAACTCAAAAATCTTTTGCATAAGAAGCATTTTGAGCTGAATGATGTCATGGAAATTCTCTTTCAAACTCATGAATTCAGCCCGTTTCATTTTGCTGACAGTCTCTTTGCCGGGAATCGAACCGAAGTCTTTCGGGAATACTCCAAAATGCCCAAAGACACAGAGTCCCACAAGATTCATTTGCTTTCCCTGCTTTCCATTCTCCTGAACCGGGCGGATGAGGTGAGGCGGGCGGATATCATCATGAAAAGGCTAAAAGACTCTAATGATTCTGAGTTATTTCAAAAACTCGGTATGTCTTCCTATTCCGAAGGGAGGAAGCGGTTTATCAAATCTAGATTGAAAAAAGAGACCCATCTTTTTTCCGGAAAACCACTCGAGTTTTTGTATGAAATCTTACTCACCCAGAATGAGAAAATGAAATCCGTTCACATGGAAAGTCCAGATATTCTCTTAAAGATTCAGCTCGAGCAGCTCTTTCTCCTTCTAAACTGAGCAGTCAAAAAGATACTTCAAGAAATCTAACCATAAAAAAATCTGGTCATCATGAACTTCGGGCTTATCGACACACATTGCCATCTGGATATCATCGAAAAAGAAGGTCTTGCGATAGAAGAGACCCTCACACTCTCCCGGGATTCCGGGGTCCAAAAAATAGTTCAAATTGGAATCAATCATTCAACTTCGGTCTTTGCCAGAGAGTTGAGTGAGAAAACAAACCCTATCGACATTCATTTTACTGTGGGCTGCCATCCCGCCGATCAGATTTCAGAAGTGGAACAATCTCAAATCGATTCTGAAATCGACAAGTCACAAAACAACCCTGGCTTCGTAGGAATTGGAGAGATCGGTTTGGATTACTTCCACGGTGCCAACTCCCGGGAAGATCAAAGGAAAGTTTTTGAAAAGTATCTCTCCCGTTCTATCGAAATTTCAGCACCGGTTGTGATCCATTCCAGAGATGCTGCGGAAGATACTGTTTCCATCCTGTCTTCCTTTCCCCGGGCTTTCGGAGTCATGCATTGTTTTACGTATGACTACACTCTGGCTAAAAAATTTGTCGATCTCGGGTACTACATTTCATTCTCCGGTATTGTGACTTTCAAATCAGCAAAGGACATTATGGAAGCAGCAGAAAAACTTCCCCTCGAGTCCATTCTTATCGAAACGGATGCTCCTTTTCTGGCCCCAGCTCCCTTTCGGGGAAAGAGAAATGATCCCACGAAATTGAAACACATTTTTGAAAAACTGGTGGAACTCCGTAGTGAGTCCGATGAAAGAATTGCCGAACAACTGCTTTTGAATTCAAATAACTTTATCAAGAAAATAGGATTGGCTCATGCTTGACACCCATATGATTGTGGAAACTCCCGGGATATTGAAAGAAACTCTTTTAAAGAGAAAGATGGATCCCTCCCTTCTTTCCAATCTGGAGGCACTGATCGAAAAGAAAAAATCGGTTCAGGCTCAGGTTGAGGAATTGCGAAGGGAAAGAAATCGTGTGAGCAAGGAGTTGGGTTTCAAAAAATCCAAAGGGGAAGATATTTCTCAAGCATCCCTGGAGATGAAAGAAGTTGGGTATAAGATTAAAGAATTGGAAGGAGAACTTCAGAACTTTGAATCAGAACTCAATGATCTCAATCTCGGACTTCCGAACCTTTTGGATCCCTCTGTTCCGGAAGGTTCTTCCGAGGCTGACAATCAGGAACTCTTCACTCAGGGTGAAAAAAGAAAATTTTCTTATGAACCCAAACCACATTTTGAAATCGGAGAAAAATTGGGCATCTTTGATTTTGAAAGAGGGGTTAAGCTATCGGGTTCCCGCGCCTATACCTATTTTGGATTGGGTTCCCGAATGGAAAGGGCACTCATGAACTTTATGTTGGATGTGCACAGAAAAGATCATGGTTATGAAGAAGTTTGGGTTCCCTTATTGGTAAATGATGATTCCATGATGACCACCGGACAGTATCCAAAATTCAAAGATGAATACTATCGATTGGAGAAAGACAATCTCAATCTAATTCCCACAGCTGAAGTTTCACTGACTAACCTCTATAGAGATGAGATTCTCAAGGAAGAATTTTTGACCAGAAGTGTGATGGCTCATACTTCCTGCTTTCGAAGAGAGGCCGGTTCTTACGGAAGGGATACCAAGGGTTTGGTTCGGGTGCATCAATTTCAAAAAGTTGAATTGGTGAAGTTTACCCGTCCGGAAGATTCGGAAGCCGAACATGAGAAAATGCTAAAGAATGCAGAAAGAATTTTACAATTATTGGATCTTCCTTATAGGGTTATGCTCCTCTGTAGTGTGGATACATCCAACTCCTCTTCCAAAACCTATGATATAGAAGTATGGATGCCGGGACTCAATCGATACATGGAAATCTCCTCTGTTTCGAATTTTAAAGACTATCAATCCCGCAGGGGTAAGATTCGCTACAAGAACAAAGAAGGAAAAAATGTTCTCGTTCATACGATCAACGGATCGGGTCTGGCTATAGGAAGAACCCTGGCGGCAGTTATTGAAAACTATCAAACCGAGGATGGAAATTTCGAAATTCCGGAAGTTCTGAAACCTTATCTGGCTCTTTAGCCAATCTGCTTACCGGGTAGTTTGTGATACCGAATCCAGATATTTTTTTAGCATCAATTGGATGTGAATGTATTTCGGTGAATTGTGCTTCATAATGAGTAAAAATTCTTCAACATCGATTTTCATCTCTTTGCAGTAAGTAAGGATTCGGGGAATCATCACATTCTTTTGATATTCCCCGGAAGGTTCATATTCAAGAAAATAAAAGATTAATGAAGTGACATCCCAGGATTCCAGGTAAAGAAATACTAAACCGGGTACAATCCAAATCAGGGGTACATAAAAAATATCATAAAACGGAAACGGTAGGTAAGAAAGGAGAAGTACAGCTCCGAGTAAAATCTGAATCCTTCCGCAATCGAGATTGCTCTTTAAATGAGTTTGGTAATAGTATTCATTGTTCAATCTATCTAAAATTTTTAAATAATTGTTTTCTTCTGTTTTTGTTTTTCTTTCATTATCCAAAGAAAAGAAATCTTTCAAATAGTTTGGGGAAAGCTCTTGATGATTTTCCAGAATCACTCTCTCGAAGTCGGAACGGAAGTAATTGTTCCCTCTTAAAAATTCATCGATCACATCACGGATATGGTTTTCATAAGCATCCCACTTGCTCAGGGTGTTAAAATAATAATCCAATTCATTGTAAAAAGCAGAAAAGACCAGACCATAGAATAGGATGACCAGAAAGAATGGAATCCAGACAAACACAGGAGAGAGTAGTTTTAGAATACTGAAATAGGTCAGGCCGAAGACAAGGATCGGGACAAGTAACTTTTGAATTCTGGGATTCCTATAGATGTATTTCTTTTTCCAAATTCGGGTGTTCAAAACCTTAGCCATCCAAATCATCCTGGAAATATCTTCTGCCTTCAGGTCTCTTCCCGAAGGTAATTCGGTGCCGCAGTAAGGACAGACCGATTGTAGACTGTGGATTGAGGCTCCACAGGATTCACAATTGAATTTAAGCCCTGTTTTCATAGAGAAAGTTTACCAATCGATCATAGGAAGCATACTTTTCTTCTTTTAGGATGTGATATAGGTATTCCTGAAAGTAGAGATAATTCATACCCAGAGATTCCAGATCCCGGGAGATTTTTGGGATGAGAACATTTTGTTGATATCGAATCATCGCTGAGGAGGAAATCTCATCTGAATCCAAAATCGAATATGCATTGAAAATCAAAATAGGAAGTATGAGAATGGTGCTGAAAATTGGAAATGAGAATTCACCGTAAAGAAAATAACTCAATGGAAACCAAAGAAAGAGCAAGAGAAAAGGGAGAAAAATTTTATAAAGTGTCAGATGAACGAAACTTAGATTCATGAGTTCGGTTCTTAAATCATTGATGTAATTTTCCAAAAACTCTTTTTGATCTTCAGAAAATTCAAAAACACTACTGAAGGGAGTTCCACAATAGCCACATTCCAGGGAAGTACCCAGAATCTCCGCACCGCAGTTTGAACAATCTTTCCAGGGAAAATATCTAACTTCCATAGACATCCATCTCTTCCTTATGTAAAGATTTGTAAACCCTAAGAATGCTTAGAATCTATCGAAGCAAAAATTTTCATTCTTTTTCTCTTGAGAGATTGAAAGCGTTGATTTTGTTGGTATATAAGGGATGTGCAGAATGAACTTTCTTAGGGAAATAAATCCCGGGAGAGCAAAGTGTTCTTAGATTTTTTTTCTTTCCATCTTTAAGGAGATTTCTGAGACTTATCAAACGAGGTTCCGTCCTTCTTCGGGAAGGATAAGGATTTCTTCTGCAGTTTAATCAAATCTTATAGGAAGAGGCTAATCGTAGATGGCAAAATTATACTATGATCAGGATTGTGATCTAAATGTATTGAAAGGGCAGACTATTGCAGTAATCGGATATGGAAGCCAGGGACATGCTCAGGCGCAAAATATGAAAGATTCCGGTTTGAATGTTGTGATCGGACTTCGATCCGGTTCGAAATCCGCTGAGGATGCTAAAAAAGCGGGTTTTGAGGTATTGAGTGTCAGTGAAGCGTCCAAAAAAGCAGATGTCATTCAGATTTTAGCACCCGATACGATTCAGGCTGATATGTACAAAGCTGAAATCGAACCCAATCTAGTAGAAGGCAATAGCCTTGTATTTTCTCATGGATTCAACATTCATTATGATCTCATCCAACCTCCCAAAAATGTTGATGTGTATATGGTGGCTCCAAAGGGTCCCGGACACCTGGTAAGAAGAGTCTACACCGAAGGTGGTGGAGTTCCCTGTCTCATCGCAATCCATCAGGATGCATCAGGAAAGGCCCGACAAAAAGCTCTTGCTCATGCAGCGGGAGTAGGTGGGGGAAGAGCGGGAATTTTGGAAACATCTTTCCGTGAAGAAACCGAGACTGACCTATTCGGAGAGCAGGTAGTTCTCTGCGGGGGATTGGCGGCTATGATTCAGGCTGGATTCGAAACCCTCACTGAAGCAGGTTATGATCCTGAGATTGCTTACTTCGAATGTCTTCATGAAGTGAAACTCATCACTGACCTAATCTATGAAGGTGGATTGGCAAGAATGAGATATTCTATTTCTGACACTGCCGAATACGGTGATCTGACAAGAGGTCCGCGTATCATCGATGCAGGAACCAAAGCAAGGATGAAAGAAGTTCTGGGAGAAATCCAAAAAGCAAATGGCGCAAAATTCGCCAAAGAATGGGTCGAAGAAACAAAAGCAGGCTATCCCAACTTCCAAAAACTTAGAGACAAAGGTGCAGCTCATCCCATCGAAGAAGTAGGCAAAAAGCTTCGCGGAATGATGAAGTGGTTGGCCAAGTAACCACTCATCTGGGCATAGATATCGGTGGAATGAGTCTGAAAGCTCATCTCATCGATCGCACAGGAAAGATCTACCGATCTGCCACTGTTCCCACTGTTGCAGATTGGTCGAACTCAGAATTCCTCAATGGAATCACTGAGATTTTAAAGCAATTTTCAGATGAATCTTACACTTCAGTGGGAGTCGGTACCCCGGGACCAGTGGACTTTGAGAAAGGATTCATCCTTCGGTCTGCCAATTTAAAAAACTTAGACAATTGTCCGGTAGTTCCTCACATTCAATCCCTTACTTCTGTCCCTGTTTACTTTAATAATGATGCCAATTGCGCTTCTTTAGGGGAATACTACTTCGGAGCCGGAAAAGGATCTGAGGACCTAATCGTCCTGACTCTGGGAACAGGTTTGGGAGTGGGTTGGGTTCACAAGGGTAAGTTGTACAATGGACATCTCGGAAACGGGATGGAAGCGGGACATCAAACCATCGTTTTGAATGGGGCTCTCTGCGGATGTGGAAGTCGCGGTTGTGCGGAAGCCTACTTCAGCACGCGGGGTCTTTTGGGCAGATACAGAGAGAAAACAGGAAAAGATCTGACAAATGCAAAGGATTTTTTTGATTTAGTTCGATCCAAAGATGTTCCGGCAGTGGAAACCCTGGAATTCGCAACCGAAGTATTGGCTCATCTTTTGAAAAACCTGGTACACTCAATCAATCCGGATCGAATTGTTCTGGTGGGCGGGCTCACAAATTCATCCGATTTGTATCTGGATCGATTGAAACATATACTAAAGGAAAATGCATTCCCGGTTCTCTGGGAACATCTACGTTTGGAAGTCAGTTCGGTAGGTGCTGGTATTTTAGGAGCTGCGGCTCTGGGATTTAAGGAGGAAGTATGAGTGAATCCTGTATATTCTGTAAAATTTTAAACAAAGAAATTCCTTCTGAAATTGTTTTTGAAGACGAAGTCTCCATTGGATTTTCAGACCGCTTTCCGGTCTCACCCACCCATGTTTTGTTCATACCCAAAAAGCATATTGAGTCATTGGACAAACTCACAGAGGAAGACTCGGGAGTAGTCGGAAGAATCTTTATGAACATCTCTAAATTTGCCAGAGAGAAGGGATTGAACGGGGATGGATACCGTGTGGTCAATAATATGGGTTCCAATGGTGGACAAACAGTTTTTCATATCCACTTCCATCTCCTTGCAGGTAGAGCCCATGCCTGGCCTCCGGGATAAGAAATGAAAAAATTTCTCCATTTCTTAAAATCAAAATCCAAATTCATCCTGGGTTTGGGAATTTCTGCTCTTTTCATTTGGATTTTGTTGGGAAAGTTTGATAAAGAAGAATTTCTCAGACTCTGGTCGAGGGTATCTACTGAGTATGTTCTCCTGGCGATGTTTACTCAAATCATTGGATCTTCACTTTTTTCAGTTCGTTGGTACTATCTTCTGCAGAGGAAACTCAAACTCAAGCATTCTCTTTCTTCAACCTTCATCGGCTATGGAGCCAATATGGTTTTGCCGGCTAGGGGTGGAGATATATTTCGAATTTTCTACTGTCGCTCTGAGGCAGGAGTCGCTTCCTTCAATCTCCTCACCAAATTGTTTATAGAAAAAGTGATTGATTTCATCCTGGTCATCATCGCCGGGATTGGGGCCTTCCTATTCATTGGAATGGAGAAATCCAAAGCCAGCCCATCTACGATATTTACGTTTTCCGGAATTGTTGTGTCCGGGATTCTTATCGCTCTATTTTTATTTAGATATCAAAATGATTTTTTACGATCAATCCTTCTCAAGCTATTCAAATTGATAAAAAAAGAGGAGGTTTATCTTCATCACATAGACCTTCAACTTAAAGAATTGGGAGAGTTTTTGAAATTTGAAAATCTATTTCTCCCTCTTCTGACCTCACTTCCTATGTGGATAGTTTACTTCACAACTTACTATATCGGAAATCAAATGCTTTCGTTGGGGCTTACCCCGGTTGAAATCATTTTTATACTTTTCTGCGGGGCTATGAGTTTGGCCGTTCCTTCGGCTCCATCAGGTATTGGTGTCTTTCATGCCTCTATTTATACTGCATTTTTAATTATAGGCAAAAATGGAAATGAGGGGCTTGTCTATGCTACAGCAATGCATTTGATACCGTTTGTTACTTTTACAGGAATAGGATTGCTTTTTTACATTTATTGGTTGTACAGAAGAAGACATTCGGGCAAAACGACTTTAGAAGATTCTTAATCGTTTACCCGAACTCGAAAAGAACTCAACTCAAATCGAATGACTGTCTACATCGTCATCATCGTCGTCGTCATCATCTTCCGAATCTGAATATTCGAGAGTTCGGAAGGTAGATGCATTCTCAAAAGAATTCAGAGTCCTAGCCCGGTCAGAATTGGAAAAGATCGGTGTAGAAAAAAAAGCTGTCAAAGCAAGCAAAATAAGAAGTAAAATTGTCCTCATAGTCGTTCCTTACATCTATACCATTATAGGTATTGCATTATCGGCTAATTGATTTTTACTACCTTAAAATCACAATTCAAATTTATAAGAAAAGAAAAAAACCTGTAAATGCATCGAATGGATAGTACGTAAGGGCTAAGGAGAGTCAATCTGAATAGGTTTTTTTCTTGACTTTGATTTCCGGTCAGTCTCAAAAGTATTTGTGCATTTTAAGTAGAATCTACAATAAGATGTCTACTGGCGAATCAAAGAAGAAATCAAATAGTTCTGAGAAGCAGTTCATTTCAATTGATGAAAGCTTAAAATAATATGTGATTAGGAGATATGTTTTATGAAAGATAGTTCTGATTTTATGCTGGTGACCCAACATCTGGTTATGACAGAGCATCTCAATCCAAACAATGTTATCTTTGGAGGACAACTCCTCGCATGGTTGGATACGGATGTTTACATTCATGTTTGTAATAAAATGAGGTTTCGATCCATGGTCACTGTTGCTATGGATCATGTTCATTTCAAAAGTCCGGCCTATCTTGGAGATTTAGTTCAGATCTATGCTAAGATCAAGGAAATCAAAAAAACTAGTATTACAGCATTCGGTAAAGCTATTGCATTTTATCCCGATAACGACAAACACAGGCTCATCATAGAATGTGAGATAACTTATGTTGCTGTAGATAAAAACGGTAGACCGATCAAAGCTTTTAACCCACCAAATAAAGAATGGGTGGAAAGAAGAACAGCAGATTCCAGAGTGATAGGAAGTTTCATTGACCCCAAAGAAAAATCAGAGAACTGAAAGGTAGATTTTACAGATACTTTCCCAGATGATACACTGTAAAGGCAATGATCGGAATAAAAATGAGATTCATGTAAAATCCAATTTTTACCATATCCCGAACATTTACCTTTCCCGTTCCATAAACAATAGTGTTGGGTGGGGTAGCCACCGGAAGCATAAATGCACAACTAGCCGCAAGAGTGGCAGGTACTATTAAAAAGATAGGATTCATATCTATTCCTAGAGACAGGGAATAAAGTATAGGTAGAAAAGCAGCTGTGGTGGCAACATTGCTTGTCAGCTCGGTAAAAAAAATGATTAAAGTAACTACAAAAATGAGTACTAGGGGAAAGGGAATTCCTTTGAGAAAAAACAATTGATTTCCCAACCATTCAGCAAGGTGGGTACTCTCAATAGCTCCCGCCAGACTCAATCCTCCTGCCAGTAGTATGATTGCGTCCCATGGAATTTTCCTGGCAGTTTCCCAATCCATTAAGAACTCTAATCGTTTTGTATCTACAGGTATGAAAAAAAGTACTACACCACCTGTAATACCAATTACACTATCTGTTATCATCGGGATTCTATCCGCAATCAAGGGTCGAAAAATCCAGGCAAGAACGACAATAAAAAAAATAATAGAAATCAGGATTTCACCTGTGACAGGCTTTCCTAGTTTTTTTAATTCATTTTTTAAATACAAATTGTCTCCTGTGTTCCCGGAAACTGAGAGTGGAAATATTTTGGAAAATAAATAAGACATGATTGGGATTGAAATTAGAAAAATAGGGACTCCTATCATGAGCCAGGATAAAAACGTGATACGGGTTCCTGTTGTTTGATAGAGGTAACCGCTCATGAAAATATTGGGAACGGTTCCTATTAGAGTGCTCATCCCTCCCAAGCTGGAGGAATAGGCTATCCCCAATAAGATTGAAGTTTGGAAGTTGGAATACGACCTTGAATCTTGAAACTGATTCTCTTCCTTAAGTATCGAAATTATGGATAGGGCTATAGGAAGCATCATAAGAGTAGTAGATGTATTGTTTACCCACATACTCAGAAATCCACTGGAAATCATAAATCCCAGAATGAGTCTTTCGGGTCGTCCTCCCAATCGGACAAGAATATTCAAAGCGATTCTTTTGTGAAGATTCCATTTCTCGAGAGCTAGAGCCAGGATAAAGCCACCTAAAAATAAAAAAATAAGAGGATTGGAATATCCTGAACCGGCAACAGAAAGATTTGAGATATTAAAAATAGGAAACAATACAAGTGGGAGAAGAGCTGTAGCAGAAAGGGGAACGGATTCTGAAATCCAGAGTAGAGCCATGAAGATTGCAATACAGGCTGTTTTCCAAGCTTTGGGTTCCATAGTACCGGGGTTGGGTAGATTCAATAGTACTAAGAATAGAATTACAATAGAAGTAAAAATTGCGATTTTGGTTCGTGGTGAATTCATCTGTTTCTAAATGGAAAGTAAATTGGTTCTACAAGTACAATTTGATTCAAGAGAAATGCAATAAGATTTTCCCGGAAAGAATTTGATGCTTTTGAAGAGAGGATACTCAACAATCCAATCCTTTGAATCAAGAATAGGTTTGATTCAAAGTCTTATTTCAAAACAAAGGAAGAATCAAACAAGAGAAGGCCGGAAGATAACTAAAAAGAGAGTAAAAATTCAGTAATGGATGTGATTGTATTTCAAAACTGTATAGAGTCTATGATCTTCAAGAGAGTTTTGGGTTAGAGAAAATAAGAAATATCTATATTATAAAAAACATATCTTATTGTCATTTTCAAAAGATTTACTCGTTCATAGAGAAATCGACTATAAGATCTTGAAATGGACCCGGATAAGAAAATAAAAAAGTATAAGGATTGAAATTTAAAAGGAAATTTGAGATTCTGGTATTATGAAAATTATCTATTTATTGCATATTATTTTTGTATTTAATTGTGCCACTGCACATTATTTGGATAAAGTTCAATCCAATCAGGATCCTGAGTTGAGCGAAATCATCATTCCAAAAGATACTATTGGAATTCTGGGATTTTCTCCCGAAGCTAACAATAAGGAAAAAGGAAATGAAAATAGTTCATTAATCAAATTATTAAAAATCGGAAAACCTTTAAGCGAGCTATCCCTATCATCCTCCGATTCTGATACCGATCCCAAAAAATTGAAAGATTTTTTTGATAAAGTAAAGTCATTGAGCGATGAGGATAAGATTCTCTTATTTTCCGGTTACTCTAAGACCAATCAGAAGGATTTAAAATTCATAGGTAGAGATATGGACTATCTAATCGTAGGAATCCTGGGTCCTCCCGATATTTCAAATCAGGGAAATCTAGATCTCTCTACAGGTCGGTCCTGGTTGAAAATCGGTACTTCCTTTTTTAGCATTTTGACTCTGGGTACCCTTCCCGCTCTAGACTACAGAGAAACTGATTCTACGATTCTGATCTATGATAGAACACTCTTCAAAAGAGGAGAGATGAATTCCAGCAATCAGGTTTGGGAAGTTTCAGCCTGGTGGAATCATTTTCTCGATGATCGTCAGGATAGGGTTATGAAAAGTTATTTCTACAATCAGAACAAAAATGAGATATATTACAAAACAGACCTGATTCGTACCGAAAGGCTTTTGAGAACTATCCTAAAAAAATCCAATCCCTAACATCTTGATCTTGAACCCGTCTTTGATTTCAGGGCGGGTTCGTTCGCTCTTTGATTAAGTTCTTATTCTAATGGAATTAAGATGGAATAGTCCAAAGAGAAAAATAACACGGAACCCTTCAGGAATCATTTGACCCTCTCACCAACCATCCGGGGAGGTATCGTTCCCGAGCATTCCGGTAGGGCACCTGCACTTTAACTCACCTGAAGCGTGAAGTGCGTGAGGTGAGTTAAACTACTAAATGTTTAGAATTACTATACACCAATTCTCCTAAATAATTAAACTTTTCCAATTCAGGTATGTAAACATTTTATTACTGATTTAGTATTGAATGTGCCAACCTTTTGGATAATGAATTTAATTCTATTGACAATATTTTAGAATTAGTGTAAGATTTGGGAAGGTCTTTTAACCCTTTTTATATAGTCATTTTCAAAAGTATTTGCGTATTTACAAAAATATCAGCTAAAAAATGGCTACTTACCCTAATAGGGAAAACGCATTTATTTTTGAGAACTGTTATATATTTTGAGATATATAATATTTTTAAAAGTTTTTCAATATTTCTTGAAAAAGCGGGGTTTGGAGTGCAACCCCAAGCAAATTATTTCCTCTAAAAAGCCCTGCTATTGGGTTTTTAGAGGTGTCCATTTATTGAAAGGAGAGAATATGAATATAAGAATAAATCATTTGATTTTAATAAACATTTTTCTTTTAGTCCTCAACTGTTCATCTGAGCAGGTCGTTGAACAGAAGCCTGCTCCGGAACCACCACCCGAACCCGAAAAACCTTCTGAAGAAGAAATCCTTGAAGGTTTGAGGAGAGAGTTTAAAAATTTTGAAATTGTAGGATTTAGAGGAGATCAAACTATTTCAGTACCTATCTATAAAAAATGGAAAGCCAGATACCTAAAAGATTTCATAACAAATCTTGATAAAATTCCTTCTGATTACAAATTGTATGTTGTAGGACATGCTGATCCTCATGGAGGAAAAAGGAAGACGATTCGGGTGGCTAATGGTAGATCAGTGTTTATTAAGAAGATGCTTTCAAAAGATCTGAAAGGCAAATCAAACAGACTTGCCGGCAAGCACTATGGTTCTCAGAGATATCAGGAAAACAAAAAAAGAAGTTCTGCTAACAGAAGAGTAGATTTTGAAATAGGGAAATGAAACTCAAAATTTAAATGAGTTTTCAGTTTACACTTGCAAAATTTAGATTTACTCAGGATTTATAAAATAGTAATTAGAATTCATAAAGATTTATAATTTCAATGCAATCTTAGAATTGAGGCAGAGATGAGTTTTCAGGATTTAATCAAAACAGCGAAAATCAAAACATTTCGAAAGGGTGAGATCATTTTCAAAGAAAATGACTCAGCCGAGTCGGGATTGTACTATGTAATCAGTGGGGACCTGTCTTCTGTCAGTGAGGTCGATGGTAAAAAGGTTTTCTTGAACCCCATTCCGGCCAAAACTTTTTTTGGAGAGATTGCTCTTGTTCTGAACACAAAACGAAATGCGACAGTATATGTTGAGTCAGAAGAAGCAAGAGTAGCTGCTTTCAATAAAGAATCCTTCATCAAAGAAGCGAAATCAAATCCCAAATTTGTTAAATCACTTTTTGATCTGGGTTTAGAGAGACTTATTTCTCTTGAAGATAAGTATTTTTTCAATAGAAAAGAGTCCAATCTCTATCAGCCCAATCCTGAATTTGAAAAAATTCAGATCGAAAATCGAACCATTCAATTGAATCTCTGGGATTCGGTTTCCGGGGAAGAAGTAATCCATGTTCTTCCCAATAGTGCAATATTTAAAGATGGGGATGATTCCGATGGATTTTTTTATTTGATCCTCGAAGGGGATATCTCGCTCTACAAGACTTTGGAAGGAAAACAGGTAGAAATATGGAAAAAAAATACCGGAGATTACTTCGGGTATTCCACATTGCAAAAGTATTCTAAGAGATTCTTTACCGCACAATCCGAGAAAGGTTGCCGGTTGCTGCCGTTGGATCAGTCAAGTATCTTCGCTATGCTTCAAGCTTCTCCTGAAAATTTTTATTATTTGTTTAAGTACATTGTCACTGACCTGATCATCATTCAAAGCTTGTACTTGAGTGATGCAAAAGAAAAAGCTGAATGATGATCAGTCTATTAGTAATCCCTCATATTCCTTGACTTTCAATAAAAAAGCTTCAGGTAAGGGTATGGTTTTGCTATTCACAAAGTCATACCATAGGAATGTTCCTCTCGCTGTGACAACAACGTCTGAACTTTCATCCAGAATCAATAAGTCCATTTTGAATATCTTCCTATTCAGAGAAGAAGTCTTCAGGTATGAATTTAATTTTTGGGGATAAGTAGCCTGTTTTCGATAGTCCATGTTGATATTGACTATCACCATACCTGATTTCGGGTGTTTTCCATCATTTTCCCAGAGTTGTAAATAACTAAAATATTCTGCCCGAATTCTTTCGAAATATCGAACATATTCTACATTGTTTACATGACCGAATGCATCCATGTCTCCCCAGGAGATTTTTATTTCTTTATGAAATCTATATTCATTTGGGTCTTTTTCGATTCTATCCATTTTTGTCCATCCAATGTCTCCGGAGATATTGGAAACCCTTAAATTCTATTTTTTCTAATTGAATATTAATTTAGTTTTTGCATCAATCAAAAAAACTTAAACAATTGTAAAAGATACAGATGAAAGCGGATCTCATTTAGTAGGATGACAAACATAAATAGGAACGGATTATGCCGATAAACCCCATCAAAAATTTAAATAAAATCCCTTCAACAGAGAGAAATTTGGTTGAAAGAGGTCTTTCAAATGCCCTCAGGAAGAAAAAGTTAGGTGGAATTCCGATTGATTTCATTCAAATTGAAAATTTTCTTTCCGGGGGAAAAACAGGAGCAGTGGTCTTTGTGGCAAGTTACGGTTTGGACAAGGCTCCGGAAAATTCATCCAAATCCGTAAAATCTAAGATTTCTAAGAAAAAAACTCCACTCAAATCTGAATCGCAAAAATCATCCTCTTTCATTCGAGTATTGAAGGTAGCTCCAAAAGAAGTATGTGAAAGTGAAAATGAGGGTTATGAAAAAACCCGAGAGACACTTTTGGATATCTTCAGTCAGGTGGAATACAAAAAAGAAGATGAGTTCAAAATGGAGGACAATTCCACCTATGGGATTTTGCTCTATCAAAATGTGGGAACGATTGCAGTAGGTGATTTGAAAGGGATTTCGAAATACTTCAATCAAACTGTCTTACATCCATCCGAAGAGAATCGATCTTATGAAAAAATCGGTAAAGAACTTTCCCTTCTACTACAAAAAGAAGTATTTTATGGTCTAAAAAAAGGTCTTTATGGTGATCATAGAAAAATTATAGCTGATCTCAGTGAATATTATGGTGACAAACTAAAGTCTGAATCAGTGAAAAATGGTCTCCTGGAAATTTCTAAACTGGATCCGGATCTACCCGGTATAGAAACTATTTTGAATTTTTTCAATAAGAAATCATCGTACTACTCAGTTAATTACATTCATGGTGATCTGAATCCCGAAAATATTTTGATTTGGGAGGATGATAGAAATCTCATGAAATGCAAGCTTATTGATTTCGGTGAAGTTATGTTAAAAAAGAAAGATAATTTCACACCATTGTTTTGGGACTTCTCCCGGCTCATGGGAGAGATGATTCTCAACTTTTTTGAAGAAATCCTCGAGAGCGGCTCTGAAAGGTTTTCATCTGAGGTAGATCCCGGTCTAAGGACCAGGTCGGTAGCGGTAGAGTTTCTCGGTATTTTGCGATCATATTTGATAGATCAATATACAAAAATAGACAATCCCAAAAATGAATACATGACTCTTGTTCGGGTGTATCTGACAACCTTATTTGATTTTTTAAATGAAAGCAGGAGCGGGATGAGGGATCTAAAAAGACCAGAAGTGCTTCGCGATTATCTGCATTCTCAAATTTGTTTCTTTCTGTTTTTCTCAAAATTCAATAAAGAAAGCATTCAAAAAAGATATTTCTCCCTGCTTCTGGCTATCGATCTTCAGGCATTTCTCGAATCGGAAGAAGGAGATCTAAAGGTTTCCATTCAATCATTAGAAAAATCTTATTTTACTTTTGGTGGTAATTTTGAAAAAGATAGGAAACCGGTGATCGGTCCTCCTGAAGGATCCCGATCTCCCTACATGGGTTTATCTTACTTTCAAGAAAAGGATAGGGAATATTTCTTTGGAAGAGAAAAGATCATAATTGATTTGATCAATGCCATTGAGGGTTATTCTGTTGTTGCCCTGGCTGGACCTTCCGGAAGCGGAAAGTCATCTATAGTCCATGCGGGTGTGATCCCTTATTTGAAAGAAAAACAATATATGGTATTTAAATTTCGCCCCGGAATCAATCCTACAGGATCTGCTATCCATTCTCTCGGAGGCGGGGAAACTCTAAGGGACTCAGTTTACGAACAATTGAGAAAGTATCCCGACCGAAAATTATTCTTACTCGGTGATCAGTTTGAGGAAATCTTTACACAATCGGGAAACTCTGAAGATATCAATAGTCTGATGACAAATATTATGCATTGCATTCGGGAATTCGGATCACGCTTTAAATTTTTGCTCACAATCCGTGCGGATTTTTGGTCAAGACTCCTGGAAGAGAGGGGATTTGCTCAATTTCTTACAGAGGGAGATTCGGGGGGACAGGTAGGAAGGCATTTTTTTCTTCTCCCTATGAAAACAGAAGAATTGAGGTCAGCCATAGAATCTCCCCTGAAGATAGCCGGTTTGCAGATTCAGGAAGGTTTGACTGATTTGATTTTGACTTCAGTTGTCAAAGAGCCGGGTAGTCTTCCACTTCTGGAGTTTTGTTTGGAAGAACTCTGGAAGACTCAGGTTGATTATACTTTAACTTATGAGGCTTACAAAGCCATAGGGGAAGTTAGGGGTGCTCTGGCAACCTATGCAGAAGAAGTATACTTTCAATTGAATGAGTCCGAAAGAACTCTCATGAAAAAACTTATGTTGCAGTTGATTCAACCCGGGCAGGGAACTGAAGATACAAGAAGAATTGCCATTTTAGATGATCTTATAAACAACCAAACTTCTACCAATGGATTCCTGAAGGGAAAGAAAACAACACCGGACAAAGCTGAATCTTCAGGTGAAGTGATTAGGGATTTTATTCAGAAGATTGCCGGTAAGAGATTGATTGTAACAGGGGAAAATGAAGAAGGCAAATCGACTATTGAAGTGGTTCATGAAGCCTTGATTCGGGAATGGAAACGTTTGAGAGAGTGGATACATACAGATCGGGAATTCAGAATCTGGCAGGAAAAAATCCGTGCTTTTCAAAAAGAATGGGATGAAAACAATCGGGAAGAAGTGTTACTCCTGAGTGGAAGTAATCTTATGACATCCCTGGAATGGATGGACCAGAGGTCTTCCGATTTGAGTCAGAAAGATTTTGAATACATCGATCTCAGTCAAAAAAATCAACAGAAGAAACGAATCAAATTTTGGTCTGTGTCCGGAGTCCTCATGACTGTGATACTCGGGTTTGCAATTTTTGGTGCTAAAAATTACTTTCGGGCTGAAGAGAAAGAATTGGAGGTTGTCAAACAAACTAATATTTCTGAGGATAGGGAAAAGCAAATTCAGGAGGCTCTAAAGGTTCTCGATTCCAAACAAAAAGAATTAGATAAGCAAACTCTTCTCTTAAAAGAGAAAGAATTATTGGTAAAAAAGATCGAGGAAAAAACAGAAAAATTAAAACAGGAGAATCAAACCAAAGAAGAATCCTTAAAAGAAAAGAAAAAAGAAATCGATACAATAACCGAAAAAATTGCAAAAGGTTTTTCTCTGAAGAAGGAAGAACTACTTCATTCGGGAGAAATCGACAACTGGAGCGAATATCAGGGGAAACTGAACTGGACTTCAGCCAACAAAAAATGCAGTTCTCTCGGTAGAGGATGGAGGTTGCCCAAACGTGGGGAATGGCAGGTCAATTTTGGTACCAATAAATCCAAACTCAAAAAGTCCTGGATCGTTTCTGAGTTCGGAGAGCATTGGACATCGGAAAGTTATTCACCGGGCAGGATGTACACCTTCATAGTTGACTTTGGTGACGTGAGTCATGGACCTAAGTCCATAACCAAACACGTTCGATGTATCCACTGATTGTTTTGAGCATCGGGACTCAGAAGCCCAGATGGATTGAGAATTGTATGTATGGATAATTGTACTCGAATCTGCTATTGATGGATTTGTAAAATGCCTGTTGTATTACAGATTCAATCACATTTATATTTTCTGTTGTTACATAGGAATAGTTATCGAAGGATCTTCTGTATACTTCGCTAATGTACCCGAGTTGAATGTGAAAAATCGAAATTGGTTTGAAGATCAGAGCGAAGTTTCTATGGTATCCATTGACTTTCATAGCACCGGAATCCTGGATACTGACGCTTCCACTTGAATAAGGAATTAAGGATAGTGGAGTGTAAACATTTCCGGATTTGGATACAGTTTCTCTTGTTCCTGATAAATTCAAAGTTTCATAAGTAGCCAGAAGAGTGATGGAATCAAATGGATGAAGCTCAATCCCGGCTCCGGGCACAAGGCCTGCATAATGAAAAGTGCCTGTCTGGGTTCCGGATTTGGTAAAGTTTTGGAGACCGGAAGAATTGAGAAATTGATAGTAGTAACTGAAGTTGTTGTCATAGGCCTGACTGACTTTGTGGTATCTAAGAATTCCACCTATAGATATGAAATCTCCAATCGGAAAGTACTGAGCAATCCCTAATTTGTAGGATGTTTCCTGCCATCTAAAGTTATCTTTTGAAATGGGAATGGGTGTGTTCGGAAAGTAGGCGGTTTCCATATTCACAGTTGAGCGATTGATGTGACGTCGATCCAGGAGAATCCGAAAGCGATCTTCGTAGCGGTACTCTACGCCAAGATTGTAATTTCCGGCTCGATGGGACCCTGTGATGTCTGATTTCGGAACAGGGTAGATGGCATTTCCGGTATTGTTGTAGTTATTCAATAAGATTGCATCATTTGTTCCTATTTGTCTCCTGTCTCCAACTTCTGATGGACTTAGGTTTCCCATACCCCAGGAGGCTCTTCCCTGAATGGAATGGGTCGGGATATCTCTCCCAAGAATAGGCAGAATAGAAAGGGTCAGAAAAATGAAAAAACGAATCATGAAAAATCCTTTGAGTTTTTGTATTCATTTCTTTAGACAGCAGTGAAAGTGAAAGGATTTTTATCTGAATCTTAATTCCTGATCCAGAATGCCTGGAATTGAATAAAAATCGAAGGATTTCAGGTCTGAGAGTTCGAACGGGCAATCTTTTAAGCAATTTCTGAGCATTTTTGACCGATAAAAAAAAAGAGTTTAAAATTTGCCCCGAATGGTAGAATAAGAAAATACATGCGTGTACTATTCCTATACCTTCTTTTAATGTTCTCCACGATTTTGGGAGACCCACTAACTGTGTCCGAAAATTCTTTCGGATATCCTCTGAATACTCAAAATTCTGAATACTGTCCCATAATAGCTCCCAATTCCAGATATCTGGTCTTCCAATCCAACCGTCCGGGTGGAATGGGGGGGATGGATGTTTGGATTTCTGAAAATAAAAATTTTCGAAATCGTTCCGAAAAACCGATTTGGT
Organism: Leptospiraceae bacterium; assembly: GCA_024233875.1. Classification (GTDB taxonomy): domain Bacteria; phylum Spirochaetota; class Leptospiria; order Leptospirales; family Leptospiraceae; genus JACKPB01. Next base: position 296,702 of record JACKPB010000001.1, read on the forward strand.
CGGATCCTATGAATTTTCGGGAGTTGAATACTCCTGACTTTGAAGGGCCATTTACGATCCGCTTTGATAAAAATGGACTTCCTCTCGAGATATTTTTTACATCCAGAAAGTCACCGATTTCAGGTAGAGATGGGCTGAAGGGTCTCAATATCTACACGATCAAAAATCTAACTAGGAAAAATCCGGCCACTGACTCCTGGTCGAAACCCGAGCACATTTTGGAGTTCAATTCTCATTTCGATGATAAAATGCCTGCTATCTCTCCGGATGGAAAGTCACTCGTTTTTGCTTCCAATCGTCCGGGAGGATTTGGAGGATTTGATCTATGGATCTCGAATCGGGATTTAAAGATCAATAAGTGGTCGTCTCCAATCAATTTGGGTCCCAAAATCAATAGTTCAGCAAATGAAATCATGCCTTCCTACCACTATGATGGACAAACCTTATTTTTCAGCTCGGATAGACTGGATGAAAATTTCAAATTTAGCTTCTACATGGCAGATTTTGATGACGATAGTTTGATTTTAACCGCAGAAGAAGAGAAAAAGAGACTGGAAAACGACTCTCCCCCTGTTTTCCCAAAAGTTCGAACTCTTAAAAAACTTCCCCAGCCGCTTTCGAGTGAGCATGACGACGAAGGAATCTCCCTTTCTCACGATGGGCTCTGGATCTACTACGCCTCCAATCGTCCGGGAGGAGAGGGACAATTTGACATCTATAGAGCTCCCGTCACCGAGGCAATGCGAAAGCCCTATTCCTTTGATCTCAGCGGGGTGATCCTGGATGGATCAGAAAAGACCATGATCGGTCTCGATTCAACGATTCGTATCTACAATGAAAAAGGTTTGCTCAGAGTCATCACCTCCAAGCGTATCGGTGGAGACATAGCAATCAAATCTGAAGATGAGCCTGTCAACTTCCGCACCAGACTCCTCACCGGAACCAGATATAAGTTTGAAGTTTCCTCTCCCGGTTTTCATCCCAATGAGTTCAGCTTGGATCTGACGGGAACTATCGGTAGAAATAAATCCAAATATGTAAAAGTGATTCTCATGCCCATCACGGAAGAACCTGAGGACATCAAAAAGCCGGATAATAACTCTACGGATCCGGAAGTTCCTCAGTATACCCGTGTGATTCTCAGGGATGGTGATTCCAAGAAGTTTTTAGTCGAAGGAAAAGTGATTCTCTATAGTGACGATCAAAAGGGAGGCTATGAGCTTTCCAGGGATCAGGAGTTCTTTGTATTGAAGGAATTTCCACCGGGTGATTTTGAGCTTACCGGATCTGCAACAGGATACACAACCGAAACGATTGTTATCAAAAAAGAGAATACAGAGCTAAGAGATCAAAAGGAAATCATTGTCGATCTGAATCGTCTTTCAAACAAAGCAACCATCTATCAGAATGTAATTTTGTTCAACTTCAGTGAATCCACAATTCGACCTGAGGAAATGCCAAAACTCAAAGCCACTGTTGCCTATCTTTCCAAGAATAAAGATAGGATAGAGATTGGCGGACACACAGACAACATAGATAGTAAAGAATTCAATGTCAAACTCAGTCTCAAAAGAGCTGAAGTCATCAAACAATACCTTGTAGATCATGGAATCTCAGAAGACAGAATCGAAACAAGGGGATATTGGTACTCTCAACCGGTCGAATCGAATGAAACCCCCGAAGGCCGGGCAAAAAATCGAAGGGTGACTTTCAAGCGTCTGGAAAAATGATCCGAACGTTTTGATTTTGAGACTTGCAAGGAATGCAATCCCTAAAAAATCTGTACTGTTATGCTTTTTAGGGAATTCCTTCGAGGATAAGAAAATTGGCAGAGAAAAAATTACCAACCTCAAACTATAAGGGTACAAGAGACTTTTATCCGGAAGACATGGTCTTTCGCAATTGGATGTTTTCCAGGATGAGAGAAGTTGTAGAGTCTTTCGGATATCGGGAGTATGATGGACCGATTTTGGAGTCCATTGATCTTTTCAAAGCCAAGAGTGGTCAGGAAATCGTAGAAAAGCAGCTCTATGACTTTGTGGACAAAGGGGATCGGCACGTCACCATCAGACCGGAGATGACTCCAACTCTGGCCAGAATGGTTGCAGCAAAAGTCAGGGATCTTCCCAAACCGATCCGATGGTTTAGCATCCCTAATCTCTGGAGGTATGAAGCTCCCGGACATGGCAGACTCAGAGAGCACTGGCAATTGAATGTGGATATTTTCGGTGTGAATTCTCTGAGAGCTGAGTTTGAAATTCTCCAGTTGGCGGCTAGTATTCTCTATGCGTTCGGGGCAAAATCCACTGATTTTCGAATTCAATTTTCACATCGAAGAATTCTTTCCGACTTTTTGCAAAAATCTCTGGGATTGCCTGCGGACAAAGAACAGGCAGTGGCGAAAATCCTCGATAAAAAGAGCAAAATCACCAGAGAAGAATTCCTTTCCCTTTTGAGAGAAGTCTTAGACAACCCTGAGACGCAAATTCCATTGATTGATAGATATCTGGAATCCGATTTGACTTCCCTCACTCAATTTCCTGAAATTTCTCCTGAAGTCATAGCAGAAATGCAAAATTTTTATCGGGAAATGGAAGCGGTGGGTCATTCCGATAATTTAGATTTTGATCCATCTATCATCAGGGGTTTCGATTACTACACAGGTTTTATCTTCGAAATCTTTGATACCGATCCCAAAAACAAGAGGTCTCTTTACGGAGGGGGAAGATATGACAATTTGATCGGTCTTTTCTCCAATGATCAACTCTCCGGAATCGGCTTCGGTCTGGGAGATGTGACCCTTCAGAACTTTTTAGAGACTCACAACCTTATTCCTGAATTCAATAGAGATGATTCTGTTTACATTCCCCTGCTTTCTGACTCTGTATTTCTTGATCTGGTCCAATTGACCACTGAGCTTCGATCATCGGGAATCACAGTCGAAACTTCACTAGATGTTCAAAAAATGGGAAAACAAATTCAAAATGCCGAAAAAAAAGGATTTCGATATCTTTTGATCTTCGGTGAAGACGAACGGAATGAAGGGAAGGTTCTATTGAAAGATCTCAAACAATCCTCTCAAAAACCTCTAAATAGGGAAAAACTAGCAGAAGAGCTGAAAAGAGAACTTGGAATTTGAAACGGTCATTTGAAAAAATTGATATTTTGATTGCTGAGAACATCAATAAATCATTCAAAAACCCTATTTTAGATAAAATCCTCTCCAAAACCAATAAAGGAGAGACCTTCATCCTGGTTCTTATCTTCTATTTATTGATTTTTCCGGTTGAATCTCCCTTTTTGGTGATCACCTTCACTTCTACAATAGCATTTTTTAATGATCGATTTGTTCTGATTCTGAAAAAATTCATCTCCCGCAGGCGACCTTCTCTTAAGGTCTTGGGAAAGGAGAACAATCATCCGGACCTAAATCATTCGTTTCCTTCCGCCCATGCTGCCAATTCTATGGTAACGGCTGTGATACTGTATTTTTCTTTCGGTTTTCCTGAATATTTCTTTATTTTCTCTTTGTATGCCGGTCTCGGAAGACTTTTGACCCTTCACCATTTTTTGAGTGATGTGATCGGTGGCTGGATGATTGGCTTTTTCATAGGAGGAGCCGGAGTCATCCTACATCATTTCCTATTTCTTGTTTGATATTTCCTTTAACCAAATAGATTGACAATCTTTTTGCGATTATTAACGTATTCTTAGATAGTGAGAAAATTCTCCGATTCTAAAAAAAAACTGTGAGAGTATATTTTGAATAATAAAAATAAGATCTTATCATTGATGATAGGAGCTATCTTCATATTTACCTGTACAATTACCTGTGAACCCAAGGCAAAAAAGAAAATAACCAAGTTTGGATCAGATGATTTCGGTGAGGTTATCAAAGCTGTTGAGCGACATTACATAGATAAAAACATAGATGAAGACAGAGCCTATACGGATGCGGCGGTTTTTGCATTATTATCTTTGCCACATAGTCTATTTCTACTTCCGGAAACCTATTACAAAGAAAGAGAAAAATACGAAGAGAAAGATGATATCTTTCCCGGTAAGACATTCAAATTGCTTCCCACAGATCCCTATTTAATTTTTGAGCCCGACTATAAAGCAGTCGAAAAAATTAGAAAAGAGAAAATGAAAAAGGATTCTGAAAAACCCAAAATGAATCCTGAAGAAGTTAAGAAGTTAATAGAAAGGGAACAAACCCGAAAGACTATTTTGACATCCAGATGGGAGCAGACAAATTTTACCCGGAAAGATTTTGAAAAAGTAATGAATTTTATTCAAGAAAATCTTTCAAAATACAAAGTTCCACCTATCAAAGAAACCATTGAAGACATCGAAGAAGATGACTCAGAAAAAGAAGAGTACAGTATGAAAGATGTCTGGTTGGCTGCAGCCAATGGATATCTAAACTCTCTCGATCCCCATTCCAATGTTTTTCTAAAAGAACAATGGGAAGAGTCTATGGCAAAGATCTCTGATGGTAGTTTTGAAGGGATAGGAGCTATACTCAGCGGTGGTGGTTCAAGAGAAGTCATCGTTGAAAATCCCCTCGAAGATCGACCTGCTATCAAGGCCGGATTGCGCGCGGGAGATGTGATCATAGGTGTCGATGGAAAGACAACCAAGGGAGTTTCACTCGATAAGGTTGTCAAACGAATCAAGGGAAAGAAAGGGACAGAAGTCACTCTGAAAATCCGTAGAAAAGGTTTGAACCAACCAATTGACATCAAAGTAGTTCGGGATCGGATAGAAGTCAAAAATGTTCAGGCCAGGCTATTGAAAGAAGATGAGTCCATCGCTTATATTAAGCTTTCCGGATTTGTTAGGTCTCAAACTGAATCCTCCGAACGTGAAGTTGCGGAAGCATACAATCGCTTGGAAGCCGAAGCAAAAACCAAAAACATCAAACTCAAAGCATTGATCCTGGATCTAAGAAACAATGCCGGTGGCTATTTGGATCTAGCGGTGGACATAAGTGATATGTTTCTTGAAAAAGGTGTCATTGTTTCTACTAAAGGACCGGGAAAGGGGGAGCAGGAAGCCTCTCAAGCCAGTGAAGCTGTATTGACCAAACTACCTCTGGCTGTTCTCATCAATGCCAAATCAGCTTCTGCTTCAGAAATTGTTGCCAGTGCCATTAAGGATCACGGTCGGGGAATTCTTCTCGGAGAAAGAACTTTCGGAAAAGCAACAGTCCAGAAGCTAATGGACCTTCCGCACAACAAAGACTATGTTTTGAAGATCACTCAGTCCAGATACTACTCCCCATCAGGAAAGACCATTCAGGTAGTTGGTGTGGATCCGGATATAGAGATTTCATCTGAGGAAGATGGTTCCTTCCCATTTCAATATCGTGAAGAAAATATGTGGAATCATCTACCAAAAATTCCATCCGAGAGCAAGGGAAAGCAAAACTTTGATATAGAGCAAATGGAGTCCTGGGTAGAAAAGAATGGTAAATCGAAAGAGGTTCTCAATGAGATGAAAGATGGACCGATTAAGCCCGATTATCAATTGATTCGATCTATTGATTATGTAAATGCCCTGATCAATTTGAAATAAAATGAAAAAGGTGACTACTGACTTTTTGATTATTGGGAGCGGGGTCGCCGGTTTATTTTGTGCCTACAAGCTTTCAGCATTCGGTGAAGTAACCATAATCACTAAGAAATTTGATTATGAATCCAATACAAACTACGCTCAGGGTGGGATAGCCTCTGTCTTCGCAAAGACGGACAATGCCGAGAAACACATTCAGGATACAATGGAAGCGGGAGCCGGACTCTGTGATCCCGAGTCCACCCGTATCATGGTTCATGAAGGTCCTGCCCGGGTTCGAGAATTATTGGATATCGGAGTTCCCTTCAATACTGATGGAGAAGGGAACTTTGAACTGGGTTTGGAAGGTGGTCATCGGGAAAATCGTATCGTCCATGCCTACGACAGAACAGGAAGGGAAGTAGAAAGAGCACTCCTGACCTGTATCAAATCTATTTCTAATATAAAAATTCTCGAACATCACAATTGTGTAGAACTCATTACACCCCACCATTTGAAAACTAACTCTGTAATGGAGAATCGCTGTTTTGGTGCTTATGTTCTGAACACCAGAAAAGGAGAAGTGATCCCCTTTGTAGCCAAAAAAACAATTCTGGCTACGGGGGGAGCGGGACAGGTGTATCTCCACACTACCAATCCGGATATCGCTACGGGGGATGGGGTTGCCAGTGCCTATCGTGCCGGAGCAAGAATAAAAAATATGGAGTTCTATCAATTTCACCCAACATCTCTCTTTCATGAAAAAGGAGAATCTTTTTTGATTTCCGAGGCAGTGAGGGGAAAGGGAGGCATTCTGAGACGATTAAATGGGGAAGCTTTCATGAAAGAGTATCATCCTATGGAAGATCTGGCTCCCAGAGATATCGTAGCAAGAGCTATAGACAATGAAATGAAAAAATCGGGTTCATCTCATGTTCTCCTGGATACGACACATTTGGTAAAGCCGGAAATCATTCGATACTTCCCATCCATTTACGAAAAATGTAAATCTCTGGGGATTGATATTACAGAAGAGCCGATTCCTGTTGTTCCTGCAGCTCATTATATGTGCGGGGGAGTTGAAACTGATGTATATGGAAGAACTAATATTAGGGATTTGTATTGTGTTGGAGAAGTAGCCAGTACGGGAGTTCACGGTGGAAATCGCCTTGCATCCAATAGTTTGCTGGAAGGTGTAGTTTTTGCCCACCGTATTTCTGAGAATATTTATAATGAGAAATTGAATGGACACCTCCACCTGCCCTCAGAAGCGACCTATATTCCCGAGTGGGACAAAGAGGGATTGAAAAATACAGAAGAATGGGTTCTGATCTCACACAATTTGCATGAAGTAAAAAGTATTATGAGCGATTATGTGGGAATCGTCCGAAGCAATCTTCGCTTGGAGAGAGCCAAACGGAGGATTCATTTGATTCGTGAGGAAGTACGTGATTATTACAATCGTACTATCATATCCAATCAACTTCTGGAATTGAGAAATCTGGTTCAAATCGCGGATCTAATCGTCCAATCTGCATTGCTCAGAAAGGAAAGTCGTGGCCTGCACTACTCAACGGACTACCCGGAAGATAGAAACCCTTCCAGAAAAGATACGATACTCTGGAATGAAGAATTGTAATATAGTTCATATCAAAAGATGAATAGAGTCTCATACGTCAATTAAATAAATTATAATCTTATTAACTCACCTTACGCAATTTTTTATTTTCTAAACATTTTTATTTTTAAATGCAAAATCATATTTTACTAATAGATCAATAAAAATAGGGGCTTGGGGACGATGAGTCCCCAATTTGCCGAAAGGCTCCCTTTTAGTATCCTCACCTTTCGCACGAAGTGCGAAAGGTGAGGATACTAAAATACATATGAGATATGGATGTAGGCATGTCTTCCCGGAAGGGGATAACCGACCAGATCAAATGTTCGATAGTTCAAAATGTTTTTAAGATCGAATGCTATCAATAGTTCTTTGTCATTCTCTTCATCTTTCAGGAGAGAGTAGTTCATGAAAAGATTATAGATCCATCTACCCGGTTGGTAGTTGGCATATTCATTTGTTCTATCCCTAAAGGAAGCTCCTATGAAGATGGCTTCTCCTCCCATTTCCCAATTGAAAAACTTCACTCCGGCCAGTCCCGACCATTCGTGCAGGGGACGAAGGGGAAGATACTTTCCATTCAAATAGCTAACGTCTGAAGTATTGATTGCTTTTTGATAGGTATAATTTGATTGAAGCCTATACTTTTTGTCCAAAATGATTTTCCATCCTAATTCAAATCCATTGATGAGGGCGGAGTCTACATTTTCCGGTCTCAGTGTAAATTGTGAATTTGGAACAAAAAGAATCATATCTTCTATTCTTTTTTGAAATACGGAAGCATTTAGGTGAGAGGAAACTCGATTGTTTTTATAGTCATGAACAAGCCCGGCATCCACATTCCTACTCTTCTCGGGTTTGAGAGATGTATTTCCAATCACCGTTCCCCTTTCTCCAAAAATTTCGCTAAAGACCGGCATTCTGAATTCTTTCGATATGTTGGATTTGAAACTCAGGCTCTGTTCATTATTTTGATTCAGGATCCAGAGAAAGCCCAGTCTGTAGGAGTTGAATTCTGTTACATTTTTCGTGGGAGGAAGCCTGTAGTCATTGAAGATTGAATTGGAGAGAGTGGATATGTCAGGAATCGTATTGAATCGATCTGTATATATTTCTTTTTGAATGGAAGGAAGTAATTTGAATATTGATTTGTAAATGCGAATTTCATCCTGAATTTGTAGTACGTTATGATTCCTGAATTTTTTTGTCGATTTGTCCTGAACTTGATCGAGACTATTTCTTCTATCACGAATGAAACTCTCACGATTATTTGCTATTAAGAATCGGAGGATTTGATTGTAATTCAATAAGTAGAGTGTCGGGAGAATGTGAATCCCATATTGTTGGATGTCAGCCTTTGAATTTGGGGTTCCCGAGGAAAACTCCTGTCTTGGATCAAACAATTGATCCCTTGCTCCGGTATAGTACAATCTGGAGTCCAGGCTGAGATTATCAAAAAACAATCCTTTAGTAGAAGTAGAAATTCCGGTTGTATTACGAAGATACTTTCTTTTTACTTTCTCTGTTTGGTTGGAGGCAGGTCCCGGAAGACCATTTATCCGATAATTGAAATCATTTAAGAGGTTTACTTTTGTATCTCTGACCTTAAAGGATAGATTTCCTGTTACATTGTATCGATCAAACTGAGCATTCTTTCGTCTAACGTCCCTATCATCCAGAGTGTTGATAGCGGGGGTACCATTATCCGAATGGAAAATGAAGTTTTGATCTGATTTTTCTTTCAGAACAAAAATTCCATATTGGAGATTTTCTGTAAAATCATTATGGGATCCGGTCACCTTGAATGTATTGAAGGATCCTCCCGAAAAACTCACTCTGGTTTTTCTTTTCAGAGGTTTTCCGTTGGTTATCAAATTGATACTTCCGCCGATAGCAGAGCTACTGAGTCCCGGTGTCATACCACTTTTATGGATTTCGATTCTCTCCAGATTGTCAAAACTCAGATCGGAAAGATTTACCTCCCCACCTTCCGAATTGTTCAGAGGGATTCCATCTATGTAGATCTTGACCTGATTTGCATTGGAACCCCGGATTGAAAGAGTTGAGTAAGATCCCAGTCCTCCGTATCGCTTGATTCTCACTCCCGTTTCCTTTTCCAAAACTTCAGAAAGTGAGAGGTATCTACCTTTGAAATTCTCTTTTTTGATAATCTCGGTGAATCCGGACGGATCTTCCCGGGTACTCCCTGTAAGACTCGGATCATTTTTGGGTTTCCCTATGACTTCCAGAGGTGCTTCTTCGGAGAGAAGGGGGGAAAGGAAAAGGAGAAGAATTAAGAGGGAAACGTGGAAAAAACTCAACGCGAAAAAAGCCAAAAGAGGAGTGATAGAAAAACTGAAAACAAAATAGAACTAGTGATTGGGAAATAGAAAGAAAATCCTTCTTTTTCGATTCGTATGTCACCCGGTAGATTTCCGGGGAGGGGAAAGTTTACTCCCGATAGGAAGATGAAGCCTACCAGGAGAAAAACGATTCCGAGTCCGATAAAAAGTGGACCAAGCTTTTCCATCATTCTCCTATATCATAGGGCTTGAACAATGGATAGGTCAGACCCATAGATGAGTCTAACATTCCCTGAAGATCGGTTCGAAGATCACCGAGGAGTCTTTTGATTGTCTCTTTTTTATTCTTTTTGTAATCCGCATGGTAGTCATTTAGAGAATAAGGTTTAGCAAAAAACACATAGGCCTTTCTGGGCAAATGAGAGGCTACACCTCCAAGGGCTCTCGGTGTATCACCAAATACATAGGATTCGTATCGGGTGAGCCATTCATAGAATCTTTCCGGGGTAGGATAGGAGAGTAGGTAGTCCCGTTTGATCACAATGAAGTCAAACGCTTTGACTGCTTCCCTCTTGTAGTACTCGATTTCGTCTTTATTTAGTTTGGGTAATTTTGGATCCGGATAGTCAATGCTGATCATTTCAAGAAGGGCAAAGATTGTCCTCAATTTCATAATCGCATCTGCATTCATATCGTAATTGGCAGGCTTGAGTTTCTCAGCCATTTTGTCCAACATCGCATGTCTGACACGCCCGATCCTATAATCAAAGTCATTTTGATCGGCATCTTTGATCTTGTACTGCTCTTCGGCATCGAGAAGCATGTACTTTCCTACAGTCAAAAACCTTCTCAAAATGTTTTTCTCACCGGGTCGAATGGCAAAATGAGTTTCTAATTTTTTGAGGGACCTGTCCAGATCTTCGAGGATGATGTTCTTGGGGGCATCTACCACAAACCGCATAAAAGCAGGTAAAATGGTTATGTCTGCATCTTTTTCTTTTTTCTTAGCATCTTCGAGAGCCCAAAAGCTGAGAGCGGCAATCCCATCCTGAAAAGGCATCAAACTATCATTCTCTCCGCTGGTTGGTTCACCTTCGGGGAAGAGAACTAATTTTCCTCCGGGTTCTGCCAGACTCTGTCTCGCAGTTTTCAGAGATTCTCTGTCATTGATACCGGCAATTACGGAAAATGCTCCAATATTAGAGATTGCTTTTCCTACCATACCAAATCCCCAGTCAAAAACCTGTCTGGAAGCCATGTACTTGAACCTGGTTCCCATGATATTGCCAATATGAAAAGCGATAGGTGGTTCGGCAGTACTGGGGTGATTTGAGAAGAAAAGGAGTCGATCATTTCTGTGTTTTCGAATCATCTGTTTGTCTTCTTCTTTAATGATCACCTCATTGATATTGTGCATTGCACGCAATAAAACAGGGAAAAGTAGATCAGCTGTCCAATTCAAGGGAAGATTGAAGCCAGGTGGGATAAATGGTTCCATTCGTCAAAAATACCTCTTTTTGTTTTTTTAGGTCAATTGAATTTCAAAGATTGAGAATCTTTTTTAGTTACTCTGACAGCAATACAGAAGATCAAAAAAAATTACATTTCTTTTTTCTAATTCTATAATTTTTCCTGAGAGGAGTTGGGATCGATTGGGTGGGGAAAAATGGTTAGTTAATTATTTATTCATCAATTTGTTGAATCTCTTTCATATGCAACAAATCTAACTATTTTTTCTCAATTTGATTATTTTCAATTGACAGTATATTTTTTAAGTGGATTGTTTACAAATTCAATTTCGATCGTAAAATTGAAAATCCAAACTTACAAGTCTACAATAAACATATGAAGAACAGATTTCTCTATATATCTATCATTTTCCTGTCTTCACTTCTCTTCACATCCCTGACAGCACAGGAAGAAGAGACTGAAGACTCTTCCTCCGGTAGCAGACTTCCTTTTAAAATTTCAGAAAAAAAAAGGATCTCTACTGATGAGTTGAAGAAAAAGACAGAAGGTTGGTTCCCCACAGGAATCGGTGGGCCTTTCAGTGATCCAAACAATGGTGCCGGTTTTGGCGGTAGGGTCTTTTTATTCAATAATGGTAAAAAAGAAGATCCATTCTTTGCATATACTCCCTATCGACAGAGATTCTTTTTGAATCTTTCTAACACAACTAAAAATGCCCAGTATCACTGGTTGGATTTTGATGCACCTTTCTTTCTGGACACCCAATGGAGAGTTCGTGCCAATGCAATCTATGATAGAAATCCAAATAATCTTTACTTCGGGATTGGAGAAAAAACACTTCAGGGTTTGAATTATCAGGATCGAAATCAATTCGGTCAACCCTATGTTACAGAGGGAAGATTCAATCCTTATGAAGAAGCAAATTCATATCGTAGAAATCCTGTCAGTCCCAACGAAATCATGTACACTGACAATAAGTATGCGAACAGTTATCTTACAAACACATACCCTTTTCTTCAGAATCAAAAGCTGACTGATAAAAAGTACAATCGATACGAACTTGAAATCATTCAGTCCAATATTTCCGGAGAGCGATCCTTTTTTGATGGATTAGTTCGATTGGTTTTCGGAACAAGAGTATCCAAAAACACCGTGAAGACTTACGATGGGTCCATTCACAATGCCAAGGATCCCTATTGGGGAAATACAGACTTAAGCTTTGCGAATATTGATGTTCCCACAGTGAATGCTAAGACTAAGTTGACAGAAGATGCAGAAGCCGGAAGGATCACCGGTCTCAACGGAGGATATGTAAACCTTCTGAGAGTGGGGATGGTTTACGACACAAGAGACTATGAGCCCGATCCTTCCAGGGGTATTTTTGCTGAAGTTACTCATGAACGTTCTATGAGATCCATAGGTTCGGACTACACCTTCAATAGAACCTTCGGTTCCCTTCGGGTCTTCCAGCAACTCTTCCCATCACTCATGCCGAGAAAGAAACTTATCTTTGCCGGTCGGGTGGCTATGGTCAACACAACTGGTAATGCACCCTATTTCGAATATAGAAATATGTGGGGAACTGAAGTCGGTATGTCAGGTCTCGGAGGTAGAACTACTCTAAGAGGATTTATGCAGGATCGATTTGTGGGTCCGGTCATGGGATTTGGAAACGTGGAACTCCGATGGAGATTTTTGGAGATTCCCGGATTTACTTTCAATATTGCTCCTTTATTGGATTTTGGACGTCCTTGGGATAAGTTAGGAAATGTGAATCTGAAAGACTACAAATACTCTTATGGTCTAGGATTGAGGATTATTTGGAATCAATCTACTGTGATCTATCTAGAATGGGCAAGATCCAGGGAGTCGGACATCACTACCTACTCCAAAGGTCCCTTTGCCGGTTCTCTGTTTTATTTAAATTTCGGGCATATTTTTTAGGGTTGAGACATGAAAAAAATATTATTACTTATAGTTCTATCATTCGTTTTCTCCAATTGTGAGAAAAAAACAGATAAATACGTCTATGGAATTCCGGAAGAGGACACAAGTAATCTTCTACTCGGTTTAGTTGTAAAGCCAGTTCTTGGACTGACATCGTACGGAACCATCCAGGATCCTGTCTATAGATTGGAATGGAAACGGTGTGCTCAGGGACAGGTATTCCGAAGTGCAACCTCTGATTGTCAGGGAGCACAGAGTTCCACCGAATACACTCCTTTTGATGGTAGATATGGTGCCCAAGTGTATACTTATTGCAATCTACCGGGTAATTTTTGCAATAGCTTGAGTCTTCCCATGACCCTTACAAATACTTCTACAACAAGTGAAGCATACAATACCTGTGCGTCTGAAAGATTGAATGGGTATACGGATTGGCGGGTTCCAACTTATGTCGAATTGGCGGCTATGGCAAAGGCTTCCAAGTTTGCTCTCTTAACTACCTTCCCAAATATTCCCGAAGATAAATTTTGGAGTTCTACAGGAAATGAAAATGATTCATCGGGGTTGACAGCCAGAGCTGTGGACTTTGGAGTGAATTATGGAGACGATGCAATAGTTGCAAAGGACACTCGTTTGTTGGTCCGATGCGTTAGATCATACTGACCATTTGTTTTCTGATGCCAATTTGGCATAAGACCGGGATTGGGAATTTATTTTCCCTATGATCCCGGGCTCCTTTTTTATTTTCTAAAGCTAATCCAGAGAACACCCAGAATGATAAGAATTACCCCGGGAAATTCCTGCCATTTTACCTGTTCATCCAGAATGCAGTATGCCATTGCTATCGTAGATACCGGACCAATCGAATTTATGATAGCAGCCTTTTCTGACCCGATCTTTTTCATTCCCCAAAAAAGTAAATAAGAAGGGATGACAGTAGAAAAAATTGCCATTAGAAATCCTATTGTATATTCATCTTTAGAAAACGATTCTAGAACCGGCATTCCTTTCACTAATAAATAATGAAAAATGACAAAGACACAAGCCACTATCATTGAGGTATTGGTAAACCTAACCGAGCCAACCCGTTTGATCATTTTACCGCTACCCAATAGATAAATGGAATATGTGATTGCGCAGAGGAAGACATAGAGTGCTCCTTCCCATTTTTCAGAGCTTTTCAAGATATCCTCTGAATAAAAAACGATTCCTATTCCTGTATAGGTTAGAGAAAGGGAAATGACTTCTTTTTTAGTGATTGGCGTTTTAAATACAAAAAAAGAGAGAATGACTACGAGTGTTGGATAGCTGAAGAGGATCAATCTCTCCAAACTGGCCGAAATCAGAGTGAGTCCCTGAAAGTCCAGATAACTGGAAAGGTAGTATCCAAAAAATCCGAGAAATACAATCCAAATCTTATCTTTCTTTTCCAAAGGAGGGGTTTGTCTTCGGATTTTGTCTATCAGCAGGGCAAGAACAAAAAAGGGAAGAGCAAAAATCATCCTCAGAAAGAGGGCAGAGAGGACATCAATTTCTACACGGTAGTATAGTTTTACAAATATTGCTTTGGAGGAAAATGTGATTGCGGAGAGCAAAACCAGGAAAGAACCCACCCAAAGGTCGATTCTTTCCTGAGACAACTTCATTCTTCGGTGATTTCGATAGAGATCATTTTTACATCTTCTACCGGTCGATCTCCCATACCTGTTTTTGTTTCAGAGATTTTCATCACTATGTCTTCCCCTTCGACAACATTGCCAAATACGGCATGTTTGTTATCCAGGTAGAAATTGTCCCGAACGCTGATGAAAAATTGAGAACCTCCTGTATTGGGTCCTGCATTGGCCATAGAAATTGTGAACTTTCCATTTCTCAACTCGGGATGGAACTCATCCTGAATATTGTACCCCGGTCCACCTGTACCTGTACCCTTGGGACATCCACCCTGAATCATAAAATTCTTTATGACCCGATGAAAGATCAAACCGTCATAGTACTTTTCTTTTGCCAATTTGATGAAATTGCCTGTGGTGATCGGAGCTTTTTCAGTATCTAAAAAGATAACAAAATCACCCTGATTGGTGTGAAACTTTGCTTTTGCCATTCGATAGTCCTTAAATTTTTGCTTTCTTAGAAGCCTGAGAATTCAATCCAATTCGGGCAATGATAAAATTCTCATAAACTTCCTGTGATTTATGAGTCCTTCTCACTTTTTTTTGGAGGAAGCCTTCAATACTTTTACAGCCTCTTCATGAAGGATTCCATTGGTCGCCAGAATATTGCTGATGTAGGGATTGAAAGTATTGCCTTTGAAATCGGTGACCTTTCCTCCTGCTTCTTCAATCAGTAAAAATCCTGCTGCTAAATCCCAGGGATTCAGCATGTCTTCCCAAAAAATATCAAATCTGCCTTCTGCGAGCCAGGCCAGATCGAGGGCGGCGGCTCCAGTTCTACGGAGTCCTCTTCCTTTGAGAAGAAAGCTCTTCAAGCGATTCAAAAGAACGGGCATTTCATTCTCAGGAGTGTAGGGAAATCCTGTGCACATCAGACTATTGATCAATAGATCTGTATTTGTGACATGGATTTTCTTATTGTTTTTGAAAGCTCCCCCATTTCGGATTGCGTGGTAGAGATCACCCAGAGATGGTATACTGATCAAACCCATTTCAATCAATCCGGTTTCCCGATTCTCTAAGCCTATTGAAACGGCGTAGAGTGGCAACCCATGTGCGTAATTGGTAGTACCATCCAATGGATCGATGATCCATTTCCATTGATTCTTTCCATCATAGGCACTTCCTTCTTCTCCAAGAAGTGAATCTTCCGGAAAGTTCTTTTTGAGGAATCCTGTGATTCGTTTTTCCGAACCTTTGTCAGCCTCAGTCACCAGATCAATTGTACTTTTCTTGGAGATTTTGAGATTGGTTTTGTTTTGTGTCTGTGTTAGGAATTTATTTACAGTTGGGATGAATTCAATCAGTGCTTTCTTTCTTTTCAAAATCTCTTTATTCATAGTTTTCTATTTTAATTCATGATAGATAAAAAAAAGTATTTTTCTGAAATTTGGATTCGATTTTTGGAAAAAAAATATCCGTAGAAATACTAATTTATTCGGGAAAAAAATCTTAGAATAGTTCTAAAAAATCAAAAAGAAAAAAAATGACAGATAAACTATCCAAAATTTTATGGTAAATATTAGAAAACCTAAACAGGGAGTTGAAAATGGAAAAAACAATTATGGACGTCCTAAATGCTGGAATCGGATTATTTCATTCCGGAAAAGAAGGATTAGAAAACGCTAGAACCGAGCTTGAAAAAGTATATACTGAAATTTCTGAAAAAGGTGCTCAGGACAACTCTGATATGTCTGTTCAATTGAGAGAGTCTGTAGACAAAATTATCGGTGAAATCAAAGAATTTACGAGCGTTGCAGGAAAGAACTATGACGATACCCGCAACAAAATCATCGAAAACTACAATACTATCGTTGAGCAAATCAACAAAAGCATGCCCGAAGGTAGTGTAGAAGAAATCAAAGCAAAAATTGACGAGATAGCTACCAGCATCAAAAATGCAACTAATGGAAATGCTGGAGACGGAGGAGCTTCTCAGGCTTCTTAATTTATTAAATCCTGTGATTTAATAGGAACATCGACAATTTTTAGAGGAGTCTTCTGACTCCTTTTCTTTTTCTTCCCGTCTTTCAAGGAAAACCAAACATGAGAAAAATTTTAGTTACATCAGCTCTTCCCTATGCAAATGGATCCATTCATTTAGGTCATTTACTGGAAGGTATCCAAACAGATATCTTTGTCCGGTACCAAAATTACAGGGGAAATGAAGCCTATTTCTTTTGTGCGGATGATACACACGGAACACCTATCATGCTCGCCGCCCGACGGGAGAAGATTTCCCCCGAAGAATTGGTCTCGCGGATTCAGGTAGAACATCTGCGTGATCTCCAGGCTTTCGGGATTCATTATGACAATTACTACTCTACAAATACTCCGGAAAACCAATTCTTTTCGGAAGACATTTATACGAAACTCAAAGAGAAAGGGAGTATTTCTTCCCGGGAGATCAGTCAATCCTATTGTGATCATGATAAGATGTTTCTTCCCGATCGGTTCATCAAGGGAAGTTGTCCTAAGTGCTCTTCTCCCGATCAATATGGAGATGGATGCGAGGTCTGCGGAGCCAATTATTCTCCGGGTGATCTTCTGGATTCACGTTGTGCGATATGTTCCAATAAACCCGTTCTGAAACAATCCAAGCATTTATTCTTCAAATTGAAGGACTATGAAGTTGAATTGCAAAACTGGCTTTCTGCGGAAAGGGTAGATCCCGCCGTTAGGAACAAATTGAATGAATGGTTTCAGGATGGGCTTCAGGAATGGGATATTTCAAGAGATGGTCCTTACTTCGGATTCAAGATTCCGGGAGAAGAAGACAAGTACTTCTATGTTTGGTTGGATGCACCTATCGGATATATTGCATCGTCTAAGAATTATTTTGAAAAAAAGAATCCTACTCTCTTTGAAGAATTTTGGAAATCAGAATCGACCGAGGTCATCCACTTTATCGGTAAGGATATTCTTTACTTTCACACTCTCTTCTGGCCGGCTATGCTCATGGGGGCAGGGTACAGAACACCTTCCCGGGTAAATGTTCATGGGTTCATTACTGTGAATGGTGAGAAAATGTCCAAATCCCGAGGAACGTTTATCAATGCGGAGACCTTCCTCAAGCATCAGGATCCGGAACACTTTCGGTTTTATCTCTCGGGCAAATTGAACAATTCCCTGGATGATCTCGACCTAAACTTTCAGGATTACACAGGAAAAGTAAATTCTGATCTGATTGGCAATTTTGTGAATATTTTCTCAAGAGTGGGAACTTCAATTTTAGACAAATTGGATAGAAAGCTCGGCACAGTTTCTCCGGAAGGAGAGAACCTCCGTCGGGAATGTCTTTCTGTCTCAGAGCAAATTTTCGGTTATTATGAGGATCTTTCTTACTCCAAGGCGATCAAGGAGATCATGAAGCTGGGGGATTCAGTCAATCGTTATGTGAATGACAACGCTCCGTGGAATCTTATCAAAACAGATCCGGAAAAAGCAAGAGAAGTCGTTACAAACACTCTCAATGCCGGCAAAATCCTTGCCTCTTATCTTTCTCCGGTGCTTCCGAAATTGACAAAAGAAATCTCAGATTTTTTGGATTGTGGAGAATTCAACTCTGCAAATCTTTCCGAGAAATTAGAAAATTGTACTATCAAACCATATAAAATGCTCTCCAAGAGGGTAGATGAAAAGGCTATAGAAAAAATGATTCAAGAATCCAAACCTGAAGAAAATGAAAAAAAATCAGAAGAAGTCAAGGCTCCATCAAAAGAGTCCGGCTTAATCAAAATCGACGATCTTGCAAAAGTAGAGCTCAGAGTTGGCAAAATCATAGAAGCCAACGGAGTAGAGGGAGCCGACAAATTATTGAATGTGAAGGTGGATCTCGGTCCTCTCGGAGTAAAGAATGTATTTGCAGGAATCAAATCAGCCTACAAACCCGAAGAACTCCTGGGACTAAAAGTGGTAGTCGTAGCCAATCTCGAACCCCGAAAGATGAAATTTGGAATCTCAGAAGCTATGCTCATGGCTTCCGGCAAAGATACCACCCTCTCTTTGTTTGTGCCTCATAGGGATGCTGAGCCGGGAGATTTATTGAAGTAATTGATCTCTCTTCGAAAAATCTTTATTCTCTTTCTTACAATCATACTTGCCTCCGGCGTATCTCTGGGGGCAAGGCCTATCAATTTGTTTTACTATCACCATGCTATAAAGATATTACGCCCCGATCAGGCACCCCTTCCACCGGGAAAAAAATTTACTCATAACACTTACATTGGTATGGGTTCCCAAAAAGATTCTCGATTTGTGAATCTGAATTATAGGGAAGGATATTCTGATGTATCCAAAAAAGTTCTTTTTCTAAAGCAGGGTCAAAGTGTGGAGTTTCAAATTGATTTTCCTTTGGATCATAAATTGCATTTTGAATCCATCGATAAAAACATTCCTGAAATCACTCTCAATGGAAAACCGGTAGCTTCTTTTGTATTGCTATCAGAATCTTTCGACAATGTCTTAAAAATATCAGCACAAAAACAATCAATTCTTACATCTCTTTTCCTCCTGCCGGGGAAGCCGGGTTCGGAAAAAAAATCCAATCTTCTCTTTTTGGTTATCGACTCCTTGCGTGGGGATGTTCCGGGATTCAATGGTGGAAAATATGGTGTGACACCCAACTTAGATGAATTCTCCAGGAAGAGTCTGGTCTTCGAAAAACACTACGTGAATTCCTCCTGGACACGACCTTCCACTCTAATATTTTTCACAGGTCAGTATCCCTCCAAAACTTATATCAATTTCTGGGACTATCCTGTATTTGAATCCGAAAAAAAAGCATTCTATGCATCCGGAATTCAGACTCTACCTGATTATCTTTCCAGAAAGGGATACAAAACTGTTTTGATAGGAAACAATCCTTTCTTCACAGATCATAGGGCAATCGGTGTGGATGTGGGATTTGAAGAAGTTTATGAATTTTCTTTTCTGGAGAAAGACACTCTCCACATTACCAATCAATTCAAAAAATTTTGGGATTTGAACAAAAAAGATCCGAGACCTGTTTTTGTTTTTTTAAATTATAACGATCCGCACAAACCCTATGAACCTCCTTTTGAGTTTGTCAACACACCCAAAACTCCACCCGGAACAGATCCCAGAAAAAAAGCATACCTGGGTGAGGTAGCTTTTGTGGATGCGGAAGTTCGAAAGGTTTTCGAAAAGATTGGAGATTCAATGAATCAATTTTTGGTTCTGGTGACTTCAGATCATGGTGAGGTAATGAATCCGGTTCATGCCAGGTCTCCCTTCAATGGAGTTTACACTCTCTTCGGTCATGGTCAGGGTCTCTACGAAGAAGACATTCACACACCCCTATTGATAAAATTGCCCGGTCAGGAAAACTCCAAAAGAATTTCCAGAACTTCACGGAGTATTGATCTGTTCCCGAGTATTTTAGATTTTCTTGGATTTGACACCAAACCACTTTCTATTGATGGATCTTCCCTTCGGCCTCTGATCAAAGGAAAGGAAAGTGAAGAAAGAATGTACTACGGAGAGAGTAGGGGGGTGAAGGGTGTTAGAAAGGGAAATTTTAAATTAATGAAAAAAACTTATGAATTTCATCGAAGGGGGCCGGCCTGGGATGGACGGGTGGGGCCGGAACCCACTTTTCTTTATGATCTGGATTCGGATCCACAGGAAAGCAAAGCTATAAAAAATGTAGAAATCGAGAAGAAATTGAGTCCTTTTTTTTTCCGGGAGAAAGATTCAAAAAATCTATATACAATCCGTATCACAAATCCCGGCAAAGAAGAGAAAAAAGTAAAAATCCAAATTCGTTCCTCTATAGGAAAGATCCAATTGGAGGAATCGGGTATCACAAAAAGAAATGATACAATCCTGAACGAATCTCCCTACGGAGTGTTTTTGGAAGCGAACCCGATAGAAGGAAGTGAAGAAATACAATTTTCTGTTTACCCGGACGTCAGTGTCCCTGATGTAGCGATTAGTATCAATGGAAACTATTCTACCAGGGGAAACTTTGGGGTAGGGGATAAAGATATTTTTCCAAACAATTGCAGTCTTTCTAAGTTGGAATGCTTTCCTTTGTATACCTCATATGGAAAACCACCCCGAAAGCCCAGAAATTTTCGGGTACAATTTTGGGTCTACCCATCCGGTCAAAAAATTACTGATGAATCTGCAAAACTGGAAACGGAAGCCATCGAAATTTTAAAAAAGCAGGGATACATACAATGAATGATTTGCCTTTGAGCGGTGTTAGAGTTTTGGATTTGAGTTTATTGCTTCCCGGCCCTCTGTGTTCCATGTATTTGGGGGATTTGGGAGCTGAAGTCATCAAGGTAGAAAATCCTAGGGCTATGGACGGAACCAGAGTCATGTTCCGCTCTTCTGAGGGAGTCCCCGGATTGTATTTGATGTTGAATCGAAATAAAAAAGCCATGACTCTCAATCTTAAGAAAAAAGAATCTTCTGAGATTCTTTATAAACTTCTGGAAACTACAGACATTCTCCTGGAAGGATTCCGACCGGATGCTATGGAAAAAATGGGATTCGGATATGAAGATTTGAAGCAAAAGTTTCCCCGATTGATTTATTGTGGAATCTCAGGTTACGGATCTGAAGGAATTTGGAAAGATTTTGCAGGTCATGATGCAAATTACCTTGCCCTGAGCGGGATACTTGATCAGATCGGACCCATTGAGGCACCCGTACTTCCGGGATTTCAATTGGCAGACATTGGAGGCGGAAGTCTCACCGCTCTCTCCGGAATTCTTGCAGCTCTGTATCACAGAGAAAAAACAGGAAAGGGAATGAAGATCGATGTATCCATGATGGAGTCTTCTCTTCAATTTCTCAGTCTTTATGCCGGGATTTATCTCAGCACAGGTAAGATACCCGAAAGAGGAAATGAGCTTCTCAGCGGAGCTCTACCGAATTACAATATCTATAAAATTTCAGGAAACAGATTTGTACTTCTGGGTACATTGGAAGAAAGATTCTTTCAGTCATTTTTACGTCAAACAAACCAGATTCAAAAATTGGAAGAACTTCCTTTCAAAGAAGAGAATTTTCCTGAGTGGAAGAAAATTTTAACTCAATTTTTTTTGAAAGAGACAGTGGAATCTCTTCAACCGGTATTTAAAAATACCGAATCCTGTCTTACATTGATAAGAAACTTGAAAGAAGTATTTGAAGATACTGAATTTCAAAAATCGGGATTGATAGGAAAAATGAATCATCCAAAGTATGGCGAGATTTCTCAGATCGGTTCTCCATTTTCTTTTCTCAGAAAGAAAGAAATGCGCCTTCCCCCACCACTTCACGGGGAGCATACAGAAGAAATTCTCTCTAACCTGGGGTATGCAAAAGAAGCTATCCAAGAAATGATGAAATCAAGAATCATTTAGATCTAATTGATAAATTTTGAATTTCAATCAAACCACTTCATTTATCAAAAAACTACTTTTTAGTCAGTTTCAAAAATTTTTACACATTCATAGAGAATTCAGCTTTAAAATGGTGAAATACCATACTGGGAAAAATGTACTTATTTATGAAAACTGGTGTATAATTTGAATCGAATTATTTCGATTGCATTAAATAGGGTAATCGTTTATAAATTATTTTACAGTACAAAAAGTCTAATAGATGTAGGAAACTATCCGGAGCCTAAGAGTAATAAAAAAAATGAAATCAATTCTATACTATTTCTTAATTTTGACTTTTCTTAGTAGTTGTGGTGTTTCAGATCCCGGGAATCCTAAGGTAAAGATGTTCACACCTCTTACCACAGCCATTCTTTCTTCAACAGCTCCACAGACCCAAGAAGTAGTTGTAGAGCCTGTAAAGGGGATCACCATAACCAAAACCAGTTCCTATGGTGAAATTATGGAAGGTGTTCAACCGATTTCATATGATATTGTTCTTATTTCAGAACCCGGTTCCGCAGTAAACGTTTCAGTAGAGTTTGATCCCGCACAATTGATTGTGAATGGTTACTCCACCTCTCCTTACTCCATAAGCTTTGATTCTACAAATTGGAATGTTGTACAAAGCATTACTATTTATGGAGTCTTCGACAATGTCTACGAAGGAAATCACACATCGACATATAAAATCAAAGTTCTCTCCGATGATTCTGGATTTACAGGCACAAATACCTACACTGCCAATTTAACAGACAATGAGGGTAGCAAACTCCTGAGCAACTTTATCTCAGGAAGTCAGGCCGGATTCAACACTACAACTACAGCGAGTCTCGGAACTACCGTGGACATCTCCAAATCATTTGCCTATTGCAATTTCAAATTGAACTCTTCCAATGTAAACTATCCTGCTACCTGCCAATTGAAATCCACCGGAACAGATATCGAATTGTTTGCAGGGACAAATACCGGAGCCGGATCTAATGTTGACTGGTATGTCGCTAGTTTTTCAAAAGGTGCTTTTGTTCAGAGAGGGAGCACTACTCTCGGAATAGGGACGAATTCTCAAGAAGTCACCCTGAGTACAGCTATCGATCTTTCCAGAACGTTTTTGATCTTATACTCGAGAACTTCTACTAGTTCAGTGCAAAACAAGGACGAAGAAAGAACGGTTATGGGCAAATTCACTTCCTCGAATACAATCCAATTTTCTAGAAATCAAAGTACTACTCTTGCAGTCGATGTAGAGTGGCAGGCAGTACAGTTGGATGGAGCCAAGGTTATCAGTGGAACCAAGGAAATTGCGGATGGTGAGTCTTCGGCAAGCATTTCTATCTCACCGATCAATCAAGCACATTCATTCTTGATCTTTTCTTCGAAAGCGGGAGCCGGAATCGGAGGAATAGAAAGGGAATACTATTTTACTGGCAGTGTCACTTCCTCTACCTCTCTTCAATTCAAAAGAGAAGGGAATCAGGGGAAGGCAGAAATCTCCTACTATGCCATTGAAATGGTGGACGGTGCATCCGTTCAGTCGGGATCTTTCGTGATTCCATCAGCAAACACAAGCAAGACTGTCGATATTTCAACTGTAGATACCGGAAAAACGATGATAATTCTCTCAAACTCTATAGCCAATACAGATGCAGCATCACAGGACTCAGGGACTTTTTATGCTAAGTTCTTGAATTCCACTCAAATTGAATTTGCCAGAAACAATGCCGAATCAAACACAGGAACCCTGAACTGGTTCACCATTAATTTTCAGTGATCTTATTTTAGATCGGCTAGGGAGCGGATGGAATTTTCTATCTCTCTGAGGCTCTCATCCATTCGATTGGGATCTTTTAAAACAGTCCTATCTACATAAATTGGTTTCCCAAAATTGATCTCTACCTTTACAGGAAGGAGAAGAGGAAGATTGAGCCAAAATTGAAAATTCAGATCTTTTAAGTCAATATTTGCCAGCATTGGCCAGATGAACTGGGTGTTTTTTAATCCAACCGGAATTATGGGAACTCCGGACATAGCAGACCAAATAAGAATTCCTCTTTGTAAGGGATAAAGAGTGTTGCCATCCCAAACGAGGTGATTGGTACCTTCGGGAAATACGCCCACCCAATCTCCTGCTTTCAGGCTCTCTATCACCATCTTATTGGTTTTCATTATAGGATAGGCCTTTTTGATTTCTTCGGAACCGGTTGCTCCCGGAGGGTTGACAGGGATGACATTGGCAGCTTTCAAAACCTTAGAATAGGGTTCTTTTTCTAACAATCCAGCCCAGGCAACAAATCGTATCTGGCGACCCGCTTTTTTGAAAGTGGATAGAAAAAGCATGGAGGGATCCATAATGCTGGGATGATTGGGGGTGATCAGTGCACCGCCTGAAGGTACATTCTCAATACCGGTGACTGAAACCCTACAGAAGTACTTGTAAATAAATTCTCCTATAGGGCTTTCTATTAGATCAAGAAGCCAGCTTTCGACCTGAAACTGCTCTTTCATCACTTAGGAGGAATAAAACCAAATACTCCCTTAGCTTTCAAGCTTGTTCTCAAAGAAACAGCCTGATCTCTTGAATTGAAATCTCCGATTTGGACTACATACAATCCGCTTCGATTGAACATGTAGATGGTATCTGAAAAGCTTCCTTTCAAGCTATTTCTAAAGTTTTCAGCCTTTCTCTTGTCCTTAAATACACCAATCTGAACTGTATAGCCTTTGGGTTTGATTTCTGAGGAAGAATCAGAACCATGATTGGCTGGAGTGGGGTTGGTGCTGGGTTTTTTCTCGGTTTTTACAGGAGTTGGATTGGGTGTGGGACTGACATTATTCTTTGGTTTTTCTTCTGATTTTGGAGGGACGATGGGAATGATGTCTTCATCATCAAATTCATCTTCTTCATCTTCTTCATCATCGATAAAAAATGCATCATCATCCTTTACCGGCATCACTTTTTCCTGATTCAGAAGGGTCAGACCTACCCGGGTGACTCCTGCTTCTTTGAAATCCAATACTTCTGCAGCTTTTTCAGAAACATCAATGATTCGGGATTTGTGAAAAGGTCCTCTGTCATTGATCCTGACTATGGTCTCTTTTTGGTTCTCCATATTGAGAACTTTTACTTCAGTGCCCATCGGCAGGGTTCTATGTGCGGCGGTCAATTTGTTCTTGTCGAACAATTCTCCACTTGCAGTAGGTTTGTTTTGGAATTGGTCACCGTACCAGGAAGAAAACCCAACTTCATAAAATTGCTGTTCTTCGGTGACTCCCGCTCTCTTGGATGAATCCGCTGATTCCTGATTTGAATCCTTTTGGGCTGTTTCTTGGGGAAGTTCCTTTTTATTGATGGAGGAACAGGATACCATCAATGCAACGAAGACTAATAAAAGTTTTTTCATACTTTAACCTACCTGGGGTGTTTACTTATATGATTTTCGGATAGACTTAGATCGAAAATAAAAAAAAATACTACTGCCTATGGAATCCTATATGTCTCTGAGGTCAAATAAAACTGTTTGTTTTTTTGAAAATCAAGAAAAACTCCTAGAAAACCACCTGCTGGATGTGGAATTATGAAAATACAAATAAATATTGCAGTATTTTGAATAAAAAAAATAAAATGCAGAGAGTTCAGGTGGATGGATTTGTCAGAATCATACAATAAAGGAATAAAACTAAAGAAAGAAGGTGACTACAAAGAAGCCATTCTATGCTTTCTTCAGGATCTATCCGAAAATCCAGGTTTGACAAGGTCTCTCCTGAATTTAGGAGCCATTTACAACCACCTCAATGAATGGTCAAAGATGAAAGATGTGTATCAGAGGCTTGTCACCCTCAATCCCTCCGATGAGAATTACTACAAACTTGGAGAAGCCTACTTCCAAAATGGAGAAACGATTCAGGCAGTAGACTCATTCAAGCTTTCCCTTCAATCCAACGAACAATACATCCTGTCCCATCTGGCTCTTGCATCGCTTTTCGGAAATGCGGGAAATGATTACAAAAAAGAGCATTATTTGAAAAATGCGCTGAATATTGATGATACAATTGAAGATGTCTATGAAGAATTGATTCAATTGTACTTCAAAAACTTTCGATATGATGATGCATTCCTACTCGCTGAAAAGTACATAGCCCTCTCTCCTGAAGATAAAAAAATGAAGGTATTGCAGATAGAATTATTGATTCGCATGGGCAAATTCAATACCGCCAGAGCATGGATAGAGGATATGATCTCTTCCGACCCGAAAATGAAAAAAGCCTTTGCAGATAGAGTTCTGGTGGAGAACAAAGAAAAGCTAAATACTCTTGTTCAGGAAAAGCAGAAGCAATACAAAGATTCAATGGCAACGGGAGAACCCGATCCATCAAAATCCCAGGAACTGGCAATTCTCTTTTTTTTGATTGGAGATTTTGCGGAGTCCTCAAAGTATCTTGTGTATGCCCGACAAATCAGTGAAAGAAAAAATATGTTGGGGGGAAATGATTGAGACTCATAGTACTTATCCTTCTTGCTCTCGGCTTAAGTAGTTGTATTACAAATTATTTAAAACCGAATACATTTAGCAATACACGTATTACTAATAATTTACTTTATGATAATAAATTTTTTACCCATGAAGGTTCCTATTTTGAAGATAGAGATATCACCGGATTCGAAAATAAAATAAAGTCCCTCAGAGACTCGAATTCTCCGGAGGATAGAAATTTATATGCGATTTACAATGCAAAAATTTCCTATTGGTTGGAAGCGGAAACTGTTTGGAAAGATTTGATTTCAAAAGAAAAAAATAAGTTTTTTTTTTAAATCTTAGCCGTCTTTATTCACTGATTGAAGAACCCGATCAGGTAAAACCCATACTTCAGGAGCTAATCTCTTCCTCGGAAGATATCAAAGCTTATAATGATATTCTCGGAATCCTAAAAAGTAGTAACAGGGATCAGGAGTATCAAATTTTTCTTTCCCTTTTGACAACTCATCCCGTCTTTCAATCTCAGGCATACAAAGATCTCGGAGAATTTTATATCTATACAGGGGAATACCTCCGGGCAGCCCAGCAATTTGAAGAAATCCTGAATATCTATTCCTTTGATGTATCTGCTCTTCGATCTCTGGTTTTTATTTATTCAGAATTGGAGGACTGGGATCGGGTGATACTCTATAGCAAAGCTCTGGATCATGAAAAAAAAATGACACCCGAGGAGTACTATTATTTCTCCAGAGCAGAATATGAATTAGGAAACTATTCAGATGCACTTAAGATCATTAAGAAATTAGAAAACCAGAAAAGAGTTGATATCAAAGCATTGAATCTTTGGAAAGATCTTTTGGTCTTAGAAAATCCCAATAAAGACTTGAGTTTTCTGGCAAAGTACTTAGAAAAGAAATCCGATTCACCTCTGGAAGAAAAAGTTTTTTGGGAAGTGATTTCGAACCACGGAAAAGAGCAGAGAAAATCTATATTTCTAGGTATGTAAAAATTCTTTCTTATGGCGTGGAATCTAATTTTTTAGAAAGTTCTAAAATATTAATTCCCTCAGGTCTGTGAGTGTACTTTACATCCATGAGAGTATGAATGATTTTTAAACCGTAGCCCTGGTTTCCTGTGGGAGAAAGGCTTCGTTTCCCCGGATTGGGATCATAAGGAATTCCATCATCCAGGATGGAAAACTTTATCTCACCCGGTCTCTTTACCATTTGTAAAAAAATGGACGACCTTCTTTTCTCGGGGAAACCATGTTCTATCACATTGGACAGAGCTTCATCCACGGCTAAGATCATTCTTGTGACAAAGGATTCATTCCCATTTGGGAGAACAAAATTTCTTACTGCCCGGCGGATGTGATGAAGTTTGGAAAGTTGATTTGGTAATTGAAGGGTTTTTTGAACTTGCATTCTTTTTCTCCCCAACCACGATTTTCCTGGGTTGATGCATATTTTGATTTGAGAATGGGTGTGCCTTCTCTATCTCATAAAGTTAGACGGAGGAAGAATTAGAATTATTTCTGGATGTCTCAGGAAGATTTACTTTTCTTCAGAACTTATCTTTAAGATCTTATTTCTGGATATTTTTGATTTTTTAAAGTACTCTCCCCAGAACTTTTGATCTCCCATTTTTTCTTCTTTTTCCAGGAGCAAAATCAATTCATTCAACTTATTTTGGAAATGGATCAGGGATTTTTTCACAGAATTGTGATTGGTTCGAATGATGGCTTCCCACATCTCCGGATTTGATCCGGCAATTCTACTCATATCCCGAAAACCACCCCCATAAAGAGGAATAGGAGATTGATCATTATAGTCCAGAACCAGAGGGTTTTCTGTAACCCAATTCACCATAAGAGAAGAAATGATATGGGGTGAGTGGGATAGATATGCAAGGATTTCATCATGGTCAGTTTCAGAAATCTCGATAGTATGAGATCCGAGGACTTTCCAAAACTCCTGAATCTTAATTCTGGAACTCTCGCTGGAATGTTCTGCAGGTGTTAGAATACATAGTTTGTTTTCATACAATCCGGCAAGAGAATTCTTTGCTCCCGAAAGCTCCGATCCTGTCATGGGATGAGAAGAGAAATAATTATGTGTTGAGCTAAACTTTTTGTTCACCGTTTGAATGATTTCTTTTTTGGTGGAGCCCAGATCGGTCATGTAACCACGGTATGTATCCGGGATAGATAGGATCTTCTCACAGGTTAGATCTACAGGAAGCCCAAAAACTATGAGGTCAAAGCTATGGCAGATATCTTTGTCATCTAAGATCTCTTCTTCCATTAAAATCGAATCTACAATCTGAAGGGACCTGGCTTCCTCAAAGCTGGACTTTGATCTGACAACTCCGGTTACCTTAATTTCTTTATTGTATTTTTTTAGGGCAAGGGAGAGGGAGCCTCCCATCAAGCCGAGCCCATAGATTAGTATATTACGAAACTCCACTGTCTTATCAATTGGAATCAGCTGCAGGATAAGAGCCGAGGATACGTAAAAAAGTAGCTGATTTTTTCAAATCATCTAAAATTTCAATGATTTCGGGATCTTTTTCGTGTCCGAGAAAATCAATAAAGAAATTGTACTGCCAGGGATTTCTTCTTGTGGGTCGGGATTCTATTTTTGATAGATTGATCTTTCTTTCATAAAAAGGCTTCAAAGCATTGAACAGAGAACCCGGACTGTCAGAAACAGTAAAAACCATCGAGGTCTTGTCCCTGCCTGTGGGTTGGCATTGGGACTTTCCGATGATCAGAAATCGGGTTGAATTGTTCGGGAGGTCTTCTATGTTTTCCCGTACTACATTCAAACCATAAATCTCTCCGGCTATTTTGGAAGCAATAGCTCCACCCTCTTTTTTCTCTGCTACTAGGAGTGCTGCTTTTGCGGTAGATGAAGTTTCTATGATTTCACAATTGGGAAGGTTTGTGGCGATCCAGTGTTTGCATTGTGAATTTCCAATTTTTATTCCGTAAAGTTTTTTGATTTCGGAGAGTTCCTGATCCGGATTGTAAGCAAGCAAACAGAGAGAAATTTTTATATAGATTTCTGAATATATTTTTAAATCCGATTGCAAAAACATATCCATAGTGGAACTCACCAATCCCTCACTCGAATTCTCAATGGGTACTACACCGTAATCACATCGATCTGTTTCAACAGCTTTGAATACATCCGGTATCGAATTGAATTGAATGGATTCGACAAGAGTTCCGAATCTAGCTCGAACAGCCTGATGGGAGAAAGAACCTTCCGGTCCGAGATACGCTACATGCAAACCTTTTTCGATAGCGATAGATGCTGACATGATTTCCCGATAAATCGATCGTAAGGCATTGGCGGGAAGGGGACCGTTGCTCAGTTTCTGAATTTTTTCATAAACTTCTTTTTCTCTATCGGGACGATAGATGGGTTCACCTTTAGCTCTCTTGGTTTCACCAATTTTTATAGCGTACGAAGCGCGTTCCTGAATTTTATCTACGATTTCTTTATCTAGGGAATCAATTTTTTTTCTCAAATCCTGAAGGTCTTCATTTCTCATAGTGGTATCCTAATTTTAGTTTTCGGGGTTTTGATCTTCCCCGGAATCTAATTTGTTCTCGGAGGTTTCATCTTGGGGTAAGTTGTTTTCTGAACTATTGTTCTCTGATTCCTGAGAATAGGTTAAAATAATAATTTCTTCATTTATAGTTTCAGAAGATTCAGAAGTCTCTACCGGCTGAATTTCCCCTTCTTCTGATCCGGAACTGTTTTCATTCAGAGTCTCTTCTGATGAATTGACTTCGATAGATTTAGCTTCAAGAGGATTCAATTCCCCAACTTCTTCTGCATGTACTTCTGAATTTTGGGGAGTGACTTCATTTGAGTCTAAGAAATGGGTCTGATCTTCGTCTTTTGTTTCTTCTGTCCCGTTGTGTGGACTTTCAAGGGGATTCGTTTCTATGATTTCATCTCTAGAAGACTCTGTATCCTCTGTAGCCAGATTTTCTGAAGTGGAGGGGACTTCCGAATCATTTGTTGGGCTTATGGTTTCCGGAACTTCTTTCTCTACTGAAGTAGGTTTTTCTTCTTCTTCATTTAGATCATCCAGATTTTCAAAATTCAATTCTTTGACTTCAACTGGTGTCGGGAGATCGGAGAGCTTATTCAATCCAAAATGCAATAAAAAATCCTGGGAAGTACCATAGAGGGTGGGTCGACCCGGAACTTCTTTTTGACCGATGGCTTTCACCAGTTTTTTGGAGATCAGGGTTGTCACCATTGCTCTGGATGAAACTCCCCGTATCTCATCTATCTCCGGTAGGGTAATGGGTTGTTTGTAGGCTATGATGGCAAGGGTATCAAGTGTACTACGGGAGAGGGTCTCTCTTCTTTTTTCTTTAAATATCGAGCCCAAGATTTCGTGATAGGCCTCATTTGTTTGAAATATGTAGCCACCTGCTATTTCTTTTAGGATGAAGCCTCCATTTTTTTCCTGATAGTCCAAAATGATCTCATCCAAAAAATCTCTGGCAACAGATTTCTCCATTCCAATAGAATTCGCAAGCGTAGATAGCTTCAGAGGTTCTCCCGAGAGAAAAACCAGAGCTTCTATTAGACCTTTATAATATTCTTTTTTTTCTTTGGTAATTTCCAACGCTACTCAACCAAAAATATTTTTATGTCACCAAACATTTTGTGTTGTTTGATTCTGACAGTTTTGTGTTTTACAATCTCTAGAATTGCCAGAAAGCTGTATACAATATCCATAGTTTCGGGATCATCCGATTGAAAAATTTCAGAGAAAAAAATAGATTTTTTTTGTTCAAGGAGAGCTTCAATATCCTTGATTTTGTCCTGAATAGAATAGTCGGATTCTGCTATCAATAAATTTGGGACTTCTTCGTTGACAGCGTCACGTGAGAGGATTCCATTGAAAGCTGCTATTAGATCTATAAGATCCAAATCCAGCCAGTTTTCATCCTCCGGAAAATTAATGATGAATTGCGTGGACTCCCGTCTAAACACTGAGGATTGAATCGTGTCCAACTCAGATAATTTTTGACCTGCTATTTGAAATTTCTTATGTTCCAGAAGCTTCTCAACCAATTCCCTGGGCAATGTGGGTTCATTTTCTATCTCATCAAAGCCAGGGTTGGGGAGCAAAGCTCTGGATTTCAAATAGACCAAATGAGCCGCCATTTTAGTAAACTCTGCACCTAATTCTATGGGCAGGTTTTTGGTAAGTCTTAAGAATTGAATGAAATCTTCTGTAATTCGAGAGAGGGATACCTCGAATATGTCCACCTTGTAACTTTCAATTAGACCCCATAAAACAGTAAGGGGACCTTCCGTCCAACCTCCGTCCGGGTTGTTCCATTTGACAGTGAATGGAAATTCTTCATTGGCTGACTCTTTTGTCTCCATCGAAAAGACATTATAATCCTAATGCTTTAGCCGCTGCCTGTTGTAATCTTTCCGGGGGAAAAGGTTTCACAACAAAATCTTTCACACCCATTTTTATAGCTTTAGCCAAAAGGTCTTCCTGACCCAATGCAGTCACCATAATCACTTTGGCTTTCGGGTCCATTTTGATGATCTCGCTGGTCGCTACAATACCATCTTTTTCTCGCATTGTAATGTCCATTGTCACCAGATCTGGCTTCAAAGCCTTGTACTGCTCTACAGCAATATTTCCATTCTCTGCTTCCCCAACAATTGTATGTCCAACTGCTGTAAGAGCATCTTTAACCAACGTACGCATGAATTTAGCGTCATCAACAACCAAAATTCTGGCCATATTTACATCCCTCTTTCCTTTATAATACGTATCATTTGTGGTACAATATCTTCCAGGGCAACTATATGATCTATAGCTCCCAAATCAATAGCCTGTCTATTCATACCAAATATCACTGATGTCTTCTCGTCCTGCGCGATTGTAGTCGATCCTTTATCCCTTAAACGCTTTATAGAATCTGCTCCGTCCCTACCCATACCGGTCATGATAATTGGTAGGAGAGCCGGACCGTAACATTCACTTAGACTATCAAAAGTCACATCAACCGATGGCCTATGTCCATTAACAGGGCTACCTTGATCTAATTCAATTGAAATATTCATATCTTTTCGCTGAATTTTCATGTGAAAATTTCCCGGGGCTATATAGGCCCAGCCCGGTCGGACAATCTCACCATTTTCCGCTTCTTTTACTTTGATTTTTGAAATTTCATCCAAACGTTCAGCAAAAGCCTTTGTAAAACCAGCAGGCATATGTTGAACTACAAAAATCGGATATTGAAAATTTTCAGGAAATTGTTTAAATAATATCTGAAGAGCATTGGGTCCCCCTGTTGAAGTTCCAATACCTATTGCTTTTACGGGAACTTTTTTGATGGAGGGGAAATTTCCAACCTTTACTTTGACTCTCGGGGGCTGGATTCTATGTTCACTCTCAAAATATCCTAAAATCTTGGATTTGAGAAGTTTACCGATATCCTCCATATCCATTTTCATGGCTGTTGAGGGTTTGGGAACAAAGTCAATGGCACCCAATTCTAAGGCCTGAAAGGTAGCTTTGGCACCATGCTGAGTCAAAACAGAAAGCATGATGACACCGACTTTGATATTTTTTTGAGAGAGCTCTTTGAGGGCGGTTAAGCCATCCATTACGGGCATTTCAACGTCTAGGGTAACAACATCCGGGCGTAATTTTTCGACCAGCTGGACACAATCCAATCCGGTTTTTCCTGTAGCAATGACCTCAATGCTTCCATCAGATTCCAAAAGGTCAGTGATGATGTTTCTGACCAGTGCTGAATCATCGATGATTATTGCTTTGATTTTACGCATTCTTTCCAACTTTGAAATCCAGTTCTCTATCCAAATATCAACTTAGTTTTGCTATCAATTCAACCAATTCATCGAAATCGGGTAAAAAGAGTAAGTTTCCAATGAGGTTGTCTCCTTCATAGACAAACTCTGTATTCATGCTCAGGAATTTTGTTTTTTCTGGTTTCACTATATCCAGAACCTCTCTGAAGGTTCCGGTCACAAGTTCCGGAACGGAAGGCATAATCTGCGATTTTGCCTTATTGGAGAGTGAGTTGATAATACTAGCACAAACAATATTTGAAATCTCCATGAGGACTGAGAGGGAATCTTCCGATAGTTTTTTGGCTAGATCAGAAGTTTCATTGGACTTAAGAAGTTTATTGGCCAACTCCTTGCCTTTTTCTTCTGAGAAGATCATGAGAAGATTACCATTGAGATCTCCATTCATTCGAATCTTTAACCCGAAGAAATGATCATAGGAATCACGAATCTCAACCGTAAGAAGTTCTTTGTCGGTCAATTGAATTTCCGGCATATACAATTCAACATTGCTTCCGACCAGTTGAGAGAGAACGAGACCTGCATTCATCATTCCTGTATTGACAACTGATTCCAACTTTCGGATTTCAGAATTTGAGAGTAGTTCATCAATCGGACGATCAATCATGGACTCTACTCTTTGTTTGGTTTGTTCAGAGAATGATTTCAACAGCTCTTTGGCTTTTTGTCTTTCTTCTTCTTCCGAATTTGTTTCGCTGGACTCGATACTTTCAGGCTCATCATAGGTGGGAGTTTCTGTACTTTCGGACATTGGGGTAGCCTCTTCAGTTTCAATATTGTTTGCTAACTCTTCGGAATCGGGAGTTTGAGAAGGAGTAGGTTCAGAAGTCGGATACTCTCTTTCTATTTGTTCTGCTTCTGTTTTTGTTTGTATTTCTTCTACTTCTACTTCTTCTTTTGGGATTTCCTTTGCAACCTGCTTTTGAGGTTTTTTCCTCTCTGTACTCTTGTCTTTTTTGCGTTTTGACTTATCGGTCATTACCATTTCAAGAAGTTTAGAGTTGTAGATGTTGGTAGAATTCAGTGTTTTGTAGACTTTGTTGGAGCTGTTTACGTCTATGGATTTGTTTGTATTTAAGCGAAGCATTTCTTCTCCACTCAAATCCTCATAATCCTGCAGGTTTGTGGTAAGATCGATGAGTCCCTGAATGTCTAAGACGAGAATGATGGTTCCATCTCCCATTATGGAAGCTCCGGTAAGTCCCGGTATATTTCGGAAGTTTTTTTCCAGAGTTTTGATCACGGTCTCGTGTTTACCGATTAGATCATCCACTATAAAGCCTAATTTTCTGGAGTTGAAATTGACAATGACAACAGGGAATTCTTCCAAATTTGGTTTTTCGGAAAGTCCGATGATCTTATTCAGTCGATAAATGGGCAGAACTTCCCCTCTGAGGTTGATGATTTCATGACCCTCAAGAGTGTTGATCTGGTCTTTATTGACCCTGATGGTCTCAAAGACTTCAGAGAGAGGAAATGCATAGATTTCTTCTTCCATAGATACAAGAATAGAGGGAATGATCGCAAGAGCCTGAGGAAAACAAAGCGTGAATGAAGATCCCTGACCTTCAACAGTATTGATAAGAATCTTGCCTTTGAAATCCTGAATCAGTTTGTTTACGACATTCATCCCCACACCACGACCGGAGATATCGGTTACAGCAGCTGCAGTAGAAAAACCCGGTGCAAAGATAAATTGGTAAATATCGTTGTCCGGAAGATTTTGTGCATCTGCAGATGTAGTCAGTCCATTTTCAATAGCTTTTTTGAGAATCCTCTGTTTGTTTAGTCCGCGACCATCATCCTTGATCTCTACCATGATATTGTTTCCGCCCTGGTAGGCATTCAATTCGACAGTCCCGTACTCGGTCTTTCCTGCTTTCAGTCTTTCTTCAGGGGGTTCCAAACCGTGATCAATAGAATTTCTAATCAGGTGGAGAAGGGGCTCTCCAATCATATCCACTACTTTTTTGTCCAATTCGGTGTTTTCTCCGAGGAGAATGAGTTGAACTTTTTTGCCGGTTTCCACAGAAAGATCCCGAACCAACCTAGAGAATCGATTGAAAACGCTTCCGATTGGAACCATTCGGGTGTTCATTATACCGGACTGAAGATCTTTGGAGATTCGATTGATTTGGTCGATCTTACTTTTTAACTCAGCAAAAATCGTATCGTCCCCAAAGGTTCTGACCAAATCATCGTAGATTTTTTGAAATCCGGAGTTCGTGATGACCAGCTCACCTACATTGTTCATTAGCTGATCGAGCTTTTCTGAAGAGACCTTGATGCTTTTGGTGATGGCCTTGTCGGAGTCTTTTTCTACCTGAGTGTTCTGTTTTTCTCTTCGAGGCTGAACTGTTCCACCTACAGATGCGGGTTTGGAAGGTGGAGCTGAGGAGGATGTCTCTTTTGAAGAAATCTGGTCACTGACTGTTATATTTCTGGGTTTGATATCAATGTGTTCGACCATGTCCACCATGATTGATTTGTGGATGGTGTCTGCATCCAGAGTGGAAATGAGGATGAAAGTCAAAGAATTGAGTTCAGTTCCTCTTTCCAAAATCTCTATTTCCGGATTGGATTTGTAGACTACCGATTCATGCTTGAGGTTTTGTAGAATTAGAGTGAATCGTAGACCTTTCATAGGAGTGTCAGGTTTCAAAATCACCCGCACATCATAAACGGTTCCTTTTCTGGCCTTGACCTCTTCGTCAATTTCCTGGAGTTCTTCGGGTTCTAGGGGTAGTGGTTTTAGTTCTTCCTGAACATTGGAACTGAAACTTCGAATTTGAGTTTCAAGAGTTTTGATCATATCGGAAGTGATGATTTTTTCAACTTCTTCCGGATCCAATTGGGTGATATAAGTAAAGAGAAGTTCTTCTATCTGAATTCCCTTGAGGAGGTCTTCTTCTTCCGGAATGGATTTGAAAACTACCCCTGTGGGTTTCAAAGTTTCCATGATCAGGGCATATCTGGAGCCCTTCATTTGAGTATCGTCCTTGAGAATCACACGAATGTCGATGGCAGAGGCATTTCGAATTCTCATTTCTTCTTCTAGGTCATACAATTCATCTTCGGAGAGATCAACAAATCCTCCGGAAAGACCTGAGGTAGAGGAAGGTGCAGCGGGGGTCGAGGAAGGGGCTTCTACCGGAGTGGTAACTGTCGGAGCTACGGGAGTCTCTTTTTTCGGAGCGGGTGTTCCTGCTGCTCCCTGATCTTTCTCGTAATTTTCAAGTTTTTCGATCATGTCTGTAAAAGGGACATCGATCTTTTGACCTTCAGCTACCGCATCGATCACTTCTTTAATAAGGTCAAAGCATTCAAAAAGTAAATTGACCAGTTCTACATTGACTGAAATCTTATCTTCCCGAATTTTTTGTAGTAAATTCTCCATCTTGTGGGCGAGATCGGAGAGATTGTAGAGACCTACGAAGGCCGCAGAACTCTTTAAGGAGTGGGCAGCCCGAAATATATCATTGATGATATCAGGATTTGAATGGTCCTGCTCCATTTTAAGGAGGTTTGCATTGAGTTCTTCAATCTGATCTTCAGATTCTTCTAGAAAGATTTCTGTGTATTCGCCGAGGATTCCAGACAAATTCGTTCTCCTACTACCTTTTTACTCTAAGGTAATCAATTTTTTTAGGTCAATAATCAAGACAATTAGATCTCCGGATCTTCCCACGTAGTCTATCATATGGTTGAATGCTAATGAAAGTTGATTATTGATCGCACTGATTGAATTTTTGAGTATTTTAATGACTTGTTTAACTTCTTCTACGATCAAACCAAATCTTTTGGAGTTGTATTCCAATACGATGATGCGTGAAGATTTTCCGATCGTGGTGAACCCCTGGTCAAATTTTTTCTTTAGGTCGACAATGGGAATGATCTCACCCCTGAGGTTGATCACTCCGAGTACATACTCTTCTACATTTGGGATTCGGGTTATGAATGCCGGACGCAGGATTTCGTGGACGAACAGAAGGTCTATACCGAATGTTTCATTGGAAACAGTGAAGGAGAGAAATTGGATTACTTCCTCAGTTTGGGTTGTTTCGTTACCGTTTTCTGTCGTTTCAGTTGTTTGCATTGTTCACCTGCTCGCTTTGGATTTCACCTAAAAAAAAGGAAATACACCCTCGGGAAAGTTTTCATTCCTATAAGAATTTGTAAATGAAAATCCCTATTAAATTATATATCGGGACTACATTATTCAATCCTCATAAAAATACACCTTCCGGGGTAAGGATTTGTCCGACGGATATATCAAAAATTGTCTCTTTAAAAATTAAAGGAAATACTTCTGAATACGTCAATCCGATTAATTTTTTTGCGTCAATTCCTGAAAAAGATCTGTCGTAGAATCCTGCTCCTCTCCCGAGCCGAAAACCCCTTGAATTGAATCCTAGAGCCGGAATCAATACCCTATCCGCTTCTTCAGGCTGGATCCTTTCGGTTCCTATTGGTTCGGGAATTTGATATTTTCCCAATTTCCAATCCTCAGGATAGAGAAACTCCATCGATCCGGACTCTACTGAGAGAATTTTTGGATAAAAAATCTTCAGATCCGGTCTTTCTGAATTTAAGAATTCAGTCGAAACTTCCAGTGAGTCATTTCTATAAGAAATCAATTTGCAACCGAATGGCAAAAAGTTCAATAAGGAGTTTCCAATTTTTCTATCTTTTTCCTCTTTGGAAGGGATTCGGGATAAAATTTTTTTGACTTCTTTTCGTAGTTCTGATTTTTCCAACTTACTGTCCTAAAGAAGTATTTTTCTTGAGGATTTCATATCCCAGTTCCTCAGTAAAAATTTTCATTCCCTTTTGGTTGGGACGGATAGGGTCATAGAAATATTCCGAAGGATTGCTCTGTGGATAAACTTCAGATAAGTCGATCCATTGGGTTATGGAGCTTTCCTTATTCATTTGATTCCAATGGGAAAATAATTTTTCAGACTCTTTTCTCTTTTCCCAAAAAAGCGCCGGAGGTCGTATCAAATACACCTGAAGATTTTTTTTAGAGAAAAATTCATACAATACACTCATACGTATTAAAAAAAATGAGGCTTGGATGTTTGAGGCTGGATTTGAAGATTTTTCAGAATTGCAATATTCCTGAATGGAAGTGATTTGTGATGTGAAATCAATGGAGGATAGATTTTCAAATTTATTTTTAAATATAGAACAATCTATGTTTTCAGAAGAATGAAGATCTCTTATAGAGTCCTTTCGGGCATTTAGGTAGAGATAGGGTGAGTCCTGTGAATCCATGATTTCATCAGGTATGTAAGAGGGCTCGGGATCAAATAATGAAGTTAAGTAATGAATGATTTGTGCAGATTTGAACAATAATCTCAGCCATTGAGAAAAACTCAATTCATAAGAAAATTCATTGATTTTTGTGATTACCCGCAAAAGAGGAAAATTTGTAAGTAAAGAAAAGGAAGTTTCGGAGATTGATTTCTTTTCCTCTAAAGGGTTAGGAATATGGACAATATATTTTATTTCGGAATTGCTTCTCAGTACAGTTTCCAGAGTAAGTAGGTGGATCAATGGATTTGAGTATGGGATAGAAAGGTTTTGAACTCTCATCCCTTTCTTGGATAGGATTTGGTTCAATTGAATCATATCCAATCCCTCAAATCCAAACTCAGATCCCAAAAGGATAGTATTTGTAGAAAACTCTTTTTGAGTGTTTAGAGTTGTAGAAAGTATAGTTTCATTCAGACCTATTAGAGGATTTCCGTATTTACCGGGTAGGTTCAGAGCCCGAAAAGTAAGTTCAAAGAGAACAAAAAAGATTACCGGGTAATAAATAAATTTTCCGGGAATCTTTTTTGACATCTTAAAAATTTATTCTTTGATCTTTAGCACTTCATTAGGCAATTCGCCAAACATTTCAGGTGCATACATGGCTTCCACTCTAGTAGTAGGCAGCTGAAACACTCCATCCTGGTTGAGGCGGATGGTGTATTCGAGAGTCCATTCGCCATCCGCAACATATTCGTAGTACACTTTGTAGCTATCAAATGATCTCTCTTCGTAAATCGGATACACATATCCTGTATTTACTTCTGAGGCTGTCGCTGATTCCGATGTACGAATTCCTCCCGATAAGATTGTCGCTCCGGCTGGAATGGGATCGTTGACTACGACCCAGGTCATATCTGTATCCGCTTTGATTTTCAATTGAATTCGAACCAGGTCTCCTTTTTTCCAGTCACTTCCGGAAGACTCGAGGTTTCTCATTGATTTTTCTATTCGGAATCCGCTGAAAAGAGATTCTTTGAGTGGTATCGCTGCTTTGCTCTGAATGATCGCCCAGGGTTTTCCGAATCCCTCATGTTCAATATTCAGCTCTTCTTTTCCGCTGGGCCATTTCAATGAGATACGATTGCCTTTCTTATTTTTCTTCCAATCCTGGTTTTTCTCCAGTTCTCCCAATCGGACATGTGTGGTTCCCGATACCGGTTCTTTTTCATAAGCTCTGGCAAATTTTTCCATGGCTAAAGTTCCCCAGGCGTTGGCAGTCGTCAGATCCCAACGACCTTTTTTTTGACGGGAGAGAGCTCCGCGAACGATTCGTCCTATGTCCTCTTTCCAGATATTCATTCGAACCAGGGTCAGGAGCAGTTTGACTGAATTCATATCCGGAGAAACCATTAGCCAGTACAGAGAATCACTTCTTTCTGTACTGAATTTCATGATCGTTCCCTGCATATTCAATCTGGACCGAATTATGGCTTCATTCTTTTTCATCTTTTGGTTTTTGTCCTGAATATCCATTCTATCCAGAATATTCCAATAATCTAATACTGAAGATGTCGGAATTAGATTGGGGTCAAACTGAAGTGCAGAGAGCATCGAAGGGTTTGCTGAATTGTACCTGGAGAGGGCTTCAATCGCTTCTAATTTTCGGATTGTAAGATCTGCTGTTGGAAGAGAAGAGTTTCTATTTAGAGATCCATTGACAAACCCGGTTAGAGCTGTTATCATATGATTTTTGCTATCTTCAGGAATTTTCCAGTTTCTTTCATTGGCAATTGCTAATATATATGCTGTAAGAGTAGAGCTTCCCCGATACATATTGGGAAAGTATTTTACAAAACCATCTTCATCCAAATAGGCAGGAAGTTTTTTCATTGCGGCATCCCACTGTTTGAGATTTTTGAGACTCACTGCTTTTGAAACTTTTTGTTCCATACAGGTATATGGATATTGATTCATATAATTTTTGACACCACCGAGGGAGGATAGGAGGGTGCGATCAATGTAAACAGAAAGATCCCCTCTGCCCGGTATAGCATCTTCGGGTATTTGGACAGGAACTTTGTATTCTTTGTCTATTTGAGTTAAGGTTGCCTGAAAGACTCTGACGGGAACAGCCGGTATTACATTTTGTTTTATTGTGATACTATCTTTTGAATCCTGTCCTTCCGCATAAAATTTGTAATCAATTTTTCTAACATCATTTGGAACTTTTACATCCCAATAAACCTGTTTCGTTTCATTCGCACTTAAATTGATTTTTTGCGGAGAAAGATCTCCAATCGCCTTATTGTTTGTCTTCCCCATAATATTGATTTCTACAGACTTATCGGTTGTATTTCGCAGACTGATCTCAGCTCGAAATTCATCACCTTCTCTGGCTATGGGTGAGATTCCTGAGAACATCATGAGGTCCTGGGTGGTTTGGAAAGAGGAAGAACCGGTTCCGAATTTGTCTAAACCGGAAGTGGCTATTGCAACTATCCGATAAGAAGTCAGAGAGTCATTGGTTGGGAATTCGATATCAGCTTCTCCATTTTTGTTCAGCTTGACCGAACCTTTCCAGTGAAGTAGGGTATCAAATAATTCTCTTGTGGGTTCCTGTCCACCACCGCCTCCCTGGGGAACGGATTTCAAACCGAAGTGCCTCTTTCCAACAACCTGCATCTGTGCGGTAGAAGTGCTTACTTCGATGTACCTACTTCCCATCATTTCATCCAGAATCTTCCAGGTTTTGTTCGGAATCAATTCCAGAAGTCCCTCATCGACTACAGCTATAGCAACTTCTGAGTCCGGATCTAATTTGCCTTCGATTGGAGTGACTTTGATATGAGCATTTACTTTTTCACGAACCTTGAATTTTGAATTCCCGGTTTCTACATGAACTTCCAGCTTGTGCTTTTCCCATCCGACATTGATTCCGGCCAATCCGAGTTTGTGCGATGGCTTTCCCAGATCAATTAGTCCTGAGGGCTTTATTTTTCCCAAACGTCCCCTGACTGCAAGAACCGAAACAAAAACGTTAGGTGCATATTCTCCCGTTATAGGAATTTCTATGATTGCATCCTTCCCTTTGATGGTTTCAATCCGGGAATTCAAAACTCCTTCTCTCTCAATAGTAATAAGTGCTGTAGATTCTGAGAAGGGAAGTTTGGCCTGAAACTTTGCGATTTCCCCGGGTTTGTATTCTTTCTTTTCCGGTAGTAAATCCATTCTATCATTGTCCGAGTAGCTTGACCAGTACCCCTCATCGGAACCCGGGACATAGACTTCATTTTGTGAGTAGGATGGATTCCCCTTCGGGTCTTCTATTCTTGCCTGGAAAATTATATTTCCCTGTTTGGGAGGAACTCCTTCGCAGATCAAAATACCTGCATCATTGGTTTTGCCTTCACAGAATTTGGAAAGTTTTTGAATTTCTTCTATAGAGTCGTATGAATAAAATCCACCAACCATCCTTTTTCGATTGCTGTAGTACTTCCTTTCGTAAGCTTCGATAGTAACCGGCCA
Source organism: Leptospiraceae bacterium (assembly GCA_024233875.1). Taxonomy (GTDB): domain Bacteria; phylum Spirochaetota; class Leptospiria; order Leptospirales; family Leptospiraceae; genus JACKPB01. The sequence goes on from JACKPB010000001.1 coordinate 338,815, forward strand.
ATTTTTTATAGGTTTGTTGTCCAAGTTCAATACAGCGATCTGAACTTTGGCAGACTCCGGAGATGAGATCCAGGAATCATTTTTTATACCTACTATGTATTCGGAAGGATAGACAGGAATGGTCTGTGAGATAGTTTGTATCTCTCCATTGGGATCTCTGTATTCCAATTCCAGAACTGAACTAATGATGGTGTTGCTGGATGGTATATTTGTGACTTTCATTGTCGCCGAACCGGATCCATCCAGAAGTCCTTCCTGAGATATGATTTTCATCGGGTTGGCTGCAGACGCTCCGGTATCCGAATCCGGATCATAATCGTAGTAGTATTCCGGAGAAGTTTTCTTGCCTTCTTTCAATTCATCAGTGAGGAATCTGTATTCGTTGTACCTTCCTGCATTGTGGCTTCCGTATTCATTGAAGAAAGATTTAAATTTTATAGGTAAGTTGGATGCCGCACCACCGGAGAGATATGTTACCAGAACGTCTACATTGAAGCCATCCTTTTTTACCTGTTTTTCCGGAGGGGATTGAATTACACCCTTTAGAATTGGGATTCGGAATTCTTCCACCCGGAACTCACCTGAGTAATAGGTATTGGATTTAGAGGAGAGTTCTATTTGATAATTTCCTAATTTTGCTTCTTTAGGAATCTCCCATTCAGATAGAGATATTCCACCCGTAGTCCATTTTAGATTTTGTGTGTACTTTTGATCCGAGCCCTGATGACGGATGGTCAGAACCCCCGGAAAAGTATTAGGGTCAGTTTTTTTGAATCCACCTGCAAAATGAGTTCGAAGGATATGTTTCATATTCACTTTTTCTCCAGCCCGAAAAAGTGGTCGATCCAGAATCGTATGAGCTATATTGGGGGTTGAGCCTTTGTATCCTCTGCCGGGAAGGTTGTATCTCCATGTTTCTATACCTGAGGTCCAGCCGGAGTGGACAAAACTGAAATCCTTGCCTTTTTCCGCAGTTACAAAGTACCCGTTATTGTATTGATAGTACGAATTATTGCAATAGGGTGCTGAGGGTAATTGAAGATTCAAAATTCCATCTGAGTTGGTCTTTCCTTTATAGAGTTCTTTATTATTACAATCCAGAACTCTTACATCTGCAGATGGAACTGGTTTCCCTTTTGAAAGTGAGGTCACCCATACAAGAGAAGATTCTCTTCCCTGTTTGAAATGCACTGCCATATCCGTCACCAATACTGAGGTAGGGACATACATGGGTTTACCGTTGTTCAATAATTTTTTTCCTAAAACCTTACTTTCGATTTCTATTACATGGAATCCCGGTTCAGAAATGGGAATTCCAACTACCTGAAATGCTTCCGGACTTTCTGTCTGCGGAAGAGTGAAGGTTTTGATATTTTTTTCTTTTTGAAAAATCGAAGTATCCCGGTTGTGATAATTGACATTTTGAATCCACTTCACTATTTCTTTGGGAGTAATTTTTTTTTGTTTTCCCGCAAACTCCTGTGATACAGATGAAGCTGAAAAAGAAGCAAGCTTGGTTTTTACTTTCTTTTCCAGATTTCGAATCGTAACCGGAAGGGCAGTTTCTTTTTCCCATTCGAGGATACCAAATCGGGCCGGAAATTTTGCAAGAGCGGGATATTTATCTGTTTTGATTTTTAAAGGAAACTTTTTTGCAGATTGAAGACTTCGTCCGGTATCATCCTGAATGGATTTGGGGACTTCGAGAGTAAGTTCGGAATTCTCAGGAAAAGGACCCCGAAATGTGAGATAGGAGATACTTGTTTCATTTTCTGAATTGATTTGTTCGGGAGTAAAGGTCTGCTTCCCGGAACGTATTACAATATCCTTTAGAAACTTGATAGGAAAGTTACTTGAAAAACTCAGGGTCATGGGTAGAAGCGGAATGCAATCTGAATTTGCATTTTCTCTTTCACAGGAAAAACTGGCTGTAAAGGGAGAGCGTACCTGATAACTTAATTTTTGATCGGAGGAGGTGGGAAGTCCCGATTTGGATCGGATCCCTTTGGGCCAGATCAATTGCACCTGTTTGTCGGTTGGGAAAGTCAATTTTGATTTGAGCAATAAGATCCTTTCCTGTTTCTTCTCGGCAGAATATTTTTTAATTAAGTCTTCTCTCGGACTTCCCGTAACGATCTCTACCGGATACTTTTCTTTGCTCCCCTGAACAGAAAAGTAAGCTTTTTCGATAATACTTTCCTCATCTACAGGGCAATCTGTTTGAAGATAAAAATATTGATCCTCTTCGATGTAGCTTCCTTCATAAGGTTTGGAAGAATAAATCGCAGGTCCCCCAGTGTTGAATGAAAACTTAGATACTCCTGTGATTTCTTTTCCGGCCAGAGTTTTGATATCTTTCTTTAAGGTAAAAATGCATGTATTTCCGGCGGAAATTTTTTTCGTGAATTCAAAAACAAAATTTTTGTCATCCAACCATCTACCTTTGCCCTGTTCCGAACAAATCACATCAAAAGGTTCTACTTTTGCTCTGGGATCTCCGAAAGGAATCATGGAATGGGAAAATTGAACTTTGACCTGTTCTACATTTCGAATTTCACCCGTAGGACTAAAATTTAGAATGGATGGGGATGAATCTGAATAAATAGAAATAAGTGAAAGAAGGTAAACCAACAGAGAAAAGTAGAGTTGTTTCATACAAATCCTGTTTATGGAATCGGGAAAGCTTGTAAAGAAATTCTTTTTCGGGAGTTTTATTCTTCAGTATCTTCCTGTTCCTGAAAACTCTCTTCAGCTTTTTGTTCATCCTTACCCCAGGGGAAATTTCCGGTTTTATCAGGTGAATTCAAATTGAGACCGGGGTGAATCTTTGTTATGGTGAATCGAAATTGAAGTCTTTCTTTTCCTGACTTTGTAATGATGAATTTGGAAGTTAGGGAGATTTCAATGAAATTGACCATCCTCTCTTTCAGGATAACATTTGAAATTCTAAAATCAGCTGTTTTCCCTATGACTTCATGACTTTCCAGTTTTTCCGTGCTGTCCATAGTGCTGTAGGTTGGCATACGGGGGGGCTTAAAGAGAACAGCACCATTTTTCTTGATCTGAATGTCATACTCTTCCTGAGAAGGATCTTTCTTGAATTGAAAAATAAGATGGTCTTCCTGGATGGCAGAGCATCTGGTTACTATATTTCCTGTAGTTTTTCCAACCGAGAAGAAGGAGTTTCTTTCAGATTCGCTGACGATAAACTCATAAACTTTTCCTACTTCGGGAGGGGGTTCCACTTCTTTCGTACTGATAAGAATGTATGGATAGACAATTTCTTTGTACAATACCCATAAAAAACCGGCAGATGACAAGAATAGTACAAGCCAGAGTAAATAGATGTAGCCGTCCTGAATGATTAGCGCAAGTTGCAAATTGTCCCTCAGGCTAATATATCGACAAAATTCCCTGTATTATTGCGTAAAATATCCGGAGTTCTCATCAGGATGGAGAGAAGTTCTTTCATTTCTTCCGGTGAAATGAAATAGTTTTTGATTTCATGGCGAGTGGAAACTGGTTCGGGGTCTGATTTTTCCTGAATTGCATGGATAGGGTCCTGAATTTGATGGGGCAAAACTCCAAAAGAAAAGCTAACAGGCAGGCTTGATGAGATTGTTCCGGTTTCCATTTCCATTACTCCTTCCTCAAAACATGAGAATATATTCAGGACATCTAATATTAATATTCGATTGTATTATGAAAAGCCTAGAGTATTTTATTCTGAAAAATCTAAAAAGCCTGTGGATATGTATAGAAATCTAAGGATCTTTCCGGTCTACTCAGCACTTTCCAAACTATCGAATCCCTCCGTGTAGTAAAAAGACAATTGTGAACATCTTTCTTTATAGTATTTAGACTGAAAAATATTAGAAGTTTGCTATGAAAATTTTGTAAGGATGTACTAAAGATCTAAGGCATTGTACCTTTTGGTGACTGTGGTTTCTTCTTTAAGCTTGTCCCGGTCCTCCCTCGGCAGGGGGGGGTCGATTTTGTCGTCTATCCAGGCTTTCTTCCAGAGATTATGCCACTCAAACCAGGATTCTCTTGACTTTCTTTTGGATTCGAGATCTTCCGAAACTGATTGAAGCAATTCATCTATGGTTTCTGCACTTTTTCGAACCCGATTCACAAAGGATTTTATAGGTGAACTATCCATAAGAAGAGTCTCGGATTCATCGATTTAGAATCAAGAGATTTCTCCAATATTCAAAGGAAATTTAGAATTTTCCAAAAATAGGATTCTTTGAGAAAATTTTGAAGGAAATCTCCGAATCGTATTCTAAGACCATTTTCAAGGCTTCACTTCAATCCCTTTTTGGATCAGTAGCTGACCCGACAAACTTCGTGGGATAGGTCAGTTGAATGAGAGAAAGCTCGGAGATTCATCGTTCCCAAACCCTTATTTTTATTGATTGATCAGAAAAAGTCGGTCATGAATAAAAAAATGAAAATGTTTAGAAGAATAAAAAATTGCACAGGGTGAGTCAGAAAGAAAATGAGTCTAGAAATTGATAGAAAAGGGGAGAGTATGGACTGTAAGATTTGCAAATCACAGGAAGAGATGAATCATGAAATCGGAAAATTTACTCATTGGATTCTTAGAGATTCGTTTTCTGAAAAAGGACTGAAGGGATACATTACAATTGAATCCAGAAAGCACTATGAAAATTGGGAAGATTTGAGCGATGAAGCTTTTGGCGAATACGGTCCGGCTCTGAAGTTTGCTCTCGAAACCATTCAAAAAAATCACAAACCCCGAAAGATCTATTCCGTTTCGATAGCTGAGGCTGTTCCGCATCTCCACATTCATTTGATCCCCAATTATGAAGGGGATGCAAGAGGGATAGAGTACATAGCTAAGGCAATCACAGGAGATTTGAGATCAAAAAATTGAGGTTTCTTTTCTCAGGTCAGAACGAATTTTGGAAATAATTTTTTTCCTTTCTTCTTCACTTAGAATGCTCATTTCTCTCTCACGAATCCGTAATTCCAATTCCAATTGTCTGCTGAAAGATTCTTTGGAATACAGCTCCTCGAAATCGTCTCCGTAGATTTCCAATCGTGCTTTTCTTAAGTGCTCTCTCTTCGTGTCTTCGGATTCTTCAAAATTGAGTTTGCAGTAGTGCTTGGTGTAGAGAAAAAACTTTTCAATCTTATCTTCTTTTTTGGGTGGGAAGAGTTTTTCCTCCAGAGAGATTCCGAAGATTTTTTTGCGTTCTTCCCGGATGCTCAGCCATTTTTGGTACTCTGTGTAGGCATCATTTTTTACCATTTCGGTTTCAAATTCCAAAAATTTCAAATAAAGGTCAGCCAGAGAAAGAAGAGCCTCTCCCCTTTCCCCCGGAAAATCCAGGAGGATTTCTTCCTGAAATTTTTCTATATAAGAGTCCGGATTTTCAAATTTATGATAGAGAAGTCGGGTCCTTAGGTATTCAATTGTGGAGACGGACTTGATACTCAATAAATGTTCATCTTCCAGATACTTCATATTTTCACGGATTTTTTCAATCGTGGAGGTGTCTCCGGGAGTTCTGTAAGAGGGTTCGGGAGATTTCTTTACAAACAAGAAATAATAAGCCAGTCCCATCAATAAAATCAGGGAAGAAGCCAGAATAAGAGGAAAACGATCAAATGTTTTGGGTGAATTGGACATAAGAACCTTGTTTCCTTAATCGGAAGATTTCATTTATCAGATAAACTTTGTCCCTTTTTTTTTACCCATTCAGAGCCCGTTAATTTTTTAAGATAGACAATTTGATTCTCATTCATTTCTCTTTATTGGAATCTATTTTCTTTTGTTTTCATTGAATTTTGATAAAAATTAGAGTTTTGGGGTGAAATCAGAAATTATCGCATAGATTCATTCATTTTTCCGGTATTTTCATGAATCAAGAATGGAAAGGAAAAATATTGGATTCATCTTAAAAAATGACTTTGATTTTGAATTCGATGGTAGAGATAGAAATGAGACCTAAGTTTTAGGGTCTAATCTATAAGAGCAATGAAATCAAATAACCGGTGAGACAACCGAACCTACCGGAAGGATAGATACATGGACAACCAGGATCTCATACAAAAATTACAAACTGTTTATTTCCCTGATGAAATAGAAAGAAAATTGCCTCTGATTGAGGAAATCAATCGATTGAAGAAAGAAAAGAATGCTTTGGTCTTGGGGCACAATTACATGACTCCGGATGTATTCCATGGGGTATCTGATATAATGGGAGATTCTCTCTATCTGAGTAAAGTTGCTTCCGAAACTGATGCGGACATCATTCTCTTCAATGGAGTCCACTTTATGGCGGAAACAGCTAAAATTTTGAGTCCTCAAAAGAAGGTCTTGATCGGAGATCTCTCTGCGGGTTGTTCTCTGGCAGAGAGCATCAATCGGGCGGATGTCATCGCTTTGAAAAAGCAATATCCGGGTGTTCCGGTTGTTACTTATGTGAATTGTTCCGCTGAAGTAAAAGCGGAAACTGACATATGTTGTACATCAGCAAATGCAGCTCAAATAGTAAATTCTTTGGAGAGCGATCAGGTCATTTTTTTACCCGATGAATATCTTGCCTCCAATGTTCAAAAAGAAACTAAGAAAAAATTGATCACTCATCCCGGAAGATGTATGGTTCATGAACTCTATAAAAAAGAAGACATTGATCTCGCCAGAAAGCAGTTTGATGACCTTGTTGTGATCTCTCATCCCGAGTGCAAAGATGACGTCGTGGATGCATCGGATTTTGCAGGATCGACTTCCGAGATGTCAAATTTTATAGGAAAATCAGAAGCCAAAAACGTTATGTTGATCACAGAATGTTCAATGGGTGACAATCTTAGGTCAAAATTTCCCGATAGACATTTTGTATCAACCTGTCAGACTTGCCCGCATATGAAAAAAATTACTCTCGAGAAAGTTAGGGATGCATTATTGAAAGAACAGTTTGAAATCCACTTAGATGATGAGGTAATTAGCAAAGCACAATTGTCAGTCAGAAGAATGCTCGAAGTCTCTTACGGAAAGAAAGGGTAAATAGATTTGGTTTTTAATATAGATAAGTCCACAAAAGGTAAAATTTTCATTTTAGATGACAGTATTGCCTTTACCAGATTGATGGCGAGAAACGTTGAGAAAAAATTGGGACTCGAGACTGTCCTCGCATTTGGATTTGAAGAAGCCAGGAAGTTATTGGAAGTCGAGAGAGACAATATCTTCATGGCGATTTTGGACTTAAATCTACCTGATTCTAACGGTTCCGAACACATTGATTATTTTTTATCCAAGAAAATTCCCTCCATTGTTCTGACGGGGGAGTTCAGTGATGAAATTCGGGACAGTATTTTTGCCAGTAAAAGCATCATTGACTATGCCCTCAAAAGTCGAAAAGAAGACATTGATTATGTCCTGAGTTTGATTGTCCGACTTCAAAAAAATTCCCGGACTAAAGTGATTGTTACAGATGACTCTCAATTGTATCGCAAGTTGTTGATCGATTTGCTGGAGATGCATATGTTTACTGTATTTGAGGCAAAGAATGGCAAAGAATGTCTTCAACTACTTGAAGAAAATCCTGATGTAAAACTAATCTTAACCGATTACAATATGCCGGAAATGGATGGGTTTCAACTCACGATTCATGTTCGTGAAAAGTACAATAGGGATCAATTGGCTATTGTTGCAATTTCTTCAAGTGATACAAAAAATATCTCTTCCAGGTTTATTAAGATTGGTGTGAATGATTATATAGGAAAACCTTTTTCCAAAGAAGAGTTCTTCTGTCGGGTAAACATGAACATGGATGTTCTTGAGAATTTTGAGCAGATGAGGTATCTGGCAAATAACGATTATTTGACTGGTATCATGAACAGACGTCATTTTTTTGAAACTGTAGAAAACTTGTTTAAGAGAGATGAGGTATACGGGATTGCTCAACTGGACATTGATTTCTTTAAGAAAATCAATGATACCTACGGACACGATGCAGGAGATATTGCTATCAAAACCCTAGCCGATAGCATCAAAGATTTTCTGGGAAATGATGGGTTCGTCGCAAGATTCGGAGGGGAAGAATTTGCTGTAGTAACCAGCTCTGTTCCCAAAGACGACCTTAAGGAATATTTCGAAAAATTAAGAAAAAAGATCGAAGAAAATGTGATTCGGTTTCAGGATCAGGAACTTCGTTATACGATTTCCATAGGTGTCTTTGTTCGCGAAAACAAAGAAGGTATCCAGGAATGTCTGCATTTTGCTGATCTAATGCTTTACAAATCTAAAAATGAAGGAAGAAATAAAGTTTCCTTCCATGAAAAATGATATAAGGATATCAAACAGTTTGATAGCCCGACTCTTTCGCAACCTCAAAAAATCTAAAATCTATTTACCTCTCACATTGATCTTTCTTCTTGCCTGCAATTCTGAGGGAAGAAAAATCAATTCACCCATTCAACCCAAGTCTCTTTCACTTCCGGTATATCATTCCAAAAAGGAAATCGATCTCTCCAAACTCTATTGGAGCAATCGACAGGGCGTTCTGGATTGGTACACAGCAGTCAAACGGTGTAGGGAAATCAATATGCGATTGCCCACAGGTGAAGAGCTTCAGGTCTTGTATGAGAGTCTAACGGGATGGAAGAACTATGGTTGTGATACCGAATGCATCTACTGGTCCCAATCCGAAAGCAACCCTACTCATGCGATAGCGATATCAATGAAAAATGGAAAATCTTATACCAGCGAAAAAGAAAAGTCCAAGCATGATGTTCGATGCATGAGATAGTCTTCAGGCTAGTTTTGTTTGCAATAATTTTCTGATTTGATTCACATGTCTTGAAGAGGGAGTGATCCCCGAAAAGAGACGAAATTGTTCCATAGCCTGATACAAAAGCATCTCATATCCCGGAATCACTTTGGCTCCATTCTTGATAGCGTTTTGCACCAGTGGTGTTTTGATGGGATTGTAGACTATATCAAACAAAATGTGATTTTTATTTATGTACTCTTCCGGGAGAATTAGGGACTGAGATTGACCCTTCATCCCGAGGGGGGTGGTATTGATAATGACAGAGAAGCGTTTGCTTTCTTCGATATTCTTAGGGATAGGTGAATACTCACTCGAAAACTGTCTAACCTGGTTCAAAGTGGAAACGATTTGTTTCCCTTTTTCTTCATTTCTTGCTGCGATTACAATCTTATTGGGAAATCCTGATTTTAGAAGTGCGTACGATATCCCACGAGCACTTCCGCCGCTCCCCAAAACCAAAACATCCTTGGGATTGTTGAGAAAATTTTTCTTGGTCTCCAGAATCGCCCGAACTGCTCCCATTCCATCTGTGTTGAATGACTGAATGAATCCTTCTTCCGAATTCAAAATCAGAGTATTGGAAGCCTCCATGATTCTACCTGTTTCATCACAGTCATCAGAGATTTGAAATGCCCATTCTTTGTGCGGAATCGTTACGGACAATCCATAGATCTTGATCAACCCCCTTTCTTTGAAGAGAGTGTATTTGTCAGGATGTTCTTTTTCGAAGACCAGATACACTGAGTTCTGCTTGTATTCGGCAAAGAGAGTGTTGTGGATCAGAGGAGAAAGTGTATGGGACAATGGAAAGCCCAGAATCCCATAAAATTTTGTATCACGATTGATTTGGTTCAGACTGATCATGAATAAAAATTACTTTAGCTCCTGAATCATTTTAGAAATCCGCTGAACCCCTTTGTCTATCGTTTCCTGACTGAGAGCATAGGAAAGACGAATGGCATGATCATCGCCGAAAGCGATACCGGGTACAGCAGCCACATCATATTTTTCCAAGAGATGATCACAGAAGATTTTACTCTTGGAAGCGGATTCATTTCCCTGAATTAGTTTTTGAAAACCGGGGAGAGAATAGACTTCATCCAAATAGGGAAATACATAGAAAGCGCCCTGAGGCATATTGCATTGGATTCCCGGAATCGCACGAAGTGCCGCTACGATCTTGTTCCGACGATCAGTAAAAGCTTTGAGCATATCAGAGACACAGGTCTGATCACCGCGTAACGCCTCTTCAGCTGCATACTGAGCAATTGAAGTAGCGTTGGAAGTGGACTGACCCTGAATCGTATCCATATTTTTAATGATGTCCGGATGTCCCGCACCGTACCCAATTCTCCAACCTGTCATACTGTATGCTTTGGAGACTCCATTGATTACGAAGGTTCTCTCTTTTAGTTCATTGGAAAACATAGCTGGATTAGAAAATTCGAAGCCATCATAGATGATTTTTTCATAAATATCATCTGTCAAAATCATGATTTGATGCTTTAAGATGATATCAGAGAGAGCGGAGAGATCTTTTTTGGAATAGGCCGCTCCTGTGGGATTGGAAGGAGAATTGATCAGGAAGACTTTTGTCCTGGGAGTGATGGCTTTTTCTAGTTGTTCCGGTGTGATCTGAAAATTGTTTTCAGGTTTTGTGTGGACAATCACTGGAACGCCTTCTGCCAATCGTATGATGTCGGCATAACTGACCCAATAAGGAGCAGGGATGATGACTTCATCACCCGGATTGAGAGTGGCAAGGAAAAAATTGTAAATGACCTGTTTTCCCCCAACACCGACTATGATGTTCTTTCTATCATATTTGAGTCCATTGTCTTTCTGAAATTTTTCTATAATAGCATCTTTGAGGCTCACAGTACCTGAAGTAGGTGTGTATTTGGTCTTTCCGGATTCCATTGCCTTTTGTGCGGCTTTTTTTATATGATCGGGGGTATCGAAATCCGGTTCTCCGGCACCAAATCCAACAACATCCTTGCCCTCAGCTTTCAAAGCGTTAGCTCTAGCAGTGATTGCTAGGGTGGGGGATGGTTCAACAGAATCGAGTCGTTTTGCTATAAGAAGCATATGGTTCTCCCTAATGGAACTTAATCCCTTCCAAACTTTTTAGAAGGGGGAATTCCTCAAGTTTAATTTCCGAAATGTGGTTCTTTACTCAGGTTGCGAGTTCTTTCTCTTCAACATCCTCTCTAAACTGATCATAAGTATAGATTTCATACTCATAACCCTGTTCGGTGAGGAACAATTGACGATTTTGACCGAATCTTTCTTCACTTGTATCTCTGGAGATCAAAGAGTAAAACACTGCGGTATTGTCATCTTTCTTAGGTCGAAGTATCCTACCCAATCGCTGAGCCTCTTCCTGTCTGGATCCAAAAGTCCCCGAAACCTGAATGGCAATGTTAGCGTCAGGTAAGTCTATCGAAAAGTTTGCGACCTTACTAACAACCAATGATTTAATCTTCCCTGTTCGGAAGGCATTGTACAATTCCTGTCTCTCTCCCAGTTGGGTCTTTCCTGTAATCAGAGGGATTTTGAAGTGTTCTGAGATCATCTCGAGCTGATTGATGTATTGACCTATGATCAGAATATTGGAATTGGCATGTTTTTTAAGAATCAATTCTATGGCTTTCAGTTTTTCAGGGTTTTCGGATGCGAGTCGAAACTTTTCTCTATCATCTGAAATCGAATACTTCAACCTGAGTTCTTCTTCCATTCCCACGCGGATTTCCACACATTTGGCTTCGGCAATCCAGGACTTACTTTCTAATTCTTTCCAGGGTACATCGTACTTCTTGGGACCGATGAGGGAGAACACATCTTCTTCCAATCCATCTTCCCGAACCAGGGTTGCTGTGAGACCGAGTCTACGTTTTGCCTGAAGTTCGGAAGTCATTCTAAATACAGGAGCCGGGAGTAAGTGAACTTCATCGTAAACGATAAGGCCCCAGTTGTTGGCACTGAAGATATGGAAATGAGTGAAGTCAGCACCTTTCTTCTTTCTGTGAGTTAAGATATTGTAAGTAGCGATTGTGATGGGTTTGATTTCTTTGGTCTCTCCTGAGTATTCGCCTATATCGCTTTCGGGAATATCAGTTTTGTCGAGAATTTCATTCTTCCACTGTCGGATGGAGAGAGTGTTGGTGACGAGAATTAGAGTCTCAGCGCCTATGATTTGCATGACACCCATCCCAACGATAGTTTTCCCGGCACCGCAGGGCAGAACCACTACTCCGGATCCACCCTCATTGGTACCACCTGCATGAAAAACCTCAATAGAAGCCCTTTGGTAGTCCCTCATTCCGAATTTGATTCCTGACTTTGAAGTCGGGCGAAGATTGAATCCGTACTTATTGCCCTCATCGTATCCGGCTAAGTCTTCAACGGGGAATCCGATTTTGATCAGAGCTTGCTTGATATGACCGCGGTATTCTTTTTTTACAAGAATTTTCTCTGAGGAAAGTCTCTGGTGGATGAAGGGTTGGATCGATCTATGACTGGAAATCTCTTGAATAAAACCTTTTTCATTGGAAATGATGGCCAATTCACCATCTTCTTCCATAACTAGTTTTACCTTTCCGTATCGACTGATTTGCTCTTTGATCTCATTGATTACATTCTTTGGAATTGAATAGCGGGCAAATTTCTCCAAACTGGCAATGATTTCATCTGCGGATAGTTTACTGGATGCCGCATTCCAGAGTGAAAGTGGGGAGATGCGGTACGTGTGTAAGTACTCCGGACTTTTCTCAAGTTCTGCAAATCGAGAAATATGTGATCTACAATCTTCAAACTCGGGATTGTCAACCTCGAGAAGCAGAGTTTTGTCACTTTGGATGATTAGGGGTTTGCTCATAAAGGTAATCTCCTAGAAAATGCATTACTAGGCTGAAAAAATGAGGCCACCTGTCAAGTCAAAAACCAGCTTAAATTTCTTTTAACGACCTTCTGACTATGAGATAACCTTCGACAAGAACCCATAAGGCTAGGACAAGTAGGGTCGATCCAACAAATCCCAGGAGATAATTTGGATTTGGACTGTAGAAAAATTCCATAAGATTTTCAATCATTGCCCAAAGAGTAACGGTGAGGACAAAACTCATAGGGATCAGGGAGACCCAGAAGTTCCTCTTCTTTTGGAACAAATAGAGGGAAACTATGAGAAGGGAAAGACCGGCAAGGAGCTGATTGGTTGTTCCAAAAAGTTTCCAGAGGGCCAAGCCAGCCGGACGAATTTGTCCATTCACTTCTACTTTCAAAAAGGCAAAGAATCCGATTGCGGCGCAGGCTATCAGACTGGATATGTAGCGGTTTCCCACCCATTTTTTGATGTGTTCCGAACCTGTGGAATCGGCAATCTCTTCGATATTGTACCTCAACAATCGGGTTGCGGAATCGAGGGAGGTCAGAGCAAAACTAATGACAATCAGGGCAATGAAGCCCTGTCCCAGACCGGCAGGAATTCCGAGGTATCCCAGAAATCTTCCGGTTCCCTGAATGTAAGCACCCACCTGAACAGAAAGCCCCTGAAGCCCCGACCAGGAGCGGTAGTAGAGATTCCATTCGCCATCGCTGGAGAATCCGACCGTGCAGGCTATCACAGCGGTCAGACCGAGGAGGGACTCCCCGATCATTCCCCCGTATCCGATCCATCTCGCGTCTACCTCACGATCGATTTGCTTGGCTGTAGTTCCGGAACTCACCAGAGAATGAAAGCCTGAGGCTGCACCACAGGCAATGGTGATGAATACAAAAGGCAAAAGTTCCAGTCCGATTTCTTCTCCCCGTATGGCGGGGGTATGAAAACTAGGGAGTTCCCCCTGACTACTGCCGAGAAAAAAACCCGTGTAGATCAGAATGATCCCGAGGTAAAGCAAGAAGGAATTTATGAAGTCCCGACTCTGAAGTAGGAGCCAGACCGGAGTCACAGAAGCCAGAAATGCATATCCCAATAAGATCCATTTCCAGGAGTCTGTAGAGGGAGATGAGTCCGGATGAGCGAGACCCGTCCAGTTCAAAACATCTTCCTGCATACTTAAGTAGACCACCATCATAACAACAACCAGACTGATGGAAGTTAGGACTCCAAGGGGAAACCCCTTCCGGTGGTGAAGATATCCTACGACTACTGCCGAAAGCATGAGAGCCAGAGTAGGGAGAACCGATTCAGGAAAATTGCTTTTCATGGGTGGTCTTTCTTCCATTTTCTTAAGAATTCCCGAGTCATGCTCTTTTTTTAGGTCATGAGAGGTCACTTCTTCGATGACTGTTTTGGGTTTGAGACTGGGTTCTTTGGGAGCAGAATAGAGTCCGGCTATGACCAGGACAAAAACTCCCATAGCCAGAGAGACAAGAAAAAAGATAATAGCATGGAAGAGGGATCTGGCCCGGTTTCCTATGATCTCTTCAGCTACCTGACCGATTGATTTTCCCCGGTTTCGGATCGACACAACCAGAGATCCAAAGTCATGCACACAACCGACAAAAATTCCACCCAGAACAACCCAGGCGAGTGCCGGGAGCCAACCCCAGATCACTGCAACAGCGGGACCGAGAACAGGTGCCAGTCCGGCTATGGATGCATAGTGATGGCCGAAGAGAACCGATGGTTGGGTGGGTACGTAATCAATTCCATCTTTCAGAGTATGAGCCGGAGTGATTCCTGAATCTGACCGAAGTTGGAATACTCGATTGGAAAGATATCCGGAATAAAATCTATATCCCAGAAAATAGAGAAGAAAAGCCACAAGGACGATGAGAGCAGGAGCCATAGTTTAAGCATTTATGAATGGGAAACTTTTGAGTAAATGAAAAAAACCTCATGGAAATTGAGAATTTTTTTCAGGATTCAATTCTGGTCGGTTTCAAAATAAGATTAGCGTCACCAGTATCCAATCAGCGATAAAATGGCAGTAGCATACTAAAAAAAACAAAGTTCTTTCTGTGATCTGTTCAATAAATTTTTGAATGGAAAAAAATACTTTCAGTTCAGGAGAATGGTTTAGAGTGGGAATTTCATTGCCCGATTCAGTTAGAAAAAATCCGGCTAAGGAGGGAAAATGTCAAAAAAATCAGCTTATATCACTGGAGCATCCTCGGGGATTGGAGAGGCTTTTGCCTTTAGTCTAGCAGACAACTACAATCTGGTTTTGATCGCTCGAAATGAGTTGAAGCTTCAACAGATTGCCAAAGAATTGCGAAACAAAACAGAGGTTGAGATCATTCTGGCCGATCTCAGTACCCCGGAAGGGATAGGAAAAATCACCTCTCTTTTGGAATCGGATCCCGAATTGGATTTGTTCGTCAATAATGCTGCTTATGGATCGATGGGAAATTTTGTAGATAGGGAGATTGAAGAGGAAGTAAATCAACTTCAACTGAATGTAATGGCTGTAGTTAGGCTCTCTCATGCAGTTCTCAAAAATTATCATTCCAGAAAGCATACCGGAAATCTAATCAATGTGGCCTCTATGGTAGGTTTCTTTCCTACTCCCACATCCGTCATCTATGGGGCAAGCAAAGCTTTTGTGAAAAACTTCAGTGAATCCCTTCATGAGGAAAACAAGCCTTTCGGTATCACAGTTCAGGTCCTCTGCCCGGGATTTACAAGAACTGAGTTTCAGGATAGGGCGGGATTCCAGAAAGAAAATCTCCCTGATTTTGTATGGATGGATTCGAAAGCCGTAGTTGAGGAATCACTTAATTCTTTAAAAAAACAGGAAGCTGTCTGTATCCCGGGAGTTTTGAATCGATCCACAGCTACTATTGTGGACATGATCCCCGGTGAAATTTTAAGAATCCTTTCGGGGTTTGTTGTAAAAAAGTAAAATCTAAATTGAGGAATTCATTTTCTGACCCGAAAGAAATTTATGCATTGTTCGGAAAATGAATCTCCTTTCTAAAGAATTGATCGTCATACCTTCTCGGAAAGGGGATGCAGATATGTTTGTTTCGAAAAGCTACCAATTCTCTGAGTAGGTTGAAACCGCAAGCGGTGAAGATTTTTTTGGCTTCCGGAAAGTATTCTACCGCCGGATATTTTTTTAGAGTAGTCTTTTGACTTTCTAAATTCTCTCTACCTATGACAATTAGTTTTCCATCAAATTTATCTACCTTCATCGTCTGATCCGCATATTTAACCAAATAATCCAATTCTTCAGAACTTCCACTGTGTATGACGAGGTAGTAAGGTGTTCCCGAACTGTAAACTTCATCAATCTTCTGAATGTTTGGAGAATAGGGAAAGGGATGGAGAGGACAGGAAAAGTATGAATTTAGAAATGCATAGTATTCAGAGCTAAATTCTTCCATTTGATAAATGGATTGAAATTGCGGGAAGTCCGGAAGCTTCCCGAATCGTTTTTCCAAATCGGAGAGATACACTTGAATCTTTAGATTCCTTCCTATGAGATGGACGGGAATCTTAGTTTTTAAAAATGAGAGTTCTCCTATGATTCCGAGGGGAAAGGTATCTATGTAGATTTCGGTAATTTCCATCTCTCTGATAATTTTATTTATTTTTTCCGAAATTTCCTCAGGGCTTTCCTTCTCAGAAATCAAATCATGAAAGCCGGGAGAATAAGAAGTGGGGAGATCCCCTGTGATCAGATATCTTTCCGAATCGGGTATGGAGAAGGTGGAAAAAAAGAGGAGTGCCCGGCTAAGATGACCGAATCCTCCTCCGGGGGCATGGTAGAGAATCAATCCTTAGAAACCGGCAATTTCAGCGGTGAGAATGATTTTTTCAATTACAGGAATCGTAGGTAAAAATATTACTCCGGCACCTGGATGAAGTGAGTCCATTTCCACGGAATAATCTCCCGAATTTTCTTTTGAGACGAAATAGTTTGTTGAGGGATCTTTTTGAATTTTATCAATTTCTTTTTCATTCAATACAATCTTGATCCTGTCCTCTTTTTGTTTCAATTCGAATGGATTGAGATTTTCTTCATTATCACTGATTTTGAATTTCTCTTCCTTGATTTTTACCTTTCGAAGAAGTTTCCCCGAAGGATCCCTGAGTTTGAAACTTCCTTCTTTGTATTTTATTTCAAAAACTAGCTTTCCATCGACCGAATAGTATTTTTTCTTATCATCTTTTCGTTTGGAACTAAGACTTAGGTTTTTCATTTTAATAGATGAAGATTCACCGGTAGTGATCTCAGCTAAAATTTCGCCGTTTTGGTAGATTTTGATGTTTCTACTCTTCTGAGCCGGTACGGGAGAATTACCGGAATTGGTTAATTGATTTTTCTTTTCTTCTTCTATCATCTTAGTGACATCTTTGTCTTTTTGACAACCCAGAATGAGAAATCCCAAGAGGATGCTAATCATTGTTTTCATTTTTGATCTCCATAATTTTAATTAAGTACTGAATTCATTTTCAATAATATCATTTCAGCTTCTTTTTCTGCTGTGTGTTCTGCCCGGATTTTTGATTTCAATTTTTCGGAATGTTTAGAAAGGACAGTTTTATCCGATTGAATGAATCTGAGTAGTGCTGTCTTACAAGTTTCTCTATCTCCGGGTTTGAATAAGAAATGGATCTCAAAATCCTCAAAAAAATCACTTATTCCATCTACAGAAGAGCCTATGGTAGGGATGCCCAGGGCAGAAGCTTCAATGAGAACATTGGGCATTCCTTCATAATAAGAGGGTAGGGCTATGGCATCACAGGAAAGATAGTAAGGAACCAGGGATTCCCTTTTTGAAAAAGTAAGTTTTTTGTAGGATAAATGATTTGATATAAAAATAGATTCTATCTCCTCATCCAACTCTCCTATGATCAGAAAAGAGAAAGCTTGCTTCTGAATTGAAAGTACAGATTCCAGAAAAAAAGGAACGCCTTTTTTGGTCTTCAATTGCCCGAAGAGTCCGAGGATTGGATTTGAGTCCGGGAACTCCTTACGAATTCCTTTGGAAGACTCCAAATCACCCGGGGTTGCATTCCAGTTTTTGATATCTATTCCGTTGGGTACAAAAGCAACATCTGATTCCGGATTCAGATTGGAGATATATCTTTGTTTGGTTCTGCTATTTACAAGAATCAATTTTGATTTTTTAATACAATGCAGTACCGATTCTCTCTTGCGATGAGAAAAAATGGATGTATCAAAGTCATTTCCTCTAAAAAAAGTCAAAAGTGGAATTTGAAAAAAATCGGAAAAAATAGGACCAAGAAATACAGGATGAATCCCACCGAAGGCCACGATAGCATCGATTTTCTTGGATTTTAAAAAATCTTCCAAATGTATTTTGATTAAATTGTAAGAGTGTTCCAAATCATTCCCGAGAGGGAGGGATGTGTAGGAGCCATTTTTTAAAATTTTTTCGGTGAAGAATGGTTGGATGCGATTTGTAAAATGAAAGATGTGGAGAGTCACTCCCGATTTCCGGAGGAAATATGTGATACGATCGCAGGATTCGGACATGCCTCCGCGATCGGGGTAATAATTTTCAGTCAACCAGAGTAGATTCAACGCATTAACTATCTGTGATACTACCTATGGATTCATCCTGTGTAAGTTCGGATTGGACGGGTTCTCTATCAAAATCATTGTACTCCGACTCATTGAAGGGAGTGTAATGGGAGCTCCTGTAGAATGAATTTCTGGTGTAAAAGTACCAGTACGGATCATAATCATCATCATTTCCCGACCGGTATGCGGAATAAGCTCTCGCATCCTTTCCCTCCGGGTAAATTTTGATATTGCACTCGGGACAGAGGATTCTTCCCTCTACGTACTTTCCATGTTTTGGACAAAGTGGAATTCCGCATTCTCCGCAGTGGTCTTCTGTAGAAGTTCCACATTCCTTCAATATAAACATTCCTGTTTTTACCTGACAGTTCATAATTCCCCTCTTATTTCGGAATGAGTTGTTTGTATGCAGAACCAATCAATCCCAGAACCTGATTTACATCAAGTTGCAAGTTCTCTCCGGGAGATGCAATTTTCTTTTTTCCTGACATGATAAAGTATGAATCATCTCTTGTGAAACTTCCAGAATTCGGTTTCAAATCGTAGGCTGATTTTGAAAACTTAAATTGATAATTCAATTTATGTACTACCTTGGATTTACTTTTGGATTTGATCTTGCCCCTCGGATTTCTTTTGGTCTTTTCTTTTTTAATGATTACATCGGTGATCGATAGGCTCAGAAATGAATGATCCAGAAGCTCGGTACTTAAATCCAACCAATGCTTGGAATAGATATTCGTTTTCGTATATGGATATTTTGAAGTATCCGTAGTCTTACTGTTGATGATATTGGACTCGTCTTCTATTGGATTGCAATCGAGTTTTACGTAAATCTTTGAATCGGGATGCATTTCTTCTTTTAAAATGGATAGGAAGGGAACCAAAAAAATTCGAAAGTTATTCTCAAGATCTATAGATGTGTGCTTACGATTGAGGAAAAAGAGGATTCCTAAGGGTAGTATAGAAAGAATGGAGAGGAAGATGAGGGGAGGGAAAAATATTAGACCGGAGATAAGTGAGATAGCGGCGAGCATTCCCATCCCAATCATCCATCCAAATAGTTTTTCTCTGACCTCATCATTGAGTTGGTCCATCCTGGCTATGGAATTGAATAACTCCATGAGTTTTTTGGGTTTGTAATTCTTTTCTATGGTTTTTGATCTTATGAACTCTTTTTGTTCGTCGTCAAATTTTTCATAGATTTCTAAGGCTTTTGTTTTTATCATATTTCTATCCTGTAAGACTCACAGACATCGAAAGGAATTGAAACTCCAAAACTGTGAATCATAGAAAGTGAACTTAGTGAAACTGTAACTGTATAAAAATAAATTCAATCTCTCATTGAAAAAACTAATTCATGATACAAATCTTTCAATTCCTTTTTTTTCTGATCCCAGGTAAAAGATTTTAAAAATAAATTGAATGCATTCTCTGCCAATTCTCTTCGAAAATCTTTGTTTTCGTAAAAAAAGCGAATCATACGGGATAGATCCAATGGTCTTTCCGGTCGAACCAGACCGGCAGTGACATCCTCCTGAAGGACTTCTGATACGATTGGGAGATCAGAAGCGATAATGGGGCAATGATTTGACATGGATTCGAATATTTTTATTGGACTGGCTCCCTGAATGAGATTCCTGGAGTTCTCCTTCAATGGAATGATACTGGCAATCGCATGTTGAAGATAGGCATTCAGATCCCGTTTTGAAATCATAAATTTCCAAATAATTTTCTCAGAGAGACCCTGTTTTTCTATCAATCTTCTGAGGTATTTGTAAGGGGCTCCTGTATTTGAAGCACAGAGGATAAGTTTGAGATTGAGGTCTTTCAGAGATTCCATTGCATGAATCAAAACATCTATGCCCTGCCATTCCTGGAGTGCTCCAAAATAAATTATGTATGGAGAATCAACGTCAGTAGGTTTCGGGTGATCTTCCGGGAGCAGTGCACCATTGGATATGATTTGAATCTTATTTCTATCTATCTTCCTTTCATTTATTATATAATTTGAAGTAATTTGAGAGGGAGTGAGAATCCTGTCTGCACTTTTAAGACAAAAGTCTTCCATTTCACGAATCTTTAAAATTGTGCTTTCGGATAAGGCAGAGTATCGATAGGGCAGTTCGATAGAAGGAAAAGAATTCACTTCAAAAAGAGTTTTGTACTTCCTTTTCGCAGAAAATACTGGCATCCCTCCCCAAATATCCCTGAAGTGAACTAAATCCAAATCGCTTGAATTGCTAATAACCCGATGAACAAATTTGGCAAATTCTTCCGTTCGTTTTAAAAAATTTAATTCTTTTAGGCGAATTCTGAATATTTCAAACTGATCTTCCTCCTGATATTCAGGATGTTTGTCTGTGCCCAGAGTTAGGAGTCTTGAGTGATACGAAAAATCAACAAGAGTTTCAAACATATGATAGATATGTGTGGAAGCTCCCTTTGAGGAAGGGTAGATATCAAATGCTGAATATAGTGAATGGATCTTATTCATAATTCTATATATTTGTGGTAATCAATCAATCTAGATATGCCTTCTTCTATCTCCACTTTTGGAGAATACTCCAAAAACTTATATGCTTTGGAAATATCTGCTAATGTAATTCGGGCATCTTCTTCTCTTTTTTCTAAGTATCTCACCTCAAAATTTCTTTTCAATCCAGATTTCAAAATCTCTAAGATTTTATTAATCGGGACAGACTTGCCTGAGCCTATATTGAATATTTCTAATATTCTTTGACTTGAGTTGCTTTCTAAATAGTGAATACCTTTCATTAGTCCATCTATGACATCATCTATAAAAGTAAAATCTCTCTCTAGATTCCCATCTCCATAAATCAAACAGGGCTTACCTGTGTGAATTTGATTGAAAAACTTCTGAATCACCAAATCCGGTCTTGATTCCGGACCGTAAACTGAAAAAAGTCTGAAGATTAGGATATTGATACCGTAGAGATGATGATAGTTTGACATAAGCATTTCTGCTGATTTTTTGGAAACAGCATAAGGTGAGAGCGGAATGATAGTGCTATCTGATTCGGAAAAGGGTAGGTTTGAATTTCCGTATACGGAAGAAGACGATGAAAACAATATTTTAGATACTTTTCTAACTCTAGCAAATTCTAAAACCGAAACTGTTCCTACTGTATTCGTCTGAAGGCAGGACCCGGGATGAGCTAGGGAGTGAGCAATTCCGGGAAGGGCAGCCAGGTGAATGATGAGATCAGGACGAAAATGAGAAGGGATGGAATTAGATATATCAAAGATAGATATAGGTAAAAATTGAAAACTCTTGAACTTAAAAAGAGATTGAATCCGACTTTGTTTTGTAGAAGTCGAATAGTATGGATCTAGATTATCAATACCCAGAACGGAAAATCCCATTCTGAGTATTCGTTGGGCTACACTAAAACCGATAAATCCGGCTACACCAGTAATCAATACCTTCATTCGATGCCATGTTCATAATTGAGCCGGTATCGTAAATTAGAATATTGATCAATGAGTTTGGATCTGAACTCTAGTTTTAGTTTTCTGTTAACTGCTTATTCAATTTCAAAATAAAATTTTGATATTGTTTAAGTTCTGCAGGTTGAAGAGCTTTTGTGATGTCCTTAGCAATGTTATCAAATGCTGCTTTATGAACATCAAGAGCCTTCTTCCCTTTGGGAGTCAGAGTAAGAATAATAGATCTCTTGTCATTAGAGTTCACATTTTTCTTGATAAATCCTGTCTCTTCTAACTTTTTTATCAGGGAAGTCGCTGTGGGCGATGTGACCTGAAAGTATTGAGCAATGTCACCTACAGTTATGTTTTCAGTGCGCGAAATCAACTGGAGATATTGAAATTGCTGATCGGATATGTTTTTTAACAATTTAGAATTCTCTTTGGAATTCTTAAAATTTGTTAATCTCTTTAATAGGATGTCTGAAAAAATTGATAGTGATTCGGAAAATTCCATGATTGTTTAATAAAATACCTCTATTTATTTGTCAATAATATCCTGAGAATTTAGAGATTAAATTTTCAAAAGGGATAATTTTTTTTGGAGGTAAGATGTTTCACTTTATTTAGGAAATAAATTGACTTAATTGAAAACTTATTTCTGGAAAGATCACTAAAATTAATACTTCAAACTCATAATACCGGGAAGAATCATCAAGAAAGTAAAGAAATTTCGGAAGTTGTGATAGATTGACAGGTGAATTTACATATCTTGTGAAGATTTACAAAAAATAAGTGATTAATTTACTTAAATTCTATGTAATTTCATTGAAATCAGAAAAAAATTGACTGGATTCTTTGAAGTAAATCGCTTGACTGAAAAAAATAAGGATAACTTTCCCCTTACTGTACCGATTTTTTTGTTTTTTTTGAGAAAAATTACGTTATGAGTATATTTATCAACTATCATAGGACTGTATTTAGATAATTAAAACTAGATATAATCTATTTTTAATTACCAAATGCTTTTATCAATTTTTATTTAGAAAAATTGTAACTCTTGAGATCCCGGAAGCATATATTTCTAAATACAAGGATTCAGTGGGTTTTCTAATAGAGATTTGTGGTCATTTTTAAAAGTCATTAAGAGTTAGATAGGGATGCTAAAGAAAATTGCGTAATTCCCAAAATGGAATAACAGATTGACTTTTGAAATCAGTATTTATCCTTATCTGGAATATTTTATTCCGGAAAGGGAATGAATATATTGATTTCAATCTGTATCCATCGAGAGTTTTTCTAAAAATATTCATGAATAAATCTTCTGAATTACAATTTTATAGTCATTTTCAAAAATGATTTGTGCATTCACTAACAAATCAACAATAAAAAGTCTAGTATAGGGCACCTCTAAAAACCCCTTAGCAGGGCTTTTTAGAGGTTGGAGTTGCACCGCAAACCCCGCTTTTTTCAAGAAATATTGAAAAACTTTTTAAATATTGTTTTTTTCAAAATCTAAAAAAAGGGTTACTGGATGTTCTCTATACAAAATGAAAAATGTAATTCTTTCTAAAATAAGGTATCTATTCAAAATTTAAATTCTATAGGAAGAGATTGTCAAATGAGTCCAAATATGCTCTGAATCTTTAAAATGAATTACTAATCTATAAATATCAATACTTAGAATCATTTGATAGGCCTGAGCCTGGTGATGAGAAATGGGGGATTTTTATAATGAAGTCACTTCCAATTCCTCTCTGTGAAATCACATCGAGTCTACCATCCAAATTTTTCATTAGGGACTGACACAAAACAAGCCCTAGACCACTTCCTTTTTCATTTTCAGTACCCAGTTTGCTGGATTGCGCTTCATGAAACAGTTTCTTTAGTGAATCGTCTTCGATACCCGATCCTGAGTCTTTGATGTGGATTTCAATCTCCTTATCATTTATTTTATGGAAGATTTCTATAGTTCCTTCTCTGGGAGTGTACTTGATTGCATTGGAGATTAAATTTCTAACTACAATCATAAGTGAATCTTTATTACTGAAGATTTTTAGGTCCTTAGGTATATCCACTTTAAAATCGATTGATTTTCCTGAAATATAATGAAAAAGTAAGGTTTCAATCTCTTGGATGATTTCCAAAAAGAGAAAATCTTTTTTAGGTGGATTGGAATTTTTTAGAGTGCTGGAAGCCCAGACCAATAAATTGTTCAATAAAACTAAAGAATTGTCTATGTGCTCTTCCAGTCCTTTTATGATTTCAACTTTTTCGGATTCTGAAAACTCATCTTCTCTCATCAACTCCAGCATTCCTTTGGTGGTTGCTAGAGGCGATTTAAGATCATGAGCAAGAATGGAAAAAATTCTATCCTTCATTTTATTGGCTTTTTCTAATTCCTGATATAGGCGTTTTTTCTCTGTAACGTCTCTATACTTCCATAAATGACCGAGATATTTTTCATCCAGAAAGACAGGAACATAATCTCTCTCAAAATGAACTCCATGTATAGTTTCGAGTTCATCTGCAAGGACGATTTTTTTCTCTTTTAGAATCAAATTAATTCTGGAGACAAATTCTACAGGATCTTTAAAGTATAATTTGGATTCTTCTGCGGATTGACTGCAATCTACTCCGATCATTGAGTCAGGAGAGGCGGGGATATGAAACATATCACAGAATTTTTGATTGATGAGTAAAATCTGTCTCTTTTCATTTTCAACCAGAACACCTTCCTGGAGATTAGTAATGAGACTGGCAAACCTCGCATTCAGGGCTTCTTTTTGTAGTACAATTTCATCCAAAATCTCTTCTCCTTCTCAAATTTTTTTTACCGATAGTTTCTTGTAATCCAAATAATTATTTTTTAGATCTAGAGTTTTGTATTTTAGATTGTAAAAATTTAGGTATTCTACTAAAGAAATATCAAAATCGGATAGAATAACCGGAGTCGGGCATTCTGAATTTTCCCCATTATAAAAATTTATCTATAGAATTATTGATTGATCAATTCCCAAAAGTCTTTGAAATTCTTTTCAGTAAGAGCATGTCCTTCTGAGGGATATTCATAATAACTTACGTTTCCTTTCAGATAATTTTTAAAGAATTCTAAGGCTTCAGGAACCTGTTTTTTTACTCTGGGTACATCCTTTCCGCCAACAGATAAGTAAATGATCTTATTTTTCAGGATCTTCTGCCAATGGGATTCAAACTTTTCCATGGGAACTCCATCGTGCAAATTGAAATGATATCCATGATAAAAATTTCCTTTAAAACTTCCAAAACCTGCATAAGGATAAAGAGATTCCTCTTTTGAATAGAAAGAGAAATATGCCTTGATCATCTCTTCGTAATCGGAATAGGATTCTTTTACCAATTCGTAATAGTCTTTTCCGAACTCGGGATCTTCAAAAGGATCTGTACTCGCCTGGAATGCAATCGCCGCAGTGAGACCACCGGCAGAAAAACCTATTGGATATACTTTCTTAGGATGAAATAAATTATTATTCGAGAGAGAGTTGACAATTCGATTTGTAGCAATTCTACTATCATCCGCTCCGCTCAAATCATTTCCGGAAAGCATCCACCAATTTTGCATACTCAAAAGTGCAAATTTATACTTTTTGGCTCTTTCTATCATATAACCGACTTTTTTTTGGTAGTAAGTTTGATCTTTTGTACTTCCGTGATAGAAAATTAAGAGAATGGGGTTAGGGGGGAGATCTTCAGGAAGAAAAAACATACCTTTGATAGTCTTATTCTTCCGGGTGATGAACTTTTCGGATTGCAAGGACACTTCATAAGTTCCCGGTTTTCCTAATTTGAGAGGTTCGGGAATCGTTAGGGTATCAGCCGGTAAAGAACGTGCCAGTAAAGATGTAAGGACAATGATCCTGAATAATGACTTCCAATCTATCGAATAGAATCTTATCATCCGGTACTCCGTTAAGAAGAAAATTGGGTCAATGCTTCAATCTACCGGTTTTCAGAAATACTAAAGTATTTCTTCTTAAGGTATGTTGTCATTTTAAAGCAGATTCTTTATCGAATGTGCAAACCTCTTGAAAATGACTCTAAGAATAGTCCCCTTATAGCATAAGATCTAATTTTTTTATTGATGTAAATAGATATTTTGATTTCAGGAAACTATTCTTAGTCCATATCGAAAATTAATATTAAATTGAGATACCTCAGGCTGCCATAATCTTTTCTGCGATAGGATTCGGAAAGGAATAGGCTAAAATTCTTTTTCCTACCTGAAGAAATTGAGAGAAAAAATTCCCTGTGTTGTAGTTCTGATTATACTTTTTGCAGATACTTTGGATCTTGGGTGCAATTTCCTCATATCGATTGGCAGGAAGATCCGGAAACATGTGATGTTCGATCTGATGACTCAGATGACCTGTAAGCATGTAAAATAATTTATTTCCTTCCAGATTAGAGGAGCCTTTGAGCTGTCGGAGATACCAGTCTCCTCGTGATTCATTTTCTATACCCTGTTGATGGAAGATTTCTATATCTTGTGTGAAATGACCGCAAAAGATCACAGAGTAGGTCCAGAGATTTCGCATAACGTTTGCAGCGAGATTGCCCAGGAGGACTTTACCCGCTCCGGGACCGGCCAAAAGAGGGAAAACTAGATAATCACGAATCAGGAGTCTGGAAATCTTTTTTGTGAATCGACTTGAATTTTCTTGTTTGAGAGCATCTGTTTTTCTTGATTCATCCATTTCTTTGAACTCAACATCCCTACCGTGCCGACCGACACCGTATTCAAATATCAGAGCCAAGCCCAGATTTGTAATGATTTGCACAAGATTTTCGGGTTTCCATTCCTGATCAGAAGAAACTCTGGTCATCCCGTATCCCAGATCATGGTCCTTACCCAGGATATTTGTGTAAGTATGATGCATATAATTATGAGAGAACTTCCAATGCCCATTCTCGCAGGCATTGTCCCAGTCGAATGTTTGAGAATTCAGATGCGGATCATTCATCCAATCGTACTGACCGTGCATTACATTATGACCCAACTCCATATTGTCAATAATCTTGCCCAGTCCCAAAAGGGTGACACCGGCCGACCAGGTGAGCGGATCCAGACTAAAATGAATCAGGAGTCTACCCAGGATAGTAAAGTATCTCGCCTGTCGTTCGATATCCCTGATGTAATTTGCATCTTCTTCTCCGAGTTTAGAAAGAGTTTCTCTTCTTATCTCTTCAATTTCTTTCTCAAATTCCGCTATTTCAGATTTAGTTAGCTTTTTACTTAATTCGTTTTTCATATTGACCTCATTTTTCTTTGAATCTATTTTAAAATTCTCAATGCTCATAGGTTTAACTCCAAATCGGATTCTGCTCTGGACATACAGAGTTGAATGCTTTCATTCTCCTGAATAGAGAGATGACCTGTATCCAGGTTTTTGGATATCCCTCTTGTTTTTTCACATTTACATGTATGACAGATACCCATCCGGCATCCACTGGGTGGGAAGATACCGTTGTCTTCTAACTCCATAAGAATAGGTTTGATTCCGGAAAGTTTGATTTCCCGATTTTGTTTTTTTAGAAAGACTTTGACTTCTTTTTTTTCCATTTCAGGAATGGGAAGATTCATTTGAAAGATTTCTTTATGTATGGATTTTCCTGATAAAACCTGCTCTGCTGATTTTTGTAGGGAGCCGGGACCGCAGAGATAAATTTTTCTTTGATCAA
Organism: Leptospiraceae bacterium; assembly: GCA_024233875.1. Classification (GTDB taxonomy): domain Bacteria; phylum Spirochaetota; class Leptospiria; order Leptospirales; family Leptospiraceae; genus JACKPB01. The sequence goes on from JACKPB010000001.1 coordinate 366,281, forward strand.
TGTCAGGAATGAGTTCGGAGATCATTTCGGAGTTCAATCGTTCTGTTCGATATCCATCTAAATGTTCTTCCGTAAGAAGAAAATTGATTTCCAGATTAGAATGAATCTGACTCAATTCCAAAAGTTCTGAATGAAAAATGATATCCGATTTGTATTTATTGAAATACAGAACTTTTATATCATTCTTTTTCTGTTGGGTGGAAAAATATTTTAATATAGAAAAAATTGGAGTGATTCCGCTCCCACCTGCCAGAAAGAGGAGGGGAGAATTCTCTTCCTCGCTGAGCGTGAAGTTTCCTTCAGCAGGAGAGACTTCCAGAATGGAACCGATTTTTAGATTCTCATGAAGTGCATTTGAAAACAATCCATCTTTCTGCCTCTTAACAGTAATCGAGATTACACTATCAGAAGGAGAGGAAGTCAGTGAGTAGGCACGGCTCATCCATCTTCCCTTAACGGGAAAACTTACACGCACATGCTGACCGGGTATGAATCCCTTCCAATGTGAGTTGGGCTTCAAGAGAAAAGTTTTTGTGGACTGAGTACTTTCCTCGATTCCCACAACCCTGGCCCGTATTCTCTTTAGGGAAAGAGTGGGGTCAATGTGAGAAAGGAGAAAGTCCATCCAGCTTTCATCCTGAAGAATAGGTAGAAAAGTATTTAGGTTTTTTTCATTGAAAAGAGTGAGTTTCATTTCGCTTCTCCAAATTAATTGTGAACAACTGTTTACAATTAATTAAACACAGTTAGATATAGTCAAGAATTTTTGATCTAAGTTTAGAAAAAAAATTATAGTCATTTCCCGAATTTTTAATACATTATCAGAAAAATCGCTCATAAAATGTCTAATTACACCTTACGAAGAAATTCCCGGATATTTCTGAAAACCGGTATACATTTCAAAAAAAGATATGCTAATTGTAGAGAGTAGAGATGCTCAATCCTGATGAATTTTTATGAAAAATTATAATATAAAAGTGAACAAGTGTTTTTGAATGAAATTAAATAGAGAGTATTCTAAGAAGAGGCGAACCCGGGCTGTTCTCATTGAGTCAGCACTTTCCCTGATGGGAGAGGGGAAGAGTTTGGAATCTTTGGGATTGCGGGAAGTGGCAAGAAAGGCAGAACTGGCTCCTGCCGCATTTTACAGACATTTCAAAGATTTAGAGGATTTGGGTCTGGCTCTTGTTGAGGATGTAAGCACAAAACTCAGAGCGATTCTACGGGAAGTAAGAAAGAAAGGTTTAAAAAGAACTTCAATGGATAAATCGATCAATCTATTCTTTGATTACATGAAGTCCAATAAGATTTTGTTTCGATTTGTTGTCAGAGAACAAAATGGAGTGAGTTCAAAAATCCGATCAGCTATTCGCAAAGAATTAGGGTTCTTTGCAAATGAACTGGCTATGGATCTGCCTTTAGGAATTTCTCCCGCTGAGACAGAATTCCTTTCTCAATTTGTTGTATCCACCTGTTTTGGAATCGCGGGTGAGTATTTGGATTTTGGAGTTGGTAGTAATAAAAATGAACGTTTGCTAAAAAAGAAAGCTCTCAGCCGGCTGATTTTGATCTATCGGGGGGCATACCGTAAAAAGTTCGAAAAGTCAAATTGATTCTTGGAATGATTACCTTTGAAGCCTTGGGTAGACTATGAAGCCAGAAGGATTGAGTTTCATCTTTCATCAAAAGTAAGCTACCCCTTTCTAAGAGAATTGAAATTTTCTCAGCAGTGATCTTATGTTTGAAAACAAATTTTCTCTCAGCACCGAAGCTCACAGATGCGATTGATGTATTCTTTCCCAACTCCTTTTCATCGTCACTGTGAAAGGACATTCCTTCCCGTCCATCATGATAGAGATTGCAGAGGCAGGAATTGAAATGAATATTTGTTTTGTGTTCAATAAGTTTTTTGATTTTGATAATTTCTTCTGTAAATGGGATGGCGGTTCTGCTGTAGCCTGAATAAGTGTAAGTGAAGGAATCTTCTCCCATCCAAACTGATTTTCTATCTGTGATGATTTCTCTATTGTACAACTTCAATCGATCCTTTTGCCAGGGTAGGGACTCTAACAATTTTTTCAGATAAAGTTCTGATATAGGATCACTAAAGATTTTCCCATAATAAATTACACAACCATCCGCAGGTAGTAAATTACTATGATTTTTAGAAAACAAACTGTCCATACTTAAAAAATTAAGATACTCAAAAGAGTCCGGGGAAGTCTTTCAAAAAATCAATGAAATCTCGTAGCAGATTTTTTTTTTCTTTCTCTAATTTGTAATCTTATTAGATTGTTGTCATGGACTACGAACTGTATGAGGAAGTTGCATTGAAAAAATCTATCCCGAGGACAATTTTTAAAAAGGGAGACCTGGCAACTATCATTGAAATCGAAGATTCTTCAGAAGATAAAATTTATGTCACACTGGAATTTTTTACGAGTGTAGGGGAATCGATAGCCAAACATTCAGTTCCTCTGGAATATATCGAACCTCTCTCCCCCCTTTCCATCCCAAACATGAGGAAGATAAAGAAAAAATGAAATTCATACTTTTTCTAATTCTCGGGGTTTCACTTTCTACATGCATACCTGTTTGGGAGAAAATCAATCGACTCACTCTGGATGAGATCAAACAAAGAGGTAAGTTGAGAGTCATTACATCTTATAGTCAAAACTCTTATTTTCTGTATAAAGAAGAAGCTATGGGGTTTGAATACGAATTATTGAAATTGTTTGCTGATGAGTTGGGTGTTGATTTAGAGATAACTACAACTCGCGACCTGGACAATCTTCCCTTTATGTTGAACAGCATTGATAGTGATTTAGTTGCTGCCAATCTCACCGTGACACGAAAGCGGGCTAAGGAACTCATGTTCTCCGAGCATCTACTGGCTACAAGAGCAGTTCTGGTTCAGAAGAAACTTTCTACAGCAGAACCGGGAACATATATCAGAAGTGTGGTTGAATTGGTCGGAAAAACCATTCATGTTCGGAAAAAATCATCTGCATATTCCAGGTTAAAAATTCTTCAGGAGGAACTGGGTGGAAAGATTCTGATCGAAGAAGTTGCCGGTGATACGAGCAATGAAGATCTGATTGAAATGGTTCATAATGGTGATATAAAATATACAATATCAGATGAACCCACAGCACTCATAGGGCAGACATATTATGATGACCTGGATGTGAGTAAACCTGTTAGTTTTCCACAAAAAACTGCTTGGGTAGTTAGACGCAATTCTCCTGAATTATTGAGAGCTCTAAATAAATGGATTTATAAAATTCGGGGGGATGGGACTCTGGAAGAGATCCAAAAGAAATACTATCGTGAGTCAAAGGTAATACGTGATGATGGTACTTTACTTTCGGAGTTGAATAAGTTGGATACAAAAAAAAGTAAAGAGCTCAGGATATCCCCCTATGATGAAATTATTAAATCAGAAGCTGAAAAACTGGGTTGGGATTGGAGGCTTCTCGCTGCTCTCATCTATCAGGAATCCAGATTCAAACCCACAGCGAAGTCCTGGGCAGGAGCTAGTGGCCTGATGCAAATCATGCCTTCTACAGGGAAATCTCTGGGATTGAAAAAAAATGATTTCTTTGATCCCCAAAAAAATATTGAAGCAGGCGTAAAGTACTTAAGCTGGCAGAATAAATTCTGGTCAAAAATTCAAAATCCTGAAGAGAGGATCAAATTTGTTATGGCATCGTACAATGCAGGTCAGGGACATGTCATCGATGCAAGGGCACTCGGTATCACATATGGAAAGTACATCAATATTTGGCCCAGAAATGTAGACGAGATGATTTTGTTACTATCCAATCCAAAATTTTACAATCGTCCGGAGATCAAGTATGGATATTGTAGAGGAAAAGAGCCATATGAGTATGTGAAGCATATCTTTAAAAAGTATGAAGAATACAAACGGTTGGGTTATAATTGAGAATGAAGTATAGACTTATGCAGAGTACTCATAGTAAAAGGATTAGAATTGTCATTCTCCAGATATAGAAAATTTTTAAGATCAAAATTGGAGAGATAAAAAAATGGATCCGGATATAATCTTCAATCATAGTAATTACATTTTGTACATATGGAGTACGGATCCGGAGAGGGATTCCGGCTATATCAGTAGCAATATCTATAGCTTGGGATACACTCCCAAAGCGTTTTTAGAGTTAAATTATCTTGATTTAATTCATCCCGATGATTTACCATATTTTCTTGAAGAATTGCATCAGGTAAAAAATGATTCTTCAAAAAATATTGAATGGAGCATTCACCGCATTTTACGCCCTGATGGATGCTACTCAAGTATAGATAATTCAGCAAGTATTGAAAGAGATTCGAGCGGTAAAATATTGTTCTTTCATTGTATTTTAAAAGACATAACTTCAGAAGAGGTTTTAAAAAAAGATTTACTGGAAAAAAAGAAAAGGTTAGAACTTGTTTTAGAAGGAACCCGCTTGGGTATGTGGGATTGGAATCCACAAACAAACTTTGTTCACTTTGATGAGAGATGGGCGGAAATGCTTGGATATCAATATTCTGAAATCGATCAAAACCTGGATACCTGGCAATCCAAAGTACATCCCGATGATCTCCCTTCCTGCTTGAGTGATATTGCCGATCATATGGAAGGGAAGACTGATTTCTATGAAAATGTCCATCGTATGAAACACCGGGACGGCCACTGGGTATATATTTTAGATAGAGGAAAGATTGTAGATTATGATTTTGTTGGTAAACCTAAACGGTTTACGGGTACCCATACTGACATTACCAGGGAAAAACTAGCAGAACAAAAAGCAATGGATGCAGCGAAAGCGAAATCATTTTTCTTAGCTAATATGAGCCATGAAATTCGAACCCCTCTACATGGTATTTTGGGACTTACGGACGTTTTAAAAAATGATGAATCAAATCCGGAAAAGCTCGAATCAATCTATTCTATTCAAGAATCAGGAGAAAGCTTACTTGTTATCATTAATGATATTTTAGATGTTACCAAGCTAGAAGAAGGTAAATTACAATTGTACCACACTTCGTTTTCACTTAAACAATTATTAAATGATACTGTCTCAATCTTTCAGGAACGATTTATCACAAAAAAATTATATTTAAAAATAAAAATCGATGAAAATGTTCCGGAAATTGTAGAAACAGATAAGAATAGACTCAGGCAGGTTTTCCTGAATTTTATCAGTAATTCAGTTAAATTTACTTCTTCAGGTGGATTGGAAATTCATGTATCCAGAGAAGATATAAATCATGAAATCCTAATTCATTTTCAGTTTAGTGATACAGGTAAGGGGATTGATTCAGACAAATTACAAATAATCTTCAATCGATTTTCCCAGGAAAATGCCAGTATCAGTAGTGAATTTGGTGGAACAGGATTGGGTTTGCCCATATCAAAGCAGTTGATTCAACTTTTGGGAGGAGAGATCACTGTAAAAAGTGAGATCAATTCAGGAACTCAGTTTAACTTTTCTATAAAAGTTAAAGAAGGAGTTTATAAGGAGATTACCAAAAAAGAAACTAAGAATTTAATTATTGATGAACCTGTTTTGGTAGTTGATGACAATCAGATTAATCTTATGGTTTTCAAAAAAATGATGAAATCTATTACCCGAAATTTGGATACAGCTACAAACGGTTTGGAAGGATATGAAAAGTATGTCATGAAACAATATCGATATGTATTCATGGATATTCATATGCCTGTAATGGATGGCTTCACTTCACTTGAAAAGATGAAATCTCATATAAACTCCGGTCAGACTATTTTTATATCCCTGACTGCTGATGCATTTGAAGATACTAAAAAAATCTGTCTGGAGAAAGGTTTTCATGATTTTTTGCCCAAACCATTTTCTCCGGATGACATAAAGAGAATTTTAGAAAAATCTTATAATGCTTAAATGTTCTTTTTGATTTTTCAGTGTATGTGAAGATGAATTTCGATAGCCTGGATCGACTGATCAAAATCATTCAGAGACTACCCTTTAGGGATGCTCGTTTCATTCTCACTGAAATTGAAAAAGACATGCGGTTCAATCGCAAGGCTCTGGACTATATCGGAAGAAGGGTTTTTCGGATTGAGGAAGTTTTAGAAACATTTTCTGAAGAGGAGCTGAAGTTACTTCTGGATAGATTGTCATCGGATGCAAAAGCTTACCTGGTTCACAAACAAACATCCTACCGTGAACTACTAATAGAGATACTCGGCAGAAAGGAATACAATAGATACGAAAAACAAAACCTAATTCTTGAGGAAGAAGATTTTTCTTCTGAAGTGATGGAAAATCTCTACTTACTTCTCAGGTCCGGAAAGGTCGCTTACAATGGATTCAGTCTATTTCTATGTCCACCGGGGTGTAGACCCGGAAAACATACCGCATTAGGGGGAAAAATATTTTTTCAGATTTTGAATCCATACATTAAAAAAGAGGAAGGGATAGAAATACTCATATACTCTCCTGAGTTGGCCGGAAGCTCTTTAAAACTTAGTTGTCAAACAACCGGATCTAGATTTTTTAATAATGAAAACAAAGAGATAATTATTCATTTAAACCATATGGGAGTAAATCATTCGACTTACTTCCCGGATTTGAGTCCGGGTCCGATGACCATTTTTCTAAACGTTCCGGGAAAAGGCGAAGTCAGTAGAACTATCTATATAGGTGGATCGGAAGCGTTATATACTTTGACGGTTCAATCAATTGAAAGAGAAAATGATATTCTCCAGTTTCGCATGCACTACAGGGGAAAAATTCCATTTTCAAATGGATTTTCATTGCTCTATTGTTCCCGATGCGGCGCTCCTCTGGGATCAACAGCTCTGATTGCGGAAGGAGATGGGGTTTGTTCTGCAAGTTTTCCTGATATAGATGAGAGATTATTGCATAGGGATGATTTTTATCTTCATCATTTTGTTGATAGTCATCAATCGATAACCAGGGTTGATGTACTTTCCCAAAAACCTCATCGAATTCCGATTCATGTCATCGATCATAGATCCGGTATACCGATTCAATTGAATGTTCCGATTGAAGAACATTTATCTTATATTGTTCAGGTCAGCACCTCAGCAGAAGCTTTTGAAAATACAATCTCCTATATGAGGTCAGGTAAACTACGATTCAGGGATGCCCTATTTCGTATTACTGAGAGAAAACTTTCTCCCTTAGAGATGTCTGTTCGGGATTCTGAATTGTATCTCCTCACTTCACCTAATAAAACATCTAATATATATTTACTGTCAAATTATTCAGAAAGCGGACTGACCGGATTCAAATACAATCCAGTTGGGATGGAAACTTTCTCCGATATTTACTTTGTATTTTATAAATATGGACCCGAAGAGCCCGAACCTTTTTATGCTGTTCATTCGAGACCAGTCCCGGAAATGTCCTTGGTCATCGATGCTCCGGATTGTATCAATCCTGGAGACTATCTGGAAATCAATGTCTGTTATCAAACGGATGATGAATCTGAAATAAAAATTTCTCAGGGGAAGCATATTGAAGTACATAAAGTATCCGGGAAAGGATTTGTCCCATTTTATTCAAAGTCAGATATGGGTGTTCGGGTGGAGCTTATTTCGGGTGAAAATCAAATTTCAAAGGAATACTTTTTTCAGGAAAGAGAGTTGCATTTCAAAAATATATTCTTTGCAAAAAAGAATTATAATTATGAAAAATTAGAAAAACCATATGTATTGTACAGATCTCCATATGAAATGAAGCAAAAAATTCTAAATGATTTATTCAGTGCAGCTATTGATTCAGGAGAAGACCTGTCCGTAAGGATATCCATTTTAGTTCATGAGTTGATGAAATATAAAAATCCGGAAGATCAGGACTCATTAATTCACCTCATCAATACAAATATCATAGCTCTCCTAAAACTAAGAAATTCAAATGGATTCTTTAGATTATTTCCTTTCGAGGAAGGAAATGAAACCACAACTGCAGTCATATTCCGACACTTCAGCTCGCTTCGAATTTACAAATCCCAATTGGAAATACTATTACCCTCTTTGAATGTTTTGATGAATGAAATAGATATTGGTTTGAATGAGGATGGAAAAGAATTTCAATCAATAGAAAATCTAACTACAATAAATGGAAAAAATCCTGCGGACTCACTCATCTATTCAAATGGGGAGATTTCAGGTAAAATCAATCACAGTTATCAAAATGAGCAGTCTATTTTTTTGGATATGGTATTGTATTGCCTGATAAATCATTTGGATCATTTGGAAATCAATTCCGGTATTCAGAAAAAGACCATCTTAAAAAGAAATACAGGAATGAAAAAGTATTTAGAAAAATTAAAGATTTTAAAACCCCGGTTACTAACTATCAATAAAAAAAAATATAAGTCAATAGATTCAATTATTGAAAAACTTAAAGAGAAAATTGAAATTATCTTTCGGGAGGATAGTTTACCTTCTTCCTCCATTTCTCTATCTCTTATTTTTCTATTGGAGTATTTAGAAAAGGTAAATAATGAATTTGAATTTAGTCCGGAGATTTTTTTGAAAGATGAATCATTTTTGGAAGTGGATAATTTTAAGGCTATTTCAGAACATGTACTCATAGAACAGGTGATACCAATTTCGGGAATGAATAGGGCTGAAATCATTTTCCCGGATATTTCCTTGGAAAAAAGTAGATATAGAATAGGTGAAATTGTAGCTCTAAAAATAAAAAAATTTCTGGGATCTTGCCGATTCCATTTTTTACTTCCGGGCTGTCTTGAAACAATTGGAAATCAGGAAAATTCTTTTCAAAGAGATAGATTTCATTTGAATTGGCTTTCTACAGATTCAGAAATTTTTTTGAGAGCCATTCGAAAGGGAAGGGGACGTATAATTGTATTTGGAGAAGATACGTTTCATAGAGAAAGGATTTCATATACTATTCTGGATATTTTGGAAGTGTACTAAATATGAAAAAAATTATATCATATTTCATTAAAAATTCACTATTTTCATGGCTAGCGATAGCTTTTATTCTTTTAGCTGGAATCTTGGCCATTACTAATTTGAGAAGAGATTCTTTTCCCAATGTGGATATCAAGAGGGTAATCATTTCTACTACTTTTCCGGGAGCTTCGCCGGAAGATGTAGAATTACGCATAACATATCCTCTGGAAGAACAGCTGAAAGAAATTGATGGAATAGATGAAATCAAATCTGTTTCCAGAAATTCTGTTTCAGATATAGATGTACGCGTAGATCTGGATGATCCGGATCCCGACAAAGTAGTCGCTGATATTAGACGTGCTGTAGATAGTGTTCAGAACTTTCCACCGCAGGTAACTGATCGTCCCAGAATTATAGAGAGAAAGAGTGGAAGTTTCCCCATTTATGAATTTTCTGTTTACGGAGGGAAAGATGAGAACCAACTTCAGGAATATGCCGTTTTTGTTGAGGAAGAATTAGAAAAATTACCCGGAGTAGCGAGAGTAGATATATTCGGAAGAAGGGATCATGAATGGCATGTGCTAGCTGATTTTAAAGATTCTACTTCCAAAGCAATCACAATTATGGATCTCGTAAATTCTATAGGAGGAAGAAGCATCAATCTTCCGGCAGGAAGTCTGGAAAATGAAAATTCAAAGGACATTCGTATCGATGGAGAATTTAAAGAAATCGATGAAATAGAAAGACTACCCGTAAAGACCAGCGAACTTCTCGAGCATGTAAGAATAGGTCAAATTGCTAAATTACGTGATACATACTCAATACCAAAGTTTCTTGCAATTTCTAATGGAAAGCCCGGTTTGATTTTAAGTGTAGTCAAAAAGGAGAGAGCGGATGCGATTCAGACCGTAGATCGGGTCAAGAAAAAGCTGGATGAATTGAGTTTAAAAAAATCAGAAGAAATCAATTTTTTTGAATTGAATAGTGAGGCGGCAAGAACTAAAAATCGACTCAATGTTGTTATCAATAATGCGATCATTGGATTTGTGATCGTTTTTCTTATCCTCTTTCTTTTTTTAAATTTTAAAACTGCAATCCTAACTTCCATATCTTTGCCACTTTCCTTACTTATGACTTTCTCTATTCTTCCAACTCTGGATATATCCTTCAATTTAATTTCTATGATGGGAATCATCATAGGGCTCGGGATGCTTGTGGATAATAGTATCGTTATTTCTGAAAATATTTATACTTACATTAGAGAAGGAATGAAACCATTGGATGCTGCGATTCGCGGTAGTTCGGAAATGGTCATACCAATATTTGGATCTTATTTAACAACAGTAGCAGCATTCGTACCCATGCTTTCTATGAGCGGAATTATGGGTAAATTCATCTATCAAATTCCTCTCATCGTAATCATTGCTCTGAGTGCAAGTTTGATTGAATCTTTTTTACTACTTCCGGCTAGACTCTATATTTTTTCGACTGAAAAAGATCTTACCCGAAAACGTTCCGGTTTTCGAATTTTCTTTGATCGATTGCTAGAATGGCATGATACAATGTTTTCAAAATTGATTACGGGTTTACTGAAAAGACCGGGACTTTCATTTCTAATGATTGTTGCCATCTTAGTCAGCGCACTCTATGCCATGTCCAAGATGAAATTCATTCTCTTTCCAAAAGAAAATGTGGAAATTTTTGTCATCAAAGCTGAATTCAACCCTTCTCTCAGAGCAAGTGATACGAGAGAAAAGATGAAGCCTATAGAATCAATCATTCAAAGCATTCCACGGGATGAATTGGTTAGTTATTCTATTAAAATCGGCGTTCAACAAACAGAAGCCAATGACCCCTTGTCCAGATATGGGGAGCAATTGGCAATCGTGACTGTATTTCTGACTCCTGAGGTTGAGAGAAATCGTACTGCCCGAAATATTATTGATTCTATAGAAGAAGATATCAAAAAGACAGAAGGGTTGAAATCTCTATATATTGAAGAGTTGATTACCGGACCACCGATAGGAGCTGCTTTAACCTTATCTATTCTGGGATCTGATTATGAAATCCTTAAAAAAATTTCAGCTGAAGTTCAGGATTATTTAAGAACAATACCCGGGGTGATCAATATCCGGGATGACTACAATATGGGCAGACGACAACTTCTGGTCACCCTGGATCACAATTTAGAAATACTTACAGGAGTGAATACTCTCTATGCTTCAGAAGTTGTGAGATCTGCATATGATGGAAATCGTGTCAGCGCTATACGGAAAGGAAAGGATAAGATTTATATACGTGTGATGTATGACGATGAGTTCAGAAGTTTACAGGAAAAATTGGGAGAAATTCCGATTCGAAACAGATATGGGGCAATCACAAGATTGGATTCAATTTCAAAAATCATAGAAAAAGATTCTCCGGAATACCTAACACATAGAAATTTTGAGCGAACTATAGTTGTCAATGCGGATGTAGATCTCAGAAAGATTACATCCAATGAAGCCAATGCTTTGGTCTCGAGCAAATTTTCGAAATATATTTCCGAAAAGTATCCCGGTTATTCTCTGCTCTTTGGAGGAGAAGAAAAAGATTCTGAAAAATCCATAGCCTCACTTGCCCGTGCAGGTATGATTGCACTATTTGGAATTTTCGCAATTCTAGCTCTTACTATGAATAATGTATTGAAACCAATAGCGATCCTAACATCAATTCCCTTGGGAATCATAGGGATAGTGATAGGATTTCCTCTTTCAGGAAAGGCAATTAGTTTTATAGCGATGATTGGTATCATAGGTCTGGCAGGAGTCCTGGTAAATGCTTCCATCGTTCTGGTGGATTGCATTGACACTCTTAAGGTCTCTCCCGGCTCAGACTACAATCAGATCTTGATTGAAGCCAGCCGTAGAAGATTTCGTCCCATTTTACTCACTACTCTGACTACAATGGGAGGCTTGTTGCCGACAGCTTACAGTGTAGGAGGATCGGATCCGGTTTTGATTCCCATGACACTCGCACTCGGATGGGGATTGGGTTTTGGAACATTTGGGAGTCTCATTTACATACCGGTATTGTTTTCCTTTCTTCACAATACAAAATCTAAATTCAATCAGGTATTACATAGGAACAGATGATGTTTCTCCGGAATAGAAAGTAACTTTTTTTATTGATCTTTATAAGGGAAATTGAAAAATTATACTCTGACAGTTTGAGTTAATTGTCAGAGTATATACCAATTCTCAGAAATAATTGCGTTGTCCTATTTGAGGTAGGTGCCATTTTATTGCAGATTGAATAGTGAAAATGCAAATATTTTTGAAAATGACTATTAATGTTTAGGAGTGAATCTATGTTTCAATTTAAGAAATATTACATATTTCTAATGTATTTGAGTTTGTCTTTTTTGCTTGCCTGTTCTTCGCCTCCCGAAGTGAAGACGGAAGCTCCACCACCGCCTCCCAAAGAATCAGATGAAGAAATTGCAAAGCGTTTGAATAAAGAATTGGTTGCATTGGAAATAGAAGGATTTGGACCCGGAAAAACAGTTCTGAGTGATACTTATTTCAAAAACTGGTCATCAAAATTTCTTCCCAAATTGAAAGAGATCAAACCGCAGGTTCCTTCCGGCTACAAATTATTCATAACCGGTCATGCAGATCCTGATGATGGAGAGAAAATGGCGGAAAAAATTGGAAATCTACGTGCGGAACACATTCTGTCACGAATAGAAGGATTAGATAAGGAATTAGTGAAAGGAATCGGAACAAAATCTTTTGGATCTTCTGATTATGAAAAAGAATCTACACAATCGATTTCTGAAAATCGAAGGGTAGAGTTTGAAGTTTTGAAAAAAAAATAGGATAGTATCCGGGGGAATTATTTTTTATATTCCTCCATATTTTTCCAAATTTCCCTTTTAAAATCAATTGCATTAAGGGATTCATATAAAATTCTGTCCATAGACTGGCCCTGGTAGTTCAACGGATAGAACATCGGTCTTCGGAACCGCCAGTGGGGGTTCGATTCCCTCCCGGGGCAGTTACCTTTTTATGGCAAATCTCTTTTCAGTTGAGTATGTTCTGATTCAGATTTTTGACTATCCTCTCAGCCTGATTGAGGTTTCCGGAACGGTTTTTTATATCCTCTCCGTTCTATTTATTTCTCAGAAAAACATCCTTACCTGGCCAACTGGAATCCTTTCCGGTGTTTTGTATTTACTCATCTTCTATCAGATTCAATTGTATGCGGATGCATTTCTTCAGATTTACTTTATCAGCATAAGTTTGATTGCCTGGAAAAACTGGAAGCAGGAAGAAATGAACTTCAATACAATTCATGTCTCTTTTTCAGGCTCCCGAACTATCCTTTTTTGGGCCTTCCTTTCTCTATTTTCAAGTTTGGGATTCTATTTATTTTTAAAAGACATTCATATTTACTTTCCGGTTATCTTCCCGAAGGAAGCTAGTTATCCTCTTGCAGATTCTTTCACAACAATCATGAGCATCATCGGAATGTATCTTATGAGTAAGAAAAAAACAGAAAGTTGGATGTACTGGGCAATTGTAGATGCAATCAGCACTTATCTCTATTGGATGAAGAATGTGAAACTTCTTTCTATTGAATTTTGTGTTTTCTTTTTCTTCGCAATTTATGGATTTCGAAAATGGATTTTATTTGAAAAGAAACCGATTTCAGAATAGATTTGTCGATAATTTTTTTAATGGACGATCAGGATTTATATCAGGAATGCATTGATTTTGCATCACGGGCTCATAAGGATCAAAATGTTCCCGGGAAAGACTACCCTTACATAACTCATGTATCCAATGTAGCCATGGAAATTATTTTTGCTCACACGCGTTTGAAAATCAATGACTTTTCCCTAGCTCTTCAATGTGCCCTTTTGCATGATACAATCGAAGATACAGATGTGGATTCAAAGACAATTGAAGCAAAGTTCGGTAAGAACGTAATGCTGGGAGTCAATGCTCTCACCAAAGATGCAAATCTACCCAAATCAGAAAGAATGATGGATTCTCTGGAGAGAATTCTCAAGCTTTCTCCTGAAATCGGAATGGTGAAGATGGCCGATCGTATTACTAATCTCCAGCCCCCACCCGGTCATTGGAGTTCAGAAAAAATTTCAACTTATAAAGAAGAATCAAGATTGATCTATGAAAAGCTAAAGCATTGCCATGCTTTCCTTGCAGAAAGATTGATGAATAAAATAGAAAAATATCCGGGTTAGTCTATTTTAAAAATGGATAGACTGATCTAGTATTCCTGTTCGCTTCTGGTGGATCCGAGAAGTTCATCAGGGATCTCTTCTATCACTTCACCGATTTGAATCGCCAGACGATTTCCGATTCGACCGGGCATAGCTTTGAATTTATTTCTCTCTCCGATCTTTACATTCATGTCACTTTTGAGTGGAGTGTTTTCCAGTTTGATGACATCTCCGAGATTGAGATTGATCAGGTCGTGAAAGGTAATGTCTACAGAACCGACTTCAGCAACAAGAGGAATGGTAACCATATCCAATCTCTCCTGAATGACGGCCTTGTTCTCATCCGTTTCACCGCGTCGAATGGATGAATACCAATACTGAGCCGAAAGTTTGTTGATGATAGGTTCAATGGTGATGTAGGGAATACAAAGGTTTGTCATCCCCTCTACCTCTCCAACTTTCGTTTCCAGGGTAATGAGAACCACCATGTCGTTAGGTGGAACCACCTGAGCGAATTGAGGATTGGTTTCAATATTTCCGAGTCGGGGGCGAAGGTCGATTACAGTTGACCAGGATTCACGAAGGTTTCCGAGAATTCTTACTATGATCCCTTCCATTACAGACATCTCAATATCAGAAAGCTCTCGATTGATCTTGGCAGACTCTCCCTTCCCACCGAAAAGACGATCAATGATGGTAAAAGAGATGGACGGATCCATTTCAAGAATGGCTGAACCTTTGAGAGGATCCATATTGATCACGGCCAATGTAGTAGGGTTCGGGATGGAACGTATGAATTCTTCGTAGGTGAGCTGATCCACAGAGGCCACGTGAACTCCTACAAGTGCCCGGAGTTGTGCCGAGAGTCCTGTAGTAGCGAGACGGGCAAATGTCTCATGCATCATTTGAAGAGTACGGATTTGGTCTTTGGAAAATTTATCAGGACGCTTAAAGTCATAAATCTTTACTTTTTTTTGCTCACCAACAGCGGAATACTCTTCTTCATTTACTTCACCGCTGGAAATAGCGTTTAAAAGTGCATCAATCTCATCCTGTGAAAGAATTTCTGTCATCGTCTCACCTTCACTGTTACATTCGTAATTTTCCAGAATCCTGACATGGCCGGATCGCCTTTTTTTAAGGTATAAATGTATTCATATTTTGATGGATATCTACTCAATTCTCTTTCCACATATACATTGACCTTCATTAGATCAGAGGAAACTTTTTCTTTCCCTTCAATCTTGTAGTAGGAAAGTGTTCCTGCTTTTTGTTCCATGAGGTGGTTTTTGAACTCATCCATCACTAATTCTTTGTACTGATTGTCTGCACCGGCGTATTCTTTGGCATATTTATTGTATGCCATTATGAATTCATCCAAGTCTAGGAATTTGAAATAATTGTTCCAGTTCTTTTTCATCTCCGCACTTAGGAAAAGATGAATTGTTTCCTCAGGTGTAAGTCCTGTCTGGACAACTTCGGAAGACTCATATCTCTTTGGTCTGAGCTCTTTTCTCTTTGGCTCAATGATAAAAATAGAGTGGTTTTCACTTTTTAGAAATGTGTTGTTGTCTTCAATGTAATTGGGATAAAAATATCCGGTGACAAAATATCTCTTTCCGGGTGTGAAATCAAAGTATTGGGAAAGATTGAACCTCTTTACATAGGCCTCACCCGAGTGGATAATGATTTCTTTGACCTGATCACCATCCAGATTCACAACCGTGTTTCTTCTTTTTTGCTTCAGATCCTGAATTTTATAAATGTCTCTCGCGGTTAAGGATTCATCATTTTCATCGATAATGGTAAATTGATAAGTCTTTAAGTCCATAAATGTGGGAAAAATACGGATGGGTTCTTTCCCGAAGTTTTTGATGGTGAAATCTAAATATACATCTTCACCTTCTTTGAAGGCCATTTTGGCAAGATGAATCGTCGCTTTCCCCTGAAGTTCTAAAAAGTTCTCATTGTAGTTGCCCCGCACATCCAAATCGGGATAAGCTAATAAGGAAAACCATGTAGATATGATTAGGGTAATAAAAAAACGCATATGTATTGATTTTCGGAAATTATTAGGGAATATCTTCAAAAAAAAGAAACTCTCCTCTGAATTACATCTTCTTTTCCGCATCTTCTATTATAAAATTGGAAATTCTAACCAATCTCTTTATGATTCCTTTATTCTTTTTGTATTGAAAGTAAGAGTCAAGTAAAACAACAATGTGGGGTAGGATATTTTGACTGACTCTTGCTGAAATTTTATAATTCAGAAGATCTTTGTCTATAGACCCGGATCGAATGTTCAATTCATTCATATGACGGGCAAGTTCCTTCACAATTCCTTCATCGCCTTTGAAATGAGACTCGTAAAGAGATTCAATCTTCAGAATGAAGTCAGTCAAAGTTTTTTTAATTTTGGCTTCATCTTCTGTCGGACGACCTTTGGAAGTCAATTTATTGATAGTTTCATATCTTTCCATCGACTCCTCATAGTATTCATTGATCTCATCTTTTTCGGTATGAATGAATTTCATAAGAGTGATGATCTTCATAAAAGCATCCGGAAAAATTCTGGATTTGTCCATTTCAATAAGAATCGCATCTTTGAATTTCAAATCCTCTTCAATCTCTTTGAGAGAATCCAATACAGCGCTCACAGATTCATTCTGATTCAAACCGGCGATTAGATTCAGTGTATTAATATAGGCTTCTTCTTTGTCCATTTAGACCCTTATCTCCTATCTACGATCAAAACTTTATTTATCACTACTTTTCCGGGTTCACTGTTTTCATCCTGAGAGGTTTGGCTGAACTCGACAATAGCATCCAAAACATCATATCCATTCACTAATTGTCCGAAGACCGTGTGGAGTCCATCTAAATGTGGAGTATCTACCTGATTGATAAAAAATTGAGAGCCATTTGTGTTCGGACCGGCATTTGCCATTGCCAGAGAACCCCGAAGAGCTTTTCTGCTATTCAAAACTTCATTGTAACGATACCCGACCCGAAAAAGAATTTCTGCTATGGAGAAATTATCACGGGCAAACGTTAGGTTTTTCTCGGCTTCTTTCATCCGCTCGTCCATTTCTTTTTGGGATTTGATATTCATACTCTTTATGATGGATTGTTCCAATTGCCTGGAGTAGTAGGGCGCATTTTCCAGCTTCACTTTGTCGAGTCCCAGGGCAACTGCATTGATTTCGTCATCAAACCGATAGCCCGGACCACCCGTCCCGTCCCCTTTGGGACAGCCACCCTGGATCATAAAATTGGGAATGATCCGATGAAATGTGAGTCCATCATAGAAACGCTTTTTTTCTTTAGCTCCAGTTACGCTTACAGTTTCCTTTTTTCCCTGAGCCAGATCGATAAAATTTTGGACTGTATGTGGGGCTTCCTGGTGAAATAGTTCGAGAACCAATGATCCCTGATTGGTCTCTATGATTGAGTAGATTGCTTTTTTTGCAGGAAGTGCCAGAGACGTTTCATCAGATACAGACACCTTCACTCCACCCGCCGGTGGTGAGTAATCTATGGGTTTGTAGAGAGTCTTCTGAAAAGAATTTTCCTGACAGGCCAATAGGAGAAAGAGGAGAAAGAGAGGATATAGAGATTTCATAAAATACCTAGAGGAAAGGTAGAAAATCTTATTTTCCATTGCAAGGCAAATTCCATGGAATAGAGCAATTTTTCAAGATTTGCTCTGACGGGCAGAATTCAGGAAGGATTTTGCTTCATCAATTTGTTCGATCTGACGAATTCTAGCCGTTCCCCCGGGGACATTTTTCTTGTCTGTGGAATTGGAAAGGGAGATTGCAGCTTCGTACTTATTGTCTATAAAAAATTCAGAAATATCTTTTCTTTTCTCCGGTTCAATGTCAAAAAGCGTTTTCCCGCTGGAAGTACACACTCCTACGAGTCGTCCGACCAGTTCATGAGCTTCGCGAAAAGGAACTTTTTTTTCTGAAACCAACCAATCAGCCAGATCTGTCGCGGTCGCAAATCCCTTTCTGAGGGAGTTTTCCATGTTTTCGGGACGAAACTTCATTCCCCGAATCATTTCCCTGACACCTTCAATGGAGAGGAGTACCTGTTCTTCCGCATCAAAAAGTGCAATCTTATCTTCCTGGAGGTCCCGATTGTAGGCAAGAGGCAGTCCCTTCACCATCCCTATGACATGATTCAGTGAAGACTGAACCCTGGCGGACTTTCCACGAATCAATTCGGCTAAATCAGGATTTTTCTTCTGAGGCATTATGGAGGATCCTGTTGTCAATGAATCGGGAAGGGTGAGAAAGGAAAATTCGACTGTGGAAAAAATAATAATTTCTTCGCAGATTCTTGAAAAATGGATCATAGTCTGAGTGCAGGCATAGAGATATTGAAGAAGATGATCTCTCGATGATACGGCATCTATGGAATTTTTACTGAGCTTGGGAAAATTCAATTCTTCTGCGATCAGGTTCCTATCGGTTGCGTAATTGACTCCCGCCAATGCTCCCGAGCCAAGAACGGTCAGGTCATTGTGATTGCGAACATTTTGAAATGTCTCGAAGTCTCTGGAAAATGCCCAGAAGTAGGAAAGTAGATAGTGTGATACGCGAATGGGCTGAGCCACCTGAAGATGGGTGTAGCCGGGCATGACCATGTCCACAGACCCGGATGCTTTGTCCAGAATGACTTCGAGGAGAGAGATGAGTTCTTTTTGGATCAATTCTATTGAGTCTCTCAGATAGAGACGAACATCCTGACCTACCTGATCATTTCGGGATCTTCCGGTGTGCAGACGTTTGCCGGCATTGCCTATGAGTTCGGTGAGCCTGGACTCGATGTGCATGTGAATGTCTTCCAGCTCGGGTTGGAACTTCATCTTGCCCTCAGAAATCTCTACTTCGATTCGGGAAAGACCTTCGAGAATGGAATCAAATTCATCTTGAGATAAAATCCCAATTTTCAATAAGTTTCTGGCGTGGGCTTTGCTCCCTCTGATGTCCTGTTTGTATAGTTTGTAATCAAAGCTTATAGATTCTCCGATCTTTTCAAGGATGGAAGAAGCAGGAGATTCAAATCTCCCACCCCAGAGTTTAGTTGATTTCTCCGATGACACTATTCAGAATCCTTTTTCTTAAAGTCCAGAGATGCAGAGTTGATGCAATACCTCAGGCCTGTGGGTTGGGGACCATCGGGGAACACATGTCCGAGATGTCCACCACACCTGGCACAATGCACTTCTGTACGTGTCATGAAAAATCCTTTGTCAATCTCTTCACCCACATTTTCATTTTTTATAGGTTTGAAGAAACTGGGCCAACCTGTGCCGGAATCGTACTTGGTTTCGGAAGAAAAGAGCTCATGCCCGCAGGCAGCACAGATATAGATTCCCTTCTCCTTGAAATCGTGGTACTTTCCTGTAAAAGCTCTCTCCGTTCCTTTCTTTCTGAGAATTTTGAAAGCCTCCTCATTTAAGATTTTTTTCCATTCTTCATCAGATTTTATGATTTTGTTGTCCATTTGGTTTGTCTTATCCTTCTTCTCCCGGGACTTTCCCGGTTCTGCTGTTCCACCCAAAAAAGGGATGAGTATGAGTAACGTAAGAATGAGTTTTGGTTTCATATGAATTAGACAGTTTAGAATTATACTAAAAAATTCAATTCAGAAAACTTTTTTGCATTTGTGAGTTCTTTTCCCTTTCAGAATCTGGTATGTATGGGATTGGAGCTACCTACACTTACCGAAGTATTGATCTTAACCTATAGTTCTGTACTGGGATTTTATCTCCTGAGCGTGATTGTAGTTCGAATCCGCAAATCAAACATTTCCTTCCTGTTCAGATGGTTTCTCATTTATTTATTGTCGGGGCTAAGTGTTTGGTTCTATTACTTCTTTCGATTTTTGAATCTCAGGGAAATTTCTCCCGGTTTCAAAAGTTTTTCAATTCTCTTGGGGAATTTGGCTGCCCGTGTTTCTGTGTTTTCTTTTTTGGTTACAGCGCTATTCTATTTTGCCTATCTACTCTTTCTGGGAAGTCGGGAAAAAAATGAATGACTAGATGTGACTGATGTTTGGGTAGATCTCAAACAATCTCTCGAACCCGCTCACCCGAAAGATGTGAGCCACCGAATTGGAAATTGAGATGAGTTTGAGTTTTTTGGATTTTTTCTGGAGGACACTCCCCTGAGCAGCTAGAATTCCCAAACCACTTGAATCTATGTATTGGATTGGAGCCAAATCAATGATATAGTCCGAGCAACCTTCCTGATTTTTGAGTTTGAAAAGTCTTTCGAGATCCCTTGCATTGTACAAATCCAATTCTCTTAAATGAAAAAATTGAATCAATAGGTATTCGTTGTAAGATTTGATTCGGATTTCGGGAAGTGAATCTGGCATATGTTTAGCTAAAGAAAAATCCTCTCCCTATAGGTTTGAATTACATTCTGAAAGTTCCGAAGTTTTCCGGTCCGAGATTTTTTCCGGAGACTATGGATAAACATTTTCCGAGGACTGTCCTGGTTTCGAGAGGAGGTAGGATTCCATCATCCCAAAGTCTGGCAGAACTGTAGATACTGGATGCTCTATGGCTGTACTCGTCTAAAATGGGTTGTTTGAATTTTGTGATCTCTTCGTAGGAAAGGGACCTTCCCTCTCGTGCCAATTGGTCGATTTTAACGGTTGCTAGAACATTGGCCGCCTGCTCTCCCCCCATCACTGAAATCTTGGCATTGGGCCACATGAAAAGAAAGCGTGGGGAAAATGCTCTTCCGCACATTCCATAATTTCCTGCTCCATAGGATCCACCGATGATTAGCGTGATCTTGGGGACTCTACAGGTGGAAACAGCGGTTACCATCTTGGCACCATCTCTGGCAATTCCGTTGTTTTCGTAGGCTTTTCCAACCATAAAACCGGTGATATTTTGAAGGAATAAAATTGGAATGTCCCTCGCGTCGCAAAGCTCAATGAAATGAGTGGCTTTCAGAGCGCTTTCAGAAAAAAGAACACCATTGTTTGCAATGATTCCCACTTTTCTTCCGAAGATCTCCGCAAATCCTGTAACGATTGTAGTTGCGTACAATTTTTTAAATTCTTGAAATCGGGAGCCATCCACAATTCTTGCAATCACTTCCCGTACATCATAAGGCTTTCTGGTATCACGATTGATGATTCCGTACAATTCCTCAATTGGATAGAGGGGTTCATCGTAAATTTTCTTCTCCTCTTTGAGGGAAGGAAGGGTTTCCAGGATGGATCTGGCAATCCTGAGAGCATGAGAATCATCTTCTGCGAAATGATCACTCACTCCGGATTTGGAAGTATGGACAAGTGCTCCTCCCAGTTCTTCCGGGGTGACTTCCTCTCCTGTGGCAGCCTTGACTAAGGGAGGACCACCGAGAAAAATAGTTCCATTCCCTTTGACGATTATGGATTCATCCGACATTGCCGGAATGTAGGCTCCTCCTGCAGTGCAGCTTCCCATAACAATAGCGATTTGAGGAATCTTTCTTGCAGAGAGATTGGCTTCATTGAAAAAAATCCGACCGAAGTGGTCTCTGTCCGGAAAGACTTCGTCCTGAAGGGGTAGAAAGGCTCCACCGGAATCTACCAGATAGACACAGGGAAGCTTGTTTTCAAGGGCGATCTCCTGAGCTCTCAGGTGTTTTTTTACAGTTAGAGGGTAGTAGGTTCCCCCCTTTACAGTCGCATCATTGGCGACGATCATACAATCTAGCCCGTTAATCTTCCCGATTCCAGTGACTATTCCTGCCCGTGGAACTGTGTCGCCATAAACTTCTTCAGCGGCCAGCTGGGAAAGTTCGAGAAAGTAAGAATCCCTGTCCAGCAATTCAGAAATTCGATCTTTGACAAAGAGTTTCCCGCGACTTCTGTGCTTTTCGACAGTTTTAGAGCCTCCACCTTGAGAGTTCTTTTCTATTCTGGATAGAATCTCTTCGGTTAGCCTTTTTAAATCTTTTTCATTTGCAAGGAATTCATCGGATTCTTTTTGAATCCCGGTAGGAAGGATTTCAAAACTCATTTTATTTCCTGGAGAAGGTTCTGACTAAATTTTCTATCTTGTGAACCACTTCTATTGGGGTTGTTTCCATGAGCATTCTGCCTCCGGGGATCCTCTGAGCAAAACTCAATCGAAAGTATTGTTTGATATTTTCTGTTTCTTTGAAGGAGATATTTCTATCATTTTCAGCTATTAGGATTTGTTTGCCACCGATCATTTTTTGCATTCCGCTTTCCATATCCTTCTTGGCATAGATTCCACGATCAATGTTCTGGCACATTTTGAGGAAATTTCGTTTCCCCTCAGATCGAAACAGAAGAAATTGATAGTCATCCAATAAAGATTCTGAGATAGGATTGCTCTTATCAAAGAGGTAGTGATTGAAAAGAAAACGTATTCCTTCTCTTCCGGAGACTTTGAGAACCAAGTCTCCGAGCAATTTTTTATTCAAAAAGAAGAGTGGTCGATAACTAAAAAGACTTTCTAGAGTGGTAAAGGGTGAAATCAGAGTCAGACTTTTGATTTTTTCGGGGTGTTCGTTGAGAAGTAGGAAAGATACAGGCGCCGAGTAGTCATAGGCGACGATATGAACCTTTTCTTTGGAGATTTCAGTCAGGAAATCAAATAAAAATCCTGCGAGCATCCTGTGGGAATAGATCTCATCTGATTTTTCTGAAAATCCTATCCCGGGAAAGTCCGGAGCCACTACCCGAAAGGATTCCTGGAGAAGGGGGAGAATTTTTCTGTAAGAATACGAGGTACTAAAGAAACCATGGAGGAGAACTACCGTTTCTCCCTCACCCTTATCTATTGTAAAAATATTGGTGCCTTTTACATTGAGAAATTTTCCAAGCTTTTGGTGATCCCCTAATGATTCTATCATTTCCTAATCTTCGTACAGGTTTTTTAGTAAGTTTTCCATTTCAATGGTTAGGGTCTGGTTTCTTCTCGCCATAATTTTTTTTGTGTCATTGATAAAAATATCAAGGCGGTACTTTGAATCTTTACTTGCCCAACGAAAACTTTCAGAATATCCTGAGTGTCTCTCAGCAATGATATTGCAACCGATATCAATCGTAGAACCTGTGTTCATCATAGTGCCGATTGCAATTTTTGAAAAATCTCCAATGATGGAGCCAAATTTGATGGTATTTGTAGTAATGGATTTGTCTTTGATGTGAATTTTGACGATACCATAGTTGTTTTTCAGGTCGGAAGTCGTTGCCAGTGCACCAATATTTACCCAGGATCCGACAAAAGAATGACCTAGAAATCCTTCATGATGTTTGTTGGTAAAGTCACCTATATAAGAATTCTCAATTTCTCCACCTAATCTGCAGGTAGTTCCAATAATGCACCCACCTGTGATTCGGGCATTGTCCAGATGGGTACCCGGGCCTATGTACACCGGTCCTTCTATGTAGGTAAAAGGAGAAATCTTCACACCCTTGTCTATGATGACAGGCCCTTTTCGGACATCAAATACCACATTGGGCAAAATATCTACTTCACTGTGAATGATGAGATTTTTGGGTTTGCCTATAGTGGAATACAAATTGGGTTTTACCTTAAATTTGGATGGCCATTTTTTATGTGATTTGAGAATATCAATGTCTTCCCGAATTCGATTTCCAATATTTTGGATGATTTCCCAGGGTTTGTAGGTTTCCGGAGTCAGACTGAACTCCACGTCCTCATTTGAATAGGGTTGGATGAAAGGATATCTCTGGAGAAAGGCTTCTGAAAAAATTGGATTCGAATGCTTGTAAAAAATTTTTACATCCGGATTTAAAATACGTAAACGCTCAAGAGGAGAGTAGATTCCATCCTTCAATTCTGAAAAAGAAAAAAGTCGATAGGGGATGAGTTGTGAGGAATCTAGATTGCTTTCATCAATCAATACACGGTTCAAAAACATTTAGTACTTTTCCACAATTGTGTTGGCTTCCATTATAAGGTTTTTCAAATCGGATTGAGAGCGCGCTTCAGCAATCACCCGCAGTATGGGTTCGGTGTTTGATGCTCTGACGTGAAACCAAGAATTCTCAAATTCGATCCTGAGACCATCTTTCTCATTTGGTACTCCGGCGTAAAATGAATCTTTCAAGTTCTTAAAGATTTTTGAAACGTCTTTTCCACGAATGGGTATGGCCACTTTTTGCATGTAGATCTGTGGCATTTCATCGACAAGAGAATCGATCCCGGACTTTTCTCGTGCCATAAGATTGAGAATGTGAGCAATTCCTGAGAGAGAATCCCGTCCATAGGAATCTATCATCGGGTCAATCACTCCACCATTTCCCTCACCACCAAAAAATGCTTTTTCTGCCAACATTTCCGAAACGACATTCGCTTCACCCACAGCAGATCTGAGAACAATCTTTCCTTCTTTTGCCATCACATCTTCATTGATGAAGCTTGTGGACAGATTGATAACCATTTTCTTGCCTGATGAGGGCAAAACCGACCTTGCACTCATAGGAAGGGTGTATTCTTCCGAGATAGCTCCTTTGAAGGGAGTGAGAAGAACCAAACGGTCAGCATCGGGATCGAGGGCAAAGCCAATTTGGGCGTCTGTCCTTTTCATTTCTCTCGATGTTTTCTTTAAAGCTTCCGGAGTGGGTTCGGGTTCTCTCGGAAAAACCTTGGTGGGATCGCAGGAATATTCATAAACCTTGCAACCGAGCTGTTTCAAGAGTTCGGGTATGACAAGACTTCCTCCACCGTTCACAGCATCTACGAATACTTTGTACTTGCGTTTCTTTATGCTTTCCACATCGACACGCTTGAGAACACTTTCAATATGAGATTGAATTTGATCTCTGGCAAAAAGTTTTAGAGTGGAGTTGGGCATGTGGGAAGGGGGTCGAAATTTGTTTTTTTCTAAATGATAAAGTAAGGCATCGATTTGGGTTTTGTTAAAGAAGAATCCGTTTTTTCCTATGAGCTTGAAGGCATTCCAAATCAAAGGGTTGTGGGATGCAGAAATCATTATCCCGGCTGAAGCTTTCGAAGATTTGACGACAGCCTTTACAGTTGGGGTGGGAACGATTCCCAGAGAGACAACATGGATACCTTTGGAAAGTAAGACACCGGTGATTAGATTTTCTATAAATAGACCGGAAGGTCTGGAGTCTCTTCCCAAAACCACAGTCTTGGGTTGAATGGTTTCTATAAATGCATTGGTATAGAGTAGAATGGATTCCAGATTCAAACCACCGGGTATCTTGCCGCGAATTCCGGAGACGGAAATCATTAGGTCGCTTGAGTTTTTAGTGGATCCTGACATGATCTAAAGAGAAGGATATGGGCGATGACAGGATTGAACTGCCGACCCGCTGCTTGTAAGGCAGCTGCTCTCCCAGCTGAGCTAATCGCCCTTCATTTAAGACATTAAAAAAAAGATAGGTGGTATGTCCAGAAAAATAGTGTTAAGCCGCCTTAAGAGCAGTAATTTTTTTTGCCATTCTACTCTTTTTTCTGCTGGCATTATTTTTGTGGATAAGGCTTTTTTTTGCAGCTTTATCGAGAAGAGAAGCATAAGAATTGAACATATTAGCTGCTTCTTCGGTATTACCGGCTTTGATTGATTTCAGAATGTTTTTAGCGTAGGTTCGAATAGTAGACTTTTGTGCTGAATTTCTCGCTTTTCGTTTCTCTGTTCTACGAATATCTTTTTTTGAAGAACGTAAATTTGCCATGGTATTGAAAATACTCCTATCGTTTGTATAGAACAGAATTTTCATTATCCTTCTGCAGTCAAGAAAAATTGGTCATTCTGTTCCTGCTTAAAAAAAATTAAAAAAATTTTTAAGAGAATTTTTTTTCTCAAATATTTTGGAACCCTAATCGGTAGAGCTAAATTTTTTTACTTTTGACTGAATGGAGGTAGATTCATGACACCAATCTTAGTTTCTTTGGATGAAGGGGTTTGGGATCTTTTGGGGAGAGATAGGAGGGTGCTTCGGGATTTACTTTATCACGGGTTGATCGTTCATCCACCCGGTTTCGAGAGTTTGAATCAGAATACCGGGGTAACGGTTCGTATCGACGTTGATTTTTTCTTTCGAAAAGAATTATTGAATTTTGCAAGAGAAATCAATGTGGAACCCTCGGAAGCAGCAGGAAAAATAATAACTAATTCCTTGCTTTCGCTTGTCTATAGAGAGAAAGGAATACAATTCAAATTGAGTTGATGGAAGGGAAAAGAAAAAAACTTCTTTATCCCAGAATCCCTGAAAATAAATTGATTGTGAATGATTCCAAGACCACATCGGAGTGTGTATGAACCCAGAAGATAATGAAGGGATGAATTTAGATGATTTTGATTTAAATATAGAAACTACGAAATCTACTTCAGGTCAGACGAAGGAAGAAACTGTAGTCTCAACAGGAAAGGAGATCATTCCGCCTACCAATAGAGAGGAAGAGAAATTGTTCATTCAGGATATTCTCAAGCTTCTTCTTAAGAATTGGGATCGTATCAATGCAGCACTGACTAATCTAAAAAATTCAAAAATTTTTGATATAACCGGCGATCCATCAGAAAATCGCAATATTATCGCAAATATTCAGAGGGATTTTGAGCAGGATATCTATGATCAGATAGAGAAATTGGAATACAAGCACAAGGAAATCAGTTCCCATCCAAAGTCTCTTTCCTTTTATACTTTAAACTACACCAAATTGCAAAAAGAAGTTTTGAAGGGTATTCTCAACGATAAAGGTAAGATGGATCAGATCCTTTCCTGGGAAATGCAATTAGGTTTTACTAATTTTGTTTCAAAATTTGGAAAAATGATTTCCGAACTATTGAATTTGATGAATATGAAAACTACTCAGGGGCATATCAAAGCACTAAACTCTGCGCAACAACAAATGTTTGAAGACGCTAAGCAGGTGAGTGTCATGTGCATTCAGGATATAGATATCATTCGAAGAAATGTCGAAGAGTGGAAGGAGAATAGTAATTCGTTTTAAATGAATTTGTATCGATGGATAAGTAGGATTCTGAGGAAATCCCAAAAAAATTCGGTAGATTTAAGTAAGGACGAGATTTCAGCACTTCTAAATAAGATTAGGGCTGACTACTCGGACTACTCCAAAGAAAATCCAAAAGCATTTCATATTTTACCTTTTGAAGAAAGATATACCCAGGTATTGAAAACCAGGGCCGATCTAGCTTCTTTTCTGAAAGTTGAGATCGACTATCTCGAAAAGCTCAAAAAAATTCACAATCAAAGAAAAGAGAAGATGGAGATTGTTCGATCGAGTCCCATGGATAGGATTCTCGAGGAACAGGAAAGAGCGATTCAACACTATCCATACAATGACTTCCATCCTCAGGGAAGAAGGGAGTTGAAGTTTTTTTACGGTGCCATTTTGGAGTATGCAGAGAGAGAATTGATTTTGCTTCAAAAGATTTTCAAAGGCACACCTGAAATCAAAAACATTTTCGATCCTATTCTAAGTCTGGAAAGGTTGGGAGTTTCCAAAAAAGGAATTCCCAGTCTTAAGATCTCAGAACACATCAAATCGATCCTGGCTACCAATGGAAATCCATTACGAATAGAACAGGAAACTCAAAATCTAATCAAAGATGGTTGCATCGCACTTAAAGTCATCTGTGAAAATCTGGATATTTCTATTAAAAATAAATTGGTTTCTTCTACAGCCATTCTGAGCTCGGAAGAAGTGGAGGGATCGGAGAAGTTTCAGGAATATGCCGGAAAGACCTATGAAGAAATTTTGAAACAAATTTATGAAAAATCTTCAAAAATTATCAAAGATTTTCGGATGGAAGGGATTTTAAGTATTAAGAAGCCTTGACGGGAAAATCGTTATTTTTAGTCTGACAAATAGCCTTGCGGGATGTAGCGCAGGGGTAGCGCATCTGCCTTGGGAGCAGAGGGTCGCTGGTTCAAATCCAGTCATCCCGAAGATTGTTACCTTTGACCCGGTAGCTCAGTTGGATAGAGCAACTGCCTTCTAAGCAGTTGGTCGGGGGTTCGAATCCCTCTCGGGTCGCGGTTAAAAAAAATGGAGAGCGTAGCTCAGTTGGTAGAGCTCCAGATTGTGGTTCTGGCTGTCGCGGGTTCGACCCCCGTCGCTCTCCCATTGTCTTTTGGGAGAGGTTTTTTTGACCTCAATTAGATTTCTTAACGTATCAATCTCGCATTGATTTTACTTTGGTAACCAAATCCTATGAATTATAAAGATCTCGTCGAAAGGGCACTGGAACCTATCTGTGTCATAAATTCTGAAAATACAATCATCTATGCAAATCCAGCTTTCATTGAACTCACCGGATATTCATCCGATGCAATTATGAACATGGACTTTTCCCTTCTTCTTCCTGCAGATGTGGCGAGTAAGCACAAGGAACTCATTCAGAGATTCATTTTGAGTGGAAACTCGGAATCTTCAGTTCTCGGAAAGATGAGAAGACTTCAGCTGGTCTTAAAGTCCGGAGACCTGATTCCTATCGAATTGAAAGCGTTTGAAATGACCGAAGATCCGGATTTGGGTAGGGTGTTTGCCGGAGTATTTCGTGACTTAAGAGAGTCCGAGAAAAACCAACTCGAATACAATCGTTTGCTTTATGATCTCGATAAGCTGGGATTCATTGATCCAATTTCACAATTGCCCAATGAAAAGTTTTTATTTACCCGACTAGAAGAAACTCTCAGCAATTCCAGAAACAATCGTGAATCCATTTATTCCATAATCAATCTTGATGAAATGGAACAGATCAATAATAAATACGGTAGAGAGGCAGGAGATTTGGTAGTCAGAAAGATAGCCACAGAATTTCAATATGGAATTCGATTGAAAGACTATCTGGGTAGATTGGAAAATGGAAACCTTGCCTGTCTTTTCCCAAGCACATCGCTTTCGGATGTAATACATCTCCTTGATAATATCAGATCCTTAATCAGTAGAAAAAAAGGCTTCATTGATCAGGATCCAAATATGAAAGTTACAGTTTCTATTGGATGTTCCAGAATCTTATTTCCGGCCAAAACAATTGATTCATACGTTCAGGAAGCTGAAAAAGCACTCAAGCGTGCCAAATCGGAAGGAAAGAACAAGCTTCTGGTATTTGGATTTTATTGATTTCCTTGAAGAAAAAAAACTAAAGAGACAAAATATTTTACATAATTTTCTGTTATGTCCGATAACCTAAATTAGAGAACCTGTTGGGAGCTAGTTTGGGCATAGATTTGATTGTAAGATAAGACATAAATTTATTATGGATACATTAGAATGGGTGAAGGGACTTTTTGAAAAGAAGCTGAGAATCCCTATCATAATTCTGATTGGATTTATGGTCTATTTTGCTGGTAACAAACTGGGAGTCGGAAAGCTTACTAACGGCTCACCGGGGAAACTGGTCTTACAGGGACACAATCGGTTAACTAAAGAGGAGATACTTCAGATACTACACATTGATTCAAGCACAACTGTTGAAGATATCGATACGAATGAAATGGAAGTGCGATTGAAAAGACATCCCAGGATTTTGAGTGCTAAGGTAGGGGTAAGGTCAAAAGACCAGATTCTTGTTCAAATTGAAGAGAAAAAGGCAAGTATGGTAATCAATATGAATGATACATTGTATGAAGTAGATTCCGGATTGAATATTCTCTCTGTGGACGATGTGCGGGACAATGAGCTTTTCTTAATTAGTGGTGATTTTAAAATTCAGGAAGGGAAGATCGTCAGTCCACTTCTGATGGATGTAATACAATCTATGGATTCTGCATTCAGCCAGTATCCCAATCTGAAAGAGAGAATTTCAGAAGTTAAACTCCAGAAGGACGGAAATCTTGTTTTGTACATCCAGTATCCGGAACGATTGAAAGTGTATGCGGGCACAAATTTGGATGCCCTACAGATTCGTAAATTATATGTATCCCTGGCTTATTTTGAGGAAAAAAATATCAAAGTCAAAACGCTTGATCTAAGAGGAGATGATGCTGTTTTTCAGTAAACATTATGGAATTGAATAGTATAGTTGCACTAGATTTAGGATCTTCTCAAATCAAAGTAGTAGTGGGAAGGCCGCTCAAAGATGATTTTATAGAAATTATAGGGCAGGGAACCTCTGTCTGCGATGTGATTAAAGGCGGAGCTGTAACTAATATCGAAACTACTGTCCGTTCGATTCGTGAAGCAATCGATAAAGCTGAACTCATGGCTGGATTGGAAATCCGAGAAGTAGTTGTGAACCTTTCCGGTAAAACAATCAGAGCAGGAAATCACAAAACAACAGTAGCGATTCCGAGTAGGGAAAAAGTAGTTAGGGAAGAAGATATCAATCGTGTAATTGAAGCGATACTATCCATCACTCCTATCCCTCCCGACCAGGAAATCGTCCATGTATTGACCAAAGAATTTTCTGTTGATGATCAAACTAATATAAAGACTCCGCTCGGTATGACAGGATTGAGGCTGGAGGGTGAAGCACATATTGTAACTGTAGGTTCGACCTCCAAAAACAATCTTGAAAAATGTATTAAAAATGCTAATTTAGAACTTTATGATATGATTCTTTCCAGTTTTGCCTCATCGGAAGCAGTTCTTACTTCCAGTGAGAAAGAGTTGGGAACAGCGGTTGTCGACATTGGTGGTGGTATTACTGATATCGTAATCTATAAAGATGGTGGTGTTGCTTATTCCAGTGTAGTCCCTATCGGAGGAAGCAATATTACAAAAGACCTATCCATTGGGTTGAAAACATCTCCCGATGCTGCCGAAATGATAAAAAAAGAATTCGGGCAGGCAACCAGAAAAGGGATAGACCCAACTGAAAAAATTGAAATTCCTCCTCTCAACGGTAGACCCTCGATGATTATTTTGAAGCAGGATCTCATCCGAATCATTGAAGCCAGAGTAGAGGAAATTTTTGAGTATGTAAATCAGGAATTAGAAAAATCAGGCATCAAATCTTCACTTTCGGGTGGGGTGATTTTAACAGGTGGTTCCAGTAAAATCCCCGGAATTGAAACAGTAGCATCTGAAATCTTGGGATTATCTGTGATCCGAGCCAAGCCTACTCAATTGGCAGGTCTGTTTGAGCAGGTGGCTTCTCCGGAGTACTCTACTGCTGTTGGATTGATTAAATACATTGCCAGAAGTCCTGATTTTGACAGTGAATATGAAGATACAAACCGTTACTCTTCCGCCGGTCATCGGGGGGGGAACATAAAAGATAAAGTTATTGGTTGGATAAAAGACAATTTATAGGAGCTTAGGATGCTTTACATGGATGAAGAAAAAACAAACCCGGTTGTAATCAAAGTGATCGGTGTTGGTGGCGGTGGAATGAATGCTGTCACAAGAATGGTGAATGCTAATTTAAAGGGAGTTCAGTTCATCATCATGAATACCGATGAACAGGTTTTGAATCGCTCTATAGTAGAAAATAAAGTTCAAATCGGTAAAAAAATAACCCGTGGTATGGGCGCCGGTGGTGATCCCGAAACAGGCTCTAAGGCTGCACAGGAAGATAAAGATAAAATTGCTGAAGTGCTAAAAGGCGCGGATATGGTTTTCGTTACTGCAGGAATGGGTGGGGGAACCGGAACCGGTGCTGCTCCGGTAGTTGCTGAAATTGCTAAAGAATTAAAGTGTCTTGTCGTTGGTGTTGTTACCGTTCCCTTCTCTACCGAGGGAAAGAAAAGAAGTGAAATCGCCAGAAAGGGATTGGATAGTTTGAGATCTCATGTGGATACTCTGATCACGATTAAAAATGATTCTTTACTAAAAGTTGTAGATAAGAAAGTTTCTGTTCACTCCGCTTTCAAAGTAGTGGATGATGTTCTACTCAACGCAGTTAAAGGTATCAGTGATATTATAAATTATGCAGGTATCATCAATGTTGACTTTGCTGACGTTAGAAGCGTGATGAAAGAAACCGGAGATGCCATCATGGGTGTAGGGGAAGGTGTCGGTGACAATCGTGTCGCGGATGCAGTAGATCATGCAATCAATAATGTATTACTTGAAGATAGTACGATTGATGGTGCAAGCTCCCTTCTTATCAATGTTTCCGGTGGTCAGGATCTGACGATCAATGATTGGAATGAAGTATCTCAAATCATAACCGCACAGGTGGATCCGAATGCTAACATTATCATAGGATTGAATGAGGATGAAGAACTTCAGGAAAAAATCCGCGTAACAGTGATAGCTACAGGTTTTAGAAAATCTTTGCTTTCCTCCTCTCTTCGAAAAGAGATTCCTATGAAAGAAAAAGATAGGGAGAAAGAAAAAGATTTAGAACCCAAACCGAGTCCAAAAATAGTAAATATTATGGAAAATGACATCGTTGAGAGTTCAAGATCCATTCGACCCAAGTCTCCAGGATTCAATTACTCTGACGATCTGGACATTCCAACCTATCTCAGAAGACAAAATTAAGAAAAATTTATCCTAATGCTCATTCGCCGGAGTTCCCCCTCCGGTTTTCTTTTTTTTGAACTTCCTCATCGACAGCTCTGATTCTTTCTGATGGATACAAGTAGGTAAACAGGATGGTTTTATCTTCTTCGTCTTTTGTAACCTGAAGAAATTTCCAAACCCACCGCAGTAGCAATCATGACACAACCTATAATAAGCGAGGAAGATCTATACTCGGGAGCGATTGAAATATGCTTCAAAATAGGCAAATCGAATCCCCTTGTGATAGAAAGAAGGAGAATAATGATTCCTGAGATAAGAAGTGGGAAACTCAGAGGGTTTTTAAATTTGTTATAAAACTTTATAAAAAAATTCATATTGCTAGCTCTTTCTGGGTAGTACCGGGTGGCAGGATGGATAGACTCCAGTTAAAATTTTCAATAAGATAGATTTTGATCTGCTATGAATCAAGAATAATTTCTAAGATTTCCAAAAATCTAAGAAATTTAAAATATATAATTATTCTAATAAAAAAAGAAGTCTTAGGTCATATTCAAAAGTAAATGTGCATTCACGGTTGATTCTGTTAAAAATAAATCCATATTTTAAAAAGATATATGCGAGTAGTTTTGAAAATCGGACTAGATGGCTTGAGTCACTGTAAATCATACCTCATCTCTATACTTTCTTATCTAAAACAATTCGATCGTATCAAGAAAACAGTCTTCACTCTCTTCAAGTTTCAATCCAAATTGCGTGTTCGGTATCCAGATATTCTCTGGCTTTTACAATCTTCCCCTCTCTGAGTGTAAATAAGAAATGATAATGATTATTATAAAGTTTTCCATTCAAATGTTCACCTCTTGTTTCTGCAGTTACTGAAACTCTGTCTTCTTCTGAGGTAAAAATTTCTAGAAAGAAAAGTATTTCTTTGAACTGTCTATGAAGAAGTTTAAATCCTATTTGAATTTTTCGTTTATCGTACTCTCCGGAGAATTTCCCATTACCAAGGATCCACCAGTGTAGGTCATCGGAAAGAAAGTCAAAAGCTTTTGAATATTCTTTTGTATTGATTGCTTCGAAATAGTTTTTGATAATCTCTTTATTATCCATTTTTAGTTTCTCCGGAGAATGCTTTCTTAGTAAAATTAATACTTCTGAGAGTAATTTTCAATCTATTTCCAATCCTCAGGGAAATTCATCTCAATGTAGCCGTCAGTGCTTCCGTCCTGTTTCGAGAAAAAGATTTATTTCTGCAAATAGGTTGGAATCCTACTTGATCTTTTGTTGAAAAAGAGGCTTTAGCAATGAATTTTTATTTTCAGGTCAATGAACTTGAATTTCTTCCGGGAGGAGGGAACGTCTATGAACCTTATTTTCGAATTTTGTAATAGAAAATATTTTTTAAAGTCATTTTCAGAAGGTTTGCACATTCACAGAAGAATCAGCTATAAAATAGCTACATTTATTAAGAAGAAATACCAAAGGATTACTGAAACCGGTATAAATTTTTTTACTTTCCTACGAATTGCGAAAAGATATCTTGTATCAGTTTTATTATTCAAAGAAAGGATGAGGAATCCTCGGGAGGTTGCACTATGGCGGTACCCAGCACTGAGTGGGAAGAGATCTATGCTCCGGATGAAGAAGAACGTTTTTCTGAATATGCTGAGAAATTCATTCTGATTCAAAAAGAAAAATCCAAAAAGTACGGAAAAGGAAGGGCTCTTCATCGAAAGCAAATTCTGGCTCTAAAAGCAGAATTGGAGATTTTGGATTCGCTTCCTGAGTATGCTAAATCCGGCCTTTTTCAGACTCCCGGAAAGTATTCTGCATATGTTAGGCTTTCTAATGGAGGGACAGAGATTCAAGCAGATCAAATTCCCGATATTAGGGGTTTTTCCATCAAGGTTCTCGGTGTGGATGGAGAGGGAGCATTGGGGGCAAGAACTAAAGAGCAGGACTTTACACTGATCAATCGAGAGGCATTTGCTTTCCCGAGAAGTGATGAATTTGTCGGCCTGGTCTTAGCAGTAAGCGGTGGACCGTTTTCTATGATCCCTTATCTTTGGGAAAGATACGGACTTTGGGAAAGTATTTCAAAGCTGCTGCAGTTGGGTTCGGCTATGAATAGACCATTTTCCGGATTTGCAACTGAAAGTTTTTTCTCAGCCGCTCCCATAGCCTGTGATCCCTATGCCTGTCGGGTTCGACTTCTACCCGCCCAAACTGATGAAGACGGATTGAAATTGGAGTCCTGGGCTGATAATTTTCGAAATCATCTCAGAAAGGGTGATCTCAAATTTGATTTGCAACTACAGTTCTATACCGATGAAAAAAATACACCGATTGAGGACGCTTCAAAAAATTGGGAAGAATCTATCTCACCCTACATTTCAGTGGCACGATTGACTATTCCAAGCAATCAACCCGAAGGTGAGAAATACAATGAGTTCTCTAGCCTGATAGAAGAAAGTATCTTTGATCCCTGGAATGCACTTTTCGATCACCGACCGTTAGGAGATGTAATGAGGACTAGAAAGGTAATCTATTTTGCCAGTCAAAAAGAAAGAGGATTGCACAGTTCATAAATCTGAAAAGTGATTGAATCCGATTCTGTCTAAATAATCATGGAATTCTAGGGCCTATAGCTCAGCTGGTTAGAGCAGCAGACTCATAATCTGCGGGTCGAAGGTTCGAACCCTTCTGGGCCCACACCATTTAAAATATTGGACCTTTGATCACCGTGTCCCCTGTTTTGTAATTGTATTCAATCTGAAAGACAACTCCCTGATAGGATCGGAACACATCAAAAACCGTGATCTTTTCCTCATCTTTAAGAACAATTGGAAACTCAAACTGACTGACCCATTTTTGGACTTTAATTCTTTCCTGTAAGGACAATTTCCGGAGAGGTTTCATTGTAAATTTTAGTATGGGTTCTTCGATGGGCTTTTTTCTGAAGTGTTGATAGACTCCCAAATCCTCTTCAACGAGAAGCGAGCTACCTTCCCAAAAAAACTCAGGTGGAATGTACTTTGAATAGATAACTTTCTCCGGTTTTTCAGACAGAAAACTCTTATCCGAGGTGATCACTCCAAAGAGAACAAAGAAAAAAAATACAAATATTCCTAATTGTATCTTCCAATCCGGAATTATAAAAATTACCATCAATGGAATGAAGATGAGGGGGTTCTGAGATTTCAAAAGAGAAAATCCAAAAAATTCCCAGTTCCAATAGGTAAATTTTTCAATTCCAAAAAATAAGAAAAAAATCAAAGGAGAGAGCAAGAGCACTGCGGTAAAGAGAATTGTTTTTAAATTTTTGCCGCTGAGTAGAGTAAGGACAAGCAGAACTCCCAGGGCTCCAAGAGGATAGATTTCAGAAAAAAAATGTGTTTTTATTTGAAAAAAGAGGGTATCTGAAAGTTTTTGAAGAGAAAAAAACAAATAAAATGCTGAGAAATAGCTAAAAACAAAGAGAATTCGGGGAATTTTTTCTGTAAGTTTTTGATAATTTTTCGAACTCAAATCGAACAGTACCAAAGAGAAAAAACTTAGATTGAGGACGAATGGGATAGCTTCCATAACTTTTTTTACAGATTTCTAAAAATCAAACAATCATCAATATATTTTAGCTTTTAAAAAAAAATCACTCCTTTATTATTGTTTTTATGGAATTGATTGAAGTGAAGATTTCGGACATAACATTGACGAATGTTGGATTTGCTGTATTTTTAAGACCGAAAGAAAATCATGATTCTAAAGTTGTTCCCATCTTCATTGGTCCTCTCGAAACACATGCAATTACCAGCATTCTGGATGGTGTGACTCCTCCCAGACCCATGACCCACGACCTCATGATGATGATCATACCTGCTCTGGGAGCAAAGATTGTCAAGATCACTATAGATGAGATTGTAGATAACACATTTTTTGCTAAAATCTCAGTGCGGAAAGATGAGGAAATCTTACTAATCGATGCGAGACCCAGTGATTCTATCGCCATAGCTTTGCGGGCAGAGGCACCCATTTACATCACTAAAAATGTCCTCGATGAAGCTGGAGTTGTGATGAAGGATGGAGAGATTCCGGGGGAAACCCTTCCTGAAGATTCATCCGAAGAGGAAATCTCAACCGGAACCGGGGCTGTGACTACCCGATCGCCCCTGGAAATTCTTCAAGATTCCTTGGCTGCGGCAATCAAAGCAGAAGACTACGAATCAGCTGCAAATCTCAGGGATCAAATAAAAAAAATGATCGAGAACTCATAGAGTGGATTCGAAGTTTTAGCTTTTCCTTTACTAAGCATCATTCATCAGTAAGATTTTTAGTTTTCTCCCCTTCCGGGTCATTTTTTTATCCAATGGAACCCGGACTTCATTGAATCCTCAGAACCAAATCTTCCTAGAATTGAAATAGTAATATTGATTCATCATCTTGATGATTTCAAAATGGTTTTGAATCAGAATATCGATTTAGTTTCTATCCACTGTCTATTCATATGCAAAAGTATTTGCGCATCCAAGGAAGGTTCGGCTTTCATTTAGCAAGATTCTTTAAGTGGAAATACGTTGGTATCTCTGAAAACAGGTAAATATTCAATCAGATCATCTAAGAATCCGAGTATTAGTTTATTAATAAATTAATAAATAATTTACTTGTACATTTGAATTATAGAATATTCTAATGCAGTAAAATTTTAAAATACAATTTCAATTCAAATAATAAAATCTTGACTCGAGAGATGCCTCTAAAAAGATGGCAATAGAAAGATTCAATGATTCTAAGCGTTGAGTATAGAATCAAATTTCTTATGAATCTTTATCTGAATGAAAAGGAGTTTCAAATGGAAAACTTAGGAACACAATTGGTAAATATTGGAATTGGATTTGTAAAATCGGGGGAAGATTTTGTTAATGAATCTTTAAAAAATGTTCAAAAAGTTTATGATGAATTGAAAGAACAAGGCGAGAAAGTAGAAACATCCGAAGTTGCAAATCTGAGAGAACAACTTACTTCATTGATTTCTCAAGTTAAGAATTTTGAAGGTTCAACAACTGAAAAAATTGACCAGATCACATCCGAGTTAAAAGAGCAGTTGAATGCTATTACTGAAGATATCGATAAGAAGATTCCTGAAGATCTTCGTGAATCAGTAGAGACAGCGATTACCCAGGTTAAAAATATTTTCGAAAAGAAAGAAGCAGTTGGTTAATAAAAATTGAATATAAGTAACTCATAAAAAGGTGGACATAAGATCATTTATTTCATTGAACATCAGATTCAAATTAAAAGAATCAAGGATTTCAAATTCCAGGTTCACCTTCCAAATAGGAAAAAATTTACTGTAAAGGAAGAAACAGTAATACCGGCGATTCCCCTCCGGTAAAAACCTTCACAGACCGCGAAAGCGGTCGATTTTTTAGATTAGAAATGATAATAATTATTCATGAAAAATTCTTTCCATATTCACCTATATTTCTAGATTATCAATAAACCCATTCTCGAAATTAGATTCAAGAATTTCTGAAAGAATGAAAATGGAAAGACACTTAATGAATCCCCAAACCCGAAATAAACTCATACTATTTCTAACCGTATTCATAGATATGCTGGGATTTTCAGTAATTTTTCCCATATTTCCCGAAACTCTTAAGTTTTACCTTTCTGGAGGGGAAGACCCTATTCTGTCCCTTTTGCTTTCCTTAATCGGTCAGTTTGAATCCGATTCCAATCACAGGTACTTCATAGTGATTTTTGGGGGATTGGTAGGTAGTATTTATGCAATCTTACAATTCATGTTTGCTCCTTTTTGGGGGAAGCTTTCTGATAGAACCGGAAGAAAACCTCTTCTAATTTTTACCAGTTTGGGTAGTTTTCTGGGATATCTACTCTGGTTTTTTTCTACAAATTTTTCATTATTCGTACTCTCACGAATAGTCACAGGCATCATGGGAGGAAATATATCTGTAGCTTCTGCGGGAATGGCAGACATTACCTCCGAGAAAGATAGGGCAAAAGGGATGGGTATGATCGGGGCCGGTATAGGTCTCGGATTTATTTTCGGACCTCCTCTGGGTGGGTTATTGTCCGGAGTTGATTTGGTCGGAATTTTCCCTTCACTGGCATTCTTTGGAGTTACTATATTTTCTTCATCGGCTCTTATTTCAGTTCTATTTGCATTTATCAATCTAATATTAATGCTGACTTTGTTCCAGGAGAGTTACAAACCACAAGCTGATACTCCCCGATCTCTCTCCCACCCTATCTTCGGAGTCGCAGGATTGAAAAACTCGAAGATTCCATTTTTATCTTTTATATATTTTTTATTTATTTTAGGATTTTCCGGATTTGAGTTTAGTATAAATTTCTTCTTTCATGATACACTATATTTCAATCCCAGAGAAATTGGGTTTAGTTTTGTCTATATGGGTTTGATCGTGATTTTTGTTCAAGGAGGAGTGATACGTAGGATTTCAGGCAAAGTTCCCGAAAAGAAAATCGCTTTATTCGGAACAGTCTCATTGCTCATCGGACTCTCTATTCTGTCATTGTCCAGTACATTTATTCCTGTTTTTATCTCATTATTTTTCTTATCCATGGGAAGTGCATTTTTGAATCCGGGACTCTCAGCTCTTGCATCACTTTTTTCCGGTGCTCATGAACAGGGAAAAAACTTAGGAATATTAAGGGGATTTGGATCGCTCGCCAGAGCAGTTTCTCCATTTTTATTTGCATTATTGTACTTTAATTATGGTCCGAACAAATCATTTCTTCTTTCGTTTTTTCTGTCATTATTGGTTTTAGGATTTTTATTGAAAGTACCCGATAGAGAAAATGAAAAACAAAATAGTTAATTTATTTCATTCTCTTAAGAATATAAAGATACGAACAAAACTTTTCATAGCTCTTTTTTTATATAGTTTTTTAATCTCTATAATCATTGGAATCATACTTTTTAATATTTCCTATGACAAATTTTATAATGTTTTTTTAGATCAGAAACTTTCTTTGGGAAGATCTTTTTCCTGGATGATAGAACCGGAGATCTATGCCGGATTCTCCCACCCGGACATGAAAAATGATCCCGATTTTGAAGAGTATCACAATCAGATGAAAAAGATACTCAATGATGAATCTGAGATGATCTGGTTTTATGGAGTTTTACTAAATAAAAGAGATAATAAATTGTACTATGCTCTTGAAAGCAAGAATACGATGCATGAAGCCATACTAGTAGAAAATACTTTTTTCAGGTTTCTATTATTTGTAAATGATTACAATGAATTAGAAGTTCATTGGAATGATGAAATATATAAAGATAAATTCTCTATTGATTCAGAAGGAATCCTATTTTCAATAGAATTGAAATCTGAAAACTGGAAAGGTTTGAAGATCAATGGTATTAAAGTCCTTGATTATTCAGAAAAGAAGAAATTTATTATTTCAGTCAATAATAAATCAATCGATTCTAAAAATACAATCAGTAAGATAACTCTTTTGGAAAGAAATGATTCAGCCAGGATTCAAACTTTATTGAGATACATTCCAAAAGGAGAACTACTAAACCTGCCCGGATATGAATTTGTGGAAACTTTTCCTTTTTATGATAAGGTGATGCATTCTATTCAGGCTTGTAAAATCTATAGATCCTCCGAACTAGAATCCAATGCTTCAGGAAATTTTTTAAATATTATAATTCCACTCAGCGGTTTCAATAACGAATGCAGAGGAGCGCTGGTTCTTTCTTTATCTCCGGCGATAATCTCTGATTATAAGATTTCAACAATTCGTGCTATCATTGGCATTGCGGTTTTATTTATATTTATGTCGATATTTCTTTCTTACATCATATCTGATTTATTTTTATACCCTCTCTATAAACTTACAAATGCTGTGAAGGAACTCTCATCAGGAAATCGTTCGGCTATTGCACGGGTGAGATCCGAGGATGAATTTGGGCTTCTTGCTAAAACATTTAATGATCTAGTAGACAATCTGGGTAAGGCATATAGAGAAAATGAGGCTCTGGCATTAATAAAAAATGAATTAGAAATTGCTAAACAAATTCAGGAATCTATTCTCCCAAAAGAAATTCCCAATATTCCAGGAATCGAAATCGATGTAATTTATGAACCTATGGCTATGGTTGGAGGAGATTTTTATGATTTCTCTATGCTATCAAATACGAAATTGGGTGTTATTATTGCTGATGTATCAGGTCATGGTGTTCCGGCATCTCTAATAGCAGCTATGCTCAAAGTAGCATTTTCTATCCAAAGCTTTGATAGCTTAAGTCCTGCAGAGTTGTTAGAAAATATAAATGCAATAATGCTGGATAAATGCGGAACTCATTTTATAACTGCGAACTACATTTCATTAGACATCCAAACTAAAGAATTAATTTTAGCAAAAGCCGGACATCCTCCTTTATTCATATATTCAGCGAAAACTAAAAAAGTAAAATTTTACATGCCTCCAGGAAGATTGATTGGAGTCTACGATCAATTAAATACTCAAAATATGCGTATCAAACTAAAAAAGAAAGACCGTCTAATTCTATTGACTGATGGATTTTTAGAAGTTAGCAATGAGAAAGAGGAATTATTTGGTGAAGAAGAATTCATTCAATTTTTTGAGGAATTCGGACATCTTCCTTCTATGGTTTTTAAGAATTTACTAATTGAAAAGTTAAAATCCTGGTTGCACCGGGAAGGAGAAATTGAGTTTGAGGATGATTTGACTTTAGTATTGATTGATATTCTCTAGTCACCTACAAAAAGACTTGTGAATTTCTTCTTATAGAATGTAGCCATTTCCTGGCTGATTCTTTTGTGAGTGCTCAAACACTTCTGAAAATGACTATAATTAGAAGCGTAAATA
The DNA here is from genome assembly GCA_024233875.1 of Leptospiraceae bacterium. GTDB lineage: Bacteria > Spirochaetota > Leptospiria > Leptospirales > Leptospiraceae > JACKPB01. The sequence goes on from JACKPB010000001.1 coordinate 407,750, forward strand.
TAAAATATTAATTGTTTGTTTTAGAAATCGTTTTTAGTTCGGAGAGCAATTCCCACGCTTCCCGGGGAGACAATTCATTCGGATCAATATCATTCAATAGATTTCTAATACGAATCCATTCGGGAGGGCTCACAGGTTGAATAGGAAATAAGAAATTTTCCTTTGATTCTACTTTGATTTGTTTTTTATTTGATTCCATACTATTCAAAATTTCAGCCGCTCTATCAACTATTGAAGTTGGAATACCGGCTATCTTGGCTACATAGATACCAAATGATTTTTTGGCTCTCCCTTTTCTTACTTTTTTTAGAAATATAACTTCACCCTGTTTTTCCTGTGTATCCAGATACAGATTAAATACACCGTATTCTTTTTCCAGTTCGGTTATTTCATGATAATGAGTAGCAAATAGAGTTTTGGTACGTTTCTCATTATGTGTAACCTTTGAAAGATGTTCTACAATTGCCCATGCCAAACTCATACCATCATAGGTAGAAGTTCCCCGCCCAATTTCATCGAATAGGATGAGACTGTCCTCAGTGCGATTGTTTAAGATTTCAGCAGATTCTTTCATCTCAACATAAAAAGTAGACTCTCCCTTGGTCAGATTGTCTCCGGATCCTATTCTGGTAAATATTCTATCACAAATGGAAAGCGAAGCTGATTTTGCAGGCACAAATGAGCCCATCTGAAAAAGTATTTGTATGATAGCCAATTGTCGCATAAAGGTAGATTTTCCTGCCATATTCGGACCTGTCAATATCGCTATCGCAGAATCTTTTCTATCCAAATAAATTGAGTTTTTTGTAAAAACTTCACCTAAATCCAAATGTGCTTCCACAACAGGATGCCTGCTGTCTTCTAAAACTAAATTTCCTTCTTTATTGATTTCAGGAAGAACCCAATCATACTCTATTTTACAGGTCACTAATGAGTTATGATAATCTATCCTTGATATCTCATTGGCTAAAGAGATGAGATCAGATGAAAATTTAATTACTTCCGAAATCATGAGTCCGAATTCTTCTTTTTCAATTTCATCAATGATTTCATCTGACTTGAGGATCGTTCTTTCTAATTCTTCCAGCTCGGGTATAGTAAACCTTTCCAAATTGACAAGAGTCTGTTTTTTTAAGTAGGATGAAGGGGCTGAGGTAGCATCTTTTCTGGACAATTCAATGTAGTATCCAACAACTTTATTGTATTTAATTTTCAGAGTGGAAAGTGAGGTGGATACCTTTTCCCGATTTTCTAACTCAAGAATCCAATCCTTACCTTTTGATTTCGCTTCTCTTGCCTTATCCAATCTTTCATTGAAATTGTCTTTAATGAATTTGCCGGACCCAAGGATAGCCGGTAATTCACCATCATGCAATCTATCTGTTAAGTATTTTTTTAATTTGAGTAGATTGATTTCATTAAAATTGAAATTCAATTCGATAGAATTTAAAAGATTTTTCATTTCTATAGATATATCTATAGTTTTGATTATGGATTTAAAATCCCTAGGTAATGCTTTGGATGAAATTCTGAACCTGTTGATGATTCTTTCCAGGTCGACAGTGTCTGAAAGTAAGCTTGATAGCAGATTTAGCTTCGGCTTGTTTTCAAATAGTATCTTTATTGTACTCTGGTGTTTTAAGATTAAGTTCTCTTCTATTTCGGGAAATAATATTTTATTTTTTAAAAATCGTTTTCCTCCTGATGTTTTACATTTGTTTAGAGTATGGAAAAGTGAATGATTTTTCTCATTAGTATTTTGATTTTCAATTAAATCCAGATTTCTAATTGTGTTCGCATCTAATTGTAAGGAGTCATTTCTGGAAATATTTTTAGTATTAGAAAATTCAAAATTTGAGTCTTTGATAGAATTGAATAAAAATTTCTTAATAATTTCTTTTAAGTTAATTTCATTCAATTCTTCGGGGATAGGTAAGTCTTCAGAATTCAATAGAGTAATCAATGCAGATGTATTTATATCCAAATTCTCATAACTAATTATATGTTCTTTGTACACTAGAAATTCAGAAGGTTGAAGTTTTTCGATTAGTACCTTCACAGAAGATTTGTCTGAATGAAAATATTCAGAATAGATCATTTCTCCGGTTGAAATGTCTGCAAACATCAAATAGATTTTGTCTGATCGAATTAGGATTAGACATAAAAAATTATTATCAAATCCTTTCATTAGGTTTTCTTCGATAAGTGTACCCGGACTGATGACCCGTACTACTTCTCTTCGTAGTAGCTTTGAGCTGGGATCATCCGATTTGATTTGTTCACACATAACGACTTTTCTACCAGCATTTATCAGGCGGGATATGTAGTTGTCTGCCGCATGATAAGGAATCCCACACATAGGAATTTCATTCTGACGTTTAGTGAGTGCTATGTCTAAAATTCCCGAAGCGATGATAGCATCATCACCAAACATTTCATAAAAATCGCCCATGCGAAAGAAGAGAATCGCATCGGGGTGTTTCTCTTTGATTTCGCGGAATTGCCTCATGGCAGGAGTGTTCATGGAGTGTTTAAGGTCTGGCATTTTTTATGAACCTTTGAATCAATGGAATGCTTTTTTCACCGGGGGTCTCCTCGACTCCACTGGCAACATCTAAACCGGGCGGATTCAAGTAATCTACTGCAAGTTTTACGTTTTCCGGATTGAGCCCACCTGCGAGAAAATAATTTCTTTTGATGCTTTCTACAAATTTCCAGGGAAAAGTGGAACCGGTTCCTCCGCCTTCCTCTTTGTGAAAGCTATCTAAAATAACCCAATCATCACTGCGGTTCAAATCATTGTCTGAAATAGGTGCACTGACTCCTATCTGAGGTAGAATTTCACCTGAAAAATCCGGAAAGGAAAGGTCTTCAAGTAAGGGTAAGTATTGAATTGTTTGAAATACTCCTGATTTGTAGATTTTAGTCATTTCATCTTGAGGAGTTTTAAAGAAAAGAGCTACAAATTGGGTTTGAATTTTTGAATATCTCTTATGCAGTTCATTTATGATTTGTATGGAATCTGATAAATCAATCTTCCTCTTACTCATTGGTGAAAAATTGAATCCAAGACAATCAATACCATTGTCTACACAAAATTCAGCTACACTCAAAGTTTTGATTCCACAAATTTTGATTCGAATACTTTTCATGGAGAAAAAAATCACCTTCGTTTAGAATACATCATCATTTTCAAAAGTATTTGCCGGTTCACTGAAGAATCTGCTTTAAAATGGCTAAATACCTCAGGAAGAAATACACAAGTATTTCTGAATAAAAATATATATGTCTTTCCATTTTTTGAAAGAGGAAATCTTAATATATATTTTTTTAAAAAAAATTAAGATTGGACTGAATAGGATTGTGGATAGATATTTTGGGATATGAAGATGAGAGCCAATGCAATGATCTATCCAATCATTTTCTATTTGCTCTGTGGTGGTTTGCAGCTTCAGTCCCGAAGGGGAGGGGAGATGGAAAATTGTAAGGGCAAAGATTGTGTGAAAATGAAAAAGGAATCACCCAAACCTAAGAAAGCTAAAGCTCAACCTAAAAAACAGGAAAAATTTGATTTGGAGACTTTGAAAATTCGGGAGGAAAATTCTCTTCCCGCAAGCGATATGAAAATGCTATTCAAAGAAAAAATTAGAGAGAAAAGACATTCCGAATTCAATTCTCTTACCAAAGAAAAGATCAGGGCAAAAGAAGAAAAAGTCATCCATTCGAAGAATGAGTCGATAGGAAATGAAGATTAAAAGAAACCCAAGCTAGGGTTTCTTATTCCCTTTGGTATTTACTTTTTTCTCTTCCGGTTTTGGGGCAGGTTTTTCCGCCTCGGGATTAGCAGTTTCGACAGTTTCAACTTTAGGGTTTCTTGATTCAAAAGCTTTTAATTTTTCCTGAAACCTTTCTTTGTTGTCCTTTCCGCCTTTTGCCAGACCATTCTCAGCTATGAAGTTCTCTAGTTCTTTGATTCGATCTGCGGTTGGAGGGTGAGTTTTTAAAACTGTTTCGTTGTGTTGGGATTTATCCAATTTTACAAGGAGATTTGATGCGGCTTTTGTATTGTATCCTGCTTGAGCCATTAGAAATATCCCGGCTTTATCAGATTCGATTTCCTGTTCTTTTTTTCTTCCTGATTCAAAGAACTGGTCTAGCATTCCATCAACTGCGGTTTTGGTAAGAGAGCTAACCAGGTTTCCACCCGGAGCCATGACTGAACCCAGGATATCTAAGAAGGAACTTCCCTGTTCATCAAACTTTCCGGAATGCATTAAGGTCACGTGACTCAATTCGTGGGACAAAATCGAAGCAAGTTCAGCCTCTGACTCCATCATTTCTATGGATCCCCTGGTGATCATCACATATCCACCGGGACAGGCAAACGCATTCACTTCCTCTGTATTCAGAACTCCAAAACGAAAATCAAGTTCTTGTCTGGAGGAGTAGGCTGCCATAGATTTACCAATCAGATTGATATATCTTGTAAATTCTTCATCTTGAACCATCCCATACTTCTTTGCCAGTCTACCTGCTAAAGCTCTTCCAACTTCTACTTCTTTCTTGACTGCTGGATCAACAGGCAATTCCTTTGTTTCTCCGGATGATTTGCACGAGAAGACAAAGGAAATAACTGAGAGCACATATACAATGATTCGTGTTTGTGGAAAATAAATTTGCACTTTGGACCCTTGAGTTTATCTTTATTTTTGAAATTCTTCTAAATCTGCTTCATTGATTTCAATCTTCTCTAACCAGGAGATAGCTTCCATATCATAGTCAGCTGCACCACCTCTGGTACGAAGATTTTGGGATTCACTATATCCTCTAGCCGCCGCAGTTTGAGTAAATGCTGATGCTCTGGCTCTTGCTTTCACTGAAGTGGATTTGTCAATTTCTGCACCAAAACTAACTTTTTTGGATGGGGGTTTGTCAGAAAGAAAAAGCTTGTTTACCCAACCATCTTTTCCATCATAGGAGACTTGAATAAACATATCTTTTTCTCCAGTTTTTGTGACAACTGAGCCTTTGGGTAGCAATGTCCCTTTAGCATTGGCTGCAGGTTTGTCCAAAAGTTGAGCAACCGGACTCTGAACATACATCGGTGCAGAGAACAATTGAGTTCCGAACAGTAGGATTGTTATGCTTAGTAATTTTTTCATTAGAATCTCCTTTTTTAAATCAATACTTATATTTGGGTCCTGAGTAATTAGACGGTATCTTGCATTGCTTTGCCATCATTTAAAACAAACCGGTCCCATTTATTTATGTGTCCTGGTAAACACTCCATCCCAACTTTCATCAGGAGGATTGGCTAGATAAAACTGACATCGATCGATAAGCATAGTAGCTGCTTTGTCTTTCTTTCCTTTAGCGTTGATCGCTTCTTCAAATCTACTGATTGCATTTTTCCACTCTCGTTTCAAATACAATTTGAATCCTTCTTCATATAGAGCTGATGATTCTAAAACTTTCGGATCTGTTTGACCTCTACGGGAGATCAATTCATACAATTTCACCGGTTCATTTTTACCTTTTACTCTCACTGCATCCATTTCTCTGGTAAACATCCGTTCTTTTATTAAATTATTTGTATTTTCAGAGATAAGGATACTCACTCCATAATCCTTTCCGGCGGCTTCCAGTCGTGCAGCCAGGTTGACGGTATCACCCATCATTGTATAGGATGCTAGATTGTCAGTTCCCATGAATCCTACTTTTGCAAGTCCGGTATTCAATCCGATCCTAACGTTCATTTCCTGTGCATCTTTAATGTAAAGGTTGTTGGCTGTCCAATATTTCTTGAGATCTTCCAGTTTGTCTATCATATCTAAGGAAGCTATTGCCGCTTCATAAAAATGTTCTTTTCTTACGATAGGTGCACCAAAAATTCCCACAACAGCATCCCCGATGTACTTATCAAGGGTACCCTTATTTTCTTTTAGAATTATGGTCATTGCTGAGAGGTATTCATTCAAAAGAGCTGCAAGATCTTTGGAGTTCAATTGCTCGGAAATATTTGAGAATCCGGCCACATCGGAAAAGAAAGCGGTGATTTGCATTTCTCCCCCTCTTTTGAGAGCTTCGAGGTCATTGAGGGCTTCGCTTACAATCGTAGGATCCACCATGTTTGAGAGGACTTTACTGTATTTTCTCTTTTCAGCACCTTCTGTCAAAGTAAGGTAAGCCAGGGAACCAAAGAACCCGATAGGATAACCGATTAAAAACTCTCCCAATGGTAAATGAATGTCAAATCTGAAAATTAAAAAGGAAAGTATCGGATAAATGAAAAGAATTGCTGTGGGTATGCCTATTCTAAGATTTACGTGGTTTGAGAAGAGTCCAATATAGACTGTAGAAGGAACCAAAATCAGGAGAATGAGAAATCCAAGCCAGGAAGGTGACATTTTAAGAATGTGATTTTCCATCAAATTGGAATAAAACACAGCGTGAAAAGTATATCCGGGTCGGTCCCCATAGGGAGTCAATCTTGTATCATAAGTAGACGCTGCAGAGGTACCAATGATGACTACTTTGTCTCTGAAGGTGTCGGGTGGAACCTTTAGCTCCGAAATATCACTCACTTCTCCCTGTTCAATCGCACGGATCGAGTCGATCACTCCGGAAATCGAGTAACGTGGCATATTGTCCAATGTCTTCTGATCGTAGTAGTGAAGTCGAAACATTCCATTTTCCTCTACCGGAACGGACAGAGAAGTATCTTGTGATTTTATGATTATTTTGCTTCCATTTGAGGAAGTAGATTCTATTCCGTGCTGAGAATCATATCCCCGAAAGGCGAGAGACGGGATCAAAAGGTCTCGATATTTGAAGAAGAGACTTCCCCGTCTGGCAACACCATCATTGTCAGGAGTGTAGGTTACCGCATGAATGGATGGGGTGATCTGACCGAGGATGGTGGCAGGATGGAGGAGAACATTGTATGTTTTTAAATCCAAATCCTGAAAGTTTTCTACCTGAATTGCCTTGTTTAAAATATTTTCGGGAACACCTTCTTCGTAGGCTTTGTCTTCTTCAGGGCTCAGATCTTCTTTGTTGAGATTCACTGCGTGGGATACATTTCCTAATTCTGCTGTGGCTTCTATCAGAGGAAGATCAAATTCGGATTGTTCAAAAAACATTATATCAAACATGATTAGTTTGGGATTTCCGGCTGCAATGTATTCGAGAATAGGTCTGTAAACACTTCGTTTCCAGGGCCAGCTTCCAAACAAAGGTGTACTTGCATAAGCACTAAGAGCAGTCTCATCAATATCAACAATTGCTAATTTGTCTGTAAAAGGATGGGCTGGATTTGAATATCTAAAACGAAAATCCAGTGATTTGTCTTCAAGAAAAGTGATTGTTCCTAAACTTTTTAAACCCAATGTAAATAGTAGGGGTACAATACTTAGAACAACAGCCCACTGGACTTTTGATAGTTTCATTAAATCTCCTAATTGTTTCTTGAACTCACAACTATATAAAGAGCTGTAGAATCATAAATCATGGACTGAAGGGGACGGGTGGTATCCAGTTGTGAAACTCCATATCCTCTTTCCTTAACCAGGTTCAAACCGATGGAAGCCTTGGCAGTAGAAAATGAAAATCCTACTGTGATCCCGCGTGTATTGATGTATTCATTTCTTGGATCATCTCTAAGCGAGGGCAATTTGTAATTTATAGCCAAACCATTTTGATTGTATATCGTTTCTGCGGAACCTAGAGATTTATTGGCTGCTGCCAATGCTGAGTTGGCCCAGGTCAGAGGCTTGGTGTTTGCGTTGTTTGTAAAAAATCCCAATCGGAGAGATAGAAAGTCTGTAAGATAGTATTCTATACCCATTGCAAAATTTTTGGTAGCGTATCGCTTCAATTCAAGGTTTTGATTGTCTGTCAATCCTACAAGAGTGCTGGTGGAACCTATAGTCACTTCGGTATTGTTTGTGGATGCAGTGAATCCGGAAGTGTAGATAAAATCAAAAGCCGCCATCAAACGCTTGTTCGGGAAAAATGCCACCCCGGTTCTAAGTTCATAGTTTTCAGGGGTCCTACCGGTTGGTGTGGGGCCTTTGTAGACTGTATTTCCCTTGATCCCGCTCAGAGCATTGTGAGTTCCTTCTACAAATGTTATGCTATCTGAGGTAGAGGCTGATGATCCGGTATCAAAAGTATTGATCAGGCGATTCCCACCCATAACTATATTTCTGCGCAGGGATGCTCCGAAAGACCATTTTTCGTTAGGTGTAAACATGATTCCCAAAACAGGAAGGAGGCTTGTAGTTTTTCTGTTTTCATTATAGGTATTGGATAAGTATGTTTTGTCCCGATTTTGTACCAACTGTGTGTAGGTCACACTAGCAGTGTCGGAGGTATAATAGAGTGAAGCCCCCCAAGAAAACTTGCTATTGATGGGCTTTGCATAACTGAAACCAACATGAATTAGATTGTATGCTTCCCTGTTGTAATTTCTTAAGGTAGCTATGTCAGGATAATAGATCGGAGCTTGAATTTGATCGTTTCGTTGAAAAGTGTCATTGATAGGATTGACGATAGAGAAAGCAGCCTTTCCACCTTTTTCCATATCTCTAACCACTCCAAAGAAGTTTGGAATGTAATTTTGTGAATTTCTACCGTAGTTCTGTCCGGGACCAATCACATTTTCATAAGTTTTTTTGGTTATCCCGTAATTACTTGCTGATAAGGAAATCGAATTGTCATAGGCATAAGCGAGTCCTGCCGGGTTGTAGAAAGCACCGGATGGGTCATCGGAAATTGCTGTAAATGCCCCACCCATTCCTGTGGCTCTTTCACCGAAAAAGCCATTTATATTATGATATCCATCTGCAACTAAGATCTGGGAAAAAAGAGCCAGAGTAGTAAATAGAGACTTTTTTAAAAATCCTGAGTGTGTAAACTTACGTTTCATATCAATTATCAATTCCTTAGGATATAAAATTTATATGCAAAAAAAAAACTATAAAAAAAAAAAATGTTCCAAAATGAAAAAATTAGAATTCCTTTAAAGTTATGCTAATTTGTAACCTCTTTCTGCCAGAGCTTACCCTTGATAATTATACCTATCCCTATGAATATTAGCAAAAGTGAAATGATCTGGGATTGAGAAAATCCATGCCAATAGTAGGTTTGGAGAAACTGAGGATTTCCTGTTGGGTCCGGAATATTCACTATTGGGGGAGGGGGAAGAATAGGAAATACAGCCTTATTCACTCTGAGGAACTCTATACAGAGTCTGGCAAAACCATGGAGCACTAAGTACTGGGAAAAAAGGCTCCATTTTTTGAAATTTTGAAATCTGGCATAGTATTGAAAGTACAAAAAATACATAAAGGATATAAATGCTTCCATGACGGGAGTGTTCCATACCGGAACTCCGGAGGGCATTGCACCTTGAAATGTAAAGGTGAGAAGAGGAATATTGGCATCAGTATGAAATCCATAGCATCCATCTCCGGAAACAAAGCATCCCATTCTTCCTAAAGCATATCCTATGGCCATTGAGGGTGCAATCCCGTCCATGTACTTCCCGTAGTCCAGTTTGTTGAACTTCATATAAAGAGAAATGAAAAGAAAACCAAATATGAATCCGCCGTAAAAGACCAAACCACCACCGGAGAATAAAGAACTCCAAAGACCATAGCTTTCCAGGCAAACCCTACAGCTGGGATCATTGAATTCACGAAATCCATCCCAGTGTGTTAGGGGATAGAGGTAGGCGCCCGGGAGAACAAAAATCTGGTCCCAAATTTCAAAAATGTAAAATATCTTGGCACCTATTAGGGTTCCGAGAACACCCAGGAAAATTAAGTTTTCAGCGACTTCTGGTTTGAGTCCCCGTCTTTCATATTCTTTAGGAAGTAATTTGGATGCGGCAAGAAAGCCGAACAACATCATAATAGCGAAAGTGGAAGGACCTCCCCATCCGAATGGATTGGGAATGGGAATTCTATCTATCATAGGAACAACCTTTGTGTGGGGGTAAGATGAATCAAGTCAAATTGAAAGAAAGTCTTCAATCGATATTGATAAATTCCTGAGGATTGTAAGCAGGATCCATTCCGATGTGAACTTCATAGTGCAGATGCGATCCGGTAGACTTTCCTGTAGAACCTACCAGAGCGATGAGAGCGCCCCGATTGACCCTGTCTCCTTTTTTGACTCTTAATTCTGAGCAGTGTGCATATAATGTAAAAAATCCATTTTCATGATTGATGCGAATATGGTTTCCGAAATTTTCATTTGAACTGATCGCATCTGCTATGATACCGGGTGCAGTTGCATAGATAGGAGTTCTCATAGGTGCAGCAAAATCAACTCCATTGTGAAATTCTCCTCCTCCGAAGACAGGATCTTCACGTTTCCCGAAGGTGGAAGCTACAAATCCTACCCCGGGACCCAATGGTCTTCCCCTGGGCATGGACTGGACAATGCTTTCCCTGGTTTCCAGATAGTCTGAAGAATTTAAAAAAATAGGTTTCAATTCAGACAGTCGATTGTGAAGGGCATTGAATTTATCTACAGTTTCTTTGAAAATCTTTCTGTTGGACTTCATTTCTTCCCGATCACTGAAGATCTGAAATATTGAATGCCCGCGACTGGACTCGATAGGATGGAGTTGTGTTTGCTGTGAGTACTTTCCCCAGGTTACAGTGTTGAGGCTTTCGATCATCAGAGACAATTCTTTTATAGACTCTTCTAACTCTTCTGCTTTTTCGTGATGGTGCAAAAAGACTACATTTTGTTGATTTCCTCTATCCAAAATACTATAAATATTCTTTTTTTTAAGAAAATGGGCACTTACATAGTAGATGCTCAATGAGCTCAGAATGGCTGACAAAGAAAAAAGGAAAAGAATTAAGTAAACCGATAAATCCAACTTGATTATTTTCTCATTACTATGTGGTATGAGTAAAATTGAGATTTTGGTTTTGCCCTGGTTGTGGATTCTTGTGATCCAATTTTCAAGCCTTCTCAGGCGAAGAACCATTCTCTCATAAAAAGTTAGATCCGGATGAAAAGTTAACATAGGAATATCCTCTGTAGAGTTTTTTTTTAAAAGAATCTATGTCAAGTAAGATTGATTGTAGGAAGTTTTGTTACATCCGGGAAAAATGGATCTCCCTGAGAATTCGTTAAACAGCTTAATGAAAAAACCCGATTCTTAATTAGGTTTCTAGGCTTTCGAATCTAAAAAGAGTAGAGAACCATCAAAGGTAAGATACTGATGTTGAAATTTTTTTTGAACTTCTTTAAAAAGAAGCCACTTACCCTGGAGGACATTTTGATCCATCCTGAGGGTAAAAGATATTACAAAGATACGCATGGTCTGAAGAAGACCTCTATGGATGAAGATGCTTTAAAGATTATTCACCGATTGAATCGTTTTGGTCACAAGGCTTACCTTGTGGGGGGATGCATTAGGGATTTGCTTTTAGAAAAGCGACCCAAAGATTTCGATATTGCCACCAGCGCCACTCCAAATCAAATCAAGAATATATTCAATAACTGTCGGATCATAGGGAAACGATTTCGGATTGTTCATGTCCTTTTCAAAGGTAAGATCATAGAGGTCTCCACGTTTCGATCTCTTCCCGACCATAGGTTTCAGGCTGAGAGCTCTAAAGATACTGACATTCTTCTGAAAAAAGATAATAATTTCGGAAATGCTAAGGAAGATGCAGCCCGAAGGGACTTTACCATAAATGCACTTTACTATGATCCGCGAAGTGAGTCGATCATCGACTTTGTGGGTGGATATGAGGATATCAAGAACAAATTGGTCAGAGTGGTCGGGGATCCGGAAATTTCATTCCGCGAAGATCCTGTCCGAATGTTGAGAGCTGTAAAGATTTCAGTTCTCCACAATCTACAGCTGGACAAAAAAACCTCTTTGGCCATTAAGAAAAATAGAATTGAGATAGAGAAAGCTTCCTCTTCAAGAATGCTGGAAGAATACAATAAAATTTTCAGGACAATGGAAAGTGCAATCATTTTCAAGGGATTGGCTGAAAATCATCTCATGGAAGTTCTTTTCAAAGAACCGATAGATCTCTTGAAAAAAGACCCGGATTGGTTAAATAAATTTTTAGATAAGAGTATTGGTTTGAGATTAGCGATTGCTGATCGAAAGATGAAAGAAAGAGAGGAGTTGACTCCTGTTATTTTTTATTCCCTGATTTTTTCGGACGTTGTTACCGAGGCACTCGAAAACAAAAAAGGGAACATGGTTCCTATCATCAAGGAAGCACTCGAACCCATATGCAGACGTTTGGAGATTCCCAAGAGGGACAAGGATCGATTGATCAAGACCTTTGCCTGCCAGAAAAGGTTTAAGAAGAAAGTGGAAGGCAATTCTGCTCAGAATGAATTGTTCAAATCAAAAGATTATTTCTATGATGCATTTATGTATTTTAAAATCAATGCAGAGGCCGAACAGGATGAAGAAGGAGTTCAGGCAGCTTTCTTCTGGGAGATATCTACGCGGATCCGTCCTCAGTCCACTTCCCTAATTAGAGGGGGAAGGTTTGAAAAGAAACGTAGAACCCCACCCGGGCCCGGACAGGGAGCACCTCAGCCCTCAGGTAAAAATAGAAAGAATGATCGATCAAAAGACTCAGAGAACTCCGGAAATAGGGAGCAGAATAGAGACAACAATCGCGAACGTGAAAATAAGGGAACCTTTAGGGATATGGAAAGGTCCAAACTGGCTCTTTTCAAGGCAGACCAGGATGAACAGAAAAAACAGGATCAACTAGCTGTTGAAAAAGCCTCAGCTCCTGAAGTTTCTCCTCTATCCGGAGATGTTTTGCCTGAGACTACTGCAGAGTCGACTCCCAAAGAAAATGAAAAAAGTCCCTACATCAAAAAGAAAAAGAAATACAAACCCAGAAGATACAAAAAGTATTATAAAAAAGGAAAAGAGAACTCCGGAGAATCGGGGAATTCTAATAATTCAACACCAAAAGATGTGATTTCTGAATGAAAATTGTAGACATTCCTCCTCAATTCCGATACTATTGGTTGAGGGGGAGTCTCTAAATGAAATCAATAATAATTTTTTGTTTCTTTCTATTTCAATTGAGTTTTCTAAATGCTCAGGATACGGGAAATGAACCGCGTTATGTAGATAAGAACTCTAATGATCCTCTCTTCAGTCAAAACATTTTGAATGAAGAGAAAAAACTGGATACTGTGATACATGGTATCTATGATTCAATGAAAGTTCATTCCAGACTTTTAAATATGAAAGTTCACATTCTTCCCAGAAATACATTATTGTACAAAGGAAAGATGCAGGGCGATGATTGTATAGAAGATAAAAACCAGGAAGATCCTGCAAATAACTGCATTCGAATAGACGTATTTGATTTTGTGAATGGAAGCAATGCAAGACCAGTAGGCTCAAAAAACAAATTCATGATTTTGTCTTATGATCCGGCTGAAGGGAATGATACCAATCCCAGGACTGCTGTTCCCAGAAAGATCAATAAAGTCAAAAGTAAGATCCTTGTGAACAATATTCTGGCTATGGACAAGCTTTTGATTGAAGTCATCGATGAAGACCCAATGAACCCGGGCGACCACAATGACAAGATTACCTTTGCGGCTCAACAGGATGATCTACCCGAAGATTTTAAAGCGGAGAGACCTGGAGACTATGCTTTTGGAAAGTACAAACTTTCTGATATTGAAAATGTCAAAAGCAATGCAATTCGAAATGATTTCAAAAGAGAAGCATATACCAAGCATCTTCAGCTTTTTCATGAAGTTTACACCAAAGTTTACGAATTCAATGACACTTACAATCGCAAGAAAGTAAAAGAAAATAACAAAATGATCAAAGACGCTTTGCAATACTGAGATTGTAAATTCCGGTAGGTTGGCCCGGCTCTTCTCATTGACAGATCGAATCCCTATGTAGTTTTGAAGATATGGCTACAGATTTCAATACTGTCATTTTGATCGGGAGGCTTACCCGGGATCCGGAATTTAAAATTATTTCAGGTACTTCTCTGGTAAACTTTTCCATTGCAAACAATCGAAGTTTTGTTGCTTCGGGTGTAAAAAAAGAAGAAACTCATTTCTTTGATTGCTTTGCCTGGGGAAAGCTGGCGGACATTCTTAAAGAATATGCATCCAAGGGAAAACAAATTCAGGTATCGGGACGACTAGTTCAGGAAACCTGGGACACTTCGGATGGAAAAAAAGCCAGTAAGATTCGGATTCGGGTCGAAAACTTCCAATTTTTAGGAACAAGGTCTGAGACTGCAGTTCCGACCTCTCTACCTCCTTCACCCAATCCCATTCCACAACCGCAATCCGAACAGGGAGAAAACGATTTGGAAGATGTGGATGTAGAAGACATTTTTTAAATTTTTTCAATAAATCTTCTGTATTGAGAATTGACCCGAATCCATTCATTTGGGATTATGTCCCCCATGGATCAGGATTTTGCACATTTACATCTTCATACGACTTACTCCATGCTGGATGGAGCGATTCGAATCAAAGATTTGATGAAATATGTGAAAGAAACCGGGATGAGTTCGGTAGCCATCACCGATCATGGGAACATGTTCGGTGCCATAGAGTTTTTTAAAGAAGCCAAAAAGAATGACATCAAACCGATCATAGGTAGTGAATTCTATGTCTCGGGAAATCGTTCCGAGGAGAGTGAGCTCGATAGCATACCGGATGGAAATGCCTACCATTTGATCTTACTTGCAAAGAATGATATCGGCTACAAAAACCTGATCAAACTTTCCAGTCGTTCCTTTACAGAGGGTTTTTATAAAAAGCCCAGAATCGATTATGATATTCTCTCCAGAAACAGTGAAGGTCTTATCTGCCTCACAGCCTGTCTCGCCGGTGAAGTTCAAAGAAAAATCATGGAGGGAAAGGAAGATGCCTCCCTAAAACTCGCCAATGAATTGAATGAAATCTTTCACAAAGAAGATTTCTATCTTGAAATTCAAAACCATGGGATTCCCGAGCAGGAAAAAGTTGCCAAACGTTTGCATGAATTTTCTAAAAAAACAGGAATTCCTCTCATTCTGACCAACGATTCTCACTTCCTTCGTAAGGAAGATCAGGCGGCTCAGGACATACTTCTCAGAATTGGAACCGGAAAGAAGATTGATGAAGAAATGCGATTTGGCTTCAACGAGCATTTTTATGTGAAGACACCCGCCGAAATGGCCAAACTATTTCCGGAGCTACCCGATGCTTATCTCCGTACTCTGGAAGTTCGGGACAAATGCAATTTAGAATTGAAGTTTGGTATCAACTATCTACCCGATTTTCCTGTCCCGGAAGGATACGACACCGAATCCTTTCTTCAAAAATTAGTGGAAGAGGGGATCAAAGAAAAGTACAGGGAGATCACACCCGAAGTAAGAAATCGAGTCGATTTTGAAATGAATACGATTCGAAATATGCATTTTGCCGGTTACTTTTTGATTGTTCAGGACTATATCAATTTTGCCAAAAACAACGGGATTCCTGTAGGGCCGGGAAGGGGGTCTGCGGCCGGATCTATCGTAGCCTATGCTCTCGGTATCACAAATGTGGAACCTCTCAGGTATGGTCTACTTTTTGAAAGGTTTCTCAATCCGGATAGAAAAGACATGCCGGATGTGGACACCGACTTCTGTGTAGAAAAAAGAGAAGAAGTGATCAATTACATCAAGAAGAAATATGGTGAAAACAAAGTAGCCCAGATCATCACCTTCAACTCCTTAGCCGCTAAAGCCGCACTCAAGGATGTGGCTAGGGTCCTGAACATTAGCTTTCAGGAATCCAATGAGATCACCAAAAATTTTCCTGCTAAAGCCAACAGTATTCTGGATGCGATCCAAAACTCAACAGAACTCCAGGAAATTCGCGATAGAAACGAAACCAATAAAGAACTGTTCGTAATTGCTGAAAAATTGGAAGGAAACTACAGGCAGGCCGGAAGGCACGCGGCAGGAGTAGTGATAGCTCCCGATGAATTAGAAAAATTTGTTCCCCTGTCTACAGTTGCAGAAAAAGGCAAACCCAACCGTTCGATTGTCACTCAGTACGATAAGAATCAACTCGAAAGTGTGGGTCTGATCAAGATGGATATTCTTGGTCTTCAAAACCTGACCACTTTGGACTATGCCGTTCGACTTGTTGAAAAGAGACACAATACCAAAATCAATCTCGACGACATCCCATTTGATGATGCGAAGACATTTTCAATATTAAGAAAAGCCAACACTCTCGGTATATTCCAGATCGAGTCTCCGGGTATGACGGATCTTTTTGCCAAAGCACAGGTAAACAATCTGGAAGAGATTGTGGCACTCATTGCTCTCTATCGACCGGGTCCTATGGGTGCGGGAATGTTGGATGACTACCTGGATCGAAAGAGCGGAAAGAGCAAAGTTGTTTTTCCTCATGAAGATCTAAAACCTGTATTAGAAGAAACTTATGGTATTGTTGTCTACCAGGAACAGGTAATGGCGATCTCCCGAATTTTGGGTGGATTCAGTGTAGGAGATTCTGATGTTCTTCGAAAAGCTATGGCGAAAAAAGACAAAACCAAGCTCCCGAAACTCAAGGAGATGTTTGTCGAAGGAGCACTAAATCGTTCCATAGATGGAAAGTTTGCCAAAGAACTATTTGAACAATTGGAAAGATTTGGTGAATATGGATTCAACAAATCACATTCAGTTGCCTATGCGATCATAACATATCAAACAGCCTATTTCAAAGCCAACTACCCCACAGAGTTCATGACAGCTCTAATGATGTCGGTGATCGATGACACAACAAAAATTGTAAAATTCATCAATAATGCCGAAGAAATGGGGATTGAAATTCTCAATCCGGATGTCTGCGAATCCGAGGCTACATTCAGTATACCCAAAGAAAACACAATCCGGTTTGGAATCTCCGCTTTGAAAGGTGTGGGATCGATTGCTGCTAGATCTATCATCGAAGCACGTGAGAAAAAGAATGGTTTTTCCAGCCTCACTGAATTTCTAAAATCGATTGATCCGCATGCCATCAATAAAAAAGTTTTGGAGTCACTCATCCAGGCGGGAGCCATGGATTCCTTCAAATACACCCGAAAGTGTCTATTTGAATCTGTGGATCTTATGTTGCAGTACGCTTCCCGTGAAAGAGCGAAGCTCCTGGAAGGTCAGATCGACCTCTTTGCTGTGGGGGATTCTTCTTATGATCTTCCTCTCCCTACTGATGCAGAAGAGTGGGGGATAGATGAACTGCTCTTTCGTGAAAAGCAGGTTCTCGGACTCTATCTTTCAGGGCATCCATTGGACAAATACAAATCACAACTCAAAACTCTTTCAACGATTACTATAGAACAATTGGATGGCAAATCTTCAGGGATCAAAATAGAACTCACCGGACTAGTGACTTCGATTGAAAAAAGGATCACAAAGAAAAATGAAGAATTTGTAAACTTCAAACTGGAAGACTATACAGGAATCATTGATTGCACCCTCTTTCCCAAGGCATTCACGAAATACAAGGAATTGATCAGAGAAGATCAGGCAGTATTTCTCAAAGGTACTCTTGAGAAGGTTCAGGCGGGTGAGGCAGAACTCAGAGGACATCTCATTGTAAATGAACTTGAGATCCTGGATGAGGTAAATCTGGAGAAAAAATTAGAAAAATCTCTTCATATAAAAATTAGCACAGATGAATTTAGAGATGTTGCCCTGGTCAATCAACTTTATGGAATTCTTACAGCATTCAAAGGAAGTTCGTCTGTATTTTTTCATCTGGTGGGAAATACTCCCAAAAAAGTAATACGCGCTCACTCACATTACAGTGTAGAGTTGAATACGGAATTATTTTTAAGACTTTCTAATGTAATTGGTGATACAAATATTTATTACACAGTTGGAGAGGATTTGAAACAATTCAATCGGAACTGATTCTTATAAAGTACTAGATAAATCTTTCAAATTCGACCAACATCTTGGATATCCAATATCCATCACTTTTCTCAAAAGAATTTTTTTCCGGGCTCAATAAATGTATTACACCTTTTGCCTGTTGTTGCTTGTAAAATGGAACCAGTAGTTCTGAAGGAAAACTGGAACTGAGTCGCACTTCGGGTCGATTCTCTTCATCGGGAACCAGTATGATTTCATTTGATCGGAAACAATATCCAACCAGGCTGTTTTTAAGATCTAGGATTGCCGGAGAAGCAATCCCCTGAAACGGTCCCAGGTATAAGGAGTTATTTTTTAAATAATAGGATCCCGACCAGGTTAGATGGGGGAGGGTATAGTGGAGAATGGATAAGAATATTCCCATATTCCCGATTGGATTTTTTTCTTCCAGCAAATGGAAGGAAAGCTCCTCTTCCATCTCTGAATACAATTTCTGCCTTCTCTCATCAGTCATACGTATCTACCCTTGGTCTCATTTGATTCTTGATACATTGAAAGTAAAAGATTTCACACTGGAATTCCCATTGTAATCGGTAGCTTTTACAATTATTGTATTGTTTCCGGATTCAAAATTAGATTCTGTGATGTAGTAATTTCCATTGAAGTAAAGTTCATCGAATTTCAGACCGGATTCATTCTTCCAATACCTTCCGGAGAGTTCAATTTCATTGAATTGATTCTTTTTTTTGGTTTTCCCATTTATTGTAAACTCTACTTCAAATATTCCTCTTCTCTGTCCCTTTTTTTCTCCGGTATCCAGGATTTGTACGGTGATCGGAAAAGGCTTGGAAACACGGATGTTGTCACCATCATTGATGTAGGTATAGTTCTCACCTATGGAGAGGATCAATGGACCAATCTGAGGTGGTTTGCTATCTACAACAGGAGTGAGAACGGAGAAAGGATTGATGATTTTCCGTCCATTGTCTCTGGCTATGACAAAGTGAAGGTGGGAACCGCTGGAATGACCTGTATTTCCTGATCTTCCAATGACCTCGCCTTTCTTTATAGAAGTCTTATTCAATAGACCATCCTGACGACCATTTTTCATATGATAGTATGCAGAAAGAGTCTTCTTTCCGTGATTGATCCAAACACAATTCCCGGAACCAAATTCTCCTTCGAAGGGATGATCTGAATTGTACCTGGAGTAGATTATGTTTCCATTTCCAATGGATCGTATGGGCTCATTGTCAGAGGAAATGTCCAATCCATTATGAAAGTGGTCTCCCCTGGATTCCCCAAAAACTGAAGTGAGCTTTTGTTCGATGGAATCTGTGTCTATCGGCCAGATAAAATTAGACTCTTCCGGGGTGATTTTTGAAAAAAAACCAAAAAAAACAAGGAAAAGAATATACACTATCCAATCTTTACGGTAAATATACATTCTGTTTAGGTAACTAGTCGAGCTGTAAAAGGAAAGATTTTTTCAGGTTTTATGGATAAAAATAAGGAAAAACTAGAAATCTTTGATCTGGTATCAAGGTGTGCGGATGGAGATGAGGCATCTTTAAAGAGATTTTTTGAAATTTTTGCAGAAGATATTTATAACTTTCCATTGAAAGTTTTTCATTTAACCGAGGATGATGCCGGTGATTTTTTTATTTATGCTTTTGAAAGGCTAAGATCCGGAAAACGTTTTCAATCCTTCAAGGGAAAGGCATCCTTTAAAACCTGGCTCTACACTGTCCTCAGAAACATGCTAATCGACTGGCAGAGGAATAAGAAAGAAATCAAAATCGTCCCATCCCGGAAATTCAACTCAGAAGGGCAGGAATACTCCACAATAGAAAATGAACCCGATAAAATGAATGAGTTGAGATTGGAAGCTCAGGAGTTTTCAGACTCATTCAACAAGGCCCTCTCCGAGATAAAAATTGAAAATCGGGTCATCTTCAAAGTAGCTTTCCTTTTTTATCTGAATTTGGATGAAGAGGAGATCAATTATGTGATGGAGAAAACGGGAAGTTCAAGAGAAGAGATTCGCAAAAAGATCTATGAAATCAGAGAGTATCTGAGCAATAAAGAAGAAGAAACGATAAAAAATGAGGACAAAATTACCTCAATTTATGTAAAAATTATGGATCTTCAGGAACTGAAATCAAAGGAAGAAGTTGTCGAGTTCAATGACAACCTACCCTATAAAAATAAAATAGATCTGGCGATCCAGAAAAAGTACGATCAGAGAAGAAAACTCCTGGAAAGAAAGGAAAAAGGCCACTTTATAGCCCGGACACCCTTCAAAATGATCACCGGATTGCTTCAGATTCCCGAAGGTGGAATCAGTATTTCTATTCAAAGAGTCATAGAAAAAATTCAAAAAAAAATTGAAATCTGAAATGATTTTTCTAAAACCTAAGTCTCTTAAAGGTAGAGGTTTGGTATGAAAGACGAAAAAACTACTAATGAAAATTCAATTTGTTCTCACAATTTGGAACAGATTTTAGCATCAGAAAATTGGGAAGGAGCCTATCAATTGGCCGGATCCTGCGGGAGTTGCTTTTCTCAATTGATAGAATTCGAAAGTTTTATAGTAAATGGTTACTATCATTCACCTTCTCAGCGAGCCTTTCTTTCTAAAGAACATGCACTTTTTCAAGAAAAACTTGATCTGGATAAGCTCGAAATCATGGAGAAAAAAGAAAATATCCCTCTCCCTACTTATTTAAAAAATTATATGGACTTAAGCCTTAAAGAATCACAACCTCTTCGAGACTCGATCGTCTTAAAAATCACAAAGAATAGTATTAGATTGATAAATTCCTTTTTTCAAAACTCTATTATGGATTTGACGTCCATGGTTCCGGTAGCTACTCGTTCCCGTGAATTGGATGATTCTAATGTAATAAGTTTTCGGGAAGTAACAGAATCAAACTCAGAACTGACCTATCAACTCATAGCCGAGAATGAAGAAGAGGCATATTTGTCAGTTCAATTCAACTCATCTGAAAAACCCTATCAGCAGGTGATCTTAAAAAAGAACAACCGTTTTATTTATTCCAGTAGGGTAGATGACAATGGAGTTGTTTCCTTCGCAGGACTCAAGGAAGGAAAATATTCTATTGAGTTTGAGGGAAAAAATGGCACAAAATCAATTGACCTAACAATACTTTTGGATTCCTATTGATATGTAATGATCAATCTTTTAATAGACAGGGTAGGAAATGTTAATATTTTTAATATATTAAATTCTGATTCTATCGGATCTGAGTCCCATATTCACTCAAAAATGGACTCCGATCTGATTCAGGAATATATAAAAGAAATAGAAAATGTTGCGAAAGTATCCAGAACTCTAAAAAGCAATCTTTCCAAATATTCCGATTCCAAACTGGACATTTTGAGAGACTTAAAGTCTCTCGGGGAAACTTTTTTTGACCAGTTTTTTCCTGAAGAAATTGCCAATAAACTAAGAAACTCTACAGATAATTTTTTACATTTCAATATTGATACAGGATTGAAAGAAATTCCATTGGAATTGCTGTATGATGGAAAAAGTTTTTTAGGGGACAAATTTTTTATCGGAAAATCGGTCAAAGGTAGTCAATCCAAAATCTCCACAGAAGACAATAGAAAGATCAAGATGCTCATCATTGCCGATCCAACAGAAGATTTGGATTGGGCTCAGAGAGAAGGTGAAGAATTATTCAAAGTACTTCATGAAAAAATATCTCCGAGTATTCTTGAGCTTCACTTCATAGCCGGAAAACAAATTTCAAAATTGAAATTGCTTTCACTCATCAAAGGAAAGCATATCATACATTATGCAGGACATCTATTCTTTTCGAAGGAGCCATTGGAAAATGGTTGGCTCCTTGCAAACGATAAGGTTTTGAAAGCGAGAGAAATAGCAAATAGTGGATTTGCTGCCAGTCTGGTCTTTAGCAATTCCTGTCAGTCATCAAAATCCATTGATCAGAGTAACGATAGTTCGATAATGAACTATTTCGCTGGTTCTTTCTTGATGTCAGGGATTCAGTCTTTTGTTGGATCCAATTGGGAAGTTGCTGACAATGAGAAAACTCTTGATTTTACAATTCGTTTTTATTTAAATTTATTCAATAACAAATCGATAGGTGAGTCTCTCTATATTGCAAGAGAATATGCCAGAAGGAATTATGAATCCTGGGATCTTACCTGGGCTAATTACACCCTACATGGATTGCCCAATCACAATCTATTGTCCCGAAAAAAAGAATCCAAAAGTAAGATCATCGATCCTAATTTAATTCGCAGAACGTATCCGATTTCAATAGCTAGATCCTATTTAGATTTTTTGAAAAAAGAAGAAGAGAAAAATGAACCAATCTTACTTTTTACTTTATTGATTTATTCCTTTAAGGAATTTTCTAAATTTATAGGCTCCATAGTTTTCAGTGATCACAGAGCTCAGTCAATGGGTTCTCTTGATCTTGATAAAGATGATGAAATATCTCTTCAGAGCTGGTGGGATATGATTTTTAATTCTATGAGAATATTTAAGAAGTTAGAAATTACCATGTTCATGGATTCATTATTGGAAATCCTTTTTTCGCATAGAGATATGATTTTTAAAATGGTTGGGTGGATAGATATTTTAAATTCGGGCAAAATAGATTCGGATTTTGTGCAGGGATACCTCGTTACCTTTCAATACTACTATGAGAATATTCTAAATGAGTTAATTGAATTTGAAAATATGAGTATTCTTTACATTGATAGCAATGAAGATCAATACATAAGCTTTGACGGATACGATCCGAGGAAAGAGAATGGAGTATTGAGTCTGGGTTTGAATTCCCAATCTCTTGATAAAGCCAAAGGCAAGTTGATTTGTTATCACCGTCATAAAAAAACAGTTCTTCCATTGATTGGGTTGAGGGTGATCGATGGGAAGGGAAAGCTTCCTGAAATGGAAATTATAACATCAGTATTGTGAATGTAAGTCTATGAGTTTGTGTCAGGCCAATCAATATTCCTGCGGGTGCTGTTGTGGTTATTTAAACCTTTCTTTAGATCGAGATGAACTTAAGGAAGTTTTACGTGAGAGGACAAGGCTTTTCCGAAATTCGGTGAATTTCTCAGTTCCCTGGACAATAGCGGAATTCAGAAAAGAGCGGGAGAAAAAAGAATTAGATTTCAAAAGGATAGATGAGCAAACCTATGTTTGTCCTTTTCTTGGTTTTATTGAAAATCATGAAGACAGGATAGGATGTCTCATTCATCCCATCGCATCCGGCGATCCACTTTCCCAAAATTTTTCATTCTATGGAGCAAGCATATGTCAGGGCTATGATTGCAAAAATAAAGAATCTGAAATAACCGAATTGATAAAAAAAATGAATGAGAAGGTTGCAGAAAGCTTTTGGGAATACTCTATTCTTTCCGCGGATCATCGATATTGGAAATTTCTCTTAGTTGAAATTCTTTCCTTATTTGGAAAGGAGGAATCCATTCAACAGGAGGTCTTGATATCAAAATTATTGAGATTTAGGTTGGATTGTTTAAAACAAGAAAAGAAAATGAGTCTTACTTCATTTGAATTGGAAGAGGAAGATTTTAGTAAGTATAGAGAGAAAATTCAGGATTGGGTTTCGAAGAAGTTAGAAACCTAACCTCTTCGAAGATTAGTTACTAAATTGATTAAGCTTTGTTCTCTGGAATGATAGCCTTAGCTTTTTCCTTAACTTCTTCAAATCTTGTTTTTGCTTCATTGAGAAGTTTTTCGATTTCAGTGAACGCTTCTTCTGTGTATTTTCTGATGTTCATAGATACTTCACTAGTGTCCTGAGCACCTTTTTCAGAAAGTTCTTTGAGCTTTTCTTCGATTTGACCAAGGATTTTTTCAGATTCGGTCTTTACTGTAGAAGCTGCTCCGATCATGAAATTTAGTGCATCTTTGATTTCTTTTTCCATTCGATACCTCTGTTTATTTTCTGGAAGGGAAGTGATTGAAAAAACGGACGAAACCAGATTTTTTCAGGAATTCCTCCCATTTTTACTCATCCAATTAGATCATTTAGTAAAGTCAAACGGATTTCTGAGACTAAATTTGAAAAAACGATGACTTATTTTTCTTCCGGTTTGGGAGGTGTGGTTTCAAACGGGTTTACTGATTTGTCTTTGATTGCATCCGGTGCGTGTTTTTTTATAAATGCTTCGAGATTTTTTACTTCTTCTTCATATTCATTATAAAACTGACATCCTATTCGAAAATGATGTTCGGTAGGACGAATGTTTCTCACAATAGCCCGACAGACAATTTTTTCATTTGCTGATGCACAGAGATCAAAGATTAGGGTTCCCCCTAAAAGGAAAATCTTTCCAAAGGTTACACTATTTTGCTGGAGAACGCTAAATCCACCCTCACTGATGTCTGAAATAGGAATTGCTTCTTTGGTTTCATGCAAAACTGGATGGGAAAAGATATCTTTCTTAATAGCCGAACCGAGGGTTTCTACTATAGTCATGTAGCTGATGTCCATAGGGACTTCGTTGTAAGCAGAAAGATATCCATAGGTAACCATGTTTTTGTACTTTAGAGGAATGGATATCTCTGAGATGTATCTTTCTAGTTGTTTTGAATTTTTGAGAAGAGAGTAGTATTCTTTATAAGGGATAAAATTCTCAGGGACACTTTCCGGATCAGTTTTGTTTGGGACGAATATGGGCTTGTCATGATCTATTAATAATTTTAATCTGGTGTCGTAACGATCATGGATGAAAAGATCTAAGTAAGGAATTTTCTCCCGCACTTTTTGAGAATAAACCTTCATAATCGAGTTGATCCGCACATTATCACCGACCAATGATTTCGCTATGTCGTGTTGATTGGTTACATTAGTAATGTACAATTTCCCACCCGAGATTCTTTCCTTGACCCGGGAAGCCGGCTTGATCTCCAGAAGAATTGGCTTTAAGACTTCATAACCATTTTTTGAACCTATCAGGGTAAAGGTAAATCGAAATACATTTCCGGAATTGGTGATGAAAAGTGTTCTGGGTTCTGTGTCATTTCTACCGAGGCTCTTGATGACAAGACCTTCATTTGCTATATTGACAACCTTAATAGGATATTGTTTATTATTATAGAACATAAAGACAGGTACCGAGGGAAAGCTATTTTGAATAACTTTCTTAATCGTTTCCTCATCTCGAATCTCTTTTTCTTCTATAATCCCCATTTATATATCCTATTTTTTTAAGAGCATATCTTTCATGATAGCTCTAATTTTATTCGAACCAGAAATATTCATACAATTTTTTAAATCATCCAAATATTGCTTCAATAAAAATTTGACGCCAGAAATTTCACCACCGACTGCATATATTGAAACGGGACGTCCTAAGAGTACAGAATCCGCACCGAGAGCAAGCATCTTGAAAACGTCCATTCCACTCCGAATTCCTCCATCCACCAAAATTGGCAATCGCCCTTTCAGACTATCTGCGATTCCGGGGAGCACTCTGGCAGTTCCGGGCATTTCATCCAAAACCCTACCTCCATGATTTGAGACTACAATCGCTGAGGCTCCAATGTCTACTGCCATTTTTGCATCTTCTACAGTCATGATTCCTTTGAGAATAAAAGGTAAGTTTGTGAAAGATCTGATTCTCTGTAGTTCTTTCCAGGTTCGACTCGGTCCCTGTTGATTTTTTGGGATCATTGTCCGGAATTGGAATGCATCGATATCCATACCAACTGCAAAAATTCTCTGATTTTCGGATTCTTTGAGTCTTTCCCTGAGCAGACCTTCGTCTGCCCTGGGTTTGCAAATCAATATTCCTTCCCCATTATTTTCTTTGATAGCAGAAAGCATTTTTAAATACTTATCGGGAGTGGCACCATCTCCCAACCAGGCGAGAGAGCCTGTTTCCCTGAATGCCTGAAGTACAGTTAGTGCGTATTGATATTCATCAATCGCATTGTTCATATTCGTTGTCGCTCCCGTCATAGGAGCACCCATGATCGGATGGGATAGTTCTTTTCCCAGAAATTGGCAGTTCAGTTCCGGTGATACATTTTCCCGAATGTATCTCGGTAAAATTGTATATTCCATAAGCGCTTTGTGATTGTCCTGGAAGGTCTCCATTCTACCGATTCCACCCATTCCCGGAACCCCGGAAGCACAATCGGATCCATCACAAACCTTACAAACCCAGCAAATCTCCTTACCGAATTTCTTTCTGGCTGTTTGATGAATGGTCTTTTCATTTAGAGAGTAGTAGTCATCCGATTCAAACTTCAGAACTTCATTTACTTTTTTTATAGTGTCCTCAGCCAATTCTAGATTGTCTGCTGTTGCTATGATGTGACCGGATTTTTCAATATTATTGGTTGGGTCGCTGATGATATCTCCCACCTTACTACTCAGGAAGATTTCATTAACGTTTGGAATCTCTTTGGCCTCTTCGAGTCCTGTAATAGAAATCAACTTTCCGGGACTGGCGAGAATCGCTCTTTCTATACAGGTCTTTGACCATTTGGGTTCCAGGTTGTCGGGTTCTTCACCCAAAGCTATGAGAATTGCCGCTCTATTTAAAGATATCCCGGTTGAGAGAGGAAAGGTATAAGAGGACATGAAACCACCCGACAATCGGGCAGCTATCTCTCCAACCTTGACTCCGGTCGGGGTGATTTTGATGTCTCCTTTTCCGGCTCCGAGGTTGATTCCCAGGGCTTTCATACCGGCAAACATTACTCTTTCGATTTCTTTTTGTGTTTCGATCGGAAGGGAAGTGGGCATATTGTGACCGACTTCTATAAAAAATGGCTCCCTTTCTATGAGGCGATCTGCTATACCTGTAATACGGTAGTTTCCATTCCAGGTAAGTGCATCTACAGAAACTTCGGGGCCTTCCATGTACTCTTCGAGGATCATTTCTCCTGAGGGAGTGTATTTTTTGGAGTGCTTGAAAGCTTGATGGAGTTCTTCTCTATTATTGACTTTGATGACTCCTCTTGCACCCATATTGTCGGCGGGCTTCATAACCAGAGGAAATTTTAAAAACTCGAGAGCATCTCTGGCATCCTGAATATTCCAAATCTCTGCAAAGTCTGGAATAGGGACACCGTGTTCTTTCAGACGTTTTCTCATCTTAATTTTATTTGATGCAGCTTCTGCGTCTACATATCGAATACCCGGGAGACCCAGAGAATTCGCAACAGCGGAAACCGTCATACTTGCATCTGTACCTGAGGTAATAACTGCATGGATCGGATTGGAGTTCGCAAATCTCTTGGCTTCCCTGACCATACCTTCAATGTCTTTTGTACTCATTATGATATGAAAATCAGAAATCTTAAATCCCGGCGCATCCGGATTCATGTCTGCAACCACTGTCCTGAGTTTCATCTGACGGGCTGTTTCGATAATAGGGCATTGTAGAAGTCCACCGCCGATAATAAGGATCGTTTTACCTACGATATGTTTCATGAATTATTGTTCCTTGCTAACATCCAATCATCGAAAGGAAGAAGAATCAATCGAATCGGATATTTTATAGTCATTTTCAAAAAGAATTGTGTATTTACTCTTAAATCAGAAATAATACAACTGCATACCATAACTAGAAGATTACTTCTCTGAGCCGGTATATACAGTTTACTATCTTTCATATTTTTAAAATGAATTGATTTCTTTACCTAATTGATTTGAGTAATGATTTCTCTTTTTACTTCAACAGTTCGAATGGAATACTTTTGAACAATTCCCCCTGCAAGAATGTAATTTCGATCCATAGGATAGAGGACTGCGGATTGTCCCGGAGTTACACTCTGAACATTTTCTTTGGGGTAAACTGTACAAAGATTATTCTGTATGACAACATGTGCAGAAATTGGCTTGTGTCGGTATCGAACCTGAACTCTACAATCCATTTCAAAGGATTCAGTAGGTTCGAGTCCCTGAAAATTAAGGTTTTCTATCTTAAATTCTTCGCAAAATGTTTCCCATTCTTCACCTAAAAATACGGTACCATCATCCTCAATCGATAGAACGTAGAGAGGGGATTTCCAGGAAATTCCGAGTCCCTTTCTCTGTCCGATCGTAAAATTTTCCTTTCCACTGTGTTTTCCAATGATTCTGCCATTTTGTAGTTTGAAGAATCCGGGAGTGAATTGTACATCTTTTTTTGCCAGAAAGGTTCGGTAGTCATTTTCCGGAATGAAGCAAATTTCTTGAGATTCAGCCTTCTCAGCTACAGAAAGCCCAAATCTTCTGGCGTGTTCTCTAACTGTTGGTTTTTCCATGTCTCCGAGTGGAAAGATGGTGTTTTTTAAATTTTCCTGAGAAAGTCCGTAGAGATAGTAAGCCTGATTCTTTTTGTTGTCCAGACCTGCTTCGATAGCATAACGATCTCCTACCTTTGTGATCTTTGCATAGTGACCGGTTGCTATTTTTTCTATTCCCAGAGCATTGGCTTTTTCGAAGAGAGCACCAAATTTTACGAATGTATTGCATTCTACACAGGGATTAGGGGTTCGTCCCGATTTATAATCATCGATAAATCTATCGATTACCTTTTCACCAAAGACTTTTTCCATCTTGACTACATAAAATGGTATATTGAAACTGAGGCCTGTGTCCCGGGCGTCTTTTATGTCTTCAGGTGAACAGCAGGACTTCTTCGTTGTATCACATGCCGGAGCTGAGTATTCCCAGGTCCTGAGATTGACTCCTATGACTTCATGACCCTGTTCGAGGAGTAAGCCTGCGGTGACAGCGCTATCGACTCCACCACTCATTGCAACAATGATTTTCATTCAGAATGATTCCCCTTTTTTCTTCAAATACAAGGTTCCCAAGGGGTATTTATGAAGCAAATAATAGTTTTGAATCCAATTCATTCCGAAAATTCCGGAGATTTGGATAGAGTTCTTTCCCAAAAAATCCCTGAGACTCCGGTTGGATAGAAACTCTATGTTTTTTGCACAAAAATTGGATTCCAAGCATAGTTCGGGAAGACTATAGGTTACTGATTCGCTAAGGTCACCTGTCAGATTTACAAATTTTCTGGTCTTGAATGGTTTGAGATTTAGAGATTGGATGAGTTCCTCATCGATGAAGGAGATTTCTGCTCCTGTATCCAATAAGAAAAAGATTTTTTTCTCCATGAATTGAACGGGGACAATGATGTGAGACTTTACTTCAGGATAGATGTTGATCTTAGAAAAACTCTCCTGAAGGTCTTTGGGATCATCCGGAAAAAAGTAAATCCCTACTGGAAAATCTAAGATATGAGTGTACTTAAGTAGAAAATCATTTCCTATGATCCCATCGAAGGGAAAATCCTTTTTGAAATGGATCATGTGAAACATATGATCGGAAGTTAATCTCTCTGAGTTTTCAGTTTCCAATCGTATTTGAATCTTTGAGATTTCAATTTCTGTTTCTCCGTTGATCGTATAGGAGACAAACTTTTCATTTTTTGAGGAGTGGGGAAAGAAATCTTTTCTCAAAAAGGACAGGTTCGAACCTGTATCCAGGAGAAAACGGAGCTTTACAGGAGGTGCTAGATTTTCCGGACTGGGACTGGCATAGAGTTCAACAACAGGATGGGTGTTTTCCATCCCGAGAAAAATTGCTTTTTCATTCCAGAGTTGATTCTTTTCTACGGAAGAACATCCTAAAAGAATCAACCCCAAGAGGAGAAAAAAACGCATTCAATTAAGCATCGGTTTTTGGATTGTTGACAGTTTGGTTTCTTCCACCATGCTTTGCTTTGTAGAGTGCTTGATCTGATCTTTCGATCATCTCTTTGTTGTGTTTATCAGAAATGTGGAATTCGGTGACTCCAACTGAAATTGTAACCTTTAGCTCTTCACCTGTATTTGGGTTGATGACCCGGTGCTTTTCAATTGCAGTTCGAATCTTTTCTCCCATCTGATACCCTTCATCGATTCCGGCACCCGGCATCACCACACAAAATTCCTCACCACCATATCTAGCGGCAATGTCATTTTTCCGGCAACACTCCATGACCTTCCTGGCAACTTCGATGAGTACTGCATCACCTGCCTGATGGCCATAGGTGTCATTGAAATTCTTAAACTTATCAACGTCTGTAAAGAGGAGAGCCAATTTGGTTCCTTTCTTTCTACAACGATCCATCTCTTCCCGGAGTCGACTCTGAAAATAATGATGAACTTTGAGTTGGGTCATCATATCTACTGTGGCTAATTCATACAATCTGGCATTTTGAACGGCAATCGCTGCGAGTGAGGTAAGATTGGTGAGAAATTCTCTTTCTTCTTCCGCATAACTTGAGAGATTCATCTTTTCGCCGAGAATCAAGAGTCCACTGACTTTGCCCTTAGCACTCAGAGGTGATACTACTTCGACTCCTTGATTCTTGAGCATACTCAATACTGAGTCTTCCTGAAGTGGTGGGAGTGATACCAGATTCTTTAGATCAATCGCTTTTGGTTTTTCTTCAAAAAACTGTACGAAGGTTGAATCTGTAGGTATCTTGAGTTTGATGTGTTCATCTGAGAAGTCAAAACCTTTGTAGCTAGGATCTAATTGAAAGTAATTAGCATCCACATCGGGAGCCAGAAAAATCGCAGCATTCAACGTATGCATCTGAGCAAGGCAGGTATTGAGGATAGAATCTATCAATGCACTGTAATCCAGAGTTGAGTTCAAAGCCTTGCTAATCTCAATCAATTGCTTTTGGTCATATATCTTCTTTTCGTAATGTTCAAGGATTTCATTGTTTAGATAGTCATCCACTTTTTTCAACAAACCTGTACCCTCCAGCCCTTAAAACTCCACAAACTATAGAAGTATATAGCCATACATCAAGAATTATTTTGAAGGAATAATTAAAAAAAATGAATTCAACAAATAGGAATGTCTCCGGGAAAAAAGGATTGAGGAGTTGGGATTTACAATTTAATAATTTTATGATTTACAGAAAGGGTATGGGTAATTACTGTGGTTATTACGACGCGCGGTGGAGCAGCTGGTAGCTCGTTGGGCTCATAACCCAAAGGCCACAGGTTCGAATCCTGTCCGCGCTAGTCTATTTTCTTCCCAATTCCTCTGATCTCTGACTTGCCTTTTCCACCGCACCCATTACTGTAGCATGAAAGCTATTCTTTTCAAGTTCATACAAACCATTGATAGTTGTACCTCCCGGGGAAGTCACTCTGTTTCTCAATTCGATAGGATGGAGATTCATTTTCTCCAGATAAATGGCTGAGCCTTTCACTGTTTGTATCGCAAGGTCGAGAGAATCCTGAAAACTCAATCCGGACTTCACACCACCTTCTGCAAGAGCATGGATGAACTCAAATACATAAGCAGGACCGGAGCCCGAAAGACCGGTGATAGCATTCATTAGATTTTCATTTTTTACATGAATGAGTTTTCCCTGATTTTCAAATAAAGGTTGAATGATCTCATAAAGAGTATCATCTCCAAAAACTCCGATCGCTCCTTCTCCAACTACCATTGGTAAGTTGGGCATCATTCTGATGATTCTTGATCCGGAAGGACTGGAGTCACGAATCGTTTGGAAATCAATGCCTGCTGCTATGGATACTATATCCATCTTCTGTTTGATATCAGATAAAAATAACTCAACCTGATTGGGCTTAACACAGAGGATCAAAAGGTTGATTTTTTTAATAAATTCCTGGAATTCTATTTCAAAAGGAAGACCCTCGTGTTTACTTATATAGGGATCGTATAGCACAACACTATATTCATTTTTAATGGAATGGTAAATAGCTGAACCCATATTCCCAAATCCGGCTATTCCTATTTTCAATTCGTTCAATTATTTTTCCTCCAATTTTTGGTAGTTGGGTATGAAATCAAACCCGAGAGCAGAGTAGATAGCTGGTGGAATGTCACATAATGATGTGATACGATCCTTCATACTTTCTGTATATTTGCCTAAGAGATAAGTTGGGACTTTGTTATTGGTATGAACTTTGGTGCTGAGGTCTTCCAGGTTTCCGTGGTCGGAAGTTACAATCAGTTGATCCTCAGAAATAGAAAAGTTTTCCAGGATTCCTTCCAGAAATGCTTCCAGGTTTTCGATTACCTTTTGTGCAAAGTTCCAATCCATAGCATGTCCGGCTTTATCGGAAAGAAAGTATTCAAAAAGAATTACATCATTATCCCCACCCATGTCTTTTACTTTCCTGCCCATTTCGAATGGATCCCTGAGATTTTTTAAACTATCATTTTCATCGAGAAACTCTTTTGAGAATTCTCTGAAGAGTTCGTGAGTTATATCCATAAAAAGACCTCTTTCGTTTCTTAGATCATCCAGATCCCGAAGTGGGGTATCAGCGGCTTGTTGGATGAGAGTGGAAGCAGAAAGGTATCGATTGTTTTTCGCTACTCTTTGAAAGTAAATCGGGCTATAGCAATTCAAAAATGAAGCTTTGAAACCATGTGATTTTAAAATCTTAATTATAGAAAATTCAGTTATTATTTTTTTCAGAGTGAAAGTGGGAAATCCGCTTACATGACGTCCGAGAACTTCAGGAGCGTTGACACCCGTCCAGAGAGCTGTTTGTCCGGTTGCACTCTGCGGCAATCCTTTGATACCCATAGCGGGATCTGTGATGACATACTCACCCCGGGAAAATGTAGATGAATCCGGTAGCTTTCTGTCTGCAAGAGGTAAAAAAAAAGATCGGGCATATTTACTGAATGGATTGATTGTCGGGTCATTTTTCCCGAATCCGATTCCATCCAGAAATAAATAGATGATCATGAGTTATTTCACTATCTTCATGAAGATATTAAAATCATCCATAGAGATAAATACATTAGCTTTGTCTAAAATATTAGAATGGGTGAGGAGAATCCCCATGAATTTCCCCGCTATAATGGAAACTTTATTCTTTTGATTGAAGACCATAATTAGTTTTTCCAGAACGATCGTCTCTTCCGGGGAAAGGAGAGGAAGGGGTCTTATGTCCAGACAGATCGTGTCCCTACTGATTACTTTCAGGAGTTGCGGGCTGAAGATTCGTCTCAATTCGGGAAGAATGTACTTGGTAAGTTGGGAGTTAAAAGTGAAGAAACAGATACCATGAGTTCTTTCCATTTCAACATGCTTTACATTAGGAAGATTGAACTGAGCCAGATTGAGCTGATTGTCGATCTTGGCCTTTAGAACCTCACTCTTCAATGGTTTGATCATATAGTCAGAAAATCCCATCCTTTTGTAGATGAGTAAAAAATGCTCATCTTTTTCCTTTAAGAGGGCTATGATTGGAACATTCGTCATAGCCTGATCGGATTTGATTTTTCTGGCAAAGCTGAGTTGTTTCTTATTTTTAGGATCGATAGCTATTAAAATCAAGTCCGGACGAGAGGACTTGAGATAATCTTCTACCCTTGTCATAATATTGAATACTATTATTTTATGCGGTAGAAACTTTAGCTGTTCGCTAAGGATTTGTTCTTCCTCCGGAGAGGACTCTATCCCTACAATTATATCCATATCAATCTAATGATGGTTTCCCAAATCCAAAAAATTCACTATTTTTAATACATTTTCTATTGCTGTCCCGAACACATCCGATTTTTGCATTTGGATCAAAAAGGTAGATATCTATCCCCCCTTTTTGAGTTCTCTTGCCCTTCCCATAGGTACCTGCACCTGTCATGACCAGCTGGCTCTTTTTATTTTTTCCGAGGTAGACCATGACATGACCAATGGGTGGATCCCATTTCTTGGGTATATCACTATGTGTATTGATCCAGAAGAGGAGATCACCTGGTTTCAATATTTTTCCGAGTTGTTCCGTGTCAATCTTTCCATTGCTTCGGGGAGGCGTTTTTAAATTTCCTGAGTTCTTTACTGCATTGTATTGGTCAAATGAAGTGCGGGGCAAGTGGACACCCAGAGCTTCTTCATAGATAAATCTTGCTGTATTTGAGCAATCCATTCTAAGTGTGTAGTTTTGTCCCGGAGGTGTGAATTCACCTGCATAACGGATACTGAATTTTGAGAGCCAATCTGAGGTCTTTCTCAATTTCAACTTTTGCTCTTTGGTAAGAGATTTGGATTGAATGGATATACTAAAAATAGTTAAAATTAGGATGAGTAGAACTTTAAAAGTACGTAAATAATTATTTTTTGTTGAATTGTTTAATGCCATGATGATTGGACTCCATCTTTAAAATATTGATTCCAGAAACAGTATTTTAAAACGCTTAATAAATATAATAAAAAAAACTAATTTTTTTCTATTTTTTTCATTAATTCTTCTTTAGAAAGAATTCTTCCGTACCCTAAAAAATCACCCTCTATGACACAATTGTCTTCCTCGTCCCGGATGCATCCCATGAGGCGATTTGGATAGAATTTGTAAATGTCAATTCCACCATTCTTTTCATGTGCACCTATCCCCTTTTTTCCCCAGCCTACCATAAGCATTTCTCCGGTTCGGGAAATGCCCAAATAGACCATAACCATTGAGACTGGTGGTTTGCGTTCAATGGGAATTCCATTGTATGTATTGATCCAAAAGAGTAAATCGCCAAACTCTAAAAGGTTTTTAAGAGAGTTTTCATCATGGCTCCCATCTACCATCCTGGGAGATTCACGAAAATTATTACCTTCTTTGGTGGCTAAGTATTGTGAATAGGAATCTCTCGGAATTTCAATTTGAAAGATTTTTTGATACAAAAATTGAGTAAAACTTGAAGAGTCAACAAATTGGACATTTTCCCATGAGCTCTCAGATACTGATTTGTGCATCTCTTCGACCATCTGAAAGATTTCTTTTCGTTTTTGAGACTTGAAGTTTTTGGCAGAAATGAAGAAAGATGGTAAAATTAAAGCAATGATGAATAGAGTTCTAAATTTCATATGTTCCAAAATTCCAAATAAAAATGATATGTAAATGAATTTTCCTAAAAGAAACCCAATTCCTCTCCTGAGCGCATTTCTCTTTCATTATATTTGTTATGTTCTCATGCAAACTATGGCTCTATTTTCTGAGTTCAGAAGAGGCCCATCTCTTCCGGACCTGATTCTGGAACAAATCCCTGTAAATCGTTCTTTGGATTGGATCAATAATACAGTTTGGATTCTGGGTTTGCTTTCATTTTTAGTGTTTATGAGTTTGTTTCGAAAACCGGAATGCATCAATTACTTATATCTGGGAGGATTGATTAGTTTGATGAGAGGGGTTTTTATTTCTCTGACCGGGTTGGGACCCCCCGGAGGGCAGGATTTGAATTTGATTGAACCTCTATTGAAGAATGGTGTAAATATAGATATATTGTTGAATCAATGGATTCCGATTTCCATATTTTGGGGAAGTACGGAAAATGCTTTTTATCTTACTCAGGATTTAATGTTTTCGGGACATACTTCCAGCACATTTTTATTAGTCCTTATTTTGAAACAAAGAAAAATAGAACTTGTAATCGCAATTCTCTTTCATGTTCTGACTGTGGTAGTACTTCTTTTGACCCATGAACATTATTCTATAGATATATTAGCTGCATATTTTGTCGTTTATGCGACTTATAGTTTTATCGAGAAAAGAAATCTACTCGCAGTTCATGATTCTGAGTTTCATTTGTAACGGGACCAAATCCTATAAGAAGGGAAGAGAAGAAGAATCAGTCCCAGGTAGAAAAACCCTCGAATGATCCAACTGGAAACGGGAGGTTCAGTGATTGAATATGAAAAATCTGGATTTTGAATTTCATCTCCAAGTTTAAATATTTGCATTGGTACCGAATTTGATTCACGCGAAAAATTGAAATCATATACCGGAATCGAAGCATATTTGTTTCCGTAGTAAAGGTGCATGGATTCACCTTCATTGATATCGTTGGGTGAAATATAGAAAATGATTTCTTCTTCAGGGTGTATAAGAGTGAGTTTTTTCAGATTCAAGGGTTGATTGTCTGAATTATTGATTTCTAGTTTCCAGGAAGACTTAATAGGATAATTGAGTTCGTATTCATCCGATTTATGAGTCAGGGAGAGAGTTTGTTTGACATTGAATTCTTTGCCATCATGAATCCACTCATAAATTATTGCGGATCTGGAAAAAGATTTTTCCTGAAATTCGAACTTAATTTTCGAAAAGGGTTGATTGGATTCATTGGGAACATAAATGATTGTAGAATTCGTATCCGGATTGTTCTTGATATCCAAATCATCTGGATTGATTTCTGTTTTGAACTCTTCCGGCATCCTGCTTTCCATATAAGTGATACGATCAAAATTATAGTCTCCGGGAGGAGTGATTTCGAGTCGAACGAACATATCTTTTGGAGATAGTTTTATCCCATTTTGAATTTGATTGTCGTAGTATTTGAAAACAGATGCTGAATTAAAGTGAATCAGGTTTTCGGTAGAATCTCCACTCTTATAATTTATAGATGCTTCGAAATTATCTGAGTTAGAAATATACAATTGGTTGTAAATAGAATCTTCCGGGAGATTGGGAAGTTTGAGCAAGAATATTGATTTTTCTTCTGTCGAATCATTAAATAAAATTTGTACTTTTGACTCTCCCGATTTTCCAATAGCGGAAATTTTATTTCTACGGATATAGGGGATTTGTTTTCCTGATTTAATAATACGGATATCATAAAATCCGGATCTGGACTGGATTTCTCTATCCAAAGGCAGGATTCCATATCCCTCAGAAATTGGTTTCTCTGAGAGGATTTCTCTGTAAAAATGATATGAGTTTTTTTGAAAAGATTCTGCGGAAAGTGAAGAATTGGATATCAGGTATCCTCCCAGAAAGAAAAAAATGAAGGGAATCATAGAACCTCCGGTAATTTTGTTTTTGAATTTTTGAAAGAAGATACTGGTGAGAACAAGTCCGGTTCCGAGACTAAAAAGTGCAATTATCCTAACACTGAGACTCATATTCCATATGTCATACAAATACAATTTTGAGATGAGTAAGATACTGATCAACATACCTGCTTTTCTGAGGGGAAGAGATGAATAGAGAAAACCCGGTATGAAAAACGCTAGAGCATAGAAGACAAGAACATAAGAATATCCTAAATTTCTATAGTACCGGTCATCTACAAAATACCTTATATCTGCAAAATTTCCGAGAATGACCACTGAAATAGAAGAAAATAAATAAAATCTTTTGTCAAACTGATGAGCTGTCTTTTGGGATTCCTTATAAACCAGAAATAGGACCAGACCGGTAAATAAAAAGATCAAAAATCTGGTATTGAATAGAAAATAACCATTTGTTTGTTCGTTGAAATTTCTAAAATAGAGATGCATGATGGCAAAAATCCAGTAAAGAACCCCGAATAGGCTCAGAAACTTACGTTCATCTCTCGTACCCAGAAAACTAACAGCCAACCCGATCAATACAAATCCCAGAGAGAGGAGTTTTCCATCAAAATATATTTGAAGGGAGACCATAAGAAATGAGAGCGCAATCAAAATATTTATTATTGATTTTGAATGATGAGATACTTCTCCCGTGGAATTTGTTTGATATTTAGAAATTGCGAAAAGTAGAATCAATGCCTGAATTAGAAAAATATGAGCATTGAAGGATGGATAAAAATGTTCCGTGAGAGCAAAAATTCCGAAGGAAACAAAAATGAGAGAGAGAATGAAGTACAACCTTTCGGAGAGTTTGTAGGAATCACCGGGAATGATTTTGAACTCACGGTACAGGAAAATAAATTCCAGGATGATGAGATAAATAAATGGGATAGGAAAACTACTACTGTATAGTTTGGAAGACCATCCGTAAAATGAAGTACTATTTACTAAAAGAAAAAGCCAGGGGGCAAATTTCCAATTGAACTTTATGTTGATTAATAAAAATAAAATATTAAATACCGTTAGGTACAAAAAGAAGAATTTATATGAATTTTCTCCTGTCGACATCAGGACCGGTGAAAGTATGGTACCCAGCAATCCGAATCCATACAGGACTTCATTGCCCGAGACATACGAAAAAAGAGTTAGAATTAGAGATAGAATAGTTAAGTAAAGAAAGGTTTCTGTGAGACTGAAAAGTCCATAAAGTTTGAAATCCAATAGAATTGATAGAAAAAGAATGGCGAATCCGGTCCCAAACATAGCAGGGGGAATGATCTTCATATCTTTTTTTGAAAAATACAAACTTAAGGAGGAGAAGAAAAAACCGGAAAGGATACCTATAAAGATTCTTGTGGATTCGTTTATCCATTCATTATCAATTGCTAATTTTATAAACCAGATGAAGCCGAGAATGATCGCTAGAAAACCGGTCTTTCCGAGAAGATTGCCTCCGAGGAGCATTTCCCAATCGGGAATCTTCCAGGAAGTTTTGAATTTAAAAAAAGATTTGGATGGAGGGGGGGCGGGCTCGCGGTCAATCGGTACCCCTAAGTTCAATTGAGACTTTAGAAGTTTCAGCTCTGCTTCCAGGGCAGAAATCCTCTTTTCTAAGTTTTCATAATCCATATGCATAGATTTATGATCTTAGACAGAAAGGTAGAACTGAAAAGTAAATAATTTTAGAATTTGAAAATAATTGAACTTTATCTTCGGACCGAGGAACGAGTATCGGTTTTGCTATTGAATTCTTTCTCTGTTTGGGAACAATTTGAAACTGCAGAAGGATAGTCTCTGTCCCGATTTTCTTCACAATCAATAATTTCTTGAATCGTAGCGCAGTATCCGAGAAAGGAAAGCAGGGCAAAAAGAAGTAAAAATTTTCCAATTGTTTTAATTTTCATATTCATTCCTAAAGTTTAAACTCTAGTTACTATGACTCATTTCATGATTATTTTTGCATTATTTTTTTCCTGAATCCGGGTATGTCTTTTTTATGGACTCCGATCTGTTTGATTGTACCGGTTTTCAGAAAAAAATCTGTGTTCCTATTTGCTGCATTGTACCCATTTTATTTCTGATTGACTGCTGACTTCACAAGTCTTTATGAGAAAGATTACAATTCTTTAGGTCGCTTGGATAGTTTCGGGAAAAAATTTTGCCCTATCAGAAAGTCTTCCCGCTTGCAAACGCTGAATTTATGTTTCACTTCTTCGGGACAATTGGAAACCCTTAGAGCCGATCAATTTTCTGAGTGGGGGGATTCTATCTAAAGAAATAAAAATAAGGAAACTTAAGATCGTCACAGAAATGACTTGTATTACAAATGCCGTATCTCTTTCGATATGCAATTCTTTAAGAAAGTAGGAAAGAGCTATAGAGATAGGATTGTGGAGAAGATAAATTCCGAGTCCGGCAGTGGAAAGAAACTTCCATAAAGTGTCAGTTTTAGAGAGATATTTGTAAGAGAGAAATATAGAGATTTTTATGAATGTCCAGGAAAGGATACTTTCTATCATGAGATGCGAAATTCTTAAACTTATTAGATCGGGACTGTTCCGGAATGGGTAATAATAAGGATCAATTTTTTTTAGATAGAGATAGATTGGAAAGAGTAGAAAGCTGAATCTATATATATAGGGTAATCTAATAAAGTCAGATTTGTGGTAGTCCATACTTCCGAATAAGAAGAATAAATAATAATAAAAAATATAAAAGGGTGAGAATCCCAGAAATCTAAAATCTTTTCCGGTGAAAATGGAAGGAATACAAAGCGAGAAAAACAAAAATAAGATTTTTAGAAATTCAATTTCTGAATTCTGAATCCATGGCAAAAGCAAGTTTCTTGTAATGGAGAAGATTAGGAAATAGTAAAATAGATAGTATAGAAACCATACATGAGAGAATGTGAATTTTGAGTAAATAAAATCAAGGTAGCCAAAATCTTCACCTGTGGGTTGGATTTCAAAGTATACCTGAACCGGAGCGAGGCAAAGAACTCCAAAGAGAAAGGGTAGGGTAAGCTTTTTGAACCTTTCTCTCAAAAAGATCCGTCCATTTTTTTTTAAAGTCAGGAGCTCGCTAAAAAAACCTGATAAATAAAAAAAAAGGGGCATACGAAATGAATGGATGAAATGAACGATCCAATCATAAAAATATGAGGTTTGGTCTGACTTGATCACATAGCCAACGTCTCTGGAATAGACAATAGAAGAATGAAAGACTATACCTAATAAGAGAGCAATAGACTTTAGATTGTCCAAATAATAGAGTCGCATGGGTTTCTTTCTGAGTTTTCCCGAAATACCTGAGTCAGACCTAAGTCCTCTTAAATTTTCAGAGAAGACTGGAAAAAAGTCAGGATAAATTGATTTTACAATTTTTCTAAAAAAGGTTCTCCCAAAAGCTATTTGTATTCTGAATTTTTCAATAAAAATATTCTGTTCAAACCGGACCGGGGAAAATATTTCCAATAATGACTACAGTTTCCTCTCCGGACAGGATTGCCAGAAAAATGGATACTATTTTTGGTGGTTCTCCCGGGTTGTAAGACCCTAATCCGACTTGAGACTCGTGAAGCAAATACCGATGATGTAAACAAGACAATGAAACAATTTATCCTCTTTCTGATTTTTATCCAAAGTCTGGGTTCTTACCCCATTGAATCTGATTTTACTATGGATTTGAATCATAATTATGAGTATGAGCAGAATGGTCTCAAAACCAAATTTTCGGATTGGGTACCTTACAAACTGCACAAATGGAACCCGAAGTTCCTCGAAGATTATTATGAACTCTATGGTTTGAAATTGCATCATGGAGAAAATGACCTGAGAAAGAATATTTACTTTTTAAAAGTTGGATTGAATAGTCGTTTTCGACATCCCAGAAATGCTCTAGCACCCATGAAGGATGAGGAACAGTACTACAAGTATCGATTATTACTCACTATGCATCTAAACCTTCAGATTATGAGATCCTATATGAGGTTGGCTTCTCTATATGACAAAAGGTTTGTGTACTTTCACAATTTAGATTTTGCTTATGAACTAAAAAATTCCTTTAAGGTTGCGGAGGGTTACTATAAGGAAGCTCTACCCTATTGGAAAAAAGCCAAAGAAAATGCTATGAAAGCAGAAAAAATCTATAAGGAAGTAGATCTGGGTACCCTCGAATCAGAACGGTATGAGATCGTGAGAGAAAAATTGAATTTTGAATACATCATTCAGGATCATTTGGACAGATTGGAAAAAAAGAGAAATACTGTTGAAGAATATCTCAGGGAAAATCCCGGAGCTGATAAACCTCTCCTGGATGATGGACCGATAGAGGGAGCTGACTCTCCCAAATTGCCATGATACCCGAAACCGGAAAAATAAAAATGGAAGAAAAAAAGAATTCTAGGTTGGACTATGAAATTTTTCCCATGTGGAAATTCATGCAGGATACCTTCGGAATCGAAGAAGCTTTTGAAAATTTCGGACCCTATAAGGGTGCCAATGTAAAAATAAATATCATAGATCAAAATTCCTTAGAAGTCTATATGATCCAAACAGTGAACAATACAAATTATGTAGGTACACACTTTGGAGGATCACTGTACTCAATGTGTGATCCTTTTTATATGTTTCTTTTGATCTGGAATTTAGGAGAGGACTACATAGTTTGGGATAAGAGTGCAAGAATCGAATTCGTGAGTCCCGGGAAAGGGAAAGTAAAAGTTCGATTTTTTATTCCTGATGAAGAGATTCAGGAAATCAGGGAAATTGTAGCGAAATCCAAAAAAACGACCCGTACTTATTTCACAGAGATTACAGATGAAAAAGGAAAGATTGTGGCAAAACTGGAAAAGGAATTGTACATTCGTAGAAAGAAATAAAGGACATGGAGAACTTCCATGTCCCTTTGATATCAATCTTCTTCCATCCAATCAATCATTTTGGAGTAAATTTCAGATTTTGACTTTTTATGATAAAAAAGATCAAAATGATCATAGTCCAAATCCATATAATTCGCTGTAGATGCTTCCAAAATTGAGATTAGTTTAGAATTTCCCTTTCTGTGCGGAAAGAAAGGTATGAGGACTGATTCTTCCGGTGATATCCCATCCAATTTTCCAAACACTATGAGAATGGGAAGGGGAGAGGAGGAAAGTTTACTAAAGGAAGTGATGGGGTCTTTTTCCAGCTCGGGAATTTTTACCGGATAGCTCAGGGCATTTCTGTGAGCCTTGTCCAAATAAATCGAAGTGATGTACTGATTGCAGAGATTTTCTCTTTCTCTGAGATTGCATTTGTACTCTCCTCCTTTGGAAGGGAGAGTTTTCATTTTTTCCAGAAGGCTTCCTGTGTGGTTGTAATCAAAGCCTGTTCCCAAAAAGAATATTTTTTTTATTTTTGGATGGATATCCAACTGTAAATAATGTGCAAGAGTCTGGCCTCCCAGAGAGAGTCCACCGATAATAAAACTATCAGAAGAATCCTGCTTCACTATTTCATCTAGAATTCTATTCAGATCTCCCGCTGTAGATTTTAAGTTTGCTGTTTCTGGGAATTGAATCAAATAGACGTTGAATCCTTCTTCGAGGAAACTCGGAATCAGGGTTGCATGATCTTTTG
This sequence comes from Leptospiraceae bacterium, assembly GCA_024233875.1. GTDB lineage: Bacteria > Spirochaetota > Leptospiria > Leptospirales > Leptospiraceae > JACKPB01. Next base: position 450,126 of record JACKPB010000001.1, read on the forward strand.
TATTTGCAACTTCATGAGTGATGAGATAAGGTGTCAGCCCGGATTTGTCTCCCGGAGTGAATGTAGTCGTAAAAGAGGAGGGATAGAGCATCTCTTTGCTCAGGAAGACCGGATCCAAAAGGACTATATTTTTTTTTGAAGGAGACTTTGTCTTGAATCGGGTTACCGTATACGTGTTTTTCTCAAAAGAGATGGGAAAGCTATTGTCCTTCCAATCCCTCGAATCCATGATAGGAAGTGAGGAGCAGTTTAGTACAAATAAAAATATTGCGAGAAAGATGTTTAGTTGATCGGGTAATTTGATTGTTCTCATTTTTATTTTCCATTCCTTTCATTTAACCATTTTAGTATTGGTGGGATTACATCAAACTGAATTCCTTTACCATTTATCAAATCCACATGGCCGTAATCTTCTGTATGCCCTTCGGATCTACCGACCATAAAAAAAGTTTTATCGCTACTACTTATGGAATCATAGACATGGCGGACTATAGAAGGAGTTCCCAGGTGATCCCTTCTCCCCGCAACCAAAAAAGTAGGTATGGTGAAATTCTTAAGGTTTTGAGTGTATGAGGTAAGTGTATCATGAGAACGGTAGTCTGTCCCTTCTACAGCGTTGGCAAATTGTCGAAATACTTCCGTGCTTTCATTGCTTACACCGTATTGTAGGAGTCTATGATTTTGATCGGGAGTCAGATTTTTTTGATAATAAAATAAACCCAGGAAAAAATCTGAAGTAAGGATTCGAATCCCCGTTGAGGATTCAAAGGACGAAACAGAGGCCGCGGGAAGGTTAGGTAGTACACTTAAGCCAAAATTGAATTTGGTCATTAGTTTTAATTTTCCGGGAGGATATGGAAAGGAAAAAGGAGAGCCAATGGTCACCAGGTTGGCTATCCTTGTTTCTCCGAGGCTTCCGGCTCTGGCATAAATTACCATCCCCCCCATACTGTGTCCCAGCCAATTTACTTTTTCTTTTCCTGTTTTTTGTAATACGAATCCAATCGCTCTATCCACATCATATTTGATAAATTTATCAAAATTTATATCAGCGTATTTATTTTTACCAAATAGGATGGAGGGTTTTCCAACGGTTTCCCTTCCCCTGAGTTCAATCAACCAAACATCATATCCCTGGTTTTGTAGTTGATAGACGAGACTTTCTTCTTCGTTTTGTTTGAAATAGTCTCTGGTTCCTATCAATCCATGACAGATGATAATGGGGTAGGAACGTTCTTTAGTGCCCGGAAGAGGGGCGAAATGTTCTAAGGAAATCTTCCAATTGTCTTCTGTTTCTACAATGTGCATTTCACCTTTTAATTGAATTTTGCTCGATGAGCAATGTATTGCAAAAATTAGGGAAAGGAAGAATAGAAAATATCTCATATTTAACTCCTGGGGAAAGATTCTATCGAAACGGGTTTCTTTTACTCCGATAGAAATCTAACTGAATAGAAAAGTGATTGCTGATAGGAAAAAGTATTTGAAGTTCTCAGAAAAAATCAACTAACAAACCCAGAAAAAGGGGAAAAAAGAGTGAAGACAGATTCTTTCGGATACAGCTTCGAACCGGGGGACTTCAGATTAGTTTTGATACTTTTCAATGAAAGCTTTTGTTTTTTCTTCGATGATTTCTCTGAGATCAAAATAGAGTCCGGGTGTGTGTCCCGAGGTTTCTGAAGCATAAAATTCGGTTGGATAGATCTCTTTTCGTTTCCTATAGAGGGATTGACTCATTTCAAAGGGAACTTTTGCGTCTTTTTTCCCATGGAAGAGTAGAACGGGAATCGGAGATTGGAGGATGTCATCTTCTGGGTAAACATCATGAGTTGAAAATCCTCCATAATAATAGAGATAGGAATTGATCACTACCCGGATTATGGGTTGGATGGGGCGGGGAATGTAAAGCTTTTCCATATAGAATCGGATCAAGCCTTTCAGGCTGGTGAAGGGGCAAATTGCCACTATGAATTGGATTCGGGGGTCCATAATTGAATACTGCAGAACCGTAGCTCCTCCCATGGACTCTCCGTGCAATCCAATCGTCTCTGTTTTCGGCAGGAGTGCTAGAGCATAGTCTACTATTTTTCCCAGATCAAATTTTTCAAATCGACCGAAGCTGGGATAGGTTCCACCACTTTCTCCGGCCCCCCTGTGGTCGTAATAGAAAATATGCCAACCATTTTCTAAAAAATAATTCATATATTTGAGGGCACCCAGACGGTTCCACGAGATACCGTGGCAAAAGATTATGACCCGATTGGTTGTGCCTCGAATGTAATTTCCTGTCAATTTGTATCCAAAATCCGAATCAATCCTAAAAAACTCAGGGGTTTGTTTCCAGAATGGTTCCGGGATTTCATGACTCTCTTTTTGAGCTTTCAAACTCTCTTCCAATCGAACCCTTTTGGGGTGCAAAAGCCTAAATCCTGCAAACAAGCCGAGACCGATTACCGAAATCAAGAATAGAAAAATAAATGAGAGAAAGAGAGTGACTTCCATTTCTATCCATGGATTCATTGATTGGAAAGAATGTAATTCTAAATTCTGGATTTCCTTCCTGATTTTAAAAAAAATAGTTTTTCTCTCCTCAATCACCACCTCACGAATTGGGATTTTCTCTTGTCCAAAAGATGATCCAATAAGCATCCCGGGAGGATCAAACGTCTCCTCTATCCAATTGACGATTGCGCATATTGATTCAAGAGCGATCTAAAGAAAAGTTTCCTTGCTTTGGAGCAGTACTTTAGAAATGCCTTTGAATTGTATTGAGTGGTTGCTTCGGGTTGGAGAAAATTTTAGAATATACAGATTTTATTTTTTCCCGTACGCTTTGCTTTGTAGGCGAGTTCATCTGCTTTGATGTACAAGGCCTCAATTTCTGTTGAATCGTCTGGAAAGCATGAGATTCCTCCGCTTATGGTGATTTCTGTTTTTAGAGTCTCTGCGGAAGCTGCCTTAAGTGAAGTTACAAACCTTTCACAGGCTGTGACTGCATGGACAAGTTTGGTTTCCGGTAGGATTACCGAAAATTCTTCTCCTCCTGTTCGGGCGACGGTATCTTCTGTTCGAAAGGATTTTTGCAAAATTTTCCCGATGAGGATAAGAGCCTTATCTCCTTCATTGTGTCCGTAGGTATCATTATAAGATTTGAAATTGTCCACATCAAAAAGGAAAAGACAAAATGGTTTCTTGTATCGACCGCTTCTTTTGACTTCTCTCTGAAGATTGATATTGAAATGTCGCCGATTGAAAATTTGAGTCAATTCATCAATAACAGCATTTTTCAGGATTTCTTCAAATAGATTGATATCTATGATCTTAGGATTGGGCAAATAGTTTTTGATATTTTGAAAGTAATCTACAATGGCAACCCTCAAACCTACTTCCCTGCCCATGCTTTTCTTCATAGATTCGGAGTGTTTTAAAATATCAAACCAGACTTCCTGTGCTTTATCTTCAGGAAAGGACATAGAGGTCAGGATTCGAAGTATATCTGAATAGAGATTTTTTATGTTTTCAGAATGGATGTGATTTAACTTTTCTAAAAACTCAGAATCATTTCCGGATGTAATTTTTAAGAGATTCATGACCTCATCCTTCAATTCAGTTTCTCTAGATTTTTGAATCTCGGGATTTGACTTGGATTGAAGAAGTTCAACCTTGAAGAGCTCAATGATTTTTTCATGTGCAAGAATTACATTCTGCGCATCTTTTAGTTCGGACTGACTGAGTTGATTCACCTTTTCATATGCATCAATAATTCTTTCTAAATGAGCAATTTTTAAGTCTTTATCATCATTCATTTGGATGTATTGCATTTGATTTCAAATGCATTTCCTCAAACCATTACATTTAGAATAATGTATAGAAAAAACTTGCTTACTAGGGAAGATCAAATTTTGCTTTATTTAAGAAAATTTTGATTTTCATGGAGAACATGAATTTCTATGAATCATTGGCTCAAAATGAGATAAATAAATGAAATATGCGTACTGTACATCCCGAAACCTTAAAAAAAAACAAAAATTTGTTTGATCATGATCCTGCATTCTATTTCAAAATGAAAAATCAGATTTTTTATTGAAGTACAGGGGAATGAGGCAGATTGAATTGTCGGATTAGAGTATTATTTTTTCTTCCAGAAAATAAATCCTATTGCAATTTACTTTTAATCCTTAAGTTTGAGAGAAATAAAATGATAAATTGGATAATGAAAAGATAAAATGGATATAAATTCAAAGGCTCTGGGAATCAATCTAAAAAACTTAAAACCATTCAATGTGATGATTGTAGATGATTCCAAAATGGATAGACTCCTTTTGGAAAAGTACCTCAAATCTGAAATGTTCAATATCGTTTATATGGCCGAAAACGGGAAGCAGGCACTGGATCTATTGAAGTTGAATTCAGAAGGGGTAGATATTGTATGCATGGATTATGACATGCCCGTAATGAATGGAGTCGAAACCCTCAAAGTGATTGTGAATGAATATCCTAAAATAAAAACCATCATGATTACCAGAAGCACCGAAAAGGAAGTGGTATTGGAGCTAACAAAGTTAAAGGTAACTACAATCATAATCAAACCCATTTCCAGAGAACAGGTGTATGAAAAGTTTACCAAGGCTCTTCAACGAACAGATTTACTTAAATCAGAAGAAATCATTTCAGTAAATTCTAACTCCGAGCCACAAAAACAGGAAGAGGCAAAAGCCAAGGTCGTTCAGGAAAAGAAAGTTCCTTTGGGTATTGATCCAAAAACAAAACAACCATACAGAGTGATGATAGTAGATGATTCCAAGATTGATCAAAACTTACTCAAAAAATATCTTCAAACTGAGATGTTCTCTATTGTATCACTTTTTAATAATGGTCAGGAAGCGATTGATGATCTCGAAGTCAATTCTCAAAACTATGATTTGATTTGTATAGATTATGAAATGCCTGTTCTGAATGGGGTGGATACACTCAAATACATTAAAAGCAATCATCCAGGTTTGAAAGTTGTTATGATCACAGCACATTCCAGCACCGACGTAGTTAGAATGCTCTTTAGTTTGAAGGTAGATTCGATTATTGTAAAACCGATTCGCAGGGAACAAATCCTGGAAAAGCTAGCAAATTTATTTCAAAGAAAAGATCTCTTGGCCGGAACAGTAATTGGATTTCAAACTACAGGTGGGATTGATTTAAACAATTTAAAAATACCCCCGGCTCCTCATATTCTCATGAAAATTTTGCAATCAGAGTTTAGTACAACTGAAGGAAGTGCTGAATTAGAAAATATCATTGCACCGGATCGAGCCATTACAGTGGATATCCTCAGGATTTCTAATTCAGCTTTTTATGGACGTTCGGGAAAAGTAAAGTCTCTTAAAGATGCCATTACTTTACTCGGAGTAAAGACCGTAAAAAATCTAGTGATGGTACTAACAAATAAGAATTATACAAATCAGCTGAAGGGAGAGTTATTTAAGAAATACATAACAGATCTACCCATTCTCTCTTCTCTCATATCTCTCGATTTACTCGCTCCCCTAAAGCAGAAAAATTTAAGTAATGAAATCTTTACGTTTTCCTTACTCAGAAGAATTGGCTCTACTATTATGGCTGTCAATTATTCCAAAAGGTATTATGAAATACTAAAACTCCTGAATGTTGGAACAAAGAATGTAATATCCTTGGAGCAGGATGAATTCTTAGTCAATTCTATAGATGTGGGTAGAAAAGTTTTTAAAATGTGGGCAATGCCTGAGGAATTTATCCTTCTCATTCAAAACCAAAACTTTTCTATCAATGAAGTTAAAAGTGTCACGGACATTGATAGGATAACCCGACTTTCTGAAATCATAGCAAAAAAGTTGATGAGAATAAGTCTGATGCCCGAAGAGGAAGCTATGATTGCTGAGGTCCTCAATTGCTATGAAGCGGATAAAAACTTAATGCTAGCCTTCAATGAGGATTATTTTGATAATATCAAGGACCATCCTTATTTCGCAAGCGTATAAAGGTGAAAGTATTGAACTTAGGATCATTTTCTGAAAACTATTTATCATTATTTCTGTTTAGGATGATGAATCAAAATATATCTTTGGATCCTATCTTGATTAAGATGAAGAGTAAATATATATGATATACTCTATGGTAAACCTTAGAAAACTCTATACTTTTCTAAAAGAATCATTTATCAAACTTTCTAATAGAGATTTGAATATAAATATCTCTAATTATCGTAATCTGTTTCAAAAGTTTTCTCTCTTTCAACTCTTTTCAAATTTTATCAGCGGATTTAGTGTTATTCTTCGATTGATTAGTTTTTCTGCCAGATCCATCCAATCAAATATGAGAAAAATTGGGAGTATCTCCACTGAAATCAATCGGGAAATTGAGAATTTACAATCCCTCATGCATTCTTTTGACCAAGATATGGGAGATATCTCAAAAAAAATGAGATCCAATACATATGAAATCGACCGAATCAAAACCAAAAGTGATGATTTGGTGAATAAGAATGAGATTATTCTGGAGAAATCTAATGATATCAAACTAAAGGTTGCCAGTGGTGTTGGAAATATGAGCAACGCCGTTTATGTTATAGATGAATTGATCAATCAAAATAAAGATTTAGAAATCACAATCATTGAATTTTCGAAAAAATTTTCAAAATTGAATTTTATTTTGAAAGACTTAATGAAGATTTCCGAGCAAACCGGACTTCTGGCTCTGAATGCAGAAATTGAAGCGGCTCATGCAGGGGAGAAAGGGGAAGGCTTTGCAATCGTAGCTCTTGAAATGGGAAAGCTTTCAAAAAAAATTCTCGATACTTCAAAATTGATTATTTATGGGTTTCGGGAACTCGAAGATGATTCTAAGCTTGCGGGTTTGAATATCAATTCCTCGGTTGAGTTTGCTACAGAAGCACAAAACCAAATACGTGTTGCAGACTCAATCTATCGTAATACTGACAATTCTATTTCTGAAGTATTGGAGAAATCTGAAGATTTTCGTGAATCTATGATTGTCCTGGAACGAAGTCTGGAAGAAATGAAGGAAATCATTCGAAAAGCAAATAGTTCATTGAATTCATCTATTAGCAAACTTGGAACCGTAAATGAAATCCTAAACACTCAGGTCAAAAATACTTCAGAAATAAAAACACTTGTGAACTCAACTTTTGATGTGAGTCGTTTGGTCAATTCATATGTATCACAATTCGAAATTCCAAGATTTTCAACCAAAACCAGCAGGCAAGAATTGGCAGAAAAAATTCTGCAGGAAGTTTTGAAATTTAGAGGTATAGTGATTACCAATCTTTTTGTAGAAGATATCGTCTCCGATTTAGAAAGATTGGGGTTCATTGATACTATTAATAAAGAAGTCCTCGAACTCTTTCGGGAAGCAGAACTTTCCAATTCAGATGACTATTCTTTGAACTTCTTCAAAGATTGTTTGTTCATTTGGGATGAGTACTATAGGTTGAGCCGAATTTGTCTGGAAATGGTCAGGAGCAATGATAAAAATGAGGCAAAAGAATTGTACGAAACCGGAGGAAGATCCAAAATAAAAAAAATTGTGGATCTTATCATTCAATGGATGAACGAAGAAATTATTTCATCTCTTTAAATTTAGTCCTCTTTTTCTGGATTTCAATTTTTTCATTTTCCTGTAATTTGGAGTCTTCCATTCAGAATACCAAACCCTCAGCTGAAAAACCCAAAAAATCCTCAAAAAATATCAAAAAAAATTGCTGTAACATCTTTAAGACATTTAGGGAAGTTACCTTAACATCCATCTGTTTAGAAAAAAACTCCACTCTCATTTCTTTTCGTTCCAATTCTTCCCAGTCAATCTGTACAATTCCGGAAAAAAACCGCATTTTGGATCAATCCTCCGGCGAGTATTCTTTGATTTCCCTTGGATCTATCCCTAAATGTCCCGAACTTTTAAATGCAGGAAAAGGGCATGTTTTTACGATGACATTTGAACGTCTCAAAAAAGAGAGCAGGGTGATTACTGTTACGGAGGACTTTACCCAACCATCACAAAGCTCAGCCTGGAGTTGGTGGATCTGGAAAGACATTTCTCTGGAGGATTGCCCGTTTACTTATTGAGAGAGACATTTTGAGAGGATTTTTATGGCTATGAGGTTAGAATACCAACCCTATCGCTCCCCCCAGGGTTGGTACAATTTGATTTACCCTGAATACTGGACTCATGAAGTGATAGAAGGAGTACCTGTATTTTATGATCCGGAGGGATCGGGTGCAGTTGTTGTGACCGCACTCATGCACAGTTCCGGGGAATATGATATCGACCTGGAGTTGAAGAATTATTTGATTCAACACGAAATTGAATATGATCCTGAGAAAGTAGCTAATTTTAGGAATTCTGAAGGGTCCGAGATTCGTGCCTGTGAGTTTATTTCCAAGGAAAGGTTTTGGTTGGTCTATATGGTATCGAATGGAAAACAACTCATTGTGTGTAGCTACAACTCTGATGAGTCTCCGGATTCCGATCTATCGGGAATCCTGACTACAATCATTTCCTCCATACGATTCTTGAACACGGAAGAATGATCTTTCTTAGTTGTTAGATTTCAACTTATTGGCCAGTGCTTTTTTGAATCTGGCTGATTCTTCACTAAAAACCAGAGAAGAGGGTAGACTTGGATTCAATGGAAGCAAACTAAATGCTGAGTCATAAAACACAATCTGGTCCAAATCTTCTAAATAGAATTCATGAACTTCCCTTTCTCCATGAAACTCAATTTGACCCTCTATTTCTAGCATTCGTATCTTCCCAATCCGCTTCAAATGTTGAAAAGTAGATTCTGTCCAATTCAAATCCTTCAATCTTCTATCCTGAAGAGGGATCCTTCTCGAAAAATCTAAATAGAGAATTCCCTGAAGTTGAAAAGGATTTCGTGGAGGTTTTGGACTTTCTTTTTCTGATTCTAAGGGTTGAGTTAAGGAAACGGTCTCAACTTCCGAAATCGGTTCCGGGGAAATCGGTGGGCTAAACCTCGGTTCGGGAGAAACTGCTTCGATAGAAGAAATTTCTTCTTCTACGGGCGAAATTGGAGAAATGGCTTCCAATTTCTCCGCATCCAATGCTGAATCCAGATCATCCTCAGAATTTGTGTGAATTTCTTCTTTTTTTGGAGTCGACTTGGACTGTTCTGTGTATGCCCTACTCAGGCGAATGAATTCATCGATTTCTCGGGAGTTTTTGGTATGCGGGTATCTGGAGTTAAAAATCTTACGTTTGATCTCAGATCGGAAAGGTTTTTCCTTTGAAGTGATTGAAGGAGTTGATGAAAAACGGTTGGAAATCCTCGTTTTCTGGGTATTTTTATTCATTTCTACCTGTTCTTTAGGCTTTTTGGGTTGCTCGATTTCATCCCCATTTGTGATCGAGGATGCATAGACAAAGCATGCTATCCCCAGAGCGATGAAGATAATAGCAATATAGATCATGCTTTTAATATCTATAGATTCAGGTTCAGGGTAAAGAATATTTTTTTTAAGAAATTTCAGAATGAGCGAAAGATTTATTTTCTTTACAATTTCTTTCGTCTTTTCAAAATAATCAAAAACCAAAAAGGTTGTTCAGTTTTATGATGTTAGATGATCTAGAGGAAGAAAAAACTCTAGGGGATAAGATAATTCGGGGAGTTGTAGCAGTATTCCTCTTCATTTTAGTCGGTATGCTGGTCATCACTCTTCTACCGGGAGATGCAGAGAAAAGCTTGTTTAACCTTCTCACCGGACAGGATAGTTACAGTGCTGGCAAGATAGGTGATGAGAACATTCCTATCGACTATTTCAATTCAGCCAGAAAAGATTGCTTCAATCGATACAAAGCATACAATCCTGACATGGCTTCCAATGCCCAGGAAATCACCGATTGTGCCTATGAAAACGTGAAATACTTAAAAATATACAAAGTGATCGGAGCTTCAGTCGGATTCTCTGTCTCAGAACAAAAAATCAAAGAAGAAATTTACGAACAGGCCAAGCAAATTCATAGTGAGAGCACGGTGGGTGCCGGTTATTCTGAAGATGAGAAAGTTTCTCTTGCTGAAATTTACAAAAATATTCTCAAATCCACACCTATGCTCTACAGGCAGGACTATTCGGTTGCTTCCGGTTTGAATACCTTTCTCTTTTCAAAAATGAAAGAGACCGAAAGTGAAAAGAAAATTAGAACAGAAAGCAAATCAGCAAAAATTTCATTTGCATATGTGATCTACACCAAAACGGATCTGCTTTCAAAAATAGAAGGAAACATCACAATTCCTGAAAATCTGATCAAAGAAGACTATGACAAATCAATAGCAGATGGAAGCATCCCCAAAACACCGGAAGGAAAGATTCCTACGCTAGAAGAGAGAAAGACAATCATAGAAAAAAAACTAATTAGTCAGGAAAAACAAAAATTAGTAGCAGAATTAGAGTCAAAAATTCAAGCTGTAAAGAGTTCAAAAGGAACCCTGAAAGAGATCTCTGAGCTTTCGGGTGTGAAGATTCAAGAAATTACCAGTCTCTCCCTAGCTGATTTGTCAAAAGACAACGACCCTTCCAGAAGGTTTGTGAAAGGGAAAGCATTTTTGAAAGATCTCGGAGAAATTCCTTTTGGAACCGGAGCAATTGGTGGTCCTTATCCTGACGGTGAGAGTACTACTATTTTTGTAGATTTTAAAGAACTGAAATTTGATAACCAAAATTTAGTACCGGATGATCAACAGGAGATGCGATATGAGAGTCTTTCCTATGTATTTCTCTCAGAAATCAATCAATCTCTTAGAGGTATTTATCCCGTGCTACAAAAGTATGAAAAATAGGTAGATGGAATGGAAATAAGGGCGGAATTCGTTAATCCTTTTATTGAAGCGGCTTCTCTCGTTTTTAGAGATTCGCTACAATTAGATTTGATTCGTGGAAAATTAAAAATTCGAGAATCACCCGTTCCTTCTTACGAAGTGGCCATCGTTATTGGAGTCGTGGGTTCCTACAAAGGTGAAATCGTTTACAGTCTAAACTACGATGCAGCTTTCAAAATGGCAAAGCGATTGATGCCAACTCTGACAGAAGAAGACCTAAGGGATGAATACAAAGATATCATAGGTGAGATCGGAAACATGACTACAGGGAACGCACTTCGTATCTTTGCTTCCAATGGACAATTTGTGGATATCACCACTCCAAATGTGATCGAAGTAGCAGAATCCTCCCTTACATTTAAGAAATCTACAACTCTTTCATTGAATCTATATTCTAAAATTGGTCAGATCGAGATCAATATAGCAATCCTTTAATTCACTCTAAGGGATTCAATTTCTTTGAATGCCAAAATCAAACTCATTCAATTGCCCATTCCTCCTCCTGCTTTCTATGCAGGAACCGGGAATGTTCCGCTCGCTTCAGCCATTCTCAAATCAGTAACTTCGCTAGAGCTCAAATCTCTTTCGGATCAATTAGAAGTTTCATTCCTTGAACCTGAAACATCAGATCTATTTGGGGATCGTATGCTTTTGGATTCGATCCTCTCTGAATCTCCTGATATTCTCGGATTTTCTCTCTATCTCTGGAATTCAGAGAGAAGTCTCTTTCTCGCCCGAGAAATCAAAAAAAGAAATCCGAAGACAATCATTGTCATCGGAGGACCGGAAGTTCATCCTGAAAATACCCTTCTTCACAATTCCGAGACGTATGATTTTGCTTTGGTGGGAGAAGGGGAAGAAATTTTTCCCTTACTCGTTTCAGCTATTCTAAAAAACGATGATCTCTCTGAATTTCCTAATCTATTTCGCCCGAATGGAATCTCTCCTCCCGAACTTTCAAAGAAGATTTACTTCCCCGAGTTTTCCCTCAATAAGTATCCGTCCCCATATGTCTTGGGGGATCTAAAAATTGAAGGGGATCGATCGATCTATCTGGAAACTGTTCGGGGATGTAGGTCTGAGTGTTCTTATTGCTTTTATCCCAGAAGTAGTTCGGTATTGAGAAGTTTGAGTTTGGAAGAAAGCACTTCTATTCTTCGGAGAGTGATGGAAACCGGGGGACGGGATATCGTTTTTCTGGACCCTACCTTCAACCATCGTCCAGGATTTGAAAATTTTTTGGATAAACTTATCGAGTTGAACTCAGATCAAAAATTAAAGTTTTTTGCTGAATTACGTTCTGAGGGTTTGAATCAGAAGACAATCCTCAAATTGAAGCAGGCAGGATTTTATAGAATTGAATTGGGGATGCAATCTATCAATAAAGAAACCCTAAAGAGAGTCAGGAGATATGGTGATCCTGAGAAGATAGCTGATGTAGCCCTTAGGATGAGTGAGGTGGGTATAGACCTTCTTTTGGATATCATAATTGGCCTTCCCGGAGACAAACCGGAAGATGTAGTACGCGGAATAGAGTTCTTTCGGGATAAAGGATTGGAAGAGTATGTTCAGGCATTTTACCTTTCTGTGCTCCCTGGTACCGAGCTCAGAAAAACAGCTCATTTAGAAACAATTGAATATCTAAAGACCCCCCCCTATCGAATTTTGAAATCAAACTATTTTACAGAAAATGATTTGATTGATGTATTTAGAGAATCTGAGGAACTCCTGGATCGAAGAATGGATGAATATCCACGTCCGCATCTCATTGATGAAAGGGTAGATTCTAATGACATCTATCGTCTTGATTTGAATGACTTAACAGATTGGAATATTTTAAAAAGACCCTCAGCTTTGCATTATAGAATTTGGATTGAGGGTACACCAAGAGACAGCATTCTTTCTACAATCCAAAAAATAATAAAGATCCGTACAGATATAGATCCATTCTGTATCTTAGATTTGGTTTTGTGCACATCTGACCTTCTTCCAATCGACTTACTGGAGGATCTGAAAAATCAATTGGACAATCTACCACTCTCCTACCTTTCTAGAACTCTATTGCATAGAAATGAAAACATGCAGAGAAGACTTGTCCTGCTATTTGAAAAAGGTATTAGAATTCCGAAATCCTATTTGGATGAACTCGACACAGGAATTCAGGTCTTTCAGAATATGGAATTGGATTTTGTTTTGAAACATTTGGATGGATTGGGGGATCGATATCCATCAGCAAGGATTTTGAATGAAGAGATCAGCTCCCGGGAATGGAAACGATTGAGTGATATCGATGATCCCGAGCTAATTTCATTTAAGAGTCCGGATCTGGAGAAAAAGTGGACTCAAACCGTGCTGTATTCTTCAGAATGAACTTCTTCTAAACTGATCACACTCAGAAAGGATCCCACAGCCACCGGAAAAGGAACGTCTACACTTACCATCCCCAAACCTCCGCTGAGAACATCCTTCTCTTTGTTCTTATGCACAAGGGTGGTTACTGTCCATTTCTTACTTTCAAAAATCCCCGGTTGGAAAACTTCGATGATGTCACCTTTTTTTATTTTATTCTTTATTTCAAAGTGAATCATTCCTGAATCCGGGGTATAGGACTCTATTTTTCCCAGATTTTTTTGAGTTTGGGTTCTGGAGGTTCCTTCTTCGATATTCTGAAAATTCAATTCTTCTTCAGGAACTCTTTCTTCCATTCCTCTTGTTAGAAAGCCGGAAAAATATTTACGTGAGGCAACTTTATCCAATTCATCCAGAAGTCTGGGGTCAAACGGTTTGTTTTGCTGAAAATCATCCAGGGCCTGTCTGTAAGCTCTGGAAACCATAGCTACATAGTACTCTCCTTTGGTTCTGCCTTCTACTTTTATGGAGTCTACCCCTGCACGAATGATCTCATCTAAATATTCGATGGCTCTCAAATCTTTAGAATTCATTAAAAATGTACCTTCTTCAGATTCTGTAAGTTCCATCAATTCATCATTCTGGCGTGGATTGGTGACAAAAATTCGATGGGAATCCCGACATGCATTATTGCAGGAACCCTGGTTGGCATCCCTCTGCTTGTAGTAGTTGCTCATAAAACATCTACCACTGTGTGCGATGCATATAGATCCATGAACAAATACTTCAATCTCCATGTCCGGTACCTGCTGTTTGATTTCTGCTACTTCCCGAATGCTCACTTCTCTGGAAAGAATGACTCGGGTTGCACCCAGTTTTTGCCAAAATTGAACAGCAGCATAATTCATAGTATTTGCCTGAACAGAAATATGAATCTCAATTTCCGGATGGGCTTCTCTTGTGAGGAAAATGAGTCCGGGATCTGCCATGATAAAAGCGTCGGGTTTCATATCGGCCATTTCATTCAAAAACTTCGGATAGGAACCGAGCTTTGAGTTTCTGGGGATGGAATTGACAGTAAAATAAATTTTTTTGCCCAGAGATCTGGCTATTTCTACACCCTCTTTCAATTGCTCCAATTTGAATTCATTTTCTCTTGCCCGAAGGGAGTATCTGGGAACACCGCAGTAGACTGCATCAGCACCAAACGCATAAGCTGTTTTCAATTTATCCAGGCTTCCGGCAGGAAGCAAAAGTTCAGGAATCTTCATACCTGACTAAATTCCAATTCCTGAAAAAGGAATCCAATAAAATATTTGAATGATTTTAAAAAAAATAGCTCTAAATTTCTTTTTTAGGTTTTTTCTCAAACCTATCGGTGGATTGAGTGCATTGATGAAAAATTTTCAAATTATTTTATAAAATTTCACCGATTTTAAGTAGGAATGGAGTGATAGAAATTTTACTCTGTCCCGGGGATTATGTTGTTGAGAGACATTGATACGAAAAAAATACAAAAAAATACCAAAGCCTTTGCTTTCCTTTCCATACTATCTTTATGGATAGCAATGGATTCAATTTCTGCAAAAGATCATATTTCTTTGAAAAAAGAGGGAGATGGAGATGAATCCTTCCTGGAATTGAATCCGAAGAAAATTAAAAAACCCAAAAAACAAAATCCAAAAAAAAGCAAGAGTGAAATTTTCAATTCCGGTGGTTCTAGATCCAATACTCCTCCTATGAAAGCACCGGCTGATCCGGATCAATAGAATCAGCCGGTACATACAATTCAATTGAAAATATCGGACAATCCGGTAGGGAGGGATTTCTTCAATGGACTCTCCAGAGGTTTTTCAATTTCTATCGGAAAGTTCGTTTCATCCATTTTTAGGGAACCTTTCGCTCTAAAAACCCATTCATTTTTCAGGAGGAGTTGCGGAAGTGCTTTTGCAAGTTCTTTGACCTCATTGATGCTTACTGAACTTTCTAGTGGGATGGGTTCTCCTAAGGTTATGGAATTTGTGTTTGAAGGAAGTTTCACATCGAATAGGTTGATTTCTTCTGTTGAAATGATAATATTTACATCCTTAAGGGGAAGGGACTTTCCTTTTAAAAATGGGATGGGAGAGTCTGCAACTACATCGTAAGCTACAGTAAACTTGGTATTGACAGGACTGGTCATATCCGGCGAAACATTTTTCAATCGTAAATTGGTTATGCTGGCATTGTATGTACTAGCACAGTTTCCGAAGAGAGTAAAACCCAGAAACAGAATTAGAATTTTCATTTTCAAGCTCCGATTCAAATAGAATAAATTAAGTAAATATATTTATTTAAAATAGAACTTGGAGAATGACAAGTAATTTCAGAGATTCTTGTATCTTTCTTCTACTTCTTTTCTATAGATACTATTTTTGAACATTTCTTCATTCTTTCGATTTAAGAAGATTTTGTAGTACTTCTTTGCTTTTTTGGAATCCCTAACCAGACCGGGTTGACCATCTTCATAAATTCTTCCGCTGAGATAGAGAGCATCGTCTACATATTCTGAGTTGGGAAAGTCTAAAATGATTTTTGCAAGATGGTCAAGAGCGGGCAAGTCCTCTCCTAATTGAAAAAGAAGATTGGCGAGGGTGAATCTGGATCGGGGAAGTAGGGGGTTGGGTGGGGGAGGTGCATCTTTATCAGCTTTTTCTTCTTTCCCTTTTTCAAATATCAACTGCCTGGGCGCTTCTGAGATAATATGTAAATAAATGGGAATGGATTCTTCTTTTTCTTTTTTAGTTTTTGCTGAATTTTCCAGTCCCATTCCGAGTTCGAAGTAGGCTTTGAACTTTAGGTCCGTATTGTCTATGGATTCAATAATGGATTTTGCCTGAGATGTTTTTCTCTCATTTGCCAGGAGTCTGATCACTTCCAATTTAGCCAGATTGGCATTTGCTTCTCCGGAGGAAGAGGACTGATTGAATTCTTTAAGAGCAGATTGTTTGTCTGCTCTGTTCAAATGATAGCTTCCTCTGGGGTAAGATCCCTTGTAGGGGTCTTCGATGATTTCATTTTTTTTCTTAGCAGAGTTTTTGGGAGTATTGGATTCTGAATTCTCTTTTTGATGGGGAAGAGAACTGTTTTCTAAGCTAGCTTTCTCCCGGGTGTCTCTTGGTAGAATCACTTCACCGGATACTTTTTCTTCTACTTGGATTTCATCGCTTAGATTGGGAAAGGGAAGATGGATATTATTGGATTCTTCAGAAAAAAGGATTGATCCGTATAGAAATAATCCTATGAGAAAAAAAGTCTTCATATATTATTCCAGAGGAGAGTGATTCCTTTTTTTTGATTTTGGGATTTGTAACTTTGTTTTTTTCTTTTCAGTATTGTTTTGAAAGATCATGGAATCTTCGGGATTGAAATTCAATCTTTTTTGATTGGTCTTTGTCGGTTCTTCTTCTATCCCGGAATGGTTTTTGTTTGAGGTTTCTCGCATTTGTTTTTCATAATACGAATCATCCGATATGCTTGGATTGTCCAAAAGAAAGCTATCTTTAGAGGGGCGATAGGTTTTTCTTTGAATTCGACTTCCTGAATTCTCTTCGGATTTTTCCAATTCTCCCCCATCTACAACTTCTAGAGGGGGACTATTTCTTTGGGATCGGGATTCCTGGAGCATTCCCTGACGTTCCATCAATTTTGAATCGGGTGGAACCAATCCCGGATTGAGAGAACTATCTCTACGGGAAGAGAGGTATTCTTTTTCAGGTTGGAAGCTTTCGGTACTCAGAGCCTCAGAGATATCTCCTCCACCCATTCGAATGTCAGATCTCTTACGATTGTAGGACCTCTCGATATCTTCCAGGAACATGGTTTTGGTATCTTTGGCTAGTTCCTGCCCTTCTTCCTTGATGGAGGAGTAGCCTGCACTCCACCCCACATAAGCTGCATAGAGAACAAAGATACCCAGAACAGTAGCAGCAAATTTCTTAAGAATGGAAGCAATAGGATCAGGAATTTTCTCAAGCAATCCATCAATAAGAGGAAGAATGTCTTTGGGTTTTAGGTTCTTTATGTCCATTTCTTAATTAAATTTCGGGATAGCTCGAAAAAAATAAAGGGATTTCTCGAAAAAATGAAATTTATCCGGTTTTTTCAGTAGGTTTCAGAACAACCAGGGCAGATTCCTTTTTTTCAATGGTTGCCTCAGTCACCACAACTTCCTGAACATCGTCCCGGGATGGAATCTGGAACATCAAATCCATCATTATGTCTTCTACGATCGCTCGAAGTCCCCGGGCACCGGATTCACGTTTGATCGCTTCGACTGCTATCGCATTGATTCCTTTTTCGGTGAATTTGAGCTTTACATTTTCCAGGTCAAACATCTTGGAATATTGTTTGTAGATCGAGTTCTTAGGTTCTATGAATATTTTCTTAAGGGTATCCGTATCGGCTTCTTCAAGTGTTGCTATGATGGGCAATCTTCCGATGAACTCGGGGATCAATCCATATTTCAATAGATCATCCGGTATCACGTTTTGAAGGATTTCACCACGGTTTTGAATTTTTTTGGTATTGCCTTCTGCTCCGGAATTGAATCCTATTGACTTCACTCCGGTTCTGGAGTTGATGATTCTATCCAGGTCAACAAATGCTCCTCCGCAGATAAAAAGAATATTCTTAGTGTCTATGGAGATATAGTCCTGGTGGGGATGCTTTCTTCCTCCCTGAGGAGGGACATTGGCTATTGTACCTTCAACTATCTTTAGAAGTGCCTGCTGGACTCCTTCTCCACTCACATCTCTGGTGATGGAAGCTGAGTCTGACTTTCTGGCTATCTTATCAATCTCATCGATGTATATGATCCCCAGTTCTGCCTTCTTCACATCATTGTCAGCATTTTGTATGAGTTTGAGAATGATGTTCTCTACATCTTCCCCCACATATCCCGCTTCAGTGAGGGCAGTGGCGTCTACTATAGCAAAGGGAACCTTTAGGATCTTCGCCAGAGTCTGAGCTAAGAGAGTCTTTCCACTTCCTGTGGGACCTATGAGTAGAATATTGGATTTCTCTAATTCTACATCATTTTTGGTGCTATTGAAATGGATTCTTTTGTAATGATTGTAAACAGCTACTGAGAGAGCTTTTTTCGCTCTGTGTTGTCCGATAACATATTGGTCGAGAATTTTTTTGATTTCGGTAGGTTTGGGTACATCCCCGATGGCTGCTGTCTTCTCAACTACATTGGGCTCATCAGCTATGATTTCTGTACAGAGGTTGATGCACTCATCACAGATGTAGACACCCGGACCGGCAACCAATCTCTTAACCGCATCCTGCTCTTTTCCGCAGAATGAACAATGCAACTTTTCTCTTCCAATTTTCTTATCGGCCATAATCAAGCATTCTTTCTATCTGAGATTACATTGTCAATGATTCCATATTCTTTAGCTTCTTCAGCTGTCATATAAAAATCACGTTCCAGATCTGTTTCGATTCGATTCCTATCTGTGCCGGTGTGTTTTTCATAGATATCATTCAAAATGGATTTGATACGGGTGATTTCCTTTGCCATAATCTCTATGTCACTCGCCTGACCACCTGCTCCTCCGGTGGGTTGGTGAAGCATGATCCTGGAATTGGGTAGGGCGGATCGTTTCCCTTTGGTTCCACTCGCCAAAAGGAGGGATCCCATTGAGGCGGCCTGTCCGATGCAAATGGTTCTAACATCGGGTTTGATGTATTGAATGGTATCGTAGATAGCGAGACCTGAGGAAATGTATCCACCCGGAGAATTGATGTACAGGTAAATATCTCTTTCCGGATTGTCGGATTCCAAGAATAGAAGCTGTGCGGTGATGATATTGGCTACTGTATCATCAATCGGGTATCCCAAAAAAATAATTCGATCTTTCAAGAGACGTGTAAAGATGTCGCTGCTTGCTTCGCCACGGCTGGTTTGTTCGATTACCTGGGGGACAAATATTGTACTCATAGACACTCCTATTTGGTATTCAGAATTTCTTTAATACGAGATAAACTCAATCCGGATTCAATCTTTTTTTCTGAATTTTCGAATAAAAACTTCATTATCTTATCCACAAGGATATTTTCATGAATGTTTTTGAGAATTCGCTCAATATCTCCCTGGTTGAAATTCGTTTCTCCTGAATTTTCTCTGTACTTTGTGAATTCGGCGGAAAGTTCATCTTCAGAAACCTTGATTTCTTCCAATTTGGCAATTTCATGGATTGTTAGGTAAACTTTCAAGTTTACTAAGGCTCTATCTTCAAAGTTCTTTTGAAGCTCGGAAAGATCTACTTTTACAATGTTTGCAAATTCTTCCATGCTCATATGGTGGTCCATTCTGAAGTCATGTAAGGTTTTGTGAAAAATATGGTCCATCTCATCTTTTACAAGGGATGCAGGAATTTTGTAATCGGAAGATTCCATTATCAAATTGACGGATTTGTCAAAGTATTTTTGTTCCAGACCTCTTCTGTAAGATGTATCCAGCTCTTCTTTTAAATGAGATTTTAATTCATCCAGGTTGGAAAATTTCTCATTCCATTCTTTTGCCATTGCATCATCCAATTCGGGAAGAATGACTTTGAAGATCTCATTGACTTTTACAGAGTACTTTAGTTTCTTTCCCGCCAGATCTTTGTTGGAATAGTCAGCTGGATATTCATAAGGAAACTCTTTTTCTTCACCGGCTTTCATCCCGTGAAAGTGTTTGTCCAGATCTTCATTCTCTAGATTCAATCCGAGATAGTATCTGTGGTTGTTGGCATTTTGAATCTCTTCGCCCTCTTCATTGAGACCGCGGATATTTATGTCCAGGAGGTCTTTGGATTCGACAACTTCTCCTTCTTCCTTTTGTTGGGTTTTGGAAAGTTGAAATTGGATCTTCTCCAATTGATCTTTGATATCTTCTTCTAATACCTCAAATTCAAATACATCCAGAGGTAGTTTTTTGTAGTTTTTTAGAGTTACTTGGGGTGGAAGTTCAAAAATAGCTTTCGCAACAAGAGTTTCTTGTCTTTCAAATTTCTCGATTTCGATCTTAGGTTCTCTGAAAGGTTTGAATTCTAATTTTGGGTAGAGATCATTGATCGAGTCAGAGAGCATGATGTTGATCGCATCTTCTGCTACTGATTCTCCCAATACTTTTTTTACCATGGGTAAAGGTGCCTTACCGGGTCTAAAACCATTGATTTTAACTTTTTTTGAAGCTTTCAGGTAAGCTTTTTCATAAGCTTCTTCTATATCATTTAAACTATAAATTAATTGTACATCTGCACTGGTATCGTGCTTGGTTACATTGTATTCCATCGGGTAGCCTATAATGCGGGGGGAAGGTCAGAACTGGAGCGGGAAACGGGGCTTGAACCCGCGACCCCCTCCTTGGCAAGGAGGTGCTCTACCACTGAGCTATTCCCGCAGTTTATGATTCAATTTTTATACCAGTAAAATTTCTCTTTAAATACTGTAAAGTAATTTAATCAGAAAAGGTGTAAATCTTATTGGAATGTTCCTGATATGCTTGATGAAGAACAAAAGGATGCAGCCTTAGTTGCATCAAATCCTCCGGAAGTATAGAAATAGTAAGTTCCTGAGGTAGTTGTACATGTCTGGGATATGGTGGAAACAGCACAACCCTGAGCGGATTTAGCTGGAGTGACTGTGGTCGTGAGACCGGCATTTGTAATTCCACTCTGAACATTGCTACTTGTTGTTGAATCCGTACAATCGCTATCAGCACCTGTAGATGTCTTGTATTGCTTACAAACTACATCATTTTTATTTGAGTCCCGAAATGCACATCTGGAATTGGTTGGCGCAGCGGGTTGTCCGGCTAGATACATTAGGGCTGTCAGTCCAACATCCAATTCCTTTTTGGTCTTAGAGCAACTCAGCAATGCCAAAAAGATAGATAAAATAGCAAATCTTCGAATCATACATGACTCCTTTTCAAATATATGAAATTTTCTTTTATTACATTAGACAATTTAAATCTTCAAATCAATAGATTTTTTTATTTCTCTAATAGTTTTCTAATGTCTTCTTCAATGTTTTTTGCAAGAATTTTATGTCCCTCTGCAGTCGGATGAATCCCATCTTTCTGATTCAATTCGGGAATTCCGGCCACATCTTTCAATAAAAACTCTGAAAGAGGAACATTTTCTTCCCGGCTCACTATAGAGTAGACTTCTTCAAAGAGTTTTCCGTATTTTTTTCCGAGGTTGGGAAAGGGCTTCATGGGAATGAGAAGGATTTTAATATTCGGAAATTTTATTCTGGATTTTTGGATGATTTCTTTCAGGTTATTTTGAATTACAGCTGGGGAAATCCCTCTCATCATATCATTGGCACCCAATTCGATCACGAGGTAGTCGGCTCCTGAAGAAAGAATCCAATCGAGACGATTCAAGCCTCCGGATGTGGTGTCTCCACTGACACCGGCGTTTATGAATTTGAACTTTCTGTCTTTTTGATTGAAAGTAGATTCCAAAATGTGTACATAACTTTCTTCCTGGGTGCTCAAACCCATTCCGGCTGTGAGGCTATCTCCCAGAAAAACAATAATTTCGTGTTTGGGTATGTTCGCTTCCGGGATTGGACTTTCCTTGGAAGTAGGATTGGATTTTTCACAAAAAGCAATTGAGGAAATTAGGAGGAAAATTAGGACTTTTATGAAATGTTTTACCATAGGTTTCCAGTTTTTTAGGAAAGGGAATGCGGGTCAATATTTGAAAAACCGGGAAATTTATTTTCGTAAAGATTAGGCGGGACGGTTCGATTTGCATTAACTTGAGATGAAAGGGAGAGCAAACACAGGCAAATTCTTCCGGCTGTTCTATGGGGGATGGGTTCAAAGGTAAGGAAATGATTAAGAAAAATAGAAATGAGTAATGATTTAATTGACTCTTAATTTTTCTTTTCTAAACTTAGTTATTTACCCCTAGGCGGGTAGATTGTTATAGTTTTGGAGAGAAAGAGAGGATGCAAATGTCAGAAAATCAGGATTCTTATTTGATAGGTATCTTAGAGAAATCCAATTTTAGATTCCTACTGACAGACTGTACTTCTGCAATTTCCGAAGCGGTAAGAAGACATGAATTGGAAGGAAAGGCTGCTTTTCTTCTCTCCAAAGTAATGATAGGTTCTTTTTTTCTGGCAGGTATGGTGAAGGAAGAGAATACGGTGAGCATTCAATTGGAAGGAGAGGGAGATATCCGGAGCGTTCTTGCTTACTCGGACCGATATGGACGGATGAGAGGAATGGTTAGGAAGAAGGAAGGATTTGTAGAATCACCAGCCAATTCTTCGGGCAAAGGAATATTTAGAGTGACGCGATGGGGTGGGGAAAGAAGACTCCATCAATCTGTTACGAAAATGGAACCTACCGGATTTGAGTCCAATCTCCTGAATCATATTTATGAATCCGATCAATTGATATCTTTTTTGATTATCAATTCCGGACCGGAGAACAGATGGAAAGGGATGATCTTTCAGGCTCTTCCGGGAACCGAGCAGAAACGGATAGATGAAATGATGGACAGGTTCTCGGATGTTGACCTATCCGCAGATCAATTGATGGAAGGGGATATGGAAACGATTCTCTTCCGTATGACGTCATTTCTGAAAGAAGATTTAAAAGTCCTGGATTCCGGAAAGCCTGAGTTCTACTGCGGTTGCTCTCTGGAGAAAATTCAAAGTGTCATACGATCAATAGGCAAAGAAGAAGCACGTTCAATTATAGAAGAACAGGGGAAGATAGAGATAGTTTGTGAATTTTGTAGAAAGCCCTATGTTTTGGATCCGGAAGAAGTAAATTTGTTATTTATGTGAATCATATGGAATACTATTGTTCAACAGTCAAAGAATTAGAATTGCCCGCTACAAAATTGAAGGAATTGGTGGAGGACAAAAACTATAAAGTGGTATTTCTGGAAGGTGAGATGGGTACCGGGAAGACTACCTTTACCAGATGTTTTGTTAGCTTATTCAAAAAGACCCTTTCTGTAAATTCTCCCACTTTTAATTTGATGAATGAATATAAAATCAATTCAGGTTTTTCAATTTACCATTTCGATCTTTACCGAATTCGAAGTCATTTAGAATTGGAGTCCCTGGAATTTGATGAATACTGGAACGGGAATGGAATTTCATTGATCGAATGGCCACTTCACGTAAGGGAGTTCCTGAAAACACCTCCTCTTATCGTTCGCCTGGAAATGCTTTCCTATGATAGAAGAAAAATCACTATTGTTCCACCGGACATGGAAGGGGTTGTCAGTTTTTCAACGGAGATTCCGGATTGAATCTTCTTTATTTTGACACCATCACCGATTGGATCACTATCGGAATCTACTCAATCACCGAAAGCGGAGTTCAGGAATTGACCTTCTATCAGGGGCGTCACCCCCGGGAAGCCGGAAATCGTTTGGTGACAGATATTGCTTCTGCTATGAAAAATCGCGACATAGAAAAAGTAGATCAGATTTTTGTACCCAACGGACCGGGATCCTTTACCGGGATACGTATTACAGTTAGTACGGCACGAAATTTTTCACAAATCTGGAAAATCCCTGTTTCTTCTTGTAATACGATAGAATTGTATTCCTATTATTATTTTCAAAAATTAAATAGACCCTCTCTTATTCTCCTGGATGCGAGAATGGGAAAGGTATATGCGGGAATGTATTCCGGAAATGGATTTTCCGGTGTGAGGGACATTCCCCCTTCTGAAGTAAAAAATGAGTTTTCGCTGAATGATTGCGAAATCATCAGTGATTTTGACTTTCCGCATTCACAATCGATTCATTTGGATTATCCCTCACCCCGAATGTATCTTTCTCAATTTCAATCCAAATTTTTGAGTTTGGATTACAATACAAATCACTATGAAGGGCTTCTCCCTAATTATATGAGGGGAACCTATGCAGATGGAATTCAACATGAAAAAAAATATAGCGCCTAAACTATTCGAGTACCTGGTTCTCAAATCAGGTGAAACACTATCACTTCCTAATCTTTACGAACTCTTCAACGAAGAAGGAAAAAACTCCAAACAGAAAAAAAAGAAGCATAAGAAAGAAAAACATCCTCATTCAAAAATCGTTGATGAAATCGCTGAGTTTTTAGGATTTCTTGAAATTGAAGGACTTGTATCCATTTCCAAAAAGAACATTACAATATCGAGAGGCTTGAAGCTCACCGGAAAGATTTCCCTTTCCAAACGGGGAGATGGGTTCATAAAATTGAAATCCGGTTCTGAGGTATTTGTGCCTGCTGAGTTCACCCTCGGTGCGATTTCCGGTGATACAGTTGAGTTGATCCCTCTAAAAATTGGGAAGAAGGGAAGATTAGAAGGCGAAGTAAAAAACATTACATCCCGGGGAAGAAATTTTTATAGAATGAGGATTTCCGATGAGGATGTAAATTACTTTTATGGAAAACTATTGGATATGCAGGGAGAAATCAAAGAAGGTGCCCTGAAAAAGAAATCATTACTTCATGATGTAAGCAAGGCATTGAAGAATAATGAAATAGTAATCGTTAAGTTAAAAGAAAACTCATACTATGATAATAATATTTATGAAGTAAGCTTTGTTAGTTTTGAGATGGGAACGACTAAAGATAAAGATCTCAATCGAATCTTAATGAAGTACAATTATCATCAAAACTATCCGGATCATGTTCTATTGAATTTTCCTGATGATGTGGTTGAGGAAAAAGTCGCAGATTGGGCGCATCGGGTTGATTTGAGGGACCTGTGGACTGTAACTATTGACGGTGCCGGTTCTAAGGATTTTGATGATGCGATCAGTATCGAGGAAGAGGGTGATGGAATCGTTAGGTTTTATGTGCACATTGCTGATGTATCCTATTATGTGAAACCATCTTCACCGCTTGATGAAGAGGCTTACAAGAGAGCGACTTCTGTTTATCTGATAGATTCTGTTATTCCTATGCTTCCTCCTGTTCTATCTGAGGATTTATGTAGTCTTGTGGCAGGAAAGAATCGATTGGCATTTACTGTAGAGATGACAGGTGATTATTCGGGTCGTATCTTTTCGGCAAAGTACTACAAATCGATTATTAAAGTGGATCATCGAATGACCTACGACTCCGCACAGGCGGAAATCGATACAGCAGATCCAAACAATCGATTTGTAAAGTTGATGAAACTTGCAGATGGTTTGAAGTCATATCGAATCGCCAAAGGTAGAGTCGAATTGAATTTAAAAGAAGTCTATATAGCCACAGAAGAAAATGGGGATGTGAAAGAAATTCAATGGAGAGAAAGAAAAAGCAGTCACATTCTGATAGAAGAATTGATGTTGTCTGCTAACGTTAAAGTAGCTGAATACCTTAGAAAAAAAGATGCACCGGCTCTTTTCCGAATCCATGAAGAAATGGATGAGGAAAAACTTGAGGTTCTCAATAGCTTTTTGGCACTTTATGGCTTCAAACATCATATTGAATCTACGGAGTATGACGAATTGCAATTAGTTCTCGCAAAAATTAAAGGGCACGAAGCCGAAAAAATATTCAATTATTTCCTTTTGAGAAGTTTTATGCAGGCGTACTACAGTGGTGAGAAATTAGGTCACTGGGGACTCGGATTCAAGGACTACTGTCACTTTACCTCTCCCATTCGTAGATATCCGGATTTGGTTGTGCATAGGGTTCTGGATGCTTTGATCTTTGGTGAAAAAGAATTGCCTTATTCAAAAGATGAAATCAAGCTCATGGGTTTTCATACCTCCGATGAAGAAAGAAGAGCCGCAGATGCCGAAAGAGACATTCAAAAAATCAAAGCATGCAGATACATTCAAAAAACAGGAGTGACAGAGTTTGTTGGAATCATAACCGGAATCAAACCGCAGATGGTATTTTTTGAATTGGAAGGATACTTCGGTGAGGGGACTGTTCTTCATACTTATTTTACTAATGAATACGAATTAGAAATCATCAATGAGTTCTCTTTTTATTCTAAGAAATACACAACACGTTTCTTTCTCGGTCAAAAGATGGATTTGGTTTTGCAGGAGATAGACCTCGAAGAAATGAAGATCTATCTCTATCCAAAATCAGAAAACAAAAAGAAAACTTCTTAAGTAAAGAAATTCAGATTTCAGTGCAACTAAGAGGCTGAGATCTGAGATGAATCAATTGAATTTTTTTGGAAAGATAATCCAATGTATCACTCGGAGTCACTCCTTTTTCATAAAAACAACCCATGTAGATACGGTTTTCTGTTTCGATGAAGATAGCACCACGGTCTCTTTCGTTGTACGGAATCGATAGATTTCCCGAATAGATCCCATCTCTTTCATCCAAAAGGAATTCTTTCCATTCTTTCCCCGGCTTCCAGTAGTAGCCTTTCCCGGGAATTTTTAAATTTTCATTCCATTCCCAAAACGGTCTTCCACCGGAGTCAAAGCGAATTGTAGAAATTTTTAGGAATTCATGTTCTTTCCTTCCGAATGGACTAAAATTTTGTCCGTTGGAAAGAATTGAATTCGAAAATCTGGGATAGTAATTCATCGAAGTGATCAAATAATCCGACGCGAAATTTTTTTCCCGCTTAAAGTTGGATATTCCACTGGATATACTATCGTAAGTGAAAAGGGATGTGCATTCCGTTATGGAATCCGGATAGAGAAGATAAGTTTTCCAAATACCTTCTCCTAATTCCAGGACTCCACTTTTGAGAATATTTTTTGAACAGAGTTCACCGGATGGCTGGATGTACAAATCATTAGAGAATTCAATTATTGGTTCAAAATTGTATTTCGATTTATCAATTTTTGTGGATGAATTTTTTATTCGGTTGAATTCGTTTAAGAATTCAAGAACCAAATATGGATTTCTGATCACCATAAAGAATTCTCTGTTTTTGTCCCTTGCACTTTCAGAAAAATTAAAAGATCCCGTAAGAAGGATTTTCTCATCTATGAGAATGGTCTTATGATGAAGTAAACCACCTTCCGGAAATTCACTTTCTGTTGTGATCGTATCCGTATTTCCATCCCTGTAAATATGGGAAAAAAAACCGAACATTTCATTTTGTAAATAGATTCCCTCAGGGTCCACGGGATCGTTATAGACTCCTTCTATTTGAACTCCTCGATAGCTTGCTTTTCTCAGAACATGTGATACAACTTCATCATAATGATCAAAGGCCAGATACTTGATAGATTCCCGGGAACTTTCCAAATAACTTAAGATTAAATCCTGAATGAAAAGACCATTTTCCGGTGAAAAATAAAATTCTACTCCGGATATTTCCAGGGTAGAGTTGGTTCTTTCTTCCAGATGTTCAACGAGTCCGAGATACTCGGAGTGATTCAGGGGGAAAATAAGATAACCGTTCCAATCATTTAATAGTCCGGGATCTGAAAAATTACCCGTTCCTAAAAACAGGGTTTTTTGATCGGAGATAAGAATTTTCAAATGATGAAGACCGCTACCTTCCCATCTGGAGAAAGGGATTTCGAGAGTTTTGAATTCTTCATACGATTTGTCCTTGTCCAAAACTATTTTTATCAAGACCCCCCGATCTTTGGCTTTTTTTATCTCGCTAAGAATTTCCGGATGGTTGAAGGAGTAGGCATAGATAAGGAGATTTGATTTCGTATCACGAATTATTTTGACTATTTCATCGAGAACATTTCTCTTCTTTATAGGGTTTGTGTACTTTCCCGGATAAGAAAATACCGCTCTGACCCCAACCGGGTTAGATAAAAGCAAAAGCTCATTCAGGTAATCTTTTTTGGGAAATTTCTCGATGGAACAATTCATAAGTAAGATTAAGAAATAAAGTAAAGTTTTAATAATAGACTCCTCCGGAGAGAGAGAAAGACTCTCCTTTCAATTGAATGTCATTTGATGTGTAGAGTTTTGAAAATGAAATCTGAGTAAAAAAAGAACCGGAGTTCCGGGATCCGTATTGAATTTGAAAAGATATTTCTGAAAGAAAAGATTTACTGAAGTACTTTTTATCCGTTTCTATCCTTCCTCTTCTGTGATACATATTTGAAATAGGAAGTATGTACTCGCCAATGATTTCAAATTTAAAATCATTTATAGTATAAGAGAGAATTGTAGGGGAATAAAAAGAATAGTTCCTACCATGGATTGTGCTTTCTGATTTTTCTAAACCGTAAGGCGTGATCCATACTGAAGGATAAAAATCCAAAAATCTAGTGAGAAGAAATCCCCGGGGAAGCCCCGTCCCCATCCCGACATATCCCAATTCCAAGATTTCTCCTCCGGAATTCCTTTTGTCGGCATCCGGTAAAAAGAATCCCGAAGAGATGGAGAAACCATTTTTTTGAAATCCCAGGAATCCATAAATAGCTTCTCCGGAGATAGGAAGAAAAGAGTTCTGTCTTTCACGATTGTAGGTAGTTTTATCGATTCCCCTGGAAAGAAGAAAATTGAAACCAAAACGGAAAGACTGAATTTTGTATTCGAAGTTTAGATTTGCATTGTAAACAAAATCCTCATCTCCCGATGGATTCGTTTTATTTCTATCCGAAGAAGAGACTCCCCAGGATCCCAGATTCAAATAAGAGAATAGGGAAGTCATTTTTATCCTGTCCGAATCGTATCCTATTTGAATAGTCTGACGGTAGCGATTTCCTGATTTACTACTTGAGTCTGAATAATTTCTGAGATAGGAATCTGAAAAATTTTGAAAACCCGAGTAGTAGTCCATCGGTGATACGGTGAGTGTAAAGCTATTTAAAAATTTTTTCTCTATTACGATTCCATCATTTCCATCATTCATGGGAAACATAGGTAGATTAGTAGATATAAATTCTTTTCTTCCGAAAAAGATTTGGAAGCTTTCAAAATTGTATCCACCGTAAAAATTTTTCGCTATATAAAAGTCCATCCTATCGGAAGCAGCAGGATCACCCAAAAGATACAGGCTCATGTTTGTGAGGATTTTATTTTCTTCGGATTCTATTCTGGGATTCAAAAAGGCAAATCCATTCGAAACTCTTTCAAATTGACTTTCTTGTCCTTCCTCTTTTTTTTCTAAAGACTTTTGAAATACACCCAAGCCCCCAAAACCCAAACCAGAATCTGACTGAAGAGGGCATATGGATATAATAAAAATTAGGATTATCACTACCATTTTTCTATCCTATAATCCCTTGCAGTTGAACCGTTTCTATTTTCTTTCAGAAAAATGACTTCACCCTTATCGGCTTTGATTTTGAAAGGATAATTGCTTAGCGAATTTCCATACGAATGAACAAGAATCTCTGTCGATCCATTTTGTTTGAAAAGATTGACTCCTTCATCTGATCCCAATCCATTTCCTATTGTAGATCCGGACTTTACCGTAAATAAAAGAGTGGGTGTTCTACCGATACTTTCTAGGGCCGGAGATTGAAAATCGGGATCGAGGATGTATCCGCATTGTTCCGGTAAAATTTCTGACGAATCTCCGGAAAACATGTTTCCAAATTTTCCTACGGAGTTTGGGATTCTTTCACTCAGAGGAACAAAGTAATCAGCAGAGGAATTATCCCGAACAGAATAATTTCGGGTATTGATTGGATCTCTACTTCGATTGCAGATGAGAATCCATTCATCCTGAGAATTTTCCGGATTGGGCATGATACCGGAAATCATCAGACCATTCGGGGATAGGATTTGAACTTCATTGTCTTCTTCCCATTCAGAATAGATAAGAGATTCCGGAACAAAAAAATTAGTATATTGAGTATTCAATACAATTGGAGAGAAAAATGAGAAATTTACAGTTTCATTGAATGTGCCCTGACCCGGACTATAAAATCTCATGTTCTTAGTAAAGGGAACAGAAGAGATCGGAAAAAATAGGGTATCCGGTGTTTGAAAATAAGGACTAAATGAATTCTTTATACCCGGACTTGCGTAAGTAGCATTGAAACAGGAGTCTTTTGTAATCTCTGTAGATTTCGAACTATTCTTCCAAATGTGAGTGTCGGGAATTCTGGAATAAGAAACACTTAAATCAGTAGATGCAATCCCCATATTCAGACGGGGGTCTATAGATAAGCTATCCAATAAATGGCCCTCAGAAAAGAGTTCTATTAAAAATTCATTTCTGGGAAGAGTAAATCCGGGTTCTAGAAAGTGAACCCCCCTTTCTTCAAAGCAGGAAAAGTCTTCAGCACTGATTGTTAGGTAGTCATTGTCTCGGGGGGTAGTGAAGAAATACTTTGAGAGTAAAATATTATTTGAATAAATTCTTAATTCGAAATTACCCTTTTTTTCTATGAAGAGTTCCAGGAATCGATCCTTAGAATTTTTCTTTCCATTGTCTATAGAGGAAGCATAAAACACTTCGGAAAGATAGGCTTTCCCTATTTCCTTTCCTGATTCAAACTTTTCTCCCGGACTGCAAAAGTTTTCATTTCTATAGATAGGATTCAGGAATTTACTTTTGTATTCAGTATGTACTACAGGATTCGGATTCATAAGAAGAGAGCTGGAGGTTAGATTGTTTTTTAGAAGAAACGTTTCGTTTGGTGGGAGAGGTTTGTAAATTTCAAAGTTTCCCTTCTCCGATTTGAGAAAAATACTTTCAGTTTCATCCAGGGATTTCAAGCTTCGATGAATGAGGTTTGGATCCAGGAAGAATTCTCTATCTCCAATTAGGAGAATTTCTCCTTTAGAAATGATTCGATCGGTAGCGGAAAGAGCTAAGTCTAGAGAGTTTGAAACTAAATTCAACCCTGATACATTGCATGGACCTTCCCCCAGATATACAAGCTCTATGAATTTAGAATAATAATTGTTTTTTTTATTTATAGATAGTCCTTTGAAAGAAACCTCGTTTAGTTTGAACTGATTTTCATCGCAGACTTCAACGGACTTTACAATAGAAATACCGGGATCATGACAACCTTCGGATTCCAGAAAGTGATACACACCCGAACAGGATTTTTTATCACTTCGAAATGAGAAAAATTCATTATTTGATGCCGTAATAAAAATTTTTGGTAAGGAAAATGATTCCTTGTTTGGAGTTTTGATTTCCGAACCTTTTGTGATTTCTTTCCAGGTGATTTTCTGAGAAAGTTCTGAATTCCCATTTAGTTGAGTTTCCTTTTCTGAAATGAGCAGGCTTCCTCCAGGCAGAATTAGAAAATTCTCTTTCTTGAATTCATAATTTGAGCTATTGATTTTAAATTGAATAGAATCCGGACAGATAGGATTTGTACTACGATTAGTAAATTCTAAATATTTCCCGACAGAACTATCCGATTGAATGCCGACTTCTGAAATTTCCGGATTTTCTTTCAGGCACTCAGAAAAGTATTGATCATTCCTCTCAAGAATCAAATGTTTCAATTGAATTGGATTTAAATTGTAATCATTAGATCTTTCTATGTAAATCCAGAGATATTGGTTGGAAAGTTTTCTACCTCCCTGAAATGAAGTTGGGAATGCGAATGAGAGATTGGACTCTGTGATCCAGAGACTAAAGTAAGGAAGTGAAAATTTGGAAAAGATATTTTTCCCAAAACTGAATGTAGTTTCATCCGGGGATGGATTCGTTTTTTCCCATTCACTGAGAATTTGATTGTCTCCCAGGAGAAGAAATTGATACGAAGTCTCCTTGATTTTTTCAATGATTTCAGAGAGCGGTAGGTATCGTATGTGAATCGTGCCGGATGAGATTTGGAGATCGGGTCGTTCCGGATTCAACTCCTGAAAACTGAGTTTCAGAGACTTGAGAAGTTCCCGGTTTTCAGAGCCGGGCGGAAAGCAAAGGGAAATGTGCGGACCTAAATCCAGGGCCCGGTAAGTTGAACTCTGGGAAAAAATACATTCCGAGTCCAAATCGAATTCGGGTCCCCATAAATCTGAGGGAGGATTTTGTTCACCCAATTGTTTGGGATTTAACTGCACTCCGTAGGAAAATCCTATCCCCGGCTTAGAATACTCAGAAAAACTT
The DNA here is from genome assembly GCA_024233875.1 of Leptospiraceae bacterium. GTDB lineage: Bacteria > Spirochaetota > Leptospiria > Leptospirales > Leptospiraceae > JACKPB01. Next base: position 482,330 of record JACKPB010000001.1, read on the forward strand.
GCATATTGTGACATTTTTTCTGGAGCACAATTGAGAAAGAACAAGACTAATAAGGTAAGTATTTGCATGGTTGACTCCTAAAAATAGGGGTCAAAAAAATGCGGGTCGGAGAGGAAAATTGGAAAAAAAATTCAATTTTTTCAAAAAAAATTCTGAGAAAAATCCTATTCAATGGGGTTTCAATCGAAAATATATTCCGATATGAGGAAATAAGATATGAATAGTCTCTTGAAATGCCTGATTGTACCAAAATTTATTGCTTTTGCCTTACTCAACCTCATCACTTTTTCCGGCAATCAAGCAGATGAGGGACCCAATGCACAGGTTCTATTAGAAAAATGGGATTCAGAAATGAAGTTAGAAAAAGGAACTTATTTTTTAAGAATCTCCAAAAAGCAGGGTACCACTACGATAATGGAAGCCGATTCCACTCTTATGGTTGGTGATGAACAAAAGAGGTTTTACTTTTTTAGTAAACCGGGCGAGGAAGCACATTTAAAATTTTTCGCATCCAATACAGAAAAAGTTCTGGCTGTCTTAAAAAGAGGGAGCAGTCGTATAGAAAAACTTTCTCCCATGGACAGTGTTGAGCAAACTGCACAGGGAACTTCTTTTAGTTATTATGACCTCAGCGGAGTTCAGTTAGAGGCCAATTATACAGTAGATACTGTGGAAACTTATGAATCGGTGGATAAGCAATACTGGAAGGTCCACATCAGACCCCTCAACAAGGCAACCTATGGAAAGTTACTTGTATATTTAGAAAAAGAAACCCTTCAACCGTATCGAATTGACTATTTTTCCAGAACCGGGATCATGAAGAAAATTCTCAGGGTGAGATACGGAAAAGTGAGTGTTGACGATCAAAAACAAAAATCAGAAAAAGAGATCGTAAAGAAGTTAGAAATGACTGACTTCGAAAATGACGAGAAGAGTATCATTGAGATAGAATCACTAAAAATCAATCCCCTTCCGGATTCAGAACTTTTTTCGATCAAAAACCTTTCTTTCTTAGAAAAGTAATGAGTTCTTCCTTTTGATTTTTTTCCGGGTCATTCAATACTAAATCCAAACAGGATTTGAGAGCAGTCCCGTACTCTTTCTTATCGAGATCCGGGAAATTGAGTTTTAAATCATTCCCATTCAAAGAAAGATCAGAAAGTAAGAGGGGTTCATTTCTCTCCAGAATAGAATTCAATTTGTTTGTTATCTCACTACTGAACCGGGAATTCTCCATTAGATTGGCAAGTTCAGAGAAATACTTGATTCCTTCCCGAACAGAATTTTTTCCAAAAGTTTGAAGATAGTTGGAGAAGTCATGTTTGATGTTCTCTGAAGACCAGAGGTTTTCTGAGATCTTTGAGAAGTAAGGGATTGAAAAGTTTGCTATTTTTATCCTTTCATTTGAAAATTTTAAATTTCGTAGTACCGTTTCTATTTTCTTTGTGTCTTCCAGTAAATGGAAGAAAAGATAGGCTATTCGAAGAGATAGCTCGGAGGATTGAATCCGGGGAAGTTTCATCAGAGCTGTCATACAATCCGCTTCTATTTCATCGACTCCCCAGAACAATGAAAAGAAATTGTGCCTGAGCAATTCTTTCAAACCATTTAGGGGGGATGGAGTCTTCAGAATCTTCATCAATTCATCATGAAATCGTTCTCTGGATATTTTGGAGGTAATTTCTCTTGTTTTATGAATAGCAGAATATGTTTGTTCATCTATAGTAAAACCCAATGTGGAATGAAATCGAATCGCACGAATCGGACGAAGGCCATCTTCAGAAAAACGATCTACAGGGTTTCCTATTGTACGAATGATTTTGTTTTGAATGTCAGAAATTCCATTGTGTTCATCTATCAATACTTCATCCAGGAGATCTAAGGCAATGGCATTCATGGTAAAATCGCGTCTTAGGATATCCTCGGAAAGGGAAGTTCCAAATTCTATTGAATCCGGATGTCGCCCATCTGAATACTTGGATTCAGTTCGAAAAGTAGTGATCTCATAACTGCAATCTTTTATAAGCACAGTTACAGTTCCGTGCTTGATTCCGGTTTCAATGACCCGTTTGAATAAAGATTTCACTCCGTTGGGGTGCAGTGAAGTCGTGAGATCATATTCATCCGGAATATGATTCAATAGGAGATCTCTTACCGAGCCACCGATGAGATAAGATGTATGACCGGATTTTTTGATCTCTTCCTGAATGAATCTCAAGTCTCTATAATTCTTTTCCGGAATTAGAGAAATGAGTTCTTTTTCATTCGGGAGCATGGTCTGTTTGATCCGATTTGGGATCGGGTATGATTTCTAAAAAATCTTCCGGTTCTTCCTCAAGATTTTGGATCAATTTTGATTTTTTCCCTAAGGAATCATCAGTTGTTAGATCTCCAATTTCAGAAAATTCTTTGGACAGTAGATCTTCTACTTCATCCTCTTCTATCCCATCCTGAATGGTTTCATTTTCTTTATTAGGATTCGATTTTCCCTCTGACTCAGGAAGGGAACTCTCTTCTGTCTTCTGAACTTCTTCTGAATTGCTTTCTTCTTTGGGAGTTGAAATTTCATCTGAAGGTTGTACTTCTTCTCCGGATGGCTCGGAAATGCTTTCGGATTCGTGAGGATTCTCTTCGGTCTTGAGAGATTCATCTGAGGCATTGCTCTCCGTTTCAGGAGTTGAATTTTCATTCGAAGCTTTAACTTCATCTGTGGATGACTCGGAAATGCTTTCGGACTCCGGAGGATTCTCTTCTGTCTTGGAAGACTCATCAGAGGCTAGCTCTGCATTGCTATCCGTTTCAGTAGTTGAAATTTCATCTGAAGGTTGAACTTCTTCTGTGGATGACCCGGAAATGCTTTCGGATTCGTGAGTATTCTCATCGGACTTAGGAGATTCTTCGAAAAAGGTTACAGCATTGCTATCCATTTCAGGAGTTGAAATTTCATCTGAAGGTTGAACTTCTTCTGTGGATGACCCGGAAATGCTTTCGGATTCCGGAGTATTCTCTTCTGTCTTCTGAGCTTCTTCTGAATTGCTTTCTTCTTTGGGAGTTGAAACTTCATCTGAAGGTTGAACTTCTTCTGTGGATGACCCGGAAATGCTTTCGGATTCCGGAGTATTTTCATCGGACTTAGGAGATTCTTCGAAAAAGGTTACAGCATTGCTTTCAGTTTCTGGAGTTGAATTTTCATTCGAAGGTTGAACTTCTACTGTGGATGACCCGGAAATGCTTTCGGATTCGTGAGTATTCTCTTCGGTCTTGAGAGATTCATCTGAGGCTAGTTCTGCATTGCTTTCATTTTCAGGAGTTGAAATTTCATTCGAAGGTTGAACTTCTTCTGTGGATGACTCGGAATTGCTTTCGGATTCCGGAGGATTCTCTTCGGTCTTGAGAGACTCATCAGAGGCTAGCTCTGCATTGCTATCCGTTTCAGAAGTTGAAACTTCATCTGAAGGTTGAACTTCTTCTGTGGATGACCCGGAAATGCTTTCGGACTCGTGAGTATTCTCATCGGACTTAGGAGATTCTTCGAAAAAGGTTACAGTATTGCTTTCAGTTTCTGGAGTTGAATTTTCATTCGAAGGTTGAACTTCTACTGTGGATGGCTCGGAAATGCTTTCGGACTCGTGAGTATTCTCATTGGACTTAGGAGATTCTTCGAAAAAGGTTACAGCATTGCTTTCATTTTCAGAAGTTGAAATTTCATTCGAAGGTTGAACTTCATCTGTGGATGACCCGGAAATGCTTTCGGATTCCGGAAGATTCTCTTCTGTCTTGGGAGATTCTTCTCTGCTATCCTCGTCTTCTGAATCAAACGGAATTGTGTCCCCTGAAGTGGGAGCGCTAGTTTCTGTCGGATTCTCATTGGATAGATCATTTAGTTTTTCTTTGATTGCCGAGATGATGACTTCATTCTTCAATCGACCACTGATTTCTATGGAATTCTTTTGTTTGTACCTTGAAGGCAAATCATTTAAAATATCTATATAAAACTGTTTGAATAAACTTTCTGTCCATTCAATATTCTTGTAATCGGGCAGGATGCTTTTGAGGAAGGTTTTGATCCTCTTCTCGTTCGAGTTGTGAATACTCGATGTCCACTTACCCAGTCGAATGACTTTTTCTTTTTTCAATGGCAGTCCTTACAGGTTCCTTTCACGAGGATTTCTACTGTACTTATAGAGAATAATTCGGGATTTTTCAGTGAAAAACTGAACATATCTTCTCTCAGACATTCCAGCTTCCCGCAATTCTCACAGTAAATATGAGCATGTTCATTGAGGGTGTCAACCAATTCAAAATATGTAATTCTTTCTGAGGAAAGTAATGATTTGATTAATTTTTTTTCCTCAAATTCTCCCAGAGTTCGATAGATTGTAACCCGATCCCAATTTTGATTGCTGTCCAACTTCTCCATGATTTCGGAATGATTCAATGGTTTTTCTGACTGCTGAAGTATGTCGAGAACAGCCAGTCGATTCTTAGTGATTTTTAATTTGTTTTTTTTTAAAAAGTTACGATTGAGTAGATTGTCCTTTTCCATATCAATTGGATTCGGAGGTTTCCTTCCAGATGCTTCTGTATTTGATACCCAGATAAATATCTTTTTGGAGTAGTAAGCTGATGCTTTTTTGGGTTTCGGGATCTATAATCAATTTGAAAAATGGCATATCTTTTTTTCGGGAAATTATTTTTTGGATTTCCTCTTCCGCACGCAACCTTCCCTCGATACATTCATTTTTGTACTTGTCTCCTTTGTATTCCGCGCAGGAGAGAGCGATCTCGATGGGGTCTCCTTTTTTTAGGGATTCTTTGATCTTCACTTCCTGAGGGTTCTTTTTGCAATCAATCAGGGTAAAGAGGAGAATGAAAAAAAAGGTATAGGTTAGCTGAGAAGTAGAAATATAAGAACTCCTATCAATAGACTGAAACCGGCTATAATGATCACTATCATTTGAATAGAACTGGTATCGATTACTTCTTCCTCTATTGGAAACGAAATTCGAACCGGATGAGTTTCCTGAGCATGAAGCAAAACTCCTTTAGGACCCTTAGCAAAGATATGGTATTCGTTTTTGGGACCTGCGATTATTTTAATAAAATTTCCAACGACGGGAATTGCTTTCCCATTCTTACTAAAACCGCCCAGCTCCTTAGCTGTATTCTTTTCCTCTTCTGTAAATTGGGGAAGGTGAAAGTAGAGAGGTTGGTTGGGTTTTATTTTATTGAACTCTACTCCTCTGGCAGGGGAGATTCCTGCATTGCATTTTACGACTCGTTTGTAATTTAAAAAAATCTCATCCAGAGCCTGCTCTACAGATGTTTTGGAGAGTTGTTGAACTTCTTCAGTTTTGTCCTTGTTTTCTTTGGACTCATCTTCCAGAGGATTTCTAACTTCAGGATAGATTCCTCTTAAGGTGTTGTACGTATAAAAATCTGAGCTCTTCACTCTTTCCACTTCAATAAAAACCTGGGTGTTTTTGATCTTGGTTTCAACTATCAAGGCTTCTTCCAGGACACTAGAAATCTCACTATTGTGCTTTTTTTTGATATTGAAAAGGATCGATTCCATAGCATTTCCGGATAAGGTTCTGTAGATACACCTACCTACTCTTTCTGAGAGGGCTGTTTCGATTCCGCCATAATCGAGAAGTTTGAGTATGTCTTCAAAAATTTGTTCCATAGACTCAAAGGTTCGGATTTTTTTGATATTAGTAGACGTTCCAACAACTGAGTAAATATCCAAGATCTTCTTTTTGATTTCTGAGATTAGGATTAAGAGAATCCCGTTTTTACTCTGCAAGTCGATAGAAAGTTTGAGGATGAATGCATCTTTTAAGTCTCCATTGATTACGCTCATCGCCTCTTCTTTGGAGTTGACTGATCTTAGTGTGTAGCTTAATAATTCTTCTGGATTGATATCGTCTCTAACTGTCATCAATAATGAATTTCCTTTAAAATTTCTTCTCTCGGTAATCCGGATGATAATTTTTCATTAAAAACAACTCGGAAGGGCTTGTAATCTTCGCTCAGTGGGATTTCAACCTTGGCTATAGTCTCGGAGGAGTAAGAATTCGAAGATATGGTAAATAGATGTCTGTCGTAACCGCTTTGAACCAACATGATTTCAACCAGTGTGATACCCATACCGGCACCTTCTGTATTGTCTCCATGATCCATATAGAACTCAAATAGATTGTCATACTTTTTGGCTTTTATGAATTTCTCTCTGATTCTTTTTTCTTCTTTGGGTAGTAGGGGAAAATTATTTATGATTCGAAGTAGGATACGATCTTTATTGTAAGCGATCTTCACACTTACTCTGTATCCTTTTTCTTTCATTTTTTCTTTGTAAAATGGAAATTTTCTATCTGTAAGGTTTTCCTTAAATTGGTGCATAAGGAGTTCGTATTTTTGCTCATCACCGGCTTCAAGATTGTTCTCTTCAAAAACAATTCGTTTGATAGCGGCCTTTGTCGAATTGACAATCAATTCTTTTGCGGAGGTATAGAGCAATTCCATCAATTCGGTTCTGGAATATTTTTCGAGGACCTTAGTGAATATGTACTTTAGTTTCGCTTCCCCGGAATCACCCAAAACATGAGTGATAAAATTGATCGAGGTTCCCGTGGACACAGCTTCATCGACTTTATTTTTAAAATCTTCCAATAATAGGTTTTCTGGATCGATGTCGCTCATCTTTGGGTTTAAATCCGATAAATTCAATAAAAACTTATTTTAATCCACAATTTTGTAAAGCATTTCTATGTTAATAAAGTTTGAATCAGCTGAAAAACAGAATTCATATTTTCAGATGATTTATGAATTTTGTTTACAAGTTTTGAATCAATACCGGGGATTTCCGATTCATGGTATGCGGTTTTGAACTCTGTAAATTTCAATCCATTGGCAGTCGAAATAATCACGACCTTTTCACCTTTCAATATTTTCTTTTTTTCGATCAATTTGAGCATGGCGGCTAGTGCAACACCGGTATGGGGGTCATTGTAGAGCCCGTACTGATCCCCCCTGGAAGCGGCATCTGCCAATTCTTCTTCGCTTGCCTGCTCTACAATCCCATTGAATTTTTTCAATATACGAATCGCTTTTTTTACTGAGACAGGATTTCCTATTTGAATTGCAGAAGCCAGAGTTTTTTGGGCTTCTTTGGGCTGGAAGTCTTCAAAATTTTTCAGATAAGATTCATAAAGCGGATTTGCTTTCTGAGCCTGAGCCAGGACGATCCCCGGAAGTTTTTGTATGAGACCGAGTTCTTCCATGAGTTCAAAGCCCTGACCCAGAGCGGAGACATTTCCGAGATTTCCTCCCGGAATGACGATCCAATCGGGAACTTCCCAGGACAATTGTTGAAGAATTTCGATAGCTATAGTCTTTTGACCTTCTATCCTCAGAGAATTCATCGAGTTGGCTAGATAGATCCCCGGGTCTTTGGAAACTTCCTGAACGACCTTCATGCACCCATCGAAATCAGTATCGAGGGAGATGACTTTGGCACCGTTGGAAACAGGTTGAATCAATTGGGCTGTGGATACTTTATTGGCGGGTAAAAAAACTAGGGTGGGGATCCCGGCTTTGGCGGCATAGGAAGCAAGGGCGGCGGAAGTATCCCCTGTGCTGGCACAGGCGACAGCTCGAATCGGGAGACCCATTCTCCGCATCCGATTTACCTGACTCACCAGAACAGTCATTCCCAGATCTTTGAAGGATCCGGTATGAGAGATCCCGCATTGTTTGATGTGAAGTGAACCCAAACCGAGGTCTTTTGCCCATCTGGAGGCATTGAATAAGTGGGTGTTTCCTTCGCCCGAAGAAACAATGTCTTCATCGGCGATAGAGGGAAGAACCCATTCTTTTTTATTCCAAATCCCCGAATTGTTTGGAAATCGAACCGATCCGAGACGGGAGTCAAATAGCTCCTTCCATTCTTTTCCGGATTTCTTTTTCAACTCATTTGTGTTGTGTTTCACTTCCAGAAGTTCTCCACAGGAAGTGCATCGGTAGATCACGGTATCAAGATCAAATTCCTTTCTACAATCTGGGTTTATGCAGGAAAAATGGGCGGAAAAGTTCAAATGAGTAGACATAAATAGAACATTTTTTTTCAGTCTCTCAATTACAAGTAGAAATTATGACATTTAAAAATGCAATTTACTCCCGGTTTCGAGCTCATTTGAACCAAAAGATTTTTCAATTGGCATTTCCGGTATTTCTGGGAATGACCAGCTTCACAATCATTCAAATTTCGGACACCTTCATGGTGGGAAAGTTGGGTGAGTATGCGATAGCTGCCGCCGGAATGGGGGGGATCGCTTACTTCACAGTTCTGGCTTTTCTTATGAATGGATCCGTGGGGATTCAAATCCTGACATCGAGAAGGTATGGAGAAAAAAATCCCAAAGCCATAGGAGAAATTCTTTTTTCCGTCCTCATTGCAGGAATTTTTGTTTCCGCTTTGATCACATGGTTGGGCTCCCTATTTTCACCCTACCTCATTTCACGAATGACTCCCGATCTAAAACTGAGAGAAGAGGCTACCGTCTATCTTCAGGCGAGATTTTGGGGAACTCTTGGATATCTAATGCTCTACACACTCAGAGGATACTTTGATGGGTTGGGTAAGCCGATCATCGGGATGTATTCAGCGATCTTGACTATGGTTTCCAATATATTTTTCAATTGGATTTTCATTTATGGAAACCTGGGAGTTCCTGCTATGGGGGTAAAGGGAGCCGGAATCGCATCTTCTCTGGCGGGAGGAGTTGGGTTTCTTGTTTTTTTCCTATTTTTGTTCGGGAAAGAAACCCGAAATTATCTGAGATTGAGCCAATATAGACTCAGATGGGAAATTCTCAAGACCACCTTTCGAATCGGATTTCCCTCAGCTATGGATGGTTCTTTAACAAATATAGCATTTCTAATTTTCAATAAAATGGCTGCTGATATAGGTGTGGAGAGCGTGGCGGCCTCTCAGATTGTCTTTTCCGTTCTGACACTTTCCTTCATGCCGGGATTTGCATTTAGTGTCGCAGCCACTACGATTTTCGGACACGCCATCGGTTCCGGAAAATTCAAAAAAGCAATCCTCGCTACCTATCGATCCGCATTCTTCTCCGCAATTTTGATGGGGATGATGGGAATTCTTTTTATTATTTTCGGAAAAGAGATCATTTCACAATTTTCAGAAGGAGACAAATTGATCCATGAAGCCTATCCTGCTCTGGTCGTTGTCTCATTGGTTCAGGTGGGAGATGCCTATCATATGGTTTTCGGAGCAGCACTCAAGAGTGCGGGGCTTGTGGTTTGGGTCCTCCTGAGCTATGTGATCGTATCCTATGGAATCATGCTACCTTTGGCCTATTGGTTGGGAATTGAATTGGGATTGGGAACTATGGGGCTCTGGTCTTCGATCAGTCTCTGGCTCCTGATCCTGTCTTTACTTTTTCTATGGAAATTTAGAAAAGGAGATTGGAAATCGATTCAGCTTTAAAATTATTGGAATAATCATTACATCTAGAAGAGGAAAATTTTGAAAAGAGCTTTGATCACAGGGATCACCGGACAGGACGGATCGTATTTAACAGAATTTTTATTAGAAAAGGGATATCAGGTTTATGGGATTGTTAGACGATCCAGTCTTTTCAATCGGGGAAGGATAGAGCATCTTCATTCCAATCCGAACCTACATCTTCTTTATGGAGATCTGACAGATTCCAGTAACTTGAATCGTATCCTGGAAAAAGTAAAACCCGATGAAATTTACAATCTGGCGGCTCAATCTCATGTAGGAGTTTCCTTTGAAGTTCCCGAATACACTGCTGAGGTGGATGCAGTGGGGACTCTCCGATTCCTGGATGCAATCAAGGACAGTCATCTTAAAACCCGTTTTTATCAGGCCTCCACATCGGAACTCTACGGTAAGGTTCAGGAAGTTCCCCAAACCGAAAAGACTCCCTTCTATCCCAGATCGCCCTATGCGGTAGCCAAGCTGTATGCGTTCTGGATTGTTGTGAATTATAGAGAAGCTTTTGGAATTCATGCATCTAACGGAATCCTCTTCAACCATGAATCCCCGAGACGGGGAGAAAATTTCGTTACAAGAAAGATCACCTTGGGTGTGGCAAAGATCAGAGCAGGTTCGGATGAGATCCTTTCCTTAGGGAATCTCGATGCCAGAAGGGACTGGGGCTATGCACCCGATTATGTAAGAATGATGTGGATGATGCTTCAGCAGGAAGTTCCGGATGATTATGTAGTTGCCACAAATGAAATGCACACTGTGAGAGAATTTGTAGAACTTTCCTTCAGAATTGCAGGGATTGAAGTAGCCTGGGAAGGAGAAGGGGATACCGAAATAGGAAAAGATAAAAAGACAGGTAAAACCATAGTGAAGGTCAATCCAAAATTCTATCGTCCTACAGAGGTAGAACAATTATTAGGAGATCCTAAAAAAGCAAAAGAGAAACTGGGTTGGGAGCCTGCCGTCAAATTTGAAGAATTAGTAAAAATTATGACTGTAGCTGATTGCAAGGCACTGGGAATTCAACTCTAAGATCGAATCAAGAATTGACTTCCTTATTTTTATTATCTTTCTAAAAGGTTTAGAATCAAAGAAGTCGAAATACAATTGAAATCAGGAAAGCCTATCTCTCCCGGGTACACTTTCGGAAAAAACTTTCCTGAACTCGATAAATCCTTAAATTCATTCTAATTAAAAAATATCCTCATTCTAAGCTTTGTTCCCGGAACTTGCTGATTTCTTCTTTATTCAAAGAAAATAAATAGAATTAGGAGATACTTATTTTCAGAAAAGCTTGTGAATTTCTTATTGAGGTAGGTAGAGATTTTCTAACTGATTCTTCTGTGAATGCACAAATACTTTTGAAAATGGCTATAATTTTTCTTTGGAAATTACAAACTTATAGACAAATACAGATAGAAAATTCAAATTTTCTTTGTATTCATTCTTGGGATTCTTTGGTTCCCAAAGATTGTTCCAAACTGAGGTAAGATGGGAAAAGCCCGTGTTTTAATTGTAGATGATAGTCAGACGACATTACTATTTATGGAAAAAATGGTAAGGGATGTGGGGCATTTCCCCTTAAAGAATACAAGTGGGGAACAGGCAATTGAGTACTTAACCAAGTATGAAGTCGATATTGTATTGATAGATTTTTATTTAAACGATATGAAAGCTACAGAAGTAATACGTACCATTAAAAATGGTATTCGACCCAATCTTCCTTTTGTCATCATATCGGCTGATTCATCCGAAGCTACAATCTTAGAAGGACTCACTTCCGGAGCCGAAGAATTCTTAACCAAACCCATCAATCGTGAAATTCTAAAATTTAGAATGAACAATATAATTGAGAAAAAAAGCAAGGAGAAAGTACTTACAGAGCTGACTCAAAAACTGGAAAAAGAGAAAAAACTTCTCACAAGATATTTTCCTTCTGATCTGGTGGAGGAAATATTAAATGAATCTATCAATCCGGAAATAGGTGGTTTGAGTGTTACTGCTTCGATTTTATTTTTCGATCTCAGGGGATCGACTTCGATTGCAGAAAAAAAACATCCGGCTGAGTTTGCTGATTTCCTTAGCCTTCTCTTTACGGACATCATGGATTTGATCTACGGGCACAAAGGGAGTGTGAACAAACTTTTAGGGGACGGAATTTTAGCAACATTCGGTTGTCCGGTATTCTCAGATTTTGATACCGAGAATTGTCTGAAGTGCGCACTTGCAATCATAGAGTATTTTGAAACATTTAAGAATATTTCTAAGGTATTTGTAGATGATGAAGTTTCCTGCGGTGTGGGCATAGCGACGGGAAGAGTGTTTGCGGGAAATGTGGGTTCTTATCGGAGAATGGAGTACACCGTGATCGGGGAAGCAGTCAATATCGCGAGTCGACTCGAATCGGCAACCAAGGAAGTGGGAGAAAAAATCCTCGTCGATGGGAATACTGTTCGGGCAATCAAAGAAAATATTTTTCATTTTGAAAAAGTAGATAAGAATACCGTAAGGGGCAAAAAGGGTGAGATTGAAATCTACAGTCTCAGGGGTTTGAAATCAGAATGAAAACTATTTCTTATCAAAATAAGATAGTAAGATTTCTTCAAAATATTTTGATGAGAAACAAAGTGAAATAGGAAGATCCTGAATTTTGAAATCAATTGAATTGGACAGGGATTTTTGGGGTAATTTATTTTCGGGACAGCCTGCTAACGCAAAATAAATTTAAAATGTAATACAAATATACAATAGATATATAGAAAGGTTAAGTACAATGGAAATTGCAAACGACGAGTATGTAAAGATCAGAACTCTCATAAAAGATCGGGAATTGGATGAAAAAAATTTAGACCTGGCTGAAGAATTGCTTATGAATCTTCTCAAGCAAAATCCCAAATGCAGTAGGTGTTATGGACTTCTCTGCGAAGTGTACTACTGGAGAGGCGAAGAATCTGCTATGAACAAAATGGCGATTTATGAAAAAGGAGTGCAATTTGGGAACAAGGGAGTGGAATTAGATCCTTCCAATATTGAATCCAATTTCTGGTTAGCAGTAAACAATGGTCTCTATGGTCTCGAGAAAGGAATTGTAAGTAGCTTCTTTCTTCTGGAACCAATAGAAACCCATTTTCAAAAATCTTTAAAAATTGATGAATCCTATTTTTACGGGGGACCCCATCGGGCTATTGGATGGTTTTATTTTCAGATTCCTTCCTGGCCAATTTCTAAAGGAGATCCTAAAAAAGGTTTAACTCATATTCGTAAGGCTCTGGAATACGGTCCTGATTTTCCTTTGAATCATTATTACGCTGCCAGGATCTTATTGTCTATGCGGAATAGAAAAGAAGCCAATCCACATATTGAATTTTTATTAGCTCTTCCCCGAAATGATAGATACAAGAGAGAAGAATTGAGATATAAGAATGATATTCAAAACTACTTATATAAGTAATTCTGAATATCATTGATTACTGATATTCAGGAAGGTTCAATCAACTCAAACTTCTTTTTCCGCCTTTGAGAATATTGAATGATCTGGACTGCAGTGATCGCCAGAGTCCCTCCGATGATAGTGTATCCGGAGGGTATCTCGCCCAACACAATACTCGAAGTGAGAACAGCAGAAAAAGGAACCAGAAACACATAGGAGCTAGAAACGTGCGATCCCAGTTGTGAGGATGCTATGAAATAAACTGTCGTAGCAAATCCGGTGGAGATTGCAGAAAGATAAAAGATACCCATCCAAAAATTAAAATCCATACCTTTCGTTTCCAGTCCATTTGCCAGATACGCCGGTACAAAACTCAGAACTGTAGCAATCGCATAGAGTTGAAAGCTATAATTCATCGGATGAATCGATGAATTGCTATTTGAACTCAGGATGGTTAGAATTGCCCAGACAATACTTCCCAAAAGAAAAAATCCATTTCCTCCGAGTAAGAAATTTTCCATTTTAAAATTCCACAATTGAAGGGTAAAGATCCCTCCGAGAAATCCCAAAAAGAGAGCAAAAGTTTCTTTCTTACTTATCGAATACTTTCCGAGGATTACCAGAAAAAGGAAGTTGAATAGGGGATTGAGAGTGGTTACCAGAACTCCTCCCAAACCAGCGAAACCCAATTTTAAGCCCCAGAAAAATAAGAAATTATAAAAAGTCATGAGAATTGCCCCGAGAGTTGCATAGCCCGTTCCCTTCCAGGAAAAGGAAAATTTTTTCTTAAAAATATAAACAGCCGGGAGAAGAGAGAGGACGGTAAATAAATTTCGCCAGAAAATAAGAACTTCGGGAGGCATGGTGGAGGAAAGGGTTTTACCTACTGTCCAACTGATTCCCCAGAGAACCATAGACAGGATCAAAAGGTAAATTAGATTCATGAATTCACTGTAAATGGAATCATGAGATTTTTCGCAATTCTAAAAAACTTGATTTAAATACGAAACCAAAAATACTAGAAATCATGGATGAGAACAATTCTTCAGAAAATAATCCCCCCAGAAAAAATCTTTTTTCAATCAATAAGATTCACTATGCCAGAGGGGATCGTCCGGCAGTGGATTGCATTCTTTGCGGTGTGACGGGAAAAGATTCCAGGGTGGACAACCTTTCTATCGCCGAAACCGAACTTTCTATCATTTCTGTAAATCTCTATCCATACAATCCCGGGCATCTCATTATTTTTCCCAAGCGACATCTTCTCAGTATTACAGAAGTCACCGAAGAAGAGATTCTGGATATACATAAGTTGACTGTAAAAGCTGTGAATCTTTTATCGGCAGCCTGGAAGACTACAGGTTTCAATGTAGGATACAATATAGGAAAGAATAGCGGTGGTTCCATCCCGCACATTCACCAACACATTGTTCCTCGATTTCCGAATGAAGTCGGATTCCTGGATGTTTTTTGCAATACCAGAATAGTTATTTATGATCCATTTCAAATGAAAGAGGAAATCGTTCGATTGTGGAATAGTGCAGATGAAGACTGAACTAGTTCAGAGAAATGATTTTGATGTATTTAGCTTTCAGAGCATTGGTGAATTGGAGAGAGTCAATTCCGCAGTATCATTTTATTTAAAATCAGGTCTTCGGGTAATTCATCGGATCGAGTTTTATTCTTCCAGATTGGGAATCGTCTCCTGGTACAGAAAGGAAAATCGGTTTGAAACAAAAGTATGGGAAGGTGAAGAAAGAGCTCAATCACTTTCTGCCTTAAATTACCACTATACCGGTGAGTTCTTATTTTCATCTGCCGGAGAGGATATTGTAAAAAAGATACTTCTTCCGGTCATAGAAGAAATTGAAAACTTTGACCTGAAACGATTGATACGTCAACAAATAGAAGAATTTTCCGAGGTCATTTTGTCCCGGGAGAAATTATTAAAATTTTTAAACCAGTAGGTCTGAATATGGAAAATCCGGGACTAAAAGATTATGATCTTACCAATTATCGCGGTGTGAGCAATACTAATTTTTTTGAAGAAGATAGCGCACTAAAAAGAATCATTCAACGTCATACAGAATCCCTCCAGAGGGAACATGCAGAAGAGATGAGAGAACATCTTTCCGGTTATGGAAAACTGGTTGGCGGAATCTTAAACGACCTTACCCTAAAGTGTCATGTGGAAGGTAAATATGGTGAACTTCAAAAGTATGATAAAACCGGAAAACGGATAGATGAAATCGTTTATTCACCCGAACAAATTGAATCCAGAAGGCTATCCTACGAATATGGAGTAGTCAATTTAGATTTTCATAAATCCTGGAAACATGAATTTACTAATGTCCATCGATATGCCCTGACCTATCTCATGAACCTAAATGGTGAAGGGGGAGTCGCCTGTCCTCTGGCAATGACTGACGGAATGATACTTGCTCTAAAGAAAATTGGGACAGAAGAACAAAAGAAAAAATATCTTCCCCTGGTTGCAGGTGAGGACTCCAAGTCTTATTTCATGGCTGGACAGTATGTAACCGAGAGAGTTGGAGGAAGCAACGTCGGTGCTAACCGAACTATTGCCCGTAAGAGGGAAGATGGGAAATGGATTCTCACAGGCGAAAAATGGTTTTGCTCGAATCCGGGGGATCTCTGGGTGACTACGGCAAGAATAGGGGAGAGTTCCTTGATCGGACTTTTTTTGGTTCATCGATTCAAAGAAAATGGGGAGTTGAATGGTCATCACATCCTTAGAAAAAAAGACATCATCGGATCGAGGGGAAAGGTAACTGCTGAAGTTGTTTATGATGAATTGGAAGCAGAAGAATTGGGTAGACCGGCTCACGGATTGGTGAATCTAATCAAGTATGTCATCAAAATATCCAGAATTCATGTCGGTTTCGGAGCCTGCGGTAATTCCCGAAGAGCGGTTATGGAAGCTTTTGAATATGCCCGATTCAGAACTGCTTACGGTAAGGGGTTGAATGAATTTCCTATTTATTCCAAAAATCTGGCTGTGATGCATGTCCTTCAAACAACTTTAACATTTGCAAATTTCAAATCCATAGAATTTTGGGAAAAGGATCTACCGATTTCTGAAGTGATCGTCCCCCTTCTGAAATACAGATCCTCTTCACAGGCGACATCTCTCTGTCGAACCGCAATCCTGAGTTTGGGGGGAAATGGGATCATCGGGGACTTCTCTCCACTTCCGAGACTTCTGAATGACTCTATTATCAATGAGTCCTGGGAAGGCACACATTTTCTCCTGACAGAGCACATTCTCCGTGCTTTAGAAAAACCCAAATCTGGTAAGGCATTTTTAGAGTATCTCGAAGAATCCTACTCAGGACTTAGCGGAATAGATATAGACAAAATATTTGTATCACAGTTTCGAAATTTGATCGATCAATTGAAAACCCTACTATCCCATGATAAGAAATATAGAGAACTCTATCGAATTCAGATTGCAGAATTGGCCTATGCCTGTTATGGTGTTTCTGTTTTATCCGAGGAAATTCAGTACGACTTAAAAACCCAATCCGAATCAATCTATACAATTCTGGGTAGAAGTTTTAGTGATCTTATGACTTTCGGTGTGGAAGGAATCTTACCCGAAACCAGTCCCCTGGTTTCGGGTGAGTCCATAGGAAAGATTTTGAATTACTAACTCACCTTACGCACTTAGTGCGAAAGGTGAGGATAAGGAAAGGGAGCCTTTCGACAAATTGGGGACTCATCGTCCCCAAACCCCTATATTTATCGATATCTTAGTAAAATATGATTTTGTATAAAAAAAATTAAATCGTTCAGAAGAATAAAAAAATGCGTTAGGTAAGTTACTAAAAGTAATTTGATAGCGGGAAAGTCCCGCCATCAAATTAGTAGATTTTCTTTAATTGTGTTTGTGGTAGTGAACACTGTGAAGGGCTTTCATGTACTGAGCTCTTTCGAATTCGTGAGGATGATCAACATTCTTTTGACTCATACTTCCTATCATTTGCTCCACAGATTCATATTCATTTTCTTCCAGCCAGTGAATCATTCCTTTTTCAATCACCTTTATGATCTCTACACCTTCTCTGAGAAGAACAGAACAGAGCATGGCTACACGGGAACCTGCCATTAAGAACTTCAATGCATCTGTATACTTATGTACTCCTCCTGTTCCTGCTAGATCGCACTGCAGTTTTCCGTAGAGGATAGCTATCCAACGCAGAGGAAGTCTGAGAGCGTGGGGCGTACTCAATAGAATGTGAGGTTTGACTTCCAGATTTTCCAGATCAAAATCAGGTTGATAAAATCTATTGAAGAGAACCAGAGCATCAGCTCCTCCATCATCCAACCTTTTGGCAAAATGGGAGAGATTGCTGAAAAAAGGACTTAGTTTGATAGCAACCGGAATCTTTACAATCTCTTTTACTTCCTTCAAAATCTCAACATATGAATTTTCTATTTCAATTCCGGATACATCTGTTTCGGTTGGAATATCGTAGATATTCATCTCGATAGCATCCGCACCTGCATCCTCAATTTGTTTCGCAAAATCAATCCATCCACCGGGAGAGATTCCATTTAAACTTCCAATAATCGGAATCTCTGTCGCTTCTTTCGCCCTTCGAATATGAGTAAGATATTCTTCGGGACCCACAAGAAATTCTCCAGCTTCCGGAAAGTAAGTTAGTGCTTCTGCATGACTCTCGGCGTGATGTTCGAGATGATGGAAAAGTTCATACTTGTCTTCCAGTAGTTGCTCTTCAAACAAAGAATACATGACCACAGCAGCAGCTCCGGAATCCTCAGCTCTTTTGATGTCATCCAACTCATATGAGATAGGGGATGCGGAAACCACCAGTGGGGATTTCAATTTTAAATTTAAGTATTTTGTACTGATATCAACCATGACTTACTTCTCCTCTCCATTTTCTGAAGTCTTTCCTCTTTCTTCGAGGAATTTGTAATAATCCATTCTCTGATTCACTTCAATCTGAGCTTCTTTCATCAATCTTCTGGCATCTTCCGGCTTAGTCTTGGAAAGCATTTTGAATCGATTCTGAGCCAACATATACTTTTCAATAGGTATTTTGATCGATTTAGAATCTAGATCCAGAGGGTTTTCCCCTCTTTCTTTCTTCAGAGGATTGTAACGATAGAGAAGCCATTGACCTGATTCGACTGCTGCTTTTTGATGTGCCATGCCCTGCATCATATTGATACCATGTGCTATGCAATGTGAATATGCTATGATGAGAGAAGGACCGTCATACGCCTCTGCTTCCAAAAACGCTTTGAGGGTGTGTTCATCTTTTGCACCCATGGCTACACTGGCTACATAAACATTTCCATAATTCATAGCCATCATGCCCAGATCCTTTTTCCCTGCCCGTTTTCCACCGGCAGCGAACTTAGCTACTGCTCCTTTCGGAGTGGATTTGGACATTTGACCCCCTGTGTTGGAATACACTTCTGTATCCAGGACGAGAATATTTACATTTCTTCCGCTAGCCAGGACATGATCCAAACCACCGTATCCTATGTCATACGCCCAACCATCTCCACCGATGATCCAAACTGATTTTTTCACAAATAAATCGGCCAGAGAGTTGAGGTGTTTGAGCGAATCGAAAGAGGCACTTTGGGAAATATCTTTTAGGGAAGCCTCCACTTTTGATTTGAGAATCTCCACTCTCTTTCTTTGCTCAAATATTTCAGCCTCATCTGATTGCTTGGAATCCAGGATTTCTTTAACTAGGGATTCACCCAGAATCGATTGATGCTTGATGGCTAATTCGGAAACAAATTCTATTTGTTTATCGAGAGAAATTCTGTAACCCAAACCGAATTCTGCGTTGTCTTCGAATAAGGAATTGGACCAGGCAGGACCCCTTCCATCTGAATTCTTAGAATAAGGTGTTGTTGGAAGATTGCCTCCATAGATCGAAGAGCAACCTGTTGCATTCGCTATCAACATTCGATCTCCAAAAAGTTGTGTAGCCAACTTTATGTAGGGAGTCTCTCCGCAACCCGAGCAGGCTCCTGAAAACTCAAATAATGGCTCCTGAAATTGTTCCTGTCTGATTGAAGAGATTTTTAATTGGGTTCGGTCGGGGAGGGGAAGGGTCTGAAAGAAATCCCAATTCTTTTTTTCTGTTTCCAGAATTGGATCTTTGTCTTTCATATTGATGGCTTTCAGGCGAACTTCTGATTTATTTTTGGCAGGACAGATCTCAACACAGATTCCACATCCCGTACAGTCTTCAGGAGAAACCTGGAGGGTGAACTTCTTTCCTTCAAATTCGGGAACTCTTGAGTTTGTAGACTGAAATCCCTCCGGCATATTTTTCAACTCGGATTCGTCATACACCTTCATGCGTATTACTGAATGAGGACAAACAAAGGAACATTTTCCGCACTGAATACAGACCTTGGTATCCCAAACAGGAATTTCCCTGGCAATATTTCTTTTCTCAAACTTTGCTGTTCCTGTCGGATAAGTTCCATCTACGGGAAGAGAGCTGACGGGAAGATCATCACCCTTCCAGGAAATCATTTTACCCAACACATTTTTAACAAAGTCGGGAGCATCTGAGGTTACGGGTTCAAGCCAGGAATCGTTTTTGACTGAATCCGGTTTGATGTCTGATAGATTGATTTCAAAGAGATTTTCTAAGGTCTTATCTACAGCATTTAGATTCATTTTGACGATTTCGTCGCCCTTCTTTCCGTAGGTTTTTTGGATAGAAAGTTTGATTTTTTCAATGGCTTCATCGGGGGGAAGCACATTCGAAATCGCAAAAAAGCATACCTGCATGACAATATTGATCTGATTTTTCATTCCAACTTCAGAAGCAACACGATAGGCATCAATGGTGTAAAACCTTAGATTCTTATCTAAAATTTGTTTTTGAACAATACCCGGCAGACTCTCCCAAACCAATTCTTTCGGTTCCTGGGAATTCAATAAGAAAATTCCTCCTTTCTGAATCCCCGAAAGCATGTCGATTCTTCTAAGAAATATAGGTTGATGACAGGCTACGAAATTTGGATTGGAGACAAGGTAGGTGGAATGAATTTCCGACTTACCGAATCTTAGATGTGATACAGTAATGGAGCCTGATTTTTTGGAGTCGTAAACAAAATAGCCCTGAGCATAATTGGGTGTGTATTCTCCTATGATCTTGATTGAGTTTTTGTTGGCTCCTACAGTTCCATCCGAACCGAGACCGTAAAAAACCGATCTGACAATATCATCTCTTTCGATGGAGAAATCAGGATCGTATTTCAAGCTCAAATGGCTTACATCATCATCGATTCCCACTGTGAATCCGGAAATGGGCGAAGAAGAAGTCAAATTATCAAATACAGCCAGAACCATGGAGGGGGTAAATTCTTTTGATGAAAGACCATATCTCCCACCTATAATTAATGGTGGCGATGGAAATTTATTCACTCCCAAATGTTTGGATTGATTGTAGAATGCCTGGACTACATCCAGATAAAGAGGTTCTCCATTTGAACCCGGCTCCTTCAATCTATCCAGAACAGCAATCTTTTTTACAGATGATGGAATCGCATTGAGAAGTGCTTTGCTATCAAATGGTCGATACAGACGAATTTTAAGAATACCTTTTTTCTCACCTTTTTTGATAAGATAATCGATAGTTTCTGTAATCACTTCACATCCGGATCCCATTGCTATGATCAATTCTTCCGGTTCATCATGACCGTAGTATTCGAAGAGTTTGTACTGCCTTCCGGTGAGAGCTGCAAATTCATCCATATAGTTTTGAACGATTTCAGGACATGATAAATAGTAAGGATTTACAGATTCCCTTGCCTGAAAGTAGACATCCGGATTTTGGGCTGTTCCTCTCAGGACGGGTCGATCTGGTGAAAGACCTCTTTGTTTGTGAGCAATTACAAGTTCATCACTTATCATTTTTCGTACAACTTCATCCGGAACATCTTTGATCTTCATAACCTCATGTGAGGTTCTGAAACCATCAAAAAAATGGAGAAAGGGAATTCTGGATTTCAGAGTGGAAGCATGAGAGATTAGGGCAAGATCCATAGACATTTGCACCGAATCTGAAACCAGCATTGCAAACCCGGTAGATCGGGTTGCCATGACATCCGAATGATCTCCAAATATTGATAATCCCTGAGCCGCTATCGATCTTGCGGCAACATGTATGACTGCAGAGGTCAATTCTCCTGCAATCTTAAACATATTCGGAAGCATGAGGAGCAGTCCCTGTGATGCAGTAAATGTAGTCGTCAATGAGCCTGTTTGAAGGGATCCATGCAATGTCCCCGCAGCTCCTCCTTCGCTCTGCATTTCTACTACCGAGGGTATGGAACCCCAAATATTTTTTTGTGATTCACTTGCCCAGCTATCCGCCCACTCGCCCATGGGTGAGGAAGGTGTGATAGGATAGATTGCAATCACTTCACTTGTTTTAAATGCAATCTTTGCCGCTGCCTCATTCCCATCCAAAATAACAAATTCTTCTGCCATAACTTTCTATCCTTTGTACTGAAAGTATACTCTCTCAGATTTCTTCATTTTCTAACCGTATGTTTTGATATTTTATTGAATAGTTCCTGTTTGTTGATAGGTTTGGGTACGCAATCATCCATACCTGCATTGAGATACTCATTGATTTGTTCGGATGTAGAATTGGCTGTGACAGCTATGATCGGTAATTTGGAATAGGAATCAATTCTTTTCCGAATGTGTATACTGGCTGTGAGTCCATCCATTTCCGGCATTTGGATGTCCATCAAAATCAATTGGATCTTATCTTTTTCTTTTTGATTTTGGTCCAGTTTCTCAATTGCTTCCTTTCCATTTGAAGCTAAGATTATCTTGTGTCCTCTTTTCTCTAAAAGTCGTATTATAAACTTTTGATTCATGAGATTGTCTTCAACTACCAGAATATTTAGAGAATTCATCTCTTCTTTAGGTGAGATATTTGGATTTTCCACAATTTTTACAGGAAATGTGAGATTGATTTTTGTACCTCTATGAATCTCACTTTCGAGAGTAATTTTACCATTGAGAAGGTTTAAAATTTCCCTTGTGATATAAAGCCCGAGACCCGAACCGAAGTATTTTTTTGTTCTGCTGATATCTAATTGGATAAATTTTTGAAATAGTTTTTCTTTTTGGCTTTCTTCTATCCCTATGCCCGTGTCTTCAATAATAGAGTGAATCAAAGACTCCGAATCATTAGTTGTCAAACTTATGTGAAATTTAATGGATCCGGATTCAGTAAATTTAATAGCATTTTCAATTAGATGCGTGAACATTTGTTTGATTTTACTTTTGTCACTATTGAGAATGCAGGTTTCTGAAATTCCAGTCATTAGAAAATCAAATTCCAAGCCTTTACGGGAAATCTTTTGGTGATAATTCTTCTGAAGGTTGATTAAGAGATCATAGAAATTAAAGGTATATTCAGTTATTTGAAATCGATTGGCTTCCAGATCAGATACATCTATGATATCATTCATAAGGAGTGAAAGAGATTGAAGGGAAGTATTGGTATTTTCAAGATATTCGATTTGTTCGGAATTTAAAGGTGTCTGTTGGAGGAGAGAAATCATTCCCAGGGCACCGTTGATTGGAGTTCTTAATTCATGAGTGATATTGGCTAAAAATTCTGACTTAATTCGATTGGCTTTTTGTAATTCTTCTGTTTTTTTGTCCACAATTTGCTGGATGAGTTTTTCCCTTCCTGTGATCACAAAAATCAAGATTTCAAGGATGATAGTAAATAGGGAAGTGATGATCAGAATGATATTGGAAGTGTGATTGAAGTTATGTATTACGAATTTTTTTGTGGCTCTGAATTCAATTAGCCATTCTCCGGAAGGAGTTATGATTTTGCCTGTTGAAACAAATTGGTTTGATGAAGAATAATTACTTTTGTCACAGGTCGACTGAAAAAGCAAATTGTCTTCCCCATTTCCGGTGTGATCCCAGACACGGAGACAATAAAAATCCTGATTCTCCCCATTCATAACGGGTTGAATCAGTGAAGGCATTCTAATGATTGCTGTACTGAATCCTTTTTCTCCCAAGTTGGTGAGAACCGGATGAAAGACTAGTATTCCGAAATTATCATCCTTCTCCTGAATCAGTCGTATTCTTCCTGTAATCTCTGTCCTGTGAAAATTTTCAGCATTCAGTAGGGCTATCCTTCTGATTTGATTGGAATAGACGTTAAAACCTATAGCATTCTGATTGCCTTCAATAGGATAAATAAACTTAACAAATATATATTCATTATCTCTTTCAGCCGGGATTACTTCTCCGGAAGAGGATCTATTCATGATTCCTTTGCTATTAGGATAATTGATTGATAGTTCTTTTTCTTCTCTCTGTCTTACGGAATGTGAGATATGAGGATTCCAGGATAGAGCAATAACGGAATCGGATTGTGAAATAGCTGATTTTGAATAATTATCAAACTTTTCTTTCGTCAAATTTTCTGAGTTGGAAAGGAAGATTCCTAAAAATTTAACAACCCGAATATTTTCTTTTAAATTCCCTTCGATGGTCTTCGCAATGATCTCACCGGATGAATTTAATTTTGTTTGAATGTACTTATCTTCCCATTTTTTCGCGAGCACATAAAATACTATAGCTATCAGTATACTCGATAAAATTCCTATACTTATCAATAGAAATCTCATATTGCTTTCACGTTTTACCAGACGGTTCCAGATGACGTTGATCAGGGGAGAGAAAAGTGCAATCCCTAAAAAATCACTGATCCACCAGGAGAATATAGTATTTGTTAAACTATCCAAAGAGATCTTATCTGAGTGAAATAAGGACAGTCCTGCTAGAATGGATGCGAATAATGAGGGTAGGACACCACCGTAAAGGAGAAACTTTAGAATCTCTGAAGGAAGGAGGAACTCTGAATTTACCAATGAGAATTTAAAGATGAAATGTCTTCCGAGATAGGATAAAATAACATTATTGATGCCTAACAAAAACGGAAGGGAATGTTGGAAGGTTGAGAACAGAAGAGTTTCTGTAGGATAGAAAAAAAGGGAATTGGAAATCCAGGAGCCTAAAAATATCCCGGGTAGTGATTTTCTTCCTAAGATCAAAACCAGAGAGAGTGAGATTCCTGCGGGAGGCCAGATGGGGACATTGACCTGATCATAGGAAGATAGACTGAAGCTGAAGTATGCGAAAAGGAAATATGAAAAAAAAGTAAAAGTATTAATCAATATCAATCTGATAATTGAATTCTTAAGTTTTATTCCCCTCATTTCAGAGTAGATTTTATTTATCTTCGGAATAATGCAAACGATAATTTGATTACAATGTTCGTAATGAAAAAATGAGAATATTTTTCTAAACGCATTCTAATTTTGCTAAAAGGAAAGCCATACTGTAGAAAGATTGTCCAAACTCAAAATAACCTTGCCTGATTGAAAACCAATCTCAAATTAAATTTTTTCTAAAGTAACTAACCGGACGAATCAAATCCTCAAAGTGTAACCGATTCTCAGAAATAACTTCGTTTTTCCGTTTACGGTATGTAGCCATTTTACTGCTGATAGAATCGCAAATGCACAAATCTTTTTGAAAATGACTCTAAGCTTGAGTTTTCAGAAAGTGCCTTTCGGACTCTTTACTTCCTAAGATACTAATTGTACAAATAAAGAGCAGAGATTGTATATTTTATTAGTATCGGTATAGAATTGCAATTTAGGATTTTTGAATAGATCTATTGATTTTTTTAGAATTACAATTAAATAGTTAAAATTGTTTTGAATTCCAGATAAAAGAAAAAATTATTGGTAAACACATAATAACCGAAAAGACAATCGGTTCTGATGATTTTTTATAATTATTATTATTAAAATTCTAAATAATTATATTTTTTCATCTCGTTAAGTATAGATGGTGATCAACTCTGGAATGAAAAGGAGAGGGGATGTTTGATTCAATAGCAGAAGGTTTGAAACTCATGGTATTCGGTATGAGTTTTGTTTTCTTTTATCTGGTAATGATCATAGGTGTGATCAACCTTTCCGCAAAGTTACTTCGACAAACTACAAAGCTCGAAGAAGACAAAATCAAAGCCGGGGATAGGGAAAGAAGTCTTGCCAGCAAAAAGATTTCCGAGCCCGAGGGTGATGAGGGTGAATTGCTGGCAGTCATAAGTGCTGCCATTCACATCCATCGCAATAGAGTATAGCTTTTTCCAAATTTTTAAAAAGAGGCAATAATGAAGAAAATCTTGTTTCAGGATACAACTTTTAGAGATGGATTTCAATCCTATTTTGGTGCAAGGGCACTGACCGATGACTTTCTGGATGCTGTTCGGGCAGCCAGAAAAGCTGGTATTACACATTTTGAAGCTGGAGGGGGGGCAAGATTTCAGAGTGTTTTCCTCTACTGCGGAGAATCCGCCTATGATATGATGGATAAGTTTTATGAGGCTGCCGGTCCGGGAGCCAATCTTCAAACTTTAGCCCGCGGGATCAGTGTTGTTGCTCTGGAAGCACAACCACGGGATATGATTGATCTGCATGCCAAGACATTCAAGCGTCACTACATGACCCATATACGTAATTTTGATGCCCTAAATGATGTTCGGAATTTAACCTATTCCGGTGAGGCTATCACTAAGGCAGGACTCCACCATCAGGTTGTGATTACTATGATGGAAATGCCACCCGGCAATGAAGGAACCGCGCACACACCTGAGTTTTATATCAAAACCTTAAAAGACATTTTGGACTCCGGTCTACCCTATGATTCTATCTGCTTCAAAGACTCTTCAGGGGTGGCCAATCCAAAAAAAATCTATGACACAGTGAAAGAAGCCCGAAAAATCTTGGGTGAAAAAGCTCTTCTCTGGATTCACACGCATGACACTGCGGGCTCCGGAGTATCACAGTACAAAGCCGCAATCGAAGCAGGTATCAATGGGGTTTGTTTGGCAAGAGCACCTCTTTCGGGAGGAACCTCTCAACCGGATCTACTGAGCATGTGGCATGTCCTGAAAGGAACAGAATACACTCTTGATATAGATGTAAATAAAATCCTGGAAGCAAATTCCATTCTCAAGCATTGTTTGAAAGATTACTTCTTCCCTCCGGAAGCTATGGGCATCTCGCCTGAGGTTTTGTTTTCTCCTATGCCCGGTGGAGCGCTCACGGCCAACACAATGATGATGCGTGACAATGATACACTTCATCTCTACCCCAAAGTGATTGAGGAAATGGCAGAATGTATTGCAAAAGGTGGATATGGGACTTCGGTGACACCTGTATCTCAGTTTTATTTTCAGCAGGCCTATGCGAATGTAACCCTCGGTAAATGGAAGAAAATTACTGATGGATATGGCAAAATGGTTCTCGGATACTTCGGAAGAACACCCGTGACTCCTGATGCTGAGATCATTAGAATTGCGTCCGAACAATTGAAACGTCCTGTATTTGATGGGGATCCCCTCGATCTTCTCGAGCCCGGAATTCCCAAGGCAAAAGAAATCCTGGAAGCCAATAAAATTCCTGTCACAGAGGAAAATCTTTTCATCATAGGTGCTTTCCAGACTGCCGGTGGTAACAAAGGCTTAGATTTCTTACAGGGTAAACTCACAGTCAACGTAAAGAAAGTAACAGAACAGAAAAATGACGAATCTCCTAAAGCAATCGCTGTTCCCAAACGCGACCCCGGAAAAGGTAGCTATGTAGTCACTGTTGGCGGCAAAAAGTATGACGTACTAGTGGAAGAAAATTCGGATAAGGTTACCCAGGTTACTCCCAAGGATGAAAAGAAACAATCCGAAGGTATGGAAATCAAAACAAACCTCTCCGGAAATATCTACTCTGTAGTTGCCACACAGGGAGCCAGAGTCAAAAAGGGAGATATTCTTCTTATCATCGAAGCTATGAAAATGGAAAATTCGATTCTCTCCCCTGCAGATGGAGTATTGGAAGAAATTTTAGTCCACAAAGGGGATTCCGTTCGGGATGGTCAAACTCTGGCAATCTTAAAGGTATGACTATGGGCTTAGGTTTTTTAAAGAAATCTGGATTGAAACTTCCGGGACTTCTCTTTGCTCTGACTTTCCTGATTCTGACTCTGGGGATCTTTCCGGAATC
This sequence comes from Leptospiraceae bacterium, assembly GCA_024233875.1. GTDB lineage: Bacteria > Spirochaetota > Leptospiria > Leptospirales > Leptospiraceae > JACKPB01. Next base: position 509,446 of record JACKPB010000001.1, read on the forward strand.
TGTTACGGGGACAACTGTCAAACAACGATTGACTACCTTACCCGAAGTGGATGTGATTTGGAAAAATTTCTACCAATCTATGGGGCTCTATGGATTCTTTAATCCGGAGTCTGGAAATTTTTCCGATGGGTTCGGAAGACTTCTTATGATTTTTATTGGAATCTTGCTTTTGTTTCTGGCTATCAAAAAGAAGTTCGAACCTCTTCTTCTCATCCCTATAGGTTTTGGTTGTATTCTTTCGAATATTCCTATGGCGGGCATCTCCACTGAGGGAGGGATTCTATATTATGTTTATAAGGTTGGAATCGAAACAGGAGTGTTTCCTCTCATAATTTTCATGGGAGTTGGGGCGATGACTGATTTTGGCCCCATGCTTGCCAATCCAAAAACAGCACTCCTCGGAGGAGCCGCTCAATTTGGAATTTTCACTACTTTGATCGGTGCTCTTGCCCTGAGCCATTATGTAGATGGAATCAATTTTGATCTTTTTGATGCGTCTTCTATCGCCATCATAGGTGGAGCAGATGGTCCTACTGCGATCTTTTTAGCATCCAGACTCTCTCCTGATCTCTTGGGATCAATAGCAGTCGCTGCTTATTCTTATATGGCATTGGTTCCGATCATTCAACCACCTATAATGAGAGCTCTCACTACTGAAGAAGAAAGAAAGATTCAAATGAAACAGATGAGATTTGTAGGAAAGACGGAAAAGATAGTCTTCCCTCTTACAGTTTTGGCCCTCTGTATCCTTCTTCTCCCCAGTGCTGCTCCTTTGATCGGTTTCTTTATGTTTGGCAACTTATTGAGGGAAGCGGGGGTAGTGGAAAGACTGTCCGATACAGTCCAAAATGCCCTGATCAATATTGTGACAATTTTCTTAGGTTTGGGAGTGGGAACAAAACTATCCTCCGATAAATTCTTAAATCTGGAAACTCTGGGGATTCTGTTTTTGGGTGCGATTGCCTTCTCTATCGGAACAGCATCAGGGGTATTGATGGCAAAACTTATGAATCTTTTCATAAAAGAAAAAATCAACCCCCTCATTGGATCAGCCGGTGTTTCTGCTGTGCCGATGGCAGCACGTGTTTCCAATACGGAAGGATTGAAATCAGATCCGGGCAACTATCTTCTCATGCATGCGATGGGACCTAACGTCTCGGGTGTGATTGGTTCGGCTGTAGCTGCCGGAGTGCTTCTAACTTTAAAATCTCTTTGACAATAAACTATTCCGGGGACTCTCCCCGGATTTTCTCTCTTTAGTTTCTAATCTTTTTTTGTGACTTCTTTTTTTCTGCCTTCAATTGCTTTTGTTCTTCGAGATATTCCAGTAGGGCTGCCGGAGTTTTGAAAAGATGTGTATGATCTTTCCCTACGCGTGAACAGGAATCAGGAGAGTACTCCTTGCAAATCACGGGTCTGGTCTCATAGATTCCGCATCTTCCATCAGGTTGAAGTTCGGTGCAGGGGGTTATGAAAAGTAAATTCCAATCACCCTCATTGTCTATATAGATTTGAACATTTTTATGAAGTAGAAACCAAACATAATGATCTATTGTGGATTTGTTCCTGGGCTTTTCGAGGACTGTGGAAACATACCTACAGCAACCGGTGCATTTACAGCAAATCTCGGAAACTGTCATGGCTTTCTCGTTTTTGAATTTTGGGAATTCTAAAGGAGAATCCCCCTTTTCATTGATTGCTTTTTTTTTCTTTTTTAGTTTTGGTTCTGTTTTTGGTCTGACCATGGTGGTTCATCCTCAATGTGTTTGATTGCCTGAAGGAGAGTGTTGACATTGCTCTGATTGATGTATGCGGGGGATTCTTTCCAATCATCTATAGTTCGTAGTACAGGGTGATAAAAAACTGAATTGAGCATGACCGGAGGGAAGAATCGAATTCGAATTTTTTTTCCCGAAACCAGATGTATCTCTAAGGTATGAATTTCTTTGTCGGAAACTAAATTTTCAGCTACTGCTTGCCCCTCTCCTTTTTCGTCATCCGGATAAATGTCATAAGATAGTTTTTTCACAATCCCATCTAAGTTTGATATCGAACTCGGATTGATTCGGATACGCGATTTGTGAGCTTTCAACCAAACTTGCTTGGCCGGATTTCTTTCATGGTTGGGAACATTGACAAATTGAAAATTTCCCATATCCCCGCTATAGTTTAGGGAGAGCAAAAGATCGTCCCCAATCGTCAGGAGTTGTTTTTGACGTAGAAGAGATTCCTCGCCTGTAAAACGTGAGATGATATAGTCAGGAATTCCGATGAGATATCCCTCTGCTTCCAGATACCGATAGGATCTGTCCCTATTGAGACTTCCGATTCTTAAGATCTTACCCAACTCTCCTGAATTGTAGAGCTCAATTCTCGGTGAATGATCATTGATAGAAAATTTCTTAAGAATTTCCTCATCTGCCTCAGCCATAGTCTTTGTATTCAAAACAGAAAAATCGGTAAAAAGATTTTTGGAAAGATGACCCGCCTCATAGCTTATGTCCTTACCGGAATCCTTTTTATGGATTCGAAAGAAGGGATTTGATTTCAAGCCTTTGTGGATTCTTTTGATTTCAAACTTCTCATTGAAGAATTTTTCATCTGAATCATTTTTTCCGGGAATGTATCTCAGTTCGTCAAAATCATATCTCCAAAAATTTACTTCTGTTGTATCATCTTTTTTTTCATCGGTGTAGAGAAAAATATAGAGTAGAAAAAGAAGAATTGCTACCGGAGATATGAATTTTATGTATTTCATTTCGTCTTCCTTTTTTTCGAAAGTACAAATATTGAGAGTCCGGCAACCCAGAGGAGGGGATACCCAAATAGACCCATGCTCCAGATCATCAATTTTTGGTTTTGTGTCAAAGAAATTACGGGTATCTCTTCTTTCTTAGGAAGAATTTTGTCCAGGATGGGCTTTTGAAACATCCAGTTGATCGAATTTCCGGCCATTACCGGGTTTAGATTGAAGAGGTACATCTTATCCGTTACCCAATCGGTTGAAGCAAAAATCAAAAACCTTCCCTCTGACTCAAGATTGGCAGGATTTTCATTTTCCTGTTTTTTGACTGGAGATAGAACTGCGGCCAAAGAATAGTTCTTTAGAAATTCATCCGCATCCATTTTTTCATTTTTATTGCTATCTATATAAGTATTGAATCCGGAATCCATAATTAGAAATTCATCATATTCAGGATTGATCCTATCCGTTCGTTTCTCGAAGTATCCTGTATTGGTCAAAACAACTCCTACTTCTTTTTTTATAAAAAGTCGGGTTATCGGATGATCCGGAAAATTGGCTGCAATGATTTCCGGTCGACCGGGGGATTGTCTCAGATTGGCATCCCTAAACTCTAACTTGGATTTGTCCAAAAGCCAGTTGAAATTTTCCCGGGATTTGGGATCAATTGTGATGAAGACTTTGCCTTTTTTTTCCATGACAAATTTCCTGATATTCTCACGTCCGATTTCCGGAATTTCGATAGATGGTCCGATGAAGGCTATCATATCCGCATCTTCCGGGATGGAATCGGGGAACCCTGATTTGTAATTCAATTCATGAATACGGAAATTGAAGAAATTCAAGGTAGAGATAAATTTATCAATTTTTTCTGTGGGTTGGTTGATGTAATTGTTTCCATAGTGCTCACCATAATTGCTACTGAAATAAATATTTTTCGGAGGGAGAGCAACATTATTGATTGCCTGAACTATCTTTCTTTCTAATTCTTCCAGGTCTTTTTTATTTTGAACAAATACTTTTTCTTCAATATAGGGATTCCCTCCCAGATCGGCCCCTGTCTTTAGAGATCGAAAGACAATCATTCCGTTTGAGACCTGCTGAAAGTCTGTGATCAATTCTCTTTCCACGTCAGCATTTATAAACTTTACTGAAATACGTGGGTTGATCGCTTTTAGCTGCTCCAGATAGATTTCTATCTCCGGTCTGAGTGCAGAGAGAGCCCAACTTTCCTCTTTACCGGATGCTTCGAGGGGACGGGGATAAAATGCAGTAACAGATACGTCTCTGTCCAGAGATTTGATTATGGAACGTGAAGTTTCCGAATAAGAAAACTTACCTATAGCACTGAGATCAAAATTGTAATTCTTCTTGCTTGAAAAATAATTGACGGCAATCAAAAGAGGGGCAAGGGAAAACAGACTGATCAATGTGTTTTGAAGGAGAGAGCGTTTGGCCCTACCCAGATTGGTCTGGGCAACTTCTGATTGCTTTGTAATCAAAATCAAAAGTTGAAATACAAGAGTGATGAGTGAAGTCAGGATGACGAGAACCAAAAGAAAGTCTCTAACCTTAGGAATCATACTCAATTCGGTTGATATCCCCGGTTTTGCAGGCATATCCAGGTAGATACGCAATGAGTAAAAAAGAAAGGAGGATGCAGTCAGGATTGATATTGTAAACGCTGTGGGACCGGGAGATTCGTTCTTTTGTTTTTGATACAATCGGAAGCCCAGATCTGAAAAACAAAAGAGAAGAAAAAAGAAATCCCTAAAGTTTTTCATCACAGGATTCAAAAAGAAATCATAACTCAGAAAATAAAAATACAGAGAAATGATTGAGAAAAATGGAATTACTGTGTTGGGTGAAAGATTTCTCATCCCGCCCACCTCCTGGACTCAAGCGATTTAACAGTCAGATAAAGAAAGGTTCCCACACCCGATAGAAAAAAGACTACTGATTTAAAGGGTATAACACCTTTCGAAAAAGAGAAAAAATGGGAAAATATATGGAGATGAAAGAGGACGGATCTTGTCGTGGACTCAAAGAGGTGAGAGAAAAAACCCAAGACCCAAAGAGTCATAATAATCAAGACAGATATCAAAAGAGAAATCATTTGATTCTTACCCAAACTGGAACCGAATAGCCCGACAGTATAGGTAAAAATTCCCAGAAGAAAAACACCCAGAGAACCGCTCATGACGATATAAAGTGGAGCTTTCCAATAAGCAAAAAGTAAAATTGGAAAGAAGCCATTTATGAAAATTGTTATAAAGAGACAGATCGCTACACCGAAAAGGAATTTTCCCATTACGATTTCTGCATCTGTGATGGGGCTTGTGTAGAGAAGCTCCATCGTTCCTTTATTTTTTTCTTCAACGATAGAACCCATTGCCAGAATGAGCATAGCCACAATAATTGTGCTCATGAATGAAATGAAGGTTACAATCGTTGCTTCTTCATGATTCGTTCTTTCGTTGAAGTTTGATATCAACACAAAAAGTGCATTGAGGAAAGCAGTTCCACCCAGAATCAGGGGAGCCATGAATGTATGAAAGAAAACATTCCATTCCTTGAAAAAAATCCATTTGATATTTCTCATATGTTTTTTCCCTTTTTAAAAACTCGTCAAAAATATTTGTTCCAGAGTAACTTCCTGTTTTTTCAGGTATTGAAGTTTCAGTCCTTTTTCTTTAAAGGAATCCAAAAGTTTTTCACGACACTGAACTTCATTAGTTGATTTCAATGAGAATGTGATACCATCCATTTCCTCTTCTTCCGAACGGATCTGAATGTCCTTGTCGAGAGATTTTACAAAATTTCTCATTTCAACCACTGACTTCCCGGTTAAATTCACCTCTAAAAGTGCTAATTTTTGCAGTTCTCTGTCCAATTCCTCTTTATTGTAATTGAATTGAATCTTTCCATCATGAAGGAAAAGGAAACGATCACATGTTTTTTGAAGTTCGGAAAGTATGTGGCTGGAAATCAAAACTGTATGCTCTCCCGCCAGACTTCGAATGAGTTTTCTCATCTCCATGATCTGCTTTGGATCGAGACCGGAAATCGGTTCATCCATAATGATGACTGGAGGAGCTCCCAGAAGTGCCTGAGCTATTCCTGCCCTCTTACGATAGCCCAGAGAAAGGTTGCCCAAAAAATTATCTCTTTCTTCGGTGAGGGCAGTTTTTTGTACTACACGGTCTATCTCTGCTTTCAACTTGTCTTCTGCTATCCCTTTCAATCGTGATACATGAAGAAGATAGCTTTCGACTGTCATGTCTTCATAGAGAGGTGGGGTTTCCGGAAGGTAGCCGATGTGTTTTTTTGCTTCAATCGGATCATTGAAATTACTAATCCCGTTGATCGTAACCTCTCCTTCCGTAGGAATCAAGAACCCGGTTAGAATGCGTAAGGTAGTAGTTTTCCCGGAGCCATTCAATCCCAGAAGTCCAACAATCTCTCCCTTCTTCAGTTCAAAATGAATTCCATTGATGGCCAATTTTTGACCATAGTACTTTATTAGATTTGTTGCTTTTATCATAGTTTACCCTTTATGAATCTACCAATCGCCGGATGCACCACCCCCTCCAAAACTCCCCCCTCCACCTGAGAAAAAATCTCCGGAATGGCTCGAACCATAAGAGGAAGAGGAAGAAAAGAAGGGTAGGCTACCCGATTTACCCATGAAATACAAAATTAAAAAAACAATACAGCCTGCAATTCCACTGAAAATAGCACCTATGAATCCTACCATTTCCAGCCAGAGGAGAACTACACTCACAATGGATCCATATCCCAGTGAGGTAAAAAATACAGGAATCCCAATCATATCCGTAAAAAACAATCCCATTAAAAGTGCAGTGAAGAGTAGGGCAGAAGGAAATTCCTTGGTCTCTTTTTTCAGTGGAGGTCTATGCTTAGGAATCGGTTCACCGGGAATCGGAGAAATTAGTTCGGATAGGGCATCGATTCCCTCGTCTAAGCCTCTGTAGTATTGATCATTTTTGAAGAAGGGAGTGATGATCGATCGGATGATTCTTTTGCTCAACACATCCGTAACCCTACCTTCGAGTCCGTATCCAACTTCTATGCGAATTCTATGGTCCTGTTTGGCGATGACAATCAAGAGACCATTGTCTTTACCTTTCTGACCCAATTCCCAGGTCGAGGCTACTCGATAGGAAAATTCTTCTATCGCTTCCCCTTCTGTACTTTGGACCATAAGGATGGCAATTTGTGTTCCATCCCTCTCTTCGATGATTTTGCACTTTTGGGAAAGCTCACCGATTTCTGCTTCTGTAAGGGTAGAAGTCTGATCGATTACTCTAGCACTAAGCGCCGGGACCGGAACCTCAGATCTGAGTTCGGTAAATTGTATGACAAAAAATACAAGAAAAATAGATTGAATAAACCTTCTAAATATTTTTTGCATTTTTCCTTATCCGGCGATTGCCATAGACTCAACGAGAATATCGGGCATTTTTACAGAACTGTATGAGTCAGAGTATTCATTCGATAAATCTAAGATCATTTGAATCATATCGAAGTAATTGCCGCTCAGAGTAATTTTGTCCACAGGGTGGACTCTCTCTCCATTTTCATAATAAAACCCCTGAACACCGATTGAAATGTCTCCCGAGATAGAGGAACATCCGGAACCACCTTCCAGTTTTGTGATGTAAAGCATTTTGGGAAAGGTTTTCAGTAATTCCTCTGTGGACTTTGTTCCCCGGGGGATGAAAAGATTGGATGTAGTAGTTCCTGCTTTTCCTGTATGACCCCGACTTCCGTGACCTGTAGGCTTTACCCCATCTTTCTTGGCAGATTCCAAATTGTAGAGGAAGGTCTTCAAAACCCCATCTTTTATGATTTCAGTTTTGGAAGTAGGAACTCCTTCACTGTCCAGATACTTGGAACCGGGCATTCCGGGGATATGGGGGTCACAGATAAGATTCAATTTTTCGGAAGCGATCTTTTCACCCAATCTTCCCTTCAACCTGGATCTTTCTTTCTGGACAGATTCAGCAAAATAGGGGGAGAGAAACATTCCCATTAGAGAGGTTGAAATACGGTTGGAAAATAAGATGGGATAGTTCCCGCCTGAAATCGGTTTGGCACCCAGGAGTTCTATTCCACGTGATACAGCTTTGGAAGCCATGAATTGAGGATTGAAATCCTGAAAACTCCTGTAGGAATTTGCATAGACACCCATCTTTTTTTGATCTTCCAGAGCTGCAGTGACTCCCAGATAAGCAGAGATACTGTTGGAACGTCTTGAATAGGAGACACCCTTTGAGTTTCTCAACACATAGGAGGATTCAGATTTGCCCACTCCGAGGTAGGGTACATTTTCAATTCTCTCATCAGAGTGGAGGGCGATGTCTTCCAACTTCATTCCCAGGTTGACCATTTCCTGAAAATGAACATCCTGAATCGATTCTTCGAATGATTTGAGATCCAGAGAAGGTAGTACAGTAGCTTCCGGAAGATCCAGATCCAATCGATTGGTGATTTTAGAATTGGAAAGTGCATCCTTCAGGGTTTGATCCAATGCGGGAGTTGAAAATTTTTCCGTAAAGGAGATACCCGGGCGACCTTCAACAAAAAGTCGAATCCCTATTCCATTGACTGAAGAAATTTCTGTATTTTGAATCTTGGATTGAAAGATCTCAACACCGGTGGATTCTGAAAATCCGGCTAAAATATCAAATTGGTCTACACCTGCTGAGTTTGCTTTATTATAGAGATAGTCTACTGCATCTTCTAGGTTCAAGATCTTCCTCCCACCAGAATTTCATCCACTTTAATAGTTGGTTGACCAACTGTGACCGGAATGGATCCGGATGCCGCCCCACACATTCCTGCTGAGATCTCCAGATCGTTACCCACCATAGATATCTTCGGGAGGATTTCATGTCCTTTCCCTATGAGAGTCGCTCCCCTTACTGGTTCCGCAATTTTCCCTTTTCGGATCATGTAGGCTTCTTCCACTGAAAAATTGAATTCACCTGTAGCAGGGTTTACCGATCCTCCACCCATTTTTTTGGCATAGAGTCCTTCTTCAACAGAAGAGATCATATCTTCCCGGCTACTGTTTCCGGCGGCTATGTATGTGTTTCTCATTCGTGATACAGGAGCATAGCTGTATGACTCGCGTCTTGCTGAACCTGTTCTCCGAACGCCTACTTCTATGGAACCAATTCTATCCGAGAGGTAATTCTTCAGAATCCCATTTTCAATGAGAACAGTTTTTTCCGGTTTGTAGCCTTCATCATCTATATTGATTGAACCCCAGGAATTCGGGATGGTTCCATCGTCTATTGCTGTCAGACATTCTGCTGCGATACGTTCATTGAGTTTCCCTGTGAAGGGGGAAGATTTTTTTCTGATTGCTTCCGTTTCGAGGGGATGACCGCAGGCTTCATGAAAGATGACGCCTCCGAATCCATTTCCCATCACAACCGGCATTTTCTTCCCTCTGGCATACCCTGCTGAGAGCATGAGGAGAGCTCTTTCGCCTGCTGATTTTGCCAGATTGTCAATGTTCAGAGATTCAAAAAATTCAAAGCCTCTCTGAGCACCGGGAGATTCCGAGCCCGAATAGATTTCTTTTCCATCCGATGCAGTCACTCCAATGGAAAATCGGGAGTGAACCCGAACGTCTTCTACAGCAAGTCCTTCACTGTTGAATATCAAAATACTTGAATGACTATCATAGGCACTGGCAGAGACCTGGGTGATTTTGGTAGATATCCCCCGGGCCACACTGTCAGCCTGTTTTAAAAAGTTAAGTTTTCTTTCCTGCTCTACAGAACGGGGATCTATGGAGATGTTCTGAACGGGAATAGAATACAAATCCTGAATTACAATCCTGTCCTTTGAAACCTGAGAATTGCTTCTGGTCGAGATCAGACTTTCTATCAGTTTTCTCAGACTCTCCGGATCTTCATTTCCCGTACAGGCATACAAAACATCCGTTCCGAAAAGCAGACGTATTCCTATACCGAATTCCGTTCCGGCAGATGCAGTTTCCACTTTTTGATTGTTGTAGTTGACACTGGAGCTTCTCGTCTCCTCAACAAAAAGTTCTACAAAATCCGCGCCTCTCATGAGTCCAAAATTAATTAAGTCATTCGCTAATTGATTGTTCAAAAGTACCTCCGTAAAAACTTGAAGTGAATCGTATCTTTCTATCCGTAATGGAACACGGACAATTGAGATTTACCTTTTGAATTGCTTCGAAAAGGTAAATTTTATATCGGGATAGACCGGGGTGAGAATCATTGAATCAATTGATGAGGTGCTTTAGGTTCCCGGTGTCCTGTTTGTAGTTTTTTCCGGATGTAATGTACCGAAAATGATTTCTGGCATTGTGGTTCTTGGTGTGTAGAAATTCAGCATGGGCACCTGTATTTTCAAAAGATGAAAAATCATTTCTGTGAAAGACCATACCGGTGTCTACATCCGCCATTTCAAATTCATTGACCAGAGGACCTTCATACACTAGACGAATCTTTGTTCCATCATTTAGAACACCTATCACATACTTATTTCCATTGAAATGAGGGATTTTTTGCTCTAAAAATGTTCTATTGTCCATAAATAGTTCTCCTAATGGGATATTTCCCACCTCCGAGACCAAAAGCAAGAAATTTTTTGTCGAAAATTTCTCAGAATTTTTTTCGCAAGATGAGAATCGATCCGAAAATTCCACCCAATAGTAGCCCCAAACTGTATTGAATGGCAGGATAATAAAGATAACCCAATTCAAATTCCATTTTTTTTCCTCCTAAAATTCAACTTCCCTTTCCCATTAAGGGTAAAAAAAATGATCATCGGAGTGCCGATTTTGAAAAAAAATTTGAGATTTTTACTTTTTTTTTTGATTCCCCTGTATCGTGGTCTCTTTCTTCTCCACAGGTATTTCAAAAAACGAGAGAAGTTGCCCGTCCGGAGGGTATGGAGTATAGGAAATCTATCTGTTGGGGGCACGGGAAAGACTCCCTTTATTCTCACTCTTCTCGGAATGGCAAGAAGTCTGGGCCTGGAAAGTATCGTCGTTTTGAGTCGGGGATATGGAGGAAGCTTGAGTCGGAAAGGAGGGGAGGTCTCAGTCCATTCCCATCCAAATGAAGTGGGCGATGAACCCCTGATGATAAAGAAAAATTTCCCCGAAGTGAGAGTTCTCATCGGTCAAAATCGCTACCAAACCTTTCTGAACTTTGTGAGTAAACCCGATTCAATTCAATTGGTTCTTCTGGACGATGGGTTTCAGCACCACGCTCTCGAAAGAGACCTGGATTTTGTGCTCATTGATACATCCAAAGCTCCGGAACGATTTCTTCTTCCGGTGGGAAATCTCAGGGAATCTTATTCTGCCCTGAACCGTGCCGATTATCTTGTGTTCTCCAAATTCAATTTGGGGCAAAAGGCTTATGATTTAGAACTGGAATCCGAATTCCGGAGGAGATTTCCAAACCTGAGGTACTTGAGATTTGGTTTGCAACCCCAAGAAATCAAGAACAGGGAAGGTGAGTCGATTGATATGGAAAACTGCAAGAAGTTCTCTGTGTTTTTCTTTTCCGGAATAGGCAATCCGAAAACATTTTTTTCCCACACCGAAAGGTACTTTTTAAAGAAAATTGGAGAGAAGGTATTTCTGGATCATCATAAGTTTACAGAATCGGATATGATGAATTTATCTAGAGAATCCAAAAATTCAGATATCTTGCTCTGTACTGAAAAAGATTTTGTGAAGTGCAGAGAATTGAAAGATCTTCCCAAAAACCTCTTTTATCTGTCTTCTGAGGGAGAGATCACTCCCGGTGAAGTTTTGAGAGAGGAAATGAAAGATTTATTGAGGAATGGACTCTAAGACTTCTTTGGCATTGTTTTTGACTTCAATTGAATACTTTGAATCCAGGAGTTTCATGAGGGGAATGTAACTGGATTTGGATTTGAAAATCCCCAGTGCTTCAATCACAGAAAGCATCAATTCTGTATCTTCTTCATCCACTCTCTTTTTTTTCAATTCGGTATGAATGATGCCTATCAGAAGCTTTGTTGTCTGATCTTTTCTTTCTTCAAAATCAGAAATCACTGTAATGCAGGTACCCGCTACATCCCCACTGGTCTCACTAATGATTTGATTGTGGAGTTTGGTGTAGGCTTCGTCTCGAAAACTGGTTTTCTTCAGATAACCCAACATAAAACAGGTTTTTTTCCGAATGATAGAATTGTAGGAAGATCCTGAATCCGGACTGGACTGAAAGAGTTCTCCGAGAATGGTCAAAATTTCTCTTCCTTTGGATTCGAGTTGATTCATGTTTTCGATGAGAACAATGTTCAGGCGCTCCATAACCAGGATTTTGAATCTGGGTCGTCCCTGTGGATCGGAGGCGTATTTTCCGAGGGTCTTCAGGTCGTTGAAGTTGAGTTTCGATATTTCTTCAGGAGAGGGTTCTCCGGAATTGATGGATAAAAATGGAATCAGTAAAACAAAGAAGAAAAGTAGGGATTTACTTTTTATCATTTTTTTTCTTCTCCAATTTCAATGCCCTATTGATCAGGTCAGCCAAATCATGAAAGAAATCACCTTTTCGGAGTGTAATCGCTTCTACTTCCTGTCTATCTACATATTCCCTTAGTATCTTCTTGATTTTATAGATGGGACCCGCCATTTTATGAGAGAAAAATAGACTGAAGATACTGACTGCAAATAGATTGAGTAGACTCACAAATAGAACAGGTTGAAAGTAGAGATCAAATGCGTTGTAGAGTCTCGGTATGGCATGATTTCCCTGTTTGAGAGGAAAGTAGGGTTTCCCTTCTACATCGGAGATGATGAGTTCCCCTTCATTATTTTTATCTATGTAGATAGCTTCATTGGCATCTACCTGAACCAGCACAGCTGCATTGTCCGGGAGGAGGTTGTACGACTTTTCCTTGATCATCCATATCAATCCGAGAGTGGCCACAGCATTCAACATGATCAGGAGAGAAAATTGAAAAATAAATTGGTTTTGAAAGTCTTTGTCTATATAGTATTTCCAGCGTTTATTTTTCATATAACCTTCCCGGGTGAGTTCTTCTTTCTAACTTAGAATGGGTTCATATCATATAAAGCATTTTTTCTAATCAAAGAATTTCCAAATGAAATTAAAGATCTTTTCAGTTGGATTCCGGGAAGAGCCCGCCAAATTTTAAAGGGGGATAGGGTTCTTCCTTTTGGCAATTATGATATGGTAGGTTTTGTGAAGGGTTCCGTATCCATAACGAAATGGAAGGGGACCCATATTTTGTTTTTTGTGGAGGGCTTCCAATTCCACCTGAAACATTTCCGGCCAGAGACTGATGGGTCGGGTGTACTTTCCATATACTTCCAGATCATATTCCTTTTCCAGGTCTTTGATCTTCGGACCTGTATCATCCATTACAATGAGATTGGCTCTGGAAATTATGAAATCTTTTATAAAGGAGAAGTGTCCGTAATGCACAAGAAAAGAAGCCGCTTTGAAAGTGGAGACAAAACCTTCCTGTTTTTTTAAGAATTCCATAGCATTGGGATCTGAAATGATTCCCTGATTCGAAATATTTGTAGAAATGTAATAGAGTAATTTCTCCTGCTGATTGATCGGATCACGAAAAATAATTTCTAAGGAAAAATACCCCTTTTTCAGTTTGGAATCCTTTCGGATTTCTTCCGCACTGATGTACTGAATGTTCCCTTCTCTGTCGATAGAAATAGGTCTGTAGGCAATCGGTTTGATGCCCAAGAAACCCATATAGGTCAGAAAGATAGGACCAGTTCCGGGAAATCCGGAGGCTGAGATATTGACCTTCATTTTGTTTGTTATAAAATAATTCAATCGGGAAATGCTGTCCAGACCGGATAGGATATCATTGAGTCCCTTTGTAACCTTTCCCTCAGGCATATCTTCGGGTTTGGGTTGCATTCCCCCGGGTTCGAGTCCGATGAGAATGAATTTTTCTGCTTTGGGATAGATCGTATAGGCATTCAGAAAATCGGGTCCCGAAAATGGATAAATGACAACTTTTTCTTTTCTCTCTGAGACATGAATTGAGGACCATTCTTTCAGAGGAATGAGGATTTGACGTTCATACTGATGCCAGTAATTTTGAATTCGATCCTGAAATTTCAAATAGGATCGGGAGCCTGAGTACTCATTTAGTTTGGAGGATTCGGAAGGTTTGAACCTCCCGCTGAAGAACATTGAGAGTTCCTCAAGTTGGGTTGCATCGTCCGAAATTGAACTCTGAGCTTCATTGATATTGATTTTGTATTTCTTGGGATGGATGTCGCCTATAGTGACGATTGCTTTTTCTCTACAGGTAAAGAAAATAAAAATCAAAAGAATTATTGAATACTTTAAAAACTTGCTCTGCATAATTGAGATTGATTTCTTACATGGAAAAATCATATGGAATTAAAGCGAACACTTTCTTTGTTTGATTCAACAGCCCTCATGGTTACATCCATGATCGGTTCGGGAATCTTCTTTACTACAGGCTACATGATCGGGGATCTTCCCTCACCTTCAGGAATCCTCCTCGCTTGGTTTCTGGGTGGAATTTTCGCTCTTTCCGGTGCACTCTCGTATGCCTATCCTGCAGTTCTGTACCCGGAAGCCGGGGGGGATTATATCTATCTCAGGGAGGCATATTCACCTTCGGTTGCCTTCATGAGTGGTTGGGCATCCCTTCTTGCCAATCTCACTGCAAATATAGCCGTCCTGGCTCTTGCATTTTCAGAGCATTTTCTGGTTCTCTTTCCGGGATTTCAATTTTTTACACCGATTGAGATCTTTCCTCTGGTCAGTTTGACTTCTTTTCTCTCACCTCTTCTGGATCCGAACAGTCTATCCTTCTTTTCCATACGAATCGGACCGGGTCAGATCCTGAGTATTTTTTTGATCCTAGTTTTCACGATGATCAATATTTTGGGGATCAAGCAGGCTGTCCGGGTGCAAAATTTCATTACTATCGTGAAGGTCGGTGGGCTTCTTCTCTTTGTAATCCTGGGATTTTCGATAGGTAAAACAGACTTTCAAAATTTGAATTCAGGAACTGAGCTTCAATTCTCCGGCCTGGCTCTGGCTATGGTTCCTGTGACTTTTTCTTATCTTGGATGGAATATGGTCACCTATGTCGCAGGAGAGGTAGAGAATCCACAGAGAAACATTCCACTCTCCATATTTCTTGCCTGTATCATTGTAATTGGATTTTATCTTTCGATCAATCTACTTTATCTTGTTTCCACGCCTATCACTGAGATCAGTTCCAAGGAGGGCATAGGGATGGTTTCAGCCAGAAGTCTCTTCGGAGAAGGTGGGAAAATTGTCTTCACCTTCTTCATTCTCTGGATGGTTTCGGGGTCTCTTTCTTCGATCATAATGGGAGCATCCAGAGTCTACTACGCTATGGCAAAGGATGGATTGTTCTTCTCATCCCTTGCCGACCTCCATCCGAAGTATGGTACTCCCTATCGATCACTGATTTTTCAGGGGGGCTATGCATCTCTTCTCCTCTTAGTAGGGAACATCCATTCCTTGCTCTATCTCATTACCTGTGCAGTTTTTCTTCTTTCTGCAATTACGGTTCTGACAGTGTTTCGTTTGGAAAAAAAAGGGAAATCGATTCGCTACAAGATACCTCTCTTTCCCTACCTGCCCCTGGTCTTCAGTATGGGAAATCTGGCTTTTGTTGTGTATCTAACTATCACTGCACCCGAAAGGAGTTTGGGAGGGATTCTTCTCACTCTGGCAGGTCTGCCTGTATACTATTTGATTCGTAAGAAACTTCCGAAAGAATAAACTTCGGTCTTTTTTCAAATCTAAAGAAATTTCCATTGAAAATTCCGTCAAATGAATTGTTACTAGTATTGGAGGCCGGTATTCCTCCACATGTATCAGGAAGAGAGTTCCTTTTCTGTTAGGATTGTGGTCAGCCGGAGGCAAAATGAAAATAAGATTCCTATTCGTCCTCATCCTGGCACTCATCACTTCCCCCTTATTTTCCTGGCCTGATGTTCCCATATCCAATGTTAGTTGTACGGGACAGGTCTGTGATGCTCTTGGAGCTGACTACAAAGCTCAACTGACCGAACTTCCCTATCAATTTCAAATCCAATACTTAGAAAAGACTCTCAAATCCATGAGCTATGCCAATGGGACATCCAATGGATTCTCAGGAGTGACCGGGATGGGAACCATCAATAAGTTTCAGGTAGGTGGGGGATTGAATGCCAGTCTTTACAAGGATGGAACTGTTGATTTTAAGTACCGGGATGTAAATGTTAAGAAATTGCCCCTGGCAGGTTTTAGTACCGCTCCTGCTCTGATGGCAGGAGTCAATTTAGGCTGGCTTTTCGGACAGGGATCGAGGGATGAGGGATCCAGTTTCCTAAATCGATTCAATTTGTATGTAAAAGGATCCAGCCTGAAAATCACTTCAGCGGATGTGAAAGGTATCATGCCGAAGACTTTCGAATACAACGGTTACTTTTCTTTTACCCAAATGGGGGTCATGCTTAGATTTGACATTATCAAACCGTCCACTGAAGGTTTGGTCTTCAGGTTTCAGGGATTGAATGTTGGTTTGGGATACTCCAGGTTGAACATAGCGGGACAGTTCGACAATGACAAGAGATCCAATTCAACCTTCAAAATTGGTGACTATCAGGGATCCTGGGTAGCTGATTCCCATTTTCTTTATGGAAGTCAGATGAACTCGATTCCACTTGACTTTCGAACCGGTTTCCTCTTGATGAGAACCCTTACTATTTTTATCGGAGCCGGAGCCAATCGCAGCGAAGGTTACACAAGGATGGAAATCTCAAGAGCAGGAAGTTTAAAAATGAGCATGGATCCATTAGCAGTTTACAATTATTCATCTCTAACTCCATCGATGGTCCCATCGAATCTTCCTTCTCCCGAAGGATACTTTTCTGTAGCTCTGGCATCCAAAGATGTCTCGAAATTCACTCATTCTTTTCTAATTGCCGGATTTGAAATAGATATATGGAAATTAAAACTGCTTATGGAGGGATTGGTTTCCGAACATGCCACCTCTGCTAGTTTAGGTTTGAAACTAGATTTTTAATTATAGTATTCTGGCATAGGATTTGCAACAGTACAGAGCAGTGCTAAAATTAAAATTTTTAGTACAGGGGAGTCTAATAAATGAACATTATGATTAATTATAGAGATTTTTTTCAGCTAGAAGCAGATCCTAAAAAAGATGATTACCTTCTGACTCTCACTTTGAAAAAAAATATGAGAGGTATCATCTACAAGATCACAGCGATTTTGTTTGCCCATGGTTGGGACATCATCGAAGCAAATTTTGAAACTGATGAGGATGGAAATGTTAAGGATTTATTCCATGTAAGAAGTTTTAAAAATGAAGTTTTGGATGAACCTTCCCTCGAGGAAATTCGAAAAGATGTAGAGGATCTTTTCTTTAGGGATTTACTGGTCATTGATTATTTGGACCGATTTCCTGATCTGACCCTCGTAAGCCCTACAAAGATCTCTCCTGTCATCCGGCTCTTCAATCCGGATTCGGTAGATTCCACAGTTCTGGACATCAGGACCATCGATAGACCCGGTCTTCTCTTTGAAATTTCTCAGTTATTGTATTTGCTCGACATTGATATCCTTTCCGTCACGGCTAAAACTGAAGAAAAAATGGTACGGGATACATTTTTATTGAGAAGGGAAATGACAGAGAGGCTGGATGAAAATATGATGAAAAAACTCAATGAAGGCTTAGAGAAAATTCTTTAATCGGCAAGTTTGTAGAGTATCTCGAGGATTTCATCTTCCATTTTCTGCATGAGAATTTCTTCTTTCTGACCGATTTCATGGTCATACCCATTCAAGTGCAGGATACCGTGGACCAATAAGCGTAAGAATTCATCGCGAACACTGTGACCGATTTCCTCTGCCTGAACTTCCATCTTATCTATGGAAATCACAACTTCACCCAATACACGGTAAGGGTGGGGAATGGTCTCAGCCACCGGAAAAGAAAGGACATCTGTAGTCCTGTCCATTCCTCTTCTCTCCCGATTGATCATTTGCATTTCTTCGTCCCGAACCAGAAGTACTGAAATCTCATAGTTTTTGTGAATACCCAGATGAGAAAGGGCAGTCTGAATCATGTTTTTCACGATTTCTTCAGAAAATGGAAAAGCGGATTCCTCAACACAATCAAGATAAATGTCCATGATTGGTAACTAGAAAATTAGGAAAGTGGAATTAGAAGCATTAAATGTAACTTGACAATGTTTTTTTTGGAATGAGGCTCATAAATTATGAAGAACAAATCAGCTGAAGTACAGGGTAGACTCTTTTCCCCGGATAGGAGGGAAGTGATTTTGCGCAATTTAGACAATTTTTCATTGCCTTCCCATCTGGAATCTCTCATAGATCAATTTCTTTCCGGAAGAAGGGACGAGAGCACATTGATGTGCTGTCACAGTGAATGTACCGTTTGTAATCAAACAATTCTGGATTGTGTTCATCAAATTCAAAAGGAATTGACAGTTGTCTGAAAATTTATTTCGGGGAGAGGAGCCTCTGGCGAGCGAATTGCGGCCCAAGGATTTTTCCTCTCTTTTTGGACAGGAGAAGGCGATTGAAACTCTTTCCCGTCTAAAAAAACCAATTTCCCTGCTACTCTATGGTCCCCCCGGCACCGGAAAGACTACAGTTGCGAGGATAATGAGTCAGATTTGGAAGCTACCATTTCGTAATCTAAATGCTGTCTCCTCGGGAGTAAAGGAAATCAAAGAACTGATTTCTGAAACGGATCGACTCGGAAGGGTCTTACTTTTTTTGGATGAAATCCATCGTTTTTCCAGCTCCCAACAGGATAGTCTTCTCGATGCAGTTGAAACAGGGAGGATTGTTCTCATAGGTGCGACAACAGAAAACCCTGCTTTCCGTATCAACAAAGCTTTGATTTCCAGATGCAGTCTTTTGAAGTTTTTTGAGTTAAAAAAAGGTGATTTCCTCAAGATCTACGAGAGGGCAAAATCAATGAGAACCGTACCCGAACTGGACCCGGATTGCTTTCGTTACTTAATAGACATCAGTAATGGGGATGCAAGGCAGTTTTTGAATGGATTGGAAATTTTATCCTCCATCGAACCTATGGAAGAGAAATTTGTACTCGATGAAATAAAAGAAATTTTTTCTTCAAATGTACTACGATATGATAGGAATGGTGAAGATCATTACGATACGATTTCAGCCTTCATCAAATCGATTCGCGGGAGTGATCCGGATGCGGCACTTCTCTATCTGGCGATTCTTCTGGAATCAGGAGAAGACCCACTCTTCATTATGAGAAGACTGGCTATTTTAGCTTCTGAAGATGTGGGAAATGCATCTGTGTATGGAGTTCAGCTGGCCGCATCCACATTTTCACTCTTAGAAAAAATTGGTATGCCGGAGGGGCGTATTCTTCTCTCTCAATTGACAGTCTTTCTTGCTTCCTGCCCCAAATCCAACGCCTCCTACCTGGGTATAGATTCTGCTCTTGACTTTGTGAGAAAGAACCAATCTTCTTTGAAGATTCCTCTCAAACTCAGAAATGCACCTACATCCATTCATAAAAAAGAGGGAAATGCAAGGGACTATAGATATCCCCACAACTACCAGGAAGCTTTCCTTCAGGAGAATTATTTCCCTGAGGATTTGCAGGTGAATCCGCCCCAATTTTATTTTCCGGAAGATCGGGGGCATGAAAAAACATTGAAAGATCGGTTGAAGCATCTATGGAAAGGATTTGTCGGAAAAGAATACTCTGAGTCCGGAGAACATCGTTAGGCGAATGAGTGATAAGATGAAAAATGAATCTCAAATAGACAATGAAGTATTCGACATCGGAGAAATCGAAGAGTTTCTTAACGGTATCAAAAAAAGAGATGAAGAAATCATAAAATTTTTAATTCAAACAAAACACCCTGCTGATATTGCCGATATTATAGAATTTCTCGATGAAGAAGATGCACTATTTTTATTCAGAAGATTTGATGTCGAATTACAGAGAAAGGTATTTGTTGAATTCACCAATGAGGAACAGGCAGAGTTTGTCGAACTTCTCGATCTTCATGAGATTTCGCAGGTTCTCGAACAATTGGAGTCGGATGACATAGCCTACTTATTTTCCGAATTGGATAAGAATACCCGTGAGATTCTTCTCAACACAATCAACAAAGAGGACTCGGATCGAATTCGGTCCCAACTGACTTTTAAAGAAAATACTGCCGGTCGACTCATGAATCTGGATTTTGCCTGGATTCGATCCAGTGAGAATGCGAGAAATGCTATCCGGAGTCTCAGAAAAGCCGCAAGGGAGACTGATGATCTCTATGTAATTTATGTTCTCGATGAGGATGGAAAGCTGGCGGGAATGGTTACATTGAAGGATTTACTGATTGCAAATTCAAATTCCAGGGTCTCAAAATTCATTCAGCCTGTCCAATCCATCCACTATGATACCGATCAGGAAGAAGTTGCTCTCTTCTTTAAGAAATACCATTTCTTATCCGCACCTGTCATAGATGATGACAATAGGATGATTGGACGTATCACAATGGATGATGTTTTGGATATTGTCGAAGAGGAAGCCACCGAAGATATCTATCGAATGGGTGGGGTGAGTGAAGATGAATCCCTGGCATCCGGGATAGTAGGGTCGGTAAAAAAAAGAATTCTCTGGCTGGTCATGAACCTGGGTATAGCCATGATCACTACCTCTGTAGTTTCCTTTTATGAGGATACAATTCAGAGACTTGTGATACTGGCAAGTCTCATGCCTATAGTAGCAGGTATGGGAGGAAACGCAGGAACTCAGGCGATAACTATCATGGTTCGCGGTTTTGCCACAGGGGAACTCAACGAGATGAATTGGTTTACTGTAATACGAAGAGAATTAGCCATCGGATTTATCAATGGAATTCTGGTGGGTAGTATTACAGTTCTTGTCACTTATCTGGTCAGGCATGATATCCAAATCGCATCTGTCATGGGAATGGCAATGATGTTCAACCTATTGATAGCCGGTTTGGTTGGATCTTCTGTTCCCCTCATATTGAAATACTTTAAGATCGATCCGGCAATAGGTTCATCCATATTTGTAACAGCCAGCACAGATATGTTCGGATTTTTTTGTTTTCTAGGTTTGGCCACACTCCTTCTTTAAAATTTTATATAAAAGGGAACGTCTATTAACCCTTTTTTTAGATATTGAAATAAACAATTTTTTAAAAGTTTTTCAATATTTCTTCAAAAAAGCGGGGTATGGGGTGCAACCCCAAGCAAATCCCACCTCTAAAAAGCCCTGCTAAGGGGTTTTTAGAGGTGCCCACAATTCAGATCTTTTTTGGAAAAAGATTTGATTTCCAGAAAGCATATTCTTCTCTAAAGATATGAGAATTTCCTTTCATTTAATTTTATTTTGTTTTTTTCATCTCTACTGCTCATCGATAGGATTTGGAAATGAAGCAGAAAATTCCAATGGGCCAAAACCCAGTAAGTTTTTTTATCCCGCAGGTGAATCAGAGAAAGTGATCGATGAAAAGGGTAAGGAAGTAAAAATCTCCGATCTGGATCCACCTGAGTTTCAAAGAGAATCAACAGATCCATCTGAGATCTTTCGGGTATATCTGACGGGAGATGGCTACAGTGTTCGGCAGATTCGTAATTCGGATGTAATGAGAAGAAAACCGGATCCGGGAGGAGATGCTCTCATTATTGATGAAATCAAAAAATTTGATGGTCGGGTTGATTTCCGTGATGATGGGATGGTTCTGGCAAAAATGAATGCCCGGACAGGAAAATTAGAAAATGTAAATTTTCATACCAGGGTTCCCAAGATCAATGACCTCGCAAAAATCATTCAAAACGACAGTACCAGATGGGTGATGGTTCACAAAAATGAAGAACCGGTTTTGACAAAGTATTTGGTTATGTACTACATTCATCTTCGGGGAAATGCTTCCAAGGATCAGGTAAAAGAAGAGCTGAAAGGGGAAGTGCGGAAATAATCCCAAACCGGAGAATTGAATGGAAAAAAATGCTAAAATTTTTATCGCAGGAATCTACGGAATGGTGGGTTCCGCCATCCACAGATCACTCATCGAACAGGGCTATCAGAACATCATCGGTCATAGCTCGGAAGAGCTGAATCTCACCAGGCAACAGGATGTAGAGACGTTCTTTAAGACCCAAAAGCCTGACTATGTGTTTGTTTCTGCAGCCAAAGTCGGAGGAATCTATGCCAATAATACCTATCCGGCAGAATTCATTTACAATAATCTTCAGATTCAAAACAATCTAATTCATAGTTCCTATGTCTATCGGGTAAAGAAGCTTCTTTTCCTCGGTTCTTCCTGTATCTATCCCAAACATTCCGAGCAGCCCATTCGTGAAGACTATTTATTGGATGGAAAACTGGAGCCAACCAATGAGGCGTATGCGATAGCCAAAATAGCCGGTGTGAAGATGTGCGAGTTTTACAACAAACAGTACCATACCAACTTCATCTCTGCTATGCCCACCAATCTCTATGGAATGGGTGACAATTACAATGCCATGAACGCTCATGTGATCCCGGCTCTCATCCGTCGGATTCATGAAGCCAAGATCAACAAACAATCCGAGGTGGTCATTTGGGGAACAGGAAAGCCCAAACGGGAATTTCTTTTTGTAGATGATCTAGCGGATGCCTGTGTGTTTTTGATGAACGAATATCTTTCCAATGAAACAATCAATGTAGGAAGCGGAATTGAAGTCACCATAATGGAATTGGCAAATGCCATTAAAAAGACAGTGGGATTTAAAGGAGAAATGCAATTTGACACAACCAAACCCGATGGAACTCCCAGAAAGCTCCTTGACACCACACGACTTGCCAATCTCGGCTGGAAAGCCAAAACTTCTCTGGAATCAGGGCTGAAAGTTGCCTATCAGGATTTTTTAAAGGGGAATGTTCGTTTTTAGTTTCCATTCTAAGGGAAAAAACAAAAATGGAGTTGAAAAACCATTTACAGTTAGAAGTCTTAGTATCCGTTTGTAAAAAAAGATTTCATTTCTTACGGTATTTGTATTTCAGACTGAGTTTTTTCAGTCGATTAGCCGATTTATGATAATAGTATTTTCTTAAGCTGGAGTATTCTCAATGGGTGAAGGTTCACTTTCTCAAGATGAAATTGATGCATTATTACAGGGTGCCGACGAAACGAGTTCTTATGAGCCGGAACCTGTCGGAGGTGGAGGAGGGGAAGAACTATCTCCTGTTGACAAGGATCTTATTGCCGATGTTCTAAGTTATGCTTTCAACCCAGCAGGAAGGACTTTAGAAACTCTTCTTAGCAAACCGGTCAAATTTACCAGTCCCAGTGTAGAGTCTAAGTCCAGCTCAGATCTCTCCTCAGAGTTGGGGGCAGGAGCTGTGACTTTGATCCAAAACCTCTCCGGCTCTATGAATGGACGGGCCTGTCTCCTCATGTCCGCTGAAAATGCTTCCAAAGTAGTCAATGTACTTCTGGGAGGACTCTCCACAGGTGCTCTGGAAAATGCTCAGCTCCAAACTCTCAAAGACGCTTTTGCTCCTATCTTAGGCACAGTCACCGTTCAGATGGGATTGAAATTGAATGCTAGCATCAATGGATCTCCACTGGAAGTTTCTATGTCGAAGTCTGCCAGTGATCTCATCATACCCGAAGGAAAGACCCTGGTCAATACATCTCTGAACCTCAATATTGAAGGTGTCGGTGTATTGAAAGTTTACTACATCCTCTCAATGTCCACAGCTGAAGAACTCCTCAATGTATCCAAGAAAGGTGGAGACCAAAAAAATACTTCAAATGGGGGTGGAATGAATGTATCCATGCCCATGGGTGGCGGAATGGGGTTTGCCCAACAGCAAATGCAAATGCCTCAGGTAGACATCAAAGGTGTGGGCTTCCCCTCTCTTTCTACTGCCAGCCAGCCCACAGGCCAATCCAACCTCAACCTTCTTATGGATGTTCAGATGTCCGTCACTGTGGAGTTGGGGCGTACTAAGATGTACATAAAGGATATCCTTGGACTCGGTGAAGGTTCTATCATAGAGCTGGACAAACTTGCCGGTGAACCGGTAGATCTCCTGGTCAATGGAAAGCTCATTGCCAAGGGTGAGGTTGTGGTCATCGATGAAAACTTCGGGGTGAGGGTAACTGACATCGTCAGCCCAACCGATCGACTCAAGAGCGAAGGAAAATAATGCTCAGATTGGGGAAATTTTTTTTTGTATTCATTTTGATTTTCTTTTCCCCATTGCTTCCTCAGGAAGAAGACCTCAATAACGCCCTCCAAAAAGAATTGGGCATTGAAGAAAAGCAAACCAAACCTCCCGAACCCACCAAAGTCCCTGAAAAAGTACCTGAAGAAGTGAATCCGGTTCAGGAGAGATTTCGGGAGCAGTCGGAACCCGAAAGCTTATTGTGGATATTGGTCAAGATTTCCATTGTTCTGGTCATTTTGGTCGGTGTGTTTTACTATCTCGTTCGATTTTTTTCCGTTACTAGAAATGCCCGGTTTCCGGTAAAAGGTGTCATGAGAGTTCTCTCCACCCTACCGATCGGCCCCGGAAAGGAGCTTCAAATTGTAGATCTTTCTGGTGAGCTTCTATTGATAGGTGTCTCGGAGAATTCTATAAATTTGATCAAAGAGATAGAATCTCCTGACCTGAAACAAAAAGTATATATGATGAGGGATGTTACAGAACCCGAAGAAGAAAATTTTGTAGAGCAACTCTTGAAAAATTTAAAGACCACACCTTTTGAAAAAAAATCCGGATCTGTGGTTGTAGAGGAACGTGATACGGATGATGTGGTTGAAGAGTTGAAATTGCGTCAACTCGATCGTTTGGAAAAATTGAAAGAAGAGAGAAAGTCTCTCTCAAAAAAAGATCTTGACAATCCAAAAGAAAACGAAAGTTTTCTAGGATAGATGAGACATAATTAAATTATTTCGGATATTTATGAAACCTGGCAATTCTCCCACCTCTAGACACTTCACATTTAGGCTCTCTATTCTCCTCCACGAATTTTGGGGAGCAGTCAGGAGAAAAAGGAAACCTATTTTCTTGATTGTTCTGGGACTATTTGCCTTATTTTTCAGTGTGGAGATCTTTGCTCAGGATACACCCAGGATTCCGATCCCCAATTTGAATTTCAATATTCGGGAAGCCAGAAACCCCCGAGAAACTTCTCTCTCTCTGATGATTTTGTTTCTCGTTACCATCCTTTCTCTGGCTCCGGCGATTGTCATGTCGATGACTTCCTTCACAAAAATCGTGATTGTAATGGACTTTGTGAGAAGAGCTCTTGCGATTCAAAACCTTCCACCCAATCAGGTCATGATGGGACTGGCATTGTTCATGACTTTTTTTATCATGGCGCCCACTTTGAAAACTGTGAATGAGACTGCTTTCACTCCTTATGTAGATGGGAATATCGATACCAATGAATTTTTTGATAAGTCAATGATTCCCATACGCCAATTTATGATCAGACAGATCGGAAAATCGGGAACCAAGGATGTTGCCTTATTTCTCAAACTGGGTAAGATTCAAAATGTAAAGACTTACGATGACGTCCCCTCTTATGTAATCATCCCTGCTTTTATGCTTTCAGAATTAAAAAAAGCATTTATCATTGGAATTTATTTGTTTATTCCATTCATCATTATTGATATCGTAGTAGCATCTACTCTTTTATCCATGGGTTTAATGATGTTGCCACCGATTATGATCAGTCTTCCGTTCAAGGTGATTCTTTTTGTTCTTGTCGATGGCTGGAATCTTTTGGTCTTTGAACTAGTCAGGAGCTACAGATGACAGAATTAGATGTGATAACCTTACTTCGTGAGTCCATCTTCATCACTTTAAAAGTTGCCTCACCTATCCTGATCACAGCTCTTTTGGTAGGCTTGGTCATAGGGATTCTTCAGACCACAACATCCATTCAGGAACAAACCATTGCTTTTGTTCCCAAGCTGGTTGCAATTTTTATCGTCATCATCATTTTCGCATCTTGGATCATTCGTATTATGACCGACTATACGAGGAATATTTTTTTCATGATTGAGAAGATCTAGGATAGGGAATGCTGGAATACTTTGTTTATAATTTTCAAACGTTTCTAATGATCTTTGCCAGAACCCTGGCTCTTTTCACTGTTGCTCCTGTCTTCGGATCGGATGCGGTGAGCTATCCCTATCGGATTATGCTTTCCTTTATGCTGTCTCTGATTTTATTTCCTGTTACCTCAGGTTTCATGATGGAAGTGCCTCCCGGAATGGGAGAATTCGGATTGATCATTTTTTCGGAAGTACTGATCGGTTTGTTGATTGGATTCATCATCAGCATTATCTTTGCGGGATTTCTTATGGCGGGTGAATACTTCAGTGTTCAAATGGGATTCAGCTATACTGAGGTTTTGGATCCCGTGAGCCAGATTTCCCTTCCGGTCATGAGTCAGTTGAAAAACCTCATGGGATTGATGCTCTTTCTAGTTACCGGAGCGTATCGGGTGATGATCGAGAGTCTTGCTCTCTCTTTCCAGAAGATTCAGATTCTTACCTTCACACCCGATGTGAATCGATCGATCATGCATGTCTTTGAGGCTTCGATCGGAGCCATGTTTGTTGTCGCTTTTAAAATTTCTCTTCCCGTTCTGGGGATTCTCATTCTTGTCAGTATTTCCGAAGCTCTGATGGGAAAAGCGGCTCCTCAGATGAATATTTTGCAACTGAGCTTTCCTGCGAAAATTGTAGTCGGCTTGATTGTAATGATCATTGTGATTCCTTTCATTGAGCAACAGATGGTGGATAGTTTTGAAATTTCGTTTGATCGAATTCAGAGGTTGATGAGAGTATGGCCGACGAAATAATCGAACTCTTCCCCGATCGAATTCATCTCCAACTCTTTGCCGCCGAGGATGAAGGTAGAACAGAAGAGGGAAGTGAGAGACGTAGAAAAGAGGAGAGGGACAAGGGAAATGTTCCTAAGTCTCAGGAACTGCCAGCGGCATTGATTCTGCTAACATCTATGGCTACAGTGTATCTTTTAGGTGGATACCTCTTTGAGAGATCATTTTACATTTTTAGAAAGTACTTTGAGAATGTTCACAATTACAATTCCTTTGCCGATGAAGACCTGAGAGTTCTTTTCCGTGCTTCAGCGTCCGATATCATGGGACTCCTTTTTCCGGTCCTGGGGATTTCTTTCCTTATGGCCATAGTAGGTAATCTGGTTCAGGTTGGGTTCATCTATACTCCCAAAGCCCTCACACCCAATTTTACCAAAATCATTCCGAACTTCAAAAAAGTCCTCCCCACGCGTCAGGTTTTGTTCAATCTGGCTAAATCTCTGGCAAAGGTAGCTCTGGTGGGATGGGTCAGTTACATTATCATTTCCATGGACTTTCTACCCATGCTTCTTCTGGGAAATATGGGGTTGAAAGCCGCGATTCATTTACTCGCCAAAACAGCCTTAAAAATTTTTATAGTCATTGGAGTTTTGTTTTTTGCCATAAGCATTCTGGATTACTTCTATCAAAAGTATGAATTTGAAGAATCGATAAAAATGACTCCTTCCGAATCAAAGCAGGAAATGAAGGAGACGGAAGGGGACAAGACTTTCCTCAATCGTAGAAGGCAGATGGTGAGAGAATTTCTCAGAAAGGGTATGCTTCAGAGGATACCCAAAGCAGATGTGGTGGTCGTCAATCCGACTCATTTCTCGGTAGCACTTGCGTATGATCCAAAGATCCACAATGCTCCGGTAGTCTCTGCTAAGGGAATGGACGAATTGGCACTGCTAATGAGACGCTTGGCAAAAAAACACAATGTTCCGATCATTGAAGATAGGATTGTCGCCAGAATGTTGTACGATGAAGTGGAAGTAGATGCGGAAATTCCTTCCAGATTTTTCAAAGCAGTATCACTGATCATTTCCAGATTGGATAAGTATAGGAGAGTTGCATAAGAATGGACCAGCAAAAATGGTACAATCAATCCGATGTAGTTTTGGGAGTAGGGGTCATTGCTATTCTGGCAATGTTGATTGTCCCGCTTCCCGGGTTTGTATTGGATTTATTGATTGTTGTGAGTTTGACATCGGGATTGATCATTCTCCTAACCTCTCTATCCGTTAGGGAACCTTCTGATTTCACAATCTTCCCAAATTTACTATTGATCACGACTCTCTTTCGTTTGGCACTAAACGTCTCTACCACCCGTCAGATTTTAGCAAAGGGATCTTCCTTCAATAGTCACATCATCGAAGCCTTCGGAACCTTTGTGGTCGGTGGTGGCTCCGGAATGGGAAAGTTTGTCATCGGTTTCATTATCTTTCTCATTTTAGTGATTGTTCAGATGGTTGTGATCACCAAGGGGGCTACGAGGATTGCTGAGGTCGCCGCCCGATTTACTCTCGATGCACTCCCCGGTAAACAGATGGGGATTGATACCGAGCTTTCGAGTGGAAACATTACAGAAGAAGAAGCCGGAAAGAGAAAAAAGAAAGTTCAGAGAGAAGTGGATTTTTACGGAGCTATGGATGGAGCGAGTAAGTTCGTCCAGGGGGATGTGCGGGCGGGACTCATCATCACCGCCATCAATCTCCTCGGAGGTATCATCATCGGAATGGCCCTTCGGGGGGAGTCCTTCGCTTTTGCCATCGAAACCTACGGAAAGTTTACCATCGGGGATGGTTTGGTTTCTCAGATTCCTGGTCTTTTGACAACCACCGCCACAGGTATGATCGTCACGAGAGCCGGTTCTGAAAAAGACTTAGCTGAAGAGTTCAAGTCCCAACTCTTCAACAATCCGAGAACCCTGTATGTAGTGGCCGCGAGTTTGGCGTTTGCCGCACTCATTCCCGGTCTACCCTTCTTCTCACTTTTGTTCTTTGCCTTCGGACTGGCTTACATTGCCTATTCAATCGAACAAAATGTAAAAGAAACCATAGCTTCTATAGAGCAGAAGGATATGGAATCCAAAACAGAAAAGAAACCCGACTACTACAAAGAGCTCAGGACGGATCCGATTGAAGTCGAACTCGGTTTGAATTTGGTCCCCTTAGTGGATTCCAGTCAGGGCGGGGTCCTGCTCGATCAGATTTCTAACCTCAGAAAACGTTTTGCTGTAGATACCGGGCTTGTGATTCCATCTGTACGAATTTTAGATAACCTGGAACTCGACCCGGACTCCTATGCCATTAAGATTTTAGGTGTGGTCATCGGTGAGAGCAAGGTTCGCGCCGACCGTCTCATGGCTCTGGACAATGCAGAAAAAGTATCCGATCCTATTCCGGGTGAAGATTTCAAGGAGCCGACCTTTGGATACAAAGCCAAATGGATTGATCCGGTTGATAAGATAGAAGCCGAAAATAGAGGGTATACGGTAGTCGATCCTTCTACAGTTATCGTGACCCACCTAAAAGAATTGATCGCTAATAATGCCGCTTCTCTCCTGGGAAGAGAGGAGGTTAAAAGTCTTCTCGATCACCTCAAGGGAACACATCCTACTCTTGTTTCTGAAATTGAATCCCAAAATGTTGGGTATGGATTGATCCAACAGGTTTTGCAAAATCTTCTCCGTGAAGGTCTAGGTATCAAGAATCTACCTAGTATCATTGAAGCCATTGCAAACAATGTTTCTTTGGATAAGGACCCCTACTTTCTTTCTGAGGCGGTGAGACAGGCGATTTCGCGTCAAATTGTCAATGATTATCTGAGTACAGATGGCAAACTCCATGTCATAACTCTGGATCCGAAGGTCTCAGATCGCTTGAACAAGGGAGTGGTCAAGGATCATATGGAAGGCTCCTTGATTTCCATTCCACCGGATTATTACAATCGATTGATAGAAAGTGTTGCCAGAGAATACAATTCTTTTCATAGTGAAGGAAAGTTTCCTATTTATGTAGTTTCCCGTGGGCTTAGATTGGCATTTTCTTATATGCTTGCCAAAGAATTTCCTCCGAGGAATTTTGCTGTACTGGCTATTGAAGAGATTCAATCTTCTGCCAAGACTGTTATGGATTCGGTGATTTCGTTTCAGACGGAACCGGCAAAACCCACCCGGAGTTATGAATAAGGATAGGATGATTCTTTTCAAGTGGATTTAAGAATTAGAGGTGCAGAATGGACTTTGTAAAGATCAGAGGAAAAGATATTCAGGATTGTTTCATGCAAATGAAGATGAAATATGGTCCGGAAGCACATGTTTATGAACAACGAATCGTAACAGAAGGTGGTGTTTTTGGAACCAAGTTTTTATCAAAAAAATTTGTAGAAATAGAAATCGGGATTCCTGAACAGCAGACTTCCAAAGATAGAGTAGAAAGAAAATTGCAGGACCTCAAAGAACTTCTCAGGCAGAAGTCAGACGATGAGGGAAGGGCTAAGAAAAGCCTGAATGACCTCAAGCCCTTACTGAACCGTGAAAGAGATAGAGATAAGGACAAAAAGAAGGTAGAAGAGCCTCCTCCTGAAGTCTTTGAAGAAGATTCTGAAGTTGAAATCATTGAAAATCATTCACCGGAACTGGGGATCTCCCTAAAAGATGAAATCAAAAAAGACTATCCACGTCCCCTTCCGAGGACAGAAGCCAGTTACGATTCTGTATATTTAAAAAGACTGAGAGATCGCCTGATAAAAGAAGGGATGACCGCTGAATATGTAGAAGAGATTATTTCCAAAGCAGAAAAACATCTCTCCTATATTGATCGGGCGAAGAGCTCAATGGTTTATGATAAGGTGGGCGAAATCCTTGAGGAAAGAATCAGCGTCGATTCAGATCTTTTTTCGGGAACCGGACGGGGAAAGCGAAAGGTCATTTTTCTCATCGGTCCCACAGGTAGCGGAAAAACTACAACAATAGCAAAACTTGCTGCCAAGTACTTCCTCCATATGGGGCGAATCGTCTCTCTGTACACTACCGACAACTATCGAATCGCCGCTATCGAGCAGTTGAAGAGATATGCAGATACAATGGACATCCCCTTTTATCCCGTCAAAGAAGAAAAGAAATTTAGAGAGGCACTTCAAAGGGATGGTTCCGAATTGATCCTGATCGATACAGCCGGATACAACCATAAGAATCCTGATTTTCTTGAAAAGATGCAATCCTATCATGAGGTCTT
Source organism: Leptospiraceae bacterium (assembly GCA_024233875.1). Classification (GTDB taxonomy): domain Bacteria; phylum Spirochaetota; class Leptospiria; order Leptospirales; family Leptospiraceae; genus JACKPB01. The sequence continues at coordinate 540,419 of JACKPB010000001.1, forward strand.
CACTGAAAAGGAACAGGTAGAGAACATTTTGGTTCTCCCTTCCACCTTTTCCTATAACAATATGAAGACAGTGATGGAAACCTATGAACCCCTTGGATACAAACGGGTGATTCTTTCCAAGATAGATGAAACCGACTATCTCTCTACCCCCCTCGAATTAATCGACACTCACAATAAAACGCTTGCATATATTAGCATTGGGCAGGAAGTTCCTTTTGATATCATTCCCGGATCGAAAAAGATTTTTGCCGATTTAATTCTTCATCCGGAAAAGCTAAAAGAAATCAAAGGAGAGACATTTTCGGTACTTCAAAGCTGAAAATGGTGGATTATGGATCAGGCCTCCGGACTCAGAAAACTCAAGGAAGAATACTCCGGTACTAAACCTGTCATCGGATCGTCTCCTCCGGGTACAAAAATCATTGCAGTGAGCTCGGGAAAGGGAGGAGTGGGAAAGAGTACCATCTCCATCAACCTAGCGATTTCTATAGCCAGAAAAGGGAAGAGAGTTTTGGTCCTGGACGGCGACCTGGGTCTGGCTAACATCAATGTTATGCTCGGAATCATCCCCAAATACACCCTTTACCATGTAATCAAAGGCATCAAAACCATTCAAGAAATCATCCTGAGTACGCCCGAAGGCATAGACATTATTCCCGGGGCGAGTGGCTACTCACAATTAGCAGACTTAGACAAAGTATCCAGGGACACTCTGATCAATGGATTTTCTGAATTGGGAAATTATGATTTTATATTGATAGATACAGGTGCAGGAATCCATGCTACTGTCATTTCTTTGGTTCTCGCCGCTGATGAAGTATTGATTGTCACAACTCCCGAACCTACATCCATCACTGATTCATATGGATTGATCAAATCAGTGATAGCAAAGAACAGGAATTATAAATTAAACGTTTTAATTAACAAGGCAAAAGACGATATTGAAGGAAGAAGAGTCGCCAAAAGGGTGATCGAAATCAGCGAAAAGTTTTTGAATGTAGTTCCCAGAGCAGTTGGTGTGATTTATAAAGACGAGGAAGTGGAAAAGAGTATTTTAGCACAAAAGCCATTTTTTCTGTACTCTCCCAGAAGTAAGGCAACACATTGTGTGAGTTTGGTTTGTGATACTCTCGTAAAAGAAAAAGTCCAGGAAATGGAAGTGGAAAGAAATTTGAGCTCCTATTTCAAGAAATTTTTTCAACTGGCAGACAATGAAAAATTAGGATAAGATTCTGAAAATTAAGATTGTTATCATGTTTGCAATAGTAGGATTCCTAATTAGTTTGATGGGAGGAATCGTCGTTGGCAATCAGTTTATAAATATTCTGACTAGCACTTTGATTTCTACTCTCGTTTTTGCCGGTTTAGGAATGGGTCTGTATATGTTTTTGGAACAAAAAGTTCCTGAATTCATTGACTTTCTGAATGAAGTGGAAATGACTTTGAACGGTGATCTGGAGTTTGACAATTCATCAGAAGATGGTAAGAAGATGGATACCGGAGACGCGAGTGCTTATGCAGAAGAAAACAGTGCCGGAATCGATACAAATGCTGTTGCTGCAGAGGAGAATCAGGGAGATACGGTAGAAGTAAAACCCGCAGCCAAAGACAACTCTAAGTTTGGCGATCATATCATGGTGGACAATATTGCTATAAAGAATGAACCCAAATTGATGGCTGAAGCGATCCGGACCATAATGGCTCAGGACGATTCCGGGGGTGGCATTTCATCCGATGGAAAACATTAAAAAGAACTTGTTTTTTTAGACATAATATTTTTTTTAAACCTAGATACTCAACGATTAAAAAAGATTGTAAATATAATGGTATTTGATTTAATATACATCGGATTATGTCTAGACTACTCGAAAAATACAACCAGATAGATGAGATGACTCTGTGGAAAGAATACAGAGTAACTAAAAAAGAAGAAATTAGAAGCTACCTGGTAGAAAAATACTCCCCACTCGTGAAGCACGTTGCTGGTAGGGTTGCCATTGGTATGCCTCAAAATGTTGAGTTTGATGATTTGGTTGCCTATGGTGTTTTTGGTCTTCTGGATGCTATCGAGAAGTTTGATCCTGCAAGAGAGATCAAGTTCAAAACCTATGCTATGACCCGGATTCGGGGTAGTATATTTGACGAGCTCAGATCTGTAGACTGGATTCCACGTTCTATTCGTCAAAAAGCAAAGCAACTCGAACAAATCATCGGTATGCTGGAAAATAAAGAAGGTCAACCGGTGGAAGATGAGGCCATAGCCAAAGAATTGGGTGTCAGTATGGAAGAATACACTTCTATCCTCACCAAAATTAGCGGAACCTCACTTGTTTCACTGAATGATATCTGGTTTTTGGGAGATGAAAATGATGAAGTCTCCTTTATGGAAACTTTGGAATCTCCCTCCAATATGAATCCCGATGTAATCATCGAGAAAGAAGAAATCAAGAACGTAATTGTAGAAGCCATAAAAACTCTACCTGAAAAAGAAAAAAAAGTTATAGTTTTGTATTACTATGAAGACCTGACACTTAAAGAAATCGGTGAAGTATTGGAAGTTACTGAATCCAGAATTTCTCAACTTCATACCAAGGCAGTCATGCGATTGAGGAGCAAACTTGGGAAAGTCAAATCTGTGGTTACTAAAAAGTAATTTTTTTTTAACCTAATTCTCCTTTCATTCTGTGTCCCCGCCGAGACCAAATTTGTAGAGAAGTCTCTCAAAAACGTTGAATATTCGGGCTTTGTTTCCTCTGATTTTTTTCAGGTGGTGGTAAAGATTCCCTATTCTCTTACAGACAAGACTATCGAAGAAGAACGTCAGGAATGTAGATCCCGATCCATTCATGCTAGAAACTTAATTGCAATACCTCTATTGAGGGATATCGCTAAAGAGAATCCGGAGAATAAATCCAAAGTCATCCGAAGAAAAATGATTTCTACAGAAAGCGGTAAAAAACCAATCCTACCAAAATCAAAAAATGATGTACTATCTTCCGGAGAATTTTCATTTCTTTTGAATACTATGGATTTGTTTTATGAAGACTATTCCGAAAAGACACATTGTTTATTGGTTTATCGAAAGATAGAAAAAGGTTTGATAGAAAAGGTTGAGGATGTTGTTTTGATTACCCCATTCGAAGAGTTCTATGATCCTAATGAAAAAGAGATAAAGGATACTTCAAGAGTGAAAAGTACGTATGATCCATCCAGACCGATTGTACCCGGTGTTACCCGATGAAAGTAGTGCTTTCAATTCTTTCAATCCTTTGGCTGATGGGAGTAACTGTGATACAGGGACGACCGGCGAAAGAGAAAAAAAATGAATTTAAATTAGAAAATGTTCGGTATTTCGATTTTGAAAAAAATTCATTTTCCAATCCGGTGGATATAGAGATAATCAATGGAAAGCTTCACTCGATTTTACCAAATTCATCAGGTTTGGAGATAGCTAGTTACGTCCTGCCTGGTTTTTGTGATACATCTGTCCATCTAGGTTTCAATTCTGTAGGTGGACTGATGGATGAGAAATCAGGGAAGTTAGCGCTTTCTTCTTTTTTAGCTCATGGATTCACACATTTGATTTCTCAAAATCCAACTCCCTGGATGAAAAAACTCGAGAGTGATATACAACGCGGAAAGATTTCTTCTCCCGAAATCCGGTATACGGGTAAGATCATAATTTCAAAAACCAAAGAATATCCTGAACTACCCGGAGATCTTTATTATCAGGGTTCAAATCGAGAGGAAATTCTGGCTGAGGTTTTGTCACAGATTGAATCCAAGCAAAAGATTATTAATTTGTATCACAGATACTATCCCGGGAATGATTTTTTTTTTGATTCTGTCTTAATTCATGATATAGACGTATTGACTCAATCAGAAAAGGTTCGATTGGAAGTTACGGGGTTTACGGATAGAGTAGCGATTTATGATGCGATTCGAGCAGGAGTCTTTCGAATCAAAGATCCAATCTTTTCTGATGATTTTACCTCCCTGCCGGTAGAACTCAGAAACAAGCTGATTTGGACACCCGGATTTTATCTCTATAGGTCTCTTGGATTTCAAAATGATGAAGAAAGAGTCAAAGAATTTGATTCTATTGCTACAAATAGTTTATTCTTTAAATTGTATTACAGAGAGTCAGCCTCTATCTATTCGGGGGATCTTGTCTCAGAAAATTTGTTGAAAGCAAGGGAGAATTATAGTAATTTTATCGGAGTACTGAAAAATGATCCGGGAATTCTGGATCGAATCTATCTTGGATCCGGGGCAGGACATTTTCTTCTCTTCCCGGGAGTTTCCGGGCTGGAAGAGTATAGAATTTACTATGAAGTCTCCGGTGACCCTGCCGCTGCTCTGAGAACGATGACCGTAAACTCCTGTAGTCTTGTGGACGGATACAGCGGAACTATTCAATTGGGAAAAGAAGCCAATCTGGTTCTCTACAAAGAAGACCCTCTAAGGACTTCAGATTCAATTTATAAAATTGAAAACATAATTTTAAAAGGAAAATTAATCGAATCTAAACAAGTCGAGAGTAAATCTAAAGTGAAATCTAAAAAATAAACTATTGGGTCTAACTTTTCCTGCACACTCAACTGTGTTTTTTTCCCAAGGAAAAAATGGCGGATTCACAACTAAACAGTTACCGGTTTTCAGAAATATTTGTGTTTTTCTTCTTAAGGTAAGTAGCCATTTTATTGCTGATTTAATGATGAACACGCAAATCTTTTTGAAAATGACTATAAATGAGTAAAGAACTCTTTCTTATTCAAAAGAATCTTTATGCTTCAATACATTATCTTAGGATTTAGAATTTCAATAGTTCAATTTGAATTTTGAAATTCTTCTATCATACTTTCAATATGCTTCTTATTTTCCTGCCAGGGATACTCGGTGAGCTCATTCTTCTCTTTAGGAAACGTTTCATAGAGTTGGGCTTGAATAGCAAAAAATAATTTCTGTTTTGGTTTTTTATGTTTGATATCAATGATATTGAAACCTGAACGCACCAGATCAAATAGGAATTCCCTATACAGTTTGTATTCCTCGGTGAGTTCGGGAAGTCCTGATTTCTCTACAAATTCTTTGAGGGAATAGTTTTCATTTTCTAGAGAAAAGCATTCCGAACATCGATTTTCAGCATCCAATCGTCTGAAGTAATAATCTTCTTCCGGATTGTATTTTAATGGGTACAACCTACAGACTAGAGGCCTCGATTCATAAATCTCACAGACGTGCTCTTCCATAGATTTGGGAAGGAGGAAAGGGCAGGTCATTTCTAATCCCGTATTGATGATTGGCTCCATCCAATAGTCGGCTTTGTTGATTGTGTAGGTCAAAATTTTTTCCTGAAACAATTGTGATGCTGATTTGTTTAGGTGAACCGCCAGTCGAAAAATATCGAAGGGGGAAAGTGCTATTACATTTTGAACACAGCAGCGTCCTGTCAAATGGCAGGCAAAAGGAAATGTTTCATGGGAGAATTTCATTGTTTAAAAATACAAAACTAATTATCGATAAATCACTTTCCAGAAAAAAATTTCCAGGATTGTTTGAGGGAATGATCCGGTAGTGATTGTTCCCTACCGATTTTTGTTTCAAAACTTCTCCTTTGCTGTTCAAAAATAATAATTTATTCTCATTTTGTACTACAAAAATGGTTCCGTTTGAAAATGCAAGTTGGTAGACATCGCCAGACTTACTCTTTTCTGTATGATAGACCAATTCACCTTTGGAATTTGAAAGTAAGATTTTGTCTTTTAGATTTAGAACCAGACTTCCATCGTTTCCTATTGCGATAAAGATTTTATGTGGATACACTTTATCGAGAGGATAGGTCTTGAGAGTGTTGCCACTCCTATCCAATACTGAAATAAAATCTTCATTGTTTTTGATATAATGTAGGGCTGTCAAATTCCCATTTTCTGAAATCGAAGCACTTTTATAAAAATAAAAATTATCTCTATCTTTTTCCGATTTCTTGAAGATCAATTCGGCATTAGAGTCGATTCTATAGACCTCTCCTCCGGAAAAGAGGAGTAGGCTTCCCATTGTAGAGGTCTGGGCTATGTCTGTAAGAAAACTCCCATCAGCCTGTTCGATTCCTGTTGGATTGCCATTTCGATCTATAAATAAGACCTGATTTCCATCTCCGGAAATTAAGAAATTGATCTTACCATGCCAGGTGGAATAGGGGTAACTCTTACTCGGCTTTTTCCAGAGAATTTCTCCATCCTGTGAGTAGTAGGTGATCTTATCTCCTATTTTCTTATAACTGATGAATCCTTTTCCAAAAAATGGAATCTCAAAAAACTCATCTTCTTCAATTAGAAATTCTTTTTTAGATTGGAAAATAAAAGGTCTTTTGCGGGAAGTTAAGTAGCCATTGATAGATTTTTCTGAAGATTTTAATTGGTTTTCAAAGTTTCTATTGTCGGGTGAAAGTCCCTGTTGTTGGGAAGTCTTGTCCCAGGCCCAATTTTCAAGTAGGATAGGAACCTGAATCAATTTGTTTCCCGAAAAAAATATAAATATCCAGGTAAAAATCGAGGTGAAGAGTAAGTAATGAATCAAAGCAAAAATCTCTCCTTTATATTTTTATATATGTAGTACAGAGCAAGTTGTGATACGCTTTCCCTAAAGAACTCCCTGCCGAGGGGAATTGTATGGGAATAAACAATGGGATTCTCCTCTCTGAATTGAATCGCTATGTAGACCGTTCCGAGTTTTTTCGTTTCCGTTTCTCCCGTGGGTCCGGCAATCCCTGTCACAGCGAGGGAGTAATCAGTTCCGAAGAGTTTTCTGCAACCCGCTACCATTTCGCGGGCGACGTCTTCGCTCACAGATCCAAAGGATTCAAGGGTTTTGCGTGATACATTTAAAAGATTTATTTTCATCTCATTTGAATAGGTAACGATTGATCCCGGAAAGTATGCAGAAGAACCCGGAGTGTCTGTAAGAAGTTTGGCAATGAAACCACCCGTACAACTTTCTGCTGTGGATATGGAAAGTGAATTGTCTATGAGAGCCGAGTGGAGGCTCTCACCGATTTCCGGTGTGATAGATCCGGAATAAGTTTTCTCCAGTAAGTCTTTCAGGCGGTTTAATGTTTCTTCCTTATCTGATAAAAAAGAGATTTTTATTCTGGAGGGTTTGGCTGTCACTCCCCAGACGATTTGATTCTCATGGATGAAGTTTGAATTCTTTTCTATGAAATCAGTTTGATATGCCAATTCTGTGCAATTCCATATAGTTGCTGAATGATAGTGAATTTTTTTATTGGATTCATTGATTAGCTTAGGAAGAAGAAAGTTTGTGAACATAGCTTTCATTTCAGCCGGAACTCCCGGCATGGCTGCAAGTCGGAAATGATCATGAATTCTTACGAAAAATCCGGGAGCAATTCCAACTTCATTGGGCAGGACTTCAGCAGGCTCAGGAATGAATGTTTGTCTCATCATCTTAGGTAGAAGTTCGAGATACTTACCCCCTCTTTTTTCCGCCCTTTCTTTTAATTTTTCTGATGATTGTCTATCCTGTTTTTTTCCACACTTCAAAATATCCAGAACTACATTTAAGGTGTGATCATCTCCTGTTGCCCCGAGTCCTCCCGTCATAATGAGGATGCTTTCTTCTTTTGATTCTCCCTGATGAAGGATTTCCTGTTTCAGTAGATCAAAATCATCCGGAATGGAAGAAAGCATTTTGATAGAAAAGCCCAGATCTGTTAGTGTTTCCGCCAGAAATGGGGAGTTTGTATCAATGCTCTTTCCTGAGCTAATTTCATTACCTGTTGCAAATACAATGATCTTCATTTCAATTAGATTTTTCTAAAATGTCGGGAGCATGAACACCGAGTAAATTCAATCCCATTTTCAAACAGAGAGCTGTCGCGTAACAGATATAAGTGAGTCCGAGACGTGTTTCTTTATCACTGTCCTTGATTCGATTTTCTTTTCCAATATAAAATTTGGAAAATACTTTTGCCAGATTCTGGAGGTAATTTGTAAGTCTATGGGGTTCCATCTGAATGGCTGAATCCAATACTTCTTCGGGAAATCTACAGATCCAAAAGAGTAGACGATCCCGCTCTTCCCTGGATTCCAAATTTTGAAAGGCATCGAAATCCCTCTCCTCTGAATTCTCACGAAAAATTGATCGAATTCTGGCATGAGCATATTGAAGATAAAAAACAGGATTTTTATCAGATTCTTCTTTGGCCAGGTCGAGATCAAATTCTAGAGGAGTGCCCAGAGCCCGGGTGATGAAGAAATAACGTGCAACATCTTTTCCATGCTCACCGAGATATTCCAGAAGGTCTTCCATGGTTTGAAATTGTCCCAAACGTTTGCTCATCTTTACTTTTTCACCTTTGGAGATCAGGTTGACCTGTTGAGCAATGAGAATCCTAAAGCAGTCTTCCCTGTATCCGAGGGCCTGAATGGCTCCGGACAATCTTGCAATGTATCCATGGTGATCGGGTCCCCAGATATTGTAGATTTTCGTAAAGTTTCGATCTATCTTTGTTTTGTGATACGCTATATCTGCCAATAAATAAGTTGGGCGTCCATCTTCCCTCACCACAACTCTGTCTTTATCATCACCGTAATCTGTTGAGCGAAATATCTTTTTTCCATCTTCAGAATAGATTTTTCCTGATGAATTGAGGAAGGATTCAGCCTTCAGAACATCTCCTGAATCGTGGAGGGACTTTTCACTGAAGAAATTTTTGAAATGCACTCCGAAATTCTCTAAATCTTTTTTTTGTTTGCTCAGGTTAAATTGAACTGCCCATTCTGAAAAGAGTTCTGATAGTTTGACAAAAGAGTTATCATTTAGATGAGATTCGATTATGGATTTTGATTCGGGTTGATTGAGATAATGATGTACTATGTCCTTAATGTACTCCCCTCTGTATCCTTCGTAGGGAAAGAGATTTGAGTTCAATAATTCTTCAATGGACTCCGTGCCTCCCTCAGGTTGATAGGATAAGGTCTCACCCTTGATTTCTTTCAATCGTAGTACACAGGAAACTCCCATAAGGAGAACCTGATTTCCGTAATCATTCACATAAAATTCTGAATGCACTTCATGTCCGATAGAAGAGAGTAAATTGCATATACTGTCTCCGGTTGCGGCAGCACGGGCGGAAACTATATTCAAAGGTCCGGTGGGGTTGGCGGAGACAAATTCAAAAATGATTTTTTCGGGGGCATCCAATTTTGGAATGGTGATAGAATCCTGTTCCAGAATGGTCTTTAGATAGATACCGAGAGCGGATCTGGAAATTCGGAAATTTAAAAATCCTGGCATTGAGAAACTGACTTCTGAAAAAAGATCTGTATCCCTGAGTGAGGGAAGAAACTTTTCGGAAATGTCTTTGGGATTTCCCAGGATGTCTTTGTTTTCTAGAAGAAAGGCTGTTGAATAATCACCAAATTTTTCATTTCTGGAATATTCTATTTTCAACGGTCGGAGAGATTTTGGATCAAAATCTCCGGTATCCTTGAGAAAAGATTCAATTTTTTGAGTTATGATCTCCAAAACTTTCGATTTTAAAGTTTCCTGCTCTTTCATGTGATTCCCCTGTAGTCTCTAATTCCAATTTTTCATTCGCCATAGATTGGTAAAGCAGTTCCGGACTTCTGAGTTCTATGGAAAAGTTTGCTAGAAAAAAATGATTTAAGATGTGGTCGAGGGAAGAAATCAATAGGAGAGGAATCTCTTCCTCCCTAATTCTGGAGTATTTCTTCGAAGAGATCGCTTTGAGTAGTTTCACGATTTGAATCTGGTTTTCCAAGCTCACCGAACATTTTTTGCAGTGGATGTGGAGGGAATCTGATTGCAAGGAAGCAAATTCTTCACCTTCGAGGGGTGAATTGCATTGTGTGCAATTGAACTCATCGGAGACAAATCCCTGAAAAAGCAAAAATCTCCACTTATAGTAGGGTAGAAGTATGTGCTGAAATCCAAACTCATCCAAAGCAGAGAGAGCTTTTTTCAGTAGAAGAAATGCAATGGGGTTTTCTTCTCCAGGAAGAAATTTATCATTTAGCTCCAGAAGAAAGGATAGGGTCAGATAACCGAGATAGTTTTCTTTGGCCCGGCTGAATCTTTCCAGCAAAGAGAATTCTTTCGCATTGAAAACATCTTTATTTCTATGAAAGTAGTAGTCGATTTCTATGAAAGATCCCGGCTCTCCGGCCAACTTGGGTCGGGTCTTGCTTTTCCGCAGACCTTTGAAAATGAATTTTTCTTTTTTACCGGTTTCTGTGAGGAGGAGAATCAACAAGTCGGCTTCTCCCAGAGATGTACTCCTGAGAACTATCCCTCTTGTTTTCTCCAGTGACAAAAATCAGTCGTCCTTGAATTCAGGCTTTCTTTTCTCTATGATGGAATTCAAGCTCTCCAGGAAATCATTTGTCATAAAACACTTTGACTGAGCTTCTGCTTCTCTGCGGAGAGCCTTCTGGAGTTCTTCGTGGTTGTAAGAGTTTTGTTTCAGAAGTCGTAGAGCCAGAGGACCTGATTCACTGATATTGATGGCCATTTCTGCGGCTCTTCTCACTACATCGGGTTGTGCTACAGCATCCTGACAGAGTGACATTTCTTTGGCATCCTCTCCGGTGATAGCTTCTGCCATCATGAGAAGGGTATTTGCCATATTGCCTCCAAATAGTTCTCTGACTATATACGAAGATCCCATACCCGGATGAATCGCTAGTTTCACAAAATTGAATGAATATTTGGATGTCGTAGAAAAAACCCTCAGGTCACAGGCTAGGGCTAGTGAGAGGGCGGCTCCAACTGCATGTCCGTTCACTGCGGCAATCGTGGGGAAGGGTAGGGTTCGGATGGACAAAAAATTATTATAAAACTCGTACATATCTGCCGAGTTCTTTTCGAAGGTCTGGTCTTTGAAGGACCGTAGCAAACCGAGATCTCCTCCGGAAGAGAAAATATTGTTCTTTCCGGTTAGAATTAAACAGGAAATTTTTTCTGAAGAATTGTTTAATTTTTCAATCTCTTCTTTGAATCGAATACCCATGTCCCAGGTCATTGAATTTCGAGTTTCTGGATTGTCCAAATAGAGATAGGCAATTTTACGTTGATTTACTTCTTTGATTTCAGTTGTTACTAGGGTCATGAGTGCCTCGAATCGGAAGAATGAATGTGTACTTAGTAAAAAAACATAATAAAAATGGAAGAGAAATTTCACCACTCGCAAAAAAAAACAGATTTTTTTAAGACATTCTTTAGATAAGATTGATTTTTTTCATGGAAAATGAGTCGATAATGGAGTTATGGCAGTCGGAAGAACAGACTCGATGCAGGAACTCATCACCATGTTGGAATCCATCTATGGTGAGACGATCATTGGTTCCGACATCAACCTCATCAAGCACTTATTCTATTACTTAAAGTTTGAAAACACAGAGTTTCTATTTGAGTATGAAGATGAGTACATGACTGTGATCGTGAGCAATGTTCTCCAGGACTTTGTGGAATTGAATGTTCTCGGGTTTGAAGAAGGAATGACCAGACGTGCCAAGATCAAGTTTGAAGTGGTCAATGTTCTCTATGTTTTTGAAGTCATCATAGAGGAAGTTCGGGGTTCATATGTGACAATAAAAATTCCTGCCGAACTTCAAGCCGCAGAGATGAGGAAGTATCGTAGAGTACCGGTAGATGATCTATTCATGGATTTTATTATTCTCTTCAAGTCCTTCCGCGGAGGGAGTTATGTTTCCGGAGACAACATCCATGCCGAACAGCTTTTCACCAACCTCTTTCGTGAGATAAAGAATGATACACCCGATTTAAAGTTGATGAATCTAATCATTACGGACTATCTTGTTAAGATTTCAAAGGATTTTGAGATAATTATCTATCATCCGGGGGATGAATACGATCTCCTCAGGGAATCCTTTGAGAAAGACACCAGGGCGATTTTTATGGCGGATTGCGCTGACATTGAAAACTATATCAAGGATCTTCATAGCAATCTCTACAAATCCTATCATGATATATTTACGGAAAAGACTAAAGAGTCCAACGAATTCAAAGCTCAAAAATTTTTTGAAAAAGTCCAAAAGAATGAAATCAGGAATTTTTTGGTTTCGTACGTCATAGCTCCCATCACTCTTTTTGATAAGGTGATCGGGCACGTCAAAGTCTTCACAACTGCTATGGACAAGCATGTTTTGGGTACCTATCATGCGGAATACATAAACGAGATGATGGAGATTGCGAGCTACGGACTCACAAAGATTGCGATCCGAGGAAACAACTTCAACACCCTCTATACCAATACCCGAATCATTGATATAAGTATTTCCGGTCTACTTTTTGAGATTACAGATGAAAACTTATTCAACTATCTAAAAAAGCACAATGCGATCAAAATGTACATCCCTATGGGAAATCATACCCTGACTCTTTCCGGAGAAATCATACGTTTTGTGGCAACTCAGAGAGATTTTGAACCTGCCTTTCGACTGGGTGTGAATTTCTTTTCCTCAAATCCGGGGGATATGAGGGTTTTGGAAACCTACATTCATGAAAAACGTGGAAATGTTCTATCTGAGTGATCTAAGATATTCTCTGGCCTGAAGCACAGCTACATCCGGTTTTTTATTTCTGGGACGATAAGTGTTGTACTTATTTATGTGACCATCGATTTTTTGAATTAGATCTTTGACCTCTGTGGCCTGAGCTGTGGTTAGGTTTTTGAATGGAATTTCTTTGAGTTTCTCAACATAATAGTAAACAGCAAGAGCTTGAGCTCTATAGGATTGAGGTTGAATGCTCAGAGTTTTTTCGAGAGCAGACTCGGTTTGCCTGTCGTATTTATCTCGGATCTCTCTATCGGAAGCCCCTTTGTCTCTGCTCTTGTAAATGTAATAGAAAAGCAGGCTGGATTCAGTTAGATTCATTAAATTTTTAAAATTCATCGGAAGAATTCTGGAAGTTTCTCTGGAGATTTCATGAGAGAGCTCCAGATCATTGTAATTCTTTTGCTTTTTGAAGGCTTCTTCTTTGTGTTTCTGGATTAAGAAGGAAGAATAATTGATCAAAAATTCCAATTTTTCCTGTTCATCCGCAAACTTGTCTTTGCTCTTGTAGGCTAAGTTGTACTCATAGGCTGCTGAGATGTACTCATGACCATTGGCTTCATGAAGTTTGCCCAGGGCCGCATGTGGTTCGGGAGCATTCGGATCGAGTTTTATAGATTTTTTATAGTATTGGATAGCACTAGCAAAATCTCCCTTCTTAACAAAATAATCTCCCTGCTTTTTGGAGATCTTTGCTTCATAGAGACCTTCTGTGGTGATCGGCATGGCCACAGTCATGATCTTCTCAATCATTCTCAGATGACCTTCCCCACGCAATTGTTGTCCGAAGAAGGTTGTCTCGTAAATTGAAGTGACCTTGATCTCTCCAACTATATTTCCATCTTTGAAAAAATCATGATCATGATGTTTTTCGAGGAGAAAAAGAGTTTGTCCCACTCTTATCCCGGGATTGTTTAGGATTTTTACCGTGACTGTATCCGGTCGGGTATCGTATTCCAACAGGGATTTGTCATTTTTCACATCCAATTCGAGAGTGTCTGCTTTCTCAACTGTGACAGTTTCTCCTATAATTATCATTTTTACGAAACGATTTCCCTCATCATCAAAGAAACCATATACGATTTTATTGTCCCTTTTATCCGGGGAGAGTCCGGTCACGAGAAAAAAAATGAGTAGGGATATGAGGGTTTTCATTCTGGGAAGTTTGCTCCTATTTGGTGTATATATCGGCATTTTTTGTCTGAGTTTGAAAGAAACATCAAAAAATTATGTCTCTTAATAGGTTTCAATAGAAAAATGCGCTGAGAAAGGTGAAAAAACATTCAAACCAATTCTATTTTGTAAATAGGACGCCCGGTTTTTGTCCTTGAGGAATGAGGAGTCTCACTTGAACTCAAGCCTGTCTCAAAATTATTTCAATTGACGCTTATTCTTAGAGGCATATTCTGTAACTCAAATTATTGGAGTGTAGAGAAGGGGATCTATGACCGCTAAAAATGATGAAGCAATTGATCAAAAAATTGCAACAGCGATCGCTCAAAAAGAAAAACTATCCGTTAAGTCTTCCAAGATGAATTCCAGGCTGGAACATTATGTCCTGGTCATCATCAAAGGAATCCTGGCAAAACACGGTCAGGAAAGATATACGGATATGATGTATACGATTCTCAAAGAACTTGCAATCAACGCTGTCAAAGCCAATCAAAAGAGAATTTTCTTTGAAGAGCACAACCTAGATCTAGCCGATGAAGCACAATACAGTGAAGGTTTGGCTATGTTCAAAGCTTCCTTTTCGGACAGTATGGCTGAAGAGTACGGAAAGAAATCTCAGCAGAAGGGAGTCTATTGTCAGATAGATTTTCATTACAATGATAATGGTATGTATGTTGAAGTGGTGAACAACACACCAGTCATAAAAACTGAAGAGCTCAGGCTCCGGGAAAAAATGAAAAAATCCATGGGCTACAATGACATTGCCGAATTTTATATGGACAATATGGACAATTCCGAAGGAGCGGGGCTAGGAATAGCTCTCATCATCATTCTTATGAAGAATGATAACATCGATCCGAATTTATTTAGAATTGTAACCAAACCGGACAGAACTATTGCTAGGGTAGAAATTCCATTCAACTCCAATTACATTACATTCAGAGACAGGGGAAAGCAGGCAAAAGATGGAAATTAAAGGGAAAGTTGTTGTTATCACAGGTTCGGGAAGTGGACTCGGAAAGGCTATGGCTATAGGGATAGCTAAGAAGGGTGGAAATATTGTTATCTCTGACATCAGAGAAGATGCTGTCAATTCTGCTGTCAAAGAAATTGAAAGTTTGGGCGTCAGAGCACATGGAATAGTAGCCAATGTTGCTAAAGAAGAAGATGCAGAAAGACTGATGAAAGAAACTGTTTCAGTCATGGGATCGTTAGACGTTGCAATTCTGAATGCAGGAATATTGAGAGATGGTCTTTTGGTTCGGGTAGATCGTGAAACCGGTAATGTGAAGGGCAAGATGAGTATGGAGCAATGGCAGAGTGTGATCGATGTCAATCTTACAGGTGTCTTCCTCACTGCTAGAGAAGCAGCTGTTCAAATGATCTCTCAAAAAAAACCTGGTGTTATCATACCCATAGCTTCAGTAGCTATGCACGGTAATCCCGGACAGACAAATTACTCCGCTGCAAAAGCAGGTGTGGCTGCAATGACGAAGCTCTGGGCTCAGGAATTGAAGAATTACAAAATTAGAGTCGCAGGGATTGCACCCGGTTTCATTGCCACCGAGATGGTTTTGAAGGATATGAAACCGGAAGCTTTAGAAAAATGGAAATCCTTGATTCCTATCGGACGTTTGGGAGAACCATCCGAGATTTCTCAATCTGCAGAATTTATCATAGAGAATGATTTAGTAGATGGTGTGGTTTTGGAAATTTCCGGTGGTATAAAGATCTAATTTAATTTTTTCTTGAAGAGATCATTTCATTTGTGTATAGGGTTATGATCTCTTCTTCATAAATCTCCCTTTGTAGTAATAAATAATAATATTTAGTATCAAATCCTTTCCTCTTTCCCGACTTGTGAGGGTATTTTTTTTCGAAAAATGAGTAATTAAGCATGTGATTTTTTTTTTTTATTGTAAAGATGCTTTTTATTTAAATTATGGAAGGGACATGAAGAAACTAAAATTCGAATTATCAAAGAAGCAATTAGACCAAGCCATCAAAGGGATCCAGGGGATAGCTCACCCTGTGCGTTTTATGATACTTTATTCATTATTAAAAGAAGAGCAATCAGTAAGTGTACTCTCTGAATTCACTAATGTTAGCCAATCAGTAACCTCACAACACCTGAGTAAAATGAAAGACTCCGGAATTCTTGATAGTCGTAAAGAATCTAATAAAGTTTTTTATTTTATTAAAGATGAGAGATACAAAGAGATTATTAGAATACTAGTTAAATTTTATTCAGAACCGGAGAAAGTTTCTAAAAAAAGGTCCTGATATATGATTTTCTACCTATTTCTATTCCTCTTTCCGCTGAATTTAGCGTTCGCTGAGCAGTTGAAAGAGGGAGAGGAATGGACTCTCACTAAGTTTCCCAATCAATGGGATGATGTTTGTGAAGTGACTCCGGATTCAAAAAAGATTTTATTCACCGGAGAAATGGAAACATCAAAAATTGCACATAAAATTCTAGAAAAGGAGAAACCGGAATCTTTTTATAAAAGAGGTTTCCTGTTTCTTTCGGATGTCAGAAAGATGCCCGATCTTATCACACGGTTTGTAGCTATTCCGAAAATGAGATCTTATTCTTATCCGATTTGTTTGATAAAAGAAGGTGAGATAGCCAATGATATTCCCAGGGAAAAAGGAAAACTTTCTTTGGTCTACCTTAGAAATGGTAAGATTGAAAAAATACTCTTTTCAAACGATCCAACCAAAGTTGTAGAATTTTACAACTCTCCGTGAGCCTGATCCGGATTTTCCTTACTCACACCGTAGTAGTACATCCCTTTTTTTATAATCAAACCTTTTTGTATCAAACCATCAGCAATCAAAAGCATTCCGGAAATAGCACTTTCTATATCTCTTTCATCAGAATTTCTGTTTTTGGACATAAGTGAATGAATGTACTTTCTTCGCTTCGGATCCATAATGCCGAGAATGGATCCACTTACCTTATTGTCCCCTTTCAAAAACGCTAGTGCTAGGGTTTGAGGAGGAGTTTCCCTGAAGAGATAAAAAAGGGCTTCATTGTCAAAATAGGATAGTTCCTGAAATGATTTCAATTCGGAAGATTTCATCAATCAATCTCTCTCAGCTTGGATTTTAAAAATTTCTCCAAATAGACGCTATTGGGCTCCTCTCCTGTTGCATCCTTGACTAAGTTCTTTGGATCGAGTATCTTTCCTTTGTGATATACATGCTTTTCCAACCATTTGTGCAGACTGGTAAAATCTCCCTTAGATTCAACCTGGTTCCAAAAGTCTTCATTGGTTGAATGGAAAGCGTGAAAGAGCTGAGCAGAATAAATATTTCCCAGAGTGTAAGTGGGAAAGTAACCAAAGGATCCTCCCGACCAATGAATGTCCTGAAGCACTCCTTCTGCATCGTTCTCGATTTCCAGATCGAAGTAGTCTTTCATCTTTTGATTCCATAGACCGGGAAGATCTTTTACCTTAAGATCCCCGGAAATCAATTCCCTTTCAATTTCAAATCTCAGGATGATGTGAAGGTTGTAGGTCACCTGGTCGGCTTCTACCCGAATTTTTGTTTTTTGAACTGAATTTACATACTTATAAAGAGTTTCAAAAGGGAGATCGTAGTGGTAGATCTGTAGTTCTTTAATAAAGATTGGATAGTAATAAGACCAAAATGCCTTAGACCTTCCAATTTGATTCTCCCAGAGTCTACTCATGGATTCATGGACTCCATAGGAAAGCGCTTCTGTGAGAGGTGAAGGGTATCCCTGCATTGTGGAAAGTCCCTGTTCGTACATCGCATGTCCAACTTCATGCATCACTGCCAGAATAGCAGAAAGAGGATCTTTCTCATCGTATCGGGTAGTGATTCTCTTGTCAAATTTACCAATGCTAGTAGAAAAAGGATGAAGGCTGGGATCCAATCGGGAAGATTTATCCGACAAACCGAGAAGAGAGGGTAGTTTGGAACAGAGGTTCATCTGGTATTCGATTGGAATTTGTTTGGTAAATGGATTGGAATAGAACTTGGATTGATTGATAAGTGGGATCAATGAATTTTTCAAGTGGAGGAAAAGCTTTTCCAGAACTTCCGATTTTGTATCGGACTCATACCCTTCGAGGAGAGCATCATATCTTTCCTTTTCGTATCCATAGCAATCTGCCATTTCTTTACTGAGGGAGACTATTTTCTCCAGAACTTCTGAGAATTCATTGAAGTTTTTGTTTTTTCTCGCTTCCGACCAAATTCCATGAGCGAGATTTGTGGTCCTCGAGAAATTCTCAACCAAATCAGATGGAAGTTTTTTGGTTCGATTTCTTTGTTTTTCCAAAACTTCCAGTTCGCGGGTGAGTAAGAAAAGTTCCTGTTCATTGGAGGTAGAGTTGGAAAGATTATTTTTCAGATTGTGAAGGATTTCATCCAATTCTTCGGATACGAAGGATTCATGGATTTTGGTTGAGAGAACTGCTATTTGATCGGCTCTCTCCTGTCTGGCATTTTCCGGGAGTAAGATTTCTGAGTCCCAATGCAATAGGCTCAAAATATTTTGAAAATGATTTATATTGGTCCAATACTTCTTATATCTAGTGAATTCTTTCGTTTCCATGCGGGACATTTTATAACTATTCAATAAAAGGTAAAGATAAATTATTTGACAGTTTCAACTTTGTTAAAAAACTGGTATCAAATTGCGGGTGTGGTGTAACGGTAGCACAGCAGCCTTCCAAGCTTCTGGAGGGGGTTCGAGTCCCCTCACCCGCTGATTAGAGACTTCCCAAATACCTTTCCAAATCCTGTTTGAAAATAGAAACCAAATGCTTATAGTATGCCTCTTCAGGCTCACTCTTTCCCTTGGATTCTTCGGATTTCTTGATCAGGTGTTCAAATATCTTCTTCTTCTTTTCTGAATCTTTTATATCATCTTTTGAAAAATACACTTCATTAGCGATTGAGCTGAATTTTGATGGAAGTTCGATAATAATACAAAAGTTTTTAATCAATTTGGATAGTTCGGAAAGGATATCTTCATTGGAAACCTTGCTCAGTTCGGGTGGGAAGTCCTTTTTGATTTCAGGAATTACTCCGCGAATCAAAGTTTTGAATTTTTCAGAGGTATAGATTCTTTCCTCTATGGGTCGCTTTTTATCATTCAATATTTTTTTTGCAATCTCTACGAGTTTTACTTTTTGATTGATCAGAGCATTTTCGCTCGGAATAGGGATGATCTCTTCCTGTTTTTCAATCGATTGATTCGCAAAGAGAACTCCTGCTGCATAAGAGATGAGAATCGAAAAGAGAATGGTAAAGAAAAAATAGAACTTATTGAAAGTCAGAGCATACAGTCCGATAGTAAACATCATTCCCAGAATGAAGGTTATGATGGAAACCTTTTGGTTGAATCGATTTTTAAATTCTGCTTCTTTTTCCCGGATAGAAATCGCTCTTTCGATTTCCTCTATTTCTCTGATACGGTTGAGTTTTTCCGAACCGGGAATTGATTCCTTGTAGTCCAGATCCGAATTGGATTTGATTTGATTCCAGAGATCCTTTGCTATCAAATATTGCTTTTTGTAGGATGAATTATTGAAATAGGCCTTCGCAAGGTGGTGAACAACTTCAAGTGCATAAGGTGGAGAGAGCAGATAAAAATATTTTTTGCCTTCGAGAGTAGTGTTTTCTGAATAAAGAAATTCATTGAGGACAGCACCGAATATATGATCATGAACTTCCTCACTGTGGCTCAGATCTTCATCAAATGAACTAAATGGAGCTGAGGGGTCATATACATATAAAGTTTTTTTCTCCTGAAAATGCTGATTGATGTGATCGAGGTAGTTTTCTGTGATCTTATCAATTTTTAGGGTATTCAAATCAATTTTTAATTTTTCAAGCTTTTCTAAAAATACTCTGAGTAGATTCAGTCCTTCAAGAAATGACATTAAGACCATCTTGTTCGCTTGATCCAATCTTCCTTCCCGATCCTGTAACCAGGGGAAAAAAACTAATAAATCACCGGCTCTCTCTGTTTCATTGTATGGATTTTTTTGAATGGGCTCAGTGTATTTGGTTTGATATTCTTTTATTTTCTCTGCGGATTCTTTATCTGCTAAAAACTTGAGAATTCCTATGACCTTGTCTCTAAAAACTTTATCCAGGGTAGAGAGTAGAGATACAAAATGATGAAAAAGCTCGGGAGGGACAACCAACTCACCTGAAGAATTCAAAACTACATTTCGTTTGACAATGTAGTAATCATCATAAATAAATTCAGCTGTATTCGTATCGATCAAAAAGCGATGAAGATCAATTTCAAAATCCAGAATGGGTAGTGGATCGTAGGGTTGGAAAATGGATATGAGTTTTGACTTTATAAAAGACGTCAGCGAAAGACCGTGAGGGGTTAGGATGTATTCATTTCCGGGTAGAATGGTGAGTAAAAACTTTTCAGGTTGATTGTAGTAGGCTTCGTTCTCTCTATTCACAATCGGATTGAAAATAGCTTCCAAATAAGGTATGGAGATCTTAAAGAGATTGGTTCGTAAGGGAGCAATAGGGATGTCTTTGTCTCTTTCGGGGCCAACCACCAGAATTTTCATCTGATAGTCTCCATTTTCATCAGAGTAAAAGACGGGATAGACATATCCGGACTTTACCTTACCCTTATTATTGAAATCGAGTAATTCACGGAATGCATCGTTCACAGCCTTTCGGGTTTTTTGAAACTCGATCAGAGAATTGTCTGCCTCAATCGTCTCCCCCAATTCCTGAAGTGTGAATAGTTCATCGGGATCAATCTGATAGTTTGTAGAATATCCCAATCCTGATTTGTTCTGAATGATTTGAACGATTTTGGTAAGTGTGATAGATGATTTTAATTCATTGGGAAAGAAAATATACTTATCCGAATCTTTGGACTCTTTTAATGATTTTTTTGTTTCCGGTTTCATTTTCTTCTCGCTTCTCCGATTTGACTGCGATCAATTCTTTCTCCGTCATTGATTCGAATAGACCTCCAATCCAATCAAAGACTAGATAATTTTCACTGAGATGATATTTAGTTGAATTTTTGATTCAAAAAACACTTCCACTTCTCAATTCTAGTTTTGGTGAGATAGTGAATAAATCAGTATTTTAATCTTCGTCATAAATACATTGGGAAATTATGGTTTTCCGAGAAAAGGAAACCTTACCAAAAAGATTCAATTCCCTACTCAATTAAGATTTAGAGATAATTTGAGAGATCCTGACGTAAAATTTTGTTCAAATATCCATACATTGCTCTGGTATTTGAATCACCCGCCAAATCATACATTTTTTGAACAGATTCCAGGATGGCATTCTTACTGGTTTCATTTTTGAGTAGTACTTTAGGAATGTAGATTTCAGTATCCGGGGAACCTTCCGGAATTGCTTTTTCGGGTAATTTAAAGGCTACACAAAATTTTATTCCTGAATCTACAAGTAGATTTAGGATTCTATCGTCAGTCTCGTTTTGGAAATCCTTCAAATTGGTTCTAATTTCAAGCAGGTAATCTTTATAAAAAAGCTGCAATTTGGACCTGGTAAATATCCTGGTTTCAGGATTGGAACCGGGAAGATTGATGTAGTACTTTGCTTTTTCATAAATGGGGATGAGGTCTTTTTTAAATTTTTCGGAATAATTTTCTTCTTTGTCTCTTTTTTGAAAAACTATCCCCATTACAAAACCCAGAAATAAGGAGAGTGGAATCGACAAAAAAAGAATGATCGGCTGATCCTGGTGAATGAAGAGAAAAATAGATAGGATGAGACCAATGAGAATGGTTAAGTAGGCAGCATGTCGATTGAATCTGTCTTTGAAACTTAAAGATTTTTCCTGCTTGATTTGTTTTTCGTCCAATTCTGCTATTTCAGACTCTAGCTTGGGAATCAGAGCTGATGGAATGGCTGTGTTTAAATTCTCGAGTTTACTTCCTGTCATTTCATAATAAAGCTCTTTAGAAACTTCATATTGCTCTTTGAATTTACTTACTCCATTCGAGGTGAGTCTGGCTAGATTGTGAACCACCTGAAGTGCATTGTCCGGTGCTAAGAAATAGAGAAAATCAACTCCATATTCGGGAGAGACCTTCCTGTAGAATAGATTTTTCTTTAAAAAAGCATCCAGTTCCTTAGCCAAACTTTCATTTTCAATTTTGGGTTCGAAGTTCTCCAGGGGATTGTGAAGATTGTAACGAAAAAGAGTTTTCTCTCCTGCGTTGTGTGATACGATTTTATTGAAAGCGGATTGAATTCTTGCTTTTCTTTTTAGATTATCAATTTCATTTTTAAGATGAGGAATCAATAAAAGTAAAATATTTATCAATTCATTACCTGCTTTCAGTGCTTCCAAAACTTTTTGATCGTCCTGAGAGAATTTATCCGAATTTGGAATTTGATTGATAGAAATGATCAATTGCTCTATTCTCTCCATTTCTTCCCCGGGGTCGTTTGATAATGGGTTGGAATACATCGAATAATATGAATTCAAATTGGCAAAAGAAACATCCATTTTTAGAGACTTGAGTAGGGGGAGAAAAACTCTTTCAGCGACACTTTCCTGAGCTATGACCAAATTTCTTAGATGAAATAGCTCTTCCGGTTCATTTAATAAATTAAAATTTTCATCAAAATTTATCGATGAATTTTTCACATGGTATTCCGGAGTTAATCGTTTGACATAAGAAGATTGAGAAAAGTAATCAAATAAATCTTTTTGGAATTCAATGAGATGAAGTGGGGAATAAGGAGCAAAGGCTTCCCTTAGTTTGTTGAAGATTTGATTACTCAGAGAGAGACCGTATGGGTTGTATTTCAAACTATTTTTCCCATCCATGAAAAGGAATTTCTGAGGGTTTTTGATGTAATCAGAGTCTGCTGAATAGTTTTCCGGGGCAAGGTACTTGTCCAATTGACTTTTGCTATGATCCATAAAACTAGTTCGGTAAGGAAGAATTGTTACGACCTTACCTGATTGAGCTCCGAGGACTTTCAATGAGATTTTTAGCTCTTTGTCCCAATATCGAATGATAGGATAAATGAAACCAAATTTAACTTTTCCCCTTCCGGCTGCATCCACCATTTCCCGGAGAGCCTCATTGATACCATTCAGAGACTTTTGGTTTTCGGAAAGAGAGTGATCGGATTCAATTCTTTTGCAGAGGTCATGAAGTTCTAAAAAATTTTCAGGATTGAAAATATCACGGGCATTTTCCATGTTCTTTCTGTGTTCTGAGATATGAAGGATCATTCTTTGAAGAGTGACCGAATTTCTTAGCTCGTTAGGATAAAAAAGATGCCTGTGTGAGTCTTCTGAATTGATTTGATTGGGTTGCGATTCATTGTTCTTTTTCATTTAGTTTTCTTCCGAAATATATACTGAATTTCATAAATAATTGCGTTTTTCCTATTACGTTATGTAGCCATTTTATTGTTGATTTTATAATGAATGCACAAATCTCTCTGAAAATGACTACAGTTCACATCTATTCGCTACTATCCCATTGTCCAGTGATTACCTGTCAATTTTTTTCCAGTGTAGCTTTTGCAGATGATATACGTTAAATCATTTAATCCTTAGCTAAATCTATATAAAATTATTTTAAATTGTTTTGGATATCCAAATTTCTTGGAAAGAATTTTATTTGAATCCAAAAACCCAATAATCCGGAGGGGATAGGAAGAAGAACGCTTAAAGCACTGTAAAAAAAGGGATGATGGATCATCAATAGATTTATTGAGCTCATGAGCATTAAAATAAAAGAACAGAGAATGGGCGGAAGAGGAGATTTTTCGTTTGCTACCAGAGAAGAGATGAACCCGGATAGGAAGTTTCCCGCAACCATCACAAAAAGAATAGCAATCAAACCCATTCTATGCCCTTCTTTTAGATATTCTTCAAGAAGTCCCGGAGTCATTTTGGAGATTCCTTCGGGGTAAGGGTAGAGGGACTGAACTGCCATTTCCAGAAAAGACATAGCGATGACTCCTGTAAAAGTACCTGAAAAGATTGAAATAAAGATTTTCATACTACCTCCTGTCGAACCTTTGATTTTGCCTATTTTACCAAATCATAGAATGAAATTGTACAGGGAAGAGTAAAAATGCTTTCAGAATTCCAGAAAACTATAGGAATCGGATATAGAAAAAAGTGAGAGAAGAACATGAAGACAATTCTGATAGTGGGGAGCAGTGGAAGAGTGGGGAGAAGCCTATTGGGCTTTAAGAGTTCATTTGAATACAAATTGATAGGATTTCAAAGAACAAATTTGGATGAGTCCGGTGATTCTGAAGGAGTGGAATTTGTTTTCGGGGATGTCCTGGATTTTACTAAATTGGAAGATGCTATAAAAAAGGCTGATATTGTATTTTCTG
The DNA here is from genome assembly GCA_024233875.1 of Leptospiraceae bacterium. Classification (GTDB taxonomy): domain Bacteria; phylum Spirochaetota; class Leptospiria; order Leptospirales; family Leptospiraceae; genus JACKPB01. Next base: position 564,589 of record JACKPB010000001.1, read on the forward strand.
TTCTGAGTGGAAGAAAAACCAAACCGGACTATTCTATTTTGAGCATAGGCATGAAAAATATCCTGGACGCCATGAAAAAAAATGGGAAACGCAGATTGATCAATCTGGGAGGGGCGGGTGTTCTGGATGATCCTGATTATGGAAAGTATCGAAATCGTCCCTCCTATCCCGAATTCTTCAAAAATGTTTCCGCTGAGAACTTGAAGGTTCTTTCGCTACTCGAAGCTTCAGGTTTGGACTGGACTATGATTTGCGCCCCGGAAATGCCGGAAGGTGCAGCTCAGGGGAACTATCGATTGGAAATAGATTTCATGCCAACCGGAGGGAGAAGAATTTCGGTAGGAGATGTTGCCCTATGTATGTATGAAATCATAGAGAAGAATGAATATTTCAAAAAGAAAGTAGGGATTGCATATTGAGAGTTTTCAGAATCTGATTCCTTCAGGACGAAGGAATCAGATATGCTAAGGAATTTCTGAGAAATGTGGTAGTTTGATTGATAAATCAACCAAATCTCTGATACCAACTATGTGACCTTCGAATAGTCCGGTATCCCAGTTGAATACTCTTTCGTGAAAACCTTCCACGAAACCGAAAACAATCATACAAAGATGCCGCAAGTCCGGGAGTCTAACGCTCCAACGAGCTAAATACAAATCTTCAAACGCTGTATCAAACTCGCCTCACACTGGTGAAGCACCTGAAAGAGATTGTCTCCAGACGAAACTACTAACCTCCTTTTGCACTGAAAAACATACCGCCCAACACTTAGTAGACTTAAAGGGCGGAGCCTTTATACCCAATAACTATAATACTTAATTGGTTCTGCTTCTATCTCCGGGATGCTTTCCAAAGACAGGAATCATTATAAGTATTTTGAGAAAATTGCAAGCTCTTTTTTTACCAAAATTAAAAAAAATTAGAAAATTTTTAAATAGGATCATGTACCTTGGGGACAATAGAAGTAGAAATTTTATTGAATTTGATCGATCTGGGTTCTTATATTTTTTTGAAAAATAGATTACATTTGTTGAATATTATGAAATTGTTATATATGAAAATGATTGATTGTGTATGAAATAGAAATTCATTCGAGTCAATAGGCTATTGAATCTAAACTCTTCACCCATTCAAATTTAGCTCTAATCATTATGTGCCGGCTTTCATAAATACTTTCGTATTTCTTCTTAAGGTATGCAGCCATTTTATAGCTGAATCTTCTGTGAATACGCAAATCTTTTTGGAAATGACTATAGAATATGAATTGAGAATTGTGTTGGGTGAAATGGATCATCTCACCCTGGAAAATGAATTATTTTTGAATTAATTTCTTGAGTTCTTTGAGGGATTTTTGACGCAATTCTGCATTCTTAAATCTTCTGATTTCATCCTCCGTTTCCGGTTGTAAAGGTGGAACCCGGGTTGGATTTTTGTTCTTATCAAGAGCAACAAAAGTTAGATAGGCTGTGGTTGCACGGGTTGATTCGCGGCGATAAGGATTCTCCTTTGTGACCTGAACACCCACTTCCATTGATGTATTTCCTGCATAATTAACACTTGCTCTGAGTAAGACATGGTCCCCTATATTGATGGGAGTTATAAAGGTAAGTCTATCTACAGAAAGTGTAACTGCTTCTGTTTCGCAATGTCTCTGAGCCGCCATCGCTGCTATAGTATCTATCCATGACATGATTACTCCACCGAAAGCAGTGCCGTAATGGTTTGTGTGATCTGGCATTACTATGTATCTGGATTCCACACGGCTATCCGAGGGAGTTTTGGGTCTGATTTTATTTTCCATGAGTTCAATGTTCTTTAATTTAAAAAAAATTCGTCAATTTTTAAATCATTTTTAGAAGGAAAATCGAATTTCAAATCCGAGTTTATTTTTTCATACCCTAAAAAAGGTTCGAGTTTATAGATCAGGTTGAAGAGAATGAATTTGGGTGATAGACTGAGCTTTAGGAGAGAAAAATATGCCTTTTCAATGTGAATTAAATTTGGACTGTCTTCTCAGTGTAGGTAGTTTTCAGTTGTTTATGAATACCATCCGGTACTATCCTTTGGCGGGATTGGCGTTTTTGTTGATTTATTTCTGGAGAAAAGACTACTTTCAGAAGTTTAGAATTCAGAGTAAAGATCCGGTTAGGTCTAAGATTGTATTTGAAATCAGGCAGTCTGCTGTGACTTTGTTCGTTTTTTCACTAATAGGATTTAGTGTTTTTGTCCTGAGTAGGGTTGGAATTTTAAAGAGAAATCTCTATGGCGATCCGGATATGTATGGTGGGATCCCCTATTTGATTTTTAGTTTTGTTCTGGTCACCATCTGGCATGAAACCTGGTTTTACTGGGCTCATAGAATTATGCATCATCGGAAAATCTACTCCTGGGTTCATTTGACCCATCACAAATCGGTAAATCCTTCACCTCTGGCGGCATACAACTTTAGTTTCACGGAAGCTATTTTTGAGGCTCTTTACTTACCCATTTTTGTTCAAATCGTTCCTATGTACTTTCCTCTTCTAATTTTTCATACCTTTTATGCTATGATTTTAAATATCTACTTCCATTCAGGAATCGAACTTTATCCAAAGGGGTTTACCGATCATCCGGTATTCAAATGGATCAATACATCTACTCATCACAATCTTCATCATCAGAAGTTCAATGGAAACTATAGTCTGTATTTCAATTTTTGGGATAGAATTATGGGGACTAACTTTCCGTACTATGAAGAAAGTTTTGAAGAAGTGGTGAGGAAAAAAGAAAGTTTTGTATTAAATAAAAATACGATCATTCAGTAAGGGAACTAGCCCAATAAACTTTTTTTGGCTTCGTTGTAAATATTGATTTTTGAACCATCCCCACCGGAATCGGGATGGTTCTCACGGATCAGTTTTCTATATGTGACCAGGATTTCTGAATCATCAATAGGATCTTCCAATCCCAGGATAGAAAGAGCTTCTTCCCGGGGGCGATATTCCGAAAATTTCTTCCAAAAATTACTTATCATTTCACTGACTTCCTTGGGTGAAGTGTTTAGATTGGAAGGATTTAGGTAGTACTGTGCGAGTTTGTCTGAGGATGTAAGAAGATAATCACTTCCCCTTTCAAATTTTTTTATACGAATCATAGAAAAGTGTATTTCCAGATCTGCTGTTCCTGAAGATCTCAAGTTTTCCCGAATGAGATAAAGATAATGAAACAATACAAAATGTGATTGAAAGAGACTGTATTCTTCATCCAGTCTGGACTTTTCCAGGAATCCCTCCGAAATTAGGATTTTGATTAGATCGAATTCGGAAATTCCCTCCGGGTGGGATTCGAGGATTTGAATCAATTGATTTTGGAGAATTGTGCTTGATTCAGAGTTTAGGGAATCCATTTCCTCTCAAAGTTTTTGAATTGGAATTTCAATTTCTAAGCTTTTCCCGTTTTGAAAGTGGATTTTTACTTTCTTCTTATCTCCTTCCTTTAGAGGATTGATTAGGTTAATGAACATAATGTGTTTGGATCCTTTTTTTAGTTCTAATGTAGTTTTGCTTTTTATTTCGAAAGCATCCACTTTTCTCATTTTCATCATTCCGTTTTCCTGTAGTACATCATGAAGTTCGACTTTCCGACTGATATCGGATTCGATTTTAATGATACGGAGATCATCATTTGAATTGTTGTAGATTTTCATGAATCCTGCAGAATTGGGACTTCCGGGAGGAACCATCCGTATGACAGGATTGGAAATAATGACTTGATCCGAGATAGTTTCAGCAGATGCAATACTGAGGGCCAGTAAGGAAAGGGTGATGAATAGGAATTTCATATCAATTCTCCAGATTTAAAAATATTTGTTCAGGTAACTCATAAAGATTTCTTTTGAAACACCATGCGGGATTGTTTCTCTCCAGATATTTTCACCATCCAGAATGTAAATCCCTGTACTGTGATCCATGGTGTAACCCATTTCCGAGTCAAGGGGAACTTTTTGAAACGTAGCATAAAACTTGCCTGCAATTTCAAGAAGTTCTTTTTCTGTACCGGTCAGTGCTAGAATCGAAGGATGAAAGTAGGTTACATAGTCATGCAATCTTGATATATCATCTCTTTCCGGATCAACATCAATAAACAACACTCTAATTTTAGAAAGTTTCTCTTCATTTAGATCTTTCAAAATGGCAGAAAGGGAGTTGAGTGTGGAAGGACAAATGTCCGGACAGGAAAGGAATCCGAAATACACCAGTGTAATTGAAAAAGCCTGATCACTGAGTCGAAAATCTCCGTCTTTTGATCTGAGGTGAATTTGAATGGGTTCCTTTTTTTCTTCAGGTGTTCTGTTCTTAAAAATTAGAACTCCGGAACCCAGAATGATCAAAAGGAGAATAGTCCAAAAGAACTTCATGCATTCCATTTTCTTTTAGAAAGCTAGATGGAAAAGTAAAAAAAAATAGAGTAAAAATAATTCCTGTATGAGAATAATCAAGAAATCTTATTTGAATTTTCTTATCCATATCTATCCGGGATTCAGTCAAAATACAATCTTTAAATATTGGTTTTTGGGAAATCAATTTTTGGATAGTTTGATTCTCATCTCTCAGAAAGAATTCATTCAAAAACTAATTGAATGGATTCTATTGTGATCCCCGTATGAAGTACTATGAAAGTTTGAAATACAATTGAGTAGAGCTATCTTTGTATTCAGATGAATTTTCTGATTGTATAAAATTACTGAATTATCGACCGGAGTTGAAGGGTTGTGGATCTCATTAGCAATTTCTGATTGTGGATGTAGTACAATCTATTGTAGAATAACATCTATTTCATTTGAATCAATCAATGAATTAATGAGTGGTACTAGCAATAAACTCAATTTTTTGGACATTTTTTAGAAAAATCCTTGTAATCATTCAGATTGATAAAAGATTTGTAATTAGAAAATCTGATCATAATAAATTAGTTTCCAATTGGATAATAGTGTTTATTGATTATAAAACTATATATCCTGACACCAATAAATACTAGTAAACCTCTTCTTGGATAATAATTTATTTATAATCATTTTCAATGAATGATTTGCACATTCATTATTAAGTCAGAAAACTTTAATAGGAAAACGCAATTATTTATGAAAATTGGATTATAACTCTAGATCAGTTGCACGGATCCTATATGATTTGTAGGGATAGTGTTCATCAATCGATCGAAATTCAATAGTTGAATCTGAGATCTGGTAGTGGTAACTGTATTCAGTTGCACATAGGTGTATCATCCCAATTTCAATCCTATGATGATTGTATCATTGGGAAGGGTTTTTGTTTCTATACCCTTATTGAATGCACATCAAATAAAGTATACTTAAGTCGATACCTCATAAGTAGGCAATTCGATAAGTAATTACTTAAATTCAATATTAAGATTTGACAGCAGTCATTTGTAATCGGATCTAAATATTGGATCGTATCTGTAAAATTAGAATCCTTATATTCAAAAGAAATGTAAGGTCATAGGAAGGAACTAAGATGTCTTCAAAAGATGTACAAGCATATGGCGAAAATCCATTAGAAAAACGGGAAACAGATCATTATAAAAATGAATACATTGAATCATTTGTAGAAAAATGGGATGAGCTCATCGATTGGGATGCAAGAGCTAAGAGCGAAGGTGAATTTTTTATCAACGAGTTGAAGAAGAGAGACGCCAAAAAAGTTTTGGATGTAGCTACCGGAACAGGATTTCATTCCATTCGATTGATTGAAGCCGGGTTTGAAGTAACCAGTGCGGATGGTAGTCCGTTTATGCTGGCTAAAGCTTTTGAAAATGCCAGAAAAAGAGGTCACATCTTAAGAACAGTTCAGGCGGATTGGCGTTGGTTGAATAGGGATGTTCATGGAAAGTACGACGCAGTGATCTGCTTGGGAAATTCATTTACCCATCTCTTTTCCGAACGGGACAGAAGAAAATCTCTGGCAGAATTTTATGCCGCTATCCGTCATGATGGTGCTTTGATTCTGGATCAGAGAAATTATGATATGATTCTGGACAAAGGTTTTTCTTCAAAACACATCTATTATTATGCCGGAGAAAATGTTCAGGCTGAACCCGAGCATATGGATGAGGGTCTTGCAAGATTCAGATATAGCTTTCCGGATGGCTCGAAATACAATTTAAATATGTTTCCGCTCCGGAAAAATTATACAAGAAAAATTTTACATGAAGTAGGATTTCAAACTATTAATACTTATGGGGATTTTCAGGAAACATACCATCAGGAAGAGCCTGATTTTTTTATTCATGTGGCTGAAAAGTACTACGGGAATGAATACAATGACTAATCCGGAATACACTCAATCAGAATCCGTAGCTCAGGAGTACTACAATAGTAGCGAGGCAGATGAATTTTATTTCAATATTTGGGGAGGAGAAGACATTCATATCGGAATGTATGACACTCCGGATTCACCCATCGCCCCTGCCAGTAAGAAGACAGTTACTTTTATGTCTGATCGTATTACAGGAGCTAATTCTGAAACCAGACTAATTGATCTCGGTTCGGGTTATGGTGGCGCGGCACGATATCTTCACAAAAAATTTGGAGTCCATGTCTCCTGTCTGAACATTAGTGAAGCCCAAAATGCAAGAAATCGAAAATTCAATTCGGAGCAAAACCTAAATGATTGGATAGGGGTGACCGATGGAAGTTTTGAAAAAATTCCATTTAAGGACTCCGAATTTGACATTGCCTGGTCACAGGATGCTCTTCTCCACAGCAGTGAAAAAGAAACAGTTTTCAAAGAGATTCATAGGGTTTTGAAACAGGGTGGAGAATTGATTTTTACAGATCCCATGCAGGCAGGAGGGGTGAAGCAGGAAGATCTTCAACCTGTTTTAGATCGAATTCATTTGGAATCCATGGGCTCTTTTGAGTTTTATCAAGAAGTCGCTCAAAAAGTTGGATTCGAAACTATTGAGATCATTGATCTATCCGATCATCTGGGTTTTCATTACTCTGCTGTTTTGAAAGAAGTCGAAAAAAGGTATGATGAAATAGTTAAGATTTCTAATCAAGCTTACATTGATAAAATGAAAATTGGTTTGAATCATTGGATATCCGCATACAAAAATGGTCTTTTGAACTGGGGAGTTCTTCGCTTTAAAAAAGTATGAAAGAAATAGGTAAGACGGTATTTTTTGGTGCGGTAGGTATCGTTCTTGCCACCTCGCTCACGGGATTTTTCTTTCCCAAAGATCTAGAGTACTGGGCCAATCTGGCCTTTCAGTTTTCCATTCAAAAATTTGGGTGGTTTTACCTGATGGCGACGTTTGCCTTTCTGGTATTTTCTATTTATCTTCTCTTCAGTCCCTATAAAAATATCAAATTAGGAAATGATGATGAAGAACCGGAATATCCTTTCTTTCCATGGTTGGCTATGCTTTTTGCTGCCGGAATGGGGATAGGACTCGTTTTCTGGGGGGTAGCGGAACCCATCTATCACTATTCCCATCCTCCTATGGGAATGGCGGAGAGACTCACACCCGAGGCTGCACGTCTTGCCTTTCGTTATTCCTTTTTTCATTGGGGACTCCATCCCTGGTCGGTATACACGGTGATTGCGCTAGCTATAGCTTATTCTCAATTCCGAAAGGGAGAGTCCGGTCTCATTAGTGTTACCCTCCGTCCTCTTCTTGGGGATAGAGTGGATGGTACTCCCGGAAAGATCATAGATATGATCGCCGTCATTGCTACCGCTTTTGGTGTAGCCACTTCTCTCGGTTTGGGAAGTCTTCAAATCACAGCCGGACTTTCCCGATTGTTCGGATGGGAACAAACCCTCCAATCCAATACGATTGTCATCATCATTGCCACCATCCTCTTCTTGATTTCTGCCAATACCGGTCTCGATCGGGGGATCAAGTTTTTGAGTAATACCAATATGATCATAGCTCTACTTCTCTTCGGGTTCGTATTTTTTGTAGGTCCCACCAGCTTCATCATGGAGGTGTTTACCACCACTCTGGGAAGTTATTTCAAAGAATTTCTACCCATGAGCTTTCGGATGACACCCTTTACCAATCAAAAATGGTTGGGTGAGTGGACTCTTTTTTATTGGGCATGGTGGATTGCATGGGCGCCCTTCGTGGGGACCTTTATTGCGCGAATTTCCAGGGGTAGAACCATCCGGGAGTTTGTCACCGGTGTGCTATTTGTTCCTTCGGTGATGAGTGCCCTCTGGTTCTCTGTCATGGGCGGTTCAGCTCTCTACTCTGAGCTCTTCGAAAATAGCAATATTGTCAGAGCAGTGGATTTGGATGTGAGCACTGCTGTATTTGTGGCTCTTGAAAAATTACCTTTCGGTTCCTTCCTCGGAGGCATAGCTATTTTATTGGTGATTGTCTTTTTTGTCACTTCTGCTGATTCTGCTACTTTTGTCATGGGAATGCTTTCTACCAAAGGAAGTTTGAATCCCGGAAATTCTGTAAAAATTATCTGGGGAATCCTCCAGGCTATGATAGCCATTGCCCTCCTCATGAGCGGGGGGTTGAAAGCCCTTCAAACAGTTTTGATCATCATAGCCCTCCCTTTTAGCTTCATACTTGTTGCAATTATTTTCTCCATCCATAGGTCTCTTAGTGAAGATGCAATGTCTCAAAAACATCCCTTTCCCGAAAAAGGAAAACTTTCGAAAGAAAAAATAGACTGATTTATATTTTCAATAGATGAAATTTTTAAAATTAGATGACCGAGATCCTGTTTTTTCTAGCATTGTCTAAAGAAATTTAGGTAAAGGTAAGTTTTCCAATGGAAAACAATATGGATAAAACTATGAGAATTGCGTTAATTGCATTGATCAGTTTCTTTTTTGCAGTGAACTGCGGTCCTTCTGCAAAAACAAAAGAACTTATGAAGAAGGGCAAGGATATGTTCGGAACGATCCCCGAATCCATGCCGGGTTCTGAAAAAGACACTCCCGCTTTGATCGAGCTGGGGAAAAAACTTTATATGGAAAAAGGTCTATCTCAAAACGATTCCCAGTCCTGCAATAGCTGTCATAATGTTTTGGATAAAAAAGGTGGAGTGGACAATTTGCCTACTTCCCCGGGAGCATTTGGAAAAAATGGAGATAGAAACTCTCCAACTGTTTTGAATGCAGGATTCCATGTGGCTCAGTTTTGGGACGGAAGAGCAAAGGATTTAGTTGAACAGGCAAAAGGTCCCATCCTCAATCCGGTTGAGATGGCTATGCCTGATGAAGCTACTGTGGTTTCTAAAATCTCCGGACTCGAGGGCTACAAAGAAATGTTTGAAAAGGCTTTCGGTGCACCCGATCAAATCACATATGACAATATAGCTATTGCCATTGCTGCATTTGAAAGAACCCTCAGAACTTCAGATAGATTTGATGATTTTATCAAAGGGGATGCCAAGGCACTTTCCGATGAAGAGCAAAGAGGTCTGGAATTGTTTTTAACTGTGGGTTGCAATACCTGTCACAATGGTCCACTCATGGGGGGACAGATGTTCATGAAAGTAGGGGTAGTCAATCCTTATGAAAACACTGAAGATCTCGGAAAGTACAACCTAACCAAGCAGGAATCAGACAAATATGTTTTCAAGGTTCCTTCTCTTAGAAATATTGCGATCACCGGTCCATACTTCCATGATGGAAAAGTAACCACCCTGGAAGATGCTGTGAAAAAAATGGCCTGGATGCAACTCGGCAAAAAACTTGAAGATGTTCAGGTTCATCAATTGGTAGCATTTCTTAAATCCTTAACTGACAAAGAGCGCGATCAATAATTTCCCACCCAATCGCTTCCATTCGGAAGCGATTTTTCTTCCCTTCTTTTTTTTCTAAAAATGCTTGCCAAGTAACATGAGAAAAGTCTAATCATTACCACTCTTTTAAATCCAAATAAGGGGTAATCGATATGAAATTTAGGTTTGGTTTGGTCGCATTTGTTTTTCTATTCTCAAATGCTGTTTTGCTGGCTGATCCCGCACCTGTCACAGGGCTATGGCGTACAATAGATGATGAAACAAAGCAGGAAAAGTCAGTTGTGGAAGTTTATGAAAAGGGAGGGAAGATATTTGCTAAGATTGTAAATCTGAAGGAACCAAATGATGAATCCGGAAATCCTAAGACCTGTACAAAATGTACCGGAGAGGACAAGAACAAGCCCGTTCAGGGGTTGGTGATCGTCAAAAACTTGGAAGCAGATGGTGATGAATGGGCAGGTGGTACGATTATGGATCCCAGCAATGGAAAGACCTACAAATGTATCATGCAGTCTATTGAAGGTGGTAAGAAGTTGAAAGTAAGGGGCTATATCGGTTTTAAGGCAGTGGGGAGAAACCAAATCTGGCTCAAGAAATAAAACACAAGGGTATCATTTTTTTAAATTAATTGATCAGGACATAAGGAGAACTGAATGAAAAAATTAGTAAATCTATTGGCAGTATTGTTCTTCCTACTCTTTGTAGGAAGTGTCTCAGCAAATGACAAGATTCTGGGAACTTGGATCACCGAGGGTGGAAAGTCGAATGTAGAACTCTACAAATGCGGTGGGAATGTTTGTGGAAAGATCGTATGGCTAAAAGAACCCAATTACAAAGAAGGGGATGATCAGGTCAAAAAAGGTCAGGTAAAAGCAGGCGATCCAAAAGTAGACACAGAAAATCCCGATGCTTCCAAGAAAAAGAATCCTATCGTTGGACTTGAGTTTTTGAAAAACTTTAAATACGATGCTGGTGATGAAGAGTTTGTAAATGGTGAAATTTACGATCCCGAATCCGGAAAACTGTACGTGGGTGAATTGAAATTGGTCAATGACAATACTCTCAAATTAAATGGACACCTAAAGATTTCGAGATTTCTCGGAAAAAAACAAACCTGGAAAAGAAAGTAAAAATCACAATTCTGTAAGAGGGATTCCCTCTTACAGAACAGGAAAAATTTCGATCATAAGCCGGATTCTGTACCCGTTCCCGGGCGATACCTATTTATCTTGCCCGAACGTTGCCGTTCGGATCTTTGCTCCCTACCCACAACCTGGCGGAACCTGCTCATAACGATTGCTTACTTGGGATTGCACCATGAAGGGTTTGCCATGCCCGATTGCTTACACAATCAGCGGTGGGCTCTTACCCCGCCATTTCACCCTTACCCCCAAAGAGGCGGTATACTTTCTGTTGCACTTTCCATCCGTTGAGAATTTCCCCTCAACGTTCCGGGCGTTACCCGGTTCATTGGTTCCATGGTGTCCGGACTTTCCTCACTCCGGGTTTCCCCTTTTGTGCAGGTATCTCACGAAATTTCGTTTTCATTAGATTTAAAAAAGAGAAAAAAGTAAACAAAATCTTTCTTGACATTTAAAAATCCGAAATCCAATCTGTTATTAAGAATGATTCTCAGTATTAAAAGAGAAAGGTAAAACATGGAAAAATGTCATTGCTCCGGTGTTCGTTTTGAAAAGGTGATCGAAGTTGCCAGACAAATGGGTATAGATTATAAAGATGCAGCTAGAAAATTAGATGTATCGGAAACCTGTAGGGCATGCAAAGATGATTTCACATCCTTTTGTGAAAGAGGAAAGACCAATCACAGTCATCATCACTCCTAAAAATTATGAATGACAATCACAGGTGGTGCTTTCGGTAAAGAGTCTAAGATTCTCCCGAGGTCCTTCCATTTCCCCCTGAATATATATTCATCTTCAGCGGTCAAATTGAGTCCCAAAAATACATTTTTATTTCCCGAAACTAATCCTGAAATCTCCTGAATCGTTTTTTTGTAACGGTAAGGGGTTTCATAAAAGACGATGTTTTGTTTTAAAGAAAGATAAGGAGTGAGGTATTTCTTTTTCTCAAGTGCATCCTTAGGGAGAAATCCTAAAAAAACAAAAGGTGAGACAGGAAAGCCACTCAAAGTGAGTGCTGTCAGGAAGGCTGCGGGTCCGGGGACTGAAGAAATTTTGATTTCATTTTGAATGCAGTACTGAACCAATCTCAATCCGGGATCTTCCAGTAGAGGTGTTCCGGAATCTGAGAAGAGGCAGGTACTTTCAGATTGTTTTAATTTTTCGAAGAGTTCATAAATTTCTTCCTCCGAACTGTGTTCATTCAGAAGTTCAAAATCTTTTTGAATTCCATTTCTCTTGAGAAACTTGGCGGTTTCTTTGTACTCTTCTCCAATGATAAGATCTGCAGTTTTTAGAACTTCCATTGCCCTTAGGTTCAAATCCAGAGGATTTCCTATCGGAACAGAAACCAAATGAAGAGTCGGATTCATAAAAACCTTTTCTGTATCCTGATTCCCGAACTTTTACAGGATTCTGTGAATGCAGGATCATTTCGCTCTATGAGAATTCCGAGTTTTTGGGCTGACTTCAGTAGGGGTAAGTCATTTATCGAATCTCCGAAGGAGAGATCCGCGTTTTTGTTTTTGTGAAGAGCTAGCTTACTCACCTTGCCTGATCCATATGTGAATGGCTCCAGAATGGTTTCCGTCAGGATCCCATTTTGAATGTCTAAGTCCATCCCGAGTACTTTGTCTTCGGGAACATGAACATGATTGGCAATAGCCCGGATTCCAACTGTAGGTGAGGCAGTGACAATGACTGCTTCCCAATGGTTTGCTCTTAAAAAATCAACCAGGTCGAGAATCTCCGGGAAAACTGAAATTTTTTGAGAGCTCAGGCATTTTTGCCAGGTCTTTTGGGAAAAATCCCTGAGTTGGTCAGGAGGGTGACCGGAAAAAAGAAAAGAACTCCATCGATACGCCGCCTCCATTCCTTCTTCCGAGTAAATAGAATTGTATTGAGACCAAATGAAACTGCTCAACTCAGAACTTCGATTTTTGTAAAGCTCCATGGCTTTTTGAGGATTTTTAAAAAAACTGGAAAATTTCTCCGGATCTAGAGGAAGTTCCGGAATCAGGGCCACCATGAGTTCTTCCCCAAAATCATTTTGGATCATGGTATTGTCAAAATCAAAAGCTGCCAGTCCGGGTGATTCCCGGATGGTAAACAAAAGATCCCTATGGATTTCGGGATCCCAGTTGCGTAGTGGAAAATCGTTTATAGATTTTCCTCGTTTGCCAGGATAGAGGAGCTATCCGATGCTGTGTGGGTGGTTGGCATGTAGAGGTAGTGTTCGGGATTTAGGACTATGTTTTGATATCGAACTTCAAAATGAAGATGGGGGCCTGTGGAATGACCGGTTGAACCTGAAAGTGCGATGATTTGACCTTTTTTGACTTTGTCCCCTTTCTTTACCAAAAGATAGGAGTTGTGAGCATATAAGGTAAGAATTTGATTGAGGTCATGTTGGATGAAGATTACATATCCATAGTTTCCATTGTACTGGGACATGGTTACCTCTCCATCTGCGGCGGCTATGATCGGTGATCTGTGAGGGCAGGCTATATCTATCCCTGTGTGCATAGTTTTGTTTCTTTTGCCTAACTTTGAAGAGATCTTTGCATTGACAGTGCCTACCGGCCAGAGAAAGTCCCGGTAATCAGAAGTCACTTCATCCCGACCTTTTCCTTCAGCGATTAAGGACTGGAGATAGGAATCTCCATAGGGGATAAAAAAAGGATTTCTGAGGGAAATAATAGAGTCTTTGGAGAAACCATTGATTTGACGAACTTCTTCTTCAGTAGTGTCATACATCTTCAGGAGGGTTTTTAGAGAATAAGGTGTTTCCAGAAGGATCACCCATCTTCCCTGTTTTTCATTGTATGTGTGGATATAGTCGTTGTCTACCCTAATGGTCTTCTTAGTTGAGCTGTCTATAGTGGTTGTTTTCAACCAAAAAGCCAAACAAATCATTACTGAAAGAAAAATATTTTTACGCATTCTGCACCTGTATTCCTATAAAATCATTGAAAAATCAGATTTTTATCAACCTTTTTAGTGAGAGATTTATTGTCAAGGTTTTCGGGAAAGTCAGAAAATTGAAAACTTTAATGGAAAATTAAAAAAAATATCGAAACGGGTGAAAAATTATTCATCCGATGCTTTTGATTCATTCTGAGACGGGGAGAACTCAATGGTTCGCACTACATCCTGATGACAGTCTTCCCGAAAGTCAGTTTCTATTGGGGGAAGACCGGAGTACCATTTGCCGGTATTGTATTGGAGATCTAGCCAATAAGTGTACAGGTAAGCTACACCATTTTTATTTTTCAGTTGGATTCTCTGAAAGTCCGTCTTGTCCAATCCTTTGAGAATGAAGTATTCTTTTGAAGTCGAAGTGATTTCTACCCTGGAGGGGTTGAATTGGTAAGACATGCCTTCTTTGGTTTTTTTTTGACCGTCCCTTTTCCAATTCAAAATTCGTATCCTGGTGAGTTCATTCAGAGAGAGAACCTTTTCATAGCGGATTCCATCTTTTTCATGATGAAGACTGATTTCATCCAGTGCCGTTTCAATCTGTCCGCTAGCATGGCGTCCATCACAGAGTAAGATTTTGATAGGAATGGATCTGATTTTTTTATCTTTTGAGGAAGATTTTTTATTGGATTTGGACTTTTCAACTTTTTCTGATCCGGGAACGGATGGCTCCCGGGGGGATGCCGGCTCATCGATGGCAGGGACCCGGGAAGGGTTCAAAACAAAAAAAATCAGAAAAAATAAGGCTAACTTCAAATCTCCCTCCTATCAAAAACCTCTGAACATTGGACGGGAAAATGGATAGGCCAGACCTAAAAGAAGGAGGATAATTCCGTAAAATATTAGAAATTGAAGAATGAGTTTTACGTTTTCATGGTTCTTTTTGGCTTTGCTATTGATGATATGAAAAAAGATGAGAACTGTGATCATCATCACTGAATGTTCAAAAGTAAAGAATCGCAATTCTCTATCTTTCATAGCAGACCTCATGTCTGAAAAAGTGGTTCTGACTGTGGGGCTGAATGAATAGACAAAGATTGCGATTAGAAATTGAATGTCCGTTAGGATAGTCAGGATTTTGTGAGTTTTTTGAAACCTATCAGAAATTCTTTTTCCGGCATAGGATTGGATGAGGAAAAAAAATGAAACCAAAAATAAAATCAGAATGGGGTATCTGAAATAGCTGTGAATGAAAAGTAAATTGTCAAACATGTTGTGTCCTTTGAATTTTAATATTTTTTTGGGAAAGCCCGGACGGCAAGAGAAAACTTTATCATTTGAATTCTTTGTTGCCAAAATCAGAATTCTGAGAACCCAATGGTTAAACCGGTAAAAATCAATGAATCAGGATCCTATTACAGAAAAGCATAAGCCCTTATTGTTTGTTGACTTCTTTTTTCGTAAGCTTGCATTTCTGACTTCGTATGTATTTTCAGTTTCCATATTTTCAACGGCAGTGGCGGGTTTTTTCGCATCTCTTTTTGCACTCTACTATCTGGATGCAGTTAACGTCGTAGTCTCCGAAACTTTCATGGACATTTTAAAAGTTTCGATTGTGGTGTATTGGGTTCTTATCATGCTTCAGATGGGGATTTTGCATAGACTGGGATTTTCCGGTGTCGGCAAACACATCCGGACTATGAATCGTATGATCCGGACATATCCCAATATCCACATTTCTCCGAATGAAACGGATTCTGATTACAAATCCCTATCCAGATCTCTAATGTTCTTTCCCCTTTTCAATGCTATCAATCTCTTTACCTGGATTCTTGTTTTAGTTTTGTTTCTTATCGGAGTTTCGATCTTCACCGAGGGTTTCAATCTCTCTATCATTCTCTCTCTCGTAACGATGGCTATCATCGTATTTTTTATAGCAATCTGTTTTAGTTATATTCTCAGTGAAGCACTCACGGGAGAGATGAGGGAAGAGTGCAAGAGGATAATGAAAGAAAAAAACATTCCTTATGTAGATCGTTCCACCGCCACCGTTCGGATCAAACTCATATTCTTTTTGGTTTTGTTCATTGTTAATCTCTTCCTTTCCAATTCACTCACTTACTACAATAGGGATGAGATTTTTAATGTAATACATTTTTCATTGATTGCGATTGTGATTTCCATGTTTCTCGCTCATATCATTTTTACACTTATTTACAATGCTCTGAGGCAGATGGAAATGGCTGCTTATGATCTGATGAGAGGAGGTACCGGTATTGTATTTCCCAGATCCTTAGATAAAGAATTTATCAATGTCGCCCGGGGATCAATCAGGCATCTAAGCGGATTTTAGACTATCAGTCTTCTCTGGAGGAAAAGGTCGAACTCAGAACCGGTGAATTGAATGATGCATTAAAAAGTTTGAAGCAAAAGGAAGTAGAGCTTCAAATGGAATTGGACTTTGCAGCCGAGATTCAGAGCGGTATCATTCCTTCTTCACTACCGAATTGGAATGGTCTGCGATTTGCATCCTTCTATCAACCTATGGGTAAGGTTTCGGGAGACTATCTGGATGTATTTGAATTCAACGACCATATATTTTGTTTGATGGCGGATGTTTCCGGACACGGAGTTCCGGCGGCTCTCATCACTATGTCTGCCAAACAAGCGTTTTCCACAATTATCGATGAAGATCTTAAACCTGCAGAAATCTTCAGGCAGGTGAATGCAACCCTTGTCGAGAGAATTCAAACGAGTGACTATCTGACCTGCTTTCTTTTAAAAATAGACAAGAAAAACAATTTTCTTTACGGAAGTGCCGGTCATCCCAAAGCAATTCATCTGGATGCGGGGAGGGAGAGGTATCCCTCCTGGACACGGAGGGTATGTTTATTGGTTCTCTGATCGAGGCAAATGAATACTATGAAAATGGTCAGAGCAAACTAAGAAGTGGGGATCGGATCTTTCTGTATACGGATGGACTGATAGAACACAAAAATTCCAGAGGGGAGGAGTTCGGATTGCACCGTCTCATTGACCTGGTGAAAATCTATAAAAATCTTTCGCTCAACGAAGCTGTGGATACAATTGTATCACATTTAAAGAATTCATGGGTACCGCACCGATTCGGGATGATATCAGTATCCTTGCGATTGAACTGGAGCCCGTTTGGTCAAAATTCATAGAATTCTACAGTCGTGGATTCGCTCCCTCAAGACTAGGGAGTTGGAATCTGCGGTGAATTATTTGAAAGAGGCATATCATTTGATACCTGATTATGCTGACCTGAGATTCCAACTCGCCCGATTGCATTTCTATTTGAAAGATTTTCATACATCAGAAGAATTGATACGGATTCATCTGAAAAATCATAGAGAGGATATAGAAGCAATCCAATTGGCTATCAATATCTATTCCAAACTTTCCAGAAAGGATGAAATCGAACACTATATGAATTTACTTAAGGGATTGTCACCTGAACATGCAAAAAATTTCGGCTGAGAAAAAAGCTCTCATCATCCTCTCCGGAGGTCTTGACTCCACAGTTTGTCTGTACTTTGCCAGAGAAAAGTATACGGAGATTGAAACGATTTCCTTTGATTATTCACAAAAACACAAAATTGAACTCCAAAAAGCCAGAAGAATCGCGGGACAACTGGGAGTTCGTAATACTAAGATTAAGATAGATACAGGAATTTTCCAAAACAGCTCTTTGGTGGACAAATCTATCCCTGTTCCCAAAAAAGGAAAAGTTTCTTCAGGGATTCCCAATACGTATGTACCCGGGAGGAATTTGCTTTTTTTATCCTATGCTGTTTCTTTCGCTGAAAGTCGCGGGATAGGCAATATTTTCATCGGAGTAAATGCTCTCGACTACTCGGGGTATCCTGATTGCAGACCGGAATTTATTTCAGCTTTTGAAAAGACTGTCGCTCTCGGAACGAAAGAGGGGGTAGGGGGAAAGGGGATTCAAATTCATACCCCCCTTCTTCATCTAAATAAAAAAGAAATTGTAGAGCTGGGTAAAAAATTAAAAGTACCCTTCGGAAAGACACATTCCTGTTACGATCCTATCGATGGGAAGCCCTGTGGAAAATGTGAGAGCTGTGTACTACGTAAGAAAGGGTTTGCAGAAGCCGGAATTTTGGATGAATAAGAAGTTTCTGGTTCAGGTACTTAAATTATTTCTTTCTCTTGCTCTTGCTATATCGATTGGCTGTTCTACCTATTCTCAAAATCGAAAAAGAGACTTTCAGGATATATTTACTCTGGGAGTAGAAGAAAAGTCTTACGGAATCGGACTCCGTTTGAGTTATCTACCTCTGGGTTTTTTCTTCCAGGGATCGAGAAATGATATCACAAATGAGATTGAAGGTCAGGGCTTCGGATTGCGGGGAGGTTCTTTCTCTCAGTACCACTCAGATCAATTGATCTTTGGATTTCTGGGGGGGGAGAGTTTCTATTCCGGAGAAGTGAGTAGGGATGAAAAAGGAAAGATAGTTAAGGAAAAGAAAATCCCTATTGTCAAAGAAGAGCGGGATAATCTAAAAAGTTACCGTGTTCGATATTTTGATTTTTTCAATGACCCACCGATTGAAAGGCAGAAGCGTTCCCGAAACAAGGTAAAGAAGATCATAATCGAAGATTTGACACGTGATGTGGAGGATCCGGAATTGATGGCCTATATGCCGAGAGATCCTCCTAAGAAAAATGGTTATCCCGATTCTTATCCCTATCAAGTAGAGATTCAATTCGGTTTGTTTTATGCGGTTCGTCTCGGATTTAATTTTGCTGAATTAGTGGATTTCTTTTTGGGTATAGGAAAGATTGATATTCTCGACGATGATACAGTTTTTTCTGAAAGTTCTTCAGAAGAAACTGAATCGGATATCAGGGAGGAGAAAGAATTGCAGGAAGAACCGGAAGTAGAAAGAGAGATAGAAGGGCAACAAACTAATTCAGAATCCGGGGAGATTCAACCGTGATACAAGTTAAAAATCTTCAAAAACTTTTCAAAATCAAAAAGCGAAAACCCGGATTTTTAGGATCCATTCAATCACTGGTATATGCCGAAACAGATTGGATTCGGGCTGTGGACAATATTTCTTTCGAAATCGGACAGGGTGAACTGGTGGGATACATCGGCCAGAATGGTGCCGGTAAGTCCACTACGATCAAAATGCTTACGGGGATTTTGAAACCTACCTCGGGTGAGATTCTGGTGAATGGGGTAGATCCTTCACGGGATAGAAAAAAAAATGCATTCCAAATTGGTGTCGTTTTCGGTCAGAGATCTCAGCTCTGGATGGATCTTCCTGTAGAGGAATCATTCGATTTACTTCGATCCATCTATAAAATTGATTCAGCTGTTTACAAACAAAAGATTGAACTCTTTTCCGATTTACTCGGGCTCAAAGATTTTTTTCAACAACAGGCCCGGAAACTTTCTCTGGGACAGAGGATGAAAGCGGATTTGGCCGCAAGCCTTCTTCATTCCCCAAAAGTGCTTTTTTTAGATGAACCTACTATCGGTTTGGATCTCCTGGTAAAGGAAAGAGTGAGAACTTTTATCCGACAGATCAATGAAGAAGAAAAGGTAACCATCATCCTGACCACTCATGATGTTCAGGACATAGAGTATCTGGCCGGTAGAATCATAATCATCGACAGGGGAAAGATTGCCTATGATGGTGGGATATCAAATTTCAATCGAATCCTGGGGAATGATTCTGCTGTAAGTGTTCACTTTCAAATTCCTGTAGATCTGAAAACAGTTCCCAAACCCTTTGAGATCAAAGAAAAAGTCTCAGCGAACAATTACATCATCCGTCTTCCTGATGGAGAGCCTTTGAGTCTACTCCTCGAATTCTTTCAGAGCAAGGCCTATCCCCTTCAGGAGATCAATCGTGAGAAACCTGAGCTCGGAGATGCAATCAAGAAAATGTATGCCGGAAGGGAGGATGAGTGATGGGAACTTACCTTAAATTTGTATCTAAATCCTTTCAGAGATCTATCGCTTACAAGTTGGAGTACTACACCGGATTGGCCAATGCTTTCCTGTACATTTTGATCTTTACTTCCGTGTGGAAAACGGTAGCCGATGAAAGTCCGGGTTCTCTCGGAACCTGGACCGGAGATCGATTGGTTGAGTATGCTATACTTTCCACTTTGATCAAAGTCTCTTTTGGTCGAAATGAATACATTCTAACCACTAAGATCAAATCGGGAGATATAGCTTATGATCTTCTCAAGCCCTTCCGATTGGTCGGGATGTATGTTGCAGACAGTATTGGGGTGAGCCTATTTCAAACTCTCGCCCGGGCTCTTCCCCTGCTTCTCTTTTCACTAATCTTTTTTGGGATTGTTCCCAATATCTCAATCTTAAGTTTTTTAAAATTTTTACCCATCTATCTATTTGCCTTCGGAATCTTTATAGCTTTTGGTTTTTTGATTTCCTCTCTGGCATTTTTTTTGACGGAGGTCTTTAGTTTTATGGTGCTCTATAGTGCTCTTGTGACTCTACTGTCGGGTTCGGTGATACCTGTGAATCTTCTTCCAGAGTTTGCTCAGAATTTCATTTCCTGGACTCCCTTTCCTTATTTGTACTACTTCCCCACAGCAGTTCTCATCGGGAATCCGATCCAGTTCAGTTACCCTGAGTTGATCGCGAGATACATAATCGAATTTTCTTCGATCGCAATTCTCTCTTACTCTGTCTATCGGGTGGGTGTTCGAAAAATGGAATTTGCAGGAGGTTGAATATGCCTGGATTTTGGGATAGAATGGTTGTTTACCTCCGTTTGGCAACAGCATCTGTGAAATCAAGAATGGAGTATCGTGCTAGTTTCGCGATTTTGATTTTCACCCTCATTTCATTTTATACAGCACAAATTTTGACCATAGGAATTGTTATCTATAGATTCAAAAAAATCGGAGGGTGGAACATCGGTGAAATGGCATTTCTTTACAGTTTGATGGTTCTCTCTCAGGGGCTTGTATCGAGTGTATTTTCAGGTCTGGTGGATTTCGGTTCTCAGGTTCGGGATGGGAGTTTTGATCGAACTATGATACGCCCCCTTTCACCCATTGGTCAGGTCATAATGAACGGATTTGAGATCGCGGGAATAGCCCATATTTTTCTCGGAATCGCTTCTTTCATTTTTGCCAATTCTCTTCTCAACATAAACTGGACCTTCTCAAATATCATTGCTTTCCTGTTTGTAGTTCTGGGTGGAAGTGGGATTCTTGCGGGGATTCGTATCGGGATAGCGGCAGTTGCCTTCTGGGCGGTGAACAATAGCTCTCTTGTTCATCTCTTTGTCTATTCTTCGAGGGAATTTCTCCTCTATCCCCTGAACATCTACTCCACAGGGGTGAGATTTCTTCTCACCTTCATCGTACCCCTGGGGTTTATCAATTTCTATCCGGCTCATTTCTTTTTGGGAAAAAGTCCGGAAAATGTGTTTCATCCCTATTTTATCTATGGGACCCTACCTGTGGGAATTTTTACCTATTTTGTATCTCTCTGGTTCTGGAAGCTGGGTCAAAATGCTTATGAGTCAGCAGGTGGATGATTGGAATCTTTCCCGGGATAACTTTTAAAGGTTTTTTTGGGTTTTTCATTGAAAAAATGAGGTCAACTGGAATCACTTAATTTTTGCAGTTGCGATCGGGTGAAAAATTGACGATAAAAAGAGAAGAGGTAACCTATGGCGTTATCAAAAGAGCAAAAAGCAGAATACAATCATAATTTAACCGAATTCAAGAGCTTTATAGATGAGCTAAAAAAAGATGTGAATCTTTATAAGGCCCAGATGAAAAAAAGTAAGGCCGCTGAACCCTACTACCAAATAGCAATTGTTCTCAATTCTATAAAATTTATGAATACCTGCATTTGCATCAATGATCTCTCCAACCATACTCTCGGACTCAAGAGTGAAACTTATCTAAACCTGGCCAGAAAAGAAGTTTATAGTGTGATTTCAACGATGGAAAGGGTAGTGGGCGCAGATTACGAAAATGGACTCGATGAAAATCGTGAGCAATTGGATGCGATCCCCGAGTTTGCACCTGATCAGAGGCTGAATTTTATTCGTGGATTTCGGAAGACGGTAAATGATATCATTGAAGCCTTTGGCTCCAATAGCAAATGGAAGTGGAGCTGGCCGGAGATTCATTTCAAACTGGCCGTTTTAGCTAAGAATCTTTTTGATTTTCGTGCTTACGAAAAAGAAAGAGACCTGGACAGCCCGTACTACTATGTCCGAATGGATCATTTCAACCTCATCATCGAATTGTCCAACCATGCTGCTCAGGAATACAGGTCCAAGTTTGACCTTTCTACAAGCGATGTGAACGACTTAAAAAAATGCATCGCCTTACTGGAAATGAATCGAAAGATCTTCCAGATTACAGGAAACAATGATGATATGGTGAAGACCAAAACTCTGATTGAATCCATGAGTGCTAAGGTCAGTTCACTCGAAAACAAAGACAAAAAAAAGAAAAAATAAGTTTCATTTATAATTTTTCTAAAAAATCTAGTCAAAAAATGATAGTATCCAATCACTCAAATAGAATTTGGAAAGGACGGATTGTCAAATGGCTCTAACTGAAATCACAGATAGTAATTACACTGACGAGATCACCGGAGGAATGGTTTTGGTGGATTGTTGGGCAGAGTGGTGTGGTCCATGTAGAATGGTAGCACCGGTTCTGGAGGAACTCTCCAAAGAATTGGGGGAGAAGGTCAGTATAAAAAAATTGAATGTAGATGATAACCAAAAGACTGCGCAGATGCTCGGTATTCAGTCCATCCCCACACTACTTCTATACAAAGATGGAAAACTCGTCGACAAAGTGATCGGAGCTCTTCCCAAGACTCAAATCAAAAATTTCATAGATCGTCACACCTGAAAGTCCGAATGGAAATTTTAGTTATTGTTCTTCGTCTATCCACATCCAGACGGAGAACAATTTTGAATCGCCTGAGCCTCTGCTTTGAAAAGCGGGTTTGAAGGGAACTCTGGGGAATTTTTTCTGACCTAAACTCGTCTTCTAAACATTCAAATTCTATAAACATACACCTTTTGTATCAAATCATCTATAGTCATTTTCAAATGGTTTTACTCATTCATAGAGAAATCGGCTAGAAAATGGCAAGATACCATAAAAGAAAAAGTGTAATTATTTATGAGAATTGGTCTGTATGGAATTTTAAGAAAAATAGAGTAGGAAGAGAATCATCGTTTATTCCTTTTAAAGTATTTGAATTAAGAATACAATAAATTCGAATATTTGTTTGCAATGTACAGAATCCTTATAAATCAAAAGAGCAAAGCCTTAGTTCTATCCATGTGGATTGATTGAGGAAAATTTTTAAATAAATCCCTTTCGCTTTGGTAATTTTATTTTCATTTTACATGGTTAAAAATAATAGACAATTAAAAGGATAATCGGATTCTGATTGAATCTATGTTGAAATATATACTAATTGTCCCTGTTTCAGTATTTGCAACTCTTTATTTGAAGTTGTATTTAGAAATGTGCACCATCACTGAGACAAAATCAACTTACCTAAAAAAAACAACTGAAGAAGTACAGGCAGACATCAAAGAATTTAGAAACTTTCAACCCTTTATGATTGAAAACACATCGGAACCAATTCCTTACAAAGAAATTATCATATCAGAATCAGCAAGGATGCTGACTTATAAATACAAAAACAAAGATGTAACCTTATACTGCCATTACATTGGTACCATTAAAAATCCAAATTCCCAATCCTTAGAAGTGTCCATTAGAAAATTTGAACATGGAGTGAATATTCGGAATTATAAATTGGTTTATAATGTTAAAGAATTTGGGGAAAACACAACTCTTATTAAATTTTCTATTCAAGCAGATCGGATCTTCCATCCTACCTTTGTTCCAAAAAAATACAAAGAGTTGAGCTTCCTTTCCCAATCTGTATTAAAATGAAAAATATAAAAAGTCTATTTCTTCTTTATACATTTCTTCTATTGACATCAATTTCATTTGTATATAGTTATCAAAAATATGATTTCATAGATTTTTACCCTACAATTATTGCTACAAAGCTTTATAAATCCGGTAATAAAGACTTTATTTATCGTAATATTCCATATGGAAACTATCGATCGGAAGCCTGGAGGAATACCGAAGCTGAACTCCTGCAAAAAGGACCTGAGGAAACAAATTTTGTTTATTTTCCTTTTTATCTCTATGGGTTTTTAGTTTTAGATTCCTTCTTTAGTTTTGAACAAATTAAGATAATTTTTCTCTTATTGAATATACTTCTGCTTTCAATTATCATTTCAGATAAAATTTATCATCTTAAGAAAAATATTTACGTAAGTTTTTTCTTTATATCCTTATTGTGTATTTCAGATCCTATTCGGGATATTTTGATACTAGGCCAAAATATTGTATTTTTATATTTTTTGTATATTCTTTATTATACTTCATTTCTTAAAAAAAATGAAAAGAGATCGATATTATTTTTTCTTTTAGCGATTTTAGTTAAACCCTGGGCTATGGCATTTGTTCTCACTCCTTTATTGAATAAAAAATATTCGATATTTATTAAACAATCATTAGCACTCATCATTTTTCTTTTATTTCAATATATAGTTGAACCCGAATTAATGGTAGGATTTGCAAAAAGTTTGCATCTACATTCGAAACTGAATATATTGGCATACAATAATATATCGATCTCATCATTTTTTGAGAGATTGCTAAATGTTAATTTTTTGCTCTCACACAGTGTTTGGGAGTCCAATTCTCCCGGTGGGATCAGTCCGACAAAATACCTCAGTATGTTAATTGCAGTCTTAGTTTTGGGACTGGCTTTCCGGAGCAAACGAATCAAAATCAAAAGAATTGCTGTAAAAATAACGCCTATTCTATTGCTGAATATTTTTTGGAATCATTATATTTTAATCTATATCGATGAATTTTTAAAGCCCGGAATTCTAAATGAAAAGATCAAAAATTTATTTTATTTTTTTCTATTGATAAGTCTAAATATTTCAAAATTCGGAGTAGAGTTTTTATTGGATGTATTATTGAACCCGATTCCAAATCATTCCATTCTGCTCTCACTAATAATCTGCTTTCAGGGAATTTTTCTTCTCTATATATACTTTTATCAATTCTTTCTAAAGTCTAGATCCAAACAGGTACAGAATTGAATAATAATATTAAGATAAGTATCTTCAATGTCTTATTTATCTTATTAGGAAATTTTATAAACCTCTTATTGCTACCTTCCCGTGGAAGTATAGGCATTTTTTTGATTCTAACTTACCTGCCCATTCTTCTTGAAATCATTTTCAAAAGGGAGAGTGTGTCCGCTTTTGCTTTTTGGGAAGATGCAAGAAATTTAACTATTTTTATGGTGGCTTTTCGAACCATTTTTAGCTGGGAAGTTGTTAATGGTCACAATCTCCTCATTGCTATGGGTTATATCCCCTTTCTATGGTATTTTTTTTACAGCCGTAAGTTCTCAAGGATTATATTTCCTCTATTTACCGGATTTTTTACCCTAGTGCCTCCACACAGTATAGGTGCTCATAAGCTCATTCCTGAATTGTATATATATCAAATTTCGGTAGCTCTTGCTCTTACTTCTATTCTGGTTCAGATAATTACAGATAAAAAAAGATTATATGTATCCAATAATATTAGGTATTTCATATATTTTCTAGGCTATCATATCTTTTTATTTTTCCTTACACAGAATCCGGAGAATTCCTTACACCATTTGATTAAATTGTTTCTCTTCTTTCTGCTTTCTTTTGTGTCTGCAATTTATTTAAAAAAGCGATTGTATCTTCCTGTTTTTATTCTCGGTGCTACACTAAATTTAATTGTTCTGATCGGATTTGCGATTTTCATTCAACTCAACTCAGATTTTGTATTGAATACAAATACTAATCTTTTTGCAATGTATGCGGAGTGGATTGTTTTGATTCTGATGATAAACTATCATTCCGGAGAGAAAAAATATAAGCTCATAACTCTCTTTATTCAAATCGCTATCATTTCGATTTTGATCTACATCGATGCTAAAGGTTCTATAGCCTCTATTGCCATTGCACTGATTTTGGTGTGGTCCGGAATCTTTATATCAAAATCCAATCCAATTTCTCATCGATTTTTGAAATATTCTTTTATTATTACAGGTATTCTTATAATTCTTGGATTTTTTGTTTATTATTATCCATTGACTGATTCTCTAAAAATTAGAACTGAACTTTGGAAATTATCCATGAATGGAATATTAGAAAATCCAAAATTTTTTCTATTTGGAAGATTTGATTATGGTCCTTATTTGCTAATAAAGCATTCAGACAATTTCTTCAATTTTGCTTATTTAGAACAATTATTTTCCAATTTAGGAAATCATTGGTACATTGATACACATCCTCACAGTGAAGCCATCTCCATATTGTATGGATCGGGAATCTTGGGTTTCTTAGGTCATTATGCAATTCAATTTTATGCTATTTTTCTATGTCTAAAGAAAAATGATTATTTATCAAAAGTATACCTTTCTTTGGTGACTGTTTATTTGATCCATGGAATTATAGAGCCTATTAGCACAACTTACTTTACCGGAATTCTTTTTTACGTGATACTGTTCAGAATTCTTTCGGAAGATAAGGACTCTAAAATAAGATTTTTCCGGATAAATCTCAAAGCATCTCTTATTTTGATATTATTGATCTTCAATCTAAGCCTTTTCCTTCGCTCTTATTATAGTAAAGAAATTTTCAAATCAATTTTTATAGAAAAATCTAAGTATTTGTCCGATTCAAATCATATTGAAAATAGAGAAAAAAATTACAAGAGTCTCATTCTCCTATCTCAAAAAATACTATTTTTGAATCCTCTAACATCTGATCTTTATCAACTTTATGGAAAGAATATCCTTCTGGGTGAAGATTTAGAAATATGCAGAAATGAATGCAAGAATGATTCTCTTCGGAACTTGTGCTTTA
Source organism: Leptospiraceae bacterium (assembly GCA_024233875.1). Taxonomy (GTDB): domain Bacteria; phylum Spirochaetota; class Leptospiria; order Leptospirales; family Leptospiraceae; genus JACKPB01. The sequence continues at coordinate 591,444 of JACKPB010000001.1, forward strand.
GCTTTTATCTCTCCCCCAGTGCATCCAGAGTATTTGATTTGAAAGAAAAAATTAACGAAACCAACTTAACCTGTGATCAATTTCCATTTTTTAGAAATACCTCGCTTTCCGGATATCAGAAAATATATGAAATCATAAAGAGAAATACAGAAAAAGAGAAATCCGAGTTCAAACCATAGAGTTTCTATTTCAAACTGAAACCTACACTTTTAGTCATTTTCAGAAGGTTTGTACATTCACAAAAAAATCATCTAGAAACTGGCTACATGCCTTAAAAATAAATACGCAAGCATTTATGAAAACCGGTTTATCATCCATCGATTAAGTATCATAGGATTTTGTTAGCCTGATTCTTAATCTATCCTACTCTGAGCAAAAATTATAGGATTGAAGCCATTGTAATTATAGTCATTTTCAAAAGTATTTACGCATTTACAAAAATATCAGCTATAAAATGGCTACATACCCTAATAGGAAAAATGCAATTATTTTTGAGAACTGGTATATAAAAACTTAAATCAATGTTGATTGCTCAATGCTTTGAATATAAAATAACTCAACATAGTGTCCTGAGAAATTTCTAAGAGATTGTACTTGTCTTTTTGCCAATTTTGATTGATTAAGCTTTCTTCAATTAGGTTCCAATATCCCATTGCCCAATTTGGGAAAAGTCTGGTATCCGAATATTTATTTATGATGATTCTCATATTAGAATGTCTTGGATCTTTTCTGATTTTGTTCAGTAGTTGGTTGATTTCATCTTCCTCTCCTTCAAGGATCTGCATGAAAATACCATCATTATAAATTAAAAATCCTGTAATACCTTTCTTGGAATTCTCGTTTCTGGCTTGAATGAGAATTTTTTCTAACTCGGAATCAGTACAGACTTCTGTTCTCTCGCTCACATAGATTGAAAAATACACTCTTGTTACAGATTTCAAGTGAATTTGGTTTTTCTCTTCGATTGCTTTTTCAATGAATTCAATTTCCGTGGGTTTATAGAAATAATACCCCTGGATCAAATCACATCCCAGAGCTTGAAGGGCGAATAATTGATGGGATGTTTCCACACCTTCAGCAACGACTACTTTATTTAGGGCCTTTGCCATATGAATGATGGCTTCTGTAATTGATTTATTTTCCTTGGATTTCTCCAGTCCATTAACAAATATACGATCAATTTTAATATGTGATACCGGCATTTTCAATAACTGAACAAGTGAAGAATACCCTGTTCCGAAGTCATCTACTGCCAGCTTGAAACCGATTCTCTCAAATTCTCTCAAGGTATCCATGTTTTTATTGGAGTCGGTCATCAGAGAAGTCTCTGTAATTTCTAATAGAATTTTCTCCGGATACGCACCTGTTTCGAACAGAATATTTTGAAATACATCAATTAGATCCGGTTGATCCAACTGCTTCGCTGATACGTTGATCGAAAGATAGGGAGCATTCTGACCGTATTTCTCCAATAATTTTCTCTGGGTTTTGCAGGCTTCATGGAAAACCCATTCACCAATTTTTAAGATGGAACCTGTATTTTCTGCTATAGGTATAAAAAGAGCCGGAGAAACAAAACCGGATTCCGGTTTCCATCTTAGAAGGGCTTCCAATCCAATGATTCGATTGGATTTTGCAGAAATAATTGGTTGATAAACCAAATACAGCTCATCATTCTCAATCGCTTTTCTGAGTCCATTAGCGATTTGAAGCTTTTGTTCGGTTAGAGTCAGAATTTCCCTTTTGAACTCATTCCAGGAATCTCCACCTTTTTGTTTGGAAACATACATTGCCGCATCGGATTCGCGTAAAATATCTTCAGAATTGTGTGTATGGATGTTACCGAAGGACACACCGATACTTGCTGTGGTGAAGATATCCTGGTTTTTAAGATGAATCGGTTTTCTGAACGCCTCCTGGATTTTTAGAATAAAGTCTTTTAGACTCTCCCGGTTTTCAACACGATCGCATAGGATTATAAATTCATCCCCGCTGAGTCTTCCAACAATATCACCCGGTCGTATATGTTCTTTCAGGAGATTTGAAATTTGAACAAGCAATTGATCACCTGTCTCATGTCCAAAAGTATCATTGATCATTTTGAAATTATCCAGGTCTATAAATAGTACAGCGATTTCCAGAGAAGTATGAATCGTTCTCTGGAGAGCGTTGTGAATTCTTTCCTTGATTAAGGTTCTGTTGGGAAGTTTGGTTAGTGAATCATGCGTTGCCTGCCAGGTCAATTCTTCCTGAGTCTTTTTTCTGATCGTGATGTCCTGCATTGTAACAACAATGGTCCAATTCCCATTTTCCTGGAATTTGGTTATTGTGGCTGTCGCTGGGAAACTGGTTCCATCTTTTTTGTATCCTATGATTTCTCCTCTTCTTCCCATAGATATTTCTAAATCTTTACCCATTACAAATTGATTGAATGCAGTTTTGTGAAAAGATCTGAGATGAGGAGGAACTAAGAGATGAACGTCTAATTGAATCATTTCATCTCCCGGATATTGAAATAGTTGCCTGGCTTCTTTGTTTGCCTGGATGATTTTTGCATTTTCATCACAGGCTAAGATAGCTATATCAGCTATTTCAAAAAACTTATTCGTAAGAGAAGTCTGAGATTTATTTATAAAATTGCAATAGAGAATGTATCCATCGCTTTGCTTAATGGGTTCGATGTGAATTCTGTATTGGTTTTCGGAGTATTCTATTATTTCTTCCCAATGCATATTCATATCAATTTTTTCTTTCAAGGCGGTAAAGCTAATATTCAAACCCAGAATATCTGTAATTTGATTTTTAGGAATATCTGTTTTTGTGAATATACTTTGAAAGCTCTGATTTTGATGTACTATCAAACCTTCATTTGATAACATAGCTACAGCAGTCTTATTTAAACTTTCTTCAGATTTTTGAACGAAATGAGGTTCCTGGTATTTTAATAGCGAACGATGATTGTAACGATCGGGTAGGTAGGGAAAAATTTGGCCGAAGTTTTTGATGATTGAAAAGGTTCCATCTGCATTGCATCTGGATAAATAGGAATTGACTGCCGCATGCTGGGTTTGGGGATCCATCCTAACTTCCCCCTGAGGAGTATTGATTTCTATATGAGCCAATGCTTCTATGAGGGCTTCTGTTTCGATAGTACCCGTAGTCTCGACTGCTTTTGCAAATGCACGTATGCAACAAATCGTTCCTTCGCTAAAGTTTGTCAAGAAACCATTTCCTTCAGGAAAAAGACCGGTTACATCCGGTTCCTCTTTTATTTTTTTTAGAAACTCATGATTTTCAGGATTGTCTACACTCATGAAATATGTATTTACTGAGAAAAATCCCTCCCTCACTTCGGGGCTCAGGTGGCTGACCAGGACTTCATCGTAATGTCCCATTACCACAGCCATTCTTTTTTTTAGACCCCGACGTGAAAATTCTGTGAGGAGATTGATTTGATCCGTTCCTGCAAAATAGGGGATGAATATATCCGCACCTGAATTTTCTACACTATCCAATAGTTTTTGTATATCACTCAGTTCGGATCCCAGAGGAAGATATTCTTCCCCGAGAGTCTCCCCACCTATTTTCTGAAGAGATTTCTTTGCTGCGTCAATTGAGCCTCTTGGCCATTCATAATTATTCCCTGCAAAGAAGATCTTATATCCAAATGATTTTGTCATATAGGGTATCATTTTTTCAATCTGTTGATTGGGAAGAGCTGCAAAATTAAAGAAGTAACGATCGAGAATACTACCTTCATAAAATGAGAAATTTAAGTAAGGGATTTTTCTAGGTTCGGCTACATGATTGGCTATGGCGCGGGTATTTGAAAGAAGGTTTCCGATCATGGCAGAACAATGAAATTCATCGATCAAACGATTGGCAGTAGGAAGCGCAGTTTCCGGTAAGCTTCCATCATCCAGAATAATGATCTCCAGCTCTTTTCCTAATAACCCACCGTTTTCGTTGATCTGTCTGCAGGCAATTTTCGCAGCACGGGAAATCTCTTCTCCATACATGGATACGATTCCTGTTAGAGGTGCCATGAGTCCGATTCGGATCGACTTTGTATTTTGCAACATCTTATCTCCTCATTACCCTAATCTTCCTTTTGATATGAAATGAAAATCTGAAATCCAGATAGGAACGATAGTATAGAATAAAAGTATTTTTTAAAAGAGTTAGGTGTCAAGACATGTATATTTTGTTCAGAAATCAAAAAAAAAGAATTTTAGAATAATTTTCTAAAAATGAATGTTCTCAGGAAGTTTTTCCATATTTCTTTTATTGCAGATTCTATTTAATTGACCGAGATCATTTTTCAATGACTCCCGATGAATACTTCTTTTGACTTAGAAGAGTTTTTTCTTAACTCACATTACGCAAAGAAGTGAAATGTGAGGATGCAGGGAGCCTGCCGGCAGCTTGGGCTATCGTTCAAACCCATATTTTTATTGATTTATTAGCAAAAAATGATTTTGATTTTAAACTAAAAAAAATTTGAAAAATAAAATACTGCGTAGGATGAGTTATTAAAATTCTCAGTTCCACTCTCAATATTTTCTAATGTTCAAAATTATCTACATTTGATAAATTTGACCTGAGATTGCAGACTTCAAATAGAATCAGAATTTTTTTTGGAAAGGATTAGGGGGAAGAGATGAAACGGGCATTGCCATTTACAGAAGAACATGAAAGTTTCAGAGAAATGGTTCGAAAATTTTTTGAATCAGAAGTGGTTCCATATCATGAACAGTGGGAGAAAGATGGAAAAGTATCCCGTGAAGTTTGGAAGAAAGCAGGAGATCTCGGTCTTCTTCTTCCGGATGTTCCGCAGGAATACGGTGGGAGCGGAGTTGATTTTCTTTACAATGTAATCATAATTGAAGAGTCGTCCCGGGCTGGCAATTCGGGTTTTTTTATTTCACTTCATAATGACATCAATATTCCCTATCTGGCAGATCTGGCAGATCACGAACAAAAATTGCGTTGGTTGCCCGGTTGTGCTTCCGGTGAGAAAATTTCAGCAATCGCTATGACCGAACCGGGAGCAGGCTCAGACCTCAAAGCAATCCGAACATTTGCAGAAGACAAAGGGGATCATTTTGTCATCAATGGACAGAAGACTTTTATCAGCAACGGTCAACTGGCGGATTATATCATCACTGCTGTGAAGACGGGTGAGGGGAGTATGAGTCTCATTATGGTCGAGTCGGATCGGAAAGGATTTGAACGCGGTCGTAATCTCGAAAAGATAGGTTTGAAAGCACAGGACACCAGTGAGCTTCACTATACTGACGTCATAGTACCCAAAGAAAACCTCATAGGAAAAAAAGGACAGGGATTTCGGTATTTGATGGGTAAGCTTCCCCGGGAGAGACTTGCATTGGCTATCGGATCTGTGGAGGCCACAGCTATGGTTCAAGAAGTGACTCTGCGCTATTTAAAAGAAAGAGAAGCTTTTGGAAAAAAAATCGGAACTATGCAACACATCAAATTTCAAATGGCAGAAATGAAGACAGAATTAGAGTTTTCAAGGGCATTTGTAGATCAGGCTATTTTGGCCTTTATGAAAGGAGACCTGACAACTGCTGAGGCTTCCATGGCAAAATGGTATGCCACAGAAATGCAAAAGCGTCATACAGACCAGTGTCTCCAATTCTTCGGCGGATATGGTTATATGATGGAATATCCGATTGCACGTGCCTATTTGGATGCAAGGGTTCAGACGATCTATGCAGGAACCACAGAAATCATGAAGGAAATCATCTCCAGATCTATGGGTTTGTAGGTTGCTCAGTAAGTCCTGTCACTGTACATTTTGCTGGTTTCCAGAAAATCGGAGTGGATGCCCAGAAAGGCATCTACTATATCCGGATCAAAATGATTTCCTTTCCCTTCCAGGATAATAGATCTGGCATCTTCGTGGGGAAAACTCGCTTTGTAAACTCTCGTGGCGGTGAGGGCATCATAGACGTCAGCAATGGCCATCAATCTGGCAGGGATGGGGATTTCATCATTTTTTAATCCCAGTGGATAACCGGTTCCGTCCCATTTTTCATGGTGGTAGAGAACTATGTCTTTGGCAATTTGTAAAAAGTCTATTTTTATACCGATCGAACGTTCGGCATAATCCAGAGCATCGTAGCCCAACTTACAATGAGTTTTCATGATCTCAAATTCATCCGTGTCCAGACGGCCCGGTTTCAGAAGGATTCTGTCCGGAATCCCGACTTTTCCAATATCATGAAGAGGGGCAGATTTATATAGAAGAGTGATATTATTTTCAGATAGAAAATCTTTGAACCTGGGATGATCCTTGAGTGCTGTAGCTAAAAGTTTTATGTAGATCTGAGTCCTGCGCAAATGGTTGCCGGTATCATTGTCCCGGGTTTCAGCCAAGGCAGCCAGAGCCAGGATGGTTACTTCCTGGATATTACGAATTTCCTGAATACGACTTTCAACTTCTGATTCGAGGATTTGATTTTGATTTTGAAGAAAGTCAGAATATTTTTTTAAATGAATATGGGTTTTGACTCTGGCAAGAAGGATGGGAGAAGAGATCGGCTTTAAAATATAGTCTACAGCTCCCAATTCAAACCCGTGTTTTTCGTCTTCCATCTCAGAAAGTGCAGTAATAAAAATCACAGGGATTTCGGAGGTGCCGGGGTTGGATTTTAGCCTTTTGCAAACCTCATATCCATTGAGTTCCGGCATCATCACATCGAGGAGGATGAGATCGGGAGGTTGGGGAGAATTGGCTATCCTGAGTGCTTTTTCGCCGGAATTCACAGCCCTCACATGGTAGAAATCTTTTAAAACGTCTACAATCAAGAGTAGATTGTCCGGAGTATCATCAACGACTAAGATATTGGATAATTTCTGATTCATAAATTTGAATGTAATCTCTGAACTCATAAGATAAGACATAAGGGTGTCGAGATATATTTCAACCTCCAGAAAAAAATAAACCCTTTCTGATTTTATTCCATTTCTTGATATTAGTAACTTTTTCTATTTGATCTTATGTCACAACTCTAATTTGAGTCTTAGATGAATCTATTTTTCATTCTATTCGGGGTGATAAAAGTCCCTAATTCTTAGAGACTTTTTAATGAATCTAAAGAAATACTCGAAGTATTTAAGTAGATTAAAGAATCTTTTCTATTTATTTTCAAAAAGATTTGCGCATTCACAAAAGAATCAGCTATAAAATGGCTAGATCCCATAATTGGAAAAACGCAATTATTTATGAAAACTGGTATATGAGAACCGGTATACAATTCCTGAATATTTCAAACTGGGTTCCTTAAGTTTTCAATTTTTTGGAGTGTCTTATCAAAATCAAAGTTCAGGATTGTTTTATGAATTTCATCGAATTGCTCTCCCCAATAGTTTTCGAAAATACTGCGATTTTCCATAAAGAAATGGTACGTGATTCCATTGTCCGACTTTAGATATTCAATCAATATTGAAAGTTTGTCTGAATATTCGGAAGATTTTTCTGAGGTTGGAAATAGTTTTTTCTTTAATATAGGAATTTTAATTTCTAAATCATTTAGGATGATTTGAATTTGATTTCTAAATTCTTGAAAGACTATGGAAATTTCAGCGGGGTCCAATTCCTGCTTCAGGAGTGTATTCAATTTTGTGGTACTTGCATAAAGCTCTTCGGCTCCGATATTCGATGTGGAACTCTTCATGGAATGAGTTAGCTCCTGAGCGATTTTGTAATCTTTATTTTGAATCGCTTCTTCTAGTCTCGATACGAGTGTACGGGATTGATAAAATTTTTCTAAGATTGAAAAATACAAATTATTTTTAAAGGAAGAACGCTTCAAACCCAGATCGGAATTTATCCCTTTAATTTCAAATAGGTCCTTAGGATTTACATTCTGATTCCCCGGAGTATTTTCAATTTGAGGTTGTTGTTTCTTTTGAAGTCTTTTTTCCGGAATCCACCTTAGAAGAGCAGAGGCCAATTTATTTATCTCTATTGGTTTGGATAGAAAATCATTCATACCTGCCTCAAGACATTCTAGTTTGTTCTCTTCCAGAGCATTTGCGGTCATGGCTATGATCGGTATTTCAGAAATATTAGGATTTTTTCTAATCTCCCCAGTTGCAGTGATTCCATCCATTACAGGCATCTGCATGTCCATAAGTATGATATCAAATATATTATCCTGCAATAAATTCAGAGCGATTCTACCATTCTCTGCGATGGTCACATCCAATCCAAAATCCAAAAGTAGGTCTCTGCCTACATCTATATTGATTTCATTGTCCTCTACCAGTAGAACTCTGGCTCCTCTGATTTTGGAGTAGTCTGCCGGTTGTTTGCTCAAAATTGATTGAGTGGTTTGAATAGAATCTCCTCTCAGGATCCTAATTGTGGTATCCAAAAGTATAGAAGGAGTTAGAGGTTTGGAAAGAATTTCACGTATTCGAATGTTCTGGAAGTTTTCGAGGACTTCTGCTTTTCCGAATCCGGAAACTATAACGATTTCGGGTCTCGGTCTGAGAGGAAGACTATTGATGTAGTAGGCTGTTTCGGCTCCATCCATATCGGGCATCTTCCAATCTAAAAATATTATTTTATAGGGGTTTTCTGTATCTAGATACTTATTTAACTCTTCAAGAGCTTTTTTTCCCGAGTCACAATCATCAGCTTGGATCTGAAACGATTCCAAAATATCCCGCATGGTAGAACGGGCATGCTTATTGTCATCTACCACAAGAACACGGGTATTTTTTAGATCACTGGAAAGATGTTTTCGGGGAGTTCTTGACTTTCCTAAATCTAATTGGATTTGGAACCAGAAATTGCTGCCTTTACCTTCCTCACTTTCCACTCCAATGTTTCCATCCATCAATTCGACAAGTCGTTTGCTTATGGCAAGACCCAAACCCGTCCCACCGTACTTTCTCGATATTGACATATCTGCCTGTTGAAAGCTTTTGAAGAGTAGTCCGAGTGAATGCTTCCCTATGCCAATCCCTGTATCACGAACAGAGAAATTTAATAAAATGCTTTTCTCTTTCTTTTCAATGACCTTACAACCGATAGTTATTTCCCCTTTTTCTGTAAACTTAATGGCATTGGAAACAAAATTGATAAGAATCTGTCCTATCCTCAATTGGTCCCCGAGGAGAACGGGTGGGATTTCGGGAGAGATCTCAAATATCAGTTCCAGGTTTTTCTCATTGATTCGATCTGACAAAAGATTGGATATATTCTTCAATATTGTTTCCAGGTTGAATTCAGAATGTTCGATAGTAAACTTTTGTGCTTCAATTTTTGAATAATCTAAAATATCATTGATAATGCTAAGTAAATGTTCGCCGGAGTATTGAATCTTAGCAAGATATTCTTTTTGTTTTGGATTTAGATCTGATTTTTGGGTGAGATAGGTCATCCCGATAATGGCGTTCAAAGGAGTTCGGATTTCATGGCTCATATTTGCCAGAAAATTAGACTTTGCTCTTGCGGCTTCTTCAGCCTGGTACTTGGCTAATTTGAGTTCTTCACTGACTTTACGGGATTCTGTAATGTCCTCATATATAGCTACCAGCCTGGTTCGATCTTCAAGATTATTTAATAATCCAACTTTGATCCTGGCCCAAAAACGTTCTCCATTCTTTTTTATTGATTCAATTTCATCTTTTACATAGATTTGATTTTTCATGATACTATTATGAATTTCTTTTCCTATAGAAATATATGTATCATCATCTATATAAATAATTCTTTTTGGTTGATTGATCAATTCTCCCGGCTCATAACCGAAAATTTCTTCTAATTTAGAATTGCAATTGATAATGGTTCTATTCTCTACCACTGCGATTCCAAAAGAAGAAGAATCGAATACGCCTTTTAGTTCCTCATTTTTTTCCTTAAGTTCCTTGGTTCTGGTTTCTACCAGATCTTCCAAATGACTTCTATACTTTTCTAGTTCGATTTCCTTCTCTTTCTGTTCTGTAATATTTCTCCAAACAGCAGATATCATATTTTTTCCGGAAAGAGTTATGGGGCGAATTGTCAATTGAACAATTTGAATCTTACCGAATTTGTCTCTATGAAAGGTTTCAAAATTAATCAATTCACCCTTCTGAGCGTTTCTTGAATTCTCTTCAATTTCACCCGAGCTATGCTCGGCTTGAAAATCTCTGACATTCAATTTAAGAAATTCTTCTTTTGTGTATCCCATTCCAAGATATGCGGCTTCATTGCAATCAATGATATTTCCCTTCAGATCTACCAGAGCAATCGAATCCGTAGTTTGAGAAAACATCAATGAGACAAGTTGTTCTTTTTCATTGATTTCTTCGGATAGATGCTTCCTATCGATAACTTCTAGTAGTCTATGCGCTATTGTTTCCAGGAGGATTTTCTCTTCATCCAGGAAAATTGGAGTGGTTGGTTCTTCACTTCCTGAATAGGTAAGTACAAGTTCCAGGATCTCATCCTTCCCTGTCTTTTCTGATACAGAAATTTTATGAGGGGAGTCGGTAAATTGATCTGATTGATAGCTATTGTTCCGGAAAAGAATTTTTAAATGAGTTTTCTCAGGATTTTGAAAACCTGTGGGAACTATTTCAATGAGAAAATCTATCATTGATTCTATAGATTTATCAATATTATCTGTAAATGCAAAAACTCTATAGAGACAGTTTTGTTCCCGTAAAAGTGATTTTAGCTCCAATTGATTTTTTCTTTCTGAGGTGATGTCCCGGGTGTATCCTATCACTCCTATCAATTCACCATGTCCGTCATACATTGCTGTCTTGGTGGTTTCAAATAGACCGGTATAGCCATTGTCTTTAAAACTGAGGACTTCTTCGTTGACTATAGGAGTCTCCGAGTACAATGCGAGATTGTCATGCTTTCGAAAAAAATCTGCAAGATCTCTGTCGACAAAATCATAATCAGTTTTGCCTACTATGTTTTCTTCCTTGGCTCCGAAGAAGGTTTCAAATAAATGATTGCAGGAGAGGTAAACTCCATTCTTGTCCTTAACCCAAATCGGATAAGGAATAGTTTGATATAAGCTCTTCAAAAAGCTTTTTTCATTTTTCAGGTTCTCTTCGGCGATTTTTCTTTTGTCTATGTTTTTTATTGCCAGCATGAGAGTAGGAAAGTTATTGAACTTTAATTTTGAAGCGGATACCAGAGAGTAAAATTCAAAGTTTTTGTAATTGATGAGGATGATTTCTTTATCTGTGATTGAGTTTTCTTCACCGATCTCCGATCGAATTGAATTCCAGTCATCCCTGTTCTTGAAAAAAACATGGATGGGGTTCCTTTCTCCTGACCCGGTGAGGATTTGAAATTGTTTGGTTGCACGATTATTGGAAAACATGACTTCATCGGTCAGAGGGTTTACAATTAGGATAGGAAATGGAACTTTTTCTAATAATTCGATGAATCTATTTTCATGAAAAGATTGAAGATCATCCAGAGCCAATTTTAATTTTTCTTCAACAGAAATCCTTTTGTGAATTTCCATAGATAGATCAATGGTTCTTCTGGACAATTGATCATACATTGTCATTATGGTTTCGATCATTGCACCGATCGATCCCTTCATTTGGGCTTCTGCATTTAAAGTTGCTTCCCGGATAGATTCACCATTTTGAATCCTGAGGACAATCATAGCCAATTTTTTATCGGACTCAATGATATGATAGGCTAACCAGTGGGTTAAGAAACTGATTACATTGTAGAGAATTTCCTGAAGGCTGGAATCAATGTGTTTTTTTTCAAATTGTAAGACTTCTTCTATAAAATTATCATGAGTCGATTTATGAGTTCGATAAGTTTCTTCATCCAACTTAGATTTCCAAATCTCTTCTTCAAATTTAAAGTGTAAGACAGTGTAATTCTTCAATTCATCGAAGATTTCCTTCCTTTTCATATCCTTATCCGGAAAGGTAAGTTTCGTGACCAGTTTGTTGAGGAGGTCGACCAGTATCTTATGCTGTTGATCGATCTCGGGGATTCCGGTTTCGAAATTATGATTCCATGGGAAAATTACAATATTCTTGTACAATTTGTTCCTGCCTGTCAGTAGAATCTTCTACTGAATTAAAATTTCAATAATAAAAGAAAAGGAGTCAGTTTACAATTCTACACCGATTCATAAAAATCATTGGAATTTTTAACGAATCGGTACAAAGACATTTTTCTGCTGATCGAATTGTCTTAGCAATTCTTTTTAAAAATGGCTAAACTACTTTCCTCTATCCCATGTTTTGGCGTAGGAATTTTACACCCAGGAGAAAGATGGGTATGAGATGGTATATGAGATCAAAAATATCTAAGGGTCGTTTTAGAGTGCCATTTCTCAACATTCTGATTTTTTCTTTCAAATGGGGTTCGGGATAAAATGGAGCGAGTCCGAGAAAAACTGCTGCGATAAGTAGTAGGGAGTAGGGAACGTTGTCCAACCATTCTAACATTGCTTTACCTCTATGTCCATGTTTTATAGAAATAAAGTCGGGACAAGCTAAAATACCCCCTGGGGTATAAAAATCTATTTCTTTTTTGAAAATCTTATTTCATTTTTATCTAAATCACTACGAATGGAACGATATGCACCTACTTCGTAGTCTCGGCTCGCTACTACTAAATTTTGCTTCCTGGGTTTTGCCGGATACCGATCAAAAAAATATTCGCACTACGATTGCTATCGTTCTCACCACCAACGCGATCCCCATCTTGGGAATCTATTTTTTCGGATGGTCGGGGGTTTTCATTCTTTATCTCTATTGGTCGGAAAGTGTATTCATAGGATTATTTAATATCCTGAGGATGTTGTTTGCTGCAATTCAGCCGGGACTGAAGGAAGATGCATTTTGGTTGGTTCGCTTTGCCGGCGGGCTCTTTTTTAGTTTGTTTTTTCTCGTACATTACGGTGGGTTCATGACCGGGCATTTTATTTTTTTGACAGCATTTTCCGGGGGAATGACCGGGAATTTTGATATTTGGAGTAGATCCTTTCAAATCATAGAATCCTATTTTCTTCCTCCCTATCCGGTTCACTCGATGATTGAGTTTCTGGATAGCGAATTCATAGCGGTTTTGGGTATATTTCTCAGTCAGGCTTCCGAGTTCAAATTTTACTTTTGGGACAAAAAGGAATATCTCCGAGTTCCCTTTATGGATTACATGATGAAACCTTACGGTAGAGTTTTTGTGATGCACCTCACAATTATCCTGGGAGCAATTGTGATGGTTTTTTTGGGGATAATCGACAAGGCTGGAGACAACATTGGCATGGTCGTGGTCTGGATTCTTCTGAAGGTGATTTATGATTTCAAATCTCTCAAAAAAAACTTAAGCACTAAGACTATCGAACCCAAATCAACAGACTAAAATTTTGAAAATTTCCATCCCATTCTTTGGGAACTCCGAAATGGAACCTATCTACCAGCTCTCAAAAATAATTGCGTTTTCCCTATTAGGGTATGTAGCCATTTTAAAGCAGATTCTTCTGTGAATGCACAAACCTATTGAAAATGACTATAAATTTCTAAGATAGGAGGGAAAGAATCCCGTCATTCGATCCATCCTATCTTCATGGATTCATTCTTCAGGATCTCTCTCAATGATATTTAACTCATCAGCTACAGCTTTGAGAGATTTTCTATTCCTCACTTTTAACTTTTTGTAGATATTGTTCAGGTGTTTTCTCAAAGTTCCTTCTGCTATGCTCATTTTTTGAGCAACTTCTGGAATTTTTCCACCTTCTAGAACAATTTTGACTACTTCATTCTCTTTCTTTGTAAGCACTTTGCCCTCCTATTGAAATCCCGGTCGATTTCAATTCTAGTACTATAAGCCTAACATGAATTTCTGTAAATACCCAAGATTGGGTATTTTTTTCAATTACGGATTTTGAGGGGGAGAGCTATTAGTTGATATGTCTATCTGGATGAAATAGAAAAAATGCAAAAATATATGAATATAATTAGAAAATATCCAAAAATAGGATTTCAGACTGACAAAAAGTCTTTCTTTTTTTGGTTTTAGGAAAACTCGAATTTTGAAAAAAAATTCAAGCTGATTGGTCTTTCTTTTTCATTTCTTTCCTTTTTGAAATTTTTACTATGGAAAAAAAGTTTCAGAAAGTCTAAGGAACAGGAATTTTAGTTCCCGAAATGGGAGAAGACAGTGAAAAAAAAAGAAAGTTATTTTCAAAAACCCCTGATTCGAATTCTCACTCTGGGATTCGCTATTGTAGCCAGTTCACTTTATGTTCTGGATTCTAAGGAAAAGCCGGGTAGATCTCAAAAACAGGAAAAGTCCCAGCCAAAGAAGAAACCAAAACCTGCAAAAGAACCGATCAGGCAAAACCCAAAAAAACAAACAGAAGTGAGTCCCGAACAATCTGAAAATTTTCGTCCCATCATGCCTTCTTCCAAGGCTCCTCCTTTTGAACATTGATCGATTTTGATAAATTCATCCGTGTGATCCTGTATTTCATCGGAATGAGTTTGGTTTTCATTCCACTGGAGCGATCCTTCCTCTCCAAGCCATATAGGATTTTAAGAAAAGAGTATCGAACGGACTTATTTTTTTATTTGGGTCAAAACCTTTTTTGGAACTCTCTCACTCTAATCACTCTGAATTTGCTTTTTTCTGGTTTGGAGAGCTCGCTTCTATCGGATCTCAGGGGAAAATTTCAACTCCTTCCTTTTCTTTTACAGGCACTTTCTGTCATCCTTATGGGAGACTTCCTGATTTACTGGGGGCATCGATGGCAACATAAGTATGACTGGCTTTGGAGGTTTCACAGAATACACCACACTGCAGAGAGGGTGGATTATCTGGCTGCCTTTCGGGAGCATCCTCTGGACAATATCTACACCCGGGGGTTGGAATCCCTTCCCGCGTTTCTTCTTGGATTTGGATTGGAGGAAGTGTCTATGTTCATCGCATTTCGGGGGATCTATGCTCTTTTTATTCATTCCAATGTTAGTCTCCGATTGGGAGTTTTGGAGATAATCTTCGGTTCCCCCCATCTTCATCACTGGCATCATGAAGTGGATAGGGGAGGCAAATGTAACTTTGCTAATTTGAATCCGATGATGGATATAATCTTCGGAACGTTCTACAATCCCCACACTCCTCCTAAAAGGTATGGTGTCAATGAAGACCATGCCGGAAACTATCCGTCTTTGCTTCTTGAACCCTTCCTTCCGAATGATTTACCGAAAAAATTTAGAGATTTTATGGATAAGTTTCCTGGGTAAATTACGATAGTCTCTCCAATACAGAAATAAATTCTGAATATTTATCTATAAATATATCAATTAACTTTTTTTCAAAATGGGAACCCGCATGTGTAAGTAAAAATGATTTTGATTCCTCAAGGGAAAAGGGAGCTTTGTAGCTCCGACGGCTCATCAACGCATCATACACATCCGCAACAGCTACGATTCTGGCTTCAAGAGGGATTTCATATTCCTTGAGTCCATTTACATACCCAGTTCCATCCCATTTTTCGTGATGGTAGTACGCTATATTGATTGCCATAGGATCAATTCCTGAGTTTTCTAGAATTTTTTTACCTATTCGCACATGGTCCTGCATTTCTATTCTTTCCTGATCTGTATATTTCCCCGGTTTTTTGAGTAGATTGTCCGAGATTCCTACCTTGCCCACATCATGTAGGGAGGCGAAGAGTTTTATTTTTTTTATGAACTCTTCATCACAACCATAACCCAGAGCCAGAATAGCAGAGTATTCGCTCACTCTTCGAATGTGATTCCCTGTATCTGTATCGTTATAAAAATTGGCATCTTCGAGTGCAGTTACAATAGAAAGAGTCATCGATTCCAGCTTTTCTGTCTTGTCCTGAACAAGTTTCTCTAAGTGTTTTTCTCTTTCGGAAAGAAGGGAGTTTTTTGCCTTCAATTCATTTTGAAGATTTTTAATCATCAATTGGTTTTTTACTCTTCCGAGAAGTTCGGGCATATGGAAGGGTTTTGTAATATAATCAATACCTCCTTTGGAGAAAGCTTCTACTTTTTTTTCTAATGAGTCCAGGGCTGTGATAAAAATTACTGGTACATCTTTGAGATTGTCTTTGGATTTCAAATAGTCAATGAGTCCAAATCCATCTATATCTGGCATCATGATATCCAGGAGTATCAGATCAGGAATATCATCTTCAATATTCTCTATAACAGAATTTCCGTTAGAAGCCATCTGGATTTCATATTCCTCTATAGGTGATAGAATTGAGCTGAGAATTTTTCTATTTTCCAAAACATCATCTACAATAAGAATCTTCATTTTATTCATATATAAATATTTCCTTTTCAAATTTATGTACTATACTTTCCATTTGCACTTCATCGAAAGTAATTTTAAACTCTTCTATCTCTTTTTCTAACCAGGAAAATTGCTCTCTGTTGCTCAAAAGACTCAAATCTTTCACCACGGAATCGAGACTGGCAGGTTTCAAAATTTTTAAATTGTCGGAAAGAATCTTATGGATTTTGATCAGGGTATTCTTATCCGATTCAGAAATTTGAGTCTTGGGTTTTAAAATCTTTTCCATCTTAGGTTCTACTGTATTAGCTTTTTGAAAACTCTCTTCCGGAGCAGGCTTAAGAAGTTTTTGAGAAATAGATTCCAATAGGAGAAAAAGGGAATGAAAATGCATGGGAAGATGCAGGAAATACAACCCCGATTGCTCATTTTTTTCATAGTCTCTGCGACTGAAAATGGGATTGGTGATTAGAATTAGAGAAATAGTTTTATTAGGTTTTCGTAATTCTGCAAAAAAAGATTCCAGAGTAAGACTTTCTTCGTTTGTGAGTTCATTTGTGTTCAGGATATAAATTGTATTCCGGTCAAAATTACAGCTCCGGCAGAACGTTTCAAAATCAGAATAAAGTTCCAGTGAAATTCCCATAAAATCACAGAACTCTTTTAGAATTTTTTGATACTCCTGATCTTTTTCAAAACAATGGATAGTAGTAATTCCGGATAGTTTTGACGGAGAATAATAGGAATTCATTTTGACTGTAGATACCGGTAATTGAAAAGAGAAAATGGAACCTTTCCCCGGATTGGATTCCAGTTGAATTTTTGAACCTAATTTCTCTATGATTAACGAAGAGATCGTTAGCCCCAGTCCCGTTCCCCCAAACTTTCGTGTTGTTGAATTGTCAGCCTGTGAAAATGCCTGGAAGAGATTCATTTTTTGTTTCTCTGTGATACCGATTCCCGTATCTTCTATCAAAATGAGAATTTTTTCCTCGCTATCGGGGAGAACATGAATTTTGATGTATCCCTCAGATGTAAATTTTACCGCATTGCTAAGTAGATTCATGAATACCTGCTTCAATCGAAGGGGATCTACCTCTATATAGATAGGTATTTGGGGAGAAAAATAAATATAGAAATCTAAGTTTTTCTTATATATATTCACTTTTAAAAAGTCTGCTAATTCACCTACAAATTCGATTACATTGATTCTCATTATATCCAGCTCTAACTTACCGGATTCGATCTTAGATAAATCTAAAATATCACTTAAGATTGTTAAGAGTGAATTTGCTGAATTAAGAATATTTTTCAGATGATTTGCGGCTTCTGTATCACCGGTTCGACTGATCAAAAATTCTGTGTATCCGATTATAATATTGAGAGGAGTGCGGATTTCATGACTCATGTGAGCGATAAATTTTGATTTTGCAGAATTTGCAAGAATGGCTTCTTCCCGAGCCTTATCAATTTCTATAAGAGAACTGGATAATTTATCTTTTTGATCTTCAATCAATTGTTCATAGTTTTTCCGATCGGTGATATTGTATTGGATTGTTAGGTAATTAATAATTTCATTTTTTTCATTAAAAATTGCAGAGGTGATAGAATCTACCCAGAAATAGGAGCCATCGGATTTTTTGTTTTTTATCTCACCGTTCCAGACATTTCCACTTTGAATTGTTTTTTTGAGATGACTCCAAAAAGAGTGAGTGTGATAGCCGGAATTCAAAAGATCATAATTTTTTCCTATCAGTTCTTCACTTCTGTATCCTGTTGTTTCACAGAAAATTGGATTTATGTGGATTAATTTTCCTTCTAAGTCTGAAATGGAAACCAGTAAACTTCGATTCAGTGAGCTCATGATTGCCTGATTGTTTCTGAATAATAGTTCTAATTCATTAGTCTTTTTCTGGAGTTCGGATGTCTGCTTGGATATTTCTAATTTAAGTTCTTCTTTTTGAAGAGTTATGAGTTTATAGTTTTCTAATGCTACTTTTTGATTTTCGGTTTTTAGTTCATTCAATCTATGTCCGATAGCAAATGAGAACATGATCAATTCACCCACTGTACCATAATAAATACTATGATCGGTGAAACGGTTGTACGGGATGAGCCCATTCAGAGTTCCAATATATATGATCACGCCTGCAAGTAGAAGAAACCATCCGATTGTGAAGATTCTGGCCATCTTATCTTTTTTGTATTCCAAAAATAAACCTATGAGAAAGAAACTCAGAGGATGGAGAAATGATAAAATCTCAAATAATTCAACTAGATCAAACATAGAAAAAATAGTTAAATTCAAAACGGGTAGGACAAATGAGATCAGAAATAAAATGGTATAACAATAATACGCTATGAATGGAAAATTTTCCCTTATTTTTAAGTATTGGATGTTGAATAAAGTAACAATTAAATAAATCGGTGTCTGCCATACGATGAAGTATCTGTACCAAAAATTTTTATCAATATAGTCCTGAGTGATGTCGGCTATGAATGGATAGTTATTGAAGAAAGGAGTGTCTATAGTCGAATAAAACAAATAAAATAGATAAAGAACAAAACTTTTGTCTCTGGTAGAAATGGCTATAAATAAATTGTACAATAGAATTATAAAAACTCCACCTATGAATGCTGCTGTCAGAAAATCATTGTATTCTTTGTTTTTGTATAGAGAGGAAATCGTTCCTACAGCTAGTGGAATTTTCAGAGGGACTTCACTTTTGACCCGGATGTAATAACTCTTTTCCTTTTGTTCATTAGCTTTATTTAATGGAAACCAATAAAGATTGACATCATATATTTTAGTATCCTTGGAACTCAGACTTCCGGTTTGAATCGGCGATCCATAATGACCGGATTCATCAGGAGCATAGAAGTCGATTTCCCAGGCAAATATACTTCCGAATTCCAGAATCAGATCTTCTCCGGATAGATTTTCAGAAGTAAACTTGAACCAAACGGAAGATTGGGTGGGAGGAGCACTGAAAATATCCTGTCCTATAGGTTGAAAATTTTTAGAAAAATCCGGATGAAGGATGATAGATGGGTCATTTAGGTTTTCTGAATCAATAAAGTATTTGGTACTTTTACCTATATATAAATATTCTTTAGGGTTTGAATACTGAATGCGGGAATCCGCTAGGATTCCGAAAGAGAAAAGACTGAGTAGTAATGCTAAGATAAACATGAGTTTTTATCGCTTACCTTTGAACGATTATTCTATGAAACTCTAATAATTAGAAAATTAAAGTAATTTAATTTTTTTTTCTTAAATAAAGTATTTCAATCTGAGACAGAAAGGTAAATTCATTTTATAGGAAACTTTTCTTCGGAAATCAGTTTCAATCACAGAATTCTGTATATGAAAATCTGAGAAATCCAATCAAAAACCTGAATTTTAGAGAATTGTTAGGAAATCAATTTGAAACTAATGAAATCCTATTTCAGGTTTTCGTTTAGATTGTAATCAATACTTACAATAGCCTCCGGAAAGGAACCTGAATAGAAGTACCTCCTATCATCCTTTTCAAAAGGTTTACTCATTCCCAGAGAAATCGGCTCTAAAATGGCTGCATACCGAATAGAAAAAGTGAAATTATTTATGAGAATTGGTACAAATAAATTTTAAACCTTTTTAGTATGAATCTCTTTCTGGCCATTTTCAAAAGTATTGGTTCATTCACAGAATGAATCTGCTGATACCTTAAAAAGAAATTCGAAAGTATTTCTGAATACAAATAGAAATCGTTCCCGGGGCAATGCTCCAAAGATTGAAAGGAGCAAATATTTTGATGTAAAATCAATTGAAAACATTGAGAACAGATGAGTCTCAATTCTATCTCACAGAATCAAAGTGATGAGAGTTACTCGGTACTCCTAATTGATTCTGAAGTTGAGATCCGACAGAAGAAGAGATTGCTAAAGTCTCAGCTTTTGCATGAAATTTTTAAGATGAGTAAGAAAACTAAAATTCAAAATAGAAGGTCTAATCAGAAGATGTATCACTGACAGAATTAGATCTTGTGGAAACGATTAGGAGCCTTAGGTCGGAAAGCATATGTCTATATACCGGTTCTCAAAAATAATTGCGTTTTCCCTATTAGGGTATGTATCTATTTTATAGCTGATATTTTTGTAAATACGCAAATACTTCTGAAAATGACTATAAAAATAAAATTAGTATCTCATCTTACGCAGAATTTTATTTTTCTAATTTTTTTTAGTTTAAAATCAAAATCATTTTTTGTTAATAAATAAAAAAATGGGTTTAAGCGATAGCCCAAGCTACCGGTAGGCTCCCTGCAACCTCACATTTCGCTTCTTTGCGTTGTGTGAGTTAGTATACTTCAGTTGAATTGTATTCAATTCTTTTCTCTCAAATTCCGGGTTTCCCGAATTCAGGAAAAATGAACTCAGTTAAGAATTGCTAAATTAGAAGATAGGTAGAGCCATCTAGCCTATCAGGTATTTATTTGCGAAAATTCTAATGTTATTCACTGTATTCATTCGGGACATATCTTCACGATACATAAGCAATTGACGTTAGGTGAAATGTTTGTTCTGTAAAGTCTTTAGTCGGGTAAGAATTCTGTGATACGAATTTATTGATTTCCGACTGAATTCCTCCATTTCTTCTCCGGGGCTGGGGATATTTCCGGTCGGATGGGAAAAAAGGCGAATTTTCCGGATGAAATTTTTTTTAAATAAACGGGAAAAAAAATACAAAAAGGGTTTGACTTTTGGGGTGTGATATTTAATTTGGTTTTTAC
>JACKPB010000001.1:617500-642801 GCA_024233875.1 Leptospiraceae bacterium
CTGATGCAGTGAATCTAAAAGGTATTCCATTCACGTTACCAGAAATTCAAACTCTATTGGATGGTATTACAGTTGGAGGTCATAAGTTGTCCGACCAACAAATAGCTTTGAATCAGAAGAATGCTTGGTTAGAATTGTTTCAAGCTGTAACAGATAAAAGTTTTGAATTGAGCATAGAGTATGTTTGTAAACTCCATTCGATTGCGGCAAAAGAAGAAGCATTGGAATGGTGTGTGTTTCGAAAAGGTAAAGTCTATATTTCAGGGACAGATTATGAACCTCCGAAACATACAAGACTGGAATCGATTTTTCAGGCTATGATCTCGGAAGTTGAAATGTATGAGGATGTCTATGATTGGGCGATTCATATTTTTTTACAAATGTCCAGAACCCAATTTTTCTATGACGTCAATATACGTATGGGACGGTTTTTGATGAATGGAATCTTACTGGATAATGGATATCCAATTATCAATCTTCCTGCAATACGACAATTGGAATTCAATACAAAGATGATTCGTTTTACTGATACCGGTGAGGAAGAGGAGATGAATGATTTTTTAAGGGATTGTCTTTCGGAAAAGATACTCAGGATTATGAAGGAATAAGGTTTGAACCAAGAAAAGAATTTGCTAGGAGTAACACGATAAGTATCGAAAAATTTTTGATAAGAAATTTACAATTTATTATTTTCATTGACACTGTCAGATTTTATCTTGACTTTTACAACTAATATGACATCTGTCAGATCTTGTCTTGACTTTTACAATTTGTATATCATAACATTTTTCTTAATCGCCAAATTATAAACCGATTTTCTTCTTCATTTTCATATTTTTGAATATCTAAAATATGATTTATTTTTTCTACTTCTCCCAAAGGTGATTTCAATAAAAAATTAATTTTTATTTTCATTTCAGACCGTTTTCTCTTATCAAGCTCTAAAAAAATATAAGGAATATTAAATTTATTATTCTCTAAGTAAATTATATTTTTAAGTTTATTGTTAACATCAAAAATTTCTATTTCTATATCTTTATTGTTCAGTTTAATTTCTTCAGGTAATTTATTTTCTTTATTCTCATCCAATACTTCATTTCTCATATTATCAAAATTACTTTTGTATAGGTAAATTACACCATCATAACATAAGTTTGGAATACTCCAATAGAAAAAACTTAGCAAGAAAATGGGATTATCAACGTCTCTAAAATAACTCCTTTCTAATTCTGGAGTATATATTATTTGCTTTTTCAATTCTTTCTTTATAGACAATTTTGAAATTTTGATACAAGTAATTTCTGGAAAATAAGATAATTCATTCTCATGAAATTTTAATTGATCATTTATACTATATTTACAATACTTTATTTCATTTTTAGTTAAGATAACTTCATTTAAAACTTTTTCATTAACTTGTTTCCCATTCAATCGATATATACAATTAACAAATAAAAAAAAAATAAAAAATAATACATTTTTTTTCATTTTTTTTAGTGCTCCAAAAATGTATGTTGATACCATCTTATCCATGGATTTTTACTTATTGAATAAAAATGACCTGTGCTATTATCAGCTAAATGATCTGCCCAACCAATTTCTGAATCTACTAAATTAGAATAAGCAACCTCTCCACCATTTTCAATACTCTCTTCCACTAATGCCGCACTTAAATCAACAATATCTAAAGCAGTTGAAATAGAATCTCCGATATTTCTACCTTTTCTAAGCCCTTTTCTGGCATCCTTTTTATCCCAATAACCTTTAGAATAGCCTCCAATATAAAAACCTGCTATTGATGCTACATATTTTATTGCGAAGGAAGTTATGGTTGCTGCTAAATAAATTCCAATTAAAATTGGAGCTTTTACTATTATTAAAATTGTTAGTGCAGCATATCCTAATGGTCTAAGAAAAGTTGTAAGTCTTCCGAAATCCGACCTTGATATATTATGGTAAAATGTATTGTGGCGGTTTTTTCCTTTAACGGAATCCGCAAATACTTTTCCCATAAATTTGGCAGATTTATTAAAATCATCCTTTAATCCGTATATTTTCTTAGCACCAGCTAAAAACCCTAATAACATTCCCTCTTTTTCTGAAATTCCGAGAACAGGTGCGAGCATGAAGCCTGCAATAGCTCCAACTAAGTTATTATCTCTTATCCACCCACTAGTATCTCTATATTTCATTGGATTTCCATTTACATACATATACAAATTCTGTCCGAAAATATTATTTCCATCCGAAATGCTATCCGCCTGTAAAAACCTTCCCAGCATTGGATCATAGTATCTTGCTTTATAGTAATACAATCCCGTTTCCTTATCCTCCTCTTGCCCTGTGTATTTGAATCTTGTAATATCAGGTCCTGAGCTTTTTTCTCTGTCTATCTCCCCATAAGGTTTATAAACAATATTACTCTTCCCTCCGAATGTTCCTCCGCTTACTACATTTCCATGTCCGTCTGTTATCATGGAAATTGAACCCAGGTGATCGGGGTGCAAGAAATACATTCCATTAACCGGAACCACTCCGTTGGATAATGAACCCTGCCCACTACCGGATCCTCCGGAATTACTCACACTCTGAGTATTGCTGTTTACTCCATTTTGATTGGCTAGCCAGATCGGGCTTCCTTTTTTGTCACCCCCATTCACCACACCGCAATGAGAGAAAGTAAAAATAATTATAAAACTCATTACTCCTGCTATAATAGAATTAAGTAATGAAATTTGAGCAAAATTTTTTCTTGCCTGGTAAAAACCAAATATTGCTACAAATGCTATAGCAATTAACCATGTAATCGTATTACGGACAGGGTGATTTTGAGGATGAATAAAAATATTCCATGCACGCTCTTGAAGTATTTTAATTGAATCGTTAATCGTAAAAATTATATCATTCTGTCTATTTTCTGCGGTCACTAGGACAGCATCTTCTCTAGTCCATTGACTAAAAATTTCCCCCTGCAAACCTTTAAAATATAAAGTATGGAGTTCCGGTTTCCCGGGTTCTCTTTGAATTTCATACAACTCATCGAAATAATAGGTAGTGCTTTTTTCCTGTCCTGATGAACTGAATCTTTTTTTAATCCCTCGACTTCCATTAAAGTCATAGGAATAAACCATTTTTTCGCCTGCCTCACTTACCATTTCTTTTAATTTAGAACGACCATTATAAGAAAGTGATTCTCCATTTCTCGAAATCATATTTCCTATTGCATCATATTGATAATTGAATGTTCCCGTATTCGGGCTTGTGGCACTTGTAACTGCATGACGGTGAGATGGATTTTCATAATTCAACGTAAAAACCCCACGCTTTTTTAAATTCCCTCCATCAGAATATTCATAGACTTCCTCTCCGGTAAATCCGGTAGATTTTGTAAGCCTGTTATATGTATCATATTCGTATTTTTGAGATCTGTTTGAATTTAAAATATCCTGTTTTTCTTTCAGATTCCCTTTCTCATCATATATATAATAAATTTGAGATTCCAAATGACCGTCACCTAATTTGGTTTTTATCCCCACTGGTCTTTTTTTCCATCTGTCAAATTCGATTTTCATCTCTACATTATTCCCTGTTTTTCGAACAATATAGTATTTTCCATTTTCTTGAATAGGTCCCGTATAATTTACAATTTCATGACCTCTAGAAGTTCCATCCGCACTATCCATTGTCACCTTACTTCCATGACCGGAAGGACTATAAAACGTATGAATCGTAGTTCCATCAGGGTAGGTCATACCTTTCACTCTTTTCTGGCTATCGTACTCAAAGGTAAAATTTATTTTATATTCATCTTTAACCTTTTGCTTATGAATTATATTTCCATGAATATCATAGGAGAAATTAGTTATCCCTGTTTCATCTTCTATTTTGGTTAATCTCCCTTTCGAATATTTTCCACTTTCAATGGAAGGAGTATCATAAGTATATCGAATCGGTAGATCATCTCCTGCATTCACACTCTTCAACCTATTCAATTCATCATAAGTAAATACCTGTTTAATTCCCCTTGCATCGATTTGTTCTATTAAATTTCCATTCAGATCATATTTATATTTTGTTGTTCCTGAATTTTCATCCGTTTGTGATATTTTTCTATCCAGAGCATCATTCACTATTGTAGTCTTTCCATTCTCGGGATCATAAATTTCTATAGTTCCGGGTTTATCATAATTATACCTTATAGTCTTTCCGTCAATTTCCCTGGAGATAATTTCTTCTTTAGCATTCATAGAAATCGTTACATTTGAAATCAAATCCCCTGAAGAAGAATAAGTAGTACTCGTTGATTTACGGTTTGAATAGTCAGGTTGATTTGATGTGAAACTTCCATCGGGATGAGTAATTTTCACAATATCATTTTCTATATTATAACTATTGATGGTAAATACAGGTTCTTCCACACCTTCCATATACCCTTCCGATTTCTTTTCCAATCTTCCTAGCTCATCATATATAAATAACTCTACTAATTTATTATCTTCTCCGATTGGGCTTTCCTTTCGGATACTTCTCCCCCTTTTATCAAAAAATTCAACCGCTTCGATATAGCCATACGTATCATCCAGTTGTTTTTTTGTTACTGAATGCCCGGAGATTGTAAAATTGTATTCATAAGTTTCGTTATTACTATTACTACCCTGGTAAATTACATTTTTCAGTCTTCCAATCTCGTCATATTCATTACTTATTACATTTGCATTAGGATCGGTACTACTAAGCTCTAAACCTGTCTCCGTATTATATTTTTTTTCTGATTTTTGCTTTAAGGGATTTATTGTAGCAATTATATGATTTTTTAAAACAGGATCATACTCAAATTCACTGATGTTGCCCATCGGATCTTTCTGAGTTTTTGGTAAATTATTTTCATCATAATTTATACTTACAATAGATTCAAATTCTGTCCCTGTGAAACCTGTTATAGTGTCAGGAAGGTCAGAGGAATTGTAATCAAATTTAGTTTTTTCCTTTAATAATCCATTTTTTGTTATACTTTTTAAATTAATAATACCTATTAAATAATTATCAAAATCAATCCGGTTTGTATAGGAAAAACTTTTATTTTCTATGCTGGAATCATTAATTATAACACTATCTGATTCTTCATTCCCGCAGGAATCATAAGTCTTAGAATTTTTTTCTGTCCTGCTTAAGATCCCTGTTTTATAAGTATTACTGGAAATACTTTTTACTAAAGTTAAACTTCCTCCCAAACAGGAAGATTTTACCTCATAATCTATTACTGTCCTGTTATTTATATTTCCACCGGAATAATAAGAAGTCGATTCCTTAACAGCTCCTGCAAGTTCTCTTAAATTTTGATGATAAATGGTTTCAACTTTTGTAGTTCTTCGAATATCATTCTGGGTGATTTTTTCATATCCCAAACCATAACTAGTTTCCTTATCTTTTAAGAAAATTCTGGGGTTATTATAAGAATATTGTATCTCTTCTGGAAAGCTATCTCCGTAGTCTTCTTTAATAGATTTAACAATTACATCATTACTTACATTTGGTAAATTCATTCCATCACCCGAACGAAACCCACTACCGTAATTGATTATAGTATTCCCCTTACCAATCTCATCATAAACGGTAGAATAAGTAATCACTTTGGAAGATCGAAAATTATCACTGATAGAAGTAAGAAAATTTATCCTGCTATCAGATTTCAAGCTAATCACTTTCAGGGTAGAACCTTCCGGAACAATCTTCCCAAAAAGATATTTTAAAAACTCGAATAGATTCATCCGGGTTTCCATTTTTCTAATTTTTGCTTTTAATGCTATGGAATTGTATCCATAACTCAAAATTCCACCTATTGCTAATAAAGGATTTCCGGTTATTAGTCCCAAGCCTATTGCTGCACTTGATTTAGCTAATATACTTCCCATTTTTTGATATGTGTGTCTTACACTTGCTTTATTTAATTCATTATTTAACTCAGAAGCTGTCCCATAAATGGGAGCATTTTGTAATAATTCTTCCCTGTCTGCCTTGAGACAGATAAGGTCACTCCTTCTGTCTCCATTTATATCCATGGCAAATAAAAAGGAATTAGATATAGTTTGAAAAATTGGGCTACTGGAAAAAACCATAGATTCCGGAACATATCTAAAAACTCTTATAAAACCATCATGAAAATCAATTAAATCAGGATGACCATCCCCATCCATATCCGTAAAATTCTTAGAAGGAAAACTTACACTTGAGCTCAGAGGATCCATTGCAATAAATTGGACATCCGATGGTTTTGGCATAGAATACTTTTGAAACGAATTTCCGGTAAAATACAAAACATCAATAGAGTCAGGTCGTACAATAATTATATCCGGTTTTCCATCTCCATTCAAATCGGTAATATAACGATTTTTATCATCTCCGAAATCGGGAACACCGTAGTTAGATGCAAGATATTCTTCAGGTGAATTTGTAGTTTTCAGATCATCACTAAATTTAATAATAGTGAATTTATTATTTTCCAGTGCTGTAAGTTCAGGAATTCCATCTCCTGTCACATCCATAAAAGTAGGAGGGGAACCCGGATTTTCAGGTAATATTCCCGGTATTCCTGGTACATATCCATACAATGTTTTCTTTATATCTACAGTAAAACCATTATAATAACCGCGATTCAATCCTCTGGATAAATAAATTACTACATTATTTCCATCTATTGGAACTACATAATCTAATTTACTATCTCCGTTTATATCAATTAAGCTTCCTTTCCAGCGGCTATCATTCACATCTGTAAAATAATCCGGACGGGCAAGGGGAACAGGGACATTCGACATTGTTACGGGAGGATCGAGCCTTGTTCCGTTACTAAACATTACCTTTAGGTTATATCCATCCGAATAAACAAAATCAGTTTTTCCATCCCCATCCACATCACCGAATCCAAATGTATAAAAGGACCGGTATACTATTCCTCCAAAAAAATCAGAAACTTCCTTTTCCTGCATATCCCCATCTAGATTGGAAATCGAAACAACTCTTAAATCATTATCTTTTTCATTACCTATTACTCTGAGAATTTCTAATTTTCCATCCCCTTCAATATCTCCAACACTGATAGTGTTATTGGGTGTAGGCATCCCCGCCCAACAAATTGCTCTCCATGTATGGGTATAATCAGAACATTTTACTGTATCTGACTGACGCTTACTTTCACAACCCAAATAAGAGGGTCCGGGGGCACAGGTTACTTTAGCTCCCAGACATGCTTGTTCTCCTTCGATACATTTTGTTTTATCATCATAGGGGATTTGGCTAAAGGAGTAAGTTTTTTCTATTCGTATTTCTTTTTCTTTTTCTATTTCAAGAGTTCTATTTGGAGTATATGTTAATGATAGGTCTTTAAAGTTAGCTTTTCCCGATCCTGTATTTTCCTGTCTGGAAATTTTTGTTAAAAGATATTTACTAAATTCACCCATTGTGTAATCGAAATTGTATTCACGGTATACATTTGGATTATCAACAAGTTCCAATCGTATAGAAGTTAATAAATCTTTTTCGTAAGTGGGATCAATATAAGAAAAACTTGTAGCATAACCCGGATTGGATTTATTATAAGTAAACAAAACTTTTCTATTTGCATAGCTGATAGAAGTAATTTTATTTTCTCCATGTGCAAGTGCAGTTGAATCATATTCTACAGAATAACTCCCACCATATTTTGAATTGTACTCAGAAAGATACCATGCCCTTGTTCTACCGGGAGTATTTAACTCCTTTGTTTGAAATACATAACTATTTCCATTTTTATCTTTTACAATCCATGAATCATTCCCCGAATCATACCTGTATAGAAAAAAAGTCTCAGGATCGTTTCTATAATAAATATAATTTCCAGATGAATTTTTATAAATTAATTTTCCAGATAGGGAACTTATAAACTCATCGCTCGATGAAAATTTTACAGTATCAGGCGATCTTTTGATAGAAGGGATTCCCGTTAAATCCCACCCGATTCCCATATTTCCTGAAGTATTCCCTAAGAAGTAGTTCAAAGATAAATCCGGTTCTACGCTTTTTTCTCCCGGAAACAATTCGATAGGTATACTCATTTTAAGTTTACCGGAAGAGTCTACTTCTATATCAGGAATTTCTTGAGGCAAATTATTTATATCCAATAGAGCTATAGAATTATTTAAAAATAATAATCCTAAAAAACTAAGGAATAATATAAATTTGAATACTTTCCATTTTCTTTGAATATTTGATTTCTCCACAATTTACCTCCTATATACTTTATAAATCTAATCTATACCTGAATAGGCATTTAATGCTTTTCCCATACAACTAATGTACGTTAAAGAATTCGTAGGATTTACTTCATAGGCATGTTTAAAAGATTCACGATTACTTTCACACACTAGAGCAATCAACAAACCTTTAGTTTTTGCTTTTTCTTCTTTTTCCTTTTTTTCATTCGCCTGACCTACAGGATCAAGCTCACTTCCGCAATTTATTATAAATAGTAATAGAATACTTATTAATAATTTTTTCATTTTCTTAACTCCTTATTCAATAAATTTCTTAATTCTTTTGGCATTTCTCTAAAAGCAATTCCTACAATTGGATTAGCTATCCTTACAACCCCTGCTTTGACTTCATACTTCCTGTTATTCATCTCAATTCTCACTAAAACTTCAGAGTTTTTACCAAGGCTACAATTGGGAATCTTTACACGAAACCCCCTTTGAGATAAATCCAGGGTCTCCAATTCCCATTTTTTGTCCTTACTTACAATCTCTAGTTTTCTCGGTATGATTTTCCTTTTCGCATAACGGAAACCTCTCTTTGAAAATTTCCCAAATGGAATATAAATATCTTTTCTTAGAATATATAAAGAAAAAGTAGTAACAAGAATAACTTCAACCAGTGACATCCAATTTTTTTGAATGGGATAATTTACAATTGCATACATATTAAAAATAATTAATAGTAAAGCGTTTGTACAAAACAAAAGTATTCCCCAGGAACGAACTGTAAGTAGTCCAATCCCACTGAATACCGGGAACACAAGAAGAATTTTTTGAATCAAATTTAATCTTCCCATTAGTAAAGAAAATTCTTTTACATTCAATTCAAAATAATAAACAAATTGAAGATAATTGATAATAGGATAGAATAGACAAAGAGTCCCTACAAATAAAATTGCAACCGGTATTCTTTCTCTTTTTCTTCTTTCTCTTCTAAGAATATTCATTTTTTATTCCTTCCCATCTATATATCCACGATAGTAACGTTCTATAAGCGAATCATGTATAGGTTGGTAGCAAGCAAATTCATATATGGAGTAATTTATAAATAACATCGAATTTTTATTTACACCACTTTTTTGAATTGTTTCCTCTGGAAGCTGATTTATAGCATCTACACCAGCTAGTGAAAAAAGAATCGCATTTCTACAATTCGTTTTCGCCCTATCTTCTGCTGGACCACTACCGCAAAAATTTAACAATAGTATTATCAGAAAACAAATGTTTAATTTCATAATCTTGCCCCTATGCACCTTAGTCCTGAAATAGGAGCATCAATAGCTAATACAAAACTTCCACCAGTTCCAATTGGTATAATCATAATAAAAATCCATAATGTAAAAATAAATAAAATTAAATATATATTTTCTTCCATAATTACCTCGGATAAGGTTTTTCATAAAAATCAGGTGGATCAGATTTACGTGTATGGTAAGCATTTAGACAGGTAAGAAGAAGGGTATCGATAAATCTTTTACTTTCTCTTAACCCTGGTTCTTGTCCTGTCATTTCTAGGTAAGTATCTCCAACAAAATACAATCTTATATAAGCTTCACAAGTATCAGTATCTGGATACTCTTTCTGGCAATTCTGGAAAGAAATAATTATTAATAGAATTATAAGCTGTCTCATATTCACCTCCCAAAGACATTACAGTTCTTGCAATTGAACCGTATCTTTCCGATTTCTTCACCAGCCTTTTGACCCAGATGCTCTATCCCTCTTAAAATTCCATAATTAAAATATAACTGTGTTCCAAGGTAGTAAACTGCTAAATCTTGTGGAGTTCTAATTTTACCAGTATAGAGTCCAACTTCGGCTCTTAAAACAAAATTGAAACTAGCTCTAGTTTGTAACTGAGAATCCCTTTTCCCTCTAAAATGATTTAAAGGATTAGGAGACTCATCATCATGCTTTTGGGATACCCAATCCATATAGGAAACTGGTTTGGGTCGAAGTTCGGGACCAATGTATTTGGCAAATATGTATGTATATAAAAAAGATTCTTTTGGGTCTAAATTATTTTGTAAAGTTAAAAGAAGTAAGGTACTTTCTAAATAACTTTTATTTTTATTATTTTCATTGGATGTATAAAAACTTGACAAGCGGTCTGTATTCCCATCACCGGCATAATTGTACCCTGGAGAATGAAATTCCTTCATCTTTTTTAAAGGTTTTATGAGAAAGTAAAAAGTGATTAAATTATTTATACTCTTATTCATTCTGCCTTCATTCGGCTCATTTCCATCTGAATCCACAAATCTCATTGGATTTCCATCGACATACATATACCGATTCATTCCAAAATTTCTTTTAGAATCAACCAAACTATCCGCCTGTAAAAACCTTCCCAGCATTGGATCATAATACCTTGCTTTATAGTAATACAATCCCGTTTCCTTATCCTCCTCTTGCCCTGTGTATTTGAATCTTGTAATATCCGGTCCAGAACTTTTTTCTCTGTCTATTTCCCCATAAGGTTTGTAGACTATATTACTCTTCCCTCCGAATGTTCCTCCGCTTACTACATTTCCATGTCCGTCTGTTATCATAGTTGTATTCCCTAAATGGTCGGGATGGAGAAAGTAAAATCCCTTTGTAGGTGTGTTTGTAGATTGGGAATAGGGATTAGAGGATGGGGAATTGGGATTACTTGCAACACTTGCTGTGTTGTCGTTTACTCCGTTACTGCCAGAAAGCCATACCGGGTTTCCTTTTTTATCGGAAGAACCAATTATCCCGCAGGAACTTGAAGATAAAACTATTATTATAAACAAAATTATTTTTAAATAATTTGTTAAATCTAAATTACTTGTTTTCATTTTTCAATATCCTTATTACCAATATAATTAAAATACTATTTGTAAAGAGAAGTCCTATAAGTACCAAATTATAAACTATTAAAGTAATTTTTAATTCGGGAATCAAACCGGAGACTCTTAAATTCACATTATAGATTTCAGGATATTTTAATTCCTGAATTCCATTAGGATTTTTTTCTGAATTCTGTTTCAGAGGATTTACAAATTTTTGTGTTATTGCGGGTTTGTCTTTTATATCATAAAGTTTTTTCGATTTTAATTCATTATACCTTTTATAAACTACTGGATGAGAAGACCATTTTTCATAAGCTAATTTATAATATTCAAAACTGGATTTATATTTTTTGGAATCATATAATTCATCTGCTTTTGAAATCCAAATTTCTGTTTGATATAAATTTAATGCAGAGTTTGATTCTCCTTTTTTCATTCTTTCTTCAATTTCTTTTTGAGCAGAATCCATATCTCCATTTATTATATTTGTTTTTATAGATGGATAAAGAATTCCTAATTCTTCATCCACCGCAATCAATGGATTCATTAAAAATAAAATGAATAAAATAACTCTCATCTATTTACTCCCACAGCTTTATGTCCAAACCTTGCCCTGGGCATTGAGGTAGTTGTATTCCATGAATTTGTTTTGGGAGAATCCAGACCGAGAGAATATGTATTGGTAGTAGGGTTGTTAATACTACTTGCCCCACCGAAAGAATAGATTTTTCTCTTCTGATAAGAGATTCCAAGAGCAGGATAATATAAAGCTACTGGAATACTGGAACTTGCGGTTACAGCATTGGATGTATCCCCGGTAGGATAATAATCAAATACTGATGAAGTTAATATAGAACTTGCAGGAATATGAATATCGGTTAGCGTACTACCTCCAACAACAAATAGTGCAGGAGTATCGTTGGGGTATGGATCGGTAGATATGGGTTCATAACATGCACTTCCACTTCCATGCCTTGCCTGTGAAATACTGGCTTCTATTAAAGAAGTCGATGAATTTGAAGCAGGAATAAAACCGTCTGAAGAAGACTGTTCCAGACCGCTGGAATAAAACCTTCCTCCGGTAAGATAAATGGTTCCTTTATTTCCACAACCTGCCATATCAATTCTGGAAGGGATAGAACCTCCCAAAATTGTATATTGACTCCATGTTCCACCAGTGCCAACATTTGGTTGAAACTTGTAAACCGTATTGAGAATAGTTCCGGTAGTCATTCCGGTTGTAGTGCTACCCCCAACAATATAGATTTCTTCATTTACCTTACCGGCTACTGCTCCTACCAATTTATTGGGCATTGAGTTCATTATAGTCCAGGAGTTGGTTTTTATATTAAATGCTTCTACTAGGTTTGTAGTACTATATGTAGTCCCGGATAAAATCAATCCACCCATTACATAAATATTATCTCCACTAGAAATCACTGTTGGAAAAGCCCGTGGTGTGGGTAGATTCGTAAATGCACTATACCATGTTTCTGTAGAAGGATCAAAAAGGTCTACCTCCGAAACCGGACTACCACCAAAACCCAATCCTCCGATAAGCCAGATACTTCTTTGTTTTGTAGCTAGAAAAGTGTCTGAAGCAAGGGTAGTAAATGCTTGAATAAATCCGATGGGAAAGGTGGATTTTCCGCAGTATGCAGTGTATAAATAACCAGTTTCCGGGTTTAACCCTGTTAGAGTAAAGTGGTGAAATTTAGAAGGATAGAGAGAAGTTTGAAATTTATCAATATAATTGGAACCGTAACCTACAATTCCGATACTTTCTTCAGAACACTGAAAAACAACTCCAGCACTATTGACACCTACAGAACTTACTCCTATAGAAAGGATTTTAGCTTTAGCTTCTTTTACTCCTTGTCCTAAAGGAGAATTATTGCACCGGGTTAAGAAAGGAATTATAAGTAAGATGGTAACAAGTATTTTCATAAGTAAAATACCAAGGAATAATGAAAACCGAGAAACTGAACAGTTTCCTGATTATTCCAAAAATGATTATACCTAACACCAAATCGATGGGTAACATTTCCTGTTTTTAATCCCTGCCAGCCTAATTCAGAACTTAAAAATGGATTATACCCGATCTTTTGTTCTTCTTTATTTAATAGAAGAATTAACCCCTGCGTTTCCGGGTTTCCTGTATAATAGGTACGACCTGCGGTTGTATGAGTGATTTGAGATATTCCCGGACCGAAGTTAAAATAAAAATCTAATAAAGCATTTTTTGAACTTTTCCAATTCTTCTGAATATAAAATGAAGAATTTATAAATTCATAATTTGATTTATCTCCTTTTGTGTATAAAGATTCCAGGTAAACACCAGCCCTCCATGTTTTTGAAAATTTAAATACTAATGGTTCGAAGAATAAGTCACCCGAAATTGGAAAATTTGGATTGGAGGGTAGAGAGTTTAGGTGTGAATAAATATTGAAAGAAATTCCAACTTGATTATTTGCATTATAAAAATCAACAGCCCAATCTTTATCGGGTTCAATTTTTCTCGAAGGTTCTGATCTAAATTCAATTTCTTTTTTAGGTACGACAACGAAACCTAATTTAGTTTCAATTGTAATCCTGTCGGAAGTCTCTTCTGCTATCACTCCGAATAATTTAATATTGTCTTTTAGTACAATTGTAGTGTAATAAGAAGAACCATTTTCTCTATTTGTACTATTAATTTTTAAGATTTCAGATCTTGGAATCTCATATTGTTTTTTTTCGTATTCAACTAAAATTGAGGTTGGCGATTCGGTTAATTTTTTACAAAAAAAACTCCTGCCATCATTTAGAATGATTTCGTCAGAGAAAAGTTTGAAAATTGGTAATACAAAAACGATTGAGATAATAATTTTTGCAAATTTTAAACTTTTCATTTTTGTGGTTCCAACTACTAAAATATTTATGAATTGGTAATATAAGATTCACATATTTGTATATTATACCCCCCCCCTTAATTTGTCAATTATTTTATTAATATATCTATATTGCGATAAATATGACTAAGAGTTGGTTGGAAAATTAGTGATTTTGGTAAAAATGGTAATTGAAAAGTAAGTGGTGGGAACCTCTAAAAACCTCCTGAAAAAATAGTACACAATATTACTTATATGGTATATACCCATTCTCATATGTATTTGCGTTTTGCAGTATTCGTATGTAGCCATTTTATTGATTATATTACACTAAAATGCGCAAATACTTTTGAAAATGACTATAAAAAGGTCTAATGAGCCTATTTGAACAGAACAAACGTAAAGAAAAACTAGAGAATCTCGGTGATCCCTTATTAAAACTCAGTGAACTGGTAGAATTTGAAATCTACCGCGATGATTTAGAAAGCATGTATAAATCTGGAACTGAGCGAGGTAGTCGTCCTCCATTTGTATCCCAGTCAAAATGTTCAAAATATTAATTCTTCAAAGGCTGTATAACTTGTCAGACAGACAAACAGAATTTCAAAGAAATACTTCAGAAGAAAATGGTAAAATGTATTCTCTAATCGATAAAAAAATAATTAAAAAAGTTTGATCTACAATTATACCCCTACCAAACTCTCCCCATCCCCTCATCCAATATCTCCTGATTGAGGAAGCGACCCTTCTGTATCACATCTTCCTCTGTGACATCACCCGGAAGATAAAACACATCTACGAGATACCGATCATATTTGTCATGGCTGTGTGTTTTGATGATGAGAAATTTTGAGTCTTTAAGTGATTTCTCAACAAACTTTTTCGCCTTTACTCCTTCCGGAGTCGGGAGTTCGGGTGTGTCGAGACTCTTTAGTCTTAATCGTTGGGTAATATAATTGGAAAAACCCAGATCGATGAGGACCTCAAGCGTATCACCATCGATGACCCGTTTCAGATGAGCTTTGTAGGTATAGGAGGGGACGGTCGCGACCGTCCCGTACGATGGTGGTAGATTGATCGAAACATCAAAACCGAGATCGAGAAAAAGCAGGCTTGGATTCTCCGGAAACGGATAGATGAGTTTGTATTGGTAGAGGTTTAGTTCTGGACGTGGAAGAAGATCAGGCAGATATGCCTGATCGGATGTTTTTTTTGATAGAGTGAGAGAACGGAGATCACGGAAACTGAGTTTTTTCTGGATGGCTTTGGTTTCGAGAGATTTTCTCTGTTTTGGATCTTCGATTGTGATGAGGATTGAGTAGTGCGACCAGGAAAGGATGGGGTTGATTTGGGTTTTTGGGTAGGTTTTGTAGAATTTATGAAAACTTCTGAGGTTTCGCGGTGAAAATCCTTTGCCTACTTTTGAATTCAGATCCTTCGATAAGCTTGTGATGATTTCTTCTCCATATCTGGAATCTGTAGAATCGAAAAGTTCGGTGATTTTCTTTCCAATGCTCCAATTTCCATAGAGAATGGATTTGTTCCAATCGCTGTCGCTATCTTCCAGTGAAGATTGGTAAATGGACGTGATTTCTGAGAGAAGAGCTTTGTATTCTGATTTGGAGAGGATAGGTTTAGGATTCACTTTTTTGAAAGGAAATCTTTTAGTGTTAATAGAAAAGCTGAGATAGAAATTACAGTGATGAGCACATTTTCAAATGGTTTAAAGCTTTCATATGTGAACAACAATGCTATTATTAAACCAATAATTAGGGTTCCAAGAAAGAATAATAAACGATCAGTGTTTCCCAATTTCTTTTTTCACTTCTTTAGCTATCATTCTAGAGAAACCAACCGCCATTAGATAAATTCCACAGCTTAACCCAATCACTGCCATGATAATAAAATAAGGACTCATTTTTTACCTCTCTTTATAAAGCTAGTTTATTTGAAAAAGTTAAAAGTGGCAATTCAATTTTTTTCTTAAAAAGTGGAGACAGTCTCCACTTTTTAAAAGTTAATTTGGATCAATAAAATCAATGGATTTTAAATGTTATTGTTAATAAATTTCTTAAAAAAGTTGGCGTTTTTGGATGAGAAATAGTGATGATTTTTTCATTAGGAATCTACTAGAAATCTGGAAAGCCCGGGTTAGGGATGGGAGGGGGAGTCGCATCTTTTTGCGACCGGAGCGATAGCGAAGCCCGGATTAGCCCGACCTGCTGGATTAGAAAATGTTCATCGATAATACCGGGAAAATTTTAAATACAGAAAAACAGCAGGAACCCCCATAAAAAAATAAAAAAGGGTATGGCTGTTCGCAGCTTAATGAGTACGCGAGTGGGTAGAACGGCGTGGGAACAGTGGCGTCCCTATCCTTCGCCGCGCTTCCAATTTGATGGAAGCTGTCCCTAGTACGAGAGGACCGGGATGGACGAACCTCTAGTGTATCTGTTGTTCTGCCAGGAGCAGTGCAGAGTAGCTACGTTCGGACGGGATAACCGCTGAAAGCATATATGCGATTTTGTAGAAAAGGTATATTTTTCGTAATTGGCATTCACCTGAAGTTGAACCTTTAAGGATATTTTATTGTATTTGCAGGTGTAAGTGGGAAGCCTCTAAAGATAAGATTTCCCTTCATAGGATCGCGATGGTTTCTGAGCGATCCTCTAGGAGTGAAAGACGATCCTAGAAAGATCAAATCAAGACTAAAGAGCCCGGGAAGATGACCCGGTTGATAGGTCACAGATGTAAGCACAGTAATGTATTTAGTCGAGTGATACTAATAGCTCGTGAGGCTTGACCATATTACAGTTACCACAAAGAGATTTGTGATAACTAGTAGGATCGCAGATCTGCGATCCCAACAGTAGAAACAATTTTCTTTGGTCTGTAAACAGATCTGACAGGAAACTGTCTGCCGGAGAAATCCGGACATAACCACGCAATTCCCGGTGGTTTTAGAGAGGTGGAAATACCCGTTCCCATCCCGAACACGGAAGTCAAGCACCTCATCGCCAATGGTACTATGCAGTTCGCTGTATGGGAGAGTAGGACGCTGCCAGGATATTTTGCAATACTACAGAAAGCCCACTATCGTAAGATAGCGGGCTTTTTTTTTGGGGTTGGGGTTCGGCTCACCATTGCATGGGAGCATTTTTTTCTGATCGAAGGACTTTTTTTAACCGCTAGCGCGGGGCTTTCTTAGGTTCAACTTTCCATCCTGATGCTCTTTCGTTATTCAAGGTTCCTTTCGCTCGAAACTTTCGGGCAAAAAACGAGAGTCGGAGAACAGATCCGACATCTCTAAATTTTTGCTCCGAAAAGTTTCGGCTATGGAACCTGTATTTCTTTAGAATCAGGATGGAAAGGCTGGTTTTTTATTGGGGGATACTTTGGTTGGAAGCTTTTTTTCTGATCGAAGGACTTTTTTTAACCGCTAGCGCGGGGCTTTCTTAGGTTCAACTTTCCATCCTGATGCACTTTCGTTATTCAAGGTTCCTTTCGCTCGAAACTTTCGGGCAAAAAGCGAGAGTCGGAGAACAGATCCGACATCTCTAAATTTTTGCTCCGAAAAGTTTCGGCTTCGGAACCTGTATTTCTTCAGAATCAGGATGGAAAGGCTGGTTTTTTATTGGGGGGATATTTAGGTTGTCAGCTTTTATTCTGATCGAAGGACTTTTTAGCCGCTAGCGCGGGGCTTTCTTAGGTTCAACTTTCCATCCTGATGCACTTTCGTTATTCAAGGTTTCTTTCGCTCGAAACTTATTCCTCAAAAAACGAGAGTCGGAAACTGACCCGACATCTCTAAATTTTTGATCCATAAGATTTCGGCTTCGGAACCTGTATTTCCTAAGAGTCAGGATGGAAAGGATTTGTTTTTGTTGGGAGATCTCTGGTTGGAAGCCTTTGCTTCTATAGAGACTTACCTTTTTTGTTTAAGGTAGAATTTAGAGAGGTGCTAAACGGATCAATCTAACACAAAGGATCAAAGACCGATTGATCCTCAAAAGAAAGTCTAGAATTTGAATGTGTTTACCAGCGTATGATCAAAAGCACCTCATCTATGCTCAAAATAGTTGAGCGATAGCGTGCGTCTCGATGCATGGGAGAGTAGGACGCTGCCGGGATATTTTGCAATACTACAAAAAGCTCGCTATCGTAAGATGGCGGGCTTTTTTTTTTTAGGGTTGGGGTTCGGCTCACCATTGCATGGGAGCATTTTATTCTGATCGAAGGACTTTTGTTTTTACCACTGACGCGGGGTCTTCTTCGGTTCAACTTTCCATCCTGATGCACTTTCGTTATTCAAGGTTCCTTTCGCTCGAAACTTTCGGGCAAAAAACGAGAGTCGGAGAACAGATCCGACATCTCTAAATTTTTGCTCCGAAAAGTTTCGGCTGTGGAACCTGTATTTCTTTAGAATCAGGATGGAAAGGCTGGTTTTTTGTTGGGGGATACTTTGGTTGGAAGCTTCTTCTTCTGATCGAAGGACTTTTTTTAAGCGCTAGCGCGGGGCTTTCTTAGGTTCAACTTTCCATCCTGATGCACTTTCGTTCGAGATTATGAAGGAATGAGTTTTTGGGTTGGGGGGAAATTAAATATCCGGACTGTCAGATTTTAACTTGTTATTACAAATCATGAAATTTCACATATAGATTACCTTAACTGCCAAAAACTAATCCAAATTTATGTAAGTATATTTAAGATAACTGGTGATGATTCTTTTGCCAATCTCGTAAATATTGTTGGACAAATTTTAAATAAACCTTATTCACAACAACAGGAATCAGATGCAGATTATTATGGAGTAGAATTAGTCTATAAAGCTGGATATAATGAAAAAAAAATGGCTGATTTTTTCAAACGAATGGAAACAAAATTTTATTCTGATAAGGAAAGGGAAAATTTAGATAAGGATTTAGATCGATTTTTTTTCCCATCCCTATAATCAGAGATATAAAGATATTTTAGCTAGAGCAATTGATTTGGAAAAAAACTATTTAAATAATGATACCAAGGTTTCTAATTCAATTTCATCTGATGATTTAATATATTTTGCAACAATAGGATTGTTGGTATTGGGAATTGGTTATTCATTGTATAATTATAAGAAAAATTATCATGTTTAGAATTACTCTTTAAGTTTGATTTTTTTTTAACTACTGCAGATCGGATATAAAGTTCTTTGATTGGACAGAAAAACTTGTCAACAATGGTTTGAATGAGCTTACAACACTGCTGGATTACTGCCCAAACCAGTTTTTATTAGCAAAAATATGGATTTTTCTTTGAATTCATTAATTGCCTCGGAATAGTTACATAGTTTTGAATTTGCAATGTTAGAACTAATTTTATTAATTGTATTATCCACACAAAATTAACACAAATAGGATAGATGATGAAAAAAGGTGACACACTAATAAGTCCAATTTTTCCAGAACAGGTTGAGCTAATTCAACTGGAAGAAGTTGGAACTAGCTACACACTTTTTTGTAAAGGGCTTTCTGGACAATTCTATGAAAAGCATCTAACTGATATTCAATTCAAAAGTATTACAGTTTTAGTCAAAGGAGATTATTCTGGAGATTCTAAAAAATTCCGTATAGCTGTTGAGGCGTATCGCTTAGGTTTAGCCTATGAATACGATCCCTATTTTTCCTTATCAATTTCAAGAGTTGATCCTTTGCCACACCAATTAGAAGCTGTATATGATTATTTTCTAAAAGCACCTCGTATCCGATTTTTACTAGCTGATGATCCCGGTGCTGGTAAAACAATTATGGCAGGACTTCTCATCAAAGAATTAAAGATCAGAGGTCTGATAAAGAGAATACTCATTATTACCCCTGCCAATCTAACCTTTCAGTGGCAAAGGGAAATGAAGGATAAGTTTAAAGAAAATTTTGATTTGATACGTGGGGATGTGTTAAGAGCAAATTATGGAGTAAACCCATGGCAGGAGAAAAATCAAGTTATATCTTCAGTTACTTGGGCTTCTCAAGTTGATGATGCCAATCAAAGCCTATTACGTGCAACTTGGGATTTAGTGATCGTAGACGAAGCACATAAGATGAGTGCTAATACCGATGACAAGAAAACATTTGCTTACAAACTTGGAGAAGAGCTTTCCGAAAGAACAGACCATTTGCTTTTAATGACTGCCACACCGCATAAAGGAGATCCTGAACATTTTAGATTATTTCTACAATTATTAGATAAAGATATTTATGCGAATATGCAGAGTTTACAATTAGCGATGGATCAAAGAGAAGCACCTTTTTATTTGCGTAGAGTAAAAGAGGCATTAGTCTCATTTCCTGATCCAGAAACAGGTAAATCAAAATCTCTTTTTACAAAACGAAATGTTAGAACCTTAGATTTTCAAATCCAGGATGAAGAATGGGATTTTTACAATTTATTAACTCATTATGTAGAAGATAATTCTGCACGAGCGGCTGAACAAAATACAGCGGCGGCTAGAGCGGTTGGATTTACAATGGCTATGCTCCAAAGACGATTTGCCTCTAGTATGTATGCAATACGTAGAAGTTTAGAACGTATGAAAGAAAGAAGAGAGCAAATCTTAAAAGACCCAGAAGGCTTTAAGAAAAAACAAATAGAACGAAAATTGCCCGATAATTTTGATGATCTACCGGAAGAAGAACAAGATGAACTACTCGAAACTTTAGAAGAAACAGTAATTAGTTACAATCCATTTGATTTAAAAAGGGAAATTGGAGAATTAACGGTTCTTATTGAAAAAGCAATCATTCTTGAAAAAAAGGATGTCGAAGAGAAAGTCAAAAAACTAAAAGAAGTTCTACATGAGGAAGGATTGTTCAAGGATAAAAATATTAAGCTATTAATATTTACCGAACATCGAGATACTTTAGATTATCTTGCTGGGGATGGTCAAAATGGAAGACCAGTTGGAAAACTAGTTCAATGGGGATTTGAAGTTACAACTATCGCTGGCGGAATGAAAATTGGAGATCGAAATACTCCCGGTACAAGAATTTTCTCAGAGTGGGACTTTAGAGAGAATAAACAGATGCTAGTGGCTACAGAAGCGGCTGGGGAAGGTATCAATTTACAATTTTGTTGGCTCATGATTAATTATGATATTCCCTGGAATCCAGTCCGACTTGAGCAAAGAATGGGAAGAATTCATCGTTATGGTCAGGAAAAAGATTGTTTGATATTTAATTTTGTTGCAACGAATACTAGGGAAGGTAGAGTCCTTGCAAAACTATTACAGAGAATTCAAGCTATAGAGGAAGACTTAGATCCACAAAGAACTGGAAAAATCTTTAATGTATTAGGTGATATATTTCCCTCTAATATGATCGAAAAATTAATTCGTGATATGTATGCTCGAAATCTAACAGAAGATGTTATCACCGATAGAATTATTAAGCAAGTTGATACTGAAAAATTACGACAAATTACAAATTCTACTCTTGAAGGGTTAGCTAAAAGGGAGCTGAATTTATCAGCTATTATTGGAAAATCAGAGGAAGCAAAAGAGAAAAGATTGGTTCCTGAAGTAATTGAAGATTTTTTTAGAGAAGCAGCACCTTTGCATGGAATTCAATTAAAAGAGATTTCTAAAGACGCTCATGTATTTAATGTAGGTAGAATTCCACGTAACCTCTGGTATAGAGGTGAAAAGAATGAAAGTCGATTTGGAACTTTAGGAAAAGAATATGGAAAGATTGTATTCGATAAAGTAAAATTAACCAAAGATAATTTATTAGAATGGGTTACTCCAGGTCATCCCCTCTTTGAAACAGTTCGAGAAGAGAGTCTTGAAAAATGTAGAGAGTCTTTAGACAAAGGTGCTGCTTTTTTTGATATATATAGAAATGAACCCTCTCGTTTAAATTTATTTATGGTAGCAATGGCTGATGGATTGGGACGTGTATTGCATCAAAAATTATTTGTTACTGAAACTAAATTAGATTCTAGTATCGAATTAAAACAACCAACTATTTTTTTAGAAATCCAACCAGGAAATTGGGAAATCGAATATAAAAAAAACCTAATGGAAAAAGATTCCTTATTACCTAAAGTTGAAGATTTAAAGAAATTTTTACTTGGAAATGGTTTGAATGAATTTCAATCTCTAGTAGAATCAGAGCGAAGAAAAGAAATCTATACTGTTGAGAGGCATGTAGAGATAAGCCTTAGTGAATTGATCAATAGACAAAATTTACGATTAGGCGAATTGACAGAAAGAAAAGAATCTGGGGACAATTCTCCACAATTGTCGGGACATATTACACAAACAGAAAATCGAATTCATGAGTTAGACAATAGAAAAGAAATTCGTTTTAAAGAATTAGCAAGGGAAAAAGAAATTTCCATTTCCTCAATTCAGCATATAGGTTCGGCTTGGGTTGTTCCTCATCCGAATAGAAATCAACCAGAAATTCAAAACATGGTAAGCAATGATGAAATTGAAAAAATTGCTGTTGATACTGTGATAGCATTTGAAAATGCAAGAGGCTTTACTGTCCAGAGCGTAGAAAATGACAATCGTGGATTTGATTTAATCTCTCGTCTACCTCACCCCGAGGACAAAGAAAGCACTAAAGAGGTTCGGTTTATTGAAGTAAAAGGTCGTTCTGCCATTGGGGAAATTGCTTTAACATCAAATGAATATAGAACATCCCAACGGTTACAGAATGATTATTACTTATATGTAGTTTATAATTGTTCTACAAAACCAGAAATACATATCATTCAAAATCCGGCAAAAATGGGATGGCAACCGGTTTCTATCATAGAACATTACCATGTAAAAGCTGATGAAATTTTGAAGAAGAGCGAGAAGGAATGATGATTCAGAAAGACTTAGAAGAATTAAGATTAAAAGCTAAAACGATCTCAGATGATGAAAAAAAGCAAATATTCCTATCTTTTTCAGAAGAAGAACTTTTAGATCAATTAAAAGAGTTATACATCAGGATGGAACCTAGTTATACTTCTCAAATAAATATTCAAGAAAAAGTACTTATACTAAAAAGAACAGATAAAGCGGTTAGTAATTTCACCTTAGCCGTTTTACTCTATAAGGGTGATATTCGAGCGCAAACTATTGGACTTGTCTCTGAAATTGAAATGAGATTAAACAATCTTAGTGAATTTGCGAACAAGTATATTTTAATTTTAATTGGTAGTTCTAGTAATGAAGCGTCGGCTAGATTGCATTCACTGAAGAATAATTCAGTTGAGGTTAAAAGTATTGATTGGTTGATAGAAAAATTTCTAGAGCACTTACCAGAAATCTTTTATGATTCGGTAAAAATTTCTTTTTTTCATAAACGAATAGCGGACTTAGAGTGTAAGCATTGGTTATCGCAGAAAGGTCTTAATCTTTCAGATATTTTTACTGATCCTATTGTTTCAACTATTGATATTGAAAATATTTCAGAACAAATTAGAGATG
Source organism: Leptospiraceae bacterium (assembly GCA_024233875.1). Classification (GTDB taxonomy): domain Bacteria; phylum Spirochaetota; class Leptospiria; order Leptospirales; family Leptospiraceae; genus JACKPB01. Next base: position 640,929 of record JACKPB010000001.1, read on the forward strand.
AGATTATTACAAAACGGAAGTTACCATTCCAATCTCTTAAATCATTTCTTAAATCTAATGAAAAGATACTAATAGCAGGAGAAGCTGGTTCAGGTAAGACTAGTGCTCTTGCAAAATTAGTCATTGATTCTTATCGTGAGTGCATAAAACAGATAACAGAAAATAAGGAAAAAATTGTAGCAATCCCTATTTTGCTAAAAGCAAATGAATTTATAAATATAAAAAACAAAGAAGCTTTATATGAATGTATTCCTGATAATATTAGGGAGAAGATTCAGATTAATTCCATTTTAATTGATGGAGTTGATGAAATTTCTATTGAAGAAAGAAAATCGGTAATTCATAAGGCAATTGAATTATCTAACGAATTAAAAACTTCGCTTATTATCTCGACTAGAACAGATCAAATTTCTAATGAAAGCATTCAATCTCTAAAAAGATATGACTTATTATCGTTTGAGTTCAATCAAAGTTTAAGACTAATTCAAAAAATAACGGATGGTGGTTATCGAGACTTTAGTAAAATAAAGAATATTATAGTGGATAGTATCAATAAATTAGGAAAAAACTTGCCATTAACTCCGATTTCAATTATTTTATTGGTTGAGTTGATTGAGCAAGAAAAAGAAATTCCCGCTTCACTCGTTGAATTGTATCAAAGATATTTGGAATTGGTTCTCGGTAATATAGATTCTAAAAAAGGTTTAGAAGTTTTATTCGATTTTCCGATTAAAGAAAAGCTTCTTTCTAGATTAGCTTTTCAAGAGTTCTATAAAAAAAATAGGTTGGAAATTCCTAACTCGGAATTCTATGCTTTTATTGAGGAATATAATTTAAAATATAAGAGTTTTGGAGAGACAAATCAATTTATAGAAGAATTGAAAAGAAGTCAAATCCTGTCTATTAATCATACTACAATGTTCCGACATAGGTCATTTTTAGAATATTTTATTGGCTTGTATATCAATAAAAATAGAGATGCTGATGAATTTGGTACGATAAATAACTACCTTGTAAATTTATATTTTTCAGAGAAATGGAGCGAAGCCACTTTATACTATATTGGATTGAATCAAGAGGTAAAGAAAGAATTCCTACAAAAGCTTTTTGAATTCAAGAAAGAGTTACCCGAATATTCTTTAGAAAAACTTTTATCAGGGCGCTTATTGCAAGCAGGATGGTATTCTGAGAGTAGTGTTAAAGAGTATGGAATAGAAAATGCAATCGAGCATTTAGATGAGGCAAGAAATTATCTTTATAATATAATTAGTAAAATACATGATTCTCAAATGAGTAGTTTATTCGTTGACACATTTATTTTAATGTACTGTGAGGAATCATTAAGCAGTATGTTCCTTCATCAAGAAAATAAAAAAATACTAGATCAATACTTACTCAAGGCGAACAATTTTTCCTATTTGCAAGCATTGGGTTTATATGCGGCTAATAAGAGATTTTTAAATATTAATGAATCCAATAAAGTAGCTTACAATCTATTGCAAAGAATCGATAAAGATGAAAAACTAGTTAATGATGAAAAGGCAAGGTATTTCATTTCATTAGATTTAATTGAGAGAGAAGATAAAGAAGTTCGTCGAGCAATTAGAAAGAGGTTAAGAAAGAGATTAGGGAAGAGTTTTTTTCAAAATCCTGTAAAACATTTAGCAAAAGAAAGAAAGGAGATTCCTGTGCTTGAACAAATTACTTATATAGAAACATTGAAAGTAACAGATTTTACTTGTTTTAAAAATAATGAAGTTAGTTTTTCATCTGGTATGAATTTCATTATAGGAGAAAATTCTTCAGGCAAAACGCATTTAATAAAAATAATTTATGCATCTATCTCTGCGATTAACCAAACGAAAAACTTTGC
>JACKPB010000002.1 GCA_024233875.1 Leptospiraceae bacterium
GTTCACCGCAAATTTGAAATTTCCCAAATCCGGAAAGTACTTCTTTCTCATTATGGTCAATCACATGAAAGACGGGACCCTCCGTTCCGATCATTCGATTCTGCTTCGATTCAATTCTAAAAAAAATACTTTACAAAAAAATACTACACGTTAGTATACTATCCTGTCCGCCCCGAATGCTAGGCTGATCCTTATTGGACAAGGAGGAAAGATGAAGATAGTGTTTTCTGATCAAAGCGGTATTCACCGCCTGTCGCTGTATCGTCTTCTGTTTAGAGCCCTTCGGGGTGGCTACATTCCCGTCGTGATTTCCGGGGATAGGGGGTTTGATCTCTATCATTTTCTGAGAGAGAGGAAGTTGTTTCGGGTCTCTTACGATTTGATCTCAAAGATCCAGTTTGCGAATCCGGTGAATGGTCACCACCTCAAGACCCTGATTCGAAGAATGGAAGAAATGGATCCGAATCTCTATTTCGCGATTTTTATTGATTTCACATCACACTATCTGGACGATACCGTTCCGGAGGATATACGGACGTTCATGTTTCGTAGGGATCTTCAGAGCACTTCGCTTCTGGAGTCTTCGTTTCGTCCCGTATTTTTCTTTGAGACGGGTAGATGTCATCGGGATACAGGGCAGGCAGGGTATCGGGAGTTTCTTACCCATCATTCCCATCTGCATCTGTTGGAGGACAAGGGAAAGTTTCGTCTCGGGCACATGCGAATCCGCCCGGAGGAAAAGGAGGAGTTTTTTCATGGGAGTCATAGTTCCGGCTTATTCTATCTCTGTCGAAAGATTGCGGGGCGACTTCAGCATCTTTCGGAAGTCACTTCGCAAAGAAGATCAGCGTTATTTCGACAGGCTGTTTGATCTGGCGGCCAAGCACATCCAGGCGGGGAACGCTCAGGGTCATTACGATCCTCTCGAGCTTCTTCTGTTTTCCGTCTGCATGGAACTCATTCGAAAGGTGGAGACTCTGGAGAGGAGGCTCAGTCCTCCGGCTCAACCACCCGGGGAGGGAGATGCCGGGAGAGAATGAGGGAGGATTTGTTTTCCTCTTTTCAGAAATCATATCTGTGAGAATGTGATCTTATGCTTAAAAAGATTGAGCTTTCCGAGCTTTCGATTCAGATACCGCATAAGCAGTTGCAGACAAAAGCGACTTCAAGAGGAAACACTTCCTTTTTGTTTCAGACTCAGGCAGTTAAGGCACTCAAATCAACGATGAACCATCCCAAGATTTATCCCCACTTCATAGTGACGGCGGGAGATGGACTGGATTACATCGAAGACCTATTGAAAGAAGTGAAAAATGACTTTGAAAAGTCCTTTTCTCCTGAAAAGTTCTATTTCGATCCTGAGAGTCGGAAGATTTCCCCGGAGGAGACTTCGGGTTCGGTCCCACTTTTTGACAGGGACGCCCGAAAGAGACCCTTCCTTCTGGATCAGAATCCAAATATCAGCAGTGTCTTCGGCATTCCCGGGGAGCATACCTATTCTGCCGGAGACATTGTGATGGCGAATGGGGGATTTCTCATCCTCCCCATGTCCAGACTGGACAAGGATCCCGCTCTCATGGATCTCCTCCTTTCCGTTTTGAGTTCGGGAGAGATCGACTTCAGGAAACTACCGGAATTGCTGTACTTTCGGGATATGGATCGATCCATTCGAATTCCTGTCTTTGCCAGGATCATTCTCTTCGGTTCGGAATTCTCTCTCGATCATCTTCTGCGCAAGCACGGACTTTTCGGTAAAATCTTCAAAACAAAAATCGATCTGGAAGATGAGGCGGAACTAACCCCCGGCAACATAAGCAATTTTTCCAAGTACATAGACTCTCTGAAAGAAGAGGGACTGCCCGATCTGGACCCCTCAGCCAAGGAAGTTTTGTTGAGAGATCTTCTGATTCAAAACGAGAGTCGCACCAGTTTTTCCTTGAGTTTTGCCGAATCGAAGGCGATCTACGAAGAAGCCATAGTCCTCTTCCCGGGCAAGAAATCCCTCGGCGCAAATGAAGTCGAGAAAGCGATCGCCTCTCTGGACAGCCGTTACTCCCTCCCCAAGAAAAAGTACTACGAAGAGCTGGAAAGGGGAGTTTTCAATTTGAAGTTTACCGGGTCGAGGCTCGGTAGGATCAATGCCCTTTCCATTTACTCTCCCTTCGGAAACTACCAGGAATACGGTCAGGTCAATGTCATCTCCGCAAGAGTCCTGATGGGCTCAGGCAATTTTATCAATATCGAGAGAGAAGTCAACCTATCCGGAGATGTTCATGACAAGGGAGTCTATGTTCTCCAGTCCTTTCTAAAAGGTATACTATCAAACTACTCGACTCTGGGAGTGGACATTTCTATCCTATTTGAGCAGAGTCACATGATGGTGGATGGAGATTCAGCCACAGTCGCTGAATTGCTCATCACGCTTTCGGCTCTCTCCGGGATCGAAATCCCCTGCAATCTAGCCGTTACCGGATCCATGTCTCAGTACGGTGAGGTCATGCCCGTGGGAGCTGTTTCCAGGAAGATTACCGCCTGGTATGAGATTTCTTCTCTTCTGGGGAATTCCCGTGATACGTATCACGTATTCCTTCCGGAGACCAATTCAAAGGAATTGATTTTGGATAAAAATGTTCAATCTGCGATTGCAAAGAAGAAGTTCACCGTCAATTCCTACTCCCATGTGGAAGACATCATTCCGCGGGTTCTGGGCCTGCCTCTGGGGAAGATAGAGAAGAATGGAAAATTTTCTGAAAACAGTGTTATGAGTCTGATCGAAAAACGTCTGGAGCCCAAGAAAGAGGCTTAGAACCATTTCTTCAATTTGAAATAAAAGTACATAACAAATCCGATGATGAACATCGAGATCAGGGTGATGACAAACCCGTTGTCGTGTTCGAGAAGAGGTATGTATTTGAAGTTCATTCCGTAGAGACCTGCGATGAGCGTCATGGGAAGCATGATGGCGGTCATCATCGTCAGGATGGTCATGATCTCGTTGGACTTGCTTGAGGAGATGGTGAGATGAACTTCAAGAGCCGAAGAAATCATTTCTTTGACGGTCTCCGAGACCTCCAAAATTCTCAACGAATGGTCTTTTACATCACGGAAGAATGCATTGGATTCTACCGTGATGAAGGATGTGTGGGATTCGCTGATTTGATCGAGAATCTCGACGTGTCGATTGATGATCTTTTTGATCTGCTGGAGATTGCCCCTCATCATAAAAATCTGAGAGATATCGAGTTTCTTATCATCACTAAATACCTGAGACTCAAGGTTTTCAGCCTGATCTTCAATGCGTGATACGATAGGAATGAGATGATCCGTCTCCGCATCCATGATCTTGTGGATGATGAATTCCAGACCTTTTTCCAGAATGCTGTAGTTGGACTCCCAGTTGTGGATAAGATCAAAGATCGTGTTCCTATGATCGAGAGCTATGGTGATCAGGGTGGATTTGGTGATGATAAAATTAAAATTTTTCGGTATGATTTGATTGTTTTCGAAATGCACACCCCGGAAAATCAAATAGGTATAGTTGGGAAATTCTTCAAACTTGATCCTACTCTGGGGGTTCATTACATCTTCTATAGTCAGGGGGTGGATCTTGTAATTCGCTAAGAATTTAAGTAGTTCATCTTCACTCTTGGGAGTTAAGTGAATCCAGGTCTTGTGCTTGAAGATCGGAATCGGACCTTTTTCTGATTCAATCATGAAGTAGTCTTTTAGGGTCAGTATCCAGGAATTGGATGAAATCAAGGCTCAGCCCTCCCACTCAAAGAAATTCATTCCCAGTGGATTTTCCAGGTAGTCGATAGAATCCAACTGGTAAAGGTAAATCGGGACGGATTGGATGGTTCTTGTCAATATCTTTCCTCTTCTGGAAAGAATAAGTTTGAGTTTCGCTTTCTCCGGATGGGATTCCAGTTTGGAAACATTCTCTTTCGTAACTCTTATATTATTGATAGCAATCAATTCATCTCCTGTAGAGATATCTACATTCTTGAGATACTGCATGTATACTTTTTGAATTTTCACCAAACTTCCCGATGCCTTGGCCTCAAATGGGAGGGAGGATTTCTTCAATTTCTTACTGACCTTTACTCCGATCTTTTTGAAATAGGTTTCAAAGGGAATTCTGGTTCTTGTTTCGAGATACGGTTGGAACTCCGGATAGACGTCCACTCCGGTAGCATCCACAACCGCTTTAAAAAATTCTTCTTTTGTGAACCCTCTATTCTTTTCTTCGTGATACTTCTTCAGGAGATATCGCATCACGTCCATGAGACTGTACTTGAGATTGGATTTTTCCCGAATGGATATGTCCATGCAGAATGCGAGAATCGATCCTTTGATATAATAGGAAATAGAAAAGTTGTGAGAGTTGGGGTGTTGCTTGTAAAATTTTATCCAGGTGGTCAGGGAAGATTCTTCGAGGGACATGTACTCCTCTCCCGAACTTGCTTCCAGGCGGTTGATGTCGTTCAACACTTCATTGATATAAACAGTAGATCCGACCAGTTCGGACAGGAAGATGATGTAGTTGTCATAAAAACTTGTGATCCCTTCAGCTATCCAGAGTTCTTTGGAAGGTCTGGGGTAGTAGTAGTCAAAGGGTCCGAAAGCTATCGGTCGAATTCTTTTTATATTCCACAAATGAAAGTATTCGTGGCAGAGGAGGGCCATGAGCCTTGTGTATTCGGCTGATTCTTCCAGTTTGTCCGGGGGGAAGGCATTTACACTCGACGCCCTATGTTCGAGTCCTCCGTAATTGTCCTCGGTTAGGTTGAGGAGGAAGAGATAGTAGGAATTGGGATTCCCGCGAAAGAGCCGGGTTTGGAGTTTTACTATTTTCTCCAAATCACTGAGGATGTTTTTTTTGATTTTGGAGTTTATGTCTCCCTGAATGATGATTTCATGTTCTGTCTTCTCCACCTTAAATTTCGAGGAGGTCTTGTTGGTGAGGAAGATAGGTGAGTCAAAGAGTTCATCAAAGTCAATCGCTTTGTAAGTCTGTCCTTTCCCCTTCGCTAAGGAGGTGTAGATGTGTTGGTATGGATGATTTCGAAAGCCCAGGCTTACAGGGATATTCAAGGAGCCTTCCGGATAGAGAAAGGTAGACGGTGGATTCAAAAATGCATACTCCGGATCCACAAAATTGGTTCGTACAGTGTTCTCATAACCGAAGAGAGTGTAGCGAACGAGAAACTGATTCTTAGAACTCTGAACTCTAAATCTGGAAAGCTCGGTCTGCACACAGGGAATTTCCTTTCCATTTTCCAGAGCTTGGATCGAAATGATATGCCCTGAATAGTCTCTGATAAAATAGGAACCCGGTGACCAGGTAGGCATGGTAAAAAGCCAATCGCCTGCGCCTGAGGTTGAGACGGACATCTCGATCTCGATTTGATGCAAATGAGGATTGGGTAGGGATACTTGGAAATGAATTTTGTTGATTTTGGAGTGTTTGCCGGATTTCATTCCTTGTTATCTTCGAAACTCAAGGAAAGAATGGCAATAAAAAAAGTGAAAAAGGGAGGAGGGTATCCTCCCCAGTTTAAGTTGAATTAACCTAAAAGTTTAACTTGAGATGCTGCAGGGCCTTTTTTGCCACTTACGATGTCAAATTCTACTCTTTCTCCATCTTTTAATTGTTTAAAACCATCAGAAATAATTTCTGAATAGTGTACAAAAATATCATCCCCTCCATCGATAGAGATGAAACCATAACCTTTTGTCTTGTTGAACCATTTGACGGTGCCTTGTGCCATTTTGCTATTACTCCTTTTTGGGGTAGTGTCTAAAAACTAGCGAGATATATTGTTATAAGGTTGGAGAGTGCTGCTCTTATGGAGGGGGGAACTATCCTTAAATCTTAAACTTCTTTACTTGCTATTTACTTCTACTACTATACCCTAAATACGAATTATCCTTACCCGTTCATTTTGTAAATCTATTTCTTATTTTTCTAAAATAAAATTTAGAATATGAAAAAATTTATGAATCATTATTTTTTCATATTGAGAAAAAAAGATTCAAGTTCGGAAAAACGGTTTGAGCTGCTTATGAATTCATTCCTGAGTTCTTTAGGGAATCAGGTAAATACTTATTCAATTCTAGATTGTTTTATGTTGAATCAATTTGGAAGAATCGTCTTGGTTCGATTGCATACTATGAGGACAAATGAATTTCAGTACTGTTTTTATTGGTTCAAATCAATTCGGTTCGGACTGCTCTGGAAAAGCCTTACAACCTTGTACCGGATTTGTCGGAGGTTCGTGTAAATGTACGCATTTTCTATTCGTTTGCAAACCTGAGATAGCTTGGATAAGAAAGTACATATGGGATTTTTAAAATAGATAGGGGATGGCTATTGGTACATAGAAATTCTTTATCAAACTGAAGTTTTAAAAAAAGTCAACCCCGGATCCATTCTTCTCAGGTTAGAAGAAAAAGCCAGATTTTGAAATCTTAAATCTCTTAAGTGTTTCCATTCATTCGGAGAGACTGACTTGAAAAGGGAAGAGGTGAGGGTAAGCGGAGTACCCTAGCTTATTTCCATCCGGATCCTGGAAATAAATACTGGACTTTGTCTTCGAAAGAATGGGGGGGAGATCGGGGATCATCGCCTCGGAAAGACAGTCCGATGTGAAAAGAATTGCCTCGGGACCCTTGGGTGTCCCGGATGCTTCAATCATGAGAATTAGGGAAGGTTGAATAGAAAACCATCCCGAGCGTTTGTTTCCATCTTCATCCAGCTTCCATTCCAAAAAGTTCAATCCCGGTAGTTTGGAATAGAACTCTACCATAGGGAGAAGATTGGAGGTGGAGATGGCTATGTGATGAAGCAAGGAAGGAAGAATGCATTCCATCCGGGAGGAATGGAATGCAATTGGGTGATTAGTGGATCAGGTCCATGATCTTGTTCATGATTTCCATGAGATCAAAATCTTTGGGAGTGAAGACTTCGCGGATCCCCAGATCTTTTAGGGTCTTGAAATCTCCTTCGGGAATGATTCCTCCGAAGACTACAGGTATGTTTTGTCTCGCTTTGTAGTGCTCCAATTCGGAAATGATGTGTTCGGCGATTTCCTTGTGGGAGCCGGATAGAATGGATATCCCTATGACGTTCGCATTTTCTTCTACTGCTGTTTGAACGATTTCTTCGGGAGTGAGTCGGATTCCGGAGTAGATCACATCAAATCCCGCATGTTTTGCGGAGATGGCAATCATTTCGGCTCCATTGGAGTGTCCGTCCAATCCGGGCTTTCCTACCACGATCTTGGGTCTCTGTCCGTTTTTCTGGAGGAAGGCTTCTACCTTGGCACGGACTTCTTTCACCTTCTCATTTTCAATCTTGAGAATCTGACCTTCTACTCCTGTAGCCGGCTGATAGGTTCCAAAAATATCTCTGAGAGCATCCGACCATTCACCGGTGGTCACACCTGCTTTGGCACATTCAATCGAGGCGGGGAACATGTTCTTTCCTTCTTTTGCGGCTTGTTTCAGGGCTTCCAGAGATGTCTTGACTTTCTCGGGATCTCTCTTGGTTCGGGACTCTTCGAGGGTTTGGATGGTGATTTTTGCGGATTCAGGATCCACAGTAAAGATCCCACCGTCACTGTCTGTCATGAGAGGAGACTTGATGGCTTCCGTCCATTTGTTCTTTCCTACGACGATTTGTTCTCCGGAGTTGATTCTTGCCATTCTTTCCGATTGGGACTTTACAAGTTGGGTTTTCATATAGCCCGATTCGATGGCCTTGACCGCACCGCCCATTTCCTGAATCTTTTGAATCTCTGCATAGGCTTCTTTTTTGAGTTCGGCTACCTTACTTTCGATGACTACAGATCCTTCAAAAATGTCAGGATATTCCAGTAAATCGGTCTCATAAGCAAGAATCTGCTGGAGTCTCAAAGACCATTGCTGATCCCAGGGTCGCGGCAGAGAGAGGGCTTCATTCCATGCGGGCAACTGGAGAGCGCGGCATCTGGCTTTCTTGGAGAGGGTGACTCCGAGGGCTTCGATGAGAATTCTCCATGCATTGTTTTCCGGTTGTTCTTCGGTGAGACCGAGAGAGTTGACCTGAACACCGTACCGGAAGATTCGATACTTAGGATTCTTCACTCCGTAGCGGTCTCTGGTGATTTCCTCCCACATTTCTGTGAAGGCTCTCATCTTACTCATTTCTTCCACAAATCTCATCCCTGCATTTACGAAGAAGGAGATCCGACCGACGCATCTTTCGAATTCTTCTTCAGAGAAGCAATTTCGTTCTTTGATGGCATCCAGAATGGACATGGCAGTCGCCAGAGCGAAGGCCAATTCCTGAACCGGAGTCGCCCCGGCTTCCTGAAGATGGTACGAACAGATATTGGATGGATTCCACTTGGGGACGTTTCTCAAGCAGTACTCGTACATATCCACAATCATTCGGATGGACTGTTCGGGTGGGAAAATGTATGTCCCTCTGGCAAGGTATTCTTTGATGATGTCGTTTTGAGTTGTTCCTTCGAGTTTTTCACTGGGAACGCTTCTTTCTTCTGCCAGAGCTATGTACAGAGACAGCAACCACATAGAGGTCGCATTGATTGTCATGGATGTATTCATCTCACCGATAGGGATTTCCTCGAAAAGGATTCGGAAATCATTGAGGGAATTGATCGGAACACCTACTTTCCCTACTTCCGGTCTGGCTATCTTGTGATCGGAACTGTATCCACACTGAGTCGGTAGATCAAAAGCAATCGAGAGACCTGTCTGTCCTTTGGAGAGGTTTTTACGAAAAAGTTCGTTAGACGATTTGGCATTTGTATGACCGGCATAGGTTCTGAAAATCCAGGGGCGATCCTGAGTCTTTTCCTGTTTGTCATTATAGAGAGCGTGTTTTTTTTGTGTTTCCATAGTTTTCTGGTACTCATTCCAAAATGTTATATTAAAATTTCAGCTATATTTTTGAATGGTACACAAAAAAACTCAGGAATTGTTTCCCTAATTTTTTTGAGAATTTTTGGGATTTCCCGGAGTGTTCGTTGTCTATGTATTTCGAGAGAGAAGATAAACCAAAAATCACACTTGTCATTTTATCCATAATATTTCTATCTATCTGTCTATCTTTCTACTATCATTTTCGGGGAGAGACGGGCAATAACGATTCGTATCGCAGGCTGGCCAATCTCAAATCCCTTCAGGAATCAGGACAGCTCCGCACCTTTTATGAACCGATTCCGATCCTACTTTCTCTGATTCTGAAGAAGATCAGCTTTTCCGGGTACATGGTCGGATATCATATCTCTCTGGCTTTCTCCTTCAGTAGCTTTCTGCACATGATCATGCTGACTTTCTATCGGAAAGAGTGGAAGTCCAACCATTATTTTATTGTCTATCTCACGGCCTTCATGCCGTTTTCCGTTCATCTTCCCTATTACTTTTACGAAGAAATCATATGTATGTTCTTTCTCCTGCTATTGAACTATACCTTCAAACTGGAGACCATCAGTGATTTGTTTGTCCTGTTTTTATTGACTGTATTTGCCTTTCTTTCCCACATAGCGATCTTCTTTTCGGGATATCTTCTCTTTGTCGCCTTCGCTACCTTCAAGAAGAATCAGGAAAAGAAATCCAAACCCACAGTTTTTTTCAAAAAGAAAAACATAGCGATGAGGATTCTGATCGCCTATCTCTTCTTCTTCATCCTTACCTCTGTTTTGATTTCTTACTTTGATTTCTTCGGTACTTCTTCCTTTGGCTTCCTCTTCAATTCCTCCTTCGATGTTGCTTACCGATTCTTCCCGATCTTTCTCGCTCTCTTCATCGGTCAGTACCTCCTCCGTTCGGAAAAGGAGCTCAATACTTCCGGAACCACAGCGGTTGTTGTTCTCCTCATTGTAGTCTCGGGATACTTCACTTACAATACCAATAAGGATGATCTGGAATCTCTCAAGCGTATGGATGCCGAGATCCAATCCCTGAAGGGAAGTGGACGTCTGAGTAACTCGACCATTCTGCATGGATCCTCACTCATCAGCAATTATCTCTACTATCATTCCGGTGAAAACATCGTAGCCAATCGAATTGGTGAGTTCACCGAAAAGGATTACTTCATAGTAGAGAATCTCTCGGGCACCGAAAGAGTCTATCTCGATCGCAAAAACATAGCTTCCAATCTCTATTTCTTTCTCGACAACAACACTGTTTTGCTCTCCTGGAGTCTCATCGAAAGGCTGAGAAATGAAAAAGAAAACAACGATCTGAAAGTTGTTGTCACAAACCACTTTGAAACCTTCCCGAAAGGATTGACTCCGCACGAAAAGCTGAATCGCTCTCTGAATTCCATTTTTGGTATGTAGATGAAAAAGATTCGTACAGGCTCAGCTAACGGGCTTCCCTTTGACAAAATGTACTGGGAGGATATGTATGCTGAGGATGACGAATCTTACATCGATGGGGTTTTCAATGCAAAGCATCACGCCAGATACTGCAAGACCTTCTTTGAGCTTTTTGATTGCCCGATTCGATCTATAGGTGACTTCGGATTCGGTCTGGGAGTTCTCCTCAGAGAATTTGTAAAGGTCTTCCGACCGGAGAGAATCATCGGAACCGAGCCTTCGGAAGAAGCATTTCAAAAATTGACCGGAGAGAACTGGCCCTTAAGTGCCGCAGTGGCTTTCTATCCGCATACCATTCAGGACTTTCCGGATACCTATCTAAGGGATCATCCTCTCGATCTCATCATTTGCAATTCGGTATTTCAGTACATTCCTGATTCCGGGATCGAACCTTCTTTTGAGAAAATGCATCGTCTGAGTCGGTTTCTTTACTTTACGGTTCCTACAGAGAAGGACTATCGCTACATGAAACGAGAGCTAAATTTTACCGATCCCTATGCTTACAGTCGTAAACTTTCCTTCTATCGAAAAGAAATCCGAAAGTACTATAGTTTTATATCCCATAATATTTTAGAAAGCAAACACTTTCAAAATTCTTCCCATTTCAGTTTTGAACTCTATAGGTACTGAGAATGCCAGGGATCCAATTCAGAGAGTTCAATCAAACCGGGGAGATGTTTTCTGCACTTGTAGAAGAACTGGAGAGCTTCAAAAAGAAGGAAGACCGTCAGCTCCTTCGGGATTTTTATTCTGTATTTACCAGAGAAAGCATCTCTATAGAGTACCTCACTCTCCAGTTGACAAAGGTATCCATCCCTTCCATTCTCTTCAGGATTCAAAATCTGGATATGTCGATTATGGAGTTTTTGGATTCCGACCCGGAAGACCTAGACTTTCTCGGTTTTCAGGAAGCGGTCTACTGCATGGAGGAGGCACTGGATGTCTTTCTAAAAAAAGAGAAATTGAACTACACTCCGATCCAAAAAAGAAATCTGGCCATCCAGCTCTATCAATACAGATCTGCAAATCTAATGAAGGGAGTCGGGTTTCCTTCCGGTTTCAGATACCTCTCTGTTCTAAAAAAGTTTTCCTCTCTGACAAAAAATAAATTAGATTCGCCTTCCTTTCTTCAAAAGTACAGGAACAAAATCCTCTCCGGGGCTGCTCTCGAAAAGAAATTCGGGAAAAAGATTCTAATCTATGGCTACAATCCGGTAGAACCTCTGGTCTATGAAATTCTCAAAAATGTTTCGGGGAACTTAGACATCCTCTGGTTTTCGGTTCTTCCTCCGGTAGAACTTCTCCGCAGTAAGGAAGACGAATCAGTTCATTTGTCATCAAATCATATTAGAAGCCTGAGCAAAACTCAATCTCCCTTTCCTGAAACCTCAGCCTATCCACCTGTTAGATTGCACAAGTCCCTGGAGATCTACAGAGAAATCGATTACGTAGGAAGAAATATCCTATCTAAGTTCAAGGCCGGAAAGGACAATGATGATTTCCACCTAACGCGGATCAAGGTCATCCTTCCCGATAGCCCCGAGTACAGGGTCGCTTTCTACAATGTCTTCAGGACATTGAAAATTCCTTTTACGTTTACGAATGAATCTTTTTCCCTCCGTATCACTTCTTACTACAATGCCTTTCAAAAGATACTTTCTCTGACCGAATCCGATTATCATCCTGAGGAAGTCTTTTTGCTCTTTCACAATCCCTGCTTCTATCCGGAGATAAACGGAGAGAGAATTTCATTTTCCTCTTCCGAGTTCTATCAAATCTACTCCCGATTTCGAGTCTCCGGATATCTGGATCGAAAGGATAGGGATCTCAGGGGAGTTCGGATCGATTCTAAGTACACCTGGGACGATTTCTGGAAAAAATTGAATCTCTCCATCCTCGGAGAAGATGAATCCATTTACTTCAATGAGGATCAAAAGTTGGAAGCCGAGAACTTACTTTTGGTCTCTACCTCCCTCCTTCAGGATCTCATCTACCTGAAAGAAAAGAAATTTTGGAAACCGGCAGAGTATGCCTCATTTCTTCGAATCATTCTGGATGTCTATCTCTCCGTTAAGCCCCGACCCGAGATCTTTGAGGAAGGGGAGATCGATCAGGAAATCTCAGGCAATTTGGAAATGGAGAGAAGGATTCGGGGGATACTTCAGGAGATCGAAGACTTCGGGGAATTCCTGAAGTCCATAAATTCCTCGAGAGAGTACACAAAAGACGAACTCAATCAAATCATAGAAGAGGGCCTGAGTTCCGGAAAGCGTTACAGTCAAAAGCTTTTGAAGTTCGGTGTGGTTGTCGGTGACTTCAGTGATACACACATCCCCGGGTTTGATTTCATTTACATCCTGGGTTTGAATGATCGACTCTTACCCGCTGCCTATAGGGAGAATCCCGAATTGGATGGAAAGTCGGATGCAATACAAAAAATTGCCGATACGGAAAGAGCCTCTATCGAGAATTTTTTTCATACTTTCTGTCAGGTGAATCAGGAACTCCATCTTTCCTATGTTTCCAGAGATATGATTAAGGATAGAGAGATCTATCCATCTACGTACCTGACCAAAGTGAAAGATCTACTCAATCTGAAATACAATGAAATCCCATTGTACATTCACAATGAGTTCAGGAAGGGTATCGATCAGGCCTATGAACCCATATCCCGTTCTCTCTTAAAGATGAAACACGCCGAAAGAAAATCTTCAGATCTTCCCTTTCTTCTCCCTTCCTGGAAAAAGACTGACGAGATTCCCGAGTTTCCGATTGGATTGCAGGGAAAGAACCTAGACAAACTATTCTTTCGACCGGGATTCAAGGAAGAGATTCCGGATGTGGAGATTCCTAAGGATGTTTTTTACCCGAGATCCATTGCTAAGTACCTCGAATGTCCCAAAAAGTTTTATTTCGAAAGATATATCGGTGAAGACGATGTGGAGGATTACTCTTCCACTATCGATTCTATTGATAGTTTAGAATATCATAACTTAGTGGTTGAGTTCTTTAAGATTATCTCTGATCCCTCAATCTCCTGGGAAGAAACTCAGAAGAAGATTTCCGAATACATCGAAAGTTCCAATTCTTATCCGGAAGGTATCCTTCTTTCCAATTATCTCAAACAGCTATTTGCAAATTTGAAATCCAGTTTCGAGCACTTTCAGAAAGAACTTGCCGGACGATCTAAGTTTCTGATCCAACCATATTTTTCACGGGAAGAAAATAAGAATAGGAAGTCTCAGTACTTCCCTTCCTTTGAATGGGAGGGTAGGTCTGTCGAATACAATCCTGATGTTTTGTTCCTAAAAGATTCTGTTCTCTATTTGGGTTTGATTCAAACTGCAACTACGGTTGGAGAGAAACATAAGATTAGGAGATTTGTCCTCTCTCATTTTGCATCCATTCTCAAAGACTCTGAAGAAACCAAAGATTCGATAGCAAAGCATTTCGGAGAATCCTTCGGGTCCATATCTCTCATAGTCTTCGAGAGAGGCAAAGATTCAGTCTTCGGTCTTAAGGAAGCAAAAGGAAAATTGGATTCTCCCGAAGAGTTCAGTGAGATTTTAAAAATTTTTTTAAATGAGTATGATTCAAAAAAATTTCCTGCCTCACCTGTTGGGAAAAAGACCTGTAAGTATTGCCGATTTCAATCTGTTTGTCCCGGGGTCTCGATTGAGTATGAAGAGTGGATGGAAGAAGATCGATTGAACCTTCTGGATAGAGTGAATCAAATCTTCCCTGCTAATAAAACTAAGTCGTAGATCTTTCGGATTTGTCTGAAAACTTCTGGAAATTCCTTATGAATCTCTTGGGAAAAGAAGGATTGAATTTTTTTTTGCGAAATTTCTTTTCTCAAATGTTTTCATTAATAACGGGTTGGAAACGAAAGAGGTTCAATCGGAAAGGTAGAAATTTATCTTGAATCTAAGGATTCTAGATTTGTAATAGTACAGATGCCCGAAAGAGATAAGTTTCTAGAAGAATTGTATCTGGAAAATCGAAAAAGAATCTTTGATTTCCTCTTCCGTTTCTCCAATAATTTTGACACAGCAATGGAATTGATGCAGGATACATTTGTGAGCTATATTAAGAACTATTCAGAAAGAGAATATTCCAAAGAAAGAGCGACTATGCTCTTGTACACCATAGCAAGAAATTTATCAATTAACTATTCTAAAAAATTCTCAACGATTCGGGAAAGTCATACAGCAGAGGTAGACCATTTTGAGCACAATGTTTTGTCGTTCGAAAAGAAATTAGAAAACAAAGATTTAGAAACTCAACTTCAAAATTGTTTGAATGAATTGCCGGAAGATCTGAAGACATCGTATGTCTTACGGATACTTGAGGATTTATCTCTATCTCAGATAGCGGAGATCATGGAAATATCCATATCCACAGCCTCCCGATTGGTTGTGAAAGCTCAGCGAACTTTATATGAAATGGCAAAGGAAAGAAAGATTCTTTCTTAAAGGATAGAAAAATGTCAGATCCTCAGAATCATCTAGATCAATTGATAGAAGAAATTCTCCTGCACGAAGGAAAAAATGAACTATCAGAGCCTATTGAAAAGATCAAAACGATTCTCAATCAAAAACCCGTAGGGGTAGAATTTCCCGATTGGAAAGTCATCAAAGAAAAAGCAATCTATACAAATTTGAACCAAAGTAGGAAGAAGACAATGAACAAAAAAATCTTAGTTTCAATCCTGGCGGCAGCAATTCTCTTAATTGCTATCGGACTGGGTTTCAACAGAACCCCATCCGGTACGGACTCATCCCAAGAAGCAAAACTTCAGGTTTCTGCGAAGGTTAAGCTAGTTTCCGGAGAGGTAATGGTGTATCTATCTGCAGATCAGGAACCGATCAAAGCCACTGTAGGAATGGATATCTCTCTCAATCAGCTCATCACTACCGCAAACAAATCCTTTGTTGATTTGATTTTCAATAATGGAAGCAGCATTCGTGTGAAATCCAATACAGAGCTCACCCTAAAGAAGCTTGTTTACAAGGATGAAGACAGCACCGAAGAAATCTTTCTCAAGCGTGGGGTAGTCATAGCAGACATCAAGAAAAAGAAACAAACGGATAATTTCAATATCGTCACTCCAACAGTGATCGCCGGAGTGAGGGGAACAAAATTTCAGGTGGAAGTCAATCCCATCAAGGGAAGGAAGCATTCAACTAAGATCTCTGTTGCTGATGGTTCTGTCGCTGTCACACAACACAAGGATGAAGTTCCCCTGTCCTCCGAACCCATCCAAATCCTGGAGAAAAATGAACAGGCTGTAGAAAAAGGATTCGGTGGACAAATCGAAAAGATCAATCTCGACTCAGAGGGTATCACAAAAGAGTTTGATCTTGCCAACGACTTCACCAACTCCGATCTTCTAAAACTTCACAATCGAACTGAACTGGAAAAACTCACTCTAGAAGGAGATGAAGTCTATAGGGGAGTTGTGACAGGAATGGATGACAACTATCTCTACATTCACACTCTGGATGGAAGAAGAAAAGTAGAGAAGAATAAGGTGATCTCCTCAGAAACCGAAAGTGCAGAATGATCTATAATAAATAAGTTTTGAGAATTCTTCCCCCGATTGAGAGAGTCTTCTCTCAGTCGGGAATTTATTCGACTCCCGTGTGGTAGTCCAACCAATCCTGATAGCTCAAAAAAACATCCAAATCTTTCAAGAGTATCTTTTCGATGTGTTTTCGGGTGATCCCGGGACCGCAGGAATGATAGGCTGTTTGGATCTCAGGAAATAATTTATAAAAGTACTCAAACTGATAACCGCTCATCCAAAAGAAATGGGTGATGTTCTTGAAGTTCGGAGGTTCATTTTTCATTACCAGTTTGTAGGTTGAGTATCTTTGGTAATTCGATTCAACCTCGTAAGAATTCTCATGAGTCAATTTAATGAAATTGTAATTGGGTAGGATCTTACCCAGGTTCGGACTCTCTTCTTCGCCCAGTCCATCATTGGTTCCATTCACCCAGATATCTTTCTTGGCAAGCTCTCTCATCGTTTTCAGACCGGCAGACCAGATGACTCCGGATATGTCTTCTTTCTTCCAACTGTCATTCCAGGCATTGGATCTGGAGATGAGAAGGTGTCCCTTAGGAGGACGATTATCTGTTGGAATGGAAATCCTCTCCCAGTCAATTTTGTGATTTGGGTTGGGCCAGAGGTTGTCTATGGATTTGGAGCGCGGGTGATGATTGGAGATCAGAGTTTTTTTCTCCAGAAGTACTCCGCTGTCCGTTACGCCCTGTTTGTAGATGACCTTTCCGTAACTTCTGAGAAGAACGCTGATTCCGATTTTTTGGTGGCATCCTCCTCCGTACTTTTTGAGTTCGCTGCGTTCTTCCCGAACCGAAGAATCTACAGCTTCAATCGTCAATTTCTTCAAAAGTCGCTTCAGGTCATCACGATTCTTCTTGATCTCAACGGCAATCGCTCCCTGGGCGGGGGCATTTGGATTCATCGAGAGGGGAAGACACATGAAAAGATGGTCCTGAATGATTTTTTGAATGTACTCTCTGGACTCTTTGATGTCTTCCTCGATATGCTGGGGAAAATCGGTGGAGAGTAGTCTGTCGATAGCCGCCTTAGCAACTATGATCCCATCGAAGTCACCCGATTCCCATTTTTTAATTCGGGTTTGGATGTTTCCCCGGACCGGTTCAAATCGGAAGGACTTTTTCTGAATGGAAGCGGGTAGATAGAGAGGAAAAAAGCTTTGAAGATTGTACTCTCTTCGTGGAGAGGAAGAGAGAATGAGAATCTCGTTGGAAGATTTTTGAAGGGATGATTTTTTGAAGAGGAGGAGATCTCTTTGGTCTGCCCGACCCAAAACTGAGATGATTTCTGTATCCGGAGATCCGTCCAGATCGAGGTCCTTCCAGGAATGAACCACCAGATCGACACGCTCGGAGAGTAGATCTTCCCGAAAATCCTTAGTAAACACACCTTTGTCTGCAAATTTCCATAAAGGAGAAGTCAAATCAACATCTCCCTGAGAATCTTTGAAGACCAGCTCTATAATTTTATCCTGTTTGAGCCTTTTTATGGCATTGTATACCTTATAGGCTTGGATTTTTGCTAGAGGTGATTTTCGAGAGGCAATTTTTAATACGCTAAACAAGGAATATCTTCCCAACCATTGATATAGTTAAGACTATCAAGTTCCCTATCTTCTACTATTTTTGAAACAATAATTTCTAGATTTATTCTTAATTTTTTAGTTTTTTCTTCATTTTTTTTCAGAGTGTCTAAAATTTCTTGAAATGAGAAGTAAGTTAGGGTCTCAGGAAACTGATCCCCCTCATTGTCTTCCCTCAAATCAATGATTAGAGAGTTTTCAGGGAGAGAGGAGATCCATTTGCTGATGGAAATGGGTGCGCAAATTACATAAGCTGATCGGACAGGAAGAGAATGGGAGTATTCCTGAACCCCGATAGGGAAGTGCTCTTTTAAGTAGTTCAATCTTTGAGAATTTCTTCCGAGAACTGTTACCTCTCGTTTGGTATTGATCCAGGGGAGAACCTGTTCTGCCAGTTGACCTGTCCCGATTACGGCTACATCTTTGATCTCGCCGAGGTATCTATGAACGATCCCTCCGTAGGATTGGTCTCCGAGACCGCGTAGGTGATTGCTTCTGATCTTTCTGGAGTCTTCAATCAATTGATCTCTGAGCTTTCGCATGTAGTGACCGAAGGGTGAGTCGGGTAGAATGGAATTTTTAAAAGTTTCTTTGAATTGGTAGAGTACTTCTGTTTCTCCCAGAAGTCGGGACTTTATCCCGCTGATGATCTCAAGTAGAAGTTGGTATGCCCTGTATCCCCTGTAGATTTGATAGGGAAAAAGAGGATAGAGGTGCTCCTCTTCCATGATTCGGGAGTCTCCGATATAGACTGTTCTCATGCATGTCTTCCAATGGAGAAGACCCGGGAAAGTGACCTGATCCCGCTCCTTACTTTCTGAATGAAACACTACTAGATTGGACCACATATGAACTCAGACTAGCACATTTGGAATTCTCTATTGTCATGGAAATGTCAGGAATCAGAAAAATTGATATGAGAAATCTCATTTTTTTTTCGGCCCGAAGATCATTCGATGGAGCTGATGGCATCCAGTTTCCGATTCACTTCCGCCTCCTGGTAGAAGAAAGAGTCTTCATCCAATTGGGAAAAATGAAACTTTGCATTGTTCATATTTTCCAGATACTTCTCCTGGTTCCCATCTCCTCTGTAGAGGTGACCGATCAAATAGTACATCTCCGAAATGAAATAAGAATCCATTTTGTCTTCCGAATCCGCAAACCCCTGTTCGAGAAAACCGATCATGTCCTGGATAAGAACCGGATCTCTGGATACCAGATCGGGGATTTGATCAATCAGCTGGAAAATCTCTTTGCGCCGGAAGTAAGGATCATTGGTGTGAAATTCGAGGGAAGAAAAGAAGGAGCTTTTGAAAGCCTGCATCTCTCCCGAGAGGATTGCCGTATTGCTGAATCTGGCTATTCCCGGAGGAAAGACCGGATTGATGTGAATGCATTTGCTGAATTCTGAGTACGCATTTTCATAATCATTGTCCTTAAAAAACTTTTCGCCATTTTCGAAATGTTCAAGGAAATCACCCTTGTGAATCCAGAAGGATTTCTTGTACATTCCCGAGACCTCGGCAAACCATTTGAGGGAGTAGTACGCAACCCTATGATTCACCTTGTGTTCGTGTCCTTTGAGAATAAACCGTTTTGTGGTTTTGAATTTTCTGAGAACATCAAATCGGGAGTCCATTTTGTTCTTGGTGTAGATTTCCCCCGGTCCTGTATCACCGGAAAAGAAAAAGATCTTAACTTTTCTGGCATTGGAGAGGTACTTAGTAGGAATGTCCGAATACCCGCCCGAGATCGAAATGAAATAAGGCCAGAGACTGGGGTTTCGGAGTGCCATATAGAGTCCCTGATTTCCACCCTGAGAAAATCCAATGAGAACTACCGATGGATGTACTTTGTACTTTGATTTCATAAATTTAAGAAATCCAATCAGATATTCGGTACTTCCCGCGTATCCCCATTTTGTAGAGTTTCGATTGGGATCGGGAATGTTTCCATCCGGACAAGCCAAAATCATATTCATGTAATGTGCGTAAGGTGCCAGAGGACGAATCAGGGAAAGACCACTTCCGTTCAGCCCGTGAAGACAGATAGCGAGAACATAGGTTTTGTTCTCGGAGTAGTTGGCGGGTAGGGAAAGAGCGTAATTGTATCCTTCCTCATTGTGAAGCATTAAATCTTTTCTCAAATTAGCGTCCAACGATAGATGGGGAAGAAGGAAGAACAAAAAGAGTAAAATCGAAGTGAATAATTTAGAAAATTTCATGGTTAGTAGGGGAATCGGATTGAAAGAAATTGATTTTTTTCTTTTTGGAAAGATAAGAAAAAGTCTAATCATAGATTATGGATAGAAAAATGTATTTGGAATGATGTGTGTATTCTTTTTTTTCTAACCTAAAGAAAATGTAACTAAACCCGGAGAAACATATGATCAAAACTATTTTTTTCAGTTTTTTGTTGGTATTTGCAGTTGGAATTTCTGCAAACCCATCGGAATGCAACAAAAAAGCCAGAGAAGGCTTTCAGGAAGATAAGAAAGCCTGTATGGAGAAAAAAGGTGATGAAAAGAAAACCTGCATGAATTCTGCAAAAGAAAAACTGAAAAATTCCAGTATGGAATGCAAAAAAGCTCTTAAGGAATGTATGTCAAAAGCAAACAATCTACGTAAAGATGAAGTTGAGAAATGCAAAGCTCAGAAGGGTCAGGAGAGAAAGGCCTGTATGTCCACCGCCAGAGATGCATTTCAAAAATCCAGATCAGAATGCTCTAAGCTATAACCTATCTCTCATCGGGAGATGAAACCTAGTCTTTAGTGATCATGCTCCCGATCCCTGTAGTTGTGAAGATTTCCAAAAGAATCGAGTGTTCGAGTCGACCATCGATGATGTGGGTGCGATGAACACCTTCTTCGAGGGCATTGAGACAGCATTGAACCTTCGGAATCATTCCGCCGGAAATCTTCTCCAATCGAATGTATTCATTGATTTCTTCTTCATTGATGGAATTGCAGAGCTTTTCATCGATGACAATTCCTTCCGTGTCAGTGAGAAGGATGAGTTTCTCAGCTTTCAGTGCACCCGCAATGGCTCCCGCCATAGTATCGGCGTTGATATTTAGAGTCTGACCATTTTCATCTTCTGCCACGGGAGAGATCACAGGGATGAAATCACTATCGATCAGGGTTTTGAGAAGATTTGTATCTACCTTTGTGATTTCTCCGACCAGCCCCAGGTCTACCAATTCCAGACTTCCTTCTTCATTGATGATTCCCATTTTCTGGATTTTCGCGGTGGCTGTCTTTCCGTCCCTTCCCGATATCCCTATGGACTTTCCACCCTTGGACTGGATGTGACTGACGATTTGTTTGTTGACCTTTCCGGAGAGGACCATCTCGACGACTTCCATAGTGGGTTCATCTGTGACCCGATGCCCTTTTATGAACTTTGTGGAGAGATTGAGAGCTTTGAGAATAGAATTGATTTCGGGTCCCCCGCCATGCACGATCACGGGTTTGATTCCAACATATTTCAAAAGGACAATGTCTCTGGCAAAAGATTCTTTGAGCTCTTCTTTTACCATGGCGGCACCACCATACTTGATAACGATGATTTTTTCGGAAAACTCCCTTATGTAGGGAAGGGCTTCCAGAATATTCTTTACTTTAGAGATCTCGGTCTGCATGAATTCAAAATTTACTCTCTAGAAAGGAAATGCAACCGATTTTATTTTCCCTACCGGAATTCGAATGAAAGTATGACTTTGCACTTCACTAAAGCGTCCTATTTCTTTGAAGCATCAGAGATCTTGGGTTTTGGGGACTATGAGTCCCCGGTTTCCCGAAAGGCTCCCTTTCATTCTCCTCATCTTTGACAAGAATTGCGTAAGGTGAGTGAATCAATCTTGAATTCTCAGAAATTCCTGTGTACTTCTATTTGCGGGATACAGTCATTTTATTTCTGAAACTTCTGTGAATGTACACATCCATTTGAAAATGATTAGAAAAAATCCGGAAAGGTAATTTCTACTTGATTCTCTGTATCTTTTAGTTTTTACTAATAGAAAAATTAAAATCATAATAAGAAAAGCCATGTCTCAGATCTCAGATTTTATATTTCACGAAATAATTTATTCCGGTAAGTCTTTTTTAATTCGAAAAGGATACCGGATTTCCGATGCGTCACCGATTGTTGGGAAATTTATTTCAGGAGAGTATCCCGAAACGTCAGCAATCGCCAAATTGCATCTGGAGAGTGAAATCCAATCCAGAATGCCTGATGACGTCTCACCTTCGGTTCTGGGATTTTACAATTATGAATCCACTAATGCAATTGTGATGAAGTACTTTCCGGGAAAGAATTTGAGCGAATACACTCAAGATCATATTCTGAGCCCGAAAGAGTTTCTGAATCTCTTCAAACTCATAGTGATGAAATTAGATCAGATTCACAAACTGGATATTGTTCATAAAGATATCTCGCCTACAAATATCTTGTATGATCCCGATAGAAACGATTTGAGAATCATCGACTTCGGAATCGCATCCTTTGCGGGTCATGAGACAAACACCAATAGAAATTCCCAAATTCACGGAACATTGAATTATATCTCACCGGAACAAACCGGAATGACTCTCTACAGTATAGATCATAGAACGGATTACTATTCATTGGGGGCGACAATCTTTGAAATTTTGACGGGATCTCCTCCATTTCAATCAGAGGATCCTATGGAATTGGTTCATTTTCATTTGACGTCACCTATTCCTGAAGTTCGGGGATACCGCATCGGTCTCAGGGTCAAGTCCGAAGAGATCCTGATAGAAGTAGTTCTGAAAATCATTCATAAACTTCTGGCAAAAAATCCCACAGACAGATACCAATCCACAGCCGGTATCCTGAGTGATCTCGAGTTCTGTTCTCGGGTTTTAAAAAATGGAGACTTTGATTCTCTCAACTCCCCGGATGTCTTCCTACCCGGAAAGAAGGACTACTCTGATAAATTAATTCTCTCCAAGAAAATTTATGGAAGAAGTGAAGAAATTCAAAAAATCAAATCCTATCTAATCGAAAGTTTGGACTCGGGATTTGAAGGAAAAACTATTCTGATTCATGGGGTTCAGGGTACGGGAAAGACTTCCCTGTACAAGGAGATACGTAAGGACTTCATCGATCGAAATGTTCATTTCTTATATGGTAAATTCAGTGAGTCCGAGGATCCGATACCCTATTCGGGGATTCAGTCCGCTTTCACTGATTTGATCGATCTCCTATTGATTTCTTATCCCGATGAAGCTGAAAAACTGAAACTTGATCTAAATGAAAAGATTGGAGACAATTCTCGAATTCTTATCGAATTGATTCCGAGATTGGAAATTCTCTTGGATAGGGAAAGCATTGCTCCTGATCTAACACCGGAGGAGATGCAGAATCGATTCTTTAACGTGTTTGAAAATTTTTTAGAGTGTTGTGCGACAGAATCTCATCCGATCGTCCTATTTCTGGACAACATTCAATGGATAGATCAAAATTCATTACTTCTTCTCAAAAAAATAATCGATCGCAAAAATAGTGAGATTCATCTAATGATTGTTCTCAGCTACCGCAATCCGGGAATGAGGGAAGATGCTGCTTTCTCCCGATGGATATCCGCGATGGAAGCCTCGGAAATGAATTCCCTAAATCTGGAATTAAAAGAATTGGAAGTGGAGGATATCGAATCACTTCTGAAAGACTCCTTCATTACCTATGATTCGGGTATCACTGATCTTTCTGATTTAATTTATTCCAAGACTTACGGAAATCCGCATTTCTCTCATGAATTCATCAAACAAATATTTGATAAGAAATACATATATTTCGATTCAAATGATTTTGTGTGGAAATGGAAATTAGAATCTATAAACAAGGAAAAGAATTCTGAAAACCTTGTATCACTTCTGGAGACCCGGCTGAATCTAATGGATGCGGACAGCTTACTTCTTCTGTCCTACGCCTCGATTTTTGAGAATGATATCAATCTATACTTTCTATCTGCACTTATGAATTTAAAAATCGAAACTGTTTTGGAGTCGGTTGCAGGTTTGATCAAACAGGGCTTCCTTATCAGTTTGAGTGATAATTTCAATTACTTTTTGAAGTCGGAAGAGTATCTGAAAAATCTGAATGTCACCTTCCGAAGTCAGCATATTAGAAATATATTGTATTCTTTATTGGATGAGAAACAGGGAATTCATTTGAAGATGGCAAGGCTTTTGATTCAGGATTTGAATCCTAACAAATTGTATGAAGTGCTCCGTCATTACAATCTTGCAAAGGATTTGATTGCAGAGGAAAAAGAATTAGAATCTCTCTTTGAAATGAATGTTCAGGCGGGTAGAAAAGCTATCTCAGGAGGAGCCTTCTTTTCAGCACAGAAATACTTCAATTCGGCACTGGATCTTCTTCCTCACAACTATTGGAGTACTCATTTTCAGAATGCTTTCGATCTATTGGTCGATTCGATTGAGGCGGACTTCATCAACTCGGATTATGAAAACTTATTTGTAAAAGCTGAGATGGGTTTGAGGTTTGCATCCGAACCCCAGGAAAGAGCCAGGATTTTTGAAATCCTGATTTATGCAAAACATGCGTCAGGAAAGTTCATTGAAGCAATAGAACACGGGATGGCTTCTCTGAAGGAACTGGGATATTCCGGGATTCCCGAAAACCCCGGAATGGAAGAGATCGGGAAAGTTTTCTCTGAAACACTTCCCCTCTACCACAATAGTTCTATAGAAGAAATCCTGAAGCTTCCCGAAAATAAAGATCTCAAGAGCCTCTCTGCTCTTAGAATTATCATTTCTCTCATTCCCTCCGTATTCACCACCCGACCATTTCTCTTTCCTATTCTGACCTGCATACAGGTACAGATTCATTTGAAACATGGGCTTTCTTATCTCTCTTCCTGCGGATTTGCTGACTTCGGTGTGCTCTTGTCCGGGATGAAGGATCTGGAAAATGCATTTCAACTGGGAAAACTGGCTGTAGAACTTTCCGGACGAAAAGAAGCTAAGGGCTTTGCCGCGAGGACACTTTTTAAAGTAGCTACGTTTTGTAATTTCAATCAATCCACTTTTGGGGAGAGCTTGAAAATCTTAGAAGAGTCTAAGGAAATTGCTTTTCAGACCGGAGACAATAATCATGCGGCGCATTCGATCTCTCAAATTTTTATTTTTTCATTTTTTGCGAACAAACCTCTGAATTCTATTCTGGAAAGTTCGGAAGAACTTCTGAAAGAATTGGAAAAGATCCATGTCGTTCAACCTGAAATCTATTCTAAGTCTACCCTTCAGATCCTATACAATTTAAATCATAACGAATCTTATCCATTTGCCTTGGAAGGTCCGTACTACACTGATTCAGAACTTCAGGAGTATATGAAATCGGGTGATTTGACCTTTTTGACTTTTTTCTCCGTGACCAATCTATTTTTGCATTTTCTTCTGAAATCTCCGGACTTGGAGAAGGTCTTGGAATTCGCACGATCCTCTCTGGAATTTGCTCCCGGGACTCCCTTCACTCCCGTATTTTATTTTCTGGACTCAATGATAGAAATAGATAGGTATGTCAATGAAAATAAAAAAGATTTGAATGAGAAAGGAATTGAGAGAGTTCGGGAAAATCTTAAAGTTCTCCATTCTTATTGTTTGTCGTCACCCGAAAATTTTTCTCAGAAGTACAAACTCATAGAAGCCGGGCTAAAGGTAGTAGAGGGAAACAACTGGGAAGCATTGGTTTTGTTTGAGGAAGCTATGTCGGTATCCAGAGCAAATGAAATGCTCTTGGATGAAGCGATCATAGCGGAAAGAATAGCAGAGTTTTACAAAAACAATGGTTTTCGGTCAAACTTTGAGTTGTACATTTCTAAATCATACCATTCCTATTCTAAATGGGAGGGCAAGGCAAAACTGCTTCAATTGGAAAAAGAAAACTCATCCATCCAATTCAAAAAGTCGATTCAGTCCTGGGCATCCATCACTTCTAACGATCGGGTGAATACTGCCAGTACGATGAAAACTTCTCTGGACATCTTCGCTCTCATACGTGCCTCCAGAGCAATCACCGAAGAGTCCAATGTAGGTGGAGTTTTGAAAAAACTTTTGCTCTCCATCGTAGAATACTTCGGTGTGACCTCAGCCTATTTGATCTTGGAACAAAATGGGGATTGGCGGATGGAAGGTTCTTATCAAAACGGACAGATCTTTACCAGGCAATCCAGTTCTTATGAGGGCATTCTCTCTAAAGGTGCGGTCAAATATGTGATCAAGACAGGAGAATTGCTCTCGGATTCTTCCAAAAACCTTTCTCGGGAATTCTACTCTTCTAAGAATGATAAGTCATTTCTCTATGTCCCTGTTATGAGTAAATCAAAGGTCATAGGTGTTTTGTATCTGGAGAACAATCTCATAAGCAGTGCTTTCAATGAAGAAAGATTGATCACTTTGGAAGTTCTTCTTTCTCAGTTTGTCATCTCATTTGAAAATTCAATGGGGTTGGAAAGATTGGAAGAGCTGGTTCAGCAAAGAACCAAGGATCTCATCATGGAGAAAGAAGAAGCAATCAATGCCAATAAGGCAAAGGGAGAGTTTCTGGCTATGATGAGCCATGAGATCAGGACTCCAATGAATGGGATATTGGGTATGTCCAGATTGCTTCTGGATACTCTTCTCTCCGAAGAACAAAATGGATACGCCAGAGATATCGTTTTTAGTGCGGAAAGCCTTTTGAACATTATCAATGATATTTTAGATTACTCTAAAATAGAATCAGGAAAAATGGAAATCGAGTCCATCCCCTTTTCCCTGAGGGATTGTGTCAGCAGTGTTCTCAATCTTTTTAAAATCAAGGCAATTGAAAAAGGAATTTCTCTTGATATGGAGTATCGCGGTGAAATCCCGAGATTCATTGAGTCGGATCCCACCCGCCTCCGACAGATTCTATTGAATCTTCTGAGCAATGCGATTAAATTCACATCTAAGGGGAGAATCTTTCTTCTCATTGAGTCCGTACTAAAGGTTGGAAATGAATTTGTTCTATCCTTTCGTGTCAGTGATACAGGGATAGGAATTCCCGAGCAAAAGATTGAAAAATTATTTCAACCCTTTTCCCAGGTTGATTCTTCCGTTTCCAGAAAGTATGGAGGTACTGGACTCGGTCTAATCATCTCCAAGAAACTCTGCAATCTTATGGGAGGGGACATCCATGTCAGTAGTAAAATTCAGGAAGGGAGTGTATTTCAATTCACTATAAAAACCAAATCCATAGCGGGCATGGAATCAGGACAAAAAAAAGAAAACACACTCAAACAAAAAATTGCTCTTTCGATTTTGGTTGCTGAGGACAATGAAATCAATAAAAAATTGATTCAAAAACTTTTCCATAAGAATGGATATGAAATTATTATTGCATCCAACGGTATTGAGGCTGTGAAACTAAGTGCTGAGTATGATTTTGATATAATATTTATGGACATTCAAATGCCCGAGATGGATGGGATAGAAGCCACAAAACTTATCCTCGCCAATCCGGAAAAACACCCACCTTATATTGTGGCTCTGACAGCCAATGCTATGAGCGGGGATAGAGAGAAATACATTTCAATCGGAATGGATGATTACCTGAGTAAGCCGATTTTAGAAGCGGATCTCATCACAACTCTAAACACCTATATTGATAAAAAATTGGGCTCAAATTAGGAAGAATTGTTCCGAAAGAGCCGGGATTTGCTTCAAAAAATAAGGAAATTTTGTTTTCATTCAAAATTCGTAGAAAAAACTAGTCCGGGTTAGCTCGAATTTGGGATAAGGATGATTTATGGTAATAGTGAAGAAAGGACTGGTTCTCTCCGGCGGCGGTGGAAGAGGAGCCTACCAGGCTGGAGTGTACAAGTATTTGAGAGAGCAGAACTTCATCCCTGATATAGTGAGCGGGACTTCTGTAGGAGCTATCAATGCAGTGGCTATCGGGTGCGGTTTGAGTGAAGAGGAGATCATCGATCTCTGGAGATCGATAAATTTTGGTAAGGTGATGAAGATTCCTTATCTCCAGATCATCAAAGACTTTTTCATGAGACGATTCAGTGCTATGGCAAATCCTGCTCCCTTAAGGAATTTTCTTTCCGAACATCTGAATTTTGAAAAACTGAAGTCCAATCCTCAGGAGATTTACATCACCGCTGTCAACGTCCTTTCGGGAGAATTGAAACTCTTTTCCAATCGTCACATCACAGTGGATCATATCCTTGCCTCCGCCGCCATTCCTATGGTCTTCCCCTGGCAGATCATCGATGGAAAGTACTTCTGGGACGGAGGGTTGATGGCAAACACTCCAATCCTTCCTCTCATCGAGCGGGATGTAAGAGACATCGTTGTGGTTTTGCTTTCCCCTTTTGGAAATGTGGATTCCGAACTTCCCAGGAATAGAAAGGAAGCAGTGGAGAGAGTTTTTGAATTGGTTCAGATCGGATCCTTTCAAAATTTTAAATTCAGTCTTGAATCCGGAAAGTCTCTTTCTGCAAAAACAATTCCCGAAGTCTTCAAGACCCAACTCAAAGGACTTCTCGGTCAATGGCTGGGAGGCGGGGACTTTCGAATCCGGATTGTGAGTCCCAAGACTTCTCTGGGTATGAAGTCCCTGATGAATTTCTCAGGAAAACAGGCAGATGCTCTGATCCGAATCGGCTATGAAGATGCAAAAGAACAATTAGGAGATATGCAGACTTGAATCGATTGATATCACACAACGGACATTTTGCAGAAAAGGACGGTAAGATCGTTCTGCTCAGGGGGGTCAACCTCTCCGGAAGTTCAAAGCTCCCCTACAAACCGGATGGGAATACAGCCCTGGATCAAACTCAGTCCTTTCAGGATCATAGAAATGTATCCTTTGTGGGTCGACCCTTTCCCCTCGAAGAGGCGGATGTGCATTTCTCCAGAATGAAAAAGTGGGGTATCAACCTATTGCGTCTCCTCACTCCCTGGGAAGCCGTAGAGCATAGCGGTCCGGGAATCTACGATGAGGAATACATCGAATACATCGGCAGGATAGTCGAGATGGCGGATAAGTACGGGATGTATGTATTTCTCGATCCGCATCAGGATGTTTGGTCAAGATTTACAGGTGGGGATGGAGCTCCGGGTTGGACTCTTGAAGCCACAGGTATGGATGTGATCAAGATCCCTCAGGGTGACTTCGCTGTCCTCCAGCATGTTCAGGGAGAACGATACAAACAGATGTCCTGGCCCCTCAATTATGCCAAATACCCTACAGCTACAATGTTCACACTTTTTTTCGGTGGAAATGTCTATGCTCCCCGAAAAATGATTGGAGATGAAAGCATTCAGGACTACCTCCAATCGCATTACATAGCCGCAATGTGCAAACTTGCAGTTCGGGTCTCCAAACTGAAAAATGTAATCGGTTTTGATTCCCTCAATGAACCTTCAGCTGGTTGGATTGGAGTGAAGAATCTCAAAGAGTACTACTGGCCAGCCGGGGGAGTCACCAATGCCAGTTCACCGTTTCATGAAATGAGAATGTCGGAAGGTCTTCCCGTAAAAGTTCCCAGAAAATTTATCATCGGATACTATAAGATTCCTCTGGGAAGTGTCCTCATGAATCCGCGCGGAATCCGGCTCTGGAAGAAAGGCCAGAATTGTGTCTGGAGGGAACACGGTGTTTGGGACTATGATCCGAACGGAGCCCCTATGCTTTTGAAGCCCGATTACTTCTCTCATAAGAACAATAGCAATATCAATTTTTTTGATGATTTCATGTCTCCCTTTCTCCATAAGTTTAAGGTGGAGATTCAAAAAGTCCAAAAACAATTCTTCATCTTTCTGGAAAGCGATCCGAACAAATTGGAGTTGGAGTGGAAAGAAACTCCGAAGAAAGGATATTCCGGAGTTGTGAACGCTACTCACTGGTACGATGGGATGCTCCTCTTTTCCAAGAGATACATACCCTGGCTCGGTTTTCATTCCTTCAGCACTAAGGCAATCATCGGTAAGAAAAAAATTGAAGCTATGTATCTCGATTGCATTGCAGGCATTCAGTACATGGCTAAAGAAAAAATGCACAATGCTCCTACGGTGATCGGGGAAACCGGAATTCCTATGGATTTGGAGAAAAAGCTGGGATACCGAACCAATGACTATTCCAAGCACGACATCACCCTGAATCGAATCTATCAGGCTCTCGAAAAGACATTTGTCAATGTCACTCTCTGGAACTATACCTCTGACAATACTCATAAATACGGGGACAACTGGAATGGTGAAGACCTCTCCATCTACTCACGTGATACAGATCCCTCTTATGATCCGGATGGAGGTCGGGGAGTAAGAGCTTTCAGCAGACCCTATCCGAAATGGACAATGGGTTACCCGATCAATCTTTCTTTCGATATGAATAAGTCCTTGTTTAAGTTCACCTTTGAATCCCTTCCGGAGAAGAAACCGGGATGTGCGATTTATATTCCCCCCATACATTACGGGAAAGGATTTGATGTGGTATTGAGCTCGGGTAGGTATGAGTATAGAGAAAAGGAGTATCTACTCATCTATCACGGTGATACGGACACTAAGATTCATGGTATTACAATTACACCCAAGTCTGAATCTAAAGCGGTTGCATCCTCTTAGATTTTAGTTGGAGATCGGACGTCTCTTCTTTTCTTTGATCACTGCAAGTTGTCTGGAGAGAGCGAGGATTTCTCCGGTTTCATTGTACAATTCTGCGTCTGTCTCCAGAAGACCATCGGAGACAAATCTCGTCATGGAGATCAGGCCGATTCTCTTACCCCTGGGAATGCCTCTAATCTGAACTGAGATTTCAATCGTCGGCACCCAGGCAAGTCCACCCGTATAGCGCATCACAGGAGGAAAAGAGGCATCCGAAAAGAGGAGAAGAGAAAGCGGGTCGATTTCCCTTCCATCGGCAAATTCCAAATAACCGGTCAGTTTTCTTTCCCCCTTGAGTTTTCCGTTGATCCATTCCAATTGAACTTCGGGTAGATATAAGGAAATCGGTGTATAAAATACTATTTGGGGAAAAACAGCCTTTGTGCATTCTTCGAATTGTGGAAGATTGGGAGGAGGGCTGGGAAGGCTGAGCCCCCGAAAAGCATTTTCACGGGTAAAGGAAGCCGTGCAGGTAATGCTTTCTTCTTTGCCCTGAAACAATCTTATATCAAAGGTTTCCAGCCTGGGTCCCCCGAATAGCTTTTTTGTGTGAATCTCCGCTTCCCCCGGTTTGGTGGGTCTATGGTAGTAGACGGACATAGAGAGGGGGAGTGAGAACTCTCCGGAATGGATGGCCGCATTTCCCAGAATACTCATAAGATAGCCCCCATTCGGAGCGGCGATATTGTAGTCAGAGGAAATCTTGGTGTGAAAGATTCCATCACTGACTTTCCCGACGAAAACATCCTTATCAAATTTGTAAGTACTCATTGTAATTCAAATATTTTAGAATCTTATGTGGAAACAATCGTTATACAGTTTCTCGGAAGTTAGAATTTATTTTTTTGCCTGAAACATAATTTTTATAGTAAGTGTCAAAAATAGTTACACATTCATAGAGAAATCAGCAATGAAATGGCTGCACACCGTTGAAGGAAAAGTGTAATGTCAGATTCTTCAGATCTTTCGTACTTTTTACCCAATCAAAACACATTTCTCCCGAGGTTTGATTATTAATTCATCTTAAGCAGTATTTTATTTTTCTAATTTTTTTTAGATTAAAATCAAGATCATTTTTTGCTAATAAATCAATAAAAATATGGGTTTGGGCGATAGCCCAAGCTGCCGGCAGGCTCCCTGCAACCTCAGATTTCGCTTCTTTGCGTAATGTGAGTTACTAAAAAATTCTTTCCAGAATTTCAACTTGTACAATCATGTACCAAATTTGAACGTAAGGATCTCTTATATGAAAAAAACCGCATTGGTATCTTTGATATTTCTTTCCCTTTTTGTTTTCAATTGCAAAGACAATTCTGTCAGCGAAGCGGAATGTACTCCAGTTGTGCAATCTATGATTGACAATCTCTCAAAAGCTATTCCCGATATGAAAGACTTAGAAAAGACCAAAATGATGCTAGTCCCCATGTTTCAAAAGGAATGCCAGTCCGGAAAATACAATCTGGATTGCCTGAAAAACGTGAAAAATCTTCAGGAAGTTCAGACCTGCAAAAAATAATTCACTCTGAGGTAGTTCTTACTTCAAGGACTACCTATACCTCTCCTCATATTCCTTCTGCCATTCTGTAAATCCTTTCTGATTCGTGAAGCATCCATGGACGCGTATCGGCCCGCCTTCAGTCGGGAAGTAGATTTTTTGAGCGTATCTTTCACCCATTCGCATGCAGGCAAGACAGATATCCCATCGGATTGCCCAGTCACATTCTTCAGGTCGATAGATGGGAAATACCCTGAGCAGGGGTTTGGATTCTTCTTCAGCTCTCAGAGGCAAAAAAAGAAAGAGATTTACAAATAGGGTCAAAAAATATTTCATAGGTGCAGGTCAATTGACTATGGTTTTCTGGAAATCGATACCCGAAAAAATTCAAATCTTGCTTGTATCCTTACTCTTCCTAGTTTCGGTCAGTATCCTCGATAGGTTGATTTTCGCCAAAGCATTTTATCAATTTCCCAATCTCATGGAATGGGACACCTCTCCCTGGTACAATTTTGCTCATCTGAAGAATACAGTTCCGGATCAGGGTGATTCCAAAGGGATCTTTGTGACCGGAAGCTCGGTCTCTCTGTATTCGGCACTCCCGGGGCGTATGACGGAAACCCTGGAACGACCTGTCCTGTTTTACTCCCACGTCGCCATGAGTCCAACAGACTTTTCATTTTATCTGGACTCCATTCTTGAGAAAGAACCCGATGTGATTCTCTATCCGCTTGCACCTTCTGACTTCCAATTGGATTTTCATAAGATCGAAAATGGTGAATCCATGTTCCAATACGACAAATGGGTAGAGGACTACAGCCATAGAAATCCGGTGATGTATTACTATCCTCTGGACTTTCTGAAAACTTACAGACAGGATCTCAAAAAAGACGATGTGTTCAATCTTCTTACCAAATCAATTTTTTACATAAACCGGATGAGGAATTTTGTAACGGATCCATTCTTTGCGTACTACGAAAAAGTAAATCGCGAAGGAAGGAGTTATCACAATTATACAGGGACAGTTCCCCGGGAAGGAATCTGGAGGAAGGGTTGGGTGGCTCCCAATTTCCATATTGATTGTGAATTGAAAGAAAAAGGGCAATTCGATGAGTATGTCTTCATCTCTCAACCCCAATCAGACCTCACTATCAAAGAGGAGGGGCGGGTTGTATTTCAGCAGGTCTTTCAAAAGACAGGTTGGGTAAAGATTAGATTTCAAACTAATTCGAAAGGGCCCCTGCATCCTCTTGAGTTTACGTTAGACAAAACTGTGTCTTCCCGTATCATTGACCCGAAAAGTTATGCGAAAGAACAGTTTTATGGACTCAGGCTCTCTCAGAACTTTTGTAAGAAAGACATCGATGAAAATATCTCCTATCTCAGAAGAGAAGTTCTCGAAGACATCAGTCTGGGAAGTATGAGTCCGGAAGAATACCGGGAAGATTATTTCAATCGATTGGAAAAAGACATTCATGCCCGACCCGAACTCTTTCGAACTCTTCATATTCGGAGCATCAAGTCTGTGATCGGGAAGGAAGAGTTCAAACCCTGGATAGAATTTGAGAATCTGAAGAAAGCCATAGAAAAAGTGAAAAAAACCAAGACTAGATTTGTTCTGATCAACATCCCTGAAAATCCATTAGAGGTAGAATCCTACCAAAATGAGAAATGGTTTGAGGGATACCTGGAGTATTTGAAGGGGATGGAAGATGGGAAAAATATTTTCTTTTTTGATAGACATGATTTTATCACTGATTATCGTTATTTTCTCGATGTGAATCATTTAACTTATAAAGGAGCTAATTTGATGTCTGATGAATATTCAAAAATTCTCAGATCAATCATTGAGTAATGGATAGAATCACACACAATATGATCAAATACGATCATCCGGGGATAGGACTGGCATTGATTGTTTTTTTGTTTTCCTTTGTCACTCTTGAAACCTGGAAGAAATACTCCCTCGAACCGACTTCGATGATCCATTTCGGTCAGGAATTCGTGGATCAGAATAGGGAGTACATGCCGGATAAGGCTATTGTTGAAAAAGGAAGCGAAGGTGACCTGGGAGCTGGATACGATGGTCAGATCTTTTATTTTTATTCAAGGACGATCAATTCTTTTTCTCAAAACTGGCCGAAGGGATTTGATGAGTCCTATCGGGCACCGAGGATAGGATACCCGCTCTTGATATCCATTACCGGAGTTTTTGGACCCGGAGGCGCGATCTTCGGGATGTACTTCTGGAATGTACTCCTCTTCTCTCTTTCCTATCTTGCCCTGAGGGGGCTGTTGGAGAGATATTCTTATCTTTCTATATTCTATGTCCTCTCTCCATTCGCTCTCGGATCCTATTCCGTCCTTGTCAGTGATACAGTCATGATGTCTCTCGTGATCATCTCATACTACTTCTACCGAAAAGAAAAGTATTTTCTCTTCATACCTCTTGCTTCCCTGGCTATACTCACCAAAGAGCCGGCTTTCTTTCTTTATTTTCCTCTGGGGCTTTCTGAGTTTTTTACCAAAAAATGGAAGAAATCTTTGATTGTTCTTTCGATTCTTATCATCCCATTTTCCTGGCATTTTTATCTTCATCTTACCTTTCCCAATTGGAAGCCCACACGTCTGGCTGATTTCATCGTACCTATGGAAGGGATTTCTACCTATCTCTCCACTCTCTTCCGTTTGGGATCAGAGGGAGATCTGAGGGAAATCGCCCGTGCTCTTTCCCGATTGCCCCTCCTCATTTTGCTTGTCCTCGGGATTCATTCTTCCTTCATCGGGATCTCCAGAAGGGGGAGGATCTATCGCTTGGGTCTCCTTTTGAACTTTTTTATGATTTTTTCTGCATCCTACTATCACTTCTGGTCGGTATATGAAAACGTATCACGGATGTTTACATTTTCCGTTCCCCTTATGATTCTTCTCGCTAAAGAAGACGGCGAAATCCGGAGAAGAAAGTTTTTCTATACGATGATATTTGTTCTCTTTTTGTTTCTTATCAAAGTAGCTCTGATTCAAAAAGCTCAGATTCACATTCTTTGGGAAAAATGAAAAACGTTCTTATCCTCGGAGCAGGTTCGGGAATCGGAAAGGCCCTTCTGGATTCTCTCTCAAAGAAAAAGGATACTTTTGTTCTGGGTGTATCACGATCCGGAGAAGAGTATGCGGGTGAGCTCCAATCGGGTAAGAACTATCGCAAGGACATCACTCTGGACTATACTTTTGATTTCCTGAAGTCCCTGAAATCTCTGGATGCTGTCTACATCACTCTGGGAAATGGGCTCTTCAAACCCTTTGAAAAAATTACAAAAGAAGAATGGGAGGCGCATTTGCTTTTGAATCTAACGGCGCCCTTTCTCGCTCTCCAAAATCTCATTCCGTATCTGAAGCAATCTCCATCTCCTTTTGTCTGTTTTCTCTCTTCCACAGCAGGCAAACAGGGCTTCCCTGAATCCTCAGCCTATTGTGCTTCCAAGCACGGGATAGCGGGTTTGGCCAAAGCACTGAGGGAAGAATGGAAGCCGAAGGTTCGCGTCTTTACAGTCTATCCCGGGGCCATCTCGACTCCCATCTGGGAAGGTAGGGATGGTTTCAGTCCTGAGGATATGATCCGACCGGAAGACTTTGCAAAGTACCTGGAAGGTTTTTTAGACCTGGATCCAAGGATCAATATTGAAGAATCTATAGTTCTTCCTCCTAAAGGAATTCTATGAAACTGAAACATCACCTTTATTTGGGCCTCTCTTTCCCTATTCTGGGTTTACTCATTGCATTTCCGGATTACATCCCGCCTCTTGAAGAGTTTTTTTTCGGATTGGTTCTTGTTTGTTTCGGAGTTGCCTCCTATTTTTTGTTTAAGTTCTCAATCATTTATGTTAAGAAAGAAAGAGAGAGGGAAGGAAAGCATACCTTTCGGATCATCCTTGTGAATTTTGTACTCTGGGGTATCTTGATATTTCTGGGATTGATTTCCGCTATCGTCTTCAGCGGAGGTTTTTTAGGACCTTCTTATGTAATGACCTATGAAGGAAAAAAGGTAAATAGTACACTCTATATATATGATGCCAGCTTTTTGCATAGGATGACTACAGTGAAGGTCAAACATCCTGACTTTCATATTTTTACTAAGAATCTTACATCCTTTCCAAAGGTTGCTCCGGATGCTTTGGAGATCCGTGAGGTTCCCCCTGATATTCTCTTCATTTCAAAAGGACGGCGATGGGTGAGATACAAACCCGAATCGGGTGAACTTATCGATGAAGACAAAGACGGGAACCCACTGAATTAGACGAAGAGTTCTTTGGTTTTCGTTTTCACAAGTCCCAGGCTCAATGCTTTGTCATACAGAGTTTCTACCGCACGTTTGCCTTCTTCTCCTATATCCGCAGTGAATTGGTTCACATAGAGATCAATGTGTTTTTGTACTACGGTCTCATCTTTTTCCTGAGCATTTTCTATGATATAGGATCTGGCTTCTCCGGGATTGGCGTATGCCATCTCCAGGCTTTTTGCGAGGGTAGAGCTAAAGCTCATCTGAAGGTCACGGTTGAGGGTATTCTTTGCGGCTATGGCTCCGAGGGGAATGGGAAGACCTGTCAAACCCTCCCAGAAATCACCGAGATCTTCCACTTTTTCCAAACCCCTATCTTCAAAGGTAAATCTCTCTTCATGAATGATCACACCATAATCGTACTCTCCGGATAGGATCTTTCCCATGATGAGATCGTATCGAACGGGCACAGGTTCCAATCGGGAGTCGAGGTAGGTATGAAGGAGGAGGTTGGCTGTAGTCCAGAGTCCCGGGACAAGGATTTTTTGATTCTTAAGATCCCCTGTGCTCTTTCCTTTCTTCTTCACTATCAGAGGTCCGCAACCTCTTCCCAGAGCAGAACCGGAGTAGAGAAGTCGGTACTTGTCCAAAAGATGAAAAATCGCAAAATAAGATAGTTTGGTGAAATCGTATTTTCCTGAAGCCGCAGATTGGTTCAAAACTTCCACATCGTGAAGCTCTTCTTTCACTCTACCGAAGGGGAACAGTTCCTTATGGATGAGGTTGTAAAATAAAAAGGTATCGTTCGGGCAGGGTGAGTAGGCAAGGGTATAGTCCTGATTTTCCATAGGAAAAGCTTTATTTTCTATGTATCAAAATCAATCATTTTCAAAGAGGATGAGGAAAAATCATTCGAATTCAGAGAAAGCTTCATTCCTGAGAAAAGGAATCGACCAAATTTGAAAACCTCGAAAACTGTTCCTAAAGTCATTTTCAAAAGGTTTACTCATTTATAGAGAAATCAGCTATAAAATGGCTACATACCGGATGGAAAAAG
Organism: Leptospiraceae bacterium; assembly: GCA_024233875.1. Lineage (GTDB taxonomy): Bacteria > Spirochaetota > Leptospiria > Leptospirales > Leptospiraceae > JACKPB01. The sequence continues at coordinate 37,063 of JACKPB010000002.1, forward strand.
TGTAATTATTTATGAGAATTGGAAAATGTTGAACGGAAAGATTCATACCATTGTAACCGATCTGGATGGGACATTTCTCTCCGAACATTCTCAAATCTCTGAATTGAATCATCGGGTTTTCCAGAAAGCCTTAAACGAAGGTCTCAATATTGTATTTGCCACAGGTAGACGTTTCTACTCAACCTATCGTTTCGCGACAGAATTTGAAGGAAGCTTTCCTTTGATCTGCAATAATGGACAGTTGATGCGGATGTATCCCGGCCAGGAGCGTGTTCTTCAATACTATCTAGAGCCCGATCTTGTATATGGAATCTTGAATCTAAATCAGGAGTTTCAATTTTCATTTCTCATGCATACAGATCGTTATGAGGAAGGTATTGATTTCATAGTTCAGAGTAGGGATGAGTCCCTTCACTCAATATATACAGGCAATTACAATCGTTCCGTTCGACTCGGTCAGGAATTTCAGGTTGGAGATTTCGACCGTATCACAGTTCTCTGTTTTTTTGATGAGTCTATCCAAAATCTTGCCCGATTTGAAAGAGAGATATTTCGTGTCTATTCGAATCACAATATACGTTGCGTAACAACAACCATTAGGGGTATCGGTCCCTGTATGGAAGTCATCACACTCGGATCCTCCAAGTGGTCAGCTCTGAATGTTTTTTTGAACAATCAGGGATTGAACTCGGAAGGTGTGATTGCTTTCGGTGATGAAGCAAATGATCTCGAGCTCATTGAATCGAGTGGATTTGGAGTCGCCATGAAAAATGCCATTCCGATCCTGAAAGAAAGAGCAGACTATTGTTCTCCCTATACCAATAAAGAGGATGGAGTGGGCAGGGTGATTTTGGAACTCGGAATCATTTCTTTATGAAATTCACATTACTCACTTCGTAGGAAAGGGAGTCTTTTAGCTAATTGGGGACTCATCGTCCCCAAACCCCTATTATTATAGATCTAATAGTAGATTATGATTATATATATAAAAAAATAAGTAAGTTGAGTGAGTAAATCAAAAATGAAAAAATCTCTCCTTCCGGTATTCATCGCTCTCTGTTCCCTGACTTCCATACTGGGACAGGATGCAGATGTCTCTAAGAATTCTAACGAATCAGGTGAGAATGCTGTAAAAACTGTGATACCTCCGGACTATGTATCTCCTATGAAAGGGAATTTAGATCCCGAATTTATGAGATCTCTTTTTCTTTCTCCGGATCAAATTCAAGCTGTAAAGAAGTCCAATTCTCTTTGGTTCAACAACTACCGGGTGGGCTTTTATGTTCGTCCGAGATTTGATTCCAAAGAAAATTTTGATTTCAACAAGACTACAGATGACTATTCATCCTATGCCGCTCAGACCACTCAGGTTTGGTTCGTAGCGGATCCATCTCCTTACTTCAGTCTCAAAGTGACCATTCAGGATTCCAGAGTCTGGGGAGGAGAGCAGAACTCCGGTGTAGGAGACAACCGTTATGCACTTACTACAGGTGTCTCCAGAAATTATTCTGCAACTCCGGTGACATCGGGAAATAGTACCGACATACGAGAAGCCTTCATCATGCTCAAGAAGAGCGATAAGTTGCCAGTGAATATCCAGATAGGTAGGCAGGTCTATTCATATGGTGATCTGAAAGTCTTGGGTCCCTTGAACTGGCTCTACAATGGGTTTGCCTTTGATGGAGTTCGAATCATGTACAATTCGAAATACTTCAGCTCCCACCTTTTCGGAACAGTATTGAGTGAACAACACAGTGCTCCCGGTGGTCTCAACACAGCCAATGGAAGAACCAATGGAAGCATAGACGATGCATACTTCACAGGAACCTACAATACAATCAAACCCTTCGATCTCTTTCATATTGATATTTATGGGTTTGGATTGCATAAGAAATGGATTCTCAATACAAATCCCGTCACCACTCAGGATCGTCTGAGGCAGAGGGATGATCTATTGACAGGAGGATTTCGTATCACAAATCGAACTGCCGGGAATAAACTTCCTGCAGGAAATAGCTGGGATTGGACAGTGGAATCCGCCTGGCAAACAGGATTTAACGGGGAGAGAGTCAATGCATCCTGGGATGTTCTCAATCAGGAATATGCCGGTCAACGTATCCATACCGAACGAAAAATGTATGACGCTAGATTTTTTAGCGCCGAGACCGGATATGAATTTTTCAAAAAACTCAGACTGGGTGTAGGATATACATATGCTTCGGGAGACCCGAATCGTTCGGATTCCAAAGTGGGAACCTGGTCTCCGCTCTTTCCTCAGATCGCGGGTAGCTTACCTTATTGGAATATCATGAACGGTCAATCCACGATTGTTGGATTTCAAAATGTCAAGACCTATTCGATTCGTGCAAAGTACAGGACAGACAATTTTGGCTCTTTTCTCTTCACAGCCTATGATACTTTAAAGGCTAAATCTCAGGACTCCTGGTACAGTGTGATCGGTACTACGGTTGCCAATGGCTCGGATGAAAATTTTTCCAATAATAGATACTCTACAACCAATAAATGGGGGAAGAGACTCTTCTATCAGTATGATTTGACCTGGATCTATGAGTATGCAGAGTTTCTTTCTATCTGGTCGGGAGTCTCCTACATTCAGGCTCAGGACTCAATTAAAAACGTTAGGAATGATCCACAATCCGCTGACTTAACCAAGCGTTATACATTTGATCCCAAAGCAGTTTACTTTTATTTGATGGTTAGTGCGGCTTTATAAAAATCCCGAAGTCTCCAATCAGATTTCTGATCGGAGAAACTGGTGGCTGAGCCTGTCGAAGTCACGTATAACGATAAAGTGTCATTTGGACAGGCTCAATGACCTGAGAAACTGGTGGCTGAGCCTGTCGAAGTCACGTATAACGATAAAGTGTCATTTCGACAGGCTCAATGACGAAAGGCTGGTGGCTGAGTCTGTCGAAGTCACGTATTGCGGTAGAGTATCATTTCGACAAGCTCAATGACCGAAAGGCTGGTGGCTGAGCCTGTCGAAGTCACGTATTGCGTTAGAGTGTCATTTCGACAAGCTCAATGACCTGAGAAACTGGTGACTGAGCCTGTCGAAGTCATGTATTGCGGTATAGTGTCATTTCGACATGCTCAATGACCTGAGAAACTGGTGGCTGAGCCTGTCGAAGTCACGTATTATGATAGAGTGTCATTTGGACAGGCTCAATGACCGAAATGCTGGTGGCTGAGCCTGTCGAAGTCACGTATTACGATAAAGTGTCATTTCGACAAGCTCAATGACCGATAAGCTGAGGAACATATATAATGAAAGGATATTTGTATATATTAAAATGTGGAGATAATTCCTATTATACAGGTAGTACAAACAACATAGAAAAAAGATTTTGGGAACATAAAAATTTTGAGGGTGCAATTTATACACAAAAAAAACAACCAGTTGAATTGGTTTACCTGGAAGAATTTGAAAAGATAGAAGATGCTTACTATAGAGAAAAACAAATCCAAGGCTGGAGTCGGTCTAAAAAAGAAGCATTGATACAACAAAATTATGAAAAGTTAATTTTATTATCTAAAAATTATACTGAATATAGAGATAATAAAAAATAAAAAGATATGTATTACAGTAAAGTGTCATTTCGACAGGCTCAATGACCGGAGAAGCTGGTGACTGAGCCTGTCGAAGTTATGTATTACGGTATAGTTTCATTTGGACAAGCTCAATGACCGAAAGGCTGGTGGCTGAGCCTGTCGAAGTCACGTATTTCGATATAGTGTCATTTCGACAAGCTCAATGACCGAAAGGCTGGTGGCTGAGCCTGTCGAAGTCACGTATTTCGATATAGTGTCATTTCGACAGGCTCAATGACCGGAGAAGCAGGTGACTGAGCCTGTTGAAGTTATGTATTACGGTATAGTTTCATTTGGACAAGCTCAATGACCGAAAGGCTGGTGGCTGAGCCTGTCGAAGTCACGTATTGCGATCTAGTGTCATTTCGACAAGCTCAATGACCGGAGAAATTAGCAATGAAAGGATATTTGTAAATATTAAAATGTGGAGATATTCCTATTTATTTGATTCTGTCAATGGGAAAATTATAAGATCAATCTAGCTCCTTCCAAACAAATTTCTTTTTATCTCCTTCGAAACGAAGGGTTTAAAAAATCATTGACAGGTTCCATTTTTAAAAAACTCTACAGGGTGGAGATGCTTGCTGTTCACTGAATTTTCAGAATGCTATTGTAAAATCCTATCTTTTTCTGCAGGCGTGTGGAAAATAAACAATAGATAAGGTAGTGGGAACTGCCGAGAAGAACATTTGCAATTCCCTTGTAAAGATGTCTATGATTGATTATAAAAGAATAAAAAAAGAATGTTTTTGGGACCTTTCTTTTACAGAAAAAGATATCGAAGATATCATAAATGGTAACGAACCAAAACAAAAAAATTTCCTATTAGAAAAGATCTTAATCAATAGTACAAAACTCTTTTATGACTTGAAAGGATTTGATAAAGAAGAGCTTTCCCATTTTCTAAATCATTACCTTGTTCCTTCCTTTAATGCTGATTATATCTCAAGAAGAAAAAACTTAGTCGAGGTCTTTTTTTTTGATAAACCTCTTCTCATAGAAGAATTAAAATGGATAACCTAAACTATAAATATCTTTACAATCTGCAAGATGAAGTTTTAAAACTTGTGTTCCAAGCGGAAAATGAGGTGGAAGACTAAGGGATGGTAAAATCCGAACAAACAACCCGGGGAGATTTAGGTTGAATGAATGAACAAAATTTAAGAATCGGAATTGATCTGGGAGGGACAAAGATTGAAATCATAGCTCTCGAGAAGGGAAGCACAGAAGTGTATCGAAAGCGGGTTTTGACTCCTCAGGGAGAGTACTTAGCCACTGTAGAAGCCATCTGCAATCTGGTAAATGAATGTGAATCCGTACTACAAAAAACCTGCACTGTGGGAGTGGGGATTCCCGGAAGTCTTTCTTCCTTGAATGGCCTTGTCAGAAATGCCAACTCGGTCTGTCTGATCGGAGAGCCCCTTCAGAAAGATCTCGAAAATAGACTGGAAAGAGAAGTTCGTATTTCAAACGATGCCAACTGTATGACAGTATCCGAAGCGACTGACGGAGCCGCAGAAGACGGTAATCTCGTATTCGGTGTAATACTGGGAACCGGAACAGGGGGAGGGATCAGCTTTCACAAAAAAGTTTGGGAGGGAGTGAACCGAATCGCGGGAGAGTGGGGTCACAATCCTATGCCCGATTCGTGTGAGGATGCCGAAGTTCCCTGCTACTGCGGAAAGGTGAATTGTATTGAAACCTTTCTCTCCGGACCCGGATTTGTAAAGCGATATCAAATTCTGGGGGGAAGGGAAGAGTCTCCTATCGAAATTTTGAATCGTGCCCGATCGAAAGATCCGATTTCCCGAAAGGCTTTGGATCAGTACTGTATCAATCTAGCAAAGGCACTCTCGGGTGTGATCAATATTCTCGATCCCGATACAATTGTTCTCGCTGGTGGGATGTCCAATATCGAAGAGATCTACTCCGAAGTTCCCCGAATCTGGAAGAAATACATTTTTTCCGATCAGGTTTCTACAAGGTTGGTTAGAGCAAGACATGGAGACTCCAGTGGGGTAAGGGGAGCGGCTTGGTTGTGGTAGAAGAGGAAGCAGGAAGAATTAAACCTGAACCATTCCCAGAGAAGACTTCACCTCTCTCAGGAAAGTCGTTCAGGAACTGGCAGAAGCACAGAAACGAACAGAGATCAAAGTTGAAGAACTAGCTGAAGCTCAAAAACAAACTGAGATTTCCATGCGGGAAGGATTCCAAAAAGTGAACGATCAGATCTCAGCTTTAGGTAGTCGATGGGGGTATCAAGAATGAGAACACAATCCGCAACACGGTTTCTGCTCTCATGGAAAAAGCAGGCTATACAGTTTCAAGAGGGTACTACGGGGAAAGAGAAGTGGATCTTGTGATTAAGAATGGAGAACACATTTTATTGGAAATCACATCAAGAGCTGTGAAGAAAGATGTGCTCAATCTCAATAAATCAGCAGAGGAATACTTTGAGAAAGTAGGAGTAGAGCCCCGATTGATGATAGCCTCAGTATACGTATCACCATCTGTTATGCAGGAGATTGTAAACTCCCCCCGACCTATAGAAATCTTTACGGATGAAGAGGATTAGGCATTCCCTCCGGAACAAATGTCTATACCTCACCTCACAAATTTCGTTCGAAAGGTGAAGATAATGAATGGAAACCTTTCGGCAATGGTTTGATCTCACCAACCAGAGACTCATCGTCCCCAAAATCTTGTTTTTATTGATCTATTAGTCAAATATGAGATAGCCCATGAAGTCGCCAGCGGGCTGACATTTATTGACCAGATTTCAAATTGAGCGTAAGAGAGATTAGAAATCTGGCTCATAAAAAAGAAATTGATTAAAAAAAATAAGTTAAAATACTCGTTGATGGCTGGGAAAACCTCACGTAAAGTACGCGATTTCTATACTTTAAAATTCAAATTTTCCCTCCGGTTGATTGAATTGAAATTCAAACCTTTGATTGGCGGAATGAACTAAAAAAAGATTAGTCCAATCTTTTTAAAAAAAACTATGTCACCTACTTTTATAAAATCCATTTTGGACTGAACTGATGAAAAAGCGATTTGAATTTCTTATTCAAAGAATGATTCCAGTTTTTCTACTTTGTTTTCTGTATCTTATATCCTGCAGCAAGCCTCCTGACTACCCGAAGATAGAAAACGGAACTCTCGATTTGAGAAACTGGAGTTTAGTTGAAAAAGGGATTGTTCCTTTGGAAGGAAATTGGGAATTTTACAGAAATCAAATCTTAAGTTCAGAGGATGATTTTACTCATTCAAAAAAACAATATACCCATGTTCCTTCCACCTGGGAGGACACACCGATGGGATTTGCCACCTATCGACTACGGGTCTTGATCTCTCCGGAACTACAGAAGGGTCAACCGATTGCTATAAAAACATTTGAATTAGGAACTTCTTATTCAGTGTTTATCAATGGAGTAAAATCAATAGATGTCGGAACCGTTTCCGATACTCCTGAAAAAGCAGTTTCAGATTATCAAACCAAAATCGTAGTGCTACCTAACGACAGAGAAATCATAGACATAGTAATTCAGATTTCAAATTATCGACACTCTCAGGGGGGATTCTGGCATCAGTTACTAATCGGATCTTTTGATAATATTTTACAGGATAAGATTATCAATCTGGGTATAGAACTTTTTTCTACAGGTGCACTTTTCTTAATGGGTCTTTACCAATTGACTATATTTTCCTATCGGAAAAAAGAAATCCCCAATCTATTCTTCTCCTTACTCTGCTTTCTATTTGCAATACGTCCCGGTATTACAGGAGAATATTTTATTAATAATTTTATAGATAATTTACCCTGGAGTTATATCATACATACAGACTATCTGACTATGAATCTCAGTAGTGGAGTCTTTATTATTTACCTGAGAACCCTTTTCCCGAAAGATATTCCCATTCGAATTTCCAAAATAAACAGTTATGTGTCCTTTCTTTTTGTCTTCTCGGTTCTGGTACTTCCTATCTATCATTTTACTTATATAGTTATCTCAATGCATATCAATATAACGATTACTCTGTTGATCATATTCTACACTACGATCAAAGCCATTCAAAATCATAGGGACAGTGCATTCGTCTTCTTTATAGGGGGATTTATTGTAATCCTTACCGTTATCAATGATATATTGTATGATTATTCTCTAATACTATCCGCAAACAAGGCGCCTTTCGGATTTTTATTTTTTATTTTCTCTCAGGCTTTCTTTTTATCAAAACGAATTTCAAAATCGATGAAGGATGTCGAAGATTTTTCTCAGAATTTGGAAGAGAAAGTTATTCTCAGAACAGAAGAACTCAGACTTGCTAAAGAAGAAGCCATTCAGGCCAATCATTCCAAGAGCGAATTTTTAGCCATGATGAGTCATGAAATCCGTACTCCCATGAATGGTATCCTCGGAATGTCCAGACTACTTCTGGATACGAAGATGACACAGGACCAGAGAGATTATTCCCGTGATATTGTTTTCAGTGCGGAAAGTCTATTGAATATCATCAATGATATTTTGGATTTTTCTAAAATAGAATCGGGGAAAATGGAAGTAGAAAGTATTCCATTTTCCCTGAAGGAATGTATGACGAATATTCAGAATCTCTTTCGAATCAAAGCGGAGGAAAAAGGGATTCTTCTGGAATTTGAATTTTCGGAAAACAATCCGGATCACATTCAATCGGATCCAACCAGACTGAGACAGATTCTTCTCAACCTGATAAGCAATGCACTCAAATTTACACATCACGGTAAAATTACAATCATAGTAGAGACCGTTTCCCGAACATCCTCTGAGATTGTATTGGGATTTCGTATCATAGATACCGGAATAGGAATCGCAGAAGAAAAGCTGAATAAACTCTTCCAGCCGTTTTCACAGGTGGATTCTTCTATTTCGAGAAAATACGGTGGAACGGGATTGGGTTTGATCATATCCAAAAAATTGGTAAATTTAATGGGTGGGGATATCTCCATAAAGAGTAAGTTGAGCGAAGGAACTTCTTTTTACTTTACTATCAAGGTGATTCCGGTGGAACAAATTGAAATTAGCAAATCAAAACCCTTAGAAAACAATATCGAGAATCCCATCAGAATTTTGGTTGCGGAAGATAATGAAGTCAATAAAAGATTGATCAATAAACTATTCAAAAAAATTGGATATGAAATAGATCTGGTTTCTAACGGATTGGAAGCCGTCCAAAAAAATAAAGAAAAGAGCTATGATATTATCTATATGGATATCCAGATGCCTGAAATGGATGGAGTTGAGGCAACCAAACTTATAAGATCCGATCCGGATTCTATTCATCCTTATATCATAGCGCTCACGGCCAATGCAATGACCGGGGATAGAGAAAAGTATCTCTCCCTGGGAATGGATGAGTACTTGAGTAAGCCAATTTCTCAGGATGCTCTTGTTGAAAGTTTGGATAAATATATAAGCTGGAAAAATTGATTTTGGAGAAATACCGCAACTCCTCGGAAGAAGAGGAAAGTCTTTTCAGATCCACTATTGGATAGGGTTACATTTACGGTTTCAGTTCAAAGAGCAATGAGATAGGCTACACCGATTCCGAAAACTGCAAATCCTAAAAACAGACCGATGTTTACTAAGAAACTGTCGAATATATTGGTTTTTAATTTTGGGATTGATTCTGAAATATAGATCGTGCCTGATCTTTCCCGAGTATTTATTGTATTTGTAGCAAGGATAGATTCATTCAGGAACGCAAGTAGATATACCTGTTCTCCGACAGAGAGGCTTGATTCAAAGACGGATAGATTTATTGTCAAGGATTCATATTTTGAAACATCGATACCGAGATGAATGAGTTGTTCTTTCAATTTCAAGTCGGCTTTAGAAAAATAAGAAATAGTTTTTTTAATTTGTGATACAAATACTTGAAGTGATGATTCTTCGACCGGAGCGGATGCCTGAATGGTTATGGAAAGTTGATTGGAACGAATGGAAAAAGGGGCAACTTCTTCTTTATCCAGAATCGTTTTCGGGATTTGTTTGGGATGGTATTCTTCAATAAATGTCTTATAGTAAACACAGGATTTTTGTGCGATCGGTGAAATAAAGGTTTCTGCTTCGGGCTGAACGATTCCTTGAATCAAACAATACTTTCCGATTTCAATTTTCTCTTTCACGATAGATCCATTGTTTATTTGAAAGAATAATACAATTATTGATTTCAATTGAGTAAATATTCCGATCCCGATGAGAATTAGAATCAGGAGTAGTACGAAGTAGAAAATTGTTCCAATACTATCCATTTTTAATTCCTCGACTGAAATGAGAGGAAGAAAAGAATCACACCTATGGATGATAAAAAAATCAAAAAAATTCCGATAAGTTTGTCATACAGGAAAGAATCCTTTGTTTGAATCTGATTGTGGTTGATTTCGATTTGATGGGGGTTCGCTGGTTTTAGCAGTAAAGAAATCGTTTGACCTTTGATGAATTTTGTAGATTCATTCCGTGAGTTTATTATTTTGCCTGTAAATTTTTTAGAATCAAAATCATATTCAATCGATAAAATAGAAGTTATGAGAGTTGGATCATCAATATAGTTTAATGATTCAATGGCCTGTATCTTTCCTTCTATATTTAATTTGGAGTCATAGCGGTCTTTGAAGTTCCTTATCTCGGAGATAGTATGAAAATATCCATAGGAACCGATGAAGATTAGTACGATCGAAACAATCCTAGTGATTGATTTGTTTTGCATAGATTTAGTCTACCTCAAAAATAGATTCATAAAATGATGGGTCTGTCGAAGTTTCCCCTATTGAGATTAACTTTTTGTACTCATCTTAGGAAGATTGCTAAAAAAAGAAATGAATTTTTAATAGGGATCCATTATTAACTACTGGATGATTTTTCGTGGATCCTTTAAAGGATGGAATGCAAAATCATAACACACCAACATAGAATTCCTGTTCCCTGAGCGTAGCCGAAGGGCAGAGTTTCCTAAGAGTTTCTATTTCCCATTGCATAGATTGACCCCACAGGATTGTGGGGGCATTTCGCAGAGATGGCGATTCTTGGAGTGACTGAACTAACGTAAACAAATGTGATATCTCTCAGATGATTTCCTAACTTATCCTTTCAAATACTCCACAAATCGATCGGCTAACTCTTTTAAAATTTCAACAGGTTCGGAATTGCATTTTCCTTTGTTTTGTTCGATTCTCCAATCTCCTAAATTTCCACGTACCAACTCAAGAGTAGATGACTGTTTTTTATAACTCAGATGAAAGATTCGACTGGTTTGATCTAATACTTCTTGGTAGTACGCACCCACACAATGCTTCATCCTCTTACCTTCTTCCTGAAGTTCTTTGGGGGTAAACAGCTCGATGATTTCCAGACTATTGTTTTTAAATTTCTCCTGAAAATCAGAAATGTCTCTAGATTTTCTAAGTTTTTCATAGAAAGAATGGATCTTACTGGTTTGATTGTGATACATCCAATACTTTCTAAGAAGAATCGATTTCGATAGACATAGTTTATGATTTTCGATCGCAAACTTCCAGACCTCCCTTCCAAAATTTATTTCTAATTTTTTAAGGATTCGATAGATTCTGAGTATATCTTTTAAAGAATAGTTACTCAATACATATCCGAGATCATGTTGGTAGGATATCTCTTGTAAATTTCTGATTTCCTTATGGCTCAATTGTTTTGGTTGATTCGATAACTGCTTTTCTGTTAATATCTCTCTCCTGAGCAACTCCGGTGCTAATTTATAAATGGATTGAAAATTCAGTTTTTCTATTTTCCCAGCATTTCCATATAGAAAATGAAAATAAATTTTATGAAAATCTTTACTTTCATCTCTTGCTATTGGAAAATAGCTTACTTCATTACTTGATTTCAAAGGTTTGAGTTTAAGTATTGGTCCTGATTTTTTAATTTCAAAATACTTTTGTAAGATAGATCGATACTTTAGAAGAATCATATATACTTTGGGTTCATTGGGCAGATAAAAAGAAGTATCTTCATGGGTGAAGAGTAGGATTCGTTTTAGTTCTATTTCTGGATTCAAATAAAGTTCTTTCGGTAGAGTCTCATAGGTCTTCAATACTGAGTAGATATGGTTCTCTGCAGAAAACTCAAAATATTTCTTGCGGTTATCGATATCCTCGTAACGGAAAACAGTCTTCACAATTCTAGTCTCGAGAAGATCTTTAAATTCTGGACCATATACAAATCTCCCATTAAAATAACAGATTCGATCCAGATTCAATTTGGAATTTTGTACTACAAAATCCAAAGCATCTACATCAGAAAAATAATAAGATCTGGAATTGAGATTTTTCTCAAAACAAAACTCAAACTCTTCCATTTCTAGATCTGATTTCGCATGTTCTTGCACCCAATCCGGACAATAGTACCAATCCTCATCCTCATCCTCTTCCTCGAAACGATCTTGATACTCATCTTGGAATACCTGATACAATTTTTCAGATGGAAGATGGTCTGTTTTTTTGAGAGTGAGTTCGCCTGGAGTAAAACTCTTCAGAATTCCTTTTTGAAATAAAAAGTATTCGTATACAGTTCTACCGATAAGTATCGACTGCTCTTTTCGGATCCTCTCCGCATTGATTCCTACATTCGCTAAGACCTTTTCAAACTCAGGAATGTATTCACAGTTAATGGTCATTATCTTAACCTCTTAAATAAAATGAGATTAGGCTCTGGGTGGGTCTTTACTCCTTTTTGTGATACCGTTCATTGTTTCCTCCATGAAATCCTTTCGCCATCCGTGGCAAGTATAGGTTTGACTAAAGGTTTATTGAATAAATTACATTTTTTTTTGGAAAAAGTGAAAATTGGGGTTCGGCTCCGCTCACCCACCATTGGGTAGGTTCACCCACCGATGATGATTCGATTTACACGCCGAAAGCCGTCATTGTAAAGACAGCACTCGTTGAGGCAAAAGTGAGTCCCTAGAAAGCGGAAAAAGCCTTGACTTCCATAGAAAATACATACACTTCCAGTATTGAAGTTGCCATTATGGAGAATTCTACAGAAAAGATTGTGCCTTTCAAGATAGCGGATCCCGGAATTCGCTTCTTAGCTCTCGAAAATCACTTGAGATTTTATGAGATACTCCTGTATACCATAATAGAACTTATGGTGACACTTTTGATTGCAGTGGTTGTCAGGATACTATTGATTTAGAGTTTGTCTCTGATCATCCTCATGTGTGGAGCCAGTTTCCTAAGGGAAAAGAGCAATTACTTTTAAAAATAAGTATTCAACTTGATTCGATTATGGAAACGTTTACAAAGACAGAAACAAAAATCAAAAAACAAATCTTTGAAACTAGGATTCCTGAATTCAATCGACTTCTGGAAACTTTGGGATTTGATCTCTACGAACTTCTACTGAAACGATGCATTCTCTCCGGGCAGTTCTTAGAGGATTTTTTATATCATAGGGTAGGTAGGATTTCTGAATACCATCCTGAAAGTTATCATGTACTCTCCGCTAAGCCATTAAAGAAAATTCCTTCTAAGATTCGAAAGACTGAAACTTGTATTCATCCATTTTCAAAATTAAAATTCGAAGAATTGTATTCCGAACCCATTGATCAAATATTTTCTCATATATTTTTTCTAAATAAGAATCAGATTGTTTTTTACCAGAATACGATCTATTGTACTGACGAATTTCTGAAGTATTTGGATTCCGGAAAAATTCTAATCAAACAAATCAATTTACAGAATTTGCGAGAATATCTATACGTATGGAAAAGCTTATCTCCCGAAGAATCCCTGGATTTTGAACTAAATTTATTATGCGAAGTGCATAGGTATTCCACCGGTCCAATTCAGAAAATCCTTACTGATCTCAAACAGGACGATTTGAAATTATTTCTTTCCTTTTTGGTGAAATTTTTCTCTGTGAGCATAGAGGGTGATACAATTAGTTTATTGAATTCAATGAAATTAAAGATCGATGATTCCTCTCCCTACGGAATTGGTACGACTGAGAGAACAAAGAATGATTATATTTATTCTATAAAAATTGATAAGAAAGTCTTTCAAGAAGGAATCTTTCAATACAATCTAGCTCTATTTAAAAAATTGAACCGGCCCCATTTGAATGAAAAATTAGATTTAAAATCTCTGTTTTTTTACAGAAAAAAATTAACGGTGAGAACACTCCTGCAGTTGGATATGATATGTAAATATGAAAAAACCTTAAGCTACTATAGGGACGAATTTAGAAAGTATCAATTGATCAGAACCGGAAAATTCAATCAAATTCAATTTTTAATGATCCTGTTGCATTTGATAGAAAGAAGACGGAAGAAATATGGAAAGTTTATTCCCATCCTGATTCTATATCTAAGATATATTTATCATGCGCAGGATTCCAGTATTCTCTCCAATTCTGAATTTCATTCTTTAGTCGGGAAGTTTGTCGTGAATCATCAACCTGTAATTATTTATGTTGATAATTTTGTTGCTGAATATACAAGAAAATACTTTCGTTTCCCAACCAATCTTATCGATTTTGAAAGTATCGAAGGAGATCATTTTTTTATCAGGTTCAATGAACAGGAATCGTACCTAATTGCTTCCTATGATGAAAATTTGAATCGTTGGGAGAGCCTTTTCCATTGGTCCTTTCGTGGAACAGAACCGGATCCACAGCTCCAGAAAATTGCTCATGAACTACATCTCTACCGTCTTTTCTTAGGGTGAGAATTCTATTTTTTATTTCGAAAAATGGAAAATTTTCAAATTGATGATCCTTCTTCAAAAAAAAAATAATTTCCTGTAATCTTTTTATCTTATTTTCCTTCTAAGATATAATGCCAGGGATGGCGAAACACTCATCAGGGAGGATGAAATGAAACTCTATCGAATAGGATACCTCGACCCGCACATATAATCTCAAGTTGAATTGAGGTTAAGGCTATGCTATACATTGAGCAGTTTCCGGAGTTCGGAAGGGTCTTAACGGATATGGGATTGGATGCAGAATCGCTCCGGAAACATAGGTGCATCCTTTCAGGTCAAACCATATCCGAATACTATCTAGCACAAAAGGGAATTCTAAAAGAATTTAGAAGATCTCTTATATCCGTTACAGGTTACGAAGATTTTGAAGAACTTGAAAATGGAACAATCGATCTATATTCACGTCATTCTATAGAAAAGGTTGAAAATAAAAAGTATTTAGAAGAGCTAGATATATTAAAGAAAAAAGGATACGATAAAAAAGTTTTATTTCATAGTATTATATCCCCAATTAATTTATACAATATTGTATATTTTGAAGGTCAATTCATCTATAATTCAGAATTTTTAGATCTTGTTTCTACCCGACAATTGAGATGTAAAAATCCTAATCTGGACACAGCAATTCAAATGTTTCAGCTTTCTAAAAATCTTCCCAAAGGGTTGTATATCAATTTAGAAAAAGAATTGTTACGGGTGGTTTACCAAACTGAAAAATTCAAAGGTAAGATTGAGTCAAAAGAATATTCTGTTGGAGAGGATCTGGAAAGTTATTTGGAATTGAGTAAGTATTTTGGTGTTGAATTATCGAAAAAGAAAATCAAAATTAGAAATTCTTTTTATTTGAAGAAAGAAAAGCATCCGGGTTTTAGTGTAGTAAAAAAATCTAAAAAGACCCGTAATTTTCTACCAATTCATCCTCTCTATTTTGATCTTGAATTTGGCGATGTTTCTAAAATCTGTAATCATAATTATACCTTATTGAGAGAAAGCAATTTAATACAATGTATTCATCCATCTTTTTTTTATAGTTTAAAAAAACAAATTAGTTTGGAAGAAAAAAGTCTATTAGAATTCTACTATGCTACTCCTTATTTCCAAAATAAACAAAATCTAAGTTTTCAGAGGACTGTGATTTTAGCAAAAGAACTAAAGAAGAGAATTGCAGAATATGGAAAAAGAATTAACTTGGTATGTGAACAAATTAAATCTGTAAAGAGAGCTAAAATCGAAGAATTTTTAAATGAGAGAGTAAAATTATATAACCCAGAGAATCCTATCTATAGATTTTTGAAGTCACTTTCGGATGAATATAGTATCACAGAACTCAATACAAAGGAAGAATTGATTCGAGAAGGTATATTCATGAAACATTGTATAGGAAATTATTCGATAAACTCTCATAGAAAGTATTTTCATCTTAGGTATCAAAATGAATCTTCTACTATTGAATTGTTCGCTAGGGGATATATTTATAGCGTGTCACAGCACACTTCTTTCCAGAACACTATTCCACACCCCAAATTAAAAGAATTGGGACAAAAACTATGCAGTTATATCAATTTTTATGCTATTGTTGAGGGAGTTCGGATTGATAGCGGCAGGTAAGGCGTGGTTGGTTGAGAGGATGGATTTGATTTAGCCCAAAAAGAAGGTAATGAGGGTCGTGCCATTGGATTTGTAATGGCAATTTTTCAAAAAATAGCAGCTTCTAGTTTTGCGGCTGTCTATAGAACATTGAGAAGAAGATTGATCTCAATTACGATTCGTGAATTGATTAATCATGAGGAAAATAGAAATGTTGCTAAAAGAGATACTACTTACCAAGAAGCTATTTATCTAGTTAAAAATGAGTTCGGTTTTAATGATGATTCTATTGGATTGGCAAATGCAGAAAGAATTGTAATCGATTATAAAAGAAAATTACTAAAATAAATTCAAATAGAAGAAAATGACCTTTCTGAGATTAATATTCAGGGTTTAGAAGATGATGTATTGTCCTTAGCTCAATACACTTTACCTGAGGAAAAAAATCGAATTTATGAATTGTTAGAATATTTTCCTAAAAAAACGGAAACTAAAGCACTTAATTTATTATTTGCTCTTCAAAAACTATGGTCACACAATCCTGAAGAAAAAATTGTTATTTTTGCTACCTACCTTGGAACAGTGGAAATGATTGAGACTCTAATTGATAATGAATTTCCGAATAAAGGTGTTGTTGTTCTCAAAGATGGAGATCACGGAGCGTAAGCAAAGTGCTGAAAATAAATTTAATAAAAATCCCGGTCCTAAAGTTATGTTTTGCACTGCCGCAGGTAGGGAAGGTATCAATTTACAACATGCAAGAATTCTTTTTAATTTTGATTTACCATGGAATCCAATGGATATGGAACAACGAATTGGAAGGATACATAGATATGGTCAGTTGGATACAGCACAAGTTTACAATCTAGTATTATCTGATACAATTGAAGGAAAAATATATCTCCTATTAGAAAACAAATTGAAAGAAATTGCACGAGCCTTAGGGAAAATGCAAAATGATCAAATAGCTGAAGATTTTCAATCACAAATATTGGGACAATTGTCAGAAAAACTCAACTATGATAAGATGTATCGAGAAGCACTAAATGATCCTGAATTAAAAAGAACTAATTTAGAATTAGAAATTGCAATGAAAAATGCAAGAGAAGCTAGGGAAGTTGTGTTTGAATTGTTTCAGGATTTAGATAGATTTAATTTGGATGATTATCAGAAAATTTCAGAAAATAAAGTTCAATTAGAAGAATTAATTTTATTTTTAAAAAAATCAATAGAATTTGAAGGAGGGGTCTTAGAAAAAATTGATGAAGAAAATTTTAAAGCGATTTTGGATCAAAGGAATACATTTTTATTCAATATCAATAGAGACTTACAATCCAAGAATGATTTAGTAGGGATAGATCATCCATTAGTAAAAGGATATATAGACAAATATAAAAATATAGATAGTGATCGATTGGGATTGATATTAAAAAATTCAATTGGGAATATCTTATTTTCCCTATGGTATATTGAGGTGAGAGGAGAAAAAGGAGAAAGATCTCAATATCTATTGCCAATAGTATTAGAGAATGATTATAAAAGAAATTATCATTGGGAGAGTAATTATGCCGATTTCTTTAAGTTGATATACAATTCAGAACTTATCGAAAAGAATAAAATGGAAATTTCCATTTTGCATGATATCATTGAACCAATTATTCAAAAAGAAATATCCCATAAAGGTTGGTTGAGCAATAACCAAGGATATCAAATGAAATTAATCAAATGGATCCAATTTTTTGAATAAAAAGAATTTATCATTCTTCAATTGGGAAGTATTTGATCCAAGATTCTACCATATCTTCGGATACTATTGTATCGAAATTTCTTAAAAAATTCCTATCATAATAGCCCAGTTCTTTTGAAAAAAAGTTGTAACCAGTTCTTGAAATGAAGCGGGAGAATTTCAGAGTTCTTCCATTTCTTTCGGTTCATCTGAGTTTAGTATTTTATGAACTTCTTCCAGGCTAATGTCCAAAAGAATAGAAATTTCATCGGGAGATTTTCCAATCGAATGAAGAGCTAATAAACCTTTTTTCAATCCTTCTAATTTTCCTTTTTCAATTCCCTTCTTTTCTCCTATTTTCTCTCCTTTTTCGATTCCTATTTTCTCTCCTTTTTCGATTCCTATTTTCTCTCCTTTTTCAATTCCTTTCTTTTCTCCTATTTTCTCTCCTATTTCAATTCCTCTATTTTCTGCACCTTTTAATCGGGAGGCGTGATCCATCTCGGCTTTCATTCTCATCTCATAGATGTTTTGGTATTCCTGATTTCCTGAGATTTTTTCGAGTTCTTCGAGTGCCATAGTTACAGCGGGGTGGTCTTTGGGAATGAATTTGGTAGCCATGTCTGTCTTGCTCCTTATGAAAAAAAGTTGTAACCAGTTCTTGAAATGAAGTGGGAGAATTTCTGAATCCTTCCATTTCTTTAGCTCAAGAATAAAGATTTCCAAACGGTCTGTCAATGGAAAATTGGGTTGCTTTTTGTTGAGTATTCTGTAGTGAGAAATAAAATCCTCGTGAGAGAATAATTGAAAATCTACTATGGATAGAGAAATCACCTTTCTCATCTCAGAATAGTCTTCTCCTTTAGAAAGAGATTTTCGAATCAGTCCTGAAGAGTAGTAGAGAATTCTGTTTCCAAAATGGGGATCATAGTAGTTTTGAACTTCTATAAAGAGAAGGTTTCCCTTTTCATCCTCGGCATTCAAATCTAAAACACCTGTCTTGTAGTCTTTGGAATCGGGTAGGATTTCCGGATTGAGGATCTCGATGGATTTCAATAGAGGGAAATCTACTGTCTCAAAGAAAGAATTTAGGAAATCCAATAGAAACAAAGTATTGGAAGTGAAGAGCTTCTTAAAGACAAAATCATTTGTTAGGGGTAGTAAGTATTCATTTTCGTTCATACTATAAGGGGTAAAGAAAATGAAGGTTGGAAGGTAATTTTTGAAAAAAAATTTAGATTTTGGAAAAAAAATCACAGAATAGGGGGAGGGCTCTGGTTTAGGGTTTTATGAGGATGGTTGGGGTCTGCTTTGATTAGCTCTGCCAGTAAATCATTTGCCTTACCGATGGTTGTAGCAAAATAGTATTGTCTGAGTAGTTCTCTATTGTGGGCAAGGATTTCTGTCGGGGTTAGGTTATCGGAAAATTCTTCCTCGAATGCTGTTATTGGATATCAAACCTTAGAATTATTTGTAATACAGACTTTCTTCTTGATTGTAAAGTATTCATTGATATCCAATTCCAAATATTGGAAATGAGTGTTTAAGATTTCTCGTGGAGAGTGTGCTACTCTTTTATTTTAATGGATCACAATCCAGACCAAAAATTTTACATACCTCTTCACGTGTACATTGTCCATAAATATAGGCGTAGTCACGCTTTGCCTGATCACGACCACCAATACTTTTATATCTAAAAACGCATTTACATGAGTCAAAATCTTGATTCTCTGATTCTTTCCGTGATGTAGTCAAGGAACAGCCAATTAGTTGAATGTTTTTATCGTAGAGAGGACCATAATATCTTTCCCTTTTTTTTTTGTTAAAGTTCTTACAAAGTTTTATAGCTTTTGGAAATTGATTTACAAAAACTGTTGAACCAATTCTTGCTTCTCTTAAACAAGAAATTTCATTTTTAACAGTTTTTGTAATATAAAAATATTCTACATTTGAATTATTTAAAAAATTTTCCTTAACCCATTTACCATCCAATTTTTCATACTCTTGAAAAATCTGTTGACTCCAGAGAGTGCTGGTATCTTCTTTCACAAATAAACAAAAATTAAAATTTACAATAATGGCTAAATACGTGATTATTTCTTTTGAAATGGAAGAATAAATATTTAATTTATCTACAATTTTTATCATGATCTTTTCTAAATTTATTTAGCATCTCTTTATGTATTTGGTAAAACATTTTCTTCCCACCTTCTATTTTAATTTGAATTATACAGTCACATGCATATTCATATTCAACGTTATCTGGTTTTCCCCAACACATAACTGTTTTAGTTCTTTTTTGAATATATCCGCTTATGTCAGATTTAAATTCAGTGAAGAGATCATCAGTACAGCCTGTTTGATTATAATTTGAAAAAAATATATCATATATTTCATTATCGATATATCTGCAACCATGACAACAATCGACCATTCGAATAGGATAAAACCTTTCTCTATAGTAATATAAATAATCGTCACCATTAAAAAAATCATAAAATGGACCTGCCCAAATTTTTTTTTCCTCCTTTATATATTTTGGAATATTAAATTCTTTTTTATTTTTTTCCCTTTCATCGTAAACCTGATTTAGACAATCTCCAAGAAAACTAAAAAAGAACAAACAGATGTATAATTTATTTCTAATCATCGAAATATTCAATTGTGTCTATCAAAAAATATTTGTTTGCTTTAATATATTGATCTAGAATTTTCTTTAAAGCCTCAGAGTAATTTTCCTTTGATTTAAGGAGATTGTCATTAAAGGAATCCGGAAAATTAATTTTTTCTTTAGAAAAGGCAAAATTATACTTTTCTCTAAAATCAGAAATGTCTCTTTCAACATTTTGTAGCTTTTGTAGAATCTGAAGATTTGAATCTGTAAAAGGATAATTTACTCGATTAGGTAATCCAAAATCTTTCCTTAATGAATTTTCTGAAATTTGGTTATACATTCCTGAATCTAGTTTATCCCCATTAAATTTGGTAATCTTTGTTTCAGATACGTCAAAAGTTGTTAATACTTCATCTTTGAACATAGGAATCATTTTTACTTTTTTATCAATCGGATCAAATTCTTCACAAAGCAAATAATTTTCGTTTAAGTCTGCTTTTATATCTAATTTTCTCAAAATTTGTTTCTGATAAAAATCAATAATGACTTCAAATTTATTTCCAAAATTTTCATCAAAATTATAATCTTTATTATTTTTATGTTTTTCCTCCACTGAAGATTTAATTAATTGATAAAACTTTTCCTCTTCTTTTGTAAGAGAAACACCATTTATTAATTCATCTTTTCTTGAATTAAAAATTTTTAACTCTAAAAGCGGAGAAATTGTATTATTAATTGCTTCTTTGAGATTCTGATTTCCTAATTGTCCCCCGTTTAATTGACGCAAAGAATGAACCATTTCATGTCCTAGTACTACATATGGTTGAAAAGTATAATTTTCTTTTACTTTAGATGAATCAACTATTTCTCCATTCTGAATAAATTCTTTTTCTGCAACTTTAACGGAATCTCTCTTAAAACTAGGATTAAAAGTAATATATGAACCTTTCGAAGAATAGCTGTCCTTAACTTGGGTTGTAAACGCATTATCAGTTTTCTTAACATTATAAAAATTCAAAGGCTCTTTTCTGTTTATAAAAGTTTCTTGAATCAATTTCTCAGAACTAATCTTTGTCTCTTTTACTCCATCTAATTTTTGATAAGTCAAATTTCCATCTTCATCAACTTCAAACCAATAGGAATCTGTCATTTTGTTAAAATTATCCGCCATTGTTTGTTGGTAGGATTTTAACTCCGAGCTTCCTATTTTATATTTGATGATTCCTTTCGGAGAATTTTCATCGGTTACTCCCACTTTCACAGAACTCAAAGTAACCATTGGCATCAACCCACCTTCCTGTTTCCTTCTTTCTACTTCGGCACGTTTAGCTTCCAAGTCTATTTCTTTTGGATTAAAAATAGCTTCGTTTGTCTTCTTTTTTGGGTCAGGGTCAGAACCGTATTCAACATGGTAATTAATCCCAAGCCAGGGAGTCTCTGCCATTGTAATGAGATTTTCCATTACTTCTGCTTTCTTACCTTCTTGTTTATCTTGGGGAAGTTCTTTGATCTGTGATGGAGAAATTCCTGTTCCCAGTTTGCCCACTTCTTTTAGCACACTGGTGAAGTTTGGAATTGAACTATTTTCCTTTTGAATATTTTTGATAGAATCCATTGCATCCAGTAAAGATTTTTTTAAATCAGGATTATCTTTCCCCATCTTTGCAATCAATTTTAGAGTCTCACTTTCTCCCATCGATGCATAATAATTCATTACAATAGACTTCTGTCGATCTAGTAGGCTTGTCACCTTTGGCACAGCAATCTTCTCAAGCAACATTTGTGGATCGGGTTCATTCTGATCATTTTTCGGATAGGTAAAATCTTTCCCATCCTTAGTAGTTCGAATATTATCCTCTACCCACTTTTCCGCAGGTTTTTCGAACTTTTTAATTCGTTGGCTTGGTGGAGTTTCTTCCCATTTTTTCACCGCACCGGCTAAGGCATCATAATATTTGGTTGTATTTGCAGGGTCTTTTTTACAAAGAATTGCAAGCATTTCTGCTGCCTTTTCCTTAGTAGTAGCAAAATAATATTGCTCCAAAATTTCGCTATTCGTTACAAAGACCGGATCAGCTGGTACTTCTCCATATTCATTATCTTTATAACTATCATCTAATTGAGAGATATTGCCGTAATTTGCTGACAAAGATATTATTGGCTCTTCTTTGATTATTTCTTCCTCGAACTCATCCCCCCTGAAATTTGTGTATTCCTCACTTCCTTCCAATCCATCTGAATATTCACTCTCAGGTTCTGAGGTCATTTCATTTGTAGTGTCTAATCTTTCAGAATCTAGTATATCTGGGGATTCTAATGTTTCATCTGTGGTTTCTTTTGAATCTTCTGATTCAGAATCTTCGGTTTCACCTGTATCTTCTTCCCCCTCGATATCCTCTTCATCCTCTTCTCGTCTTCTACCCAGAGTTATTCCTGCCAGTCCCAATAACCCGACAGCTGTTCCTGTTGCGGTTGCCGCTGTTGCAATTGGATTTTCTGAGAAAGCATTGGTTATTGTTTGGCGGGTATCACTAACCATTGCGGCTAACTCATTTGCTGTGGTTGCCGGATTTCCCGATAGGTTAGGGAGAATACCTAGCCCAATGCCATTGGCTGTCTGGTTTAGGGTTGTGTTGGCGACTTGGGTTATTTGGTTTGTATTTACCGGTAGTATTCCTGCGGTTTGCACCTGTCCTATGATACTATTTAGTTCACCACCTGCTATCTGGTTTTGTATCTCCAGGAAATTCGGAACTCCGACTGTCGCTCCTATGCTATTCATTATATCTGTTCTATCTCCTGATAGGATGGATGTCCCCAGGTTACTAATGGATGGGGATACTCCCAATGCATTACCTAGCCCTGCTAAAACTCCGGTATTGTTTCCGGACAGGATATTCTGTCCTATATTGGTGAGAGAAGGGGATACTCCTAATTGATTTCCCAGCCCATTCAATAAAGATGATCTATCCCCGTTGATTGCTGCGATTCCTGTATTTGTTATCGATGATGGAATTCCGAGTATTGAACCTGCTCCGCCTAAAAGTGAAGCGTGATCCATCTCGGCTTTCATTCTCATCTCATAGATGTTTTGGTATTCCCGATTTCCTGAGATTTTTTCGAGTTCTTCGAGTGCCATAGTTAGAGCGGGGTGGTCTTTGGGAATGAATTTGTTGGCCATGTCTGTCTTGCTCCTTATGAAAAAAAGTTGTAACCAATTCTTGAAATGAAGAGGAAGAATTTCTGAATCCTTCCATTTCTTTAGCTCAATCTGAGTTTAGTAATCTACTAACTTCTTCCAAGCTAATGTCCATAAGAATAGAAATTTCTTCGGGAGATTTTCCAATGGAATGAAGAGCTAATATACCTTTTTTCAATCCTCTATTTTCTGCACCTTTCAATCGGGAGGCGTGATCCATCTCTGCTTTCATTCTCATCTCATAGATGTTTTGGTATTCCTGATTTCCTGAGATTTTTTCGAGTTCTTCGAGTGCCATAGTTACAGCGGGGTGGTCTTTGGGAATGAATTTGGTAGCCATGTCTGTCTTGCTCCTTATGAAAAAAAGTTGTAACCAGTTCTTGAAATGAAGAGGAAGAATTTCTGAATCCTTCCATTTCTTTAGCTCAAGAATAAAGATTTCCAAACGGTCTGTCAATGGAAAATTGGGTTGGTTTTTATTGAGTATTTTGTAGTGAGAAATAAAATCCTCGTGAGAGAACAGTTGAAAATCTACTATGGATAGAGAAATCACCTTTCTCATTTTGGAGTAATCTTCACCTTTGATTAGAGATTTTCGAATCAGTCCTGAAGAGTAGTAGAGAATTCTGTTTCCAAAATGGGGATCGTAGTAGTTTTGAACTTCTACAAAGAGAAGGTTTCCCTTTTCATCTTCTGCATTCAAATCCAAAACACCAGTTTTGTATTCTTTGGAATCGGGTAGGATTTCCGGATTGATGATTTCGATGGATTTCAATAGGGGGAAATCTACCGTCTCAAAGAAAGAATTTAGGAAATCCAATAAAAACAAAGTATTGGAAGTGAAGAGCTTCTTAAAGACAAAATCGTTTGTTAGGGGTAGTAAATATTCATTTTCGTTCATACTATAAGGGGTAAAGAAAATGAAGGTTGGAACGTAATTTTTGAAAAAAAATTTGAGATTTGGAAAAAAAATCACAAAATAGGGGACAGGGGGGCCTCACCACTTCCAAAACCCATCCTCGTATCAAACTCTCCTGAATCAAAAAATGACCATTCTGTATTGCTGGAAAACGGAAAATATTTTTTGAATTCTGCAGACAGTCTGCATTTTTTAGAAATCAATTTGGATCAATAAAATTAAGGGTTTCGTGTGTGTTTAGTCAAGAAATTTCCTGAAAAATGGGTTGTTTTTTTGTGTTGTAGAGACGGGTTTGAAACCCGTCCCTACACCTTCGGGGCTAAAAATTTCTGCTCGAAATTGAATAGGAAGCTTGAAAATATGTTTTTGTAATACTCTTCTGCTCTAGCCCCCTCGCTTAACGCTCCGCTACTTCGGGGCTAAAAATTTCTGCTCGAAATTTTTAGGGTTAGGGATGGGAGGGATTTAGTCTGCTATCTGTACCGCAGACCGGAGCCGGTAGGCGGAGTCCCGGACAGCCCGACCTGCCAATACAGTCAAATTTGTAGATACAGGCATGCCCTGTATCTATGACAAGACGAAAGAATCAGCAGGGAACCTCCGGAATGAAAAATAATAAATTCCTAACCACTTTCCCTGTCACATCACACACTCAATGAATCAATCTGTGATCGATGGGTCGTAGAAATATTTCGTTTAGTATCGTAGCATAAAAAAGAGTAAGGCTGGCATCGGCTAGATGTCTCTGGGTTCCTATGTCTTTTATGTCATACGTGTTCAGGAGGATGATGAGACCAATAAACGTTCCTATGAATCCGGCCTTGTAGATAGATGCAATCAAATGCTGAATGTACGGTTTGGCTCCGGAAGGTAGTTTCTTTCGATTCAAAAAATTACTCAATACCAGAAGCAGGTATCTAAACCCCGTCCACCCGTGGGAAATGTAATACAGAGAAAAGGATATGAGTAATATAAATAAAAAAGATAAGGGATCAAAGAGGAAGATCCATCCGGAATTGGCAGTGATGATGACAGAGAGAGATAGGATGATGAGAAGGTAAGCAATGAGCATGATATTATACCGGGAAAAAATGTTTGGGTTTCACAACAGCCAATCTATTCAATCAGCATAGCTTTTTTCCATGCGTGTTCCAGGTGGAATTTGACTTTTCTGACTACTTCGATGTCCAATTTATTTGCGTTGGCTTCTTTTTCCAGGATGGATAGGATTTCATCCGGTTTCAACTTTTCCCTGTAGGGGCGTTTCTGAGCCAGGGCTTGAAAAACGTCAGCAACTGCGATTATCCTAGCTTCCAGAGACAAATCATTCCCTGCATGTCGAAAAGGGTAACCCGTCCCGTCCAAACGTTCGTGATGCTGTGCGCTCCAGAGAGCTATTTCTTCAAATCCATTGACCTGTTTCAGGATATTGAAGCCATCGAAGCTATGTCTCTGTATGGTTAGATACTCTGCCGTTGTGAGAGCAGAGGGTTTCTCCAGGATTTCGTCCGGAACTCTGAGTTTGCCGAGATCGTGCAGAAGACCTGCTAGTTCTAGTTTATCGCATGTGTGTTCGGAGAGATTGAATAGTTCTCCTAAGTATCTTGAGAGTCGGGCGACTCCTTCGGAATGTTCAGAGGTGAACATACTTTTGGAATCCACAATTCTTGAAAAGATCTGCACTAAACTTTTTAGCTCGGAAAACTCTATGTCCTTGGTTGTATTGTGGGATACCCAATTGTCTACATAATCGTTTAGATGGTCACGATCGAGAGACAACCAAAAAGCAGATGGAGCGGAAGCCATTAGAAAGCCTTCAACGAGTTCGGGATTAAAAAAGGTTCCGCTTCTTTTTCTGATTTTTTCTTGAATGGTTTCTCTGTGCAAAAGGATATTGGGATTTTTGGATGCCAGGTGAACACTCAGGATGTCTACTCTATCCGTTAGATAAATTAGATTAGAAATTAATTTAACTGTTTCCGGGATGTCCATGTCTTTAAGTTTGGAATAGTGAGTGTGGTGGTTGAGTATATAATCCTTCAGATGGGATATGGGTGTGGTTTCACCGATCATATCGGCACCGATCTGGCAATGATCCATTTCGTGTTCCCATTCGAACTGTGTTAGATTGGAGTGGATGATGGTATTTGATACACCGCAATCATGGAGAATAGATGCCTGAAAAAGAGTGTCCGTCAGCTCCACGGACCAACCGAGACGTATAGCACATTCAACTGCCATATAGGCAACTCTCTTCCCGTGGTGGATTTGCATAATCCCTACCAAATCCAGTGCATCCGATAAGGAATAGATCACTTCGTATAGATTGACAGTAAATTTAGACATCTTAAATTATTTTATTATTATAGTTTAAAACTAGGTTTTTAAATCTTATCAAATATAACAATGAAAATTTCATCCTTATTTTTTCAAAAAAAAGATTGAGTATTCTCATACAATGCTCATATATTAGTTATTAGGGAATTTTTATCTGATTTATGATTTCTTCGGGGAGACGTAAGCATTCTAAAAGTAATCCGGGAATGACTCCTCACGGGGATATGAACTCTTTTCAATTCAGATAAAATCAATTCATGTTCTATACTGAACGTATCTATCTTTTTGAGAGGAACTCATGGATCATGTTGTCTATCTGGATTTCAAAGCCAAAGAAATGGAATTGATTTTGAATCACTCAAAGTCAATGATTGTGCGGGGAGCCACAGGCAGAAAAATCCCTTACGGTCGGGTCCGGGAGAAGGATGTTCTCTATTTTATCAATAATAACGGGGAGGGGGAAGTGAAAGCTCGGGCTATCGTAAAGTCTGTATTGAACTCAGAAAAACTCTCTCCGGAAGAGTCATCTGCACTTATCGAAAAAAATATGTTCTCATTAAAGCTGGATGACAAACAATTAAAGAAATGGTCGGGAAAGAGGTATCTTGTTTTGATAGAGATAACTTCTCCCGAACCTTTGAAACCTTTTGGAATAGACAAGTCAGAATATTCAAATATGGATGACTGGCTTCCGGTGGAAGATATCAATTCAGTGAAAAAAGAAAGATCTTAAGAATGAAGGAAGTGGACTCACTCAAGCAGAAGTATTACTTTTCGATGTTGGGTATTTTCCTTCTTTTATTTGTTTATGATTCAATCTATTACGTAGTACACAAGCAGGTCAATATCTACTTGATCACTACTGTTACTCATTTTTTTCTTTTCTGTGTAGTCAACCTTCCGGGTATATTTTTTTTGTACAGACCTATAGATCAATTTCTTCGAACCAAGGAAAATTCACAGAAAGCCGGTAAGAGGATTCTTTCTCTTCCGGGCATTTCTACCCTGTGGATCTTCGCATTGGGACTCTCCTATGTGATTTTGACTTTTTTATCGTTTTGGTTCTTTCCTGATGGAATTGAGATCTTTGATCCCGGAAAGGTTCCTATTCCCGTATGGTTTTCGTTTGCCGTCTCAATCACTTATTTTTATGCTATCTATCCTTCCTTCATAGCATTTTTTCTTATTAAGGACTACAATTCAAAACTCCGGAACTTTGTTTTTTTAGAGTATGAGTTCCCTGAGTCTAAAAATCATAAGAAGATCGGAAATGATTTGCTTCTTGTATTTTTCATTCTCGGTGTAATACCCAGTTTGATTGTCATCCTTGATATCTTTGTTCTCACTCATTCCAAAAAAGAATATGAGCAGTTCATGACTCTCGACCCTCTGATGACAATCCTGGTGGATCGATTTGTGATCATCGTGGGTATGCTATTTGCCATTTTTTTGATAACCAAATCCTTTACGGGTCCCATCCATTCCGTTCTCGATTTGATCCGGAAGGTAAGAAATGGTGATTTTTCCGGTAGGGCGGCCATCATCACAGATGATGAGGTAGGGGAGCTCACCGGTGAAGTGAATCGGATGGTGAAAGGTCTTCAGGAAAGAGAGTTGATCCGAAATACATTTGGAAAGTATGTAAATCCTAAGGTGGTCAATCACATCCTCAAAGACAATATCAACTTGGATGGAGAGGTCAGAACCGCCACAATTCTGGTGACAGATATTGCGGGCTATACAACACTCTCCGAAAAATTACCTCCGAAAGAAATCGTTCAGACCTTAAATGAATACTTTACCGAGCTGGTTGGTGTGATACAGGAACACGGAGGTATTGTAAATAAGTTTATTGGGGATGCGATTTTTGCTATATTCAATGTCCCTGTTGAAGATCCCCATCATGCCCGAAATGCGATTCATGCCGCTCTCGAAATCCAGAAAATTACAGAAACCCGAACCTTCGGGAAAGGGAAGAAATTGCATACCCGAATCGGAATCAATTCGGGAGTCGTCCTTGCCGGAAATATAGGATCCGGAGATCGGATGGAATACACAGTCATCGGTGATGAAGTGAATGTTGCCT
Organism: Leptospiraceae bacterium; assembly: GCA_024233875.1. Classification (GTDB taxonomy): domain Bacteria; phylum Spirochaetota; class Leptospiria; order Leptospirales; family Leptospiraceae; genus JACKPB01. Next base: position 65,923 of record JACKPB010000002.1, read on the forward strand.
CACGATTGGAGCAACTCAATAAGCAGTTCGGAACGAATCTTTTGATCGGTGAAAATACTTATCTTTTAGTGAAGGATGAATTTTCCTGTGTTCATTTAGGTGAAATTCAACTCAAAGGTAGAGAATTGCTAACCAGAGTCTACAAAGTAGAATCATAGATAAATTGTCTTATTTTATTCAATAACTCATCTTACGCAGTATTTTATTTTTCTAATTTTTTTTAGATTAAAATCAAAATCATTTTTTGCTAATAAATCAATAAAAATATGGATTTGGGCGATAGCCCAAGCTGCCGGCAGGCTCCCTGCAACCTCACATTTCGCTTCTTTGCGTAATGTGAGTCAATAACTCACCTTACGCAACATGAATTTTTTAAAGGGATACTATGGAACTAAATAAAGATTATGAAAAATTAGTTTTTTCTAATGATTCAATATTTAAAGGGGTTTGGGGACGAAGTCCCCAGGTCGCCGACAGGGCTTCCCTGTCATTCACCTTCTCACAAGTGAAATGCGTGCATAAGGTGAGTTAATAAATACACTTTTCAACGAATTCCACTTGATTCTGATTTTATTTAATTGCATTATCTAACATTTAGATTGCGAATTATCCATTTCTGAGGGGACTTACAACTTTCTAATATGAATGCTTTATTGAATTTATTATATTTAATTTTTCTATTTGCTATCCCATCCCTTTTGGGAGATTCCCCCCCCCTTCCTCCCGAAGCATTTATTTGGTCAGACCGGTAGCCTATGATGTAAAACCAAATGAGGAGTATTCTGAGAAGCTACATTCTTCAGTAAAATCTGCGTTTAAAAATATCGGAATCACTGTTCTGGAAGGAGAAGGAAAAGATTTAAAAAGACACATTGAAAATTCTACTTCTCTGAATGCAGATTTCATGTTCTCGGTCTACTACACCAGGAATCGACTTGGGAATATTGAGTTCTATACTCAGGTCATTGATCCTAAGACGGGTTATGTGATAGATGCATTCTCCTTAAGGGACAACTTGGAGATATATTCCGAGATGGAACTCGACCCTACCGAATTTCGAATGGATGATTCCAAAAGAGAAGAGCAATTTTTCGATCCGGGAATTCGGGTTGCGGATGGAAATTTTTATCCGACCATGCACCCTCTCGAGAGAAGGTATCTCTGGTTGACTCCGGGAGTGAATTTTTAAATCTCAGAAGCTCAGGATTCATCCTGTCTTAGGATTGACAGATAGGGATTCAAATTTCATTGTTGAATGTATCACGAATTAAGAATTCAAAATCTAAGAGGTTCTATGTCCTATTCAAAGAAAAATGTTGCTTCCGTCCATTTCCCCAATTTCAAATCCGGCTTACCTTCCATGAAAGGGAAGACGGTAGTCATCACCGGTACTACATCCGGAACCGGATGGGTAGCCGCAACTACTCTGGCTGAGTTAGGAGCGAAGCTTCTCTTATTGAATCGTAAGTCAGAAAGATCAGAAAAGTCATTTCAGGATTTGAAATCCAAGTTTCCTAACTCTGAAATCCATAAAGTAGAATGTGATCTTCAATCCTTCTCTTCAGTCAGAAAGGCTTCTCAGGAAGTCATTCAACTCTGTCCCGAAGGTGTTCATGTCCTATGCAATAATGCAGGAGTCATGGCACTGAAAGATGAAGCAACTGAAGATGGATATGATGTGCAAATGCAAACCAACCATCTGTCCCATTTTCTTTTGACATCGGAGCTTTATCCCCTTCTTGAAAAAGCCTCCGAATCTTCAGGAGAATCAAGGATTGTAAATCATTCAAGTGTGGCACGAATGAGTCCCTCCAAAACCTTAAAAGAACAGTATCTCGGAAAGAATGGAGGAAATCTGGGTGGTGATGGCGCCAGTATGATTTTCGGTGGAGCCAGATGGAAACGTTACAATCAAACTAAATTAGCCAATGCTGCCTTTACAGCGGCTCTTCATGAGAAACTCCAAAAGAAGGGTTCAAAAATCAAGGCCCTTGTAGCACATCCCGGTCTTGCCAATACCGAACTTCAGGTCAGTTCTGTTCGGGATGGAGGTATGGGTTCTTTCTTCACCGGAATTTTTATGGGACTCGGTCAGAGTATGGAAGATGGAGCTATGGGAATTTTGGCGTGTATGTGTTTGGCAGAAGCAAAGTCAGGTGAATTCTACGGTCCCGGAAGCGGGCCTATGGCCTTGAAAGGTGAAGCAAAGCCATTTCCACTCGAAAGCTTCTATGACAACCCGAAGACCCGTGAACTCTTATGGAAGAAAAGCTGTGAGGCAATAGGTAAGGAATTTACTATTTCATAGATACCCGGTTTCATCAGGTTTTTGATTGGATTTCGTTTGGAGGCTAGGGGAGTCAGAAGGGCAGGGAAGGCCGGTGTATCTTTCCCTGCGTTTTCTATTCTTTTGTTCGGGCATACAGAAAATGAGTCTGTCCTATCTTTAGATCCAATAATTTGGATCTTTCAATGCTTTCGGATTGGAACAATTCTTTTGTGAGCCGAAGAGGTTCATCGAGTGCTTCATCGGTCAGTACAAAAGTCTCATAATGCATCGGTACCATAAACTTAGCCTGCAAATCCTGAAATGCCCGAACCGATTCGTTCGGTGCCATATGAATCGGACTCATGAAATCAATGGGTTCGTAAGCACCGATGGGGAGAATGGCCAGATCAATCCCCTGAAATCTCTCACCGATAGACTTGAATCCATCAAAGTATCCTGTATCACCGGCAAAGTACACTTTCCTTTCTTTCCCTTCGACAAGATAACTCCCCCAAAGAGTTTTGTCTCTATCGAGGACTCCTCTCGCACTGAAGTGTTGGGTGGGAGTGAAATGAATTTTTAAGCCATGAGATTCATTTTCTTCCCACCAATCCATTTCAACCACATCTTTCAATCCTTCCCTCAGAAGAAAGTCTCTGTTTTTTAAGCCAGCATAGAAACGGGGATGAAATTTCTCTTCGAGTTTGATAAGAGTGGGAAGATCCATGTGATCGTAGTGGTTGTGGGATATCAATACAATATGAATCTCGGGAAGGGAGTCGAATTCAATTCCGGGTGCTGTATAACGCTTAGGGCCGGCAAAGCTAACAGGAGAACATCTTTCAGACCAAATAGGATCGGTGAGAATGTTTACCCCTTCGATTTGAACTAGGGTAGTGGCATGTCCGATCCAGGTGACGCTAAAGTCCTTCTTATTATTTTGTACTACAAGGCCATCATTGGGCTGTATCTCAAAATGATAGTCCCCGGGATCGAGGGAGGGGCGATCCCGATCAAATAGACGTGATACCTGCCAGGAGATGAACGCTCCTACAGAGCCGGGTTTTTTCGTGAGGTCTGAGTTTTGAAATCCGGATTCAGTGTGATGGGGGGGCATGGTTTCTCTACTTACCGAACTGCAATGGTAAATTGTCAGAGTCTGGAAAATTCCAAAGGTAAGTAGAAAAGCTTTCCATCGGAAACCCGATCCTGAATCGAGTCCTATCCCATGGAGAAATTCCAAAAAATACTTCTTATCTATCATGAATGAAAAATCCTTCCTTTATTTGAACAATCTGAAATCTTAGGTGCGTGAACAGTCCGATATTACCACAGTTTCAGGAATCCCGATGATTACGGGAAGTCATTCTTTATGAAATACCTGCATTTTTTTTCCAATTCCTTTCCAATCTGGATCGTATCCTTTTCCATCCTCTGCCTCTTTTCTCCGGGGATGATCGATTGGTATCCCAATTCCTGGATCTCTCCCTCTCTCGGGGGGATTATGCTCTCCATGGGTTTGGCTCTCCGATTTTCCGATTTCAAAAGGGTACTACAGATTCCTCTACCGGTTTTCCTCGGGATCTTTCTCCAGTTTACCATCATGCCGGTTTCCGGATTTCTCCTCTCTACGGGATTTTTGAAAGATCAACCTTTTCTTGCGGCAGGGTTGATTCTGGTTGCCAGTTGTCCCGGGGGAACGGCTTCCAATCTATTGACCTATCTCGCCCGTGCTGATCTTGCCCTCTCCGTGACGATGACTGTTCTCTCTACGTTTCTATCTATCTTTCTCACTCCTTTTTTGAGTTCATTGCTCATTGGTGACAGAGTTGAGGTAAACTTCATGGGTCTCTTGCTCTCTACTCTGGAGGTTGTGCTTTTGCCTGTATTGTTGGGTATCCTACTTTCTCAATTGGAAAAGACTTCGGTGAAATCCAAAGGATTCTTTTCTTCCCCCCTCCGGATCATCCAAAAATGGATTCAAATCCTTGTGATTCTCGGTCCTTCCATTTCTGTGATTCTCATCACTTTGATTGTAGCGAAGGTGATTGCCAACTCTTCTGTTGTGATACTGGATGCGGGGATCTACATCAGCTCGATCGTCTTCCTCCTGCATGCTTCCGGTTTTTTCTTCGGACACTTCCTGTCCTTCCAACTCACCCGAAATGTTCAAACTTCAAGGACAGTCTCTATCGAAGTGGGAATGCAAAATTCAGGATTGGGTGTCGTTCTCGCCAACATGAATTTTGCCAATCCTCTGGTCGCGGTTCCTCCCGCCATCTCCAGTCTCATGCATTCCGTTCTGGCCAGCATCTTGGCTTTTTACTGGAGAAAAAAAGGATGAAGTTTGGATTCTATCTAAAAATTTAGTTCAGTAAGGAAATCATCACTACCGGCGGTTACGATCATGTCATTTTCAAGTAAATTCAATCAACGTTTGCAGTCACTGAAGACTAATCTCTGTGTGGGTCTCGATCCCGAGTTAGAAAAACTTCCCGAGTTTCTGAGAAAAGAAGAAATGCCCCTGTTTACGTTTTCCAGGGAAATTATCGATTCTACGGCAGCTTATGCTACAGCTTACAAACCCAATATCGCTTTCTTCGAAAGATACGGCTCTAAGGGAATTCGGGAATTTGAACGCACCGTAGAGCACATCCGGACCAATCATTCCAATATCCCGATTGTCGCAGATGTAAAACGGGGAGATCTGGCAAATACCTCCAAAGAATATGCAGGCTATTATTTCGGAAGTCTCGGAGTGGATAGTATCACAGTGTCTCCTTACATGGGCGAAGATTCTCTTCTTCCTTATCTCGAACTGAGTGAGTCCCATATCTTCCTTCTCTGTTTGACATCTAACAAAGGTTCCGGAGACTTCCAAAAATTGAAATTGGCAAACGGGGAAGCATTTTATAAAAATCTGGCTGAATTTTTCGAGCGATTGGAAACGTCTTACCCGGGAAAGATAGGCATTGTTGTAGGAGCCACCCATCCTAACGAGCTCTCCGCGCTCAGGGAGACCTCTCCCTCCCTCCACTTCCTGATTCCCGGATATGGAGCCCAGGGAGGGAAGCTGGAAGAGATTATGCCTATTGCGGGCAAACTTTCCCTGATCAATTCCTCCCGTTCCATCCTATTTGCTTCGGGCGGAAAGGACTTTGCAGAGATTGCAGGGAAAAAAGCAGAGGAAATACATAAGGAAATGTTAATGTATTGGAAAGATTGATTCCATCTTTCCAATCACAAATTCTTCTAATTCCTCATAACTCATCGATCCACCCTTAGCCAGAGAGCGGAGCCTTTCCATCTCAGATTGGAGTAGAGGGGAAAGATAATTCATCCCTTTTCGTCCGTACTCGGCCAAAATCCACTTTTGGATTTGTGATTCTATTTCGCGATGCCTTTCTTTCTTCTTTTCAAGACTGAAAAAATGCTTCATCAATTCATCAATCCCCAATCGATTCAGGACGCTGGTGAGAAATACAGGGGGGAGGGTTGGCTTTTCATTCAGGGTATCTTTCAGAAATTCCAATGAATTGAGAAGCATATGATAGCTTCGATTGGCGAGTTCTTTCTCGTCACATTTGTTGATGACAAAACCATCCGGAACTTCCATGATCCCACTCTTCATGAATTGGATCTGATCACCACCCAGAGGCGGAAGGACCAAAAAAGAAAAATCCGAAATTTTTGAAACTTCGATTTCATTCTGTCCGATTCCTACGGTCTCGATGAAAATGAATTCAAAGAAATACCTCAGGAGTCGAAGGACATGAAAGGTATAGGGATTGACTCCCCCGAGTTCCAGCTGGCTTGCCTGAGACCGGAAAAAGATTCGGTTTTCCCGGGCGGGAATCGTAAGGCGGGTTCGATCTCCCAAAATGGATCCTCCACTCTGAGAGCTACTGGGATCGATGGCTATGATTGCGAGTTTGATATCGGAATCAATCTCGAGAAACTTTCTGGAGATTTCCCCGAGAAGAGAAGATTTCCCGGCTCCGGGAGTTCCTGTGATTCCTATTGTTGTATTGCTTTTTGGGGGAATGGAATCCAGGAGGCGAAAGAGTTTTTTTCTATTGGAATTGGAGTCCCTTCGTTCCACTTCTGAGATGAGTTTGGCAAGAGGATATTTCTCCCCCCGGGAGGCACCTTCTATCCATTCTACCCATTCATTTTCTCTATCCATCGGTTGATTTTCTGACTGGGGCTTGAAATGTCACGAAATTTTCAGAGATTTCCTTAATAGCTGTTGACGTAGGAAGTGGTAAAAAAAATATGGTGAAAGAGACTGTAAAAAGGAAGGTGAGTACATTGGAAAAATTTCCTGAGTTAGAGTCATATTTTCAGAGTTTAACTGATACTACAGATAATATAGCTATTATCAACACACATTATGAAGCAGATCATGAAAAGGATTTTCAGGATCTAGAGAATATCTTTCAAAACATTCAATCGATTGAGTGGGAGACAGCTGACAATGGATACTACAATCTATTCACAAGCTACTTTACCTTTCACGTGAAAATCATTGAAGAAATCATCAAGGAAGCCAGAGAGATTTTGAATCCGGACAAACGTGAATATCTGAAACTTTTGGTTACTTATAAGAAAAATGCTGATGACTGGTTTGCCAAATTGAAAAAGAAAAGGAAAGCAGTGCAGGCGGCATAAATCCGAGGGAATTCCTGTCTCCCTTCTTTTTTTCTTGCATTACCATCCCATTTCCAAAAGGATTCTAAGGGATGGTATTCAACTCGATCGATTTTGTTTTCTTTTTCCCTATAGTCTATTTTCTTTATATTATTGGGACCAAAAGATATCAGAATATCTTATTATTATTTTCCAGTTATTTTTTCTACGGATATTGGGACTACCGATATCTATCTTTATTGTTCATATCCACAGTGGTGGATTATTTTTCTTCCCTGGGAATCGTCCGTTCCACGTCTCCGGGCAGAAAAAAGTTTTTTCTGATCCTGAGTCTCGCTTCGAATCTCGGGATTCTCGGGTTTTTTAAGTACTTCAATTTCTTTTCCAAATCGACCACTGAGCTTCTCAATCATTTTGGCTTCCAGGCGGATTCATTTACGGTCAATTTTTTACTGCCCCTCGGGATCTCCTTCTATACTTTCCAGACTATGTCCTACACGATTGACGTCTACAAGGGCAAATTAGAACCGACATCCAACTTTTGGGACTTTGCTCTCTATGTATCCTTCTTTCCTCAATTGGTCGCAGGTCCCATTGAAAGGGCCACCCATCTCCTACCTCAGATCAGCAAGCAAAGGATTCTCAATCTGGAAGAAACGAGCCGGGGAGTCTTTCTCATCCTACTCGGGTACTACAAGAAAGTCTACATTGCCGACAATCTTGCACTCATCGTGGATCCCATCTTCAATGATCCTTCCTCTTCAGGGAGTCAGGTTCTCTTTGCGAACTTTGTATTTTTCTTTCAAATCTATGGAGATTTTTCCGGTTATTCGGACATCGCCAGGGGACTTTCCAAGATGCTGGGATTTGATTTGATGATGAACTTCAATCTTCCCGCATTTTCCCTGAATGTGGGAGACTTCTGGAGACGATGGCACATCTCGTTTATGAGTTGGTTGCGGGATTATGTTTACTTCAGTCTGGGTTCCAAAGACAGTTCGGAACTCAGAAAGAACATCAACAACCTAATTGTATTTTTCCTCTCCGGACTCTGGCATGGGGCCAATTGGACTTTTGTGATCTGGGGGACGATTTGTGGTTTCATCAATCTCGGTCACAAATACTTATCACCCTATCTTCCTTCCAGCCCTAAGAATCGGGTAGCCAGAGTCTTCTATCTGATGGGGGCTTTCTTTCTGACGATCAATTTTATTTCCTTCCCTCTGATCTACTTTCGATCCCCCTCAGTTGAGATCGCCTGGATGCACAACAAGGCGATCCTCCTGAATTTTGGAAGCTTGGATCCCAAACTGATCACAAAATTTGTGAAAAACATATTCTTTCTCATGGCTCTGGAAGTTTACATGTACAATACTGATGATGAATTTGCCATCTTCAGACTGCCTGTGTATTTGAGAGTTGCCTTCTATTTGATTTTCTTTTATTCAATTTTAATACTGGGGAATTTTGCTAACGATGCATTCATTTATTTCGTATTTTAAAAAGTCTCCCGGACTCTGGATCACTGTTCTTATCGTGATTGTTTTTGAGATTTCTCTTTATTTCATACCCCGACTCTATTATTTAGATGGGACGGGCTCGTTCTTTGTCTATTTGAAGAGGGAGGTCGTGGAAACGAAAAATGATTTTGATATCATTATCCTCGGAGACAGCCGTTCACTTTCTCTGAAAGGAATCAAGAAAGATTCGGGGTACAAGTACAGCGTCTACAACTTCAGTCTCCCCGCCGCCGGTCCGTACTACTTTCGGTTCTTACTGGAAAAGTATCTGGTGTCCAACAAGAAACCCGGTCTGGTCGTCTTTGCGGGCGATCCCAATAATTTCAATCAGGACAAGATGGGAAAGTTCAATGAGAATCCGAAGCTCTGGCAGACTTACAAGCATAGACTTCTCAATCTATTCAGTTACAAAGAAACCTTCCCGCAGTATGACGGGAAAGAATTGTTTTTTCTTTCCAAAGAATACTTTGCCAATATGTTTTACAGCGTACGATTTCGGGAGGTCCTGTCCGGATTCATCGGCGCCAGATTGTCCAGCATCATCCATTTTGACTTTGCTCTCTACCAACGCAATCAAATCGTAGCGAAAATCATAGAAGAGAACAACGGGATGATCAACCTGGGAGATTTCTTTATGGCTCCGGAAGGAACCTCGGAAAAAGAAAGAATCCCACTCATAGAAACCCACAATCACGAAAGGATCAATACCCAACCCCTAGAAAATCTTGTGGACTATTGTGAAAAGCAGGGATTGAAACTTCTCATTCTCAGTCTTCCCAAGGTGGAAGGACTCCGCGATTCTCCTCTGATCCGAAAAGTGGACAATGAATACAAAAAAATCGCCAATGAAAACAATCATGTGAACTACCTCGAATTTCAGGAAATGGACTATCCGGCCGATCTCTTTTCTGAGGCCATTCACTACAATTCCCGGGGTGAAAAGAAATTGAATGATGAGTTTTTGAATCGGGTGATCTATCAAATCTATGACATACTGGAAAAATAATGTTAAAGAATAAAATCCTTTTTTATCCAATCATTCTCTTTCTGATGCTTTTTCTTGTGGACAAAGTCTTTCTCCTGGAATCAGTCAAAAAGTACATCAAATCCGATTTTACTCATATCTATTATGAAACTAGAGAGGCTGTTTTTGAAACCTTAGTCAATGATTCTGAGATCAAAAACAAAGAAAAGAAATTGATGCTGATTCTGGGATCTTCCAGACTTCTTTACTTTGATGCAGATGAACTGAAGCAATACTATCCCGATTGGAAAATTTACAATCTGTCCTCAGCAGTCACCACACCTTCGTACTACTATTTCTATTTGGAAAAATTACTGAAGGCGGGTGTATCTCCCGATGCCATCGTTCTTGAGTCCGACCCCAATCAGTTCAATGCAAACTCTCCTGTATTTCGCGGTTCCAATCTGACCTATAGTTTTGATCTACCCTTTGTCCTGAGATACGCCAATACCTTCGGCAGGGAAAATGTGAGCTTCTATCTGGCGAAGAGTTTATTTGCAGTGAGCAAAAACAAGCCGTATCTCGACAGAGCCTTTTCCCGATTTCGGGATCCGAATTTTGATAGCATATCAACAATGCAGGATGTCACCAGAAATTTCCTCATTCAAAACAGGGGAAATGCCCTCTCTTTGGTGGATGAATATGTAGAGAAAAACTATTGGATGTTGGAGACTACAAGTCAGAGGACTCTGGATTGGGTCTATGCGGGATACAAGCCATCAGAAATGCAATACGAGTTCTATGAGAAGATCCTAAAAGACATTCGAGCGAAAGAAATTGATCTACTCATTGTCTGGCCCCAGAGCTCTCCGCCTATGCAAAGACTTCTGAAGAAGTCCGATTTCACCGAAGATTGGAAGACCCGTATCACGAAAATAAATCATAAGTATGGTTTTGAGATCCTGGATATGGATGATACGGATGCCTATTCCTGCAATACATTTGTGGATGGGGGGCACATAGCGAAAGACTGCTACCGTCCTTTCATTCGATTCATCATGTCTGAGTACTACAAACAGAAGAATGGAGTCAGAAAAGACTAATCCAGATTGATACTGTTGAACTTATCAATATTATTTTTAGAGATCGGTCTGACGATTTCTTCTTTTCTTTCCGCAGTTATGATGATCGTAGGAGGATCGGGCTTTTTGGAAACTTTTTCTTCCTCTTCTTCCGGAGGCTCCACTGAAAACTCTATGGCTTCTTCTGTTTCAGTGTTGAATTCATCTTCGAAAGGTTGGTAGGCTGCATCCCGATGAAACGTATCCACTGAGGAAATGTTCACATCAGTTGCATCATAGCTTCCGGTATCCGGTAGTTGGGCGGGGATGAACTCGGTCTCCGGATCAAACTCCTCAATGATCAATTTGTCGAGGTTGAGGACATCAGGAAAAGGAACATCGTCCAAAAAGAGGTCAGGATCACGCAAATCCAGGTCTTGGTCTGAGAGATTGGAGGAGACCTTTTGGATGGATTCATTTTCTATCAAAAGTTCGGGTTCGGGGATTTCCAGCTGTTCTGTAATCAAGTAGTCATCGTCATCATCGGAATCCACATCATAATCGGGGATTCTATCATCCAAATCTATAATCAGGGTGTCTTCCGGATCCACTTCTGTGGGAATCACGGGTACTTTCTCTGAAGTCATATGGGGAGGTTTGAGAACGGGGGGAGCCTCCGGATTAGGCTCTTCAGGAAGGGTTTCAATGAGATCCGGTTCGGGGTCCGAAGGGGTAGTCTCTTCTGTCTTGGACGGTCCTGGCTCATCGGGAAGGGTCTCTATGAGGTCCGGTTCGAGATGAGGAGAGGGGATGTCTTCATCCAGCTCTCCCTGTTTTTCTTCTTCCTTCAAAAACTCTTCTTCTGTTTCTACAACCAGATCCGATTCAAATCCGAGATTTTCTACATTTCCTTCCAGAAGATTGCTATCAATCTTCATCTCGGTGTCGGGGAAAATATCTTCTATATCAATGTCATCGTCAGGGAAGAGAAAGCTATCAGGATCGAAGCTATCCGCCATCTCCATGAGATCTTCCACCAGCTTTTCTCCCTTCGGTTCCACTGCCGCCGGCTTGGGTTCTTCTTTAACTTCCGGTGCAGTCATCTCCTGACCGGATTCCTGGGTCAGAGTTTCGGGTTCGGGAGAGAGTGGTGATTCCATCCCGACTTCGGGAGATTCTAAATGTGTTGATGGCTCAATGGATTCGGTTGATTCAGAAACCACTGAAGGTTCAGAGTCCGGGGTCTCTATTGGAGGGGTACTCTCCGAAACTTCGGGTGATTCCAAAACCTCCGAATGAGCTGGTTCGGACTCAACAGTGGTCTCAGGACTAGAATCGGGAACAGGAACTTCATCTTTTTCTTCTACGAATTCCGGTTTGAATTCTTTGACTTCGAGATTTGTCGTATTGAAGAGTATAGGATTGGACTCAGTGAACAGAGGAAGTGGAGAATTTGCAGGAGAGAGAAGAGAACTTAGGTTTAGTTCTATATCTTTCTTTCCTTCCTCTGTGTCAATAGATACTGAAATAGGAGGAAGATTCGTTTCCGGAACTTCTTCAAACGTCTTCGCTGTTCCATTCTTATGGAGTTTCTTTACGGTTCCCAGCTTTTCTTCGGGTTTGTGCTTGAGAGAGCGGAATGTTAAATAGTACTCTCCATAGATAAAATTTTTATAGAGTTCGAGGCTTTCTCTGAAATTCTCTCTTCCGGAGAAAACTTTGTCTTCAAACAGGAACGAGATGATGTCATCCACGCTGATCGTTTCATCCAGAAGAAACAATCCCGAAGACACAAAGGCAATGACTTTTTCTGAAATATGGGAAGGGAGAATGAATAAGGTTTTGCGTTTGGCGATAGTTTTATTGAAAACTTCTAATTTGGTTGCATAGTTGAGGAAATGGTCTCTCGCATTTTCCTCGATACTTACAGGGAGTTCATCAAAGTCATAGGTGGAGGACTTGATACCTCTACGTTCGTATTCTTCTTTTGCTCTTTCCCATTCGAATTCTCCCTTGCGAAATCCGGAAAAAATAATGTTTCTGGTGTTTGTTCTTTTTAGGAGATCCAGGGTATCGGATACTAATTTGGTATGATCGATCGTATCCCGTTCCGCATAGGGCAGGATATGAAAATAAAAGACGGAACCGCTTCTCGAATACGGAATGTAGTTTCTTTCCAATCGAATCATAATAGTATCTTGAGTGTTCTAATTCTATAAAAATTAGAACCTATCTCCAAAATCGTATAGTTTTTGAATTCTACAAGTAAATAAGAAAAATTGTTAATTTTTCATTTTTGTGAGATCAACATTGAATTCATACCCTGAGAAAAGGGCTTCCACCCGAATCTCATTTCTCACACCATTTTCAAAATATATGGCTCTCAGTTTTGTGAAGGATGGTTCCTGGTAAGGAAGGTCCAAATCAAAAAAAATCTCTGTTTTGTACTCTTCAATGTTTCCTGATTTGATTGTCGGTTCCTTGATCATCCGTAAGATCTTTAAATTTTGCTTTCGAATCCAAATTTCTCCCTTATGGGATCCCTGAAACTGAACTTTGGGAAGCACCAGAAATTTGATGCTGTACTCATCTTCCTCCAGAAAGGAGAAGCTATGTTTTTCCAGCCCCTCTTTGGATATCCAAACTATATCTTTCTTACTACTTTTTTCATATTCCTGGTTTGTGATGGGTATGTTCTGTCCGTTTATGTTTCTCTCTTTTAAGAAAAACAAAAATCGATCGGGTGGCAAAAAGTAACCGTACTGTTTCCTTTTTTCTAAAAACGATTTCTCCGAATTCTTTATCTCGGATCGAATCTCCTGAAACACTCTATAATTTTTCAGGCTTTTTCTCTCCCTCTCGTAAATCTCTGAACTTTTGAGAACAGTTTCCGGTGTCTCCGAACGAATTCCAAAACTGAAACCGAAAAATATGCTAAAAAAGAAGCTTGCGACTAAAATCCGGTTTTTTCTGGTCATCGAGAATGAGGTGGGGAGTGATGCAGGTAGCTCCATCTTCCAGGTGGATGGGGTGATCTGCTTCCGTGTTCAGGTCTTTGGACTGGATGGAAGGAGCGACTCCCGAACCCGTTGAAGATGGATTCATAATGATATGACTGGAGGATAGATTCACGGTGGTTGCCGAGGAGGCTCCTGTACTCGTTTGACTGTTTACATACATAAATCCGGGTGAGAGAGTAGCACCGGAGGTAGCGGACAAACTTTTGTAGAAATTGAGATTTTCAATTCCTGAGGGCAGAGGGTAGTAGGTTGTGGAATAAGAAAGAGGAAAAATAGTCTTGTAGCTGGAAAGATCAGTGCCCGTTCCATTGATGAAGACATTGGTGGCACTCAGATCCGTGGCCCCTGCGGCCTGCCCGAAGAAGGAAATCATCATATGCTCAAAAAGAACTTCATCTGTAGAAGAGTCTGCAGGAACACTGGCCTTATTGTCTGTGTATTGCTTGGTTGATCGAAAGACATGCATGAGATTTTGGGGAGTGGATGCCCGAACGCCATCGGTTCCTCCCTGAACTGTGTTCTTCAGGAAAGTGAGTCGGTTGGTATTGTCTGTAGCAGATGTGCTATCGGCAGCATAGAAAAGATATCTGACAAACGCATAGGAGTAGGCATAATTTTTTAAAGAACCCGACCAGGTAAAGGGGGAGGTGCCCTGAACTCCGGTGTCCGCACAGGAGCTGGTCAATGAACCTTTGAAACAGCTGATCCTATCTTTCTGAGGTCCGTAGCCTGAGATATCACTGGAGACTTCAGAGGTTCCTTCGTCTATCCAGACATTGTCTTTTCCCTTTCCGTATTGATAACGGATGAGGTGTTGCATCTCATGTGCTATTGTAGCCAGGAAGGGATCGGGATCTCCGCTAGCAGTTTTCTTCTTCTTGTCCACCAATTCCTTCCCATCCATGTAGAGGATTTCAGCGGCATTGGAGCGGAGGACATTGCTCGGATCATCAGCTTCAAAATTTTTAGGATCTACAAATCCGGCTACAAATCCTGAACTGGAACCTGTCGATGCGCTTTCTAGAATATCCAGGGTGAGGATGATGACCTTTTTGTCTTTATTCACATCCGAAGGTTCTCCGAAGGCTGAGACAAGACTCGGGTAGATAGTATTTTGGTAAGCACTGGCGATCAGGTTGAAGTCTAAGCCTGAATTGAGTCCATCCTGTTCGAAAAAATCAACTCCCATCGTACCGGTTGCGATTGCTTTTTTTGTAAAGGAAACACAATAGGAAGCCTGAGACGAAATGGAAAGATTTCTGACCCAAAACTTTGTGATACCATCACAGTTGACTGTAGAATTTGCATTGAGAAGTGAGTAGAGAACCACGGGGTTGTCCATCGGGCCGGTGGTTTGTTTTTCCGGTGGACGTGCAGCGTAGTATGTGCAATTCTGAAGGAACAAAACAAATATGAGTAGAAAAAACTTATTCATCAGGCTACCTTTACCCTTCTGTCTTGTTTTATTGTACTTTTCATTTATATTAGTATTAGACCTGAATGCGGACTCATCTCAATCACGGGCAAATCAGTTTTTTATATCAAATCATCAAAATGATACAAAATTATTTCTCTCAACTATATTAGAGAAAAGAATTCAAAAGAAAGCAAGCATTTTTATTTTGCATCAGCTCTCATTTTCGAGTTCAATCGGATTCGAAGAGCTGAGAATAGAAGGTCATTGGGAAGAAAAATTGGGATACCCAAAGAATTCTTTCGTTCTTCATCCCGTCTCCTGCAAGGTATTTCGCAACAAAACAGGTGAGAAAAGGTGGGTTCTCACCCGCACTATGGATTGTGATCACAACACCTGGTTCTTCGAAGAAAATGCAACGTCCACTCTCTATGCTGAATCTTTGCAATCAGAGCCCCTTCAATTCACCCAAGAAGAATCGAAGGGGAACTATCCCCCGGGAGTTGTCATACAGTACAATCCATCCGGATTCCCCATCCTCTGGTCCACTTCCGCCCGAAAGGTCTGGAAAAACGCTCAGGCTCTGAACTCCGAAAATAAGGTTCTGGGAAAGATCAGCAATGGAAATGACTCCTTTCTCATTTTGGATCTGTCGGTTGACTCAGAAAAGCCCCGGATCAATGAAGTCCTCTTTTTTAAAAATCCGGAGAGGAAATCAATGTGGGACTGATCTGAATTCAGAGATTGACGTCTTCTACTGTCCTCTTCGGATGATCTTTAAATAGGGAAGTTTACTCAACAGGTACCGGATTTCTTCTTCCGGGATCGACAATCCATCGATTTCCAATCCGATCAAATTCTCCAGCGAGTCCAGGTCCTTCAGCGACTCTAGTTCTGTATTGCCTATATATAGATCTATCAATTTAGTTAGCTTCTTCAGTCCTTTGAGACTTGTTACTTTCGTAGAACGCAAATCCAGATGCCTGAGCTCACCCAGAGGAGATAGGATTTCGGTATCCGAAAATTCGGTTTTGTCCAAACGGAGTGAGGTCAGTCTCCGTGCACCCGAAAGAGGCGAAAAATCCCGAATAGAAGTTCCGGAGAGAGAAACCGTGTGGAGGTTTTTGAATTCTTCTATACCGACGAGACTCTTCACTCCGGTTCCGGAGAGGGATAAGGATTTCAATCCATCAAACTTCAAAAGTGACCGAAAATTGCTGAATCTCGCAGAATGAATTTCCAGAGATTCCAGATTGGGAAACTGGTTGAGGTCATTCAAGTCGGGTGTGAAGTCTTCTTCGAAACCCAACCAACGTGTTTTCAAAGGGAAGACTTTGGTCTTGCCTTCCAGACTCTTCAGGATTGCATGAGAGGAATCCGGATCCGGATAGACCTGAGGGACACAGGAGATGGGGCTGAGAATGCAAATAAGAAGGGAGGCTGCGAGGAATGGAATTTTGATCTTACTTCCTATAATGTTAATTATGTCAGATAAATAGGGGGAAGGGGCTCTCATAAGAAAATAGGCTCCAGTGATTTCATCAAGAATTCCACTTGTTTCAGACGCTCGTTCAAAGATCCGCTCACAGTTTCAAATTGAATTTCTTTTGAATTGAGATACTCTATTGTTCTTTCCTGAAAATAAATCCGATTTCCATCTCCTGATCGGTCTTCTGTGTCCTCATAGGGTATGTCCGTATCACACAGGAGAAAGAGATCATATCTATTTCTGCTTTGATCTGCCAGGGCTTCCAGTTCATCCACAGCAAAACCATGATAGTACAGAGAAAAGAGATACGTTGTGATGGGATTTGTGTCCACAAAAAGAAATTCACGGGAAGAAAGAATTTGTTTTTCTTCTCTTTCCAGATGACCCTGTGCCAATTCCAGGAGTTGGTCGGGAGTGAGTCTTCTCTCCACCTGAAACGTTTCCCAGTACTCCCGTCCGTACTCGGGTTGCCACTCCGTTTGAAAGGTTCGGGCGCAGTACTCTGCCAGAGTTGATTTTCCCGTAGAGGGTCCTCCCAGAAAGACTAGCTTTCTTATCAAATCCCGGTAAACTATCGGGGAGAGATACTTCCGATTTTCATAAGGATTTTTTCTGATCTCTGTTCCGGAAATCGGAAGGCGCTTTCGATCTGCATCCACGATCCGATGCTTTGCAGAAAGGGCCACAGACATGTGCTCACCGTAAAACTCACTCGAAAAGAAAGTGTCAGTCGATGAAATTCCCAGAGTGTGGAGGATGTAGTCTTCGTGCAATTTCTTCACTCTCTCCGACTCTCCAACCTCCAGCGGACAGTCATAAGCCTCAATCACCCGAACATCAGGATACAAATTTCGAATCCAACCGGCTCTCACAGAAACGGGAATTCTTGTGACATCCGGAGCATCATAGACAAGAACGGTCAATTCATCCGATTCCTCTCTTCCTGTTTCAATGAGAAGCTGATGTCCCCGGTGCAAGGGAGCAAATTTCCCAAGAGTCAAACCTCTGACCATAGTTTCCTCCGAAGTTCAGCCGATGATAGTCCATCCATCCTCAATCAAGTCTTCCAAATTTCGATAAAAAATCTCAGTCCCATTTTCTAAGATGATCCTATAGTTTCTTGAAATGGCATCCCGCATTAGGATGTGGGCCTTTTCCCCATTCGGTCTTCTGAGGTTACAACGGCCATGATTTAAAAAATTTTCAAGTTCCACCCTAGCCAGAACACGATAGGTCACCGATTCCTTTTTGGATAGATAAGTTTTTTTCCATTTTAGCATTAAGTTTTTTAGAGCCTTCATGATACCCTCTTTGGATATTCCATGATTGTACTCTATGAAAGAGACAGATTGAGAGATGAAGCTTCGAAAAATGAATCTTACTGAAAATCTCTAACCAATTTCCTCATTCTGTCCGAATGCTTCCCTGAAAATTCAAACAAAAAGACCTCTAAATCAGCCTGTCAGCAGTTTAGAGGTCCCTAGATTTTGGAGCTCTACCCCAAAATCTTGAAAATGTCCTAAACCGGGAAAACAGAAGTTTTCCCTAATTCAAAGGAGAGAATCGAACTATTGGAGATCGATCCAATTGTCCTCTACTTTGTACTTTTGCTTTTCTTTGGATTCAATAAGAAGGAAAACTCCGGAGGGAATTTTTTTCCCATTGATCTCAAGAGGTTGAAAGGTTCTTTCTACCAGAATTCCAATTTCTGATTTCTCGTTGAAACGTTTGGGATAGCTCAGAGAAAGCACTGATCCCATCTGAAGAGGGATTCCGTAGACTTCCATCGGCCCCCCCAGTGTTATGCGGAAAGGCTTTTCCGGATTTGGAGACTGCGCTCCGAAGAGATCCACCGGAGGCTCGTATTCCAGAGCTGTTCCTTTCGGGAAAACATGGGAAAGTGCGCGGGAATACTTTTCCTGAAGAATCGGTTGGGCTGAACCGAGGGAGGCAAGGACCAAATCTCCGTTTTCATTGTAGAGCAGTCGACTGGAAACAGAAAACTCTGTTCCTCTTTCCATCGATTTCTCTTTTAAAATTTTAAATTTTCTCCCTGTTTCATCTAACCCTTCAGCCCCCGGTTTGTTTGAATCAGAAGCACAGTGGAGGGAGAAAAAGATGAGGGAAAAAAGAAGAATGTATTTCATGAAATCACTTCCTGAATTTGAATCGATAGTACAAGTAAAAAAATCCTTTTGATTTTTGGAAAGGAGTATATACCGAGTTGCCTATAAATCTATTTGAATTAGTATTGCTGAATCATGCAAAATTTTTCCCTGAGATATTTGCTCTTCTCTCCAAATAGAATTCTGCGAATGATCTGCTTGGGAATCCTCTTCCATCCCCTAATTTTGTCTGCGAACGAGCAGCTGGACATTCCTCTCGACATACGGAATGAGTATGCACCGACCCTACTCTTTTTGCAACCGAGAGCGACAACCCCAATTGCATTGAAAAAAGGTCAGTCCAGGATCAATGCCAATCTCTCTTTGATCAATGACATCAAGAACTCCCGATACAATGTAGAAAGAGACATTCCCTATGCTTATCAGAAACCAATTCTCAGGGAGTACTTTCTCAGATATTCAGGCACGTATCAGGAAGCAGGACTCATGGCGGATTACTATAGATTCGGACATTTGAATCGACAGTATCAAACAGTAATCGATATGGAATACACTGTGAGTAGGGTTCAGTTTGATTATGGGATCAGTGATTCTTTTGAATTGGGCATCGGGTTTACTGGTTACTCTTTCAATACGGGTATCTTAGATTCAACTATCAATACATACCATTCCATCATGGGTGTTCGGACGGGGAAAGAAAATCTTCCCGACAATGAATTTAAATACTTAATCACTGGGACCAGATCCAGAATCATTCAATCCAAACCCCACTCCGGGCTGGGGGACACTCTGCTTTCCGGAAAGTGGAATTTTTATAATGATGGGTCTGGATTTTCTCTAGCTCTTGTCGGAATCGTAAAATTAGCAACCGGAAAGTCATCTCTTGCGATGGGAAGTGGGAAAACGGATGGATCTCTGGGCATTTCTATGAAGTACAGAAGCAATCGATTGGTTCAATTCCTCAATTTAAACGGGATCTATGTTTCCAATCCATTTTTGAATGATACGATTCGTGCCAGAAGCTATGGGATGGCCTCTTACGGAATCGGTTACAATTGGACGGAAGATCTGTCCCTTATGATTCAATTGGACATTCACTCCTCACCCTACTCTTCTCAGACCCTACTTCTCAGCCAACCCTCAGCAATTTTTTCCTGCGGATTCAATTTGAAGGTCCTGGAATCTTCTCTCTGGCAACTGGGACTTATGGAGGACATCACCTTCCCTGTCCCCGATATCACCTTCTTTTCAAACTGGAAAACTGTGTTTGATTAAGTTTCTACTTGCAATTTCTGAACTATTTATGATAGTCTTATGAATTGTTTTCATCGATTCCATACTAGCAGAGGAAGTTAAAAAATGATTCGGAAAAAAATTCTACCTTATATTCTCCGGGCTTTGGGTTCATTGATACTTTTTTTCCATTTCTCTCTCCTGGCTCAGAACACAAATCTTCTCCAACCCAAAAGAATTCTGGTCGATGATCTGGAGTTCGACAGGGGGATTTCAAAATCCGAGCAAACCAAAATTCGAAATCATATCTATCTTTCTCTTTATGAGCATTTCCATGAGAAATACATTGTGGTGGATGATGGATTCTTGGCAGAATACTTCGGACTGTACAAGAAAAAAGCCAATGAATGCAAGAAAGACAAGTGCAGGGAGTTCATCCAGACCGAATTTCTACCCGAAGAATCTATAAGAGGAAAGATCTCTAAGAAGAACAAAACGTACAGTTTCGAAATGGATCTTTTTTCTCATAAGGAAAATCGCAATATTCACACAGAAGAAACTTCCTTTTCCGAAGAGAATTTTGATCATGAACTGAGTGTTTTTATAGTAAAGCTATTGAATACCGAAGCGGATTCGAATATTAGAGTACAACCTAAATTTGATATCAAACCGGATGATGCTATCGATTTTACA
Source organism: Leptospiraceae bacterium (assembly GCA_024233875.1). Lineage (GTDB taxonomy): Bacteria > Spirochaetota > Leptospiria > Leptospirales > Leptospiraceae > JACKPB01. The sequence continues at coordinate 86,362 of JACKPB010000002.1, forward strand.
CCTATTGAGAACAAGGACCTGGAAGGCATAGATATTACAGTAGAGAAATTTTCTACATCATCAAAGGAGTGAGAACAAACTGTTAAAAAAATATTGAAGAATGTAGACAATGGAGACAAATTATTCAAGCGTAAAAACTATACGAAAGCGTTAGAAGAGTTTGAAGAAGCCTTGAGATTGATCAATGAATCTCAAGAACTCGGTAGTCAATCACCTTCGGGTTTTCTCAGCATGAGCATTCGCAATCGGGTTGTAAATACTCTCTACAATGTCACTCTCGAAGAAATTCATAAATTGGATAAAAAAATTCCCTCCAACAAAAAGTACAGTATCAAAAATATTGAGGAGAATCTGGATGCTTATGAATCATTAAGAATTCGTGTTCTTCAGACTGACTCAGCCAGTCTTAGAAATATATCTCTCGGATTGGAAGAAAGAATAGAAAAGTTAGACGCGATACTATTCTCACTTTACGAAGCCGAGGGGAGAGATTATCTTGAAACTCTGGAGTTTCAAAAAGCCTATGATACCTATGAAAAGATCTACAATCATTTTCTAAAAAAACCCGGAGAGGGAATGAACAAATACTTTCTCACCCGGAGCAAGGAGCTATTGCAGCTTTCTCAAAGATTGGGTCGTGCTCAAAATACGGATCGGGTGGTCCTTCATTGTGATTCAGCTATTCTGAGATACCACGAACTGAATTACTCACGATCTATAAATGATACCAAAATGATTTTGGAACAGGAAAGTTCTCTGGAAAGCTCACTGGGTCTGGCGGCATCTTATCTTCAAAAGACCGATTTCATAGAATCGAATGCAACCGAAACATATTCTTATACTATTAAATTGATCAATATACAAAATACTCAACAGGTCATTGTCCCCAACATTCCCAGAGAACCTTCCCGTCCGGCAAGTACCGGAGAAGGAATAAATTTCGAAAGACATTGGAAGACCTTGATTTTCCCCGGGGCCTGGCACATGACGGTAGCGAAAGATGAGTGGAAATCCCGCACACTATTTTACGGAGGTTGGTTGGGCCTATTCTATGCAGCGGGTAGAGGGATTGATTACTCCAATGCCCTCAGAAATGCCAACCGATTTGAAAGAATCTCTCCGCTCTTTTATTACTACAGTCCGGCGTTCCATCGGGTTTTGACTATGAACGATGCGGATACAGCCTCCAATCTCCAGTCCAGACTGGAAACGAGTCGCGCTCAATTTGGATATTCTATCGGCTTTCTTTCTGCTCTCTATGCAATCTCAATTTTTGATTCCTATATCTTCATGCCCGAGAAAAAAAGCTCCCTGATTTCATACTTCAATCCTATATCCGGTGATGGCTTTCAGATCTCGGGATTCCCTTCACCCGTATCACCGGCTATTGGAGTATCACGTGGCACAGAACTCTACACTAAGTTTTCCTATTCCTGGAGGTTTTGACATGAGGATCCTGATGAAACTTCTTTTCCCCCTCTTCTTCTTACTTCATTGCCTCGGTATGGGAGACAGTTCTAAAAGTCCGAAGAATTTGGAGTTTTATTTGCCGAATTTATTCTACAATCACTATTTCGGAAAATTTGTTCCGGTCGCCAATCCCAATCATGCCAGAAAGTATCACACAGCGAGTGTTTTGTTTGATGGGAAAGTATTGATAGCGGGGGGGTACTACTCCACAGGTACCGACCCTTCAGAGGTATACAATCCTGAAAGCGGAACATTTACTTTAACGGGAAATATGATTGTTGCAAGGAACACACATTCAGCAACAGTTTTGACCAATGGAAACGTAATACTCATCGGTGGCACAACCCCATCTACAGCACTGAGGGATTCCGAGATCTTTCAGGCATCATCGAATACTTTTGTCGCCGGTCCTTCCATGAGTTCGGCCCGATTTGGTCATACAGCGACCCTACTCAACACAGGAAAGATTTTGATCATAGGTGGTTATCTGGCGGGAGAGACTCTTGCTACCACAGAAGTCTACGACCCCAACACAAATACATTTTCTACATCAGGTTCCCTGTCTTCGGCTCGGGGGAATCATACAGCAACAATTCTACCCGATGGAAAGGTATTGGTCATAGGTGGATACAATCATATATCGTCTCTGAGTTTAAACACCACTGAGATCTATGATCCGGCTACGGGAACTTTTAGTTCCGGTCCTTCTATGCAAGAAAACAGATTCGGTCATGCGGCCACTAAGATCAATTCCAACGAGATCATGATCACCGGAGGCTTCTACAATAACAATACTCTCAAAACAACTGAGATCTATAGTATTTCCGAAAATAGCTTTCGTTCAGGTCCGACTATGATAGGGAATAAGTACCAACACTCCGCCAGCCTTCTCGCTGATGGAAGACTCCTTGTTGCGGGTGGAATTGGTTCTACCGGAGCGGGGAATTTCTTCTATCTAAATTTGGCTGAGATCTACACTCCGTCTCTGGGTAATTTTACAAAAATCAATAATCTCCTCTATACAAAATCAGGTCATACATCCTCGAATCTATTGGATGGGAGCATACTATTGCTCGGTGGGATAGGAGTGAACAACACAACAGTGGATACAGCCGAGAGATACATCCAGGAATATTCTTTTTGAATTTTTTGGAGTTTCAGGAAAGAATTCTCCATGCATATTTTTTGCTCAAAATATAGTTCCATGTCGTAGCAAATAGGATTCCTATGAAATTAAAGAAATAACTCAGAAATGAATAATTTTCGCCTATGGAGGAGAGTTCATACAATTCCCAAAACAATCTCCATACGGAAATCTGAATTATGAATCCCAGAAATGTAATCAGAAGATATCTAAATAGACCTATTGAGTATTCTTTCATGCTTTTGAATTGAACATCCTTGAAAGTCCAAAAATTATTCCATAGAAAATTATTCAAAAAACTGAGCACATAACCCAGGATCACGGAGAGTCCGGGGAACTGAAAGTCACCCGATATAAATATATATTTGACATCAAAGAGAAAATGACCTATGGTTTGCCCCAAAAGGTTTACGGGAATTCCGGAAAATCCAATGATAGAGTATCGAATGAATCTGGGAGAAAGCAAAATCCCCAAACGAATTTCTATGATCTGCAAAAGGAAGTCTAAAATCACCTCATGGTTTAGTTTTGTGCTACCATCTTCCCTCTTCCTGAAACGAAATGGAAGTTCCAGGTATTTGCAATAGGGATTTCTGGAAATGAGTTCCAGAAGAATCTTAAATCCTCTCGGGTTGATTTTCTCCGACACTTTTTCGTAATAGGATCGTTTGAGGACAAAATAACCCGAAAGTGGATCATTGAGTTTCAGTCCGAGAATGTATTGTATGAGATGAATAGCGGTTTTGCTCATCAACAATCGATAGTGTGGCAACCCATCATTCATAGAATCACTCAGGAAACGACTGCCTATGACCAGATCATACTCTTCGAGGTGTGAAAGCATTTTTACCAATATAGTTTCGTCATGCTGGAGGTCCGCATCCATCACTCCGAGTACTTTCCCTCTGGCAAATTCAAAACCTGCCAGAACTGAATGAGAAAGTCCTCTGTTGTGATACCTAACCAACAAACGAATTCTCGGGTCGATGCTCTCAATCTCCCTGACTATCGCGGCAGTCCCGTCCGGGGAATTGTCATCCACCACTATCAATTCAAAAGAATATCCCGAATTGTCCAGGACCTTCAATAATGAATCCAGAACTTTTTTTATATTTCCGGATTCATTGTATGTGGGTAGGATCAGGGAGACGTCAGGCATACATCAAAATTTGATTATGTTTTGAATCGCTCCCATAATACCGGGTAGGTCCAAGATTGAAATCGAAGTAGAAAACCCACCCATCATCGCTCCTACAACTCCGGGAGTAGCTGCATCTGCTCCTGTAAGGTGTAAGTTTGTTATCGGAGTATGCACTCCCAGCCAATCTTTTCGAAACCGATCCGGAGTACAGGGAATTCCATAAATACTTCCTGAGGGATGTCCGGTGAAGTACTCACTGCTGAGTGGAGTGGAAAGTTCATAGTATTCGACCATAGATCGAAAACCGGGATAGTGTTTTTCTATATAATCCAGCATGGTATTTGCTATTTTTTCTTTTAGTTCTTTGTAATCCTCTCCCCGATTTTTCCATTCTCCGTCTTTCCATTTTTCGAAGGGAGTGTAATCAACAAATGTGATCAATTCTGCTGTATGACCTGTGGGATCTGTATCTTTCATTGAAGGGAAAGAAAGATAGCACATATTGATTTTTCCATTCAGAATCTCATTTCTTGAATTGAAATTGTCCTCATGATCAAAAGAGTTGTATATCCAATGATTTTCACCTTCAAAACCCATCTTTTTTGGATCCTCTTTGAAGCCGACGTATAGAGTGAGAGCACTAACAGAATGAGACATGGATCTCAACTCGTCCCGGAAAGGAATGTTTACGGATTCGGGGATGAGTTTCAGATACGTATTTGATGCCCCGGCGTCTGAAATGATTTTATTTGCAAAAAACTCTTTCTCTGTATTGCCTTTGGGGTTCTTGATGAGAACCTTGACTCCTATGGCTTTATTGTCTTTGATCAGAATTTCTTTCACTTCATGATTGATAAGAATGGATCCTCCTGTAGTCTGGAGAACCTGCTTGATGGATTCTGCAATCTTTCCGCTTCCACCGATGGGATAGAAACCACCTCCGAAATAATGCTCTACAACCAGAGCATGCATGGCCAGAGCGCTTTGGGAGGGAGGTAGACCATAGTCACCCCATTGTGATACAAGTAGGGATTTCAGTTTGGCATCTTTGAAATTCTTTTCCATATATTCTGAGGTTGTGTCAAGTGCCGAACCGGCGCCCAGAAGATTAAGCCAGCGGAGGCTATTCCCGATAATTGGTGGAAACGATTTCAGAGTGAATTCTCTGGATATGAAGGAAGAGATAGTTTTGATGTCATTGAAATAATTTTCTATTGCATTGGATTCTGAAGGAAAGAGATCTATAAGTTTTTTCTTATATTCTTTTTCATCCGAAGGGACATCGAATACCAAATCAGGATAGACAAATTTTTCAAACAAATGGGGCATTTTTTTCCATTTTACTTTTTCGTCTGTAATCATATCAAATAGATTCCTGATGAATGAATTTTTCTCCATTCCACCTATGTAATGAACTCCAACATCCCAGAGAAATTTCCCTTCTCTCTTGAAAATATGAGTGAAGCCACCCGGTTTGAAGTGTTGCTCCAGGATCAATACTTTTTGTTTGCTGAATTTGGTCAGTAGAGCTCCCGCTGTCATTCCACCGATTCCGGAACCTATGATAATAGCATCATAATGATCTTCCTGCATAATTTATTTATCTCCTTTTTTCTTTGACGTACTACGTCGAACCGGTTGAGTTTCCGATACCTCTTCGACGGGGTCATTGCCTTTTATAAGATGATTGATTTGATCCTGAAAGAATACTTTGAATTTTTCCAATAAGAGGATTAGAATTAGAATCGAGCAACTCATGAAAACAATGATCATGGAAGCGAGAAAGTAATATTTGATAGTCCATTCTAAAGCCACCTTGAGTCTTCTCATGATTGAAGGAAAGAGGCCGGGTTTAATCATCAGTCTCTTTTCAGAAAGCAAAAACTTTATAGTGCAGAATTCATTTTCTTCGTCAAAATCCCCTAGCTTCACACCCAGGTCCTGAATGTTTTGTTCTTTCTCGAGAATCTTATTTTCCAGTTCAATCAATTCTTGGATTTTCCCTCCCATACCTTTTAGAGCAATGAGAGCATTCTTATTCTTTTCCAGAGATTGACGTTGGGCGTTTAATTCCTTGAATTCATTAGTTTTGTCTATCTTGTTTATATGAATGTATTTCAAAACCCCAATTTTTCTGGCTTCCGAAATCATTTCATCAAATCTTTCCGGGTTTACACCGATTCCGAGTCGAAGAGATCTATTGCCCGGGAGACCATTCATTTCTTCGTACTGTATCATTGCTTTAAAAGATTTGATCAATTCTCTGATCTTTTTCTCATCATCTTCGTAGGCATCCGTATCAGATGAAATTGATCCTATCTTTTCATATTTCTGTTGAATGCTTCCCGGTAGTTGTAGTGAGGGTGAACCGGAAGATTTTTTTAGACTTGCATAGTTTTTACGGGACAATTGAAAAGAGTCAGTATCTCCATAGGAAGAAGTTTGAATCTGATTATTTGTGATACTTTCATATACTTGAGTTTCCGTCACGATCACGAATCCATAAATCAGGCGATACAAAAACAGAACAACAAAGCTGATTAAAAAGTAAAAAAAATATTTCTTAAAACGGGATTTGTAATTTTCCATAACTTCCTCATCCCATGATTTTAACGATTAGGTATTTGGGATTCTATTCTTACTATTTCGATTGGATGATATTTTTTCAATCAAAATTGATAGCTCGGATTGATCCTTTCCTAATTCCGAAATTTTAAAAATTTCAATTCTTTAGGAATCCGAGATTTTTTAGAGTGAGGGTTAAATTTTTGATTTGTATGGGTTTTGTTAAAAATTCATTCATCCCCGAATGAAAGCTCCTTTCTTTTTCTCCCTGAAATGTTCCTGCAGTGAGTGCTATGATTTTGGAAGAAGTTCCCCTCTGCTTTTCAATTTCTCTTATTTCCTGGGTAGTCTGGAAGCCATCCTTCTCGGGCATTTGGATATCCATAAATATCAAGTCGAGAGATTCTTTTTTGAAAATCTCCATAGCTTCTACCCCATTGGAAGCTTCCAGGATTTGCGCACCTTTTAGAACAGCTCCCAGGTAATCTATAAGTAGCATACGATTCATTTCGACGTCATCTACGACCATAACTTTGATGATAGTACCCTCTTTTTGATTTGTTTCAATAATTTCTTCGGTAATTGCTTCATAGGTTTCACTGATTTCACTTGAATATAATCTTTTAAAGCTGCTCATCAATTTTGTGTATGTAAGAGGTTTCTCGATTTTCAGACATTCATTGTCCGGATTGCCTCCTATGTGAAACATAGATTCATCTAAAAGATCATGCATAATCATGACCTTTATTTTGGAAAATCTCTCAGGAGAAAGCCTCTGAATTCGTTTCAGGGTGTCGATGCCTGAGACGTCTGATAGTTTTTGAGCAATCAAAATTAGGTCAATATCTTTATGACTTTCAAATTGTCTCATCACTTCTACAGAATTCTCAGCCGGCACAAACTGAATATGATTAGCAATAAAATAATCACTGAGAATATCTAAAAGCTTATGGTTGCTATCAGCCAGTAAAATTTTTCTGATAGACTCCCGACCGTACAGCTTCATTTCCTTGCCTCTTTGAAAAGGTTTGGACAATTGGAAATAAAAAGTACTCCCTTTCCCGGGTTTACTATTCAGATGAATCTCCCCTCCCATTTTTTCGATCAGCATTTTACTGATTACTAGTCCCAGTCCCGTGCCACCAAATCTTCTGGTAATTGAGGGATCCGCCTGTGAGAAGACTTTGAAAATTCTTGATTGATTTTCATTGGAAATACCTATCCCCGTGTCACTTACGGAAAACCAGAAAATTCCAATACCGGGACTCTTCCCTTCCTCGAAAATTATAGATAGTTTGACATCACCTTTCTCTGTAAATTTAATAGCATTGCTGAGCAGGTTGATTATCACCTGTTTCAATCGAATCGGATCAATTATTATAAACTGGGGTAGTCTGTAGTCGATTTCTAAAAGAACTTCGATTTTTTTCTTAGACGCACTGAACTTTACTATGTCTATAGCCTGTTCAAGAAGTTGAATGATGTCTGTTGGGATTTCATCAAGGATCAATTTCCCAACTTCAATTTTTGAATAATCTAAAATTTCATTAATAATATCCAGGAGGGAATTCGCTGAAAGGTTAATATTCTTTACATAATCTTTTTGATATTTCTCCAATTGGGTGTTTAGAAGAAGTTCTGTAAATCCTATGACTCCATTCAGGGGAGTTCGCAATTCATGACTCATGCGGGCTAAAAATTCGGATTTGGCTTTGTTGGCTTCAAGAGCTTCTTTGCTTCTTTTTAATATCTCAATTTCATTGATTTTCTTCTCTGTAATATCCTGGATTGCACCTATCAATAGAACGGGTTTTCCGGATGAGACTTCCGGCCTTCCGGTCAACTTGATCCAGATTTGTTGTTTCTGCCCCTTGTCAATTTTCAGTTCTATGTCAAAGTTATTATGATTTGTCAGCCCTGTATTGACTTTACGAAGTAGAAGATATCTGGATTTTTTATCAAATAAACTCTCTATGATTTTCGCCGATGTGTATTCGTATTCATCACTCAGGTTCAAAATCGACCTGGAGACTCTGGACAAGTACAGTTTTTCTTCTGAAAATTCATAGGACCAGCCACCTACTCTGGCTATCGAATTTGTTTGGATCAATAGCTTTCTGGTCTTTTGTAATTCCAATTCAGCTTTTTTTTGTGAAGTTATGTCAGTCGCGATGATATAAAGAGATGTAATACGATTTGCTTCTATGATCGGTACAAATCGAATAGAAAAATGTTGATATCCAATCTCTTTGACATGAAAGGCAAGGTCTTTGATAAAGCCTGAAGTGTCAAGGAGAGCCTGGTCTATCCATTCCCGAACCAATTTTTTACTTTTTCTGGGTATAAAATGAAGTATGTCCGAGCCATTAACGCTATAGAGATTTATCCCGGGAATGGCCTTGTTGATGTATTCAATGCTTCTGTTTTTATTCAGGATGATTAGATAGTCCGGACTGTTTATAGAAACGAGCAGTAGTTTTGTATTGCTTTCTTTGAGAGCCATTTCTGTGATTTTACGATCACTGATGTCCTGAAGAATGCCTATTGTTAGAGTGGGTTCACCATTTTGAGAAAACTCTGAGTAGTACGATTCTATTACCCAACGTATTTCTCCATTTCTGAGAAGTATCCTATGCTCAACCTGTTGGGGTGTTTTTAGGGTATAAGAATAATTTAAATTTTTTTGAACAAAACTTCTATCCTCCGGATGAACCAGATCCAAAAAGTTTTTGTATCTGGATTCAAATTCACTTCTCTCCATATTGAATAGATCCAGAATAGAATCAGAACACTTCAATCTGTCTTCAGAAATATTGTATTCCCATTCTCCAATTTTTGCAAACTGATGTGCTTTTTGAAGTGATTCCTCCATTCGTTTCCTTTCGGTGATCAGAGTGCGTATTGCAATAAATTGATTGATATTTCCTTCTTCATTGAAGAGAGGAGCGATCGTAGTGTCTACCCAATACAGGGTGCCATCCTTGGCTTTGTTTAAAATTTCACTTCTCCAGATTTTACCAGATTTGATTGTATCCCAAAGATGCTTGAAAAACTCCTTAGGATGAAATCCTGAGTTTACAATTCGATGTGAGGAGCCCAGAAGTTCATCAGGAGAATACTTAGATATCTCACAAAATTTTGAATTTACATAAGTGATGATTCCTCTTGAGTCGGTAACAGCTACAATAGATAGACGATCCAAAACATTTTTGATTCCGGAAATTTCGATAAGTGATTTCTTTAAGCTCGTTTCTATATTCTTAAATTTCGTGATATCATTGGCTATGATTATGATTTGATTGATTTCATAATTGATATCAATCAGTGGGAAACCATAGATTTTTACAATTCTAGAATTGTAAGGGAATTCAAATGCAATGGATTTCCCCTCAAAGACTTCTGAAAAATTTTTCTTCAAGATTTCGGATTCAGTTTCCGGATAGCAATCCGAAATGTTTTTTCCAATTAGACTGAATGGATCCTGATGATGAGAACCCAGATCCGATCCTACTGCCTTGAGGATTGTATGATTTTTATCCAGGACATAAATGAAACCATTGGGATAATTTTTTAAAATCTCATGATATAAGTAGTTGGATTCGGTCAGCTCATGATTTTGGAGATTTTGGTTTGTAACATCCAGTGCTATGCCCTCAATCGCTTCCGGTTTTCCAAATTCATTGAAGATCATATTATTTTGATGTTCCAGATAGAGGTAGGATCCATCACTTTTGATCCATCTCAATGTGTACTTCTCATCTCTATTCAAGACAAAATTTTCCAGAATGAGGCGGTCTTCTCCGTGTATGATCTGACAGAGAAAGTTAGGATTTTTATAGAAATTGGAGATCGGATACCCCAGTGCCTTTTCAATATTTTTGGATATGTAATGAATTCCTTTTTTGCCATTTAGATTGTAACGATAAAAGATGAGAGATGAATTTTCTGTAATGAAATTATAATTTCGAATTTCTTGATTGAGTTGATCTTCTTTTTTTTCGAGAGTGACGTCTCTTAAAATACAGATGTATTGATCTTCAAATTCATCCTGATCGATATGAATCTCAAGCCATTTCAATAGGATGGGATGGTAGATAAGTTTCGAAAAAGGTTGGGTAGAATTAAAAAGTAAGTTGAACTCCCTATCTATATCAATTCCATAGAGAAACTCATTCAATGGGAGTAAGGAACTGACTTTCAAACTCTCCATTCCTAAGATTTCTGTGAAGGCCGGGTTGAATTCGATGATTTGAGCAGAATTTGAAATCAGCTTGAAAACTAATAAGCCATCCTTTGATAATTCCAAAAACTTTTGAAATCTATTTTTTTTCATCTTTTTAGATATCCGGACATCTTATGGTAAGTTGAGCTTTGAATAATAAATAGCAATTAGAAAAACAGTAAAAAAAATTATGGCTTCATTCCAAGTTAATTTTTCTATATTGCTATTAGTTTTTTATTTCTAATTCTCAAAAAATTTTTAACTTTTTGAATGACAATTTCCTTTTATTTGAATACATAACGGTTAAGATCTTCAATATTTAGATTTCTACTTTTTTAAGCAAAGTTTAAAAATCTGCGGCTTAAAATTCCAGAAATTTTTTTATTATTCTTCTTCACCGAAAAATGATTGCTAAGTTTCGCTAGCATACGATCTTATTTTTAAAGAAAATTGAGAATAGTACCAAGTACATTCGTTTTTTCAAAGGTTTTAGAGAAATTTTGCAGAAATTTTCTTAAAGAGAAATAATTTAGGGGGTAGTTTTGGGCAATTCTGATGAATTAATAGATAAAGAGACCCGTGATGATTTTGTCAATAGCCTGGGGATTGAAAAATTCAAAACCTATAATGACATGTACTTTAAGAAAATGGACACTGAACTCCCCAACCTTATGTCATTGATAGACTCAAAAGACTTCGCAAGTATAAAAAAACTTTCTCATTCCATCAAGGGGCTTTCCTATAATCTCGGATATAGCTATATTGGTGAAAAGTTAGAAACCATCGAAAAATGTTCAAAAAATGAAACGGAGATACCTGAAGATCTAGTTAAGGAAGTCTTGAATGCCTATGAAAGGATGAAGAGTTTGGATTTATGATCATTTATTTAATAGATGATAATCAGATAAATTTAGATATTTTGGAGGACTATTTAAAGCTAATTCAACCCAATTTTGAGGTAGTGAAGTTTATCAACCCCATTCTTGCAATCACAAGTTTTTATCAAAAATCTCCGGATTTGATCATTGTGGATTATATGATGGATGAGATGAACGGTATTGATTTCATCCGTCGCATCAAAACCTTTCCGGGAGGAGATGGAATTCCCTCGATAATGATCACAGCTATCGTTGACAATGATGTGAAAGCAGAAGCGCTAGAAGCAGGGATCAATGATTTTCTGAGTAGGCCCATTTCTCTAATTGAGCTAAAGGCAAGAGTGAACAATCTGATTTCGCTCAGAAATTTCAATCTTCAGATGATCAATTACAATATGACCCTAACCCGGGATGTCAAGAAAGCTACCGAGGAGATCCTCAAACGGGAAGAAGAACTCATTTATAGACTCTCGAAAGCGGCAGAATTCCGGGACAATGAAACAGGTGAGCACATCCTAAGAATGAGTCATTATTCCAGAATAATTGCAAAAAAAATCAATTTATCTGCCATAGAAGTGGAATTAATTTACAAAGCTGCTCCTATGCACGATATTGGCAAAATTGGCATTTCGGATGAAATTCTATTGAAACCGGGAAAGTACACAGAGGAAGAGTTTGAAATCATGAAGAGTCATCCTAAGATTGGATATTCAATTCTGGAAGGGAGTTCATCTGAGTTGATTCAAAAAGGTGCAGAAATCGCTCTCTATCACCATGAAAAATGGGATGGATCAGGCTACCCGAATCAACTTTCCGGAGAAGACATACCTATTTCTGGGAGAATTGTTGCCATTGCGGATGTTTTCGATGCTCTGGGGAGCAACCGTCCTTACAAAAAACCATGGGCTCTCTCAGACATACGCGGATATCTACTCGAAATGAAGGGAAAGCATTTCGATCCCGACCTCCTGGATGCATTTTTCGATTCCTGGGACGAAATTTTACTAATTAAAGATAAATATTCTGTATCTGAGGCAAGATGATTAAACAAAAAATTCTTATCGTTGAAGATGATGAAATCAGTGCGGGAATTCTATCCGATTATTTAAAACTTCATCATTATGAAGTAGATCTTGCGCACAACGGGAAAGATGGTTTGACCTTATACAAACAGAATTCCTATGTTTTGATCATTACGGATATCTTTATGCCGGAAATGACCGGAGTGGAATTGATTCAAAAGATCCGTGATATCGATGGAAACATTCCTATCATCGTCCAGAGCTCCAACAAAGCCCCCGAAGAAATCATAGAAATCATGAAATATGGAGTATATGACTATTTCCTAAAGCCTTTCAAACAAACAGAACTTCTTAGAAAAATCGACAACGCAATCGAGTCTTCGATAGTAGAAAAAGCCAGCCGGGATCAGAAGGATGTACGTATCCAACAGATCGAAACTGAAATCGATTGGTATAGATACAAAGAACGAAATAAATCTACTGACAACAATCATAGCAAACGTTTTCTTCATAAAAAATTATTTGAAAATCTCTATCGAATTTTTATCCAGGGAGCAGGAATCGGTGCCATCTCCAGTCTGATAGATATTTTAAACACTATGCCGGAAGATGAAAAAGGCAATAAGTTATTGGATTCCGATCTTCTTAATATGTTGATAACAAACAATGAAGTTGTAAAGAGATCCTTCAATCAGATCAATAAAATCAACATGATGATAGATTCTCAGGTGGAAATAAGTAAGATCTCTGCTTTTGAAGCTGCTTCCCTCCTCTTAGAAATTCGTGAAAACTTTCGGGATCTAGCAAAACTAAAAAATCAGGATTTATTCATCAGTACCCCTTCATTGGATTTCAAAAATAAATTTATTATGGTAAGTAAAGAATTACTCAAAGAAGCTTATGAAGAATTGATCACCAACGCACTTAAGTTCTCAGAGGAAAATAGCTTCATTACAGTTTTGTTTTATATTCAAAATCAATCCTTTACCACTTCAGTCATCAACAAACCATTTCATGTTGAAAAGGAAAAAAGCTTCACCCTGGAACAGTACAACCTAGTTTTTGAACCTTTCTTTCGTAATTACAATTTTGTTGATGAGAGATACAATACCCTGGACTACGGATTGGGTCTGACAATGGTCGATATCATTGCAGAGAAGATGAACGGGAGGATTCACATTACCAAATTAAAAGATCATACTTTTGTATCTAAGAGCAAGCAATCAGAAGAAAAGATAGAATTCATCCTGGATCTTCCTATCGTTTCCTGATCATCCGAACTTTCTACTTTTAAAAATCAACCACTCCAGAATCACAAAATCAAAGAAGAGAATCAAAAATGCAGGAATTAGGAAGAAATGATACCCATCTTTCTTTAGAATATCCCTGATTTGACGATCTTTATTCTTCTCCATCTCATTGATTTTTGAGATCAGGATATCCGCACTTTGTGGATTGGCAGTGATGTTTACATACTCCCCGTTGTGCTTTCTGGCTATGTTTTTGAGAAAAGGCTCATTGATAGAAGTTTTGATCAAAGAAGAGTCATCCTTACTATTTATGAGTTTCCCATCCCTGGTTATGTATCCCGACATCCCTGTATTTTCATCTTTGTACCGTATCAAACTACCTTCAGTTGTACCCAATCCGAATACAATAAGATCCGAATTCAATTTGGAAGGAATTGTCTCCGAGTAGTCCTCACCGTCAGTAGCCAGCACAACTATCTTATTTTTGAATACCTTATCCGAGTCCAAAAAAGCATCTAATTTATTGAAACCTCTACCTATATTGGTACCCGTATCGGGAATCATGTCCGTTTCCAGTCCTCTGACATATTCCGAAAATGCACCTATGTCCGAAGTCATAGGACAATAAAGGAAAGGGGTTCCGGCAAAAGTAATGATACCGAATCTATTGCTGGAAAGGGATGGCAAGAGGGAAAGGATGACTTCTTTGAGCCTGGAAATTCTCGGACTTCCATTGTCATCCGCATTCATAGAAAGACTCACATCAACCAAAAATACAATGTCCACTCCCTTCAGATCCAAGGAGTCCTGGGACTGTTCACTCCGAAAGGATGGATTGAATAATGAAACGATAAGAAGAATACCACCGAGTCCCCAGAGTATCATTCGAAATTGGAAGATTCTCTTCGGTACGAGATCAATAGAGTTTTCTAAGTTTGGGTATTTATAGATTATAGAAAATATTTGTTTTCGATCCCTGAGTTTTCTGACTAGATACGTGAGAAGAGTGAGGAAAAAAAGTGCGGAAAGAATGATGTATTCTAAATGAAAGTTTTTCATATATGATGTCTCAAGTAGAAAGATTTGATCAGGAGTTCCAGAATAAGAATAAAAATTGCCGGGATAAGAAAGACTTCAAAAGCTGACTCGATGATCACTACCGGTTTTGTGGGCATATAGGTTTTTTCCAATCGATCCACATCATTGAGTACTTCCTGAAGTTGATCGGAATCTGTAGCCCGATAGAAAACACCTCCGGTGAGTTTTGAAATATTTTCCAGGCTTTCAAAATCGACTTCCATAGAGTTTTGAGCATCAAACAATTCCTTACCTATCCCTACGGTGTAGATTTTCATATTGAATTCTGCCGCTGTTTCGGATGCAGTTTTCACATCGATTCTTCCCGCGTTGGAAACCCCATCCGTAAGAAGAAGAATCACCTTAGATTTGGCTTTTGAATTCCTCAATCTATATGTAGAAAGCACGATGGCATCGCCTATCGCAGTACCCTGCTCTCCTACAGAAGCTTCGTGGATATCCGTTATAATTTCCAGAAGAGAATTCATATCTCCCGTAAGTGGAGCCTGAAGGTAGGCGGCTCCCCCAAACACTACAAGTCCGATTCGGTCTGTATTGCGTTTCTTGATGAATTCAGAGATCAATTCCTTAGATACCTCTAATCGATTTCTCGGAAGAAAATCTGTACTACGCGACATCGAACCGGAGACATCTAAAGCAATCATCATATCAATTCCATTCTTTTCATCGGGACGGAGGTCTGTTTTCAATCCGGGGCCTGCCGCAGCGACTACGATGAGAACCAATGCGAGATAACGAAGAGAAGCCAGAAATATAGGCGCCCAGAAATCATAAAATCCAAATCCGCTAGTTTTTTTCTGAGAAGAAAGGAGAAGCTCCTGTCGATTCAAATACAATTTCTTCTTAAAATAGTAGATCGAATAGACAAAAAGTGGAATCAAAAATAGAAGAATTTCCGGGCGTTCGAGAGTATTCATATTCGAAATTGCCTCTCCCAATGCATTTTGATATCTACAGCTTTTTGGAAATCAATACTTTCATCATTCGGCATGTACTTGATCGAATTCATGTAATCAATCAATCTGAGAACAGTTAGCTTGTCTATATTGTACTGATTGATCATCAATTCACTCATTTCTTCAACCGTCATATGCATCATGTCAGTGCCCAATTTATTGCCGATAACATATTTCAAATAATCGGAGAGTGCGTAGGCATATTCTTTGTGGGGAATTTCTTTCTGTCTCAGCAATTCTTTCAGTTTCTTATCGGCGGGTTCGAGCCCTTCTCCTGTAAAGGGATAAGAGATTTCGGCATCCCTGGCGGGTAACTTACGTTTGGTGACACGAAGTAGGATATAGGCTAAAAGTACAAACACAGCTCCGAATATAAGTACAACCAGAATCAATCGTTTCAAAAATGGGCCATTGAATTCCATAGGTCCTGTGATGTCAAAGGGTTCGGATTCGGACTCTGTGAGATTGGACTCTATGTTTATTTCCAGAGTTGGGACAAATGGAACATCTCCTTCTTTTTCTATCCACGAGATAGGAGCAGTGTACTTCCCGGGCTTCAAAAACTGGAAACGTATCACAAGTTTCCCCGGAGTATCGGAAACTGAAACCACATCGAGATAGGGCAGCGGATTTCCTTCCTTTGAAAGAAACCCGACCTCAGGAAGATTCAATCGAAACACTTCAGTTTCTGTATATTCCAGAGTGAAGCTTACTTCCTCTCCGACTTTTGCCGAAGAAGGCGTCCAGTTTTCCGATGGAGTCGCCCGGAGTGTAGGTGTGAAAAAAAATAGAACATAGAAAGCAAAAATTGTAAAAAGATTTCTCATCAAATCAATCATTTCTTTAAAAACTCCAGAAGAGAAACTCCCAGATCCTGATCTGTTCTCAATCGGAGAAGCCTTCTGGAAAAGAGAGTTTCCAGGATTTTCAGATCTTTTCCTGCTGTGATATTCAATTTCCCTCCCCTATTGGACTCAGGCTCCTTCACATACAAAAGCCGAAAAAGTTCGATCCCTTCCACCTCTATCGGATCAAATACCTGTATCCCATAAATATCGTGTACCCGAAAGAGTGAGGTCAGGGAATCCAATTCAGGAAGGTTGTAAAAATCTGAAATGATAAAGGAAATGGATTTTCTGGATGCTTTGTTCTTTAGGTATTCGAAAGGAAAGCTATGATTGGAGTCTGATTTCTTGAATTCGAGAGATTGGATTTTTTTGAATGCGTAGTAGATGGCATCCTTTATCTTTATGATCCCCGAAGAAAACACAAGACCCTCCGAATAGCAAATGATCTGGATTCGATCTCCGGAAAATTGTGATACCAAAGCCAAAAAGAGAGCGACCTGAAAGCCTACATGGTACTTGTTCCTTCCTGTTGATCCATCTACAAACATCGAATAGGAAAGATCCAGAAATATATTCACGATTCTATCGTTCTCTTTATGGAATTCTTTTACGTAGAGATCACCCATTCGGGAGCTTACATTCCAGTCGATGTGACGGGTGTCGTCTCCATAGATATAGTTTCTCACTTCCTTGAAATCCATTCCCCGACCGGATGAGGGGGAATGGATGAAGCCCGATTTATTTGTCAGAGACTTCCGGGATGGACGAATTTCCATCTGCCTGAGAATCTTTTCCAATTCGGGAATAAGCATTTTTACGGGAGCCTTGTTCCTTCTACTATTGTATTCAATAAGGATGAAAAGGCAATGTCTTCCGACATAGCTTCATAGGTCAGAATCACTCTATGATTGAGAATTTCAAAAAGGGAAAATTTAATGTCTTCGGGAAGCACATAGTCTCTTCCCCCCAGAAGTGCATGGGCTCTCGATGCTCTGAGAATGGCAAGCGAAGCACGGGGAGAGGCGCCGTGTCGGATGTAAGGTTTGACGTCACCGATATCTGTAGATTGGGGTCGTGTATTTCTGACCAATTTTACAATGTATTCCTGAAGTTTGGGATCTACATAGATGTGATCCGAATAAGAAGAAATCTGAATGATTTCTTTTTTGGAGAGAACCTTATTTACAGTGGAGAGATCCTTTCCTCCTTCTCCATGTTGGGAGAGAATCGCGATTTCTTCATCCAATCCGGGATAGTCCACACCGATTTTCATAAGGAATCGGTCCATCTGAGCTTCGGGAAGCTGGTAGGTTCCTTCCTGATCGATGGGATTCTCTGTTGCTATGACGATGAAAGGAAGTTCCAGTTCGAAGGTATTCTCTCCGATCGTGACCGATTTCTCTTCCATGCATTGAAGAAGAGCCGATTGAACCTTGGCGGGAGATCGATTGATCTCATCCGCAAGGAGAATCCCTGTGAAAATAGGACCCTTTCGGGTATCAAAACTCGATGTTTTGGGGTTGTACACTACAGTTCCTATCAAATCTGCAGGAAGGAGATCGGGAGTGAACTGGATCCTCTTGAAGGAAAGATCCAAGGTCTTGGCTAGGGATTTTGCCAGAAGAGTCTTTGCCAATCCGGGCATACCTTCCAGTAAGATATGTCCCCGGGAGACGAGACAGGTCAGAATTTGATGAATGACTTTCTCCTGACCTGTGATTTCTTTATGGAGTTCTTGGAGTACAGAATCAATTTTCTGTTTTGTGAATTCGAGGGATTCCCCGCTTAGTTTGCTCTGCATAGGACTATCAGAGAAGTCAGTTCTCTTTTTTCAATATTTTTTAAAATTACTCTTCTGATCTGCCTTTCTTTTCTTTTTTTATTACAAGTTCAACTCCCACAGGCTTCATGAGATGCTTCTTGGGATCTACTTCATAGAGAATCAGAGCAATGTACTGTTGAAACTGAATGATGTACATATAATCAGTAAAAATCAGGTATCCGATTTCCCTTTTGATTTTTTTCATCCAAATACTGTAGCGTGAGACCTGCCGGAACTTGATATTTGCATCCGGTTTGTCGATTTCTTCTTTAGCTTTTTGAAGATTGGCCGGGTCTCTGATAAAAACCTCATCTTTCATTGCTTTGATGAGATTGGTTCTGAGAGTTTGATTCCTTTCTTTTTGTAAATCCTCCAAATCGGGTTCTTTTTGGAAGAAATAGTACTGGTAGAAAATTTTATCCAGATCATCTTCATCGTCAACAGAGGCTGAGTCTGAAGCTTTTGAATTTTTTTCCTTCTCAGAGCCAGCTGTTAGCTTGGATTCTTCTGAATGAATTTCTCCAATCATACTCATTAGGAAAAATAATAAAATTAAGAAAGGTTTCATCCCTACTCTTATCGGAAAATCTTAGATCTTTATTGAGAAAAACGAATTTCTCATCAGGAAAGGATTTTCTGGGGATCAGAAGGCGGTAGACTGTACAGTCGAACGGGGTCTTTGTGTTGTTTTGAATTGACTTCCTCTAAGAAATCACCCTTACCGAAGAGAATATGAGTGGATTCCGTAAACAAAATGGAATTGGAAGGAAGTTTTGGATGAGTATCTAGTTCTTGCACCAGACTCAAAGACTCACCAAAGATTGAAAATTCTTTTCTATTCTCAGAACCCAGGTTCCCCATGACAACATTTCCTGTATGAATGGTGATTCTTAGATCGATAGTAAGATTTTGAATACGAAGATTTTTTTGAATCACGGATTGAATTCTCGGAATCATCTCCTCTGCCGCCAAAATTGCATTTTCAGCATGATTTCCCAGACTCCGGGGAACTCCAAATGCGACCCAAATCTGATTGGATAGGAATTTATCCACCATTCCCCCATGCGATCTGACTACTGACTGGGTCACAGAATAGAAAAGATTCAGAATCTTCACAAGTTCATCCGGTTCTAAGGAATGGGAAATTTTTTCAAAATTTTTGATCTTGATAAGAAGAATAGATGCATTGATTTCCTTCCCATTGGCATACAACTCCACTCCCATGAATAAATCTCTGAGATCGGAGGAAACATAATGCCCGAATATTTTTTTCATCGTTTCGCGTTCCTGAAGTCCCCGGGACATGAGATTGAAATTTTTTGTGAGAACTCCAATTTCATCCGTTGAGATGACAGGAGAAAAGGTATCAATCTCTCCTACTGAAATCTTGTTCATGTTTTTCGCAAGGGAGAGAACCGGATCAATGATACTTCTGGAAATCAGGAAATTTAAGAAAAGAAAAAGTAAAGCCATGAGGAAGATGATAGTTCCTGTTCCTCTCATTAATTCAAGGAGTTCGGAAGAATTTACCTTGAATGAAAGATTCAAACTCTTATTGAACAGGATCAGGATCATTAAAAATAAGGAGGATGTAAAGAAAACCTGAGAGAAAAATATCTTTGAAAATAGGCTCAAGACAGGTTTGGAGAGCTCTATATCGATCTGAAGAGTTCTCATCTCGTTTCGGGAGAGAAATTCAACCATCATATAACTCATCAGGCTAAAAAGAGGATTGTTCAGGTTGCAGACCATAAGATAAACCCAGAACTCATCCCGGGTAATGGCCTCAAAATGTAGGTTCAAAAGGGAATTGATAAGAGAAGAGATCAGCCAGACGATAAAAATAAGTCTCATTCCAAAAAGGGGTCTTCGTCTAAATTTTCGCTTGGTGATTTCCAGTTGATCCGAATCGATGGGGAGGTTTCTCTTCAATTTTCCTATGACAATAGAGACATCCTTTTCTCTATAGATGTAAATCATCCAGGCAAGTGGACCACTCCAAACAAAGGTGATAAACAGGAGAAACGATGAAAGTTTTGCATCAAATGAATCAAAGTAAATTGAGAAAAAGTAGATGTTGATATAGGTTCCGATGATTGCAAGAATTGTCAGAGACATCGGAATGGAGTATCTGGAATTGTTTCGGACTTTTCCGGGAAGATTGTAGAAAAAACTAAACATAATTATGTTATGAGTATCGATCAGATTGGGTTTGAAATAGAATAGAATATTTACCCTTCAAGAGAATCAAAGTTCTTTTAAAAAATCCATTTTCCCGATGTCATCAGGCGAAAAATTGATGATGGGTATCCCTTCTTTTCTGCATATCTCTAAGAATTCGTTGATATCCTGTCCGGTAATGTCCATGGCTTCAGCGATGGATATCCTCTTCTCCCGAAACAAAGAAAGAGCTAATTGCAGTTTCATCTCCCCT
Organism: Leptospiraceae bacterium; assembly: GCA_024233875.1. Classification (GTDB taxonomy): domain Bacteria; phylum Spirochaetota; class Leptospiria; order Leptospirales; family Leptospiraceae; genus JACKPB01. The sequence continues at coordinate 107,212 of JACKPB010000002.1, forward strand.
ATGAGTCCTGCGAGATCCGACTCTGAAAATCTCTCGGGTAAATTGATCGATATTTGCATAGTTGCTCCTTTTGGGGTCATTCTTTCTTATTGCTTCAAAATTTGCTTTCCCTTACATCCGGGACGGTAGGAGTTTCCTAATGATTATCCCCTCCCGGCTACAAATTCTTTAGAAAATACTACCACTGTAGACAGAAATCATTGCGGTTTTCTGCTTATGGCATGCAGCCATTTTCTGGTAAATTCTACTCTGAATGCACTAATTCTTCAGAAAATGACTACAAGATTAGACAATCTCTAATCACCAACAATCAATTCTTTTTCACTAATAGATCTATAAAAATAGGGATTTGGGGACGATGAGTCCTTGGTTGGTTGAGCCCGGTCGAACCATTGCCGAAAGGCTCCCTTTCATTATCCCCACCTTTTGCACAAAATGCGTAAGGTGAGTCACTAACTAAAAATGTCTGAGAAGAGAGTGAACAAGAAGTAAGAAGAGGGACATTGAGTCCCTCAATGAAATTTGATTAAAAAGTTATGACAATAGTCTCATTGATCGCAGAACCATCAATTGTTCCTGTGATCGTGATCGTATATTTCCCTGCGTATTTCCCAGTGGAGCTATCGAGGGTATAATCAGAAACTCCTTTGTAAACCAGATTAGAAATCACAACATTGGAGGCAGACTGACCATTCATCGTAATACTCAAACCGGTTGAGCTGGATGTACTTTCATATGTACCGGTGTAAGTGGCAGTAGTCCCTGAATAGGCGTATTGAAACGATGAGCTTGAGTTGAAAGTGAGGTTTCCGGAAATCTTAGCAGTTAGATAGGAGGCCAGATAGTCTGAGTAATAAGCTTGAATTGTTGCACATTCATTTTTAGTTAAATTTGTCCCATTGTATTTCTTGTACAGAGCCATTACTTTATAAATGTCACCATAAATTGTCCCATAATCTGTGAAGACGATCGTACCTTTATTGATAGAGCTATTATTATAAGTACCGGTGGAGGAATTGGATGCATTTTTTGTTTTTAACTCACCATTTGAAAAGGTAGCACTTCCCTGAATATTGCTAGGTTTAGTAAGTCCAAAGATTTCGTAATAATTGTACATTGTAACATTGCAAGTGACTGTTGGAGTAGTTGTAGCAGCTTTCATATCGGTAGTAGTTGTGGTGAAATTGTAACCTTTCACTGTTCCACTATATGTATATACAGAGTATCCGTCAGCATCCGTCGTAGCAGTGCTCCATGCAGTTAGTCTGAGATTTTCTCTTGACTTTTCTTTATTTGTTGCTTCGATTTTTTTCATCATAAGAGATTTCACAGACGCTTTGGAAATAGCTGAATCTTTTCCGAATCGAAGGACATTATTGATCGCCATCAACTCCTCACTCTGGAGTGAATTTTGAGTGAAACTGGATGCATTCGAAGCTGAAGCAGTAGAGCTGGATATACTGGATATTGAACTGGATACAGCACTTGCTTTCCCGACCGGAGTGCTGAGATTGGTTGTATTGTCAGCCGCTGATGTAGAAACTGAGGATGAATTCAGCAGGGCAAGAGCAGCTAGAGTTGTGTTGTTATCGGTCTCTTTTTTGGAACAATTCAAAAAAAGAGCGCTTATCAAAATAGTGTAGAGAAGTTTCATAAGGGAATCCTGAGTTTTAGATTAGAATAATAGATCTATATTTATACATTTATGTCAAACAAAATTAATAAAAAATTAATATGTTTAGTTTCCTAATTATCATTGTACATTTCCGGGGTATACTCCAAGAAAATTAAGAATTAGCTCACCTTACACAATTTTTTATTATTCTGAACATTTTAATTTTTTTTATACAGAGCCATCTTTCACTAATAGATCAATAAAAATAGAGGTTTTGGGATGATGAGTCCACAATTTGCCGAATGGTTCCTTTTCATTATTCGCAATTTTCGCACGAAAAACAAAAGGCGAGAAATTAATTAAAATTATTCTAAATATACTTAGACGAATATAATCTTAAGGTTTGACGACGTACAATAGAAATAGATTCGTACATCAATTCATTTTTATAATTATAATAAATCTACAAAATTTGGGCACGAGAATGATGGATTCCCAAGTCGCTGCAAGGCTTCCTATAGTCATTTTCATAAAGAAATCAGCTAGAAAATGGCTACATACCGTATTAGAAAAAGTGTAATTATTTATGAGAATTGGGATAAGACTCCACTCAACTTTCCCATGAAGTAAGTAAGGTGGGCTAACTTATTCTCTAGCTATAGATTGGACTAAAAACGTTTGAATGAATGGAAAATATACTTTAGATTTCTCTTGGGGAGTATTCATTGGCAAAAATGAATGTGTATTTTAAATTTCTATCAATTTTTTTCTTTATTTTAGCCTGCAACCCCACTCCAAATTCGATGAAAAAGGTCTTAAATAAATTACAAAAATCAGTTGTTGCCATTTCCATCAATGAAGCAGGGAAAGAAAAAGAATGGATAGCTAGTGGTTTCTATATTTCTAAGTCAGGTCATATCCTCACCTGTGCCCACCCCTTTTACGGGAAAGAAAACGTACGTACTTCAAAATCTGATGAAATCTTGCCCATCGTTGCAGAAAGCAAGAGATTGGATCTTGTCCTTTTGAAATCGAATTCAGGAGGGGAAGATTGGATCTCAACAGAAGATTTTGAGGAAGGTGAGTATGGTGAGTCCGTCTACTCTATGGGTTCTCCTTATGGAGAGAAGGAATCATTTTTCACTGCGATTGTATCCAAACCCTATGCCTTTGGAGGAGATCCTACCGAACCTGATCTCCAGTACTTACAGGTAGACAAGGTTTTTCTTCCCGGTTTTTCAGGTGCACCTATCTTGAATACAAGGGGAAAATTTTTGGGTGTGGCCAGACATCAAAGGGTTCTTTTGGAATCGAAACAATCCGGTCTGGGGTATGCAATCAGACCGGAAGTAGTCAAGGTATTCCTTGAGAAGTATATGAAGGAAGAATAGATTCAGTCTAGACAGACAAGATAGTGTCTCAACTATACCCTAGATCGAAAGCACGATCGTAGTGATCGTTTCAAATTCGATCTAAAGTCCTATCAATATCGCCGCTACTGAGGATCCCAGAAGTGGTCCCAATAAGGGAACAGGTGCATAGCTCCAATTCGAGTTTCCTTTGCCGGGGATGGGGAGTAAAAAATGAGCGATTCTCGGCCCGAGATCTCTCGCGGGATTGATTGCATATCCGGTTGTTCCCCCCATGGAGAGACCCAGGCTCCAGACCAAAATCCCTACCAGAAATGTACCCACATGAGATTCCAAGCCCGGATTCCCGGAATAGAAAATCGAATGCAATCCGAGCATGAGAAGAAAGGTTCCCAAAAACTCACTAAAAAAGTTAGACATCCTATGATCGATGGCGGGATCTGTGGAGAAAACTGCGAGAATAGTACCCGGATCATGAGCTTCTTTCCAATGCGGTAGAAAATGCAGGTACACAAATATCGCACCCAAAAATGCTCCGAGAACCTGAGCTGATACATAGGGAAGGAGTTTTGAAAAATCAGAACTCAAAATAGCAAATCCTAAAGTAACCGCCGGATTGAGATGAGCATCAGCACTCCCGAAAGCTTTGGCTACAAAGACTCCCATGGTCACAGCGAATGCCCAACCCGCTGTGATCACTATCCAACCCGAACCCTTGGACTTGGATCTCTCCAGTAAGGTTCCTGCCACTACCCCATCTCCCAAAAGGATGAGGACGAATGTTCCTAAAAATTCTCCAAAAAATGGTGATGTGAGACTGGTCATCGATCCCCCTATTCATTTCGGAAATGAGTTTTGTCAGAAATTTCTTTCTGTATAGTATATTTTTATTCTCTAGAATTTTTATTTTTAAGATTAGGAATTTCTTTTGTCCGGGCTCCTCTCAAGTTTAGAAAAAAGAGAAGAGAAAATCAACTGAAACCGAATCCCTTCTCCTCAATCTGGAGTGTAGTGTAAGATCAATCAAAACTATACCGACTGCATCTTTCTGCAGACATCGCTGTATTGCAGGGAATGGGAAGATTGTTTTGTCCATTAGCCGGTTTGGTACAAATTATGAGTCTACGGTTTCCTTCTCCGCAATTTCCCAGATTGATGATTTGATTTCCATTTCCCATCCAATCTGAAGGACTTCCGTTGAGTGGGTCTATAGAACAACGATCTCCAACAACACAGGCAAAATAAAAACTCAAACCGGGGGGATTCTGAGGGAAAGAGATATGAACAGTCAGATTGTTAGGTGCCATTCCCGATATTCGGGTGTATCTTCCTTCTCTTGCTCCTGACCTCAGATCTGTTTGTCCCTGTCGGAAACGTATGGTTTCATTCAGTAACGGTATTTCGGGAGGGGGAGGAAGAACTACATTGAATTCCACTTTTCTACATTTTTCTTTATTTGCGGAGCCTTTGATACAGACCTGAATAGAATTGGGTCCCGATATATTGTCATACCCGGCAAAAAATTTTGGTGTCTCCTGCCACCCGGGATAGTGAGGTGTGGATCGATATCTATATCCTGTTCGACCTTCCGGAAATGCATAGACGAGCAAATCTTTTTTTCCGTTTAGAGTCAGGACTCCGGACTTGTAGTCTTCATCAACTCCCACTACATGAATTCTTCCGATGCAGGGCTCCGATACAGAGCAGGTAACATTTGGATTAGAAATTCCCTCCGTTTGAATACCGGGGCGCTTGGGTTTGACATTCACATTTTTTATCTGAGCAAACAAAAAACCCGGGAAAAAAATTAAAATTAGAATGAATATATGTTTCATAAATATCTCCTGAATAGAGTGGAGACAGATTTAATTCAGGCTGGAAAAAAATCCAGTCATTCTTTACGAATATCGTATATACGAATTTTCTAAAGTTTTACGTCTATCGGAAAAAGTATCAGACCATACTCAGGAAAAGATTCCCATTCAACTGAAATGCGTAAATGGCTTCTTCGACCAGGTTTTGTTTTTCTGAGTCATTCAGGTCCAAACTGTTGAGAATTTCCCTAAAGTTTTTTTTGAATCCGGGGATATCTTTTATATCAAATCTATAGAAATGATCTCCGACGCCTTCTTCTAAATGAAATTGTTTCCTGAGAATTCGAGCGAGCATTTGACCACCCGAAAGATCACCCAAATAACGAACATATAAATGTGAAACCAGAAATAGAACATTGGTTTCATAGATCAAATCCAGGTGATTCAGATACTCCCGGGTCGCATCTGTAATACGAAAATTATGATTTTCTTTATTAAAATATTCTATATCCAATTGTAGAGCTTTTGTGCGAAATAGCTCAGGAATATAAAATCTGCCTAAGTTAGGATGATTTTTCAATTCTTCCAGTTTGCTTTCTAAACTTTCATAGATAGCCTGGAGGTTTCTCAAGTAGAGTGCATAGTCAGAGCTATGAAGTTTACCTCCGACAAAGGAGGTCATGAAAGGTGAACCTTCAATTTCTGAATGAACACGGGAGGTCCCATCTTTGAGTAAGGAGGAGAGGTTTTGATTTTGGTTAGAGTCTATCATGAGTTTTCTAAGACCTACCCCGAACCGGGATAGGTCCTATTTTAGTTCTTAACTTTTTTGTAGCTTTTTGATGAGATTCAAAGCTCCACCCGCTTTGAACCATTCGATCTGATTCGCATTGTACGTGTGGTTGGCTTTGATTTCATCTTTAGAGCCGTCTTTGTGATTCAAAACGATGGTGAGGGGAACTCCTTCTGCAAATGAAGTGAGTCCGAGGATATCAATCTCATCGTCTTCCTGAACCTTATTGTAGTCTTCTTTATTGGCAAAGGTCAGAGCCAACATACCCTGCTTCTTGAGATTTGTTTCATGGATTCTCGCGAAAGAACGAACCAGGATAGCTCTCACTCCCAAATGTCTCGGTTCCATTGCCGCATGTTCTCTTGAAGAACCTTCACCGTAATTCTCATCCCCTACAACTATCGATCCAATCTTCTGGGCTTTGTAAGCTCTCTGTGTTCCGGGAACAGTGTCATACGCACCCGTAAGTTGATTCTTCACAGTATTTGTTTTCTCATTGAAAAAGTTTACCGCACCAATGAGGAGGTTGTTGGAAATATTGTCCAGATGCCCTCTGTATTTCAACCAGGGTCCTGCCATAGAAATGTGATCTGTAGTACACTTCCCTTTGGCTTTGATCAGAAGTTTCAATCCTTTGATATCTGACTTTTCCCATTCCGCAAAACTATCGAGAAGCTGAAGTCTATCTGATTTGGGATCAACAAGAACCTGAACTCCCGAACCATCTTCTGCCGGTGCAACAAACCCTGCATCTTTGACTTCAAAACCTTTTGCGGGAAGTTCTTCTCCCACAGGTGGATCCAGTTTTACCTGCTTACCATCTTTGGAGGTCAGAGTATCTTTCATAGGATTGAAAGTCAGATCTCCCGAAATAGCAAACGCAGTCACAATCTCAGGCGATGCCACAAAGGCATGAGTGTTTGGATTTCCATCATTTCTGGCTGCAAAGTTTCTATTGAAGGAAGTGATGATGGAATTGGGTCGTTTGTTGTCATCGATCTTACGATTCCACTGACCGATACACTGACCGCAGGCATTGGCCAGAACCTGACCACCGATAGAATCAAAGACTTTTGTCAGTCCATCTCTTTCAATAGTGTATCTCACCTGTTCGGAACCCGGTGTGATGTAGTATTCGGCTTTTACTTCGAGATTCTTCTCGCCAGCCTGCTTTGCCACACTTACAGCTCTTGTGATGTCTTCATAGGAGGAATTTGTACAGGAACCGATGAGACCGGCTTCCAATCTTGCGGGATAGCCTTTTTCCTTAACAGCTTCAGCAAATTTCGAAAGAGGCCATGCCAGATCAGGAGTGAAGGGTCCGTTGATATGGGGTTCCAGTTCTGATAAATTGATCTCAATGACCTGATCAAAATAATCATTGGGATTGTCATACACTTCTTTGTCTCCACGGAGATGTTCTTTGATTCCATCAGCCAGACCTGCTACATCAGCTCTTCCGGTTGATTTCAAATAGGCAGACATCTTTTCATCATAAGAAAAAATAGATGTAGTAGCACCGATCTCGGCACCCATGTTGCAGATGGTTCCTTTCCCTGTGCAGGAAATGGAATCAGCTCCTTCTCCGAAATATTCGACGATAGCTCCCGTTCCCCCTTTGACAGTAAGGATACCGGCTACTTTGAGTATCACATCCTTGGCGGATGCCCAACCATTCAATTTTCCGGTAAGTTTGATACCGATGATTTTTGGAAATTTCAATTCCCAGGGGAGACCTGCCATAACGTCCATGGCATCAGCTCCACCCACTCCGATCGCAACCATACCCAGACCACCGGCATTGACTGTATGAGAGTCAGTTCCGATCATCATTCCGCCGGGGAAAGCGTAGTTTTCTAAGATCACCTGGTGAATGATCCCGGCACCCGGTTTCCAGAATCCGATCCCATATTTGTTGGATACTGAAGCGAGGAAATCATAGACCTCTTTATTGGTGACATTGGCATTGTTTAGATCCTTGGAAGCTCCTTCCTGGGCTACAATGAGGTGGTCACAATGGACTGTGGATGGGACGGCAACTTTTTTTCTGCCGGCCTGCATGAATTGCAAAAGTGCCATTTGGGCGGTCGCATCCTGCATAGCCACTCGATCGGGAGCGAATTCTACGTAATCGGCTCCTCGTTTGAATGCTCTCATATCTTTTGTTTCCCAGAGATGGGAATACAGAATTTTTTCAGTTAGAGTTAGAGGCTTTCCTACCACTTTTTTTGCAGCGGCTACCCTTTCACCCATCCTGGCGTATGTATTTTTTATCATTTCTATATCGAACGCCATTTTTCCTCCTGTTGCGTCTAGACATTCTAACGGTGAATCTGGAACCTAGGTTTCATCGGATTCTCAAATTCTCAATATTTAATTGAAAATCTATGAAAAAATTTAGGAATTTCAATTCTTCTCAGAGACTGACCCAAAGAGAGGAGACTTTTGAGAGGGTTCAAAAAAGAAAATGCGGGAAGAGACGTAATGAGTTTCCATTATTTAGTATCCAGGCGAATCCTGAGGAAAGGTAGATTCCCTGAAAGTTCTTAGGGAGAATTTTAGGTTGGGTAAACTTTACTTTTCCCCCTTCATAGGGTTTGAGCAATCTTTTGGATTTAGGGTGAGTCTGTACTTCCCTTTGCCCGGAATAAAGTCATCGGACTGAACAACTTCTTTCGAAATAAAAAAAATACGTTCAGGAAAGGTTGTCTCACGGGGATCAATTTATATATATAGATCTAGCGAAATAGAAGTGTTCCGGTTTGAGATCTGAAAGACTCCCCCGTTTTCCTTATACATGGCTTTCGGGCGAAGACACTCATCCTTTCAGCAAATCTGAATTTGGGATAAATCCGACCCCAAAAGTACCGCATCATTTTTTAAACGTGAGGTGGCAAATCTGAGAAAAATACCCAAAATGCTTGCTAAAATTTATCCTTTTTTCAAGTTGTAAAGAAAGAATTTTAATAAATAAAGTGAAATAAATTTTAGTTTTAGAGAGGGACTATGAAATACAATCTATTAGGAAAAACAGGAGTCTATGTATCAGAAATCTGCTTCGGAACCATGACATTCGGCGGAAAGGGATTTTGGGAGGCCATAGGTAAGTTGGGCCAGAAAGATCTCGATTCCCAGCTGAAGAAGGCTATTGATTCAGGAGTTAATTTTATTGATACTGCCAATGTCTATCATGAGGGAGTGACCGAGACCCTTACAGGTCAGGCAATTAAGAATCTGGGTATCTCCAGACAGGATCTGGTCATCGCAACCAAAGTTTTCGGAAGGATGGGGAAAGGTGTCAATGAGGTAGGGCTTTCCAGAAAGCACATTATGGATTCCGTCGATGCCAGCCTGAAACGACTCGGTATGGATACCATAGATCTCTATCAAATCCATGGTCTGGATCAAATCACTCCTCTGGAAGAAACTCTTTCCGCTTTGAATGATCTGGTTCGCTCCGGAAAAGTGAGGTACATTGGATTCTGTAACCTCCCCGCATGGAAGGTCATGAAAGCACTTTCTATTTCCGATGCAAAGGGCTACTCCAGATTCGTTTCCGCTCAAATGTACTACACGATTGCAGGACGGGACATTGAAAGAGAAATCGTTCCCCTAGCTCAGGAAGAAGGACTTTCCATTCTCCCCTGGTCCCCGCTTGCGGGTGGATTTTTGACAGGGAAATTCACAAGGGATGGTCAGGGTCCCAAAGACGCCAGACGTTCCGGATTTGACTTTCCTCCACTCAATAGAGACAGGGCATTTGACTGTGTAGACAAGATGAAAGAGATTGCAGATTCCAAAAATGTAAGCATAAGCCAGATAGCTCTCGCTTACCTCCTCCACAAACCCGGAGTCACAAGTGTGATCATCGGTGCCAAGTCGGATGAACAACTCACAGACAATCTCAATTCGGTTCAAATTCACTTTTCCGACGAAGAGATGAAGGTCTTAGACGAGGTCAGTCAACTTCCCGCCGAGTATCCGGGTTGGATGGTTACCTATCAAAATCGAAACAGAACACCGGATTCGATTCAGGGATAAACCGGATTTCTTCGGGAGTTTTTCTCCCGAAGAATGAGCTCAGAATTTGAGAAGGAATTCCCCCACTGCTTCGGAAGGCATTTTTCTGGCTTTGGAAAATTCTCCATTATTGGTCGAGACCAGAAGTTCGCCAGAGGGAGAGAGGATGACAAAGGCGGGAATTCCTTTCTGAATCGGATTGTGAAACCTTCCCGCAAATTCAAGGTTCTTATCGAACTTACCTACATCAACATACATGAATTCATAATTCGCATTTAGGATGTCTGCGACTTCTTTTTCGGCTAAAATTCCCCTCATCGCTTTGCAATCCGGACACCAATCCGCACCGAAGAGAATCAGTGTCTTTCGATTCAGGTTTTTGGCTTTGGCCTGAACGATTTTAAATTCCTCTTCCACTGTGATAGAATTTTCTATCCTACCCCCACAGGCAAAAACAAGCAAACCTACTAAAATTAGAAACAGTCGTACTAGCATAATTATCCATCGTAGATTCTCGGGCTCCTGAAGAGGAAGAAAATTCTGGATTTGGAATTTAAAATTCCGTCTAAACTACAATCGATTCGGGAAAGAGTATACAAATTTTTCTCATTCTTTGGACTTAGACTCGAATCAATTTTCAGGAGAGGTTATGGAAATCATTTTCCTTATATGGATTTTTCTCAAAGAAGGCCAGTTGAACTCGGTTCAATATCACAATTATTATGAATATCAATCCAGAAACAATCTCAAGGATGAGTTGAGGTGTTCCAATTATTTGCAAACAGAAGACTTACAGCGAAATCTGGAGGAAAAACTTACCGAAGGAGAAGTGGTCCGGGTAGGATGTCTTTCCGCCGGTCAAATTGGCAATCTGGAAGACCTCTACAACCAGTCCTCCAATTGGAAGGAGATTTCCAAATTTTCTACCGGGCTCATAGAATCTCCGGAGACAGAACTGGGTCATATCATTGTTCCCGAAAAACAACTTATGCATAGCTGGAATGTCTACAAAAACAAGATTCACCTCCCAATAGACACCCTGAACTCAGAAAACTTCCCAACCACAACTCCCGAAGGGACGGTAGCCAAATTCTTTGCCCTTATGAAGGAAGAAAAGTCGATCGAATCCACGCTTTCAAAAAAAATCGATCCCAAACTCAAGGAAGAGATCCTAATCAACTCAAAACTCCTCCGGAAAATGAGTCATTTGGATTTGATTGCCAACCTTCCTGCCTCGGTAGCAAAGGATTCTTCGAGTAAAGGCATATTCACAGCGGATAGAGATCAGAAAGAGCTGGAGAAGCGGGCAGGGAAATTTGATGTCATTGTTTTTGTTGAGACTCCCCCCCTGAAAGAGGATAGCTTTGTCATACTTGCCAAAGAGAAAAAAGAATATCGAATCAAAGCTATTTTTGGGACATTCAATCGGGTCCGATGATAAGGCTCAACCGGAACTATGAAATCCGTCCGGGCTTTCTAGCCGAATGATCAATTCGAGAATCATTTAGGGGAAACGTTTCAGATCCTCCTTCTCGAAATCCCACTCCGGAGTAGATAGCTTTGACTCCGGCAATCGATACCATGGAGAGAGGTTCGTATCCTCATGATTTTTTAAAATATGCATGTCCTGAGCCGGCATATAACTCTGAGCCAGAAGAAAGACCTTCTCTCCTTTCGAGTTGACAGCTATGTCCATGACGAGAACAGCATGCCCGTACGGTCTCCGGCTCTGGATCCAAACGTCACCTGCATTGATTTTGTGGATGGGTATGGATTTCAATTCATGAATGAGGGAGGCTGTTCCGGCGTAAGTAAACACTATGTCCAGATAGCTCCGAAAGCCTTTCTTTGTATCACTGCGCGGATTTGATTTTTTCCAGACCACCCGATTTCCTTTGACAGAAGGAAGTTTGCCTTTCAAATAATTCGAATAGGGATAAAAATCACCACTGACAAAGTGAAAACCAATCTCAGAAATTTTATCCAAACTGTAGAGATACTCCGACCTCATTCGTATTACAGCATCCGCACATTGCTGGAGATCCCTCTTCCCTGTGTCAATATCCAGGATAGCGAAGTGGACGTCCTGTCTTGCTTTCGGTTTTCCATTGAAAATGTGAACTGTTTCGCTTGTGGAAATCGGGAAATTTCGGAGAAAAGCCCCGAAAGAGTCCCTTGGAAGTTCCTGTCTGGAGTAGCCGGCAGGAGGTGGGATGTCCGCTACCTTTTTTAGTGTCTTCGGGCAAAGATTTGTCTGCGGTAGAGACAGCAAAAGGAGAAGAATCATTGAGACTGTTTTCATCTTTCCTCAGAATGAAAAGGAATCATACCGTTGTGATACAAAACTTTCCCGATTTGATCTGCGAAACAACCCGAAGAAATTATCCATTATTGATTAGGAATTGATTGTCGTATGCTTTCAGGAGTTTGACCAGTCCCTGAAAGAAATCTTTTTTGGTTCCATCGATTCTCCTCCGCAACCAGAAACCCACACAGGTTTTGACTACGTTTCCATCGTATCCCGTGTCATTGATTCCATGGTCTTCCAGATAACTATAAAATCTTTCAATGTCATACTCACCTTTTCGGGTTTGAAGAAAGTCTACCAACTCTTCTTTCAGTTCTTCCGAATTAGAATCGTGGAGCTCCATGATCTGGTGGACTTTGTAGGTAGTTCTCGCCAGAGGTTTTATAGAGGAATCATAAATAGCCTGAGTGATTCGAAGAAAATTAGAATCAGTGGCTCCAGGAATCATCGCTTCTGAAATCCATTTTACAAATTCCGGATTGTAGTGACCGAAAGAATAGAGAGACTTCCAATCCAGGTCACGATTGCTGTGCGGTCCTTTTAAAAAGATGGGAAATCCCAGATACGATTGGAGATCGGCATAGGTCATGAAATGACTCAGATGACAATAAAATATCCTCATTCCACCCTGAGGGAAATAATCGTAGTACATACAGGTATTGGGAGATCGGTCGAGAGCATTCCAAGCAGATGCGAGATACAATTGAAATTTTTCTTTCGATAAGGAGGGAGATTTGATCTCTTTTAGGTATGCACCGAAGACCCATCCGCTTAAACTTCCATATTCAATTCGAACCCATTCACTTTTCTTCCCGTCTATCTTGTCCTGGGGACCCGAGGCATCGAGAATTCGTACAATAGCTTTCTTGGGAACCCCACCGATTTTCTTGTAATCTTTGCCGGGTCTTTCTCTAACGACAAGTCCATTGCTGGAGATCACACGTGCTGTTTGAGCAAAGATTTCAACCCCTGAAATCAATAAAAAGAGACCTAAAAATAAATACTTAGACAAATCAAATTCTCCTGAAATCTTATTTGGATACAAGTCTTCAAGTCTTTTGAGACATGTTAGTTAGACTGATTCGGATAGATAGAGTGAAGTGAAAAAAACTAAGGAACTCCACTTCATTCCGATTAGAATGAAGTGGAATGGAATTCTTAAGGAGTAGTACTCATTTTGTAGATTGTTTTTGGAGGAGTGTAGTCAACCAGACAATCCAATTCCTGAATGTCAGAAATATTGCCTGCATTGTCACTGGCTTTGTAGTAGAGTTTGTACTGATCTACTTTGGGAACCACCAGAGGAGCAGAGTATTCAAACCAGGTATTGTTGTCCATGGAATATTCGACAGAAGCTACACCGGTTTCTTTGTCAGTAGCTACGATTGAAAGCTGAGCGTCCAGTTTGCAGAATGTCTTTCCATTGATAGCGAAAACTCCGGGTTTCCCTACGAGTTTTACTTCAGGTTTTTTTGTATCTACACCGAAAGTGATTTTTTTCTTTTTGGAAAGATTGTAAACATTGTCCAATCCTCTCACGTAAAGGTTGTAAACCCCACCTTCAGTGAATTCCTGCTGGGAATCTTCAAAGGGAAGGTTGCCCTTCATGTTGATATTCAGTATCACAGTGTTCAATCCGGATCCTTTGTCTACTGCTCTTGCTGAAATTTTTACACCCGGTTTGAAATAAATGATTCCGTCTTCGGATTTGAATTCATTGTCGGAGAAGTCAATCTCTACTTCAGGAGCTGTACGATCCACAGTGATATTGTATGATTTCAGAGCTTCTGTGTTTCCTAGTACATCCACACCACGATAAGCAAACTTATAAGTCTTTTCTTCTTCGAGGGTGATCGGATCACTGTAATTCATGAACTCATTATTGTCCAGACGGTATTCAATGTGAGAAAAGAATTCATTTTTAACTTCCGGATCCAGTTTCAATTTGTACTCTCCATTGGTAAAGATCTTACCTTTGGAGTCTTTGAAGATCACACCGGTTTTACGACTCATACGGAGAGCTGTCTTCAGCTTTTCGTGAAACTTTTCTTTTTCTTCTTCGTCACCTTCTGTAGCTGGCTTATCAGCGATTTCATCGGCGGCTATAGTGATTTCATTGGGTTGCAATTGGCCTAGGTCAACACTCATCCCACCCATTTTAATACTGGTTTGGCCATTGTTCTCAACTACAAAGAATAGTAATAGTAATGAGAGAACGATAGATTTTTTCAAAATGATTCCTCCATTTTGGACTCTGTCAGACCACATTTTTTGGGTTTCCTACAAAATTCAATCCAACTTTCTAATTTTTTAATTTTTCGGTAAATCCCTCGAAATTTCAACTGAAAAAGATTTACATGAACCTCCAAAATAAATTAATGTCAGCAGTATATTCAACCCCGTTGTATAGGATTCTTATTCCATAGAGATTTTTGAATCTCTCCGGAAAATCCCACTTCGGAAATTAATTCTAGGTAACGCGAATGTCCATAATCAAATCAAAAATCAGAACCATACCCAATTGGCCCAAAGAGGGAATCATGTTTCGGGATATCACTTCCCTTTTGCTCGATCCCGAAGGTTTGGCACTTACAGTGGGAACTTTTGTTGCCAGATACCAAAATGCAGGCATCACAAAAGTAGCGGCTATAGAAGCTAGGGGATTCATCACCGGTGCGGCAGTAGCTTTTCAATTGGGTGTTGGTTTTGTTCCTGTTCGCAAGAAAGGAAAGCTTCCCGGAGAAGTCATTTCTCAGGAATACGCCCTCGAATACGGTACGGATAAGATTGAAATTCATTCGGATTCCATCACTAAAGAGGATCGGGTTCTCATCATGGATGACCTTGTGGCTACAGGTGGAACCCTCACAGCTGCCATTCAGTTGATCCAGAAACTGGGTGGGGATATCTATGAAGCGGGAGTGATCATTGACCTTCCGGATCTGGGCGGCTCCAAAAAAATCCGTGAAGATTTTAAACTCAATGTATTCTCAATCTGTGAATTTGAAGGTCATTGATCGGATTCTCAAAGTTCTCCAATCCTACGATCACTCTTTTTGGGGAGAGTTGTTAACGGTCTCTTCCCAAAAAAATTTCCGAAAAAGGCCAATTCACACTATTGAAAACCAAGAATATTTCATTACTCTCAGGACTTCCTTTTCTCTTTCTTTCCCTATTTTTATCCGGCTTTTTGAACCTTTCTGCAGAAATAGAGAGCTTTGAAAACATAAAGAAAGGAGTTGTACAAATTCGTGTCTACACTCAAAACTACGATGCTTTTTCCCCCTGGGCGAGCAAATCAGTCTCTGCAAGTTCGGGAACTGGATTTCTCATCGATGGAGAACGAATTCTCACCAACGCCCATGTGATTTCAAATTCCAGATACATTCAGATCCAAAGACACAACCAGACAACCTGGTATGAAGTGGATATTCTTCACATTGCACATGATTGTGATCTAGCTATCCTCAAAGCCAAAGACCCCGAATTTTACAAAGATGCACATTTCTTCGAATTGGGAGACATTCCCGAACTGAACTCTCCTATCAATGTAGTCGGATATCCCATCGGTGGATCCCGAATCTCAGTGAGTCGCGGGATAGTCTCACGAAAGCAGCAATCCACCTATGCACATTCTCAGGTGGATAGCCATCTGGTCATTCAGGTGGATGCGGCCATCAATCCGGGAAACTCGGGTGGACCCGCCATCCAGGACAATAAGGTGGTTGGAGTCGCCTTTCAGGTGGCCACGCGCGGAGAAAACATCGGCTACCTCATTCCCACTACCGTGATACGATATTTTCTGAAAGACATTGAAGATGGGAAATACGATGGCTATGTGGAATTGGGGATTCGATTCATGAATTCCTTCAGCACCGCTCTCCGAAAGCTATTGAAGGTTCCGGATGAATTGGGGGGAGTCTTTGTTCAAAAAGTACTACGCGGTGGAAGTGCCTTCGGATACCTCGAGAAAGATGATTTGATCTTTGAAATCGATGGACTTCCTATAGGAAGAAATGGAACCGTAGTTTATGATAAAGAAGATCGATTGGATTTTGTCGAGATCATTGACAACAAGCATGCGGGAGAGGTAATCCATTTGAAAGTTTTCCGGAAAGGCAAGATCGAAGCCATCGAGTTCCCTGCCAAGATCATGAATAATTTTGCTTATCTCCGGAATAAGTACGATGAACCGTTTGATTACTTTATGATCGGCGGACTTCTCTTCCAAAATGTATCCCGTGACATTCTTCAGGCCTGGATCAATAATAAAGAAACCTACGGGGGCTCCCAATTCCTCTACCGGTTTTATTATTTCATTGAAGATGATCTCGGGAGTGATGAAGTTTCAGAAGACATTATTTTTTATAGGAAACTCAATCATAGGATCAACAGTACATCGGGTTCCTATCTCAACCTTATTTTAGAAAAATTCAATGGGACACCCGTTAAAAATCTGAGACATCTCAAACAACTCGCCTCTTCAGATACTTCCGAGTTCCTTCAGTTGAAATTTAGAGATGTGGAATCACCTCTCATTTTCAAGAAGAATGAAATTCAAAAAGCTGATGATGAAATCCGAAAAATCTATAAACTGGAGAAAGCGAATGATTAGGTCTCTTCTACTTGTTCTCTCATTGAGCCTTTTCCTGTCTTCGGGATTACGATCTGAAACCGATGACCCGGATCTACGGGATAGCCTTGTCCAGATACGTATTACGAATCAGGTTCCAAATTTTATGTACCCCTGGCAGACGAAGAAGCCCTATCATTTCAATGCAGTTGGAGTGGTTGTCGATGAGAATAAAATTTTGACCCTGGCTTCTATTTTGGAATTTTACACTTCAATTGAAATCAAAAAAAATTCTTCCAATCAATTCTTCACTGCTATCCCTCTCAAGGTAGACTTTGAAGCCAATCTTGCTGTGCTGAGGATAGTTGAAGAGCAGGAATTTTTCCGGGATCTCAGCCCTATAGATTTTCATATCAAACCGGAAATCAATGAATCGGTGTCCATAGTTCAAATGGATGGATTCGGAAATCTTCAGGACGGAAAGGGCAGGATAGTAAATCTGGAAAATGAACCCTACCCCGCCGGTCATATAGAGATGCCCTACTACAACATCAATTCCAATGAAAAAATGATTGGGAATGGTGAATTATTGACTCATAAAAACAAGCCAGTGGGTTTACTTTATTCTTTTCAGTCTTCCTCCAATAATGGGAAAGCGGTTCCTGGATTCATCATCGATCAATTTTTGGAAAACAGTGTCCGAAAGGGCTCGACCTTTCCCTACAAAGGATTCAAATTCAAATCGATTTTGGACACTGCAACCAGAGAGTACTACGGAATTCCAGAAAAGTACGAAGGTGTGATTGTCTCCGGGATTTTGCCCCGAACAGGAGCCAGTAAGGTCTTAAAAGTCAACGACATAATAGTCGAATTCGGAAAGAAGAAGATAGACTCTCAGGGATACTTTCAACACTCAGAGTACGGAAAGCAACCCATTACTTTTCTCGCTCACAGCGGAAAGGAATCCGGATTCACAAAAGGAATGAAGATTCCCGTCAAAGTAATACGCAATAGAAAAGAAATGAATTTGGAACTCCCCCTCCATCCTTTCCCTTCGAAATCTATAAAAATTCCTCACAAGCACAACTTCAATCGATTCCCGAACTACACCATCCGCGCAGGATTTCTGTTTACCGAGTTTTCCGAATTTCTTTTGAGAGAATGGGGTTCTACCTGGAGATCGCGAGTGGACAAGAAACTTCTCTATATGGTGGATTATAAGAAATTCCATAAGAAGGGCGAGAAAGGAAAGATTCTCATACTTGTTCAGGTGCTTCCGGATGAAGCCAATAATGGGTATCACAACCTGAGCATGGAATTAGTACGTCTGGTGAACAATGAGAATGTGACTTCGATAAAAGAACTCGAAAATAAAATCAACAATTCTTCGGAGGAGATTGTGAGGATTGATTTAGAAAATGGGACAACCCTTGCGATAGACAAAGCCACTCTCAAAGAAACAGATGAAAGGATATCTAAAAAATTCAACATCCCCAAGCTCACTAAATATTGATGAATCTAAAAGATAGGTTTTCTCCTTCAGATTGGGAAAACTGGAAATGGCAAATACAATCCCGTATTCGTAATGCAAAAGAATTACAGGATTGTATTTCTCTGACTCCTTCAGAACTGGAGACCTTTCAGAATACGAATCGGTTCTTTGAATTCGGGACGACTCTTTACTATCTTTCCCTAATCAACCCGGATGACCCCAACTGTCCCATTCGCAAACAAATCATCCCTTCTCCCGAAGAATTAGAAAAACGTCCTTATGAAACCATAGATCCTCTCGGAGAGGAAGCCCATATGCCTGTAAGAGGTGTGACGCATAGATATCCCGATCGTGCACTCTGGTATCTCTCCCATATGTGTGCTGTTTTTTGTCGATTCTGCACTCGGAAAAGGAAGGTAGGAAAGTCCGGATCAACTCCGGGCTCTGAGGATTGGGAAGAAGCGATTCATTACTTCCGAACACATCCTGAGATCAAAGAAGTCATTCTCTCCGGTGGCGATCCACTGAGTCTTTCTGACGGAAAGATAGAATACTTACTCGGAGCTCTCAGATCCATAAGCTCAATCAATCACATCCGTATTCACTCCAGATACCCTGTTACCCTTCCCTACCGTATTACAGAAGATCTTGGAGATGTGCTAGGGAAATTTTCACCGATCTACTTTGTCACACACTTCAATCATCCCATGGAACTTACTCAAGTTGCCAAAGAGAGGTTGAACCTTCTGAGAGAACGGGGTAAGGTAATCCTCTTGAATCAATCCGTTCTCCTGAAGGGAATCAATGACAGTCCCGAAGTTCTCTCAGAACTGAACTATGCACTCACTTCTTCAGGAGTCAAACCCTACTACCTCCACCAATGTGATGAGGTCTTCGGAAGTTCGGGCTTCCGTGTTCCGATTCAGAAAGGCATAGAAATCATGAAATCTCTGAGAGGATACATGAGCGGTATCACTGTTCCCTCTTATGTGATTGATTTGAATGGAGGTGGAGGTAAGATTCCTCTGCCAACGGACTATTTAGAAAAAACAGATGCCGAACACTACTACTTTCAAAATTATCA
The DNA here is from genome assembly GCA_024233875.1 of Leptospiraceae bacterium. Lineage (GTDB taxonomy): Bacteria > Spirochaetota > Leptospiria > Leptospirales > Leptospiraceae > JACKPB01. Next base: position 126,281 of record JACKPB010000002.1, read on the forward strand.
GGGAAGATCCTTTTCGGTTCCGAAAGAGTAATCGTTTTTTGTTTTTATTTTCGGTATCGATCTGCCTATTTTAGCTATTGTTGTATGATTTCCAGGTGAAACCCTTCCTCTTCAGTAGGAGGTTGGAAGAATTTTGTAATCCTATGGAACATCTCTTCATTATCAAATTTAGCCCGATCCGGTTCTTTGCTATTTCTGATTTGCAATCTCTCCAGGCAAAGCCTATCCTCCGCCTGAAGATAAATCAACTTATGAGGTAGGTTCTCATCCAGGAAAATTTTCTTAAACCAGAGTCTCTGCCGGATTGTATTTCCAGGGAAGTCCATGACAACTGATACTCCTGATTTCAATAGAGTTCTCACATGATCTTCCAGAATAGGTTTGAGTCTTGCTGAATAAAGGACATAGTCATCCAAAGAATGGATTTCATCGGGATACAGATTCTTAAGCCAGGAGTCTTCTGAGATCAGTACTGTGTTGGGTGATGTTGCTATTTCTTTGGCCAGAGTCGACTTACCCGATCCCATCTTTCCCGAGAAAAAGAACAAGGTACCATTAGTATTCATACTTAGTTTTCTAAAATTTCGGGAGACCCCAATACTTGGTCTCCCGACTGAAAAGCTTATTTTTTGATTTCAAAAACAGATTTGTTTTCTTCTACCCATTTGATCAATTTTTCAATCCCCTGCTTGGGTTTCACCTTGGGATCAAATCCAAATTTTCTGGCAGCTGAGATATCACAGATAAAGTATCTCATGTCTCCGGGACGATCTGCCTCAAAAATCACTTCGGGTTTTTTCCCGAGGATCTCACCGATCATGTATATAGATTGAAGAAGTGAAATCTTGTGGTCTTTCCCTCCGCCTATGTTGTATGTGCCCGGTTGTGGATTTTGAAAGAATTTGAGGTAGGACTCAGCACCATCCTGAGCGTAGAGAATATCTCTTGTCTGTTTTCCATTTCCGAAAATACGGATAGGGAGGCCGAATACGGATCGTATTGCAAAGTTTGCTACCCAACCATGATCTTCTCCGCCGAACTGTCTTTCTCCGTAGATTCCTGTAAAGCGGAAACTGGCTCCTTTGACATCATACATATCTCGGTACGTCTGAACATAGTGCTCGGCACTCATTTTAGAAGCGTGGAGGGGGGAAATCTTCCCTACCATCACAGGTTGTGATTCGGAGATCTCGATAGGATTTCTTGTGTAGGATTGTTCTTCATCAATGAGAGTGTCGTTGATCGAATTCCCATAAACATGAATGGAAGAAGTATTGACCACAGGGATTTTTCTAAGTCTGGCGGCTTCCATAATATTGAATGTACCCACAACATTAGTTGTAAAGTCATGTTCGGGATCTTCCCAGGAAACTGTCATAGCCGGTTGGGCAGCAGTATGAACGATGTAATCACAATCAGCAGTGCGATCGAGAAGATGTTCTTTGTTCCGAATGTCTCCCTTTACCATAGTGGCACCCTTAGCTTTCAGATAATCCCAATTGTAATTGCGTGTTGCATCGGTACCATATCCGGTTCGATTCAATTCGTACTTTGTCATATTGTCATAGCTGACAACATCCCAACCGTTGTTCAGGAAGAATTCACAAACATGGGAACCCAGAAAACCGCATCCGCCGGTTACTAATACTTTCATTTTACTCTCCAATACAAATAAGTTTATTGTTCTTTTGCTTTTTTGTCTTACACTTAAATCAATTTTCTTTTTTGGGAAATAAATCCTCTTTCTTTTTTCTCAGGATAATCCCAATTACTTTTTTGGCATCTAAAATCGCATCCCTCAACCTGTACTCTTTGCTCTGAACGGGTTTGAAATATGAGATTGGAATCTCAATGCATCTCATATGGTGTCGAATGATTTCTATCATCATCTCAACAGAATAGAACCGATTTTTTACGATCAGAGAGGGGTTCACTTTCAAGAACGAATCTTTCCAGATGACCATGTATTTGCAGTCTACATCTGTAAATCTCGGTTCCTGAGACCACCAGAAAACCTCAACCAATTTGCCGAGAAACAAATTGATAAATCTGGATAGAGGCTTGAGATTGGAGCCCTGCTCTATCATCTGTCTGGTTGTTCTGGTTCCGATGACCATATCACAATCTTTTATGTATTCCATAAGTTTGGGAAGATCTTTGGATCGGAAGGATCCATCCGGAGAAACCACGATCAAAATGTCTCCGGTAGCATTTTCTAAACCTTCACGGATCTGTCTTCCCAGATTGTCTACTTCTTCTTCCAGAGAGAAATTTACAACCCGGGCCTTAAAAGAATTTGCGATCTCAATTGTATTGTCCTTTGAGTCTGCATCTATGAGTAAAATCTCATGGACCTTATCTTTAAAATCGGTAAGGACATCGGAAATCGACCGGTCATTGTTTTTTGTGGGTACAATGAGAGAAGTTTTGTAAGATGGAAATTTATCATTCCGAATGTCATACACAGCCGCATGATAGTCCTGCATCGAATTGATATTGTAGTACTCACTTTTCAAATGAGTAGCGTATACTTTTCCTGTTGACTTTGCCATTTTATCAATGACGTCAGTAATTTCGATTACTCCTGACTTTGGAGATGCAGGAGTTTCTTTGAAGTATTTGAAATAGTCCGGTGTGAAAAGATAGGAACCCAAACCGAGAAGATTGTTCATAGGATTTTCAGGTTTCTCGACCAGGTTCTTGATTTGAAGTCCATCCAATTCAACTGAATAGTTTTTCCGAATTCTGGATAGAATGGAAGTATTGACAATACCAATGGAAGCAACCAGGTCAGGAAATTTTTTGTAAGTCTCCAAAAACATCTCATGATCTGTTTTGTAATAAAACTCATCACCCAGAATCGTCAAAAAAGGTTCTGTAATACGGTTTTCCAGTGAGGCTACATCGCTTGCCAGGCCCTTCGTTGTCCATTCTGCGGCTTCGAGCTTAACCTGAAGTCCGGAAAACTTCAATCTATCAATTTCCTCGATCATCTGATTCTTCAGATGTCCTACCAGAATGTAAATCTTCTGAACACCAAACTTTCTAACCATGAGATCAATATTGTGTGCCAGAATCGATTTGTTCTCTATTCTGAAAAGAGGCTTGGGTACAAAGGTAGTGAGGGGATAGGCTCTGGTTCCCTTCCCTGCCGCCGCAATCACACCTATATTGATTTTATTCATGCAGGCTTAGAATCTAAAAATTTGAGAATGGAATTTTTATCTTTTTCCAGACTATGCTTGTGAATTTCAGCAATGGCGGCTTCAATTGCTCCGGAGACCAGGAAGACTTCAGATTTCACTTCCACATCGTAGACTCGCTCTGCTTTTTTATCACCCAGTGATTTGTAGACGCTCTTTCCCTTGATTCGAACTACTTTTTCATTATTGGGAGGAAAGAAGACAAACTCATGTGTGTTTGTATCTGTGTGAAAAACAGATTCTTCTATAAGGTTTGTATCTTTCATCACTGTTTGGAGAACAGCAGGAAGAGACTTCGCAAGGCTTACATTTCTACGTTGGTAGATTTTGGTTCCTTCGGTTCTTTCCTCTATGATAGAAACATTTTGTAGATCCGGAAATTTATCCAGATGTTTGTAGCGGTCTTCTCTTGCTGCAAGCAATTCAGCCAGAGAATAATTGAATTCGTGTTTGATCGTATATTTCATTAATTCAAAAAATCTTAATTACTGATGATTGCAAGAGAAATTATCTACTAACGATCAAAAATGGTTCCGGTTGCATGAAATAACTTTTCATGAGAGCCAATCCCTCATCCTCACAGCTCTTTCGATGGAATCCCAATTTCCGGAAATCCACTCCGAATCCGAGAATCCGGGGCAATCTCTAACATTCCCAATTTTCTGAGTAAAACTACCAGCAGAAAATAATTTTCAAAAGAAGCTCAATCGCACTCTCAAATTTTTGGGAGTTTTATTCTTTTTTGAGGTGATTTCTCTTGGGAAATCTCTCAAAATCAGTTTTTTTTGAAAATTCTTTGCTATCCGGTTGTTCAATAAAACTCTGGAAATGGGAAGTTAGAATTCTCGTTGGAGTACTGATTTCATGAAAACCTCAAACACTCAGGATAGTAAGGGAAATTGGATAGAAATTTCCAGATCAGCCCTTCAGGCAAACATCACTCAATTTAGAAATCTCCTCAATCCATCGACAAAATTTGCCGCGATTATAAAATCCAATGCTTACGGACATGGGATTCTGGAAATTGCGAAGCTCTCCTTAGAAAGCGGAGTGGATGTCCTGGGAGTGAATAGTCTGGAAGAAGTGAAAATTCTCAGAGATCATTTCCCTAAGACTGAAATCCTTCTGATGGGTGAAACCAGTTCTCCTGAAACTTTCGAACGTCTCTTTTCGGATCCTTTTCTCTGGGTGGTGACTTCCCATCCTTCCAGGGTGAAATTTTACTCATCACTAAACCCCAGACCCAAAATTCACCTAAAGACAGACACCGGGATGGGAAGACTGGGAAATTCCGGAGAAATGTTGGAATCCATCCTTACAGGTTTGAAAGAAGAAAACTTACCTCTCGATGGATTGATGACACATTTTGCAAGTACGGAAGACTTCACAGAGCATTCCTATACCCTCTCACAATTGAATAGATTTCACAGGATATTGACCAGAGCACGGGAACTTGGATATGAAAACCTGATCCGACACTCCGCATCTTCCGCGTCCACACTTCTTTTCGAAGAAGCTCACTTAGATATGGTTCGAATCGGGATTTCACTCTACGGTCTCTGGCCCAGTCTCCAGACCAGACTCTCCCTCTCTTTGATGGGAAGGGATATCTCCCTCCACCCTGTTCTTGCATGGAAGTCCAGGATAGTCCACATTCAGGATCTTCCCACAGGATCGATGGTTGGATATGGATCTACTTTCAAGACCAATTATCCTACCCGAATGGGAGTCATCCCTGTGGGGTACTACGAAGGCTTGGATAGAAGACTTTCCAACCAGGGGTATGTCTTGATTTCCGGGGAACGTGCACCGATCATCGGAAGAATCTGTATGAATATGGCAATGTTGGACATCACACATATCGAGGGAGTGGACGTCGGTACAGAAGTAACTATTCTGGGTCGATCGGGGAAGGAAGAAATCTCAGCAGACCTTCATGCATCTCTGACGGGGACAATCAATTATGACATCACCACCCGACTGCAAAAAGACATACCCAGGATAGTAGTGGACTAGAATCGATTTGAGCCGGATCCGGAGAGTTCTCTATCTATGAGCTTTTCAATTTTGAAAAGGTCGACAATGGAATAGCCCGGAAATTCGAGGTTCATGATCTGCATTTTCAATTTAAAAAGTTCACCTAGTGAGGCAAAGATTTGAGAGGGATCTAAGTCCGCGTGAAGCAGACTTTGAATTTTTTGATTTTCCTCTTCTCTGACTACCCAGATCTCACGATTCGGATCAGTGAATTTGTTTCTATCTATATTGACCTGAGTTCCGAAGAATTCAGCGAGGGGAACTGTTTTTACTTTTTTCGGCCCGGTACGGGTTTGATAGAAGTATTCTATTGAAGATCCATTGAGCTGAAGAAGGTAGCCTTTGATAGCAATTGCCTTGAAGAGATAATAGAGAGTGATACCTACAAAGAAACTAATAAATACTAAAAATATGGAAATCATGATCATACCCGGATCGGCGAGAAACACTCCTGAAGTAAAGGTTGTCAAAAACGAGATCACACTTCCATATCCAATTATGTTTTCAAACTTTCCGATTTTCGATTTCCATTGCATTACAAACTTTCCATCGTCGATTTTTTCAAATCGAATGCCTTCGGGAATATCCAATTCTTCATCTTCTTCAGGATTCAATCCCTCTGTGATTTTGACCTTCTGATTCAATTCATCCAAAAGAAGATTTCCATGTCCTTTGTCATTAAACCAATTTAAAGCAATCATGGAACCATCTTTTTTGTGAAGAAAGACTACATAATAAAAATTCGTATTTCGTCCTGAGGAAGAAGAGCTTCCGGAAGATTCAATTTTTAATGAGAACTTTTGAACTTCCCGGAAAGAGATTTCTGCGATTCTGCCTGTATTTTCCAGGACCTGAAAGCATTCTTTTTCGAAATTGACTATGATTTCCTTGACGGAAACTCCTTTTTTCAGCTGATTTCCTATAAGAAGGCAGAAAAAGAATGCTGTGATACTAATGCTGAGCATAAGGAAGTACTTAGGTTCAAATTGTCCAAATAAGAGAGGAGATAGGGAAACGAGGAAGAGAACTATACCGATAATCGAAAAAATTAATATAAAAAAGCCTAATATTGCTTTGGTTACAAAGTTTCCAAATCCCTTTGATTCAAAATTAAAAATTAAATTATCCTGTCCCATTTTTCTTCCTTTAGTTTATCTAATTCCGGGAGAACCCACAGCTCCCGAAATCCACTTTTCCAGAATCCCTTTTAGGGAATCGATCATTATAGGTTTGGTCAAGAAGTCATTCATTCCAACTTTAAAACTTTTCCTTCTATCTTCCTCGAATGCGTCTGCTGTCAGGGCAATGATGGGTTTCGGATCCAATCCATTTTCAATCTCCCATTTTCGAATCGCTTTAGTTGTTTGATATCCATCCATAACCGGCATTTGTATATCCATAAAGATCAAATCATATTCCGCTCCCTCCACAACCATATCCAAACCCACCTTCCCATTTTCAGCATGAATGACTTCCATCCCCTGCTTGAGAAGAAACTTTTCGATGACCTTTCTGTTAGTAAAATTATCTTCAATGACAAGAATTTTTCCGGTGCGTAAAGATGACTTTTCAAAATTTAATTCTTTTTTTATAGGAAGAGACTCTTTCCTATTTTCATGAATAGGAACTCTTATGTGAAACCAAATCCGGGTTCCCTTTCCAACTTCACTTTCTATACCCACATCCCCACCCATGAGTTTACTTAAACTCTTTACAATCGAAAGACCCAATCCGGAACCACCAAACTTTCTGGTTGTGGATGAGTCTGCCTGAGAAAAAGGTTTAAACAAATTTGGAATGCTTTCTTTGGCCAGACCGATCCCTTCGTCCTGAACAATGAATTGGATTGAGGAAAATTTCCCATCCGATTCTAGCTCATTGACACGGATAGTGATTGTACCCTTTTCGGAAAATTTAATCGCATTTCCTACGAGATTATTGAGAATCTGCCGGATCCTATGAGTATCACCGGTATAAATTTTCTGAGGAGAAGTATTGTTCTCGATGACGAATTTCAAACCTTTTTTTTCTATAGGAAACTGGAATAAGGATCTAACTTCTTCCAAAACCTGAACAACTGCAAACGGGATGGATTCTAGAGAGATTTTCCCCGATTCAATTTTAGAAAAGTCTAAGATATCATTGAGAAGAGCCAGCAGAGATTGACCGGAATGATAGATGGTTTGTATATACTCCCTTCTCTCGGACTCGGAGACATTTTGCATGAGCAGCAACTGAGCCATCCCCAAGATCCCATTCATTGGCGTCCGAATCTCATGACTCATCGTTGCAAGGAATCGACTCTTGGCATAATTGGACGCTTCGGCGGCTTCTATAGTATTGAGAAGTTCAAATTCAACTGCCTTCTGATGGGCAATGTCCTCAAAGATCCAGATACTGCCCAAATTCAATTGGTTTGGATCAATAGCTTTTCCTGTGATTCTAACCCAAATCTGTTCTCCATTTTTATGAAGCATGAGTTTTTCTGTAGTATATCTCTGTCCCATAACCAAACGGTTGTAGGCTGTGTCCCCAAAGAATTGATAGTCTTCATTGGAAATAAAAAATTTCTCGGTAGAAATGCCCTGGATCTCTTCACTCTTATATCCAAAGATATCCGCCATTCGTTGATTTGCCCAGATTTGAATTCGATTTTTGACAAGAGTGATGCCCACACCGCTGTTTTCGAGAATCACTTCCTTCTCTTTCATCTGATTCAGAAGCATTTTTTCTAGATTTTTACGATCTGTGATCTCACGGGAGGATGCGAATAAGAATTTCTCGTTATCCAAGTCGATGGATTTCAATTGGATCTCTACCTCCAGGTCGTCACCTGATTTCAATCGGTGCCTGGATTCGATGCTGATCCCGTTTGAGTCTATCTTCTGTGATAAAATCTCAAATTTTGAGATCCCCTCCCTTAATTTTTCTTTTTGAAATGATGAATCCCAATCCCAGACATGAAGATTGCTAAGCTCATCCTGAGTGTAGCCCAACATTTCCCTAAAGGATTTAGAAAAGTACTTTAACTTTCCATTTCCGGAGATGATATGAATTCCATCTGATGCATTGTCAAAAAGGGTTCTGTATCGGATGATATCTTTCTTGAGTCTAAGTATAGTTCGAAATTGAGCTAGGAGTACAAGGATAAGGGTGAAAAACACAAGGGTAAGAATCGAAAATAAATAAGGAAATTTATCAATTGCTTCCAACATATCTATTCCATTCTAACCCTTTTCTATAATCATTCGATATTCAATATTCGCAGAATCAGTTCTGAAAGAATACTTTGAAAACTATTGTATCCGAGAACTTATCTATCAATACAAATTCGAAAATTCTCAATAAATTTTCTAAAATTAAAGAGATTTAGTAATCATTTTCAAAAGGATGTGAGTTTTCAGCCGCAAATCAGTAACTGAAAGGAGCAGCTCTCAAATAAATATTGTTTCGTGGATTTTAAAATTTTAGTTTTGGCTTAAATTTTTAAGTGAGATTGAGAATGCAATTCATGTTCGTAGATTTGAATGGATCCATTCTAAAAACTTCTTTCTTTCAAGATTCAATGAATTTTTTCAAGCTCAGACTTTCCCTTTGATCCCGGGAGAGGAAGGAACTCCAAGGAGACTGGATTCTTAGGGAAGAGGAGATTGCACGAGAGAGAATAAAACCTGAGGTGAGAATTCCCTTCCCAAAGAAATTCAGGAAGGGAATTTGAATCGACTATCTGGAAAGTTCTTCCATCAAATGAAATGATCTCTTAAGGAAAGGACCAACTTCACTTTCACTCATGACTTTAGATGAAAGAAGAGCAAGATCATAGACATACCTTGCTATCTCTTTAGCCTTATCAGGATTCACTCCGGCTGACATGGATTGAATGTTCTTGATCAACTGAGATCCCTGATTCACCAGAAGCGTATGGTTTTTCAGGAGAGCCGACTTGTCCTGGTTCATCCCGAGATTCATCTCTGTAATCCTTCTCATGTATTCAGGAAGAATGATCACAGCAGGGACGTCTCCCGACTTTAGGTTCTCAACCTTGATTTCCAAACCTTCCCGACCCACAGCAGCCTGAAAGACTTCTTTGATTCGATCGGAGGGAGTCTTATTCTCACTGTCGACGACTTCTGACTTGGCTTCCTTGTCTACGACCTGGTCAACAATTTCAGCGTCCACTCTTTGAAATTTCATGTCCGATTTTTTCCCTTCTAAAAATTGAAGGAAGTGTGTATCGATCCTGGAATCAACGAGTATGGCTTCCAATCCCTGAGATTTAAAGAGATCCATGAGAGAAGAATCCCCTTCTGTTTCGGGAGCGTAGTACACCTTATTGTCATTTATGGATTTGTTTTTTTCCCAGTATTCATCCAGAGTAATGAATCCACCATTGGATGATTTGAACATGAGGATCTTTTCGACACCTTCAAAGAATTTGTCATCGTTCATCATTCCATACTTGACAAATAGAGAAATATCTTCCCAATTCTTTTCAAACTCAGCTTTGTCTTTTTTGAATTCATCTGAAAGCTTATCCGCAATTTTCTTAACAATATGAGAAGAAATCTTTTTTACCAGAGGATCGGATTGCAGGTAAGACCTGGATACGTTGAGCGGAAGATCGGGAATATCGATAGTTCCTTTTAAGATTGTTAAGAACTGCGGAACCAGATCATTGGCTTCATCACTCACAAAGACATGATTGCAATACAGCTTGATCCCATTTTTATTGACTTCCAACTCATGGGTTAATTTTGGAAAGTACAAAATCCCCTGCAAACGGAATGGATAATCCACATTTAGATGAACCCAGAAATGAGGTTCTCCGGAGAAAGGGAAGAGATAATTGTAAAATTCTTTGTAGTCTTCCGGTTTCAGAGACGAAGGTTGTTCTGACCAGAGAGCTTTTTGTTTGTTGGCGACTTCTTCTTCGATGGAAATCGGTACCTGAAGGAAGTCACAGTATTTCTTGACCAGATCTTTCAGTTTCCATTTGTCCAAATACTCTCCGGATTCAGAATCCAGATTCAGAGTGATTTTTGTTCCTCTCCCTTCTTTTTCCATAGGAGTGATCTTGAATTCTACTCCGGACTCACTTTCCCAGCGAACCGCCTGACTATCTTTCTGATAGGATTTGGTTTCAATAGTTACCTTTGTAGAAACCATGAACGAAGAATAAAATCCCAAACCGAAGTGCCCGATGATTCCCGGTTTGTTTTCATTATTTTCATATTTCTTAATGAAGTCTTCAGCACCGCTAAATGCGATTTGGTTGATGTACTTCTTCACTTCATCGGCTGTCATACCTATTCCATTGTCTTCAATGAAAAGCGTACGTGCTTCCTTATCGAAACCGATAGTGATTTTATAATCGGTTCCACCTTCAAACTCCTCCGACAGAGAAACCTTTTTAAGTTTCGATATCGCATCTACAGAGTTCGAGATGAGTTCCCTTAAGAATATATCTTTTTCCGAATATAACCATTTCTTAATAATCGGAAATATATTTTCTGTTTGTACGTCTATTTTACCTTTTTCTTCACTCATTTAAATCCTCCTGGTGTAAATGCTTTACGCATTCATAAAGTTTCTTTTTTGTTTGTTCATCGAGTTTATAAAAGAAATCCCGAAATGGCAGATTGCCATTGTCTTTTTTGATTCGGGTCAGGAATTCAGAATCCTGTTTACTAAATCCTTTCTGAATAAGATAGTTCTTTAGTAAAGCAGATTTTTTATTCCCTGCAATCCGATCTAATTTTTCGATACCCGGATCCCTGTTCAAACTGAATCCGGGCAATAGAGAATGTACCTTTTCAAGATATCCCGGGGGAGTTCTCTTGAGAAGGTATCCCGATAGATCTGTCATCTTTTGAGATAGAAATCCCGGAAGAAGAATCAAGAGATCCCTAAACGTATAGATTAGATACGAAAGACTCAAGCCTACCAATACATAAACCATGTAGCGGAAGTAAGGAACTTCCTCTGCGATTGAAGTCTTTTCAATTTCTTTTCTTGCCCCAACCGCAATTTCAGAAATATTTATTTCTGCTATCTCATAGGACTCTGTATCGGGATTGAAAAAATGGATTTTGGCGGACGGAAGAACCAACTTCCCCTCTTTTCGGGGCACAAGACTGTATTCAAAACTCAATTCAGAATAGAATCCATAACTTCCATTTTTTAATTTTACGAATTTCTTGGACCTTTCTTCATTGATTAAGGAAATTTCGAAATCGCAATCGGATGGATTTTGACAAATCTTTTCGAGGGGGTTGAAAAGGTTGGATGCTGTTCCTTCACCGTAAACTTTTACTGTAAAGCGGATCGGTGAGCCCAAAAATGCGGTTCGGGAATTGAGACTCACAGCAGTTCGGTAGGAACCAACGTCACCCGTAAAGCCCTGAGGTGCCGGTTGGGGAAGCTCTTTTACCAGAATGGACTTTCCGGAAGAATTCATCGTCCTCTGAGAGAAATACGAAGTCGGTGCACCTTCTACGAAAAATTCGGCTTCTCCGAGATCAAAAGATCCCTTCTTGTTTGCAGTGATAGCATAGACTTCTCTTTGATAGGGTTGTAGGGAATATTCCTTTCCATTGATCTTTGCCTTATCTCTTGATGTAATGGAAACATCAGAGAGCAATTCAGATGTGAAATAGGGAAAGGTAAGGAGTCGTCCCTCATTTCTTTCTATGAAAGGAGTGTCCAGGTTTTTGTAGTACAAAAGAAAATAGCCTATGACGGTTTCACCAACAAATATTTGAGTTCTATTGGTTTCGAATTTGATCATCAAATCATCTTCAAGAGGCTCAATATAGGCCCTACCCCGATTCAAACCATGAACTCTTCCATCAAAAAAATCATCTCCAAAATCAAAGAAGGAATTTCGCGGAACATATTTTTCCTGACTGACATGGAATTCCATTCTTCCCGAGTGTACTACACCACCCTCTGACTCAATTGAGATATCGGGAGTTTTCAGATCCCCATCCTTGGATGTGACTATTCTAAACTTGACTGTCTTCTTTCGGGAGACCTTCATATTGACAATATTTACAGACTCTTCGACACCTATATACTCAGCAGTCACTCCATCTTCAGAAATTATATTTTTCGGAACCTTAACCTCCCCACTTCCTTTGAGTTCATATCTCAATATCAAAGGTTCTCCTTTGAGGATGGATCTCTTACTCAATTCGAAGCCATCATCCGAAATGAGTTGAAAAGAGAATAGTAGAGTAAGTATCACAGAAATTAAGGTTTTTGAGTAGTACATAAAAATAGAATTTTTATCCGTATCCTAATCGTATTTTCTAAACTTACCAGAAAATTTCATTCCGTTCAGGTCGTCTGGATTGCATTTTTCTTCTCTTGATTTTGTCTTTTCTTGCACTCTGTAAAATTCTTTCTGCTTCTGCCTTGGACATCTTTTGTTCTGTTTTTTGGTTTTGAGTATCTTTATCCGACATTTCATTTTTTGAGTTTGAATCACGGTTGTTGTCTTCCGAATCTTTACTTTCTTTTGAGTCGGAAGAAGAGGATTGGTCTTCCTGTTCCTGATTTTGCTTTTCTTTTTCTTTTTGAATCAACTCGATATTTTTACGAGCGGATTCCAGATCCGGATCTTCTCTGAGAGCATTTAGATAGGATCGAACCGCCGAGACAGAATCACCCGATTTATGAAGGGAATTCCCCAGATTGTAGTGAGATCTGGCCCGAATCGCAGGGTCCTTACTCTCTTCTGCTGACTTCTCAAAGTACTTGATCGCACCCTTATAGTCGTTCAATTTGAACAGACTTGTACCTTTATTGTAGTACATCCGGGCATCATTTTCCAGATTCTCTTCTGCTTTTTGAAAGCTTTCCAAAGAACCCTGAAAGTCACCTTCTTTGAATTTTTCAACTCCCTCTTTCACATTTTTCCCTATCGGATCAATGTCGAATCCGAAGATTGCGAAAGGAAAGAGGAAGATGAGAATGAAATGTTTCACTCGCATTTTTGCATTTTGGCCATTGTACCGGTTTTGGGTTTGTCCATTAAGTAGTACACTTTTTTCCCATTGATCACCCAGCACCCATTTTTCTTTTGAGTCATCGGCTCAATCGGCCCTTCTCCGATTTTAGTTTCACTTTCATCATATAGATATGCCTGAACCGCACCCTCTTTGGAGGCATTGCTCACTTCTAAATATTTCTTTCCATTTTTGAATTTGATAAATGGTTTGGAGGGTTTGTAGGAGATTTTGATTGTATCCAGTTTAGTGTCCAACTTTAGAATTGAAATCATAAACTTCCCGCGAGCTTCAATCAAACCATCTTCTCCGTAGATTTCCCCCTCAGACATCATTAGATCATTTGCCATTGTCCCCTTTGCGGCAAGTTTCCCATTGGGATAATAAAAGAGCCACTCTCCCTTCATTTTCCCATCTCTTTCTCCCTGAGAAAAGACCTTTCCATTTTTGTAGTACCTTTTCCAAACTCCCACTTTTTTAGCTTTGGGTCTCTCCGCAGAAGGTCTATCCTTGTCTTCTTCGTCTACAACCTTGGAAAGTTGGGGATCATACATTCCCTCATACTCGGGACTACCGTTGTCATAATAATAAATCCAGTTTCCTGTTTCCAGTCCTGTTATGTAATTGCCTTCTGCTTTCTTGCTTCCATTGGGATGAAATCTAGTTTCTTTTCCATCTTTTTCATCGTTCTTGAAATTGGTGATCGATTTGACCTGTCCATCTTTTTCTTCAGCATAATAAAATGTCCATTGTCCATCTCTCTTGTCCTTGAGATACGGACCTTCCTCTTCCATCCAACCCTTGTTGTTCTTATTCCAATAGGGACCATCTTTCAAATCTTTTAGATAGGTTGTCTCTTCTGTTTGAAGCCCTTCTTTGCTGAATTTTTTCTCCAGACCTTCTTTTGACCCGAGTTTGTAATTTGTCGTCCGGAGAATCGGACCTACATTTCCCTGCCCCACGTCATAGAAAAAATTCCATTCTCCATCCCGCTTTCCTTTTTCGTATCTACCTTTTTTTCCGAGAACACTGTACTTCTCCTGATCCCCGACAGGAGTCTTCTCATCGTATTCTTCCCAGATTCCGTGTTTGGTAAGTGTTTTGATCTTATCAGGATCTATGTCTTTGGTGTCGGCCTCGGTACATTCTTTGAATCCGCAGAGGACGGGACCTTTGGCTTTGAGATTGAAAGTTTCCGGATAATTATCGATTCGAATGTTGGGTTTTTCGAAGTCGAACTCAACTTTTTTCTTCGGTACTATCGAACTGCAATATGAAATGAAGCCGATAAAGAGAAAGAGTAAAATTTTAGACATAATATCTCCTATACACAGATAGTAATAGGATGGAATAGGTTTCCCCAATCCGTAAAGCGATTTTTCTGATCTTACTTTCTGGGAATCCAGGATTCCAAATCCATATTGTCCCTTCGTCTCCTATACAATGTAGTCTTGATTGCATCCCTATTTTGTTCGCGGACAATGTATTTTTTTGCAAGATAGTCTTCCCGGCACTCTACGTAGATGTCCCTGGGTGAATTTCTATCACAGTAATAAAGATAACCATTTTCGAGGGGGATCGACAGCTTAGACTTATGCACTGTGACCAGGCAGTTAGAGAGAATCAGGAACAGGAGAAGTAGAAAAGACCTTTTCATCAAGTGATCCTCAGTCGTAATCCCAACTACTCATCAAGAGTTCGAAAGCAGTTTGCATGATTGCATCTTCCAATTGAGTCTTGTCTATGGTTTTGTAGCTCAGGGCACCTAAAATCTCTGCCTTTCTCTGGTCTTCCACCCTATACCATTTCCCGGATCTTGTAAATTGGACTGTATAGGAAATCTCATTTTTCAGATACCAAATACCGCTGAAATCTATGTACCAGAGATCCAATAAGAGGAAAGTGTAGAAAAAATTAAAAAAACTAATATCCTGAACTCTGGTATTGTAGTCAAGGACGAGAGACTTTTGATTGATTGTGAAAACGGCATCGATTCCGATGGAAGCAAGCCAGGCCCGATTGTGATCTCCCTCATTGCTCTCATTATAAATCAAAGCTAATTTTTCCGGTGGAATGTAATCGGGCATTTGATTTTCTTTGTAGTCAAACATAACCTGAAATGCTCTACGAATCGCCTGACCGTAGAGAGAGTTCAATTTGACCATGTCTCTGGAATTGTAATCGGTTTTATTGAAGAAAAGTCCTGCTCGTTTCAATTCGAGATTCACTGCTTCTTTTCCGTCATCATCATATACAAGAACAGTAAACTTCCGGACTCTTGCCAATTTATTCCATTCGTCTTTGGTTACCTTGTCTGTTCTCTGAAGAGGAAAGCAATTGAGAAAAAAGGAAAAAAGCAATAGATACACAAATTTCATTTTAAGAGGGAAGTACAATCCTATCGGGGAAATCTTAGAGTCCGTTTGAATATCTATAAGATTCATATCAATTTGCCCGATCGGCATAAAATCCTTCTTCTGCACCCATGATCAATCCAGTCTTGACTTCGATAGCCCTGCAATTCAATTCATATCCATTCGTAAAAGGTGTCACTATCCCAATCACTACCAGGTGAACGTCCAGAAGTTCTCCGAGTTGACGTATGGTTTGTAAGTCTGGGGTGCTATGGAGACTCATCCCGCTTTCCTTAACTTTTTTGAAATAGACAAATCGATCCAATAGGATCATTTTCTTTTTTTTTGCCAGTTCTGTCGTTAATTTTTCAGCAAAAATTTGCCCGTATCGATGGGGATCTCCATCCTGTCCTACAAAAGTAAGGACAATTGCACGCATTTTAGAATCGGGAACACTACCGGAAATCGTTTCCGAAATCTTTTCAAAAGGCGTTTTGGGGTTTCCATCTACATAGACGGATCGTTTTTTCCCATCTTCCGAGGAACAGTAGGTCAGAAGAATACAAATCAGGGGAATCAATAGCTTGTGAGTGATTTTCATTTTTTCTCTCCCCTATAGTATGGACTCAGATATTTTAGATTGGTATGTCCCAAAAATATCATAAACAATCGATCCAATCCGATAGAAATCCCGGAGGCATCCGGCAAATCCTCCAGTCTTTCCAAAAAAAACTCATCTATTGGATAGACCTCTTTTCCCAATTTCCGTCTGAGATCCTGTTCTTCTTCAAATCGTTTTCTCTGTTCACCGATATGATTCAATTCATAAAATGCATTTCCCAATTCCACGCCCTTCCAATAGATCTCAAAGCGTCTCGCCCTACCTCCTTCCACCCTGGCTAAACTCGCCAATTCGGATGGATAGGAATGCACAAAATAGGGTCCTTCCTGAAAGTGTTTTTCTATTTCATTAAGAAATACACAAAAAAATAAATCATCAAATCTTTCTCCACCCGTAAATCCGTATTTTTTTTTGCAAAATTTTTCTAAATCGCTATAGGAATCGGATATACCGAGATGAGTTTGAAATAAACTCTCTGTGGAGTGCTTACTCATTAAATCTTTTGAAAATCCGCAGGAATGGAAGTTCAATTCCAGTTCTTCGAAAAGATCCGAGCAAATTTCCATCAAATTGAATTCATCTATCCCGGACACATAGAATTCCAGCATAAGAAATTCTGCTGTATGTAGGCTACCCTTTTCCCCGGAACGATAGACCTGAGAAATTTCATAGATCCTGTCCAATCCGAGTGCCATTGTCTCCTTCAAAGAAAATTCGGGAGAGGTAACCAGGTATCCTTTCTCTTCTGAATTAGGAGATTGCACCTGAAATGGATCCAGATAAGGTTCCATACCCGGAATTGCTTTTAGCTTTGGAGTGTCGATTTCCAGAAAATTTCGATTTTCAAAAAATCTTCTTATTGTAGACAGAAATTTTGATCGGAGCAGAATGATTTCTTTAGATAAGAGAGGATTCATGAATGGAAGAAGAAGCTATTGAAAAAAGAACTTTCAAGTATTTCGACTATTTTGATGAAAACAATAGGATTCGGATAGTTTTGAATGATGTTCAATGGAATCCTGAAGTGAGCGAAGAGGTTCATTCTTTCTTGTCTACCTTATTTTTTGGTGTGGAGACGGATATCGAAATCGATTTTCAAAATCTTGAATACATCCCTATGAATAAGATTAATTATTTCATGGAGTTGGGTAGGGAAATGAAATTGAATAAGAAATTGTTGTATTTCAAAAATCTCCCTCTACCCATCCAGAGATTTTTTGATATCTATTCATTTCATAAAATTGTTCGAATCAATTAAGAAACTATCAATTCTTCAGAAACTACATCACGGGTCTTCCAGGGATGTAGTACCAATTTTACACCCAAACTTCCGAGGAGCATGAGGGTTCTCGATTCCAGTCGGAGTCCTTCTACATTCAAATCTGCGTATTCCACCGAACAATAGAAACTGGATTGGTGAGCATCCAAAAAAGGTTTCAGTTCCTTTCTTACTCCTGCGATTCGTTTCAATAATTCCCAGAGATGTTGCTCTAAATCCACTTCTTCATCCAATTGAGAATTGATCTGCCACTGTCCGTCAATTTCTTCTTCTGGATTGGGATGATGGGAATAATCTGCTTCGATATTCAACGATTTTGATATCTGATCCGGGTCTAAATCCTTCCCGGTCAAAATCAATGCTGCCCAAGATTTCGGTTTCCTCATAATACGTTCGTGCAATCCTCTAAAATTTTCGCTTTCTGTAAATACAAAAAATTTGAAATTTGCTCCGATAATAGGTATCACTCAGAAAAATAACCCGAAGAATGAAAAAACTTTTTGATTTCAAAAAAAGATTTCTAAATGATTTCCTGAAAGAACTTTTTAACCCCGGAGAGAACCTAGTGAATACAGTCCGCAAACTTACCCTAATCATTGTCCTCATTCTACTTTTCATCCAATCCTGCAAAGAGAAGAAAGAGATAGAATCCAAAGCCACTCCCCCTCAGGAGAAACAAATCCAAGTCATGGATCAGGTTTTGATCGGAAGAATGAATACTACTTCTTCTACTTCCCCCCTGGGTCTCTTCGAACCGGAAAGATTCTGGAAGTCTGAAAATGAATTGGATGGGATCACTCTCTTTTTCAATAGGAGCGAAGAAATTATGAATCCGGGAAAGATCACAGAAACTGAAGAATTTGATGAGATCTCTTTAGAATGCAGGGGAAAGGAATCCGCATCCGTTCAGGTGTTCAAAGATGGAAAGTCTTTAGGTGTGATATTTTGTAGTGAGCCCGGAAAATTTCTCATTCCCACACCTACCACACATTCCTTATTTCTCCAACCCAATCAAAAGGATTTGGAAATCACCTCTCTAAAATTTTTCAGAAAAGGCGGGGAAATGAAAGTGATTTATCCTGAGGCTCTTCAGGGACAGATCTCGGCCAGTTCCACAAGAAAACCCGAAGAAAGTTATCCCCCTTCTCAACTCTTTGATGGGAGTATTGATTTTGGTTGGGTGGAAGGAGCAGAGGACGATGGGATCGGAGAGTGGGTTTCTATAGAATTAGATCAGGAAATTCAACTCACCGGACTGGAAATCTTCAATGGATACCAGAGACTGAATGAACTCTTTCAAAAAAATGGGGCTCTCACCGGTCTGACCGTCTCCGATGGAAAAGACTCCGAGACTCTCAAAATCGCTGACAAACAGGGAGGACAGAGAGTCTTTCTCACAAAACCCCTATCGGGAAAAAGCTTTCGCTTCACTATTGAATCCGTTCGAACAGGCTCCAAATGGAAAGACACGGTGATCTCCGAGCTCATTCTTTTGGGTGAAGGTAAGAAAAGATTTTGGGTAAATGACCCTTCCGTATCACAAAGAGAATCGAACCTGAGAAAAAAGATAAAAAACTCTCCTTTAGAGAATTTGGTCAATCGGGCTTTCAAAAATGAATTGGATTTAGGTAGATTGGATTATATATTTCGATCCAATGGAAGTTTTGTGATTTGGTATGATGAAGAAGAAACCAAACGTGTGTATGACGGCAATTGGGTGATAAAAAAACTAGATTCCGATTCCGCAGAAATTTTTCTCTTCGGCAGAGACCACAAAGTGATAGAATTTATCTCCAGAGAAGAGAGCACCTATGGTGAAAACAGAGAAGAAGTCAATACTCTTATGTTCAGGGACAATCTAAAAATCGAAACTGATTCTGAAGGTAAAATTTCTCTGAAAGGGGAAAAACTCAACCTCCCATTTCCACCTATGTAATTTGATTCATGAATTTCCCTCTTTTAGGAAAAGACATCTACTGGTATGGAGTTCAGGCTCAATCCCTTCTGGAAACAGGAAGGGTTCACTCTCCGGACTCTTCTCCGGTTTTTTATATTGTAGCGGCTGTCTTTTCCCTAAATGGAATCAATGAATTCAGTCTCTTTGTATTTCAGGGGCTCACATCTCTCTGGACTTTTTTCTCCTTAATTTTTGTACTACGCATTTCACGAAAAGAGAAGATTTTGATTCGGACAATCTCCTTGATTTCTATTCCCGGAATCCTCATCTCTTTTCTCTATCCAAAACAGGCCTGGGCTTTGGGTTTTTTGGGGATTTCTCTCAGCTACCTTTCTCCTATGAAAATTCATTCGGTAAGGACATGGGTGGGATGGATTTTTCTTTTCCTCTCATTTTGGTTTCATGGATTTGTTGGAGTTTTAGGTTCGGGAATTCTCATTGTATCACAAATCCCTCAGAGGTTCCGGTGGATTCCGGGGTTTTGTCTTTACTCTCTTCTCCTTCTCTTTCCTATCGAAAATGAAAGAATTTCACTGAGTACAGATTATCTTCCTCTTTTCTCCGCATACTCCCTCCTCGGACTTCCCATCCTTTTGGAATGGATGATTCATATCTTTTCAGAGACCCATCCTTCTTTGATAGTTTCCTCTCTTCGGTTTTTTGGGATTGCATTGCTCCTACCGATCTTCCCCTTTTCGGAGATTCAATTTCGCATTCTGATTTCTATTTTTTATCTGGGAACTTTTTTCAGATTGAGCACATTGAAGAATTCTCTACTTTCTCTTTTGGTTTCTCTCATTTGGATCGTTTCATTTCAGGACAAGTATCCTTCCCTACGCTATCCATATGAGGGGATGTACAATCCTGCTATCAAAATTTCCCAAATTCCGGACAATGGTCTTTTGATTGCCCGACATGGATTCTGTGAGTTCTACCACTTCCACCATAAGAAGGATTGTCTTTCCTTTGCTCCCGATGAGATTGCGCTTTCAGAACTGGAAGAAGGGAAATCCATCTACCGATTGGTGAGTGGATTTCCCGGCGACGGCTTTCTCAATACAGTAAATCGAAAGGGGAAGAAGATCTTCCCGACGTCTGTTTCCCTCGGAAATTACTATCTTGTCAAGAATTCAGATTGGGAAACCTACCTTCTCCATCTGGAATCCATCCGGTCTCCCCTTTTAAAAATTGCGAAATCCGTCTCCAATCCCTACAAAGAACGTCCCGAATTCTTAAGGAAGAAACATAGAAAATGATTTGGTTCAAAAAGAGAAGAGATCTCCCCGGATCTCACAGAAGAGTGTTACGTTCGGGAATCCGACTGGCTCTGGGAGGCTTCTATTTCCGAATGAAGAGGTATGCTCTCTGGATATGGAATCATAAACAATTTGCCAGAACTCAAATCACCGATCAGGAATTGGAGAAAGAATTTCCCTTTACCGTCTTCCGACACAGTTCACCGATTTTCAGAAAATTAAGCGGAGTCGATCCCATTCTCCAGAAGAATAAAATGGTCAATCTGGAATTGGCCATCCGGAAAATGAATCTTATCCAGTTGGAACCCGGAAAGGTATTTTCTTTTTGGGTTTTGGTTGGAAATCCAACTTCATCCAAAGGCTATCTTCCGGGAGTTCAACTCAGAAATGGAAATTTCTTCGCAGGAACCGGAGGGGGGCTCTGCCAGTTGGCAAACCTCATCTACTGGATGACACTTCACTCCCCTCTGACTGTAAAAGAAAGATGGAGGCATAGCTTTGATGTATTCCCGGATTCGGAAAGAACTCTTCCGTTTGGTTCCGGAGCAACTGTTTCCTACAATTATGTGGATTTGATGATTCAAAACAATACTCAAATTCAGTTTGTCCTAAAACTTTATCTAGACTCCACTCATCTGTACGGTGAATGGCTCAGTGATTTAGAACTTCCTCATACATATATAATCTATGAGGACTATCATTCTTTTCACGGAGAGCCCTATGGTGGATACACCAGAAGAAATAGAATCAGAAGAAAGGTCTTAGATAAAACCTCAGGCGAAGAGCTGAGAGATGAACTGATTACAGAAAACCACGCCTGGGTTCTTTACAATCCTCTATTGTCTGATTGATCAGAAGCGATCGAAGGGATCTTCTTTCTTCGCATCATCATCACTTCCTTTATGAACATCGAAAACATTTTCAAAATAAGCACGAAAGTCTTCTGCTTCTGAACGAAAACTTTTGTTAATAAGATAGTAAGCAAGAAGAGTGATGGGAAAAAACCCAAGACTAATGAGCATCCAAAACACTATAGTGAAGTACATATAAAGTTTTAGTCTTAGATTCACTTCGATTCTGGTCCCGGCAGGCTCATGAGAAATCTTTCCTAATGCAATCAATTGTACATTTTTCTGATCCAGAATCCCATAATTTTTAAACATATGAAAGCTATCCCCAACCGCTTTTCCCATGTACCTGTACTCAGGCCGACGAAACAAAGAAGTCCCACCCGGATCGAGGTCTTTCTGAATTCGGGCAAGAATATTCATAGAGGAAAGCTGGGAAACGAAATAGATTTTATTTGATAAAGATAAAAAGTTCACAATCGGTACTAATATTTAAGAATTTCTAAGGTCAAGATATTTCCTCCTCTAATTTTTTAAATAGATAGGGCAATTTTTCGTCCGGGGAATGATTGAAAAAATCAATTGCTCAATTTTCAAAAAAATCTAAATTTTCCAAATTTCAGTCTTGACTGAAATTTGCGAATGAAATTAGAGTAGGAAAACTCTTCAACCCAATTATTGAAAATTTTATACGGAGACGGAATGAAGCAAATCGGTTTGAATCCTGACTTAATGAAATTTATTGACAAAGTCGGAGTTTTCCATGAGACTGTCGGACTGCCACGAATCGGAGGAAGGATACTCGGTCTCATGATCATAGCCAGAGAACCTATCTCACCCGACGAGATTGCTTCTACACTAAAAGTATCCCGGAGCAGTGTCTCTACAAATTTGAAAGGCCTGAAATTGTTTCGATTGATAGAAGAGATTCGTATCCCCGGAAATAGGAAGGAGTTTTACCAATTTTCGGAACATGCATTTGAAAATATGATCAAAATGAGACTGACTACCTATGATCCATTTACTGAGATTCTAACAGAAGGTCTAGCAACACTGAAAAAAAATAAACTACCCACAGGACATATCCAGAACTTAATGAATTACAATACTCTGGAAAAAAATCTTTACATAAATCTATTAAAGAAAATTGAAAAAAAAGGAACCGGTTAATATGCGACCACTATCCATTTCCAAATCCCACTACTCGATTCGATTGATTTTCCTCTTAATTGCTGGTATTTTCTTTGGAAATTGTGCCAGTTCAAGTGCCGGGATGGCAACCAGCAACGTGCCCATAATTGACAGGAAGTACAAGGTGGTCGGGTCGGTGGAAAAACAAAAAGGGTGGATCACTATGGATTTCATCATATTCGCCTTTCCTCTGGACAAACCACCGGTCAATTATCTGGTAAAAACATCTCTGGAAGAGCACGACGCTGATGCACTCATCAATATCCGGTATTGGACGGATCGATCCAACTTTCTATTCCTGATCTACAATCGTATGGGGATCACAGCCGAAGCAATTAGCTTTGAAGATGGAGAAAAAGGAATCACTAATGAAAAAGGGAAGAAATAAATTTTTTCTTACAATCATCCCTCTTCTTTTCAGTATGACTTCAAATTGTCTCGGTGGATTTATTGACAAAGGGGGAAGGGTCAGAGAGCCCGGATTCGTGCCTTCTGCTACTCTTTTACGTTCGGATCGTCTCAAGATATTGAAACGTGTTACAAACGAATCTTCAACCTTTTTCCTTTTGGGTTTATTTCCTGTCACGAGACCTCTCAATATTGAATATGCACTCAGTCAGGCAGTCCAATCCGTTGATGATGGTGATACGATTATCAATATCCATGTCTGGCATGAGACACATTATTACTTTCCTCTGGGGACAGTTTCTGTCTGCAAAGTAGAAGGAGATGTTGTCAGCCTGAAGCAAAGTCAACCTTTGTTTGAATCTTCCCGCCCGGGGAAAGCATCCGGTGGTATCACAGTGGGTGGTAAGAAAAAATGAAAGATATTTCTCTAAAATATTTGAAACTTGTCTCCATACTCATCTTTTTAGGAATTTCTAATTGCATGATGGTTGAAGACATGATTTCCAAAAATGATGCTCAATCACAGATCTATTTCGCCGCCAATTTCAAAGCCAAAGAATGCAATACTCCAATTCCCGAACCACAGCTCCTCGTCTTTTCGGATCAATACAAAAGAAATCTGGATCTCTGTACGATTGCCATCACTAAGATGGACTGTCCTTTCGATGGATATCCAATTATTTGCATGGGGATTTACACAAACAAAGAGACTCCCTCTATCCCCTGGTATCTCAATTTCAAAGAATTGACAAAAACGAAATTCAAATGATAGGAACCAAACAATGAATCGATCCATAATCAATCAGCTCTTTTTTCCGGGAAAAACTTCATTCCACAATTCCTATCTCGGGTCCATGATTGCTTTCATTCTATTTCTTTCTGTGTCCGGCGACCTTCTTGCCACAGCTTTTCGTGGAAGGATCTATAGTAGAACCAAAGGAGAAGGAGAGGCCAACGTCATGGTGCTAATTTTTGAAACCAAGAAAGCATTCAAGACAGATGATGATGGATACTTTGATGCCGAAGTTCCTGCCCCCGGAGAGTATCGTTTTCGGATCCTTCGTGCTACAGGAATGCAGGAAATCAAAAAGTCGATTTCTTCAGATGGAGAAGTTCTGACTATATACACAGACAAGAAAACTCCTCCCAAAGGAGCCATTCAGGTCGAAGGTCAGAAAGAAAAAACCATCCTCTCCCGTTATAAGGTCAGATATGACGAAATCAAACGAATGCCGGGTACACTCGGAGAGGCTTTGAACTCTCTCCAGACTCTTCCCGGTATTTTTGCTCCTCCTTTTTTTGGAGGGGGGGCTCCCGGAGCTATCGTAATACGAGGTGCCAACCCGAATTCAAATACTATCCTGTATGATGATCTACCCATTCTCTACGCCTATCACTTTGATAGCATCAACTCCGTAATACACAATGATCTGATTAAGACCATAGATGTCTATACAGGAGCTTATCCAGCCAACTATGCGAATGCAACGGGAGGTGTGATTGAGATAGAATCTACAGATACAGTTAAAAAAAGAACCGGTTCGGCAAACCTCTCTCTCCTTCTCGGTCAGGTGATGTTCCAAACCCCCTTATTCGATAAAAAAGGATATCTTGCTGTAGGAGGAAAGGTGGGTTATCTGGACAAGACTCTCGGTCAGACCGGACTCATTCCCGAAGGGATCCGACTTCCTCAATACACCAGTTCAAACGTTAAGTTTGTATATAATTTTGACACCAAACATACAGTTTCTTTCACCTCGCTCACTGCTTCGGACAATTTTGTTCTCAATGCACCCAACAAAACCAATAACGATCCCACCATGGATCCACTCGCTGCAGTTGCGGGAGCAAACGTGGCGGCGGGTCAGGGTTTTCAAACTATTGGACTGAGATACATCTGGACACCCGGCTCTAAATTCAACAACCGTCTGACACTCATTCACTACAATCCCTTCACAAATACAAATGTCAAATTCGGTTCCATAGAAGCAAATTTCATTGCCCGTGCTCCTTATACCGGAGTCCGTCAGGATCTCAACTGGGATGTAGCAGATTTTTTAAGATTGGATTTCGGAACAGAAGTGAGACGTATTTCTTACAATATCAGTGGTTTTGGAGTTGCTTTAAGAGATCCAAACAATCTCTCTCCCAACCCCTACAAAACAGAAAACCCCGACTTTGTTCAGAGAGACATCACTCAGAAGACTGCTACAAACTACGGAAATGCCTACAGTACCCTTCATTTCAAATTCGGCAATTTGAAATTTGAGCCCGGAGTAAGGTATGACTACATTCACTATTCCAAACAGGGAGTTCTCGGACCCAGAGGTTTGCTGTCCTACAAAGTAGATGGATTCCTCAGAGGAACTACTTTCTTCTACGGAGCAGGGGACTACTTCCGGTATCCATTCTTTCAGGAAGCCATCTCTGCAACCTCAGGAAATCCAAACATCAAGTTCGAAAAAGCCAGAAAGTATGGAGGGGGAATCGAACAGGAAATTTCGGAAGAATGGTCAGTCAAAGGGGAAGTCTTCAAACAGGAATACACAGACCTCATCGTCTCCGATCCATACATCTCCGAACCATACGGACTCAACCCGGATAAGTCTCAACTCCTGACCCAACCCATAGTCGCCAATCGTGCATTGAACTATTCCAATAGAGGAACAGGATGGTCGAGAGGTTTTGAACTCTTCCTAAAGAAAATGAACAAGCCCGGTTCCAAAGACTGGTTTGGTTGGGTATCCTACACCTGGTCACAAACTTTCCGAAATGACAACATCTATTGGGAGTCCGATGAAGAGAAGAAACTCCTTCTGACATCCAACGAAAGAAGGCTGAGGGCAACCTACAAGAATTCCAAAGAACTGATTTATGAGTATGACGTCACACATCTTCTTTCTGTGGTCTTCGGTTGGAGACTCTCCGACACCTATCAGTTGGGAGGAAGATGGTTTTACCGAACTGCATTCCCCTACACTCCCGTCACCGGAGACGATGGAGGTGCATACAGAAACCCCAATAACAACCTCACAATTTTCAATCCGACTTATTCCAATAATCCCTACTCCGGTGATTACATAAATTCCAAACGGGGCAACCCCTACCAGAGGTTGGATATCCGACTGGATAAGTTCTTCAATTATGAATGGGGGTACTTCAACTTCTATTTTGAAATCATAAACGTATACATGAGGCAAAATACTCAGGGAAGCAGCTTTGATGTAACCAAACCTTTTTCAGCCACAAACCCGGTTCCCCAGAATGATTTCTATTTATTGAGGAATGGAAAGACGATCATGCCTTTCTATAATATTGGAATGGAGGTGAGATTCTGATGAAATCGATACTTTTGTTCATCCTTCCATTTTTATTCTTCTGCTCACATACAAATCAAAAAGATTACGAAGACTTATATACAGAGAGAGTCATCCTTTTCGAGCTTCTCAAAAAGAATCCGGATCCCCAAACAGCGTGTACGTCCAGTACCACTTCTGCGGCAAACTGCCTGAAACTGGCTACCGATAAGGTCAGTTATCCGGGTGTAAGCGATGAGTACTACACTAGTTATCTTTTGAGTTCCGGGGCTCAGACAAATTATTCAGACTATTGCTCAAATGTTCTGAGTTCTTCTACCTACTCCAAAGCCACAGAATCCTATAAGGAATGCAGTTTCAATTGTCAAAAATCATATTGGGATTCTACCCTTTCCAAAGGGACCTGTTCGGTTTCCAATACCTCTTCTCTGGTTTCCGGACTGAGTGGAGGGATACTTACCTGTCTCATCAATTGTTCAAAGGCAGTAAATACCGGATTCCAATAAGGAAATTGATTTTGAGGAAAGTATTGATTGAAGAAATACTCAAGAATTTTGAAATGATACCAGAAGAAGGATACTATTCATGGAACAATATGTTGATT
Organism: Leptospiraceae bacterium; assembly: GCA_024233875.1. GTDB lineage: Bacteria > Spirochaetota > Leptospiria > Leptospirales > Leptospiraceae > JACKPB01. The sequence continues at coordinate 153,366 of JACKPB010000002.1, forward strand.
TAGGAGAACAGGCTATCTTTGTTCTCATGGGCCTCGCCAGTGTTTTGGCACTTGCTGTCGCTATTGAGAGATTGATTGTTTTTACGCGTAATGTTTGGGGAAGTTCGAAAGTGATTGATCAAATCGTTCAGAACCTAAGAGGAAACGAAATCCAACCCCTAAAGGAAATTGGAAGTCAGAAGCCGAAGAACATCTATGCTAGGTTTGCCTCCTTTTCCGCAGAATACTACGATCGCGGGCATGAGAGTCTCTCCGAAATGATGGCAGGTCGAATCGTAACAGAAAAGATAGATCTGGAAAAACGGCTACCCATTCTCTCCACTCTCGGAAACAATGCACCCTTTCTCGGACTCCTAGGTACAGTTCTCGGAGTGATCAAGGCCTTCAATGGTCTGGGTACCCTCGGAAATTCCGGAGCCGAAGTTGTGATGAAGAGTATTTCCACCGCACTCCTGGCAACAGCCGCAGGACTCTTTGTGGCGATTCCTGTCGTCATGACCAATAATTATTTCTCCAAAAAATTGAAAGTGATCAGCCAAAACCTGGAAATCCTATCCAGAGAATTCCTGGCCAGTCAGGCTTCGAAAAAATCCTGAGGAGGTAGAATCATGGCAATGGCAGGTGGTTCCAACGAAGACGAGATCATAGACGCGATCAACATCACTCCGATGGTGGATGTTATTTTGGTTCTCCTCGTGATCTTTATGGTGACTGCAAACTTTCTGAAAAAGGAATCGATCAACATCAATCTTCCTAAAGTAGCCTCTGCAGATCCCAATACATCCAAATCCGTCCAGGTAGCTCTCACCCGGGATGGAAAAATCCTTCTCGAAGGGCAGACGATCACAGAGGAGAAACTGGTAGCCCAACTCCAGAGGGACCTCAAATTTCGTCCCAATATGCGACTCACTCTCTCCGCAGATGAGAAACTGTCCTATGGAACAATCATGAAACTCATGGGAGTCATTAGAAAATCAGGAGTGACCCGGGTTGCTCTCTCCGTAAAAAAATAAGATTATGAATACTAAAACACCAAACAAACCGGGTTTACGTTCCAGACTTCTCTTCCCGCTTGTACTGTTGTTTTCTATTTTATTGCACTTCAGTGTCTATTGGATGTACTATCTCTCCCAATATCAGGAAGCACCCGAAGAAGTAGTGGATTCCTCAACAATCAATCAGGAGGTCGATCTGGTTGAAGAAATTCCACCGGAACTCATAGGCGGGAAGTCCAGCCCTGCACCTGTAGAGAAGACAGAGTGGGTAGAAGGGAAAAAGGACACAAAAAATGACGACCCGATTGATGACGATATCAATGAAAATGCGGTATCGGGAAACGGGACGGACAAGGATGGCTATCTCTACTCTTTCAATGGAGACAGGGTACCCACTCCGATCATAGATTTCAAACTCAGAGACTTCTTCCCCAAGGCTGCGGCGGATGCCGGGATTGCGGAAAAATTAGTAGTTGTACTAGTTCAAATCGATGAGAATGGAAATCTCATGAGCTCCAAGATTGTCAGCGGAAAGGCAGGCTATGGATTCGATGAAGCTGCTTTAAAAATCATAAAACTTGCCAGATTTACTCCGGGATATCTCAACGGGAAGCCGGTCAAGATGGCGCATAGAGTCTCAATTAATTTTACGCTTGATGAATAAAAGTCTACACCTAGATTAGTAGAGTCTAAGAATTAGCCCGATCGGAACCTTTTTCGATCCCGGGAGAATTTGTATCCAATTTTAAGGAATCCATATGACTTTCCTATTCAAATTATCTTTTCTCATTTTGCCTTTTTTTACAGTTCTTGCCTTACCCGCACCTCCCCCATTCCCCGAATTGGTGAAGGATGCCAACTATATAGCCAGAGTTCGCATCCATGATGTAAATTCAAAGAATCTCAACAAAAAAACGATTTCAGTTTCAGCGAAAGCAGAAGTCCTGGAAGCCTACAAGACTCCGATTCCTATGCCTGCGAGGTTGGATCTGGCATTTCTGGTCTTTCCTGATCTCTTCGGGAAGTGGCTGAAAGAAGCACCGGATGAAGGAGAGTACATTCTCTTTCTGATCAACAAACCGGTTCGCGATGCAAAGGGAACCATATCCAATACGATTGTTCTCTATGAACCCCATCCTTTTGCTATCTACAATTATTCAGAAGAATTAGAAAACAAAGTTCGTCAGACTTTAAAACCATAGAGGTGTCCATGTTTCGCTTTCTCATTTATTTACTCATATCCACAACTGTTCTTTTTTCAAAAGATTCAGAATTCAATACCGGTCTCAAACCGGATTCCTTTGAACTTGTCAGAACCCTTCCTGAAGCCAATCCCAGATACATCAAGCATAGGGGGCTACCTTCTTCGGTAGACCTATCACAATACATGCCTCCGGTAGGATCTCAGGGAAAGCAGGGATCCTGTGTCGGTTGGAGCACAGCCTATGCCAATAAATCCTTTCTGGAATTTATAGAGAGAAAAGACAAAATCGATTGGAAGTACAATAATTCCGCCGGATCGCCGGACTACAGCAGGATATTTTCACCGGCATTTATCTACAACCAGATCAATGGAGGTAAGGACAATGGATCCAGTATTTTCGATGCCATGACTCTGATGGTCTCCAAGGGCGCTGTTCCCTGGTCAGAATTTCCCTATGACCAAAACAACTTCAAGAAACAACCCAATGCCTCCATTTTAGCTACTGCTTCCAAGTTCAAATCCAAAGAATTCAAGAGAGTCCGGTACAATGATACCAACGAAGTGAAGTCACTTCTGGCTCAGGGGAGACCTGTGGTTGTGGGAGTTCTCATCGACACGACCTTTTATGATCTAAAAGGAAAGTCCATCTACAAATCTGCTCCCGGCAAGGCACTAGGAGGCCATGCGATCACTCTGGTGGGATACGATGACTCAAGAAAAGCCCTGAAATTTATCAATTCCTGGGGAACGTACTGGGGCGATGAGGGGTACGGGTACATTGATTACAATTTCTTCAAAAAAATCTGTCGATCTGCTTATGTGATGTATGACATTGTGGAAGATCACTCCCCTCAGGTAGTAGTGAACGACACTCCCATCGAAACCGACAATCCTCCTGAAAATGTCGTCGACACTGACAAGAAAATTCTACCGCCCGATGAAATCAATGCCTCCAAAGGACTCCATCCTGACAAAATCATTCTGACCTGGTCCAAGGTTCCCAATGCAATAGGCTACGAAATCTACCGTTCTCTGACCGATGAAGATGACTTTCAGCTGATAGGACTCTCCCACAACACCTATTTTGAAGACGATGGAATCCTTGCGGATACTGCTTACTCTTACAAACTGACCTCTGTCACCGAATACAATGTCTCTGTTAAGTCGGAAGGGGAAGTGATCGGCTATGCCACCAACACATCCACGACTCCTCCTACAAAGGTCAGTGGTCTCACTGCTACAGATGGAACCTATCCGGATCGGATTCTTCTAGACTGGAGTGATCAGGACAACACAACCGGGTACTATATCTACAGATGGGACCCACGATCCTTTCAATACAAGCAAATCGGATCTTCTACTGAATCTCAATTTGAAGACAAATCCGCTAAATCGGGAGGAGTTCACCAGTTCTATACTGTGATTGCCTACAACAAACAGGGATATGGTGAGTTTTCCAATGCAGCGACCGGAAGAACGTCTCTTCCCCAAAAACCTGCGGCACCCACTAATCTGACTGCTAGTCTGGGTGAGTTCAAAAATCAGATCAAGCTTCATTGGGATCGGGCCAAAGGTGCCAATTCCTACCTTGTTCTCCGGTACGAGAGGTACAAGTGGGAGAGCATTGGAATGACTAATTCTCCGACTTTCATTGATAAAAATCCCTCAACAGGTCTGAAATTTTATACAGTCATAGGGAAAAATAGCCAAAACCAATGGGGAACCTACTCAAATTATGCCAAAGGCTTTATCGACCCCAATCTCGCACGGGGTAGTTCCAAACTCCCCCCACCTACTGATTTGAAAGCGGCTTTTGATCCAAAATCCGGAGAAATCCATTTGACCTGGTCCAAAGTCAAAGGCGCTGATGATTACAATATTTGGTACAAAAAATCAGGCGGCACCTGGAAGTTTTTAGAAAGCGTCAACGCGAAGCTCTCGGACTTCAAAACCAAAATTCCGGATTCCAATTCTTTTTATCTCTATGCTGTGACCTCCAAAAAAACAATGGGGGGAGACAGTGATTATTCACAGCCGGTATCCGTTGTAGACTCCACTGCCAAGAAAGCCAAGAAGAGTAGAAGCTTCACAAGCACTTCTAAACTGGAACGCATTGCCGGTGTTTGGACTGCCCTGCAATGGGATGGAGAGACGGGAGTCAAAAATGTTGTCATGGAAATAGAACCGCTAGATGATGAGAATGTGCAGGTAAAGATCAATAATAAGAAAGTCTACCAAACCAAGTACATCAATCAATCCCCGGAATTGAATTTCGATGGGAAGGTAAAGATCAAAATCCATGTAGACGATTCACTTTTGGTGGAAGTAAAAGACAAAGCCATCACAAAAGATAGTACCGAGCTCTCTTTCCTGAGGGAATAAGTTTTTTGAGAGTTTGCTTTTTCCTTTTTCTCTTCCTATCCACGGGATTTCTCGAAGTTTCACTCAGAGCAAATCCCGTTTCCTATGAGGAGATTGATCCCATTCTGATTGAAACCTGGAATGCAACCTACCCTGTAGCCTTCACCTCCATAAAAAAAAAGGATGTTCTCGGGAAAGGGATAATGGTTCTGCGGGAAAATGGAAACCTCATCTATCTCTATACATTTTTTGTTTCCTTTCCCAGGTATCATCAGGAAGAAGGAAAACTGATTGCCGATGAAGAAAATAGTAAAGAAATATTAGTAAAATTATACCATCGCCCTTATCATAAAGAAAAATCATACTCTATAGATCTGGGTGAATTTTCAGAAAAATACAATTTAAGATCAGTAGTGAGGTGGATCAAATGAACAATGACGGGAAGATCATTGAAAAAATGAAAAAAGAAAATCTGAGTGATGTCCTGATTGAAGATTTCTTAAAAAAAGTGGATAAGGTCAGAAAAGGCGAAACAGGAAAAGTAGTCTGGAATACCATCGGCGACCTCGACCCGGAAACAGATGAGATTTCACTCGAAACTCTTCGAAAAACAAGACAACCCAAGTCTGAAAATTTAAAAAAATTGGTTGTCATCAAGCTAAATGGAGGCCTGGGAACCTCGATGGGTCTCTCCAAAGCCAAGTCCCTGATCAAAATCAAAGAAAACAAATCCTTTCTGGAAATCATCGCTTCTCAAATTCAATACTACCGCAAAAAATTCAATGTAGAAATTCCCCTCATTCTCATGGATAGTTACAATACTCAATCAGACTGTGCCCGGGAATTGGGATCCATCGGTTTCAGCCAAACGATTCCTACGAGTTTTCTTCAAAATAAAGTACCCAGACTGCGACAATCTGACCTGAGTCCTATTGAGACCGAAGACAAAAAAGACGAGTGGTGTCCTCCCGGACATGGAGATATTTACCTCTCCCTAAAAGAAACCGGGATTCTCAAATCCCTCCTCGAGAAAGGATACGAGTATGCCTTTATCTCCAATGGAGACAACCTCGGAGCCACAATCGAACCCTACATTCTCGACTATCTACTTGAAGAACAACTCGACTTTGCTATGGAAATGACACCCAAAACCCTGGCAGACAAAAAAGGTGGGGCAATCTATCGAAAGATGATCGATGGCAAATTCATGGGTTTGGAATTACTGGAAACAGCTCAGGTTCCCGATGAGCATGAGCATGAATTTTCCGGAATGGGCAAATTTAGGACTTTTTCAACAAACAACCTCTGGATCAACCTCAAAGCTCTTGAATCCCGTCTCTCCAAAGGTCTGATGGAACTCTCCCTCATTGTGAATCCAAAATCAGTAGCCGGTATCGATGTTCTTCAGTTGGAAACTGCTATGGGCTCAGCGATTGGGAATTTTCAAAAAACCAAAGGAATCATCATTCCGAGGGACAGATTTGCTCCTGTTAAGAAATGTGAGGACACTCTGATTCGCATGTCGGATGCGTACACTCTGAATGAAGATTTCTCTTTAACGATGAGTGAAGTTAGAAAATCGAAAAATTTGAGTGAAAACCTGATCAGTTTGGAGGATAAGTACTACAAAAAAGTGAAAGAATTTACCGAACTATTTCCGGAGATTCCCTCTTTAGTGGAATCAACTTCATTTACGGTGAAAGGACAGGTACTGTTTGATAAGAAAATCAAAATCATCGGGGATGTGACAATAGACAATCCCACCGGAGGATTGAAAAAGATATCAGAATTGGGAAAAGATATTCTGGAAAATGAAACGGTAGTCCTATAAAGGACTGCCCATTTCATCAATCGTCGTAAGTAATGTCGAGTGCCTGAATGTAAGGTTGACTTTCGGTGATCCGTCTGTCTTTTTGCATTCTGGCTCTATTTTTAGCAGCGATTTCTGCAAATTCAACTGTGTAAGGTGTCCAGGGAATAGCTCTCAAGCGTGCAACCGGGATCTTTTTCTTGCTTCCTTCGCAAATCCCATAGGTTCCATTCTCTATCTTAGTCAGGGCTTTTTCGATTTGATTCAATAAATCGACTTCATTCTCAGTCAGAACAGAATTGAGAACATCTTCATTGATTTCTGAAGCCATGTCTGCGATGTCACCCATCTCTTTGAGTCCGGAGGGGGATGATTTGTCTTCCCAGGTGTTCAGCTTCTCCAATAGAGAGTTCTTTTTTTCTACCAGAGATGCTTTGATTTCTTCCAGGAACTTTACATCAAAATGTTGTTTTGTCGCCATTAAGCCTTTGTCTCTTTGTGATCAGTGTGCTTTCTGCAAAACTTGCAGTACTTGCTAGTGATCAACTTTTCTGATTTCGTCTTCTTATTTTTTGTTTGAAAATAAGCCGATTTGCCAGGATGCTCGCATCCAGTACAAGCTAATTTAATAATTTCTCTCATAATTTATGACATAAAAATCTGAGATTGAAATATGTCAACTTACTCTTCGGATGAATACGGGAAAAATCCTAACATTTTTTCAAATTTCTAAACTTCCATTTGAGAGAAAAGTATCTCTAGTCTCAAAATTCATTTAGTACGCATAAATAGAATTGCCCTATAAAAAAGCTGAGGATAATTTTGAATAATTTTTTTCTTCTGAATCATAATTGATTTGCTTCATTTTTTTTTTCTAAGAATCTGTTAATTTATGAAATACAACATTCCAGCCAAATCTTTCTTACTAGCTCTCTCAATTTTACTGAGCCTTTCCGACTGCCGGAAAAAAGAAGATCACCAAATTTTTAAAAATTCATGGAGAACTGATATCGATTTTTATCTTATCCCGGAGAAGTTCAATGTCATGGAAACCGATTGGGTCAATACAAAGGGGCAAGCCCACTTCAACAAACAGGATTTGATTCGACATTTAAAATCCTACGGGAGAACTCTAAATGATCTTCAAAAGATGCCCGAGTTGGAATTTACTGAAAATGAAGACACCATTACCCTAACGGTCGCAAAGACCTCCCACTCCACCCATTATTCTTATGATATTAATATCCCTATTTCCTTTTATGGTCCGAAATGGTTTTTGAAAGGAGAGTATTCCGACATAGTACACCAACAGAATATAGTCCCTACGCTCGCCAAATTACTAAAAATCAGAAACCCCAACGGTGTGGAAACCAAAGCCATCACCAAAATTTTAAAAGACCAGACTCCAAGTGAAAAACCGGAGATCATAGTCACCGTAGTGATTGACCAGGGGGGACAACAGTACTACAAAGCCCATCCGGGAGTTCCCAAAAACATTTTAAAAATACGTGAATCCAGTTCTTATTTTCCAAATGCAAAGGTGGGTCACGTGGATTCACAGACTGCAGTGGGACATATGGCGATAGGCACAGGTTCCTATCCGAGAAAGAGTGGGATCATAGGCAATACAAAGTTTTTCATGAAAGACGGAAAGATGAATTACACAAATGTTTACTCCAATACAGCATCGGATATGAACACAGAAGAACTGGAAGTGGAGACTCTTTCTGATGTTTTGGATCATGAAAATTCAAATCAATCAGAAATCCTTTCTCAGTGCTATGCCCATAGGGCCTCCATAGGAATGGCAGGTCACGGTAGCTATCCCATAAAAAATGCCACTTACAATGGGGACAAGGACATGGTCTACTGGATCGACAAGACCAATGGATCCTGGGTAACAGACAACAGGTTTTACACCCTCCCAAAATCAGTTTCCTCATACAATAGTTATGAAAACTACAAAACAGAAAACCCCTCAGGTCCCGAAGGGAAAGGTCTTCCACCCAACGAAGAATTAAAAAATTATTTCTACGAAATCATGTCCACTTCTGCTGAAGTAAAAATGGAAGGAGAGATGTTCAGAAAAGTATTGAAAGAACAAATCATCGATACACCCAAAGCCAAAGATGGGATCACAGACCTGGCTTATGTGACTTTCAAAGCAACAGACGCAGCCGGCCATACCTATGGATGGGAGTCACTCGAAGCAAAAGAGGCCTTTCGGGAAACCGACAACCAAATTGGTCTTTTGTTTGAACTTCTTCAAAAAGAGTACGGCGATTCCTTTATTTTAATCATTACTGCTGATCATGGCTGTGCCCCTCTTCCCGAAATCTCAGGAGGACAAAGGCTTGTAGTAGACGAAGTCTTCAAAGAAGTGAATTCTCTTCTTCCGGCCGGAGCTGAAGATGATTTGATCCGCTTTCTCACTGTAGGACAGATCTCTTTAAATCACGGAAGTCTAAAGACACACAATATTTCAGAAAAACAGGTAAAAGATAAGATCTTAGGAATCAGAGTCAACGGAAGACCTTTTTTCAAACAGGTTTTATCAGCAAACGACATCAAGCATTGAGAACTCTTTGATATCCTACGAGCTGGGTCAATCAAAGCCCAGTTCGCTACGGATCAATTCCAAACGCACCCGATTGTGAAAGAAATCGAATATTCCGAATACGGAAGCAGATCGAATTTGAATTTTATTTGTATCTTTAGGAAAATAAAATTCTACCTTATCAGGAAATCTTAATATTTTAGTAAAGTAATACACCCGAATGTAATCCTGATCGGATTCTTCTCTTACACTTACATTTTCTTTGTCATCCAAATACTTATATAGTTTTTCATAAGCATCTTCTTTCGATCCAGAATATTCATATTCCCTAATCTTATGTAGGTAATTGTACTTCCAACTTTGAGAAGACACACAATTGGGAGTCGGAGGACAGAAGTTTAGTTCACTCTCATCCACTCCCATCCCGGGGCCGATAAAACTTGAACAACAGATGAGAAACACAGTAAGTACTGAATTCATATTTATACAGAAAGAAAGATTTCAGACGTGGAAAGGAAAAAACTCTTTAGAATATTAAAAAAATGATAGCTTCAAAAGGCAAAATCATGCTCAGTGGAAATAAGGGAATGAGTAGATTTAATTTATGAATCAAAATCACCAGGTATTTATCATACAGAATTTCCATCAGGGGTCATACATCACTGTGGAAGGGGACCGGAAAGGTGGTTTGTTTCATATCATTCTCGATGGACGGGTCAATTTACACAAAAAAAACCCTGCGAATGGAGAGCCTTCATTCCAATCGATCGGGAAAGGTGACTTCTTCGGCGTTATATCCTCCATGACAGGACTTCCCCAACTAGAGTCAGCGATTGCAACCACTCCTCTCACCACGATTTCTGTATCTCATGATAAATTTGGGGATCTCATTCGAAAGAATGCACCTCTAGCCATGAAGATCATCAAATCGTATTCACTTAAATTGAGACTTTTGGATCAACTCATGGAATCGGATGGAGATGGATTCACTAAAAATCAGCATGGCGACCCTCATGAAGACATAGTTGTACGTGCGGAAAAACACTACCAATTCGGTGACAAGAAAATTGCCGCTCATATGTACAAAACCTATCTGGAATTCAATCCGGATGGTCCACAAAGACCAAAATGTATCTCAAGACTGAAGTACTTAAACGAATCCGAAGAAAAAAAAGTCCGAACAGGAAGTATCCTGACCTACAAGCCCGGAGAAGTCATATTTGTTGAAGGTGAGATCGGTAAAGAACTTCTCATCGTCCAATCCGGAAAGGTAAAAATCGTTCGAATGAGCCAGGACACCGAAATGGTTATGAATATTCTCAAAGAGGGAGAGATTTTCGGTGAAATGTCACTCCTCGACAACAAACCCAGATCGGCTTCAGCCGTTGCTCTAACACCTACAAAAGTAGCCTCGATCAACAAAGTGAACTTTCATTCCACAGCTGAGCTAAATCCCCAATTGATGACCAAAGTCATCACTGTACTTTCAGAGAGAGTTTGGACCCTGTATAGAAAGGTAGTGAATTCTAAATTTTTTGATATGGGACTTAGATATGGAGATATGCTACTGATCCTTGCCGAACAGGCCAGACAGAAATTCAGTGCGGGAAATAGTCACAACTTCCAAATTTCCCCAAAAGATCTCTTAAAAATGATGGCTCTTCCTGAAACCGAACTTTCTTCATTGATGAAATTTCTTTCCCTTCAGGGATATTTGAAAAATGAAGGGAATCAAATCATTTGTACCGATCTTTCTCTCCTGGAAAGATTTGTGATATCCAATAAGAACAAAGTTGATAAGAAGTGATCTTATGAACGAACATGACTTCAGGTCCATGCGGAGAAACTACGGGAAATCCGAGTTGGTCGAAACTCAGATCTCTCCCAATCCCTTTGATCAATTTTCACATTGGTTCAAAGAAGCAAAAGCTTCCGGAATTCTCGAACCCAATGCCATGAGCCTCGCCACAGCATCCAAATCAGGTCATCCCAGAAACCGAATCGTTCTTCTCAAGGAGATAAATGCTACCGGTTTGGTATTTTTTACAAACTATTTGAGCCAAAAAGGTCAGGATCTAGAAGAAAATCCGTATGCATCCGCACTATTTTTTTGGGATAAGGAAGAACGTCAGGTTCGTTTTGATGGGAAAGTAGAGAAAATTTCCCGGGAAGAATCAGAAGCCTATTTTTTATCCAGACCCTTTGAAAGCCAAATAGGTGCTCACGCCTCTATTCAGAGTTCAACGATTCCCAATCGGGAGTTTGTTGAATCCAAATACGAAGACATGAAAGAAAAGTATTCGGGTCAGATTGTTCCCATTCCGGACTATTGGGGAGGGTATATCCTCATTCCTGAAGTCATAGAGTTCTGGCAGGGTCGTTCCAGCAGACTACATGATCGAATCGAATACAAAAAATCCAACAATCAGTGGACAATCAATCGTCTCTCCCCCTGATCCTGTTTAGTACATTTTTCAGTTCCTTTCCCCCTTTTTTCTAATTAATGAACTAGCCTTTCAGCAAACACAAGTCATGATGACTCACAGTCAAAATAAATCAATAATTTACATCAGGTAACAAATTGAATTCATTCTCTCTTTGAATGAAACCCTTTTAGTAAGGTATTGATTATTTAACTCTTAAACTAGACCAGTTTCCAGAATGAATTGGGTATTTCTGCTTCAGGTATCTAGCCATTTTACTGCCGATTCATTTGAACATACGCAAATCTATCTGAAATGACTCTAAAAAGGATTCACAAATGAAAACTTTTCTTTTGATCTCAATCATTGTAAATATCTTAAGTTTTTCTAACTGCAACAACATTCTCATGAAGGGAGAGCAAGACAGTTCTTCAGAGACACCGATTCTATCCCTTATGCTCGGTTACAAGCTATCCAAACTTACTCTTTCCGGGACCGCCGCTAAAGGCTCTATTCAAAATGGATTGGTTGAAGTTTACAAACTGAATTCCACCGGTGCCTGTGATACTAATCTTCTCGGTTCCACATTTACTGACGTAAATGGCTCCTATAAGGTTACTTTTCCCCGAACAGGTGGATCGGTATGTGTGTATGTAAAACCGGACCCCAAAGGTACGACTTTAATGTATGATGAGAAGACTTCCCGAAGCATTGGAGTCCCTCCCTCCTCCGGATTCAAACTGACTAATATTCTAGAAGAAAGTAAAATCAATCCGCTAAAATTAAATTCTGCTCCTGTATCTCCCCTAACTTCAGCGATAGCGGGACGGGTCAAAGCTCTCTCCGATCTCACCTCAACCCCAAATACAAAAAAAATTCTAGAAAAAGCAGGGAAAGAAATTGTAATACGTTTCGGCTTAAATCGGAGCTTTGTCACTTCTTCGAGAAGTCTATCCAAAGACACATCCAGTATAAACGATACAGACTACCCCACACTTCAGGACCTTGATATCGATTTGAATGCAGCCGGAAATGATGTCTCTGTGAATTATCTTATGGTATTGGCGGGTTTTTCACAATTGGCCTATTCAAATAAATCGAATCCGAATCTATCTTCAGAAGACATTCAAAATGCGATCACTGTCTTTTCTAATGACTTTGTAGATGGAAAATTCAATGGGAAAGATAAGAATGGTTCTTCTTTGAGTTTCACTGGATCCGGGATAGCACTCTCCTCCAATCCTCTTTCAGAAAATCTTCTTCCCGCTATAAAAACTTTTATTCAGGAAGGTGGAAAAATTGGTTTGTCACCTAACAATCAAATTTCAATAGCAAGTTCCGAATTGGAAAAGATTCAATTCATTGACAACCGTGAAATTGTCTCTCCTGTTTCTGAGGGACTCCCCCTGGCACCTTCTCCAACCTTCGGTATTCCCGGTAACGGCCTGACCTATCATCTTTTCAATGTAAATACTCCTGTCAATCTCAGCCCTATTTCTTCATCGGGAACAATCACCACCTGTAGTATTTCACCTTCATTGCCCGAGGGCTTGCAAATCTCATCCAATTGTACAATATCGGGTACACCCACTCAAGTTTTGCCTCAAACTACCTATACTATCACAGCAGAAAATTTTATAGGAACCAATACAGGTTCCCTATCTCTGAAAGTTAATCCCGAGCTCAAGCTCACTTACTCAAGCTCGACCTTCAATCAAAATGAATCATCTTCCGTGACTCCCACAATCGTCGTCACAGGAACCATCATTTCCTGCACCGGGTCTCTTCCTGCCGGAATGACGATCCATCCCACTACCTGTGTCATAAGCGGAACACCAATTGCGGCTCAGGCTACAGTCAATCATACAGTACTTGTAACTGATTCCAACGGATCGACGTCATCAGCTTCTGCTCCTATATCTGTAACAGACAAAACAGCTCCGACAATTGCCAATCCTAGTATCACAGTCACTCCATCCAACGGAACATCGGTAACTCTTAGCTGGAATGCAGCTACAGATAATTTTTCTTCCCTCCAGTATGCAGTGTATTACATCCTTGATGAAACTACATCTACACCCAGTTTTGATACTGTGGCTCAGATGGAAGGATATGCCGGTGTTACTACTACTGGATATTCCTCTGCTACAACCGCTACAATCACAGGTTTGACAGCGGGAAAGAGTGCATACTACTTCAATGTAATTGCAAAGGATTCAGCAGGAAATAAATCACCTTATGCAAAGAGTTTGGTGAACACCGGAATCTTCCTGATGGATTGTGCAAATGGTACAGGGAAAGGTAATTTTGGTGGATACAATGGAGCTCTTACTCTTTGTGATCAATCCGGAAAAGCTAAAAAGTGCAATGGTGTACGTCCTTTTATTTCACTGAGTGGTATGAATCTTATCGATGCACCTACATATAATAATTTCGGTTCTTCATTGCCTGTCTATTCAGTGGCTATCAGCAATTCTGCTGTGACAAAATTTTCAGACAACTGGCAGTCTCTATTTTCTGTTAGTCTTCCCAATCCATTTACCAATAATGGGATTATGGGATTGACTGCGGACTTATATACATTTACACTCTCCGATGGGACCTTTGATGCTACAAACAATTGCTCCGGAGGAACTTCAACCTCAGGAAGTGGTCGGGGAGCAAACTCAGCTGACGGATCCGCCATCAACTGGTTCAGCGGAACAGTCTATACTTGCAATCCAACCATCAATAAAACTTTGATCAGCGTGTGTTTCTAAATCCCTACATTTGAACAGGTTCGACTGAGTTTTGAGATTTTTTTAGTTCATTTGATATCTCCTGAATCCTGTAGTTTCCGGATTAGCACTCAGAATGAATACAGGACAAAATGACAGTTTTCGCCTGACTCAAAAGATTGAAAAAAACAATATTTTAGAAGTTTTTCAATCTTTCTTGATAAAAACAGGGTTTGGGGGCAACCCTTAGCAAATTACCATCTCTAAAAAGCCCTGCTAATGGGTTTTTAGAGGTGTCCTCTAGTTTTGAATCAAATCTTCAAAATGTTATATTTAATCACTCACATTTCGCAAAGAAGAGAAATGTGAGGTTGCAGGGAGCCTGCCGGCAGCTTGGGCTATCGCCCAAACCCATATTTTTATTGATTTATTAGCAAAAAATGATTTTGATTTTAAACTAAAAAAAATAGAAAAATAAAATACTGCGTAAGATTAGTTATTTATTCTAATTCTAATATTTTCTAATTAGGGAATCATAAATACTTGATGATTTTCGTCAAAATCTTTTACAGTTCAATTGAAAAAAGTACCAATTTGGGAGAGCCCATAAATGAAAAAGATTTACATCCTAGTAACCATTAGTCTTTCATTCTACTTTTCTAATTGTCAAAATCTAAATCTAACCAATTCACCGGATTCTTCTGAAACTTCAATTCTAGCAGGTATGTTGGGGTACAAAATATCCAAACTCACCCTCAGCGGAACTGCCGCAAAGGGAACCATCCAAAATGGTTTGGTGGAAGTCTATAAATTGAATTCAAATGGTTCCTGTGACAACAACCTACTCGGCTCAACTTTCACAGATATCAATGGTTTTTATAAGGTAAATTTTCCCCGAACCGGAGGATCTGTATGTGTTTTTATCAAACCCGACCCCAAAGGAACCACATTGATGTACGATGAGAAGAGCGCCGGGAATATCGGTATCCCCCCTTCTTCTACTTTTCAATTGTCGAACATTTTGGAAGAGAGCAAGATCAATCCTCTAAAATTGAATTCAGCACCGGTCTCCCCATTGACTTCAGCTCTTGCTGGAAGAGTAAAAGCTCTCTCAGATTTGACATCTACACCCAACACCACCAAAATTTTAGAAAAAGCCGGAAAAGAAATTGTCATTCGCTTCGGTATCAATCGAAGTTTTGTATCGGGAAGAAGTTTAGTCAGAGACAATTCACCGATCTACGACAGGGATTACCCGACCCTTCAGGATCTGACTCTCGATTTATCAGCCGCCAATAATGCAGAATCGGTTAATTACCTTATGATTTTAGCAGGATTCTCTCAAATAGCCAATACTAATAAAACCGGTTTAGGAATTAGTTCTGATGACATACAGTCTGCTATCAAACTCTTTTCTGATGATTTTGCCGATGGAAAATTCAACGGAAAAGATAAGTCGGGCAATGGACTGAGTTTCTCTTCTACGGGCAAAGCATTGTCTTCAAACTCTCTTTCCGAAACCCTTCTCCCCGAGATTAAGACCTATGTGAAGGAAGGAGGAAAGATCGGATTTTCTCCTAACAATCAAGTAATAATTCCCACATCCGACTTGGATAAAATTCAATTCATAGACAATAGGGAGATCATATCTCCCGCCACAGAAGGCATGCCCACAGCCCCTAGCATAACGTTCACAGCACCCGCGACAGGATTGGGCTATCATCTTTTCAATGTGAACACAGAGGTAAATCTCAATCCTACAAATACAGGTTCAACGATTACTTCCTGTTCTGTCACACCTTCCCTTCCTGCAGGTCTGAGCCTATCCTCATCCTGCGTGATTTCAGGAACACCCACTTCTACATCCTCACAGACCGAATATACAATCACTGCAGAAAATCTAATAGGAACTTCGATTGGAACTCTTTCGATAAAAGTAAATCCGGAACTGAAGGTGACTTATGCAAAGACCACATTCCTTCAAAATGATACAAATTCCAGTCTGACTCCGACGATTGTTGTTACCGGGAGTATAACCTCCTGCTCAGCAACTTCTCTTCCGACAGGAATGACCCTCAATTCGACAACCTGTGTGATCAGTGGAACTCCCACTGCGGCCCAAGCCTTTGTCTCTCATTCAATCACCGTAACAGATAGCAATGGATCCAGCATAACGACCTCTGCTCTTATTTCTGTGACAGACAAGACCGCTCCCACAGTTGCAAATACCACTCTGACAGCCTCATTGACAGATGGGACTTCTGCTGTACTCAGCTGGAATTCTGCCACAGACAATTTCTCCACTGTCCAATATGCTGTGTACTACATCCTGGATGAAACTGCAACGACTCCTTCTTTTGACACTGTTTCCCAGATCGAAGGATATTCGGGAGTCAAGGTTGTTGATTACTCCTCAAACACATCTGCTACGATTTCAGGTCTTACGAAGGGAAAGAGTGCTTACTATTTTAATGTCATAGCGAAAGATGCAGATGGGAACAAAACCCCCTATGCAAAGAAAATGGTCAATACAGGTGTCTTCTTTATCGATTGTGAAAATCCTACAGGATCCTTTGGGGGTTATGATGGCGCTGTCAATACATGCAATTCTACAATCGGTGCGTCTTACACCACAAATACAAATGGAGGGAAATTGAAATGCAATGGAATTCGCCCTTTCATTTCCCTCAGTGGAATGAATCTTATTGATGCACCTACTTATAATGGCTTCAGTTCTTCCTTGTCCGTTTATATCGCTGACAGAGATACAAAATCTGTAACACTCTTCACTTCAGATTGGAGTTCTGTGTTTACGACAAACTTACCTTCGGACCTACAAACTTCTCTCAGAATCAGTGCAATCCCCTGGACTTTCTCAAAATCGGATGGCACTTACGATTCTTCGAATAATTGTAGCGGAGGCACTTCTACATCCGGCAATGGAACGGTAGGAACTCCAACGAACAAAACTAGTCCGAACTGGTTTTCAGATACAACGAATACCTGTTCGACAGCAAACACATTGATAGCTATTTGTTATTGAAAGATCCATTCGACCTTGAGGAAAGAACTTAGGAGACTACAGGATTTGGATGAATCAATTTTTCACCCCAATGAATAATTTTATCAGTCAATTCCTGAATTGAGACAGGTTTGGATATGTAATCGTCCATTCCTGCTTCGATACATTTTTCTCTGTCACCCTGCATTGCACTTGCAGTCATTGCTATGATGATAGGAATTTCTTTCATTCCGGGTTCTTTTCTGATTTTTTCGGAGGCCTCGATCCCATCCATTTCAGGCATTTGGACATCCATAAATATGATATCATACTTCTGACGTTCGACTACCTCTAAGACTTCGATACCGTTGGACACTATGTCTACCAGATAACCGAGATTTTTAAAGAGTCTTTTAGCCAATTGTTGGTTAATGAGATTGTCTTCAGCAATCAGAATTTTGAGCGGATAGTCTTCTTTAAGGTTGGCTGTTTGTTTCGCTTCGGAAACGATCGATTTCGTTGATTTGATATCAAATAGACAATTGAGAATTGTCTCAAGAAGCTGTCTCTTTTTTATAGGTTTTTGAATCTGAGCCTGAAATAATTTTTGAATCTTCTGTTTTTCTTTTTTTGTACTATAGAGACTTCCCATAAGAATGATAGGTATCCCCTGGGTATCAACTGCATTTCTCAATCGCTCAACCAAAGTCAGACCACTTTCTTCTCCCAAACTATAGTCAATGAGAACTGCATCCGGTCGAAATTCTTTGAATTGCTCTACTATATCGACTCCATTTGATTCGATTTTGGATTCTATTCCAGCGAAATCACAGTATTGCTTCAGAATCGTACGATTGGTTGGGAGATCCTCATAGATAAGAACTTTCTTTCCCTTGAGTTTGGATACATTTTCAATAGGTTTGCTTTCATAGTTTAGATTTTTAGTGATGATCGAAAATCGGAAATCAGAACCCTTACCTTCCTCACTTTCCACAGTTAGATCTCCTCCGAGTAACCTGGATAATTTTTGTGAGATAGCAAGACCGAGACCCGTACCTCCATATTTTCTGGTGACGCTGGAATCAGCCTGGGAAAACTCACGGAACAGATTCTTTTGATTTTCAGCAGAAATTCCAATGCCTGTATCACGAACAGAGAAATCGATGGTCATATGTGTGCTCGATCGATTCTTAAGTGTGACAACCACATGGATTAATCCCCGATCGGTAAATTTGATTGCATTTCCTACTAAATTGATTAGGATCTGACGGAGACGGGTCATGTCCCCTTCGATCAAATCGGGGACTTCATCAGCAATTTCAAGAATCATTTCGAGGTTTTTATCATTTGTCTTCGAAGCAAATATATCCAGAGAGTCTTCGACTATCTCTCTCAGATCAAACTCAGTCCTCTCTAACTGGAGCTTTCCTGATTCTATTTTAGAGTAATCTAATATATCATTGATGATTACAAGAAGATTCTCCCCGCTTACCCTTATGATATCTACAAATTCTTTTTGTTCTTCGGAAAGCTTTGTGCCCATGAGAAGTCCGGTCATTCCAATGACTCCATTCATAGGAGTACGGATCTCATGACTCATGGTCGCAAGGAAATCCGACTTGGCTCTAGCCAATTCCTCAGCTTCATCCTTTGATCGAATCAATCTCTCTTCCTGAAACTTTCCTTCCAAATAAAAGCTGACCCATTTCCCGAGAATTCTTATAAAGTCGTAGTCCAGAGCATTGAACTGACGTCCATATTTCTCCGGTTTAGAGAAGTTCAGGGTACCGTATTCTTTTCCCTCCACAATAATAGGAACGCCGATATAGGATTCTAACTTGAAAGCGGGATAGCATGGATGATTGGCAAATTTTGATGTTCCCATCGAATCGATGGCCACTACATCCATAGACTTGTATGTAATATTGCAATAAGTCTCCTGAAAATTGAACTTCATGTTTTTCTGAAGTCCCGATTCGGATGGATAGAAGTATTCAACGATGTAATCATTTCCTATGATCTTACTGATGATCCCCATTTGTAGATTCAGCATCTCTGTTCCGAGTTTCAAGATTGAATTCAGATGTAGGGAAGCATCTTTGGTCTTCTCAGAAGACACTTCGATCAGAGCACGTAGCCTCTTCTCCTGAAGCTTATTGATTTCTTCTCCCAGATTGACAAGTGTCACCACAAACTGATTGACATCTGAAATGGACTGGATGTTCCATAAGGTACGAATGTAGGTATTGTCGCTTCGCAATAGCCTGAGTTCTATACGATTTCTCTTTATAAAAGAATCCAGTTTGCTAAATTCTTTGTTCCAAATGATTTCGTCTTCATTGTGGATAAACTTCTTGGTGTTTTTGAGTAAAATACTCTCTCTATCATACCCTAAAAGATCACTCACAGCAGAATTGATTTGAATGATATCACCATGTGAGTTGATGATGAGTATGGGGGTGTCTACTAATTGGAATATGGATTCATAATTCATTTGGAACCTGAATGCTAAAATTACTCATTCTCAGAATAAATCAATTGAAATTCAAACGAAACCAATTCCAAAAAATGAAAAAAGTATGATTTCTTAATTATTTTCCAAATAGACTGCCCCGAAATTGATGAGTTTGGAACAAACTCTCTTCCCTACCGAAGAATGGCTCCAAAAGCTCCCAGAAAGCCTCTTCCAAAAGTTTTTTGTAAAAGAGGAAATCGACTTTTCCAGAAAAACGGTGGTATGCTTCATAACGTTGATTGGGATCGGCATTTCGGGAGTCTTTTACTATGTATTCAATCCTCTCTCCTCCAACCAAATCCATATTTTCCCCGACCAATTGCCCGAGGACAATCCGGGAAGCATTGTTGGCTTTGTAATCAGAAAACGACCGGGAAATGTACTTGCGAATGATCAATTTTTCTTTAGGCACCGAACCGGAGAGAAGAGTTTCCTCAAACTCATGGTACATCTTTTGGAATTGAGAGAAGTTCCGAACCACCTCCCGAATATTGTTTTTCTCTGAAAAAATTTCCAGAAGTCTCTCCTGAAACTCTTTGATAAAGGGAGGTGTGTCTCGCCGACGAAGCATGATTCCCCTGACCTTCATCTCCCCGGAAATCTCTCTGGCAAAGTATCTTGTAGCTACCGAAATATCTTCACGAATCTTGGATGCGGGGAAGACAATATAAGAATAAGTCGTTTCGTACTGAAGGCTCACCCGGACTTTCTGAGAGATCTTCCGGCAAAGTTCCAATACCTTTTCCAGGTCAGTATCTCCCAATAGCCAGAGAGAATCTGTGAGACCATGCAAGAAAGCATAGCCCTGATCTTCAGCTATCTCCTTGGCCGTCTGGAGAGAGTAGCGACCCCAGGCAGTAATCGATTCATGTGCTTCCCTCTTCCCGTACTTAGCATGTTTGTAGCCGGTATAACCAAAACTGGTAACCAGAGACCATTTGAGAGCACTGGCACGCAATTCGTTGGATCGACGTTCCGACTCACTGAGATTGGGATCTTTCAAAATTTCTTTGAGCTCATCCCGCCTATCGAGAAGTAGAGAGATGGTCTTCCCCACGATCCCCATTCTTCTTCCGCAGGTATGATAAAGAGTCGCCGGAACGGGTTTTGCTTCAGGGGTATTCCTGCAACAGGAGCAATTGACCGTCTCTCCGGAAATATTGTGAACTCTCATCAAATTGGGATACAGAGAACGAAAGTCCAACTCCACGACGTTTTCAAAGATACCTACGGGAGGACGGAACGAAAGCCCTCCCTGGTCAGACTTCAAAAGTTCGGAAAGAGATTTGATGTCCGGAGCCATCCCCTTCACTCTGGGAATCGCGTAGCCCATGTCCATGGCAGTCTCATCCTCCATGGCACTCATTGCAGATCCCGGACTGGAGCGGGCTAGCTTTTGAATCGAAAGCCTACTGAATCGACTCATTTCAAAGATCCCTTCCAATTCGGATTCCAAATAATAAAAAGAAACTCCCCGATCGATGTGCAAACGTCCGAACAATGGGAAGGGAGTGGTTTTGGCAATCGCCCTACCATAGGTAAAAAATGTCCTTTTCCGAACCCGGTTCTTCCTAACTGTTCGAATCGGATCCCGATCGAGAAGAAGTCGGAGTCCCAACTCTGCCGACCAGGAAAACAGGGTAGGAAAAAGCATCTCATCCCCACTATGGGTGAAGATAAGATCGGGATCCTGATCACGAAGAACTCGATTCAAAAATCGGAGAATCCCCTCCGGATCTTTCGGAGACACCAGCTCCTCAGAGTCAGAGAGGATGATATGAAGGGGATTTCTCTCTCCGAGGGGAAGGAATCTTCCTCCGGGAGTAGAGAGAAGAAGAGCACGAAAGGGAGGAAGGCCGGAATGGTCTTTTGACAAACGATCGGACAAGACATTGATATGGAGATGTGTAGTACGATCCCGATACACGGGAGGATACTCCTTTTTTTCAGAAGAATCGGAAAAAGGTTCATTGATTTCAATCGTCGCCAGGGGATATAGGTTCTTCTCGAGGAAGTAGTGCTGGATTGGAGTGAGATCCGTATCAAAGTACTCGATGTCATCAGAGTAACGTTCGGCTATGCGTAAGATCTTCCGAAACCCACCCGGATCGAGAACTCTCACACGATAGAGAAAGAGTTCTTTTCCCGTCCAAACATCTTTCCGTGTCGTCCCCCGTGGTTCGGAGAAAATACCTCTTTCTATGCAGGCTAAAAAAAACCTCTCCCCTCTTTGACCGATAGTCCGAACATGGATCGGGAAGAAATATGTATCACGGAAGAAATGATTTCTCCCGTCGGCATCTTTGACCCAGAGACTGACCTGGTTTCCGGATACCCATGCATCCAATAGAGTTCCTTTCATAAAAACCGAGAGTAACTCTAGTATAGACACTACTTAACTTATGTAAAGCTATTTTTCATTAAAAGAAATAATCCCAGAAACTCTTTTTCCTAAGAAATCGATACCTCTTAGATTCACGCAAATGCTCTACCTTTTCGGAAGCACCTACTTCTTCGGACACTTCAAATATATACTCAACCCGAATCCTGTCCCCGATCTTCAAATTCTCAGGAATAGACTCCAAAACAGAAACCTTAGTAGCGTTGACCTGCCTCTGACAAGAGGGTTGGGTCTTAGGATCGGTAAAAGACTTCTTCACAAGGAAGGATATAGGCTGGATGCGATCGGAAATAGAGAGTAGTTCGATTTCCAATTCACATCGAATGAGGGAAGATGCCGGGAGAGAACTAGATGACAATACAACCCAAAAGAGAAGAGTAAAAAGTTTCAAATCATTCCACAGCCTTTACTTCGACTTCCGGAAGAGAGGAACGTAGATAACCGGTTTTCAGAATCAATCTCTGACCCACTTCTCCTGTTACAAAACTAATGAAATCATTTACAGATTTTTTGTCATTATTTTTATACACAAGATAAAGTCCACGTGCCAATCGGTATCGTCGATTCATGAGATTTTTGATAGAAGGAGTAACCGAATCATCTTCTTTCTTACGTTTGTATTTCAGAAGTTTCACTCTGTCAATAGCCTGATTGGCGGCCCCCATCCCCAGATAAGAAATGGCTCCCGGAGTTTGAAACACCTGAGAAACAATCTGGTTCTGATCTTCTACAACTACAGAATCCCGATAGTAATCCAATTCGGAATTGTAATAGTTTGGTCCGAGATCTTTCATTTGAATCACACGTTCTTTAAAAAAAAGAGCAGTCCCGGAGTTCTGATTTCTACGAATTCTTACTATAGGTAAATCTTCCCCTCCCAGCTCTTTCCAATTATTGACTTCTCCCCGAAAGATTTTAGATACTGTTTCCAAATCAATTTCTACCAGTGAATTGGATCGATGTACCACAATCGCCGCTCCATCATAAGCAACTGTTATCTCTTCAAGATTATTGTCCTTGTCGAGAGTCATTTTTTCATCTTCTTTCAAATCCCGGGAAACCATAGCAATGTCTACGATACCCGCCTGCAAAGCCTCTATCCCCAGACGGGACCCTCCACCCCTGACGTCTACAATGTAGCTAGAATTCTGTTTCATGAACTCGGAGGAAAGCAGGAGGATGGACTCATGCATGGTTTCTGAACCCGCTAAAGAAAGAGGAATTTGCTTCTTGCAGTTGAGAATGGGTAAAAATAATACTATTGCCAGAATGTATTTTTTCATATATATCCTATTATATTAAGTAATTTTAAAACTAATTAAGCGTAAAACGTATAGGAATCAAGACCTTAACAGTGATTGCCTTTCCATCTAAAATTGATGGTGCAAAACGTTTTCTCTTATACGTTGCTATGGCTGCAGCTTCCAGACCGAAACCGAGTTTCTTTCCTACAGATCTCACCTGAAGGACTTCTCCGGAGTCTGCTATCACGACTTCCAGAGTGATGGTTCCGGTAACTCCCTGCTGTCGGGCTTCAGTAGAGTAATCAGGACGCAAACCGGGAGTCAGGTCGATCGGTGGAGTTGCACCTACAATCGTAGCATCTTCAGCTCCGGCAATCCTCGGGTCATCTTTTTTTTCCACTTCCTTCTTTTTTTCGGTCAATTCTATCTCACCGTCATCCGGAGGAGCCTCTGATGCATTCGGATCTCTAATTGAAATATTATCAATAAAAGAAACCTCATCCACAAGATGCTCGAGATCATTGTTTTTCAAGTCGGGAGTGTACCAGAAAAGGATTACTAGCAGCTGAACTAGAGTAGATATTGTCAAACCTACATTCATCCGATTTCGTTCGATGAATCGATGTATTCGGGATTTTAAAGATCTCTTCTTTGGAGGTTTTACAGGTTTGACTTCTGTACCGCTACTCATTTCAGACCTCCTCCCTGGGTCGTCTGGGTCACAAGTGAAACTTTTAGTGCCCCTGCTTCCCTGAGAAGATCAAACACGCGATCTACCTCAGAATAGGTAAGCTCTTTATCTGCATGAATGAGAACCTTTAGATCAGGATGAGAGGCAAGCTTTCCACGAACAAAATTGATCGCTTCGGGCAAACTTACTTTCATAGAGTTGAAGTAAACTGATCTATTGGCATCCCCACTCAGATAGATATTGGCAATCTTCTTATTCAATTGCTCTCCACCAGGAACTTCGGGCAGGGTGATAGGAACATCAGGATCGGAATCCAAAACTGAGGTCACCATGAAAAAGACAAGCAAGAGGAAGGCTATATCCGCCATAGAACTCACCGGAATATTAGGCATGGATTTTTTCTTTCGAATCATTTCATTTTTTCCTTTTTACAGAGACTTTTTTGAATCCCTTCAATTGGACAGACGAAAGAACATCCAGCATATTTCCGTATTTTGTATCACCTGTTGTGGCGATAAGAGCTAACTTCTCAGGAAGTCCGGGAATTTCCAGAGCATAGAGCTCTTTTCTGAATTCTTTCAAATCTGAATATTTCTTCTCTCCGATCAATTTGTTTTTCATTGAGACAGTATTACCTGATACGGTGATTTCAAACACATGTTCCCGAAGAATCTCGGAGGGTCGGGCATTTTTTCTGGGCAATTGAATATTCAATCCCTCTTTGACAAAGAAAACAGCAGTGACCATGAAAAATACCAATAGAAGAAAAGCCATGTCGGACATGGAAGCTGCTGAGATTTCTTCTAACTCAACTTTTTTCTTTAGAGAAATCATCTCAGTTTCCTGTTATTTTTTGAGCCTGCTTCTTTAGAAATTCCTTATAGATACGATTTGCAGCTTCTTCTACATCAGCCGCAAAGCTATTTACTTTACCACTCAGAATTTGATAAAAAGCCATTGCCGGGATTGCCACAATAAGACCCGCTGCAGTTGTGATCAGAGCCTCTTTGATACCACCCGCTACAACTTTAGCATTTACCTGATCGGCATTGGCTATAGCGTCAAACGCATTGATCATACCGGAAACAGTTCCAAGAAATCCTACAAGCGGTGCAATGGTTGAAACAGATGCAAGAATAGAAAGACCTTTTTCTAAAACTGTAATCACCTCAGCGGCTTCTCTTTCAATTCCCTTCGCAAAAAGCTCGGGATCTCCCGAAGAAACGTCCATTCCGTTGGTAAGAATAACTGATATTTTTTCTTCTTTTTTGCTTTCTAAAAATTGTTTGCCGCCATCCAATCCGGATTCATCAATGGCATCTACCAAATCCTGATTGTAGCCTTTGGAAATAAGCTTGGAAGTAAAAAAGAAATAAAACCTTTCTAGAGCAACTCCGAGTGCAATGATAGAAGCCAGAAGAAGTGGCCACATGGACCAACCACCTACTAAAAACAAATCCACTAAACCGGGATTTTTGGATGGCCTAGAAGGATTTCCTTCATTCGATTGATTTTCATTTGCCGGAGGAACTTCTTTTTTTTCCTGTTGTTCGATATTCTGAACAGGGGGATTGGTTGAATCCTGAGAGAATAGTGATGGTGCTAGAAGGTAAGAGAGAGCAAAAAGAACCAATGTCATACTAAGGGTTCGAATTGCAGTCCTGGGTAAAAATTTAATCATAGATCAACTCCTATATATCCTTTTAAATCTAAATCATTACAATTAGATTACAGGGAGTTTAATAATTGGCTGAGAATTCGATACGAAATTGTAATCAATTTGAATCACAATTGCAAAAAACTATAACTCATTAAAAGTATTTTGCGAGATACACCCGATTTCCTTTTTCGTTGTATCGCAATTCATCAAACGCATTTTTTGTCATAAAGATCCCGCGACCGTGACTGAGGAAATTTTTATCAGCCTCTCCGGAACCTTCCTGAACGATTTTCTTATGATCAAAACCATTTCCTTCATCCAAAATTGAGAAAGAGACCTTTCCCGGTTTTAGATGATACTGGACAATCACCCTACGATTCATGAATCTTGAGTCTTTTTGTCTTTTTTGAATGAAATCAAAATAAGCTCCGGGCTGTGATTTCAACTCTGTTTTTGTTTGGTAGTCTATTTCTAGATTTCCGTGTTCCATTGCATTAATAATCATTTCACGAATACATATCCTCATTAAAAATACAATAGATGGATCTAAATATCTAACAAGATTGGCCGTCACTCTTTGAGATATCTGCTCGGCAAGAGTAATATAGTTCTCTAAAATATAGATTCTATGCTCTGACTCCACATACTTCATCATCGAATCCTCAGAAAGAGTCGAAGCCTTACCGAAAATCATATAAGTATCACCGAAACTAACATATTCCCAGGTAACACCGAGTTGGAGAGGTTCGTTGTTTTTGGTTCGAAATGTCATATCAAAAGATACACTTGTCTTATTCTCTAAGAGCTCATTTAATTTTTCCATCATCAATTCTTTTTCAAAAGACAAAATAGATTCATCAGGATTGAAACTCAATTCGAGAAAATGCTTTCCTATCATATCTTTCTTTTTGAATCCTAAGAGCTCCAATAATGCTTTATTGGCCGTTAAAATATTTCCATCCTTATCGAATGAAAAGATTATATCTTTTGAACTTTCTATAAGATGCTTGTACTTTGTCTCGGATTTCTCAATTTCAAGATGAGCTTCATTCAACTGATCTAATTTGTCTCTCAATTCCTGATTCAATTCTTCAGATGCCCGAATCATGACTTCAAATTCATCAGATTTTTTTTTGAGGATATAAGGTGTAACACTAAAAAATAAAAGTAAGGTCAGTCCCAGTTGTATCGTTATGAAAAGTGTGAGCAATTTCAAGATGACGGTTCTAACCTTATAAATTGGTTCTAGCTCTATCCTTAATTCGAAGTCCCGAATCCCTCCGGGGTTTTCGATTAGAATCGAATGATAGGAATCCTGCGAACCCTCACCAATTGAAGTTTTCATTTTTACATGAATGACTTCTTCCGACATTCTTAAGAAGTTATCTATTTCGGTACCCAGGAGAACAATTCCCGGATGGATCGGATTACCTAAGTCATCACAAAGAGCAGAAACCGTCAATAGATGCAACTTACCTTTTTTCAATTCCAAAATAGTATGAAAAAGTCCTTTTTTGCCGCTCTGATACTCAAATAATTTCGAAAGAACTTCACTATTCAATTCTGAAGGTGGTGATGCATTTTTCCCATCGATGTGATATATTGCCTGTCCCCGGGGTTGGGTATAGATTTCAAACAAATCAAAATCATCCCGCATAGTCTTGTCATCATGAAAGGCAAAGTCCAGGAAAGCAAGATTTCCGGAATGCAAATGATCCCAGGCTTCCTTCCACCAAACATATCCCGAAACCTTTGAGGAATCATATTTCCATTTTTGTTCAAGATACTTTTCCCAGGATTTGGTGTAATTTTCTTTCCTGTATTCTTCAAAGGTTTCAGAAAGGAATTTATTGAATATCAAACCGAGAATGATTTCCAGAGCAAACAAAACCACTAGAACGGGAATGATAATCTTCCTGAGATCTCGTTTGGTTTGAAATTCTTTTAGATAAGATGTTAAGTTATTTTTATCCATATGCATCAGAATAGGAAATCTCTTTACCAGAATGCCCGGGATTGCGAAAAATAAAAATCATTTTTCTCTAACTCAAATGAATCAGGAAATAGGGAAAAAACATGCTCATTTCTAAAATCAGCTACAAAATGCCTAGATACCGTAATAGGAAAAACGCAATTATTTGTGAAAATCAGTATATAGCTTGATTTTGTTCGGCATTTTCACATATTTGCATCAAATATTTCCATCTTCTGAGCCTATATGAAAAAAATTCTCCTGATTTTATTATTCCTCATTTCCTCCCTCTCACTCCACTCGGAGGACAATCATAAGATCTATTCTCTAATAGAAGTTTGCGATGACTCAGGCTGCAGAAGCACCAGGTGGTGGGTGAAAGATGATTTTCAAGAATATTACTTAAATTCAGATTTTTCACCCGAATCTTCTCAATGGATTCCCATCGATAAATTCCCTATTTGGTTGAATAAATTATTCAAAATCAAAGAAGATCTTCATACGTATACTATTCTCTATGACTTTGATTTACCTCCGAACTTTCTAGAAAGTATCTCAACGCCCGGAATAGGTTTTAGCGAAATAGGAGAAGCATTTGAGATCTATATAAATGGAAACCTGATTGCCTCGGAAGGCATTATAAAAGATGGAGAATTGATCTATCACCGGACTGTTAGGGGTGTTACCTATCACATTCCCAGAGAATACTTAAACAAAACCCAAAACCGACTTCTAATCAAGATCTCAGGCAATCCGAATTATGATCATACCGGTTTGTATTTCACAAGAGACTATTTGATTGGAGACTTCGATTCCATATCCTACTCCAACAGGGACTTTCTCTCTCTTATTCTTACCGGTATATATATAGTTTTCGGTTTGTACCATTTATTTTTATTCTTCAAACGAAATAAGGACAGGGCTAATTTTTATTTTGGGTTTTGGGCAATCTCAATCGGAGTCTACATCTACACACGAAGCAACCTAATCTTTGAAAATCCCTGGGATTCTATAGCGATTCAAAAGACTGAATTGTTTGTTTTGTATCCTATGCTTACTTCCATAATTTTCTTTTTTGAAGAACTGTTTTTTCAGGATATTTCCAAGCCCGGTAAAATCTTCGGATTTTTCACTCTTGTTCTTTCCCTTGTTACTCCTTTTCTACCAATCCATTTTTCAGAAATACTTCTCTTGGTCTGGCAATTCGCTACTCTCATTTTAGGCATACCGTTGATGTTTTATCGTCTCATTCAAGCAATTCGATTGAAGATACCCAACGCAAAAAGGATTCTATTTGCACTTATCATAGTATCCAGCAGTGCTATTTTTGATATTCTGGACTCCATGGTTTTCAACACGGGTCTGAGTTTTACCAAATTTACATTTTTTGTTTTTGTAATGATGGTTATGTTCATTCTGGCAAATAAATTGGTAGAGCTACACAATTATACTGAAGAGTTAAATGAAAATCTGGAAAAAAAAGTTGAAGATCGAACCAAAGAATTGAATGAAACTCTAAACACAGTAAACGAACTAAAAGTCCAGCAGGATGGAGACTACTATCTGACGTCTCTAATCATCCAACCTCTAGGGTTGAATCTCAATAAGTCTAAATCTATAGAAACTCAATTCTATATATCTCAAAAGAAAAAATTCTTATTCAGAAAAAGAAACGGTGAACTAGGTGGAGATTTGTGTGTTACAGGAAATCTGCGCTTTGAAGATATCAATAACCGTTATACAGTTTTTTTTAATGGGGATGCTATGGGTAAATCCATGCAGGGTGCAGGAGGAGCGATTGTTGCGGGAACAGTGATCAATAATATAATAGGGAAATCAGCAAGAAACAATAGGATCTTAACCGATATTACTCCGGAAAAATGGTTGAAAGGAGCATTTCTTGAACTGAATAACATTTTTAAAACTTTCAATGGTTCTATGTTGGTCTCGGGAGTTTTGGGTTTGATCTGTGAGCAAACAGGTCGAATGATTTACTTCAATGCCGAGCATCCCTATGTAACTATCTACAGAGATGGAGTTGCGAATTTTATAGATTCCAATATGTACATGAGAAAATTAGGAACAGAAATCAGTGAAGATTTTGTTTTGATACAATACCATCTCTCTCCGGGAGATGTCCTATTCATAGGCTCGGACGGAAAGGATGATATCAGGCTTGGATTTGATAAACAAATGAACGAAGATGAAACACTATTTCTTAGAAATGTAGAAAAAACCGAAGGAGATCTGAATGAATTAGTCCAGGTCCTCCGGTCTACAGGCGAAATTTCTGATGATCTCTCAATTCTAAAGATTTCCTATCATCCTTTAAATCCTACCTAGTTGATTCCGATCTAACAGTTTCAAGAAATAATTGCATTTTTCTCTTTACTGTTTGTAGCCATTACTTCTGATTTAATTGTAAGAAAATCTTTTTGAAAATGACTAAAAAACGTGAGAAGCCATAGTTAAATTCATAAATTTTCGTCCAATTTCACAAGGAGTCTTCTATGGAAATCACACAGTCTCAGTTTATTATTGGATTTATGATTTTTTCCAGTCTGGCATTCACAATCGGAGTAAAAATCTTCCTATATCGGGTGCTATACAAGAGGCATGATTCCGATGATAAAAATTGAAAACTCTTACTCAGCTGTGATTATGTATTGGTATTTCAGTAATTTTTCATCCAATTTTATATTTTTAAAACCGAGTTTTTCTAATTCTGATTTGACTGTCTCCTGATCAATTTTGTGATCCATTGGAGGTCCTATAGGAAGATCTTTCTTAAAGAAATCCACAACAACAAGCTTTCCACCCATTGAGAGTCCTTTTTTTACCTTTGTAAAGTACTCTTGGCGATTCTCTATATGATGGTAGACGTTGCAGAGAAAAATGATATCCATTTCCTTATCATTCAGAAATGGATCTGTATAGGAGATTTTTCTCTGAGTTACAGAACCGGGCGAAACATCTTCCTTTGTAATACGATCTTTCACATATGCCAGAAACTCTTCCTGAACATCCGCTGCGACGACATTAGCACCTTTTTTTGCAAATCGAAAAGAAAAATACCCACTTCCACTTCCAATATCCATGAGTTTTTTCCCTTTCAAATCTCCAATATAGGCTAAGACCTTATCGGGTTCCTGATAGGCCGTTCTTTCGGGAGACTCGAACATGCGGATCAGATCCTCTGTACTACGTTTGTGCATGTGGTGATTGGCACTTCCATGCTTATGTCCCTCCGTATGACAGTACAGAATAGGGATAGAGATGATGAACAATGAAATAATTTTGATTGATGTTTTCAAGTTTTACTTCCTCTGAGTTTCAAAGAATACAATATACCTGCTGAAGTCAATCTTATAGTCATTTTCAAAAGTATTTGCGTATTCATTATTAAATCAGCAATAAAATGGCTACATACCGTGAATAGAAAAACACAATTATTTCTGAGAATGGGTATATAGTCATTTTCAAAAGTATTTGCGTATTCATCATTAAATCAGCAATAAAATGGCTACATACCGTGAATAGAAAAACGCAATTATTTCTGAGAATGGGTATATAGTCATTTTCAAAAGTATTTGCGTATTCATTATTAAATCAGCAATAAAATGGCTACATACCGTGAATAGAAAAACGCAATTATTTCTGAGAATGGGTATATAGTCATTTTCAAAAGTATTTGCGTATTCATTATTAAATCAGCAATAAAATGGCTACATACCGTGAATAGAAAAACGCAATTATTTCTGAGAATGGGTATATGAATTCATTAGAAAAGTAAAACCGGGGTGGAAATCCCTATCTTGAGTCGTAAGGCTATGGTTTCTTCTTGAACCAGGGAATGAATGGAGACGTAGACTTTTGATACTCTCTGTATACATCTCCCCTTTTTTCAAGAGCATATTTTTCAGTCATAGGCACACCTGTGAACTTTGTAAGAAAAATATACATGAGAATAGCTGAAAGAAATCCTAAATATCCATATTCCGATCCCAGAGAGATGACTCCATAAGAGATCCAGGTCAACCACTCAAAAAAGTAATTTGGATGACGACTGTAGTACCATAACCCTACTTCACAGTTTTTACCTTTATTTTCAGGCTTTTTTTTGAATGTATGCAATTGATTGTCGGCAATACCTTCACCGATGATAGCAATAAGAAAAATTCCCAGACCGATGAAATCATAATAAGTGAATTCCGGAATAGGATTCATTGCGATGAGAAGAAAGGGTATAGCCAGAACCAGATCCAATAAGCCCTGAAATTGGAAGATATTTGTAAAAAACTTTTGATCTAC
The DNA here is from genome assembly GCA_024233875.1 of Leptospiraceae bacterium. GTDB lineage: Bacteria > Spirochaetota > Leptospiria > Leptospirales > Leptospiraceae > JACKPB01. The sequence goes on from JACKPB010000002.1 coordinate 185,228, forward strand.
CTTATCTCCATAATCTTTCCGAAATGCTACATAACGCTGGTCTTCTCCATGACCTCCGAGGATTCGGGTAAAGAGGAGATATCCACCCAATCGTAAACCCCAAAACCCAACCATCCCACCAATCAATATTCTTCTCGGTAACCATCCATCTCCGAGTATAGAATAAATCGAGCTAAGTATCACTAAAGCTATCGTCCAACCAACGTCTACAATAGCATAGTTCTGAATTTTCTTTCCTATGTACCATAGAATAGTCATGAATAGTGCAACAGCGAACCATCCTATCCCTATAATCTGAATTATTTCATTCATTGATTTCATTCCCCTGTAATTTGTGCAAAGGTACTTTCCTGAGAATAGGTAGTAAAATCCTATAGCATATGTATATGGATATTGGTCCGATTAAAAACCATCCAAAAATTCCATGTAAATTAGCTACCCAAAATGTCTTGATAGCAAGAAGTATATCTTCTTTCAGCATATTGAAAATCAATTCCATACTTAGAGGGAAGGGATCAGATCCCAAAACTGTTTCTCCCAATCGTATGAAGGGTATGAAAAGTATAAATTGTACCGGATAGATTAAATAATTAGCTAACTGAATAGCTATAAAATTCAATTTAAAAAGGAAGGTTGCGATTGTGCACAGTATTACAGTAGAACCAATTACAGGAAAGACTCCGAGTAAGATTCCAAATGCAATACTCAGAGCTATTTTTTCCGGAGTCACTCCCTGCTTGAGAAGATTTAATATAGGATCAATTATTTTCGCTTTCAGAAATTTCTTCATTCTTTTGCCAGTATCAATTCCCGAATTCCTTCCCCGGGTTTTAATGAAAAAATTCGAATGAGCATATAGAGGGACATTGCTATTGTTCCGAATCCGGCAATCAGGACAAACCAGAGAATACGGGAGAAAATTCCCTTTTCCACTGTGAAAAGCCAGATATAGAAGAAAAGAAATGCAAAATAGGCATCATAAAGTGTCATCACTGCCCAGGGATCTTCTAATAGTTTTGGGAGATGATCGAATAGATTCAACTCCAGTGATGCTTTCGTTGTTGCATAAAGCATGAAAACAAAAATAGAAGCAAATATGATCTTAAGTAAATTCATAAGTTTAGTCCAGTGATAGATTATTTGGTTTTGTGTAAGTTAGCTGAACAACACTGATATTTCTCATTTTAAAAGCTGCTTCACAATAAGAAAGATAATATCTCCAGAGCCGAACAAATCTTTCATCGTATCCAAGAGATCGGATTGCTGAGAGGTTTTGATCAAAAGTTTTCAACCAGAGCTGAAGTGTTTTCGCATAACTCTTACCCATATCCAGAAGATTGAGAAGATGCATATTTCCGGTTCGATTGATAGCCTGATTGATTCTTCCAATCGATGGAAGGAGTGAGCCGGGGAAGATATGTTTTTGAATGAAGTCCACTCCATTTTTAAATTCTTCGTAACGGGAATCAGGACAGGTGATGACCTGTAAAGCCAGAACGCCCTCCGGGGTAAGTAGTTCATTGCATTTTTTGAAATAAGTATCCAGATATTTTTCACCTACAGCTTCCAGCATCTCGATGGAAACTATTCGATCAAATTTGCCACGGATCAATCGATAGTCCATTAGTTGGATATCTACCAAATGATCTACTCCTTCTTTTTGAAATAATTCCTTTGCATATTTGAACTGTTCATCGGAAATAGTGACTGTTGTTATTTTACATCCGAATTTCTTGGCAAGATAGAGACTGAACCCACCCCATCCACTACCGATTTCCAATACATGATGATGGGGCTGAAGGTTGAGATGAGATGCCAGTGCACTGTATTTTTCCAGTTGGGCCTCTTCTAGAGAAATATCATCCTTATGAAAGTATGCAGATGAATACGTCATAGTTTGATCTAAAAATAATTTATAAAATTGATTTCCCAGGTCATAGTGCTCAACGATATTTTTTCTGGAACCTTTGATTGTATTCGGTCTTCTGAGATGATAAAATCGATTGATGAGATTGAAAAGTCTGATATGGGGTTTGAATTTTTTTGCACCGGAGAGAGAAGGACTATCTTCCACATTTATCAAAAACCAGGAGAGGATATTTGTGATGTCATCTGTATCCCAATCACCATCTACATAGGATTCGGAAAATCCAATGTCTCCGAAGAGAACTGCTTTTTTATAAAATTGAGAAGGTCGATTGATTTGCATCAAACCATTATTGTAATTTTTAAAATTAGAATTTGGATCTCCGAGATGGTAAGATTCATTCCCATTTTCAATTACCCGGACATGACCATTTCTCATTTTACTGAGAGCATGAAGATATATTTTCTTATATAATTTTGTGATAAACGAATCTGCACTATCTAATTCTATTTCTTTTTCATCAGTTACTAATTTTTCCATGGAACACTCCTCTCTGTAATTCTTGATTTTGAATTTTTTTATAAAATGGAATTTTTTTAAGATACAATTTCAATGCCTGCCAGTGAATCATTGCTATGATATAAAAAGTGATGAGTGGGTATCGAAGGAAATTCATAAACAGAGAAGAATCCGAAAGAGGAACTTTCTTACCCTTGTAAGTAGACAGGAAGACCTTTTCCCCATCCTTCCAATCATCTATTTCTATTCTCAAATCTTCTCCCGGAGGATACAATCGGAATTCAAATTCCGTTTCCAGATCCTGAAAGGGTGATACATAAAAGAATTTTGGATAGTTCTTATGAAAGTGCCCTTCTGTGAGATCCTCTTTAGAAAAGTAGAAAGGTTTCAATTCTCCGAAGGTATTGTGAACCTCCGCAATAGCACAAATCACTTCTCCGGAATCATCATAACAGTAATAAAAACAAACTGGATTGAAGGTATATCCCAAAACACGAATGTTGGTCACCAAATAAATCTTGGAGACCTTCTTATCCATTCCAAATTCCGAGAGATATTTGAGAATGTTCTCTTTTTGTGATTCAAACCCCAGATTCAGGTGGTCTTTTTTGTAGAAGGAAAATAAATTCCATTTTTCTAAGCTAAAAAACCTCAATGTTTTTGAGAGAGTCTCCACTTCATCCAGATCCAATAAAAATGTATAAATACTATAGACAAAAGCATTCTTTTTGGGGGATAAGCGATTGTGCATGACCCTACATTGATAGATGGATGAATTCATTTCCATACACTTCTACCCAGAATCAACTCAGCCAGATCCACTGAGGATGTGAATGCATCCTCATGAAATCCATATTTAAAATAACTTCCACAGTAAAATATGTCTCCCTGATGATTCAGTTTGGAAAGATCTTTTTGAGCCCCGACAGAGGCTGAATTGAAAAGTGGGTGATGGTAGTCTATAACCCTGATGATTTTCTCTTTAGAAATATTTCCCGTATCATTGATAGACACAAAGTAATTCTTCTTTTTGGAAACACCCTGAAGTGAATTCATCCAATATATGATGTTGGATGATTTCCATCCTGTCCCCTCGCCTTCTACCCGATAATTCCAGGATGACCAGGCAGACTTTGTCCGGGGCATCACAGACTCATCGGTATGAAGAGTAGCAATATTTTTTTCATAAGAAAAATTTGATAAAATATTCTTTTCCAAATCACTTGGATTGGCAAGCATTTGAAAGCTTTCATCAGCGTGAGATGCCATAATTACTCTATCATAAGATTCTTCTGAGTTAGAAGTTTTGACGATTAACTTTTTATCTTTTCTGGTCACTGATTGAACAGGAGAATTCAGTCGGATCCTATCCTTGTACTTTTGGGTAATGATTCCTACATAGGATCTTGAACCACCGTCTACTGTCCTCCATTGGTGCTGGGAATTCAATCCCAGAAATCCATGATTATAAAAGAAACGAATCAGAGTTTGAGCAGAAAAGTCCTTCATCTTGTCAATGGGTGTGGACCAAACAGCAGAACTCATAGGAATGAGATAGTATTTCAATAGATCTTCATGATACCCAAACTCCTGAATAAATTTTCCGAGAGTGTGTTCTGAATACTTTGGGTTGTCAAGATATGCGGGAGCTTCCGAATTGAAACGATTGATATTGTAAAGCAGACGTAAAAATGAAAAATTGAAAAAGTTTTTCCTCTGACAAAATAATCCATTGATACCGGAACCACAAAATTCTAATCCTGTAGGGAGGTACTGAACACTGAAAGACATATCAGAGTTTTTCACAGGAACATTTAATTTTTTAAACAATTTTACCAGATTGGGATAATTTACTTCGTTGTACACTATGAACCCGGTATCGATGGGAATCTTATTTCCATCTTCCTCCACATCTACAGTATTCGTATGCCCGCCTATGTAAGAGTTTTTCTCATACACATGATTGCTAATTTTTCCTTCAAACTTATTTCTCCCTACAGGTACCATATTTAGAGAGTTGATACCCCCGTCCACCAATGTAGACTTTGGATACACCGGACTTTTCTATAATGGTTTCTTTGAGTTTCATTATTTTACTCATTGGTTGCATCATTGCCATAGATAGACTTAAGACCTTATACTCTCCGCGTTTCAATTCCCTGATTATATGCTCTTTTGGTAAAGTACCTACAAACTTGGCGGGGATATTTTTCTCTTTTAGTAATGCAAAGTGCATTAAAGCACCCAGTTCATGCATATCCCCAGGATAGACAGCGACCAACCATTGAGGAGTCAAAGTATTTTCACGGGATTGAAGTTTAGCCCTCAAGTAACCAGCTATCCATTTCGAAAAATTATGTTCATCTGCAACAGAGATAAAACCATCCTGCCATGCCCTACCGATTAGAATAATGAGGGATTCTACATATTGACGAATAAAAATCGAAAAATTTGAAGTTTTAAATTTTTCTTCTAGATAGATCTCTAAATCTGTTAGCCGATTTTCCTGTAGGATTCTCAATATTTTTTTTTCTTCATCATTGTAATCATCTTCACCCCTCAGAGCAAGAATGGCTTCTCTACCCTTTGCTGCAATGTGGGAAATTTTCTCACCTTTTTGAAGACAATTTACCACTTTAGAGAGTAAGATGTAGTCCTCATTGGAATAGTACCAGTATCCATTTTTTGCCATTTCCGGTTGGAAAAATTTATAGCGTTCCTGCCATTTTCGAATCGTAAAACCTTTTACGCCTGTCATCCTACTTAGATCTTTTATCAGATATTTCATATTCAATTTCCACTTTTTAGAACAATTCTAAAGTTGCTCATAATTTGTCTAATCTTTTATATATACCTTAGACAATTTTTTTGTCCATACAAATACAAATTTCTAAAGAACAATTTACAGGACTTTGATTTCAATTTGAAATGTTCTAGATGAATCTTTTGAAAATCTCAGATCAACACACTATTTTTGAAGCCTCTGCAGGCACAGGAAAGACGTACACCATAGTTCGGGTGGTTTTGCACTTAATAGGAATCGAAGATATTCCCCTCTCCAATCTCGCAGTTTTGACTTTTACAGAAAAAGCGGCCTCAGAATTGGAAGACAGGATTCGATCCGAGATGATTTCTCCCAAAAATGACTTCAATCTATCAGAAGAAGAATTTTCCAAATATCAAAAAAGAATTCAGAGCAAAGTTAAGGATTTACCGAGAGCTACGATAGGTACCATTCATAGTTTTTGTAGGGTTATCCTCAGAAAGTATGCTTTTCGAATTGGCTTCAGCAACCAATTTCTGGAAGCGAGGGGAATCAAGGAAGATGTCGACCAACGCTTTCATTATTTTTTTGAAAAATATGAAAGAGAAAATCCGAAACTCTTAGAACTGATTTTAGACAAGATTTCCTACTCTGACTTATATATATTCATTAATGAACTAATTGATAAATTCCCTGATAGCCGGTACTACATGAACTTCGAGAATGAAACACAGGAAGAAGTTCTCTCCGTTTTGGAAGATATTATCTCCCTTATGAGATCGGTTTCTCCTCCTGTAAAGAAATCCACATCCTATCCAAAAATCATCTCCTGCCTGGAAGAACTCGACCAAACAGAAGATATCTTGGAAAAATTTCAAATCTATATAGACTCCATCCAAACTAATAGTGCCACTGTCAATCATCATATAGCTAATTTATTCGGTGAAAATAAAGAAGAATTGATCGAATTGAATAGTAGATTCAACGATATATATAATGCTTTGATTAATAAAGAAATATTGCTTCCTGTAGTAGATTTTTCCAATCAGTTCTTGGAGTTCTTTCATTCCGAATCAGAAAAAAAAGATACCATCTACCTGAGCCACCTCATCTTCAAAACAAAGAAATTGATAGATACCTTTCCGGATATAAAGGAAGAGATCCGAAAAGATCTATCCTTTCTCATTCTCGATGAATGTCAGGACACAGACCCCCTTCAACTCTCTCTCTTCGTTTCCCTGTTTGAAGGAGCCAGAAAGGGTGTCATACTTGTGGGTGATCCCAAGCAATCCATATATCGATTCCGGGGCGCTGACCTCGATGCATTTTTAAAGACCAAAGAAATATTGAATCCGAGAGAAGAATCTCTTTCCACCTGCTATCGAAGTTCAAAAAACCTCATCTCAGTTTTCAATTCGATTTTTTCTAAGATCCCCGAATTGAATTACAAACCTATTTTATCCAAGAGAGATAATTCTGAATTCGGGGAGCACCCCATTCCGAAACCGCTTTTCTGTCCGGGATTGGATGAGAATGGGATTCCGATCACCTCAATCAATGGCGAACAAATTAACTCTGAAAATATACATAGTATTTCAATAAGAGAGATCATTTCCATCATACGTCATCTCCATGGAAATGATGATACAAAGATCTATGATAAGTCCAAAGACTCTTTGAGAAAAATAAAGTTCTCTGATATTTCGATCCTTGCGAGGTCAAAAGACGGCTTGAAAGAAATGTTCCGTGAATTGCAGAAAGCGAATATTCCGGCAAGTATTTACAATATCAATCTCTTATTCCAGGACCCTCTGGTCAAGGCTATCAGTGAGTTGCTAACTTCATTGGGTGATCCCTACAACTCTACTGCGATTTACAATACTCTAATCTCCGATCTATTCAATTTTCCTGAATCGGTACTACTTAAATTATTAGAAGAAGATTCATTGAACTATCTATATCCATGTCCGGATGAAGATTTGGAAACTATCTTTTTAAAATTTCGCTCGGTTCACAAAAAGAGATATTCACAACCTGCTTCCTTCTCTCTAAAAACTATATTGGAAGATCTGGGTGTATATGAGAGAATGTCTATTGGTTTCAAAGGGGAAAGAAATATTACAAATATCCATCATGTGTATGAGGTTCTGGATCAGTTTCAATTTCTGGAAAATTATAATTTTACAGAGACCGGCAATCAATTTCGCTCTCTATGCAATGAAGAAATAGAGAGAGAATTCAATCTAAAGAATATAGAAGACAAGCATAGCGAAACGGAAGGGGCTGTTACCCTGATGACGATTCACGCTTCCAAGGGACTGGAATTCCCGGTAACCATTCTCTTTGAAATACATACTCAGGTACAGAAAAAAAATGAGATGTTTGTAAAGTATCCACTGCGAGAAAAGCAAACTGAGAATCAAATAGAATTCAAAATAGGAAAGTATGTTACAAAAAACTATGAGGTCGAGTTATCGAATAAATTAAAAAAAGAAGAGGAAGAACTCACCCGCCTACTCTATGTAGGAATGACCAGAGCGATCGATTATCTTGTGATTCCCTTCTATTGCTATGAATCGAGTCTTACAAAAAAAACTTCTTCTATTCTTAATGTTTTGCTAGATAATTCCGCAAACATTAAAGAAATGATTCCGGATGAGTTTGTATCAGAATTTCGACCGGAACAAATTCAAAATCAAGAGTCTGAGAAAATAAAGTATTCCCTTTCTCCTGTTGAAGAAATTACTGAAGATTATTTTACCGATGGGATATCGGAGTATGACAGTCGATCCATAATCCTACCCAAAACCTATACATCCATCAGCAAGAAATTGCACAGTCCTCTTTCTCAGGTCGTACTACAGGAAGAAAAAGATATCGAAGAAGAATCAGAAATTCAATCTTCATCTGAATCCACCCAAACTGTCATACAGACAACCAAAGGAGATGCCGCAAAATTTGGAATTGCCTGCCACTCTGTCCTCGAAATGTTTCCTCTCGAAACCTTGAAACATCCTAAAGAAAGAGATCGTGCCCTAAGAGAACTCTGTAAAGAAACATTTTCCAAATCCGAGATAGATTCTTCCGGAGGTTTTTATACAGAAGAGCTCATGCAAAAGTATATCCTCTCCGCTCTCAAGAGAAGTTACAATTTGTCAGGAAAAGAAACATCCATCTCAGATTGGAATTTTTTTCAAAGAGAAATGAAGTTTTTTAATTTTAAACATACAGCTTCACAGTACTATATGGGAATAGTGGATGGGATTTTTGAATACGGAGGAAAATACTATCTACTGGACTGGAAAACGGATAAATTGAATCCTGAGGATGATCTACGAACCATAGCAGAATCTAAATATTCGATTCAGGTATCTATCTATTCTGCAATCCTCCTTCAAAATCTAAAAAATTCCATGATAGAAGACCGGGACTTAAAAACTATCTACGATAAGTACTACGGAGGTATTCTTTATGTCTTTCTCAGCCGAACCGAACCGAATCAGGTAAATTCCGTTCTGCTCAAACCCGAACTAAATAATGATGTACTACAATACACAGGATACTCAAAGAATGGAAATTAGTGAAAAACAGATTCTCACCAATCCACCCGGAATAAATAGAGGATTCGGACAGGCCAGGATTCGCTTCCTGAGGGAATCAGGAAACAATCCGGAATCTGAAGTCCAAACCGGAGAACAGTATCGACTCCGGCACAAGGCTTCTTTTCTGGCCAATCGGGATCTGGATTCGCCGGAATACTTTCTCTTTTGTAAACTACTTGAAGCAGAAAGAGATGGAGGTGTTTGTATTACAATAGAGAGTACAAAAGATACTCTGAAAAGGAATTTCCCCGATTTTGATTTAAAGCATACTAATAATCCCCATCTTTACTCAAACGAAAAATATATCTATCTCAAATCTCTTCACAGAGTGGAAGAAGAAATCTATCTTTCCGTGCGTGAGTTCTTCGATTCTTCCGATTCGGATTTTATTCTCAAGAGTAAAGAAGTCATTAGGGAGAAACAAATCGATGCAGTAGAACTCTCCCTCAAGAAAGCATTTTCTCTAATCACAGGTGGCCCCGGAACCGGGAAGACAACAACCTTAAAATCAATTGTCCAAAACCTGATAGCCAATGGAGTTCAACCGGAGAAGATCTTACTTACAGCTCCTACAGGAAAAGCCGCCAAACGTATTTCTGAAAGTATTCAAAGCCTAATTACAGAATTTGGGATCACTCCTCCGATGACGCTCCACAGGCTACTTAAGTTTCATGGGGGAACAGGTAAGTTCAATTACAACTCAGACAATCCCCTTCCGGCTGATGTTGTGATAGTAGACGAATGCTCAATGGTAGACGTTCATCTGGCAAATGCACTATTTTCCGCACATCGTCCCAAAGAAAGTCAAAATAAAAAATTAATCCTGATTGGTGATCCGGATCAATTGCTATCAGTAAATCCGGGAACATTTTTCTCCGACCTTGTAAGAATTGGCAAAAATCTGGTTACCCTTGAAATGAATTTCCGTCAATCGTCTGATTCGGGCAAAGAGATCAAGAACCTCGCAGAAGCGATTCAAAAAAATATTATATTTGACATAAAACCATTCAAAAGAGAGGATTTGTCCCCTAAATTAACCGGAGGAATCCAGTGGTTGGAATTTAAGAAGAATGACTATAAGGAAATCATTCGAGCCTGGTCGGAACAATTTCAAGATGATTCTTACCAAATTCTCGTTCCTTACAATCACGGTAGGGCGGGAATTCATGAGATCAATTCCTTATTTTTGAAAAATGAAAGACAGACTGTTGAACACAAATCAATCTTAACCAAAAATATCACCAGACTTGATTTATTTAACGGAGACATGGGAATTCTTTCTCTTTCAGGAGATGGTTACAAATTTCAACCCTCAGGTAAAAATGAGTTCATTGACATACCGGGGGGATACAGTGGATTCTTTCAACCGGCATTTGCTATTACCATCCATAAAAGCCAGGGATCTGAATTCAATCATGTTCTTTTGGTACTTCCGGATGAGGCAGAAAACAGAAAAGATTCTCTTCTCAATAAACGTTTGATTTATACCGGTATTACACGGGCTAAGATATCCCTTACAATTCTCAGCTCCGAGCAAACATGGAATAAATCAATAATGAATTTAGGAATAGAACGAATATCGGGTCTGAAGGATCGATTTTAGTCATATTTTATATTTATAAATGTATTTTAAATTTACTATAGGATGAGATATCTAATGAACCAAAATTCTTGTTTACCAAATTGTTTTATTGCGAAGTTGGGCTTTGCTTTTCTGATTTTTCTTAATTCTCTTTCAGCTGATGTTCAGGGTGTAGAGGGAAAAATCAAAGAAGTGATTCTATACCGAAATCAGGCTATGATTGTAAGAGAAATCAAATCTAACCTAAAAAAAGGATCCAATGAAGTTGTGGTGACTAACCTACCTTCAGGTATCATTCAAAACAGTCTATTTGCTGAATCCAAATCCGGAGAGGTCAGAGCCACCAGAATCAAAACTCAGGAATTGGATGAAGATCCCCAGAGCGGAATACGTGAACTCGACGAAAAATTAGAACAGGTAGGGATAGAAATTTCCCGACTGAATAAGTTATTAGTGATCAATGGAAGTAAGATGTCCTACCTTCAAAAACAGGAGGAATTTGTCACAACTACTGAAAAATTAGAATTGTCCAGAGGAGTTTTGAATGCAGGAACTCTTAAGGAAATTACTCTTTTTAATTTTGAACAAAAGAAAGAATTAGCTCTGGAAGAACACAATCTCACTCAGGAAATAAAAAAATTACAAAACGAGAAAAATGTACTTCAGAGGAAAAGAAATCAATTGATTCAGACATCCAAAAGATCTTATGATGCGAGTATTTTTTTGGAAAAAGAAGAAGATGGCGAATCTGTAATACGATTGTACTATCTGGTGAATAATGCCGGCTGGACTCCCACGTACAACTTTTACGCAAAATCAGGAGAGAAAACTATCCGAATCGAATTCAATGCCAGAATTCAACAATTGAGTGGGGAAAATTGGGAGAATGTCGCTCTAACTCTTTCCAATGCAACTCCGGCTGTAAGTGCTGTTTCTCCCGTTCTCTCTCCATTTCGCATAACGCTATCTGATGGAGGAGTCGGACTCACAAATCAGGACGATTTTAGGGTTTCTAGCAAACAAATCGCTCAAAAAAGATCTCATGCCTACAAGAAACAAATGGGATCGAAGAGCCGGGAAGAATCTGATGAAAGCAACTGGGAGATGAATATAGCAGCCAATGATTATCAAAATTTAGAACTCATTGCAAAAGATGAAGATCTCAATCTATTGAAAACAGAAGGTCAACAGGAAAATTCCTCACCCGGAGCGAATTTCCCATTATCCGGAACGGTTAGTCTTCCCAGCAAAAACGATCAACAATTGATCAAAGTAGAAAAATTGGAAGTCCCTGCTGAGTTCTACCTGGTTTCTACTCCCCTTTTGACCAATTATGTATTTCGGGAAGCTGAAATTCAAAACAATGCCCTGGAGAATTTTTTAGAGGGATCGGTAAGTTGCTATCTGGACAATCGATTCGTAGGGAAAGGTGAGATACCGAATGTTTCGAGAGGTCAAACTTTTCTCATGGGATTTGGAATCGATTCTAAGATAAGAACCAAGAGAGTTTTGTACGACAAAAATGAAAAATTTTTAGGTGGCAATAAAGAAATCTCCTTTGCTGTAAGAATCCTCCTGGAAAATTTTTCTGACAAAGAAATCACAGTAAGAGTTTTGGATAGGATTCCTGTAGAAGATGAAAAGGAAAAGTTTCGCCTGACCCTAGATTTGAATGGGAACCAGATCAGTAAAGACGAGCTTTACAATCAATACGAACGTCCCAAAGGAATCTTGAGATGGGATGTAAATCTTCTTCCGGAAACTTCCTCTTCCAAGTCCAAAGTACTGGAATACAATTATAAACTTGAGTTCGATAAAAACTTATCAATAACTCTTCCAGGGGCAAACAAGACCGAGCAAATGAAGAATGAATTTAAAGAAATTCAAAAGATGCGATACAAAAAATAGAAAGCCTAAACATTGTCCCATCCACAGCCTTTCAGGCAGGATGGGATTCTAATTCTTACTTCCTTTGAATCCAATATAAACTGGTTTTCATAAATACTTCCTAATAGATTAGTCTGGGTTTAGTTTCACTGCTTAACTCAGGCTGCCTTTCATTATCCTCACCTTTTTCATGAAGTGCGTTAGGTGAGTAGATAAATTAAAATCATATCTTTTTAGTGTAGTAATGAATATTTTTTGTTACTAAATTGTTTAACGATATCATAATAATCTTTATTAAAGATTTTATTGTGAATATGAAAATGATTCGTGTATAGCATAGGAGAATGCTTCCATTGAAAGATTTCATTTTTAGACAATTCAATTATTCTATTTGAATGAATTTCTGAACTTATCTTCCTTAAGGATAGACCTTTGAAAGAATTAAATATAGCTAAAAATTCACCCTGAACAATTGGATCTATATATTTAAAATGATTTTTAAATAGAAATGCATCATGAAAATATTCAGGTGTGTTACTTATCCCTAAAAATCCACTTTCTTTATAGATCATTTCAAAAAATCTAGAAAGCTCATTAAAAATATTTAATCCGGGAAATTCCTGACCTGAATAAAGCTTTTTGGTTTTATTTTTAAATTTGACATTTTGTGTCATAAGCCAATCTATCGATAGAACTGATATTTCATGAACATTTTTAGTGAGCTCAATTTCTTTTCTACTAAATCTAAGGTTAATTAGAATACGATTTTTTTCATCATGAATCATTACCTTATTGTCTAATGGATCAGAAAAGTTAAATTTTACTAATGGAGAGAAGTAATATCTTTTTTTTAATGATTTAAAAGTGCCGGACTCTTCCAAAAAATAGAATAATCTTGAAGAGTCAATTCTACCAAATAGCATTTCATTTTGATTTCTTGTAGAAATGAATTCATTTGATAGATTATACATCTCACTATCTAAATCTTCCGATAGACTAAACTCTCCGAAGATTGATGATTTCATTTTTTTTAAAATCCATTTTTTATTACAATATCATCATTTTCAATTTTAACTTCAGTGTCTGATGATTCTGGGTTATATATACTTAAGGAATGGTTTTGATAGAAACCATTTCTTAATTTTCTTATTATACTAAGTTTTTGATCTAGCTGGTTGAGTGTATCCATTTTTTCTTTAATTGATTGGATTATTTCATCAAAATACATATATTTTTACCTCTTACTAAAAGTAATCTCCACTGAAATCGTTACAATGATATGAATGAAAGATTATAAAATGATTAAATTGATTCGGGCTTTTCATGCCTTTCTTAAAGAACTACATATTTCATCTAAAAGAATGTAACCATTTTGTATCACTTCTTCAGAGTATAGGTATTTATAGTAATTTTCTGAAGGATTTGCGCCTTCACAATAGAATCAGCAATAAAATGGCTACATACCATAATAGGAAAAAGTATAATTTTTATGAGAATTGGTATATAGTCATTTTCTATAGGATTTGCGCCTTCACAATAGAATCAGCAATAAAATGGCTACATACCATAATAGGAAAAAGTATAATCTTTATGAGAATTGGTATATAGTCATTTTCTGAAGGATTTACGCCTTCACAATAGAATCAGCAATAAAATGGCTACATACCATAATAGGAAAAAGTATAATTTTTATGAGAATTGGTATATAGTCATTCGGATAGAATGAGAGGAGAAAGATATATTGAGTTATTTATATTTATCTATCTAAACTCACTTGGGAATCAGCGTAGTGATTCTTTTTTTCTCCCTGGATTTCATTTCTCTGAGATTCAGACTTCGAAATTTTCCATCCCGGAACATATTGGCCTGATCCTGAAAATGAGGACTCAATCTATGCCCGGACTGACCCAGGGGATTGATGATAAGAATATTGTCCGACTGAGAAAAATCGATCAAAGTTCTCATAGATGGCCCCGCTGTAATACGATGATCTGCCTTAGAAATTTTTGATACCAAATTATTGATCGTCTCTGTCCCACCACCCATCTGACGTGGACCCGAATTGAAAAATAAATTCAACCCCGGAACCTCTCCCAATGCATGTTTGAGTTCAAGCGTATGATCCTTCCCCCATTTCCATTTTGAGAGATCCGAACCCTGACGACTCAAAAGAGACGCTGTGGTTCGGAGGAGAGCCAACTCACAGATATCAGCAGGAGTTTCCCTTTCTGGTGTATGAACATTGTCCCACCAGGCGGAAGTTTCATTTTGAAATACTCTCTTTAAAAAATGATGAAATTTGATTGTATTTCCGAGAGAGGTATAACGACTCTCACCCAACTCATCCTGAAAGATCTCCCAGATCAGATGGATCCGCAACTCTGAAAAAATTAGAGCTCCCGGTTCATTTGGATTCCCTCTGCGGTCCCAGGCCTTTAACTCTTTCAGAACTTCTCTATCAATTCTCGAAAATGAATCCTGCCGATTCTCAAGTCTTTTGAAAAACAGGGGCAAGATATAATCCGCCGAATCAAAATAATCATCCAGAACAATCTCCCGAATTGAACCCAGACTGTGCTTCTCTTTCTGATTCAATAGATGTGAAATCCGACTACTTCTATCATCGGACTGCCAATATCCTTCGATTGGATAGGAAACATTTTTATGATGAATGTGATTGGCTGTAAAAATAGTTCCCGATGGAGGATTTATATTTTTCGGACGTCTTTCAGGGGGAACAAAACTCCCCCATTCCTGAAGACCGGAGCTTCCATCCAAAATTCGGTCCGAAGGAAAATTTCTTTCCGGAATCGCTCCTGCAGAAAAATGAGCTATGCTTCCCTCTCTGTCTGCATAACTGATATTCAGACCTGGAGCAAGAAGGAACCCAACAGAACTTTCAAATTCTTTAAAGTCTTTCGCATGATTCATTCCGAAAAAAGCCTGAACCACGTTATTGCTATCTTCAAACATAGGCCATTTGACTGAAATCGGACGGGTTTCATTTTCCATTGAAGTTGCGATTCCATTCAAAAGTGGTCCGTGAATAGTTTCTTTGATAACAAACTCAATATCTTCTCCACCCCTGACATGGATCACTTCCTTTCTGGTTGCATACTTCTTCAATTCGCCTTTAAAGTAATACATTGATGAATCTTCTGAACTTTCTTTCTCGAGATAAAAGTCCATGTCATCATTTTCAAACATGGTCAGACCCCAGGCATAGTTCTTATTGAATCCTATTGGTGCAAATGGAATCAAAGGCAAATAATGACCGTAAAGTTCAAAATCAGGAGTATTCAAATAAGCTTCAAACCAAATCGACGGATTGGAATAGCCGATATGAGGATCATTAGAAAATAGAGCCATACCCGATTCGGAACGGGAGGGAGAAATGAGCCAGGAATTGGATCCCTGAAACAATGGCATTCCAATATCTTCAGAAATTTGTTTCAATTCGATTCCTAATTCTGCGATCATTGTTTCGGAACGATCCGGGATCAAGGATGGGTCCAAACCTGTATAGGATCGGGATGTTTTTTGAATTTCATCCAACATTTCTTTGGGGAAATCTTTCTCAATCGAAGAAAGGATGGGATCGGAATTGATAGCTTCTGCAAACCCCAAGCCCATGAAACCCACAAATGCAAGAAGATCTACTCTCTCCAGGGGTTCAAACTCCAGACTTAAAAAAAGGAACTCTATTGGGATTGAGTGATTACTCCGATAATGATTGATTCCATTGATATATGCATCTATATAATCAAATGCTTCGGGAGGTATATTTCCGGAATTTCTCTCCAACCATAACTCCGATTTATGACGGATCCCCAGAGTTCGCATGAGCTTATCTATCTTTAGCCCCTTGCTACCAATGACCTCAGAAAGCCTTCCGGCTGTAATACGTTTCAGGATCTGCATCTGAAACATTCTTTCCCTTGCCTGAGCATATCCCAGACCGAAATAGAGATCTTTCTTGTTTTCTGCAAAAATATGAGGAACTCCATACGGATCTGTATGAATCTCTACACTGGACATGAGACCATCTACATGGAGGGATTCATCGTACTTCGGAAGAGCAATTTTCATTTTTAGAAATGCGATTAGAAATATAAAAAATAGTATAAAAGCTATAATTGCTGGATATTTAAGGATTTTCTTGAATTTCATCGGTTGGCTCACTCTATTCAAAGATTTTTTTAAGTTGAAAAAAAAGGCTAAGGGAACAACCCTCTACGCAATTCTAGAATCAAATATGAATATTAAAAGAAAGATTTTCTTTTCAGGCTTTTTTTCGAAAGTAATTCTAATCTAAAAAAATCATAATTGCAAGAATGATTCAAAATTCAAATCCTGTTACCAAACCTTTCCGGATAGGAAAAATTCAATTTAGTGGGGAATCGCATTGGAACCGGGAGAATTATCAGAACTTCTCAAGTCAGGAAATCGAAGAGCACTAGCGAAATCAATCACCCTTATAGAAAGTAGTCTATCTTCGGATAGAAAGAAAGCCGAAGAGCTTCTCTCTCTTCTGGGAGATCAAAATCGTAATACGATTCGAATTGGAATCACAGGAGTTCCGGGAGCTGGAAAGTCTACATTTATTGAATCCTTCGGACTTCATGCAATCGAAAAAGGCAAAAAGGTAGCAGTTTTGGCTATCGATCCCACTTCTCCACTTTCAGGTGGAAGTATCCTGGGAGACAAGACAAGAATGCCCTATCTGGCTATGAATGAAAATGCCTTCATCCGACCCTCTCCTTCCAGCGGAACTCTGGGTGGAGTATCCAGAAAGACAAGAGAAACGATACTAATCTGTGAAGCTGCCGGCTTCGACGTCATCCTTGTAGAAACAGTTGGTGTGGGTCAGTCTGAAGTAGCAGTCTCCGAGATTACTGATTTCTTTCTCTTACTACTGATCGCGGGCGCTGGAGATGAACTTCAGGGGATCAAGAAAGGTATTATGGAAATGGCAGATTTGGTACTGATCAACAAAGCGGATAAGGACAACAAAACTCAAGCCGAACTGGCGCGCAACGAATACAGAGCTGCACTCCATTTTTCGCAACCCAGAAGAAAGTACTGGACTCCTGATGTCCTGACAATTTCTTCCCTCTTCAAAATTGGTCTGGATTCAGTTTGGGATCAAATCACTTCGTTTCAGGAGAAAGCAGGTACGGAAATTCAGGAAAATCGTTCTTTTCAAAGAAGAAAATGGCTCTGGGAAGCGACGGAAGCATTGTTTTCGGAGAAGATCAAGGAACTGCGTTCCGAGAAGGAAGAAATCAGGAACCTGGAAAGCAATGTCTCAATGGGAAAAATTTCTGTCCGGGAAGCAGTGGGGATTCTAATGGAAACCTTTGTCAAAGAAATTCATCCCTGAGACTGAAATTATTTATTTCTGTATCTCCGAACTGATTTTTCTGAGATACGGAGTTCATCACCCAGTTCATTTTCTTTTTTCTCTCCCGTGAACCCATTTTCTTTCAGCAATTCACCGCATTCATGTATTGCAGAGAGAATTCCCTTCAATGGCTGATTCTCCTTAAAACCTCCTGCAATCAAATTTACCAGGAGATTCCATTTCTCCGTCGGGACTTTTTTTTGAATACCTGTATCTCCCAGAATAATGATTTGTTTTTCAAACATACTTATGTAAATCAAGATACCTATCCTATTTTTTGTAGCAAATATCCCTTCTTCCAGAAATGCTAATTTCGCATCACGTTCTACATTTTCTCTGAGTATCGATGGATGCACAACAAACCTTCGAACGGAAGGAATCAGGGAAAGACCGAAGCCCAGAACTGCTCCCATAAGAGCGATAATGGGATAAAAAAAATCTCCTGTCCCAAATGAATTGTGTCCCCACTCATTGGAATTGCCATAAACAGCAAAGAACAAAGAGAACAATGAAAAAAATAATCCAAGTTGCCAGGATACAAAAAGATAGGCTCCCGGATCTCCCGGAGAAAAGTAAGGGACTATCTCCCCACCTGTAGATTTCTCAACTTCCTCAACTTTTTCCCGAATTTTTTTTAGATCTTCATCACTGAAGTATTTTTTTATATTCATCTATCTTTTTCTCCAAATATTACCAGGAACCAAATGTCCCATTTTCATCAAACTTATCTCTCTCCGGAGCACTCATCTTTTTCTCATCGCTCAGGAGAACTGTTTCTTCTCTCCAAACCTGAAGCTTGGAAAATTCTCTAAAATAGTATTTTGAAAGAGGATAAAACAAAAGATACATTCCGGTTAGAATCAATCCCGCAGCACCCATAAAAAGAACCGGGAAAACTGTATAAAACGGGACAAGCGAAAGAAACTGAAACCAACTGAATCCGGAGTCCCTCAAAATGGTTGTGATTGTATGAGTTCCAACTATCAAAAGAAAAACAATCATACCCGGAATAGAAAGATAAATCGGTATCGAATTTTGAGGCAGAGAGATAATACGGAAAAAGAGATTTACTTTTCCAAGAAAACCCAGATCTTCCGTCACAATCACTTTTTCTCCTAAAACTGCCCTTTGAATCGACACAATTGCCAGTTGAATTCCCTTGTCATAATCTCCTAATTTAAAGTTTGGTATCATATTTTTTTTAACTATCCAATTTTTCACCTCTTCAGAGAAGAGATCTCTCAAATTCTCAGTAAGAAAAATCTTTATGATCTTATCCTGTTTCGAGATAAAAAGTACGACTGTCCTATTTTCTTTTCCGATTCCCCAGCGCGATTGGAGTTCCTCCCAAAGATCGGTTTGGGGTAGATCTTCAATCGATTTTACTGTAAAAAGGATGATCCCGGTTTTGGATTGTTCGGAGAACAAATCTAGTTTTGATTCAAATTCTCTAATTGAGGATGCAGAAAGAAGCCTGGCTTCATCAAGGATATGTCCGTATAGATTAGGGATAGTATCCGAATGAATTCCCCGGTTAAAAATGAAAAATAATATGAGAGTGATTGATAAGAAAACTTTTCCCATGTGAATATTTATCCCGATCCCCTCATCCCTGCATAGGCATATTCGGTAACTGAATGCACAAATTTTCGAATTTCAGATTTGGATTTCCCGGGATTCAACCTCTTTTCAAGGATCAACATAGCGATACCATGAATCATTGCCCATGCGGCAAGAGTCTTTTCTCTGGAATTTCCCGAGCTTATCTTTCCTTCTCTTTGACCCGTCGAGATAATTTCTCTTAGTTGTTTGTAGGTTTTTCGTGATACAGCTCTAAGCTCTTTTTGAGAAGAAAGCTCGAGTCCTCCCCCACCGAACATAATACGTGCATACTGACGGTTTTCGATGTGAAAATTTATGTATGTCCATCCGAGAGAGATGAAACGATCATAAAAATCCCCCGTAGTATTCTGAACTTCTTCTTCAAAATCAGAGAAATACTTTTGGAAGCCTCTTTCAGCGATAGCAGCCAAAAGGGAATTCTTATTTTCAAAATAGTGATAGGTAGCCACATGACTCACTCCGGCAATAGCCGCAACCTTTCTCAATGAAAACTCTTCGAGCGAATTCGATTGGAGTAATTTTTCCCCTGCAAGAATCAAATCTTCCCTCAGATCTAAATTTTCACCCTTCTTCGAACGACCCGCACCTCCTGAAGGCTTTCTGAGTTTTTTCTTTGCCGGCATGGAATCATTCTCTACTTTCTCATTCGGAAGTCAATTAGATTACCACTGGTAAAATAGAGGTTGCCAAAAAATCAAGATATTTTACCAGTGGTAATTAATGGAGACAAAGACATGAGCACAGCATTCACACAGATACAACTCGGAGACAAAATCCTTTCCAATCGAATCCTAATGGGTTCCATGCACCTCGGAATGGAAGGAGAAGTAGGTACGGCAGAAAGATTGGCATCTTTTTACGGAAGACGATTTGAAGGTGGAGTGGAATTCATTGTTACGGGAGGAATAGGAGTCAATAAAGAGGGACGGGGCTCGAAGAGCTTCTTTGATTTTACTGACCCGGTTCATCAGAATGAAATGCAGAGAATGAATTCTATCCTTTCCGGAAAGGGAGTTCTCTGTGCTCAATTGTTTCATGCAGGACGATATGCTTTCTTTAGAGAGTGTGTGGCGCCTTCAGCAATTCGGGCTCCGATCAATCGATACGTCCCAAAAGCTCTAACAGAAGAGGAAGCTTGGAAGACTATAGAAGACTTCGGCACAGCGGCTAAGATTGCATATCAAACTGGTTTCGGATCAGTCGAAATCATGGGAAGTGAAGGTTATCTAATCAATCAATTTTGTTCTCCCGTAACCAATAAACGTACTGATTTTTTCGGAGGAGACGGAAAAAAGAGAGCAAATTTCGGGATAGAAGTACTCAAGTCTGTCCGGAAAAATCTTCCAAAGGACTTTCCTATCCTGTATCGCATCTCCGGAATTGATTTGATACCCGATAGTTCAAGTTTTGATGACGTTGTCTATCTGGCAAACTCTCTCAAAGAAAATGGGGTCACAGCCCTCAACGTGGGGATAGGATGGCATGAATCCCGAATTCCTACTATCAGCCAATTGGTCCCGCGTGGTGCCTGGGCGGAAACTGCAGGCAATCTCAAAAAAGAAGTCAAAGATGTTCCCATCATTGTCTCCAATCGAATCAATACTCCGGATACTATCCAGAAAATCTTTGATGAAGGGATAGCCGATCTCATTTCGATGGCGCGACCGTTTCTGGCCGATGCAGACATAGTGAAGAAACTAAAAAATTCTGAGTCACAAAGAATCAATACCTGCATAGCCTGCAACCAAGCCTGTCTGGACAATGCATTCTCAGAAGAATCAGTGTCCTGCATAGTCAACCCGAGGGCGGTTCATGAGACTGTTTATCCTATAGAAAGAAAAAAACCAAAAAAGGTCATCATCATAGGTTCCGGTCCGGGAGGATTGGAAGCGGCACGGGCATCTGCCGAACTCGGTCATGAAGTGACTCTGATAGAAAAAGACTCAAGGATTGGAGGACAACTCAATCTTGCGGCGAAGATTCCCGGGAAATCAGAATTCCTCGAAACTATAAGATACTTTGAAAACGAACTAAATGCTCTGAATGTGAAGATATTAACAAATACAGAATTTACCCCAGAACTTTATTCGGAACTGGGCGGAGAAGAAATCATTTTCGCTACCGGAGTCAAACCCCGTGATGTCCAACTGAAAGGGATGGAAACTGTTCGTGTTTTGAGTTATGCAGATTTTTTAAAAGAAGGAAAGCGATCGGGTAAAAACATAGCAATCATAGGTGGGGGAGGAATTGGAGTGGATATCGCTCATTTTCTTACTGAAGAAGAACCCGACTTTCTGACATACAAAAAAAGATATAGAATAGATACATACAATCAAACAGTAATCGAAAGAAGAGAACCGGAGAGAAAAGTTGCTATCTTCAAACGATCGGGAAAGATTGGAGCCGGTCTCGGACCCACTACATTTTGGGCTCTGAAACAGGAATTGGAATTCACAGGAGTAGAATTCATCCAGGGGATTCAATATAGAGAAGTTTTGGATGGAAAACTAATTTACGAAAATCGATCGGGAGAGTTAGGTGAATATCCTTGTGATACAATCATCCTCTGTGCCGGACAGGAAAGAGAACTCAATCCTATTGAAAGATTCAAAGAAAGATTTCCGGATATCAAATTCCATGTCATAGGTGGCGCTAAGGATTCTGTAGGCATCGACGCAAAACGGGCATTTCGGGAAGGACTCGATATAGCCTATACAATTTCAAAATAAGGAATTCAAAATGATTCAGGAAAATTATTTCACCGATGATAGAGACCTCCAATTTCTTTTCCGCAATTTTGTAAACTGGGAAAATGTGGCCATCGCCTGCGAAGGTAAGGATTTCATAGAGCATAAGGAATACATTCAAACAGGCAATCCCAGACTAGAAATGGCTCCCGGTTCTGTTGAGGAAGCAATCGATCTTTACTATTCCACTCTCGACTCCCTGGGAGAATTATTCGGAAAAGAACTTTCCCTTTATTCCGGAGAGAATGATAAAATCGGACTCCGGTATGAAAACGGGAAAGTAATTTTTCCGGAAAGTCTTCTAGCCTCTTTCGAGAGACTCAAACAATCAGGACTTATGCCCTATGCCATATCCAGAAGAGCGGAAGGATTGGGTATGCCGATGACAGTTTCTGCAATCTATGCTATGATTATGGCTAGAGGGGACGTTTCTCTTTGTATGACAGCAAATCTTCTTAATCTTGCTCAAATCGTTTATAGATATGGAACTGAAGAGCAGATTGAACAATTTACCGTTCCCGCTTCACGTTGTGAAACTGTTTTTGCTATGTCATTGACCGAACCCGATTATGGTTCGGATCTAAACTCAGTAACTACAATCGCACAAAGACAGGAAGATGGAAAGTACCGTATTACGGGTACGAAACGATTTATCTCTCAGGGTTGCGGTATCGGAGACACCCCCGCCCTTCTCCTTACTCTGGCTAGAACCGGAAAGAAAGGAAGTGGAGCCAGGGGTCTTTCGGTCTTCCTGAACTCAAGCAGGGATGTTCAGGTAGCGGGCATTGAAAAAAAGATGGGAATCCATGCATCCCCGACCTGTGAATTGGTTTATGAAGAAACTATCGGTGAACTTTTGGGAGAAGAAGGTGCGGGATTGACACGATGTACTTCCGGGATGACAAACTTCATGCGTCTGGCAAGTGCAGGTGGAGGAGCCGGAGGAGGTGCTGCTGCGTATTATGAATCTCTAAAATATGCGGGTGAGAGACTCCAATTCGGAAAACCAATCAAAGAGATTCCGGCTGTTCGGGAGATGCTCGATAAAATGAGAAGAGAAAGCAATGCTATGCGTCTATTGGCTCTGGAAACAGGATATTCTGTAGATATGTTTCAGCATGAGCAAATCCGAAAAGAGAAAAATGGAATCAGTGATCGGGAAATACGTCAGGATCCCGAATTCCGAAAATGGAATTCTATAGCCGGCATCCTCACTCCACTAGCCAAATATCATTGTTCCGAAGAAGGAAATAAATTGGCTTATCTCGCTGTTCAGGTTCACGGAGGTGCCGGATACACGGAAGACTATGATGTATCCAGAATCTATCGGGATGCCAGAATCAATTCGATTTATGAGGGAACAAGCCAGATTCAGGTCAGAATTTCAATCGGAGGATTGGTTTCAGGAATGAGCAAAGACGGAATCTTTCGAAGATACATCGAAGAACTGCGGGAAAAAATAGATAGATATAAAGAATTAATTGACGAACAGGAAAGGATATTTGAAAATTCTCTGGAAATTTTCAGAGGGATAAAAGATGAGGATAGAAAGCAGAAACTTTCTGAATGTTTGATTGTCATCGCAGTTCGAGCGATTTGTTCTTTACTTTATGCAGGAATTCTTAATAAAGTAGAGGAAGATTCTGATCTCTCCTATTGGATCACAGATTGTAAAGATTTTCTAATCGAAAGTACGGGTATGATGAAAGCCAATGAATACAGAATGAGTGCATATGCTGACTAGGATACTTTAGTAAATGCACGCATCCAATTTTTTTGGATAATTTTTATCGTATTCAGATTGGATTAAGAATGCATTCAACCCTATGAGATTGTAGTCATTTTCAAAAGTATTTGCAGATTCACAAAAGTATCAGCTACAAAATGGAGACATACCTTCAGAGGAAATTCGCAAGGTTTCTGAAACCCGGTACAAAGCCTCAAATAGTTGAACTCATTAAAGATTAGAATGGCTCTATGATAGAAACCTTATTGATTTTCGGCATCGTACTCATCGTATTTGGAATATATTATTTCAATTACGTAGCTCATTATCCCGTGGTTCACCATGCTAAAAACAAGTATCACAAAAAGCTGGTTTCCAGATGTAAGATTCTCTCCGAAAAATACTATCCTACATTTTGGTGCTTCAATAATCACCTAATGCTCATAGTCCTTCTTCTGAATGAATTTCGTTCTAAAGTCTATGCATATGATTCTATCGATCGCCTGGAAATGTCTGATGGAGGACTAACGGGATTGGCATGGTCTGCTACCGGGACAGCTTATCGAACCAAAGGCACTCCTATAGTCATTATTTTCCACACCATAAGTGGAGATGAGCAGGATGTGAAAACAATTGTTAGATACATCAAAGAAGAATTGGGATGGATTGCTGTCGTTTGCATTCGTCGGGGTCACGGAAATATCCCCTTACGCACTCCCAAAATCAATACTATGGGATCTACATCCGACCTTCGGGAACAGCTGGATTTTATCTCACGGAAATTTCCATCCTCCCTTTTGTTTGGGGTAGGACTATCTGCCGGCTCCGGACTCATAGCTCAGTATCTGGGTGAAGAAGGATTGAAAAGTCGATTTGTCGCAGCTGTAGCTGTATCACCCGCCTATGACATCGAGAAGGCATTTCATAGAGTTCATCCTTTTTATAATAAAATGATGGGTCAGAGATTGATCAATTTTTTTCTGAAACGTCACTATGAAAGCCTATCCGGTGTGAAAGGTTTTATGGAATCTATGAACTCCAACAATATAGGTGAATTTCAGGACCGAATCCATTCCTTTGCAGGTTTTGATTCAAAAGAAGAATACTATCGACTTTCTAATCCGATCAATGTGATTCATAATATCAAAACTCCCCTACTGGTATTGAATAGCGAGGATGATCCAATCTGTGTGGATGAAAATGTTCAGGAAAATCTTCACTGGGTAGACAAGCTTCCACACAGCACTCTGATACACACAAAACGGGGTTCTCACATTGCTTTTTTTGAAGGGATACGGGCAAGATCCTGGTCTGACAGAGTTATAGGAGAGTATTTCAAAACCATCCTGAGCACCAGAAAGAATTTTCGAAAAAAGAAACCTTAACTTTATTAATAAATTCCATCTATTTCCCGAATTCCATACAGGGAAATGGCCTGTTTTCTACCTCGTATTGGAGACTTCCCCACAGGTTCTCCGATAGGATTTTCAAGAGAACGATACAGTTCTTCCGAGAAGAGTATCGGAAGTTTGAATTCTTTACAAAGTCCTTCAATACGTGAGGCGATATTTACATTGTCCCCGATGATAGTGTATTCCATCCGATCACTGCTACCTATAGCACCTGCAACAACCTGCCCCCTGTGGAGACCGATTCCATTTTGAATTTCAGGAAATCCTTCATTTTTTAATTCTAGATTTAGAGATTTCAATTCCCTACGAATCTCAATAGCAGTGTTGAGGGCATGATCGGAATGGTTGTCAATCTTTACCGGAGCATTGAAAACTGCGAGAATTGCATCGCCTATATATTTGTTGATCATCCCATGATTCCGATTTACAGAGATCTGTAGTCTGGTAAAGTATCGGTTCAGGAGTTCTACAATCTTTTGTGGAGGTAGATTTTCTGAAAGTGTCGTAAAGCTGCGGATATCACAAAAAAGTATACTCACCTCCTCCAATTCCCCTCCCAGAGATCGATTGCCTTTTAAAAAATAATCCCTAACCGATGGATCGACTATCCTTCCGAAAGTATCTTTGATAAATTCTTTTTCCTTTAGGCTCTGAGCCATCAGGATGATATTTTCTGATAAAGTACCCAATTCATCCACAGACCTAACAGGTATTTCCACTTCATAGTCTGTAAATCGAATTCTTTCTGTTGCCTCACTCATCTTCTTCAATGGATTCTGATAAGAAACGGAAATAAATAATGAAATCAAAAATCCTGTGACAATCAAAAACAGAAAGAGTGAAAAAAGGGAATTTTTATTCGATTCTATAGCAGGAGTCATATTCCCCAGAAGAATTTTGTAGAATATAAAAAGAGGAAAGATTGAAACGGATTGATAAAATATCATGAATCTCATTCGAATAGAAATTTGTATCACACCATCAACCCTACTGAGTACATTGTCAGGAAATGCATAGTGTAGAAAATATTTTTGAATTATGTACTCCAGAGTGTAGTAAATGAATCCAAAACTAAACAAAAAGGCAATCATTGAGGATAGTAGCTGAGAAAAAAGATTTGTAAAATTCAAAAGATCCTCTGCCATCAAATGCAATTGCAGAACACTTATAAAAAATCCTATCGTATAACCGGTAACTCCAATCAAAGCCTGAACAACAGATGTATTCAAAAGACGTCGCTTAGCTAATTCAGAAAATTCTCCTGTCCAGAATGCTTTCAAAATAGGAAACTCATGGTAAAATGAAAGTACACTCGGGACTCCAAAACTGAGTATCCAACTGAGATAAAAGAGAAAGAGAGACTTACCGCTCAAAAACCTCGCCCCATCCAAAAGAGTAGATATCGGATCGTTTAAAAGTGGAGTTAAAAATAAATTCCCCAAGATAGAAAGTGTTATATTTGCGCCAAAATTGATCACAAACGTTGTCGCCCCAAAATAGAGGGATAATTTTTTAGTATTCTCAGTCATCATAGCATATATTTTGTGATACGTAATTCAGTGAATTATTTAGAATACAATCAAAGACTACATATTTTTTAAAACCGAAGTGTATCTACTAGCAAATATCTTCGATATATAGCAATCTAAATTCCTTGCAATATTTTTCATTCTAAATACTTTTAGTATTTTAGAACAATGGAAAATAAATTAGAAAATCCAGATTTTACTATCGTAAACTTAGTAAGAATTTTAGTGATTCTTACCGCTACATACATATCCTTTTCATTTGAATATAATCTTTTTAGATTTATCTGTATCGTATTCACAATATTCTCAATCATATGGTTCTTTGTTTACAAATACAATATTATTCTCGAATACAAGAATCCTTACATTGCTTTTCTTCCAACTTTCTTAGACAATATCATCATTTCAACCTATATGTATTTCTCGGGAACTTATTTTTCAATAGCCATTATAGGATTTCTTTATACTGTTGCAATTTGCTCTACCAACCTAAAGGTACCGCAGGGACTATTTTCGGTTGTTCTATCCATTGCTATCTATTCCGGTTTGTCTTTACTTGTTCATTTTCAATTCCTACCTTTTATAAATATCTTCGGACAGGAGATTCAAATTTCAATGCTGGGTGTTTCGACGAATATAATTTTGTTTTCTCTTATTAGTGTCGCTATACATCTAATTATCAAAAATCTTTCCATTGAAAATGAAAAGCTATTCAAACAAAAAGATGAAGAAAAAACCAGAGCCGAGGTAGCCAATCAAGGAAAATCCAGATTCCTGGCTAATATGAGTCATGAAATCCGCACTCCAATGAACGGAGTATTGGGAATGGCAAATCTACTAAAAGGAACAGACCTGGATCCAGAACAGAGAGAGTTTGTTGATTCTATCCTTATAAGCGGAAATACTTTATTAGAAATTATTAATGATATCTTAGATTTCTCAAAAATAGAATCCGGAAAAATGGAAATAGTAATTTTACCCATGAACATAGATTCTATACTTAAGGAAATTCACAATCTATTCAAACATAGATTTGATGAAAAATCAATCACTTTCACAATAACAAAAGAAGGCTCTTTACCGGAATGTGTAAAAGGTGACAGTGTTCGTATCAAACAAATATTGATTAATTTAATCGGAAATGCTATCAAATTCACTCCGGAGAAGGGAAAGGTACGTTTGGAGATTTCAGGTGAATCCAATTCTTTTCTCTTTAAAGTTTGCGACTCAGGAATAGGCATCCCACCCGAGAAAGTAAAGTATCTCTTCCAACCCTTCGAACAACTGGATTCCGAGAGAACAAGAAAATTTGGTGGCACCGGACTGGGTCTTTCCATTTGCAAGAAATTAGTGGAATTGATGAATGGAGAAATCAATGTAAAGAGTGAAAACGGATTGGGATCTGAATTTTATTTCCAAATTCAATTAGGTCTTTGCTCAGAGGATGAGATCAAATCAATCAAATCAAAAGAATCAAAACCTACAAATTACACAATCGATACCAACTTAAAAATCTTAGTTGTAGATGACAATCTCATCAATCAGAAATTAGCCGGAAAATTATTAGGAAAATTAGGTCTAAAAGTGATTCAAGCTTTCAATGGGAAGGAAGCATTGGATTTATCTAAAAATCATAATTTTGATCTCATACTTATGGACATGCAGATGCCTGTAATGGATGGACTGACATCCTCCCGTGAAATTCGAAAACTCAACCTGAAGCCGTCTCCCAAAATAGTAGCAATGACTGCCAATGCCTTTCAGGAAGACAGAGAAAGGTGTTTCCGGGCAGGAATGGATGACTTTATATCCAAACCTATCGAAGAGAGAAAAATTTACGAACTCCTGGAATCTATAGTACCTAACGGGAAAATGAAAATATAAACAAAACCAAAGTTCCTTTTTATAGATGTTTTGGATTAAACCATTTTGACCAAACGAAATCCCAAATTATCCATTTTTGATTCAGGAAGGAAATGCTTTCTGGCTGTGATACGTAGATCCACTTCTGAGTCAAGAAATGACCCTCCTCTGGCAACTTTAAATATCCCGCCTTTAGGACCGCTCGGATTCTCATTAGGGGAAGCAGAATAATAGTTCTCATCATACCAATCCGAGCACCATTCCCAAACATTTCCGATCATGTCATACAGACCAAAGGAATTCTTCTTTTTTCTACCACATCTTTGAGGGTATCCCGAGGAATTTTCCTGAAACCAAACAAATTGAGAATCCATATCATTTCCCCAATAGTACCGTGCATAGGAATTTGCCCTGGCTGAATACTCCCATTCCGCTTCAGTAGGAAGACGATATGCAGTCGTCGGACAGGTTGCTTCCAGGAGATTCAATTCCTTAATAAAATTTTCTGCTTCATAGAAATTGATACCTGTGACAGGATAATTTTGTAGTTTCATTAGATTTGAAAACTTTCGACCTGTCACCTCACTGAATTGTTTGAAAGTAATAGGATAGATACTCATATAAAAATCCTTTTTCATTTCTACCCAATGAGCCGGTCTTTCCGAAGCCAGGGGTATCTTTTCTTCACTTTTCTTTCCTTTTTTCAATTCGGCATTGGCTCCAATAATATTCTTTCCTTTGGGAATTTTTATGAATTCTACACCCGATTTATTTTGAAATGTTTTTGGGTTATCTCCTTTGGAAGAATTTTTAGATCTTAATTCCAGATTTGCCTGAATTCTCAAATCTAGTTCTACCTCAAATTTCTTTCTGCAGGAATTACAATAATCGTGAGACTCCCAATCACTAAAACTTTTCGAATAAGCATTCAAACATGATTTACAAACATTTCTCTCAAGAGCTTCGGAAACTTTTGAATTTTCATTTTCATTTTCAAATCTATACACAATCAAACCTCCTCTTCATTTGGGTTTGTAAGAATCAGTATACTTCCGTATGGGGACAAATTACGGAATGGCTTAGGTTTTTTTCTTGAGATTGTTTGAGTCACCGGGATGAAGATTGCATATGTACCGGTTCCTAGCAATAGACGCATTCTACCACTGTGGGTAATGTAGTGAATTTGCAGTGGAATCCTAGTTTAAGTAAGCAGAGAATACTTAAAATGAGTCCGAATGCAGTCCGGGCTATGATCTCAATTGCTTGTCAGAATTATGAATGAAAAGATACTTTAGAAGACAGAAAGGGTAGTACCGGCAATTCGATTCATTGATAGATAAAGAAATATTTCCGACAAATTACAATAGGAATGTTTTGTTGACATTTAAACTCCTTAGTTTCTTGAGAAATAAATTCCCGGATGAAACTCTAGCAATGAGTGCATTTCCTGTTAAGGAATCCGAAATGAAAGTATCAAACACTAAGAAAAACTCCCGACCTCAATCTAGGTTCTTAGAAAAAAGATAGAAAAGCAGAGAGTAGGTTTTGTGTTTTTAATTAGACGATTGAATTTTATATTTTGAAGAAATAAATACATATTTTTTGAGGACTATTAGACTTTTTTAAAAAAACTTTCTATCCGGAAACACCTTAGCCTGAAGCATTCTATCGAATTATGCAAATTTCTATTTTTCTGAACATATTATTTTTTTGCAAAATCATATTTTACTAATAAATCAATAAAAAATGTGTTTGGGGACGATGACTCCCCAGTTTGCCAAAAGTCTCCTTTTCGTTCCCTCACCTTTCACTCGAAGTACGTAAGCTGAGGTAATGATGGAAACTGGTAAATTAGGAATACATGATATTAAAGTTTAGGACTATCTTTTTTCCAAGCAAAGAGAATGAAATAATTTCCTTCAGGAATTTCAATCTAGTGTTGCATCCAATCTGGATGATTTTCCAAATTATTTTTTTGGGAGATGGTGGAAAATTCAAAACAATTCAATAGCAATCAGAACCGAAATCCCAAAAAAATAAAAGAATCGGACGACTAAAAAAGATTGACTGAGAAAATTATTACAGTATTTTAAAATAAATTTCAATCACAGGAGTTTTTATGAAGAAATCTTTAGCAATCGCTTCAATAGCACTTTTGGGTCTCTTGGGACAGAGTAACCTAAATGCCTATGGGTCTGCAGGATGCGGTCTTGGTTCTCTTATCATCAAAGAAGATGGGTTCATCCAGATCTTTGCCGCTACAACAAACGGAACATCCGGAAGTCAAACTTTTGGCATCACAACCGGTACTTCCAATTGTACTTCCAGCGGTGTAGTGAAAAATGAAAAAGCCAGAGAAGTATTTGTCCACCTAAACTATGAAAGTCTAGAAAAAGAGATGGCTGTAGGGAAAGGTGAAAAACTAGACACTCTCGCCACTCTCTTCGGATGTTCCAAAAACAAATCCGACTTTTCTAAACTAGCACAGAAGAACTTTGACAAACTCTTCTCCGAAGATTCTACACCCATAAAAATGGTTTCCGTTCTCAGTAAAGAAGTTGCAAATGACGATTCTTTAAAATCCAGCTGTTCCATGTAATAGGAGATACTAATGAAGATAAATAAATCACTACTCATCACAATCACATCACTTTCACTCTTCTTTATCTCCCCTATTTCAGCAGGTGGATATGGAATGGCAGGCTGCGGTCTGGGATCATTGATCATCAAACCAAACAATTTTCTTCAAATCTTTGCCGCTACAACAAATGGCACATACGCAAATCAAACTTTTGGTATCACATCAGGAACTTCCAATTGTGCTTCCAGCGGTATAGTCAAGAATGAAAAAGCCGGAGAAATCTTTGTTCACATGAACTACGAAAGTCTAGAAAAAGAAATGGCAATGGGAAAAGGTGAAAAACTGGATACTCTCGCTACTCTTTTCGGTTGCAAAAACTCTTCAAGTTTTGCATCTATGACCAAGAATAAGTATGAAAAACTCTTTTCGGAAGAAGATCCATCCAATCTCTTTCTTTCACTTAAGACAGAGATCAAAAATGACAAAACCCTCAGCACAACCTGTTCTGTAAACTAATTCTCTACCGGAACGGTGGACATCCACCGTTCTCTCTTTCCCTCATCTGATGATTCGGCTCATCATCTTCTTTTCCTTTAGTTTCATTATTTCACTCTCTTCTATTCATGCTCAGGATATCGAATATGCGCAGGAACTTATACTCGAGGCCAATCGAAGAGAACTTTATAAAGATGAATATTGGTTAAAGCTAATACATTATGTTCAAAAGAGAAATGGATATGAAGGTGAAGCCGACAACACTCAATTTTATTTTTCCATAGAGGGAAAACACTCTCCCCAAAAAGAAATGGAATCCACTATTTTGAGTTTTTTTCAGGAAGACCCTTCAGTCAATGAGGATCTCCAGATGCAACCCCAGTGTGCATTTCCCGCCCGATTTCATTATCTCTCCAAAAAACTTTCCTTTGATCCGGAAAGACTCCGGTTTCGACCCTGCGACAAACTCAGAACCTGGGAGAAAGCACTGGATGTAGAGAGTATCACAGTAGTTTTTACATCATACTACCTAAGTTCTCCCGCATCCATGATGGGACACACTCTTTTCAAATTAAATTCCCGAAAAAACAAAGAAACAGAACTCCTCGACTACGGAGTGAATTATGCAGCTCTAACAGACGAGACAAATCCATTTCTCTATGCCTATAATGGTTTGGTAGGCGGGTATGTCGGAGGATTTGCCATTTACCCGTACTACATGAAAGTCAATGAATACAACGATATGGAATCAAGAGACATTTGGGAGTATGAACTGAACCTTGAAGGAGAAGAAATCAATTTATTTATGCTTCATCTCTGGGAACTTCTCTGGCAGGCAAAATTCGATTATTATTTTTTTTCACAAAACTGCTCCTTTCATATGATGCCTCTTGTTGAATTGGCAAGACCTTCCCTATCCTTATCTGAAAATTTTGGAATAGTAGTCACACCTCCCAATACGATCAAAGCCTATCTCTCCAATAAGGGTCTGGTCCGCAATATTAAGTATCGACCCTCTCTTTATTCAAAAATCCAACAGAGATTGACTGAAATGCAGGAAAGCGAGAGAGATATTTTCTACAATCTATTGGACTCAAAGGAAACAACCGAGAGTCTTTCTGATGATCTTGTTCGGAAGGATTTGATTTTGGACACTCTTCTGGATTCTTACCGCTACAAAAAGATGAAGAACAAATACTCAGATCAGGACAAACTTACTTACAAAAAATACCTGATGGAGAGATCCCGTTTGGAATTCCCGACGTATCAGATAGATGAGACTCTAGCTTTTTCGACAAGACCTGAAGAATCACACAGCTTACAGATGTTGGGATGGGGAGTCGGGAGCTCAAGTCTGGGCAATTATTCTGAATTGAAATACCGTTTTGTCCAACACGATCTCATGAACTCAGACCTCGGATTTGTTCCCAATTCGGATTTGATTATGGGAATGTTTAGTCTTCGGTACTACGCTAGTACCAATAAACTGACAAATGACAAAATCACCCTGATTCGGGCAACCTCTCTGAATCCTTACAATAAGATCACCGGGGCGTTTTCGTATCACATAGAAATCTCATTTGACTCGGTAATGTACAGAAAAGAATACTCTCAACTCCAAAGGGATCTTATTTTGATAAGTCAAATGGATCATTCTCAAACTTTCACCCAAATCGGTTTGTACTCATATTCCAAATCTATCGAGAAAGAATCCGAGCCTTTCAAAATCTATCCATTCAATTTAGAAGGCTATATGGGTAGAACGTATCAAAACCAATACAATTCCTTCTGGAAAGATTTTTCTATCTCTTTTTTGGGTGGAGCGAAACTTCAACCCTCCGGATACTTCGAAAATTCCCTTCGTATGGGTCCCGGTCTTCTCTCTTATTTAACTTATTCCAAAAATAATTTTAAATTGATGGTATCTTCAGGAGTATTTTACTATCAATTGAGTGACAACTACAATGACTTTCGCAATCAAATCATTCTTCGATACAATCTGAATCGTGATTTGGAAATTCGGGCTGAAGTTTCGGAACAAAGATACTTCAAAGAAGCTTTATTTTCATGCGTCTATCATTTTTAGAAGGGGAAACCGTGGCTTATAAGATTATATTTTTCTTTTCATTCTTTTTCATTCTTAACTGTTCGAATTTTCTATACAGTCCCACAAGGGAAAAATACTTTGATCCAAAAGAATTTGGATACCAAACATCTGAAATAGAGCTCAAAGCTGAAGATGGAATCCATACCTATGGTACTCTGATTACTTCGAAGAATCAATCCAATTCAAAAAATACCGTAATCTTACTATTTAATGGAAATGGTGAAAACCAAAGCAGTCATTTCCTGAGTCTGGTTTGGATGGTGGACAGAGGATATGATTTGGTCACCTATGACTACAGAGGATATGGAAGATCCGAAGGGAAACCTAACCCCGGAGACATCAACTCAGATGTGGTAAAATTTATAGAAAACATCTCCCTCTATTGCAAAATCAACAGGAAAAATCTAATCTTATACGGACAGAGCCTCGGTGGAGCAATCACCATGCGAGCCCTTGCTGATGTCAAAGACAAATCTCTGATCAAGCTTGTGATTATTGAAGGCTCTTTCACGTCTTACAGAAAGGTCGCACGAACAATTCTCAGGAAAAACATATTCCCTCCTCTTCACTACCTTTTGTCTTTCTTTGTGACTGACTCCTATAGTCCGGAAGAGAAGATTTCGGAGATATCACCTATTCCCCTCATTGTAATACATGAGACAGAAGATCCCATCGTTCCATTTGAAAATGGAAAATCAATATTTCAATTAGCAAATGATCCGAAACAATTTTGGGAAGTTAGAAGTGATGGGCATATCAGATGGATGAATATGGGTAGAGATCCCAACGCGCAGAAGTTTTTGGAATTGCTCAATCGTTTTATTCTAATGAACGATCAGTCCATAGATTGATCGCAGGAAGTGAGGTGCTTGTCTTCCAGTAGTTTTTCCAATCCTTCTTCAGTACTCAGTTCTTTGAGATAGTATTCAGGAAATTCGAAAAATCCTTTTTTTAAGATTTTGAAATCTATAAATTGAGTCTTTTCATTTTCCAGGAAAATGATTTTTTCGAATTCATTTTCTATTGCGAGTCGATAGAAACCTCTTTCCAGAGAGAAAAAACAATACTCTCCGGTTATTAGCTTTGTCTTATGGACCAAAGATCCAAGTTTATCTTCTTTGAAATGTCCTTTCAATTTGTAAATTTCGATCGGATAAGAGTACAGACTGAGAACCGGATCAAAAGAACGCATCAAATAGAGGTTTGCATGATCCGGGTGGTTTTTTTGTAGCTTAACAAACTTATTTCCTGTTCTACAATCTGAAAGTAGAGACAGGAATAAGAATAAGATTGTGAGTTTATTTTTTTGGAATGACATTTTTTGTCATTTTTTGAGAGATCACTTTTGCCGATTGGTTCAATAGAGAAGTCACGAGATTCTGGGAACTTCCTCCTTCTGATCCACCCGCAGGTGAGTTGATACTATTTCCCGATTCCAGATTCCCATCCGCATCACCCGTTCCTAAGATTTCTCCTGTCTGAACATGGATCAGGCGAGAATGAATACTTGCCTGAGCGATTTCCTTCTGAATCTTCACCACACTTCCAATCTTTAATGAATTGACCTTTTCATTTTTAAACGCCTGAATGTCAGTCACAAGGACAGCTTCCACACCCAATAGTTTTCCCAACTCAGTGGCCTGAGAAGTCTCAATGACTCCGAGCTGCTGCAGTTTCATTTCTGAAAGCATTGCAGAAATCTTTGCTCTTTCAATCAATCGAAAACGTTGGGTAGTGTGCAATTCATCAATGAGTGCATTCTGTAGTGTTTCGGAGTATTGGTTTGCCAAAAGATTTCCTGATTTATTGGATGCGGGAAGAACCCCTACTATCCATCGTTCACTCAAAGGGATCTGACGTTCAAATAATGAGCCACAGGACATAAGAATTAAGAACATAGTGACGAGCATCACTTTCATAGATTGGATTCTAAATTTCCGAAATAAAATCATTCGATTTCTCCTCTGTTGGAATGTTTTCTCTCTAAGGAATTCCATGCAAGTGATATTATCAAAAAATATTTCTACTTTTGGTTCAGAATTCATAGCAACCGAAAAATGGAATTCTTAAATTGGATAGAGAATCAATAAGGAAAGAACCGGAGCAGGGTAAGGTCAGCGATTATAAATATTTTTAATAAATAGCGAAAAATACCTAAATTTTATGATATTTCTATTTACAAATTAATATCTTGTATTGCAGTGAATATATACCGTTCTCAGAAATAATTCTGTTTTTCTGCGTATGGTATGTAGCCATTTTATTGCTGATTGTATTTTGAATATGCAATTCATTTTTATAATGACTATAAAAATGAATTTATTGTACTTTTTGATTTTTAAAAGGACATCAAATGAATGACTCTATTAGTAAAAATCTAAAGAGATTCAGCAATTGGAACAAAGAGTTTGCCTAAAGAAGGAAGGCAAGTAATTTTAGAGTATTAGGCTATGATTATGAATAACGAACCCAATATCCAATCCTGTAGGATGCAGGTTATGCAGGGAAGTCCCTGCCTGGAGTCATGCAAGCTCACCCGTTTTAAGAACAAATCAATTTTTGAATACAATTGTCTTGCGATAACAAAGTTCTCGGACTACCTGAAAAGTAACGAAAATGACATTCAGATCTCTCTTTCTGCATTTTACTCAGCTCCCAAAGAAGTCATCAATGAATTCCTTAGACAAAACCCTGAAAATAAAAAACTGCTCAAACTTTATTTCAACTTGGGGGATGTAAAAAAATGCGCCGATCGTGCGAACCATCTCTCTGAATCAATTCTTGTAGATCTACTCAACGATGCCTGGAATACTTTTCACAGGAAGAAACCAAGCAAAGACATCCTCAATGAATTCGAAAGTTTTTTCAATCTCAGGGTGAATGCTTTTTGGAAATACGTATCCAAAGAGAAGTTAAAATCTATCAAACAATACTCCCTCAAGACTGATATCAATTCCTACGTAGAAAACCTCATTGCTTACTTAATTGAATTGACGTCTCCTGCTCCCGACCCAATCGAAATGACAGGTTCCGATGAAAACAATTTTCATCTTTATTTATTACTTTTAGAAGAGATGCAAAATCTAATAAAAGCACATCCGGAAATTAATAAAAATTTTTCTGAAGATTACCGGAATCATTCGATAGTAAATGATTTGAGTTTTGCAAAAAGTTCTGATTTGAATAGGATAGAAAAATTAAATGAGATCATAGATAGGATATCCCTCAACTACAATGAGGATAATCTAAAATCCAATATCTATGTACTACAAAAACTCAGAACCGAGATAGATCTCCTAAACTCAAATTCCATTACTTCGGAAGTCTTTATAGATACCCTAACATCAGGAAATTTTGTTTCTATCTCTCAGTATCTAAATTTCTTCAAACTCCAACCTCCTGAAACAATCATTTCCAATTACAATCAAAATAAGGACAATCCTGATTTCATTGAAAATTTTATATACTTTTGCTGGCTCTTTCGTTATGAGGAAAGCATTCATAATCTTTTCAATTGTGACCTCTTTCCTGATGAACTACTAATCCAGATCATATATTTCAATTATGGAAAATGGATACTGAATGGAAACGAAGCAGAAGACTACTTTTCAAATTTTACACTATTTGTGAATGCAGGCAAATGCAAACAATTACTGGCTGAAACAGATATCATCCGGATGGATTTAAATTTTGCCCTCTGTCTTTTTAGTAATCTGGACATTGAAAACTTAGAAATATTTTTCAAAGAAGTACGGAACAAAGAGAATACCATTCAAATGTTTTGTTCCATTTTCATGAACTTAGACACATCAAAGATGGAGACATTTTTTATCAAAAACCCTCACCTCTTCAATCATTTCCTAAAATACATGTCTCATTATCCTGAAAATAAAATCATTATCGACTTCTTCAAAACTTATGAAAAGAACTTAAAATTTATAGATAGCATCTACGTCAAGGCTGAGGATATTAGGATCAGATTCAATTACGAGAATGAATATCTCCTGATTCCCAATGATCCGGAAAGGATTTGGTTCATAGTAAATGAAATGTCGGGTCTTGACAATATAGATTTGATACTCAATGTGTTTGAAAACAAGAATATTTTCCTGAACACTCAGGAAAAGCAATTGGTTCTGGACCTTTACAAAAATCCCTACCTGAAGAATTCCATCCTGGATAAGATCACAATCCCAAAAGATTTAAATCAATACCCACTTAAAAATTCTGATTTATTGACGAATATATACAAAACATAGAAATCATTCAAACCCGGGAGGGCAAACCAACCCACCGAGTTTAGAACAATGATCAGAAGCGGGATAAAAATGTACATTCGTTGGTTTTTTAACCATATTTAAATGATGAGCTTGGTGTCATTCTAACCTCCCGACTTTCTTCTCCCTTTTTAAATAAATGGTCTAACAAGTCACCCGAACTGAAGCCCAATCGAGAAAATATCTGACATAATTCACCAAAAGAGACATAACCACATAATTTTTTCATACTGGGAACATTATTTTGCTATACATATTTATAGTTTATTTTAGTATAGTGAACAGATTTTTTCCCGGGGTGTGTCTAATTTGTCCCCTACTTATAGTAATGTGGTTTCCGGAGGTATCCAAATGAAATTTCTAAAGATTCGATCTATTCTTTTTCTTTCCATTCCCCTGATTTTTTTGATTTCCTCGGTTCCGACCCGCGAAAGGAAAGTATTCCTATCCTCAGAGGTTTGCCGGAAGTTGGGAGTCTTACAACCCCGTATGCTTTCTGCAGAAAGTTTTTTTGACAGAGCTATCGGGCAGAAAGCAATTGCTATCCAATCTCATCAGGGTGAGAAGATATCCTTCCCTCTAGATTTTGCCACGGGAGCCCAAAAGATTCGAGAGATCCGAAGTTTTGAAAGTTACCTAGGGATCTATCGTAGAGTTTGCGGCCACTATCCGGAGTTTCCCCTACCACAATTGAAGAACTCCAGAGCTCTCACCAAGAAGAGAACACAACTGGAAGAGAAGATTCTAAAGCTCAATCAGAAACTCTCTTCTCAAAGACCCAAGTACTTCACTGCTCTGGGCTCAATCTATAAGATAGAAAAAAACCGGATCTTTATGAAAGGAAATCTCATATCTACTCATTCCAAGTCATTTCAGAATTCAGAGATCATTGTCTATCTTTCCTCCCAAAGCCTAAGAAGTTTCATCAAAAATAAAGATTCTGAACTTTTCAATCAGGAGATTTCTCACCTCAAGTTGATCAAGGAGGAAGTCATTCGAACTTCAGCGGGAACCCTGAGACCTCTCTTTATTCTCAAAGAAATCCCCAGTCTACCCAATTCAACAGAACTTTCCTTAAAAAAAGAGATTCAGCTGAATTTACTGGCTCTCGAAAAATTAGAACGCAGGAGTTTCTGACCCCTTTCACTCAATCAATTCGATATCTGACTTTAGCTGATTTCTAATTCGGGGAGACCTTCTCCCCTAACTTTTTTCATTTACAGGATTTCTTATCGAAAAATCATATCGACAGATGGATTTACCAGTCATACAATTGAATCGCAAACCCAGATACCTAAAGATCCAGGAAAAAATCAATTTCCTCTCGCTCTTTCAGGTCATTGAAAAGGACAATGAAAACTGCTTTTTTCTGGAATCCTTGGATCAGGACAATTACAATTCCCGATATTCCATCATAGGTTTCCAACCTGAAGGATTGATCACTTCGAGAGGAGATGAGCTTCACTGGAATGGAAAGACCTATCATTTTTCCAATCCCTACTGGGAACTAAGAAAACTCATGCCACCCCCCAACCTTTCCAGGGACTATGCCGGTGGGCTTGTGGGCTACCTCTCCTATGAGGCCATGAACTATTTTGAACCCACCCTCAATCTACCCGTGGATGAAAGATTTCCTCAGATCCAGATGGGTATCTATAAGGATGGTCTTGTCGAAGACAAGATGACCGGTGAAATCTTTTACTTCTATTATGACCACTCCCGACTGGACATGATTCAGGAATACATTCATTCAGAAAAAATTGAAGCCGGAAAGGTCTCCATTGAGAAGCTCGGATTTTCCATGTCAGAAGATGAACATTCCCGAAATGTAGAATCCATTCTCGAAGAAATCCGATCTGGAAATACATTTCAATGTCAGCTGGGATTCAAAACAGAGTACAAAATCACGGGAGATCTTTTTTCTGTGTATTTGAAACTCAGAGAGATCAACCCCTCCCCGCATATGTACTTTATCAAATTTGGCGAAATCAAAATTCTGGGTGCCAGTCCTGAGCTTTTGTTTCGGCTTCACAATGGACAGATGGAATCTTTCCCGCTTGCAGGTTCCATTCGTAGAGGACGAAACCCTGAAGAAGATCGGGAGTTTACCAGAAAATTACTGAACGATCCAAAAGAAATTGCCGAGCACAATATGCTGGTTGACCTCCACAGAAATGATATCGGACGTGTATCACAATATGGGACAGTAAAAGTTCGAAAATTCATGGACATAAAAAAATTCAGCCACATCCAACACATTTCTTCCGAAGTCACGGGGATTATAAAGCATTCTGAAGATATGTTCTCCGGTTTGGCGGCAAACTTTCCTGCCGGTACTCTTTCGGGAGCACCCAAGATCGAATCCATGAAAATCATTCGAAAGACAGAAAAGATTCCACGCGGGATTTATGGTGGAGCCATCGGTCACTTTGGATTCAATGGAAACTGCACATTTGCTATCCCTATTCGATCGCTTTTTGTTTCCGGTACTTATGCTTACACTCAGGCTTCCGGCGGAATTGTATATGATTCACTTCCCGAAAATGAATACGATGAAATCAAACGAAAGTCAAGAGCTCTAGAAAAAGTATTGGAGTCCCTATGAAAGTATTACTAATTGATAATTACGATTCCTTTACCTACAACCTCTTTCAGTACACCGGAGAAATTTTATCCAGAGAAACTTCACCTTTTGTTCTGGACGTTGTGCGAAATGATGAGAAATCAATCGATGAAATTAGAGAATTAGGATATGATAGGATTGTAATCTCTCCCGGTCCCGGTGATCCTATGGATCGCAACTACTTCGGAGTCTGTTCTGATGTGATCTTAGAACTAGGAAGAAAGACACCGATTCTGGGTGTTTGTCTGGGATTGCAGGGGATAGCCTACTACTTTGGTGGAAAGATCGTTCGGGCCAAAGTACCCAAACATGGAAAGACAGATACAATCGAGCATGATGAAAAAGGGGTATTCACAGGATTGCCACAGAATATTGAGGTGATGAGATATCATTCCCTGGTTGTGGAAAAATCCTCCATTCCTGATTGCCTCACAACAACAGCCAAAGTCAATTCAGACGATTCAGCAGAAATCATGGGTCTCCGACACAAGGAATTTCCTATTGAAGGAATTCAATTCCATCCGGAATCCTTTGCAACTGAAGGAGGAATGAAGATGATAGAGAATTTCCTGAGCGGGGCGACGGGTTAGTAAACAGCTGTAATACCACCATCCACCGTCCAATTCGCTCCATTGATGTAAGATGATTTTTCATCCAACAAAAAAACGACTACACGTGCAATCTCTTCCGGAGAAGCAATTTTCTTAGAAGGCGTTCTATTTAGAATTTGATTTCTATGATCTGAGACTTCCGATTCCTGAACCCCCATTTTTGTTTCCACATATCCGGGAGAAATCGCATTGGATGTGATGCCATACTTTCCCCATTCATCCGCTATAGACCTTACCAGACCTATCAACCCGTGCTTGGAGGCTGAGTATGCAACAGAATTAGCACTTCCCACTATAGAAAGTGATGAAGCTATGCCGACAAACCTACCGTACGACATTTTCTGCCAGAGAGGAAGCAATACTTTCAATATTTGGTATGCGGACTTTAGATTTATAGAAAAAATCGAATCCCATTCATCTTCTTCCACCTCGGTAATTGGATGAAAAGGTCCACCGTATCCCGCACAATGAACAAAGGTAGTAATTTCCGGATACTCATACAAAATTCCAGAATCCGTACTACGAAAATCCATATTTCGAAAAGTTTCGTTAGGAAACAAATCCCTATCTATTTTGATATCTAGATTCAAAAAGGGAATTCCTTCCTCATCGAACTTTTTTGCGATAGCAGTTCCGATCCCCCCGCTCCCTCCGGTTAATAGTATCTTTTCTTTCAGGGTAAAATCCTATAGAGTATTTCAGTTCCGGAGAAACCTTTCAATGAAGAATTGATTTTCTCTACCTCTTTACCTTCCAGAATAGAATTCACTCCGGGAAATTCATAGGTTTCTTTTGAAATCACAATATCACTCCCATTGCATTGCCCTTCTATTCTGGCTGCACGATTGACCGTTGTACCGAAATAATCCAACCTATCATTAAGATTGACAGCAAGAACAGGTCCCGTATGCATTCCAATCTTAATTTCAATTAGTTTTTCATCCAAATTATTATTTAACTCTTTTATATCTCTCAAGACCTGAAATGAATAATTGAGTGCGGAGAGCGGATTTAAGAAAACAGCCATCACCGCATCGCCTATCGTTTTCACAATTGCACCTCCATGCAATGATGCATTTTTTATGAGGATATCAAAATGTTGTCCAACTAAGCGAAATGCAAATGCATCCCCCTTCGAATTATAAAACTCTGTAGATCCCTTGAGATCGGTAAAAAGGATACATAGGTTTTGTATAGAAATTTCCTGTCCCGGACGCAAGACTTCCGAAGAGAACAAATCCCGAAATTCCTGCATGGTAGTAAGCATATTTGCTGTAACCACGTCTTTCAACCAATCTGCTCTTTCTATCCGGACTAAAATTTCATACTCTTTTGGATTCTTGAGGTATATGTGATGCTTCCCCCTACAAATCTGAAGATTACCTTCTGTTGGGAAATATATTTCTTTCCTACGGGGAAAGGATTCATCTACCTCTATCTGAAGAGATACTTCAGGAAGATTGAGTGAATAAATCTTATAAAATCCATCTTTCAAGTTCATCTCAATACTCCTCTCTTCTCCGGGAGGAATTCTCTGCTGTGCCCGAATGTGTGGACTATTCATTGGTGACCCAAAGCAGTACATCCCCTCACTCAATTCCTTAATATTTGGATGTATTACGAAGGACACTTCAACGGACTTATCAAAATCGGGTCCATAATCAATGTTGCAGGAAGGGCAATGAACTCGATCTTTCAGTCCGGAAAGTGAATGACTCGAACTCTTAACTCCTCTACAGTACGGACAAAGGATATCCCAGTTGAGATTAAAAAAACCCTTTCGGGTGCCTTTCAGAAAGAAGACAAGCAATTCTTTGGAGTCTATCCCCAATTCTCTGCTCAATTTGATTGGTTTGATTTTCAACAATTCTCTATCAGGAGCATGAAATACAAAATCAGCTACACCTTCGATGATTGATTTATTTTTTTCAAATTCTGAAAATCCAATGATGAGTCGTTTGAATAGATCAGAATTTTTATTCAAACTTCTTAGTTTTTTTTCTTCCCAATGGAAAATCTCACCTTCTCTTTTAGATTCTGCAATTCGTTCATATACTTTTTTGAAATTGGGCAGGGTATTGAATTGCATTTCGTACCATATGGCGGGTTTCACAAATAAGGAAGCAGGTACAATTTGGAGAATGAGATCTAAATCAAATCCTCCGGGCTTCTTTCTTACTTCTATAGCAAACAGAACTTTCTTGAGAGGTCCTTTAGAGTATTCACGAAGAACACTCAGATATTGATACTCTACCCATTCAAACGGATGTTCTCTGTATTCAGACTCCAGAGGTCCTCCCACCCTGCCGAAGAGGACACTCCCACCATTAAGTGATGGTTCTTCCCTGTACTGAACCTCTGAAAGTCCAACTGCCCTATTGATATTTTCTGTGTGGGAGATCAAGTCCCAGCATTCTTCCACAGGGCTATGAAATGAGTAGGATCTCATTAAAATCATAGCGTTGGGCAAAAGCTGAGTTTTGGGCAGGAAGGAGTTCTTTTCCATTTAAACCTGTTTACTTCTTTTGTTTTTCAAAGAGATAATGGGAAACCAACCATTCTTCTCCTTTTCTGTATCCCCAGAGCTCAGCACAGGCCATATAAAAAACTCTCCAGTAGACCCACCATTTTGTAGCATTCTCTTTCCCGTAGGTTTCTTCCAGAAGAGGAATGATCTCTTTTTTATGAGAATCCATATTGGACAACCATCCCTCTGCCGTTTTTTGGTAATGAGTTCCATTTACCCGCCAATGATTGACTATCCGTAGATCCTTTTGGAAGTAATGAAACAAATCATCAGAAGGCATTTGACCTCCCGTGAAGAAGTATTTTGACATCCAATCAGAATCATCTTTCACTTCAAAAGCATATGCGAATTCTTTATGAGTAAAGATATGAACAAAAAATTTCGCATCATCTTTCATAAACCTAGAAAACTTTTCAAAAAGAATTTCATAATTTTTCATATGTTCGAGCATTTCCACAGACATGAGACGATCAAATTTTTTATCAATTTCAAATTCATTCATATCTTTAGTAATTACTGTTACATTTTTAAATCCCTTCTCTTTACAAACGGAATCTATGAATTCTTTTTGAGTGCGTGAATTGGATACAGATGTTATTTTTGCATTGGGATATTTCTCTGCAATATACAAACTCAATGAACCCCATCCGCAACCTAAATCCAGGACTTCCATTCCATCTTTCAACTCAGCCCTATCACAACTGAGTTGAAGCATGGCCTCTTCAGAAGCATCCAGGGTGTTCACGCCTTCCGGCCAGTATCCCCCTGAATATTTCAGACGTTTTCCCAGGCAGTATTGATAAAACTTTGTAGGCACTTCGTAATGCTGTTCATTGGCATCTACAGTATGTATTGCTATAGGGCTTTTTTTTAAATCTTCTACGTACTTCATCAGAGCAGTTTGATTGGCTTCCAAACTTCCTTTGTCTTCATCTTCAATTCTCTGAGCCAATAAAGTACGAATCCCAATCCGGATGAAAACATCAGGAATAAGATCTTTTTCTAATAAATCAAATATCATCTTCGAAATCCTCACTTTCGGTTGAATATTCTTCGGGTTCAGGCTCGG
Source organism: Leptospiraceae bacterium (assembly GCA_024233875.1). Taxonomy (GTDB): domain Bacteria; phylum Spirochaetota; class Leptospiria; order Leptospirales; family Leptospiraceae; genus JACKPB01. Next base: position 230,043 of record JACKPB010000002.1, read on the forward strand.
AAAAGACCTGAATGTTTCTAGTTTTAATAATATGATCCAGGAGAGATACCGCACATCGTGATACAATATCCTGAACATGCTCGAAACCACCTATATCTCCATAGTATGGATCAGGAACATCAGGTGCCCCGGACACTGTAGGATCAAACTCCCGAAGTAAAAATACTTTTGCTTTGTCTTCTTCCGAAGCCGCCTGATTGATAATAGAACGGTAGTTAGATCGATCTACCGGAAGAATGAAATCAAATCTCTGAAAATCTCTCGCTGAGAATTGACGACATTTGTGCTTGAGAACTATCCCCCTTCCTGCAGCAACCTTAACAGTTTTTTCATTGGGTTCTTCTCCGATATGGTAGTTTGCTGTTCCGCAGGAGTCGATATGAAAAAATTGTTCTAACTCTCTTTCTCTCACTATATGCTTGAATGCACCTTCTGCGGCGGGAGATCGACAGATATTTCCCAGACAGACAAATAAAACTCCTATCTTCTGAATAGACATTTTACAATCCTTATCATTTTAGTTTTTTGAATTCCTTTCAAAGGATTTTTTAAATCTTCCAAAAAGAAAATTAGGTATCCATTTGAGTAATTTATGAACAAAATACCAGGGAAAGAATGGTATGATTACAAACTTTTTTCTTCTCTCTATACTATTGCATATTTTGATAGCAGCTGTTTTCGAATCAATAGAGAATGGTTTGCTTTTTAGATTTTGAGTCATTGGTGTGTCGATAAATCCGGGCAGAACCGTAGACACAAGAATCCCTTCCCCTTCTACTTCCAGTTTTGCCGCTTCGAGGTAATTTGTAAAGCCTGCCTTAGATGCCGAATAGGCGGCATTTCCCGGAAACCCCCTTGTCCCTGCAATGGAAGAGATACCTACAATCATTCCCTGTTTTTTACTTTGACGAAAGACTTCTATTCCGGCATCAACACTTGCCATTGCTCCCAGAAGATTGGTTTCTATGACCTGACGATCTCCCTGAAAATTACCCGTACCCAGAGGTTTGGCTTTCCCCATCCCTGCATTGACTACCAATATGTCCATCCCGCCGAGGGCATAGTCCAATTCCTTGATCACCCTAAAGACATCCCTATAGATGGTCACATCCAGAACCCGAAGCTCGACAGGAATTGCCTTACCCCAGAGCTTTTCCACTTCTTTCTGAATTTCCTTAAGAAGATCATATCTTCGTGCGGTCAACCCAAGAGCATATCCCCTCGAAGCGAATTCTATCGCCATTTCTTTCCCTATTCCTGAACTTGCTCCGGTAATCACTACTGATTTTAAAGACATAGTATCATTTTTTTTTTCTACAGGTCTTTGTCAAAAAACTTGTAAACTGTTTTCTTTTATTTATCTTAGTTATTCTAAGGAATCCCTTATGACTCAGGAAAAAACACAGAAAAAAGTTCGACACGCAGATCAAATTTTCCAACAGTCCCTTTCCGAAAAAAGCCATCGTGCCGAGAGGATTATCAATTCACTCAGATTCATCCTTATCCTAATTTTTTTAATTTCAGGGATTTCTTCTTACTCGACAGGATCTAACCCGGCAGTCTATTTGACTATTTTTGCAGTGACAGGGTTCTATACTCTAAACACGGTCTTCTGGCATTTCTATCTCTCCAAATATAAGCACCATCCCCTGATCAAATACATCACTACTTTTGTGGACATCAACATCATATTCTTGGTTAAGTATGGCTTTCATTTGGATCCAACTTTGGGCTGGGGATACTCAATCAAAGAAACAGCCACTTTTTCACTATTTTTTGTATTCATTATGCTAGCCGGAATGAGGTTGGACAGAAAATTTTCGATTCTCACGGGTGCCTACTGTGCCCTAGTTTCTATTTTCATACTTATCCTGGGAGTTTTCTCAGGTGAAGTTGTGTTCGTTTCCGATCCGAGAGAATCCGGAACCTTACCCGCACTTCGATTGACCTCAGAAATCACAAAAATTTTATTTCTGATCGGTGGATCTGTCATTGTAGCCTTTCAAGCTCATTCCACCAGGATCTTCATGGGCAAACTCTCCGAATCCGAATCCAAATCCTCCTACAACTTGAGGGTCATCACCGAGATTTTAGAACAAACTCAAGAAATCTCCCAAAAACTACATCTCCTAATGAAAGATATGCTGGTCAAGAGTGAGGATCTCAAAACTCTCATTGATGATCAAAAACTTTTTTTTACAAAAGACACCGAACAGGTAGAGGTGTTCACCAGAAATGGTCAGGAAATATCACTTATCATTTCCGAACAATTGTCGCTGACCGAAAGGATTACATCCAAAGTCAAGAATCTCGATGGGACCTCATCTCAAATTCAGGTAGATAGCCTTCAGTCTCTTCAAAAAGCTACGGACTCCAGAGAACTTACCGGAAGTAGCAAAGCCTCTCTGGAAGCGACAATTGAAGTTGTCAAAGAAATGAAAACTCAATCAGAGAAGATCAAATCCATTTCCACAACCATAAGTGAGATAGCAGAATCAACCAACCTCCTCGCCCTCAATGCCTCTATCGAAGCCGCCCGGGCAGGAGAAAATGGACGTGGTTTTTCAGTAGTGGCAACCGAGGTCCAAAAGTTGGCTGACAAAAGCATAGAGTCATCAAAGGAAATTCACAATATCATTCGTGCAACTGTTATCAATATAGAAAAAACTTCTTCGATGATAGCCACAACAGCAGAAAAATTGATAACCGTCCACACTACCGTCCGTGAGAATGAAGAGTTTTTGCAAGACCTGACAATCAAGATCAAAAAACAGAAAGAATTTACAGAAGCCATCAAATCTGAGATTGAAAATATCAATGAAATAGGACAGACCGTATCACAAATGATTGGCTCACAAAGTAAGAATCTACTGGAAATGGATGAAAGAAATTTCAAAAAACAAGAAATGATCGGAGACTCTTCCTCACTTTCTGTTGAACTCGAGGATATTTCAAAACTATTGGGCAATTACTCGGAAAACCTTCACAATATATTGATCAACAAAGAAAAGATAGTTACAAGGGACAAAAGATCAAGTCACTATGTATCATGAAACCGATCGGAAGTAGATTTCCTCTAATCTCTATTTTATATTCCGGGTGGTTCTGTTTCATTTTATTAACAACTTCAGTCTTTCCCGATAATTTTTTTGAGGAAGAGTTTAAATTCATTTCCTACGGGAAACTCCCCGGGTGGAAAGGAATAGCTACCGATTGGCAATCGAGACCGGCGATTCATATCTACAACCGCAGAGTATTCAAAGGGCATGCAGACTTTATAAATAAAGGTCTGGGCACAAAAATAAGATTCGAAGAATTTAAAGAACTTTCCAGAAAGTCTAAAGTTAGAAAATACTTACCTTTCTATATTTACGATCTCAGGGAAAGCAATCTTGTCATAAAAAATGAAAAAATCAATTATGCCCTGAGACTTCAGGACTATCAGTATGATGACAAACCTATATTTATGACCAAAGAAATTATAAAGCTCATCCATTTGATTCAGGCCGAGGAACCTAATTTTCAAAAACCTCTAATTATACTCAATCATCAAAAGAACAATTCCCTGAGTGTATCACAGATAGGAGAATATCTAAAACTTGCCGGATATCCTTATCTAACGATCACAACCCTTCTCGAAAAAGTAGGAGGCAATCAATTGGAAGTATTGAACTCAGGAGTAGCTGTAGGGAAACTGGTCTATTTAGAAAAAGAAGAAGACTTGAGTTCAGTTTCAGAGGGAGACATTCCCATACTCAATTTTCTCCCACTTCAATTGCCTCCCGTTGCAGGAATCATTACACTCAAACCTCAGACAATTCTATCTCATGTGAATTTATTGGCTAAAAATAGAGGTACATTCAATATGTATGTTTTGAATTTGGATATATTACCGGGAGCAAAAAGTCTGATAGGAAAATACGTCTATATTGATGATAGAGACAATGAAGTGAGCATTTCTGAAGTTTCAGAAAAATTTGTCGCAGCGTACAGACTCAAGAATCCCCCCAGGAAGATAACAGTCGAGCGCTATCATTCCCAATATTCAATGGTGATACCTCTTAAGAAATCCTTCAGGAACCTAATGAAGGTTTCTACTATCGGAGCTAAAGCAAGCAATTACTTTCGACTTCTTGAAAACTTTCCCGATCTGGTTCGACCCGGATTTGCCCTCAACTTCAAACCCTATCAGGAAGTCATCTCCCGACCGGAGATAGAATCTGAGATTCAAATGCTTATTCAACAATCCAAATTAATTACTCTCGCAGAAAGAAGGAAACGACTCAGTAAGATTCGGGAGCTTATTCATACCTCTTCCGTATCACAAATAACAATCCATTCAATCCGATCTATTTTAAATAAGTACTACAAAGGAAGGAAAATAAGATTGAGGAGTTCGACCAATTGTGAAGACATACCCGGATTCAATGGAGCCGGTCTTTACGTTTCGAGAGGTTTCAAGGAAAATCAGGACGATCGGATTCTTCAAACTCAGATTTTGGAAGTCTATGCTTCCTTTTGGAGTGATTATGCATTTGAAGAGAGGGAATACTATGGCATCAGCCATACAAATACCGGAATGGCTATACTTATTCATGAATCTTTTCGAAAAGAACTGGCAAACGGAGTAGCTCTAACTATCCCCTCGCAGGGGCAAACTCCGGAGATTCTTGTAAATTCTCAATCAGGCAAGGAGTCCATAGCCAACCCCACAGGTCAGTTCATCCCTGAATCATTTTATGTAAATACCAGAACTCTCATCCCGGGCAAAATTCTTTCCAAATCAACAAAAGAACCTGTTTTCCTCGGACACATTGAATATCTGGAGCTATTGAAAACCCTATCCAAATCAATCGTGAAAATTCATTCGATATTCTTGAAAGATGTACCGGAATCGGAAAGAAATCTCTATGGTGTAGATATTGAATTCAAAATCATGAAATCCGAAGATGGTCCGGTATTTCGAATCAAGCAGGCAAGACTTCTCAAATACGATTGAAGTCACTCCAATTCTTCATAAAGAGCGATCCCGGAAAGAAAAGGAAACTGAAATCGCATAGTTTCGATTTCGTTAAGTGCCATCTCCATTGAAAGATCAATGAGAATCACAGCAGATTCCTTTTTCATAGAAAATGATATCACACGATAGGAAATCTTATGTTCACCCAGATAAAAAAGAATGGGTTCCAGATTTGGATTTTCACGAAAGTAGATTTTGAAATAGATCGACTCTTTTTGAAATCCGGGAACAAAACGGAAGAAAACCAGAATAGAAGCAGAGAAGAGAAATGCTATGAAAGAAAGAAAAATCTGACCGCTTCCAACTCCGAGACCGAGAGCTGCCGCAGTAAAGAACACAGCTGTATCACGGGAATTTTTTAAGATAGTTCTGAATCGAATGAAACTCAGAGCACCTATGAAGCCTATAGCCCAGGCAATATTTTCTCCTATGATCAAGATGACCATAGCACAAACCATAGTCAGAATCGTCTGAGCCTGCAAAATGGAGAGATCCCTGTACCGGGGAAGGTTTGTCAGATATGCTATCCAACTCAGAAGGAAACCAAAAAATATTGCAGAAATGAGACGAATAAAAAAAGTGGAGATAGAATCAGCAAAATCAATATCAGAAAAGGATGAATAGAAGATCTGTTCCAAAAGTTAGTTCCTCTTACAGTGGAAAACTTAGTATTTATTTCTTCAAGCATTTATAGTTTACACCCATGATCGTATTTCAACACCAAAACCCATCCTCTCAGGAAGAAGTACTCTACTACCTGGAGTTCTTGCAGAAAGAAATCTATACTTACTTTTCCAGCATTCATGAAAATGAATTTTTCTCTCATAGAAATGGAGAGTGGTCTCCTGCTGAGACATTGATGCACATCACCATCACTACCAACCTCATGGGTTTCACCTGGAAGATCCCTTCTTTTGTATTGAATTTTTTCTACGGAAAAGCTAGTAAAAGAAAGACATTCAAGCAGTGGAAAGATAGCTTTTTTAAGCAAAATGGCAATTTTGACGATGAAGGGATCCTATCTCCAATCCCATTGAAAAATGTAAAAAAATTGGAAAAACAAAAGAAAAAGATTCTGAAGAAATTCAATCAGGCATGCATAAACCTCTTCCATGATTTGGAGAAGATGGATCCGGCTAAGTACTTCCAACTCAAGATACCTTTTTTTCATGAATACGGACCCTTATCCATCCAGGAGTCATTATTCTTGCATATCTTCCATTTGACCCATCACCACAATCGCGTAAAAGAGAAGTACACTGTCATTTTGCCCAACGAATAGATTTTCCTTTTTCTTCCTGATTCTCTTTTCTATGGAAGTGTATTCACAGTCAGTCGAAAGAGACTATTTCGAGCTCATCGATGAAAAGAAAATCTCTGACCTAATTCACAAAAAAAACAATAAGTTTGAAGCATCTGGCGTTGCAAGTCTGGATGGTTTCTTCTATGTCATATTTGACAATCATTCCATTATCGCTAAGATACCTCATGATTTGAATAAAAAAGAATCTCAGATCATAAAGGTAAGACCAAAAGTTCACGACATTGAAGCGATTTCCATTCCGGAATCAGAAGGACCATTCTATCTCATTCGGGAAGCTAAGAAATTTGGGAAGCAATACCTTTCTATTCTCTATAGAGTCGATTTTTCCGGTAAGATCCTCGACTCTTTAGAAATCCCCTTCCCTTTCCGGGAAGCCAATAAAGGTGCGGAGGGACTTTCTATTCAGAAAAGAAATGATAAGATCTATCTTTTTGTTTTGTTTGAAAAAGAGAAAGAAAGTCCGAAAGAGAAAGGAAGATTCGGCTCCCTTCTGATTTATGAATGGAAAAAATTTGAAATCAAAGAACTCGCTTTTCTAGATCTTTCATTTACGGGATTTAAAGATTTTTCAGATCTATCCATTCGGGATGACCGAATTGCTATTGTATCACAAGAATCCTCTGCTCTCTGGGTCGGAAAATTTGATTTTGATAGATTAGAAATCCAATCGGATGGAGAGTTTTACCGATTCCCCAGAGACAAAAATGGGAAACATCTTTACTGTAGTATCGAGGGTGTTTCCTGGATAGATGAAAAGAAACTTGTATTTGTCTCAGACGTATCACAAAAACGAAAGCGTCATTTAAAATGCAAACCCAAAGATGCATCCATTCACATATTCCAAATCAAAGAATAAGCATTGCATCTCCATATGAAAAAAATCTATATTTCTCACGTATAGCCCTTTCGTATGCACTCATAATAAAGTTCTTTCCTGCAAAAGCAGAAACCAGAAACATCAAACTGCTTCCGGGAAGATGAAAATTTGTAATCAGACCATCACAGGAAGAAATAGTATCACCGGGTCCGAGAAACAAATCAGTCTTAGATCTCTGAGGAAAGAATTTTTTTTCTTTGAAATCGTAAGAGGATTCGAGAGCTCTGAGGGTTGTAGTGCCTACAGAAATGATTCGTCCCTTCTCCCTTGCGGAGTTAAGTAAAACGGCAGTTTCTTCGCTGATATTGAATTCTTCCGGATGGAGTTTTTTTTCCCTGATTTGACTTTCTTCCAGAGGAGCAAAAGTACCATACCCAACCAATAGAGTGAGATGGGCGATTCCAACCCCAATTGATTTCAATCTTTCCAATAATTCCGGAGAAAAATGGAGAGCAGCTGTAGGTGACGCGACTGAACCCGGCACTTCTGCAAAAACAGTCTGGTATCTCTCCTCATCTAGAGCTTCAGCCCTTCTTTTTAAATAAGGGGGAATAGGTATGGTTCCGATCTTTTCAAATATCTCCTCTTCCATTGCTATCCCGGGTGTTAGGTAGGTCTTCCCTGATTCTCCCCGGTGAAATTCGAAGTCATACTTTCCGGAGGTATCGAACAGTGAGTCTCCTTCATGCAACTTTGCAGAGTTTCGAATCAAACAATACCAGGACAGGGGCTTCGGATATTGAGATGGTTCCAAAAAGATAACTTCATGAAAACGCTTTTGTTTGGTCAGTAAGTACAATCTCCGTTTGCTGACACGGGTATTATTGAAAACAAGTGTATCCCCCTGCTTCAAATAATCTAAAATCCTCAGAAACATTTTCTCTGACCGTATGGATTGCTCTTTCCTATCGAGAACCATCAAACGGGATTGGTCTCTGGATTGGCGCGGATACTTGGCGATAAGAGACTCATCGAGATCGAATTGAAAATCCTGAATATTCCACATAAAATATTTAGATACCATTTCTCATAAATAATTGTGCTTCCCCTATTTTGGTATGTAGCCATTTTATAACTGATTCTTCTGAAAATGACTACAACTCACCCAGTAAAAAATGATTTCATAGAACCAAAAGAATTATTCTATACTTGAAATTAAAATCTTGGATTTTAGCAATAATTTTCTGAAAAATATCGAACTCGATCCTTCCAAAATTACTTGCTTAATTTGAAGAGATCAGATCATGTATTTTCATAACGAATAATTATTTTATCATTTCTCTGTGACGATTGAATTGATTTGTGTTATTCCAATCCAAAAGGTCAAAACTGACGGCGGGAGTCATAGGAAAATTTTGGGAATTTAAGAATTCTCTCGGGAGTTTAAATGAACTGGAAACGTTTTTCTTTTTTGATCCCCTGGATCAATGCAATCATTCTCTTATCTCTTCTCATTCAGGGGATTTCCAAATCTTCACAAATCTCAGACTTCCGGGACTACAGAAGAGCTGCGGTTATCATGCAAACCCGTGCTGACATCTATCAGTATGAAGAAACAAAGAATCTTTCAGGAAAGTATACCCTTGATGATATTTTAAAAAATCCTAATTTATTCAAACAATTAGAGGCCTTGAAAGGAAACATTGCTTCTTATATTTATCCTCCCACATTTGCTTTTTTGTTGATGCCTCTATCCTATATTGAATACAATCATGCTTCGATGTTTTTTGTAATATTCAATTTTCTTGCCCTTCTGGGAACAATATATCTGCTCTCCCGTATGATACCTTCAGAAAATTTTTCAAAAATTCTAATGGTGACACTCATAATCAATTATAGATTCTTAGAAAACCACGGAAACAATAATCAGGTAGCCTTCCTCCTGATGTTTCTTATCCTTCTGGCAATTTATACTAAAAACGATTTTCTTTCAGGAGGTTTGCTTTCTCTAGCTGTAATCATCAAGCTCACTCCTCTAATCTTTATTCTTTATTACATTTCAGAAAGACGATGGAGGGCAATGCTCTACTTCACCTTAGGTTTGGGATTTTGGATATTTCTCCCATTTGTACAGGACCCTGACTATGCTTTAAAAAACTGGAAGAATTGGATAGACATGGTATTGATCAATACAATGAAAAATCCGGCCTTTCGGGCATGGAAAAACAATCAAAGTTTGATAGCCACTCTCTCCAAGTATTTCTTAGATGGTGCGGATACCCAAAACCAATTGATCTTTCGTCTGCCTATTGTTTCACTAACAATGGCTCAAATCAAATTGATATTCAACATAATCACAGGGATATTATTGATTCCCTTATTCATCAAACTTCGAAAAGGGATAGAAACTCTTCCTCTAATTTCTGCTCTGTTCATACTCTCCGTCCTACTCAGCGGAATTAGCTGGGTACATACTTTCTCATTCTTTGTAGTACCTGTTGCCTATGTTTACTCAATGTATCTAGAGACCAACCATGCAAAGTTCAGAACATATCTTTATGTATTTGGTGGAATCGTCATTCTGACATCCAAACAAATCAGCGGTCCATTTTTAGAACCTGTATTTATGATGTTTTCAATACTTCTGTATGCAGGACTATTTCTGTACTACCAGATTTTTTACATCTTAGAGGGAGGAGATGAAGAAGAATCCGAATCTTCAAGTCCGGTCAAAACTTGATCGTACTTTGATTTTAGATCCAAAAATTTGTCTCTATATTCGGTAACCAAAGAATCTCCACTGAGATTATTAGTTAGTGCGTAGTCAAACAATTGAATCCGATCTTCCATAAGCTTGGATCTGTAATGAAAATAAAACTTTTTTTCTTCTACAGTAATTTCTTCATTTTCTAAAATTTTATTTTGAATTAGATACATTTTTTGAATTTCGGCTTCTTTTTTTTCCAACACATCCGGTGGATAGTATCGGGGAATCAATTGATTGTCAGGGAAACGATCGCTGAGAAATTTGTATCTTTCAATAAGCTCTTCCTTGGATATAGGATCCATTTCTGAGAGATCCCGAATCTGTTTGTGTGAGGTGAAATCTAAGAAACCTTCTTTTTCCTCAAACAATGAAGTTTTTTCTCCTCCATTTTTATATTTCTGAATTCTTTTTTTCTCATATTCTAATACCTTTTTTTCATGGGAAGTTGGAACTTCTGAGTCTTTCAAGAACCAATAAAACATTCCGAAAACTAGAATCAAAAGAATGAATTTAATGATGTACTTCATTTCAATTTTCTACTTTTTCAATAGGAATCATAATGGTAAAGGTTGTCCCCACTCCCAGAGCTGAATCTACCATAATTGAACCACCCATCTTGTTCAGGAGTTCTTTGGTGATAGAAAGACCCAAGCCCGTTCCTCCGATTTTAATATTTTTCTCGGTAGGGACACGGAAGAATCTATCGAATATCGACTCCAGGTATTTTTTATCAATTCCCATTCCTGTATCTATAACCTTTACAGAACATAAATTATTGATTTCTCTATCCATCAAGATCATAATCCCACCATTTTCTGTATACTTCACAGCATTTCCCACAAGGTTCGTAATGATCTGGGTGAACTCAAATTTATTGGCTTTGATATAAATTCCATTCAATAGTTTGGCTCGAATCACTAGATTCTTCTGTTGGGCGAGAGGTTCATTGATTAAAAACACATCATTGATAACCTCTGAAATTTCAAAGACTTCCACGTTCGATTTTTGAAGTGCATTCCCAAATGAATCCAATTTTAAAAGATTCTCAACCAATTGACGCATCCTCTTTAGATTTCTTTCTATGATATCAAAATTTTTGATATGTTCGTCCTTAAATTGAAGAGTTTCATCCATAGCGAGTAATTCGATATACCCGATGATACTTGTTAGAGGTGTCCTCAATTCATGATTGATATTTGATATGAATTCATGCTTCAACCTGAGCATCTCTTTTCTTTCATTATTATTATAAATAAGAACGAGATACTTTACTCTCAGGGAGGAATGGATTTGAAATATATGCATATCTACGTTAACCACCACTCCATCTTTTTTGATGAACTCTACATTTGAAAGATATCTCTTTGGCTCGGGATTGTAGACGAAATGGTAGATTGGATTGTCTTCATTGTAATTGTGAATGAGATCAGAAAAGACCATATCATCAAAATCCTTTCGGGTATATCCGTAAAACTCTTTAAACTTATGATTTAAGTCTGTTATTTCAAGTGAACCATCTTCATAGATCAAGCAACTATCCAATCCATTTCGAAATAGGATTTGATAGAGATCGACACCGAAGTCACTAACAAACTCAACTACAGATTTAAAGGATACAGCCTCTTCCCATTCATCTTCATTAAAATACTTTTCACCTAATTTCATATGAAGACTATCCTGAACATTCAGTTTCAAATGAAAAACTCTCTGATCCATTAGGTTATTCATTCCTTCATGAAAGGAATGCAGAATCATCCTACAGTTTTCTTCAGAAGACATTTTATCTGTCATCAAATAGATTAAGTTTTCATAAATAGATTCTGTATCATCCACCGAAAATGATTCTATTAGAAGTTGGCTATATGTAAGAAACAATTCTTCATAATCTTCTAAATCCTGAAATTGATAATAATCCCGATTTACTGCTACTAAAAAATTTCGATAAATCTCTTCGGGGCTGGAATTCATAAGATACTTAATTCCTTTACGAACTCCCAGAATAAAATTAACAGCTGCTTCTCTATTGGTTTCTAAAAATGACTTACTGAATACCAGAATTGTATTGGGGACAGTAATCCTCTCTCTCAAAATAAGGGTGTTGATATTCCTGGTTAGAAATGGAGTCAAAACCGGGTCACCTACCATTCCGAGACAATTTTCAGAGAGATAAATATCCTTGAGCATGGGTGTGGTCACAGCGACAAACGGATATGGAAAATTAGAGTAGGAAAAAAGTTTTTCCATCAATATTTCTCCGTAGTACCTCTCCGGAGAATACTCATCAGGAACAGGAAGAACCAGAGAACGATTTTGACTTGTCTCCAGTTCCCAGATATTCTTACGTGAATAGAATCCGAGATTGCTATATGAAAGAATCAAACCGGGAAAGACATTCATCCTATTGACTTTTTCTCTATCAGCTTCATGGACTAGGCTGGAGAGATGAATCTCCATACAATCAAACATGTTTTGATGTTTTAGATATTCCAATTGTTTGAAGCTCGGAAATGTCTCTATTTCGATATCAATTCCGAATTGTTGAAAGTAGCCCTTGGAATGTGCCATGACAACGGGAAGAGAAGAAAGGGATTGGATGAGATTTACCTTCACTCAAACAAATGATTCAGTTTTTCCTATAATTTCAAATTTTTTTATAAATGTTTTTCAAAAAAAACCGAAATCTATAGAGTGAGGATAGAAGATATTCAGTCAATTCAGTCAACCTTGGAAAGAATCCGAGAGATCTCGGGGATGACGCAGAAAATCCAAGAAGTGACCAAAGGAGACTCCTCCCTTTCCAAACCCGATTTCTTACGCGAATTGGAATCAGCAAGAAATGCGCAAAAAACTCCAACTATAAGCGAGAATCTTGATCAGGATCAGGAAGAAGAACTTTTACCGAAGAAAGTTCTAAACTCGGGACTCGAAAAATCAGAACCTAAAAAAAAGAAATCAACTTCACACCTTTCAGACTTAGAAAATTACATTTCCAAAGAAGCCAAGCGCAATGGAGTTGATCCTGACCTGGTAAAAGCAATCATAAAAGCGGAATCAAATTTCAATCCGAAAGCTAAGTCTCCCAAGGGTGCTCTCGGATTGATGCAAATCATGCCCGAGACCGCTAAGATTTTAGGCGTCAACAATCCCCTAAACCCCGGAGAAAACATCAAAGGTGGCACCCGATACCTAAAAGACATGATAGGTAAATTCAATAATATCGAGCATGCTATTGCCGCATACAATGCAGGCCCCGGAGCCGTCAAGAAATACGGAGGAATTCCTCCATACGACGAAACCAAAAACTATGTAAAAAAAGTCAAAGCATACTACGAAGATTTTAAAGACTGAAGATAAGTCACCTTTCCAATTCTAAAATTATTTTTTCTATTCTCTCTAAATCAGGTAATTCCCTGGATGGAATCCTGATTACAAATGCAAAACCACCCAAAGTCTCAGGTAGTTTTTCAATAAGTCTTCTCTGATCACTCAGGAGCAATCTCCCCTCTTCACTCCATTCTTCCCGGCTGGAAAGACATCCGTATGTGGGAGTGATCTTCACTTTCAAATAGTCAGAAAATGCTTCCGGATCCAGAGTGCTTCCGTGCATCCAAATTCCACTTCTACCTATATAGCCAGCAAAATAAGATTCCCAGAGGGAAGGATATTCCTTCCATTCCTGAGGTAGAAAACTCGAGTAGATTTCTTTTGTCCAGGGGATCTCTTTTGGTAGATGAAAGAAAGCTGCCGGGGAGACTTCATGGGGAAGGGAAAGCTTGATTGCAGGGACAGGACCAATTTTCGGATTGGAGGAAACAATGATTTTCCCCAGAGAATAGAGCCCGCCCGGTGTATCACCCATCTCCATAAGAGAAGGCAATTCCAGGACAGAACGCGCCAATTGCTTGATGACAAACAATTTCCCGTCCTTCTCCCTTAGAAATTTCCCATCTTTCCCTTTGATGATCAAGTATCCGGGTTCGAGTGTATCCGAGGGATGAAAACTATAAAATATAAAATCCTCCGGTGAGTTTTTGAACGCGAGTAAAGGCTCCAGTGGAGGGAGGGCTTTTTTATGAGGGGTATTTAAATAATCTAATATAGTTTGAATCTTCTCATCATTGTATTTGCTAATTTTGTCATCAAACTTCTTATCCAGATTCTTATATTTTTTTAGATTCAAATAAGACAGGAGAAGTACTTTCTTGTTCAGTGTTTCCATAAAAACAGTTTCCAGTGATTTAGAAAATTGAACATGATTGATTCTGTATATAGATTCCAGAGCTAAGATGACCAGATCCTGAGGAAGAGACTTGTGGTTTTCAAATATATTTTGAAAGAGAACGAGAACCTCAGGAGTGATCATTTGATTCACACGAAGAGTTTCGATTTCATTCAAAAGCTTTTTGCGATTTTTCTTCACCTCATCCACTGAAAATGCGAATCCACTCAAATAGAGTATTGCCCTTCTCTGCTCGGATATTCTGTCTTTTATATACTTAGATTTATATTCTTTTGACTGGGGAAGAAGTAGATGGAAAGATGAGATGATCAAAAATAGGATGGTGAATTTCATTATTCAGTTTGCTTGAGAACTTTCTCCTGGATAATTTTTCTTTGTTGTCGAATCTTTTTAGAAATTGCTATCAAAAACAAACTATTTGAAATCATAGACTTGTATTCAGGATTCAAAACTGAGCCCAAAAATGATTCCCCATTGAATTTTCTGAGATTTATAAATCCTTCCGGACCTACAGCGGATTTTGCCTCAGCCAGGGAATCATTTACCAGATGAACCAATTTGGTATGAAAGTTTTGAGAGACTAAAGATAGTTTTTGATAGACCCTTCCTGCAGACAGAGTTTCTTTCAGAATCAACTCTTTGATTAGTTCTTTCTCCGGTTGATCTACTCTATACTGCTTGTAGTGTCCGGCTAGAATTTTGATATCTCCGTGAATGTCTTCGAGAAACTGACGGTACATTTCCGTTAGGCGAAATAAACTTAAAAATGTGGACGGCTTTCGATCCGGTCGGATTCTTTTGATCAATCGACCCTCAATACTCACTTCATCGAGATCACCTACTGTGAGTTCGAAAGGATTATTAGAAAAGAAGGTAGAAGAAAAACCCTTCATATCCCTCTCATATTCCTGAGGAATTAAAAACTCCAGCTTGATAATTCTTGACTCTCTATCAGTAGCTTTTTCGAGAATAGCCCTGAAGTATCTATCAAAATCTTCTATTGAAATGTCTGTCGGCATAATTAAATCGAATCAAAATTTATAACATAGTTTGGAGATTCATTCAATACATGCAATTACTTTCTATGGATATAGATAAGATTTGATTTTTCCTTCCCTTTTAGGACTCCATAGCCAAAAGGAAATCCGAGTTTCGGAGGTTTCTGGGTTTCAAAGAGCTCCTTTAACTCATCCTGAAAGGGAACATCCGGAGTATTTTTAAGAGGAATCCTTCCTATGTATTTCCCGAAGACTTTTATGTCCCATTGATCTCTCCGGAAGGCCTTGATAGGTGCTCCGGATTCATCCTCTATCACTCTATCAGTTTTTTCTAAAATTGTATTCAAAAACGGTCTGTATTCTTCCATCTGCATAATGTACTCAGCAGACTTAAACATAAGATTGAATCGATTCTGTCTGGAGAAAAATTTGCCTTCCGGTGTCAGCTGGGTCCCGGACTCGTAGTTCAAAAAGATTTTAAAGAAAAAAAGCTCTCTAAGAAATTGATCTCCTTCTCTATAAAAACGGATACGGATCCCGGGATGATTTTTCCCCGGAGTATTTCCTGCCGAACCCGACTGAATCATTCCTTCCGAGTCCATGTGGATCTCCGTAAACTCAGAGATATAAAATCCGAATCGCTTGAGAAAAATCAGGATAACAGGCCCCACTCCTGAAATGAATCGATTTTTGGAATCCCTATCCAATCGTTTGCTGGTATAGTAGTTCAGGTAAGTCAATTCATAGACAAGACTCTCCAAATTTCGAAAAGCAGTTTTAAACTCATCCGATTTCAAGGAATGGAAATCTGCAATTTTCCCCGGATCCTGGAGACCTATCATAATAAACCGGGGAGAGTCCGAATTGAAGTGATACAAATTGATAAAATCCGCTCCACTCAATGGATAGAGAGCAGTATTAGTTGGGGTGAGATTGTTGATATTCTCATCCCGAAATTGTCGGATCTCTTTAAAATAATTTGTCTCGGCTTTTTTCCAATAGGAATCTATCCTCCTGGAATAGGCCTTATAATTCGAAGAGTCCGTAAGATGAATGTAACTTTTTTTTTCGGATTCGATTTCCAGTCCGGCTAAGATCTTCGCCACATCGTCCCAGTAGGAATCCCTTTGTACAGGAATAGGGAGCGGAGCTCTTTCCGACTGCTCCACTGAGGAACAGGACAAAAGAAAACTAAGGAGGATAAAATCTATCCTCCGAAGAAAACCTATTTGCATTTGGAAATTAAGATTTGGCTTTTAAAGAGTTGGGTTGTCCTGTAGAAGAAAGTACTGCTCGCCATAAATAACTCTTTTCCGGACGAAGAACTTTACGTTCTGCAACAGCCAGATCTATCGGAATATTGGTAAACACATTGTTCCAGGTTCCTACAACCATACCTGTCTTCCCAGCCATGGCAGCGTGCACTGCATTCTGAGCCAAGAACCCACAGAATACAGAATCTTCAGCATTTGCAGGTACGGATCGAATGATGTAGCTCGGATCAATGTACTTGAGGTTGGTAGGAATCCCCTGCTTTGAAAAATAATCTGTGATTTCCTTTTTCAGGAAGGTTCCAATGTCACCGAGCTTTTTATTGCCGGAGGCATCTTTATCTTTGGTCTCAACAAATTTTTGACCGGCTCCTTCAGCGACGATGATGACAGCACTTTTCCTTCTGAGTATCCTTTCCTTCAAAACTTCGAGGAATCCACCGGGTCCTTCCAAATCAAAGTCCTGCTCGGGAATGAGAACAAAGTTTACCTGCTTGGAAGCCAGAGCGGCATTAGCGGCAATGAATCCGGAATGTCTTCCCATCAGCTTGACAAGGCCTATCCCATTGGGCGCACCCTTAGATTCAACATAAGCCGAAGAGATCGCATCAATGGCTTTGGCAAAAGCTGTGGAGAAGCCGAACGTCTTGTGAACCATATTGATATCATTGTCTATAGTCTTTGGGATTCCGACAACGGCAATCTTCAGCCCCCTCTTCTTGACTTCTTCCTGAATAGATTTCGCTCCCCGTAAGGTGCCATCTCCACCGATACAGAAAAGTATCTTGATTTCATTTTTTACAAGGAAATCCACCATTTCAACAGGGTCCTGATTTCCTCTTGAGGAAGAAAGTATGGATCCACCTTCACGGTGAATGTTGATCACCCTATCATGATGAAGTTCCATAGGCTTGTGTCCGAATTTTTCTACCAGCCCTTCATATCCATAACGAAAACCTAATACTTTTTTCACCTGGTAGCGATATGTAAGTTCCATAAAGATTGCACGTATTACATCATTGATACCGGGACATAATCCGCCGCATGTGACTATCCCCGCAGTAGTTTCAGCGGGATCGAAGAAAATCTTTTCAAAAGGTCCGGATTGCTCAAATAGAATAGGATCTTTTAGAGTTTCTTCCATATGTCCGACATTTTCAAAATAATTTTGAAAGAGAACAATGGAGTCTTCTTTGGTATAGTATTCATATCCGGCAGGATTCTTAATAGTACAGGGTCCAAGAGTTTCTACTTTAGAGTTTATCATATTTCTCTATATCTAATATGAATTTAGATTCGTGCAAGTAAATGTTCAGAAATCATCAAAAAAAATCTTTAGGTAAATAGAAATGAGTCCACCGGCAAAGTAAGAAAGACGTTAAAAATATTTCTTTTAAAAAAAACCTATCTTTGACAGACTGCTATCATCATGAAGAACAGGAAAACATTGAGACGATTTACAGTTTTATTTATCTTCTTTTTATCGAATCTATGGTTTCTGTCGTCTGATCCTGCAAAAAAAAGAAGCTCTAAAGACTCCCAAACCGAAATCAATCTCATTTCTATTTTACCCTTTCATTTTCCAATGGAAGCGACTCTCATTCCCGGTTACTCCACTCCTCAACTCAGCCTGGGCACAGAACTTCTCTTCCAAAAAACTCCCTTTCTGGGATTTCAATCCAATCAATCACTCACCGCAACCGGTCAATCCTTTGATGTCCCTCTTACTGTCTCAGAAGAAATTCAACTCGCAAACCCCGGAAGATTTTATCCCCAGCTCGCCGGTGATCCGATTGCCAATCCCCTAATCCGTAGAAATCCGGGTGTGATTCTCCTCTTTTCTTATCAAAAATTTACTTTTCAAATGGGATTTGATTGGATCCAGGTTCCCAACTTTTCGTTTCATCAGTTCGGAGAGTTCCGTAGAAGCACCTTAGGTCTGAGTTACACGATTCCACAGACTCCCTTTCCGGATCATATCAAGACCAATTTAAATATGAGCTTTCAGGCAGTGGAATCAGCTGTTTGGGAGGACCGACTCAGAAAACAAAGTCCGGCATTTTTTCAGAAGCAATACTATGTCACACCGGGATTCAGTATAGGAAGCAAGAAAGGCTGGGCCCTCGAGGGGATGGTAAAGATGCCTATTCCATCCAATCATGATTTGATAACTGAAGAGTATGTACGAAATGAAATTCAGGGTAGACTCGGATTGAAATGGAATCTACCTGACCAAATCAAACCTTAATTTTTTTCTACTTTTTAAAATTTTCTCAGTCTAAAACATAAGAAGAGAACAGAGAGTTCCTTCAAATTTGTATCACTCGGAGAGAGTTATGAAATTTGATCTATCTGTCTACATCGGCAGGTTTCAACCGCCTCATCTGGGGCACTTAGAAACAATTCAAAAAGCTCTGGAAATATCAGAAAAGTTACTGATTCTAATCGGTGACTATCGGACTGCACGATCCATCAAGAACCCATTTTACTTTGAAGAACGAAAAGAAATGATCCAATCCGGACTCGAGAAAGCCCTTCACGATAGGATTCATTTCGAACCTGTCAGAAACTATCCATACAATGACAATCTCTGGGTAGTGGATATCCAGAGAAAAGTAAGTAAGTACACAGAAGGAAAAGTAGGAATAGTTGGAAACCAAAAGGATTCCAGCAGTTATTATTTAAACCTCTTCCCTCAATGGGAGTTTGCTCCATCCCCTTTACTAAGGGGAATCAATGCCACAAATATTCGGGAATACTACTTCGAAGATTCCGATTACGAGAACGCAGAATTTGTAAAAGAAAACATTCATCCAAACGTGATACGATTTCTGAGTGAGTTCAAGAAAAATGAAGACTATCTTCTCCTCAGAGAAGAATACAGTTTTCTAAAAAAGTACAAAGCGATCTGGGAATCCGCTCCCTTCCCCCCAACCTTCGTCACTGTTGATTCAGTAGTGATGAAAAGTGGTCACATCCTTCTGGTCAAACGTAAGTCCAACCCCGGAAAAGGTCTCTGGGCACTACCGGGAGGATTTGTAAGACAAAATGAATTTCTCTTTGATGGTGCTATTCGGGAATTGAGTGAAGAGACAGGTATCAAACTCTCAAAGCAAGAAATTCGAAAAGCCCATCGTGAAGAAAAAGTCTTTGATAGACCGGATCGAAGCCTCAGAGGAAGGACAATCACTCATGC
Source organism: Leptospiraceae bacterium (assembly GCA_024233875.1). GTDB lineage: Bacteria > Spirochaetota > Leptospiria > Leptospirales > Leptospiraceae > JACKPB01. The sequence continues at coordinate 249,676 of JACKPB010000002.1, forward strand.
ATATTTTTTTGATTTGGGAAGCGGAGACCTTCCCAGCGTTAGGGAGAAAGGTGGTGTAGAAAAAGCGATTTGGGTTCCCATCATAGAAGTGTATGAAAATATTGAAAGGTTTTATGAAGATCATTTTGCTATCATTGAATACTTTATTTATAAAATATAAAAGGAGGATAAGTAGTAAATAAATCAGAGAGAGATGATTCTCTTTCCAAAGGTTCCGGCTCCCCATTTCAAGACTTATAAAGGGGCAAACAATAAAGAGATTCAGAGAGAATCTTTTCAAAAAAATATTACGGAGAGTAATACAATGAATACAAATTTTATCCTGGATACAGATTCCTACAAAGCTTCCCATTTCTTACAATTTCCCGAAGGAACCGACTATATGGTTTCTTACTCAGAAAGCCGTGGAGGGTTGTTTGACAACACAGTATTTTTCGGGCTTCAGTACATTCTCAAAGAATACTTTCAAAATCCAATAACCATGGAAATGGTCAAAGAAGCTGGAGATTTTTTCAATAAACACGGACTGCCTTTTCCCAAGAAGGACTGGGAATACATTGCAGGAGAAAAGAAAGGCAAACTCCCCATTCGAATACGTGCAGTTCCTGAAGGGTCTGTGATACCCAATCACAATGCTCTCTTTACTGTAGAAAGCACAGACCCAAAAGTCTTCTGGTTGCCGGGTTGGATAGAGACCATGCTTCTAAGAGTTTGGTATCCCATTACTGTAGCCACCCTCAGCTATGAATTAAAAAATGTAATACGTGGTTTTTTGGATCAAACTTCCGATTCTCCCGAAAACGAGATTGATTTCAAACTTCACGATTTTGGTTCGAGAGGAGTGAGTTCCAGAGAGCAGGCAATGATAGGAGGAGCAGCTCATCTAATCAATTTTTCCGGTTCTGACACTGTAGTGGGTGTGGATATGTTGAATCGAATCTATGAATCCGAGATGTCGGGCTTCAGTATCCCCGCATCGGAACACAGCACCATCACCTCCTGGGGACAGGATGGGGAAGAGTCTGCCTATAGAAATATGCTAAAGAACTTTAGCAAACCCGGAGGCATATTTGCCTGCGTCTCTGATTCTTATGATATCTACAATGCCTGCGAAAATCTTTGGGGAGGAAGTCTCAAGGAGGAGATTCAAAATTCCGGAACTACTGTTGTGATACGACCTGATAGCGGTGTTCCCGAAGAAGTTGTCCCCGCAGTCATGGAGATCCTGGAAAAACAATTTGGTTCGGAAACCAATTCCAAAGGATATCGAGTTTTGAATCATGTCCGGGTCATTCAGGGGGATGGGGTAGATTGGGAAAGCATTCCAAAAATCTTATCCGGAATTGTTGAAAAAGGATTTTCCGCATCCAATCTCGCTTTCGGTATGGGAGGAGCTCTACTTCAAAAAGTAAATCGTGATACACAAAAGTTTGCTTACAAATGTTCCGGGGTGAGAATCCACGGTGAGTTTCGCGGGGTTTCCAAAAACCCAATCACCGACCCAAGTAAATCCAGCAAACAGGGCATTCTCGAACTCATCAAACGCGATGGAAAGTTTCTGACAGTAAGACGGGAAGAGATTCAAAAGTCTGATGAGATTTGTTTCGAGACTATCTACGAAGACGGAGAAATCCGTAAAACCCATACTCTGAAGCAGATCAGAAAAAGACTGAATGGTTGAAACTAAAGTTCAAAGACACATGGTCCCTGCAAACGGGATCATGTGTGAAGACTCTAACTGTGAATTTAAAACTTAAAGAGAATAAAAAGATGGATTCATTTTTGATCCATATAGAATACACCCTCCCAATTTTCAGCCGGTCGATTGATAGTGTAGTTTTTGCATCTTTGAATTAAGATTTCCGATACCGGATCATCTTTCAGGACAGGTAAGAACTCCAGAGCCTTTTCAAATTTCATTTCGTAGTAGAAGTTCAAAGCCAATTCATAATTCGTTCGAATCCGGAGTTTCTTCTCTTTTTCATCTGAATTTTGAAAGAACATAACTTCATAGATGCGGATCGGTTTCGATTTGCCTTTGACGACTACCCGATCCACTTCCCGAATCAGGAATCTGAGATCTTCATGTTTGGAAATTTTTTGATATGTCGCTTCAGAAATCAAAATCGGACAGTTGTAGTACTTGGTCATTCCTTCTATCCTGGAAGAAAGATTTACATTGTCCCCAATTACAGTGTAGTCCACCCGCTTATCGGATCCGATGTTTCCTACAACAACCTCACCTGTGTGGATACCTATTCCAATTTTTAATTTAGTTTCATTTTTGTAGACAGACTCATTGAATCCATGCATAGCGATTTGCATTTCGATAGCTGTATGGATAGCTCTCAACGCATCATCATCTTCACGCTTGGGGGCACCAAAAATTGTCATGATGGCATCACCTATGAATTTATCTATTGTTCCATTGTTTCGAAAAATAATTTCTGTCATAAGCGAAAGATATTGATTCAATAGACTCACAACTTCTTTTGCTGAAAGGGATTCGGAAATTCCGGTAAAGGATCGAATGTCGGAAAAGAGAATGGTAACTTCCTGATCCACACCTCCGGGTAGCAAACTGGCATTGTCCCTGTACAATTCATTGATCAATTGAGGTGGGAGATATCGCTCCATCATTTGCTTTGCATTCGCTTCTTCCATCATCTTTCGATTGGTTGTAGTGATGAGATATCCAATCAATAAAATCATCAGGAGATTGATAAACATAGGAAGGATTTCAGAGAAATTGCCCGGGTTGAAAACAAAGCCTACTAGTAATAGTATCACAATAGATAGGAACCCAGAATAGATCGTCCCAACTTTAGAATATCTGAGAAGATTTAGAGAATACAGGAAAATTGATGCCACAAACCCTGACCAGTAGATGCTCCCACCTTCCCTAGGAACCGTCGGATCCAAAACCAGAAAGAGAAGGATAATGGAGTAATCCAGAGTAATCGTTAAGAACTTTATGTATTTGAAATGAAGCCGATAGTGGAAGAGAATCCAGGTGAGTAAAGAAAAACCGAAGAAGACACTGTCCAAAAATAATGTTGTGAAAGTAGGTACAGTAATTGTATATTCAATCCATTGGAAATAGGCTAAAAAATCTAAAAAACTTGCAGTCGAACTCAGAGTCAATCTCACGATAGAAAGAATTCTTTCGTTTTTGTATTCTCTTTCCGAGATGATGTCATCGAGGAGACGTGAAGTCTTCATCTTCTATTCCGGGGATATCCTGAAGCATCTCCCCTCTCAATTTTTAAAATATTCTGATTCATTCTCTGAATTCAAAGATTCTTAAACGATGAAAAATTGCCAGAGATTATTCTCTCAAAGCTTTGATTTCGGTGGCAGAAGGCAACTTGAGTGTAGTACCGACAATCCGTTATTCTATCCCAAAAAGAATCACCTGCCCAATTTTCTCTGCCAGACTCACCCTCAAATTTGAATCACATTTCAATTTCTTAATTCATTCTCATTCAGGAAGTAGAGAGCAGAATTCAAAAAAAATCTAATAGAATTTTCCCGAAAAAAATAATTCCTATTGACTCAAATAATTCTCTGGATAAATTGAGCGTCCCCAGAGAAAATATTTTCAGGGACTATCATCATCCAAAGGGATTACTACAAGGAGCATTTATGGGACAATTGACAAGTTTGGTGGATATGGTACAATCTGCCATTGAGAATGGAGCTAGATCTATAGAAGAAGTACAGAGAGACATCGCAAAGAAACCTTTTGAAATGTTGAAAAGTGTTGAGCAAATTGAGCCCACAGTTTCACAAATCGAGAGTTTTCATGATCAAACCATAGGAAATGTTTATGATATGATCAGAAAACTGAATATTGAAGCCGCAGCTATTGCGAAAGATCTACTTTCTAAGATCGAACCTGCAGACGAAGCTTAAAATGAATACGAGCACTACTCTCGGGTAGTGCCGATTCTCTCTCTTTCTTACTCTTCCCCTATTCCATAATAATCTACACCAATTCCGACCAGATCTGCAACAGGTCGACAATTTGGACTGTGGATCTTTCCGTGCTCATTGTAAGCTAAGACACCGCAACCTCCCCCGCAGGAAAGACTTACAGGACACTTACTGCATTCAGGAATCGTCAGTACATCTCTTGTCGACCATTCACGAATTTGCTCTTCATTTACAGGCTCATCCGGGTTGATGTAACTACCCAGGCGGAACTTTTCTACGCCCACTGAGGCTGTACAACCGTAGACATAGCCATGGATATCAAATGCCCATTCTTTTTTTCCGGCAGGGCATCCGTCAAAGATCGGAAAAGGTAGGTCTCCATTTTCAGAGAGATACCTCATCCCGTGAAACTGTGGCTGATGGTATTCTTTGAGAACAGGAAATTCTTTGGCTAGTTCGAAAAACTCTGTCCACATATTGTAACGATCGTAGAGCTTGTCGGTCTTCTGACAGGTATGAAGTTCGTAATTTCGACCCAGGGTAGATTCAAACTTTGTTTTAGGATAATCCAAAAATCCCCTATCCTTGACATACTGAGCAAGTCCCGGAAGAGAATTGATATTCTCTTTGTCAACTATCGATCGAATATTGATCCTATACCCGGCACGGAGAGCATCGTCAATCCCATCCATGATTCTATCAAAAGATGGAGTTCCTGTTTTTGTGATACGTCTGGAATTGTGATGTTCTCTATCCCCATCAACTGTGACCTGAATCTCTTTGATGTCCACTCCCAGTTTCTGAAACTCGGGAATGTAATTGATCAACTCATAGCCATTAGTAACAATCGCTATAGGATATTTGAATTCGACAGACTTTTGTAAGAAGTAAAGTATAGATTTTTTGTAGGACTCACCACCGAGAAGTGGTTCTCCTCCAAAAATAGTAATGTAAGGCTTAACTGATTCATTGCCAAACCTTTTGTTGACATAAGAAAAAAATGCGTCTGTAATTTCATTATCAATGACTTTTTTGCTGTTTTGATACTCTTCCTGAAAGCAATACTTACAGGCGAAATTACAAATAAACGAGGTGGAGAAGATCAGCTGTGTTGGCGTCTTCTCATACTCCTGAGAGAACTCCAGGTACTTTTCTCTGATCTTCTCCAACTCATCTTCCTCAGAATCAAAAACATATCCTCTATCCAAAAAATAATCAGAGTATTTGTACCCATCCCAGTTTTTAGATTGAAACCTTGACTTCAACTCATCTGCATCATCTTTCTCCACAAGATCGATAGATCCGGAAAGATAATTCACTATGATGGTATCGCCACTCGAATACTTATTGGTTAAGAAGGTATATTTTGAAGTGATCATATCAATCGTGACATCCTGAAATGATTTTTGAGGTTTTTGCACAACACTGTGCTACGGTTTTCGCATTCTTGGTTTCTTGTTTTTTGTTTAGAGGTTTCATAGTCCTCCTCCTTATAGTTTACTAAGGCGAATGGTGATACTTTTTACCATAACACCACCTTTTTCATAGGGGGAAGATTCTTCCAGTACTTCTACATCTGTGAACCCCCCTTTCGAGATAGCTTCGTAGTATTCTTCTTTGGGAATGGCGCCACCATAGCAACCCGCCCATGCTTCCGGATCATTCACAACTTCGTCCGGTAGTTTTCCTTCTGAAAGGACATCCGAGATCACAGCACGACCACCGGGCTTCAAAACCCGATACACTTCACTGTAAACTTTTGACTTGTCCGGGCTATGATTGATCGTACAATTGGAAATGATCACATCGGCAAAGTCATTAGCAAATGGAAGTGCTTCGATCTGGCTCTCAACGAATTTGACATTTTCAATCATTAATTTCTTACGATTGATTTCTGCTACTTCAACCATTTCTTTTGTAAAATCAACACCGATGGCTTGCCCTTCTTTTCCTACCGATCTTGATGCACGGAGGACATCATTCCCCCTTCCGCTTCCCAGATCAATAAATACCTCTCCGGATTTGGGCCCAGCATAATCGAGAGCCCCTCCGCAGGAAAGGTTGGAACAGCAGGACGCCTCTCCTGCGTATCTTACATTAATGGTTTCCTTTAACTCTTGCATCAAATTGCTCCACATATTTTTCTACCAGAATCCCGGCTATAGCACCATCACCTACCGCAGTCGCCGCCTGTCTGATTTTTTTAGATCGCACATCGCCCGCCGCATACACACCGGGTAAATTGGTTTCCATATCGTCATTGGTCACAAGATATCCCCAATTGTCCTTCTTTAAACTATTTGGCAATACCTCAACATTGGGCATCATACCAATGAATACGAAAACTCCATCAGTTTCTAATGTAGACTCTTCATTTGTTTTGACATTGCTAACCAGCAATTTCATCCTACCATCTTCCAAACGTGTGAATTCTTTGACAACAGTATTGTAGGAGACTGAAATCTTTTCATTTTTCAGTAAATGATCTATAGCAGTTTTATTTGCTGTCAAAGTTTCTAAGTTTTGGATCATGTGAATTTTGGTAGCAAATCGGGTAAGAAAAAGAGATTCTTCAACGGCAGAATTACCACCACCTATCACGATAATTTCTTTACCATCGTAGTACTTTCCATCACAGGTGGCACAATAAGAGATTCCTAAACCTCGATTTTCTTTTTCACCGGGAGCTCCTGTCAATCTGGGTTGGGCTCCGGTTGTGATGATGAGTGATTTCGCATGGATGGTCATATCCCCATTGTCTAGGATAAGAGTGTGTAAGCCGCCATTTTCGGAGACTTTCAACTCTGTAATATCAACTGCCGCTATGACTTCAGCTCCTGCTTCCTTTGTTTGGGTAAGCATCAAATCCATTAACTCATAGCCATTGACTGCCTTGCCGGTACCTGCATAATTGGAGATGAGGTGGGTTGTCTTCACCTGCCCTCCCGTTAGCTCGGGATCTACCATTATAGTCTTTAGCTTTGCCTGAGCGGCATAGATCCCCGCACTCATTCCCGCGGGTCCCCCACCTAAAATCAGTACATCGGCTTCTTTGACCTGGGGCTTCTTTTTTGAAATACGATTTTTGAATTCATCACCCGGAAGAAGAGTGGAGATATTGGTAAGAAGGTCTTTTTTCTTGATTCCTCCGATCAGTCTGGAACCGGTCTCTTTTCCGTTATTATAAAAAACTACTGTTGGGCTGGAGGATACTCCCATTTTTTTGGCCAGATCTCGATTCTGCTGACGAAAAATTTTATAAAATTTGACTTTATCACCAAAAAGGTCTGCCATCTCCTGATACTTAGGTGCCAGTGACTCACAGGGGGCGCACTCATCAGAGTAGAAATCTAAAATATAAGGACCTTCCTGATTTTTTATTTTTTCAAAATCCTCAGTGTTGATTTCAAAGATGTTTTCAGATGCCATTTTTAATCTCCTATATACCCTACAGGGTATAGTATATGGCCTCTATGTCAAGAAAATAATTAAAAAAATTCTTACTAAAATCGTTTTTTTTGAATCCATCCGCTTTTTCAATGAGGTCCATGTATCTCAATTTAGGTATTTTCGAACTCCCCGATTGAGTGATTCAATGATTTTTGATGAGATTCAAAATCACTGAAGGGATTACCACAAGCCTGACAAAAATTTATGAACTGGCATGACCCGAACTTTTTTTGTAAGGTAGTCCTCTGTGGTATTTAAAGATATTTGATAGAGAAAAGGGATAGAAAGTCGATCTCCAAAATAGAGAAGATTTTTGTTCAAATCCTTTGCGCCCTGCTTTACTTCGACAGCAAACCATGGCTTTTTATTTAGGGTTACTAAAAAATCCACTTCACGCTTCTCCTGGTCTCTGAGATAATTCAATTCGCAGGTATACCCTTCTTGATCCCAAAGATAATTACAAAATTTTAGTAGGTGAGATGCAACCATGTTTTCTAACCTTGCCCCCTGGTCTTCAACTTGTGACCAATCCCAGAGATATAGCTTGGGTTCCTTCTTAAGTGCACGGTATTTTTGAGATTGAAATGGATAGATACGGAAGCAGTAATAAAATTCTTCTAGAATTTTCATCCAATTGTCCACAGCACGATGACTAACCTGTAAGTCTTCCCGCAAACTATTTAAAGAAAGAACCCCACCTGCTCTCTCCGGTAAGATTTCACTGAGGATCTGCATATTAGAAATATCTTGGATAAGGGTCAACTCTCGAATGTCTTCTCTGAAAAACCTTTCGATTCTTTCTAATTTCCAGATTCTATGGTGCCTAACTGATTGTTTGAGAAATGGTTCAGGAAATCCTCCAAATTTCAAAAGAGATTTGGCAGTTTCGGAATAATCTGCGGAGGGAAAGGTTAATTCGCTTCCTATTTCTAAAGATTCTCCTAGATTTAGATTCTCTACTTCTGCAACCGAAAGTGGATGAAGACGATAGTAGTGATACCTTCCCTGCAATGAATCCCCACCTTTTCGGTAAACATTCATCCTTGTAGAACCTGTGATCAAAAAATTGAAATGATCTTTGTGCAAATCATATTCACCTTTGATCCATGTCTTCCAGCGTGAGTATTTGTGAAATTCATCTAAAATTATCAAATCAGAATCAGAAGACCATTTCCCTTCTAAAAACTCTTTTTTCTTTTTGATCGTGTCCCAATTGAAATATTCAAATTTGGAAAATTTTTCTCCTATTAATTTTGAAAGAATTGTCTTTCCTACCTGCCTTGGACCTCCAATGAAGACCATCTTCTCTTTCAAAGCCTCCCGAATAGGAGTTTCCAAATTACGATTCATAATAGTTATTTTTGCTTGGTAGCAAAATTGTCTATATATTATTTTGCTACCAAGCAAATTTTTAAGTGTTTTCAAAACTGGTTAAACCTTGCTTTTTCGTAAGGAATCAGCCATGGCTGGAGATTGCTTAGAAGCGTGAATCAAAGCAGGTTTCTGAAATTCTAAGATATTTGTCTGATGCATTTCGAAGGATTTTATTTTATTATTAATGGATTCGAGACCTTCAACCAACTATCCAAGTTATTGTACAAATCAAATGCTTTTAATTTTTTATAAATCCCCTATTCTATTACCTCTTAGGTAATTGATTTATTTACCTTTATAATGTATAGTGACCTGTAAAAGAATTCTTGAGAAAGGATATCTTATGAAATCATATAAAGAAGAGGAAAATTTTTATGAAAATGTTTCAAATTCTATTGGTGGCGATGACAATTGCTATCATCACGATTACTGGTATTGTCTCAAATACTCATGGTTGGAATCTCATTGAGGTTTTTATTGACAATATAATTTCATTGAATTGGTCCGGTCAGTTCAATTTTGATTTTATGTGCTACCTTTTTCTTTCTGCAATTTGGATCATGTGGAGACATGATTTTTCTCCTATGGGAATTGTTCTAGGTCTTATAGCATCAGTTGCTGGAATTTTATTTTTTGCACCTTATCTTTTCATTTTGACCATTCAATCAAATGGAAATATTACGATTGTATTATTAGGGAAGAAACATAGCAATAACTCACCTATCGCACTTCGTTCAAAAGCTGAGTAAACTACCAGAAACCACGATTCGATGCTCCCCGACCCATTTAGTCTTTATTCTGTTGTAAAAAAAATCATTCGATTGTACAACAAGGTTTGCATTCGGATTATTTTTGTTGTAAGCAGAAATCTAATCTGTATCAATAGTCAAAAAAGAGAGTAACCTATGAAACCCCAAAAAAAATATCTTACTTATATAGCTCTATTTCTTAGCACACTTATAACAGGACTTATATTGTCTGTTTACTCTTTAACCTATCATCCGAAATCACAGGAAGAAATGAAAGTTACATGCAAGGAAAACCCACCGAGTTTGGAACCCAATAGACCACTGAAAATTTTAAATTGGAACGTTCAGTTTCTTGCAGGGAAAAAATATGTGTTCTTCTTCGATGTGCCCACAGGAGATGGTCCGCATACGAGACCGGAGAAAGAAGAGATTGTTAAGACCTTAGACGAAGTTGTGAGAGTCGTGAAAGATGTAGATCCTGATTTGATACTCTTCCAGGAATTAGATGAGGATGCCAAAAGAACAGATTACGAAGATCAACTAAAACTTGTTTGGGAAAAACTTCCAAACTATAATTGTGCAAGTTCTGCTTTTTACTGGAGAAACCACTTCATTCCAATGACCCAGATCATGGGTTCCACAGGATTGAAACTCTCAACGTTAAGCAAATACAAAATGAACAAAGCGATCAGACATGCACTGCCGGAAATCCCCATGGATCTCTTATCGAGACAGTTTGGACTCAAAAGAGCCATTCTGGAATCAAGAATAACACTTTCTGACGGAACAGAAATCGCTGCAATGAACACACATTTGGATGCATTTGCACAAGGATACGATACAATGGAGCAACAGGTAGTACTTCTAAAAAATCTTTTAAAGCAAAGAACGGAAGAAAAAATTCCTTGGTTCGTAGGGGGAGATTTTAATTTGCTCCCACCCGGATTTCCCCGGGAAGAAGTTTATGAAACTCATAGGAGTTATTATAATCCTCAATCAGAGCTCTCTATGATCTTTCAAAACTTTGACTCTGCAATTCCTTTAAATGAAATGATGGGGGAAAATAAAGCAAAATACTTCACTCATATTTCAAATGACCCAAACGTAAACAATAAAGCAGATAGAACTATAGACTACATATTTTATTCCCGGGACTGGAAGGTGAAAACAGCTATAGTCAGACAAGATGATACGAAAGAAATTTCTGATCATTTTCCAATTATTACAGAACTGGAACTAAAAAAATAAAATCTTCGTAGAGAAAAAGAGTAAGGCATGGAAAGCATCCTGGATTTTAAACCGATTAATAAATCCAGGAGATTGGGGATAACTTTGTCCCCATCCATGACAGCAGGCTTTCTGCTATTTAACTCACCTATAGCAAGAAGAGCGAAAAGTAAGTAAACGGAATTTTTTTCCTCAAGTAAATCACTCTTCGAATGAAAAATATCTCTCCATAGGCAAAATGTATATCGTATGATGCAATACTTCATTTTTTAGATCATAGATAAGTTGATAGGACTTACATTGTTTTTCATCCAACTTATTATGAAAGTAGATAAGTGAACGGGATGGAGAAGTGTCAGATTTCTTCACTTCTATCAGAGAAGTGGGCTTTCCGTCAATTGTTGTCAGAAAGTCAACCTCATGACCATCCCGATCTTTTAGAAAATGAAGAGAAGACCTCTCTCCTTCTACATCTTCTTTAAAATTACAAGAAGCTAAGAGATGAAGTGCCACCATATTCTCCAATCTTGCTCCTTCAGATGTCGCTTCAGTCCAATCATAGAAATAAATTTTGTATTCTCTCTTGACTGCACGATTCAATTTTTTAGAATAAGGAGTGACTCGAAAAATGACATACATACTCTCCAAAACCCGAATCCATGATTCAACAGTTGGATGAGAAACTGATAAATCTTCCGCAAGACTTCTAATGGAAAGTGGACTTCCTACCCTATCCTTCAATAAATCAACAAGAATTTCCAATTGAAAGAGTGATTTCAGATTTTCCAGACTAAAGATATCTTCACGTACCACACGATCCATTCTTTCTTTTTTCCATCTCTTTACATTTCGATTGGTTTTTGAAAGAAATGGTTCGGGGAAACCACCCCGTTCGAAAAGAAGGGAAAAAAAAGATTCCTGAATCTGAGAAGTAAGCTCTCCGAAAGTAAAAGGATTCAGTCGATAGTGATGGTACCTTCCCTGTAGAGAATCCCCACCTTTTCGATAGACATCCATTCTGGCAGAACCGGTCACCAGGATTTTGTGTTGATCTTTCTCTTTATCATAGATTCCTTTTAGCCAGGATTTCCAATTTCTCCATTTGTGAATTTCATCAAAGACTAAGATTTCATTCTCCGGTTTCCAATTTCTCTCGATAAGATTTTTCCTATCCTCCGGATGATCAAAATTGAAATACAGAGGATTCTGAAATTTCTCCATAATCTGTTTGGCGAGAGTCGTTTTTCCCACCTGCCTGGGTCCAGCAATGAATACCATCTTCTTGTTGTTGAGATCTTCTAATATGTAGGGAAATATTTTGCGATTCACAATACCAATCTATATACGGCAAATGGAAAGTCAAGTTTCAAATTGCCACGGCAAATGGAAAGTATACTTTCAAATAGCCAGCTGCGTTAGAAACTTCAAGACCCTAAAAATGAACCTATTTATCCGGATTCTTTCAAAATGAAAACAGATCCGCATTTACTTCCGGAAACTATTCTATCAGTTCTCCTATCTCTTGAGGAGTCCCGACTATTTCATGGATTTGTGAGGGTAATTTTCCGGTTAATTTTTTAAATATAGAATGAAAGGAGGATTTTGAATGAAATCCACAGGTCATTGCTAATCTATAATTAGTGTATTCCTTAAATACAGGATCATTTCTCTTGTTTATATATTCCTGAATTCTATAGGAGTTTACAAAGGTATAAAAATTTTTCCCCAGGTTTTCATTGATAATTTGACTTAAATAATTTGGTTTGATATTTAATTTTTCTGCAAGAGTTTGTAATTTTAATTCATCATTCAAATAGGGTTTCTCTTCATCCATGTATTTTAGGATAAAAATAATCAAAGGTTTTATATCTTCTTCTTTAAGACCGGACTTGGAATATTTTTTTAAATTCTCACTGATATATGTTCTGTGTGTTCGAATATCCGGTTGATCCATTAAAAGAGAAGAAAGTTCTCTTTCTTTTAATAAAGAATTCTTAAGCTTTTTTGTCTGCTTTTCTATACGATTTATATAATCATTCATGATCCCGACCAAACCAAAACTAATTACAGAAAAGAATGTAATACCGAAAATAGAATCAATCAATAACTTAGGATTCAAACCAAGAGATTCTTTTTTCTGAAAATAAATTATTATTACTATAATATAATTTAAGAAGATAACAAATTTTGTTAGACGATAAGTCGTTAGCATTAAAAAAAGCAAAATGGTTACAGGAAGATAAATTCCTTCATGCCCCGTAAAACCTCCCATCAATGCAACAGTAGACATTACAAAGAGAATGGATATCGGAAAAAAGTAGAGGAATAATTTGTATTTTCTAATATAAATTAAAACCAATGAAAAAATAGACAAAAAAAATAGGATTATCATTCCCGGTCTACTATGTAGGGTGTTTCTAAATATGGAAATTAAGATTCCCAAAAAGCAGATAAAAAATAATCCGATACTAAATATTATTAAAAACTTCACTTTCTGTCTTTCGATGATATTATTGATGCCTAATCGAGGGAGAAATCTAAATTTTCGAAGGAACTTCTTGTTCATATGCCTCAGAGCTTTGCTTTATTTATTCATTATTCTAGGTCCTGATTCTGTGAAAATGACAGAATGGATGAATAGAAATTGAACCTACAAGTAGATCTAAATACTCTTTGAGCAAAACTAAATTAAAGGTAAATCTTTTTTTTATCTTTTAAATCTCACTAATAATAAATGTAAACAGAAAAGTCCAAGAATATAAGGATAGACCCTAATTTCCTGTTCCCCGGATATTATTGTTTGAACTAAACGGTAAATACTTATACAATGATGCTATTGTATTGTAATGTATACTCAGGCTCAGAGGAATAAATTATTTCAAAAAGCTATTTAATCATGATTTTTTTTAAACAATTATGTGATTATTTGTAGAATATATGAAAATACTAATAAATAGTTTATTATAATTAGTGGAGACAAAAATAATGTTAAACAGGATATTTTTAGTATCAGTATTGCTATTGTTGCAGTATTGTAATGTATTCAACAAATCGGACAATGATTCAAACACGAAAAATTTTGCACTAGTTGCCTTGTTAGCAAGCAGAACAACAGCAGGTACAGTCTGTACGGGACTCAATTCTGATGGATCGGAGTATACAGGAACCGGTTGTACTGCCTCAACACTCTATTCTAGTTTTTCTGCGATTCCATCTTATATTTCTTATACAAGAGGAACAGCACAGTTGTACTCTACTAATGGACACTACTATCGTGCGGTGAAAACTCCTGCCGGTGGAATCAACTGGGTTCAGGCGAAAAAACTAGCCGAATCTGTGGGTGGATATCTGGCAACGGTCACATCCCGAGCAGAAATGAACTTTATTTATGATCTGGTGAAAAATGACTCCGGATACTGGTTTACCTGGGGCTCCACTCATGATTACAATACAAGCGGACCATTTTTAGGTGGATATCAACCCTATACGGAAACATCTGCAACTACAGGCTGGAAATGGGTAAGTGGTGAGACCTTTGATACCACCAGTTTCAATTTTTGGTATCAGGATGGATATGCTTACGACCTCACTACTAAACCAGACAATCAACCCAATGACGCTACCGGAGGAAACCAAAATGTTACAGCCTTGGGAGAGGCTCCCAATCAATACACTACCTATGCAACACAAAATGGTTATACAGTCACAGCCGGTAGCCAGGGAGACTACTCCTCATTTAGCGGAGGAGGAGTACCATTCGCAGGAGACTTTCCTCATACTATAGGTTCTTATGGGGCGGATACCTCTACCAATGGAAGTTGTTATGGATTTATAATCGAATATGATAGTGCACCTACAGACAATTGAGGATAAGGTGGGTCTTTTTTAAAACTTTTGGGATCTTTACCGGAAGATCCGATCATCAAGTGACCGGATCTTAACTCGGGAGTATCGAGATTCCTCTCAAACCAGAGGGGTCTCGATACAATTTTTTCGCCTAACGTTTAGTTTTATCTAATTGATTCCTGCATCCATTTCTTTCTACCCCAAAAAAATCCATCGACCATCGGGGTCTCGATACAATTTTTTCACCCACCGTTTAAGTTTATCAATCCGATTCTTAGATCCATTTTTCTCTACCCAAGAAAAAATCACTCGACCACCGAATTATTCTGTATACGAAGCTTCACTTTACCGAAAAGTCCGGTCATCGAGAATTCCTTACTTTTCCAAAAGCCTTTTTTTCAATAAGGCAATCGGGACTGTATTTTTTAAGATATGATTTCCTTCCTGATGGCATAAGATCAGTTCAGGAATTTTTTTTTGAAAAACCTTTCTTACTTCGGGTAGAATTGTATGATCTCGAACAGTAGTTCGGGAAACTTTGCATTCTATGAATAAGAAAGACTTTGGATCTTTTTGTATAAGAAAATCGATTTCTTCTTTATCCCGGGAACGCCAATGGAAGATCTCCCAACCCAGTTGAAAGTTCATATTGAGTTTATAGATTTCAGAGAAAACTAAATTTTCAAAAAGCAGACCTTGTTGTGGAGATGTAAGAATCGGTTCAGGTGACGTCCATCCCTGTAATCTACATGCCAACCCTGTGTCTAAAAAATATATTTTAGGAGATTTTATTAATCTTGTAGATAGACTTGTAGAAAAAGGCAGAACAGTTCTTACAATATTCATTTTTTCTAATATTGATATCCATTCTTTACAGGTCTTACTATCAACTCCTACATCAGAACTCAAGGAAGAGTATTCGACAACACAACCCACCCTCCCTGCTAATAATTTAATAAACTTCATAAATTGGGAACTCTTTTGAATCCCTGCACTCAAAATAATGTCTTTTTCTACATAACTATTGATATAATCATCTAAGTACTTTTTTGAATAGGCTCTTTCGCCATTGTACAATTCAGGCCAACCACCCATAAAAAGAATATTCTGAATACTCTCCTTTTTAGCAGATAGAATTTCTGAAATGCTGAGAGTATTCATATCAAAAAAACTAGCACGACCTGCCAGACTTTCTTTAACCGATTTATCCATTAGAATTTGGTTGGAACCGGTTAGTCTTAGAATCGTCTGTTGTTTTTTCTTTTCTCTTTTATAGAGATCTGCTCTGCGTTTCAAAGAAGGGAAAAGAGCAGGAGCATATTGTGCCTCATCGATGAAAAGTTTTTTGGAGGGAAATTGTTTTAAAAAAAGTTCCGGATCATTCTGAGCCAATTCTCTCAGTGAAGGATCATCAAGAGATAATTCCTGAAATTCAGGATCGATTTTCAAGATTAAGCTACTCTTCCCGCACTGCCTCGGTCCACGGATCACCTGAATTGGATCTTTGTTTTCTAAGATGGTTTTTGTAATATCCCTTTCAATCCACATATTTGGCAATTCTGGAGTACCACTCCAGAATTGCCAAGAAAATAATTTTCTAGATACGAAGCTTCACTTTACCGAAAGGTCCGGTCATCGAGCGGTGTGGTGAGTAGCCACTATCTTTCTAGTGGCGTATCGAACCATGCCCGCATCTTCACCAGGGTGTATCGAGATGCCAGCAATACCTCATTTCTTCTTCCCCATCTTTAAGACTTCAATCATCTCCTGACTCTTCACTTCTTCCGCAAAGGAAAGAGCTGTTCTTCCGTCTTTATCTTTTGCAGTAGGATCGGAACCATGAATCAATAATAATTGAACCAAATCGATATTATTTTTACTGGCAGCATAAATCAGAGGTGTTTTCTCTTCGTTATCCGGTATGGAAAGATCGGAGCCTTTTAGAACGAGAAATTTTGCCACCTCCAATTGTCCTTGATCGATTGCATGAATGAGAGCAGATTTTCTATCTTCGTCAATGGTATCGATTATAGCTCCCTTCTCGAGAAGGAGTTTTACGATTTCCAAATGTCAGTACCAGGAAGCTCCCATCAATGCTGTATCACCAAAATGGTTCTGATCGTTTGGATTTCATCCTTGTTCGAGGAGATAAGATACCATTTCGATTTTTCCATTTTCGGAAGCTAATTTAAGAGGTGTATCACCATTTCCAGTGCCTGAATGCAAATCGGACTTCTTTTTAATATATTTCACCAAAAGATCTTTTTCACCCCAGATGGCTAGATAATGAATACCACTCTCACCGGATGAATTTTTTGAATGGATGGATACGCCTTTCTCGAGAAAAAACTTCACCAATTTGATCTCATGGTTCATCAATGCCTTATGATATGCATTTAGAACCTTCTCATCTTCGGGATTCAACCGAATTCCATTTTCAATTAGATATTTCAACATATCTAACTTAGAATTCTTTAGAGCATTGTGATAGGCATTGAGTATGAATTTATCTTTAGGATTCCATTCCAACCCCTTAACGAGCAAAAACTGAACCATGTCTAATTTTGAATTTATTAAAGCATTGCGATAGGCACTAACTACCTTTTCTTCTTTTGAATTCCAGATTACACCTTTTTCCAAAAGAAATTTCACCATTTCTACTCTGGAATTTTCTAATGCATCGTAGTACGACTTGATAACTATTTCATCTTTTGGATCTATACGGATCCCATTTTCCATCAAGAGAATCAATATTTCAGGAGAATTCAATTTCAATGCTTCGGTGAAATATGTATCACCTTTTTCATTTGAAATCTTCAGATCTGGATCGTATTTCAATAGGACTTTTACAGACTTGGAATCATTTTTTTGAATTGCATACATTAGGGCTGTATTACCTAGTCCATCTTTAGCCTCTAAATTTGCTCCTTTTTGGAGTAAAAAATCAATAATTTCTGTATAGCCCAAATTCGCCGCAAATAGTAGCGGAGTAGTTTTGCTCTTTGTATCCAGAATTGCTTCAGGGTTTGCTCCCCTGCTTAGCATCCCATCGATTTTTTCTATACTTGGATTTTCTGTATATTTCAAATATACAACTATAGATTCTTTTTCTTTCGATTCCGGTATTCCCTGGTTCTGAGATATAATACATCCGGATACAATACTATATAGGCATATCAATATTATTATTTTCTTCATCCAGGTGCGCATACAATCACTCTTCTTGAATCGAAAATTTAAATTTGAAAGATTTTGCATCCGTCAACTCATCTCCGGGGATATCAGCGTATGCAACGCACATGCAAAGCAGTATCTTTGACAAGATAGTCGAGATAACCGGAAGCCACATAAAACCCATAAGCCCGATCGATCACATACTCTTCTGATGTCCAGAACCAGGCATAATCACTATCAGTTTTTGACCAATCTTTTTCCAATACTTTTTGGTTTGCACCATAGTTCACCTGCCATCCCCCCCTCTTGGGCAATCTCCAACCTTTTCCAAGAGAAGCACAGGTTTTTTTTGCAGAGTCCCAATCCATAGATCCTTTGTATGAACTCCAACGATTTAACTCCCCTGCCCTTAAGAGTTCTTCTTTCTTCATTGAAAAGCCTTTGGCAATCTTTTCTGTCATGAGCAGAATGTCTTTCGATTTTGCCAAAATTTCCGCTTCCTTTTTATTGTTTTCTTCTAGTAATTTCTCCGTTTTTAATCTGGCATCTTCTGCTTCTTTTTTCTTTTGCTCAGCTAGCTCTTCCTGCTCTTTTGCCAAACGATTTGCCTCTTCTGCATCAATCTTCAGTTGTTCGGCCTCTCTCTTTGCCTCATCCAATTTCTTCTTTTCAACGTCTAATTGATCCAAAGCTTTTTGAGCCTCTAATTTATTTTCTGCCGCATTCGCATTTGCTTCTAGTGCTTCCAGATTTTTCTTCTCTGCCAAATTGTACTGAATTATACCGAATGTTCCTATCCCTAAGATAACCATAGCGACAATTCCTACAAGTATCCCCAGAAATACTGTCCTTTTTTGTTTGCGTGACTTACTTGCCGTAATGTAAACTATTTCCTTAGAACCCAGTTCCATTCGTCGCTTGTCCAACCATTCCTGAGAATGGGAAAGATTGCTTCCCCGCAGAAGGAGGGAGTCTTCCTTCCCCGACTCTCTCCATTCCTTCTCCTGAGTTCTGATCTTTTCCTGCCAGACCCGAAAATCCCGATCCACAGAGATCCACTCACGGAGACGCTTCCATTCCCGAATCAATGCCTCATGGACAACTTCAACCGTCTTCTGTCCCTTCTCATTGGTTCCTGTGGTCACAAGTCGGAGATCCGCCATCCGATTGATGAACTCGGATTTGTTTTTGTTGGATGTGCTACTGATCCCCGCTGTGGTGATTTCTTCCACAGGAGCAATCCGACGGGTGTCTTCTGTCCCCATTCCCGGTAGAACAAGCTGGAGCATCATCTTTTGTAGCATTTCTTTTTCGGGATCTGAAAGTGAAGCATAGATTCGATCGGCATAGGTAGCCAGAGCTCCTTTTACCTCTCCGATCTGCTTGTAGGCTTCATAGGTCAGCACCCCATCTGTATGACGTTTGTAAAGTTCTTCGAGGCAAAACTCGAGAAGTGGTAAACTCCCCGCTTCCCGTGATACAGAACTCAAAATCAGGTCGGTGAGTCCTTCCTGAATCTCCATCCCGACAACCTCAAGAGGTTTTTCTATCGTTCTCCGGAGTTCTTCCGGATTCATTGATGTGAGAGTAAGAGGAAGTCCGAGATTTTTGTATTCCCCCGAATCTCCGAGAATTCTCCCAAAAGAAGGTTCTTCCAAAAGTCTCGACCAGAAATCAGCACGAATCGTTAGGAGAAATCGGAATCGATCCGGAAATTCCTTACAGATTTCCAAAATGGAATTCCCCAGATCCTCCCGATCTTCTTTTCTCTCGCAGAGAGTAAAAATCTCCTCGAACTGATCTCCCATGAGAAGAATTTTGGAGCTTTCTTTTTCCAATAGAGACCGTAGACTATCGATGAGATCCTCCGATCCTTTCAGGCTCTTTGTCGCGGAGAGATAGGGAGAGTTCCCGGGTCGGAACGTGAAAACCTTCCACCCCTTTTCCCGGAGGATGGGCAGTACACCCGCATGTACTACAGAGGACTTTCCACTTCCGGAGGCTCCCGAAAGGGAAACGAAGGGATAGGTTTCAATCCCCTGTAAAAGATTTTGTATAAAACTTTCCCTTCCGAAGAAGAACTCCCGATCTTTTTCGGTGAAATAGGAAAGACCCATGAAGGGAGATCTGTCAGTGCGCATCTCTTTGGTTCGGGTCTTTCCCCTAAGATCCTTGAGGTATTGGAAGTAAAACGTTTCTAAGGACTGGAGGAGTCTGGTATGGATAAAATCTTTCGAATCTACATAATTCTTAAAAAAGAGAGCGAGTTTTACACCGAAGGCACGTTTGTAAACGATCTCTCCGGAAAATTTGGCATAAAACAATAAAAATAGGATCTGACAGTAAAAGTAATCTTTGAATACTTCCGCACTCACAGGAGGCATGAAGGCACTCTTGGCTTCATTGATAAAATCAAAAAGGGTAGAGAGATAGATCTTTGCAATGACACCGATCCTGGGATCTTCCGAATCGGAGACCTTTCCTTCATTCAAAAAGGCTCTGAGGAGAACGGTTTCCAATTCACAAAATGCCTTTTGAAAAGGGAGATAGGATTCCGAACCCATCGACCATTCATCCGTTACCATTTCTTCAAAATAATTGAGAATCATTTCTCCCAAAAGTCTAGAAAAATCCCAGAAAAGCGGGGTGAATCCAACTTTTTTCTTGGGCATCATTTCTCCGAAATCGATGATCTTCGCCCGTAGCCCTCTCTCATCATCCCCAACCAGAACATTTTCGGGATTCAGATCTCCATGGATATACGCCACCTGATGGTAGGTGGATCGGGTTTGGAAGATTTTTTGGATTTGGGACCATTCGGGAATCGAAGGATCGACCTTCCGAACTTCCTCAATTCCCCTTCTAACTGAATCATTGAGCTTAATTCCATAGACCTCTTCAAAGGAGAGTTCTCTTTTTCGGACGGTACCGTACACACCCCGTTTGAGACCGTAAAAGACTTCTTTCTGGAGGAGAAGAGAGAGATCCCTACCGAATCTTTCGCTATTCTGATCCCCGGAAAAGATCCGACCGGAAAGAAATCTCGCAACCCCTTTCAAATCTCCTGCCGCAAGAGTTCCCACATCCTGGTAGAGTAAAATTCCATACATAGAATAGAGTCTTCTCCGTTTACTGAGAACTCGTCTGATGGAAAGTAACCAACCTGACTGAAGAGATCCAATTGCTTTTCCTGAGTGATGAGAAATCCTTTCAGCTCGACCAAACAAATCTCTTTTGACGCAATTTTGAGAACCCGAATAAATTCAGATTTTCCAATTTCGATTGGGTGTAGATCCTGTTCTGAATTTTTTTCCGGTGTAGATGAGGATTTCCTTCCATATTTGGCAACAAATACAGCCGCACCGGTCTTCCCTCCCGAAAGAGAGGTCTCAATCTGAATGAAATCAATGGAAACCCCACCGAGACTTCCTTTTTTCAGAGCGGCTAACAGACCGGTTTCGACAATCAGTCGGGACTTTTCAGATAATTTTTCAATGTTCAGAATCTCAGCCATGTCAGAAGTCCTATCTCTAAAAAAATAGGTACTATCTACTTACCTTTTTAACTCAGTAACTCATCTTATGCAATTTTTTATTTTTCTAAATATTTTAATTTTCATTCTTAGGAAGTTTATCAATCTTTCCCCTACCACATCGGTAAGGGGAATTCTTAATAAATGATCAAAAATCTTATCATTCTCGTCTTAGCGACCGCTATTGGCATTCTTTCTACCCATTACTATCTATATCGCAATCAAATTAGAGAATCCTATCCGAATCAAAAAGACGATCATCCAATCCGTTGGATCCAAACCTCTTCCAGAAAAGGCTCCTTTATGTTGAGTAAGAATGTCAAATTTCGATCCAAGGAAAATGTGTATTTGAATATTGAAGAGTTAATCGGTGAATTGATTCCATTGGGAACTTCAGAGATCGTCAATTTCGACGACATCAATTCATTTCTTATCAATTGTCACAGCGGGACAGTTTACGTCCCCCGTGAGGTGATCGAAACTTTGGTGAGAGACTATATCTTTAACTATCCGGAACCTGCTCTCAGGTTAGAATCGATAGAATTTCCACCCCAAAAAGATGGAGAAAATATCATACTTGCCAGAGGAGAATTGAAATTTGTAATCTGGTTGAATTTTCTTTTGAAAGGAAGAGTCTCGGTAGATCCCGAAGACAATTCCATCACTGTCATAGCTGAGGAGATCACCTCGGTGGGCACATCCTACGCAAAGGACCTCCTCGGACTGGTTGGATTGGACATTCAAAAACTAATCCCGATTCCCGAAGGGCGTGGATTGGAAATCATTCAGAACAAAATCAAAGTCAAACCCTTCGGTCTCTTCCCTCCTCCTCAATTGAATGGGCACTTTGAAGACGTTGGTGTCCGGAAGGGAATGCTTTACCTCAAACTTAGCTCGGAAGAAAAAATTTTATTTCCTCCGCCGGTCGATAAATCGGCAAAAAACTATATCTATCTATACAAAGGAGATGTAAAGTTCGGAAGATTGATGATGGTCGATGCACGTCTTCAGATAGTGGATCAGGATCCATCCGATCTTTTTGATTTTTCTATAGAGAATTATTACCAAACCATCACTCTCGGAGGGACAGCTCATCTTTTTTTGGACAAATCCGTAAAAGTTTCGATGCCTGATTTTGATGATGCAATGAGAAAATGAAATTTTTTGACCGAAGGAGCGATTGGTTGATTGAAAGAATGCCCAAAAAAAGAGGGAAACATGAGAAATACTATGAGGTTTTTACAAAAAATTCTTTGAATTTTCTTTTAGAATTCTAATCATGAATCAGAGAGGGTAGAGAAATGAGTACTTACGAAGAACAATACAAATTATCAATTTCCGATCCGGATTCATTTTGGAGAGAAAAATCAAAGCTCATAGAATGGTTTGAGCAACCCAAATCCATACTTTCTAAAGATGAAGAAGGACTGAATCGTTGGTTTCAGGGTGGAAAGCTCAACACTTCCTATCTGGCATTGGATTTTCACATTCATGCAGGACGTGGCAATCAACTGGCTCTCATCTATGACTCTCCTGTTACCGACAACAGAAAGTCCTATACTTATTCAGAACTCAAAGAGGAAGTCGAGCTCTTCGCCGGAGTTTTGAAAAGTCGCGGGATTCAAAAAGGTGATACAGTTATCATCTACATGCCTATGATTCCGGAAGCTGTGATGGCTATGCTGGCCTGTGCCCGACTCGGAGCCATCCATTCAGTGGTCTTTGGAGGATTTGCTCCTCATGAATTGGCCATCCGTATCGATGATGCAAAGCCCAAACTCATCGTCACTGCCTCTTATGGAATTGAGATCGAAAAACTAATCCACTACAAACCTCTACTTGATGAAGCAATTCATCAATCCACTCACAAACCCTCAGAAGTTCTTGTAGTACGAAGACCTAACGTTTCTGAATACATGCACACCGGAAGAGATTTTTATCTGGATGAAGTAAACGAAGGGATAGAACCCGCTACATATGTACCGGTAGATTCCTGGGATCCACTTTATATTCTTTACACTTCAGGAACAACAGGAAAACCCAAAGGAGTCGTAAGGGACAACGGAGGGCATGCTGTGGCATTGAAGTACAGTATGAACGCAGTCTATGGTGCTCATGCCGGAGATATTTTTTGGGCGGCAAGTGATGTCGGTTGGGTCGTCGGACATTCCTATATAGTTTATGGTCCTCTTCTTCATGGTTGTACTACAATTCTCTACGAAGGGAAACCGGTTCGAACTCCGGATGCGGGGGCTTTCTTCCGTATGATTTCTGATTACAATATCAATTTTCTCTTCACTGCCCCAACTGCATTGCGTGCAATTAAAAAAGAAGATCCTAATGGAAATGAAATCAAAAAGTATGACATCTCATCATTGAAGACCCTTTTTCTTGCCGGTGAGAGAACCGATCCGGCCACCTATTATTGGGCGGAAGAAAAACTGGGAGTTCCTGTTGTCGATCACTGGTGGCAAACAGAAACCGGATGGGCCATAACAGCCAACCCCATGGGACTTCACGATAGAAAGCCCAAAGCCGGGTCGACAAATTTTCCCGTGCCAGGATTTGATTTGAAGATTTTGGATGAAGAAGGAAGAGAAGTTCCCCGGGGTTCGGAGGGATTCATCACTCTGAAACTCCCCCTACCTCCCGGATGCCTTCCCACCCTCTGGAAGGACACTCCCAATTTCCAAAAGAGTTACCTCGAAACTTACCCGGGATACTACCTGACAGGAGATGGTGGATACATTGATCAGGATGGATATTTGTTTGTCATGGGACGAATCGATGATGTGATCAATGTTGCAGGACATCGACTCTCCACAGGTGAGATGGAAGAGATCATTTCACATCACGAGCATGTAGCCGAGACAGCAGTTATCGGCATAGCTGATGAAATCAAAGGGCAGGTTCCTGTAGGGTTTGTTGTGATCAAAGATGGCGATCCAATCGATCCTCACAAACTGGAATCCGAAATAGCCCATGTAATACGGGAAGAAATCGGAGCCATTGCTTCCTTCAAAAGTACTATGGTCGTAAAAAGATTGCCCAAGACAAGATCGGGAAAAATTCTACGTAAAACTCTCCGCAAAATTGCAGACGGTGAGCCGTATCACATTCCCTCCACTATAGATGACCCAACTATTCTGGAAGAGATCATCGAAGTGATGAAATCTCACAGAGTCGGGAAAGCATTTCAGGGTTCCTGAGCCAGACAAAAATCAAAAACAGGAAATCACTATGACCACGACAAAGAAATACCAGGCAGACATCATCATCATCGGTGGAGGTGTGGCCGGTATGATCACTGCCCTCGAACTACTGGAAGCAGGAAAAAAAGTTCTCCTCCTGGATAGAGACGAAGAAAAAAGATTTGGAGGTCTGGCTAGAGAGAGCTTTGGTGGCATCTTTGTCGTAAATTCTCCCCTTCAAAAAAAAATGGGAATCCGGGACAGTACCGACCTTGCTCTCCGGGACTGGAAGACAGCCGCTAATTTTGGAGAGGGTCCCGATTGGGTGTATCCCCGTCAATGGGCTGAGACCTATATCCATCGCAGTCTTGAGGATATTTATCTCTGGCTTACTCAAAAGCTCTCCATAAAATTCTTTCCTGTAGTACACTGGGCAGAAAGAGGTCTCTTTGAACCTGCTAACTCTGTTCCCCGTTTCCATATGCTCTGGGGATTGGGATACAGCCTCACCGAAGTATTGAAGTCTCGACTCAATCAGTTCAAAGGGAAGAGCCTCGAAGTCTATTTCCGTCACAATGTGAAATCATTAATAGAAAGCGAAGGGCAAGTCACTACCTGTACGGGAGTGGATGAGCTGGATGGTTCGGAATTCAAAGCCATAGCCGGAGAGGCTCTTGTGATTGCAACGGGAGGAATCAATGGAGATCTGGATCGGGTGAGAAAACTCTGGGACAGGGATGAATTCGGTACACCTCCCGAGACTATTCTCAATGGATCCCATCGTTATGCGAATGGAAGCATGCATGACCAGGTTTCTTTACTCAAAGGGAAACTGAGTCATATGAAAAATATGTGGAACTATCCTTCGGGAGTCCGTCACCCCAATCCCGATAAGGATTTGCATGGAGTGACCATAGTGCCTCCCAAGTCAGCTCTCTGGATGAACTGGCAGGGTAGACGAATGGGCCCTCCTCCTCTGGTTGGAAATTTTGACACACGATACATAGTCGAAGAGATTTGCCGTCAGGAGAAAAAGTACTCGTGGCAGATTCTAAATTTCAAAATTGCGAAGAAAGAATTGGCTGTTCAAAATGCCGACTTCAACCCGGCAATTAGAGACAAAAAATTGTTCGGATTTTTAAAGACTGTATTGCTCGGAAACGCCTCTCTTGTCCGGGAGTTCATCGATACCTGTCCCGACTTTGTCGTGGCAAATAGTATCACAGAACTGGCAGAGAAAATGAACCAACTCCAGGGAGATGAATCCATAAACGCTGAACTAATGGAAAGAGACATCCGTCAATATGATGAAAATATAGGTAGAGGTCAAACTTTTCACAATGACCCCCAACTCCGCCTCATCACCCATGCCCGCAATTACCGTGGAGATCGACTCAGAACCTGCAAGTTTCAAAAGATTCTCGATCCTTCCGCAGGTCCTTTGATTGCAATACGAATGTCCATTCTTTCCAGAAAAAGTCTCGGTGGGATTCAAACAGATCTTTCCTCAAGAGTCATGAGTGAGAAAGGTCAACCCATCCGTGGGCTCTACTCCGTAGGAGAGTCCGCAGGTTTCGGAGGCGGAGGAATTCACGGTCAGGGAGCATTGGAAGGTACATTCATAGGATCCTGTATTCTTACAGCACGGGCTGCATCACGCAGTATACTAAATAAAAAGTAATTTTAAGAGGATAAGAATGAACGGAGCCAAATCACTACTACTGACTTTACTCAATGCAGGAGTGGATACCTGCTTCACAAATCCCGGAACCTCGGAAATGCATTTTGTAGCTGCATTGGACGAATCGGGAATGCGGGCTGTTTTGACCCTGTTCGAGGGTGTAGCTACGGGAGCGGCTGATGGATATGCCAGGATGGCTAACAAACCCGCAGCAACTCTCCTCCATTTGGGATGTGGTTTGGGAAACGGACTTGCCAATCTTCACAATGCCAGAAAGGCAAAAGTTCCGATTGTAAATATCATTGGTGATCATGCCACCTATCATACCCAATACGATGCTCAACTTCAATCTGATATAGAAACCGTTGCGCGCAATGTGTCTACTTTTGTCTATACATCCAAATCAACGGCTGAACTTTCACGTGATGCGGCAGAGGCTTTCAAAACCGCCTCCGGTCCTCCCGGACAGGTAGCCACTCTAATTCTCCCTGCTGATGTTTCCTGGGGAGAAAATGGAAAACCTATTACCGAAATCATAATCGAAGCTCCAAAACCCTCTTCAAAAGATAGAACCAAATCCATTGCAAAACTTTTAAAGAATGGAAAGAAGACAGCAATTCTTCTCGGAGGACGTGTATTACTCAAAGACGGTCTAATCTTATCCGGAAAGATAGCTAAATTGACAGGAGCAAAATTATTTGCCGAGGTCTTCCCTACACGTATGCAAAGAGGTGAAGGACTCCCACCTGTAGAGAGGATAGCCTATCTGGCAGAGATGGCAACAGTTCAACTCAAGGGATACGATCAACTCATTCTCATCGATGCAAAAGCACCCGTCTCTTTCTTCGCCTATCCGGGCAAAAAAAGTTATCTTGTTCCCGATTCCTGCAAGGTATCCGAGCTCTGTGCACTCCATGAAGACGCTCTTGCCAGTCTCCAAGCTCTGGTGGAAGAACTCGGAGCGGGAGATACAGTCCCCGATCTCCAGTCAGGCTTTCGACCGGTTCTTCCCGAAGGGAAACTGACAGCAGAAAAGTCATGTCAAATCATAGGAGCCCTCTTACCCGAAAACGTCATCATTTCCGATGAAGGACAAACCTCGGGTGTCAAACTTCCCATCAATACTTCAGGTGCCCCTCCCCACGATCTTTTGACTTTAACGGGAGGTGCCATCGGCCAGGGTCTTCCTGTGGCAGTAGGTGCCGCTGTTGCCTGTCCCGATCGAAAAGTTCTGGCTCTGCAGGGAGATGGATCTGCCATGTACACAATCCAATCCCTCTGGACGATGAAACGAGAAAACTTGGATGTCGTAGTAATAATTTTCAATAACCGTTCCTATGCTATTTTGAACATCGAACTTCAACGGGTAGGAGCCGATAAAATCGGAAACAAAGCCAAAGCTCAGATGGACCTCTCCAATCCTCCGATTGATTTTTCTTCCTTAGCCAAAGGAATGGGTGTGGAGGCAGTCAAGGTAGATACCTGTGAGGGATTTCATGATGCACTCAAAAAGGCTTTTTCTACAAAAGGTCCTTTTTTAATCGATGCTATCGTTCCTCCTCAATTCGAAGGATTCAAGTTAAAAGCCCTGCCCCACGTATTGGGTTTGATGGAATTTTTACCAACACCCCTAGCCAAAGCACTGAAGAAAAAACTTGCCCCTTGAGAAATTTCTTTCCGGGGGGATACTTAAAACTTAGGAAATTAATTCTTCAGCTCTATTCTATTTCTATCCTAAATTCTTTTGAATCATTTCAGAGATATATCTGTCTTTTTCTTAAAAGATTTCTCTTGACAGGTAGTTTTTTCTGGAAAAACTCTTCCTACGATTTCAACCAAGGAAAAAGAATGAAACGCTCCAGTTACTATTTTCTAATTTCAGGATTCCTCCTGTCCGCTCTGAGCAACTGTAAGATCCACACCTTACTTCAGGAACCGGCAATCACACCGGAACAATGGTGCAAACTCAGACCCTGTGTGGATATGGGTGGTTTTGTTTTCAATGAACCTCTAGGATCTTTCCTGGTCTTTCTTTTAGCCTTCCTCTGGATGGCCTCCGGAGTATATTTTCTCAAAGAAAATCGGGAGCAACTTTCGAGAAAGCTATTTGGTATCTCTTTGATTCTAGGAGGGATAGGAGCTGCAGAGGCAGGAATCAGCTACCAGGCCTTCAGCTATCAATTGAAATGTGCCGGAAGAGAAGCCTGCCTATTGACAAATGGCTTTGAAGTGGGATACAGCCTTACCCAAACCATCAGTGTGAGTTTTATGCTTTCAGCGGTTGCCCTCGCCTGCTTGAAAGGAATCCTCAGAAAGGGAATGATAGTCTATTCAGTAATCAATATATTTGCATATATCTTTGTTACAATCCTCGGTATCACAGAACCCAACCGTTTCTATCTATCCTTCGAAGTTTTAATGCTTTTTGCACTTCCCGGTATTTTGTTTGTACTCCTCATTTCAATGATCAGCTTTATCAAATCCAGAAACGCTCTGGATGGATCTCTCTTCCTGGCGGCCATCCTTCTGATTCTGGTCAATGTTGCTTACTTCAGCTACTATGCCGCGGGCATTACCCAATCCTTATATAGAGAAGGTCAGGGATTTTATTTCTCAGAAAATGACATCCTTCATGTGGGCATGATTCTCTGGTTGATCTATATTGTAGTTTATGTAGGGAAACATCTTAAAGATCTGGAACCGGCATGAAGGTATATTTTTTTTTAGATATAAGAAAAATTCTTGATCTATAATTTTCTAATATATGAATTTGGAAAGATTTGCAATTGAAAAAACTCATCGGAGACGTCACCATGTTTAGAATTCTCTCTATTCTCAGCATCCTTCTTACTCTCCCGATTCTGGCTCAATCCAAAGAGGAACTATTTGCCAGACCCGGTGTCATAGGAGATTCCCTAAGTCAGGGATTTTTCGGAGTTACAGTCGAAAAAAAATCCCAACAATGGGCCTATCCAGTTTTGGTTTCAAAGCAGGCAGGATCCAACGTCAGCTACAACACATTGAAGGGACCCTACCTCAATCTTGAAGATGTTCTCAAAGGTGACTGCGGTCCCATATGCATAGGATCTGCAATTATCGGAGGGAATGAAAGCACAGTCTCTCTCCCCACTCACGCAGGAATCACGGGGGCAGAGTACACTACTGTCTTAAAAACAAGCGGGAAATGCAATGATATCTCAGCTACCAAGTGGGAGAGACAGTGGTATTGGGCAACCTGGTACTGGTACACTTACAAATGGGTTCAGGTTCAGGATTGTCAGGAACCCGATAAATTCCATCAGTTCGGGCTAAGGGATTCGGGCACACAAATGGAAATCATGGAGAAAGTCAAGCCTACATTTCTCTTTGGGACAGCGGCGGCCAACCATGTTCTGTGTACAGCTCTACATACTTCCTTGGACTGCCTGGATGAAACCAGATTCCTCAATGATATTCGGGAAGTCATGAGAAGAATGGCGGCTATCGGCTCTATTCGGGGAGGAGTGCTTTTTACCATTCCCAACGTAACAGCGATTGCTTATCTTGAAGAATACAAGGATCCTCAGGGACGACCCGATTATACCGGACTCAAAGCTTTTTATCGTACCAGCGTCTCCAATCCGGATGAAGTTTTGGATGCAAAAGAAATTGCAGAAGTCAGTAAATTCTTAACCGTTCTCAATAATGAAATCAAAGCACAGGGAGCTGCGATGGGATTCGCAGTTACTGACGCTAAAGTTTTATTTGACGACATCAAAGAAAACGGTCGACCGATTCGAAGTTCGGGTGGATGGACTCCGGGCAATGCCTATGCCAATTGGCCACTTCCTAATAAACCGGGAATTTTCGGTCTGGACGGAGTTCACCCAAACATGTACGGTCATGCTGTAATGGCCAATGAGCTCATCAAATCCATAAACAATTACTACAAACTGAATATTCCGGAAGTGAATGAATACAATGCCTGGTACAATGATAGTTTAAACCGAAACCCGGTAGATTTGAAAAACTTCCTATCTAATAATATCATCGGTCAGGTGATTTCCTGGCTCATAGGGATCTTTGCATAAGGAGGAATCTATGGAAAATAAAAAATGGATCATTGGAGGAATCATCCTCCTTATCATCGCAATCGGAAGTTTCTTTCTCGGGAAAGGAGAAGAAAAGAGATCAAAAGTATCCAAGGGGAAAACGATAGACGACAGTGGGTATTTCAAGGATTTTGAAGGCTATTCAGATTCTTTTTATACAGATGCACCGATTCCTTTTCGTGATACAGCAGATGCGGAAGAAGAGGCCAGGAACCTTTGGTCGGAAGCTATCAAAAGCCAAAAAGATGAATCCGTAAAAGAAAAGGTCAAAGAAGAATGGAGAGATTTTTCAGCCAGATATCCCAAAAATATCTACATTCCCAACGAGTTTCAAACCGGATTGACCCAGGAAGAAATTGAAGAGAGATCAATTACACTCGATAGTGTTACCTCTGTGGACACATTCTTTGCGAGGCAATCAGTGCGGGATAAGTACTTACCTCCCGGATCCGATCCTAAAATTCCTAAAGAACCCAATGTCACTCCAGAACAGCAAAAGTCTTTTTTCGCTTACAAAATGAGAGAAATTCAATCACGAATTGAGCTTCTTGAATTTACAAAAGAGAGAAAAGGTTTGAGCTCAGATCAAATTCAAACAGCAGAAAAAGATTTAGATCTTTGGAAAAAAGAACTGGAAGAGATGAAACAGATCTCAGCTACCGTTCCCAATTCCTAATCCATTCCTCCGGCGGATGATACCGCCGGAGTCACCGATTTCTCTCCGATCTCAAAAGGTTTTTTCTGTTCAACCTATTTGAGCTTTAGAAAATTGGATGAAATTTTTCTGATTGAGTCGAGAACTATGCAAGTACTACTTATTCCTATTGTTTTGATTATGTTTTTTTGCGGACCCCCAAAACCTACATCCCCTCCTCAGCTCCAAAACCCCGAAGAGAGCAGACTTCATTCGATGGACTCGATGTCCCTGATCAAAAACTTGGATTCAGAAAATATTCCTCTGATCAATCAATCTATTCTCGAACTCGCCTCACGCAAAGAAAAATCCATTATCCCCAAATTGAGAAACTTTTTGACTCAATCAAAGAATACATCCCTATTGAGTACTTCTTTACTCGCACTCGGTGATCTCGAAGACAGGGAATCGACCCAACTCATAGCTTCCTTTGCAAATGGGAGTCAGGGTGTATCACAATCAGTCGTTGTGGATGCTTTGGGAAGGATGAAAGATCCCTCAGGTGCAAAAGCCATTCTTCCTCTTTTGGATTCACCCATTCACTCCTTACGACTTCAGGTAGTTGAATCCTTATCTCTCATGAAGGCTAGCGGATCAGGAGAAGAAGTCCTCAACCTCGCTAGATCCAATACTGATCCGGAAAAAGCAAAAACATATGCTATGGCTCTGGGGAAACTTCAATTCAAACCTGCAGAAAACTATCTTATGAGTCTCGCTGAAAACTCTCCTCCTTCTCCAACTCTTGCAGCATCCTACCTCGCCCTCGGTAGAATACAGAGCAGGAAAGCTATTCCAAATCTGGTAGAAGCTCTGGGTAATGAATTTGAAAAAGGAAGAGAAAACTCAGCCCTAGCATTAATTATGATCAAAGATGATTCCTGCCTTCCCCTAATCTATCCATATCTCAAGAGTAAATCTTCCGAACTCAGATATCTGGCTGCGAGTGTGATCGTAGAGATTCCTAGAGATAGCTCAGTCCGTGAGGCGGCAAAACTTTTAGAAGGGAACGACTCAGTTTTCTATGGTGTATCGTCTTATATCCTGGGTAGAATGAAAGCCCGATCCTTTGCTCCAAAAATTGTCGAAGTATTGAAGGATAGAAATACCCCGGAAAGAGAAATCATAGCACAATCTCTAGGATGGCTAGGTGACAGAAATTCTATCCCTGCATTGATTGAAGTTCTCAGAGAAAAAGAGGGCGAAGGGAGATACGGTGCCGCCTGGGCATTGGGAATTCTGGAGGCTAAGGAAGCATTTTCTGATCTAGCCGAAGCGACGGCAAGCAAAGACTATAAGCTAAAAAATCTGGCGATCGAAAGTCTCGGAATGCTCAAAATGGAAGAAGGAATCCCCGTTCTGGAAAAACTAATCGATGAAAACAAAAACAATTCGATCTTTGCGATGAAATCGATAGCCAATATCCAGTCAGACAGAGCCAGACTCTCTCTGGAAAATTTTGCGAAGTCTGAGGACCCGATATTATTTCATACAGCAATAGAAATGCTCGGAAAAAGAAAAGATGAAACATCCATTCCTTTCTTAATGAAACTTCTCAAGGAAGACTCTTCTTCAAAACAAAAACTCATTTTCAATTCCCTCAGCTCAATCACAGGGAAAAAACTCTATTCGACTGCTGACTGGATTCAATGGTATGAATCCTCAGGGAAATAGATTTTTTATAGTCATTTTCAGAAGTATTTGCGTATTTACAAAAATATCAGCTATAAAATGGCTACATACCCTAATAGGGAAAACGCAATTATTTTTGAGAACTGGTATATGAAAATAGCTAAGAGAAAAGACAGGAAATAGAATTGATTTTCTTTCATAAGAAAGTTTTTTACTATATATGCAAATTTTGATTCCAATTATCCTTTCATTCTTTCTCAGCCTTTCTGTCTTCGGAGAAACAGTAAAAATTACCCTACTTCATTTGAATGACCTCTATGAAATCACACCGGTTGAAGGTGGCAGGAAAGGTGGTCTGGCGAGAGTAGCTACAGCTCGAAAGAAAATTCTGAAGAAGAATCCCAATACCCTCACCGTCCTAGGTGGGGATCTATTCAGTCCTTCTGCATTAGGAACATCTAAGGTAGATGGAGTTCCTCTTTCGGGAAAACAAATGGTTAGTGTAATGAACTCAATCGGAGTAGATGTTTCCGTAATGGGCAATCATGAGTTTGATATCAAAGAAGAACAATTTTTGGAAAGATTGAATGAATCCAAATTCCAATGGATCTCAGGAAATGTTACGGATACTTCCGGAAAACCATTCCCCGGAGTCTTGCCCTTCACAATCAAAGAAATCAAATTGAAAAATTCGAAAAAATTGAAAATAGGTTTTGTGGGTGTAACTATCACCAGCAATGGTGCAAAGTATGTTAAATACAAGGATCCGATCGAGACTCTATCGAAATTCAGTAAAGAAATTCGATCCAAAGTGGACATCCTCATAGGACTCACCCATCTGAGCTTGAGTGAAGATATCCAGGCACTCGAGAAAATACCTGAAATAGATTTGATTCTGGGAGGTCATGAGCATGAAAATGTTTTGATCTGGAGAGGTCGGAATCCAAGACCCATTATTAAAGCTGATGCCAATGCAAAATCAATGTATATAGTAGACATCCATTGCGATATGGATTCAAAGGTCTATACAATTCATCCCAGGATTCTTCCTATTACCGAACAGATGGGTGAAGATCCCGAGACAAAAAAACTTGTCGATTTCTGGTTGGAAAAAGGTTTTGAAGGATTTCGTAAAACGGGTTTTCATCCTGAAAAAGTGATTGCCAATGTTACCATTCCCCTCGATGGACTTGAAGAAAGTGTTAGGAACAAAAGCACCCTACTCACTCAATCCCTCACTTTCAGTATGCTCAAAAAAGATCCTTCAGCTGACCTATCTCTTTTGAATGCAGGAGCACTTCGTATTGATGATCTCATTCCACCCGGTCCCGTAACAGAATATGATGTATTGAGAATTCTTCCTTTTGGAGGAAAGATTGTCAAAACAGAAATCACGGGAACACTTCTCAAAACAGTTTTAGACATTGGATTGAAAAACAAGGGAACCGGAGGGTTTCTTCATTCATCAAATTCTGATTTTGATCCTACAACAAACTCCTGGACAATCAAAGGTAAGCCATTGGACGAAAAACAAAAATATACTTTAGTGATCAATGATTTTCTACTCTCGGGCAAAGAAACAGGACTGCCATTTCTCAATCCAGAAAATCCCGAGATCAAAATCATCGAGGAAATGGGGGACATTCGATTCGCATTTATCGATTTCCTTAAAGATAAGTTTGCTAAGGAAAACGCAAAGAAATAAGTTTTATTTTTTTAAACTGCATTTTGCGCAGGTTTGATGATAGAATCCTTTCTCCGTTTCTTTCCCTCCATGTTTGTCTTTCTTAAGAAGAGGGAGGAGAAGCGGAGAAAATAATTTGTAAATTGCTAAAAGAACTATTGAATAGACGAGATATTGTTGGATTTCCAAGCTCATATTGACTTCCTAAGTTTATTATAAAATGGTAAGGTAGAGATGACTATCAAAATTTCCAGACTCCCAAATATCATGGAAAGAATTCCAAAGTTAGAACCGGGTATATTTTCCTGAAGAGCTCGCTCAATAAGAACAGAAGCAATCGGTCCCAGCATAAATCCGATCGACCCGGCACCGGTAAAGACTGCCATATTGCTGGCATTGTACTCTCTGGGGGAAAGCTTGGATGCAAGTATCATAGATGGAACAAACATCACTCCCGCTCCCACTCCGGCCAGAAGAAGGGATGGAACCAAAAATCTCATTTCCTGAAAAAAACCTGCTATTCCCATTGATCCTCCGTACAAAATCGAGCCTATGGCCATCAAAGCGAAGGGACCTGTCTTTCCCGACAATCTGGCAAAGGGATAGGAAAGTAAACTCATCGGAATCAAAACCAGTGCCATCAGCAAACCCACCTGCCCCGGATTCAAACCCAGACCTTCTCTCATATGCAGGCTAAAACTGGTAACAAAAAAACCAACAGTAAATCGATCTATAAAATTATATAGGTAGGGTATAGAAATCAATGGATTGGAATGAAAAGCTTTCAACCAGGCAGCTAAACTAAACTTCTTAGAGTAGTGGTATTCATAGTCTCTCAGAAAAATCAAAGCAAGCAGTCCTATGAAAATCATGATTCCACCTGCTACATAAAAAGGAAGAAGGGGGTTTTTCTTTCCTAGAATTCCCAGGGGAGAACCTATCCCCACTCCGAGACTCAGGAGCATTCCCCCCACACCGAGCAAAATTCCCTTCTGAAAGAAACGGGTATTTTCAGGATCATTTTCCCGATCTGCAATCAGGGCAAGAAGAAGCCCGATGACAAATATATGAGCCACACCCTCAAAGAATCGAATCAATTGAAGAAACTCAAGATTTTCTGCTGAGGGGATCGCAAAGAAGAGGAGACCATCCAGAATAGCAAAGATACCAATGAACCAACGCCTTGAACCCAAACGATCGGAAAGATATCCGGCAACAGGAGAAAAAAGAAAAGATCCCAGCATGGCAATGCTCATAAAATAAGAGACCATGAGATTGCTTCCACCCAAACGATCCTTGATCAAATCCTTAAAAACCGGCACAATCATAGTGACGGGCAACATTGTCAAAAAGATCAGAAGTACGGTTAGGAATGGAAAGGGAAATCGATTTCCACCATTTTGCATAGAGAAAAGATGGGATCAGTAGATATTCTGTCAATAGATATCCAAAATCCAGAACCCTCAGGACTCTCTCACAAAAAGAGATCGTTCTGTAAACCGATCCCAAAATTAATAACTGTAGTAAATTTTTAGTGGACAACCTTTTACATTAGGAAATTTTACTCCTATGCTTTCGGCATCGATTCAAAATAAAGTCAGCCTGAGTAAACTAGTTCAAACGAACAAAAGAATAAGTACTGTTAAAAATTTAGCATTTCAAATCAAAATCAAATCGTTAAACGAACAAATTCTTTCTATCAAGAACAATATGGATGAGACAGGATTTCAGGTTGTAAGTAGAGAATTCATTCTTTTCAGTAAAGTATTTGAAGAGCTGGCAAATGAAATGCAAGTTTTAATGGACAGTATGTTGCCCAATATCGCAGAAAAAATCAAATCCGAGAAATTGGGGAATCTCAAAAGACTTACAGAAACATACAGTCAAACAAAAATATTTTCAAGCAACAAGAAATCTCAAAAAGAGAATGAAGAGAATCAGGATCGATGGCAAAAATCTCTGAGCGAAAACTCGAGATCACTAGTCAGACTTCTGAAGAGAAGCGAACTTTTGTCCCTCCAGGGCAATATTATTTTTATGCAATCGAAAATCACCGGAGCTTATATTCGGGAGACCGAACAGGGAAGTCTCTTACTTTCTCTGACAAATGAGTTGGGTGAAATCATGACAGAAGTTAGAAATAATGTGACCTACATAAAAAAAATCTGGGAAGATTAATTAATGAAGAGAATTGAATACATTTATGAATCGGATACTCACAAATGGATGGCGATCACCCGTGATCCTTCCAAGCTGGATCATATCATAGACACAAACGAATTTCTGATTATAAATAGCGACAATAAGGGACTCCTGCTGGATCCGGGTGGTCTTGAGATTTTCCCGATTGTTTTTTCTTCCATAAGTCGTGACTTCAGTCCGGATGACATCACTCATATATTTTCTTCCCACCAAGATCCGGATATCATTTCCTCAATTTCTCTATGGTTGGAAGTCAACCCAAGTATCAAATGTTACATTAGCTGGCTCTGGACTACCTTCCTTCCCCATTTCGGAGGAGATGACACTACCTACATTCCCGTGCCGGATGAAGGCATGGAAATCAATCACGGGAATGTAAATCTTTCTCTCGTTCCGGCACACTACCTGCATTCATCGGGTAATTTTCATCTCTATGATAAGAAAGCAAAGATCTTTTTTAGTGGAGATATCGGTGCGGCACTCCTCCCCAAAGGACAATCTGATTTGTTCGTGAGAGACTTTGAAAGTCATATCAAAATGGCAGAGAAATTTCACAAGAGATGGATGGGTTCCGAACGAGCAAAGAAAAAATGGTGCGAAAGAGTGATGGAACTAGATATTGAAATGCTCTGTCCCCAGCACGGATCTATATATACAGGGAAAAATGTGAGAAAGTTTTTGGAATGGTTCTATGCTTTAGAGATAGGATATGCCTAAGAAAAATATTTAGACAGATCAATGTTTTTCATAAAATTCAAAGCATCCAAATAATTCAGTGCAGGACTAAATACATATCCCTGCCCCACCTCACAACCTAGGTTTTGGATGTACCTCAAAATGTCTCTATTTTCAATTCCTTCTGCTACAACAGTCAAACCCATTTTGTGAGCCATTTCTATGGTTGACTCAACTATTGTTTTAGAGTCCTGATTTTCTAAACAATCCAGGACAAAGCTTTTGTCTACTTTTAACTCATTGAATGGCACCCGACTCAATTGCTCCAAACTGGAGTAGCCTGTTCCAAAATCATCGATAGAAATCTCAAAACCTTTCATCCTGAGTCTGGTTAGGATCTCGAGTGAATGTGGATCTTCCCCCATGAGCTTTGACTCTGTCAATTCGAGAGTGATGAGAAAGGGAGAAAGAGAATGGATCTTCATACTCTCAAAAAGCAATTGGGGGAAACTCAAATCCTGAAGATCATCTACGGAGACATTGATCGAAACTCTAACCAGGTATCCTTCTCTCCTCCAGAGAGTAAGAGTTTCTATAGCCTTGTTGATTACATACCAGGTCAATTCTTTGATGTATCCTGAATCTTCAGCTAATTTGATAAATTCATCAGGGAAGATCAAACCAAATTCGGGATGCTTCCAACGAATCAAAGCTTCAAATCCATAAATTCTTTTCTTTTGAATCTGAATTTGAGGTTGGTAGTAGAGGAGGAGTTGATCGTTAGATGCCAGAGCGGAAACTAGATCTTCTTCTGTAATACGTGAAGATTTTTTCCGAAAGGTTTGTTCTCTGAAATTTTTGGGTTCACTGAGAACATATTCCAATTGTCTTAGGGGGATGGGCTTTGATAGTGTGCCTACTATGTTCAATCCATAACCCCGGGCAATGATCACTGAAGTATTCAAGACCCGCTCATCCACCCCACTCATCAAAACGATTGAGGACTTAGATTTGGACTCTCCTAAAAAATGCAGAATCTCAACTCCATCCGTATCCGGCATAAAGAGATCCAGGAAAATAAAATCCAACTGTGAATTGTAAACATTTAGAAATTGCGATGACTCTGTAACTTTGAAGATTTTATCACTTCCGAGTTCTTCGGCTACATCGGCAATAAAGTCAACAATCCCTACCTCATCATCCAAAATGAGAATGGATTTTCCTTTCATGGGAAACTCTGCTTCATTCATAAACTTCTGCTTCCATTATTAACTAATTATGAATTGACCCTAAAAAACGATACAAAGGTTCAATATCTTTTACAAAGAAATTAGGGTAAAGCATTCGTTTTTCTATAATAAATATCATTTCAAATCTTCATCGATATGATTTAAATAGGAATCGAACTGTCTATTTCTTTTTCATTCAAGACCTTAATTTATCCAATCAACTACCCGGCTCTTGAATCTCTTTTTCTTCATCCTCAATCTCTTTCCAGATCTGCTCTTCCACCTCTCTTTTGGACTCTTCTATTAGTTTTTCCCAATTTTCATCTGTTAGTAATTTATAATTACTATCTTCAGGTGAGCATTTTTCCAATAAAAGGGTTTTGGAAGTGAGAGTGACCGGCCATCCAATTAGACTAATTATAAGATCTGAAAAGTTGAGCTTTTCTGATACCCGATAAAAATAACTCTCATCCTGAAAAAAGGGCCTGAGTGGAGAATCAAAGAAATTGTAAAAACCAAAAAGTATACTGATTTTCCTAACATCCTTTTCATCTTCACAGTTGAAGTCTTTATTCACCAAGACAATGGGTCGATCCAGAATACTTTCCGGGTTGGCCTCAAAATACAAAAACTTCGGTTCGTCTTCCGAATGAATCGGGAAAAAACCAATGAAAATTATAAAAAATATTATAAGTTTAGAAAATTTAGTCATCGCTAAATAAATTGAATACGCCTTTGAGTAAGTTCACAAACAAAAAATTGATTAGATTTTCTAAAAACTAAGATTTTCAGTTTCCAAACCAAGTAATTTTGAGAAATTGTATCTATGTTTTCTTATCTGAATTATTTCTTACTATTTTTTTTTCTTACACTCAATGTTCAATTAAAATCACAGGAAGGTTCAATTGTGAAAGTTTCCTTTAGCAAATACGAGAA
Source organism: Leptospiraceae bacterium (assembly GCA_024233875.1). Classification (GTDB taxonomy): domain Bacteria; phylum Spirochaetota; class Leptospiria; order Leptospirales; family Leptospiraceae; genus JACKPB01. The sequence goes on from JACKPB010000002.1 coordinate 288,976, forward strand.
AGAATGGAAGCAAGTTGAAGAAGCCGAGAACAAAGGTCTTCCTAAGTCAGCTTTAGAAACGGTTTCCTCCATCTATCAAAAAGCCAAGAAAGAGAAGAATCCTGCCCAACAGGTTAAATCCATAATTTTCCAAATCAAACTGGAAGCAGAATACAACGATGAAGAGATTGTTTCAGCAGTCAACCGACTCAAGAAAGAAATCGAAACCTCCGAATCTCCTGTCAAACAGCTCCTTCACTCCATGCTGGGAGAATTGTACTGGAACTACTACTCCCAAAACCGTTATAAATTCTTAAATCGTACCAAAGTGGAAGGAGAAGACCCGACTGACATTCGCACCTGGGATTTGAAAACCATTGTAGACAATACGAGCCGAGAATACCTCGAATCATTGAAGGACACAGAGTCATCCAAAGTCTTTCCTATTGAGGCATATGAAGCCCTTCTTCATAGAGGATACAAAGGAGAGGTACTTCGCCCTACGCTTTATGATTTTTTAGCCCATAGAGCTATAGATTTTTTTGCAAATTCTGAATCCGGTCTTGTCCGGCCTGCAGATCAATTTTATATCAGCAAGTCCTCTATCCAGTCTGCCAACGGGGGAGAACTACCCCTGGACTATTTTTCGGATGCAGACGAATTCATCTCTGCAAAAATCATAACCGAAGACAAGGAATCCTTTCAATATCGGGCAGTGAAACTATTTCAGGAATTATTAGAATTTAGAAAATCAATCCTAGAAAAAACATCGGATAGTAAAGAAAAAGAAACCATCCGAATGTCATTTTTTGATGTAGATCTCAAACGCCTAAATTTCGTCAATTCTCACTCCATAGAAAAAAACAAAAAAGAGACTTATCTCAAAGTTCTGGACCTTCTTCTCAATAAATATTCCGATACTCCCCTTTTCACTTCTCTAACTGCAATGAAAGCAGATGCCATTCTAGCCGAGTCCCGATCTTATAGAGGTGAAGAGGATGGAGAACTAAAATGGATGATCAAAAAAGCAGATCAGCTCTGTGAAGATGCAATCAACAAATTTCCCAAATCGGATGGTGCCCAAAACTGTAGAGCTATTCGTTCTGAGATTCGAAAAAAATACTTTAGTTTCCAATTAAACAAAATAACTCCCCCTGATGAAAAGTTCCCCCTTCTCCTTCATCACAGGAATCTCGAAGAAGTGTATGTCAAAATTTTCCACTACAACCCTGAGGATGCCAATACGGTTCGTGATCTTTACAATGGTTTTTCAAAAAAAGGATTGTATCGCGAATATGAATCTCTTTTTGTCGAATTCTACTCAAATCTCTCGCCTGTAAGAGATTTCAAAGTCAACCTCAAGAATGATGGAGATTTTTATGAACATTCCTCAGAAATCATTCTACCGGAATTGGAAACAGGAAGATATATAGTCTTCCTTTCTCCGGATGAGGAGCTTAAGTCCAAAAACACTTCTGTGATCTACGATCTCTTTAATGTAAGCAACCTGGCGTATCTCTCCAGAAATACAGATGATTCAAAAGAGTTTTACATAACAGATCGTAATACAGGTGACCCCATACAAAATGTCAGGATCAATCAATGGGATGTTCATTACAATAGCAATAAGGGAGTATACGATACGGATATAGTAGATAGCTTCAAGACAGACCAGAATGGATTTTTCAAACTTCCCCTCTTTCTGGATAATAAAAGTCGAAGCTATTACCTGGAATTGATTTATGGAACTGAATCAATCCTTATCGCCAATGAAGGGATAGGTCTCTACGAGAGTCATCTTGGATATTTCTCCCAAGGGAGAAAGTATTCCTATAACAATGAAAATCATGAAATCTCCAGAGTGTTTTTCTTTACCGACCGTGGGATCTACAGACCCGGACAGCAACTTTTCTTCAAAGGTATTCTTCTCACTAAAGGGAAAGAAGATTCCAAAATACTACCCAATACAAACGTAAACGTAATACTGCAAAATCCTAACGGACAAAAAGCAGGACAATTGAGTCTTACATCCAATGAATACGGATCTGTCAATGGAGCCTTTACCCTTCCTACGGGAGGAATCACAGGTTCCTTCACACTCTACGCTGAAGGATTCAATGGAAACCAATCCATTTCTGTAGAAGAATACAAACGCCCCAAATTCGAAACTACAATCTTACCTATTCAGGGATCTTACAAACTAAAGGACAAATTAAAGGTTACAGGAAACGCCAAAGCTTATTCCGGAGCCAATATAGATGGTGCGAAAGTGAAGTACAGAGTCAAGCGGGTAGTCATCTTTCCCAGATGGTGGTATTATTACTTTGATTCATCTTCCTACTCTTCTGAAATGGAAATCACTTCAGGTGAAACCATAACCGATGAAAAAGGAGAGTTTCAGGTTTTGTTTGAAGCCCTACCCGATCTCTCTATATCTGAATCTTCCAATCCAAAATTTCATTTTCGGGTAGAAGCTGATGTCACCGATATCAATGGAGAGACCAGGTCTGCCTCCAGAGTTATCGTTGCCGGATACAGTTCTTTGGTTGTGAATCTAAATTCCCCTGATAAGTTTTTTTCAGCCGATGACAATAAGATAAAGATCTCAACCGAAAACCTTTCGGGAGAATTCGAACCTGTAGACGTCAATATTTCACTCACATCTTTAAAGTCTCCCGACAAAGCTTATAGAAAACGTATATGGCAAAAGCCCGACCGTCCACTATATTCAAAAGAAGAATGGGAGAAATCTCTTCCTTATGATGAATATGCAAATGAAACCAATTTCTACACCTGGGATGAAGACACAAAAGTCCTCGAGATGAAATTGAACACAAAAGATCAAAAATCTTTTACATTAGAAAATTATGATTCTCTCAAACCGGGCGTCTACAAACTGGAAGCCTCTGCTTTGGACCCGGATAAAAAAGAAGTAAAAGACATTCAATACATTACCATCTTCGGTTCAAAATCTCCCGAATTGCCCTATCCCACTATGGATCTCTTTGAAGTTCGAAAGGCATATGCAGAAGTTGGAGAGACTGCCCATTTCATCATAAACAATCAATTCCGCGGGAAAGCTTTGTATGAGTTAGAACACAAGGGAAAGGTTGTGTATTCAGAATGGTTGGATCCATCGAAGACTCCTTCTTCGCTTTTTTCCCTCCAAATACCGATTATCGAAAAATTTCGAGGAAATTTTGGAATTCATATAACTTATGTTCACAAAAATCGCTTTTTCCAACACTCCCAGAACATCTCGGTACCTTATTCGAACAAAAAATTGGATATCAAATTTATGAGTTTTAGAAATAAGTTAGAGCCGGGTTCACAGGAAGAATGGAAACTCATCATCAAAGGGGCTGAAAAAGATAAGATAGCCGCCGAAATGCTGGCAACTATGTATGACGCTTCCCTGGATGCATTTCGATCCAACCCATTTCATTTTGATATTCATAATTTCACCTATCCGCGACAGGCCTGGTCATCTCTAAATGCATTTCGTACAACTGATTCTCATCGTTATGAAAACAACTGGAATCAAATGGATTACCGAGTCAATTATAGCTATGATACTCTGGACTGGTTCAATTTTGATTTCGGCTATCATGGGCATCGAAGATATAGAAAGAAGTCGAAATCAGCAACTAGAGATATGGAAGGTGGAGAACCACCTTTACTGGAAAAGAATATGGATGAAGCACCCTCGCCTGCACCGGCAATGGCGATGTCAGATTCAGCTTCCGATGAAGCAGAAGAAGCGGTAGCCAAAGCAGACAAGCCATCTTCCCCCAAACCGGCCGAACGCAAAGAAGAAGAGTCCTCTGAAGAAGGAAAGGTTGAGATCCGTTCCAATTTCAGTGAAACTGCGTTTTTCTATCCCGAATTGACAACAGATAGTGAGGGGACAGTCATAGTATCCTTCAAATTACCTGATAGTTTGACCCGATGGAAAATGCAGGGATTTGCCCACACTAAAAATCTTTCTTATGGATTTATAACCAATGAGCTCATCGCTCAGAAAGATCTTATGATTGTTCCCAATCCTCCGAGATTCTTTCGCGAAGGGGATTCCATGACTTTCTCAGTGAAGGTCACCAATCTCTCGGAAGAAAATCTCTCGGGAAAAATCAAACTGGAACTTTTTGATTCTGTTTCCATGAAGCCGGTGACGGAACTATTCATGAAAGAAAATTCAGAAAAAGATTTTGCATCCAATAGTGGACTCAGTTCATCCGTCTCCTGGGATTTAAAAATTCCGGAAAAAATCACTGCTGTCACCTATCGTTTAGTAGCGACTGCAGGAAAATTTTCCGATGGAGAGGAGCTTGCCATTCCGGTTTTGACCAATCGAATGCTTGTTACCGAAACTCTTCCCCTTCCTATACGTACTACAGGTTCCAAAGAATTTAAATTTGAAAAACTCATAAATTCAGGAAATTCAGATACGCTTAGGCACAATAATTTTTCCATAGAGTTCACGGCAAACCCCGCATGGTATGCGATTCAAGCTCTCCCCTATCTCATGGAATATCCATATGAATGCGTTGAGCAAACCTTCAGTAGATACTATGCAAACTCCCTTTCTACTCATATAGTAAATTCTAATCCTAAGATAAAAAAAGTTTTTGATGCCTGGAAATCAGTCCCCGACTCCAAAAAAGGATCCCTGATTTCCAATCTCGAAAAAAATCAAGAATTGAAAACAATACTTCTGGAAGATACTCCATGGATCAGAAATGCCATCAATGAAACAGAAAGAAGAAAACGTATAGCGCTTCTATTTGATATCAATCGCATGAGCTCTGAATTGGGTAGGGCTTTCAAAAAAATCAAAGAGACACAGATGAGTGAAGGAGCCTGGCCCTGGTTCAAAGGTATGGAACCCAACCGTTATATGACTCAACATATTTTAACAGGAATGGCTCATCTGAAACACCTGGGTGTCAAATCTCCTGCAGAGTCGGAATTGGATTCAATTATTCTGAATGGTATGGGCTATATGGATCGAGCCCTAGCCAGAGACTATTTAGAACTCAAACGATTGGCGGATGGGAAAAAAATTGATTTGAAGGACAATCACCTAAGTTTTTTACAAATCCAATATCTGTACACACGAAGTTACTTCGGTAAAATTCCTATCCCCAAAGAATCTGAAGAAGCTGTAAAATACTTCACAAAACAGGCTAAGACATATTGGATGGATAGCAATAAATACATGCAGGGAATGATAGCCCTGGCTCTACATAGAATGGAGGACAGTAAGACTCCGGTAGAGATCTTAAAATCGCTAAAAGAAACAGCCTTAGTATCTGAAGAATTGGGTATGTATTGGAAGACTCAACGCGGATACTTTTGGTACCAAATGCCGATTGAAACTCAGGCATTGATGATTGAAGTTTTTGATGAAGTAGGAAAAGACGAAAAGACAGTTGATGAACTGAAGACCTGGTTGTTGAAGAACAAACAAACTACCGAATGGGAAACAACCAAAGCGACTTCTGAAGCAATTTATGCCCTTTTACTCAGAGGTTCAAATCTTCTTGAAAACGAACAACTTCCCGTAATAACCACAGGATCAAAGAAAATCGATCCCGGTAATGACCCAAAAATAAAAACTTCTGCAGGAGCAGGTTACTTCAAAGTTTCCTTCTCTCCTTCAGAAATAAAACCTGAAATGGGAAATATCACAATTCAGAAAGACTACAAAGGTGTTAGCTGGGGAGCCGCCTACTGGCAATATTTTGAAAACCTGGACAAAATCACCCCTGCAGAGACTCCTCTACAATTGAAAAAACAGGTATTCAAGCAATCCGATTCAAAAACCGGACCGGTCCTTTCCCCTCTCTCAGACAAAGATCCTCTCAATGTAGGAGATCTTTTGAAAGTCCGTATAGAGCTAAGAGTAGACCGGGAAATGGAGTATGTTCATATGAAAGACATGAGAGCTTCTGCTTTGGAACCCATCAATGTCTTTTCCCAATACAAGTACCAGGATGGACTGGGATACTTTGAAAATACCAGAGATACCGCAACAAACTTTTTCTTTGATTATTTACCCAAGGGTACTTATGTATTTGAATATCCTCTACGCGTAACACACAAGGGTGACTTTTCAAATGGTATCACAACCATCCAATCAATGTATGCACCGGAATTTTCCAGTCACTCAGAAGGAATCCGGATCAAGGTAAAATAAAGAGAAAATTGTATTGAAATGGATTCTGAAAGCTAAGACTTCAGAATCCATTCAATCTTTGTATGTTTTTCTAAAATCGCATAGAAATCAGAGATATTAAATGGTTTTGAAATAAATCCACTAATTCCCGATTCATCCAGATTTTCTAATTCAGCTTCTGTATTACTGGCAGAAATCATAATTATCACTATATTGGCATTATTAGGATTTTGTTTTATTATGGAAGATGCCTGCAACCCTTCCATATCAGGCATTCTGAGATCCATCAAGATCATATCCGGGTGAAAATCTTCAGTAACCTGAATGGCTTCTCTGCCACTGGAAGCTTCTCTTAACATAAATCCAATCGGACGCAGAATTTCCTTTAGAATAAATCGATTCAGATCAATATCATCAACGATAAGAATCTTTTTCCTATCTCCTTTGTAACCGATAATCTTCTTAACCAACCCCAAAGGTTCCTCGGGCATAGGAATATCTTTATGAACTACCTGTATAGGAATAGTAAAGGCAAACTGACTTCCCTTTCCTATTTCACTAGTTACTTCCAGTTTTCCATTCATAAGTTCTATTAATTTTTTAGTAATAGATAAACCCAAACCTGTTCCTGTAATCATTTTTTGATCACCAGCCTGCTGAAACGGTTCGAAAATTTTCTCCAAATCGGACGGAGCGATTCCACGACCGGTATCTATTACTTTAATAGTCAATTTATTACTGGCAAAAAGAAACTCGATAGAAACTTTTCCGGTATTTGTAAACTTAAATGCGTTGCTCAATAAATTAAAGATTATCTGCCTCAATCGCTTCTCGTCGGAACACACCCAATCGGGAACATCGTCCGGGTCACTTTCAACTGAATGAATCGAAAAATCAAATTCCAGAGATTTTTTTGTAGCCATTGCCTGAAAAATTGCATGAATGTCATTTAGGAATATTTTCAAATTGAATTCATTTTCTTCAATTTGAAGCTTATTGGCCTCTATTTTAGATATATCTAATATATCATTTATCAATCCAAGCAAATTTTCTGCACTACGATGAATGACCTGAAGCATGTTCAAATTAGATTCTTTCAGCTCATCCCTAATTAGAAGTAATTGAGTATATCCTAATATTCCATTGAGAGGAGTTCGTAACTCATGGCTCATATTAGCCAAAAACATAGATTTTATCTTATTCGCCTTTTCAGCTACCTGTTTGGCTACCTCAAGTTCCTCTTCGTACTTTTTTTGTTCTGTAATGTCTATCATGGATATTAGAAACAAATCTTCAGTTAAATCACCGAAGAAACTTCTACCTTCCAATATAACAGTTATTTTATCAGAAGATTTGATATTCAAATTGAGCTCACATCTCTGCATATCATAACCTTCTTTCAATCTCTTTAAAAATCTGGAGTAATCTTCAATGGAATCATGATGAATGTAGCCTGTAAATGGCTTCCCGTGGAGAGAGTGGATGTCCTTGTTCAACATTTTGGATGCATTTTGGTTACAGCTTTTTATCACTCCATTCTGTGTGATCTCCAAATAAGCTACGGGAGCGTACATATAAAGATTTTGATATCGATCTCTTGAGTTTTGTAATTCTTCCTGATTTTTCTGAAACTCTTCATTCTGTAATTCTAGCTCGACCTGGTATGTCTTGAGCTCTAGGAATACTTTTTTGAGATCATCCGTTTCACTTCGGGAGAGATGAAATTTTTCTTTATTGAGGATCATCTCTGCCCTCTTCCTCAAATTTTCTTTATAACTATCCAATTTTAAGTTTTCCTCAAAAATGATTACGTCTTTAGTATTGAAATAAAGGAATCTATAACACCTTTATTGTTCTGTAGGGGAATCAAGATTTGATCATATTTCATTTCCTTCCCGAATTTATGTTTTCTGAGTGTTGATGAGGGCAGAATACTTTCTCCCTTCAATAATCTTTTTACTATCTCCTTTTCATTTTTAAGTGCAGACTCAGGAATCAATGAATATATAGATTTTCCTATTACTTCTCTTTGAGAATATCCTAAAGATTTTTCTGCCTTAGAATTCCATGCTGCGATCTTTCCACTTTTTTGAATCAAGATTGCAGGTTCTGCATAATTCTCGATCATTTCTTCATGTGAAGACTGGATATGGTTTTTCTTAAAAGCATTTGAAAAATCCTGAACTGTTCCAATTATTTTTACTACGTTTCCATCGATCATCTCAGGTTTAGCAATAATTCTTATAAATAAATCATTACCCCTGAAAGACCGAACTCTTATATCCTGACTTATTTTTTTATGCTTAAAAATACACTTATTGAATTCTTTTTTCAATAAGTCTTTAGTGATATAATCAGCTTCGTGATACATATCCTCAAGAGATGGTTTATAACTTGCATCAACTTCATATATCTCTCTTGTGATTTCGGTCCAAACCATTTCATCTTCCTGAATTTGAAAAACCCAACCACCAATTCTGGCCAATTGATGAAGCTCTTCAAGAAGTATACTGGTTTCTTTTAAATCCGCTATAGCTTTTTCCCTATCGGTAACATCCCTGACCTGAACTATAAAATATTGAGCTGTTTTGTCTTCTGTTCTCACTATAGAAAAAGATAAAACAACCCATAGATAATAATTCTCCTTATGGAGGACTCTGATTTTCATTTCAAAATAATCTGTTTTCCCTTCCGCCAGTTCCTCCAGATTTGCTCTCAGATTCATCTGAAATTCATCATGAGATATTTTGAATATAGTCATTTTCAAAAATTCTATATCGGAATAGTCTAAAAGATCTATCATTTTAGAGTTTACTTTTAGAAACTCCCCGTAGTAAGAAAGAATGGCCATTCCGATACCGGAATATTCAAATGCAGATCGAAATCTCTCTTCGCTACGGGCGAGGTTCGCTTCGGCTATTTTTCGCACACTAATATCAACGAATGTAATGACTATCCCTTCTATTACATTATCAGAAGCCATAAACTGTAGAATTCTCATGATAAAATGCTGATTGTTTTCTACCTGAATCTCTCTTTCGACAACATTGCCTTTTTGTGATACATTACTCAATACCTGCAATAAATCATGAAATTCCATATTGTAAGAAAAGTTCGAAATATTTCTACCTATATCAATTTTTGAAATATTAAAAAACTTTCTGATATTAGGAGTGAATTTTCTAATCCTGAAATCAAGATCCAGAAATAGTGTAGCGATCTGAGTACTATTCAATAAATTATCAAAATCATTAGTTATCTGAATCAGGTCTTCCAGCTTTTGTAAATACTCAGCATTGACTGTTATCAACTCTTCATTCACTGATTGAAGTTCTTCATTTGTACTTTGTAGCTCTTCATTAGAAGCCAGCAATTCTTCATTGGTCGCCTGAAGCTCTTCATTAGATGTTTCTAATTCTTCAACTGTTGCCTGAAGATTTTCACGGGTAATCTGAAGATCTGTCTCGAGTTCTTTGATACGAAGACTGGAATGAATGCTCGGATCATACACTTCCCCTTCCGATTTGATTGAAGGCTTCATACTGACTTCTTCAAAAATAATAAAGAAGTTATCCGAATTTAGATCTTTGGTAGTGAAGGGTTGAATCGTCAAATTTAGATTCGTGATTTTATCATCATCTTTAATTATAATATCATTATATATAACTTCTTTTCCGGTTTTCTTTGACTTATGGAGGCCCGTGCTTATTGCAGTACTCAATTCTAATCGTAAGTTTTTTGAAATTGTGAGGTTGATCTTTCCCCGATTCATGCGAATGTATTTTTCTGCATCACCAAAAATATATTCTATGTTATTATTCCCATTTACCAATAAGGCAGAAGGCTCGAACTTTTCCATGAGAGTATGATAGATAACATCTTCATAGGATTTCTCCCTAGAACTCGCAGACCTAACTTCAAGCCCAAGAGGATTCAGAGCCGGACTAACATTCCGAAAGAGATCCTCTCTCATCTCCAAACTCAAAGTATTTTTTCCAATTTTTTGATAAAACTTCAGACGATTGTCGAGAGGACGGAAATGGGAGAGCATTTGACCGATGGTCTCACTTTTGCCCAATAACAAAAATCCCATAGGATTGAGAGCAAAATGAATGTAACTCAGTGCCCGTTTTTGGGCAGTAGTTTCGAGATAAATCAATAGATTTCTACAGGTGATGAGGTCAATTTTATTGAAAGGAGGGTCTTTGATGATGTTCTGAAAGGCAAAAATCACCATTTTACGTATAGATTCGATGATTTGATAAGAATTTTCCTTTCGAATGAAGTACTTCGAAAGTCGTTCGGAGGACACATCCACTGCTATATTGTCAGTATAGAGTCCTGCGGTGGCGGCTACCAGGGATGTATTGTCGATGTCGGTCGCAAAGATTTTGATTTCCGCATTTTCTCCCGTTTCCTCCATATACTCACGGAATAAAATAGCAAGAGAATAAGCTTCCTCACCTGTGGAACAACCCACAGCCCATACCCTTAAAGGAACATTCACCTTCCTATTGGAAAAGATTTTTGGGATGATTTTCTTTTTTAAGTATTCAAAAGTTTCAGGATCTCGAAAGAAATTAGTTACATTGATCAATAATTCATCTACCAATGTAGCTACTTCTACATTAGACTTTTCTAAAAGTTCGATATACTCATCTACTGATTTGATTTGACAGATCCCCATCCTCTTCTCTACCCGTCTGAGAATTGTAGTAGATTTGTAGTGGGTAAAATCCATGTCCTTAGTTTTCAAAATTATAGACATTAGCTTAGCCAATTTGTCTATTTTTACATTCTTAGGATTCTTATCTGTTTCACTATCAGAGAATGTGAGGTGATTAATGAATTTTACTAGGATTTCTGGCATTTCTTCTGGTTTGGCTATAAAATCCACAAGACCGGTAGATATTGCACTCTTTGGCATCCCATCAAATTTTGCGGAGGTATCATCCTGGACCATTACCATTCCGCCCTGCCCTTTTATATCTCGAATTCCTAATGTTCCATCCGAACCTGTTCCGGAAAGTATAATACCTATTGCTTTTTCGCCCGAGTTATTCGATAGGGATCTAAAAAATAGGTTGATGGGCAAATTGATCCCCAGATCCTTCTCTATTTCACTGAGAAAGAGTTGTTCCTGGAAGATAGTCATGGTTTTTCTGGGTGGAATCAGGTAAACACAATTGGGACGGATTTGCATCCCATCTTCTACCCTGTAGACCTTCATTTTTGTATGCTTGGAAAGAAGCTCTACCATAAGACTTTTGAAGTCAGGGGAAAGATGTTGGATAATCACAAACGCCATACCGGTGTCTTCCGGCATATTTTTAAAAAATGTTTCTATAGCCTCATATCCACCTGCTGAGGCACCAATCCCAACAATGTACAGATCATTGCTGAATGCAATATTTTCCGGTTCTCCAGGTTTCGTTTCTTCCATCGTTACTATCGTTCATCCTTTCCAAAGAGAAAATAACATTTGACAATTCAGAAAATCATCCTCAATTACTTTCCACTTCTAAGGAAACTAATACTTTGTATTTTGCAATGCAAAAATCTATTTTTTATCAATATTTTTTGAATATATTCTGAAAAAAAAATTTATTGATAAATTCAGATCTTTTGTACTTAAAAGTTTTCTAATATTTTTTAAACGTACTACAGAGGGTTTGACAGTTTACCCCTCCATTGCACAGAAAAGGCAACTCATGGATCTTATTTATTCAGAGCACCCTTCATGAGTGAATGTACTGATGGAATAAAGAGTAGAACTACCAGGGTCCCGAACAACAATCCATACATCAAAGCAAGACTCATTGGAGAGAGAACCGGGTCGTATCCTCCTATCCCATAAGCAGTGGGAAAAAGACCCAGAATTGTTGTGGTGGTAGTCAACAAAATCGGCCTGAGTCTACCTTTTGCCCCCTGAATGATGACCTCATCTGTGATCTTTTGTTCCGGATCATCTGTAGAAGTATAGATCATTACAATAGAATTATTGACAATCACACCCATCAACCCGATAAGAGCGATACCTACAAACATCGAGAGTGCCATTCCATGAATAAAAATTGAAAGCATCACTCCAATCAACCCTAAAGGGATTGCGCTCAACACCAAAACAGGTTTGAGATATGAGTTGAAGATCAAAGCAATGATCAAATAGACAGAAACTATAGCAAACAAAGCCGCTATACCCAGATTACTAAAAATCTTTTTGTTTTCGATGGGTTCACCTGAATACTCAAGTCGAACTTCCCTTTCAGAAGAATACTTTTCCTTCAAAAGATTCAATATTGATTCGGGAGTCATTTTATCCTTATCCAGATTCCCAAATACTGCCATATATCTTTTCCCGTTATAATGTTTAAATTCATCAGTAGATCCGGATTCATTGATTTTGATAATTGGACTTAGATTGATCTCCTGACCCATTCGATTCAGAATAGGAATGTCTCTTAGAAAATCTAAATCTGCTCTAGATTTTTCATTTAACCTCATTCTGAAATCTATTTTCTTATCGACAGTCACCAAATCAGTCACTACTCTACCTTCAAAGGAAAAGCCAATTGTATTCAGTACATCTTCTACAGTCAATCCGGTACTAGCAAGTAAGTCGTGATCGATTTGTAAATTCAACTCATCCTTACCTTCAATTTCATCATCATCCACATCATAAACACCCTCTAAGGACTTTAGGTATTCTTTTATCTCCTCTGCCTTCTTTTTTCTCTTTATAGAGTCATTGTGAATGATTCTTACCTCAAATGGTCTCCCGAGAGGTGGTCCGAATCGAATGATGTGAGACGAAAAAGATGTGAGTTCTTTTGATATAGGTAGATTCTCTATTTCTAAAGCTATAGATTTTCTGATTTCTTCAGCAGTTCGTTTCCTGTTTTCAAAAGAATGAAGGTATACAAAAATTACAGCTGTGTTGGGCAAACTTCCCATTTCTGTTTGAACGGATTCACTATTGGTTCCAATCCTGGATGAGAATCCATCCAATTCTTCAGATGGGATTTTTTGTATTACAGAATCTATCTCTTTAACTATAGACTCTGTTTTCTCCAAACTGGATCCTTTGGGAAGTAATACATTGATTATAAAACCTTCAGATCCCTCCTGTGGAAATGGATCTTTTTTAATAAAATTTTTAGTTATGATGATAGTTATAAAAAATACAATAAAAACTGAGAAGAAAAATACTGGCTTATGCTTCAACACGATTCCCAGGAAAGACTCATATTTATTTTCAAGCTTTTCTATAAAAACTTTCTTTTGTGTTCGATGTCCCTTTACATGAGCCAGATGGACTGGTAAAATAAAATAACTTTCAACCAATGAAACAATAAGTGAGAGTATCACAATCAAAGGAATCACCCAAATAAATTTTCCGGGTAAACCTCCGAGACTGATCAAAGGAGAAAATGCCGCCATGGTCGTCGCCGAAGATGCCAATACAGGTGCCCAGACCATTTCAACTGCTCTCGAAGCCGCTTCCACAGAATCATAACCTTTTTCTAAAAGAGATTTTATGGTGTCCGAGATGACGATAGCATCATCCACTAACATCCCGACGACCAGAATAAATCCTCCGAGGACAAACATGTTTAGTGATTGACCGTTCATATATAAGATAATCATTCCTCCGAGGAGAGAAAATGGAATTCCAAAAGCAGTCCAAATTGCAGTCTGAATATCAAAAGTCAAAAAAAGCACTATGACAACTAATATAAATCCTATGGCAGAATTCCCCATTACAAGACCGATTCTGTTTCTGGTTAACTTAGAACCATCGTTGAGTTTTTTCAGTGATACATTGGGAGGGAGATTTTTTTTATCCAAAAATTCTGAGACTCCATCCAGTGTCTTAACAATGTCAGCATTAGATTTTTTAATAATCAATAACGATGCACCCGAGCTCCCATTGTTTCTGACTTTGAGTTTGAGATCTTCTGGATGGTATTCTAATTTTGCTACTTCTCTGAGCTTGACTCCATATCCATCGGGTGACATCCGGATGATAGTATCCAGGATATTCTCAGGTTTTTCATATTTTTCATAGGAAACTATCTTCTTTTCACTGAGGAATGACTTGAGGGTTCCTCCGCTTCCACCAAGATTTCTTTTGCGAATCGCCTGAGAAATCATCAGGAAATCTACGTATTTTTCCTTAGCTTTTTCCGGATCCACCAGAATATGAACTTCCTCATCACCCAAACCGACCGACTTGACCCGTGATACACCTTCGAGCATTGTAAGCTCATCCTGTAATTCAGGTACAAAATCTTTCAATTCTTCATAAGGTCCGCTAAATGCCAATTCCAGAATTGGAAGATCAGAGGATGTCAGCTCATCTACAATGGGCTTACCTTTCAATTCCTTAGGCAAATTTGAGATATTTGATATCGAATTGTCTATATCTCTTCGTAATTTTTGAAAGCTCTCAGCAGGCAAATCCTCATCAGCTGTAATACTTACAATGGATATACCTTCTCTTGAGTAGGATGTAAATTCTTTTATTCCTTCCTGTTCTTTGATCGCATCTTCTATAGGTACCGTAACATTGATCTCTACATCTGCTGCGGATGCTCCCGGATAAATGCTGGTAATTATAATTTGACCCAGATTTACTTCAGGAAAAGCCTCTTTTCGCATTTTAGAAACAGATAATATTCCTATTCCGAATACAAAAAAGATAAAAAGATTAGCCCACATAGGACGTTCTACAAAAAACCTGACAATGTGCTTCATAATATCCTTCTCTTTAAAAAATCAACTAACTCATTGGAGGATTCGGGTTGAAATCTAAAAAATAATTCCGGTTCGATACACTCCAACTCCATCAAATAACTTTCATCGTCTCTCTTCAAACAATCAACACGTGAATAGTAAGGGAGTTCAAAACAGGAAGCGATAAGAGATTCAGCAAAATCAATTTCTCTCTTTGAAGCTAAGTAAGAATACACCTTCCCTCCGTGTTCATCCTGTACCCGAAAATCTCCTCTAGCCGGTTTTTTCAGAACGGAATGTGTATATCTTCCTCCGATGAGAATATGGGAGATTTCCCCCTGTTTTTGAACTTCTTCAAAAAATGGTTGCAAGATATAATCTTCTTGCTGAATGTATTCATCTAAAATTTTAAGAATACTAAATGAATTGAAATCTTTAAATTTAAAAGTATTACGGGCACCAGCTGAGATACAGGGTTTTATAAGGACAGAATCTGACTCAAAGATCTGCATTGAATTTTCGATTGTTTCTACATAATTGTCTTTATCCAGGAAGATCGTTGGAATGATCCGAAATCCTTTCTCTGCGAATTCGGATAGATAATGTTTGTCCAGATTCCATAGAATCATTTTTTCTGAATTGATAAGAATCGTTTGTCCCTTAACTAAAGAAATCCATTCGAGAAAACGATCCGGACTCTTTTGGTAATCCCAGGTGGAACGAAAGATAATAGCTACATAGGATGACCAATCTATGTTTATATCAGACCAGCTAACCCGTTCAGCTTGAATTCCTGAACTTTGAAATGAATTGATTAGGATTTCTTCTTCCAGATGAATTTGTTCTCTATACCAATCACCTTTCTTCTCCGGCAGGTATTCATTACAGGTCAAAATACCTATCTTAGTCATTTTATTTTTTTCTTAAAGAAAAATCTTCTTATCCCTTCTTCGTATTCATCTATAGTTCCTATCAAATCCATTCCGAGCTTCGTATAAAATTCAGGTGCCTGAAAACTAAAAGTATCCAAATGAAGGACAGTACATCCATTTTCCTTTCCGAGATCATTTGCCTTTTCCAACAAACGGGTACCCAAATCATGACCGCGATAATTCTCATCTACCCAGAGCAATTGGATATAGACAGACTTAAAATAAAGCATCCCGAGAGTACCTCCGATGATTTTATCTTCATCCCTGGCAAGAAAACAAAAAATAATCCTTTGATGTAAATCTTTATTTTCTATTCGGGAAAGACTGTATTGCCTCAAACTATTCCAGAGGAAGTCAGTCAATTGAGACTCAGGGTTTTCTATGTATTGAATTTGAATGTTTGACATTGGGAGTATGTTTTGTCCGATAGAATAGAACTTACAATATCAATTCTAAAAAAAATAACAAGTACATTTTCTGAAGGATTCTTAATTCAAATTTTTTTTTACCTTGAATAGAACTTTGGGGCACCTCCAAAAACCACTTCACAGGGCAATTTAGAGGTGAGAAATTTCTTGGATTTCCACCAAACCCCGCTTTTTTCAAGAAATATTGATGAATTTGCAATTATATTTTCTACTGCAAAATTCCCCCAAATAGGTAAATAGACATTCCCTTGCGAGAGTCAATACCAATTATGTCGCATAATCTCAAATTTTTTTGAGTTTGGAAGGGATCTTAGCTTAAATAACGAAATTCAGTCACTTATTCTGAGTAAACTCTTATCACTTCCTCAGATAGAATTCTTATCCCCTCTTCCACATCTTCAGAATTCCCAGCATAGCTTACCCGGATGCATTCTTTTTTGTGCTCCCAATCTTCTTCCAAACCCGGGAAAAAGTAATCACCGGAAACGATAATTACATTCCTTTGCTTTAATCTTTCATAGAGATTGCGATTTCCACCCGGGAGATCGGGAAACCACAACCATAAAAACAATGCCCCTTCGGACTTATGGATACGGTACACTGTATTACTTAAATACTTTTCAATCAATCCACAGGCAAATTCCGATTTGGATTTGTAATACGAACGTATAATGTTTTGAGACAAATTGTCTATCTGTCTATCCCTAAAAATCTCTCCTGTGAGATATTGACCCTGATTTCCAGGTGCGAGATAAACTATCGAATTCAACGAGGAAACGATTCGAACAATCTTCGGATCTGCGACGATAATACCGGTTCTCAAACCGGGCAATCCTAATTTAGAAAGACTGAAGCTATGAATTATATTTGGAGAATAAAAATTTTTCACATCAGAAAAGATCATCCCGGGAAAAGGATTTCCATAAGCACTGTCAATGATCAAAGGAATGTCGCATTTTTCCGCTAATTCAATAAGTTTTTCCATTTCTGAATCGGTGAGAACATTTCCGGAAGGATTGGTAGGCCGTGATACACATATCGCACCGATTGATTCATCAATTTTTAGAGAATCAAAATCTATCTTATATTTGAAATAATGCTCTCCGATGAGTTCAATTTTAGGTTTGTATGAGACAAACATATGATTGGACAATCCTAAATCGGAATAACCGATATACTCAGGAGATAGAGGAAATAAGATCTTCCGAAACCGACCACCTTCAAATTCTCCGGCAAAAAGATTGAAAAGAAAGAAAAATGAAGACTGACCACCTGACGTAATACAGATATTCTTTTCAGAAATATCCCAACCATATTTTTCCACAAGATATCCTGCGAAGACTTTCTGGAACCATGGATTGCCCTCCGGTGAAGAATAATTGCCAATGATCTGCTTAAAACTTTCTTCCGAAGTCAGTTTTTTCATTTCTTCCCTAAATATTTCCTGAACCGAGTCAATATGAGCAGGATTACCCCCACCCATCATGATCACTTTTCCGGTAGATGCATTGGCCTTCCCCAGATCATCCATAAGTGATAGAATTCCGGCATCCTGGCTGAATTTTTTTCCAAATTTAGATATTTCGAACATTTTTTACGTACAACCCATTCTTTAAAATGCAAGTTTTGCAATTGTAGATACTTTATAGATATCGTATCTCAGAAATAATTGCATTTTTCTGCTTACGGTATTTAGCCATTTCATAGCAAATTCTTCAGTAAATGTGCAAATACTATTGAAAATGACTCTAACTAAAATTGGGCACCCGGTACGATTCTTCCGGATACCTAATCAAAGACATGGTTTTAAAATTCTCCAAATAGGTCGATGAGGAAAAATGCTCAGCAATCCGGTAAATTTTTCTTAATTTCAAGTCCCGGATCAGATAGGAATAGAAATTCTCCTGATATTTTAAATTTAAAAAAACATTTACAAATTTGGAACCCATTCAAGAATGGACATATCAAGATATCTTGATATGTAATTAATAGGATATGGTAATTAAATCCAACAGTCAATTTCAGGTCAGAGACTTTGTCTCGGTTTTCAAAGCCTATAGCGATGAAACCCGACTGAGGATTGTACATATTTTATCCTACGGACCTCTGAATGTGAATGAAATTGTAGAAGTCCTTGAGATGGGTCAATCCCGCATATCCAGACATCTAAAGATTTTGGTGGATGCAGGGATTCTTTCGGCGAATAGGGAAGGAAGCTGGGTCTACTATCGGATATCCAATTTTTCTGAGTTGGAGTTCCCTTCTCAACTCACAGAGATTCTCCTGTCCTACAAAGATAGGATGAATGACTTTGTCAATGATGTAAAGAAAATCGAACTCATCCAAAAAAACCGTATACATAGAAACAAAACTTACTTCAACACAATAGCAGAAAATTTTGATAAGATTCAAGAAAAAGTATTCCACCCCAGCGTCTATAGAGAAAAAATTCTTGATTACATTCCGGGTAACAAAGGAACTATTTTGGATCTCGGCTGCGGTCCAGGTGGTTTGATATCAGATCTTTCGAAAATTTCCGAAAAGGTCATCGGTATTGATATCTCAAACAAAATGATTGCCACAGCCAGAGAAAAAAACAAATCAAATAAGAAAGCAAGTTTCATAGAGTCCAAACTGGAAGAAATTCCTCTCAAATCTCAATCCGCAAGTGCTGTCGTGGCTTCTATGGTACTTCACCATGTATCTAACCCCCCTCTTCTCATTCAGGAAGCCGAACGTCTCCTATCTAAGAATGGAGTCTTTTGTCTGGTAGACTTACTTAAGCACAATAAAGAGTTCATGAGAGAACTTTATTCTGATCTCTGGCTGGGATTTGAACCCGACCAACTGAAGGTCTGGCTCGAGGAAGCCGGGTTTGATATCAAACAAATAGATCAGGTCAAAACGCAAACAAATTTTACAATTCTAACTATCAAAGCAGTAAAAAAAGGAGGACTAAATGTCCGAAAAAAATGATTACAAAGTTAAAGATTTATCCCTTTCCCAGTGGGGAAGAGAAGAAATCATCCTAGCAGAAAAAGAGATGCCCGGACTAATGGCTCTTAGAGACGAGTACAAGGGAAAGAAACCTCTCGCAGGTGCACGTATTGCAGGATCTCTTCACATGACAATTCAGACAGCAGTACTAATTGAGACCCTGACCAACCTGGGAGCAGAGATTCGATGGTCTTCCTGCAATATCTTCTCTACTCAGGATCATGCTGCTGCGGCTATCGCACAGGCCGGTATTCCTGTATTTGCTTGGAAAGGAATGACTGAAGATGAATATTGGTGGTGTATTGAGCAAACTCTAAATTTCAACGGAAAAGGTCCAAATATGATTCTGGATGATGGTGGAGACTTGACTTACTATGTCCACACAAAGAAACCCGAACTTCTTCCGGAACTAAAAGGGATCTCTGAGGAAACCACTACAGGTGTCAATCAGTTGAATAAGATGCTGAGAGATGGAATTTTAAAAGTTCCTGCGATCAATGTCAATGACTCCGTAACCAAATCCAAGTTTGACAACCTATATGGTTGTAGAGAGTCTCTTACTGATGGAATCAAAAGAGCTACAGACATCATGCTTGCCGGAAAAGTGGCAATTGTTGCTGGTTATGGTGATGTTGGAAAAGGTTCTGCAGCTTCTCTGAGAGCTTTTGGTTGTAGAGTGGCTGTAACTGAGGTAGATCCAATATGTGCCCTCCAGGCGGCAATGGAAGGGTATGAAGTGATTTTGATGGAAGACATGATCAAAGAAGCTGACATCCTTGTGACTGCGACAGGAAACAATGACATCGTGACTCTTGAGCATATGCTTCAAATGAAAGATGGAGCGATTCTTTGTAATATCGGTCACTTCGATACAGAGATTCAAATGTCAAGACTGAACTCTCATTCCGGAGTCAAGAAAACCACTATCAAACCACAGGTAGACAAATACACTCTTCCTTCAGGAAATTCTTTAATCGTACTGGCAGAGGGACGATTGGTAAACCTCGGTTGTGCTACAGGTCACCCTTCTTTTGTGATGTCTACATCTTTCACAAACCAGGTACTGGCTCAAATCGAACTCTATACCAGCAAGTATGAACTGGGTGTATATCGATTGCCCAAGAAACTGGATGAAAAAGTAGCTGCATTGCATCTGGATAAACTCGGAGTCAAATTGACCAAACTTTCTAAAGATCAGGCTGAATACCTCGGAGTCCCACCCGAAGGACCTTTCAAGCCGGAACACTATAGATACTAAAAACTTATGTGGTTCGGAGTTTTCCGAACCACACGAAATCCATGACTTACGTTGTAACTGAAAGCTGTATTGATTTTCGTGATACATCCTGTGTTGTTGTCTGTCCGGTTCAAGCGTTCCGTTTGGGAGAAAAAATGGTCTATATAGATCCTGATATCTGCATTGATTGCAATGCCTGTATTTCAGAGTGTCCTGTGGATGCAATTTTCCCGGATCATGAACTCTCAGGAGAAGAATTGAAATGGATTTCCATCAATAAAATTCAATCGAAATTATATCCAATTATTAAATTTAAAATTAACTAATACTACCTAAAGAGGTCATATATGAACTATCCAAAAAATTCCCAGTATCTTGTCGACTTACTCAAAGAAAAGATTTTATTCCTGGATGGAGCCATGGGAACCATGATTCAGAAATACAATCTTACCGAAGAAGACTACCGGGGAGAAAAGTTCAAAGACCACGCCCATCCTTTGAAGGGAAATAATGATTTGCTCTCGATTACACGACCTGACATTATTGAAGCACTCCATCTTGAGTTTTTAAGAGCCGGAGCAAATATCATTGAAACAAACTCCTTCAGCTCCACTACAATTTCACAATCAGACTACAAATTGGAATCGATCATTAGAGAATTGAATTTAGAATCTGTTCATTGCGCTAAAAGAGCTATCGAAACCTTCAAAAAAGACAATCCGGATGTCCCCTGTTTCATTGCAGGTTCCATCGGCCCAACCAATCGAACTGCCTCAATGTCACCGGATGTCAATAATCCGGCATTTAGAGCAGTCACCTTTGAAGAACTCGTAAAGGCCTACTACGAACAGGCGGAGGCTTTGATGGATGGAGGCTGCGATCTTTTACTTCTGGAAACAACCTTTGACACCCTCAACCTCAAAGCAGGTCTCTACGCAGTTGAAGAATTATTTCTGGCCAAAGGTCAGAGACTTCCGGTTTCCATTTCGGTGACAATCACAGATGCATCCGGTAGAACACTTTCCGGACAAACAGTCTCAGCGTTTTACAACTCCATCCGCCACTCCAATCCCCTATCTGTAGGGATCAACTGCGCTCTGGGGGCGGCAGAAATGCGACCCTATATAGAAGAACTCTCCAATATCTCCGAGTGCTACATCAGTTGCTATCCCAATGCGGGTCTTCCGAATGCTTTCGGTGGTTACGACCAAGTACCGGAAGAAATTGCTCAACTCCTCCTCGATTATTCCAATCAGGGTTGGTTGAATATTGTGGGTGGTTGCTGCGGTACCACACCCGGGCACATAAAAGCAATAGCGGATACCCTAAGAGGGAAAAAACCCCGTTCTTTAAAAAAACAACCTTCCTATATGAGACTCTCCGGATTGGAGCCTTTGAATGTCACTCCGGAGAAAGGATTCTTAATGGTTGGAGAGCGAACTAATGTAACAGGATCTCCAAAATTCAAAAGATTGATTTTGGAAAACAACTTCGAAGAGGCCATTCAGGTAGCTCTTCAGCAGGTAGAAGCGGGTGCCAATATTCTCGATATCAATTTCGATGAAGCCCTCTTAGATGGGGAAAAATCCATGGCACATTTTCTCAACCTAATCGCCGCAGAGCCGGAAATTGCAAAAATTCCCTTTATGCTGGATAGCTCAAAATGGTCTGTGATTGAAGCGGGTCTGAAATGTGTCCAGGGCAAGGCAATTATCAATTCGATTAGTTTGAAAGAGGGAGAAGAGAAATTTCTTGAATCCGCCAGAAAAGCCAAAAGATATGGAGCCGCAGTGATCGTCATGGCCTTTGATGAAAATGGTCAGGCGGCGACCAAAGACGGAAAAGTTGCCATTTGCAAACGCGCTTATGACCTTCTGGTAGAAAAACTCAACTTCGATCCTGAGGATATAATCTTTGATCCAAATATCCTAACAGTTGCTACCGGTATTGAAGAGCACAATAATTACGCACTTAATTTTATAGAAGCGATCCCCGAAATCAAAGAGAAATGTCCCGGAGCCAAGATCAGTGGAGGACTCAGCAATATCTCATTTTCCTTCCGTGGAAACAACCCGATTCGGGAAGCCATGCATTCCGTCTTTCTTTACCATGCAATCAAGAAAGGAATGGATATGGCAATAGTTAATGCCGGAATGCTTGAGGTATATGAAGAAATCCCCAAAGACCTACTGGAAAGAGTGGAAGATGTGATACTCAACCGTAGGGAGGATGCCACCGAGCGCCTGATTGAATTTGCAGAGTCTTATAAAAAAACTGATTCCGGAGTTAAGGAAAAAGAGCAGGAATGGCGTTCTCTTTCTGTTGAAGAAAGATTGAAACATGCACTTGTCAAAGGCATA
This sequence comes from Leptospiraceae bacterium, assembly GCA_024233875.1. GTDB lineage: Bacteria > Spirochaetota > Leptospiria > Leptospirales > Leptospiraceae > JACKPB01. Next base: position 311,823 of record JACKPB010000002.1, read on the forward strand.
GTAGAATTCATAGATGCTGACGTCGAAGAAGCAAGGAAGAATTATCCCCGTCCTCTTCATCTGATCGAGGGTCCCTTAATGGATGGTATGAAGATAGTAGGGGAACTATTCGGAGAAGGAAAGATGTTCCTTCCTCAGGTTGTCAAGAGTGCAAGGGTAATGAAAAAAGCCGTGGCTTACCTACTCCCCTTCATGGAGCAGGAAAAATTAGACAATAACGATACATCCGGTCGGGATAAGTTTCTAATCGCCACAGTGAAAGGTGACGTTCACGATATAGGGAAAAATATAGTAGGGGTAGTACTTGCCTGCAATAATTTTGATGTGATCGATCTAGGAATCATGGTTCCATCGGAAAGAATTATCGAAGAGGCAAAGAAGCATAAGGTTTGTGCCATTGGATTGTCCGGTTTGATCACTCCCTCCTTGGATGAGATGGTGCATGTAGCCCGTGAGATGGAAAGGGAAGGATTTGATATCCCACTATTGATCGGTGGAGCAACTACAAGTCCGGCGCACACAGCCGTAAAGATTGCTGAACAATATTCTCAACCCGTAGTACACGTTCTGGACGCTTCCAGAGTGGTCAATGTAATGAACTCCCTTCTGGGAAAAGAAACAAAACAAACTTATATTGAAGGAATTCGAAAAGAACAGACTAGATTGAGAGATGTTTTTTACAATCGAACTTCATCAAGAGTTCTGGTGGAGCTTGAGAAAGCCAGAAGTAACAAATTGAATACTGATTGGAATGCTTACACTCCCCCTACTCCTTCCTTTTTGGGCAATCAGGTCTTTGATAATATAGATTTAAATGAAATTCGAAAATTCATAGATTGGTCACCCTTTTTCCATTCCTGGGAACTTAAAGGAAGATATCCAGAAATCCTTGAAGATGAAGTCATCGGTAAACAGGCGAAAGAGCTTTTTGAAGAAGCCAATAAAATGTTGGATACCATCATTTCAAAAAATATTATCAAAGCCAAAGCAGTTGTTGGATTCTATCCGGCCAATAGCTTCGGTGATGATATCAAAGTCTACAGAGACGAAAACAGAAAAGAAGTAATTAAGACCTTCCATACTTTACGTCAACAATCCGAGAGAGAAGAAGGCGATGCAAACCTGTCGCTTTCTGATCTAATAGCACCTGAAGGAACCGGAGTGAAAGACTATATCGGATTTTTTGCGGTTACCGCAGGGCATGGTGTGGATGAGTTTGCGAAAGCATTTGAAAAAGATTCAGATGATTTCAATTCCATTTTAGCTAAGGCTGTAGCCGATCGACTGGCTGAGGCTATGGCAGAGTTCTTTCACAAAAAAATGAGAGACGAGTGGGGATATGGAAAAGAAGAAAAACTGACAATGGAAGACTATACCCTCGAAAATTATAGAGGAATCCGACCGGCTCCCGGATATCCGGCCTGCCCGGATCACACAGAAAAAAGATCCCTATTTGATATTTTGGAAGTTGAGAAAAATACAGGTATCACACTAACAGAAAGCTTTGCCATGTGGCCGGCAAGTTCAGTAAGCGGTTTGTACTTTTCCCATGAAAAATCCAAATACTTTGCAGTAGGAAAACTTAAAAAAGATCAAATAGAAGACTATGCAAAACGGAAAGACATGGACATTCAGACTGTGGAAAGATGGCTTGCACCCAATCTTGGATACGATCCTAAATAAATGACGGGAAAAGGTTAAAATGCTAAACAATTTTTCAATTTTGGTCACCCATGCACGATCATAGAGTAGTATTTGAAGAATCCATATCAAAAGGAGAGGAATTTTCTTTTCATCCCAAATTGCATGAATGGATTGAAAAGAAATTCCCCTCAGAAAACGGATTCAAAGTGATAGAGTATGGATGCGAAGATCATTCCTGCCCAATTACGGAAACTTTGATCGAATTTTCTTCTGGTATTTGCCTAAAAATTGGCAGAGAAAAAGGTAAAATTTCCAAAATGGACTTTCAGTTTGCAATAGATAAGCAACATTCAGGAGGTTGAATGGGGCAGATAAATTCCTTCGAATTCTAGTGGAATCTTAAAATCCAATCACCGACCATTTTCTGGTTGTCTCCAAAAGCGTGATTGGATTTTCTTTTTCTGTGAATATTTCTCTAAAGTTACTCATCCTTTTTCTCCTACTTCCAACTCTCAATTGCCAAAAATCCTCTCCAGAATTGCAGGAGAACCCCTATTCCGATCTGGTGGCCACTCATCCCTCTAGAAATGCGAATCTTTATTCCTTAGAGGATTCCTGGGAAAAAAGAATCTACCCTTTAGATTCCCAACACAGAGACTATATCCTGAAGATGAATCTCATCGACAAATTTGACACGGATCCCATTCCGGACTCAGATCTGTCCCTATTCAAATCCCAGCTATCCCAAATCTCAGAAAGCGAACCTCTGGAATTAAAAAAACTCAAAGACAAACACCTACTCGGTATCTATTTCTGTAAGAATCTGGGAGGTACGGGTCTAACGGGTTTTGTTTACAAAAACAATAAGGTGATAGGTGGATACATAATCTTAGATAGTGATTTACTGAAACTCAATGCAAATGATTGGGCTAAATACAAAGAAAGTACTATCTATTCTCCAAATTCGGGTGTGCTTAGAATGGTCATTGAAAACGAAACCGGAAATTCACCTTCCTCAACTCTTGAATTCATCCTCAACCATGAATTTGGACACATCATCGCATTTACTCACGATTTCCTTCCGGACCTGAGTCTGAAATACAGAGATTTTTCAAAATTTGAATTTTCTGGTTCTACCTGGAAATCTGAATCAGAAACGATATATGATAAAGATGTTTTTCCACTCAGATCCCAAATTCATTTCTATTCGGAAAATTCCAAATTAACCATAGCAAATCATTCTCTAGAAATCTACTCATCCTTAGAAAATACAAACTTCCCTACTCTTTATTCTGCTACGAATCCGGATGATGATTTTGCCGAAAGTTTTGTATCCTATGTTCATGTCGAACTTCAGAACCGACCCTATCAAATTCTATGGAATCACCGGGATGATTCGGTACTTTCCTATCAGAATGGAATCGCTCACAATCGTTGTGCAAAAAAACGAAAACTTTTATCTTCGGTTTTCCAAAACTAGGCAGTGATTTGGTCACTTCATCCTATCTCTCCTGCCGAAAACTCACTAAGATATAAGTGTCCGTAGTGAGCACTCTCTAATGAGACAGGATTATTATAATAACCATACTAAATATTTTTGATAGAAAGGAAAGTAGAGAAACATTCCTTACGATTCAATACGATTTCCAAAGTCAGTATATTTTTTTCTAACCATTATCAAACACTTTGTGTGATAACTATCCATTTTTCAACATTTGCAAAATAAATTGGCGAAAGCCAGGAACCCTAAGAAAACTATTGAAGAATTTTCTAAAATCACACTCCCAAATAAGACTACCACGAAAGATTTTTTCTCAATATTTGTTGAATATTTTTAGGTTTTTAGCTCGATTGTCCACTTAAATCATATTTGGGCAGATGCAATAGCATCCCTTTTTCATCACCCCGTTTCTGAGCAGGAGAGCAATTTTATACTCAGTTTTCCATACGAATCCAAACAATTCCCTCCTTCCTATCCGGAAAATTTCCAAATTCAGTCACTTACCTTAATGTTTAACGATTTTTTAGCACCAAAATCTTATTCCTTAATTTATTAATTTTATTTTTTTCGAATCAAACAATCTTTAAAAAATTTCTGATTTTTGATTCGAAATGTGAGCTTTTGGGGACATAACTGCTTAGTCTTATCTACCCATTTTCAGTCAGGGTTCGAAACAAACAGACATAATCCCAAAAATAAAACTAAGACGAACGGTCATATATATCCATATTTTAGATATATTAGATTTTTGTTATTTTATGTAATACTAATTATAAAAGGAAAAATTCTTATCCCAACAGCGTGATACGCCAAAACAATAGTTTCTTATCAAATCTATATTCCAAATACAGGCCATTCCAGCAGAAGTTCACTGAGGAAATAAAAGAGATGGGATTTTAGTTCGGAGCGGAAATCATTTTACCAATATTCCTGAAATAAGTATATTGCCAAAAATTCACAATTCTAAGATTTTGATTTGCATGGGGTACTTTCTTTCTATCTATTTCCATATTTTCGTAGCTTCCCTCTGGTTGGGATCTAACTTTTTCATCATTATTCTGATCCAGGTTCTTTCTTCCAATCCCAATTTCTTTTCTTTGAAATATGATTTGCTGGAGAAAGTCACATTGAGGATGAGAGGGTACACCTACATAGTATTTCTATTACTGTTTCTTACCGGATTTGGAAACTTACTCACTTCAGGTATAGGATTGGATGAATTGAGGTATTTCTTCCTTCACGGCAGACACGGGATGATTCTCAGTTTAAAACTTTTTCTTTTTTCAACGATTTTCTTTTTGAGCTTCTACCATGATTTCATTCTTGGTCCGAGAGTTTTTGACCTGATACGAACTGAAGGTCCGGAGATCTATAACGAATCAGATGTGCGAAAACGGACTATTTTATTGGGTAGAATCAACATGGCTCTCACTATTATTGTTTTCACACTCGGGATTTACCTGAGTACTATGAATAAATTTTAGCCCTCCCCTATTCATTCAAAAATTGGCTTTATTAGTCGCACAAGAAACTATCCTCGTGAAATTTACTTCTGTAGATTTTTTATGAAAAATCTACTTGAATTCCAGATCCATTCATTAGCAATAGAGTCAATTCTATGAACAATAGGAAAATAATTTTCACCTAGTTAAAACATTCGGAGACAAGATGAAATATTTAGTTCTAATTTTACTGATGATGAATCTATCCACATGCAAGAAAAAAAATCTCGCAAATGAATTGAATGATTTGAAAATCACTACCAGCTCGACACTCAGAGAGCATGAAGTTCCCTGGGATCACGATCCTTATTATTTAGTTTCAGGAAACAACAAAGCAGTTTGGTGTGCGGAAGGAAGCACTGCTACGATAAGTCTAGAAATCTCCTCCCCTATAGAACTAAAGTATTTAAGAATTATCAATGGAAGAGCCCTCTCCTCCAAGGTGATCAACCAAAATCCTCAAATCTCTAAATTAAAATTAACCTCTTACTCAGGAGGGAAAAAATCAGGTAGCACTGAAGACATCAAGATAGACAAAACAGAATTTGAAAAATCCGGAAAAGCTATTCCGCGGGAAATCACTTTAGAAAAATCTTTGATTGGAGATAAGTTTGATTTGGAGATCACGGATGTCCATGAGGGCACTCATTCCAAAAATGTTTGTGTTACTTCGATAGAGCTCGGAATAGATGAAGAGAAAAAACCCAAATACCTTCCTGTATCTAACCTAAAAGAGATCATTGAAAAATTAAAAACCCTAGATATTGCCAAACGCCATTATTGGGCATTTAATATGCTAAAAAAATACTCAAATTTAGAAACAAAAAGATCAGGAAAATTCTGCAATATCAACCGATGCCTGAATCTCTTTCTAAATAGCGACGGTACTTTTGCACTGGAAAGATATCCCCTAAAACCCGATGAAGAGCCTGAAATCGAATTTCGCGAAACCTATAATGAAGAAGCAATCCAAAAAGACCCTATGTTTGCCTTCAAATCCAGCACAGGATCTTATAAATCTAATAAAATTTCACCTGAAGAGGGAGTTGAGCTCAATCTAAGATTCTATGATGAGAATGGAAATGAGCAAAATGAATTTTGGTACTTAAAAAGTGTTAAGAAAAATGAAAAATTATTTGATGATTTTAAAACACTTATGGGTGTAAAAGTAAAAGACTACAACTCCAAATCCTATTATTTATTGCATCTAAAAAGTGTGAAAGAAAACGGTTACCACAGTGAAATGGAGTTTTTCTCTTATAATGTTCCCTACTCACTCAAGGAAGAAGAGGAGAGAGCAGAAACCGCTCCCTAAGGAAAAGAATATTCAATTGACCCTTTAGGTCTATAGATATTATTGAAAATATGAGTTCCTTTCAGATGCCTCAAAAAGACAGCAAGGCTGAGTTTGTAAGAGAAAACTTCAACCTGATAGCCGGGAAATACGATTTATTCAACGATTTGAATACCTTTGGAATGCATAGATTGTGGAAAAACAAAGTAGCCGGCTTGATCTCAGAATTTGCGAATGGAAGACAAATCTCCTGCATGGATCTTTGCTGTGGTACCGGAGACATATCCCTAAGAATTTCTAATCTTAGGGAGGTTCAAGAGCTACGCGCAGTAGACTTTTCAGAAAATATGCTTGATATTGCCCGTTCACGGTTACTTAAATCCAGCAATTCCTCTGTAGAACAGGGTGATGCGACCAATCTCCACCAATTTCCGGACGCAAGTATCGATGCTCTGACGATAGGATTTGGTCTGAGGAATGTCTATGATATAAATCTGGCACTTAAAGAGATCTTACGGGTTTTGAAACCCGGAGGTATTTTTATCAATCTGGATGTAGGTAAGGTAAAAATCCCCATTATCAATAAAATTGCAGATTTTTATTTTTTTAAAATTGTTCCTCTTATGGGATACATTATCTGGGGAGGAAAAAATGAAATGTTTGATTACCTACCGGTTTCTTCTTTGCATTACCCTGACCAGGACAATTTAAAAAGAATCATGGAAGAATCCGGATTCCAAAAAGTTTCCTATAAGAACTTTGTTCTGGGTAATGTTGCCTTACATATTGGATACAAAACTACTGAACTTTGATCTTGGATCGGAATTCATTTTTTTCATTATAGCAATCGGCTAGTATAGAAAAGATTGTCCCTCTAAAAAATATTGGTTTGTCCGAATTATCGACTTCTTCTAGTTTGAGGTATTCAGTCCCTATAGGGATGTGAATAGTTTCATCAATCTTAAACTTTTTCAAACTTATGATCTCCTCATTCAGGACTGATTTAGTCTTATCCAAATAAGTATACTTCAATCTCATCTGTTTCAATGACGTCTCATTACTGAGAAACGCACAGCTGCTAAACTCACCTGAAATAGTATTCTTTTGAATGATTGCTCCCCGGAATAAATGGTATTTGATATAATCTTCTTTTCCATCGGAAAAGAGAACAGATTCGAGAATCATTCTATTTTCACTATATGCAAACAATTGATACTTCGCTATTTTACTTTGCCGGAACATGGGACCCGTCTCATCAAGTGATTTGGAGTAAAGAATATGGATTAGAAAAATCACAGAGAACAAAAGAAAAATTCGATTCACTATGGTGGAAAAATGCCCGAGATTTTTTTTAATACGGGTTAAGGGTCCGGCGAACAGGATAATCATAAATGCACCATCAGGATGTGTTATGTGATATCCAACTATGAATGGAACTAAAAAGAATAGATAGTTGAAACCATTCTTTCGATAATAGATCTGCAATAAAATCCAGGATATCAAAAGAATGAGACCGAGAACGCCAACATCACTCAATACTCCCGTATAGAAAGACCCGGGACCATCAATGATAGAAATCTTATTATCTATCGGAAAGTGTGGATCTTTAAGAGAGATAGGAACAGAACCAACTCCCCCACCGAACATAGGCGAATCCACAAATACTTTCAATGCAACCTTGTTTAGAAAAAATCTATTCGGATCAGAATTTTTAAATTTATCTATTAGCGACTCGGTACTCAATACGATTTGTAAAGTATTGTAAAGCTTTCCATTAGAACTATATTTGATAAACAAGACAAAGGACAATGAAAGAATAAGGAGAAATATAGAAAATACGATACTAAACTTCTTTTTATTCAACCGATTCCAAAACTTTTTTAAACTCCGAATAAAGAATAATAAAAAAGAAACAGTCAGAATGATTAAATAAGCCCTACCCTGCTTCAATCCAAGAATTCCCCCGCCTATAAAGAATAGAAACATCAAAACAAAAATCATCCGAAAATTTGAAATATTGAATTCTTTAATTATATAGTACAGGCTATAGGATAATATCAAAGGATATATCCAGGTACAGCTTCCGGCATCCCTAAAGAGACCGGTGACACGGTTTAAATCAGGTGCTGAGTTGGTGGATTGCCCGAAAAACTGAATAGAGATAAATGTTTGAATGAAGATTACAATCGTATGAAAGATGAGAGAAATGACTATGCCCGTTCCGAAATCTCTAAAACCTCCTTTATAGTAATCCTGAAAACTTTTCTCTTCAGCATAAAAATACAACATAGATAACAATAATGTTGTTATGATATTAGCTGATAAGGAAAATGCAGATCGGGAAGGTAAGTCAGGAAGGTAATACGATTCCTGAAAGTCCATTCCATTGAAATATGGAAAACTATAGACTTTCAATAATCCACCTAACAGTATCACAAAAAGAAAAGTTATTACACCCGGATAAGCAAGATGAAATCTACTTCTTTCCAAGGTTCTTGCAAATACGAATCGTTCATGAACTGATTTTACAAATGGAGAGTATTTAGAGTGATCTAAAAAGATTCTTAGAGCAAGACCTGTAATACCTCCCCAAAAGAAACCTCCAATAATAATCGTATCCACACCCGAGTAAGCAAAAGACGTTATGCGATTGAGAAGTAAAATTCCCAAGACCAGAAATATCCTTCCCATCCTGAGGGAAAAGAGGTATCCTATGATCACAAATAAAAATTCGAAAAATACTATCGAATAGTAAATTTTAGATGGAATGGGATTGGCAAAGTAATGAAACTTGATAACTAACCAAGATATGGCACTTAATAGAAGTAAAAATAGAAAATGCTTCCTGCTTTTAGTTAGTTTCATCATTTTTGTCCGAAGTTGTATCTGAAATTTTTCGCAATTGAACGATTTTGGGCTCAAAACCTACTCCCGGAAGGACTTTTACAACCCTTTCCTTATAGCCCGGACTTGATATATGAACAAAGTATTCTTTTTCTTCCATTAGCATCTTGAAGAAATAACCCGTGACTGGGTGTGTTGTGAATTTTTCGCCTTCAAAATACTCAAATCCCTCCACCCGAATACTAGCTTCTAGAGGATAACCTTCTATATCTTCAACTCTGAGTATCATTTTTACATTTTGTAGATACTCATTTAAGAGATTTTCCCAAAGAGGCCGAAAGCCATCCATGATGATTCCTATGTTTCCATAATCTATATTACGATGGGAACTCTCAGCCAAAAGCGCATTGGTTCCAAATTTATAGTAAAAATAATCTTGATCAGTTCCATCTACAGCATATATATTTTTTACTGCTTCAAATCTTTTTACAGGATGGTAAGATTTTGTGAATTTCACCAAACGTTTTGCCAGATCCTGAACATAATCAGGATTTGGATTGGTCGTATCTTCAATTGTATAAGGAAATAATAATTTGGTAGCAAACGAATGAAAACTGATAGAAAACAAAAACCGTTCTTTTTCAGCTAGAGCCATGAGAGCTCTTGTTTCCGGTTCGGAACCGGGAGATGGTCCCCGATAAAATGAATGAGCAGGATTTCCCGAAGATGCCTTCGGATGACCGGAATTCCATTTGAAGGGATAGTTTCTATTCAGGTCTATACCTCTTGCATAATTGTCCTCAGTAAAACCGGGTGCGAGATATCCATTTTTTCTTCCCATAGCTAGAGATTTGTACCAGAATAAGTAACTCCCATCAGGATTCACTATCGGTATCACCCAAATATTCATTCTATCTAAAACTTCTGAATACTTTTCAGGATCACTCAGAAGATGGTAGATTACATCATAACAATGCTCTACCCCAATAAGTTCATTAGAATGATGTGCTCCGTTAAATAGCACAGAAATTTTATTTCGATTTTCTACAGGAGATGTAATACGAATTGCAGGTATCGGACGTCCCAACCTTGTCTTCCCCAGATCATAATAAGTAACTAGATTTGGATATTCTTTTGCCAGAGCTTTTAGATACTTTATGTTTAGCTTATAGTCTTTATATCCTGTTTTCAGGTCAGACAACTCTCTAAATCCATTTTTCAGTCTGGTCTGATAATCCGGAACGTAATAACGAAATGGAGGATACTTCCCTACTTCCTCATAGCTCAAACGCAGTGTTTTGAATGCAAGAATAGTTTCTTTGTCAGCCAATACAATTGTATGATCTTTAGATCTATAGATATAGTTTATTTTCTTTCTGTAAACCTTGTAGATCTTTCTTCGAAATTTCGAGTAATCACTACGATTGATCTTTATAGGAGTCAAAGAAGTATATTCATAATAATTATGAATGGGTATAGAGTGGCCTTTCTCCTGACCTGAGAGCCCCAAGGATGAGCAGGAGAGGATTAGAAAAAATGAAAGCAAATAAATTGCATTAGATTTTGTAAGAAGACATAATATTTTTAAAGGGGTAAATTTTTTTTCCAAATACTTCCCTTTCCGGGAAGCAGGCTCTTGTCTATTGAAATCTGTTTTCATTGTCAGGATATAAATTGAGACACTTATTCTTTTGCAGTCTTTGTCTCTTCTTCACTACACCTCTCATAAGGGGCTTTTGACTCACTCACTCTTTCAAAATAGGTATTGAATTTTCTTCTGTTTTTGTAAACAGCAGACAATCGATATACATCTTTACAAACAGTTCTTATTTTCTTTTCAAAAGCAAAGCCCTTTTCCATTTCATAAATACCGAATTTGCTACTTCCGCCAACATGGTAAACAAACACAGCTTTTTGTCCCGGTTTCAATCCGATGTACACAGAATTTAAAAATGTATCGAAGTTGTCTTTACTCATGTATTCTCTATCAAGAGCATTACTCAGATAGATTACTACAATAGCCCCTTCATCAGCTTCATAACGTCCCGTATGAAGGTAAGAGAGATTGAGGTTGATTTCTTTAATCGATTGAAAGTTTCTCTGAAATTGGAGGATTGAGTCTTTACAGCTTTCAAAACTATTCTGATCACAGAAAGTATTTAACCCTACCTGCTGATCTTCCTTGAGAACCGGTTTTCTATCAAACCGTGCCAGCCAATGAACGGGAAGATCTTTCATTTTTTCATTCATCATATACTCTTCATAAAAATCACCATTATCATACTTGTAAATGAATGCGTGATGAGTATGAAGTATTCTCCAGTCCACATCCAGCATTGTGATTTTATTGCATCTCAGAATGCTCTGCATCATATAAGGTTGGATCAGCGCAACTGAATAACATTCTTTGGTTTCATAAGGATAATATTTTGCTACTGTTTCAAAATCCTTACCTACGTCGATATCATTCATACGATAGAAGTTCCAACATCCCGCAATCAATTGAGGCATTGTTTTATTGTACCACAATTCTTCGGGGTCTTTTTTTAATGAGAGACCTTTTAGGAAGTCGTTGACCTTCTTCTGATCGTATTGCATATAGTTGTAGACCATAGGACAAACCCGATCACTCTTTTTTTGAAACTCATGAAAGAGATGCTCTGCTTCTGCATGAGTGTAAAATTCTCTATCGATATCGGTAAATTTCTCCCGTAACTCATTGGCTATGATCAGAGAACCAGCAAGAATTTTCTTCTCAGTCTTTGCTGTTAGCATAGGTGAGTATTCTTTGATTGGAGCTTTGCATGTGGAAACACTTTGAAGAACCAGAATGGAAAGAAAAAACACAGAAATCTTTAAATAGGATCTTATGTATCTTTTTGAATTTTTATTAAAAATACTGAGCATGGGAATTAACCTAGATCATTTTGATGGCTAAATTTATATTTCTTCCAAAATTCATACAATAACAAACCCATAGAAATGCTTACTGCGGTTGAGATAAGAATAGAAAACCTTTTCTCCTGAATGTATCCAATACTAATCAATGTAAGAATTAGAAGAGAAGATACGATATATAAAACCGGCGTTACTGGATAACCATAAGCTTTGTACAAATGTTGCAACTGCAATTTCTTGAATCGTAGCAAAAAAACAGAAAAAACAGTCATCACTGATAACAGGGTTATAGCAATAAAGGAAAAATTCAATAAATTACTTTCTTTACTAATAAACAAAACGAGAATAATCGCCCAGAGACTTTGCAACCAAATACTTAAGGTCGGACTCTTGCGGACAGGATCAATTGCACCTACTTTATCCCAAAACAACCGATCTCTCGCCATTGCCACATAGATTCTACTTCCTGAAACAATAGCTGAGTTCGTATTTCCCATAACAATTAAAAAAATTAACAATGAAATAAATTTCGGCCAGGCAGCCAATACTTCTGCAGATTGAATTCCAAAATTTTGAAGAATATACTGTCCCATGACAAAATAAGGGTCTATTTTCCCAGTCTGAAAAGATTTATAAGGTACCAGAGAAATGAAAACAAAGGAAAAAACCAGGTAGATCGCAGTGACAATCATTGGACCAAAGATCATTGTCAAAGGAATGATGCGATGGGGATCCTTAATCTCTTCTCCCAGAGCCAGGGGAGAATTCCAACCCGAAAACGTCCAATACACCGGAACCAGGGCCGCAGCTAAACCCAGAAGCCCCGGATTCTCATAGGGTATTGACCAATTCATGGCCAAAATACTAGCTCCGGCATTCCCATAGTACAAACCTGTAGAGATAAAATAAAGCGTGATCGCACTGAGACCGAGAAGCAAAAGTATCGGCACCAGGGTCACTAATTTCTGAAGCACAAATGAAGTATGAATCCCAAAATGATTGATTATGGTAAGCAGTAAAATGATCGCAGAGGCTACCAATTGATAATTGTACATCGGAATATTCAAAAAGGGAACAGTGAATGCAAGATCTCTTACCCAGGGACCGAAAATCGATTCTCCCTGATAGTGGACAGTCAGACCAACTCCAATTGCGATGGAACCGGGATAAGTTATAAAAAATGTCAAAAACCCATACAAGAAAGCCCATCTTTTTCCGTAGGCATTTCTCAAATAAGCATAGTCTCCCCCTGCCTCCGGAAAGAAGGTTCCTAACTCCGCAGAACTCAATGCCCCGGTGAGAGCAATTAGTCCGCCTATCAACCAAATTGCCATAAACCAGAAAGGATGGGGCAAATGGACAGAAATTAAAACAGGATAGATAAATATACCAACACCGATCATATTCCCTATCATATGGAGAATAGCCTTTCGTAACCCGATGTTCCTGTGGAAAGTTGAAGAGTGATTATTTTTCAAGGTTTCATTTTTTCCCTTGTCAGTCTTTAAAGTTTCCATAGATTGTCAATAAATCCGTCAAGGAGATCAACTAAAGCTTGTACTATAAATCAATTCTCTTCCTAATCCCCCTTCTCCTCTCCTGTGGAGCTTCCTCCAAAGAACCGGTTACCAACCCCGAAAAAAAAGAATGCTCCAAAAGCTACCCCGGAATGGCCTGTATTCCTGCCGGAGAATTCATCCGGGGCTCCAATGATTACGAAAAAGACGAAAAACCGGAAACAAAGATCTACATTTCTGAATTTTATATGGACATCAATGAAGTTACAAACGAAGAATTCAATCAGTGTTTGGCCGCCGGAAAATGCAAAGACTGCCTTAAAAATAAAAAATGTACCTATGTAGGTGCCAAATACGGCAAACTCTATCAAGCTCCACGTCAACCGGTGTCCGGAATCAGTTGGTACACTGCCAAAGAATACTGTGAGTTCGTCGGGAAAAGACTCCCAACAGAATCCGAATGGGAAAAAGCCGCCCGCGGACCCAATGGAAATATTTACCCCTGGGGCAATGAACCCGCAACCTGTGAGAGAGCGATTATTGAAGATGAACAGGGTCGAAAGGGCTGCGTTCCCAAAAAGCTTTCTCCCGATCGCCTGATGCCCACTGCTCCCATCGCTTCCAGACCTCCCGGAGTTTACGGACTCTACGATATGGCAGGAAATTCTTGGGAATGGGTTGAAGATTGGTATTCACCCTACGAAAAATGTGGAGACGCCTGCTTCGGAAAAGATCCCAAAGGTCCCTGCAATGGTGCTGAAACTTGTCCGGGCTTCAAACACAAAGTTCTCAAAAGTGGATCCTGGTGGTGGCCTGCCTCCTATGCCAGAGGCTCCAAAAGACGACATAATGATCCCGGATTCAAAGAAGAATATCATCATTTTGGATTTAGATGTGCAAAAGATTGATTTTTTTATTTTTTAATGGTCTAAATTTGAATTACACATTTTTTCTGGTCTAGAGCCAATTTTCAATAGACTCTGACAAAAAGTAATACACACTCAAAGGTGATTTGGAAACAGACAATGCCAGAAGATGAAATCCTCAATGCATACCAGAAGACTGATTATATAGTTTTTGATGGGAAAAAATCATTTCTCCTGAATGTAGGTTTGCTTCCGAACGAAGAATGGATCAATTATTTAAAATCCAGAGAATGTAATTTCTTTTTTTTTATTACAGCCTGGAACCCATTTTCCATTCCGCATGACCCATTGGAAAATCGATACAAAAATCAAATCTTGGAAAGTGAGATACAAAAACAGGAATTTCCGTATCTAATGGGGTTGGGTAAATCTCAAACTTCAGAGTGGGAAGAAGAATCCTTCTGTGTTTTGGGAGGGAATCTGGAGATTGCTTCCAGGTTTTGCAGGGACTATTCCCAGCATGCAGTTCTCATTGGTGAACCGAACAAAGCTCCCGAACTCCATTTCCCCCATTGAAACTTTATGGAAAGTGCAATCAAATGGAAACCCAGAATCGGTATTGATGCCCGCCCTTTTTCTTATGGACTAACCGGAAATTCAAGATATCTATATGAGGTCTTGAAGATTTTGGTTTCAGATCAATCTCATTTTGAATTTTATCTTTTTTCAAATAAAGAGATCCATCCAGTCTTTCATGAACTTCTCGCCCGACCGGGCATCAAATCCACTGTCATACAAAAGGGGATGGGGTTCTATTGGTTGAACCGAATTCTACCGGAATTGCTCGAAGAAAAAAGAATCGATCTCTTTTGGGGAACCCTCCAAATGCTTCCGGTTTTTAAAATGAAGACTCCCTCAGTTGTAAATTATCATGACTTGAACTTTAAATCCGCCCCAAAAACTATGACTCTTGCCAATTACTGGCAACATCGCCTCTTTTCGGGATTTTCATTGAAAAATGCAGAAAAGGTATTCTGCCTTTCTCAAAATACTCTCAATGATATCAAAAACTACCAACCGAATCTAGAATCGAAACTGGTAGTTGTCTACCCGGGGGCAGCAAAAATCGAAGTTGAAGAAATTCCCATCGAGCAAAAGCAATTTATTTTTACAATAGGAACTCTTGAACCCAGGAAAAACCTAACTACTTTGATTGCGGCATTCAGAGAGCTGAAGGAGGAAAATCCAAATTTTCCTTACCGACTGGTTCTTGCAGGTCGGTTGGGCTGGGGACAGGAAGAACTTTCCAATGCTCTCCGTGAAGGTCACTATTCACAATTTGGAATAGATTTCATTGAGAATCCGGAAGATGGAAAACTGGCATACTTACTAAGGAATTGCGCGTTTTTTGTTTTCCCTTCCATCCACGAGGGCTTTGGTTTGCCCATAATTGAAGCTATGCGGGAAGGAAAGACCTGCATTGCATCCAATATACCTGTCTTTCGTGAAATTTTGGAAGACAAATGGGATTTGTTTGTGGATCCACTTGATATTTCCGGATGGAAAAAAGCGATTCTCGAAATGGGAACTCGTCCCCCGGAAGCTCTCCGGAGAATTCTTCCAAATGAGAAATGGACATGGGAGAGTACAGCCAAAATACTAGAAAATGAACTTTTAACAGTTTGGTACAAAATTTTAGAAAAGAGAAAACAGGAACGTGTTATTTAATTCAATAGATTTCTTAATTTTCTTCCCAATTTCACTATTATTGGGAAATATCCTGAAGGGTACAGCTCAGAGGCTATTCTTACTTTTTGCCAGTTATTATTTCTACATGGCCTGGAACAGCCATTTTATCTTTCTAATTTTAGCTTCTACAATCTTAGATTACTTTGTTGCCCAATGGTTAGATGCGGTAGATTTAAAAGAAACTGCCAAAAGGAAATGGATCCTGGCAATTTCTATGTTTGGAAATCTTTCCTTTTTGGGATACTTCAAATATACAAATTTTTTAATCGGTGTGATCAATGATCTTAACTTCTGGGGAGGAACCCCTTTCCCGAACCAGGAAATCACTCTTCCGGTGGGAATATCCTTCTACACTTTCCAATCCATGAGTTACACAATAGACGTCTATCAAAAACAAATGCCGGCAAAGAAATCGTTTATCGATTTTTCACTTTATGTTGCCTTTTTTCCTCAATTGGTTGCAGGTCCTATTGTTCGCGCAGGAACCTTCTTCAGAGATTTAGAATCCAGACTACCTTTCATCAATTCTGATATTCAGGTAGCCATCACTAGAATATCCATAGGTTTTATGCGCAAAATAGTATTTGCGGACAATTTAGGAAAAGTTGTAGACTCAACCTTTCTCTATCATGCTCAAATGAATCCTCTTGAGATCTGGACAGGAGCGATTGCCTTTGGTTGGCAAATCTACTTTGACTTTGCAGGATACACGGATATTGCTATCGGGGTAGCCCGAATTTTTGGGTTTAAATTTGATGCTAATTTTAACTTTCCTATGACAACCAACAGCATCACAGACCACTGGAGTAAATGGCATATCTCCTTTTCTACTTGGATCCGTGATTATATTTACATTCCACTCGGTGGCTCACGCGGTGGAGAGTTTAAAACATACAGAAACTTATTCATCACCTGGTTTTTTGCCGGTGTCTGGCACGGAGCTGCCTATCATTATATCGCCTGGGGACTCTGGCAGGGAGTGATGATAGGAATTCATAGAATTTATTCCAAACTATCCATCCATTCACTTATCAGTGAAAAAGGTGGCTGGTTCTATGATTTATTCTCCCGAATCATCACTATGTATTTTTTAGGATTTGGATTTGTAATGTTCCGGGCAGAAACGATGACCAAAGCCTGGGAAATGATTCAGGAAATGCTATTTCTTTCCAAACCTATTTCATCAATTCAAACCTATTCTAACTGGAGATATGGACTCCTGCTGATATTGTGTTTTACCGCCAGTCATATATTCTCAAAAAGGAACGTGGAATCAATGGAAAACTCACCCAATAAAATGATCCTAGCAAATGTATTTAGCATTTTGATCATCCTGATTTTTGGTTTCGAGAGTTCAAACTTCCTTTATTTCCAATTTTAAAACATGAAAAACTTTTTTACAACTATTTCAGACCGACGAATTGCAATACCTCTGATTTTTTTTATTTGTTTGGAATTATTTTTTCAGTCAGGAATCTATACCTCTTTCCTGAAGAAGAATTCATACGCGGCTAATATCAATCGTATTACAAACCATATCATAGCTCAGAAAGAAAACCACAATCCTGACATCCTGGTTTTAGGAACTTCCGTTGCCTATCAGGGTTTGTCAATGCGTATCCTTCAGAATGGATTGGACAAGCACAATCTAAAAATCCAATCTTCTGCCATCCCGGGTTCAGAATTGATTGTTCAGGAACTTGCTTCCAAAAAGGTACTGAAAAATTTTGATAAAGTTAAACTTCTCATCTACGTTGCCGAAATCACCATGCCCTGGGTTAGCCAGACAGAATATGCTCTTCCTACTCTGGCAATGATTGCAGAATTCCCAATCTCAGAAATTCTTCAGACCCTCCCCCACCACAAATATACATCAGGTTTTAAAATTCCGGTGTGGAACAAAGAGTTTCGGACATCCTATGGATTTTCAGACATGTCTTATCTATTCTTCAAAACCATAGCCTATAGAAGAGATCTAAATGATTTTTTTCTGGACCCGGGAAAGAGAATCAAACACTTCTCGCGAAGCATAAACAATCCAAATCAAAATTTTTACGATTTTGAAAATGATCATCCGGAAAGAATGAGTTCTTATGGTATGAAGGATTTACAGGACTGTGTCAGCAAGACCATAGATTATGCCCAGCCTCCTTTCCCGGAAAATTCCAATGAAGATCATAAGAAAGCCATCCTGGATACATGTCTTTTATCTATACAAACTATAAACCTTTTGGAACCTACCAAGACTGCAGCATCAGCTGACACCGATTCTACCCGATTGTATTTTTCAAGACTGAAGTTTGTATTGCAACCTTATTTAGATAGGGATATTAAAGTTCTAGTCGTCTATGCACCTTACAGTCATCTTATGGGTAAGATCGGAGGTCCGGAGAAATTGGAAGTTTGGAATCGAGAAACTAAAAAACTAGTCGGAGATCATTTCACTTCTGTAGACTTTCAGGATCTATTCGCAAACGAGGATAGTAATGAATTTTGCTATGACACGATTCATCTCAATCAATTCGGGATGGAAAGGTTTTCTAATGCCTTATCCAAATACTTAGATGAGAATTTAAATTCAATTCTGGAGAAATGATATGGACGAGGATTTAACGCTAAAAGATGCCCAAAATCGAGTGGATGAGTGGATTCAAAATTTTGGCGTTCGCTATTACTCTGAATTGACCAACCTTGCGATTTTAATGGAGGAAGTCGGTGAACTTTCACGTCTTATGGCAAGGACTTATGGAGAGCAATCTTTTAAAAATTCAGATAAAAAATCGTCTATTCCTTCAGAAATGGGAGACATCCTTTTTGTTCTCATCTGCCTTGCCAATCAAATGGGTATTTCCTTACAGGATGCCCTAGAATCGACACTTAAAAAAAATACAGAAAGAGACAAAGAACGACACAAAAACAATCCGAAACTTTAGTCTCATTTTTCTTTGATTCCCAGACGAATATTTTTTATTCCCAAATTCTTTAATTTTTCGGATATCAATATAAAGGTTTCATAAGGAACTTTTTTTTCAATATTCAAAACAATCCCTTTAGGTTGTATTTTCTTAATCTCGGATACAAGATCTTCAATCTCTATACGATTCTTTGCTAATAAAATCTTCCCATCCTCAAAGATAGCGATTTCTGTTTCTTCATTTTCGCTGTTTCCGGATCCATTTGAATCAGGTAGATCCATTTCTAAACTGGTGATTTGTTTTTGAAAAGAGATACTTATCATGACAAAGATGAGGAGAATAAAAATAATATCCATTAAACCGGAGAGATCAATACTATGGGATCTGGTTCTCTGTCTTCTATTCATTCCGGAATACCTCTTCTACAATTCTTGCATATTTCGGATTCATTTTTTCCATTCCGGGATAGGTCATATGATGATAATCACTGAAATCCTGCTCATCTAAATATGAAGATAAATCTTTGTAATACACATATTCATTTTTCAAGGATTGGAAAAAAACTTCCTGATCTCTAAAAAACTCTGAGGTATTGTACCATTCCAGGGAGACCGGATTTTCAGGATTATGAATAAGAATCAATTTCAAATGATTCTCATTGCAATACTCAGAAAATAATTTCAGATATCTGTATTGAAATAAAGGTGAAAATTTCTCCTGATTGAGTTTCAATTTTGATTCCTTGTATATATGGAGAGTGACCATTCCCGGTCTTAAATGACGATCGGAGAGCAATCGATACTCAAAATACTCTCTATATTCATTCCGATTCATCTTTAGAAATCTCAAATCCTCACTTCTTTCCTCTCTATAGATATGATAATTCTGTCTTGGACTTTCCAAACCGAATGTTTCCTGGATTCTAACTCCCTTTTCTTCTCTAGCATAATCAAACCTATCTCCGGAAGCTAGATTTGGTCTCCATGTTTTTTTCAATTCGATAGTAATGAACTTATTGAGGTACTTAGATGGAATCCTAAATTCTTTCCATCCGTATCCTAGAAGTGTAAATTCTTCATACTGCCCATTTTCAATTATTTGAAAATGAAGCTTCCCATCCTCTAAAACCTCAGGAACAATCTGAAAATAAACTCCTTGGGTAACCATCTTCTCTATAACCCGAAAGCTAAATTGCCTTCCTGTCCAACCCAGAGTGGAAACCCTCTCAGGAATTTGAACCCCCTGGTACCAAAAGTATCTGGTATTCCTGGAGTTTCTGTGATCTAAGTAACGAATCACATTATGCGCAATCAGTTCTCTATATCGATAAGATGAAAAAATTGATGAGGATAAGAAAAATCCTATCTCTTCAGGATTCAAATACGAATAAAAATCCGTAAGTACACCCGATGGATTGGAATGCTTTACCTGTGGAGCCTGTTGAAAATCAAGAGCATCACGAATCAAGATTCCCTCATTTTCCTCACTTAAGAGGCTGTCTTTTAGTAGCTCATGCTTTCGGAATAAACGAAAATCGATATAATTCAGAGGATATATGATTGCATCCGGTTTGAGATTCAATAATTCAGCTCTCTGAAGATATGCATCAATAGGTGTCAGACCCGCATGAGAAATCAAATGAACATCAAATTCATGATTATTATTTTTCAATTCAGTTTCAAGTAATTTCGGATGAATCGAGTACCTTGCAATACTGCTCCCTAAAATGAACAATCGATCCTTTTGTTTTGGAAGGGAAGAAATCCTTTTTTTCTCATAGACAAAATTATAAAAGAAATTCTCTCCCCATGAAGATTCATTCGGAATTTTCCAATAGAGGTAATCGAAAAAGACAATATCCAATGTTAAGAATACTAACATGAAAATGTAAGGAAAAAACTTTTTCATTTCTAAAATACAAAGTATAGAAAAGGTCTCGACTCTCTACTCAGAAGAATAGCCGCAAACAACCAAAAGCAGAAAAAAGGTGTAGAGAGACCATAACTCACACCGGAAAGATGGGTAAAAAATTTCTGATATCTTGACGCACCGAATGAATTCCCAATTACAAAGATAGAGATCACGCCCAACGCCAACTTCATGTCAGTATATGAAATTATAAATCCACCTTTCCAGGAAAATATTTTTGTTAGAATCAAAACACTCGTTTGAAAATCAGGTGAACGAAAAAAAATCCAAAGCAGGGTAACAAAGGAAAAAACTATAAGTACACGGATGGGTTTGGAGGTCAAAAAACGCAAAAAATGCACTTTTCCCCCTGTAGTAACTACGGGAGACATAGTTTTTCGCAAATTTCGAGCCTGTCTTTCTGCAATCAATAGCAATCCATGCCCCCCTCCCCAGAAGACAAAATTCCAGCTTGCCCCGTGCCAGAGACCTCCGAGTAGCATAGTTATTAAGAGATTTATAGATGTTTGAATCGGTCCGGTACGGCTTCCCCCCATCGGTATGTAGAGGTAGTCTCTCAACCATGCAGAAAGACTTATGTGCCAGCGCTTCCAAAACTCAGAAAAACTAATAGAGACATAAGGGAAAAGAAAATTTTCCGGTAGCTCTATACCAAACATAAGTGCTGAACCTCGGGCAAAGTCCGTATAGCCACTGAAATCGAAATATATCTGTATGGAATAGAGTATTGAGCATAGGATCCAGTCTCCTCCGGTAAATATGCCTGGGTTCCCATAAATCATTTCAATCATAGGTGCTAAATTGTCTGCAACCACAGACTTCTTCGTATATCCCAAAAGGAAGAGAAAGAAAATCTGATTCCAAACATGCTTATTTTCATGCTTAATATTATGCAGTTTTGGCAAAAGTTCTTTAGCCAAAACAATGGGCCCCGCTACTAGTTGAGGAAAAAAAGAAAGATAAAGTGCATAACTCAGGATTGATTTTTCTGCTAAAATGACCCTTCTATAGACATCAATTGTATAACTCAGGGATTGAAAGGTGTAGAATGAGATTCCTACAGGTAGCAGGGGATTCCAGGGAAGAGGATTGAACTGAATCTGAAACAATGAAAGGAGTTCCTGAAAACTACCCATAAGAAATGAGTAGTATTTAAAACTCCCCAAAATACTAAGATTGATAAAGACAGAAAGAAAAAGGAAGAACTTCCTTTGACGACCTCCTGAACTGTCCATCATATATGCCCAAATATAATCCAAACCAGTAGTGACTATTATTAAGCACAGATAGAAAGGATTCCAGGCCGCATAAAAGATGTAACTAAAAACAAGCAGGGTTAGACGCAAATAGAAAGGGGGAGCTACTCTGCGGATACTCTCAAAAAAGATATAGCTTCCTGCTAAAAAATAAAAATAAAGTGGATTTGAAAAATTCATGCTTACTTTTTAGCAGAAATTGTTTATAGACTAAACTTACACTTCACTCCACAGCTGGGACAAACGCAAATCACCTCGGCTTTTACATTCCTACCTTTGGAAGTCTCAGTTTTTCCTGTGGCAATGAACTCAAAATCCACCCCCTGAGCAACATAATGCCCAGCACCATACTTAGCCGTGCCTTCTATGATATTATTACAGGCATGGCACTTCACCCTTATTCTCAATGACTCAGCCATGCCAATCAAAATATCTACTGCCTACAAACGGGCAAGCGCAAAAATGAAATCTTATTCAATAATTTATCTGACTTTTTTACATACACACCTTACCTTACTGCTCATGACATTATGTCACACTTTTAATCGAATTTTCATGCCAATTTCAGGTTTTTGGTTCATTCCAATGCTGCGTTAGGCGAATATTGGCACTTTCGCATAACGCTTCCTGTGCTAAATGACCGTATTATGTCACTTAAACCTGGATTTTTGCTCATTTTTTAAGTTTTCCCCCTGTGGTTTCTACAGGATTTATCGATTGTTTTTTAAGGCTTTTCTCTATTTTCTGGAGAATATGAACGACCTATTCACCTCTCCTCCCCTTAAGGAACTGGACTTTGTTGCCTTTGACACAGAGACATCCGGACTGAACCCATTGACATCCGAAGTCCTGGAAATAGCAGCGATTAAATTTAATCAGGGTGGGATTTTGGAAACTTTTAGCTCTTTAGCCAAACCCAGAGGAGGGATCTCTGAAGAAGCGTCGAGAATCAATGGAATTACCCTCGACATGCTGTCCGGTTCCCCACCCTTCGGAGAGGTATTTAGCAAATTTTTGGAGTTTGTTGATGGCTCGGTACTGGTAATCCACAATGCTTCCTTTGATCTTTCTTTCTTGATTGCTGAAAGTGAGAGAACTGAGAAACTTCTTCCTGATCTACCGGTAATTTGCACGCTTCAACTTTCCAGGAAAGTGTTTCCTAAATTGGGTAAGTACAGTTTAGAATTCTTAAGATCTGTCTTCCAAATCGAAAAATCAAAACTTCGTTCTCCCGGTGCAATGGGATACCATGAAGCTTTAGATGACTCTTTTGCTTGTATGGAGGTTTTTAGGAAATGTATGAGTAGAAACAACGGCTGGGAAAAACCCTTTTCTGATGTAGTCTTTCATCCAAAAGGGTTTTCGAAAGTTTGGGATTTTAAAAAATAGGATTACTTCTTTCTTTCTATTTTTTTACTTACAGTTCCAAGTTCATCGTCTTCATAAACATGAATTTGAGATCCCATCTTTTCATTTCTCTTTACCATATATATGAAGTGTTTGACATACTGAGTGTATGGGTCAGGTACATCTTTTGGATCAAACTCCATAGGATTCTGCAAGAGTGTTTTTATACTCAAAACATTTAAATCGTCTTTGCTGGTAAGCATTAGAGTTTCTAGTTTTTTACAGATTTCTCTGTCGTTAACATCAATGCTTAACTTTCGCATTGCTTCCAGTAGCTTGCTAAATCCTTGCTTGTTCAATCTAACCACCGCTTATTATCTTTTTGAAAGGAATTTTCAAGGTATCCTAATACAAGTTTTGAAACCATTGGATTAAAATCAATAGAAAAATTCCCCTACTACATCAACCTTCTGGCCCGATACTTCCATTCCCAGAACATAATTTCTTCTTCAATATTGGATGCATTCTCCTGATACTTTTCGAGGAGAGCGTAGACCATATAGGCTACTTCTTTTGTTAGCCCTTTTTCCAACTCTATCTCAAAATCAGTCTCATTGTGGCGAATGATCATCTCAGACAATCTAAAAATTTCATCTAGAGTCTTTAGTTTGTCCTGGTTTGCGGCCAACTCTTCCTTATTGTTTACATTTCGAATCATCACATCCAAAAATGTTCGAATGAAAACAACATCTTCTCCGGAGAGATCAAAATCAAACAACAACTGCTTCACTTTATCCAACTCCATATTGCGAAGATGAATTCTGGAAAGAAACACAGGATTGTCTGATTGCATATTCAGGTTCCCGCCCGATGCTCTCAATGTTGCATTTGCATTGTCATCGATTGGTTTTTCTGTTCCTTTCTCATCTGCCGGTAAGGCAGTTTTCGGATCCTGCATGGTTGTCATTTTCTTTTTTAAAAGCAAAATGTTTACAGTTGGATATCTTATCTTTAGAGAAACCATGTCATTTCTCTGAAGTCCTTCATCTGCTACAATGTGGTGGAAATCCAAATTTTGCTCTGAAAGTTGGGCAACTTCTTTGGGTGTATTGTAATGATGAACGATTACAGGTAAAATATCACTGGTACTTCCAGTATTCAAAAATATAGTTTTGATCTCCCTGGATGCTCCATGCTGATAGGGAATGACTAATTTACCTGACTTTACATTCACAAAACTCAAATCCCCGAGACGAAAATGAGACAGATTGAAATCTTCACCCAAGAAAACAACCCGCGGAACAGGAACAATGATAGAATTGTTTTTCGCACCTTTGGGAACTTCAGGGCCTTTTGGGGTAAAAACTACATAGGTCATCTTACTCAATCTAACTTTGACCAGATATCCACCCGGGGTCTTTCTTTCTTCGTATTGATGATCGTTATCTTCTAAATTCATGGTGCCTTTCTTAGGTGAAACTAGACTCCTGTCTTCTTCTTTTGGATGAGAATATTCACGTTGGGAAATCTTACCTTTATTGTTACCATTTCATTTTTTGGTAAATTTTCATCCACTATAATATGTTTAAAATGAAATCCCATTGAGGATGCTTTCACAGCATCTTTTGAATCATGATAATGATAGAGAATCACCGGGAAAAGGTCCGAACTACTGGGACAGGGTATGCTAAGGATTTTCTTATCGAATCCTCCGGTGGTTGAGTACGGAATATGAAGTTTTTTATCCTGAGCATTCAAATAGACCACCTCGCCCAGATAAAAATGCTTTAAATTGAAATTACTCCCCAGAAAAAGAACCTTGTTCACTGAATTTTCAGGCAAGTTTTCTTTACTACCATCAGGAAGATAGATCTCAAATAGGTTTTTTTCTATATTCACTTTGATACTATAACCCTTGGGAGATTTTTTTGTTACAATCAATGAATCTTCCATTATGATAACCCGAATTGTCTCATTTTGTATTGAAGTGATCCCCTGGAAATTCCAAGAGCTTTTGCCATCCGCATTTGATTTCCTGAAAAGATTTTCATAGCTTTTAGAATTTTTTGCCTCTCCAGCACTTCGACACTTTTTCTCAAATCCAGATTGTCATCATCTAGCAAAATTAGGGAATTTTGTTTACTTGTAAACAATTTATTCAAAACATCAATACTCAATTCATCATTTCTCGATTGAATCACTGCTAGCTCCAAAATAGACTTCATGTCATCATACATCAATTCTTCTGACTTCTCTAATAGCAATTCCAAAGTACCATCAGGCAGATGCAGCCCTTTTCTGGAATGAAGTGCCATGGACTCAGAGATTAATTTCTCAAGTAAGTCCTTCCGAATCTCCCTTTCCAGGGAAGGAAGTTCCGGCAGGAAGATTTCATTTTCCCTGACTTGCTTCCAGAACAAAGGATATTCTTCCCGTGGGTTTTCAGCCACCCGGGTCATAAAGACAAAATGACTGGGAGGCTGGGAAGCCAAAATTTCAGTAAATAGCTTTTGCTGCCCCGGCGAAAATTCTTCAACCCGATCAAAGACTAAAAAACCCGATCTTGCAATTTCTATCCATTCTCCCAAATATCTTTCCAGCTTCACTAATTGCTCGGGAATTTGGCTCAGGAAGACCAGATCTCCCTGAAGAGCAAGACTGTGAAAAAGATACTTGGTAACAGACCTCTCTCCGGATCCTTCCTTGGAACGGAGACAGAGTGTTTTCACTGCAATCCCCCTGGAGACTCTGTGTTCCCAATCCTTGACCTGTGAAAGTAGCAAAGCTGACGAGACTAGAAGATCTCCCGAGTTTTCGCGAATCGACAATGGTTTGGGACGGGATGAATCTGAACCAAAACCGGAGATTCTCTCAGAAAAAAATTGCATAGCCAGAGCCAACAGGGATTCCTGAACTCCTCCGGGGAATTCCACCAATAGGAATCCCAACATTTTTTCTCGGAAAATTCGAACTGCCAGAGCCAAAGTCGAATCAGGATGATACAGAGGAAATTCTTCAGATGAGAAGAGCAAAGGTTCGGGAGACTCTGAAAGTTCTTCAAAATACCCCTCCCCTCTAGCCATGAATTCATAGAAAAACCCCGAATCATCATAGCCTGCGGAAGAAACTTCAGTGAATGCATTTTCTCCCGGGTCAAAGAGAACCAGGATACCACAGTTACCTTCCAGTTCATCTATGAGCTCAAGAAAGCATCTATCCAGGAATTGTTCACGGGAAATATCAGGCACTTGTTCTCCCGAAAACAATTTAGATAGATTCTCTAGCATTTGTATAACCTGTCCAAATTTAATCAAACTGTCAAGAAGAGTTTTCATGTCGGACGTCCGACATTGCTATGGCTTAGTTTTTTAGTACAAGAAAAAAAATACTTTTCTAGGAAGGAATGAATCCTGTACCGTGCAAGCATAGGAAAAAAATTACCAGACTATGATTACAATTTCCGTTGCAAACCAAAAAGGTGGAGAGGGTAAGACAACCACTTCTATCAATCTAGCCGATGGACTAGCCAAAAGAGGCTTTCGAACAATACTTCTTGATATAGACCCACAGGGAAATTCGAGCGGGATACACACAAATACCGATCGATTAGAGATTTCAATGTTCGATCTCTTCCACAAGAAACTTCCACTATCAAAGATACTGCAACCTACGAAAAATGAAAATTTATTCATAGCACCCTCAAACATAAAGCTGGCAGAAATGGAAACCATGAGTAGCAATACCGTAGAGGCTCCTTTTATCTTACGTGACTCAATGGAAGAACTCGAATCCTACGAATTTTGTATCATCGACTGCCCTCCCAGCCTTTCAATCTTCACTATCAATGCTCTTGTAGCGTCAAACTTCGTCCTAATACCGCTACAGGCTGAAAAATTTTCTGTGGATGGAATCGCAGGACTCCAGCAAACAATCACAAGCATCCAAAAAAGGATCAACCCTCAACTTCAGATCATTGGAGCCCTGATCACCCAACTCAAGCATCATACGATTCTGACGAAGACGATCATTCCCGTACTGGACAAATTCTTTAAAGTTTTTGAAAACAGCATTTCTGATGGAGTTGCCATTGGCGAAAGTCACCTAGCCAAATGTTCAATTTTTGATTACAACAACAAAAGTAGACAGGCAAAAGAATACGAAAGTTTCATCGAGGAGTTTTTGAATGAGCTCAAAAAGTAAACGTCTGGGATCCCTGGCGGATATTTTCCAAGCAGAAAGCCTGGAAGGAAGTCTCCGCAAAATCAAACTTAGCAAAATCAAACCATCTGAAGTGCAACCCCGAATGGAAAGACAAAAAAGAGTGCAGGAACTCTCAGAAAGCTTACGGGAAGATGGATTGCTTCAACCCATTTTGGTCACAAAAGACTCTGATGACACTTACAAAATCATAGCCGGCGAAAGAAGATATCATGCGGCCAATTTATTGGGCTGGCAGGAAATAGAATGCAAGATTTTTGATAAAAATGAGAAAGAGACCTACAAACTAGCTGTAATAGAAAACCTGCAGAGAGAAAATCTTTCACCCTACGAGGAAGTAGAAGCAATGACCATACTCAAGGATAGATACTCTTATTCTGATGCAGAACTTGCCAATGTTTTCGGGAAAAGTAGAAACTACATGACTGAAATCTTAAGCATAAACACTCTCTCAGAGGAAGAAATCCAAACTTGTAAGAATGCAGGAATTGAATCCAAAAATCTTTTGGTTCAGGCTGTTCAGGCCTCCAAAAGAGGTGACTTCAATACCTTCATAGACAATTTCCAAAAAGGTGAAATGAAGACGGTGAAGGATGCTAAATCTTTCAATAAATCTAGATCACAGCCCCAAAAACCCAACCTGAATCAGGAGAAGCCCGCAAAGTCCCCGGAATTGAAAATTCAAAAATTGGAAAAATCTATCGTAATCCAATCAGAGAATCCGGAACTTCTGGAAGAAACATTCAGAAAGATACACTCTCTACTAAAAGATTACGTCTAAATCACCGACTTATCCTCAAATTCCACCGAAGAATAGCCCAGATAAGAGCCTGAATATGGGTGCCAAGAAATCTCTATAATTTGCTCAAAAACACCAAAATACCTATAAATTTAAGTACAATATAGTCGTTGACATTGTACTACTCAGATGTTAATGTGACATAAATTAATTATTTTGACCAAACTTGCTTTCTACTCAATGCTTGTACTGTTCAAAGTAGCAAAAATAAAAACTTCCCCCTGTTAAGGGGGAATGGGCATAAACCCGAATGAGTGTTGTTGGATGAGACATAATAAAATTATATTCTCAAAATTGTCAACTCTCTTTTGGATTTTTTGCTTAAATTTAAGAATTTTTTTATCTAAAAAGGGATGAATTCATGGGAGAACCCAGTCAATACATCAAATTTATGTCTGATATAATAGATTCAGGCGTATGGGCAACCCTTTCGGCGGGTGCCAAGACCCTATATCCGGTACTTTTAAAGTTTAGCGATCAAAATTTTAAGCACGTGTGGCCAAGTACAAGCACATTGATGAAGCTATCAGGCTTCAAAACCAAAAAATCTGTCCAGGAAGCCAAAAGGGACCTAATAAAATCAGGTCTAATTCAAACAGTTTCGGGCTCCGGTCATTCCAACTCCATCTACTACTTTACCTTCAACTACCCGGGATCGAAAATTACCCCCCTGTGGGGTAAAAAAGTATCCCACCCCGGTATAGATTCCCACCCCTCCGGAGAGGATCGCAGTATCCCTCGGGGGGATGAATTCAAATCCCCAAACCATATAAATATAACAATAACCAATAACCAGGTAAATAAAAAAGAAAAAGAGAAGCAAAACAATCATAACGATTTAATAGATTTTTACGGAGAACCAATTTATCTGAAAGCAGTTGAGATTGCGGAAAAGAAAGGCCTTCAAGAAAATTTCGCTTATGTCAAGGCTATCTGTAAGAATCTCCTTACTGATAAAAATCCGACTAATATTAATCAGGAAAAAACAAATGTCTCCTGGTCCTCTTTTTTGGACTGGGCGGGATCACACCTGACCCCCAGTTCTGTTCACGTTTTACGGGAAGCGGATGTGGATTTTTCGGATGGAAATTTGATTATATATGGGCAGTTTTCGGAGTTCCTCTCTCAGGTTGTGAAGAAGTATTTTTCTGGCTCGGAAGTCAGAGAAGTCGTTTTTTTTGACCGTGGCAACCGTATGTGCTCAAAATAAATCGATTTATTTTAATCGGCTATTTATAGCGGTCTGCTTCCTGCTTTTAGTCAAAAAAAGTCTTTGCCTTTCTCTTTGGAGATTAGAACTTGGGAAGAATAAGCAAGTTTTTCAACATTGCAGAATAGAGAGAAAGAAATGTCCGATAATTCAGTTCGAATCAGTCATCCGCTTGAGATATCTATACCCAATATCAGTGCTACGGGTCAATATGATCTAGAAAAGGGAGAATTCCTAACTTACATCGAAGAATCTCCTGTCCCGGGTGTAGCAAGTATTACTTTCCATTTTAAAGATCCTGTTTCTTTCAATAGCTTAATGTATGAAGCCCTGGAAAAAGAAGTCGAGTTTTTGCCGGATACGTTTCGATTTGATATTTCTGATGATGGAGTAGTCTGGGAGTCTATCATCAAAGAGTATGAATACTCCCGTTCGAACAAGAAGTCATGTCGTTGGAAGTTTTCTATGATAACCGCCAAAAGTCTAAAAATGGTTATCAAACTCAATAAAAAAGACAATAATGGAATGTACAGGATCGCATTCTCAAATTTTAAAATCATGATTTCCGGAATTGAGCACATAACAACCAGTTCTGAAAATGATCGATTTTGGGTAAAAGAGAATATCATTGATTCCAGACCTGACTATGGTTGGTCTTCTAAAGAAAAGTCATCTCCCTCGGAAGAGTTTCTTATGGCTGATTTGGGTTCGATCAATCGGGTTGATGAGTTTCGTTTGCTCTCCAAAAATACCCCCGAAACCAATTTCCCTGAGATGTTTTATTTCTATTACAGTGAAGATGACTTAGTTTGGCATCAGCTTCATGAAGAGCCACAATTCATTTCTGAACCCGGGACATGGTACAAATGGAAGTTTTTTCCAACCAATATGAGGTTCTTCAAGCTCGTTATTGTAAACAATCGTCCCAATTCTCAAAAAAAATATGTGTGTCAGGTTGTAGAAATTGAAATCTACGCAGCACCGGAATATCTATCTCTTTCAAAGAAAAAAATCATCAATGAGACCCCCCCCTACTCTTCTATCATGAGGTCCGGATTGGTTCGATTGGCAGCAGATGGAGAGACCAATCAGGGGGTTGCAGTTCAGGGGCACGATAGACGTTTGAAGGATGCAACTACTGAGTTCAAAGGGATTGTAGAGCTTGCAACTGATGGAGAAGAAAAAGAAGGCGTGGTAGTTCAGGGGCATGATAGGCGTCTGAAAAATGCAACCGAAACTACATTTGGTTTGGTACGCTTGGGAATGAATGGGGAATCAAGAGCCGGAGTTGTAGTTCAGGGAAACGATGAACGTCTCAAGAAAGCCACAGAGTCCAATTTTGGAATCGTAGAATTGGCCGAAGATGGAGAAACCAGACCTGGAGTAGTGGTTCAGGGAAATGACAAGAGACTTCGGAAAGCAACCACTAAAGAATACGGATTGGTGATCATCGGGGAACTGGGTTCGGATGAACCGGGTAAGGTCGTCACCGGGGATGACCCCCGATTCAAGAATGCTACCACTGAAAAAGAAGGCATTCTCCGTTTTGCATCGAATGGTGAAGAAGCACCCTACGCGGCTATCCAGGGAAATGATAAGCGTTTGAGAAAAGCCACCACAGAATCCTTTGGAATTGTTGAATTAGCTCAATCAGGTGAAAACAAAGAGGGAGTTGTAGTTCAGGGTCATGACAAGAGATTGAAATATGCCAGCACTGAAGATGAAGGTATTATTCTTTTCGCGTCTCACAACACAAAAGAACCCTTAAAAGCTGTTCAATCAGACGATCCCAGACTGTACGATAAAAGGGAAGCCAAACCTCATACTCATGACTATGCTGAAAAGGTTCACTCCTTTGATTCCCATACCGGGCTGATTCAATTGACAGGATCCATAAGTTCAGAACTGAAAAATATCGTCCCCCCTACTCTAAATCATTCAGTTATCTATGGAAAAAATGAATCCAAAGGCGGATCCGGATTGTCCGGAGTCGGAATCGATGAAGGAGTTGTGGGGTTTGGAGAAGATATTGGGGTTTTGGGCATTTCTCCGGGAACTGACGATGAATCGGCAGGAATAGCTGGATTTTCCAGAAGAGGATTCGGAGGGATTTTTTCCTCACATAGAAGATATGCAATATTTGCAAACGGCGAGCAATTCAACAAGAGAGAGATTCAGGGCTCGGGAAAAGCAATACTTGCTAAAGGTGAATCCGATTTTCATGGTACAGTTAGGGTTGTAGATGAGTCCGGAAATGATTGTATAGCAAAGTACTTTAAAGTTTCCGGAAATGATGTAATACAAAAAGGAGACTTGGTGATAATTGCAGATAAAGACTTGGGCGTATCACGATCACGAGTCCAGTATTCCAATAAAATCCTCGGTGTTTGCGTGGGATCGGCTTCTCTCGAATTGGGCCAAAAGCAGACAACAAATGATTGGGTTTTAGTAGCACTTTATGGTGTTGTTAAGGTGAATGTTGATCCAGGAGAAGGTGGTCCGATCACTCCCGGAGATGTATTGGTTAGTGGTCTGGTTGCGGGCTATGCATGCAAAGCCGATCCGGCTAAAATCAAACCGGGCGTAATACTAGGGAAATCGTTAGGTGAGTCCAGAAAAGATAAAACATCTATCTTTGTTCTGCTGAATATTAGTTGATATGAAAATAATAGATTTATACACAAAAAAAACAGGTCCGATTTTCTCGTTTGAGTTCTTTCCTCCCAAAACACAGGAAGGAGAAACAAAGCTAAAATCGACAATTGGAGAATTGAAGTCCTTAAATCCGGGATTTGTTTCCGTGACGTACGGTGCTGGTGGATCGACAAAAGATAAGACTATAGATATATGTGCCGAAATTCAGACAAATTTTTCTATACTTTCTATGAGTCATTTTACATGTGTGGGTGCTTCCCGTGATGAAATACTAACCACTCTGAAGCACATTCAATCTAAAGGGATTGAAAATGTGATTGCACTTCGAGGGGATCCTCCTGCCGGAACTGGAAAGTTTACACCGCATCCGAAGGGTTTTTCAAATGCTACAGAGCTTGTAGAGTTCATTAGGCAGAATCAGCTTCCATTCTCAATTGCTGGAGGATGCTATCCGGAAAAGCATCCCGATTCTCCGGACTTCAGCAGTGACATTGCCAATTTAAAGAAAAAAGTAGATGCAGGTGCTCAGTTTTTAATCACTCAACTGTTTTTTGATAATCAGAAATATGCTGAATTTTTGAATAAAACAAAAAGTGCTCAAATATCAGCACCTATTGTGCCCGGAATTATGCCGATTACAAGTTTTTCGCAAATCGAGAGGTTCAAATCTCTTGCTAATTGTTCCATTCCTGTCGAATTGGAGGAGAAACTGACTGAAGTAAAAGAAAATCAGGCCGAATTTCTCAATAGAAGCTTGGATTTTACAATAAACCAATGTAAGGAATTGTTGGCGATGGGGGTTCCCGGTATTCATTTTTATACTTTGAATCAGTCAAGAGCAACAAGAGAAATTCTGGAAACTCTTCTTTAGGAAAAGAACTGAAACTCCCGGGCTTTGGAGAGGAATACCCGGCCCAGGAGCAAAATCAGAATGACTATTTCTAGAGAGAAAACTATTTTTAAATTTATATAAGGTAATTCTTTTTTCATGAGAATCAGATGGGGAATCATTAGTGTAAAGAATCTCATCGAATTGTCAAAAGAAAACCAGTATCCCTGCACAGCAAAAGTGCCTACAAACCCCAGGAATAAAATGGGCAGATAGAAAGGTGCCTCCCCTACTCTCTTCCAAGATTTGGTCACATAAAGAACTGAAAGAAAAAAGCTGAATAGAATGATTTTGGTCACTTCCTTCGGTAGGTTTCTTATAGACAAAAAGTTTTCATATTGAATTCCTCTTATGAAACCAAGAAAAGGATAGTCTAGCAAATCTGCAAATTTCAAAGGCTGAGTGCCTTCTGATACTAAACTTATGTTTTGAATCCATGTTATGAATACTGCATAAACTAAGATGGCAAAGAATGAGCTAAGTATAGTATTATATTTTCTCTTCATAAAGAAAACTAAGAGCAAGGAAAAAAGAAAAATGATACCTGTTTCTTTAGTCAATAGGAAGAGAATTGAAGTGAAGAATACAAGTATTGATATCTCAGCAGAGTTATCTTTGGTTTTAAGGTTGAATTTTGAAATCGAAGGTAGATTGAAAAAGTAATACAAGAAGACATAAAGGGATGCTAGTAAGCTATCCGAAACCAGAAGATAAATGGAAAGAATTGAAAAAGGAGAGTATAGATAAAAAAGGCTAAGATAATAGTAATGATTTCCTAGAGTTTTTGAAAAAAGTATAAAACTTGAAATGTGAAATAGAATTAGGATACTAAAAGTTATTTGAGGGTAGAACTGAAAGGTAGTGATTGAAGAAAAATAACCTGAAAGAATGGGAAGTCCGATTCTCCGAAACCGAAGTCTATAAGTGTCCATTATTGGTTTTTCGGTAATTTCCGGGGAGTATAGATATTTTGAGATCATATAGAAGAACTGCCCATCATAGCCACCTTCCGTGAATAGAATTTGATTTTTAGCGATGTATTTTTTATTTAGATCAGCTAGTTCAGAATGAATTTTTATGAGAGATGAGGGGTTATGCCCATATATGGACATTTCTTTTTGGTAAACCATCAACATTAAAAGTAAAAATATCAGGATGTTTGAAATATAAAAAATACTTTTTGTTTGGATTGAATCTGATAGAAAACGCATATGATCCCTATCTCGACTGTAGCATTCCAAATTGGTTTTCGTCATTCATATTTCATAGTTTTTTGTCCCGAAATAGGGTAAATTCCCTCATTTTAGAGAGTTTTTTAGTGTAGAACCTACAGGAGAAAAATGGGGTTTTGATCCATTTTTCGATGGTTTTTGCCATTAAATTCCTCAGTTTTTAAAGATATTTCTCCTCATTTTCATTGATATCTACCGATTTTCATAATTAAATGAGAATTAATTCTTAGGTTATGTATCCATTTTCTACCAGATTCTTCTATGAATTTGTAAACCTTCTGAATGACTATATACCAGTTTTCATAAATACTAGCGTATTTCTTCTTAAGGTATGTAGCCATTTTCTACCAGATTCTCCTATAAATGCGCAAGCCTTAAGAAAATGACTTTAAAAATGAAAAAGGAGGAATTAGAAAAGAAAAAATAATGCATTTTTTTTCCTATCACTTATCAATTGTAATTATGAAAACTGTGTTCCATAATCTCCAGAACTTTTATGAATATTTGGAAAAGTTAGGTCCTTCCAAGTCTTTAAAGATAATTCAAAATGTTGGTTATGAGAGAGTTAATTCACTAACCATTAAGCTCCATAAAGATAGAATCATCAAATTAGCTGCAACTCTTACGGAGTCAAAGATTTTAGATCTTTTAAATAATATTCCTGAAAAAGATATAATTGAGATCATGGCTTACAATACAGATGAGGATCTTATTTTTTATGTTGAGAACTTAACTATTCAAGAGTTAAAATTTATAACAGCTCATATCATCCCACAACACATAGCTATGATGACGAATGAAATTGGAAGAGAAAATTCAGTTAAGCTACTTAAGAGTATTGGTGTGGAGAAATGTGTTGGTATAATCTCTTATGCAGGTCCCGAAGATTTACTCAGATTGTCCAAACAAATCGATATTGATCGATTGATAATTTTGGCTCATGCTATGACCCTACCTCAGGCAAAAAAATGGATTAGGAAAAGAGGTCTATCTGATTTAGTTCCCCTCGTAATGTCGATAGGTGTAGACAATATTCTGGTTATGTTGGATAGTCTGGGGTTTACCAAAAGTCTGGAACTTTTGGAATTACTGGGAGTTGAGAAGCTAATCGAGTTGGCACATAAAATCGGTAAGATGAAGTTTCCGCACTACCCTTCTAAAGAAAAAACTCGTGGGAAGATGACTTCTGAATACAAAGCCATTTGATTTCATTTGTTTAATTTATTTTTCAATACAATAATAGCATCCCGTTTCTTAAGTGAAAGTCGGAGGTATTCCGTGGCTATCTTGTCACCCGGAATTATTAACAAAGCTCCTTCGAAAATATCGATAGCTATTTCATACTCTCTTGAGTTATAGTATCTAATCCCTTCATTTATATAATCTCTCATCGAGGCAGTTTCCTTGCTTCTGAGAGCATTTAAGTCTGATTGAGCCATTGAGTTTGATGGTAAAGTTCTTAATGATGATAGGAGCAATTTGACTGCAGTGAATCTATCCCCTTTTTGATATGTTGCCATGCCCTGAAGTCTTTCCTGCTCGCTTAAAGATTGAATACTTTTTGTTATACCTTCTGAGGCTCTGTTGATTTTGGGGTTAATTTGCAAAATCTTTTGATATTCAGCTTTCGCCTTCAAAAATTGTTTTTGCTCATAGTATGTATCCGCATTTTTAAATAGCTCTTTGATTTTTTCTCCGGATATTTTTTCTAGAAGTAATTGTTGATACATCAATGCAGCTTTATTGGAAGGATCTTTTTCTGTAATAGTATCAAATATTATCTTGGCGGACTTTACTTTATTTTCATTCATTAATGTAATGCCTGCCTCCAGAAGTCCGGATAATTTTGCTCTTTCCTTTATTTGAGCGGGAATTTCTATTCCGGATTCTCTGGCGTACTCTTCGTTTAGATAAAATGAATATTGATCAGGATATTGAATGAATTCATCTTTACAGGATGACTTCTTGTAGTATATCCGATTTGCCATTTCCCCGGTAAGAATCCCGATTTTTGTAAAGTTGGGCGTGATAGCGAAAGTAGCACCGTATTTTACAAGCGAGGGAAAGTTTGTTGTTAAAATTAGTTTGTTCTTCTTGGCATATTCCGAAAGGGTTTCAAATTCTTTCTTACCATACAAAGGGTCGTTGATCATGACGAAAGCCTGCAAACTCTTTAACTCATTTAGTTCTTTGCCGAACTCTTCTTTATTCTCAATTTTCTTAGAGTAGAATAAGACTTTTTTCTTTAGATCGGAAATTTCTCCTTCCTTGGCAAAGTACTCTCCTTCAGATGTTGAGTAAAAAGTATAAATATTTTTTATCTCAGGGTTGATTTCTTTAATATGGCTAAATATTTCTGAGATAGGAACATCCATAGAAAGACCACAGATTTTTGATGAATCCAGACCAAGACTCTTTGGAGAAGATACCATTGAAAATAGAATATTCTTTTCTTTGAGGGTATCTTTTGCAATACGGGTTGCTGGAGCTCCAATTGTAATTAAGAAAGGAAGATTAGAACTTTCGATTTTTTGAAAATACTCACTCAAACTTGTTTCGTTTTGATTGATAATATCAAGATATGTAATGTTGATTTCTTGCTCCAATACTGTCTGAATACCGTAAATCCCCTGTTCGTAGATTCGATTGTCTGAAGATACTAAAACTTCAAATTTGAGGTCTTCAGCGGACAAAGAAAGAATACAAGAAAAGACAATAAGAATTTTGGTTAGAAGATTATTCATTTGTATTCACCCCGCTAATTAAATTATTTACTTCTTTGATTTTATCTTTAATAAGATTGTTATTGGGGTTTAACTTGAGTGCTTTGGTCCATTCTTCTAATGCCTGTTTATAATATTTATTTATAAATAAGATTTCTCCAAGATATCTATGAGCTTCAAAATTGAAGTTGTCTACATTCAAACACTTATTTAGAAACATGGTAGCCAGAGTATAGTCTTCCGAATAATAATAGCAGATACCTACCTTGCTGTTGATAGTAGGATTGTTTCTGAACTCACTTCGATTATTTAATTCGAGATACAAAACGAGTGCATCTTTATAATTCCCTTCATAGAAAAATCTTTCAGCCAAAGAGTAGTATTCTTCGATTGTATCCGTATCCATATCTGTATGGCTCTGAGAGGATTTCTTGTTTTGCTTTTCTTGAAATTTCTCTTCTAGATCTTGAATGCTTTTGTTCTCAGGATCAATTTGTTTTAATTTGTCAAGCAGGAATCTACCTCTACCAAAGACATTTAAATTTGTATAGATTTCAACAAGATTTATAAGATTATCTACAAAACTAGTGTTTCTTAGATACAGTCTTTCGGCTACATCCGCCGCACTATTATAATTCATCGCTGAGAAGTACACTCGGGAAAGTTCATAAAGGTATTGATTGTTAGCAGGAAAAGACAAACACAGGAAGTTATAGCAGTCAATAGATTTATTGTAATCCTGTTGTCTGGAGTAGATTTCTGCGAAGAGATGAGTTACATTTTCATAAACTTTAATCTTATCTGAATAAGGATAAATTGTTTTGTAAGCCTCTTCAATTTTGTTTAAATTGATTAAGTTTCTGGAAGTATGGATTGCAGAGAGAATTTCATTTGAAATTTCCTCTGAACTAGCCACTGTTTCATTGAGATATTCGATTGATAGAAGGGAAAGATCATCCATAATTCTACCGGTTGACTTGACTCGATTGGCTATCTCTTTTATTTCTCCTTTGGCTTCTTCCACTCTCTTCAGAAACTCATTTTCATCTTCCTGAACATTTTCAGAACCATCCTCTCCCGTAAGAATTAAGTCATCTTTACCATCAGATCCTGTTAGTATTTTGTCACCATAGTGAAGTTGAAAAGTTTTGATAAAAAAATCTGATTCCTGATCCGGGGTACCAATTTTTTTAAGGTTGTTTTCATCGTCAATAAAGGACGCTTTCCCATCCCTATATAGGACCGTCCAAGGGTGTTCTGCATTGAAATAGTAAAGCAAGCCAGTCTCTAAGTCGACCAATCCCAGGCAAACAGAAATGTACATAGATCCATCAAAAGAGAGAAAGACATTGTTTATATCAAGATATCTCTCTTTCAACCACAATTCAGGATGAATATTTTGATATTTTTCAACTGCTGTTCTCATGATTCCTGCATTGAATACTACACCGAGAACTAGAGCTCCCCCCGCTCCCTGTATAGATTTTCCCATAGCGTCGCCATTTAAAAAAACAGTGTATTGCTTACCTTTTAATTTAATAGTCTCAGTTATACAAATATCTCCACCAATTTCAGCAGTCCACTTTCTGAATTGAAATTTTTTCTTTTGTTCTAGAAGGAATTCAGTTTTTACACGTTTATCTAAATTATTATTTGGATGAAGGGGGTCAAGAAGAAGAGAAGTTAGATAGTAATCTCCATCCTGAGCAATTTTTAAATTTCTTACTTCTGTCAATGTCTGGTTTAGCTCATCTGTTCTTTGGGCTACCATCTTTTCCAGGTTATGTGTAAAGTCCTGAATTTGTGTTATCATTTGATTGAAAGAATTGGCAAGTTGACCGATCTCATCCTTTCCGGACAAATGAATTTTGGTATCCATATTTCCTTCACCAAACTGAATGGCGCCTTCTGTCAGGATTTTGATTGGCTTCGAAAAATATGTTGATGTGTATACGGATATCAAAATCCCGAAAAGAAAAATAATCCCTGAAGCTCCGAGGATAGTTTGACGTATGGTTACAATAGGTTCAAAGACAATCTCTTTATCAAATTCGAATAATGCTGTCCCTACTCTGAGTTGTTCGTTTTGATAGGAGATGGAAATAGGATAAGCATATCTAAGAAGGGTTCTCTTAGTCTCTCTGTCGCGAATTTCTTGCATTTCCAGTTTTGTTAGACGTGAAATATAATTTTTCATGTCCTGACCGATATTCTTATCTTCATTTCGGTCTTCCATGGAAGCTACATAGTGACCATCTATATTGATTACGTAAGAATTGACCAGACCTGTGATATTTGTCTTCTTGAGTCGGGTGATGGATGTGGTTGTTGCATCAAAGGTTTCATTGATCAGAAGCTCTTCGGTAGCTAAGTTAGAAATATTGTGAGCTAGGTTTGTGCAAATATCAAAAGTCATTTTTTGAATGATTTCCTGACTTTTTTTAAGAATGATAGTGGATATAGGTACAATACTTATAATGAGTACAACTGTAATTACAAAAATCAGTTTTGTACGAATCCTTATGTTCTTATTAAAATAATCAAAAATATTCAATTCTATTCCCTCGGTGTTTGGAGCAAGGAACAGTTTGGTTTTTTTTTATTTTAAGGCAAGTACAAATCATTAATATTTTAGAAAAATATTTCTTATATACAATTATACTTGTTTGAAAAGGAAATACTTCAGGGGGATTCTAAACCCGGAAGATAGAAAATCAGTTAATGTTTATCTGTATTTTACCCCTCTGAATGTTTGATGACAAGATTAGCTAGAAAATCAATAAAAGCCGGAAAACTACCCGGAGCAGGTATTCGATGATACTCCGTGATTCCACTTTCTCTGGCAATTTCTTTCAGTTCTTCACCAATTTCGATTAAGGTTTCAAGATGATCACTCACAAAACTTATGGGATAAATAGCAATTCTCTTGATTCCGGATTGTCCTAATTCTTTTAGTTTATCAATAGTGTTCGGGGATGTCCATTTCCCGGGTCCTACTCTGCTTTGATAGGATAAGAATGTCTGTCCTTTGTAACCTCTCGATCTCAGGGCGGATGTAATGGATTCGGCATTGTCTTCAATGGATTTTTGATAAATATCTCCCTTCTTTATCAAACGCATAGGGATTCCATGAGCGGAAAAAAGAATGGGTATAGTTTCCCAATCTTTGATTTCAGTAGGACTGTAGTTTATAAATGTATCCTTGTCCAATTGATTTAAAAAGAAATGAATGATTAAATCTGAAATTGATTTTATAAATTCCGGATCATCAGAAAAGGAGCTGATCCAGCCGTATCCTTTTCCCGGACAGAATTTTCCTTCTCTGGATCTACACTCTTTTTTGCATGGTTTTTCGAGGTCACTGCCCGGACAAAAACCGGTAATCGATTCCATGATTTTGGCCAGGCTCATTGTAGTTGATCTGGAATACTGAGGAAACAAAGGTAAGAAAATATTTTCTTTGCTGGGGATTAGGTCTTCCGGTTTTAAATTTCTAATGTTTGGTTCTCCGCAGGTCATCATTGTTCGTACTTCCCATGTTTTTTGGGTTTTCTTTTCCAATAATGATTTTAGAGCCTCAGCTTGTTTTACTGTTTCTGAATATAAGGGGGAACCTCCGCCGAAACCCATCGCTTTGTAAGAATCTGCGACTACAGGAGCTCTTTTGGTTGCAATTCGAGTTGCCAATCTATAACGGAAAAATTCGGGAATGGGCAGATCGAAAACGAATGGATCCCGGAATAGATCCAGTAAGAATTTCAAAATTTCTTCTGTATTTCTCGGACCACCCAAATTGATAATTGTTAGTTTCAAAAACATTACCTCTGTAAGAAAAGCGAATAGACTCTTTCTAGCAAATATTCTATCTTACAAAAGTAAGTGAACCTTTTTTTTGAATTTTTAATTGTAAAGATTATAATTATGTCTCATTAAATCTAGAGTTGTTTTATCCGGCCGGATAAAATTTTCTATTGATTTTGAAGAATAAATATTGTTGTTCCTACGAAATATGCATTTATTTAAATAGTTTCATAACAGAGAATTCCATATTGGCTTCCTTAGTTGATAGATAGTTTTTGTATTTGCCCAATTGTCCTGAGATAACATCATCGGCACTCAGTCCTCCGCGGGTTGTAAAATTGGAGTGAGAATACATTCTATTGCCCTCGTAAAAAAGATTTAACGAGTAATCGTCTCCCAACGAATAGCTTCCGCCTAAACGGAAGACAAAACCGCTCCCTATTCCATTTCCGATAAAATTCAGTGCTCGCTGAACATGAAAATCTCTAAATTTTGAGAAGCCCAGGGTAAGGAATAATTCTGCTTCCAGAGATAGATTATTGAATTTGTGTCTGTAGCCTCCACCGCCCCCCAGTAAGCTCTGAGACAAGGAATAGGACAACCCCTGCCCGATGGGACCTATGAAGAATGGCCTTTGGATGAATTGGATCACATCGTAAAGATAGTATTTAAAATAAGTATAACGGAAAAGGGAGTTAAAAAAGAAACCTCCATCCGAAAATGAAGAAGAATTGGAATAAGGGTAGTACCGACCGGAAACTGAAAATCTTTGATCATTGACTACAGACTTAGCATGACCGTCCGCAAAGTTTTGTGAACCTGAAAAGGTATGAGCTGAGTCGTTTAAGAAGAGTGGATTTAAGGAAAACTTCGTTCCTTTTTCGGTGGATATTGATCCCAGATAAAAATCCTCATCTCTCGAATTGGATGTCCTTCTGTACCAACCGGTTCCATGAATTTGGAAATTCAAAAGATACCCGTTTTGTTTCCACCCACCGTTGATTCCGTATAAATTATAATTCCGATTGTAAGTAATCCGGCTCCCTCCCCGTATACCTGAGAGATTAGGAAATTTGTTGCCTGTTTCAAAAATATGTTCACCACCATTTCTAATCGAAGAGAGTCCCAGGTAGGATTCTGATCTGATTGGGATGAATGAAAGAAATATATGAAGAAAAAAAAATGTTACGAAATTCTTATTGAATAAATTCACTTTCCCAAATTAGAAAACGAATAAAAATTGTAAATAAAGAATCTGTAGGGGTGAAATGATTTCACCCCTACGAAATTCTTTCCGAAAAGATACCTATGGTGAGAAAAAATAAAAAAGCAAATAAAGCTAACATCATATCTATTGCAAATCAAAAAGGAGGAGAAGGAAAAACGTCAATATCCCTCTTCCTTTCGGAAGCACTTTCTGAAAAAGATAAAGTTCTTCTTGTGGATTGGGATGCGCAGGCGAACGCTACCCGATTCTTTTTTAATTCTGTGAAGAAAAATATATTTGATTGCCTGGGATACCGGGGAGCGAAAACGATTCCTACTTCTGATGTGATTTTGAAAATTACCGATAATTTAGATCTTCTCCCTTCCTCTATTGCACTTGCAAATTTCACAACTCCATTCGGTGTTGAAGACTTTAGTTTATTAAAAGATTGCCTGATTCAAGTTCAGGAAGAATACTCATACATACTCATAGACTGTTCTCCCTCTCTGGGTCTGGGATTGGAAAATGCTTTGATCGCCTCTGACTTTGTCCTGGTTCCCATTCAAACAAGAGCTTTCAGTGTTCAGGGGATAGGAGACCTTTACAGTACTGTTGATAAAATTAAGAAGAAAGCGAATCCGTCCTTGTTTCTACTCGGCGCTGTGTTCAATCAGTATGAAGAAACCCGCTCCCTGACGGGGCTTGCTCAGGGGGTGAAAAAATATTTTCCTGTATTTGATACATTCATTCCAAGAAGGGAGGGAATTCCACAGGCACAGGTAAAAAGAAAAATGCTAAAGGATTGTGACGATAAAATACGAAAGCCATTTTATCAATTAGCTAATGAAGTAAGGGAGAGAATCGATGTCCAAAAAAAATGAATACGCTGCTATGGATTTATTGACTGCCTTTCATTCTGAGTCTCAGGCTTCCAGCAATTTGAAAGTGAGTGAAATTCAGCTCAATCCAAATCAACCCAGAGTTTTTGATCGGAATAAGGTCGATGATTTGAAGGAGTCGATGAAAAGATTGGGGATGATAGAACCGATCATTGTAAGAAGGGAGTCCTCAAAATTTATAATTGTTGCCGGGGAGAGAAGATATAGGGCTGCTCAGAGTTTGGGCTGGGAAGAAGTTCCGGTAAAGATTGTTGATGATTCCCCGGACATTTGTTATGAAATGTCTCTGGCTGAAAATGAAAAAAGAAAAAGTTTGAACCCCTGGGAGGTAGGAAAAGCAATTCAATTTCTCCGGAAAGAGAAGAAAAAAACTGCTTCTGAAGTTGCCAGTATTCTCGGGTACACAGAAAGATATATCAAGCAATTGACCTCGATAGCCAGATTGGATCAATCCACTGTAGAGAATATGATTTCATTGGGAAAAGAGCCTTCAGTCAAAAACCTCGAAAACATGTTGAAGCTAAAAGAGGGTAGGGGGGGTGAAATGATTTCACCCGAAGAAAACACAAAAAAAGTTCGAATTACCCTGAATTTGGATAGTTTGAATCAAAAGAAAAAAGAGCTATTCCTGAAAGAGTTGAATGCTCTCAAAAAAAAATATGGATTGATATAGGAGAGATAAATGAGAAGAAAAATTAAAATTTCATCATGGGAAGATCTGATTGAAGAAATCTCTAGAATCGAGAGGGCTTCGGATCTGGAAAGCACCGGAGTTTGGTCTGCCTTTCAAATTATTCAGCATATTACTGAAAACATTCATTATTCCATGCATGGGTTTCCATCTCTGAAGAATGTTTTGTTTCGAAAAACGATAGGTAGATTGTTTTTCAATCATATGATGAAAAATAAAGAAATGAAACCGGGTCTTCCAAATCCTGGTTCACCTAAGAAAAGAGAAGAGGGGAGCATTGTACCCGCAATTCAGAGATTGAAATGGACGATTAAGGAATTCCAGGAGTTTTCCGGAGAGATGGCACTTCATCCTGTTTTTGATATCCTATCCAAACAGGATTGGGAGAAATTGCACTGGATACATTTTTCCCTTCATCTGAGTTTCATAAAGTACGATCCTGCAAACCTAAAAACTGATTTGAATGAAGAAGTAATTCAGGAGGCAGTTGTTCAGCCTCCGGAAGAAGAAGTTTCCGCTGAAGTTGTAGTAGATAGCAGTCCGATCAGAGAGGAACCTGTAAAAGAAGAAATTGAAGAGATTGAAGAAATTTCTACTCCTATCGAACCTATTCAAAAGCCTTCTGCAAAAAAGAAATCAACTCCCAAAAGTTCAGTAGTCGCTAAGAAAAAAGTAGTTTCCAAGAAAAAAATTGCTAAAAAGAAAGCTATAGCAAAGAAAAAAGAAACGATTTCGAAAAAATCAATTAAGAAAAAAGTTTCAAAAAAGAAATAG
Source organism: Leptospiraceae bacterium (assembly GCA_024233875.1). Classification (GTDB taxonomy): domain Bacteria; phylum Spirochaetota; class Leptospiria; order Leptospirales; family Leptospiraceae; genus JACKPB01. The sequence continues at coordinate 356,183 of JACKPB010000002.1, forward strand.
GATAAAGAAAACTAATGAATATTGGAATCGTAGTTGGATCAATGCGTGAAAAATCTGAATCTGGGAGAGTTGGTGAGTATCTTGAGGAAGTCCTGAAAAATAAAAATATCATATCGGACACTTTCAATTTAAAGAAGATTTCATTGCCATTCTGGGATGAAGATTTTTGGGAAGATACAGAAAATTGGAAACAGATCTGGTTTCCTGTATCAGAACGACTGAAAAATTGTTCAGGTTTTCTCTTTATCTGTCCGGAATATGGCGGGATGGCTTCTCCGGTTTTGAAAAATTTTTTCCTGCTTTGCAATCGGCAGGAGTTAGCCCATAAGCCGGCACTTATTGTTTCCCTCTCTGGGAGTAGGGGAGGGGCCTATCCTGTGTCGGAGCTAAGAATGAGCAGTTACAAGAATACTTTTATAAACTACATTCCCGAGCATATTGTGATTCGGAATGTATCACATCTATTGCATAACGCAGTCAAAGATGAGTTTCAAAAAGAAGATCAATTCATTAGGGAAAGAATAGAATATTCAATAAATATATTGATCGCATATGCAGAAGCATTGGCTTCGGTTCGAAGTAAGAATTTGTTTGATTATAAAAAATTCAAAAATGGGATGTAATATTATTGATTTACACTTACACTTCGTTCGAAGAGTTGATACAATGAGGAGCCATTCGGCAAACTGGAGATTCAATGTCTCCAAGCACCTATTTTTATTGATTTATTAGTAGAATATGATTTTTAATAAAAAAAATAGAATGCTCAGAAAAGAAAAAAATGCATAAGGTGGGTTATTGATCAAGATTCTTTTCCCGAATAGATTGAATCCCTTCTATGGATAAATAGATGGTTCTATGTATAATCAAGGGTAGGGCGATATTTATTGTCCAGGTAAGGAAGTAGGAGATAGTCCTGCCTCCGAGGATATGCGGATCAAAACTATGCATATAATGAATGATTAGAGGATGGATAAGAAAGATCGAGAGACTGTACCTTCCAATCGTTTCAAATGATTTCATTATGAATCGGAGAAAGACGGATCTATGATTGAGTAATTCTGGATAGAATTTTAAATCGGGTCGCGGAAGAAATAATAACCATATACCCAGAGGAAGAAAAAATAAATTATTTGGAAGAGCCTGATAAGTTTCGAGTGTATAGATCAGTACAAATACTGTAATCATTGAGATGAGAAAAGTATTAAGGAGAAAGAATTTTTGTAGATAGTTTTTTTTTAGCGAGACTTCTCTGAGGAACATCCCCACAAAAAAATAAAAAATATATTCAGTTGGAAAAAAGCTGCGATAGGATGCGAGGAAGGTTGGGAAATGGTAATTTGAAATGAGTTGGATGAAAAGACTGAGAATAACAATTCCAAATTTATTCATAGTAGAGAGGGAAAAAAAATTTCTATGAAAAGTCCAAAATATCAAATAGTAACCTGCGAGCAATGGGACGAAGTAATACGGTTCCAGAATCCTACCCGTAACTAATTTCAATAAATAATCCATTGCATCTCGATTGAACTCCTGGGTTTTTGCAAAATATCCGGGGATTGAAATCAAGATGTAGGGAAGAAACAGATGCACTAGTTTATTTTTCCAAAACGAAGTACCAATTCTCAGAAGGTAGCCGGATGATAGGATGAAAATTGGGACAGAAAACCGACTGAGATTGGATATGGACAGAGTAATGATTCGAAATTCATCAGAAGGTCTGTAGAAGGCAAAGTAAGAATCTATGTGAATGCATACAATACCTGAGATAGCTAACCCTCTTAAAAAATTTATTTCCCTGAATTCTTTTTTTTGGGGAAGCAGGGGTTCTGATTTCATAAAAAAGTTAGAAATCAATAAAGCGCTCATGAAAAACCCAAATGTGTTCAATAATGCCATAAGATTCAAAACAAAAAATCTAGAATGAATTGTAAAATAGGAAAATGACAGAACGAAATTTATGAATCGAAACTCCAATTTCAAATTTTAAGATGGATTATTTTTATTTCTTGAAATCTCTTTCAATTCCAAGAAAATAACTAGAAAGATAAATTATGGCATCAATAGTTTCAGTAAAAACAGGTAGAGTGATTTTTCGGGAAGGGGACAAGGGGAATACTATGTACATTGTTCTCGAAGGAGTAGTGGAGATTTACGTGAATATAAAAAATGAAGAGATAAGTCTTTCCACTATGAAATCAGGGGATTTTTTTGGAGAAATGGCATTGTTTCGGGACAAACCGAGAAGTGCAAATGCCCGTGTGATTCAGGAAGTCAAGCTTGCAGTCATAGAAAGCAAGGCTCAACTGGAAAAATTTCTCACTGACAATCCTCTGTTTGCTTCCAAAATGGTCAATATCATGGCGAGTCGACTTGCACAGACCAACGACCTTCTCTTCCAAAAGATCAATGAACTCTCCGCTAAAAAATTAGAATATAAGTAATGCTATTAGAATACCTACATGCCGGTGGTTCGGGTATGTACTTTTTGGTTCTTATCTCCATTGCCTGCTTGAGCCTGGTAATCAATTTACTATTTTCTCTCTTCTTATATCAAAAAGCTCTCCAATCCGGGAGTCTCACTAAAACAATGGATTTGAATTCTTGGGAAGATGCCTATTTTTTATTGGATCGAAGAATTGATTGGCTAGGAAACCTAGCGGGAATCTCCACACTTACAGGTTTATTGGGCACTGTCATCGGTATTTTTTCCGCATTTCAGGAGATGCAAACTGTAAAGCAGGCATCTATAGAGGTTTTCGCATCCGGAATTAGTCAGGCTCTACTGACAACCATCCTTGGGCTTTTGATAGCTGTTCCCTCAACACTGAGTATGCATATTTTTCGACACTATCTGGAGCATCTGGATTGGAAAATCCAAAAATTACTAGTGCCAAAAGAAATAAAAACCTGATTCGGGCCTTCAGAGGTCCGGGGCTCAGAATCGATTTTTTATTATCAAAATTGATAATCGGAATGTCTATTAACCTTTTTTTCTGAATTTTCTAGTAGAAAATCTTTTTAAAAATTCTTCAGTTTTTCATGAAAAAAGAGGGGTTGGGGGCGGGACACCAAGAAATTTATCACCTCTAAACAGCCCAGGTAATGGGTTTTTACATGTAGCCTAATTTTATTCATTTTTTGGAAAAAATGCTTCTGTTAAAACTAGAATTTATTTAGAAATATACTTTAATGCTTTCTTTTAATAATTAGTAAAAAAAATTGGAAGGGAAACTTCTACTAAGGTCAGAAAATAATGAAAAAAGCAAAAGTTGCTGTTCTGGGAGCTACAGGCTCAGTCGGGCAAAGATTTATTGAGTTATTAGAAAATCATGAGTTTTTTGAAGTGACTCATCTGGGAGCTTCTGAAAAAAGTTCGGGTAGAAAGTATTCTGAAGTAATGAATTCACGCTGGAAAGTTTCAGCGGATATACCTGGCTATGCCAAAAATATGGAAATTGTCAACTGCTCCCCCGAATTTACTCCGGGAGTAGATCTCGTATTTTCAGGTTTAGATTCCGATGTTGCCGGAGAAATTGAGATGAAATATGCTCAGGCAGGAGTGATGGTAATCTCCAATGCCAAAAATTACAGAATGAGTCCGGATGTTCCCATCCTCTCCGCAGAAGTAAACCCCGAACACCTTGATGTCATTCAATTTCAAAAAACACCGGGTAAGATCATAACAAATTCTAATTGCACTATTATGGGAGTCACTATTTCCCTAAAGCCACTTATGGACCATTTCGGTCTTGATTCCGCAGTCATTGTATCTATGCAGGCGATTTCCGGTGCAGGTTATCCGGGAGTTCCCACTATGGATATTCTGGGCAATGTGATTCCATTCATCAGCGGCGAAGAAGACAAGGTGGAGACAGAACCACAGAAATGTTTGGGAAAAGTATCAGGTGATAAGATAGAATCTGCTGATTTCAAAATCTCTGCGCACTGCAATCGAGTTCCGGTTTTGGATGGACACACAGTCAATGTCTCTGTAAAATTAAAGAAAAAGGCAACAGAATCTGAAATCAGAAAAGCTTGGGAAGATTTCTCAGGAGAACCTCAAAGATTGAAATTGCCTCTCGCACCTGAAAAAGTGATCCAATACAGAGAGGAAAGAGATCGACCCCAACCCAGGATTGATTTAAATGCCGGAAAAGGCATGACTACTACTATAGGAAGGCTTAGACCCGATCCGATATTTGATTATAAGTATACAGTACTCAGCCACAATACTGTGAGAGGAGCGGCAGGTGCCGCAGTCCTGAACGCAGAACTAATTTATAAAAAAGGAATTTTGGAAGTTAAATAAATTGTCTGATCCGATTTCTCAATACTATAGGGTTCTAGAATATGTTCCTTCTCTTCAAAATGTTCAGAGTATGGAATCCCGTGATTTTCAATACAAAGGTATTTTTAAATTATTTACCTGCGTATCCGAATGGACAGATAAGTATCTGTCCAATAAGGTTCTTCCCAATGTAGAGCAATTGGCAAGGGAAGTAGGGATTGAAAGAGATAAGGTTGAGCAATATATAAATGAACTCTGTTTTAAGCAAAATCCTCCTCTGATAAAGAAGATCACTACAGTGGAATACGATCCATCGGATTCCTCAAAAGTAGAGATGATTTCAAATGTTTTGCGTAGAAATACTGTATTCGCCAGACCACCTACTTTGGATGCAGGATCGGCTCAGAGATATGTGAATACAAGCAATGAAGGCTCAGTAGCCGCAATCAAAAATGCCATTTCAGCCAATCGGGTCCGTTGGACTGGAGAAAAGTTCAAAGATTTCATATTTTCAAAAATTTCGAACAATAAGTTGAGTGATACCTATGCTTCTGCGGATGTAGCCAATCTATTCAATTGTCCTTACGACAGTACCAAAGCCTTAAAAGAAGCTACTGTAAATTCTCATCTGAAACCAATCTTGAAAAAATTGGTAGATGACAAAATCCTATTGTTTTTCAGGAATGAAAAAGCCAATAAATCCAGTAACAAATCTATATTTCTTTACAATAATACAGAAGAGATTGCAGAAAGAATTGATTACTATCTAGCATATATCAAATCCAATGTAATTCCGAACTTTCAAAGAATCAGTGTGATCGGTGAAGTCAGTGAAGAAGACATGAGAAGTCCCAAGAAAATCTCTTCTTTACTTTTGCCATTTATGGATGAATCCTATGGGGACCAAAAAGCAATTCTAGAAGAATTGGTGATCCTCGGAAAATTCCATGAAGACTTCGTGGAAGAAAAAAACAAGTCCGAACAAAAAGAGAAACTTCAGGAAGTGATCAAGCTTTTGGAAAAGTCAGGTAAGTTGATTGATATGGCATCGATTCGTTTGAATGGAAAGCCGCTGGAAAAGGAAATGACGCCGTTCATAATTTCCAATGATCAAATTATCTATACAGAATATGATGACGGGAAGAATCTTTTTGAGTTTGTCTTACATAAAAATAATATAGCTCAGGCTATCACCAACGCAAGACAATTGTTTGAAGTATCAGAAAATGACACTGAATTGAGAATCCTGGGCCGGATGAATATTCTCAGTTCAGTTGGAGACTCAGCAAAAAACGAGTTTCTTGCCGCTGAATTGAACAGTCTCTTCAAGTACTTACCCTTCCTAACCCGACTTTGGAGATCTATCACCGGAAATATTTACGTAACGAAAAAAGAAGCTGATTTGATACGAGCTCAGAAAGAAGTAGAGCAGAAAAAAAGGATAGCACAATCCAAATCAAAGCTCATCGAAAAAGAGAAACAAAAACTTATCGAAGAGAGAATGAAGCGTCATACAACACCACAAACAGCAGCAGTTGAGCAGGAACAACAATCCCAGCCTCAAATGCCTTCCTTCGAAGAAGAACTGAAAATCAAAGAAACTCTCAAGTCTTTCACATCCATCCTGGATTCTGCTTGGGACAATGATATTTTTCCGGATAGAGAGTATCTTCTCTCTCAACTGAATAAATCGATGACTGAAGAGGAAATGATCCAACATCTCAAGAAAAACTTCAGCAAGGATGTATTTTCTTTTCAAATCAAAGCAGCTGCCAACTCAACGACAAAATTCAAATGGCCGATTCTTATCACCCGAACTTATCTCAAAAGGAATGGTAGGAAACTATTGGAAAAAGCCAAGAGGGAATCTGACGTGGAAAGAAATGAAAATGCTCCCAATCAGGAAAGATTTGATATGTATTCATCATTGGAGAGTTTTTTAGAAAAAACTTTGAGCAAACTCTGATATGTCTCCCCAGCCTGAAAATTTTCGAAAGACAAAAATAATTTGTACTATCGGACCTGCAACGAATAGTTCTGAAATGATAGAAGCTCTTGCCCGTGCAGGAATGAACATAGCACGCTTGAATATGTCACACGGAGATCATAAATTCCATGGTGATATCATTCGCAAAATTAAAAATATTAATAAAAAATTAAAGCATCCTATTGCTATTCTCTTGGATACCCAGGGACCGGAAATCCGTACGGGTGATGTAAATGCAGAATTGGATTTGAAAGTAGGTGAGATTTTCAAATTTCATATCATCCCGGGTTTAGAATCCGAGGCGAAGTCTGTATTTGTCAATTACAGTGACATAGTCAATGATTTGAAAGAAGGTGATAAGGTAACTGTTGACAATGGCCTCATCAATCTTGTTGTTTTAGAGAAGAAAGAGAAGGAATTGATCTGTCGGGTCTTGGATGGTGGTAAGCTGGGTAGCCGCAAGCATATCAATCTTCCGGGCATTCGGGTCAATTTACCTTCAGTTACAGCAAAAGACAAGAGAGACATTCTCTTCGGGTTGGAAGAGGATATTGATTTCATAGCTCTATCTTTTGTTCGCTCAGCGGATGACATTGTAGGATTGAAGGCACTGGTAGAAGAAAACGGTGGTCATGCCAAAATCATTGCCAAGATAGAAGATCAGGAAGCTGTAAGCAATTACAAAGAGATCATAAGTGAAGCAGATGGAATCATGGTAGCAAGGGGAGATTTGGGAGTAGAAATCGAAATTCACGAGCTTCCTATCATTCAAAGAAAGATTATCAAAGAATGTGCTATCCAGGGGAAACCTGTTATAGTAGCAACTCATCTACTTGAAAGTATGATCAACTTCCCCTCACCGACAAGAGCGGAAGTAACCGATGTAGCCAATGCGGTTTATGAAGAAGTCGATTGCATTATGCTTTCGGGAGAAACAGCTACCGGGAAGTATCCGGTGCGTTGCGTAGAGATGCTTCATAATATTGCTTTGCGTATAGAGAAATCCGGAGGTGGAGTAGGATACATAAACGAAAGAATTCCTGCTGACCAAAAAGAACAATTAGCTAAAGCAACTGCTAATTTAGCAGATTCTTTAAAAGTGCCTGCCGTGATCGTGATCACACGTAGGGGAACTACTGCAATCAATCTTGCCGGATTTCATCCCAATTTTCCTGTGATTCATGCATTTACCAATATGACCTCTATTCGAAGGAAATTATGGATCAATCGGGGAATTTTGCCTTACCGAATTGATTTCTCCTCAGATCCGGAAAAAACAATCACTCAGGCCATAGAAACCATTAAGAAAAATAAAATGGTTCAATCCGGGGATAAGGTTGTGATTTTATCGGATGTGATTGCCGGAGTGGATCGGGTCGATACAATCCAAGTACGTGAAGTAAAATAATTTTTACATTCAAAAAATTATTTTATATCTATTCCCTCGGACAAAAAAATTCATAGTCTAAATCTAGAAAAATGAATTCGAGAGAATTTTATGAATTCCAATACTAAAATAAGAGTGGTCATCGCTGATGATCATGAGATCTACTTGCTCGGTTTGAATAGTCTTCTGAAAAGACAGGAGAAATATGAAATCGTTGGTCGTGCCACTAATGGTAGCGGTTTAATCGAATTGGTGGACAAAAAAAATCCTGATTTGGTTGTATTTGACTTCTTGATGCCCGGAATGAATGGTTTGGATGCGATTATGAAAATCAAAGCAAAGTATTCCAATATCAAGTCTGTCATCATTTCCAATACAGAGGACAATAATATCAAAAAGTTATGTGAGAGTGCCGGTATAGATGCCTTTGTTTCTAAAACCAAAACCCGAGAAGAGTTCTTAGGTATATTGGAGCAAGTTATGGCAGGCAAGAAGTACTATACTTCTAATGAGAATGTAAGGATAGATTACAATAATATAAAACACTCGGAAAACAATCCGTTTCATAAGCTATCCAACAGGGAATTAGAATTCATTAAGTACTTTACCCAGGGATACACCTACACTCAGATTTCTCAGAAAATGAATATTTCCGATAGGACAGTCAATACTCATCGGGTCAATGTCACCAGAAAATTAGGGAAGCTCACTCTGGGGGAATTGATCAATTTATCAAGAGTATGGGGAGTATTGGAATACTAATTTAGATAGAGGAGGGGGAGACTTCTCCTCTAATTTACTGATACTAAGAGATCAATAATTCTCCCTGCATAATCGTGGAGCACTTTCCTGTGAGTAAGGTTCTTTCTCCGTGATATTCCACAAAAATGTTACCTCCTCTAGAAGAAGCTTGATAGGCTTTCATTTCTGATTTCCCCAATTTTTTTGACCAATACGCCGATAGAGAACAATGGGCTGAACCTGTAACTGGATCTTCCGGGATCCCCAAGTTGGGTGCAAAGTATCTCGATATGAAATCATATGAAGGGTTTTCAGATTTTGATGTCATGATCAATCCATCAAAATTCAAAGAGCTCAGAATCTGAAGATCGGGTTTGTAGTCCAGAGTGAATTGGTAAGGTACTTCTATGATGAGATTTTTACCTGCTTTGAAAATAGGAGAGAGTAGGGGGAAGTTCAGAGAGTCTGTCAGGGATGGATCTTTAAGTTCTTCAAATGGAATGGTTGGAAAGTCTACACGAATTCCACCCTTCGTAAGTAGTTCTGCTCTTAGCACACCACTTTTGGTTTGAAAGGAAATGTTTTGGCTCATTCCTTCTCTTGCATGAAGTATGTGCGCTGCAGCTAGGGTCGCATGGCCACAAAGGGAAATCTCAAGTTTGGGAGTGAACCAACGTAGTACGTAATCTTCTTCGCCTACAGAATACAAGAATGCTGTCTCGGAAACATTCATTTCTCTCGCAATGGAAAGCATTGTACTGTCTTCAAGTGGTCTTTTGGTGAGACAAACTACTGCTGGATTTCCCTGGAAAGGGAAGTCAGTGAAAGCATCTACTAAAGCTAGGAAACTCATAGACTTTCTTCCTTTGGGTTCGTTTGGAGATTCGAAGCTTCTGGTTCTACCTGGGGTTGTCTCTGGTTGAATGCATCCAGAATCTTATCTGTCAGTCCGATGCTATCAATGAAATCAAAAAAAATCTTTGTGTAGTTGATTTTTTTGTGCAATCGTTCCACATCTAATTTTAGGTTCAATCGTTTGCTATAGAGAAGTAATTCTAGTTCCTCCAAAGACATATCTGAGGGGTTTTTATGATAAGATTCTTCGTTTTCTTTGAAGGGATTGATCGGAATCCTAAAGCGCATGTCAAATAACCATTTTTTTCATCATTATGTAGAGAAATAAAAATGAAAAGCATAATAAAAAAAGCGCCATTCCCAGTGATGCAAATATTGGATCTTTGAAATAATTAAAGAGGGCTAAGTAGCCTGCATAGAGCAAAAAGGATGTACCGGCTATCTTTAGGATAAAAAGGTAAGTGATTACAAGAAGAATCAGTAAGCTTCTTCTGACACTTTGATTTAATCTTTTTCTTAAGTATATGAATAAAATTTCAAAGTAGGAGAGGACATGATCAACAACTTGAATGAATTGGTCAATCAATCCCCTCTCTTCTACTTTTTTAGTTTTTTTGGATTGAGGATTTTTTTTTTTTGCCAATTCAGTCTTCTTTTCTACGTCGGGTGAGAGAACCCAGAAAAACACCCAGTCCTAATCCGATCCCCAAACCAATGATAGCAGATTTCTGAGGGTTCTCAGTAATGTATTCTGCTACTTTGTCTAAAACTTCTTTTGTTTTGTCCTTAGCGTCATCGCTAAATTTTTTAATTTTTTCTGAAATATCAGGTACCTGTTCCAAGTAATTTACCCTCGCTCTTTGTGTAATTTTTTTTGATTCTAACTCTAATTGTTTAAATTCAGATTCGATTTTTGAAGATTCCATTTTTTACCACCAATTTCTTAGAGAAAAGTGTGTGACACCTTTGAGATACTTAACCTCATTTATACATTTTAAAAAAATAGTGGATCGAAACTGTCCAAAACATGGGTCGAACACACTAAATTTTAAAATTAGAAACCTAACTAGAGTAATATTGAGAAAAAATAGAAATTAATTCAACTGATTTTTAAATTGGAGGTAAAAATATTTTTTAGAGAAATTGACCCAATCAAATCAGAAATCTTTTCTGATTTGATTGGAAATACTATAGAATCAACCGGTTCTGAGAGTGGCGTACTTTTCAAGGTTGTCGTTGAATCTGTAACCAACTCCCCAAATTGTCTCTATCCACTCGGGGTGAATTGAATTTTTTTCCAATTTGGATCGAATTCTTTTGATGTGACTGTCTATCATCCTTTCAAATCCGTCCCATTCAACTCCCCAGATTGATTCTAAAATCATTTCTCTCGAAAAAACTTTCCCTGGAGATGAGGCTAAAAGGTGTAAAATATCAAATTCTTTTCTGGAAATATTGATGATTTGGTCCTGAACAGAAACTCTTCTTCTCACAGGGTCAATCTTTAGAGGACCTCTGATGATCTCTCCATCGCTGGTGATGGTAGATCTAGAAAAATTCCCTTTATTGGTTGTGTTGTCCCATCTTCGAATGAAAACATCGATCCTTGCTTTCAATTCTCTAATCGAAAAAGGCTTAGTGATGTAATCGTCCGCTCCCAGTTCCAGTCCCATGATTCTATCAATTTCTTCATTACGTGCCGAAAGGATGAATATAGGGGTAGCTTCGTCCCCTTTTCGGATCGTTCTGCAGATATCGATACCATCTATATCTGGTAAAGTCAGATCAAGTATAAGAAGATCCGGCCTTTCTTCTTTATAGAACTTTAAGCCATCTTCACCATTGGAAGCAATCGTTGTTGTGTAATGGGATGAATCCAATACTTTCTTGATTAAATTACTTATATCCTGTTCATCTTCAATGATTAATATTTTTTTCATAAAAAAAACCTTAAAATCTGACTTTTTATCTCTAAGAACAATATTGATACTCTTTTTTTAAAAGGCAAATAATTTATATTTATTTTTGATTTTATCCTGAGTAGCTTTTTGTGAATTTGCTTCTAATGAAAATAGAACTTGATAAATTAGCAGCAAATCATTGCATTCTATATAAATTATTCACCCATTCGGTAAATTATGATACACAATTCAAATTTCGCTTATGACTTTGAAGGATCTAAAAAAATCAATTCTTTCAGACTCATGTTTATCTTTTTCTTCTCAGTCGGTTTTATCCTTCAGAGCAAAACAGCTAACTTGGTGCAAACGATCTCCATTCTACTGTCTATACTCTTATTGATCTTAAACTTTAGCCTTCAGAAAGTCATTGTCTCCCGTGAATTGCAAAATCCTAATTACTCAAAAATTCTATTGTTTTCGGATCTTACTAGTCTCCTGATGATCAATCTAGGGTTATTGATGAAATTAGAAGCAGGACCGCTTCCAATTCTACTCCAACCGGGACTTTTCTCTTGCTACTTTTTATTGATCGGGTATTCGATCTATCTTTTTTCAAAAAAAACTACCATATTTCTAGGAGTTTTTTCAATTTTTTCTATACTATTGACTTCTACTACTGCGTATCTATTGTCCAACGGAATTTCTGAAACAGCATTGATCGATAGAGACAACTCAAAAATTATTCTTTCTATAGAAATCAATAAGGTTTTGCTCATAGCATTCTTTACTTTTATAGCGTCTACTTTCCTCGATGTTTTGGACTATTACAAAGAAAAGAATCTTGAGTCAGAAAAAGAAAAAGCGGATTTTGAAAATCAATTAGATCTTAAGAAAGAAACCGTAACCAATTCAGCCAGAGAGATTTCTGAATCGATTACATTCATCAGGCAGTTTGTGGAAGATTTGAACTCTACAATCCAGGGTCAAAATTCTCTTACTGACAATGCACTCAATTCTTTAAAAATCACAGAAACTACCATAAACGAATCCGCAGATATGGTGAAAGACCAGTTCAAAAGAATCATAGCTATCAATGATAAGTCAGAAACCCTGGAAAAAGAATTGGCAGATGTAAACAATACAATGATAAGCATATCCGGAAATCTGAATGAAAGTCTGGTATCACAAAATGAAGTTTCCAAATCAGTTGAGGCATTGGTCTCATCTTTAACAGAAATCAATTCATCCTTTTTGAAAGTAAGTGAAGTAAATACGATTATGTCTGAAATCGCCGACAGGACCAATCTCCTGGCTCTCAATGCGTCTATTGAAGCCGCACGGGCTGGTGTTCAGGGGAAAGGATTCGCTGTTGTAGCTAATGAAGTCGGCAAACTCGCCGAGAGTTCATCTCAGAATGCAGAGACAATTCATAAGATTATTTTTCAGAGTGGTAAGTTCATACAAAATAGTAAAAAATCAGCCGAAGAGTCTACCCAAAAAGTCCTACAATTGAGAGATGAGTTCAAAGAACTTCAGGAAACAATCGGTACTTTGGGATCGGATATTCAGTCACAAAGAGAAGTAAATATGGATATGATAACTTCTCTACGGGATCTAAAAAACATCAGCGTGTCCATTGGAAATAATTCCAAATCACAAAAAAAGTCAACAGAGGATGTGGTTGGTTTGCTTCAGGAAATCATGGACAATAGCAAACATATCACCATCAAAACAGGTGAACTCTTAAAAAACTTAGAGAACCTCGAATTAGAGTCCAGTCACCTAACACAATAAATTAAATTGCCTGGGAGAATACTTTTGAATCCGGGGATTTTCTCCGCATTCTGAGATCCAATGCCATGCATATATTTCTCAGGAAGGGTTTTCCTTTTTCTGTGACACGAAGATTTTCATTTTTCCATTCGATCAATCCATCTCCTTCCATGGTGGAGAGATAGGATTTGACGTCATCTAACTGAGACTTGGGAAGATCTACCGTCCATTTTGTGGCAAGATCCAGTATCAATTTTCTTTGTGCTAAATCCTCTTCATTCAGAATGTGTCCGCGGAGAGTAGGGAAGCTACCCTCAGAAATTTTTCTCTGATATTTTTTTAAGATTTTTTCATTTTGATGGAAGCATGTCCATGCGTCAGAAATCGCAGAAACTCCCAAACCCAATTGGATATCCGACTTTGACTCAGTGTATCCCATGAAGTTTCTATGTAGCTTACCTTTCAAAAAAGAAGTCCAGAGACTATCGGTGGGAAGGGCGAAATGATCCATTCCGATCTCCTTGTATCCCTTTCGTTCAAAGGCATCGCGACCGGATTCATAGAGTTTTCTTTTCTCCGGTCCGCTGGGTAGATCTGCTTCTGTGAAGAGTCTCTGGGATGCTTTGATCCAGGGAACATGGGCATAGCTATAAAATGCGATCCTATCGGGAACCAATTCCAAAGTTTTCTCTATTGTGTAATTCATTGTGGAGAGTGTTTGTCTCGGAAGTCCATAAATCAGGTCGAAATTTACAGAGTCATAACCCAGGTCACGTGCTGTTTTTGTCACAAACTCGGTTTTTTCAAAAGGTTGATCTCGATTGATCAATCTCTGAACTTCCGGGTTGAAATCCTGGACTCCCAGACTAATTCTCCTGAACCCGTATTCTCTCAGGGTTTCTAATTGAGTCTTTCTTGTTCTGCGGGGATCGACTTCTATAGCAAACGATTTCTCATTGGCTACTTTCACATTTTCTAAAATACCGGATAGAATTTGCTTTAAATTTTCCTCGGAAAGATAGGTAGGACTGCCTCCCCCGAAGTGGATTTCATTGATCTCTGTATTCCGAATTTCAGGAATGCGATCGAGATACATTGAAAATTCTTTTAGAAGATGCTCAACATAGGGTTCTTCTACAGAATGATTTTTGGTGACGGATGTATTGCATCCACAGAATGTGCAGAGTGTCTCACAGAAGGGGATGTGTATGTAAAGAGAGATCTTGGAGTCTTTAGCTGAAATAGAATTTCGAATTTGATCGAGCCAGGTTTCAGTATCCGGACTGTCGGACCAGTAGGGGACGGTTGGATAACTGGTGTAACGGGGTGCGGGAATATCATATTTTGCGATTAAATCAACTTTTGATTCCATTATGAAAATTCTCTCCTTACAGTTTCTACAAATGTCTTTACATTGTACTCCGGAGTTCCCGGAAGCACACCATGCCCCAGACCGCACACCCATCCAATTCTTTCTTCGGGGGAAAGATTTTGAAAGGGTGCAAGGTATTTGGATAAGGCCTTAAGGAAGTCAGATTTGTCCAGGAATAATAAAGATTGATCGAAGTTTCCCTGAGTGAATCCAAGAGGATTGCTTTGCATGAGCTCCTGAAGGTCGACCCTATGATCAGCTCCGATTCCTGCCAATCCGGGGATGGATTCAATGACTTTCTTGGATTGTTTTTCTGTAGTACCCTTGGAGTAGTATCCCAATTTTCCGGGGAAAGATTCTGCTAATTCTTTGATTCCGGGAAGGATGATCTCATTAAAATCAGGAAGGGAAAGTTCACCTGCAGCTGTGTCGAAGAGCATAATGACTTCCGCTCCTCCATCCAGTTGGAGTTGAATGTTTTTTTTCAAAAGCCCTATGAGAATTGGGAAGGTCTTTTCTCTTAGGGAAATGGATTTTTTGGCAATCTTCAAACCGCCCTCGTGCTTTCCTGCAGTTGCGTAGCAAAACAACGTCCAGGGTCCTCCGACAAATCCTATCAGAGAGCGATCTTTCGGCAAACGTTCCCGGGTGAGTTCAACGGCTCTTTTTTGGAACTCAAGATGTGGAATGGCTTCTTCTACAGATCTCAAGTCTTTGAAAGTTTCCTCAGTGAGATTCCATCCCAAGCGGGGGCCGGAGTCAGTGTATTCCAAACCCTGACCGAGAGCTTCTAGAGGAAAGAGTAGATCAGAAAAAAGGATGGAAACATCAAATCCAAATTCGTCTACCGGTCCGAAGGCTACTTCGGCTGCCAATTCGGGCTCTTTGCAGAGCTCCATGAATGAATACTTTGATCTCAGATTTTGATAGTGCTTGTGGTATCTCCCCGCCTGCCTCATCATCCAAATCGGTGGTGTTTTTTGGGCAATTCTCCTGAGGGAATTTTGAAATCTAAGGTTAGCCATTTTGAATCCTAAAATCTTTTGTTCTGAGAGCCATTTTTTTTATTGGTTATCTAATTGCGAATAAAAGAATTTTCAAAATTTTTCAAATAAAATTTCATTTCAAGAAATTCTGATGGTTGCATGAGAACAACAATCAGGAAAATAGGGATTCTAAAGCCAAAAATTTATTGAGCGAATCTCATGATTCATTTCGGCTATTGGTGAATAGATAAAAAAAGGTGAACATTTGGCAAAACTGACAGCGATAGGGACCGGAAATGCATTCAATGAAGATGGTTTGTTCCATGCATGTTATCTAATAGAATCTTTGGAAATTTCGGGATTATTGGATGTGGGAGCAAGCTCTCCTGCGGGATTGATGTCCCTGGGTGGAGTTCGTGATCTTGATTTCCTTGTGTGCACACATTTCCATGGAGATCATCTGGGTGGAATTCCATTTCTTCTATTGAACATGAAGTACATTCAAAAAAGAGAAAGACCTTTTTGGATTTATGGACCGGTAGGAGTTCGGGAGGCGGTGGAGAGATTTATGAATGCAGCGTACCCGGGAACGGAAATCAATTTTCCTCTGGAATTTAGGGAAGTTCAGGGAAATTTCAAAATAGGCAATCTGGACTTCCAACCTTTCCCGATCACTCACAATCCCGAAAGCCTTGGTTATAGAATCACCGATCGGGAGACTTTGGTCTTTAGTGGGGACAGCGCTTGGGATCAGAATCTCTTTGCTCTAGTAGAATCCTCGGATCACACAATTTTGGAATTGAGTATGATCCGGAAGTCAGATGCAAGTCATGTTTCCTTGCAAGATATTCTGGAAGAGGGTCGAATGTTGAAAACAGGATCTGTCTACTTTACCCATACCAATTCAAAAATCATAGAAATGCTCCTCTCCTCTGAAATTGAATATTCATGGGAAATGCATGTATTGAGACAGGGGGATGTCATTCCTTTTTGAACCGTTTCAGGTTTTCATCTTCCCAGTCCTTGTAAACGGATTCATATTTTTTTTGATTGGTTTTGTAATACGACTTCATTTCCTTGAAGAGAACTTCCCTGTCTTTTCCAAAAATAGATTTTGCAATTCTTTCCGCTGAATCTTTTTCGAACTTTTCTCTTTCCTTTTTCTTTAACTTCAGGTGTGAATCACCCATAGGGGCAGATGAGCAGACTTCTGAATGATATTGGTTGATTTTTTCTCTTCCATACTTTTCTTCGATGTAGAACCAAAACCAGAACATAGGGTGATACCCGAATTTTTTGCGGGCGGGTTGCTCATCCATGGAAGCATAGTCGGGTGGAAATTGTTTGGTATTCATCTTTTTATAGTTCTGTTTGAAAAGATAGCTCCTATAACCCGGATTGACAGTTGCAACTGCCCATTCAGCTATTCCCTCATTGAAAGCCATCCCCGGATAGAGGCTTTTTTTTCCGGTCAAGTTTGATTTTGTCAGACAACCATGTGCGAGGATGCTATGAGTCATTTCGTGAAGCATGACATTGAACTGTTCAGTTCTCTCTGCTAATTCAGTGTCAGAAGCCCGATTCAATACTTGATCATAGCTAGTTTTGCAGCAAACTACAATAAATGCCCGATTGCCCCTACCACCTTCATGGGGTGGATTTTTTTCCTGAAGGAAACCATCGAATTCTTCCAGAGTCTCGAAGAATAGCACCGGAATAGAGTAAGATGTTTCAGATTGAAAGTCATTTTTGAGCAGGGAGACCAGCTTCCCGTAAACCAAAGAATCAAAGAAGATATCAATGAATTTCTCATATTCCTTTTTAAAATGAACTGAATACTTTCCTATCTTCTTTTGTTGTGGAAGATAGTCGCCTTCTTTGATCAGGAAAACTTGCTTTCCATTTTTTTCTGAGAGGTACATCCATTTCCCCCATTTTTGATTCCACCATCTGCTCAGACTCGAAGAGTCGGGGAAATGGATCTCGCTCCTTTTTATCCATTGGTAAGAATAGTCTTTTCTCCAGGATAGGATCCTATGGGTTTGGTTCTTTAACGTTACCATTTCTCCACCTTCCCAGGCTAGGAATCCATCCAAACGTTCCCATTGCCAATTTCCTTTTTTCCAAAGGGAGACTTTCCCTCCATCGGGACCCAGATACTTACCTTTCCCCAGATTTTTAAAGTCAAGATCACAGCACTCAAGTGGGTAGGGGAAGTTTAGATTGTCCAACTCTTCCTGTGTAGTCGGAGTAGATTCAGGTAGAATGATTTCGGAAATGCTTACATTCCCTTTTTTTAAAGGAATAGTTTCTGTATCACGTGTAAGTAAGGATGAAGAAAGAAGTAATAGTAGGATAAGAAAGGAAATAAATAGATTCATGACAATCACCCAATTTTTTTGTTACAGCAGATCTCAAGAATAGAATTTAAGGAAGTAGTTTTTTAAAAAGAGGATTTATTCTTCAAATTGTATCTGTCCTACCCATCGGTAGCCAACACTTCGAATCGTTTTGATTGCGGAGGCTCCCTCCTCACCGAGAATCTGTCTCAGTCGGACAATAGAATTGTCAATTGTTCGATTGGTGGGGAAGTTCTCCTCTCCCCAGATTCTATCCAGAATTTCGTCCCTACTGACGACCCTTTCTCTCTCTGCAATGAGTAATTTCAGTAGACCGCAGTCTCTTGCAGTGAGGGAGATTGGAGATGAATTTGGATGTTTGACCTCAAAGCTATTGAAATCAATAGTGAAGTCTCCGAAGTATGCTTTCTGGAAGTCAGATGCTTCCTGCCTTCTGTGGATTTTCAGAACATGGTTGATCCTCAAAAGAAGTTCTTTGAGGTGAAATGGTTTGGGAATAAACTCTTCTGCTCCCAATTCAAATCCCTTTAGTCTATCCTGAGCAGAAGCCATAGCTGTTAGAAAAATGAATGGGGGAGGGGATGCTTTTTTGGAAATGTCTTTGACGAATTCAAAACCCGAACCGTCAGGAAGTCCGACATCCAAGAGAATTAAATCTATGAGATTCTCTTCAAGGATCTCTCGTGCACCCGAGAGGTTGATTGCCGAACTGACCCTATAGCCTTCTCTCATCAACCTTTCTTCTAGAGTGGAACGCAGGCTTTTGTCGTCCTCAACCAGTAGAATATGCACTTTCATACAATCACCTTTTGGGAGTCCTGTCCGATGCTATCGGAAATCTAATCTTCACTTGAAAACCTGAGTCGGGTTTTGGGAAATGAATTTCGGCATCCATTTTTTTTAATAGGTTTTTGGAGAGAAAGAGACCAATTCCACTACCACTTCTGGAGTTGTGTCGATAGAAAAGTTTACCTATCTTAGAACGGTCTCCATCAAACCCTTTCCCGTTATCGATTAAATCAAGATTCACTTTTTGGTCGTGACTTTGGATTCGAATTTCAATTTCTGTGGCTTCCCCATGATGGTAAGAGTTTTCGATGAGATTTTTTATTATGCTCTCCAGAGCCCTTCTGTCACAGAGAATGAAGTCGGTAGATTCTACCTTTACACTCAGATTTTCATAATAATTCTGAAAAGGGAAAAGAATGTCTTCCGGTTTCAATCTTTCCATATAGAGCGATTCTTCCCGGGAGATGGAGGCCAGGTAGAGAGCCTTGTCCATTTGAAGCTCCAATCTACCCGCATCTTCGATCAATCTCTTGATCAATTTTTTATGTTCTGCTTGGGTGATTTCCTCTTCAAGACTTTCTGCCTGCAATCGGAGAGAGGCCAGAGGAGTTTTCATCTCATGGGTAACTGTGGCAAAGAAATCCTTGATGACTTGGTTTCGTTTGATGTCCCGCACTGACATCATGATGAGTGCCAGACCTCCGGAAGTCAGTAGTGAGAGAAAAAATGCTCCTTCAAGCTTTATCATCCTCTGTTGTTTTTCCAAATACTCCATAGCTTCTTGAGTGGTCCTGGTTCCTGAGGATTTTTGTAAAATGGCTATGCTATTTGCCTGTCGGATCCCCATCACCGCCCACCAAGTACCGATGGAAACTGAGAGCACCAGCCAGAGAATACCAATCACGACCCGACCTGAGATCTTTTGCATGAGAGTCCTTTCCTTTCAGAATTCGAATCCATAGAATTCAAAATCTCCAAATTCTCACAAGATTTTTATCTATTTTATTTCGAATTCATCGGGAAACACGGATTTCCTCTCTATGGATTTTCCATTTGACAGAAAATTTCCCTGTTAAACCCTAAACTTTAGGTTGTTTTCAAAGAGATTCAATCTTCCACCGGAGTTTCTGGATGGTCTCTCTACTTTTGAGAAAGGATTGCTTTTTGAATAGTCCCAAAAATGAAATTTTAAAGACCGGCAGGTAGGAATGGTTCTCGGAATCACAGAAGTAAAAAAAGGTATGGTTCTCAAAGTAGAAAATGAACTCTACACAGTTATCAAATCAGAATTTGTAAATCCCGGAAAGGGAAGTGCATTTGTCCGTACAAAATTGAAGAATGTTATGAAAGGTTCTTCCATCGAAAGGACATTCAAAGCTGCAGATAAACTTGAGAGTGTAGAGTTAGAAAAAAGATCTATGACTTATTGTTATTCCGAAGGGGAGAGCATTATTTTTATGGATGTCAATGATTATGAACAACTGCCTGTTCCTATAGAATATGTTGAAGACATCCTTCCTTTCCTCAAAGAAGAGTCTCAGGTAGAAGTTACATTCTATGAAGAAAGACCGATAGGCGTCATTCCTCCCAACTTCTCTATTTTAGAAGTAACGTATGCAGAAGAAGGTTTGAAAGGTGATACAGCAGGTACTGCTCTCAAAAAAGTGAAAGTAGAAACCGGTGGTGAAATCAACGTCCCCATATTTGTAAAGCAGGGGGATGTGATTAAAGTAGACCTTAGAGATCTCACATATGTTGAAAGGGTCAATAAGTAATGGCGAAAATCATTCGAAAGAAGTCTCTCGGTGAAATCACAGATGTTCAGGAGATTCAAACTTTTTTGAGGGATTTTAATGTCACATTTGATCATTGGTCTATCCCTTCTGAAGCCAGGGTTTACACAGAAAAGCAGGTTTTGACTGACTCTGAAAAAGAAAGTCTTTTGCAGACAGTAGAGAACCGTTTTGTCTATCTCAAAGAAACTATGGGATATAAGACAAGAGATCTGGTTGTATTGCATCCTGAAGTTCCGGGCATAGACGATATGCTAGCCAAGTTTGATAAGGTTCATTATCATACTGATTTTGAAGTCAGATACATCATCGACGGATCCGGGATTTTCGGTTTTGTGGGAGAAAATGAGAAATTCCTTCTTCATGTAGAGGCATCTGATTTTATTTCTGTACCGAAAAATATTAAGCACTGGTTCACTCTTGATGAGAAAAAGAGAATCAAAGCAGTCCGGTATTTCACCGACATGGCGGGCTGGGTTCCTAACTATGTAGACGAAACTACTGAGATTGAAGACAGATAAAGAATTATCCTTACTCATCGAATATTCCCGTCAGTACTACATCAGGGGATGGATGCCGGCTACAGCGGGCAATCTCTCTTTTCGGGGGGAAACAGAGGATTTGATTCGTATCACAGCATCGGGAAGAGACAAGGGTCGGCTTTCCGACCTGGATTTCCTTGACTACTCTCTTTCTTCCCGATCTGCTCTCGATTCCCACTCAAATCTCAGGCCTAGTGCTGAGACTATCATTCATTCCACTCTCTATCAATTGGATTCTGGCATTGGTGCCATTCTTCATGTACATACTCTGTCCTCCTGTGTCTTGGATTTTGGACTTTCCCGGGACAATCCTAAATTGGATGTTTCCATCCCAAATTTGGAGATTCTAAAGGCTTTTGGAGATTTCCGGGAAGAACCGGATCATTCATTTCTCTCTGTCTATAATTTTGGAAATGTCGAGAGCATTGCAGAGGTTATGAGAGTTGCCTATTCCCAAAACCCTCCTCAGGTTCCATTTTTCTTGATTCAAAATCACGGGATCACCGTTTGGGGAAAGGATGTTGAGTCTGCCAATAAGCACCTAGAGGCAGTGGACTTTGTTTTGAAAGTCATGGAGAGAAGAAAAAATCTTTGACATAGTCATCTGAGGTAGTCATAATAGTCATGAGAGGTGACTACGATGAATCAGCCCAATCACTACAATGTAGCCGAAGCCAAAGCTAGGTTCTCTGAGATCCTACAGAGGTCGATGACGAGCCCTCAGTTCATTTCCAATCGGGGCAGGGATGTAGGAGTCGTAATCAGTATTGAGTCCTACAAAAGATTGATAGACCGGGAAGAAAAAAGCCATCCCACCACAAAGATAAAAAACTTCATTCAACTTTCCCTTTCTCTTGCAGATACCACAGACCTAAGTCTTGAACTCGACCCCAGAACTTCCAGAGACATTCCGGAATTGGGTGATTGAGTGTCCTCGCTTTATTTAATCGATACCAATGTTCTTTCTGAACTGACCCGAAAAGAACCCAACCCCAATGTATTGAAATTTATGGAGAATCTTTCGGAGATAGTGATCAGTGTTGTCACTCTAGAAGAAATTGAGTTCGGAATCCAAAGGTTGAAGACTAAGAAGCAGATCCATCTTCAAAACTGGTGGAATGCATTCCTGGAGATTCCACCGTTAGTCCTTCCGGTTTCGGATGAAATTGCCCGAATTTCAGCCAACCTGCGTGCAGGTGAAGATGCAAGAGGTCGTAGAGCAACCCAGGCAGATATGCTCATAGCGGCCACCGCTCTTCATTCGGGTCGAACTTTGGTCACCCGAAATACAAAAGACTTTCAATTTTGTAATGTTCCTCTATTGAATTTGTTTTCGGAGGATAGGGATGTCCTTCACTCCCCAACGGAGTGAAGGAACGAATCTTATTTTATAGAAGCGGATTGAAGAGCCCGAATTCGGTCTTCCAGGGGTGGGTGTGTGGAGAATAAAGAAAGAAATCCTTCTCTATTGGATATTTTTAATGAGGCTACAGATGCTCCTCTTTCATCCACTACGGAAGAGTACTTTCTCAGACGTTCCAGGGCTGCAATCATATTGTTTCGTCCGGCATACTTGGCTCCACCGAGGTCTGCCCGATATTCTCTCATTCTGGAGAAATAGGCAACAACCATAGTTCCCAGAATACTAAAAATGATGTCAAAAATGATTGTCACAATGTATTGAATGATAAAGTTGGGACCGCTGTTCTCATCATCTGATTTGCCAAAAGCTATCCCTGCCAGAAATCCTATGATTCTTGCCAGAAACATCCCGAAAGAGTTGACCACTCCCTGAATCAGAGTAAGGGTTACCATGTCGCCATTGGCAACATGCGCAATCTCATGACCGAGAACTGCTTCAACTTCATTCTCATTCATCTGATTGAGAAGTCCGGTGGAGACTGCAACCAAAGCATTGCTTTTGGAAGGTCCCGTAGCAAATGCATTGACTTCAGGAGAGTGATAGACTCCTACTTCCGGCATAGGGATCCCTGCAGAGCTGGAGAGGCGTTGAACTGTTCGATACAGTCCCGAAAATTCTCCCCTCCCATCGATTTCCTGAACTCCCATTGACATCTTGACCATAGTCTTCGATAGAAATAGGGAAATGATAGCTCCGGTAAAACCCCAAACGAGACAAAAAACTGCCAATGCTCCGAGATTGATACCTTGGGCGAATATTAATTTATCCAGATTCAATAATCGAATGATCATTGTGATAGTGATCATTATCAGGAAATTTGTAAGAATAAAGAGACCAATTCTCTTTGCCATGTTTCTATTCTCCTCATTTTAGGATAAAATTTCTTTGTACAATTCTAAATATTTAGACAGTAGGATCTATTTACAGAGTTGAGTATCTGCAAAGATTCTCCCTGTTCTCTTTTTCCATTTAGACTAAAAATTTTGAGAAATTTCAGAAATCAAGTGAATCTTCTGAAAGCTAACCTTTCTTTCTTTTTTGCATGTAAAATTCAAAAATACTTTCTACTTCATTTTGGGAGACCCATTTTTTTTCATGAAAGAGCTCTAAAGCCAGTCCCAGAGTATCCATAGGAATATCCACACAGATTGAAATGAATTCCATATAACTGGGAATCTGACCCGTTTGAGAGATCTTGGATTCAATGTCCTTGATGAAAAAAGATGCAACCCTGAGTTGGACAAAAACTGCTGTATAGTTCTCTATGAAGGCCAGGAATTCTTGATCCGATTCTTTCTCAGCGAGTTCAACAGCGTATTCATAAAGATCCATGTCTTTCGCTACTAATTTTTGAAAATCATTTCCGATTTCTTTGAGAAAATTCAATACCCTTTGAGAGGAAACAGTTCCGGCACTGGTCATAAGTTTCAGAAATGAGACATCCATTCTTTCAATGATCTGCCGGATTGCATCCGTATCCCGTGTCTGATTGAGAAGCTCCTTAAAGAGGATAGCTAGTTCAGCTTTGCTTAGGAATGCCCAGTAGTTGGAAAACAAATCAGGGGGATCTAAATTTGTCAGAACAGCTTTGTGATACTTTGTCACCTGGCAGTTGAAGAGTTCCATCAGTGCTTCTCTTGAAAACATAGGGTTCTGGAAAAGCCTTTTGACTGTATTTTCGGATGCATATTTCAAATAGTAGTCCAGGAGATAAGTAAATCCTACATCTTCAAGGATTGCATTGGAAACCAGTATAGGTGGAGTTTTGTTGAGAGCCTCTTCTACTTTTTGAAAGTTTGGAATGAGGCTACTCATTTCATTATCAAGAGCTATGAAATCAGGATTCTTTTTGTAATCCAAATCTGACATCAATGTTGTACCTCTATTTTCTGGTTAGTGAAGGAGAACCCATAAAAGAACACACCCAATAAGATATAGGCCAGAGTGAACTGGGGTGAAGAGGGAAATTCGTAATTGTTTAGGATGGCATTCCCCGCGAGTTTGTAGGCGTGAATCAAACCGATAGCAGATAGGAACGAAGCCGAAAAGCTCCAGTACGCAGCCTTTTGGAAGTTTCGATCGATAATGTGGACGCAGATCGCACCCCAGATCATTGATGTCAGGAGGAAACCCTGAGAGAGAGCCACCAGCCCGGAGAGAGAATAGGGGAGAAACATCAAATCGGGTGGAACATCCTGCATTTGAATCGCATAAGAGGTTGTGATGTTTTCTTTGGCCAGGATTTCTCCTAATTTACCATTGGCATAATTGAACATGCTCTGAACCATGAGAACTCCCCATCCGGCAAGAGCAGGAAAGAGACCGAAAATGATGGCCGGGGAATGTTCTCTGGGGGTAGATTCAAATGCCTGAGCTCCGATAATGATACCTATCCAGAGTAAGATAGCCATCCCGGCTTCGATGGGGATGATAGCCGAAACAAGACTCATGAGACCAAATGTTCCGATGAGAGTCATCACGGCCCCATTCAAAATAGAATAACCGGTGCGGGCTCCCATAGCTTTCCATGCAGGATGACCGATGTAGATTGTAGTTGGGAAAGGAGATCCGAAGAAAGATCCGAGAACTGTTCCTGCTCCGTTGACCAAAAGGGAATTTCTGGTGTGGAAACGATCTCCTGCCGCTTCTGCAGATTCGATATTTTGAAGAGATCCCAATACATTTGTGATTCCCATGGGAATAATAATGGAGGCGTATTCTTTGAGGTTTTCTTCATTCATTACACTGAACAAATCTGTGATACTCAAAACAGGAAAGTAGAACCCAATCTGGGAAATGGCACCGGACACTGCTTCCGGATTCATCATGGGTTTGGGAGCCCAGAGATCGGATGCCCAGGCAATGACAGATCCTGCGATCACACAGAGAAGACCTCCCGGGATATTCAAAGGGTATCTGAGCTTACCGAAGTATTGAAGAAGAATGATTCCCAGAGGGATAAAGGAAACGAATGGATTCTGGTAGGTTCTGATGAGAAAATCCATGGATATGAAAGTAATCGCAATTCCTGCAAGTGCTGAGAGAAGAGCCGCCCGGGGAGTGATCTTGCGAATGGATTCAGCAATGAAAGAGCCAAAGAATTCTATCAATCCGGAAAGAAATGCAGCGAGAAGTCCGACCTTCCATGCGAGATGATAATCTTTTGTTCTGAGGTATACAGGGAGGATAACAAAAAAGATAAATGCAAATAGTGATACAGTATTGATTCCATAAGGAAGTGCTGTGACGTCATCCCTTCCTGTCTCCCTAGCAAGCTTTCTAGCCTGATAAGCGTAAAAAAGATTACCAAAAAGTAAGGAGAAGGTTGCACCGGGTATGATGGTGCCAATTACAAATTCTGGTGGAAAGCCGCAGACACCGATACAGAGTCCAATCAAGACAAGAAACTGGATGATATTGTCCAATAACAAACCAAACAATCCATCTATATCGCCGGGTACAAAATACTTCATAATCACTCCCTAAATACTTATTTAGAGGATACGATTAGAGATCTCTAAAAAATGGAAAGATTTATTTCTTTTTTGAAAAATCTACTTCAATTACCTTTTTGGGCTCTTCTTTGGGTGCTTCCGGTTTGGAGTCTTTTTTGGGATCTATGGGGAAATCAGTGACTACCCTGAGTTGGCAAATCGAGTTTTGAGCTTTGTCAAAGATTCGAAAGATAGAGTCCCAGGGAATGATTAGCCTTTCCCATTTGAAGCCAAATTGCAATTCGGCAAACAGGTAATCGGGTTGGAGAGAAAGATCCTTGCAGGCGGAAGATCCAAAAGCCAGAACTACACCCGATTCCTTTTCTTTTCCTACGAGTCCGCGGGAACCGATTTCCAGATTGGGGTGGGGAAGTACATGCAGGTAGAAGAATCCGAATTTTTCCCAATACATATCAAAGAGTCTGGATTTGAACTCTCTGAGCAATTTCAATTCTTCCGGAGTGATTTTATCTTCCATCTTTTCCACCTGACCTTATAATTTCTGTATCTCTCATGTATTCCTTGTGATTCAGATATTCCGGAACTAATTCTTTAAACAATCCGTAAATTTCCTGGTTTCGATTGGACTTTGCTGCTTCAAAAAGTTTATTCAATTGGTTTAAGAAAATCAAGGGGTTGCTCATTCCCATACCTGCTGCAATCTTTATCTTGGAATGGTGGGTGGGTTTCAAACCTTCCAAATCCAAAAGTAGCTCTTCATAAAGTTTTTCACCGGGTCGAAGTCCGGTAAATTTTATATCAATATCGTCATAAGGTCGTAGGCCCGAGAGTCGGATCATTTCTTCCGCCAATTCAAGGATTTTTACAGGTTCTCCCATATCCAGAATAAAAATATCACCTCTATCACCCATACTTCCTGCTTGAAGGACTAGCTGAGAGGCTTCGGGAATTGTCATGAAATAGCGAATCACATCGGGATGTGTGACCGTAATCGGACCGCCTTTTTGAATTTGACTCTTGAATCTCGGGATCACACTTCCATTGGAACCGAGGACATTTCCGAATCGAACTGTGATGAATTTGGTCTGGGAAGTCTGTGAAATTGTTTGAAGATAGACTTCTGAAGCTCTCTTGGAGGCTCCCATTATGTTGACAGGATTGACTGCCTTATCCGTGGATATGAGAACAAACCTTTCTACATTTGAAATCTTGCTCAAATCAGCGATATTTTTAGTACCCAGAATATTATTGAGAACTGCTTCAGAGGGGTTGATTTCCATCAATGGGACATGTTTGTAGGCTGCGCAATGGAAAACTACAGTGGGCTTGTGCAATTCAAAAATCGAACTCAATCTGGAAAGATTTTTAACATCTGCAACAATCGACTGAATGGTGAGCTCAGGGAAGGCCTTTCTCATTTCATAATCAATTTCGTAGAGAGGGGTTTCCGCTGAATCCAGAAGAATCATGGTTGAGGGATGAAACTGAGCGACCTGTCTGCAAATCTCGCTTCCAATCGATCCTCCGGCTCCGGTGATGAGTATCGTATGATTTGATAGATAGGATCGAATGGACTCGATTTCCAGGTCTACAATGTCCCTGCCCAGAAGGTCTTCCACCTGAACTTCCCTCAAAAGTGTGGTTCTATCCAGATGATTGATCCTGGTGATGATGTCTGTGACCGAGGGCAATATACGAAGATCTACGGTATTGGAATTGCAGATATTTCTTACAAAATTGATTTTTTTTGCTGTCAAACTCTGTTTTACTATGATTGCTTCCTGGATTTTTTCTTCCTGAACAATTCTTTCCAGTTGATCAATCGGTCCCAAAATCGGAAAGCCCTGAATGTAAGCCCCCAGTTTTCCGGGGTCATCGTCTATGAAGCCAATGATTTTTAGATTCAGTTCGGGGTGATGCTTCAGATCATTGAGGAAGGTCACCGAGGTTTTGTCTGCTCCGATGAGGATGGTGTTCTTTTTATCGGAGGAGGTCATGGAGGAATCTATGAACATTTCCCGAAACATTCTCCAGGACAAGCTCCTGAGGCAAAGAAAACTCAAAAGGATCAGGGAGTCGAGGATCGGAACCATTCGTGAATGCGCCTCAAAACGATTGTAAAATAGGAGCATGGTCACCGAAACAAGGGAAGAAATGATGGTGAATTTGATAATTTCTATGAGGTCGTGAAGGGATGCGTAGGCCCAGAGCGCTCTGTAGATCCCTGAGAAAAAGAAGATCACAGCTCTAGTTCCCACTACGATTGTCATTGAGACGAAAAAAAGCCTTGGATCATTGAGAAATTCGAAACTTTCATATCGAATCAAATGAGCTAAAAAATATGAAATCGCCATAAGAGTGATATCGATAGGGAAGATCAAAAACCGTTTATTCCAAAAATTCAAAAAGGACCTCTCAATAGTAAAACCAGAAATGAATTAAATTTTCTTCTTGCACTTTCTTTTGCACAATATTTTCTATAATGAGAAATCGGTAAATGATATAATTTCCCTGATATGAAATACATAGTTATCAACCTTTCCGGAATTTTGGACACAACACTGATGTCCAGCTTGGAAAATCACAATAAAGTGATCCAAGCCGAGCCTACCTGTGTACTCTTAGACTTCCAAAATGTCTCAGAAATCGAAGAATCTCAAATAGAACCCCTCCAAAGATTTATAAAAGCACTTCAGAATGACAATCCAAACAGCGTAGCATTTTCAAACATTGAAGACTCTTTCAAGGCTAAGCTACTCGGAAGCAATCTGGTGGTTGCCTGCTTTGATGAAAAAAAGGCCGCAAAAGCCTATCTGGAAAAGATGAATTCCGAAAAACCGGACTCTCCACCTACCGAAGTCTATCCGAGAGTGAAGAGTTTTTTCCAAAAAGGGGACATTTATTACATAAATTGCCCCGGTTGCGGTATCAAATTGCGGATTCGATCTCAGGGAAACCATGCGTGTCCTTCCTGTACCAAAAGATTTTTCTTCTCCGATGTGGAGGAAGAGACTTCCCAGGGTGAAGAACAGGGCGCCACACGCTATGAAATGCTGACTCTCGATTAATGAAAGTCAGCAAATAGCCTCTTGAACAGTGTTTTTTCCAAATAGGCGGGAGAAAGCAAACGCATCCATTTTACAAAAAATCCTGATTTATCAATTATGACGAGTCGTGAATTTGGGTCTTCTGCGGCTGAGATCATAAATTGGGCGACTTCTTCGGGAGTTTTGATGTTTCCTTTTGCCTGTTCTTCGTTCAATTGATTGCCTTTTGAATCTAAGCCGGAAGTCCGGAGTGCAGTCTTCGTATATGGGGGGCAAAAAATAATGGATCGGACTCCAAACTCAGACAATTCAATCCTGAGAGATTCATAGGCTGCATGAAGGGCTGCTTTTGAGGAGGAATATGCAGATCGACCCGGGATTCCATAAAGCCCGGAAACTGTCGAAGTGACCATAACCGCACCTCTAGCTTTTTTTATTGCCTCAATCAGGAGGAGGGTCAGATGAATGTTTCCAAAAAAATTAATATTGAAAGTCTTTCGGAAAACATCGATATGAGTTTCATCCATTCGCCCGTGTGTTGTGATACCGGCATTATTGAATAGATAATCAATAGAATCAGTCTTTGCAAGAATTTCTCCTGCTACTGATTTCATGTTTTCATCATCCGTAATATCCACAGTCAATGGAATGATCTCAGCCTTCGTATTGCTTGGAGGAGTCTTGGACACTCTGTCCAGAGCAAAGATACGGCAATTGATTCCGGAAAGAGCCATCATCAGGGCTTCCCCGATTCCGCTGGAAGTTCCTGTGATTACTATGTTTTTGTTTTCCCAAAGATGATTTTTCATAAGCAAATACTTAAGGATTCAATTCAAATTTCCACTCATTTATTCTTTTCAAAAGAATTTTTCAATAGAATTTTCGATGAGTCATCCCGGAATACATCTCTGAATTTATCTAGAAGGATCTACATTGTATTCCCGAATTCACAAGCACAAACTTCTCTGGAAAATAAACGCTAGCCTTCCTACAGGATTTCCCGGAAGACCTGATTGGTTGATTCCGAATTTCTCAAAAGGGGACTTGAAAGAAAAATGAATTTGGAGTCAGGTTCCGGGATTTTTAGAAATAGGGGATTGTAAATTTTTGAAAGGCTTTGAAAATCGGATGGAGTAAGAAAATGATCCGGAGAGTATTTCTATGAATCAATTGGAGTTTTTGTCAAAAACTGTCACCTCAGCTAAGAAAGGGATTGTTCTCATTCATGGGTTTGGGGCAAATGCTGAAGATTTGTATCCTCTTTCTGATTACTTCCGACTCTCCGACCCGGTCAATTGGTTTTTCCCTCAAGCACCGATCCTCCTGGGTGGAATGTATGGGACCGATGCTCGTGCCTGGTTTCCTCTCGGAGTGGGGGATAGGATTCGGGATGCTGTTCACACAGATGATTGGTCTGAAATCCTGGACTACACTCCCGATGGGTTGCTGGATGCAAGAAAGGTTTTGAATGATTTTTTAGATTCATTAGATATTCCTTATGAAGATATTGTTCTGGGAGGTTTCTCTCAGGGGGCAATGCTAGCTCTGGATATTTTTTTGAGTCGAAAAGACAAACCTCTCGGATTGGTACTTTACTCGGGTACCATTCTGCATGAAAATTACTGGAAAGAAGCTGCCCTGGAAAAATCGGGGTATAGGTTTTATCAGTCACATGGAACCATGGATCCATTGCTTCCATTTCGTGCTGCCGAGCGTTTGAATGGATTCCTCAATGAATCGGGGATGATGGGAGATCTGGAAGTGTTCACCGGGGGACATGAAATCCCTATGTCTGTCCTCAAGTCATCGAATCTATACTTGGATTCATGCTTGAAAGAGAATTCAGAATCTTCATAGGAAAAGTTTGGAGGAGTGATGTCTTTTGCGATTGGGAATTTGTATCACATCAGGAATGTTTGTGCATCCTCTCATTTCATTTGGGGTTCGTTGATGAATGCATGATGCACTTCTATGATTTCCCATCCATTAGGAAATGGGGAGGCATTTTTGTCTCCTAATCCCGGGAAGCACTTTATGTTTCAGGAGAAAAATTCGATACTGTCCTTTGATTGTAAATTTCTTTCAATTGAAAAAACACTATTCGATTTTTAAATGGGTTCTATGCAAATTAAGATGTTTTCTGTCAATTGTTTCCTTCTTCCGTTATTAATTCTAATATCCTCTTGCAATACGAACACCACAAAGGTTTGGGTCAATAAAAACCATCGTAAATTTCAGGTGACCAATATCGCAATCCTTCCCTTTGAAGATAAGAATGAATCTCCTTTCCGTGACTACTACAAAGACACTTCATCAGTAGTGTATGGAGCCATGGAAGCTTCAGCTATGAGGTTGGGATACAATATCGTAGACAGGAGAAATTTGGATAAGGTGATGGCCGAGATGAAACTCTCTATGGTTGGTTTGACTGTTGATCAATCCAAGGAAGTGGGGAAACTCCTGGGGGCAGATACAATCATAACGGGAAGTATTACAGCATATGTGACAGGGAATCCGGAGCATAAGGCTACAGGGAAAATTGAGTACACCAGATTCGGTATGACATTCAAAGCAATAGATGTGGAAACTGGGGTGGTGGTGTTCAATGCGAATATCTATAGATATATAGGGAATGCATTTACATATACGACCCCGGTGATGAATGTTGTCATTGAATCGATTGAAGATTCTATGATTGAATTGAGTGAAAAACTAAATGAGTGAATTCATATACGACATAATTTCATTTGCTTCGGAATCCCTGAATGGAAAAATACTCTAAAATAATTTTATCGATTGATTCTATATTTTCTTTTGGTTGAATAGATCAATATGAAGAGTTTTTTTATACCACCGGAATTCAATGTTGCCGCTGCCTGGTTTGCGGATAGCGTTCTCCCCCTATCCCTAAAAACTGCACAGAATATTGAGGAAGTGATCCTAAGCCCCGAGGATAGAGAGAGGATCATTTCACTTCGAAAAGAACGACTCCTTTTCTTTACAAATCATCCAAGCCAGGCAGAACCTATGATTGCCTACCACATTGCCAATGTGATGGGCACAAGATTCCATTATATGGCAACCCGGAGAGCTTTTGATTTTGCTTTTGGTTTGGTGGGAAAATGGTTTCAGGCTACCAATTCCTTTTCTGTCTTACCGGGGGTTGCTGACAAAGAGTCTATGAGAATGACCCGGTTGGTTCTCACTCAGAAGTCAGGAAAGTTGGTGATTTTCCCTGAAGGCGAGCCCATGTGCAGTGAAAACGACAGTCTGATGCCATTTCAACCCGGAATCATAAAACTGGGATTTTCCGCACTTTCCGATCTCAGGGAAGTGGAACCGAATGGGGATATCCATATTCTTCCCGGTTTTATTAAGTATGTCATCAAAACTCCCCATGATCAGGTGATAAAAAATCTCGAAAATGCAATCTCAGAAATCGAAAGGAAGTTGGATGCCGATTCCGGTGGTCGAAATCTTTTGAGAAGATTTCTTATGGTAGGCAGAATTCTTCAGGAAAGAGCCGAAAAAGAATATGGAATCGAAGTGACCGATGAAGATTTCAATTACCGTGTGGGAAGACTCAGGCATAAAATTTTAGACAATGTAGCCGATTTGATGAAGATCAAACACTATGATGTCAAAGCAGATGCGATTCAAAAACTAAGAGTATTGACCAGCACTCTCGAGTTGATTGAGATAGGATATCCATCTCCCGATCTTCCCAAATTGACTCCACGGCAACTGGAGTTCGTGAACAATGAATGTATAAAAGCCTACGACTTTATAGTGATCAAAAGGGACTATTTAATCTCCAATCCTACTCCAGAAAGATTTTATGAATGGTTGCAAAGATTCCAATCATTGGTTTTAGGAAGAACTCCCCGTGCCCTGGGAGGAGAGCCTCACCCGGAACCCAGACAGGCTCATGTCTTTATCTCAAAATCATATAGATTTGGTGATTATTACGATGAATACAAAAGAAATAGGTCGGGATGTGTTCAGAATCTCCTCACATCTCTTCGGTCAGATATGCAGGTATTATTAGATAAATCTCAATCTCTCACCGCACCCATTGTAGCACCGGGAGATATTGGATCTTTGTGATACGTTTATTTTAAAAATTCTCCTTAGGTAAGGGAGAAAGAGGATTCTTTTATTTATGTTAAATCTATTCAAAACTCATTCCATCAAGAATAAGGTAATCGGGGCAACCACAACTCTTTTTATCTTTGTTGCTATGATAATGATGATTTCAATTTGGTTTTTTAATACTCTGAACATGATCACAATGTTTCAGAGATTTGAACGAAATCACACTGTCAATTTGAATGAAGCCATAGCTAATTTTTATAGATATCAATCTACAGGTAATCTTACCTATTTTGAAAAATATAAAAAACTCATCAGGGTTCCTCAGTCTTACGCGTATACATTTGCAAGGATTGTTGAGATCATTGAAAAAGAAGGACAGAGCAAAGCGGCTGTAAGTTTGGGGTGGGTTTTCAAAGAAAGTCCACCCGAAATGAATCGGATCATAACAGAACGGGTGTATTTACTCCAATGGCATCCCCTGGTTAAGAAATTAATTAGAATAGCAGGAGAAGAGGAGCTGAAAACAAACGAATACATCGAAGAACTGGATGCATTTGTACTTCTCCCAAATTTGGATCAGAAAAATGCAAGGATGGAAAAGATCATAGAAATTGAATCCTTTTTGCTATTGAACGCTACTAAGTTTTCAGAGGCCTTGGAAGAGTTGAGTGAATTTGCTATCAATCTGGTGACGTTTGCACTCTTAGGATTGTTTGTGATGTTGATTTTTGTAGGAACGATTTTGGTTCATCGATTGGGGAAAGCTATCGAGAGTCAAATCAAAACCTATTCGGATAGATTCGAGCAGCTGGCATCTGTAGGTGGGGATCTAACCTTAAAGTTGGAGAACCAAAATAAAGATGAGATGAAGGCTCTTGCTGATGCCTTTAATATTTTTTTAGAAAAGCTTAGATTGATCATTATACAAATAAAAGAGTCTTCGGTAGTATTGAGCCAAACCACAGAAACGATAGTCATCAATAGTAAGTCTGTTTCGAATGCATCACAAAAAGATGCTGCTTCCGTTCAACACATATCCTCCGCTCTCGAGGAATTGAGTCTCTCTATTCAGAGTGTTTTCAATGAAAGCGAAAATCAAAATCGTGATATGAATGAAATGCTATCCAATTTAGAAAATCTATCGGGTATGTTCGGGGAAATGATTGAACAGATCCGACAATCTCAAAAGCAGGGTGAGAAGATTACTCAAAATGCAAAAGAAGGAGAGAAGAACCTTGCTTTGATGAACAGAAGTATCACAACAATTGCAGAAAGTTCTCAGAAGATCAATGATACCATTAAAATCATTACATCAATTTCTGAGAAAATCAATTTACTTTCATTGAATGCTGCGATTGAAGCAGCTAGAGCCGGAGAGTCGGGCAAGGGATTTGTAGTCGTAGCTGACGAAATCTCTAAATTGGCAGACCAAACAGCCGGAAGTATTAAGATGATTGCGGGACTTGTAGCTGAGAATAAAGAGCAGATTCAAATGGGGATTACTAATGTCAGTTCTGCTTCTGAAGGTATAAAAAAAGTAATTCATGATGTATTGAACATTCAGAAGACAATGGAGTCTATTGCCAGAATTGTCAAGGATCAGGAGTCTACAAACTCTAATATCAAACTAACAATATCTGATCTTCTCAGGCGTACAGGAAGCCTGAAAAATGCAATTTCGGAAGAGAAGGCCGGAGTTTCCTCAATAGCGGAATCTATGACGGAATTGAATGTCAATTCTCAAAAAAATGCCAATAGTTCAGAAATTCTTTTGAGTCAAACGAATGAACTTCAAAAAGTTTCTAAAGAAATTTTACAGGCAGTAGAAATTTTTAAAACGAATTGATTCATGAATGAGTGAAGGGGTCGATTTTGACTCCTTTGTCTGAGTGAATGGGATTGTGCCATGTACATTTCTTCATAAGAATTAAGAAATCCTTTCCTGGTTAGTAAGTAACGTTTAGTTTCTATAAAAAGAATTATTCTAATTCTATAGTGTTTTTCTTAAATTTTTAAACGGCCAACGCTTAGAGCCGTTTATTGATTCTCAAAATCAATAACCTTTTTTTTATAGCTATATGCAATCTAAGTCCCTTCTGGTTTCTCTTCTAATGCTATGGATTTTCCTTCAACCGATTCTATCGATTGAAGACGAGATTCAGGTTTATACGGATTCGATGAATGCTCCGGGGAAGTATGGAGTTGAACTTCATTCAAATTACGTCAATGAAGGGAGTACAAAACCCGAATATCGAGGAGAACTTCCTACCGATCATGTGACTCAGGCTGTTACAGAATTTGCTTACGGGTTGAATAAAAATTTTGAAGCGGGACTTTACTTTCCTCCTATGGCTTTAGCACCGGATGGAAGTATCTATGAAAATGGAATCAGGTTCAGAATTAAATTTATCGGAGATAGTTTGTTGGAAAACAGACTATTTTGGGGATTGAATACAGAAGTTGGTTATTCGACTAAAAGAGTTTCTGATACTTCGTACAACTTAGAGTTCCGTCCTATAATCGGTTACAAAGCAGATGATTGGTTGATCTCATTCAATCCGAATATGGAAGCTCCTCTTTCCGGAAAATCTTCTATGCCGGATTTTGATCCCTGTTTGAAAGCAGGGTATTATGTCAAAAAAGGAATCTTACTCGGATTTGAAGAGTACCTGGGTTTGGGTCCGCTCAATCAAATGAACAGCCTCAGGGATGCTGAAAGTCTTTTCTTCCTGGCTACTGACATTAGTCTGGAAAAATTGAATTTGAATTTTGGTGTTGGGAGAGGGAACCAAAATATGCGGGACAAGGGAGTGGTAAAGATGATTTTTACTATACCATTTTGAGATTCTGGGGATTCTAAAAATTTTTAAAATTGACACCGAAAACAAAAAACACAATATTTAAGGCAAATGATCCGCTCCAAAAGCAGGCATTTAGGTGAAGAACGATGAAAAAAAAGAATCCTCTAATTGATAAGTATTTAATTGATGGATGCGGACGTTGCCCGCTGGTGGGCACTCCTGAATGTAAGGTCAATCGATGGCCAAAAGAACTAAGACATTTGAGGAAATTGATTCTCGACTCCGGATTGACTGAAGAGTTAAAGTGGAAATTACCCTGTTATACTTTTGAGAATAGCAATGTACTCATCTTGAGTGCATTTAAAGAATTTTGCTCAGTAAATTTTTTTAAGGGAGCTTTGCTCAAGGATCCTGATGGGGTTTTAGATCGGGCAGGGGAGAATACCCAATCTGCCCGTATCCTTAAATTTACATCCATTGAAGAAGTTAGGCAAAAGGAAGATTTTCTCAAAAAATTCATCCGGGAAGCAATAGAAATAGAAAAATCCGGGTTACGGGTTCAAAAGTCAGATGCTCAATTGGTCTTTCCCCCTGAACTCCTAAAAATTTTTGAGGGCAATCCCGATTTGAAAAATGCTTTCCTGAACCTCACTCCAGGTCGACAGAGAGCTTACAATATCTACTTTACGGCTCCAAAACAATCCAGGACCCGTGAATCAAGAATCGAAAAGTCGATCCAAAAAATTCTCGATGGAAAGGGTTTGAATGATGAATATACGTCTAAAAAGAGGTAAGGAAATGAATTTCTCGTTTTCTATGATATTTTTCATAAATTTAGAGGATTTTCTACCTTTTCTCTAAAAAAGTTTTGCTTCCGATTTTTGGGAGAAGGTAGATATTCAAAGGTTTTATTACTTTAGATGCTTAATTTCTTTTGAAATTGACTTTTCTAAATTTAGTGCAGGAGTGAATTTCAAAAAAAAATTAAGTGTATGATAATTTCTTGACTAGAGAATTGGAAGTGAATAGAAAATTTAAGTATACTCCAATCGAAATGTTAACTTTGAATTTTATCAAGAGTTTGGGTGAAGACTCAACGGGTACATGGAAATTTTTTAACCGAAATTGCTTACCCACTTCGGGCTGATGAAATGAAAAAACAGATTAGTAATACACTTCATATCTTTCTGGTTTCCATAATCTGCTTTTTTCTATTCTCCTCCTGTAAGATTCCCAAACCTCCTATCAATTTCCTCGGTTTTTTTCCTATTCTGGACATAAGCAAGCAGATTACCCTGGAAAACCACATCGGAAGGTTTACAAATGAATATGGAAGAGAGGCCAGTTTTACAATTCAACTTACCCAGCCCCCCTTTTATGATGTGAAAATCGGACCGATTAAGTCTTTGGATGTTACTGAAGGAATTGTGGTAAGTGATACATATCTAACTTTCAATTCAAATAATTATAATACTCCACAAACTGTGACTGTGCGAGGTGTAGAAGATGGGATATCTGATGGCAATCAGGAATACAGGATTTCTTTTGGAAGTGTAGTTACCCAGGACTATAGTTATTCTCTATTGAATGTTCCCGATGTGATTCTCGTCAATACTGACAAAGAGACAGCCGGGATCGCGTCCTCTCCCCGATTGGGACTCTCTACGAATGAGGTCGGAACCACTGCTGAAATAAATGTAGTCCTTTCTACCCAACCCGGAGCCGATGTTGTGATACCCGGATTTATATCTGACAACACATCTGAATGTACAGTCTCCGGTTCCATTACTTTTACAACAGAAAATTGGGATCAGCCACAAAAAGTAATTGTAACAGGTGTAGACGATCTCTCTGTAGATGGTGCCAAAAACTGCTATATATCGAGTCAAAATTCTAGCAGTGAGGATAAGGTTTATGAAAATAAGACAATGACTGTGATTACAGTTGTCAATGTGGATAATGATATTCCGGGTTTTACATACATTCCTTTGACTTCTGCAGAAACTACTGAAGCCGGAGGACAGGCACAGTTTGGGATGGTTATGAACACAAAACCATACGGAAATATTTCTATAACCGGAATCAGCAGTAGTGATTCTTCGGAAGGCTCAGTCAATCCTGCAAATATCAGTTTTACTACAAATGATTGGAATGTATCCAAGATCATTACTCTTACCGGACAGGATGATTTTATGGAAGATGGAAATATCAACTACACAGTTGTCTTCCCTAATTCATCTATTGTAGATCCTTTGGATACAGCGTATGACAATTTTACACTTTCATCTGCCGGTTCTTTTACAAATATCGACAATGACACCAGGGGAGTAGATGTTGTTCCTCTTGCCCCGAGCACTTCTTTGTCTCCATTGGTCACTACTGAGGGTGGGGGAGCTGGAACATTTCAGGTTCGTCTGACATCTGTTCCCTGTGATAGTCCATCCACACCTGAGAATTGTTCTCCGACGTCAGTAACTATAAATCTTACGAACAACGATACAACCCAGTATTCAATCAGCCCTGCCAGCCTTACTTTCTCACCGGCAAATTACAATACCTATCAAACTGTCACAGTTACAGCTGTAGATGATAAAATAGATGATGATGATAGTTATCATACTCTTGTCCTGGAGTCTATCGTAAGCACAAGCGATTACGGTGGACTCAACCCGAATGATGTCTCCATTCAAGTTGTTGACAATGATACTGCCGGTTTTACAGTAAGTCCCTCGGGCGGAGTGACAGTGAATGAGAATGATCCTGGTGCAACTGGTTTGGAAGCTAGCTTTACCGTTGTCCTGAATTCCGAACCAACTTCTACTGTGACGATAGGGTCGATTACAAGTTCCGATACCCTGGAAGTAACTGTGGCGCCCACAACGGGAGGCGGGAATACACCCATTACCAATCGAACTCTTGTATTTACACCGACTGAAAATCAGGCTGTGATAAATTCTGATTCCAACGGAGATAGTTTGAATGATACAAGCACAGGAGGTTGGAATGTACCTCAGACTGTCAGAGTACGTGCTGTAGTAGATGGAACCTTGGATGGAACTAAAGACCGATTGATTCGTTTTGGATCGAGAACTACAACAGATACCAAGTATTCAAACTCCACCACCACACCTCTGAATGATCTCCCGGCTACCAACATAGATAGCGGTACTCCTTTTATTGTACTGCAATCTATCTCTTCTACTTCATTCAATGAAGATGGAACTTCTACGATTACATTTCAAATCGTACTGGCAACCCTCCCTCTAAGTAACGTTACTATTTCTAATATTACATCATCCGATACCACAGAAGGAGTCATCCTACCCAATGGAGGAGGTTCTCCTATTACCAATAGGACTTTAATCTTCACCACATCAACCAATCAATCTGTTACAGGAACGAATACTACAACAGGTGGCTGGAATGTACCTCAAACAATTACAGTCCAGAGTGTTACCGATGATTTTGCTGATGGGAATATTAGTTTTAAAGTAAATATCCCTGCTGCTACAGGAGGAGCGGATTACAATGGAAAATTTCCGACTTCTTCAAATGCTGCTTACAGCAATGGTACGGGAGAATTGACTCTTACAAATCTGGACAATGATACCCGGGGTATTACAGTTTCTAAAGCGTCGATATCAGTTACCGAAGGAGGTGCTCCGGATACATTCACAGTGAAGTTGAACTCAGATCCCTGCACAACTCCTTCGACTCCTTCCAGTTGCTCCTCAGGATCGGTGACCTTGAATCTGACGAATAATAACACTACCCAGTATAGCGTATCACCAACTAGTTTGACTTTCAATACAGGCACATGGAATTCAGCTCAAACGGTAACGATCACTCCTCTGGATGATAATTTTGATGAATCAGACATTACCTATTCTCTTGTGTTTGATGCCATCACAGGGACAACTGACTATGGGGGTTTGGATCCTGCTGATTTGCCAATTACCGTTGTGGACAATGATACAGCTGCAATCAATCTTACCCTACAAACAAATTATTCCGATGTAACCTCGAGTAATGGAGGATTTACAGAATACAAATTGAATCTGGGATCTCGTCCTGCTCCAGGAAATTCGGTAACGGTCACCGCTTCAGTACCCACCGCAGCACCTCAGGAAGGTAGTATCTTAGCTGCGGATAATACTACTCAATTGAATTCCAGATCATTTGTTTTTACTGATTCTGACTGGAATACAGTTCAAACTTTTCGGGTAAGGGGTCTTACGGGTTCCGGAACGGGAAGTGCTACTTTTGTCCTGACACTTTCAGCTTCTGAGGGTCCGACTGTTCCACCTACTGGCTATACAGCCTTAACTTACAATTCCTATAATAGTATCACAAAAACCCAAACAATAACTAATTATCATATAGGTACGGGAAAAAAGATACGTCTGGCAGGATCTACAAGTACACTTGCGGAAAGTAGTAATACGACAGGTCTGTTCTATGTACTATTGAATCAGGCTCCGGTCGCGGATGTTACTGTTAATTTAGGAATTGATTCGTCATTTCCCTGTACATTGCCTGCATCAGTTGGGTCCACTAAGCAATTTTCTTTGGATAAAACATCGATTACCTTAACGTCTGCAAACTGGTCAGAACTAACTACGAATACTCAGGTAAAGGTGAGTAAGGTGGATGATGCTGTAGATGATGGAGATGTAATTTGTAACCTGAGAGTCACCTCTGTGAGTTCTACCGACCCCTATTATTCCGGTCTGGGAAGTACGGACTATGAAGAGCCTCTAATCAAAGTCAGTGATAATGATATTCGTGGAGTGACATTTCAGAATTCCAGTCCTGTTCTCTCATCCAACTTAACAGTCAGTCGCTCCGGAGCTATCGGAACAGTAGATCTTGTTCTAGATTCCCAGCCTACATCGGATGTGACCCTGAGTTTTAGTGATACAGGAACTCTTCTGAATTACTCACCCGGAACACTGACGTTTACCCCAGCTAATTACTCCACACCCCAAACTTTATCCATATCCGGAAATTCGAGTGGTTCGGCATCGGATGTGTCAGTGACAGTGCAAGTCTCTGCATCTTCGGGAGAATCATCCACCGGAGCGTCTAATTCAGGGATCTACAATGGATGGACAGGAAATATTACTGTAAATAGAGTTGGGGAGATCTATGATTTAGTTCCATGCACCGGAGCCGGTGCCGGAACCTGTTCGGCAGCGAATGCTACGGGAGGTGTAGTTACGGGAACATACAATACGAGTGAAAGTGGTGGGAAATCTTACTTTGGAATTCGATTGCGTGCCAAACCATCATCTAACGTTACGATTCCAATTTCGAGCAGCAATACTGCTGAAGGGATTGTTTCTACTCCAAATTTAACATTTACACCTACTGATTTCAATACTTTTCAAGTAGTTACTATTACCGGAGTAGATGACTTTTCTATAGATGGAAATATTGCTTACTCGATAGTTTTTGGGGCTATGGCCGGTGATGGTAATTTTTCTGTTACGATTCCTTCTCTTACAGTGACAAATCTAGACAATGATACTGCTTCTGTAGTTTTGTCGGTAACTTCAGAAACCAGTATAGGTGAATCGTCATTGGGAAGATCCTTTACTGTCAAACTGAATAGTCAACCCACTGCAGATGTGTCGATTCCTCTGAGTGTAAATACACCTACAGCACCGGATACAGGCCTAACAATTACATCCGGCGCTACCCTGATATTTACTTCGGCGAATTGGAATGTACCTCAGACTGTAACTTTCACCTGGGCGTATGATGGAACAGCCCTTCCCACTACAAGAGATCATAGTATTCTGTTAGGCACAATCACAAGCACCGATCCGGACTATTCAGGAATGAATCCGCCTGATTACTCCATATCTATAACAAATACACCTCTTTAAGAGATCATTCAAGAGATTCCAGTGTAGCTAATTTTTTCTCTGCTAATTCTTTGTACTTTTTGGATTGGTCGTCATTGGGTGAAACTATGAGTAAAAGATTGAAGATAGGAATGCACTCTTTTAGCTTTTGGTTTTCATAGAGTCCAACAGCTCTGGAAAAATATGTATTGAAGTCGGATTCCACTGCAGATTTGCATTGTGACATCACCCGTGAAGAGTCTTTGTAGCTTCCTCTGATATTATTGATATGCGTGATACAATCCAAAGGTTTATTGGCCTTGAGGGCGGATGTAGCATTCTGATAATGTCGATAATTATAAGCATTTAGATTAGAAACGGACAATTGCTTTCTTGCATCTTCATAATCCGGATAAATTGAAAGTGCTTTTTGATATGATTTGCTGGCGGCTGCGTAATTGCTTGCCTGCAATTGCTTTTCTCCTTCCTGAAAATGTGGGGTTGCTTCTGCAAGTAAGCTAGAATCAAGAGTCTGTTTTTGAGCAATGACCTTTTGGTTATTAGGGTCTATCTCCATAAGTTTGTTCACCTGCACCAGCGCATCGTTTAATTTTTTCTTTTCGATTAGAGAGTCAATTAGTTTGAATTTTGTATCAAAATGTTCGATGACCTTCCCATCCTTCAGAAGGCTTC
This sequence comes from Leptospiraceae bacterium, assembly GCA_024233875.1. GTDB lineage: Bacteria > Spirochaetota > Leptospiria > Leptospirales > Leptospiraceae > JACKPB01. The sequence continues at coordinate 398,323 of JACKPB010000002.1, forward strand.
CTATTCTAGTATCTGCATCTAAATACTTACTGTCAGGACTATAAGACAGACAGATCCTGTAATTCAAAATGGCATCAATCGGAGAGGACTTCTTCTCAAAATACTGACCTTTTTCGTAGTATTTTTTTGTATTCTGGTTGATCGTGTATTCGATTTTCGCTATGTACTTATCCACATCCTGATACTCGGGATCTACACTTATGATATCCTGAAAAGTCAGTAAAGAATCTCTATATTGCTTTTTGGAATACAGTTCTTTTCCTGATTTGTACTTTTCAGCCAGGTCGTTTTTCGTACGAAGATATAAATAATTGGAAACGACACAATTGGAGAGACTTAGAAGTAATAAAATAGCATAAAATTTTTTCATAAGTTATCCTTATGTTAAGTAAATTTGCATCAATAAAATTGATTCTTTAGCTTAGTTTCAATTCATTTCCAATCAAGACTTTTTTCTATTCAATATATAAAAAATTATTTACCATATCTCATAAGTAATTTAATATCTGGTAAAGGTAGTTTTTATTCAAGTCACCGGTGTATACGTGATCACTTTAAATTGTTCAAAAATTTTAGAATTGAGATGATATTATGGAAAAAACAAATTTCATGAGTTCAATCCTGATGAAGGGTGGAATTCGTTTAAAACTAATGGTAACCATTACTATGATCCTTGTATTGTCTATTGGATTCATTAGTTTTTTCAGCTTCCCCATTATAGAAAAAACCATTCAGGAAAAAGCGTTTAATGTATGCGAAGTCTCTGCACAGAACATCTCCGCAGCAGGCGGGGAGGCACTTCTTTCCGGTCAAAAAATTATGTTGGAAGACATTCTGAGGGGAGTTTTGGATGCCAATATTGAAGGGATGTTGGAAGTTTCTGTTATTTTCAAGGATAAGTATTTTGTTAATTCAATTAAGGAAAAATCTCAGAAACCCATCGAAGAAAGCGTGAAAATTTCCTTATCTTCGATTAAAGGATCGGATGTCACCTCACAGAAAGGAACTTATGAAAAAGATGGTAAGACCTTAGAGGTATATGAGTTTTACAAACCGATTCTTTATCAGACAAGGACAATAGGATACACCCGGATCGTTTTTTCTGAAGAAGCCATTTACGGATCTTTGAGAAAGCTAAAAAGTTTGGGGACTACTATATTGATAATCGCGTTGGGTGTGAGTTTACTGATAATATTTTTTATGGCAAATTCATTTTCCAAACCAATTCTGAAAATCGCCAAAGCATCTCAAATGGTCAATGAAGGAAATCTGGACATCCGTTTGGATATCAACCAAAATGACGAAGTTGGGTTTTTGGCGGAAAGATTCAACCAGATGGTCAGTGGTTTGAAAGAAAAGTTTCATATGATGAAATTTGTCTCCGGCTCAACAGTGAATATGATCAAAAGCAATCTCGGTGAGACAGAAATGAAGCTGGGAGGTCAGAGGACAAATCTTGCTTTCTTCTTCTCGGATGTTAGAGGATTTACAGCCTGGTCGGAAAAGACTACTCCTGAAGAAGTTGTATCTGTTCTGAATCACTACTTAGACCTCCAATCAGAAATCATCCAAAAATATCATGGTGACATCGATAAGTATGTAGGAGATGAGATCATGGCCGTATTCTCCGGCGAAGACAAAGAAGACAATTGTCTCCGCGCCAGCATTGAAGTGATTGCCGCTATAAAAAGGGAAAATGAGACTAGGGTAAGTGCAGGTCAAACCCCACTGACAGTAGGTATTGGTGTTCACTGCGGTGATGTTGTAGTGGGAAATATGGGATCAAAAAATCGAATGGATTTTACTGCAATAGGTGATACAGTCAATCTATCTGCCAGGCTTTGTTCTGCTGCTGAGCCTCTTCATATTTTAGCTTCGGGTCAGATCATAGAAAAATCCAAGCACAAAGACCAGTTTGATCTTAGGGAATTGGAACCCGTCAAAGTGAAAGGAAAAGAAAAACCAATATCAGTATACAATATATTAGGAATGAAAGGTTAATCAAAATGTCCGACAAGAGAGAAGTATTACAGACCTATTTGGCAGGTCACAATATACCCAAAGAAATATCCGAAAAGATTTCTTATACATCGATATCTACTCCCAATTTTTCTTACTATGCATTTCGGGTGGGGAACAGCATCGGTGATGTCCTCGAATTAGCTATGGATTTCATTCTGGCAAAAACAATTTGTGAAAAAAATGATTTGATTCTATATACCGTTGAACATTGTGAATTTCATTCCAAAGACATTACTGAAGGAGATCTCGATCGATTGGTCAAAGCCGCTGAAATGTTTGAAAAGCATAAAAAAGGAGAAAAGTTTTCTCAGTTGAAGGAAGAGATCAATCAAATTGCCTATAAAAAGTTTTCAGAGTATCTCAATAGCTGAAGGGAATCCCTGTAAATATTAAAATTGACCCGGTTCCTATTCAAACCCGGGTCAAACAAAAAACTCTTCACTTCCAATGCGTTAGGAGAAAGGCAACCAAAAGTAGGGATGCCAGATGGTATCCTGTATTGATTCCAAATAGAGTCCAGGATTTCTTCTCCCAAGAAGTTGAACCCAAGTCCACAGGAAAATAAAATCCGAGCCAGGTAAAAATCGCAGAAGATAAGGCCGATCTTACAGGTCCCATCTCTTTTGCTCCGGGAACAAATTCCCATGCGGCAATATTATGAGCCAGAACCCATGCAAAGAGAAAATTTCCAATCAACATAAATACCATGCCCCGGATCATCAGTGATTTATCGGGATTGTCGCCTGCACTCATACCCATCTCCCTTGCCCAAATTTTTCCAAAGAGTGGAGTATACCAAACAAATCCGAGAAGAAAGTTCAGTAGTACAGATACAAAAATAGCGGGGTAGTTGATATTAATCTGCATTTTGACTACCTCAGGTCTATAGACTCCAGAGCAGAATAGACTTTTTCAAGTACCTCATCTGTATGGGCTAGAGATAAAAATCCTACCTCGTATCCGGAAGGTGCAAGATACACACCCTTTGAAAGTAGGGCATGAAATAATTTCGCAAAATCTTCCTTATGTGAGGAAGGAATTTTATCAATTGTCCGAATGGGATCATTAACATCTTCATGAAACCAGAACAGTGAATCATAGGTGACACCTCCCCATTGTTTTGTAGATTTTGAGTTCAGAATATGGAGAAATTTGTGAACAAAAGTCTGGGTTCTTAGTTTGAGAGTACTATGAACATTTTGTTCTTTTAGTTTTTTTAGCGTCGCCAATCCCGCTCTCATTCCTATCGGATTTCCGCTGAGGGTTCCTGCCTGATAAACAGGTCCTGACGGAGCCACCAGATCCATGAGATCTTTTCTCCCTGCATAGGCACCTACAGGAAATCCACCACCTATGATTTTTCCATAAGTTACAAGATCAGGTTTTTCATCAAACAGATCACTCATTCCTCTGAATCCAATTCTGAATCCAGAAATCACCTCATCAAAGAGAACAAGACTTCCGTGCTGTCTGGCAATTCGAAAAATAGATTCAATAAATTCTTTTCTTTGAATGAGAAGTCCGTAGTTTGCAGGAAGAGGTTCTATCGCAACTACAGCGATTTCACTTCCATGTCTGGCAAAGACTTCTTCCAATTGCTTTTCATCATCGAGGGGAATCACAAGAGTATCCGCCATTTGACGGCGACTGATGCCCGCACTATCTGAATCAGGTTCACCTGCTAATCCCGAACCTGACTTGACCAGGAGAGCATCCAGATGTCCGTGATAGCAACCATCAAATTTTAAAATTTTATCTCTTCCGGTATAGGCTCTTGCCACACGAAGAGCGGACATTACCGCCTCAGTTCCTGAAGACACAAATCTGATCTTTTCTACCCAGGGAATTTCTGAGACAATGAATTCTGCCAGTTCCAGAGAGTAGGGTTCACAGGCACCGAAGGTCCAGGCAGTATGAATTGTTTCTTTGACAACTTCTTCAATCTCCTCATCTCTATGACCGAGAATGAGGGGACCAAAACTTAAACAAAAGTCTATGTAATCTTTTCCTTCTATGTCTGTAAGATAGGCACCTTTTCCGGATTTAAAAAATATCGGGTTGCCGCCTACACTCTTAAAAGAACGAACAGGTGAATGGACTCCTCCGGGAGCAACTAGTTTAGATCTTTCAAATAATTCTGATGAATTCATAACTCTTCCTTCTTTGTTATTTTTGATGTGATGACTTTAAGATTTTTAGGTGAGAGAGTAAATTCTGCAATAGATCCGGGTGGAAACGGGTAGATCCTTTCGGGAAGGCTATCGATAGAAATACCTCCATTCATTTCTGAAATCACTTTGAGAGTACCATCTACTCGAAAATCGGTGAGTTTGAAATTAGCTCTGGCTCTCAAACTCAATTCTCTCGAAAAAACACCAAAATAATCGGCATCTTTCGGAAAGACCGGTGACTCCTGAAGTGAAAGACCGGTACAGGAAGTGTACCACCCTGTGGATCCGGCTCCGGTGTAGAGCAGGAGTCCCGAACTTTTTTGTTCTTCTATGACTCCGTTATGATTGAGAATGTATCGACTCGTCAAGTCCGGACTTGCATTTCGAATAGAGATTTCATTTACACATTTTACAGTAGAGACTATAGAGTTGTCCGGATAGGTTATTTTGGCTTGAATGAGCGACCAATATTCTTCGGTGTGATTTTCCCAGTTTTGATCTACTAATTCTTTTAGAGTCTCTGGAGTAAAATCAAGGAGAGCTCCTTTGGAAGTCATCGAGTCCGAGTTGCATCCGAGGATGGCTGTACCGTTCAAGTGATGGGCTACATAAGTGAAGTGATTGTCACCTCCTAAGGAAACAACCAAATCAAAATCATCCATAGAAATAGTATCCAATTCTTCTCTAAAAATATACTTTCCTTTAGGGAAAACATATTTTTGTAGATACTCTCTACTCTTCAGCTGTCTGAGATGAGATTGGTAAATTTTATCAAAAGAATTGTTTTGAATTTTTGTAATTCTTTCATAAAAGTCCCGATCTGGATAGATTTCCTCATCGAGCTCATATTTTGTTTTTTTTATTACAATTAATACTTGATTCACAATTTAACTTTGTATAATTATCGAAAACTACCAATTTGAAAATTCATAGGTAAGCTCTAATGCATCTCATCTAAGAAAAATCTATTCAAATCAGAAAATGCATACTCTTTACTTAGATTGAATTTTTATAGAATGGTATTTGTAAATGTTTTTATTTGGAATTTTTTGAATTCTCTAAGGGTTTTCTTTGTTTGAGGTCTCTCTGTTTGGGGAGATCGGGAAACCGGAAGCAGTTCAGAGGGAAATTTATTTTTTTATTCGGAGGAATATTTTGAGCAATTTAGAGGAAATGAGTAAAGAAGAGTTATTGAAGTACATTAAAAAAATGGAACATGAAAACAATACCTTGAGAGACGAAGTGATGGCAGTAGAGAAATCGCCATTTTTACCTCAAACCCTTGCTAAATTGCAATACAGAGTCGTACTCCGAAGAGAAGACATTTTAAAAAATGAATTCAATACCAATATAAATGAGAAGCAGGGATCATTGTTTGAAATCAAAAATCAAATTCGAAAGTATGCTCCCATTCTCGGTCTCGATCCCGATTCTATCCGTATCATTGTCACAGAGGCGATTCAGAATATAGTTGAGCATGGTTTTGGAAATTATGCTGAAATCGAATTAGAAATTGATAATACTGTTCCCAATCCATTTTTCAAGGTTTCCTTTAAACATGAAATGCAACCCGGCAAAAAATATACACTTTCTCAGATAGAAGAAAATGCAAAGAAAGGGGACATTACTTCAGAAGCCTTTGATTTTGAAAATCCCAGAGGAAGAGGGGAGTTTCTTATGAAAGAACTTTCCGATGAGCGACAGATCATTAACGGTGTGGATATTGATGAAAATGGGAATAAAATCCATTATTTCAAAAGAATACTTATCAATTACAAAAATCCTGAGGGTCAGAGAGTAGAAACAAGTTTTGATGAGATACGGGAAGAACTGGATAGATTGGATGGGGATGAAGTTGTTTGCTACTTCCATATTGATCATAAGATGAACAAATTAAACAATGTTACAGTGATTACCAATAAGAATCGTGAGATACCCGTTCGAAATATGATGGAAGGAGCAGGCTTCACTCTTACTCACAAAGACACTTATTCCAGAACAATTTTCAATTCCTTCACTCCAAGTAGGGCAATCACAGAAGAAGAAATGAATAGTTTGTTTTCAGCTGTAAGGAAAGTAGTAAATGCTGAAACTCATCACAAAGCCTACGATTGAAAAAAAATATTGATTTTATTGACTTAAATCAAAATAAATATTGCGTCTTTTTTAGGCTCTCTTCCGATTGTAAAAGTAAATTGAAAAAACCAAATATTTATTGGTTATAATATACATAAGGAAGGAACACAATAATATGGCATCTGTATTAAAACCCACTCCAATTAAGAAGTCTCAAATCGTAGCTGAAATGGCTACAAAAATGGAGATGTCTAAAAAAGATGTAGTAAAATTCCTAGATACTTTTGTTGAGTTGGCCTACAAGGAAACCAAGAAGAACAATGCATTCATTATTCCTGGAGTCGGTAAGCTAGTTTTAAAGAAAACTAAAAAGAGAAAAGGTAGAAACCCTGCAACCGGTGCAGAGATAGAAATTCCTGCTAAAACAGTTGTTAAGTTCTCTCTTTTCAAAGCATGCAAGGAAGCGATCGTACCTCCTAAAAAGTAAAAAATGAAACAGCCGTTCCCCTTTCATCCATTTGAGGATAGCCTCACAGGTCAAATTCTGGGAGAATATTTTCAAAGAGAGGGGAAGTTGGATGAACTCAATTTAGTTTTCCAAAATTTCAAAAAAAATGAAGTAGATTTCTACTTCACCACGAGGGTAGAAAAACAGAATATCCTGAATATCTTACCCGACAAAATAAGGAAAAAGCACTCAGAGAAGGCATTTGATGAGATCTTTGAGATGCTTTATTCCTTATTGAATTCTGATTCTTCCGTAAAAATGGACATCGCCCTAGAGCTATTAGAATGGATCACACTGGGATTGTCAGATTCTGAACTCAGCTTGCATTTGTACAATAAACTTTTCCCTACCTCTTTACAGCTAAATCAGGACTTTCTAAATTACTTTTTATTAAAATACGATTCCTTGCTAAAAGATGGAGAAACAGCATCAAAAAGTGGATCTGATGAATGAAAGTCCTTCTCCTAGGAGCAACAGGTTTAATTGGCTCTTCATTATTGAATCTACTCCTGTCTGATAGTGGCATTTCACAAATAATAGTACTGAGCAGAAGAGATTTGCCGATTCAGGATTCCAGGCTTTCAGTTCACAATCTGGAAATTTCTGAGGCTACCAAAGAGCATTTTGATTCAGTTGACTCTGTGTTTTCCTGTTTGGGAACCACTATTAAGAAAGCCGGAAGCAGAGAGAAATTTAGAGAAGTTGATTTTGATCTTGTGTACAGCACCGCAAAGTATGCTGAAGAAAAATCAGTAAAGCAATTTCATATGGTTTCTTCTTTGGGTGCCGATCCCAATTCACCTATTTTCTATAGCCGGGTAAAAGGGGAGATTGAAGAGGAATTGAAGAAAATGAAGATTCCATCGGTTTTAATATTCCAACCATCCCTTCTGATCGGAGAACGTCAGGAAGTACGAATGGGCGAAAAATTTGGTGAGTATTTAGGATACATTCTTAGTCCTATATTTTGGGGACCGATTAGAAAGTACAAACCTATCTCAGCGGATAGGGTTGCTCAGGCAATGTATTGGACTTCGAAACAACCTCAAAATGGAGTAGCTATTTATGAGTCTGATAGAATTTATGATATCTCTATTCGTTTTGCAAAAGGAAGATAAGCTATGAAAGCGATACTTATTCTGTTTTTGAGTGCTTTGCTTTTACCAATTTCAGTTTCAGCAGAAAAACATTCAAAAGCTAAAAACACTAAAAAATCGGAAGAGTCTTCAGGTGATCGTTACTATGTAACTGCACGTCAGGGACTCATGATTCGCTCTACACCCGGCAAAAGTGGTGTGGTCATTGTAAAGATGCCATTTGGAGCCACTGCTAAGGTTTTGAATTTCTCTGATGAATTGGATGAGATTGATGGTGTAAAAGCCAAATGGGCGAAACTCAAATATAAAAAATATACCGGATGGTCTTTTTCTCAATACTTAAGTAAGACTCCACCTCAGTAATCAGTAACACACCTCACGTATTCTGTGCTACAGTTGAGTTGCAATGCAGGGAGCCTGCCGGCATGCTTGGGGACTGTCGTCCCCAAACCTCTACTTCGTAGATTCATTAAAAGTTTCTAATGATTGTAAGTTACTGAATCATTTCGATCTAGGGAACAATTTAGATTAAATATGATAAATATTCGGACCTTCATGAATATTCTTATTGTTTTGTTTTAAATTTCTATTCAGAAAAACTGAAACAATATACAAATTGATTAAATTTCCTATCAAATGAATGTAAGAAAAGATAATTCCAAAATATTCCAATTGATTGTAAGGATACAAATGATTGATGGAAAGTAGGATCAGAGAAGAAGCAAATAAAAAAAGTAAGAAGTAGTCTTCCTTCTTGTATTCCTGAATTCGAATCAATTTGAAGAGCAAAACAATATTGACCGGAATCAAAAGTACTTTGTGATGCACCCAGGAAATCGGAGAAATCAGGAGTATGCAGTTTGTATAAAGACTGAAGAGGAGAAGATTGTTTGCTGTGCTATTCTTCAGATGCATGGATTGAAAAGATTTAAGTAAGACATAGAACAAAATCAAAAGATTCACCAGAAAAGCAGATATTTTCCCGAACAAAGGCGCATCGATCAATACCTTTGTACCAAAATGAGGATCCATAAAGTCCATAACAAACAATCTATAGAAGAAACCTTTGATTGTTTGATTGTGAGCGATTGATATCGGCCAGGAAAGAAATTGAATTTTATCAGAAGTTAGAAATCCCAATAAGAGATTTTTGATATAGTTCAGGTGTAACTCTAATCCAAAACTAATTATACTTATAAGAGAAAAAATACCAATGAAGAGTAGGGTGTAGAAAATGTTTTTGTACTCTTTTTTGAAAAAGAAAAATACAAGAAAGAGAACCGGATTCAGTTTCATCAGGATAGCTATCGCCATAGAGAATCCGCTTAGAATAGGATTTTCAATGAATAGTACACTAATGACTATTAAGAACATTGCCAGAATATTGATTTGTCCATTTAGAAAATCATTCTGAATTGGCCAAAATCTGGCAAAGAGTGTTAGAACGAGACCGCAGAAAAATATATAGGTATTTCTATCTATTTTGATTTCAGTCTGGTACCTGGTGACGTAGCCAATCGTCATAAAAATGGTGACCAAATAGAGAAAGTATTTGAAATGGGAAAAATATTTCTGGGCAGTCAGAATGTCCGTTTGAATAAACAATTGAGTCAAGATAAGAAAGGGTGGAGGGTAGTGGATCGATCTATAGACTGTGTATGGAATAGAATTCAACTCTGAATACAATTTGATGTTCTCTGATTCATAAGGATCCAATCCGGCTTCCACTACTTTCCCGGTTACATAATATGCAGGAAAGTCCATCTGTAGTTCGGAATCAGCCGATCGTACTACAGAGTTTTCAAATCGCAAATGAACACTGAGTCCGAGAATCAACAGTAAGATTGAAATTACTTTAAAAGCAAACTTATCCTGATTTTCTTTAATGAACCTTAGAAACATTTACTGCCAGCAAAATTCTTTATTGTACCTTTGTGGGTCAAATTCGTATTGTATGGGGAGATTTTCTATTGATTCGCCGGATTGAGATTCAAGCATTTGAAGTCTGGCCAGGAGTTTTTTGTCTTCCGGGGATGAACCGGATTTGAGTTCTGAATACAGTTTCTTTAGAAATTTTATTCTGGTTTCATAATCTTCCGGTCCGAGGCTGGCCAGAAAATTTCTATTCAAGCGCAGAATCACACCGTATTTGGTGTTCATGATTCGATCATAACGTTCATCATCCAAAGAACAGAAGATTGCTTTTTTTTGTATTACCTGTTCTATACTGATACTTCTCTCATGCCCGACTCTATCATGAACAGACTTCTTACCTGATTTGGCTATATCCTTATCTGTCAGTCCGAGTTCATCTATGAGTATGACATCGGGTCCTGAGGCTACACCAAAGTATCCCAAACCCACACCTTTCTCCAAACATTTGGCCTCTGTGACTGAGTTTGTGATTATGAATTCATCTTCGCCCAAACATTTTTGAAGATCCTTGTATTCGAGACCTTTCAGAAACCATTCATGTTTGATTCCGGAAACGATTTCTTTCACTCCGGAGTAAACGCCCTTGGTGTAGGCTTTGCGTTCATTGACCACACCGAACTTTACCAGAGGATAGTTTGATTTTTCCAAGATAAGAAAGGATGCGATTAAGATGAGAACCAGGTTGAGTTTAAATTGCCATTTTGGGGTCAATCTGTCTTTAAAAAATTGATTCACGATTTGATCGAAAGCAAACAGGGCAATCACAAAGTAAGGGAGTAGCAACCGAAATCCCATGAAATCTCCACCAACCCGAATGATGTAGTGGGCGACAAATGCAGAAAGGAATAGCTCTCTCCAGGGAAGAGTCTTGAGTTCAGGAACTCTGGAGTCGTGAAAGTAGGAATAAACAGTGTATCCAACAAATCCGATCAGTGTAAGAACGGTAAATTTGGAATAGTAAACAAAGTGGAAGAGATATTTGAATCCATCATAGTATCTGGATTTACTTCCCGATTTGGCATAAAAGGTATTGGTGAAAATGTCATGGTAGTATGCATATCGAAATATATGATATCCAACTGCAAAAATCAGAACTGCCAAACCGAATCGGAATATCCATTGGAAGTTGGGACTCTTTCTTTCCTCGAGAATCTTCCAGAAGAAAAAGAATGGAATGAGAAGACCCATCTCAGGTCGGGTGTGATACAAACAGGAAATGATCGTTCCTAAGAGGAATGGAGAGTCTAATTTCTTTTCAAAGTTGAGCCAGGTGAGTAGGGAGAGCAAAAAAAATGTCAGGGGAAATTCCAGACCCGAGGTAGAGAAATCCCGAAACCCCTCATGAGAAACCAGAATTGCAGGAAAAATCCAAAGGAGGTAACCCTTCTTGAGTTTTAAGTAGGTAAAGATTCCAAGTCCGGAGAGAATGAGAAGAAATCCTAACAAAATTGAGCCCTGATGAAAATGGATTCCCAATGAGTGGACGATGAGAACTAAAAATAACCAATAAGGGTGGGTGAATCCTTCAACCCTATCATTCTTGTTGAATACGAGACCATTGCCCGCAAACAATTGATCAATGTATCGAAAGGAAATGTAAGAATCTTCAGACAACCAAATTCTACTACTGATTCCAAAAATTGCCAGGAGAAAGAGAATTAAAATCCATATTGAAGATTGGCGGGAAATCTTCACGTCCTGAAATAGTTTCATTTGGGTTCCAGTTTCCCCAGCTTTTCCTGAATTCGAAATGCAATTTCTTCCGGAGATTCATTTTTTATGTGAATAGAGAAATGGGCGAGTGAGTCGTAGTGAGGATTTCTTTTCTTAAGAATCTGTGAATATGTTTCTACTTCACTTAGATTGGGTCGATTGCTCGTTCTGCTCATTTTGTTTACCAAATACTCCGTATCTCGGGACAATCTGATAATAGTGAAATTTTTCTTTAGAATCTCTGTCTTACGGGTACTCAGAATTTCTTTCCCATCTGAGTCCAGGTCGAAGAGTATTCCACCTCCACAATCAAGGATAAGATCTCTGGAGTCCTGTAGTTTTAGAAGAATAGAATGTTCTAGATCTCTAAACTTCCTCCAGTCCTGATTGTTGCTTTTGATGTACTCTGAGATGGATATTCCACCGGCCTCATAGGTTGCTATCATATCTGTTGAGATGACTGTCATTCCGGTGAGTTTGGAAAGTTTACGGGAAATTTTTGATTTTCCGACTCCCCGGGGTCCGATCAACGCAATATTCAAAACCAGCCTCAGCCTGTTTGCAATTCATTAAGACTTTTTTGGATTTCCGGTAAATGGGTGAATATGACTTCCAAGTCTTTGTCTGTCATTCCGGTTTGTTCCATAGCAAAGGGAGAAAGTTCTTGATTGATTCCTCCTATGTCTATACCAATACCCGAAACAATAGCAATGGTATTTGCGATGTGAACAATAGAGACGAGAACAGGGTATTTTTCAGATTTTTCCGGATTGTGGTGGTAGCTGACTACTTCTGTGAGTTCTTCCGGAAAGTTCCAAATCTTTAGAACTTTGGAACCGATTTCCTGGTGGTCGTAGCCGAAATGCTTTCTTTCGATCTCTGTGAATGTAGTGTTTACATTTTTTAGTTCTTCTCTTATCTCAAAAAGCTTCATAGGGAAAAACTGAGTTAAAATAACTTTTCCGATATCGTGAAGGAGGCCTGAGGTGAACGCCAAATCCTTTGCTATCGGTAGCTTTTTCATGATAGCTATCTTTCCTGAGAGTTCAGCTACAATCAAAGAGTGCATCCACATTTCTTCGGATTCGAGTTGGTATCCTTTGAGATCCTTGTTGAGAACTGTCTTGGAAGCACTCAGTAGAACGATCTCTTTAACGGTCTGGATTCCTAAAGTCATGAGGGATTCCTGAACCGTGCGGATAGGCTTACTGGCTCTATAGTATGCAGAATTGGATAATTTGATGATAGATGCTGTGATAGATGGATCTTTGGATATTTCTAATGCAAGATCATTGATAGAAACTCCAGGATCCTGAACCAGTTTGAGAACATTGACAACAACATTCGACATCTGCGGAAGCTTGGTGAGGTCTTTTAATAGTAAATCTATTTGATCTTTCATAGAATCTTATCTTACCTTATATAGGTATTTTTCCATACCAGCCTTTTTTAAAAGAATCCTTCCATCATCAAGAAAAAGTGTGATTGTCCTTCCTTCATGACCTCCGGTATCCTCTACGATCAATGGAATCCTTTGTTCTGATAGAATCTCTTTCACAATGTTTATATTGTTTTCGCCTATATTTTGTAGGAATTGAGAAGAGATATTCTTAAACATGGAGGCTCCACCAAAAATCCGGGCCGAATAGGTACCATGTTTGCAGCCTTCTGATTCGAAGGATTTGATCAATTTTGGGATCGCTGTCTCTGCGTACTTTCCTGGATTTTTCACTTTGTCTTTACCCATTGGGTCTTTTGCTAGCATGATGTGAGAGATTGCACCAATCTTACTGTCCGGTTGATAAAAAACGATCCCTATGCAGGATCCCAATGTAGTACGCAGGATATTCGGTGATTTGGAAATCATAATATCTGAAATACCGACATTGATTAGTTTAGAGTCTCTACTTAGCATAGTTAACGGGTATTTGGTTCACTGAGGGCTAAACCTACCGTTGGGGATTCTCAATTCGCTTGAATGGAAAAAAAACAAAATCCCTGAAGAACCAATATATAACGTAGATTGAAGCACTAAGAATAATAGTAAAGAAAAAATATTCAAAAAAAATCAAAAATAAACCTCCTGCATTCTGTTGAATTTTAGAGTTTGATGGGAAATTTGCTTCCCATTCTAAAGGTAAAGAAATTTTAGTTAAGGTAGTTATGGAAGAACAAAAGATAGAAGACCTACTTGCAAAAGAACCAATCCGAAGATTGAAAATAAATGATTGTGAAGTCACACTTCTAGGAACTGCTCATATCTCACAAAAAAGTGTGGATGCTGTGGATATGCTGATTCGGACAGAGAATCCGGACACTGTCTGCATTGAGCTCTGCGATTCCCGTATGAAATCGGTAAAGAATCCCGAGCATTGGAAGCAGTTGGATATTTTTAAAGTGTTCAAAGATCGAAAAATGTATCTCCTTCTGGCAAGTATGATCCTTTCTTCCTTCCAGAAAAAATTGGGAAAAGGGGACATCAAACCGGGAGATGAAATGCGCAAAGCGATGACTCTCGGAGAAGAGAGAAATCTGAAGATTGTTCCGGTAGATAGAGAGATCCAAACTACACTCAGGCGCGCTTGGGGCAATGTGAGTTTCTTTTCCAAGTCCTATTTGATTTCTGCTCTAATTTCTTCACTTTTAGTAAAAGAAGATGTTTCTGATGAAAAGATCGAAGAGATGAAATCCGACGACATGTTGAATGATCTCTTCTCCCAACTTCCCCATAAATTTGATCAGATCAAAAAAGTGATCATAGACGAGAGGGATCAGTTCCTGGCTCAAAAGATTCGTGATGCATCCAAAGATTCGAAGAAGCTTCTGGCAGTTGTGGGGGCGGGGCACCTCAAGGGAATCATGGACTATATTGAGACCGATCGGGAGATTCATGAACTCGATGAAATTCCAAAACCCGGATTTTTTAGCAAAATCAGTTACTTCATCCTTCCGGCAATCATCCTCTCACTTCTCGCGTATACCGTCTACGATCTGGGTGCGGGGGCAGGTTTGGAGTTGGTGTACAGCTGGATTTTGGTCAAAGGTACACTTTCTGCTCTGGGGGCCTTGATTGCTCTGGCTCATCCATACTCCATTCTTCTAGCATTTCTGGCCGCTCCCATCGGAAATTTCAATCCGATCATCAAGCCGGGTTGGGTGGCGGCACTCTGTGAGTCCTGGTTGAGAAAGCCTCTGGTTGAAGATTTTGAAAAGATTGCGGATGATTCCGAACATTTTTCCGGATATTGGAAGAATCGTGTGATACGAATCTTCCTGGTTTTGTTGCTTCCTCAGCTCGGGAGTAGCATCGGGACTTTTATTGTGACTATGAAAGGTTTTCGGGAATTGCTGTAAGAAAAATCTCCACGGGATGGAAAGATCCCGTGAGACTGAATTTTTAGAGAGGTCGTTGCTTAGACAAATTTCTCGATCTTCCCCAGATATTCATCCTGTTCTTCGAGGGATTGTTGAAATTTGGTGAGTTGTTCATCCAGAAAACTGGAGTTGAAGTAGTAGCGGCAACGTTTCAGGAGATGAAAGTCATCGTAGATACCGGCCAGATTGACCACTTCTTCTGGTAGATAGGCACTGTACATCTCCTTGGTCATCTTCGAGAGATAGGGGGGGATGTCCATATGGGCAAGCTCGATAGGAGAAAGATCCTCCATGATCATAATGATCCAGTTCTGAAGAGTGAGGGCGAGCATCTTTTCCAATCGGTTTAGGTTGTCGATTTCGTTTCTGGGTTCGAGACGCTTGAAAAAGCGAAGTCTCTTTTCAATATAAGACTGTAGGATATCAAAATCAATGCTATCATTTCGAATCTCCTGCCATCTCTCTTTGAGATCATTGAAAAGATTGTGTCCGAATACAGGCTGTCCGAGTTCCATCAGATGAACTGCTGTGGGTTCAAAGATCTCCATTCTGTATTGAAACGTGGTTCGATCTCCGGAAATCAGATCCACTTCATATTCAGTAGAATCCTTTAGAATCGAAGAGATTTCCTGAATGAAAGAACTTCTGAGCTGATCTTTTCCGTCGCCAATGAGAAAGAAATTTATATCTGATTGGATGTTGAAATCACCTCTTTCCCGGGATCCATAAAATACAATAGAAAACGGATGGATAGATTGTATGTGTGATAATTTTTTTTGTATGTGTTTTATCTGGTTTGGGTCCATTTTACTCGAAGAATAACTTCATCCTTGCTAAATTTTCTAAAATTGCTTTGTATGCCTTGTCCCTATCCTCAGAGCTTCGAAAGGGTAGGGACTTTATATTGTTTAGATCATGGTAGATTATCTCTATAGTGGGGTTATTGGGATTTTTCTTAATGGTGGAAACATAATCCAAATTGATTACTTCCGTATCTCCTAGTTTTAACCACATTCCATTGACTCCTTCGCTCTACTTGGGGTTGATATTTCAAAGAATATTAAAATGAGTTTTCTTATCATTCATTTTTTCAGTTCCCTCTCGAGAAAGAGATAGAATTTTTTCAGGTCTAAGCCCTGTTATTGAGAACTTATTGACATGCAAAATAAATTTATTATGTCCTTTATCGTTATTCATTAATTGATTAATCTGTTTAGGATAGTTAAATACTGATTGTTCAGAAATAATTAATTTAGTTCATTCTAATATACTATTGAGCTGATTTCTGAATTCAATTGAAGGATTGCTTTACAAAAAAATGGAAGGTAAAAATTATCCTAACATGAGTAAAAATTTGGCAATCATTCCTGCATACAACGAAGAAGAAACTATCGAAGAAGTAGTGAGGCATTCTATTCAGCACTCTGAGGTTTGTGTGGTCAACGATGCTTCCAAAGATCGAACACCGGAGATCCTGGCCGCATTGAAAAAAGAATTTCCGGATACTCTTCACATCATCCATCACGAGAAAAACACACATATCCCCGGAGGTGTTCAGGATGGGATGAAGTTTGCACTTCAGGGTGAGTATGACTATGTAGTCACGATGGATGCCGGGATGAGTCACGATCCCAATGCTCTCCCTCAGTTTTTCAATGCAGAGCACTGCGATTTGCTGATCGGAAAGCGGGAAAAGGTGGAAGGCGTTCCCCTCTATCGGAGGATGATTTCGTATCTTGCTGCCAGAGTGATGAACTATTGTATTTCGGAAGGGATATTTGATCTCTTCGGGCCGGGGATTGCAGATTGTACTTCGGGCTTCAGGAGATATTCAAAAAAGGCATATAGTTTTATTGCAAACCAAAAGCTGGAATCGATTGCCTTTGATTTTCATATGGAAGCTCTGGCTCTTACCTATCGAAATGGTGGAAGTGTAAGAGAGATAGGGATTCACTATAAGTTTTCCAATTCCTCTTTCAATAAGAAAGTCTTGAAGTTGGCGATAGACTTTGCTCTCAAACTATTGAAAAGAAAGTGGGGGATGGGAAGAACTTCCAATTGAGTCCTGCCCCGGGCAGGAAAGGATTTCGATCCAGCTCAGGCAGATAGGTGGGAAAGGAACGCCTTAGGGGTGAGATGATTTGTTGTCACAGGAAGGTCTGATTCCCAAAAAATACAGGATATTAGAGAGTATACAGAATCCTGTAAGGGACAGGATCACCAGATTGATACCCACAAGGAAGTTCAGGAGATAGAAATAGGAATTTACATAAGTTCCGAGGATGATCCCCGCGAGCGAGAAAACTCCTGCTACCAGATTGATGATTCTTTCCATGTGCCATTTGTCTACTTTTGCAAAGTACATAAACTCTCCTTTTTGTATACCTTATAGGGTATAGGGTATACTGTCCAGTAAAAAATCTTTGGTTTGTGGGATATTAATTTTCAGTGTGAATCTGATATGCCGATTTCTTACCGAGAACATTTCCGTTTTTGAAATTAGACCGAGAGAGAAAGAGATCAATATTGTGGAGGGAAAAAATGTCTGAACTTTGATTTATGTGATTCAATGATTACCATGATCTCAAAATTAGAGAAAATCTTTACAATACAAAATCATAGAAATCACAAGAATCAAAAAAATCATGGTGCTGATTGTGGCCTGAGTGAAAATGAAATGGATTTCAGGAAACTATGGTATCAAGTAGATCTATGCTCGGAACTGGAATAGAGTTCCCAGAAGTCTTCGTTGGGGGTAATTTTGTCGCCTTCTTTGGAGAGTTCTAATTTGATTCCATTTACAAAATACATGTCTACCTCTCCCTTATTCTTCGCATTTACTTTTCCCCTGTATTCACAATCAAAATACTCTTTGATGAGTTCATAGGTTGTGCCGCTGATATTGATTCTCCCCGGGATTCCGCTTGATTCCATTCGACTTGCTGTATTGACAGTATCCCCCCAGACATCATAAGCAAATTTTTTCTCACCTATGACTCCTGCTATTAAGGGACCGGTGTGGATTCCCAGACGAATCTCCCAATAGGGAAAGCCCTGGGATTCCTTGATGCTCTTCATCATATTCATAAAGTTTTGAATCTCAATGGCGGCCAGTACACTATCAATGGCATGGCTGGAATTGATTCTGGGAATTCCCCCCGCGCACATGTAGCTGTCGCCTATCGTTTTTAATTTTTCGAGTCTGAATCTCTCGGTGATTTTATCAAACTGCACAAAGCAGGCGTCCAATTCTTTGACCAATTCTCCGGGACTCATGGACTCTGCGATTTGAGTGAATCCTTTGAAATCAGTGAAGAGCACGCTTACAGAATCAAAGAGAACCGGTTCGGCAGCACCTTTTTCTTTTAGTTCTTTGGCTACATCAAAGGGAAGGATATTCAGAAGAAGTTTTTCTGATTTGTGCTGTTCTTCCTGGACCTGACGGAAGAGTTTGGAACCGTAAATGATTCCTGTGATCTGTTCTCCCAGAATCGAAAGACGGGAAATGTCATCACGGGAGAGAATCAACTCACCTTCATTAGAAAAATCCAATACTCCAATGGGTTCATTTTGAAGGATTAGGGGGATCATAAGAAAGGATTGCATTTTCACTTTTTCAATGACAAACTCTTCTTCTTTTGTGATACCGAATTTCTTAATCTTAGGTAAATAGAACGGACGTTGTGCGTGAATCGCCAATGCATGTGCACCCTTTACGTCAGTTATGGGGACTTTCATCTCATAAATCAAATCAATGATGTCCTGATCTATGCTTTCCGGGAAGGATGCATCTAAAAGGATCAAATGTTTTTTGTCGGGTGAGACTCCGTAAAGTGCAAACTGGTAGATCTTGAAGTTGTGAAGAACATAAGCCATCACTTTCTTCATTATGATTTTCAAATCCAATTCTTCATTGAGACTTTTGATCAATTTATTTAAATCTTCTGTTTCCTGCTTCTGTCTTTGGATTTCTTTTCGGGCAAGAACAGCTTTTTCTTTTTCTTCCTGGACCTGACGGAAGAGTTTGGAACCGTAGATGATCCCGGCAAGTTGTTCTCCTAGAATAGACATGCGGTTGATTTGATCTTTGGGGATATCCATTCTCTCTTCATTGAAGAGATCCAAAATCCCGATCGGTTCATTTTGCAGGGATAGAGGAATCATCAAAAAAGATTCTATACGAAACTTTTGAATCACAAACAATTCTTCCGGAGTAGTTTTGGAGAGAATTTTGGGAGATTGAACATTCGCTACAAAGAATGGTCGTTTGGATCTAAATGTAAAACTATGTGCTCCCAGATCCGAATTCAGAGGGATGTTGAAGTCTAAGATCTTCTTTCTATCTTCCTCGTTGACATAGGGAGGAAATGTATTCTCAATGAGTGTAATACCATTTTTTTCCTCATTCATAACGTAAAGCCCGAAGTGGATGATTCCGAATGTATGCTTCACATAGTCCATTACCTTTTTCATTATAACATTCAGATCGAGTTCTTCATTGAGCCTTTTGATCAATTTATTTAGCTCTTCTGTTTCTTTCTTCTGCCTGGAAGTTTCCTTTTGAGCCGCGATTGCTCTTTCCTTTTCCTCTGAGAGTTCTACTGTCCTCAGAGCGACCTGTTTTTCCAGGTTTTCAGAGAGGTACTCAACCTGAGAAAAGGCTTTGGAAAGTAGTTTGGAAAGGACAAAAGCCTGAGAAAAATTGAACAGAAAGAAGCCGAAAGGAGCGAGGACGATCGAGTTGATGATGAAATTGTAATACAAAATATCATTTACTGTTGCCAAAACAAATAGGATCCATCCGATAAGGATTAAATTGGCTCCCTGTCTTTTGTTTCGGGCGGCAAAGATCAGGACATACATGGCATAGATTGCGGATAGAACCATAAAAACCTGGAAAGCCACTACAGTCTTTGAAAACTCGGAACTGGGCAAAGTCAAAACGGGTAAGCAGAAAAGAAGTCCGATGATACCGAAGATTTTAGAGTTTCTGTACGGAAACTCATTGGGGTAGAGGGTTTGTAAAAAAATTGAAAAAATAGGGACGGCTAGATAAAAACTTAAGTATTCCAAACGAAAAAGAAGATTCCAATAGTCCGGTAGGAGATTGTAGAGATAACCTTCACCTGCCAAAAAGATTCGAAAGCAAATCAATAAAGAGTAAATACCAAACCAGATAGTGTGTTTGTCTTTTCTTCTCAGGATAAACAATCCTACATGGTAAATCCCCATAAAAAGAAGACTTCCGAATAAGAAAAAATCCAAAAACTGCTTTCGGAAAGTTGCGTATTGAAAGTCTACCATCCTACCGATTTGAAAGGGCTCCCAGATTCCGCCGTTTCTGTGGTGATAGTTAGATACATGTATCAAAATAGTAAATTCCGTATCGGAATCTTTTAAAGGAAAGTATGACTTATTGTATCCCGGTGAGGATTGGGCTTCGATGGGGGAGACCTTTCCGCCTCCTGTGATTCTTTCTCCATTTACAAAGATTTCATAGGCTGAGCCTATAAAATTAGTTTTGATACAGAGTTGGGGTTCGGGCTTTTCGAGTAGAATTTTTAATTCATAGGTTCCGAAGCCTTTGCCGGGAAGTTTCTGTCCTTTGACTTCCAGATCATTCCATTTTTTCGGAACTGTTAGGAGAACGGGAGGAGATAGAGAACAATTCTCCGTGCAATCGGTTGGAATCAATTCATTCCAATAAAACTTCCAATCTCCTTTGAGATTGAGTAGCCCGTCTTTTTCAAAATCATATTCTTTTCCTGATGACTTGCGAAGATCGAGAGTACCGTTGGAAACCAGTCTTTCAACTTTCTTTTCCTTGGAACAGGATGGAAGAAATGCAAATATTGAAAAAAATAAGAGAATAATTGAGGATCTTTTTAGAAATTGTTTCTTTATTTCACAATACTTCCTCAAGTTCAAATTCATGTTGTCAAATAATAGGGAAAGATAGGGGAAATCTACTCTTTTTCGTTAGAAAAACCAAATCACATTCTATTTTTTCTTTTTCGAAGGTAAGTTTAAGGCGCCTCTAAAAACCCCTTAGCAGGGCTTTGTAGAGGTGGGATTTGCTAGGGGTTGCACCTCAAACCCCGCTTTTTTCAAGAAATATTGAAAAACTTTTAAAATATTGTTTATTTCAAAATCTAAAAAAGGGTGAATAGACGTTCCCATTAAATCATTCCTGATCCTGAAGCCTCCGGAAATAAATTAATGATTTAGAAATGCAAATTCCTCAGGTGGAAGCGATGAGTATTTCTTCTCCGCTGGCAGGATCGAGACCATCTGCTCTTTCTTTGAAGTAAGAATCTACAATGTCCTTTTTAGAGATGGTTTGAGCTGATTGGAAACCGGCTTGTTTGGCTAAATCCAAAATCTCTTCGGGCCGGAAGAAGCTTCGGAAAGGTGTGCCCGACCTTTCTGCTCCCCGGATAGAAATCTCCAATAATTCCCGGTCTTCGTCTTCGACTAAATCTTTTGGAATGAGGTAGGTATAGGCTAGGGTGGAGCCGGGGGAGAGTTCCGAAACCTGACGTAGGGTAGAAAGATTGCCTTCATGTGTGAGGTAGAGACTGACTCCGGTGCAGGAGATCACGGAAGGTTTCTTCCTGTCAAATCCGGATTCAATGAGTTTCTCGATCCAATTCTCCTTTTCGAAATCCACGGGTACAAATCTAAGCCATTGCGGAACACCGTATCCTGTATCACGAAGTCGGTTTTGTTTCCAGATCTGAGTCTCCTGTTTATCGATTTCAAAAATCTTGAGCTTGGAAGCCAGGTCTGAATTGCGTTGTGCAAAAGTATCCAGTCCCGCACCGAGAATCACATATTGTTCGACTCCCATTATGTATTGATTGATCATTAAATCTTCTACAAAACGTGCACGGGCGGCTATCGACAAACGAACTCTCCGTGTGAAATGGAGATCCATGTCGGGACGACCTTCCCAGCCATCCTCAGGGTCTGCCAGTTCCAGACCTATCCGATCATCCAAAATCGGAGGGGAGGGATCGGATTGAACATGTAGCGCCCTCCAGAGAGCGGTTCGAATAGCTGAACTATCAGGTTTGCCGGTGGGTTCTTGATTACTCATGAAAAAATTTGTCTACCAAATCCTAGGGAATGTCAAGTCTATTCAATATCTTATTGGGAATTAGGCTAAGGGCTTTTTGCGGAATCGAGTGCTTGAATTCTCTCTTCCAATAAGGATTTGTATTGATTTTCGGGAATCTTCTTTTCCCTGAAAAGAGTGATACATTCTTTTAGAAAGTCCCTGTCCATCTCGCGGGAAAGCAAAACCCGGCTGTTCTCTAAGTCATTTCGTTCAATAGTATAAAAGAGGGCGGGGAGTCCTGCAAAGCTCAAATGATGGCTATCGGCTCCGTGATCGAGCAAAAACTCTATGATCTCAGTCTTTCCATTTCTGGAAGCTTGAATGAGGGGAGAGTAAAATTTGTTTTCTTCAAAAACATTGGGGTCAGCGCCTGATTCGATCAATAATTTTAAGATTGGAAAATTCAAAGAGGCACTTAGCAAAAGAGGCCAATTCCATTCGGAATTACGTAGATTTGGATCTGTCCCCCGATCCAAATATTCCTTTACTTTGGAAACTTGATTGTTTTCTACTGCTTCAAATAAGGCGAGTTCATCCGGAGTCATTTTCATTTTCCTCTTTCGATTGAAATTTGATCGAAATCAAAGAATACTAATTGCATACCCGCTCGAATTTTTCAATTCTTACTTCGATTTCATTCGGGATGTTCTTAAAAAATTCTCAATTCAATCTATTTTGTCTCCCGTATGAGTTAGGATGTGTAACTAAAAATATGTGTAGTCTTATGAAAAAATACTATACATAAAATAAGTTTTGTTTAGACTGTAGGGAGATTCTTATGAAAACCGTTCTCAAGCACAACAAACCCTCTATCCGTGACTTTCTCAGTACCTGCCCGACCCCCTCCAATCTCTATCATCTTTATTTGATTCGGACAGGATTCGTGATCGTAAAAAAAGCTCTCTTCTCAGAAGAAATTCACACTGTCACGGTGAGACAGCTTTTGAGTCGATTTGAATCCCGTATCAAAAAAGGACAGATCCGACCCATTCATCCCGAACTCATTCTCGTGGATCTCATAGACTATCTCAGCTTTTTCATTCAAAGCACTCAAAAGGACAGTACTGTGTCTGTAAAGAATACTTGAGTTTTCTACTTGAAGATATCCTGAATTTCTGAATCCTGAATTCAGGCATGAGGAGAGGAGAAAGCTTTGTCAACCAATGATCTGATCTACCTGACGCATGGGTTTTGCGGAGGATGCTTTCTTCTGTCTCTATTTTATTTGATATTCTTTCTGAATCCCTCCCGGATTCGAACGCATCTCGTCTTATTGATTCTCGCCAGTCTCTCCGGAATCATCATCCAGAGTCTAGCTCTTGCTTCACCCGTGATGGGCGCGGAGACTTTCGTTCTCCGGATGTCAAAGTTCATCCTATTTCTAGGGCAGGCTTCGGTAGCCTTCCTGTTTTGGATTCTTTCCTTTTCTCTTTACCAATCTGAGTTTTCTTTTAGGAGGAAACACTTTCTTGTCCTATTGGCACAAATTTTTGTGCCCCTTCTTTGGGGAGTTTTCATGTATTCGGGAGGGAGCCCGGAAGAAGTCCATTTCAAATGGAAGCAGATCGCCTTCCTTTCTTATTCTATCTCTTTCAATTTTGTCTTGCTTGTTCATGGATTGAGAAACTCTTACCGGGAAAGAAAAGTTTTGCATGGAAGGAAAAAAATTTCCGAGATACATAGTTTCCTGGGGATTGTCCTTATTTTCAATTTGATTTTCAAATCAATGATGGAAGAGACATCTTATCGGGATTTAGGAAATTCTTTTCTCTCCCTGGTCAGCACCCCGGCAATAATTTTCATTTTATTTCGATTTATGGAAAATCGATTGGAGTTCAATCCACGGATTCAGGCTCCACAAATCCTTATCCAGAAGGATGTTTTGGACTGGATTGAAAAAATGGATGAGCTATTTTATGAGAAGAAGATTTATAGGGAAGAAAGTCTTACAATCAAAACTCTGGCCCATCGCATAGACTGTAAGGAATACATTCTGAGAAGAATCATCAAAGATGAGTTGAAATTTAAAAACTTCAACGATCTTCTAAATCGATTTCGGATTGAAGAGGCCTGTCTTATCATTTCCAATTCTGAAGAAACTCCAAAGATTCTGAAAGTTTCCATGAACTTAGGATACAGTTCGTCAAGTGCTTTTGATCGGGCATTTAAATCTCTAAAAGGAATCTCACCCCGTGATTACCAAAGATTGTATGGATATCAGAAATCTGATCTCAGGGACATTTCTTTGATAGGTAAGAGTTTTGGAAATTGAATACATTTTTCTCCTATGAGTAGATTTCTTAAAATTCAATACAATTTCAAAATTGGTAATTCTTTTTCATTCCTCTTTTCATAAAATGATTCCGTTTCTCCTTCATCTGAGTCGAATTGTTTTGTAATCAAATGGATTCACTTTGATCACAGAACAGTTCTTAGGAGAATAGAATTTTGAAGAAATTAACAATTACATTATTTCTTATTTGGGGAGGAGGGCTTTGGGCTTACTCTTCAGGCGACAAAATCGAATGCAAAAAGAAACCCGGTAGTTCTTCCTATTTAGAGGCTACAGTAGTTTCCGTAAAGGGTGATTCGTTGGATGTCAAATTTGGTACCAGAAGAAAAGTCTATACGGTTCCTGCGTCCAGTTGTCAGGAAAGAGACAATAGGAGTGTTCAGGAAAAGAACGTAGAATATTACCAAAAACAGACACGTTCGGATATTGTAAAAACATACAATAACCATGTCGATAGTTGGAAAAAGAAAAAACGAAGCGGTTCTTATACTGGAGAAAGTTATTCCAGGGAAATTCAAAGCAAGTCATTCATTCCCGATGATGAAGTATTTGAACTCAAAACAGGCAAGATGACAAAGAAAGAGCTGGTTGCTTATCTCAAGAGTCTCGGTGGGGATGCACAGAGTGAGTGTATTACAAAAGAAGAGGAGGCCCTACAGAAGACAGGTGAAGCGGGAAAGCTCTTTCAGGAGAGGGGACAGCCTGATTTTTCTAATTATTATTGTTCTAAATCTTCCTATATCCTTTGGGTTTACAAAAAACCTCTTCCTTCAGAGGGAGTTCTTCTTCAGGAGATCTACCACATTCATCCCAAAACAGGTAAGATCATAGAAAGAAAAGAAGATCGTTCCAATAAGCTTTAGTGAGAATTTTCTCCCGGATCCCTGTCAGAGTTTTTTTGAGGGGAATCGATTGCCGGGAGATTTGTTTCCTTTCTGTAGTACAATGCAAGTTGAATCATTTTCGGGATGTCAAAATGAACTTTTTAATTAATTTCTGTAATTTATTTACTTGAGTTTTTCTTTTCCCTGTGAAATCTGTAACTGTATCGATTATGATAGTTGAAACAGGTTTTTTGTCTCTTCTTCCTATTTTATTTCTAAATCATTTCCGTTTACGATCTATAGTCATTTTAAAAAAGATATCTGCATTCACATTTTTATCAGTATCAAAATGGCTACATTTCCTAAATCGAAAAGCGCAATTATTCCTGAAAACTGGTATATGTTCTCCGGGGTTCAAACTCCATTTTCGAGGACTGATAAGATTGTGTATTTTGTAGGGAATTGTAATATAATAGATTAACTATTCTATGGATTGAAAAATTGTATTAGAGCTAAACCAAAGAAGAAAATATCAAATTAGGATAATAAAAATGAACACTGAAAATCTCAAAAATTTAGCGATTAGCGATTCCGGATTTATCTTTGATCCGACATCAGGAAAGACGTACACTGTGAGTCAGACCGGCTTGGATATATTGAATTATCTGAAAAAAGGCGAAGACCTGACCGGGATTCCCGCAAAGATTCTGGCAGAGTATGAAATCACCCAGGATCAGTTTGATAGGGACTTTTCGGATTTCTTGATTCAGCTTAAGGAATATGGTTTGGTACAATGAAAAAACTAAAAGTTGGCGTAACGGGCATAAATGCAGTAGACAGTCCGGGTCCCGGAGTTCCTATCCTGCGTTCCCTTCGAAAATCAGGACGGGATGTCTCTCTCATCGGTATGAGTTACGATGTTCTCGAACCGGGCAATTTTATGGATTCACTTGTGGATTCCTCGTACATCATTCCTTATCCCAATTCGGGGACTTCTCTTCTCTTAGAAAGAATTCAATACATTCACTCCATAGTAGGTCTGGATGTAATCATTCCCGCTCTCGATTCCGAATTGACCAATTACATTACGATTGAACCCGAGTTGAAAAAAATGGGTATCAAAACCTGCCTACCCGATAAGAAACAATTGGCTCTACGTGATAAATCCGCTTTGAATGATACATTTGAAAAATCGAATGTACTTCTCCCCAAGACCTATACGATTCAGGATTCTTCTGCAATCGCTCAGGTAGCGGAAGACATAGGATTTCCACTTTTTGTGAAAGGAATTTACTACGAAGCCTACCTCGCCAGAACCCTTCAGGAGGCGATAGGATACTTCTACTATCTGGCCGGAAAATGGGGAATCCCCATCATCCTCCAGCAATTCATTCCGGGAGAGGAGCTCAATGCCGCCATCTTTGCTTCGGAAGGAAAATTGATTTCCCATGTAGTGATGAAAAAGATGTTTGTGACCGATAAGGGCAAGGCATGGGCCGGTGTGACCATAAACAATAAAGAAGTATCCGAGTCTGCAGTTAAGATAATGGATCAATTGAAATGGAATAGTGGATGTGAATTGGAATTCATCGTAGAGAACCAAACCGGAAAGGTGTATCTCTTAGAAATGAATCCCAGACTTCCCGCCTGGGTGTATCTCGCTACAGAGGCAGGATTGAATCTTCCCGATTTGATAGTGAAGGCCGCCCTGGGGGAAGAGCTCAGTGTGAACAATCAATATGATGTGGGTAAGATCTTTGTAAGACACAGTTGGGATGAAATCGTCCCTATGAGTTCTATCGAAGCACTCTCTACTAAAGCAGAAATCAAATACCGGGACTGAAGTTCGGGAAAATTAAATAGGAGAAATCATTATGGCTAAAAAAATTTACACAAGACCTGTAATACAAAGACAATTTATGGGAGCGGCAAATAAATTTGGAGGATTTGTAGTTCCCGAATCGATGAACTCGATAGATGGAATAGAAATCAACGAATTGATCGCCGAATTCGGTTCCCCACTTTTTGTTTTTTCCGAGTCAACAATCCGAAGGAAAATGAAAGAACTCAAGCAGGCTTTCGGAACACGATATCCACACTACCAACCAGCCTGGTCTTACAAGACAAATTATCTCAATGCCATCTGTAAAGTATTTCATGACGAGGGGAGTTGGGCTGAAGTAGTTTCGGGCTATGAATACAAAAAAGCCAGAAAGAATGGAATCCCCGGCAATAAGATCATTTTCAATGGTCCTTACAAAAAGTATGAAGATCTCAAACTCGCCGCTTCAGAAGGGGCAAGGATTCACGTCGATCATCTCGATGAAGTAAGTGACCTAATCAAAATCTCCGAAGAACTCGGAAAAGAAATCGAAATCGCAATTCGGATCAATATGGACTCCGGAATGTATCCCGTTTGGAGTCGATTTGGATTCAATCTTGAGACAGGTCATGCAATCGAAGCGGTTAGAAAGATTTCCTTTAGTAAGGGAAAACTAAAGCTGATAGGAGTTCACTCTCATATAGGAACCTTCATCCTCGATACGGGAATCTATAAGAAAGGCGTAAAAAAGATCTGTGAATTCTACAAGAAGATCCGAGATGAATTTCATCTCCCATTGTCCTATATAGACGTCGGAGGCGGATTTGCTTCCCCCAGCAAATTGAAAGCTCAGTACATGGCGGATTCCTCTACTATTCCTTCCCTCGATGCCTATGCGGAGGCCATAACGTCAACAATTTATGATGTTTTTGGATCGGAAGAACCTCCCTTGCTCTTTACCGAGTCGGGTAGAGCTTTGATTGATGAAGCAGGTTATCTTGTCACTTCTATCGTTGCTTCCAAGACTATGCCGAGTGGAAAGAGAGGATTGGTTTTGGATGCAGGTGTAAACCTTCTCTATACTTCTACCTGGTATGACTACAAGGTGTATCCGGTCGGTCAATATTCCGGAACTTACGAACAGGTTGTTCTCTACGGTCCTCTTTGTATGAATATCGACGTCGTCAGAGAAAATGTCTTGCTTCCGAGTATGCAAAGGGGTGACAAAATGGTTCTCTATCCAATCGGTGCCTACAATGTAACCCAGTGGATGCAGTTCATTGAAATGCGACCGGCGATAGTGATGATCGATAAGAATAAGAAACCTGTGATCATCAGAAGAGCAGAGACTGTCGATGATGTAAACTCAATAGAGAATTCTTAATATGGCGATCCTGCAGAATTTTTACAAGACACATCTCCGCTGGTTTTTAGAGTCCATCCTAAACGCTTATTCCATGGTTTTGTTTTCAAGTAAGAAAACTGCCGGATTGATCCTCATAGGAGTTACCTTCTTCGAACCCAAGGCAGGTATTACGGGACTTCTGGGAGTTGTCTTTACTAACCTAATGGCGACTTCCCTGGGGGTCTATCGGGAACGGATCAGAAAAGGGCTCTACGGATTCAATGGACTTTTGGTCGGATTGTCTATCACTCTCTATCATGAGTTGGATATCAATCTAATTGTCCTCCTACTGATTGCCTGCATTCTGATGGTATTTGTCACTCTGGGGTTGGAGACTGCGATGGGATACTTTTTGGGACTTCCCGTTCTATCCCTTCCCTTCGTGATTGTTACTTTTATTGTTTACATGGCTTTTTTCAATTACAATGCCATCCCTCTCAAAAAAACAGCCGATACGATCGTCAATTCGGGAGATGTTTCCTATCTGCCACTGGCATTGGTGTATTACTTCAAAGCTCTGGGTTCCATTTTCTTTCAAACCAGTACTTATGCAGGAATGATTGTAGCTACGATTCTCTTTGCGGTGAGTCGTATTTCATTTTTACTTTCCATTATAGGCTTTGTCTTCGGCTCGGGGTTTCACATTCTTCTGGGTGGAAATTTCAACGACATCTCTTCCGGTGTGGTCGGATTCAACTACATACTTTCTTCTATAGCCATCGGTGGGATTTTTTTGGTACCTTCCGGGTACTCTTTTTATCTTTCCGGATTGGCGGCGATCACCTCCGCTCTGGTTGCCTCATTCACAAAGGTATTCTTTTATTTCTTTAATTTTCCTGTTCTATCTCTTCCTTTCACTCTTGTCACCCTCATCATTTTGTATGTAGCAAAGAATCTGGGAAATGAAAAATTTCGGGTCATGGACTACATCACCGGTTCCCCGGAAGAAAACCTGGACTACTACAATACAAGACTGAAACGATTCGGTGTAACCGGACTCTACATCCGTCTTCCGTTCCTCGGAGAATGGATTGTATCACAGGGTTATAACGGAAAGTACACTCACCGGGATCTCTGGTCAAAGAGTCTGGACTTCATGGCGATAGATTCGGATGGGAAACTCCGAAAGGGGGAGTCCAACAAACCCGAAGATTATTACACTTTCGGTCTGCCTGTTCTCGCAGTGGGAAGCGGTAGGGTGATCAAGCTGGTCAGTCATATGGAAGACAATGAAATCAGCGAAATACGTACCGAACACGGGGAAAACTGGGGGAATTTTGTCATCATAGAGCACTCTCCTTACTTTTATTCACAGGTATCACACCTCAAAAAAGATTCCATTCTGGTCAAGGAAGGAGACTACATTGCGATAGGTGCAAGAATCGGATTGGCAGGGAATTCGGGAAGAAGCCCGGAACCACACATTCATCTCCATTTTCAAAGAACACCGGAATTGGGAAGTCCGACAACTGAGGTGACTCTCACTCAATACATAGAACACAATCAAGAAGGAAATTCCAGTATCAAATTCAATAAAATACCTTCCGAGAATACAGTTCTTTCCAACCTAATACCCGATCTGACCGTAAAAGGATTTTTCTCTCTTGCCCCAGGAAATAAGTATCCCATCGAACTAACAGATCGAAACGGGAAAAAATCCAATGAGGTCTGGGAATCCAAGGTAGACTTTCTCGGTCATAGATTCCTCGAAGATGAAAATGGGAATCTCCTCTACTTCTTCCTCGGAACCGACTTCTATTCTTCTCTGGATTATTATGGTGATACAAAGTCTCCCCTCTATGCGTACTATCTTGCAACTTATAGAGTCCCATTTCTTATGGAGAAGTCCAAATGGGAAGAGGCCATCACCTATAAGCATTCTTCGACCTGGTTAAAAAAATTAGCAAAAGATACTATCGCTCCCTTCAGTGAAAAGGTCTCTCTAAAATGGATGGGTGAAATCGATGAGACAGGGAGTCTGAAGGCATCTTTGATCAAAGGAGAGGGTGGTTCCATATTTCAAACCAAATTATCTTTTGAAAAATCATTTCCGGGAAGGGTAGAAGTTATTGATACTAAAGGCAATGAATGGAGTTTCCAAAAATATGAAAAAATTTAATGAAGTTCTAATATTACTCTTTCTTCTTTTCCTTCCATCCTCTTTGATTTGGGCTCAAACATATCTGGATCCCCGGCTGAATGCAATACAGTCCGATATCAATGAAGGGAAGTGTGCGGATGCCGTAGAGAAGAGTAATGAATTGGTTCAGATCGAACCTGAATACTATTTGGTTTGGATCAAGAAAGCCTATTGTGAAACCATCCTCCCGAGATATGAAGATGCCTACGCGTCTTACAAAAAAGCCGATGCACTTTCATCGACAACAGATACACTTCTGGGACTCCAATTCTCTGCTCTGGCACTGGGAAAGAATGAAGAATCAATTGAATATGGAAAGAAGGCTTTAGAAATAGATCCTGTGAATTATTGGGCCAAACTCAGATTGATCTATGGATACCAACGTTTGGAAAAATACTCTGCTGCTGAGGAAGAAATCAATAATCTCCAAAAACTGTATGGAAATTCTGCTGAACTCACCTGGAATAAGGGTGTCAATCGGTACTACCAAGGGGATAAGGAAGAGGCGAATGAGTACTTTCAAAAAGCCTATGAGATGGATCCGAATCATGCCGGAGCCAGATACTCTCTCGGATTGAATTCCTCACCGATCCAATTTCATCTCCGGACAGACTACGGAGCTATCAATTACTCCGAAAATTCAATTTCCTCCAAAGGTGCGACCCGAAGTTTATTTCTAAACACTACCCTTTGGGATTCCTGGACAATAGGAATCGGAGGGATCTCAGACTCCTTCAATAGCAAAGCATCGACTTCAGGAATCAAGAGATACACTCTGGATGACTACAATGTGTACTACCAGGCTTTGTATCTCAATACAGTTGATCAACTTGTAGAATATTATAACGGAACCTACAATAAGTATCAGATGTACAAATTGGCAAACTCGGATAGCTTCCTCTCTATCTCATCCGGAATTGGTTCGATAGGATACAAAACTAATGATGGAAAGTCTTTCAAGGTGATCGGTCACAAATTCAGCAGTAACTCCAGTTATGTGGATGGTGGAACAATGGTTGGGTTTCTGATGAGTTTTGGACAGAAGGATAGATTTTCCTTCGGAACAGCCAGAATTGTCTTCCCGAAACACAATGGCTATCAGGTTTCAACAGGATTTCTCTGGAATGTATATGATTCTATTTATTTGAATTCAGAGATCTATGCTCAGACTATGAATGTCCAATCCTATGAAGTATCTCTTCTGTACTACTATATGTATTCCCGGGCCGTTTACAATCGAAATACCTATGCAGCCTTTCAGCAATCCTTATCCTACTACCATAAATACTTCAATGTCGGAGTAGGAGGTAGGGCAGGAAATCTCTACTCCCCGCTCTTTGATGAAGTGGGTGTCTACAATGCTGCCAAAATGAAATCCGGTGCTTTCGGATGGATAGGTATCACACCTCTTCCCGGGTTTGAACTTCGGGTGTCTTACGCCAAAGATTATTGGGAGAATGGATACGGAGAGACTCCTTCCTCATCTCAATTGAAAGTTTATGGATACGGGAGTTTTTAATGAAATTTATTCTTTTCTTTCTTGTCACTTCTCTTAGTTTTTCTCTGATTGCTGATCCTCTTCTGGATTCTTACAAACACGAAAAAGAAGGCAATTATATCAAAGCATTTGAAGCGATTGAACCAATTCTGGGAAGCTCCGGAAAAGATTATGTGATACAATTGCGTGCCGGTTGGCTTCTGTACATGATTGGAAATTTTTCACAGGCAGTGATGTACTTTCAAAAAGCGAGTGTTTTGAATGCAACCTCATTGGAACCGAGGATCTATCAGTTGAAACCTCTCATGTCCCTCGGGAAATTTCGTGAGGTGGAATTGGTGGCAAAGTCCATTCTCAGATTGGATTCCAAAAACTACACAGCCCGTTCTTCTCTGGCGTTTTCACTCTACAGTGCCGGGGATTTTAAAAATGCCAAAATCTATTATGAAAGTTTGATTCAGGACTATCCTACAGATACGGAAATGATCATCGGCTTGGCTTATTCACACCTAAATCAGGTAGAAAAATCCAAAGCACTGGAATACTTCAGGATGGCAGAAAGATTGATTCCCTGGGATAGTCGGGTGAAACTTGGAATCGAAGCTTGTGAAGCGAAGTGATCTTTAGGTATCAAAAAATCTCAATAAAAATCCGAGTCCTACTAAAAAACCGGATAGAAAGACTCCGAAAAGTGAAAAAGACTCGATAAGACGATTTTTGGGATAAGACGCCTGGTTTCCATTGATTCTTGAGATCAGGAGTTTTTGCCCGGCAAACTTTACAGATTTTCGTAAGATGAGAGCATTGTCTCCGATTCTCAATCTTTGATAGGTTCGGGTATCTACATATTCAGTAACTTCATAAAAATTCCCCTCATCATCCTTTGTGTTGTACGTAAAGACATGAAAGATCTGTGAATTCTTATTGACCCGATGGTATTCTTTGATTACGGAGAAGGAGCGATTGCTTTCTTCATTCAGATTTTCATATGTACCTGTGATCACCTGATTTCTGGAATAGACGAAAAGGAAGAGTGAGAGAAAGACAAGAAGACAGATCCCTCCGAGAACAAACAAAATCGAATGGAAGGGAGTAGGTAGGTTTTCCGAAGAGTCTTCTGTCATAAAATTTCTGTGTATTCGGATCCAATTCTATAGAATCAGAAGGTAGGGGAGAAACCCTATCTATTTCTAGACGGGTCTCTCCTGTTTGATTTCAATCCGGAAAGAGAGATTATTTCTCCATGATCGAAAGGATTTTTTCTGCTGCTTCAGTGATCACAGTTCCCGGTCCGAAAATAGCTGCCACTCCGTGATTGTAGAGGAAGTCATAGTCCTGATGAGGAATCACTCCACCCGCAATGATCAAAATGTCATTGGCTTTTTGGGCTTTGAGAATATCCACCAATTCGGGAATCAGAGTCTTGTGACCGGCTGCTTGTGAAGACACACCTATGATGTGAACATCATTTTCTATGGCTTGTTTGGCAACCTCTGCAGGAGTTTGGAAGAGGGGAGCAACGTCGATATCAAAACCCATGTCGGCAAACGAAGTTGAAATCACTTTTGCACCACGGTCGTGACCGTCCTGTCCCATCTTGGCAACGAGCATTCTCGGTCTTCTTCCCAGTTTTTTGGAAAGTTCTTCTACTCTTTTTTGGACATCTGTAAATTTCTGATTGCCCTGATTGAGATTAGAATAGACTCCACTGATGGTTTTGATCTCGGCCTGATGTCTACCGTAGACTTTTTCCATAGCATAAGAAATTTCTCCCAGAGTGGCTCTTGCTCTGGCTGCATCCACAGCCGCTTCCAGAAGATTTCCCTGACCTGTTTCTGCGATCTTGGTGATTTTAGCCAGGTGAGTGTCCACATCGGCTTGATTTCTCTTGGCTTTGAGTTCTTTGATTCGCGCGATTTGTTTGTCACGGACAGCTGAATTGTCGATGTCCAGGATAGAGATTTCATCTTCATGAGCGAGTTTGAACTTATTCACTCCCACGATGACTTCGATCCCCTGATCGATGAGAGCCTGACGTTTGGCGGCAGATTCTTCAATCTTGAGTTTTGGAATACCCGCATCTACAGCCTTGGCCATACCACCGGCTTTTTCTACTTCGTCTAGGATCACTCTGGCTTCTTTGATCAAAGAGTCAGTTAGGGATTCGATGAAATAAGATCCACCCAGAGGGTCTACCACCCTACAAACCTGGCTTTCATTTTGGATGATGAGCTGAGTATTTCTAGCAATTCTCGCAGAAAATTCAGTTGGGAGAGCCACAGCTTCATCCAGAGCATTGGTATGGAGAGACTGAGTTCCGCCGAGAACTGCGGCTAGGGCTTCCAGAGTCGTACGAATCACGTTGTTGTATGGATCCTGTTCGGTGAGACTCCAACCTGATGTCTGGCAATGGGTTCGAAGTGCGCCGGACATAGGGTTTTTGGGATTGAACTGACTCATGAGTTCTGCCCAGAGGAATCTGGCAGCTCTGAGTTTCGCGATTTCCATGAAGAAATTCATTCCGATTCCGAAGAAGAAGGAAAGTCTGGGAGCAAAGCTATCCACATTCAATCCGCGATCCAGAGCAGTGCGCACGTATTCGAGTCCATCGGCAAGAGTGAATGCTAATTCCTGAACTGCATTTCCTCCTGCTTCCTGGATGTGATAGCCACTGATGGAGATGGAGTTGAATCGGGGCATGTTCTTGGAAGTGTACTCAATGATGTCTCCTATGATCTTCATGGAGGGAAGAGGGGGGTAGATATATGTATTACGTACCATGAACTCTTTGAGGATATCATTCTGAATGGTTCCCGAAAGTTCGGAAACCTTTGCACCCTGCTCCTCGCCGGCAACTATAAACATAGCCATAACGGGTAGCACAGCTCCATTCATGGTCATGGAAACAGACATGTCTTTTAAAGGAATCTGGTCGAAGAGGACTTTCATGTCTTCCACAGAATCAATTGCAACACCTGCTTTTCCTACATCCCCTGTCACTCTTTCGTGATCGGAGTCATAACCTCTATGAGTAGCCAGGTCAAATGCTACAGAAAGACCTTTCTGACCGGCCGCTAAATTTTTTCTGTAAAAAGCATTGGATTCTTCTGCAGTAGAAAAACCGGCATACTGACGGATCGTCCAGGGTTGATTGGCATACATTGATGCACGGGGACCTCTTTTGAAAGGAAACATTCCCGGCATAGTGTTGATATTTTCCAGTTTTTCTAAATCTTCAAACGTATAGAGGGGCTTCCACTCTATACCTTCCGGAGACATCCATTTTAAGGAATTTACATCCTTACCTTTTAGATCTTTTTCTTTGGCAATTTTTTCCCACTCGGGTATGTTTGCTTTTTCCATGATTCCTCCAATTTCTATATATGTTTTAAATTTCTAAAATAATTTATATTGTCCGTGTCCCGAATCGGGATCAATCACTTACGTATTCGATTTCTTCCATGTACCCATAAAACTCTCCCACAGGTCTTTGAAAGGTGAAGTGGAGTGGATAGATCACCAGTCTTCTTGCACTTTGTTCGAGAGTCTGTCTCGGATCAGCTGAGAGGAGTCCGATGGGGATGGATAGAACAAAAAAACCACTACCAATCGCCAGGGCCGCCAATCCTAGGGGACGAATCGGAATGAGATCAAACATCATCTCTCCTGAGCTGGGGACTTCTTTTGCACTCAATGAAAATGCAAAGATCAAAAATACAATTAACATTTTTTTCATATTAACCTGCCTTCTTAGTATTGAGATAATTGGGTAGAGATGCCAGAATCGATATAAGTAGTACAAAACAGATAAATGCTAGAGACACGGCTATGGAGACATGGATTTCTTTTCCATAAGTGTGGAGTGAGATCAGGGGGAGGAGCATCTTGATGCCTACAAATGCCAGAATCGCAGAGACTCCAAGTTTGAGATAGATGAAAAGTTCCATGATCCCACTGATCATAAAATAAAGAGACCGAAGTCCGAGAATGGCAAAGATATTGGATGTGTAGACGATAAATGGACTCTGGCTTACGGAAAATACTGCCGGAATAGAATCAAAAGCAAACATCACATCACTCAACTCGATAAGAACTAAAACAACAAACATAGGAGTTGCCAATCTCTTTCCGTTTTCCCGGGTAAAAAAATGAGTGCCGTCAAATTTTTCCGTCATGGGAACCCATTTCTTAAGAAATTGAAAGGTACCGCTACTCTCAGGATTGAAATCTTCTTCCTCTTCATCGTCTCTATGAAGGAACATCTTTACTGCTGTGTAAATCAAAAAGACTCCAAATATGTAGAGAATCCAGGTGAACTTTGAAATCAGGGCGGCACCCGAAAGAATCATAATCGCTCGAAGTATCACAGCTCCGATGATCCCCCATTTCAGGATGTCAGGTTGCTTCTCGGGTCCGATCCTGTATTTTTGAAAAATCATGATGAAAACAAAGAGATTGTCCACGGAAAGAGATTTTTCTAAAAGATAAGCGGCTATGAATTCGAGAGTCTTCTCTTTGTTCATATCGGGAGATGCGGGATCCGTATCATAAAGATAAATAAATGCGGCAAAAATGAAAGATGTAGTGATCCAAATAGCGGTCCAGATACTGGCCCGTTTGAAACTCATGGTATGATCTGCAGATTTTTTTAAAAACCCTAGATCGAGGGCTAACATAAAAATCACGATTAGGTTGAACACACCGAAAAGAAGGAGTTCATGGTTGATAGAATCTAAAAACATCAGATACATTCTTCCTCGATTGGAAAGTTTTTACAATCTAATTTTAAGCCAATTCGGGAAAACCTGAAGAAATTCGAGAATTGTCTAAAATGCTTTTTGCAAAAACTTTCTCACAAAAAAAAATGCTCTATATTTTTTATTACTTGTAATATTCAAAAACTTTTGAAAATAGATGCGTTCACAAGGAGAGGAATGATGACAGTAAGCATGAAGAATACAACTTTACTCGATGCGGTCGCATCTGCGATTGAATATGAAAAAGATTGTTTCAATTTTTTTCTAAAAAGTTTCGAAACAGCTCCGGAAGGTCATTCAATGAAAGAATTTTTCAAGCAATTGGCCGAGCACGGTGATGAGCATATCAAACTAATTCAGGAGCTTTACAATGAATTGAGCGGGGGTGTGCAATTTCCCAATCTCAAGCAATTGTCTGCGATCCATAAGTTTCATTCCACTGCTATCTTCAAAGTTATGAAAAAGATAGAGAGAAATGTCCGTCAGGAACATTCAGATGATTTACAAAAAGTCGAATCCGCTCTGAATACTATGGAAGATGCTAGAGATTTTTACAATAAAATGAAGGATAGATTCAATAACCCTGAAGTGAAAATCTTCTTCAAAAAATTGGCGGATTACAACGAAGACAATCGAATTCTTGTGGAAGCAATGAACACATATCTGACCCAAACTGATAAGGTGGACTACTACTGGGATGATGAAGAGCTCATCAAAGATTCGGCTATGGTTTGAAATACTTTGTCTGAAATGAACTGGGAGGAAGTGCAGAAGAATTATCCGGTCAATCAGGAATGGATCTGGATGAACAATTGTGGAACAACTCCTATAGGCACTCACGTTCTCAAGAGACTCTCCCTCTATTGGGAGGGGTATTCCCGAAAAGGCATTTTCAGTGAGGTTGAGAGCTTCGCTGTTACAAAATCTGCCATTTTAAGAATCCTTTCCAAATTGTTAGATGTCAAAGAGTCGGAATTGGCTCTGATTCACAATACCTCTGAGGGGATGAATTTCCTCTCCCGGGGAGTGGATTTGAAATCGGGTGATGAGATCCTGCTTTTGGAAGATGAGTACCCGAGCAACGTCTATCCCTGGGAACATTGGAAGTCGAAAGGAGTAAGTATTGAATTCCTAGCTTCAGGACAGACCCCCGAGGAATGTCTTTCCAATTTTCAATCCAAAATCTCATCGAAAACGAAACTTGTCTCTCTTTCAGCCGTGCATTGGTGTACCGGGCTTCCCCTCCCGATTCGGGAAATCTCAGAGATCTGTAAGGAAAAGGGAATATTCTTCTTTCTCGATGGAGCTCAGGGGGTGGGGCAGATACCCATTCACCTCTCTGAAATCCATGCGGACGGGATGGCTTTCCCCGCATGGAAATGGCTACTCGGTCCTCTCGGGTTGGGGGTTCTGTACATTCGGGAATCCTCCCTCCAAAAGATCCATCCGATTTTCAAAGGAACAGACTCTGTGCGGGACTCAATAAATTATTTCCCTTACAGAGATGAATGGAAGGATGGCACTTCACGTTTTGAATTTTCCACTCCTTCTTTTCAGGATTGGGTGTACTTTCGGGCCAGTTTGGAATATCTAGAAGAAATAGGTTTTTCTAATGTACGGAACCGGATTCATGAATTGGTGGATGATCTCAGGTCAAGGCTGGAAGATCTGGGGATGAATTGTTTCCCGGGTCAAGGAGTACGCAGCGGTATACTTGTTGCCGGAAAGCAAGGTTATTCTTCTACTCAAATCGTCGGTTTTTTAAAGGAAAATGGTATCATTACAGCAGACCGATTGGGTGGAGTCCGGTTCTCTCCTCACATCTACAATTCAAGCTTTCAGATGGAGTTGATTCATAAAAAACTGAAGAGCTTACTCAAATAATTTCCAACACTTCCAATCAAATGAAGTCCTTTTGTCCCATCTCTCAAAATGGGTAAAATACCTATCTTCGTACTGAATGGGAGGATTTTTTTTGTATTTCATGAAAACCTGAAAATTACAGAAAGACTGAATAATCAGTTGAATATTATTTTCTCTTAATAAGAATTGTTAAATATGGAGCTTGTGTCTGATTTTCAAAATATGCGTAATCTGGAGAGTTTTTTTCAAAAACCAGATATTCTCATCAGTATAGTAGACGATGATAGTGTCAATAGGCGATTTCTCTCTACTCTCATGAGATCTGAGGGCTTTGAATCATTTACAGCGGAAAATGGTTTGGACGCTCTCGAGAAATATAAGGTAAATGTACCAACCCTCATTCTCTTGGACATCAATATGCCCGAGATGGATGGGTTCGAGCTCATTGAAAATCTCAAAAAAAATTCTCATTACATGGACATTCCGGTGATTTTTCTGAGTACCAATGATGATGTGGACAATAGAGTCCAGGGACTCAAATTGGGTGGAGTCGACTTTATATCCAAACCTTTCAGCGAAGAAGAGGTTATGACCCGTGTCAAGGTTCATCTACATAATTTTCTTCTCCAAAGGCAATTGAAGGAGCTGAATGAGATCAAAAATAAATTTTTCTCTGTAGTTTCCAAGGACATGAAGAACAACCTGAGTCACATCATAGAAGGACTCGGTCATCTTCAGGATCTGGCTGAAATGAATGATATGAAGAGTTTGAAAGAAGCCATCCTTCATCAACAAAGACTCAATACCAAGACCAACCACTTTTTAAAAAATCTGATTGATTGGTCCAGCATTCAGGTGAAGACCTATACTTTACATTTTTCTAATGTATCTCTGAGCAAAACGATTCAAAACTCTCTTGATTTCTACACCTCGGATATCAAGAAGAAGCATATCAAGGTAAACAACCAGTTTTCCGAAAAAAATCTCCTGGTCAATGTAGACGAATACTCACTTAAAGTCATAGTTGATAATCTGGTGTCCAATGCGATAAAGTTCACTAATTATGAAGAATCGATAGATTTGAGTTACAAGTTTCAGGAGGATCAGATCCTTGTTTCGATTACCAACCGTGGAATGTACTTTCCCCAATCAAGATTGAAAAACCTATTTCAGATTGATAAGGATACGAGCAATCCGAAAATCGAAGAAGAAAAAGGATCCGGGTTGGGGTTGATTCTCTGCAAAGAACTTGTTTCAAAGAATGGAGGTGAGTTCTCTATTGATGCTTATGAAGAGACGACAAAAATTATTTTTACCCTGAATAGAGAGAAATAATTAGGACGATGAAACTAACTGAATACAAATCGATACTACTCATTATAGACAATCTAATCGAGAAGGAATCAGTTATCAGTAGTTTCGGAGGTTTGAATTTTCAGAATCTCGCTGTAATTGAGCAGAAAAATGCAACCGTAGAGATAAGTAAATATTTACATTTTAACCTCATTATCATTGAACTGAAAGATGGTAAGGAGGCTGATGGCTTATCCCTCGCCGGGTTTCTGATCAAAATCACAAAGTTACCGATATTATTTCTCGCTTCACAGCTTACTTCTAATGTTATTGCTCAGCTAAAAGATATTGAGCATTATGGATTTCTAATTAAATATTCTAATGTATATCTCATTCAGTCCAGCATTCAATCTGCGTTGATTATGTTTTCGATAAAAAGCTTGCAGGCAGAGGAGATAAAACTTCTTTCTTCTGCTCCGGAAGCAATCTCAACGGAGAAAGAATCTACATTCAAGACGATATTTGAAAAACACAATGCTATCATGCTTCTAATCGATCCTGAAACGGGAAGGATAAAGGAAGCCAATCAATCGGCTGCAAATTTCTATGGATACACAATGGAGAAACTGACCTCCATGAATATCAATGATATCAATAGTATGGGTCCACTCGAGATCAATATTGAAATTCAGAAAGCAGTCACAGAAAACCGAAATTATTTTATTTTTCCTCATAAAATCTCCAATGGAGAGATCCGGATTGTAGAAGTTCATTCATCTCCCATTTTATTTCAGGACAAACTTGTTTTGTTTTCTATCATACATGATATTACTGACAGAAAATTGAAAGAACAGGAAGTTCTCCGATTGTCCATAGAGAGAAAGACTATTTTGGACAATATCGGAAATGGGGTTTTCATGATCACTAAAGATAGGGGAGTTCTTTGGGCAAACAAAAGAGCGGCTGAAATCTACGGCTATGCTCTGGATGAAATTGTCGGTGATAGTACCTCAAAATTTTATAAGGACATAGAAAGTTTTCATCATGTGGGTATGGAATCTTTCAATTGCCTCTCCCGTGGAGACATTTATTCCAGAGAAGTCGAGCAGGTCAAAAAAACAGGGGAAAGGATCTGGTGTTTTTTGATCGGGCAGGCGATCAATCCTGAAAATCTGGATGAGGGTACTATTTGGATATCCGAGGATATCACCAAACGCAAATTGAATGAGCTTGCCCTTAAAGAAAGTGAAACTAAGTTTCGGACTGTTGCTGATTTTACATACAACTGGGAATACTGGCAGAGCGAGAATCAGGACATTGTTTATATGAGTCCTTCCTGCAAACGACTTAAGGGATATGAGGTTGAAGAATTTATTGCGAATCCCAAATTGCTTCAGGAAATCATTCATCCTGATGATTTAGAAATGATGAATGTTCATAATTTTGCAAGCCATCATTATGAACAGAGAGATCAGATCAATGAAATAGACTTTAGGATCATTGATAGGAATGAAATCACCAGATATGTTCATCATATATGTAGACCCGTCTACAATGAAAAAGGGGAATACATAGGCAGAAGAGTCAGCAATATTGATATTACGGAAAGAATGCGAAATGAGCAATTGATTCAAATCAAAAACTCAGAACTCACCAATCTCAATGCCACCAAAGATAAGTTCTTTTCAATTATCGCTCATGACTTAAAATCTCCTTTCAATGGCTTTCTGGGTATGACTCAGATGATGGTAAAGAAGAGCGAATATATGACGATTGATGAATATAGAGAGATAGGCAATGAAATTCATCAATCAGCAAATAATCTCTACAAACTTCTAGAAAATCTCCTCACCTGGTCAAGAGTTCAGAGGGGGTCTATTGAATTCACTCCTGTACGGCAGAACCTGAAGACTCTGGTCGAAAGGTGTATGACTGTTCTGAACGAGGGCTTCACCCAAAAGCAAATCCGGAAGATCATTTCTATTCCGGATGAGTTGGAAGTGTATGCAGACATTCGAATGCTTGAAACTATAGTGAGAAACCTTTTGACAAATTCTATCAAGTTCACAAAGCCTGGCGGAATGGTAGAGCTCTCAGCGGAGAAAAGAGAAAAAGATATCCTCATCGCTGTTCGTGATACAGGCATTGGCATGGCTCCAGCTATCCAGGAAAACCTATTCCGGATCGATAAAAAAATAACCCGACCCGGAACCAATGGTGAGTCGAGTACAGGTCTCGGACTCTTCCTCTGTAAGGAATTTGTAGACAAACACAGCGGTAAAATCTGGGTAGAGTCTGAATGTCAACAGGGAAGTACATTTTATTTTACAATCATGACCCTTCGCTCTGAAAATTCAAAAGACTCTCCCTAATTCAGTCGATAATCAAAACAAATGTTTTTGTTCTCATCCCCAGTAGTCGGAGCGATTTTTCTTGCAGTAGGATTCTTCCTATTTTTGAAATTCTTTTTCAAATTTGATTCCGGTTTTTATAAGCCTTTCTTTACCATCCTTTTGATGGTAGTCGGTCTGAATTTTCTCCTCTCGGATTTCAAGTTTTTGAGCGGATCCAATACTGAGATCAATACCGTCTTTGTCAAACCGGGAACCCTGGTAGTCAAAGACTCCGATGCCGAATACAATGTAATGTTTACCCGTGGGGAGACCGATTTCACGAACTTTCCTGTCGGCGGTGGGAATGCTTTGATAGACTCCAACACTGTTTTTGGAAAGAATCGCATCATCATACGAGGGGACTTGCCGGTTCGGATTTTGATCTATCCAACCCTCGGTTTGGTCCAATTGCCCAATGGATTGAAAATCATTCCTTTTTTCAAAAATGTCTACACTACCAAACCATTCAAACCCGACTCACGGGCGATTACGATAAAGATCAATCTTGTCTTCGGTGTTGTGGATGTCGTAGAACGATGATCAATCCTCTATCTTAGCTCCCAATCTTTCCATAATTCGTTTCAATTCTTTCTCTACTTCATTCCGGAGTAGAAAATGCGTCATTGCTATCTCTTCCTTTTGTTTTGTAGCCAGAAAGGAAGATTCATTTGATTCGACATGAAAGGAAATCCTACTGGTTCCCATTTGTGAAAATTCTATGATCATGCTTTCACCGGACTCCCTCAGGCTCACTATCTTTCCCAGGGGTCCCTTGAGAAGAGCTCTCATTACTTTTTTCTGAAATACTGAAATAGGTTCATTTGATTCGATTCGTTTCAAAATTTTATCCGTAAAGATTTAGTAACTCACCTTACGCACTTCATGGGGAAGGTGAGGATAATGAAAGGGAGCCTTTCGGCAAATTGGAGACTCATCGTCCTCAAATCCCAATTTTTCTTGATTGATTAGTAAATGAGAAGATTTACCGAATGCCCGGGGAAGACAAGAAGAAAAGAGATAGGGGAGAAAGGAAGTTTATTTGAAATCCAATCCTATTGACCCGTCCCAGTGGGAAGGTGGTTCTCTCTTGAATTTTTCACATCGTTCCAGATACATCCCCGAGATAAAATCATCGGGAATCTCCTTCAAAACATACCGGAAGTACTCGATTGCGGTATTCCAGTTTTGGATGCGATACATTGCCAATCCTTTTTTGTAATTAGAAAGGATATCGGGATTCATGATTCGGGCTTCCGGATCGGAATAGACTCCGTAGATTTTGGTGGGCTCATCTTTTCCTTTTACTTTTACAGTGTCCAATTCCCTCAGAGATTGATTGGATGACTTAATGATTTTGTAAATGGTTTCGGATATGATGATTTCCTGATGGTAGTGTTTGGTGAGCCCTTCAAGTCGTGAGGCGAGATTTACATTGTCTCCGATCACCGTGTATTCAAATTTTTCTTTGGATCCTATATTTCCCACAATGACGTCACCTTCATGAATACCGATTCCGATTTGAAATTGATTGTTAGGTAGTACCATAGATCCCCTTTTTACATCCGATAGGGATTGGATCATTTCAATTGCTGACCTGACAGCCCTCATGGAGTTGTCATCATAACTTTTCGGAGCACCGAAGATAGCGAGTATCGCATCACCGATGAATTTGTCTACCGTTCCCCCGTTGTCTGTGATGATCTTACACATGATATCAAAGTAACTATTCAGAAAGGCGACGACGGCTTCAGGAGGATTGTTTTCCGATAGGGTTGTGAAGCTTCGGATGTCTGAAAAGAGAATCGCAACATTCCTCTTCTCTCCTGTGAGAAGGGAGAAGGTGGATTTCTTTGTCAAAAGATCATTGATGATATCAGAAGGAACAAACTTTTGAAAGATCTTATTCAAATTGGATTCTTTTTCTGTGATTACTTTCATGGAGATAGCATTTTGAATGAAGAGATTCGCCTCTTTCATGAATTCTTTGAAAACATGAGAAAATGTTTCTGTGTAGTAATTATTTCTAT
Source organism: Leptospiraceae bacterium (assembly GCA_024233875.1). Lineage (GTDB taxonomy): Bacteria > Spirochaetota > Leptospiria > Leptospirales > Leptospiraceae > JACKPB01. The sequence continues at coordinate 442,655 of JACKPB010000002.1, forward strand.
AGTACCCTAAATGAATGCTTCCCAATAGTCCCGAAGGAGTTTGAAGTTCCAAAAAGTAATAGGAACTCACTTTGTGATTTTCAGGAGATGGGTTGGCTTCGTTCTTTTTCAGAATGATTTTCTCTCCCTGATTCAATTCTTTTCGATCAAAAAGAGAATAGAAATCTTCCAGACAGATACTCAGAAAGTCTTCAGTATCAGTAGTGCTTAAGTTTCCCGGATCTATGTAACTGACAACAGACTTTTCTATTTTTAGTAATACAATAGCAATATTGAAATTCGTAAAACTTCCGATGATATGGAGTAATTTTTGTAATGTCAATTCCAGGCTGGAATTGAATTCGGCAATCCCGAGTAATTTTCCACGGAGAAGATCTCTAAAGATCAATGAATCAAATTCCATGTCCAGACTTTCAATGATCTCTGAGATTTCGGGTCGAGGAGCGAAATCATCGATCTCATCTTTCACTTCTGTTCCGATTTCAGGAATCATCCTGCGTACTGCTTCCATCAATAAATGGAAACCGAGTTCATCTTTTTTGAATATACCATCGACGGTATCCTCTGCCAGAATTTCAGTTCGACCGGACAGACTGGCTAAGAATAAAAAGTACTTTGTTTTTTTGAAACGGGCATTGGTTCTTATATACCGGGCTATGTGCAGACCGGACAGGACGGGAATATCTGACTCCGAAATGATGAGATCCGGATTCTCTGAGAAAATCAATCGAATGAATTCAAGTCCATCTTCGGCAAGAGTCACTTCGATATCCAAATTTGTCAATTCCTCACTGAGAATTTTGACTCCTGTGGGTGAAGGATCACAAATGAGTACTTTCATTTTACCTTCCCTATCAGCTGTTCCACAACGCTCATCATATAATTTTGATCAAATGTAGATTTAACAATAAATTCATTCACTCCTATGGAAACAGCTCTCTCTTTGCTTGCTGTGTCCTGAATCGATGAAACCATGATGATGGGAATATCTTTTAGCTCCGTGTCTTTTTTCATGTTTTCCACCAGAGTGAATCCATCCATCCTCGGCATGTTTATGTCTGTGATCAAAAGATCAAATTTCTTTTCCCTGAGTTTTTCCAGACCTTCAATCCCATCTTTTGCCATACTCACAACGTAATTTGCTGATTCGAGCATGAACTTTTCTATCTCTCTTGTGTTGAGCGAATCATCGACAACAAGAACGGTCTTCTCTACTTTCATTTTTTTGATAAACCGTTTCTTCCTATCAATTCCACGCATTACTTTGAATCGGTGAATGATGGAGGGAATAAAGAGAATAGGTATCACATTGTAGTTTTCGTCAAAGACTATGCCCTGAATGGATCGATTGCGGGATAGGTTTTTGGGTAAGGGCTTGGAAACTAAGGTGCTGTAACTTTCGGTTGAATCCACACACATTCCCAGTATCTCACCCATATTGTCTATGATCATGAGATAGCTCTCATCCGATTCTTCCCTCCCCGGTAGATCGAGAATCATGGAAAGGTCATAGATTTGAATCCATTGATTCCTGTAGGAATACATAGTTTTGTTTAAAACTTTCTTCTTTTCGGATTCTTTTATGAGAAGGGTCTCACGGATGAAATGAGAGGGAATGAGAAATTTATTCCCTGAAGAAACTACAAAAAATCCATCAACAGTAGAAAGTGAAGAGGGCAGAGAAATCGTAAATCGACTTCCTTCTCCCGGACTGCTATCGACGGAGATCTTTCCTTTGATCTCTTCGATATTGCTTTTTACGATATTGAGACCGATTCCCCTTCCGGAAAGATCTGAGGATTCTGATTTGGTGCTGAACCCGGGAAGAAAGAGAAATTGGTGAAGTGAAGTTTCGGAAATTTCATCCAATTCTTTATCAGAGTACAGGTTCATTTCCAGAGCCCGGGCGCGAATCTTATTGTAATTCAAACCGCGACCATCATCACCAATATGAATAGTGATATTGTTCTGATCTGATTTGCAATGGATGTAGATCCTGGCGATTTCGGGTTTGTTTTTCTCTCTTCTCTCTTCCGGACTTTCAATCCCATGATCTAGAGAATTTCTGAGTATGTGAAGAAAGGGATCTTTCAATTTCTCTAATATATATTTGTCCAGTTTTGTGTTCTCTCCAACAATTTCTAATTGGACTTTTTTCCCCAGTTCTTCCGATATTTCATCCACCATTCTCGGGAAACCATCTACAACCAGTTCAAGAGGAAGCATTCTTAAGTTTATGATCTTCTCCTGGAGTTCGTAGGTACTATTTTCCAGATCGGAGAGGTATTCGGTCATGTCTGATTTCATTTTTTTTAGATCCCTGAGGAGGATGAGGGTTTGATTTCTGTCGCCCTTTCTCCTATCTCCGGTATTGCTTTCAAATTTTTCTTCTACACCGGTGATCAGATCTAAATTTTTGCGCAGATGAAGTTGTTTGATGAGCAACATATTGACATGCTTTACTATCTCGTCCACCTGTCGAACACGAATGCGTATTGTCCCATCCATATGTTTGGATTCAGATTCGACTGTCAGGTTTTTTTGAACGGGATCAATTTTTAGATCCTCTACATTGAATGGTTCACCGGCAAAGATTTTATCACAGATGCTTTCGTAAGTTTCGAGTTTCTCAAACTCATCAATTCCTTTGGTTAGAATGGATTCGTTGATTTCCTGAAAAATATCATTTGTGTAGTACACTAGTCTTACCAGAGAATTGGAGAGGGGATACCTTCCCTCACGGTATCCCTTCCAGACATTTTCCAGAGAGTGACAGATTCTCTGGATGGAAAGGAAGTTCATCATTCTGGACGAGCCTTTGAGGGTATGCAAAATCCTGAGAATTTTTGTAAGCTCATCCGGATTGGTCGGATCCGTTTTTAGTTTGAGGATCAATTTTTCCAGAGAAGATCTGGACTCCATCAATTCATCTAAAAAATTTCCTATAAATCGGCTTCTGTCAAGCATTCATATCTTCTCCGGTTAGAAGACTGAGACGGGCAATCCAGTTGGATGCGAGAATACGGTAGTACTTAACGTCCATTTCATCAAGTAAACCCGGAGGAAACGAAAGATTCGATCCGTTGTTTTCCAGGTTTTGTAATACAATTTTCAATTCCGGAATGGCTTTCTGCGGTGACGTCTCCTTCAGGCTGAGAGCCAGATAGAATCTCGCCGGCCAGAAACCTGAGTTCAATTCGAGGGACTTTTGAAAGAATTGTATTGTCATAGAGAATCGTTTTTGATGAAAGAAGAGAAGCCCTTGGAAAAACTCCAGGATTTCATGATTCCAACTCAGATTTCTTACATCCCGGATTCCTGCCTCCGCTTCACCGAATTGATTTGAACTCAAATCTCTTTGAATTCTAAGAAGAAGATCGAGAATCCCGGTTTCGATTGTCTCCTTTCCTTCTTTGGTTTGAACTTCAAATTTGGAAGGACTGATCCTCTGTTCTGAAGTCTTGGTCCTAAGATCTGCTTCCCTTTCAATTTCTGAGATAGAACCCTTAGTTTCTTGAGTAGAATATCTATCAGAATGAATATTTCCCAATTCTCTTCTTTGAAAGAAATACACATTTTGAATTTCTTGAATTTCCAGATCATCGTTGTGGATGAAAGGAATTTCTGTAGAGGATAGAAAAAGAAATCCACCTCTATGAATCAGAGGTATGATTTTCTTTATGAGTTCCTGCTTTCTTTTCTCCTGCATATATACAAGAGTATTACGGAAAAAAGCGAAATGTATTCCCTCTGTCGGTATCACATCGAGAGATTCTTCAAATAAATTTAGTCTGTGGGTAGAGATCTTTTTCAGAAGGTCAATGTCAATCGTACAGATCTTTGAATCTATGGAGTTTAGATATGGATTCAATAGGTAATGAAATCCGCTTCCATCCGAGCGGAAAGAATTGCTTTCAAATCTTCCTTCTTTCAAATGTTCCAGAGATTCTTCATTTATATCGTATGCATAGACATGAAAATCAGAAATCAAACCTTTTTCAACAGCATCTTTTCCTATTAGGGCAAGAGAAATTGCTTCTTCCCCTGTAGAACAGGTGACCGACCAGAGATTGAGATGTTTCGATCGAAAATTAGATAGAAGAGTCTTCAGGACTTTGAATTGTTTTTCTTCCCGAAAGAAATAAGTCTCATTTATCGTAATACGATTGAAGAATTTTTGCCTCTTTTGATCCTCTTTGGAGATAAGGGTTCTGAAGTCCAAATAGTCCGGATCATCTGAATCACAAAATTCCTTGATGGCGTCTATGAGATAGGGGTGATGGGTTTCGGGAAATTTCAATCCCGAGTACTTTTCAATCTCATCCAGAAACCTAAAAAAATGATTCATTTCACCAACTTCTTTATCAGGTCAGAGATTTCATCCAATCCCGAGATATAAGTAGCCCCATTTTTCTCTATGGCGGCTTTGGGCATTCCATAGATCAATGAGGTTTCTTTGTTTTGAACTATTGTGATACCACCATTGGCTTTCACACGAACACAACCATTGGCTCCATCCGTTCCCATACCGGTAAGAAGAACAGCGATCAACTCACTTCCGAATGCATCAGAGGCAGATTCAAATGTCACATCCACGCTGGGTTTTTGATTCAGGACCCGGGGGCCATCATCGAGATAGAGTCGATTCTCACGAAAGATCAAGTGCTTATCTGTAGGGGCCAGGAGTCCCTCGCCCGGCCCGGGACGATCACCATCCTTTGCCAGTCGGATCGGGATACCGGATTCCATTTGTAGCCATCTGGCATATCCTTCATCAAATCCTGTCTCTATGTGTTGGATGACAACAAAACCCAAAGGAAAATCTTTCCCTATCCCCTTGAGAACTGTAGCAACAGCGGGAGGTCCTCCGGTGGAAGCTCCGATAAGAAGCATTCGATAAGTTCCGGTTGAAGGTTTCTGTGAAAGGTCGGATGAAAAACTAGCTTGTTTCCCTTTGTCTTTAAAAAGGTTCAAAATAGATGCAGAAAATGTTTCTGCTTTAGATTTTTCGTTCAAATCAAGAAGATTGGGTTTGGGAAATTGGTAGTGGTTGGAAGAAATCTCAATAGGTTGGGAAGTGTTAGGAGATAGAAAGACTTTGAAGCAGGGTAGGATCTTAAGAACAACCTCTTCAACTGATTCACTATCGATGATACAGAAGTCAGGATTCATGCTTTCAATAAGAGACAGGATCTTGGAATATTGCTTGCTCTCCGGGTAGACTTTGATATCGGAAAAATTGGAAAAGCAATCCCTCAGGATATTTCTAAAAAGAATAGAATCGGAGAGTATGATAATCTTCATTTCATCTACCTCCTTCCCGGAAAAGAAGAAATGAGATTTTTTAAATCCAACCAATAGAGAAGCATTTGGGGTAGAAAGCTCACTCCCAAAATTCCATTCTGAGCCAGTCGGGAACGTATCCCGGAAGTAAAAAGTTTGATGCCATCCGGATTCATTGGGAAAGATTCAAATGTATGGTCCCAAATGATTCCTATGTATTTACCATCCACCAACCCATCCCCGCACAATTCGGATACTATCTCGGGAAATTTGAAGGAGACTATCAGAATGCATTTGGATTCCGAAATGCTTTCGAGAGTTAGGTTTTCAAGAAGGTCTTCAATAGGCAACAAAACGATTCCTTCATAGAGAGGGTGGCGATATACCCTGAAGGGCATGGTTGAAGATGGAGGAGTGATGTTTGCCTGAGAATAAGGTTCGATACTCAAGATCTCCATCTGGTTGATTAAAAAACCAATATTTCCATAGCTGAGTCTGGCGAAACGGATGGATTCAGTCAAGGTCAGTCTCCAGCCGTTCTAAAATTTTGAATGAATCGACAATCCAAATTGTATCACCATTGAATTCAAAACTACCGACTAAATAATCAGATGTATGACTCTCCAGTTCTAAGGGCACTATGGAATCAGAGGCAATAGGAAAAATGTCCAGAACATCCTCTACCATAAAAGCGAGCTGATCCTCATCTGATTTTAGGATGATAAATCTTTTGTTGTCCTGCTTTCTATCTTCTTCGAGGGCGAGAAGATCAATGACAGTATAGGGTTCACCGTATCGATTGATAAAACCGGTGACATAACCCGGACAGAAGGGAATGTAGTACACTGTATCTGTGAGAAAGATCTCCAGAACTGTCTCCGAGGGGAAGGCAAATTTTCTGGTATCGATCTGAACTATGACAAAAGACCGATTCTTTTCTGATTCGCTTTTGGAATGAAGAGAGGAATCAATGTAGTTTCCTTCTTCGATTTTTTTCAATAATTCTTGATTGTCCGAACCCATATTCAACAGGTTAGTTTTTCAATATTTTGTGATTTGTCAATCGAATCAATGGAAAAATAGGAAATGAGAATCTATAGAGAAGTACGAAACTACCGGAATTGCAACTTGGAGAATGTACTGCTTAGCAATCGGATCGTTTTTTCTAAAATATGGTTTATTTTTTTGTATATCTCTATTCAATTGATTCATTTAGAAGAGGGCTGATGTATACGATTGAATTGACCAATTTTGGATTTAGAATCATTTTATCAGGTAGTCTGACTCCGGATGAGTTGGATAGATGGATTTCTGACTCGGAAGCCCGTGTGAAAGAAAACACCCTTCAGAACTTTCATGTCTTTCTGGATTTGAAAGAGATATCCAACTTGGATGAGTCACTCATCAAGCACATAGAACGATTCCAGAGAGTTTTTCGATCCAAGGGTATGATTCGATCAGCGATCATTGTCAATTCGTTTCAGAATAAAAAAATCCTTCAGAAAATCTTCAAAAAATCTCAATTTGCCAAATTCAATCGAATCATTGATTCCAATAAAAATCCATACTGGGAAGAGGGTGCTCTCAATTGGTTGATCCGGGAGATCGACCCCAATCGAATGATCAATCTCAAGCTTAGAGAGAAGCTTTCCTTAATCGTAGGATTGACGATCATTCTGGTCTTGGGAGGCCTGGGATTCTTCATCTATTCCATCACTTTGAAAAATGCGAAGATTATGATTGATAACGAATTGATCGGGAAGGTCGAATTGGTTAAGGATCTGATCAATAGTTCTATTGATTCTTCTATCAAAAATCATCTTCGTGCGATAGCGGACAAAAATCGGGATCTGGCTCAGCTTTACTACACGAAGGCACAGAAGGGAGAACTCAGTGATAAAGAAGCCAGAAAGACATTTCGGGATCTTGTCCTGGCAACAGAATCCGATTACAGTCGGATCGGTACTACAGGCTATCTGGCCGCGGTCAATTCTAAGGGCACTCTGGTCATTCACCCAAAATCAGAAGGAGTCAATGTTTCCGGATTGGACTTTATGAAAAAAGCCCTGGAAATGAAAAATGGATACCTCGAATATCAGTGGAAAAATAAGGATGAAAAGGTAGAGCGGGAGAAAGTTGGATATCTATCATTTTTCGAACCCTGGGATCTGATCATCTGGGCATCTACATACAAAGAAGAATTCAGGGATCTAATCAAAGTAGATGACTTCCATGAGATAGTTAGAAATATCAAAATCGGTGAAACGGGATATGTGTATGTAATCGATGGCGATGGAACATTTATCATTCATAGGGATGAAACTCTGGTCAATAAAAACTATTTGAATGAAACAGATGCAAAGGGGTTCCATTTCATCAAAGAGATCATTAAGAAAAAAGAAGGACATATCAATTACTACTGGAAATCATCAGGAGATTCAGAAGCGAAAGAAAAGCTTGTCTATTTCTCACACATTCCCGAGCTTGATTGGTACATCGTTGCGGGAAGCTATACGGATGAATTCTTTAGTGTAATACGATTCATCCGAAATATTATCATATTTTCCATTCTTGCTTCATTCTTCATTCTCTTCGGAATCCTGGCACTCACTCTCTCAAATATCCTCAAACCTTTCATGGATGTCAAACAAATAGTGAATAGTTTTGCTGAGGGAGACCTTACAAGAAAAATCGAAATCCGTTCTCATGATGAAATCGGTGAAGTGTCGGGATACTTCAATCTCATCATTGATAATTTTTCTATTCTCATTCAGAAGCTTAAAGACTATACAGGGACTCTTCTCGAATCGACTCAAAATCTTTCCGTTACTTCCAAAGAAATTTCCGCAACCTCCAACACTCAGGCAGCAGCAGTTCGGGAAATTGTATCTACTATGGAGGATTCAAACATCCTCGCCAAACAAATCTCAGTCTCGATTGGAGAGGTGAATCGTATTTCCAATCAGACTAAGGAAAGTGTAGAAACGGGAGTCTCTTTCATTCACTCGAGCATCGACAAGATGAATGAGATCAAGTCCAAAAATAAAGAAACCATTTCCGGAATCAAGGCTCTCGGAGAAAAGATCGACAGTATCTGGGAGATTGTCAATATCATCAACGGGATCGTCGATCAGACCAAGATCATTGCGTTCAACGCAGCTCTGGAAGCGTCTTCAGCCGGAGAAGCAGGAAAGAATTTTCAAATCGTTGCGAGTGAGATCAAGCGATTGGCGGACAATACCATGATTTCCACGAAAGAAATCAAGGGTCGAATCAATGAAATCCAATCTTCCTCCAATAGTCTGATCATAATTTCTGAAGAAGGCTCGGAAAGAGTCAAAGAAGGTTGGGAGATTGCCAACCGCCTGGAGGAGGTCTTTCAGGAGATTCAAAACTCAGCAGAAATATCAGCCAAATCAGCAGGACAGATAGATATGTCTATCAAACAGCAGGTTTCCTCTTTTGAACAGATTCTTTTGACTTTGAAAGAAATTTCAGGAGGAATTGAGAATTTTGTGATCTCTACCAAGAACACCAGTCAGGCAAGTGAATCTTTGAATCGGATCGCAGTTGACCTGAGAAAGATCGTAGACAAATACATTATCTGATGTCTAACAAAGCTCTCAATTCTCAAATCGGGAGATGATCTCATCTAAAAGTTGACTGGTTGAATTCAGATTGATGGAAAGCTCTTCCAGATTTTTGGATTCATCGCGAATCGTTTTGGCCGAGTTCAAAAGCTCATCAGAAAAGGCTTCCACCGATTTGCTCTTGCTTTCCTGTTCATCTACATTTTTCAGGATCAATCGTGAAGATTCAGCAATTTCGTCAACTGCCTTTTCTATTGTATTACTGATTTCTAATTGTTCCTGAAAGCTATTGTTCAGAGAATCTTGAAATTGATTGATTCCTTTGAGTTCTTCCAGAAGTGAACTGAGAAATGAAGAGGATTTTTCTACTTTCTCACGACCATTCACAACAGCGAGAGAGGTAGATTCTATAGTAGCCTTGATTTCCTTTACGCTGAAAATTGTCTTTTCTGCCAGACTTGTGATCTCATGTGCTACAACGGAAAATCCCCTCCCTGCATCACCCGCTCTTGCCGCTTCTATTGATGCGTTGAGAGAAAGAAGATTGGTCTTATCGGAAATGTCTTTGATGATTTGAATAAATTTTGTCACCTGACCCGTACTTTCCCGTATTTCATTCATCGCTGAAACCAGGGCCTTGATTGTTTCTTCATTGCTCTTGACCTTCGACATCACCCCGCTCATCGAAGTTGAGAATTGTTTGATCAAAAGTTTACTATTGTCAATGACTCCTAAATATTTTTCAATATTTCCGGCGACGGAATGAATTTGGTGATTGGAGTTTTCTATGCTCTTGCTGATATTCTTTGAGGATTTTAGTAACTCTTCAGAAGTTCCTGCGAATGAGTAAGAAGAATTCATCTGAGAATTGGCAAATTGGTTTAAAAAATCAGAGTATGATTTGAGTTCGACCACATACTTATTGTTTTTGTCTATGATTTCTGAAAGATTCCCCATCATTTTCTTTAGATTTTCCTTCATTTTTTGAAAACTTTTATGGAGAATGATGATCTCCGGAGTAGTGCTATCCAGATTGAGAGAGTAGTTGAGATTGCCCCGGGCAACTTCTTCAGCTTCTCTGGCAATTTCTATGAGGGGTTTTGCCTTCCTTGAGGAATAAACATAGCTGATAAGGATACCTACCAGCATTAGGAGGATGTAGAAGACTAAGATCGTGATACGAAATTTTTGAAATAAATGTTCATAGAAAAAAGATGGAATTCCAACATACCAGATACCGATGACCTTACCATCCCTGTCCCGAATTGGTTCGTAAGCGGTCTGATTGAGGACTCCAACAACGTTTGCTTCTCCGATATATTTTTTCCCATTTTTAAGAACGACCTCAGCCACTTTTTCTGAAACCTTGGTACCTATAGCACGGGATCCATCCGGATTGGTGACATTGGTAGAGATTCGGATATTGTCTAAAAATATGGTGGCAGTGTTGCCTCCCGTCAATGCTTTGATCTTATCCACAATCTGGTAATTCTCATTCAAAACAACGTCACCTTTGTAGAGAATTCCATTTTCAGCCCTCCAATCTCCCGGAATCTGAGCTTCAATCAGAGCTCGTCCCAGATTTAGGTCTGATTCCAGTTTCTCCTGAATGTTTTCCTTGATATTGGTTGTGAATGTGTAGTAGGAAAATAAGGCTATGCATAACGTGGATGCACTCATCAAACTCGTGATGAGTAGCAAGATCTGAGTCTTGAAGTTTAGTTGTTTCATTGGGAGTTCTTGTTGGTCGACATTTCGTTTTCTCCCCATTCTAATGAAAATTGACCATTCTGTAAATCCTTTTTATTTGGGTATGAATTTATCTAACCTAAAAGGAATAAGAATCAGTGTTAATTTTCCATTGCATGGAACTTGTCATCCTGAGGTTTTCGAAGGGTGTTAGCTCTTGAAATGAAGAGGGAGAATTTCGTAGTTCTTCCATTTCTTTAGCTCAAGAATAAAGATTTCGAAACGGTCAGTCAAGGGAAAATTTCGGGTATTTTCCAATATGCGAAACGTCGATAAATACTCAGGATGAGTTTTCCATATCGAATGCTTAACAAAATTTATGGAGTATACCTTCTTTAACTCTTCGTAATCTTGCCCTTTAGATATTACATAAAGTTTAAAAGAAAGGAATATTAATTATTCTTTACTTTTCTTAAAAAAAGAAAGAAGTCCTTTGTCAAAAGAAAAGACTGTCGCCTATTTATCAACAGCTGACTCTGCCCAAGCTGATTTTTCTTTTTTTATCTTCTTTAAATTTGCATATTTTTGCAAAGAGCCACCCACCGATTTCTGTCGATGGTTTTCATCAATTTTTGGAAGAGAATACTTCGATAGTAAAAATTCCACAAACTCCAAAACTTCTTTTTGGAGTTCTAGTGGTAGAGATTTTATTTGTTCCTCTAGTTTTTGCATGACTAATCCTATAATTCCATTTTTAAGGTAAAGAATTAGATTATCAAATTGAAATTAGAGAGACCTCTCCTTCCTCATCTATAACATTCTCCCCCCGTCTAGCAATCGCATTAGCTATATCAGCAACAGTTGGTTCTTTCCTCTCGTTATACGTATAATCCTCCCTTACATTTCCATTTGCATCAGGGGTTTCTCTGATAAGAGATTCTATCCAATCTTCCGCAGGCTCTTCATACTTCTGTATCCTTTCTTTAGAAGGTAATTCATCCCAGTCTTTTTTTGCATCTGCTAACGTTTGGCGATATAGGTCTTCATGGTTGGGGTCTGCTTTGATTAGCTCTGCCAGTAAATCATTCGCCTTACCGATGGTTGTAGCAAAATAGTATTGTCTGAGTAGTTCTCTATTGTGGGCAAGGATTTCTGTCTGGGTTAGGTTGTCGGAAAATTCTTCCTCGAACTCTGTTATTGGATATCAAACCATAGAATTATTTGTAATACAGACTTCCTTCTTGATTTTACAGGATTGATTGATATCCAATTCCAAATATTGGAAATGAGTGTTTAAGATTTCTCGTGGAGAGTGTGCTACTCTTTTATTTTAATGGATCACAATCCAGACCAAAAATTTTACATACCTCTTCACGTGTACATTGTCCATAAATATAGGCGTAGTCACGCTTTGCCTGATCACGACCACCAATACTTTTATATCTAAAAACGCATTTACATGAGTCAAAATCTTGATTCTCTGATTCTTTCCGTGATGTAGTCAAGGAACAGCCAATTAGTTGAATGTTTTTATCGTAGAGAGGACCATAATATCTTTCCCTTTTTTTTTTGTTAAAGTTCTTACAAAGTTTTATAGCTTTTGGAAATTGATTTACAAAAACTGTTGAACCAATTCTTGCTTCTCTTAAACAAGAAATTTCATTTTTAACAGTTTTTGTAATATAAAAATATTCTACATTTGAATTATTTAAAAAATTTTCCTTAACCCATTTACCATCCAATTTTTCATACTCTTGAAAAATCTGTTGACTCCAGAGAGTGCTGGTATCTTCTTTCACAAATAAACAAAAATTAAAATTTACAATAATGGCTAAATACGTGATTATTTCTTTTGAAATGGAAGAATAAATATTTAATTTATCTACAATTTTTATCATGATCTTTTCTAAATTTATTTAGCATCTCTTTATGTATTTGGTAAAACATTTTCTTCCCACCTTCTATTTTAATTTGAATTATACAGTCACATGCATATTCATATTCAACGTTATCTGGTTTTCCCCAACACATAACTGTTTTAGTTCTTTTTTGAATATATCCGCTTATGTCAGATTTAAATTCAGTGAAGAGATCATCAGTACAGCCTGTTTGATTATAATTTGAAAAAAATATATCATATATTTCATTATCGATATATCTGCAACCATGACAACAATCGACCATTCGAATAGGATAAAACCTTTCTCTATAGTAATATAAATAATCGTCACCATTAAAAAAATCATAAAATGGACCTGCCCAAATTTTTTTTTCCTCCTTTATATATTTTGGAATATTAAATTCTTTTTTATTTTTTTCCCTTTCATCGTAAACCTGATTTAGACAATCTCCAAGAAAACTAAAAAAGAACAAACAGATGTATAATTTATTTCTAATCATCGAAATATTCAATTGTGTCTATCAAAAAATATTTGTTTGCTTTAATATATTGATCTAGAATTTTCTTTAAAGCCTCAGAGTAATTTTCCTTTGATTTAAGGAGATTGTCATTAAAGGAATCCGGAAAATTAATTTTTTCTTTAGAAAAGGCAAAATTATACTTTTCTCTAAAATCAGAAATGTCTCTTTCAACATTTTGTAGCTTTTGTAGAATCTGAAGATTTGAATCTGTAAAAGGATAATTTACTCGATTAGGTAATCCAAAATCTTTCCTTAATGAATTTTCTGAAATTTGGTTATACATTCCTGAATCTAGTTTATCCCCATTAAATTTGGTAATCTTTGTTTCAGATACGTCAAAAGTTGTTAATACTTCATCTTTGAACATAGGAATCATTTTTACTTTTTTATCAATCGGATCAAATTCTTCACAAAGCAAATAATTTTCGTTTAAGTCTGCTTTTATATCTAATTTTCTCAAAATTTGTTTCTGATAAAAATCAATAATGACTTCAAATTTATTTCCAAAATTTTCATCAAAATTATAATCTTTATTATTTTTATGTTTTTCCTCCACTGAAGATTTAATTAATTGATAAAACTTTTCCTCTTCTTTTGTAAGAGAAACACCATTTATTAATTCATCTTTTCTTGAATTAAAAATTTTTAACTCTAAAAGCGGAGAAATTGTATTATTAATTGCTTCTTTGAGATTCTGATTTCCTAATTGTCCCCCGTTTAATTGACGCAAAGAATGAACCATTTCATGTCCTAGTACTACATATGGTTGAAAAGTATAATTTTCTTTTACTTTAGATGAATCAACTATTTCTCCATTCTGAATAAATTCTTTTTCTGCAACTTTAACGGAATCTCTCTTAAAACTAGGATTAAAAGTAATATATGAACCTTTCGAAGAATAGCTGTCCTTAACTTGGGTTGTAAACGCATTATCAGTTTTCTTAACATTATAAAAATTCAAAGGCTCTTTTCTGTTTATAAAAGTTTCTTGAATCAATTTCTCAGAACTAATCTTTGTCTCTTTTACTCCATCTAATTTTTGATAAGTCAAATTTCCATCTTCATCAACTTCAAACCAATAGGAATCTGTCATTTTGTTAAAATTATCCGCCATTGTTTGTTGGTAGGATTTTAACTCCGAGCTTCCTATTTTATATTTGATGATTCCTTTCGGAGAATTTTCATCGGTTACTCCCACTTTCACAGAACTCAAAGTAACCATTGGCATCAACCCACCTTCCTGTTTCCTTCTTTCTACTTCGGCACGTTTAGCTTCCAAGTCTATTTCTTTTGGATTAAAAATAGCTTCGTTTGTCTTCTTTTTTGGGTCAGGGTCAGAACCGTATTCAACATGGTAATTAATCCCAAGCCAGGGAGTCTCTGCCATTGTAATGAGATTTTCCATTACTTCTGCTTTCTTACCTTCTTGTTTATCTTGGGGAAGTTCTTTGATCTGTGATGGAGAAATTCCTGTTCCCAGTTTGCCCACTTCTTTTAGCACACTGGTGAAGTTTGGAATTGAACTATTTTCCTTTTGAATATTTTTGATAGAATCCATTGCATCCAGTAAAGATTTTTTTAAATCAGGATTATCTTTCCCCATCTTTGCAATCAATTTTAGAGTCTCACTTTCTCCCATCGATGCATAATAATTCATTACAATAGACTTCTGTCGATCTAGTAGGCTTGTCACCTTTGGCACAGCAATCTTCTCAAGCAACATTTGTGGATCGGGTTCATTCTGATCATTTTTCGGATAGGTAAAATCTTTCCCATCCTTAGTAGTTCGAATATTATCCTCTACCCACTTTTCCGCAGGTTTTTCGAACTTTTTAATTCGTTGGCTTGGTGGAGTTTCTTCCCATTTTTTCACCGCACCGGCTAAGGCATCATAATATTTGGTTGTATTTGCAGGGTCTTTTTTACAAAGAATTGCAAGCATTTCTGCTGCCTTTTCCTTAGTAGTAGCAAAATAATATTGCTCCAAAATTTCGCTATTCGTTACAAAGACCGGATCAGCTGGTACTTCTCCATATTCATTATCTTTATAACTATCATCTAATTGAGAGATATTGCCGTAATTTGCTGACAAAGATATTATTGGCTCTTCTTTGATTAT
>JACKPB010000003.1 GCA_024233875.1 Leptospiraceae bacterium
GAAAGTGGATTGTCACTTCTCTTATTTCATGAGATGATAGGGTACCGAATTCGTTTCGGAGCGTAAAAAAAGGATAAAGTATGAATCTAAAACTATTTATTATTGGTTTGCTACTCAGCTATTCTGTAATAGTTGCAAACCCAACCAAACTACTGGAGGCCGAGTTAGAAGAATCTGCTTCTACCAAAGAACAAAAGATTGCCCTGAAGAAGTACTACACCGGTAAAGCCAGAGAGTACAGAGATCTTTCCAAGCATTACAAAGATCTATCTAATGTATCACACGGTGGGAAATCAGGTCACTCAGATGCGGACAGAAAAAAGTTTCAGGGGTATGCCGAAAAACTCAAAGAAGAGGCGGATCACTATGAAAAAAAAGCCAAAAGTTTAAAGGAATAGCACTATCTGTAAGTTGGAGCCCGGATTTCAGGTTCCAACTTACTTAAAAAATTACACCCTTCCCCCTTACTAATTTATCCTTTAAGCTTAGATAAACTAAAAACTTCATTACATTCTATTTTTTATGGAGTTCAATTCACCTTTGGAAATTCATTCAAATTTTTCTTTAATTTCAATTTATGAATTTTCTCCAAATTTATAAACTCTACTTAATCTCTGTCTTCTCTCAAGATAGAGTCAGTTGGATATCATTAGAAATAAAATATTTCCAATTTCTAAGATTTTATTTATTATTTTAACTCACCTTATGCACTTTGTACTACAGATGACTAAAATGTAGGGAACCTGCCGGCATCTTGACGACTAACTCATCCCTAAACCATTATTTTTATTGATCCATTAGTAAAATATGATTTTGTCTAAAATAATTTAAAGGCTTGGAAGAATATAAATTTGAGGAAGGTTAGTTCATAATTATTTTCCTGTTGAAATAAACAAATTTTTAATAAAAATGGAGTATAAAGATGTTTATTTTGGATTCTAATGTACTAGAGTGTAAAAAGCAATGATTTACAGACATGGACAGGAAGCGCCAATCCTTTTAAGATTTTTAGGAAGAATCTTACCCATATCTTTGATTCTCACTTTTTTTTCCTGCAATCTCGATATAGAAAGGTCTGAGATTCCCTTGATCAACCTCATTAAAAATAGCATTCCCATCTCAACAGTAACGGTTTCTTCACCGCTTACCTATACATCTTCCGAATTTACATTTACCATTCATGTTCCCATTTCAGAAGTAACCCCAAGCTATCAGGGTACAATCATAGATTGTTCGGTATCTCCTACTCTACCTACAGGTTTGAGTTTTAATACCGGCAATTGTAGTATTACAGGAACTCCAACAGTCCTGAGTGAGAAGACAATATATACAGTCAAAGCTTCAATCTCTGACAGCTCTGTCTCAACAACTCTCACGATCACCGTCAATGACTCAGCACCTACTTCCTTAGCTTATTCAGGAACTCCTTTTACTTTTACGAAAGGCGTAACGATAACATCTGTATCACCTACAGTGACGGGAACACCTATTGGCTATTCAATCACTCCCGAATTGCCATCAGGCCTATCCATGGACACCGGTACAGGAGTGATCTCGGGGACACCCTCTCTTGTCTCCCCTTCTGCAAACTATACAGTCACAGCTACGAATTCTGGTGGAAGCTCTCTCTTCAATATAAACATTACTGTGATTGACACACCACCCTCAGGCTTGTCTTACACCGGATCTCCATTTGTATTCACACAATCCAGTTCTATACCAAACTTAACACCTTCCGTCACCGGATCAGTAGTTTCTTATAGTGTATCACCAGCTCTTCCATCCGGTCTTTTACTGAATACAGGTACAGGTATCATTTCCGGTTCGCCATCTGCACTATCAGTTTCTGCTTCCTATACCATCACAGCAACGAATTCCGGGGGTAGTACAAATACATCCCTCAATATTGCTGTTGTTTCTTCACTCTCAGAGTGTACGGGCTATTCAACGATTTTAGGTGATGATCGTCATACAGGATTAACCGGAGGTTCACTCTGTGATAGTACACTTTCAGGTCTCTGGAGACGATTTACAGGAACCTATGTAACCATGCCTACTTCGGTAGTAAATCCTTCAATGTGCAATACAGATGCAACAGGGTATATGACTTTTCCCCATCCAAGCTCTCCCGGATCCAGTTTTTCCGGAAAAGTCTGTTTCAATTGGTCGGGCAACATCTGCGCCTGGTCGGTTACCATCTCTGTTTCGAATTGCAATGGATTTTATGTCTATATGCTACCCTCTACACCGACCTGCTCACTTAGGTATTGTACTCAATAGAGTGTGAACAGGACCAAAAAATAGTAGAAATTTTTTTCTTCCTTTTGGAATCTTTAAAAAAATAATTTCGTCAATTAAGGTAATCATAAATACATTTAAAGCTCATCATGCGAAAGCTGAGGATAATGAAAGGGAGCCTTTAGGCGAATTGGGGAATTATCCTCCCAATACCCCTAATTTTATTGATCTATTAGTAAATTATGATTTTGTATAAAAAAATTATAATGCTCTGAAGAAAAAAAATTGTATAGGTGAGTTGTTAAGATCATTGTACATAATTATTTCATAGGATTTAAATAAATTTTATTGTAGTGAGTTCTAATTAAGGGAAAGTGCATGCCAAATCGAATTGAAAAAATATCTCTATCTTTTCTTGTTCTACTAGTTTTAAGTTCCAATTGTTCCAAGATTGATTTGAATAACAAATCCGGACGAGGATCCGAAGAATTTTCTGATTCCCTATCTATGTCTGCTTTGCTCGGGTATCGCGCTCAAAGAGTTACATTGTCAGGGAAGGCTGTCAAAGGAGAAATCAGAGATGGTCTGGTGAACATTCATCCCCTTAAATTGAATGGAACCTGCAATACCGGACTGGTTCTTGGTACTTCTTATACAGATGGTGAAGGAAATTATTCTGTCAGCTTTCAGAGAACCGGTGGGTCGATCTGTGTATCGATACGAGCCAACCCCAGGGGAGGCACAAGAATGCTGGATGAAAAATCCGGAAAAGAACTTCCCCTAGCTCCGGATTCAACATTTTCACTGACAAACATTATCAATGAAAGTACCATACCGGCATCTTCAAAAAAAAATGCAATTGTCTCCCCTTTCTCCAATATGCTCAGCAGAAGGGTGATGGGCAAATCTTCCGAACAAACAATCTCCTCACAATCCGATCTGGAAAAAGCCGTTCGTTCTTCAGGAAAGGAAGTCGTGATTCGTTTTGGTCTGAATCGTGGGTTTGGAGGAAAGGCACTTTCATCCTTTTCCAGAAATTTGAATGATAACGACTATCCGGACTTAAATGATCTTGCGATCGATCTGAAAGACAATGAGAATCCAATCTCACAAAATTTCAATTTGCTTCAGGCGGCTATCTCAACCCTCGGTACTTCCAATAAAAAAGGCGACTCAGTGGGTATGGAAGACATTGGAGCAGTTATTGAAGCTTTTTCCAATGATATGGCAGATGGGAAACCGGATGGAAAAGCCTCCGATGGAAGTTCACTATCCATAAACGGAAATACCCTTGCATCCAATCCGATCAGTTGCGGAGGGGACCCGAGTGATCCGGCAAAACAAAAATCCTGTGTAATGGGTGGAGCCTATCAATTTGCATCTGAAGGGGGAGTTCTTCCGGGTGGTGTGAAACTCGATACCAATGCTATCAAATCTCAGGCTCAGGCAATGGTGTCCGCAGAAACAGCAACCATTTTGTCACCGGACAATCCAACCCCCCCCGATCCCCCTCCAACATCCGACCCGGTTCCTACTCCTACTATCCAGCCTCCTGCATTTTCATTTTCAGGCTCAATATCATTGAATGTAGGGATTCCTTTTTCGATCACCCCAAGCAGTACAGGAGGAAACATTAGCTCCTGTACTATTGATCCGGCCTTACCTTCTGGGATTGCTCTCTCCTCAACATGTGTACTTTCAGGAATTCCCTCTGGAACTTTATCCTCTACCTCCTATTCAATCACAGGGACAAATTCTTCCGGTTCGGCGACCATAAGCACTTCGATCAC
Organism: Leptospiraceae bacterium; assembly: GCA_024233875.1. Taxonomy (GTDB): domain Bacteria; phylum Spirochaetota; class Leptospiria; order Leptospirales; family Leptospiraceae; genus JACKPB01. The sequence goes on from JACKPB010000003.1 coordinate 4,029, forward strand.
TATCAGCTACTCCCCACCTTCGATTTCGACTGCGACCTCTTATTCAGCTCTGGACCAAGGGAGTTTTACCCTCAGTCCGAGTCTTACAGGTGCGGTCACTTCCTGTGTGGTTCAGGAAAGATTCTGGAATGACCCCGATGCGACCACTAATGACTATTGGGACTATAGAAACTACACACTTCCCTACGGGCTTTCGATCAACCCCACCACCTGTGTCATTTCCGGGACTGTGAGTATCCCGAACACAAGTCAATTCAACACCCAAACTTCTCCTTATTTACGAATTGTTGCCACAAACCCTGCAGGAACGGGGGTTTCGGATAGTGATCCCGCTACCATAAACAACGAATTTCAAATCATATATACGAAGTCACCTGCAACTTTTTCTACGATTTCCAATCAAACCTACACCCAGGGTCAGGTAGTTAGTTTTCAACCGGTATATACGGGAAGCACACCGAATTGTTATCTTTATAAGGACAATTTAGACCCTGTAGACGGAGTTCACAACGGAACTCTATCCGCGGTTACTCTTCCCACCGGTCTGAGTTTCAATAGCTCTACATGTACACTCAGCGGAACACCCTCAGTCACATCATCAGCCCTTGAAAACCTGGTGATTTTGGGATACACGGGAGCCAGTCTTCCTGCAGGAACTCTTTCCTATTCCGGATATACGAATTATACTTACACCAACCGTTTCTCCATTACTGTGAATCCTTCCACTTTTACCATAGGAGGAACGGTTTCGGGTCTCACCGGAGGAAGTTTAACTCTGGAATATAGATCAACCCCTACCACTCCTACAGCAGAGGACACTCTGGTCATCTCCGCCAACGGAGCTTATGCTATGGCGAAACCTCCCACATACAAAGTCACAGTTACTGCGTGGAACAATTATGAAGCTACAAAAACAAAGAATTTAACCATATCAGCCCATCCTCCCAATCAATATTGCATTTTTGATGGAGCGTATTACAATACTGCCCTGAGTGCAACAGTGAATGCCAACCTAACAAATATGAATATTAGATGTTACCCCAAAAAATATACCTTTCAACCGGATTATGCGAGTTATGGTGGTGATATCGGTGGCATAGCAGGAGCGGACGCGAAATGCAATGCCAAAGGTTCGGGGATAGGAATCACTTCCTCAAAAGCGTTTCTCTTTCTGGCAGGAACGCGACAGGCTTGTGACAATGCTACAAGTTGTCTCACCGACACAACTAACAGAATCGATTATCCTCTGTCACCGAATACAATTTATCTGGGTAAGGGTGGTTCAGTAGCGGACATCCCGATTTTTATTACGGATTCCTATGGTATTATTTCGATGCCCAACGGTATTCTGAATTTAATAAACTCAACAAATATGGCATTTTCCCATGTGAGTATCTGGACAGGATTCAGTAACCAAGCTTATTCAGTAGGTGGGGACAATACTTGCGGATCCTGGAACTACAGTGGTGGTGGTCTAGCTTCCTATGGTGCTTCTTCTCAGACAAATGGAAATTTTATTAGAAATGCTGCCACAAATTGTTATAATGGATCGGGATCTGTTGCCTCTTTTCTATGCTTGGAACAATAAAAGGAAGCAGAACAAAAATGCTTGATTTCAAAATGAATTTTCATATTCTATTCAGGTCCCTTTTTTTTTCTATTATCACAATAGACTCAAATCGGGAATTTTCAATTTGGAGTTTATCATGAAAAAACTATTTTTCTCATTCTTTATTCTAATTCTTATTTCCTGTTCATCAGCACAAAAAACTGACCCCGCGAATGGGGCTGCAGCCGATTCAAATTCAGGTGATAGTAATGAATCTAGTTCTTCCGGTGGAGTCATGGACCTGATCTGGCAGAAAGCAAATTCTCCGGAAGGTCAGGAAATGATCAACAAAGCAAAAGAAAAATTAAAAGACAAAGAAACTCAAGAAAAACTCAAAGGATTAGTCTCTAAAGACAAAGAGAAGAAATAATTTATGAAAATCATTCTATCACTTCTAATTTTAAGTACGACCCTCCTCTCCTGTAAGCATCACTTGGAGTTTAGATTTGCCGGTGGTTTCACCGGAGGTACATATGAGAAAATTGCAGAATCTTTAAATGCCATTTCAGACTTTAAGGTTAGCATACAAACCACCGAAGGCAGTCTGGACAATATATCCAGATTGAAAAACGGTACAGCAGAATTTTCAATCACACAACTGGATGTGCTGCAGAACCATTCTATTGGAGATTCAACTACCTTTGATTCTATAAAAGTCTTATTTCCGGTATACGGAGAAGAAATTCATGTCATTGCACATAAATCAATTCAATCCATCGAAGACCTGAAAGGAAAAAAGATTTCGATTGGAGAATCCAGTTCGGGAACAAAACTCACTTCTTTATTGTTTTTGGGTTATTTCGGTATCAGCAACGAAACCTCACAACTCGAAGAAATCAGCTATGCCGACTCGATTCCTATGCTTTTAGATGGAACCCTACAGGGTATGGTCCTCATTGCAGGAAGACCTGTCAAATTGCTCACAGATTTAGATCCCCGGTCTGCATCCGAATTGAGACTTCTCTCCTTTACAGAAGACAACCTCAAATCCCTTAAAAAAACCAACCTCATCTACCAGAGGACCGAAATCCCGGCATCCACTTATTCCTGGGAAGTCTCACCGATCCAGACATTTTTGGTTCAATCGGTAATGATCACAAGATCAAATATAGATCCCAAGATCATAAGGATTTTCATGAAATCCATCTGGCAAAATCGGGATTTGCTTGCAACCCAACATAAGAAATGGCAGGGTATCACATCTGAAAATCTAAAACTTCATTTTGAGAAGTATAGAACCTACTATCATCCCGAAGTAGAAAGTCTGCTTAAAGAGCTAAAATAAAAACATGAACTGAAAATCTCTGTACAGGGTTTTCAGTTCATTCTATTCCATAGTAAAAATTCCTATAGAAACACCTCAAATAAGAATTTCTATTCAAATCCTATTTCTTAATATTTGATTTGCTTCTTGACACTATTCATATCTGAGTATTCACTAATGATACTAAAGAAAAGTTATTTAACGTCAGGTTAGCATAATTATAAAAAAGATATGGAACCTCAGCATTTAGAAAATATAAAAAATGATCGTATCCCCAATATATCCCGTATTTTGGGTTTGGGGATATTTTTGTTCTTTGTCTACTATTCTAATCTAGAAATCATCTATCCGGCTCTCATCATTGATCTAATTGGTTCCATCTCATGGTTTGTTTTCATTGAATTTTTTTATGATAAGTATTTAAAGTATCCATCCACCTGGTTTGTAATCGCAACCATTGACATTTTGATTGTCATACTTTTTATTTATCTCTCTGGGGTTACCTACTCTACAGTTACAGTAGGACTGATATTTATCGTTGCTCAATCTTCATTTGACCCTATAAAGATCAGGGGAAAGTATGCTACCTATGCTTCGATAAGTCTATATATACTTCTGATAATCCTTTCTTATTTAAAAATCCTTCCGTACTACAATATAATTTCCTCAAACACTTCTGAAGGTGAAATCTCATTTGTATCAACGATAGTATCCTCCGGTCTTATCATTGTAGGATGTGTAGCCGTCAATTCGATCATCTCATCCATCTACTTTCAACTCAGAGATAAATCCTCCGAATTGGAAAAGAGTTATTCCGAGATCAAAAAACTAAAGGATCAACAGGATTTTGATTACTACCTGACTTTACAACTCATAGAGCCGCTCAGTGAATCCAATCCGAACTTAAATCAATTTCATATACAAATGTTTGATAAGCAATATAAGAAATTCTCATTTAAAAACAATATCTTTGAAATAGGTGGGGACATCAGTCTGACGGATACCATTTATCTCGGAAATTCAAAATTTCTCTTTTACATCAATGCGGATGCCATGGGAAAATCCCTTCAGGGTGCGGGGGGTATCTTAGTTTTGACTTCTGTGATGAAATCATTTTTGTTTCAGTACAACTCTCCCAATTCCTATTCTGCAAACGCTAAGACCTGGCTCATCAATCGATTTTCAGATCTCAATCAAGTTTTTCTTTCTTTTGAAGGCATGATGATGGTATCACTGAATATGGGAATTATAGAAGAAAACACACATCATCTATACTTTCTCAATGCAGAGCATCCATTCACAGTTCTCTACAGAGACAAAAGAGCTAGCTTTATTGAAAAATTAGGCAATTTCAATCGTAAACTGGGGACCATGACTCTCAACGCTAAAAAGGATTATTATATCCATGATTTAGTTTTAGAAAAAGGGGATGTACTATTCATTGGTTCCGATGGAAAGGATGACATTTTGATTTCAAATGGATCTGAGCTTGAGATCAACTCTGATGAGAAACTATTTTTACAATTGGTAGAAGACTCGGATGGTAATTTTGAAAAGCTTAAGGAGTTTTATTCAACATCGGAACTCCTGACTGATGACACCAGCCTCATCCGACTCGAATTCAATTTTTAACTTCCTAATTACACGAAGTTATGAAGGAGGTTACTATTCGATTATTTCCTTAGGTTTGTTCAGGACTTCATAGACTTTCATATGAATGAATATATCCAAAAGATCTCCATCGATATGATTGTCCTTCACTTCCATTTTCAAAATATCCAGAGCTCTTTCCAATGGAACTGCTTTTTTATAAGGTCGATCTTTGTCTGTCAGTGCATCAAAAATATCAGAAATCGTCATCATCCTGGACTGAATGGGGATTTCCTCTGAAGTCAACCTTCTCGGATAGCCCGTTCCATCCAACTTCTCATGGTGGGCATGAGCTATATTGGGTATACTCTTCAAACCATGGATCCAGGGAATCTTACTTAAAAATTGATACGTATGTTCAACATGAGATTCGATCTCCAACCTTTCTTCCACATCCAGAGACCCTTTTTTAATTGATAAATAATTGAACTCTTTTTCGTTAAGAAGAGGATAGCTCGAACCATCTACAAATTGATAACTCATAGCTGAAATATCTTCGAGGACCTTGGAACTGGATTGTTCAAGAATAGTTGGTTCATTGCATTTTTTGATTATGTCCAGAAGGTTTTCCAGTTTTTCCTTTTCCATTTTGATTTCGAGGTCAATCGCCTTTTCAAATTCGGTGAATCCGGAAGAGCCCTGCTTCTTTAAATAGTCTATTTTCTTTTGGGTGAGTCTGGTTTCTATGTCCTTGAGTAGATAGTAAAATCTCCACTGAATGTTTTCAAGTTCATAGCTTTCCAATTTTTTAGATTTGACAAGAACCTTTTCCCGAACGCCTACTTTTCCAAAATCATGCAGAAGAGAAGCATAACGAATCTCTTTCATCTGATCGAGGGAAAATTTGACATCCATGTACTTTCCGAAATCAATCCTATCGATTACCCTGGCCAATCCAACTGTTAGCTCAGCCACACGAAATGAGTGACCGCTTGTGGTCGGGTCCCGTGCTTCAATTGCACTTACTGAAGCGGTCACAAATCCTTCGAAGAGCTTTTCGATATCCATGATGAGATTATTGTTCTGAATGGCTACAGCCGCCTGACCTGCCACACTCATGACCAATTCTTCTGAATACTTATCAAAGGAGGAGACTTCTACTCCCTGCATCTGTTCTAGTGTAAGCTTTTGAGAAAAATGTTTTTTTTTATTGATGAGTTGTATGACACCGATGACTTCACCCGTATGATTTTTCATCGGTACTACAAGCATACTCTTGGAGTAGTAGCCTTTTGATTTGTCATACTCACTATTGAACTTGTACTCAACCCCCGGAGGGAGATGATACGCATCGGGTATATTCAATACTGTTCCGGTGTCGGCAACATAGCCGGAAATACTCTGCTTATTGATCGGCAATAAAAACTCGGAAGAATTGAGATCAAGTGCGGAAATCTTAAATCTGAGATTTCGGGGATTGCCTTCTTCGTCCTTTTCCACCAGATACAAGGAACCCGCATCCGCCACACAAATCTCCCGTGCACTGAAGAGAATGTCTCTGAGAAGTTTGGTAAAGTCTTTTTCATTTCCCAAACTCATCCCGATCTTGGTTAACTTCGAAATATGACTTGTACTGAGATTGACTTTGTACTTCAATTCAAATGATTCTTTTCTCAATTCGAGAGCGGTGAAGGCATTGACGATAGACTTGGCTACAAATACGATAGGAGCATCTACCGAAATATTCATGTAGTACAGATCATTTTCTATATCCGTCTGGGATATGATGTCTTCATTCAAATCTGCATTGATTATGAAGGAGCAGAAAAAATTAGTATTGTTAACTAAGAAATTTTTAATCTCTTTATTGTATTTGAGAACAGTTTCTTTACTGAGAACGAAAACTATGATAAGAATCTTATCTTCGTTTAAGATGAAATCTTGGTTGGTTAATAATTCAGAAAAGTTGATAAATTTTATATCTAACTGTTTCCTATAGATCTCCAGTTCAGTTTTGAGGTTTGGATTGTCTGTAACTATAGTTCTGGAAGATGCCAAAATGTAACCTTTGATTATTGTTTACAAGTAATCGTATTTTTATAGCTGGATATGTCTATAAATTTAAAGTACTTTTGGTATAGATTTTTAATTATAAATTGGGGGAAATTTACTAAATCTACCCCCAATTTTTTCAATTACCTCTTACCTCTTGAGTCCCAACACTTCCTGGATCATTTGATCGGAAGTAGTGATCGTTCTGGAGTTGGCCTGAAACCCACGCTGGGTGACGATCATATCTGTGAACTGGTCAGAAAGGTCTACGTTAGACATTTCGAGAAGACCTGCGTTGATTTTTCCTCTTCCTGCGATTCCGGACTCACCTATATTCGGTTCGCCTGAGTTCATTGAATAGGAAAACATTGTATCTCCCGCTTTGTTCAAACCTGCCGGGTTGTTGAAGATCGCCATAGCTACTCTGGCTAGAGGCTGTTGAACCCCGTTGGAATACACACCGGTGATTGTTCCTGAATTGTCTATGGAAAATGCTTCCATGTATCCCATAGGATATCCATCCTGTTTGATCGCCTTAGTTGTAAAATCTGATGAGAACTGAGTGATTCCATCCACCATTCCGGCCTCACCCAATTTGAGTTCAAAAGATTGAGCTTCCGGATTACCGGGAATTCGGAAAGATACCTTAGCGGCAAGCATTCCGGAAGATTGACTGTCGGTTCCATCGGATACATTGACCAGTCGACCATCAGGAGAAAATCCCAATTCAAATTCTTTGTTTCCGGCTACCTGAGTGTTTTGTCCACCTACAGAACTGGAATCCACATCAACAGATACCTGAGACGAATCAGTAACATCCACAGAAGCTCTCCAGACATTGTCCCTGACTTTCCAGAACTGCAACTTGAGTTCTCTTTCCATTCCCTGATCATCAAAAATTTTTATGGTTGTAGTGTGACCTTTTCTTTTCTTGGGATCGGGATCACTGATCATTTTTTGGAGTTCTTCCGGAGTCACTCCCTCAGGAACTGTACCGGCAGATGCATTCAAATTGGACTTAAAAATAACTTCACCGGTAGCTTTCGCAGGCTCTTTGGAATATAGGGGGAGAGTAATGTCTTCTATTGAGGAGGAGGAGTTTATGTACTTAGTTCCATTTTCATCTACCCTGGAATTCCAACCCTGAACCTTGAGACCGTTTGCGGGATTGACCAGATTTCCATCTTTATCTACATTGAAGGCACCGGCTCTTGTGTAGAATTCTTTTTCACCGTCTTTGACGACAAAAAAACCTTCTCCGGAGATAGCCAGATCCGTGTTCTTTCCGGTAGTCTGTAAAGAACCCTGTGTCATAATTTTATCTATAGCAGCTATCAGGGAGCCCAAACCAACCTGCTTGGGGTTGACCCCACCGATGTTTTCTTTAGGCTCGGATGCCGCAGCTAATTCCTGCGAAATCATATCCTGGAACGTCACCCTTTCCGTCTTAAAACCGTGGGTGTTTACGTTGGCAATGTTATTGCCCACGACATCCATTCTTACCTGGTGGTTTTTCAGACCGGAAACTCCGGAATAAAGGGATTTCATCATAAACTCTGTACCTCAAATATCATATTTTAATTATTCATAACCTTTTTCCCGATTTTTCAATGCTCCGGGATACTCTTTCTTCTCATCCAACTCTTTGGGTTCAGAAGGAAGGAACTCTTCTGTTTTCTTTGTATCAGTATCTAAGTTTCGGACGTTTTCCTGAAAAGATGAGTTATCTTTTGGTTCTTCGGGAGAATTTTGAAGAGAATTCTCCTGACCTCCATCCATATTCAATAACTTAGGATCCGAAATCAAATTGATCTGATTGACTTCGATTGTCCTACCGCTCACCCTTACGAAAGCCTTTCCATCACCATCAAAAAACAAGGCTCCCGCAATTCCGGTGATCGGCTCTCCGCTGACAAAATCAGGTCCGCTGACAACTTTTCCTACCAGACTGTAGCTCTGACGATTTTCCATTCTCTGCATGCTGGAGGAGAGATTTTTCATCTGTTCCAAACTGGAAAATTGTGCCATCTGAGCGATGAAGTCCTGGTCTTTAACCGGGTTGGTAGGATCCTGCTTGGAAAGTTGTGTGATCAAGAGTTTTAGAAAGTCATCCTTTCCGAGTTGTTTGGGAGTTTCCCTGACTTCGATATTTTTCAGACCACTCTTTTCTTCTTTGTCCAGACGACGGAGATGGTCATTGACATTGAACTTTCTGTCAGAATCCAGATATCGATTTCGGATTGCGTTTTCTGAGGCTCCGGGAACCCGATTCACTTCAGGCATATCAAACCTTCAAATCCAGGAGTCGTTTTTCTGTGTATTGGGAGTCATCCGAATTTTCTGAATCGGATTCCTCTGAGAGTGAGCCGTCTTTTCCGCCGCTCAATTGTCCCTCAGAAGATTCTTTTTCAAAAAAGCCAAATCCCTTATTGTCCTCATTCATCTCTATGTTCAGTGAATAGAGTTCAATTCCGGCTGTTTTTAGATCTTCTTTCAATTGACCGACTTCTCCCTGGAGAAAAGTCCTAGCAGATTCATTGTCTACTATGATCTTTCCCTCGACCCTATCATTCTCCTGAACCACCATCAATTTCAATCTTCCCAATTCTCTGGGTTGCATAATGATTTCAGCAGAATTCTTTCCATTTTCAGTGATTTGCATTCTAGCTGTTTTCACCAATTCGGAAAAATTCTTTTGGGCCTGCTCTCCGGAAGGAAGAGGCTTGGGTTCGGGTTTCATTTCCATCCTGGAACTTTTGGATTCATTAAGATTCTGACCGAAATTCTGATTGGATCGATCTGATTGGGTGGATGAGGATTTTTCTGATCTCCCCTCCTGTGATGTCTCCACCAGTTTTACAGAAGGATTGGATTCTGACTTTTTTTGTTTTTCAGTCTGTTGATTTTTTGTATCTGTAGGTACCATTTTTTCAAAAAATGAATCCCTACCGATCGCCTTTTGCTCATTCGACGTTGAATTGTTTTTCTCTGTATTTTTTATATCATGTTTATCTTCAGAAACTTCCAGCTCTTTGAATTGAAAATTGCCTTTTTCGACCTTTCCTTTCTTTTCATCTGCTGATAGAGTCTCTTTGAGGACTTCAGCCTGAGCTAGGGTTTTTGTGCTTGAAGCTTCCGGACTAGTAATTTCAGAATTTTCGATGGGAGCTGTGTTCGGAGACAGCTTTTGAGAGAGGTTGACCCTGGTTTTACTGCCGGACTCAACCACCTCCTCACCTTCCTCCGATTTGAGAACTTCAGAGAAAGCCACCTTCAAAAGCTTTCCGGAATCAGATGAAACGGAAAGTTCTACTTTTTCTCCATTTTTGGATTCGGTAGCTACTTCTGCCTTTACTGAATCAAGAGTTCCTTCTTCAGCGGCTGAATCTTTCTTCAGTTTTTCAAAAAATCTTGTGATGGCAGTATGAATTCTTTTTTCTTCACCGCTTTCTTCTTCTTCAATCCCATCTTCTTCTTTGGAATTTTCAGGTTTTTGTGAATCTATAGCAACTTTCTCAGAATCTTTAGTTTCTGATTCTTCTTGAATCCGGGCTGATTCCTGATCTGTAGGTCTCTCTACCTCTTTGGCCTCAGACACTTCTTTCTTAATTTCATTCGAATTTTCCAATACTTCGAACTCTTCAGGTCGATTCGAGGACTCGGACAACTCTCTATCCATAGTGGAGGGAGGCTCTTCCGCATGAGGACTAGCAGTGGGAATCGTTTGCGGTTCCGGCATTGAGTAGGAACTTCCGGGTCCGGTGATTTCCCTGACAGAGGGCTGAGGTTCAGGTTGTTTGTTCTCTTTCAGATAAGAAAGAAAATCCTTTTCATCACTTTTTAGATTGACGATAGTATCTTTAGTCCCGGGAAATGCCCTGTTAAGGGCTGAATTTTGTGCTTTTTGAAATTCAGCGAATTGGATCATTGATTGCCCTCTAGGTAATCATCGAGAGGTATCCCAAAACCTTTACATTTTTTTTTGATTCGGGAAAAATTCATTCAGGAAAAATCGGATTCGCCGACACATACTAAAGGAGATTTTGTAAATGTTTGAATCCAGCTTTTTCATGAAAACTCAGGACCTACTCGAAAGAGGGCTAAATGCCTCTATGGTCAAAAGAAAAGTATCAGCGGACAATATTGCCAATGTGGATGTTCCCCATTTCAAGAGAAGCGAAGTCACTTTCGAGGAGAATCTCAAACGAGCCATCGAATCAGAAAGAACAGAGAAGATAAAAACAGTTCCCACTAAAACAACAGACTCCAGGCACATCGAATTCTTCAAATCTCTGGACTACAGGGAAGTTCGTCCCAAAACCCATATCGATTACCTCACTTCCATGCGTGCCGATGGGAATAATGTAGATATGGAAAAAGAAATGACCACTGCAGCTCAGGTTCAGATGCACTACAACATGATGGTAGAGAGAATGAATCAAAACACTCGACTCCTGAATATTGTAATGAAATCAGCATAAGGAAAATCGGGTAGAACAATATGGGTTTATTTACATCAATCAATATCTCATCCACAGGTCTTTCAGCTCAGAGATTGCGAATGGATACGATTTCAAACAACATTGCCAATTCAACCACCACCAGAAATACGAATAATGATGGACCTTTCCGTCGGGATCGGGTCATAATGACCCCTCTGAACATGCGGACCCGTTGGAGAAGCCCGGTGTATCCTTTCGGACTCCGAACCGATGAGGGCAAAGGTGTCAAGGTTCTGAAGATTGAAAAGGACATGAGCCCTTTGCGACTTGTCTATGATCCGACTCATCCCGACTCCATAAAAGTTGGAGAAAAAAAAGGTTATGTCGAATATCCCAATATCAATATTGTGACAGAGATGACCGACATGATTTCGGCTTCACGTTCCTATGAAGCCAACGTTCAAATGATCAACGGAACGAAATCAATGATCAATAAAGCTATGGAGATAGGTAGAGCTTAAGTCTTATGAAAATAGAATCAGGTAATCCATATTCCAACCAACCTTTCCCCCTCACCCCCTCAGGTGATAAAGTTTCCATTCGAACTGTGAATCCCCTTCATTATGACGAGAAGAAAGAGATCGAATCCCCGGACAATGTCTCCGAATCCTTTGCTGAAGTTTTCAGAAAGACTCTTGAAAAAGTGAATGATCAACAGGTCGAATCGGACAAGCTCACACAAAAAATGGTTTTTGATCCAAATAGTGTGGATGCTCATGAAGTTTTGATCGCAGCAGAAAAAGCAAGAATCTCTCTTACCTTTACGAAAACTGTCATTGATGGTGTCGTAAGGGCCTACAGAGACCTATCCAACCTAAGATAATCTTTCACCCACCGGATCTCCGGCGGGTGACATTCTCTAAACTTTGACAGCAAACATTTCAGAAAAATTCATATGAGAACTTTCTCAAATTTGAATTTACAGAGATTTCTTTTTCCTCCATTTTCGGTGAAATTTTTCATATCCATCCTCTTTTGTTCTTTTGTTCTCTCCTGCCAATTCGGTAAAAAAAAATCAACTACCCTGGTTTCCCTTCAGAGTCATAGAATTTTATTTGAAATCGGTAACAAAAATATTGAGAAATGTATCTACCGGGTAGAGGATGAACCGGATGGATGCATCACAATCCCCCATCCCATTGTTCCCTGTAAAAAATTTACAATCGAAGAAAATTTCACAAACCTCAGTCCTTCCGACTCTTCAGATCTCATTCTCAGAGGGATCTCTGAAGTAGAATTGAATCATCCCAAACTAACCAAAAATCTACTCACCACCATGGTCTTTCTCAAAGAAGGTCATGAACTTTCCAGGGATAAAGATAGGAAGGTGTTTACGGATGCTCTTCGAAAAGACTTTGTGAATCGAAAGATCCCACTGGTATTGATTGATGAGGATAGAAATAAATTTCTGAGTGATTTCCAAAAAGACTATTTCCCCAATAAGGAATTGTTTGACAATCTTCTCATCAGCTCAGAAAATCTCTTCTTCTACTTTCCGTATCCGATGAAATCCCAAAAACCCTATTATGATCTACCGATCGGAGTGAGGACTGTATTTGAGAAAGGTGGATTCGTTAAAGATACCTTTCATACATGCAGACAGCCCATTTCAGTTTTCTTTTCCAACTACTACAGTGGTTGGGAAAATTTTGAATTCTGTAGGGAATACATACTTTCCGAATTTGAAAAATCAGGTTTTCAAAAGCAAATTCAGCCGATAGACTCCCGAAAAACCGGTCAAAACCTAGTGGTGTATGGAGAGATCTGGGAAGAACTCTCCTTGCTTTTCCTAAAAAATGAAATCACACGAAATGAAATTCACAACTCTGTCAGGTTTTACTGCAAGGCAAACATTCCCGATCTTCTCAAACAGGGAAATTCTGAAAGGCTTTCCTATCACGCCTGCTACTATCTCTCTTATGCTGATGCCATCATGAAATCTTTTCGGGTAGACTCCATTCACATCCTGAAAGGGAACCTATTCTCATCCTATCTTGCGGGTTCCAAAATCTATGCCCCTGAGTGCAAGCCCTCAGGCAAAAAGAAATGATCCCGATTCACATTCCTATTCTAAAAGAAAAAATCGGGGAGTACTTCTCTCAAATCTCCTCTGATAAGAAAGTAATTTTGGATGGAACAGCCGGAGAGGGAGGGCATTCTGAGTATTTTTTGGAAACCTTTCCCGAATCACGGGTCATTTTGGTGGACAGAGATGAAACAATGTTGGAAAGAGCTATTCAGAGATTGGAACCATATTCCTCCCGCATTCATCCGGTTTTGAAAAACTTCTCCGAGTTGAATGAAGCCGACCTAAAAATAGAAGGCAGCGATGGACCTGATGGAATTCTTCTGGATTTTGGAATCTCAACCTATCATCTCAAAAGTTCAGGACGTGGATTCAGTTTCCAATCTGAGGAGGAATTGGATATGAGATTGGACTCTTCGTCTCTCTCCGCTTTCACTATTCTGAATAAATATAAAGCTGAACAACTTCTGGATATCTTCCGAAAATATGGTGAAGAGAAATGGTCGACGAAAATCGTTCCAAAAATCATTGAAGAAAGAAGGAAAAATCCCATACGAACCACTATGGAATTAGCAAAATTAATCGAAAGGGTCATACCGAGAAAATTCTGGCCGGCGAAAGTTCATCCTTCCTTTCGGATCTTTCAGGCTCTACGAATTGAATCCAATGGTGAACTGAAACATATAGAAAAGGCGATTCCCAATTTATGGAATCATCTCTCTCCCGGCGGAGTTTTTGCCTGTCTGTCTTTTCATTCATTAGAAGATAGAATCGTAAAAAATCATTTTAGAGATTTAGCCAGAGAAGACTTAGGAATTCTAATGACGAAAAAACCCATATCACCCGAAGAATCTGAAATAGATTTCAATCCTGCATCACGCTCTGCCAAACTGAGAGCCGTACAAAAAAAATCGAGGTAATTCATTTGAATCCGGAGAAACCCCTAGAAACTACATTGAATGTTCTGAAAATATTTTTTAAGATCTTACTTCCTTTTCTACTGATTTATTTAGTTGTATGGCAGAGTATTACATATGCCAATTTAAATCGAAAAGTAAAAAAACTTTCCAAGAAGCGGGAAGATTTAATCAAGAAAAATTTTGACCTCAAAGCAAGAGTAGCCACATCTTCTTCAGCAGAAAGAATAGAAAACCTCTTCAGAAAAAACAATAAGGATGCACCTGTCTATCTGGGTAACAAGATCATCACCCTAACTCTTCCCAAAGAAGGACCTATCGGAATCCGGGAATGAAAGTAAGAGAACTCATAGATGGGTTTGATGAGATTCAACTGAATTCGGAACCTCCGGATTTCTCTATCCATGCCATTCTTTCAGATTCCAGGCTCTGCAGAGAAAAGGATATATTTTGTCTCTACGAAACCGAACCGGACAAATCAGTCCGATACATTCAAAATGCTTATGAGAATGGAACCCGTATATTTCTCATACCGGAAGATTATTCGATAGACCTACCTACCCAATCACTCACCCTCCTCCGATCCAAAATTTCTCCCCGCTACCTGCATGGATTTCTATCCTCCAAACTCTGCGGACATCCATCTCATGACTTATCAATATTTGCAGTGACAGGAACCAATGGGAAAACCAGCACGACTTCTCTCCTGTATCACACTTACCAAATTGCAGGAATCCCTTCAGGTTTGATAGGAACCATTTCCATTCATTTTCGAAATGAAAAAATCAGCTCCCAATACACAACCCCCGACCCCTGGGAACTTCAATCCACCCTAAAGAGAATGAAAGAAGAAGGAATCAAGGCAGTATTTTTAGAAGCAAGTTCCCACGGATTGAAACTACACCGTTTGAATGGAATTGAATTGGATGGGGCTCTCTTCACCAATCTAACACCGGATCATAGAGACTTTCATCCGACTTTTGAAGATTATTTTGAATCAAAATTTCATCTCTTCCATCTTCTTTCCCAATCTTCCAAAAAAAACAAACTGGCTGTACTCTCCAAAGACAGTCCCGGTGGAAACGAAATGCTCTCCGGAATTCGGAAAGAAAACTTTGATTTCAAAACATTCACCCTCGGATCGGACATGGATTCCTACCGTATTAAAAATCTTAGATTGAGTTTGGATGGATCCGAATTTGATCTCGAATCACCGGATGCTTCTTCAAAATTGTCGGTAAATACAAGCCTTCTGGGAGAATTCAATTCTCTCAATCTTTCCCTTTCCATGATCCTCCTCCAAAATCTCGGATTTTCCAAATCTCAACTGGAAGCATGGATTCCTAAGCTTTCCCCCATTGAAGGAAGGTTCCAATTGGTCTACCCGGCCAGTAGAGATCGTGTGGGAATCGTTGACTATGCCCATACCCCCGACGCTCTAGAAAACATTCTTTCCACGATTCAAAAGATTCCCCACTCACGATTGATCACCGTCTTCGGATGCGGTGGGGATAGAGACAAAAAGAAGCGACCGGAAATGGGTGCGATTGCGCAAAAGTACTCAGATGTGACTATCATTACCTCTGACAATCCCCGGACTGAAGACCCTCTGATGATCATTCAGGACATTATGAAGGGAATTGACCCGGATCACAAAAACTGCATTCAGATTCCGGATCGCCGTGAAGCCATAGTCCGGGCTGTAAAAATATTGCCTGAGAATGGATTTTTATTGGTTGCAGGGAAAGGACATGAAAATTATCAAATTCTAGGGACTGAACGAATCCATTTCAGTGATTACGAAGAGCTCTCCAAAGCCTTCTTAGCCAATAACGAGTAATCGGATAATTATTTTACATGTTCTATTTTCTATTTGAGTTTTTTAGCGACGACCCCGGCATTCTGAGAATTTTTAGCTATGTTACCTTCAGGGCACTTATGGCTGGTTTGACATCCATGTTCTTTAGTTTTTATTTCGGAAACATGATCATAGAGCGATTGTACCGATTCAAGTTCAAAGAAAACGTTCGATCGGATGGCCCCAAGAGTCATGAGAGTAAGGCAGGTACCCCAACTATGGGTGGTCTGATGATCATTTTCGCACTCCTACTTTCCATAGCTTTTTGGGGAAATCTTACCAATTCCAATCTTCTTCTGCTCTGCGGAGTGAGCTTTTCCTTTTCTCTTTTAGGATTTCGCGATGATTATGAAAAGGCAATCCTCAAGATAAAAGGCGGAATGAATGCACGGACCAAGTTCGTGATCTCTATCCTTCTGGCTTTTGCCTTCAGTGTAACCTATTTTTATATGACCAGTATTTCACCTGGAAAAGAAAATCGTGGAATTCATTATGCCATGACCGATCTCTTCATTCCTTTTATCAAAGGTCCAGTTTTGGATCTGGGAATTTGGATGGTACCCTTCTCCATCCTGATCATCATCAGCAGTACTCATGCAGTCAATCTAACCGATGGACTGGATGGACTGGCAGCAGGGACTATGGCGATCGCAACCACTACTCTCGGGATCATTGCTTATGTTTCCGGAACTCCTGTGGCGGCAAACTATTTGAACATTCCCTATCTTCCGGGAGCGCATGAGTATTCTGTATTTTTATCAGCACTCTCGGGTGCCCTGATCGGATTTCTCTGGTTCAACTCCCATCCGGCTCAGGTCTTCATGGGAGATACCGGATCCCTCTTTTTGGGGGCTACACTAGGTACAATTGCAATCATGTTAAAAAAAGAACTCTACCTACCCATTCTGGGAGGACTCTTTGTGATAGAAGCCCTGAGTGTTATTTTGCAGGTGGGTTCATTTCGACTTAGGCAGAAACGGATATTTCGAATGGCTCCCATTCACCATCACTTTGAATTGTTGGGACTGAAGGAAACAAAAATTGTCACCAGGTTTTACATCATAGCAATCATCCTGGCTCTCATCACTTTATCGACTTTAAAAATTCAATAAATGGAATCCAATCAAGACAATTATTTTAAAGATTTCTGGAAGATAGGAAAAAATAGTTTTGATCATCCTCTTGTCTACCTGGTCATCATTCTTCTTTTTTTGGGTTTGGGTGTTCTCATCTCTGCGGGTACAATAACATCCCAGAGAGAGTATGAAGATGCTTTCTTTTTATTTAAAAAGCAGGCAGTCTGGGCAGGATTCGGCTTTTTGTTTTTTTTAGTAGCGATCAATGTTCCGGTTCAGTTCTATTGGAAGAATTCCCAAATCTTATTTTTACTATCCATAGTCAGTCTCACTTTGGTTTTTATTCCCGGAATAGGTCGATCGGTCGAAACCTATTACGGACGAAATTTTCACAGATGGATCAATCTTGGATTCATACAGTTTCAACCCTCTGAATTTGCAAAAATTTCAACTGTTCTGTACGTCTCTTCAGTTTTGGTGCGTTACAAAACAGAGGACAATCATCACTCCTATTCCTTTCTGGTTACCCCTGCAGCCTTTGTGGCCCTTCTCCTTCTTCTGGTTGTGGCCGAACCTGCTTTTGGTACCACTCTGGAAATTCTTTTCATCATCCTGACTCTAATTTTCATAAATGGATTCCCCCTTAAGAAATTGATCATCGGTCTCATTGCTATGACTCCACTGCTCTTTCTTCTGGTGTATAAGGTCGGGTATAGAAAAAAAAGAATCGATGTTTGGTTGGATCCCTATAAGTATCGTTTCGATGAAGGACATCAGCTGGTCTCCTCATTTCGATCCTTTATGGAAGGAGGTTTTTTGGGAAATCCACTCTCTACCGGTTACTCACATAGATATCTAACTTACAGTCATACTGATTTTATTCTTTCTACCTATGTAGAAGACTATGGTTATTTGGGATTTCTCTTCTTACTCGGACTATTTTTATTGCTTATTACCAGAACTTATATATTATTGAAAAACGTGAATAACCTATTTGCACTCCATGTTGGAACGGGGCTCATCAGTATGATTAGTCTCCAGATTATCATGAACACATTTGTAGTCACAGGAATCATACCCATCACAGGTATCAGCTTACCCTTCCTCAGCTATGGAGGGTCTTCGCTCATAACCATCCTGATTTCAATGGGGATCATTCTAAACATTACCAAAAGGGAAAATTTGTATTGAGCAGACATGTATTGATAGCCGCAGGTGGCACCGGAGGACACATCTCACCGGGGATTGCTCTGGTAGAATATCTTTCCGAACACAAAGAAGACCTCGGTATTTCGGATATCACCATCCACTCCCTTTATAGAAACAGAGACAATCCGGATCTCATCGATTCTCCTGTCCCCGTCCAATGGCACAACCTACCCCAGCTCAACTGGAAATCCCTCTATAAATTGCCCATCATACTTTTTCATATTTTGAAATCTATTCTCTCTCTAAAAAAACTCGGTATCACAGATGTGATCGCCATGGGAGGGTATTCCTGTCTTCCTTCTCTTCTTTATGCTGTCCTTTTCAAGAAGAATATTTATCTTTGCGAACAAAATCGTATCATAGGAAAAGTCGTGAGACTCTTTCAGAGCAGAGCTACAAAAATCGCCTTCAGCTTTCCACCTGTAAATTTGGATCTCTCCGAAGTGAAGGACTACCGGGTTCTCGGAAATCCTCTCCGCTCAAAGATCTTTCCTACCGAGGGAGTCATATCCAAAAAAATCAAAGATTTAGCAAAAGCTGAAAAAATCAATGTTTTGGTAATGGGAGGATCGCAGGGGGCAAGACAGATCAATAATATGGTTTTGTCCTCAATGAATCATCAGGATATTGTAATACATTTTAATTTCAGAGTTCTAACAGGAACCAATCTTTATGAAGAAACCCGCGAGAAATCAAAACATTCCATTGATTTGATATCCTATTCCCAGGACATGAAAACACATTATGAATGGGCAAACCTCGTCATAGCCAGATCGGGAGCGGGAGTAATTTCTGAATGTGTTCTCCATGGACTTCCTACTATCCTGATTCCGTATCCCTATGCAATGGACAATCACCAACTGGAAAATGCTAAGTATTGTGAAGAGTTCTGCGGGGCATTGATGATCAATCAGACTTCAGAAGATGACTCTGCATTGATTCAAATTTTACTCAGTACAATCGAAAATAAACAAATCTTAAAAGATCTTTCCGAAAAGTCTCTGAATTGTTCCAAACCCAATGCTACCCGTGATACAATCGAGTACTTTCTCTCTCCCGAATCCAAATGAAAACTCCAGTTTATTTTTTAATCGGAAGCGGTGGATCGGGTATGTCCTCAATAGGTCATATAGTTCTGGACAAAGGTTTCAAAGTATACGGTCAGGACAAAAAGTCATCTCCTCAAATGGACAAATTGATTCAGAGGGGTTTGATTCAAACTAAGTCTTTAGAAAGCCTTCCCGAAGTAGATTTTGCGATCTACTCCAGTGCGATAAGAAAGTCAGAAAATCCTTACTATCTTCACTTTCAAAATCGGGGAACCCCCCTTCTGCATCGTTCTGAAATCATGCATCGTTTTTTTAGTGAAATCTCATCCATTTCTGTCGCCGGTTCACACGGCAAAACCAGTACGACAGCAATGATCAGTGAGGTTCTCCTGAAAATGAACCTGGATCCCGGAATTATGATCGGCGGCGACTTTCCACTTCTAAATGGTGCCGGAGGCAGATGGGGAAAAGGGAAATGGGGTGTGTATGAATCCGACGAATCCGATGGAACTTTCTTAAATCACCAGGCAGAAATTAAAATTCTTACCAATATCGATAATGATCATCTGGATTTTTACAAATCCCAATCGGAACTGGAAAAAGCATTTTTGACCTATCTCAATCCCAAAGAGAATGGGCTCTCCATTGCCTGCCTAGATGATCCCGGAATAGAAGCTATATCTACCATCCTGGACAAAACCAAACCATATCTATTTTACTCCAACCGGCACAGTTCATCAGAAAATACAATTGCTTATAAAATTGAAAATCATGAAATCCAATTTGAATTGGATCAATCCATCTACAAACTAAAACTTCCAATTCCCGGAGATCATTTTTTAAAAAATGCAATCGCTGCCATTCTTGCTCTCAGGGCTATAGGTATCCATCCCAAAGACTCCGTGTCTATTTTAACAAATTTTTCCGGTGTGGGAAGACGATTGGAACTTCTTGGAGAAAGATCAGGAATTCGAATTTTTGATGATTACGGACATCATCCAACAGAAATCCGTGCTGTAATACAATCGATAAAGGGAATCATAGGTTCGGGAAAATGTATTGTTCTCTTTCAACCGCATAGATTTACCCGCACAAGAGATCATTTTCATGAATTTTCAACCGCTCTTTCCCTATCCGATTATCTTTTTCTCCTGCCCATCTATCCCGCAGGGGAAGATCCGATTGAGAATATCAATTCCGAAATGATTTTTAAAAATATATCCTGTCCGGGATCGCTCCTGAGTGGTGAGATTCAAAATGATTGTAAGGCAATCAGGTCAGTTATGAATTCCGGTGATGTAATTGTATCCCTAGGCGCAGGAAATGTTAGGGATTGGGCAATCAATCTTTTGAATGAAGATTAGATCTTTATTCCGTATTCTTTCATTTTTCTATAGATAGAAGCTCTTGAGATTCCTAAAGCTCTGGCTGCCATTTCTTTATTGTAATTAGCTTTTTTGAGAGCTTTTTCTATTGTTATTTTTTCCAAATTCTTTATGGAAAGTTCTTCGGAGATTTTTTCTTTTTCTTCCTTGTAGTTGGGCAAACTCTGCATGGAGTAATCCAGGATTTCATTAGGAATTTCTGAAACAGATAATTTGTGTTTGCTTTTAGAAAACAAAACCATCCTGTGTACTACATTTTTTAGTTCCCGAATATTCCCGGGCCAATAGTAGTCCTCGAAGTATCTTATGATCTTTCTTTCATAGTCATTGATGATCTTTTTTTCCTGAGTAGAATAGTATTTTAGAAAGTACTCAAATAAAATTTGGATATCTTCCTTTCTCTCCCTTAAAGGTGGTAGTTCAATACCGACTACATTGATTAGAAAATATAGATCCTCACGGAATAGATTCTCTCTGGTCATTTGAAAAAGATTTTTTTGGGTACTTGCGATCAGTCGAATCTTTCCGGAGTTTTTGTTATCATGCATAAGAGTATTTAAGATTTTGTGCAAATAAGCTTGAGATTCCAAACTCAAATCTGATACTTCATCAAGAACAATCGTTACTTCTGAATTGCTCTTTTCTATAACTTCCAGTTTTTCCTCGGAAATTATTTTTTCAAATACTTCCCTATCTCGCATTTCTGAGCAATTTATCATGAGGATAAAATCAGAATTTCTGTCTTCTGTTCCCAGAATAGCATCTATCACCATGTCCTTACCGGTTCCGGACTCTCCCGTTAATAGGCAATTGGCATTGGAAGATTTTAATTTCTGGATGGAACTCTTAATATCCTTAACCTTTTGGTTAGATGTCAAAATATCATCGATCAGTGATGTAGAATTGTTTTCCTGAACTCCCGAGTTGACCAAAAAGGAACTCAAACGTTTGTTCAATTCTATCTTATTTAGATAAAACTGATGTGCCTGACGGATGCTGGTAAGTATCTTATAGAAAGGCATATCCTTTTCTTTAAGATCGAAAATGTTCATGTGAAGGAATGATTCTGTAAGCTTACGGTTCAATCCTCCTGTCAAAATAATGATTTGATAGAACCGATCTTTTCTTTCTATTCTTTGAATCAACTCAACCCCATCGATTTCGGGCATATGAAAATCGGTAACGATGACAGAAATGGATTCGTGATGCTTTTCAATGAATTGTATCGCTTTGATAGGATTGTGAAAACTCTCGATAACAAGTTCGAATTGTTCTGTAATCGGTTGCAAATTCTTTGTAAAAATTTCTATAAAGATTGTATCATCATCTATGATTATGATTTTTTTTTTTGTTCGATGCTTTCTTGGAAGTTGAATTCATTAGAAACCTTTTATGAATATTGTCTAAAAATGAGATTTCCAATCAAGTAGAAATTTTAATCTGTTTTTTAATCTCAAAAATTCTAAATTTCTTTTTCTAATTTAGATTAAAAATTTAATTTTAAACTTGAAAGGAAACAAAGAATTTTAGATATGGTTATTTATACCTTTTGGGGCCTGTAGCTCAGTTGGTTAGAGCACACGCTTGATAAGCGTGGGGTCATAAGTTCAAATCTTATCAGGCCCATGGTAGTTAGACGAAAGGGGCTTTAGCTCAGCTGGGAGAGCATCTGCTTTGCAAGCAGAGGGTCATCGGTTCGATCCCGATAAGCTCCATATCATTTCTAAAATATTACTTTTCACCCGCCGTCTATTTCTTATTTTTACAATCTGTGAACCGACGACTCTTACTTCTCATACTCCTGATTTTCTCCCGAAATCTATTCCCGGTTCAGCCCAAGCACATTCATGGTTTCAAAGAAACCGGATCCTATACTAACTTCTTCTTTCTCTACGAAAAGGAGTCGGTTCATGGCCAGGAAGAAGTCATTTTCCGACCCTTTTTTTCTGGCTACCGGGAAGACCTTTCCGGATCTTATTTCAAAACTTCTTTTTTCCCCCTATTCTCCAGTATAGGTACAAAAAAATGGAATAGAACCTCCTATCTTTTGTTTTTTGGCGGTGATACGACCTATCATGATGACTCGGGGGAAGATACTGATTTCGGTATTGCTCCTTTCTTATTTTGGGGCAAAGGGGATACGGCAAAAGAAAATTACTTTTCCTTTTTTCCATTCTTTGGAAGATTTCAATCAAAATTCAGCTGGAGTCGGATTGAGTTCTTTGCCTTCCCGGTCTTTGCCTCCTGGGAATATCGGGACTACAAAGCCTACAGTTTACTCTGGCCAATATTTCTCTATGGAGACAATGGAATTCGGAAGGAAAGGAGATTCTTCCCATTTTATTCAAACAAGAGTCACACAGGCAAATATGAGAGGGTGAGCCTATTCTGGCCCTTCTGGAGTTATGGAAGAGAGAATTTGGACAAACGTGAACCTTTTTCCTATTCCTTCCTGTGGTTGATTTATAGTTATAAAAAATCGTACTACGGAAATATGAAGTCAGTAGGAATTGTCCCCATCCTAGGTTCGATCAGTCTTTTCAGCTATGGTTTTGATAATAAGACTTCAGAAGAAAACTACAATCTTCTTTTCTTTCTTCAATACGGATCCAATAATGATAAGGACTACAGAAAGCACATTTTCTTTCCTTTTTATGGCTATTCACGATTCGCAAACAAAGAATTTCGCTTCCTGACACCCTTTCTAATCTCAATGAATACAAATTCCTACCATGTCCGATCAAAATTTAGATATCTGATTCCTTTCTCTTTTTATCAAAAATCAATCTATCCGGGTGAGGATGGAAGCCAATTCTACTATAAACTCTGGCCTCTCTTCAAATGGGAAGAAGATAGATCGGGTAATTTCACCTTCAATACACTAACATTCTTTCCGATTCATTCCATCACAATGGACAAAATCTATGATCCCATCGTATCCTTAATTGAATACAAACACCTCGGCAATGGTGAAAAAAGATTTTCTCTGTTTATGAGATTGTACAGCCAGGAATGGACGGATACAAAGTACAATTGGAGGATTCCGATTCTTTTGAGTTATCATTCCAATAAAGATGAATCCAATTTTCAATTCGCACACGGACTCTTCGGCTACAAAAAAGAACCTAAAAAAACAGAATTTCAATTTTTCTGGATTTTTAAGATATGATCTCTTTTCTCAAAAAACTAATTTTGGATTCGATTTATGGGGCGGGCTACACCCTCATCCTTCTGGTAAAAACTATTTTTCAACTCCATGCAGTTTTCTTTAAGAAGGGTGACATCATCCATCAAATGTACATAGCCGGAATATCCAGTTTGTTTGTCGTATCTATCGTAGCTGTATTTACCGGAATGATCATGGGATTGAATGCGGGTCTCGGACTCAAAGACTTCGGAGCAGAAGGACAGATCGGACTTTTATTGACAATCACTCTGACACGGGAGATGTCTCCCTTCATGACTGCCCTGATTTTATCCGCCTCAGTCGGTTCCGCAATAGCAGCCGAAATAGGCACAATGAAGGTTTCTGAGGAAATTGATGCGTTGGAAGTCATGTCGATTGACCCAGTTCAGTACATTGTCATGCCCCGCGTATTGGGTTTTTCTCTTATGGTTCCCGTTCTCTGTGTGTATTCAACTATTCTCGGAGTCCTGGGAGGAGCAGTGGTGGGACACTTTCAACTCGGTGTGGACTATCAGGTATACTTTCGGGATGTAATCAATCGCATCGCTTCTGTTCCCGGTCTGAAAGATCTGTATGTAGGTCTTTTTAAGGGTTTTGTCTTCGGTGTGATCATCTCTATCATTTCCTGTTCCCACGGACTACGAACCACCAATGGTGCGATAGGTGTGGGCAAAACCACACGGGAATCTGTAGTGACTTCTTTTCTGGTAGTTATATTTTCGGGATATGTGATCACTGCAATTCTTTACAGGTAGAAAAATGGACGAAGAACCCATCATAGAAATGATCAATGTTCACAAGACTTTCGGTTCGCGTAAGATTCTAAAAGGTATGAATCTGAAGGTCAGAAAGGGAGAGACAATGGTCATTCTCGGTCCCTCGGGTACGGGAAAGTCAGTTTCCCTCAAGCACATCACAGGTCTAGCCCTTCCCGATGAAGGTGATTGCAAACTTTTCGGGGATTCGATTGCATTTTCTCCGGAAAAGGTGAAACGAAAGATTCGTGCCAGGATGGGAGTTCTCTTTCAGTCGGGTGCCCTGATCAACTGGCTCTCCGTGTATGAGAATGTGGCCCTTCCTCTCAGAGAACACAAACTGGCACGGGGAGAGGAATTGCATAGAAATGTTATGGAAAAACTCACCTGGCTAGACTTAGTTCATGCCAAAGACAATCTCCCCGGGGACATCAGCGGTGGGATGAAAAAACGAGCGGGTATAGCCAGAGCACTCACTACAAATCCGGAAATTCTCCTGTATGACGAACCTACGTCCGGACTGGATCCTGTCATGTCCAATGTCTTCAATGAATTGATTCTCAGACTCCAAAAAGAATTGCATGTGACTTCTGTTGTAGTCACCCATGATATGCAGAGTGCCTATATGATCGCCGATAGAATCAGTTTCATATATGAAGGTGAAGTCATCTTCTGCGGCACACCGGATGAAATCAAAACCACCCCCCATCCCATAGTTCAGCAGTTTATCAATGGCAGAACAGTCGGGCCCATGATTCTCGATCATTCCAAGAAAAAGAAAGAAGTTTGAGACTCAACAGTGTCGAACTTCACTAATTGATTCAAAATGGGTGAGATCCTTCCACTTGGGGTTCTTACCGCAGATGGGACAATTCGGGTTCTTCTTTCGGGTCAATTTTCTGAACTCCAGACTCATGAATTCTAAGATCAGAATCTTCCCGAAGACTTCTGAATTTCCATTCAAGAGATACTTTAGGGCCTCCCCTGCCTGGATGGCACCCACAGTGCCTGCTATACTTCCCAAAACTCCTGCCTCAGCACAACTTGGAACAGAGTCCTCCGGAGGTAGATCCAGAAAGGTACATCGATAGCAGGGAGTGTCCGGAGACTTCACTCCCATCACCTGACCTTCAAAACGTAAAATCCCTGCCACCAAAAAGGGAATCGAATTCAAAACGCAAAAATCATTCACTAAGAATTTGGTATAAAAATTATCAGAACCCTCCAAAACTAGATCCGTATCCATAAAGAATTCCTGAATGTTTTCAGGGCTCAATCGATTTGGATAAGAGATGAGTTTGATTTCAGGATTCAATGCAGTTAAATTTTTTCTGGCTTCTTCAGCCTTCAACTTTCCGATTTGATCGGATCTGAAGAGAATTTGTCTCTGAAGATTGGTGAGATCGACGGTATCGGAGTCAATGATTCTTATCTCGCCCACACCAGCAGCTGCAAGATATAGAGCCGAAGGCGAACCGAGACCACCCGCTCCGACAATTGTTACAATCGATTCTTTCAACTTCTTCTGACCTGCCATTCCAACTTCTTTCAGAAGAATGTTCCGGGAATATCTGGTGATCTCTTCAGACTTGAGAGGTCTTTGATCTTTTCCTATTGAGTTCACATATAAGGAAATCACCCTCCAGTTTACTAAAATCAATTAAAATATAGAAATCAAAAGAAAAATATTCGCTTGTCAATCTCACGGGAAATTTTAACTTCTCTCTGGAATCTTATCGTGAAACATATTCTATCATTTTTTTTGATTATTTCTCTATTTTTTTTAATCGACTGCCGCACGAAGGAAATTCGGGAACTGAATCCAAATGATGAATTAGAAAAAGAATTGCAGGCCGAACCCGAACCAATTCGAGAAATCAAGCACTCAGAAAAAACCGGTTCTATTTATATAGAGCCTTACTCAATCTACCCTATGGTTTAGAATATTGCCCTCGATTGTTATTCTATTTTTAGCCGCAATTCCAATTCCTCTTTTTTATTTTATGTACAAGAGGTACTCCGTCAATAACATCTCATTGGGAAAGGGGATTGACTCCTTCCTCTACGGGATCATTTCAGCCTCTACCCTGGTTCTCTTCAATCCATTCATTGATCGCATTCTTCCCCAGGGGAATGAATTCATTATAGCTCTCATTCATGCATCTCTCTTAGAAAAAATCGCAGCATTCATCACTATTTTTATCATATTGAATTACATTCACAACCACACCAATATTACAGAATCCATAACAATAGGATTGTTCTTTGGATTGGGATTTTCTGCTCTGGAAAATGTATTTTATGCCTATGAAATCCAAAGAACAGAAGTTCTTCTCAGGCTATTCAGTTCGGTGCCCCTCCACCTCACTACCTGCGGTATCCTGGGGTACTTTCTGGGTATGCACACACTCTACGGATACAAATGGAGAAAAGTCTTAATGCTTGTTCTGGCACTTCTCATTCCGGGGTTCCTGCATGCGATCTATGATTTTACCCTCTTACTCGGTTCGGCCTATACTTACATTATCGCTCCCGAACTGGTATTTCTCATCGGTTACAATGAGTTTCTGATGGCAAAGTCCCTTTCCATACCCAGCATCAAAGAACTAAAATTAAAAAAAATCGATCTGGAAGATTACGAAATCATTCACAGACAGCTTGAGTATGAGAGATGGATCCATAAATCTTCCGGACGAAAGGACAATCAAATCGTTCCCTTCTTTCGATTAGAAAATCTAAATGCTAAGAAGTACTACATTTTTTTACTCTTGGGATTTAGTCTCATTTCCCTTTTCTTGATGGATTGGATCAATGCTCATTATATCATTTATCTCAAACCTGAAGAGCAAATCACTCTTTTCATTCTGTATCCTCTGGTGGGAGCCTGCAATTTCCTTCTGGTCGGTTCTATCAATCCGGACTACTTCAAATCCAGTGTACTGAGATTGCCAATTATCGGGACGATATCCATGTGGATCGATGATGAGGAGTACATCACTGATGGAAGTGATTTTACACCTTACAATACATTTATAAAAACCATAGAAACCATTGATGTGGGTAAGGAAATCGATTTTATTTATGTTTACTCTGCAGAGATTTCATCGACTGTTCGGGCAAAAGTAATCTGGGACAATCACGAGAATCTCTTTGAGCCCATAGGAACTCTGGTCAGAATCACAGAACAAAAAAATTACAAATATCTCTGGTACATTCTCAATTACAATATCTACCGTTTCACCAGGGGGATCATATTTAACCTTAAAATTCCGGGCTTTAAAATCCTCAGAAATCATTTTGTGAAAGAAATCACTATGCTAAAAGAACATTCTTATTATACGGAGGGGACGATTCTCTTTCATGAGGGTGACCAGGGGAATCATTTTTATTTTGTAAAGCAGGGTGTGATTGAAATCTACAAAACATCTTCCGATGGGAAAAAAATCATTCTCTCCTATATTGAACCCGGCAATATTTTTGGAGAGATGTCAATGATCACAGGATTGCCTAGAGCCGCCACTGCAATCTGTCTGACAAACTCACTTCTGGCTACATCTGATGCGGCAAATCTTGAAGCATTGATTTGGAACAATCAGCAGTTCTCCTTTAAATTGCTCCAAACTCTGGCAAATCGTCTCTCTTCCTCAGAGGGAAAGTTGATGAGTAGAATCAGTGAACTTGAGCAATTGAATAAGGCCCAGGAAGAGAAGATTCTTCTTTTGGACACAATTCTGACTGAGGTTTTTGAAAATGATAAAGAGGGACTGAAGAAACGAAAAACCGAAGTCGCTCAGAGAAAGAAAGCAGGAAAAAAATCGAATCCAAAAGTAAAATCTAAGAAAAAAAAGACCACAAGCTCTAAAAAGAAAGTCTAAAGTCAATTTTTTTCTATTGATTCTAAAATGAACTCAAACCGAGCCAAGATTTAAAAAAAAATTTCCAAAAAAATGCATTTTTTTCTTGATTTTCTTTAAGTATTTTTTCATAAAAATGGATAATATTAATGACTGATTAATAGCTCTAAGGATTAAAGAAATTTGCTAAGGAACGACCTCTTCAGAGAACTTATGAAACAAAAATCAGTCTAAGAGGTAACCAGAGGATAAGAAAATGAAAAAATTAAGCATACTACTAATGATTCTAATACTGGGGGCTACAGTAAACTGTACTGGAAAGAAGAAAAAAGCTTTCCTAATGCTACCATTTATGGCAACATTAGTGGGTGATTCTGAAACAGGCAATTCCAATACCAGTGGATCAGCTTCAGAACAGGAGGCTAGTGCTCCAAATGAAGTAACAAATTCTCAAAATGAAAGTTTTGAAGTTGTTGCAAATGGATCCTCAGGATCAACAGGTACAGCTATCATCTCCCCAAGCGACCCCAACACCTCAGGTTCAGGAGATTCAGGAACTTCTTCTAACAACACCTCAGGTTCAGGAGATTCAGGAACTTCTTCTAACAACACCTCAGGTTCAGGAGATTCAGGAACTACATCCAACAATACCTCAGGTTCAGGAGATTCAGGAACTACTTCCAACAATACCTCAGGCTCAGGAGATTCAGGAACTACTTCCAACAATACCTCAGGCTCTGGAGATTCGGGAACTACTTCCAACAATACCTCAGGCTCTGGTGGTTCAGGTACTACTTCTAACAACACTTCAGGTTCTGATGGTTCAGGAACTACATCTAACAATCCACCGGTCTTGAAACCAACAGTTGTAGTGTCCGTTTCGACTGGTGATAGCCAGTTTCTTTACGAAAATACCTTAACAGTTCCTGTCAACATGACTGTTACAGATGGGAACGGAAATGCCATCCCAGGAGCTGTTGTGATCATTACAGATTCAACAGTATCCAATCCTAACGGAAATACTCTATTTCAGCAGGTGACCAATGGATCAGGAACCACCGGTGGTTCGATTACAGTAAATTCCACCACAGAGCAGGTTGAAGTGGTTGTGATTGTCAACGGTGATTACACAAATCCAATTCCGATTCCTATTGTAGTTCCTGTCCAAACAGAAAATGGCACAGAAAATGGAGTCATAACCTCGATTGACAATGTTCAAATTCCTGTAGACAATACCAATAACCAGGGCAATTCTTCCAGCGGAAACAATGAGCTTGCCAAAGACTCAGATGGTGATGGAGTTCCGGATTCCATTGATGCTTTTCCTAATGATCCAACCAAAGCTTCAACCATACGATATCCTGCAGAAGGACTCTACACCATTGCATTTGAAGACCTATTTCCTGTTCCGGGAGATGCTGACTTCAATGATTACGTCGTTCAATTCTACAATGAAGAAGATCTCAACTCCAAAGGAGAGGTAGTCGAAATCAGAGGAAAGTACCAACATGTTGCTAAAGGTGCAGGTTACAATCATGAGCTTAGGTTGCGACTGCCCTACGGTTTGAAATCCGAATCCTGCAAGGATGACAACAATCGGGGACATGGAAACGATGCAGATGGATCGGATGATGACAATCCCGGAAATAGCACAGGAATCAACTCCAATGCTCTCAACAATCGCAACTCCAAGGATAAAGAATCCAATTGCCTCACAGCAACCTCCGATTTGGATATCAGTTATGAAAGCCTGATTACCGACAATTCGGGAAGTGATCAGAAAACTGGAATAGTCAGATTCAACCCAAATAGTGAGCAGCTTTTTCAGGGTCTATTGATTCTTGGCAATAGCAGCAAAACGATTCAGGGACAGAATGCGAAGAAAGATGAGACTTACAAACCCGGTCACATAGCATCGACCAAGATAGTTTTCAACAAACCAATTGCAAAACAAACTCTAGGTCCTGCGCCCTATGATCTTTTCATAAATGTTTTGAGTAAAAAGATCAATAATTCCTATCCATCAGAAGCCCCCTCTTCTTCTCTGGGATATTTTGAAATCCACTTACCAGGAAAGTACAAAACCTCATCCGGAAAAGATGTCTATTTGGACAACTCCGGATTTCCATGGGCGATTGTAGTTCCCGGGCTTTGGGCATGGCCGTTGGAAGGCTCCAAGTATGACATCCGAAAAGGAAATTCCCCTTATCCGGATTTCATTCTCTGGACCAACTCCAAAGGAAAAACTAATAAGAACTGGTACTTAAATATTGACCAGTCGAAAGCATACAATCTCCCCGATCATTTGAGCCCTCTCCTGGCTTATCTGAGAGGTGTAGATTCAATCAATGCGGGAATCATTCTGGGTATCCTATCAGTAAGTTTTGGATTCCTCTTACTCAGAAAGAACTTTATTGCCACGTAAAACTCTACTTCACCATCCACAGTCTCAATGGCTGTGGATGTTTTGTTTCTACTGCCTTCCACTCCACTCTAATCACAAAACCAGAATCTCAGCGAACCTCTCTTCTAGCATGGCTGAGTCATTATCCAAAATAATTCTACATTCACAGAGAAATCAGCTAGAATAGGGTTGCATACCGCCTTTAGAAAAGTGCAATTGTTTGTGAGAATGGGTATCTGACTTCTAAGGTTTGAGACTTCAAAAGAAAATTGAATGGTCAAATTTGGATCTCATCCTGATGAGTTTACGCAAACTTGAAATCTATTTATGCAGTTCTGAGTGAGGATTCACATAGAAAATGGGATCTTAGTGTTTGGAATCGGTACAGGTAGCTTTCGTGATTAGGATGAAAAGAAGATAGGTGCCGGAAGACTCCGGCACCCAAAGGGGAAAGGTTTAAACAATATACAGCATTTCTGCGTATGTTGGAAGTGGCCAGAGTTCATTGTCCACAAGTGTTTCCAGAGAGTCAGCAACCTCACGGCATGCAGTCATTTTGGGGATTACGTCATCTCTAAAATGCTTTGCATGTTCCAATTCAGTGCTACCGGAATCATGATTGAGTGCATCTTCCAAACTATCCAGAGCTACAATGAATTTGTTGATCAGGACTGTGATTTCTTTTAGAAGATTGACCTGAGGTGTCATTTCTGAATCTCCGACAACGGCTTTAACATTTTGAATGCTTTTTGAAAGAGCTGTTTGGTACTTCAGACAAGCAGGTAAAATTTGTCTCTTACCTATATCGAGTGTTACCAGACCTTCCTGATTGATTGTTTTGATATAAGCTTCGAGCTGAATGATAAATCTTGCTTCCAACTCTCTTTTTGAAAGAACTTTGTGATCTTCAAAGACCTTAATATTTTTCTCATTGATCAGAGAAGGCATAGCATCTACAAGAGTTCTGAAATTTGGTAGACCTCTTTTTTCTGCTTCTTCTCTCCATTCATCAGAGTAGTTGTCCCCATTGAAGATAATAGCCTTATGCTTTTTAATGGTTTCAGTCAATACTTTTTGAACAGATTTTTCAAGAGTGGATCCGGCTTTCATTTCATTTTCTAGCTGATCGGCGATTACTTTTAGAGAATCGGCTACAATTGTGTTCAGGAAACAGTTTGGATCTCCCAAAGAAAGAGATGAAGGAACTGCTCTGAATTCAAACTTATTGCCGGTAAACGCAAATGGAGAGGTTCTGTTTCGATCACCTGAATCCATAGGAAGATGAGGAAGAGTGGATACACCAATCTTCATGTCTGCCCCGTTGATAGATGATTTGGCCTCACCTTTTTCCAGTTGTTCGATAATATCATTCAATTGATCACCCAGGAAAATGGAAATGATCGCAGGAGGAGCTTCATTTGCACCCAATCTGTGGTCATTACCGGGGTTAGAGATAGAGACTCTGAGGAGATCACCATGAATATGAACCGCACGAATCACGGAGACCAGAAACACCAGGAACTGAGCATTTTCATGTGGATTGTGACCTGGCTCCAAAAGGTTCTGACCGTCATTTGAACCCATAGACCAGTTGTTGTGTTTTCCGGATCCATTGATTCCGGCAAATGGTTTTTCATGGAGTAAGCAGGCAAGTCCATGGCGGTTGGCTACTTTTTTAAGGGTGTCCATGATCAGTTGGTTGTGGTCCATAGCAACGTTTGTAGTTGTAAAGATTGGAGCCAATTCATACTGAGAGGGAGCCACTTCATTGTGTCTTGTTTTGGCATTTACACCGAGTGCCCAAAGATCTGCTTCTACATCTTTCATTACCTCAAGAATTCTTTCTCGAATCGAACCGAAATAATGGTCTTCAGATTCCTGTCCTTTAGGAGGTCTGGCACCGTAGACTGTTCTGCCGGTGGCAATGAGGTCGGGACGTAGATTGTAGAAATTTTTATCGATCATGAAGTATTCTTGTTCGGGACCTACTGTAGTGGTCACACGGGTAGCAGTTGTGTTACCGAACAACTTCAGAATACGCAATGCTTGCTCGGAGAGAGCATCCATAGATCTCAAAAGTGGAGTTTTTTTATCGAGAGCTTCTCCTGTGTATGAAACAAACGCTGTTGGAATGCAGAGAGTAGTGTCTCTCAAAAATGCAGGAGAGGTAACATCCCATGCAGTGTAACCTCTGGCTTCAAAAGTAGCCCGAATTCCACCGGAAGGGAAAGAAGATGCATCCGGCTCACCCTTGATCAGTTCTTTACCACTGAATTCAAGTATCACTTTTCCGGTTTCTGTAGGACTGATGAATGAATCATGCTTTTCAGCTGTCAATCCGGTGAGCGGGTGAAACCAATGAGTGTAGTGCGTAGCACCATTTTCGATCGCCCAATCCTTCATAGCGTTGGCAATGATATCTGCAATTTCTGGATCTAAAGGATTTCCATCCCGAATCGTCTTCTTAACAGATTTAAAAACTGCTTTGGGCAATCTCTCTCTCATCAAATCGATATTGAACACTTTACTTCCAAAAAGCTCCGTAACGGGAGTTTCAAAGGGTGAAAAATTTGACTCTTCCTGAATATAATCGGAGATTTTAGATATTGCTTCCTGTCTTGGGTTCTTACTCATATTGTTTCCTTCTCTTAAATATTTGGAAAAATGTTTATTTTTTAAGCAAACTTTCTATTTGATTAGATCTTTTTTGCACTTAAATTCAATTTTTCCCTTTTGTGATAATATATGCAATTAACATACCAGTTTCGGATCAAAAAAATCAAACCATAAATTTCTTCATAAAATCTGAGACCTTATCCATAATTGGATTGTAGGGAGGATATAGCAAGCGGATTGCACTGAAAATCCCCTGCTTCAGAACAGATTTCTGATATGTAAAATTTAAAAAACCATAATATCCATGATAAGAGCGTACTCCGCTCTCACGCAACCCACCAAACGGAAGATTTGGATTGGCGAGATGAATGATCACATCATTGATAGAAACTCCACCTGAATCTGTATTGGCTAAAAACTTATGAATCGTAGTCGGATTGCTACAAAAGAGATAGGATGCCAGAGGAGTCGGATCTTTTTTGAGAAAATCAATAACTTCATCGAGTTCTTTGTATGCATAGAGCACAAGGATGGGACCCTGAATTTCTTCTTTGTAAATTCTTGCATTTCTATTCTGAATTTGGATGAGAGTCGGTGAGAAAAATAGAGACCCCGAATCCATCTCACCTCCTTCCAGAATCTTTCCTCCATCTTCAAGAGAATCATTCAAAAGACTTTCCAAACGATTGAACTCTTTCTGATTGATAATTCTGGCATAATCTGAATTTTCCTTCAAACTCAACTCACCCAGTCTATAAAAATTGGTGAGGGATTGTTTGAAAGACTGTTGAAAGTCCTTCAGTTCTGATTCATGGACATAGACTGTATCCGGAGCAACACAGGACTGACCTGCATTCAAAATCTTGCCCCATAGAATACGTTCTGCTGCTAACCTGACATCCGATTCCCTATCGATGACAGCAGGGCATTTGCTTCCCAATTCCAGGGTGATGGGACAGATTGTCCCTGCTTTCTTTTTGAGAATTTTCTTTGCATTTTGCTCTTTTCCCGAAAAAAAGATGTGATCAAAAGGGAAAGAAATAAGCGTTTCTCCCAATTTGGCAGGTCCCTCCAGAAGAGTTACTTCTTCCGGTTTGAAAACTTCCTGAATGATTTTTTTCATAATAGAGTTGCTCTTGGGAGTCAATTCTGAAGGTTTAATGAGAACTGTATTGCCGGCAGAAAAAGCTGAGATCATGGGAACTAAATTCAATTGAAAGGGAAAGTTCCAGGAAGAAAGAATGAGAACTACTCCCTGAGGTTTGTGTAAAATTTCAGCA
Source organism: Leptospiraceae bacterium (assembly GCA_024233875.1). GTDB lineage: Bacteria > Spirochaetota > Leptospiria > Leptospirales > Leptospiraceae > JACKPB01. The sequence continues at coordinate 38,662 of JACKPB010000003.1, forward strand.
TGTGTTCCAAAAAGAGTTAAAGGAGAATCGACACCCCTGGGCTGAATCCATCTTTCTAAATTCCTCTGAATCTCTCCGATTTCCTGGTAAATAGGAATGATTTCTGTGAGTTCAGTCTCCTGACCGGATTTTCGGAAATCTTGATAGATTGCCTCTTTGATTTCCTTATTGTAATGCTTCAGAGCTTTTCTGAATTCCGATAACTTATTGAGCCTGAATTCAACAGAGCTATGCATATGGACCTGAAAATGCTCTTTCAGTTTTTCGAAACTATCTTTCAGAACAAGAGTAGATACAGGTTTTGGTGCATTGGATTTGCTAATTTTTGTATTTTTAGAGTTTGGGACTTTTTTAATTTCAGCCATCCGGAGTCCCCGAGGGTCGAATCACTATTTTTCCCAAACTCATGTTTTTCTTATAATATTCTATCGCCTCCGGTACGTTTTCAAGGGTAAATGAGCTATGAATCTCCGATCGAAAGCATTCCGGAAGCAATTCCTGTGCCTTTCGAGTGATCTCTTTGTATTCCTCCTGATTGAGAGAGGGAAGAAAAGTACTCAACCAGAATCCACTTATTTTTTTATTTTGGAAGATAAATATCCCCGGCTCCACATCGATCTGCTTTTCGGAGAGGTTTCCATAAGAGACCAATTCAGAACCATAAGGGAGAGTTGCAAAGATTTTCGAGGCGACTTCCCCCCCAACCGCATCGAGGCAATAGGTGGCATTTAGTTTTTTGGAAAGCTTGAAAAGTTCCTTTTGGAATTTTTCATCTGAGGAATTCAAGACAAATTCACGACCCTCATTTTTCAACTGCTCTACCTGTTCGGATTTTCTGACTATATGGATGACAGGAACCTCAAATTTCTTGCCCAGATTGTGAATCATTTTTCCCAGGGCTGATGCAGCAGCAGTATGAACGAATGCAGTGTGACCTTTCTTTCTACCTTCTTCAAACATAGCATAAGCTGTCATCGGATTCACATAGAGCATTGATCCCTCATCCAGACTAACTGAATCAATGAGTCGAATGCAATTTTCAGGAGGAACGACCATATATTCGGACCAGGTTCCATCCCCTTTGGTGGGTGCTACACAGGAAACTCTGTCTCCTTCAGAAAAACCGGATTCTTTCCCCGCTTTCACAACCGTACCCCCACCTTCAAATCCGGGAGCCGAAGGTAGTTTTTTCTTAATCCCGTAAAGTCCCCTGATGTAGGCCAGGTCAGAGGGATTGATCGGAGAGAGGTGAATTTTGATCAAAACTTCCCTATCACCAATCTCAGGAATTTCCTTTTCTACCAATCGAAAGGAGTCAGAATTTCCTTCGTAATTGATCAATTGCATTGTTTTCATCATCTAAGAGTCCTTTATAATTATTCTAATTTATGATTTTTTGAAGTTTTGTCAAATGATTTCTGTTAAAAAATCTCTAAAACCGGAAAACTAGAAATCGGAAACAAATGTCTAAATAAAAAAACTTAGAATAAATACATAAATTTATTAGTTTACAGTTGATTTTTTGGAACTGAAAACCGGAAATAAATGTACAAATTGAATTTCTTTTGTAAATTACTTAAAACTGCAAAACCCAAAATGATCTCTTTTTCGTTCTCAAAGATTTCAATTTTCAATGCCCGAATGTTTGCCTACATTGAGGAGATGGGCTCCTTCTTAGAATTCACTCCTTCTCTTTCTTCTCGGGTTTCCCGGGATTCTTTTTATGGACAGATATACCTTACCAAAAATGTTAGATTTAGGAAAAAAATATGCTCAGAGTAGAAAATTTAACAAAAAGATTTGATACAAAAACAGCTGTTGACCATTTGAATTTTCAAATCAAACCCGGGATCATTACGGGTCTCCTCGGTCCCAATGGAGCCGGAAAAACCACGACTATGAGACTCATCACAGGTTTTCTGGAACCTACAGATGGAAACATCACTTATAAAAATGAGTCTGTATTTCAAAATATTTCTGAATTTCAATCCAAATTGGGTTATTTACCTGAATCCGCACCTTTATATTCAGATATGCTTGTTTCAGAATACCTGAATTATATGGCGGACATTCGTGGAGTGGACAACCACTCCAAGAATCAGGGAATTTCTAGAGTAGTTGATCTCTGTGAACTCCAAACACATCTTCACTTTCCCATTTCTCTTTTGTCTAAGGGATTTCGACAAAGAGTTGCTTTGGCAGGTACCCTCATCCATGATCCGGAAGTCATTATTTTGGATGAACCAACATCCGGACTAGACCCGAATCAGATCTCTCACATTCGAACTTTGATCCGCAATCTAGGAAAAGACAAGACCATCATTCTTTCCACCCATATCTTAAAAGAGGTCGAAGACATTTGTGACCATGCTGTGATCATAAACAATGGATCTATTGTCGCAGACTCAAAAGTTTCAGAACTCTACAGTGGAAATCGGGTTTTAGTCACAGCCAAAACAGATCTCGCAGCAATGAAATCAACTTTCAAAGACTTTGAGGAACCGATTCTATCGGAAACGGAGAAAGAAATCGATGGATTTCTGCCTTACCTCATCAATCCCGGTGAAAAATCTCCGGAAATCGTATTTCAAAAATTGAAATCAGTAAAATTTGAAGTTCGGGAAATCAAGATCTATCGACAATCCCTTGAAAATGTTTTTGAGAAACTTACCAGGAGTTGAAATGAACAATATCAGAACAATTTTTCATAAAGAACTTTCTATCTATAAGAATACACCCATAGGTTACATCTTCAGTTCCTTTTTTCTACTTCTTCTCTCCTTTCTTTTTTTCTACGGTCTGGGGGGAAATTCTTTTTGGGATCTAAAGATCTCCAGTATGGAGCAGTACTTTATGTGGGTGCCCCTACTATTTATCATTTTCATCCCTGCAATCACAATGAGGCTCTGGTCGGAAGAAGAGAAATCAGGAACCATTGAAGTCCTTCTCACCCTACCCGTTAAAGATTATGAGATCGTCATTGGAAAATTTCTTTCTGCATGGCTTTTCTTGATTCTAACTTTGTGCGGAACTCTTCTCACTCCTTTCACAATTTTTCTTCTGGGATCTCTGGATCCGGGATTGATTTTCTCCGGATACCTGGGTACTTTTCTTTTGGGGGGAGCCTACATTTCAATGGGGATGGTCATCTCGTCTTTGAGTCGGGATCAGATCTCTTCTTTCATGATGACCCTACTTCTCTGCCTCATCACCTTCTTACTCGGTTACCAACCCTTACTTCAATTTTTTGGAAACCGGGCGGGGGGCTACATTGCCTTCTTTTCTCTCTCCCAGCATTTTGAATCCTTTCGTATGGGTGTTTTTGATCCACGGGACTTTCTTTTCTACTTCAGTTTCATTGCCCTAATGATGGTGAGCAATGTATTGATACTCAGGGGGAAAAAATGATTTCATTTTTTGATCAATTCAACAAAAACAGAAAGTTTCTCTTCCTTCAATTTTTTCTAACCTTTCTTCTGTTCAATCTGCTTCTCGGAGATTGGTATTGCAGAAAGGACCTTTCCCAGGAAAATAGATTCAATTTGACAGAGAGTACAGAAAAAATTCTGAACAATCTCCAATCAAAGCTGATCATAGATGCATTCTACTCCAGCGACGTTCCGGGTATGCACAGAGCCAGGCTCCAACTCTCCAAAGAACTCTTGAAAGAAATAGCCTCTGTGAACTCATCCATGATCGAGCTCAGAATCATAGATCCCGATTCGGGTGAAACCGAAAAGCAAAAAGCAGCTGAAGCCGGAATCAAGTCGTACCCACTTGAAAAATTAGAAAGGGGATCAGCAGAAGTGAAGCAGGCTTATTTCGGCATTCGTTTGACTTTGGGAACAAATACTGAGACAATTCCCTTAGCTTACAATGCAGAAAGCCTGGAGTACCAAATCCTAACTCTTCTCAAGAAAATGACCCGAAAATCAGAAAAATCTCCCCTAGCGATCTTGAAAGCGCCGGGCGCTCATACTTTCCCCGAACCGGGACCCATGTCCGGCAAGGAAACCTTCGGTGTCTTTATCCACAAGATTTATGGTCCTGAATTTGGTGAACCCACAGAAATCAACATCAACTCAGAACCGATCCCGGAAGAGTTTTCTATCCTACTCTGGGTGGGAAATCCCCGACTCACTGACTTGGGGAGATACCACATTGATCAGTATCTCATGAGGGGTGGAAATATCATTCTTCTGGCTGAAACCATGAAATTTCAATTGCCCAATCCACGTGGGGGAATGGAGGCTATGATGGGTTCGGGAGATGGGATAGCTATGCCAAATCCCGATGCTGATGAGTTTCGAAAGTTCACTTCCCATTATGGCTTTGAAGTCAAGTCCGACCTCCTTCTTGAGCCCGAGAGGGGAATGGTGACTGACTCCCTCATTCAAATGGAGGGAGGATTTCTGGCAAGGTATCACTATCCACTCTGGCCGGTTGTCACGGGAGAGTCAGATGGGATCTCTAAGGAAAATCTCCTGACCAAGTACTCCAGTGCGATTGTTCTTCCCTGGGCATCGGGAATCGATCTACTCAAAGACAAACAACCGGAAGTGAAGATTGAGCCAGTACTACTTACTTCCAAAGATGCAGATAGAAAAGAGAATTATGTACCCATCGATGAGAATCAGGTAGCCAATCTAAATCTGGAACCGACTGGATTGAACATACCTATGGGAGTTCATCTGAAGGGAAAATTCATATCCTATTTCAATAAGGACAGTTTGCCTGAGGGTGCCAACGTTTCCGGATTTCTGCCCAAGTCAAAAGAAAACACAGAAGCACAGATCTTTGTTTCGGGAAGTCCATACCTGATTTCAGATATTTTCTTCTCCAAGCAATTGTACATGGAAACCTTTCAGACAACAAATATGCCCTTCTTCCTGAACCTTTTGGATATATTTACAGGTGACACAGATCTTTTGGCAACGCGAACCAAGCAACCTTATATAAAAAACCTCAAACCGATTTCAAAATGGGAACAATATGTCTTCAGTGTGATCAATATCCTGTTTGTTCCCATTGCACTCGGAATCTATGCTTTTTTACGTTTACGCAAAAGAACCAGGGGACTCTAAGAGTTCCCTCTAATATTTGGAGTTCGATATGAAACTATTGTCCATGATCAAAGATTATTTCAAAAACCACACAGCATTTTCCTTAACTCTGACTAATCTTGTTTTGGTACTATTGATAGTACTTTTTAGAGATCCCTTCGGATTCTTTGAAAAGAATTACAGTAAATCAAAACCATTCTTTGAGGGTACCGCTCAGGGAATTACAAAAATCATCATCAAAAGATCCACTGAAGCTGATGGCGAGAGGATTCTGGAGCTGAATTCTGAAAATTGGCTGTACAAAAACGAGAACAAAAGCTACCGTGCAGACAGAGAAAAAGTCGACCAATTGCTCAAGAGTATTTTCCAGACCAGGAGGTTTACTTCTGTTAGTACGGATGCTTCTAAAAAGGAAGAATTTGGAATCGGGGGAATGGATGCCTTTGACCTGAGTCTCTACGGAGGTGAAGATTTGAAGGGAACTCTTCATATAGGGACCACCGGAGCCGGAGGAGCCTATACTTATGTATCTTTCAATGAGGAATCTACAGTTTATCTTGTCGAAGAAAATTTAAAACCGACATTCGGAAGAGGTTCGAATGAATTTTTCATTCAAAAAAGAATCAGCCCTTCAGGAATCAATTCCTCAGACATTCAAACCATCTCCATAAAATATTCAGAATTACCGGATAAGAACTTCGAATTGGTCAAAACAGAAGGTACTTGGAAGAAAATTCCGGGAGATATAAAGATCAAATCTGATTCTCTCACCTCCCTATTGACCCGAATGACTTCTTTATTGGCAGAACAGGTAGTCACAGAGCTAGACGTCTCTGATTTGGATTTAGGAAATCAATTCGATCTTCTTGTCACCTATTCCGGAAAAGACAAAAAGACTTCAGAGACTATGAGCTTTCGAATGATAGGCTTTTCAAAATCGGAAAATCTTTTCTACCTCAGAAAAGATTCAGATCCGAATGTCTACAAAGTAAGTGAGTATCAGATCAAACCTTTTCTGGAGTACAGCCCTGAGGTGGAAAACTAAGAGTTATCTAATTCCTTTTCTAATTTGCACTTGGGATAGGAACCGGGATTGAGAGGGGTGCCCAGATAACCGAAAGAGGACTGGGCAGATACTATATTGATATCCCAACCACCGACAAAGTATTTGCATTCATAAATTCTGTTTTTGCAAAGAATTTGAGTGGATTTTGGTTTGGGATATGCCCAGGCAGAAGGTTGATGGGGGCATTTGTTCTCAATCGAGGCAACTTTCCGAACTTTATTCACTGTTGCTTGAAACTCTTTGAATCGTGCAATGATAGGATAAGCGTATTCCTTCAGAAAGACACCCTTCTCCGTATTGTATGTAAACATAACGAGAAGCTGTTCGGCTACATCATCTTTGCTCTTGTCCATCTTCTTATAAGTTTCCTTGATGAACCGGCTGATCTTAAAACTCTCAGTGAGAATTTGCTCAGCTTCCATATCTATTTCTCCGGAATCCCCACCCTCAGACGACATTTTCAATAAAGGGTTTTTTTCCAGAGTTTCATAATCTATGGTAAGTGTGGACCCCTCAGTGTAGATACCGGGAATATTTGAATTTTCAATGGAAACTACTATCTCTTTGCTAAGTCCGACATTTGCGGCTGCGATCCCGGATAGCTTGGAAACCTGAATGAGGTCGGATTCCTGAGGATAGGGAAACTTAAAGTAATCTGTCTCCGATAGGGCTATGTCCAGAAAAAAACCACCCAAAAATGCATGCCTGTGAATGAACTTTACCTGATGACTTTTTTGGATCACAGTACCCAAACAGGTGAGAGCATTGTCAATGCCGTAGTCAAAGTATTCCGGTCTTTCCACCATAAGGCGATAAAAAATCAAAAGGATTTTGGTTTCATAAAAACTGTTTTTTATGAAAGATGCGAAATTATTTATAAAAGATGAATTGTGCTCAAACAAATGCTTTAGAAAGAGATTTTTAGCACTTTCAATTTGAGGCAAAATTCTTTTAGAAATCGCAAGACTCAATCGGTTGATTAAGTCATCATTTAAATTCACCTTAAAAAGTGGGGTGAATTGACCATCCAAATTCTCTAATTTTTTGATCGCGGTTTCTTTTACACTCACCATTTCTTTAATGAGGATATTTCCACCGTTGTCCTTGATTGGTTCTGTCAGTTGAATCACTCCAACCAGACCGTTATCATAAGTAAATTTTGAAAATTCTTTTAGGTTTGTAAACTCGATGCCATTTGATGTAATAATCATAATCTAGACTGAATTGTTTATTTTGTAGGAAAAAATTTCAACTTTATTTTTTTCTTCATTTCAAACCGGAAAAACAAATAGAGATTCTAAATCACCTGTTGACACCCTTTAAGATATCCGCAATTTTAGTGTAGATCTTTCTAAGGAAGCTAAGATTTTATTGAAGATGACAAAAATCATTCATTTGAACTAAGAGTCGACGATGCCCATAAATTTTTCTGAAATCGGATGGAGGGATTTGAACGAAAGATCTCTCAGAAAGGAAATCTTTCACGGAAGAATTTTTCATATCCAAGTTCATCCTGAAATAGTTCGAAGTCTCTTCCCGGAACTTCAGAAAAATCTTAGTCTGTTTTTTCCGGATAATTTTTTAAATCTCAGATTCAGTTCCCAAACAACTCATACTCTACTGTCCCGATTCAGAGAAACTATGCATTCCAAAGGTACTTTAAAGACGATAGGACATTCTTTTTTAAAAAAGGTCCTTATAGAGAATCATTCCCAAACTACCAATCATATCTTAGCAGATCTTCCGAGAGTTCGATCCCTTTCTCCGGAATCACATCTGGATGAAAAAGCCAAAAAAGCCTTCTATGCTCATCGTGATACATGGTATGCAAACTCCCCTTCCCAAATCAATCTCTGGATTCCCCTCCATCCAATCGACCCCAGCAATTCTTTTGTTTTTTTTCCTGAGTACTTTCAGAGATCAGTATTGAATGATTCCGCTGAATTCAAACTGGGTGAATTCATTCATTCGGGTGGATTCCAAAATTCATTGAATACAAATTCATTCCCAACAACCCAGGAAATCATCTGTGGGGGAGATTCATTCTATTGTGATACGGGAGAAGCAATTGTTTTTTCAGCCCATCATCTTCATACTACATCACCCAATGTCTCTCTCAAAAATCGATGGAGTATGGAATTTAGAATTGTATATTCTGAAGATCGAGAACAGGGATTAGAAGCCTTTGAACTGGACAATATGAGTTCGGGGGACTTTACGGAGTCTTTTTCGGAATTGATCTGAAAACCTCCTAAGCTTCCCAGGAGGTTTTCTGAAAGTTTTGTATCAAACATGAATCATTTGAAATTCAGAATAAATTCTTCCTGAATTCTGGATTCAACTGCTCGTCTCGATCGCCTTTCTCTGACAAAATGAATGGCTTCTACAGGATCTTTGGAGTGGTAACGTATCAAATAGCAGGCGGCTACAGTTCCGCTTCTTCCGAGACCACCCACACAATGAATCAAAACCTTCTCTCCTTTTTCCACCTTATTGTGAATCCATTCCAGGAGTGCATTCATGTTTTCTTTATCAGGAACTCCCTGATCCAGAATAGGAAGGAAATTGGTATCCAGAGAAGATGATTTGTATTGATTCCTCAAATCTTTGACTCCATACTCTTCCAACTCATCTTCGGTGACGAGTGAGACGACAGCTGAAATTCCATTCTCGCTAAGAGATTTGAGATCCTTTTCTATTTTCCGATTTCGATCTTTCCGTCCCGGGAGAATAGTCAGTCCGATATTTCCTTTGGAAATTTCATTTTCTTTAAATAAAAAATCTATCCTGAGTTTAGACGAGGCATTTAGTGTTTCTTTAATCTTCTCTGAGAGTAGACAACCCGACAATAATGCTAATTTCTTTTGCCAGAGATTTGACTCATCAAATGAAAGAGTGTGCATCGCATAACGCATCAATCCTACCCATAGTTGATAGGGATCTCTATCCAGAGCAATCAATTCCCGATAGTATGATCGAAGGATTTGAATTGTTTTGTATGCCTTTAATATCTTTGGAAAACTGAATTGGATTTGGTTGGGTAATTCAAAAGGAATTCCCAGGTCATAGACATTTATAAGATTCTCAACAAGAATAGCTGCTTCTTTGAATTCATATTCATTTTCTATATTCATGAATATATACAAAATATCATTCTCTAGTTTAATCAGATCTTTGAGGATGTGACCTTTATGAGTATGAAAGAAATCGATCAACCATACATTTTCCTGAGAATCAATAATGATATTTGCACCATTCAAATCTCCGTGAAGATAAGAAACATATCTGGAATAGTTAATCTTTTCCTTAAGATGATTCAAATCTTCAGAATAAAACTGAACTACGTTAGGCAAATCGATTCCGTGAAGTGTCAATCGATCACCTTTAGCTTCATAATCCAGAATAGAATTTACCCGGGTTCTAACTCCCTCTGCATATTTGGATTGGAAATCATAGTATTTCAGCAAATTCAATGGCTCTCGAGTACCTGCATCATAGAGTCTTCCCAGTTGTTCTCTGTAAACAATATGGAGAAACTTTTCAATTTTAGTCAGATCCTCTGATTCTTTGTAGTACTTTTGAAACGTCCTGACGTTTCCATCCAGCATTGATGCATAACGATATTTGATCGCACCACGATTTTCCAGTTCTGCAAAATCAACTATACTCGGAGCATTGTTTCCCAGTACTTCCTGAATTTTTTCGAATGAAATTCTTTCTTTGGAAATAGGATCTCTCGGACCGATCTTGATTACATAAGGAACATGACGATGTCCGTAGATATCCTTTCCGCTTGACTTGAGTACAACATTTCCTGAAAATCCCCCATCCAAACACTTGCAACTCACTTCTTTCAAGTCACGGAAAAGGTATTGAAGTATTTTCATATCAGTGTCGGATACGGAGTAATTGTCTTCAAATTGAATTCGGACAGATTGAGAAGATGTAATTCTTTTTTCGAGTGCCGGAGCAGTTCCATTCAAAAATCCGGTGAATTCCGAAAGTGATGTGAAGACCCGAATACCCAGGATCTTTTGAAGAGATTCCAGAGCGATGAAGTGATTTGCCCGATTGGAACTCGCAGTGACAGGACTACAGGTAGCAATTTCAAAGTTCGGATATCTGGTCTTCAATTCATAGCAGAGAAAATTAATCTTTGCCTCCGTCCACACCCCAACAACCCCCACTCTGCATTTTTTGTCCTGAAAAGGACTGAGTGCTTCTTCCAGATCGGTGTCTACAAAATCATTCAAACCGGATGCATTTACAATTCGATGCTTCCTTTCAGGTTTGATTCTGGATGAGAATACAAATTCAGCGCCTCTGGTATTCGCAATACAATGCTCACCGAACTGGGATAGATGATCCGCCTGAGAGAGTTCTTCACGATTGTGCCAATCCCGAATGTGGATGATTTCCAGGGAATTTTCGTCCGAATCATACGCCCACTCCATGAGGGTATTCACGGGACCTTCCTCAATTTTTTCACCTAGTAGACGTTTGGCTTCTTCGTATCCGACATGCAATAAGTTTGGTATAGGATCGTATTTATCGATCAACTCGACAAAATCATTCTGCAAACATTGTGTGATGAGTATCGCGTCTTTCATGAGATTTTTCTGTATGCCTTATTGTAATAAACCAAAGGAGAATCGGACTCTCCCACCGAACCTGATTCCACCAGAGCGAGAAATATGGAATGGTCACCTCCATCGATTACCTTATGGTTGGAACAAAAAAGAATAGAAAGAGATCCCAGGATCAGAGGGATTCCATCTTTCTCTTCGGTTGGGATTGATTTTATAAATTCGTTACGATCAATCTTAGGATTGGCAAAAGAGTTGGATACAGTCTCCTGATCCATTGAAAGTATATTGATAGCATAGTTTTTGGAATTCAATAATTTGTCATGACTGGGTGTCTTTTTTAAAATACTAAACAAAACCAGTGGTGGATCCATTGAAACGGAAGCAAAGCTGGAAACTGTAATACCTCCCTTCTCATTCCCATCCGAATATGTGATCACAGTTACACCGGATGCAAACCTTCCCAGGCATTTTTTGAAATCTTCACTTGAAATCATGAGTTCTCCTTTCTCTTTTTGAATCTTGAATTCATATTTATTTTGGAAATTTATTATCACAAAACTTTTTGTGTATGTTCTTATTCAAAAAGATTTTGTATGTATATATATCGAGATGGTTCTTATTTATAAATAGTTTTTCTAATTTTTTATAAAAATACTTCATCATCAATGTCCTAAACTCAAGATTTTTCAGAAATCAAAATCCGCCTGATTTCCTCTTCCTCAATATCCAAAAGTTTGGAAATCTCCCGAATCGTTTTTCCTGAATTTTTTAGAGAAGAAATTGCTCTGAGAAATTTTTCAAAGTACTCATTTTGAAATTCAGAAACCACCCTTTTCATTAGATAGATGAGTTCTGTTTCCGATCTTTTACAAAACTTCCATATTTTTTCATAATCATTTCCCATAGCCAGAATGACTAAGGTCTCCAGGATATCTTTTAATAGGGGATGCTCTGAGATAAATAATTTCATCTCATACCGATTTGTATTCGTAAATATTTCCAACCAATTGTAAAAACTTTTGATTCTGACCGAGTTTGAGTTGGAAAATTTCTTCAGCTCAATTGTCTGGATTTCGAAGTTCTCAACGATTCCCAATTCCGGTTTGGAATGTTGCAAAATTTTATAAGTCATAAGTAGGGCCGGATTGTCAAAGAAGAGAAAATCCAAAATACAGATTCTATAAATTTTCCCTTTTTTTTCAAAACCCGGAATCATTGAGTGGATTTGATTCCATAATTTCATAGAATCATAAAAAATTCGATCTCCGTCCTGAGATCCGGAATAAGAAATCAATTCAATAAAGATATCCTGATCTATTTCATCTCCGGCTTCCAATTGAAGAAATCCTTTTTTGGTTCTCTCTGATAAGGTTCTTTCAGAAACCTTTACAGGTGAAATTTTCTTTAGAAGCGGATACTTTTTCTCTTTGAAATAAGAGTTTAGGAAATCCAAAAGCAGATCCTCCCGAAAGAGAAAGAAACTCTCAAACATAGGATCTTCAGTGAGGGGTAGGTAGATTAAATCTTTATTTTCCATACCCTAAGGGTTCCAAAATTTTCAAAAAAAAAATTTATCCCAAATTTTTTTTCGATAAATTTCATTTTTTTTTCATTTGAATCTCAGTGATTCGGGATTTCTAATAAAATTTCTTTTTACAAATTAAGACAAATATCCATTTTGTATTCTATCCATACTTATGGAAAGGGAGTTACCAATTGTCACTTTCACATATACATATCAAAGGTGCCAGGGCACACAATTTGAAAAATATAGATCTGGATATTCCCAGAGACAAATTGGTAGTCATCACAGGACTTTCCGGATCCGGGAAATCCTCTCTTGCTTTTGATACGATCTATGCTGAAGGTCAAAGAAGATATGTTGAGAGTCTATCCAGTTATGCACGACAATTTCTCGGTCAAATGGACAAGCCCGATGTAGATCTCATCGAAGGACTCAGCCCCGCTATTTCCATCGAACAAAAAACAACCCACCGAAATCCCAGATCTACAGTTGGAACAGTAACCGAAATTTATGACTATCTACGTCTCCTCTATGCCCGCATAGGAAAGCCTCACTGCCCGAAATGCGGTCGTCCCATTTCCAGTCTTTCAATAGATCAGATTTTGGATCGTATCATGAATTTCCCCTTGAATTCAAAACTTTTTATCCTGGCTCCGGTTGTTCAGGCACAGAAGGGGGAACACAAAGAGATACTCGAAAAAGCGCGAAAAGATGGATTCAATAGGGTCCGCATCAATAAAGAAATTATTTCTTTAGAAGAAGAGATTCAACTCAAAAAGAATTTTAAATCCACTATTGATCTAGTTGTAGATCGATTAGTGATGAAAGCCGATCTGAGGGGAAGAATTTCAGATTCAGTAGAAACCGCTTTCAAATATTCAGGTGATACACTTATAGTGAATGACTCAGAGACTGATCACGTTTTTTCCAGAAAACTATCCTGTTCTCATTGTGAAGATGTTTCTATTCCTGAATTGGAGCCGAGAATTTTTTCATTCAATTCTCCGGATGGAGCCTGTCGGGAATGTGATGGATTGGGAACACTTCTGGAATATGATGAGACATTGCTAGTAAATGATCCCGATCTCTCTCTTATGGAAGGTTGCCTCGAAGTCTGGGGAAAGTCGGGGGGGTATTGGTATGTTGCCACAGTTCACTCTCTTGCCAAAAGCTTAAAGTTTGACATCAACACGCCCTGGAGAAAATTACCCGATAAAATCAAAAAAATCATACTTCATGGAGATAGAAGTATAAAAATAGATTATGATTTCAGAAAAGAAGATTCCAGGTTTGAATTTTCCAGAGAATATGAAGGTGTCATTCCTAATTTAAAGAGACGATACAGAGAAACCAAATCAGATTCTATGAGACAATGGTTTGAATCTTTTATGACAAACCATCCATGTACTACATGCAACGGAAGCCGTCTCAATCCTGCCAGTAGAGCTGTAAGGGTGAAAGATTTGGGAATTTTTGAATTTACCTGTTTGTCTGTAGAGAAAGCATTAGAATTTATCAATTCCCTCCACCTAACGGGATCGGAGGAAATCATTGCCAGACCGATTCTCAAGGAAATCAACCAGAGACTACAATTTTTAAATGATGTCGGTGTGGGATATCTGACTCTTCAGAGAAGTGCCGGAACTCTTTCCGGAGGAGAAGCTCAGAGGATTCGATTGGCCACACAAATCGGTTCCAGACTCATGGGTGTCCTCTACATCCTTGATGAACCTTCGATAGGACTGCACCAGAGAGACAACACGAAACTGATCAAGACACTTAAGGAATTAAAAGAAATCGGAAACACTGTTCTAGTCATCGAACACGATCAGGAGACAATGGAAGAAGCAGATTATATCATCGATATGGGTCCCGGAGCCGGCGTTCATGGAGGGAATATCATAGCCAGGGGTACTCCTGAGGAAATTCGGAAAAACAAAAAATCGATTACAGGTCAATTTCTAAGCGGAAAAAATCAAATCAAAGTACCCGAATCGAGGAGAAAGGGCAATTCGAAATTTATAAAAATAATTGGGGCAGTAGAAAACAATCTAAAGAATATAGATGTAACCATCCCACTTGGATGCATGACAATTGTCACCGGAGTCTCGGGAAGCGGAAAATCTACCCTGATCAATGATATTCTACACAATGAACTTGCTGCCAGATTGATGAGGGCAAAGACTATTCCCGGGAAGCACAAAAAAATTGAAGGCTATAAAGAATTAGATAAAATCATCAATATTGATCAATCCCCCATAGGACGAACACCGAGATCCAATCCGGCCACCTACACCGGTTTGTTCGCACCTATTCGTGAATTGTTTTCTAATTTAGAAGATTCTAAACTAAAAGGGTACAACCCCGGAAGATTCAGTTTTAATGTTTCCGGAGGAAGGTGTGAAAAATGTGAAGGAGATGGAATTCTAAAAATTGAAATGCATTTTTTACCCGATGTCTATGTAGTCTGTGACAATTGTAAGGGGAAACGCTACAATAAAGAAACTTTAGAAATCAAGTTCAAAGGGAAATCGATTTTTGATGTTCTGGACATGACAGTCGAAGAAGCATTTGTTTTTTTCGAGAACATTCCACAGGTGAAAAAGAAACTGGAGACTCTAATCCAGGTTGGACTGGACTACATCAAGCTGGGCCAGGCCGCTACTACTTTTTCAGGAGGTGAGGCTCAGAGGATAAAACTGGCTACCGAACTTTCCAAACGATCCACAGGAAAGACTATGTACATTTTAGATGAGCCGACTACAGGCTTACATTTTGAAGATGTAAATAAGTTATTATTGGTACTACAATCTCTGGTCGAGAAAGGAAATTCTATGATCATCATAGAACACAATTTAGATGTAATCAAATGTGGAGATTACATCATTGATATGGGACCGGAAGGGGGAGACAGAGGCGGCGAAGTGATCGCCACCGGAACTCCGGAGGATTTGGTTAAGATACCCAATTCCTATACAGGTTTTTATCTAAAGAAATATCTCAAATCTTAGGTTCATTTTCAATAACACTAAAACGAATTCCGATCGCAGACAACCTTGATAAGAGATGATTGCCCATAGCCATAACAGGTGTGATCACTCCATATCTTTCATCCAGTTTGTCATTCAGTAAACAGAGTGCGGATTCGCCCAACATTTTTGATGTATCACCATAACCCGGATCTCCACCTGTGACAGTTGTCCTGATTGTTTTCGTTGCAGATCTTCCAACAAAGGAGTGTTTGAATTGGTTTGTACTACGAACATCTTCATCGGGACCATCACCGGAACTCTTTAGGGAAAGAAGGAAATCTTTCAACTGAGGGATTTGTGCCATTGTAAAGACTGTTCCGACTGATACTAAGCCGGCAAACAATTGAGGTATTCCTGAAATAGACAGATAATGACCGTAAGAAAAATCAGGACCGTATTCGGGAAGATTTCCGGCCGAACGCAATACGACTTCTACATCGACAAATGGGAGGGGAGCACCGAAAAGCTTTTCATTATCCCTATATCTGAATTGAGTTGGAATGGGGTAAATATTTCTGGGTTGAAATTGAGATCTGATCTTTTGATAGGAATCATTCTGTCTTTCCATTTCATCGAAATTCATAAAGCCCAAAGCTGAGTGCCAGGTTCCCCCGGAAAAACTCTGGAGTGCGGAAACTATATTTTTAGAACTGGTACTAATGAAGCATTCAACTTCTTTCGATTCCTCTTCGGGTAAATTTTTGATTGTGAAAAATGTTCCCAGGTCAGCAGGAATGCTATCGTATCCACAGCAATTGACTATCCTGGCTTTATTGGCTACAGCCAGTGAATTGTACTTTTCATACATAGTCTGAACGAAGGCACCTTCTCCTGTGATGTCCAGGTAATGGACACCTTCTCTGGCACAGGCTTTGAGTATAGTCTCCCCATACTTCAAATAAGGTCCGACTGTCGTAATCAAGACTCTTGTAGATTCTACCATTCTATTGATTGACTCTTCGTCGCCAACGTCAGCAATTATGATTCCTATTTCTACAGAGTTTCGAAATTTATTCAAAATCTCCATTTTGAGATTACTCAATTTGGAATGACTCCGACCCGCCAGAGCCAAAGTAAATTTTTCGGAATTCATCTTGGAAACAAGATATTCTGCAGTCAATTTACCGGTAAAACCGGTGGCTCCAAATAATATGATATCATATTTTTTATTTGTATTTACCATTCCTGATTCCCCTTCATAAGCTCATTGTTTTTCTTTTTCTGATCCAATAGTAATTTGATATTTTTTTCTTTCAAAACTTTCAATGTATCCAAAAACTTCATTTCAGATATCAATTTAGGATTGATTTTTTCCATTTCATAATTGTTTCTGGAAAGACTCAGCTGACTTCCACTCTGGATTGTAAACTTTAATTTCTCATCAAACTTTAAATCTTCAACTTCCACTTCACCTTCACCAACAAATACACCTGATGCTTCCTTCTCAGATTGCGAATTTTCTCTCAAAATGAATTTTGTTCCGCGAACAGCGACTACCCTTGTGGGTGTGGTAAAATTGCATTCTGAATTTCCTAATATTTTTTTATATACCCGAATAAAGGCTTCACCAAAACTCAAATGAAGGGAATAAAAAAAATGATCATTTGCTTTTTCAAAATTAGAAAGAGTAAATTTAGACTTTGCGGATATACGAAGTACAATAGTTTCATCTATCTGGATATCCACATGACCCTTTGGTCCGGTTTGAATTTCATCCTCTTTGTGAAAAAACATTTTCGGTTTGATTTCTCTTGAGATTCCTTCCCGAAAAATACTATGACTCCCAACCACATCCAAAACAAAAGCAAGGGATTCTTCCGATCTCAGAGGGATGATCTGCAGTAAAAATAAAAGTAAAAATAAGAATTTCATGGTTTATTGTTTGGTATACTCTATCAATTTTTCATTCCGGTCATATTCAAATTAGGGTTGTAAATCGTTGTTCGATTCCTTCCATTTTCCTTTGAATAATAAAGAGCACGATCAGTTTCTATTAAAAACTGTTCGAGACTCCCCTCTCCTAAAGAAATTTCCTGAAGTCCAATACTGATAGAGATACTGAAGTCTCTTTCTCTATACACAATGATTGTGTTTTCAATATTCTTTCTAATCAATTCAGCTATTTGAAACGCTTTTTCAATTTCATAATTTTCTAATATTACAATAAATTCTTCACCACCGTATCGTCCCAAAATCGCTTCTGGTGGAATTGATGTTTTTAATATTTCTGCAGTTTTTATGAGAATGTGGTCACCTGCTGAATGTCCGTAGTTGTCATTGACCTTTTTAAAATGATCAATGTCTATAAGAATACAGGCTAAGGGAAAACTTTTACTTTCCCATCGGGAATACAATTCATTCAACTTTTCAATGATGTATTTTCGATTGGAAAGACCCGTCAAAAAATCAGAATTAGCAATACGAATCAATTCATTATTCTTTTCTTTTAGAGATTCATTCAGACGCTCTACTTCCTTCTTTTGATACACCAGTTCCGAGTTGAGTTCATATAGAAATTGATATTTCAATATTTCGAAGGAAGCCCGATCGTCCGACTGTCTGAGTCTTTCCGCTATCACCCGGTTGATGCTCTTGTAAATCATAGGAAATTTTTCGAGAATGAAGAAGAAATTTTCTTTGGAAATACGTAAGGCAATTACATCACTACTGGCAATGACTGTGGTAGATCTGGGTTTGTTTTCCATGACTCCCATTTCACCTATGAACTCTCCCTCTCCGCGACAAACGATAGCCACGTCAAACTCCTCATCGATATTTTTGAAAACAGCTACCTTTCCGGTAACAATGAGCAGGAGTTCTTCAGATGGAGAGTCTTCTTTCGCAAGAACCTCACCGGGAACAAGCTCAATTACTTCAAAAATCTTTTCATCCAATTGAGATAAGTCAGAAGGATTGACTTCCTCGAACAATTGGTTGGCACAAAGATAATCCAGTAATTTCTGTTCCACTAATGCATATTAGGGATGAATTTCTTTAGGAATCAAGTAATAAATCCCATAGTAGGAAAAAATGAAAGGAATAATGTGTTTTTATTCAGGAATCAGAAAGTCGTAAGACTTTCCGGAAGGATCAAAATTGTACTTACCTGTTTTTAACCAGGGATTGTGGAGAACCAGGTCCTTATAGGTGGTTTTATGAATTTTTGCAAATTCCGGTAGGTCGGAAATAGTTTCTTTGACCGTAACAATTTTTAATTTGTATTGGGGGTAGAAATCTTTTTCTGAAATATCAAAATTATAATCCCCGGGATTGGATAAGATAATTTTTAAAGCAATGATCCTAAATATATATCTGTAGGTTTCCTGATTTAAATAGAGTCTATAGTAATTCGATTCTTTTTGAGCTTCTACAGCCGATTTCAAACCTCGTACACCGCGATTGTAAGATGCAGCTGCCATTGTCCAGGATCCGAATTCTTTGTGAGCCTCTTTAAGATATCTACAGGCGGCGCGGGTGGCTTTGGCCAGATTTCTTCGTTCATCAACATAATTATTGATTTCTAATCCATACCCCTCAGCAGTCCCTTTCATAAATTGCCAGATTCCCATAGCCCCTACACTGGAAACAGCATTGGGATTTAAGGACGATTCTGCGATCGCCAGGTAAAAGAAATCTTCCGGGACTTCATTTTCCTTTAAAATAGAAATAATGAAGTCACGATATCTTCCGATGTGTCGATAGATCAACATTGTAGAAGTATGATAGTTCTGGTTGACCAGAAGTTCTCTCTCCAACCTTTCTTTCGTATCCTGTTCCTCCAGAGGAACTTTTTCTCCTGCAAAACTTACAGATGAAGGTATAACAGGATACGATATTTTGGAACTAACCGTGTTTCCGCAGGAATAAACAAATAGAATTAAAACAAACAATCCTATTTTATTAATCATTTTTCTCCTGCACGGCTATAGCAATGGTTCCGGTTCTTGCCATTTCCAGAATTCCGAATTTCTTAATTAGAGTAATCAATGCATCTACCTGTCTGGAAGTCCCTGAATACTCTATCAAGAGAGAGGATTCGGTTACATCAATGATGGACGCTTTGAATACATCTGAAATTGTCATAATTTCAGAACGAACCTTATCATTGGAGCTTACGTTCAACAACACTAGTTCTCTGGTGATTGATTCTGACTTGTTTAGATCAGTAATCTTAATCACATCCGGCAATTTTAGTAACTGCATTTTGACCTGAGACACAACTTCTTCATCACCCCTGACTACGATTGTCATGGAGGAGATTTCAGGATTTTCAGTCACACCGACAGCGATGGAATCTATATTGTATCCTCTTCTGGTGAACAAACCGGATACATGGCTCATAACACCTGCGTGATTATTAACTAAAATACTGAGTGTGTGTTTCATTTTTTTTGTAGATTCTCCAGATCTTTAAATTCAATCATATCTTTCTGAGACATTCCTGCCGGAATCATAGGGAAAACTTTTTCTTCAGCGGGAATGAGAACTTCGAGTAAGCAGGACTCATCATCTTCCAAGAAAAAGTCCAAACCTTTTTGAATTTCTTCTTTCTTGGTAATTTTTAAACCTTTGATTCCGTACGCTGAGGCAAGAGTTACAAAATCGGGATTGTAATTCCATTCAGAATGAGAATACCTTTCATCATAAAACATCTCCTGCCACTGTCTGACCATTCCGAGAAAATTATTGTTGAATAAAAGAATTTTCACTTTTATATCATACATCTTCATAGTGGCTAATTCCTGAATATTCATCTGAATCGATCCATCACCGGTGATGCAGATCACAGTTTTATCGGGTCTTCCAACCTTGGCGCCGATTGCTGCGGGAAGTCCGTATCCCATTGTCCCCAAACCACCCGAAGTCAACCAATTGTTTGGTTCATCAAATAAATAGTATTGAGCGGCCCACATTTGATGCTGACCAACGTCAGTTGAAATGATCGACTTTCCTTCAGTTTTTTTGTAGAGTTGATCAATAAATTCCTGTGGTTTGATATCATCTGATTTGCTTTCAAATTCAAGAGGATGATTTTTTTTCAGTTCCTGAATTCGGTGAAACCATTCAGATTTTTCTTTTTTCTCAACTTTCGGAATGAGTTTTTTGAGAACTTCTTTGAGATCGCCATGGAGCAAATGATCGATAGAGATCCGTTTATTGAATTCGGATCGATCTATATCTATGTGAGCACGAATAGCGTTGGGTGCAAAATCCCCTATCTTAGCTACCCTATCATCAAACCTGGCTCCGAGGTTTAATATATAATCACACTCCAAAACAGCTTTATTAGCATAAGCTGTCCCGTGCATACCCAACATACCCACTGAAAGCTCATGCGACCCCGGAAAGGCTCCGAGACCCATCAGGGTCATAGTTACAGGAATATTTGCTTTTTCTGCCAGTTCACGGATTTCTTTGTACGCTCCCGAATTAATAGCTCCCCCTCCTACATAAAGTAGAGGTTTCTTGGCTAAATTCAGAGCTCTTGCGAAGGAATCCAGATCCCCTTCCATCTCGGGCTTTTGATAGTGTCTGGGTTGAATCTTTAAATCTTTTGGTTTTCTATGGGTCGTCATTCCGAGTTGAACATCTTTAGGAAAATCCAAAAGAACCGGACCCGGTCTTCCTCCCATAGCGATGAGATAGGCTTCTTCAAAAGCTCTGGCTAAGTCATCAGCTGATTTGACTAAATTATTGTATTTTGTAATAGGAATGGTAATACCAAATATATCTGCTTCCTGAAAAGCATCTGTTCCAATCGCAGGAACCGGGACCTGGCCTGTAATAGCGAGAATAGGTATAGAATCTAATTTAGCATCTGTTAAACCTGTCACCAGGTTAGTTGCACCCGGACCGGAAGTTGCAATACAGACTCCGATCTTACCGGTGGCTCTGGCATACCCTTCAGCCATATGAGCAGCACCCTGTTCATGGCGAACCAGAATGTGCCTGATCTTACTTTTGTAAATCTCATCATAGAAAGGTAGAATGGATCCTCCCGGATAACCAAAACAAACTTCTACACCTTTCTCTTTTAAGAGTTCAATCATCAATTGAGAACCACTGAGTTCTTTTGGGGATTGCATGTTTACCTTCTTTCTTCCTGGATTGGCCTTAATTTTTGGTCTGAAATACACAATTCTCCAGAAAGGTTTGGAGTTAAGCAAAATTTTTTAGAGAGGATAAAAATTTAAAATCTACTCCGAAGTTCACCTGATCCTGTATAGAAATGGAATAAAAAAAAATAAGAATTCACTCTTAAAGAGAAATTTAGAGAATTTGACCTTATAGCAACGAAAAATATTGTGGCATTATGAATGAAATAGATGCAATCAAAGAAGCGAAAGACTCTGAGGAACAACAGTTCACACGAATCAAAAATATGGCCAAAGAAGCCTATCGCTTTATCGATGGCAAAAAGTTTAAAGAAGCTAAAGAAAAATTTAATGAATTACTAACTCTCGACCCCGGAAATACTTATGGATTGGTAGGAATGGGCGACCTGCTCTACAAAACCCATAGCTATGATGAGGCGATAGGATACTATAAGAAATGTCTTGAACTGGACTCATCAAATAAATTTTCCATCATGGGTCTGATGAACTGCTATCGTGACCTAAAACAACTCAATATGGTCATTCAAATTGCTGAAGAGTACAGGCACATTACAATGTCCGATGCTTCCATTCTAAGTCGAGTAGCTGACGCTCATAGAAAATTGAAAAACTTTAAAGAATCTGAAATCTACTATATGAGTGCTCTTCATATCAATCCTAATGATCAATATGTCATAGTAGGGATCGGTCATCTTTACTTTGCCTGCCAGAGGTACCAGGACGCTATACGATGGTGGGAAAAATTAGTCATTAGCCAACCAAACAATATCAAAATTCTTACTGAAATCGGAAATTCCTACAGGAAGATCAAAGATTTTGATAAAGCAATCGAGTACTACAACCGTGCAAGAGATCTGGATACAGGGAACTTCTTTGCACTTTATGGTCTCGCTGAATCCTATCGCGGAAAAAAAGACTTCAAAACTGCAATTGAATTCTGGGAAAAGATTCTAAAATTTGATCCTCACAATAAACTGATCATAAACAGATATGCCGATAGTCTCAGAGGTTTGGGAGAGTACGAAAAGGCTCTCGAATCATTCAACAAAATTCTCAATACAAACGATGATTACTATGCTCTTCTAGGTAAAGCATCTACCCTAACACTAATGGGAGAATTCGAGAAATCAATGGAAATCTATCTCTCTTTGAGAAAAAAAGATCCATTGAATCCGAGACCTGTGTTAGAGCTGGCTGACCTGTGGTTTCATAAAATGGATGAGAAGGAAAAATCTATTAAAATTCTTGGTGAGTTTTTGAAAGAAAATCCATCCAATACAGATGTTAGCGAAAAATTGGATCAATTTACCGACCAAGCGTAAAAGTAAATATTTATCCTACATTCCGACTTCACTTTCATACAATAATAATTTCTAAAAGGGAGCAACCGAGAGCCTGGAAACGGACTCCCTTTTGAAAACCTTCAGAGAATATTAGAAATGTCTAATACTACTTCCCGAGCATGATTTTTGAAATCAGTGATATAGAAATTTGATCAACAAAATCCTTATATACCATCCTCAGAAACACTTTCGTATTTCTTCTTAAGGTAGTAGCCAATTTCTTGCCGTTTGAAATATCGAGTTTGCAATTTTTTTTGAAAATGACCATAAAAAGTCTGATCGGGATGTCTCCGTTTCAGACTTTCTTTTAATATCAGGCAGAAGTCTTTTTCAAAAACTTAAGATCTTCTTTATTGAAAACCTTGATCTCGACCTTACCCGCTTCATTGGTTCCATTGGTATAAATCTTATTTCCATAGATAGTGATCACGGAATTTGCCTGAACATCCTGATCCGTTCTAAGTATTCTTTTTAAGTTTTTATCAAATCTGGAGAGATAGTATTTTCCGTTGTCATTTTCTATCGCATAAAGGAAATTCTCATTGATTTCCAAAAATGATTTGGTATAGACGTTGACCTCGGAATTGCCTGATGGTTTTAAGTTTTTCTTACTCAATAAAATCAGTCTTACCTGATCCTTGCTATCTTTCAAACCAATCACAAGGAGATTTCCACCGAACTCTTTGAATACCCTTCCGCAAATCTGATTGTATTCGCCCTTGAATACCAGATCATCTTTGGTGGGATCGAGAAGATGAATTTCATTGCTACACTGCCCTTCCATATTGATATCCATTTTGATAAAAGGAATCTTTCCATCGACTACATTGTCCGAAAACTCTGCTTTCTTTTTTTCAGCTTCCAATTTTGCGTTCAGTTCATCTTTGACTTTTTCGAGTTCTTTTTGTATCAGAGCAGGATCAGCTGTGGCAACAGTTTCTGTTTTCTTTTCTTCTTCAGGTGATTCCTCTGCTTTTCTCTCAGAAGATTCAGGTGGGGTTTCCTCTTTTTTTTCTTCGGGAGTTTCATTCCCTTCGATCTTATCTTCCCTTTCTTTTAGAGCAGTCTTGGTTTCTTCAATCTCAGAAATTTTTTCTTCAATTTTTTCTTTTTCTTCTATGATTGCTTCTTTTTTGTCATCGGAGTCATTTCCGAGTTCACCCAGTTTGACATCCAAGTCTTTCTTTTTTTCTTCGAGGGATTTCTCTGTTTTTTCTAATTCTTTATTCTTTTCAGCGATTAGTTTCTTCTCTTCTTTTTTCTTATTCTCTACTAATTCTTCAAATCGTTTCTTCTCATCTTCTTTGGGACTGTTCTCATCGATTTTTTCATTTACAGTATTTCCCAATTCTTCAAGAGTTATGTCCTTATCAAATTTTTTCAAAACATTTCTTTCAATAGGTACAATGATTTGTGTTCGACCCGGCCATTCTCGATAATTATTGCTTATCCCCAGCCGATCTTCTTTGATTTTATCTTCAATGAGAGTATTGTATTTGGAGGTTATGTACTCAACATTTCCCCGATTGATCGCATTGTAGTACAGGATGTATTTTGCAAGAATCTCTGCGTCATCTTCTGAATATTCGAATGTACTTTCCAGGTAGGAAGTTATGATCCTGAGTAAGGAGTTTACATGTCCGAATTTTGTAGATGTTCCAACAGAAATAACATCAGCTCCCAATCTATCCGATTCTGTATCTATTCTGAGAATGGATACTCCTTCAACAGTGTGAACTTTTTCAGGTTGATTTTGGATTTTCTGTGAAAGTTTTTTACCAATAGCGTCATGTTGAGCCCTAGTCTCGTCACTTGCACGTCTATTTGATTTGTTTTCAAATTGAAATCTTTTTGTACCCCGAACTTCTTTTTCACTGAGTCTGGGTGATGACTGGGCAATTAAATTGTTAAAAAATAAACAACCGATCAGGATTGATAAACTATACTTCATACTTTTCCTCTATTGGATTTTCTCATTTTAATACTTATAAAATTTCCATTTCATTTATTTTGTTTTTGCTAGCGGTTTGATTGTTTTCGTGACCTTTAAATCCGATCTCTGCAATACACGTATTACTGTTTCATCCGATTCGGATGACTTTCCTGTTAAAAAGATTTTTTCATTGAAGAATGTAATTTCAGAATTTGTATTGATTGGTTCGGAACTTCTTGCATCCAGACTGAGATCTGTATTGAAGCGGGAAAGATAGATTTGATCTTTCTTTTTTTCAAAAGCATAGATTTTATCATCCCGAAAAATGATTTGAGACCTCCAAAAAATTTCTTCTTTTGTAACTGTTTTTTGAGCCAGTTTGTCCGGATCTAATAAAACCAATCTGTGAATTCTTTCTACAGGACGTCTACCATCAAATCCGATCAGTAGGACTCCGATCTTTGGTATCACAATGTACTCTTTTCCGCAGATATTTGTATAGGGACTTCTATATATAGTTTCTTCGTTCTTTCCATCCAACATCCAGAGTTCATTGGTATAGTGACCATCATCCTCATACTTCACAAGCCTGAGAAAGAGAATCTTATCTCCCATCACATTTTCACTCTTTTCTTCTTTGGCTTTTTCTGCTTGCTTGAGCTCTTTATTTTCTTTTTTGAGTTCTTTATTCTCTTTTTTCAGATCCTTGATTTCTTTTTTAGCTTCTTCAGGAATTTCTTTCTTTTTTTCTTCTTCCTTCAGCATGGCTGTCTTTGTTTCTTCCGGAGGAGTGTCTTCCTTTTTCACAGCAGAATCGGAAGAGGTTTTATCGGTAGAATCGATCTTCGGATTTTCTGTAACTTTTTTCTCTGTATTTCCACTCTTTTCAGGTTTCTTCGGAGTGGATTCGGTTTGAGATTTGGAATCTTTTTTTTCTTCTTTTTTAGTTACTTCTTCTTTCTTTTTTATTTCTTCTTTTTTCTTTTCTTCTACAATTTTTTTGATCTTTTCATCTTTCTCTTTTTTCTCAGCAATGATCTCTTCCATTTTTTCTCTGTCTTCGGGACCATTTTTCTTTTCTTCAATGATGGGATTTACTTCTTTTTCTAATTCTTCTAAGGTAACCTCTACTTTTTTACTGTAGGGGTTTACTTCTAATGGTATTACAATCTGTGAATTGCCCGACCACTCTTTATAGTTTTGCGCCAAACCAACCTTTTCAACTTCCAAAGAATCTATTACATCGGTGATGTATTTCTCACTAAAATAACTTTTTTCATTCCTATGGAGTGCATTGTAATAGAGGGTATAGAAAGCGATTGTATCCGAGTCGGAATCATCATAGTCAAAAGTTAGGGCTATGTATTTGGAAAGAATACGGTGAAGGGAGTGAATGTGTCCGAATTTGGACTGTTTGGTGAGAGTAAGGATATCAGCTCCATAAACACCATTTTCTTCACCGGACACTCTTTTGATCTTTAGTCCTTTGTAAGAAAATTCTCTATCCGGATTTTTTGAAATTGCTTCTGATAATTTTTTACCGATGTTCTCATTTTCCCTTACAACAGATGAATCAGCCCGATTATTGTTTTTATTTTTAAATTCTACTTTACTGGCTTCTTTGATTTCTTTTTCGCTCAATTTCACTCTTTGAGCAGAGAGTTCAAAAAAGGATACAAAACTTAGAATCAATAGGACTGCTTTCATGGATTTACCTTCTGAGGTTTTTTATTGGGTTGATAAGACTTTATGAGTTGAAGATCTTCTTTATTGAGTAAGATGACCTGAGATGCATTTTGATTTTGAAGTTTGGATGTCAGGATCACCCTCGAATCATTGAATGTTAGATTGGAATACATGAAAACCGGAACTGAGGATCTTGATTCCCTTTCTAATTTTTGATTGAATCGACTCAGGTAAAGCTGATCATTCTCACCGAGCTCAAAAGTATAGATTTTTCCTTCTTTTAGATAGATTTCTGATTTCCAGAATATTTTTTCCCGGGACATCTTTTTTACTTTTAAGGTAGATTTGTCCAGAAGAACAAGATGATGGATAGTGTTGTCGACTTCTTTTCCCTCGAATCCAATGACCAGAATCCCATCTTCTAAAATTTTGAAATCCTTACCGCAGATGTTTTCATAGGGACTTTTGTAAAGTCCACCCTCTTCTACATTCGGGTCTAAGAGATAAAGATCATTTGTAAAATGCCCCTCCGACTCGTTCTTGACTACCTGTAGAAAGACAACCTTTCCTTCGATAAGATTTTCACTCTTCTTTTCCCTGTTCTGAATTTGGTTTTTTAAATCTACAATTTCCTGTTCTTTTTTTTCCAGATTTTTCTCAATTTCTTCTCTGGATCTGTGACTTGCCTGAACCTCAGATTTGGTTTTTTCCATCTCATTTACAGAATTAGTTACCGGTGCTCTGACCATTTCGACTTCAGTTTTCTTCTCAATTTTCACTTCCGGAGGAACACTCTCCGGCTTCTTGGTAGGCTCAGGGGTCTTTTCTTTTGTGTCTTTTTCTGTAAAATTATCTACTGAAGTGCCGGGATTCAATTCCTCTAAAACTATTTTAGGCTTATTTGGTTTTCTCGGGTTCAAGTCCCCCGGTTCGGTTGGACTTTCTATGTTTTCCTTTTTTTGGTGTGGATCAACCACGGTTTTTCTGGTTTCCCGAATCTTTTCCATAGCGGATTTGTACTGCATTTCTTCTTCGAGAAGATTGGGATTCACTGAAGATTCCAATTCTTTCAGAGAAATATCCACAGAATGATCCTCATTTTGGGAAACCAGAGGAATGAGAATTTGAGTTTTTCCGGACCACTCTTTGTAGTTTTTAGAGAGCCCTATTCTGTCTTTTTCAACTGACTTCAGTAGATCAGGAATGTACCGGGAGGAGAGATAGTTGATGTCTGATCTATGAATGGCATTGTAATTCAAAATATAAAAAGAGATGGTCTTCGCCTCATCGGAAGGATAAGAAAATGCATGTTCGACATAAGAAGTGAGAATTCGACTCAGGGTATTGATATGTCCAACAGGAAAAGAGGGAGTGAGGAAAATCAAATCTCCCCCCGATTTTTCAGCTCCCGGAAGAAAACGTTCCATTTCGACTCCACCCGACTCCCATTTTCTGGATTTTTGGGAGAGCTCTGCCAGCCTTTTCCCAAGATTTGAATCACTATCGGCTTTCTCGGTAGATGCTTTTTTATTCGAGCGATTGATAAATTTGACAGTTTTGGATTTCTTTACTTCTTCTTCATTCAATTTTGGTGTGGTCTGAGAAAAAATCTGAGTAGGGAAAACCATTCCTATCCATAAAATTACAAACAATTCCAGAATCAATTTTCTGGATATCCATGAGAATTCCGACATAGTTTCCTTTACAATAATAATGAATTCGAGAATGGTAAGCCAGTTGGAGAAGTGAGTGCTTTTCTCCCTACCGCAACCCCTTTCGGGTATCCGGATCAGTTTGTCTTTACCCTATCTTATTTAACCTTGTCGGAATTGAGGAAAAGAATTCAAACAATTATTTGAAAACTGATAAAATTGAATTCAAACCGGGGATATGTATCCCAAATTATGGCTTTAGTATCCTGAAGATCTCTTCTCTGAGAGTTGCTGAAATCGATTGATAAAAACTCAAATGAGTGTGATAGAGAGAAAGATAAATCAATTCTATTTCTTTCTCATCGAACCCAACCTCAGGTTCCAAAAGTAAATCAACCGATTTGGAATAGAGCAAAGAATAGTAATAGTCTCTTTCTTTTAAAAAATCCCCTACAAGTCTACTGTCCCCGGGTGCAAATTTGTTTTTTGAATCCAAAGAATAGATCCATTTGCGATAGAGGTTGTGAATCTCCTGTTCGATTAGATTGGACTGCTGAATGGCAAGAAGTAAATCGGATGTCTCTTCGGGAGAGAGCTCAAGATTTTGAATGCAGCGTATCTGCTGAACCCTGCTTTGGAAGTGCCTACTTGCGTATTCCTGCATTTTTTGATTCATAGCATCTCTATCCGTTTTCTCCTTGAGTATGTCTATTGAATCAGGAATGACTTCGGTTCTCTCCCTCTGACAGTACTTCAATTCTTTTTTTAGTTTGGTGGATTGAGAAAAAATAGCTAATGGTGAAGAATCCAATCCACTCAAGAATGAGTTTGACAGAAAAGCTAAAAGGATGATTTTAAAAATAATGAATCTCAACTTCTTTCCCACTTCAAAATTGAGAAATATCAAATTCCTGCAATCAATTAAATTTGAATGATACCGGAATTTGATTTTCAAAAATTATCCAAAAAACTTTCCGATGAGGAGACTTTTTTTCATTTTTATTCTTACGGTAAGTCTCCCAACTCTATTCTCTTTACTTCCCTGAAAGAGATTCACTACTTTCGAACCTCTGAAGAACTGGAAACCTACAACTCATCAATAGAATCTTGGGTAGAAAATGGTTACTTTCCCTGCAATATCTATTTTTATGAAGCAGGTTTCAAAAATAATTTTCTACCCCAGGCAGGTTCATCCCTTCTGGGAATCGGAGCGGTATTTCGCTCAATGATAGAATTTGACTTTTTAGGAGAGATTCCTGAGTATCAAAATCCTGTTGAAAATCTAAATATTTCGATAGACAAATCTACCTATATTGAATCTGTTGAAACAATAAGAAAGTCGATTGAAAATGGGGAGGTCTATCAGGTCAATTTTAGTTTTCGATTGAATTTTGAATTGCAAACCAATCCTTATGCATTCTTCTTTCAATTGTCCAGAAAGAAACCTACCGGGTATTCTGTCTTCGCTAGAATTTCCCCTGAGCTGTACTACCTATCCTTATCTCCGGAACTCTTTTTTGAAAAAAAAGGAAACTTACTTTCCTGTCTACCCATGAAGGGCACATCTTCATTAGAAAATTCTGAAATATTAAATTCGGAAAAGAATATTGCAGAAAATTATATGATTTTGGATTTATTGAGAAATGACCTCGGCAAGATTTCAATTCCCGGTTCTGTTCATGTCTCTGATATTTTAAAACAGGAAAGATTCGGAAATATCATCCAGGTGACTTCCAGAGTAAAATCAGAATCCACCCCCGGAATCAATTTTTCAGACATTTTTCAGGCTCTCTTTCCTTCCGGATCGATCACGGGAGCCCCCAAAAAGAAAGCCATGGAGATTATCTCCCGATTAGAAAGTGAAAATAGAAATATCTACACAGGATCAATTGGATACCATACCAAAGAGATTACAAAGTACAATGTCGCCATACGTACTATAGAAATCCAAAAGAATCAAGCAGAGATGGGGATAGGCTCCGGAATCGTATTTGATTCGAATCCTGAAGAAGAGTGGGTTGAGTGTCACCAAAAAGCGTCCTTTCTGTATCGATCCATGGGTTTTTTCCTTTTTGAAACCATTCTCATAAAAAGAAATAAAATCTATTTATGGAAAGAACATCTCGAACGGATCGTATCTGCTTGTGATCTTCTTTTTTCGTTTTCTCCGGAGACCGAGTTACAAAAAAAAATCAATGAGCTCAAAATTCCCGACTCAGGGAAGTATCGGCTGAAAATCTCTGTCCATCCAGATGGAAAAATTGATTTTCATTTAGAGTCTTTTCAATCTCTTAAAACTAAGGGAAAAATATGCATATCCGAAGATACGATGAATTCAGGGAATTTTTTACTAAATTTCAAAACATCCGTAAGGGATATTTATGATAAAAACTTTACTAAAGCAAAAGAAAAAGATTATTTGGATGCAATCTTTATCAATGAAAGATCAGAATTGACTGAAGGTTGTATTTCAAACTTATTCATTCGTTTGGATGGAATCTATTTCACACCTCCGATTGAATCCGGACTTCTCCCGGGTGTATTCAGAAATAAACTTTTAAAAAGATTTCCAAAATACTTTCAGGAGAAAATTTTATACAAATCGGATTTGGATCGAGCAGAAACTCTATTCATCTGCAATTCACTCAGGGGGATTATAAAAATTATCCAGCCAAATTGCATATAGCTTCAAAGGAGATTTTTTACTATAATTATGAAGATTAAAATTACCGAAGTCGGTCCGAGAGATGGATTGCAAAATGAGAAATTGCCCGTTTCAATTGAAGATAAATTTCAATTTATTCAGTTATTGAATCAATCAGGGCTAAAAAATATCGAAATCACTTCCTTTGTCCGACCGGACCGGGTTCCCCAACTCGCCGATTCAGTCGAACTTTCTGAAAAAATTTCTCCTATTCCCGGGACATTCACCTGCCTTGTGCCCAACGCGAAAGGATATGAGTCAGCTAAAAAAG
This sequence comes from Leptospiraceae bacterium, assembly GCA_024233875.1. Lineage (GTDB taxonomy): Bacteria > Spirochaetota > Leptospiria > Leptospirales > Leptospiraceae > JACKPB01. The sequence goes on from JACKPB010000003.1 coordinate 69,642, forward strand.
CCGGATACAAAGAAATTGCAGTCTTTACAGCGGCTTCCGAAAGCTTTGTAAAACGCAATACCAATGTAAGTATAGAAGAATCTCTCAAGAGATTTGCGGAATTTATCCCGGATGCAAAGAAGGATGGGATACGGGTTCGGATTTATATTTCAACAGTCGTCCATTGTCCTTATGAAGGTAAGATTTCTCCTGAAATAGTTTTTGATTTGATAGAGAAAGTTATGGATTTTTCTCCGGTAGAAATCTCTCTGGGGGAGACAATCGGTCGTGCAGTTCCTGTGGAAATTGAAAGTCTTTTGAAGAGACTACTCAAGAAATATCCTCCTGAATTATTTGCAGGACACTTTCATGATACCTATGGGACAGCACTGGCGAATGTATCACGGGCTCTGGATCTGGGAGTTCGATCCTTCGATTCCTCTGCGGGTGGACTGGGAGGCTGTCCCTATGCCCCGGGAGCTTCCGGAAACCTCGCCACAGAAGAGTTGGTATATTTTTTAGAGTCCTCCGGTTATGATACCGGAGTCTCTCTTCCCAATTTGGTGAAGGCCAGTTCGTTTATGGAAGGAGTCTTAAAAAAAGCCAGTGCTTCCAAAGTTCACTCTGCTCTAAAGAACACCATCCTGGATCTAAAACAGCAATGAGCTCAATTTTTTTCGATAGAGAAATAGGTCTTCATCTTCGTTAGGTAAAAAATAAAAACAGGCGAGAAGGTCATTTTTGGCTTCCTGTCTCTGTTCATAAGGGGAGCTTTCGACTTTTTGAAGATAGTAGTCCAAAACTTCCTTTTTTTCCTTTGGATTGGATAGACCGCTGAGTTTCTGAATCGATGTTTTTGGGTCTCCAGTTTTTAAAAACTTCTCCAAAATGATTCTCTGATTCGAAAAACTGGATCCCTCATCGGGTATTTCATTCAAAATCCCCATGGCCTCTTCAAATTTTTGTGATTTGAGCAGATGATTCGTGAAAGCCAACCAGACCAATTGATCTCTATTTTCCGGTTCTTCTTTCAATTCTTTCAATTTTTTGATGAACTCTAAGGGGTTTTGGGTAGCCAGGTCCTCAAGAGGATCCCCACCTTCCTGAACCTCCACATGCTTATTTAGAAATTTTTTGATTTCCTTCTCCGGAAGAGCACCTACAAATTGATCTATGATTTTACCGTCTCTCAGGAGTTTTACATCGGGGATACTGGAAATCCGGAACATCATTGCCAGTTGCTGATTTTTATCCGTATCCACTTTTGCCAGTAAAAAAGCACCCCTGTACTCTTTTTCCAATTTATCCAGAAGAGGTGATAGCATTTTGCATGGTCCACACCACTCCGCCCAAAAATCGATCAAAACAGGTTTTTGGAAAGATACATCAACTACTTCAGTTTTAAAATTTTCTTCATTAATATTTATTGGCATAAACTCAACCTCAGTAGAAGCATTCTTAAGGGGAGAAGGATGTGTAAACTTTTTTTCTCAGATTTTTGAATAGTAGAGCCTTTCTACCAGGGACCTTAAGTGGTTAGGAATCTCTTCGAGAGGGAATCTTCCCTCTGTGATTCTCCTGGCCTGATAGGGCCAATCCATCCCGGAACAGTCTCCATACATTTTCTCAATGTAGGGTTCCAGGACATTCAGATTGCGAATGAATTCTTCCTGTAATTTTTCAAGATGATAGTCTGAAGTCTCAGCGATTAGGTCTATGAGATCATATATTTCTTCCCAATCTTCAATTTTCTTCCTGTACTGAAGACCGGAGAGGAAAGCAATTTTTTCAGATATTAAATCCATATTTTTCAGATCACAACTGGTGAATCCATTCCTTTTTAGATTTTGTCAAATAATAGAAAAGTAGATTTTTCCTGAAAATGATTTCACTCCAAATTTCCTTTCTAGAGAAAGTATTGCGGGATATAAGTTTTTCGAAACTATGGTTCAGAGGAAAAATGAAATGTTAAAAACAATCTATCTTGCCAATCCCAGAGGTTTCTGTGCCGGTGTGAAGTACGCAATCTCCTTTGTTGAAACACTTCATGAAACTCATAAAGATCAACAGATCTACGTTCGAAAAGAAATTGTTCATAACAAAAGAGTAGTTTCGGACATGCAAAACAGAGGCATTCAATTTATCAATGAACTCAATGAAGCTCCGGATGGTTCCATAGTTGTTTTCAGCGCTCATGGAGTTTCTCCTGAAGTGGTAGAGTATGCAAAATCTCATGATATGAAAATTGGGGATGCCACCTGCCCTCTTGTCACAAGGGTTCACAGAAAAGCGAAGAAAATCAAAGAATCACATCAAATCATATACATAGGACACAGGGGACACGACGAAGCGATAGGAACTATGGGCGAAGCTGACATGCATCTGGTAGAGACGGAAGATGATGTGCTCGAATTGAAGAACAAACTGGATTCTACCAAACCCATAAGTTATCTCATGCAGACAACGCTCTCGGTTTCTGATACCAAAAAGATAGTCCAAAAAATTAAAGAAGTATTTCCCAATGTAGAAGAACCCGAAAAGGACGATATCTGTTATGCAACTACAGAACGTCAGGAAGCAGTCGCCACGATGCTGGATCATATAGATGCAATGATGGTCATAGGTTCAGAAAATAGCTCCAATTCCATGCGCCTTCTGGAATTAGCACAAAAAGAAAAGAAGCTTTCTTTTCGCGTCGCCTCTCATGAAGATCTGGACTTTGCCTATTTTGAGACCAATAAGATTGAAACCTTAGGTATCACCGCAGGAGCCTCTTCTCCCCAGGTTCTGGTAGACGAGATAATTGAAAAATTAAAGTCTTACTTTCCTAATGCAGTTGTCACTCAGTTTCCGGATTCCAGAGAAGATACGATGAAATTCAAATTACCTGGAACTCTCCTGAAATGAACTTTCTTTTTTTGTGGATTTCTTAGATCTTTTCTTTTTCTCTTCGGCCTGTCTCTGACGGATTTTCTTTCTGAGAAAACGAATCTTTCTTTTGATTCTCGATATCCTTCCTTCCAATTTCCCAATTTTCTTTTCTAATTGAGAAAGTCGGACGGAAAGATCTTCTTTTTCCTTTTTTTCAACGCTCCCTGCTTCTTCGGGTTCTTGCGATTCGGGTAGTTTTTTCTTTCCTGTTAAGAATTTCTTGAGTTCTGTATTATTAGAAGAGAAAATAACTTTGTATATTTTGGTTTTTGGAATTGTTACAGTTTCACCGTCTATGACTGCTGTTACAGATTCAGAGTCATGTCCGAGTACTTTTCCCCTTACAGTCTTTCCATTTCTTAGAATTATTGTTTCGGAAAGGATAGTACTGACAGGGAGTATTGTGAGAAATAATACAAAACCTGTACATTTGATTGCATTGAAAAAAGACTTCATGATTTTCTTCCCTTACCTTATCGGGAAAAAATCAAAAGACAATTAGAGATTTTAAAAATCAAAATTAAGTTTATCCGAATTCCCTACGATATTTATATGTCCCATTTTTCTTCCCTCTCTGATTTCATCCTTTCCGTAAAGGTGTAAATAAACATTTTCACTATTCAAATATTTTTGAAGATCTTCCTTCTGAAAAAAGTTTCCCCCGACAATATTTTTCATAGTACAGTTCTGAGTTTTCAATTTTGACAGTGGAAGAACGTCTGTCATAGCGAACAACTGCATTTCAAATTGAGAAAAATTCGCAGCATTTTGAGTGTAGTGCCCTGAATTGTGAGGTCTCGGTGCGAATTCATTGGCGAAGATCTTTCTTCCCCGGATAAAAAACTCAAAACCGAGAACACCGGTGTAGTCTAATTTCTCTAATAAGAGTTCGGTATACCCTATTAGCTTTTTTTTCATCCCGGGTGAGATGTTGGCCGGGTGAATTGTTTGATCTAAAATATGATTTCTGTGAATATTCTCAGAAGGAGGATAAATAAAATTTTTACCTCCGATTCGCGCACCGATCACAGAAACTTCTCTATCGAAAAGAATAACTTCCTCGAGAATGTACTCTTCTGTTATACCTTCCTTTAAGTACTCTTCCAAGTCTTCAGGAGTTTCAAATTTCTTTTGACCTTTCCCATCATATCCGAATTGGATGGTTTTCATAATGATGGGAAATCGGAGCCCCCGGAGACTAGATTTTCTGAAAGGACCCGGACCTATCGTTTTGAATTTTGTAGTAGGAATTCCTATTTTTTGAAAATACTTTTTTTCTGTATTACGATTTTGAGAGATTCGAATCGATTCGGGGGATGGATGAATTCTGAGAGAGTACTTGTTTGCATAAGTTTCAAGAAATCGTAAGGTCTCATCGGGTATATTTTCAAACTCAAAGCTTAAGGAGTCTATATTGTCCAGAAAGTTCCGGAGAGCTATAAAATCGGTATAAGATCCAACAAATTCGTTGGCTCCAACCTTTCCCGCCGGAGTATTGGATTCCGGTGAGTACACTGAAACAGAATAACCTTTTTCTAGAGCTCTCTGGGTAAACATTCTACCCAATTGACCGCTTCCCATGATTCCCAATCTGGCCGGAGGTAAAAGTACTTTCATATCAAATTAATTCTGACTCTCTGGAGAGTGCTTCTTTTTTCATATTTACTGAATAATCTTCCAATTTATTACGTATTTCTAAATTGCCAAGCGAAAGAATTCGTAGGGCAAGGAGTGCTGCATTTTTTGCACCTGCCTCACCGATTGCCAGGGTTCCTACAGGAATCCCCCCGGGCATCTGAACAATTGAGTAAAGACTATCCAGGCCCCCGAGAGATTTGGTCTGAATGGGGACACCTAAAACGGGTAGGCTCGTCAGGGAAGCGACCATCCCGGGTAGGTGAGCTGCCCCCCCTGCTCCGGCTATGATTACCTTAATATTTCTGGAGACAGCTGATTTAGCAAACTCAACCATCAACTCGGGAGATCTATGAGCAGAGACAATTTTTTTTTCATAGGAAATATTGAACTCTTCTAAAATCTCTGCACCTTTTTTCAATGTAGGCCAATCCGAAGCGGAACCCATTATGATAGATATATCTATTTGATTACTCATTTACAAACCCAATTTCTTTGATTGATTCAACAATTCTTTCCATCTTCATAGAACGTGATCCTTTGATAAGAACAATGTCTCCCTGTTTCAAATTTGATTTCAGAAGATCCCTAATCTTTTGAATTGAATCCTCGGAATCTTCAAATTGAACAGCAAATTTACTTTCCCGGAAGTGCTTCATGTACGAAGTGACAATAAAATTAGAGTCCGCACCGAAACCTATCAGACCCTTCAGTCCCAATTCTGCCGCAATCTTTCCTACCTTTTTGTGATACTTTTCTGAATACGAACCCAGTTCTTTCATGTCTCCGAGAATAGCGTAACAGTCTTTGCCCGAACCAACATGGACCAGAGATTGAAGAGATGAAATCATTGAATCAGGGTTGGCATTGTATGTATCGTCCAGAAGTGTGAGTTCTTTTTCAAGAATCACATTCCTTCGATTTGTTGATTGGTAGGCCTTTAGTTTATTAGCGACTTCTTTTTTATCAAATCCCAGATCAGATACCAGATCTACCACAGCAGTCAGATTCTCCAGAATTTTGTAGACCGGAATTTTCCATTCCACTTTTTCACCGAAAACCTCAAGTATGTATCCTTCCGCAGAACGCTCTATCAATTTGATTGAGTCGGAATCTTTCAGCTGAAACAGTTTGAAATTCAAATTCCTCTTCTTTGCATGTTTTTGAAAAATCTCTAAGTATTTTATTCCGGTGGGTAGATAGAAATTTCCACCTTTGAACATCCCTTCCATAATTTCAGATTTTGCATAGGCGATTGCCTCGAGCGAACCTAAGTTTTCTATATGGGAGGGTCCTATCCCTGTGAGTATCACATGATGAGGTTTTGCCATACGGGTCAAACGTGAAATCTCACCGGAGTGATTCATTCCCATCTCGATAATAACAATCCGGGTTTGTTTATGAATTTTAAAAATTGTAAATGGAACCCCAATCTCATTATTGTAATTTTTTTCTGTGATCACCAGTTCGTCAAAAGGAAGATAGGAAAGAGACATTCCCAAAATTTCCTTAGTTGTTGTCTTTCCACTTGATCCGGTTATCCCCAAAACCAGAGGTCTGTACCTCATTCTGTGGAACTCTGCTATCTTACCCAACGCACGAAGGGTATTCTTTACAAAAATAGCTTTTTTTCTATCTTCCGGTGAGATTTTTTCCAGAATCGGGTGATTTCTTTCACATAAAAAAAGAACAGCTCCTCTCGATAGAGCGGATGGGATAAATTCATGTCCATCCCGATTTCCTAGTAAAGGAATGAAAAACCCTCCGGTATCAATTTCTTCGGAGGAAGTAGCTATATGGGTGATGGATTCTGAATCACTGAAGCCCGCACCTACATCTGTAAAAATATTTCTTATTGTTTGGGATGAATACAGAAAACCTTCTCTCATTCCTTACAAACCTTTGGCCAAATAGAGTTTGGATCTTTTCTTCTTTCCTGATAAAATTTCTTTAGAGCATCGATTTGTGCTCTTTCAGAATCCTCGACAACTTTTCTAAATTCTGAATAGCTAAAGTTATTTTTGTACTTTATAAGAGCTTTTTCGTTATTACCTGCCTCTGCGGAAATCATATTTTTCAATTGTTCATAGGATTTCTCTAATGTATCGGGTCGGGTCTTTTTCAATAATCTATGAAATGCAGCTAGCTCGGGTGTTTTTTTCTCTATATCAAAATCGACATGGTCCATTGCCCGAAAGAGATACTTGAATCTATAGTAAAAGCTTTCACCATGTCTAACTGCCTGAAGGTACTGTTCAAATACCGCCCCCTCTTCTTCTATGTCACGGATACCTTTCCCACTTGCATACGCAGGATATCTTGAACTCAACTCTTTATTGAATCCATCCTCTCTCTGAATGACCCATCTTCGAATGGATTCTGATTGGATGTAGTAAGCCGGATTGTGAAGGGCTGTGTACAAAAAATAAATTCTTTTTTTGCTGGAAAAATTATTTTTCGCACTCATAGTATCTGGTAAGTCTTTTACATAATCATTCAATTTCTCTTCTGAATCTAAATCAAGGATTTGGTTCACAGATTCTTTGTCGGGAAGATTGTAACCTCTAGGGCACATGGAAAGTATGTCTTCTTTTTTTGCAAAATGAGTCTCATCGATAGTTTTTCCGGCATTTTCCCATTCCCTCAGCAACATAAGCTGAGTGGTCTCGAGGGTATTCTTTACCCCACAATCTGTAAGTTCTTTTCCTTTAAAATCTCTACAGGGAAGTGCGTCTATAGGATTCATCAGAAGAGCGAGTAGCATAGTTCGATCGGGATCTTTAATCAAATTTCGTAGCCATTTATTGGCTTTATCTGAACTGTCTACAGGAACACTCATATCAATGTCTTTGAGTGCATTTTTGGTATTGATGTCATTCAGATCTCTTGCTGATCCAGTCGGAACAGCTCCATAGAGAACCACCGCACAGGAAGCGATAAGAGCTCTCGCTTTTTGCAAACGTATACTTACCTGATTGGAATCTTCAGAGTTTTCTTTTATCAGTTCTCCCTGGACTTCCTCCCAGGACTTTCCATCCGTAACTCCCTCAATGTATCCGGCAACATCTTTAATTTTTCCATCTTTACTGCAATATTCAGGACTGACGGAATCAATCTCAGGTAACGTTACATTCTTTACTCCGACCGAACAATTGGATAGTACTAGGATGAGAATTATTGTGAATATTTTTTTGTTAATCATTATATCTCTTTCTCCATCGAAAAGATCAAATCATTGCTTTGTAACGGGTTTAAATTTAAAAAATTTAGTATTCTGAAATCTATTTCCCGTTTTTATTTTCAAATGAAAGCTATGCTATTACATTTTCAGCCAATAAGAAACTGTAAACAAAATTCTAAAATTCAATGCATTAACTCAGGCAAACTAAACTCTTCCTTATGCTAGAAAAAGCTTTCTATTAAGAATTTTAGTGAACTCTGTAATTGAAACTTTCACAAATCTCAATCAAAAGAGTTCTGAGCCCCTGAATCATAAACCTTTAGAACTCTAACTCTAGAGAACTAATAAATTGGGAAAAGTAAATTCCTAAACTCACTCATCAGAAATCTTGCTCTCTTAATCTTTAGCATTTCATTTTACAATCTAATTATAGTGAAGAAAGATTTTTAAAAGCAAAAAGCTATCAAAAATTCGTATTTTTTTGATTGTAGATTTATTATAAATATCAATTCTGACAGGGAAATGTCAATTCGAACCCCCAAAGATCCTGTATTAGTTGTAGAAGATGATGAACTTATGCATGATGTCTATAGAGACATCTTCAGTATTCACAACATTGAATTTGAGATTGCAGAAAATGGAAAAATTGCTCTCGACTTAATCAAAAGAAGAGATTTTTCCATTTTCATTACAGATTTAAATATGCCACTCATGGGCGGGCGGGAATTCATTCTCGAGCTCAAAAAAATCAAACAGGATCCACTCATTTTGGTTGAAACGGGAAACAACGATCCCGGAGTCATCATTGATATAATGAAATTGGGTGTGTTCGACTACATCATCAAACCGTTCGATGTAGATCAATTTACCAAGGTATTGAAAAAAGGTCTGGAATTTAAGTACGCCAGAGAACAGGAACGAAACCTAAGTATCCACGCGAGTGAAAAATTACGCGGTCAAATCGAATGGTTAAACTATAAAGAAAATTTGAGGATAAAAGACAAATCACAGAGTACTCTTCGAAATCTTTCGGATTTGAAACGATCGTTTCTGGAAGGTGCGAGCATCGGTTCTGTAATGAGTATCATTCTAGTTATCAAAGATATGATGCAGGAGACTGAAGATGGGTACTTAATTGATAAGGACATAATGAAAACTCTTTTCGATTGCAATGATATCGTAAAACATCAGTTTGATGGGATTTATGACATCACTCAAATCTTAGAAAAGAACTTAAACATCCAGGAGATTCCCGTCAATGAGTTCATTTCCGAACTTCCCAAGATGGTCGAAAGACTTGAACCCCATCTCATCCCTAAGAATGTCACTATCAATTTTCCTATTTTGAAATCGAACAGTAAGATTCAGGTAGATAAAGAAGCGTTCAGTCTGGCGTTTGAAGAACTCGTGATCAATGCGTACAAATACACTGTAGCCAACTCAACTATTTTCATTTTAGCTTATATATCCGATGGCTATCTGGTGATTTCTATAAAAAACGACGTCAATCAAAAGCCCTACGGTGGAATCCCCAAAGAATATGAGAAAATTGTAATAGAACCTTTCATTCGATTGCACAATAATGATGAGAAAATGTACATTGTAGAGAAATTTGGTCTGGGGCTCGGCCTTACTGTCGTAGACAATATCATCAAAAAGCACAATGGAATATTTTTCATCCATGATATCAACGACTACACTTCTAAAACTATGAAAATTTGTGTAGTCGCTGAAATCTTTCTTCCCCTGATCTAAAGTTCAGTATCTAGCCATTTTTTGACTTTCACCTGATTCTTTACATTTTCTAGTAGCTCAATAGTGATGTTTGTATTCAATTCATTCAAGTCGGGATCTTTTGCAGATGCGACCAATTCATCCAGAATGTAATCAATTAGCTTTTCTAGAGTGACCTTCCCATCTTCCGAATTCGCAATCGCAGAACTAGTTTTTTGAAGTGCAAAAAATCCCGCATACACTGTATCCCGGATGATTTTTTCACGCAGCCCCATATGGGGAATAAACTTCAAAATGCCTGTTTTGCTATTTAAAATATGGGAAATCAACTCTGTAACCAGTTCTTCTGATCGTTCTGTAGAAAGATTTCCAAGCTTCGCGATTGCTATTCGTTTGATCTGATCGCGATGAGCATTTACAGCGTTTGTAACTATTTCAATAGAAGAACCCGATTTGATCTCTTCCTGAGATTCTGTTAAGATCTGAACTGTAACCATATCAGAAATCTCTTCCTTCACAATATTGGAGTAGTACTTAATAGTTCTACTGATAAAATCATTTCCGACAGTTGTGAATTCACTTTCCTGAAGTATGAGATAGATTGTATAGATACGAAACAACCTGAAGAATTTGAATTGAGCGAGAGGGATCAAACCCAGAACATCATACCAATGGTAGATAGGATAGAGAAACCAAGCCATGTACTGCTTTCGCCTGATAGCAATGATCCATCTTACAATCAACTCAATTAGGAAAAAGGAAAAGAAAGGTGCATCCAAAACAAAGAAATTATTCACATAATTTCCATCCAGATCAATGGATCTATAGTAATTCATTTCTAGGTACACCCTGATGTGTTCATCAAAGAAATTTAATTTTTCTCTGAGGCCCATATCCGGATTTCTCCAAAACCATGAAAATGCTACTGCAGTGGAGGGGATCTTTTTTCTTGTATAGCCCTGTTTTTCTAATAATAGCCTGTACTTTTCATCCAGAGCACCATTTGCAATTCGAAGATACTCTTCTTTGATTACCGACTGGATTCTCTTGTAATTGTGAGCCTGACCTGAATCTTTAAATGGATTTTCTTCAATCAGATAAACCATCTGTTGATCCATTTCCTGATAGATAGAATTCAATTCTTCCAATCTACCTTCTGTGGTTCGAATACGAAAAAGAAGTTCGAAATGATTGAATTTTTTTGTTAGTGCATTGAAATCGTCCAGATTGAGATCTGATTTGATAGAATCTGAGATCTTGCGGTACAAATCCATCTGAGCTGTAATACGAACATCCCGATTTGCTTCATTAGAAATACGCATCAAATCTTCTGAAAAAATTTCCAGATTTTTATTCGGAGTCTTTTTGGTGAGATTCTCTAAATCGGATCCAATGATTTTGGCTACGGATTCCAATTCAGAAAACAATAGATCCTGATTCTCAAATCTTTCTATCAAACTTAGTTTGTCTACATACTTTACATATGTATCCGTAGTTCGATGAGGTTCTATACCCAAATATGGATCGTAAAGCTTGGTTATCTCTCTTTTGTATTTAAAATAAAAAGGGCGGGCCAGTAGATAAGTCAGATCAAAAATGATTAGAAATAAATTTGTAATAACGATGAGTACGACAAATAAATCCCAAACAAGTCGAAAGCTCAGACCCTTTTCTTTAATTTTTTGAAAATTTAGCAATTCAAATCTCCCTGAAAAACCTATGTAGATTTTCCCTATCCATACTTATTTTAAATTTTTCATATATTTCCAATAATTTTTTTCTAAAAAAAAGTCGTTATTTCAAAAAATGAATAGATTCATTATAAGTTTCCATAGTCGAGATATGGACTTCTTGATTTTTCTCAATCAAATCCTTCAATGTAGAGGAGGATTTCAAATTCATCCCATAGAATTCACTCTTCTGGATTTGGTCTATCCATTCTTGTTTTTTGGGATCTTTTTGAAAATAATCAGATCCGAGATAATCACAGAAATAAAGAATTTTATCGAGAAGAGGAAGATTTTTCCTCCCGAGAGTGTGATTAGAGATTGCTGAAAAAATCTCATTCTCTTCAAATTGAAAGTTTTTCATCAAATAAAAAGGTGCGGAAAAAGCATGATAAGAACGATGAGGAAGATCAGTATATTGAAATCCCGACTCTTCAAACAATTCAATGTGAAACCTATCCTGCTTTTGTTTTGTAATGTCATGTATCAATCCGGCTAAATATGCCTTCCTGGGACTTGAGTATCTAAAAACTCCGGCATATAACTCAGAGTATTCTGCTACCCTGATGGAGTGACGAAATCGGGACTCAGTAATCTCACCCGGTAGTATCTCCATAAATCTTTTGATTTCATATTCAAAGTCCATAGAGTCTATTCTCCATGCAATATTGATAAATGGAATGGGATACAGAATCCTCTGAGAGATTCACCCTCCATTCTGAAGAACTGATATCAATTTTTTGATTGTCCATAAAGAAAACCTTATGATTGTATTTCTCTAACTCAATTTGCCCTGCGATACTTTCACATCCCGGTCTACGAAAAACCAATACTTTATATTTTTCTAATATTACATCATAATCTTTCCATAAGTGAAAACTATGAAAATTATCTTCTCCGATGAGAAGATAGATCTCATCCTCAGGATATTTCCCGGAAAAGTATTGTAAGGTGTCAATTGTATAACTTTTTTCTTTTTTAGATATTTCTAATTCTGTGATTTCAATTTCAGGCAAACCCAAATCATCTCTGAAAAGTCTTAGCATGTTCAATATGTGATCGGGACTCACATTTTTTTGAGATTTGAGAGGAGAAAGATAATTCGGGACCAGAATTAGTTTTCCCTCAGGAAATTGACTGCGGAAGTGAAGGAGGATTTGAGCATGCCCTCTGTGCGGGGGATCAAAACTTCCCCCGAAGATTCCTATCATTAACTAAGTATCTGACCGTTTCCGCGAAGTATTGTTTTGGTAGTTGTGAGATGAATGAGTCCCATAGGACCGCGTACATGTAGCTTACCGGTGGAAATCCCCACTTCAGCACCCAGTCCGAATTCACCTCCATCATGAAATCGTGTAGAACAATTCACAAAGACACCTGCTGAGTCCACTTCCCTCTGGAAAGTATCAATCGAAGAATAGTCTTCCGACACAATCGCTTCTGTATGACCCGAAGAGTATTTTTCGATAAATCCCATTGCTTCACGAAGAGAGTCAACAAATTTTACAGAAAGACGATTGTCCAAAAACTCAGTGGAATACATTTCTTCATTTGCATCTTTAAGGTCAGAAATAAATTTTTTCCCGAATTCATCAGAATACAAATCCGCTCCTGCCTCTCTTAATGCGAGGAGTAACTCAGATGCTCCGGAAAATGATTTGTGAATGATTAGATTTTCTGTGGCGTTGCAAACTCCCGGTCGGTGAAGCTTTGAATTGATTGCAATGGACTTTGCTTTCCCGAGATCTGCTGAGGCATCTATGAAAAGATTGCATACACCTTTGTCGTGTTTGACCACAGGAATGGTTGAATTTTCGGAGACAAAACGGATCAGCCCTTCACCGCCTCTGGGTACGACAATATCAATAGAATCGGTAAGCTTCAAAAGCGGAGGCATATAGACCCGATCTGTTTTCTCAACAAAGATTAGAAGATCTTCAGGAAGATTGTGTTTTCTAAGAACAGATCGAAAGATTTCACAGAGAACAAGATTGGAATGAAGGGCTTCCGACCCTCCTCTCAAAATTGCTACATTTCCGGATTTGAAAGCCAGGGAGGCAACGTCTATTGTCACATTGGGTCTTGACTCATAAATCACCAGAACTACTCCGAGGGGCACTCTGAGAGTTTGAAGCTCGAGACCATTTTTTAAGTAGGTGCCTCTATCGACTAGTCCGACCGGATCGGGTAGAGCTTCAATCTCTTTCACTGCCGCTGCGAGAGCTGCAATACGTTTTTTGTTCAGTTCCAGTCTATCCATGAGCGCCGGGCTCAGATTTTTCTTTTTGCCCTCTTCCAGATCGATTTTATTCTTTTCAATGATCCTATCTTCAGAAGCCAAAATCTCTAAGGCCAGATCACTCAACACCCGATTCTTCGTATCTGTCTTCAGTGAACGCAAAATCGACTTAACTTTTTTGGCTCTTTCTCCTAACTCCGATGTGTACTTTTCGATTTCTTCAGACATTCGTTTCTCCTGATTTCATATTGAACAACTCTTTAAAGGTCTTTTCATCCATAGGAAGTCTGGTTTGATTTCCGTGAATAAGAGTTCCTTCTTCTTCTGCTGCAAATAAATTTCTAATGATGTGCTTTTTCTTTCCATTGATTATGGCTGTGGGAATTCCTGCTTTCCTGAGAATCCTACCGGTGCGCAATTTGGTATTCATGCCCCCCGTCCCTGGTCCCTCCGGCCCTTTTGCCAGTTCGAGATCAGCCTGAAGAATATCATTCAAATAACTAACAGTCTGATTGTCCTTTATAAAACCATCTACCCCGGTAAGTATCACCAGAATATCAGCATTCACAAGAAGGGTAACCATTCCGGATAGATAGTCATTGTCACCGACCTTCAATTCTTCCGTAGCAATAGAATCATTTTCATTGACAATTGGAAGTATATTCCAATTGAGAAGCTGCAAAAAGGTATTTTGAAGATTTTCATATCCCCTATGATTCTCAATTTCCATCTTACCGAAAAGAATCTGTGCAATAGGAATATTTACCCTCGAAAAGATTCTTTCATAGAGCTTCATCAGTTTGCTCTGACCTATAGCAGCCAGAGCCTGTTTCTCTTTTAAACTGATAGATTTAGAGCTCTCCCAGTCGATATTGGACAAAAGTTTCTTTCCCTGCGAGATCGCTCCACTCGAAACCAATACAACTTTTTTCCCTGAATCTCTGAGGTCCCGGATATCGGATGCCAGACTGAAGAGGAAGTCATTGATTTCGAAATCATCACCGCTCACCCGTGCCGAGCCCACTTTGATCACTATTGTTTTTGCATCTCTAAAGAGAGGTAAGAAGTCCCTTCGATTCATATTTTAAAAAATGTCCTATCAATTTTTTGAAGTAAAAGCTCTATGTTTTTTTCTTCCATAGCTGAAATGGTTACAATGGGTATCTTTCCCGGAATGGAAGCCTTTAAATCTTCCAGATAATTTTCATCGTCTATAAGATCCATTTTGTTAAGAATGATCAAACTCTTCTTGGAAGGGAGGGATTTGTTGTACGATCTCAATTCTTTCTTGAGAAGTTTCAATTCTCCGGCAACGTCTATAGAAGTCGCATCAAACATATAAAGGATTCCCCTCACCCTCTCTATGTGCCTGAGAAAAGAAAGCCCCAATCCATGCCCCCGGCTTGCGCCTTCTATGATTCCGGGAATATCGGCAATTGTATAATGAAAAGTATCATTCCTCCGTCTGACCACACCCAGATTGGGCACCAGTGTGGTGAAGGCGTAGCCTGCTATCTTGGGATGCGCATCCGTGATCTTACTCAAAAGAGTTGATTTACCGGAATTGGGAAGTCCTACAATTCCTAGATCAGCCAGAAGTTTGAGATTGAGTTGGATTTCTTTTTCTTCACCTTCCTCTCCGTCCTGAGCAAAACGGGGAGCCTGATGTGTGGACGATTTAAAAAAGGAATTTCCCTTTCCACCCCGACCTCCCCTGGCGATAGTGAAACTGACTCCTTCTTCCAGGAATTCATAGATCATCTCTCCGGATTCCAGATCAATGATTTCTGTTCCCACAGGAACTTTCAGAATCAAATCGGCTCCATTCTTTCCGAACTTATTTCTTCCTTCTCCATGACTGCCCGCTCCTGCCTTGTAGTGTTTGAGAGGAATGTACTTATCCAGAGTTTGAAGAGCTCCATCGGATAGAATGTGAACATCACCTCCCTTTCCACCATCTCCCCCATCGGGACCACCGAATTCCGCATACTTCTCATGTCGAAAAGAAACAGATCCTGGTCCACCGTGTCCGGCCTTCACTACTATTTTGACTTCATCGATAAACTTTGACAATTTCTTTCCTCTTGATCGGTTTTCTTCGGGGGATTTTTTCTTCTAGCAACTCACTGATCGATTCATAAATTCATTTAGAACTTATAAGTATTCTTTTAGATATTCTTTTCCTTTCAGATGAGAAGGGAGAAAGATCGGAAAATCCTTTCCGGTTTTTTTTCTAAATCTTCGATAGCTTTTTGATGACTTTAGGTAGATTTCATACTCTTCTTCTTTTCGGAGTAAAAATTTCTCCCAGAATATATAATGACTGTCCACGAAGGCCTGACGTATGTCTTTGGGGCGGGAAATCAATGGACAGCCTCTTGTAAATTCTCTCATGAAGACAAGTCCCACAAACACACCTCTCTGATCCAAATAGGGTTCGAGGGGAAAGGTACGACAGGTGATGGAACGATTTTCTCTTTCACAATGCTTCACACCCTTGCATTCGCAAAAGACGGTATCCTCGGATTCATTGTTTTTCTTCAGATTGATTTCATATTTGGTTTTGGGTTGCCAGAGACTCCAGAGATCACTCTTTCGTTTCAGATAGGTAAATTCCATTTTGTAGAGATAGGGAACTGCATTCTCCACCTTACAACAGAAAGGCTCACCGCCATTGTCGGGTGCGCAAAGTTCTCCACAATTGAAATTTGTGATTTCTTCATCCAGAAGAGAATGGTAGTATGCCGCTTCCTCTTCAGTGATTCCTTTAAATATCCTCTTCCCACCCATCGTAATGACTAGAATCCTGAACAATCCCGCTCTCACAACCGAAAATTCATGAAATGCTTTACAAAATACCGAATTCCACAAGGGTACTCTTAATATGAGTAGTTTGGATTTAGAAAAAATCGATTTGGGCAAAGTCTATATAGAGACTTACGGTTGCCAGATGAATGAGTACGATAGCGGTCTCATTTCCAGTCTCATGAAGAAATCCCAATATTCCGAGTCACAGGAAATAGAATCCTCAGATATCATATTTCTAAATACCTGCGCAGTCCGGGAAAATGCCCACGCAAAGATCTATTCCCGTCTGCAAAGTCTGGGATACCTCAAGAAAAAAAATCCAAAACTCGTAATCGGTGTTCTGGGATGTATGGCTCAGAATCTCGGTGAAGATCTTTTCCACCAGGAACTCCCTTTGGATCTAGTAGTCGGTCCGGACAATTATAGAAATCTTCCCGAATTGATAGGAAAAATCCGAAATGGAGAGAATAAGATCAACCTGACCCGTCTCTCCAAGATTGAAACCTACGACGAAATCTATCCTGAAGTCATTGATAGAATTCAGGCTTTTGTAACTATCATGAGGGGTTGCAATAATTTCTGTACGTTTTGCGTAGTACCTTACACCCGCGGACGGGAAAGAAGTCGTGAGGTAGATTCTATAGTCAATGAAATCAACGAACTTCACAGGAAAGGAGTGAAGCAGGTCACTCTTCTCGGTCAAAATGTAAACTCCTATAGGACAGAATCAGCAGATTTTGCTCATTTGATTCAGGAGATTTTGAAGAGAACTGAAATAGAAAGGATTCGATTCACTTCCCCCCACCCCAAAGACTTTCCGGATCCTCTTTTGGATCTCATGGCAAATGAAATCAGATTTTCTTCGAGTATCCACCTTCCCCTACAATCGGGAAATACTAACGTTCTATCGCGAATGAAAAGGGACTACTCCAAAGAAGAGTTTTTGGATTTGGTTGAGAAAATTCGCAGCAAAGTACCGGATGTCGGACTCACCACAGACATCATAGTCGGTTTTCCGGATGAAACTGAAGAAGAGTTTCAGGACACTCTTGACGTTGTACGAAAGGTGGGTTTTGATATGGCTTTTATGTTTAAGTATTCCGAAAGAGAGGGAACGATCGCACAGAAAAGATATCCGGACACTGTTGCTGAAGAAGTGAAGTCCCGCCGACTGACAGAATTGGTCGAACTTCAAACGAATATCTCACATGAAAAGAACCAAGAAAAAATAGGAAAAACCTATTCCGTAATGGTTGAAAACCACTCAAAGAAGTCAAAAAAAGAAGTCAGCGGTCGAACAGACTGCGGAAGAATGGTAGTCTTTCCCATTCCGGAAGGAGAATCCCTCGATTCTATGCAGGGAAGATTATTCCCAGTACAAATCACTGCCGCTTCAAGCGCTACCCTAAAAGGAATCCTCCACCAGTAGAAAATGTCCGACTCGAATTCCTCAGATCTGAGAAAAGTCAGACTCACAAGTGTAACCGATCTTCCCTCCGATTTCAAAATCAAAACAGATTTGAATCGTTGGAATCCCTGGAAAAGGATTCCTATTTTGAATCGATACATATTTCTGGAGATCATAGGTCCTTTCCTCATTTCTCTCTCTTTCTTTACCTTCATTTACATGGTCATGGCCCTCCAAAAAATGATTGGCCTTTTCGTAGGGAAAGGTGTAGACTTTTTTCGACTTTTGGACTACCTGGGTTATCTTTTGGGCAATACACTTCCCTCCACTATACCCATGGCCTGTCTTATGGGTGGGATCATGGCTGCAGGTCGACTTTCGGGTGATTCAGAAATCACAGCAATGCGATCTGCGGGAATTAGTTTTACAAGAATCTATTCCAATTTTGTGATCTTTGGATTTCTCATGGCTTTTTCAGTTGGATATCTAAACTTTTATGTTGGTCCCGAAAATGCCAGAAAAATGAACGAATTCAATAATTGGATCGTAGCCTACAATCCCCTTCTCGCAGTAAAACCGGGTCAATTTACAGGAGATGAGGTAAAGGACAATTTTGAAGCCAGGGGCAGGACTCTCTATACAGAAGATGCTGATCCGGATACAGGAGAGATGTTCAATATCCAGATCAGGGAGTGGGAACTCTTTGAAGGGGGTAATGATTTCCTAAGGCATAATAATATGATCATTCCGATGGGAGGCTCCCGTATGACACAGATCATAGCCGCTCAGAATGGAAGATTGGTAGAAAAAGTCACACCCGAGGGAAACATTGAAAAGAGTATCCGCCTCAAGAAAGGGTTTATCATTGAGTGGAATGAGAAAAAAGATGGTTTGATGATCACCAACTTTCTGGATGGAGAAATGGACTATCAAAGTCCTTCGGACAAACAGCAGAAGGTAATGTCTCTCAACGTAAAGCCGGAAACCTTTTCTTTCCCGGATTTGATTCTGGTTAGAAACAATATTGAATCCAATGGTTTTGAGGATGTACCGGGTCTGGAGATGCTGAAAGAATTCGGTATCTCAATCAAAGGGGTGAAAGGATTTCAATCTCTGATTGAAGAACAAAAAATTGCAATCGCTACAGGAATGGCAGATGGAAGCCTGTCTCCGGAAGAATTGAATATGAGGTATTCACTTCTGACCCAGCTTTTGAGTCTCTACAAGGACTCTCAGAGAATTCTGACTCAATTCAATGTTGAAATTCATAAACGAATAGCAGCTCCTGTATCCTGTCAGATATTTTTCTTTCTCTCCTTTCCCCTCGGACTTGTAGTACGCAGATCAGGAAAGGGGATGAGTTTTTCTCTGGCGATCATATTTCTATTTTTGTATTACGGAATTTTCATTATGGGAACCGGACTTTCTTTCAAGCCCAATGTCCCTGACTGGATCGGTCCCTGGCTGGCAAATTTTACCATGGCGGTCATCAGTATTTATATTATGATATCCAGAACGGACATTCAGGTAAAGCACAGCATGGTAGGAAAGTTTTACTTTCAAATGAAAAAATTTTTCTCACCTTACTTTCAAAAACTCATCGCCCCCATTCGAAAAGTTTCCACTCCCGTTTCTCTTTTTCTCATAAAGCTAATCTCGCCTCTAAGTGCTTTCCTGAAGAAAAAATGGAAAAATATAAGGAAGAAAAACAATAGTTAGAATTATTCCAAAAATTATGAATTGAAAAATTTTCCGAATATCATATCAAAACTAGTTTACAGATTCCTATAGATGTACCAAAAGATACCTGTGTCAGATTTTTCTATTGGGTCTATCCCTACTATCCAGGATCTCGAATTCAATTATCTTAAGAATATCATTTATGAGAAGACAGGAATATCACTTGCCCCTCATAAAAAGATCATGCTGCAGTCCAGATTGAACATTAGACTGCGCCAAAACAAGATCTCATCCTTTCATGACTATGTAAAAAAACTGAAACAAGAACCCGATTTTTTCAAATCTGAAATTCATGAAATCATCAATCGGATCACTACAAACAAGACAGATTTTTTTAGAGAAAACCATCATTTTGAGTACTTAAAGAAAACTGCCCTTCCTGCCATCGAAGAAAAAGCCAGGTTTGGAAGAAAGACTGTACGGATCTGGTGCTCCGCTTCCTCGACAGGAGAAGAGCCCTACTCTATAGCGATCACCCTGCACGATTATTTTGCCACCAAACCGGGATGGGACATCAAAGTCTTTGCCTCAGACATAGACACAAATGTTCTGACTCATGCCGACAAGGGAATTTACAAGGAAGATCGTTTTGCAGCAGTTCCCAAAGACATAGTCATGAAGCACTTTACTCTTCTGAACAACTCGTCCGATGGTAAAGAATACCGGATCAAACCCAATATCAGAGAGCTGGTTACCTTCAAGAAGATCAATCTTCTCGACCCTTCCTATCCATTTATGGAGAAATTTGATATTATTTTTTGTAGAAATGTGATTATCTACTTTGACAAACCCACTCAAAAGGCTATCTTCCAAAAGATGGAAAAAGTACTCGCCGATGAGGGACTTTTGATCATAGGTCATTCAGAAACACTATTTGGAATCACAGAAAATTTCAAATTTTTAGGTCATACAATCTACCAGCGTAAACCTCAAAACCAATTGTAAAGGTTCAAATGATAGCCCCCGGTATCCTCATGGGAGGGACTTCATCCGAACATGAAATCTCTCTCAAAACTGGAAATTTTTTATTCAAAACCCTAAAACAAAAATATTCCACAGTCAGACCCATTTTGATCACAAAATCCGGACAGTGGTTGATCCCCAAAGAGTCTCCGGAGGAAATTCCTGACCCATCAGGTAAGACTTACCGGGAATATGAAGAAGAGTTTACTCATTCCTTCCCTCTAAATTCCAAACGTTTCATTGATATTGAGACAAATTCAATAGATTGTTTTGTTTTAGGCCTACACGGGGGAAGTGGAGAAAATGGTTCTATCCAGGGACTTTTGGAGATTCTCGGAATTCCCTATACCGGATCGGGCGTTCTGGCTTCTGCACTAGCCATGGATAAGTTTCGATCCAATCAAATTTACGAACAAAATGGATTTCCCGTTTCCCCATATTATGACTTATCCAGGACAGAACATCTTGAGAAAAAACAAATCTTTCTCCAGAAGGACTGGTTTCAATTTCCTGTTTTCGTGAAGCCCACCTGCGGCGGGAGTAGCGTCAATACCGGTCCGGTTCAGAATGAATCAGAATTGAACTCATTGCTCGATGCGATTTTTCAGTCAGAGGATCGGGCACTCATTCAGAAGCCTATGAAAGGAGTTGAAGTCTCCTGCGGGGTGATTCAAAAACCTACTAATCACGGGCTCGAAACCACCTCGCTCTACCCGACTGAGATCATTCCCAAAAATGAATTTTTTGATTACAAATCCAAGTACATGGTTGGTGGAAGTGAAGAAATTACACCGGCAAGACTTTCTCCGGAAACCACAGAAAGGGTGAGGAACCTGGCTCTACTTGCTCATACAGCCCTGGGTTGCCTTGGATATTCAAGAACAGATTTTATAATAGAAAATGAAATTCCCCTAGTCTTGGAGACAAATACCCTTCCCGGAATGACTGAAACCAGCCTCATACCCCAACAAATCAGGCATATTGGCTGGAAAATGGAGGATTTCCTGGATTGGATGATAGAGATTGCCCTCCGGAAGAAGAGTTCAGGTTTTTAATTTTAAAAATTTTCCTTTTTTGCCCTGTCTGATGATGTACTCCCTTCCTCTTTCCAAAATGAATTTCTCATCACTGACCTTTTCTTCATCCAAATAAAGACCACCATTTTGCACCAATCGTCTTCCTTCGGAGACTGACTTGAAAAATCCCAATTTCGCAAGTGTCCCCAAAAGATAAAGAGGATCCTCGGGAAAGCTTCCCGCATCCATAGTTTCTATGTCGGTAGGAAGAGCTCTGGATTTTGTATTGTGAATTTTTTGCCATTCTTCGATTGCAGATTCTGTTTCTGAGGAAGGGTGAAATTGATGGATGATCAATCTGGCAAGGTCTGTCTTGGCCTCTTTGGGGTGATAGGACCCAGATTCAACACCTGATTTTTTCGAGAGAATTTCCTCTTCAGGGAGGTCGGTCAGAAGTCTGTAGTATTCCCACATGAGAAGATCCGATATCGACATAATCTTTCCGTACATGTCCAGAGGAGATTCCAAAAATCCTATATAATTTCCGAGAGATTTGGACATTTTTCTCTCACCATCCAAACCCACCAAAAGCGGAAGAGTGACAACCGATTGGGGTTTCTGACCGTAGTCCCTCTGAAGCTCCCTTCCTACCAAAAGGTTGAATTTTTGATCTGTTCCGCCCAATTCCACATCTGATTCCATCGCAACTGAATCATAGCCCTGAACCAGAGGGTAGAGAAATTCAATCATTGAGATTGGATTTCCGGCCTTGTACCGCTTACTGAAATCATCCCTTTCCAACAGTCGTGCTACATTGTATTTGGAACTCAGGACAAGAACATCTTCAAATCTCATAGGAGAACACCATTCCGAGTTGAATACAATCTTAGTTTTTTCTTTGTCCAGGATCTTAAAGACCTGTGATTGATAGGTTTTCGAGTTCTCAAGTACTTCTTCTTTTGTAAGCCGTTTCCGGGTTTCTGATTTGCCTGTCGGGTCCCCGATCATGGCGGTGAAGTCTCCGAGGAGAAAGTTGATTTCATGACCCAGATCCTGAAAATGCTTCAATTTTCTCAATAAAACTGCGTGGCCGAGGTGGAGATCCGGAGCTGTTGGATCAAATCCCGCCTTGATTTTCAAAACCTTTCCCGAACTCAATTTTTCGAGGAGTTCTTTTTCGGGGATAATTTCTACTGTTCCCCTTCTGATTTTTTCTAAAGCTTCCTGTGGACTCATACTGAACAATAAAACCTTTCCAATAGCAAATATGTATAGAAAAAAAAACTTCGAACCGAAGTCTTGTAGTTTTTAGGGAATTTTTTCGAAAAGGGGGGTCATCATGGATGCCATAAGATCCCGTAAGGAAAAAGTCGAACTACTCTCTTCCGAAACCTGGGATTGTGTTTTCATCGGAGGTGGATCTGTAGGATCGGGAGCAGCTCTGGACGCCAGTCTCAGGGGACTCAAAACTCTTCTCATAGAAAGAGATGATTTTTCTTCGGGTACTTCGAGCAAATCAACCAAGCTCATACATGGTGGGGTGAGATATCTTCCACAATTTCAGTTCTCTCTGATCAAAGAGTCACTTTCAGAGCGGAAGATTTTGATGAAAAATGCTCCGCATCTCGTCAAACCTATCAAATTCCTACTTCCCTGCTACGAACTTTTTGAAATTCCGTACTACAATTTAGGTCTCTCCTTTTATGATCTTCTGGCCGGAGAGAGCGGACTTCCCTTACATAAAAAAATGGGTGTTCAGGAAACTCTCAGAGAACTCCCCTATCTAAAAAAAAAGAAATTAAAAGGTTCTATAGCCTACTATGATGCTACCTTCAATGATTCCAGACTAAATCTGGCTCTGGCAAGAGCTGCTGAAATGGAAGGAGCTCTGGTACTCAATAAACTCGAATTGCTTTCCTTTCAAAAACAGGACGGAAAAATTCACTCCGCATCTGTTCTGGATCGAATTTCAGGAAAGAGTTACACGATAAATTCAAAATTATTTGTAAACACAACGGGACCGGGATTGGATAGGATTCGAAGTTTGGATGATGACTCCATAAAGCCCATTCTCCGAATGAGTAAAGGAGTT
Organism: Leptospiraceae bacterium; assembly: GCA_024233875.1. GTDB lineage: Bacteria > Spirochaetota > Leptospiria > Leptospirales > Leptospiraceae > JACKPB01. Next base: position 93,095 of record JACKPB010000003.1, read on the forward strand.
CATCTGGTCTTTCCTCTTTCAAAAACATCCATAAAGCATGGAATGATCCTACCCAAAACTCAGGATGGTAGGGTTGTCTTCTTAATTCCCTGGGAAAATCATTTGATCCTCGGAACAACAGACACTCCTGTAGACGATCCTCTTTCAGAACCCCATGTAGAAAAGGAAGACATCGAGTATCTTTTGGAAACTATCTCACCCTATCTCGAAATTCCTTTTCAAAAATCTGAAATTCTTTCCAGTTTTGCGGGATTCCGGCCACTGATTTCAATCAACAAAACTGGTGAAACCAAATCACTCTCAAGAGAAGAAGCTACTATTGAATCTCCCTCGGGTCTAATCAGTATGGGCGGAGGGAAATGGACAACCTATAGGAAGATCTCCGAAAGACTGGTCAATAGGGTCTCCATCCGATTGAATGCAACGACCTCTTCCCGAACTGAAAAATACCTACTTCCGGGAACCAAGGGATATGTCGACAATCTCTATGTAGATATTTCTCAAAAATATGGAATCGATACCGAGGTTGCCAAAAGGCTTAGAGATGCTTATGGAGAAGAAGTATTTTCAATTTTAGGAGAAAAGCCTGTAGAGTTGAAAGGAATTGAAGGATATTTCAAAGAGGAAGTTAGATTTTTCATTTCAAAAGAATTTGCTGAATCAGTAGTGGATATTTTGGGTAGAAGATTCAGAATTCTCTTCTGTAATTTGGAATTATCTAAAAAATTTATTGAACCTATCCTTGAAATTCTAGCTGAAATGAAAAAATGGGATTCCAATCAAATCAAAAAAGAACGAATAGAAAGTCTAAAAACAATAGACGTCTTGATGGGAAAAATATGATTCTAAAATTCATGGATTTCTTTTCCTGGCAGAAGATTTTGACGATGGGAATTCTCGTCTACATCGCTTTCACAGATTGCAAAATGGATACCCATAAGGAAGGCAAGGTTCCTTCGGACATTCACAATCATGAGTACAGGATTCAAAAATAATAGAACCCCGGAGAATAAGTAAGTTATAATGGAAAATAAGGAAGATTTTGTAAGAATTTTTGACACCACTCTCCGAGATGGAGAGCAATGCCCAGGTGCTGCAATGAGTGAGGATGAGAAACTAGATGTAGCTCATCATCTCTCCCGAATGAATGTGGATACGATTGAAGCAGGATTCCCCGTTTCCTCTCAGGTCCAATTCAAGGCAGTGGAACGAATCGCCAGAGAAGTGGAAGGACCACGAATTGCTGCTCTGGCAAGGGCGGTTCGTTTGGATATTGAGACAGCTGCCAACTCTCTCAAACCTGCGAGCAAGAAACGAATCCATACATTTCTAGCTACATCTCCAATTCACATGAAATTCAAACTGGGAAAGTCTCCCTCTGAAGTCCTGAAGCTTGCCAGAGAGGCAGTTCTGATGGCAAGAGAGTATGTAGAAGATGTAGAATTCTCACCCGAGGATGGAACCAGATCCGAATGGGAATTTCTTAGAGAAGTCTGCGAAGCAGTCATCGAAGCAGGAGTCGGAACCATAAACATCCCCGACACAGTTGGCTACACCACTCCGGAAAAATATGGAGAACTCTTTCATTTTCTCACTACCAATGTCAGAGGAGCCGAGAAAATAATTTTTTCAGCCCATTGTCACAACGATCTCGGACTTGCAACCGCCAATTCTCTCTCAGCCATAAAAAATGGAGCCAGACAGGTGGAATGCACCGTCAACGGAATTGGAGAACGGGCAGGAAATACAGCTATGGAAGAAGTTGTCATGGCTCTCCGAACCAGAAAGGACTTCTATGGAATCTCCACAAGAATCAACACACAACTCATATCCAGAGCCTCCTATCTTGTGAAAACCATTACAGGAATGGTAGTACAACCGAACAAAGCCATAGTCGGTGCCAATGCTTTTGCCCACGAATCAGGCATTCATCAGGATGGAGTGATTAAAAACAGAGAAACCTATGAAATCATGACTCCGGAGTCCATTGGACTTGAATCCAATCGAATGGTTCTCGGAAGACATTCCGGGAGAGCAGGTTTCAAGGACAGGATCATCCGTCTGGGATTTCAACCCAGTGGAGATGAATTGGCTTCCGCTTACAATCGATTCATGGAGATAGCAGATAAGAAGAAAGAAGTTTTCGATGAAGACTTGATTGCTTTGTTTACAGACCAATCCATGAAAAAAGTTCAACCCAAGTACAGGCTTGAATACTACCATGTAAGTTCGGGAAGCAATACTGTTCCCACAGCTACGATAAAAATCAGCATTGATAGCAGTGTATTTGAAGAAACCTCAACCGGGGACGGTCCCGTTGATGCAGTTTTCAAAGCCATTCAAAAGATCACCAAAATCGTACCCTTATTGGAAAGGCTTCTCATATCTCCCGTAACCAAAGGTACCGATGCTCTGGCTGAGGCATCCGTTAGTATAAGTTATGAAGCCAAGACGGTGGTTGGAAAAGGTAGCTCTACTGATATCATTGAAGCTACTGCACTTTCTTATATAGATGCGTTGAACCGACTGTGAAAGATTTGTTTCAAAAAGAACTGTATCAAATTCATGCCTACGTCCCGGGGGAACAACCTCCTCCGGAGAGCCGTATTGTCAAATTGAATACTAATGAGAATCCCTATCCTCCGAGTCCTCAGATAGCCAAAAGCATTCGAAAGATTTTGAAGGATGGGTTACTGAGAAAGTACCCTTCTCCGGACTCTGCTCCACTCAGGGTAGCGCTTGCAGATCATTTTGGTCTGAAAAAAGAGAATTTCTTAATTACAAATGGATCGGATGAAGGTCTTTCTCTTCTCTTCCGATCCATTCTTTCACCTGAGTCGACAGTGGTGATGCCCTATCCGACCTATTCCCTGTATCCAATTTTGACAGATCTAGAATTGAACTCTTCCAAAACAAAGAAAATTCCCCTCAAATCGGATTTTCACTTTGATATGGAAGCTCTTGAAAGAGCAGAAGGAAATCTTTTGACCTTTGCTCACCCCAATGCTCCTACCGGAATACGTGAAGATAAGAATTCGCTTCTCAATTTGATTTCCCATTTCAACGGAATGGTCCTATGCGATGAAGCTTATATTGACTTTGCAGAACCGGATACGAGTCTCATCAGAGAAGTGGTCAATCATAAAAATTTGATTGTATCACGTACATTTTCTAAGTCCTACTCACTGGCGGGTCTTAGAGTAGGATTCCTTGTGGGATCAGAAGAAAATATTTCACTTATTTCAAAGATCAAAGATTCTTATAATCTAGGATTGCTCGAACAGGTGATTGCTCTAACTTCATTTTTAGATCAAAAGTATCACAAAAAAACTCTTGAGAAGATAATTCATTCCAGGGAGAAGTTGAAAGTAGCTCTGGAAAAAATGGGATATTCGGTTCTAAAGTCAGAGACCAATTTTCTCTTTGCAAAACCACCTGAGGGAGTTGATCCGGCATTACTATTCAACTATCTAAAACAAAATGATATTTATATTCGATACTTTTCGGATGAGTACTGTAGGGAATACATTCGCATTTCTATAGGGAAACCCGGGGAAAATAAGAAATTATTGTCGGTTCTAAAATCGTATCAAAGATAATTTATTATGAAATCAAGATGTTTTTAAATTGAATACTTAAACAAGATCTATGGATTGATTTGTGATACTTCCTAAAAAATTTCTCTCCAATCAAATGTCACCGGAGAATCTTGATTTTCTTTTGAGCCGGGGATATCGACATTTCGGTTCATTCTTCTATAGATATCGATTCAGTTTTCATCAGGGTAAGAGGACACGTGTTCTCCCACTTCGAATCCACCTGAATAAATACAACCCCAAGAAAGATCATAAGAAAATTTTAAAAAAAAATGAAGGCTTAGAGTATTGTTTCCTTCCCAGTTTCATTGACGAGGAAAGAGAAATCATGTTTGATCTTCATAAAAAAAGATTTCGGGAGAATATTCCAGATTCCTTATATACCTTTCTATCCTTTTCTCCGGCTACCATTCCCTGTGAAAATATGCAGTGCAATGTAATCAAAGATGGAAAGCTCATTGCTGTAAGTTATCTGGATATTGGAATGGAAAGTATTTCCAGTGTTTATGGAATGTTTCTACCTGAATTTTCCCATCTCCACCCCGGAATTTTTACTATGCTTTTAGAAATAGAATATGCAATAAAAAATGGAAAAAAATATTACTATCACGGCTATGCTTATGAATCCGAATCATTTTATGATTACAAAAAGAGATTCAATGGTTTAGAATGCTATGATTGGAGAGGAAACTGGAGGGATTACAAAAGAAATGACATTATCCGCTAAATTGAAACAGGAAGTAGAAACTCACCCGATTCTGAAACATCAATGGTTGACTTCGAGAAAAGAAATGATCACAAAAAATGATCTTTTGTACTGGCTTTCTCAGGAATATTTTGTTTCCGTCGATTTCGTAAATTGGTTTTTGAAAACTGCATCCCAGATAAATGATATACATTCAAAAATCATTCTGGTTCAGAATATATGGGAAGAATTAGGAGAAGGAAATGTTGATTCTTCTCATGTAATGATCTTATCCAAGTTTCTGAGAGATATGGGTTCTTCTCTGGTTGACCTTCATCCGAACACAAGCACTTCAGAATATTTGAAAGAAATGGATGGCATCATTGCCCTCGGTCCTTTTTACGCACTCGGAGCTCTCGGTCCTGCCAATGAATACCTCCTGAAATTAGAGTACGGCATTATGAATACTGCCTATTTAAATCTAAGAAAAGAAGAAATCCTCCCCGAAGCAGTTTTCTTCAAAATCAATCTGGAAGCAGACCAAAATCACAGTGCAATGATGTTTTCTCTTATAGAAAGACTTACAGAAACAGAGGAATCAGCAGAGATGGTAATTGAAGGAAATATGAGAGCTCTAAATGCCAGAATGATATTTTATGATGGAATCCAAAAAATTACAGGGTAATTTACTAGCTCACCTTTTCCAATTTCTTATTCTTCCGAACTTTTATGTATACAAAATCCTATTTTACAAATAGATCCATAACAATTGGGATTTGGGGACGATGAGTCCTGGATTGGTGAGTCGGGTCGAAGCATTGTCGCAAGGCTCCCTCTCAATATCCTCACCTTTCGCATGAAGTGTGCAAGCAGAGTTACTTGATTGATTGAGAAGTTTTTTTCTTTAGAATCATCAATAAAAACATTCCTAAAATCGGAACAAGAGGAAGATAGAGAAGAAATGAAAACCATCTGAAATAATTCAGATGACCCGATATCTTCCTCACCGCAAAAAACCCGGGATATCTCACTCCACGGTAGACAAACTGAAGATCTGATTCGAGAATCTCGGGTGTCAGATCCGGATGAATTTTATGAAGAGTATCAGGATCTAATTTTTGAAAGTCCATAATTTCGATATCCGTATTACGATTCAAACTTTTTAATTTCTTTCCCATCCGGTTACAGAAATCACAATTCCCATTATAAAAAAAAACATCATTCATAGAAATCACCGGGGAGTTCGGAAAGATAATTGGCTATCCCGGGAAGGATTTCTAAGTCTATACCTATCCAGAACATATTCCATTTTTCTAATTTTATCATTCCATCACTTACTTTGATATACCATTTATTGATGGGATTTCCCTTCTTTGCTCTCCAGTAAAAAGAATGATACTTTTCTGTCATTTCATCCCAGATCTCCCGACCTATCCCTTCTCCCCTGGCTATCTCATCCACACTGAACTTTGAGAGCATGATTCCAAATTCTGTATTTCTAAGAATAGCCGCACCGCGATAATCTGATTCTAAAAATATTTTCTCCCAGTCGGAATTTAAAAATTCTTCTTTCACTTTTTTCTTAAAGGCAATTTCTAAAAGCTTTCGAATTTTATCTATCTCTATCGAGCCTCTATCCAGGACCCGGATGTCCGATCCCAGTCGAAACAGTGTTCCACTTCCTTTGATAGTAAACAATTCTTTGAATAAAGATACCGGAGTTGTAATGTTGATTCCCTTCAGGTTTGTTTCGGATCTACTGAGGAGATCCGGAAAAATTTTAAAGTATTCCTTCTCCATACCCGAGAAACGTGAGACGAAATTCTCATCTATCTTTTTTAAATTGATTAGGTTCACCGGTTCGGAATTTTCACCGAGAAAGAGTCGTTTGGAATGAAGAAAGACAAGTTTTTGAATTCGAAGAATTGAGAGAAATTTTTTAAATTCTTGAAGATGGGCACCATTCTCAGGGAAAAAATTATCTGAAATAAAAACAGGAAGAACACCTAAATCGATAATTTTCCTGATTCCCTCAAGATCATAGATTTTATCAGATGGAATTTTTTGTATATTTAGATTTGTTGTAGGACTTTCATCTGAGTATTCATTTGAATCTGCAAATTGATCCAGGAGGTACCTGTAGGACTCTTCAGAAAGATGAAGGATGGGAAAAAGGTCTAGACGGGTAAATAATTTTAAGTCAAACCAAAAAGATTCTCCGGTATCCTTTAGTGTTTCATAATCGATTGAAATTACAGCAAAGGATTCTTTCGGAAGTGAGCGAAATGATTTTAGATAGACAAGACTATCAATGGAATCTCCGGAAATCTCAAAGAATCGATCGAGTATATCACGGGATTTCATTTGATGGAATAGGAAACGAACTTACCTTTTAAATTGGAAATTGTGACGGACTTCTCTTTATCTGCTTTCAATCGAAAGTATCCAAGAAGAGATTTGTCACCACAAATCAGATGAAAAGAGGAACCTCCATAATTGTCTTTCAGGACCTTACCTATCTCGGTATATAGATCCTTGATTTCTGACTTTTCTCCAATTCTTTCCCCATAGGGAGGATTCGTAATAATTTTAATATTTTGAAAATTCTGTTTCTTATGCAAAAAACGAAAATCGGATTGTTCGAAGGAAATAAAATTCTCTACCCCCGCCTTTCTGGCATTGATTCTCGCAGATCGAATCGCTTTTTCATTCGTATCAAATCCAAAAATTGTTTTGTTCGCCGGAGAAGGACCCGGTTCATCCCTCAGACTCTCAGAACTAAATAACCTTAAAAACACAGGGGATTCCGTAAGCAATGGGACATTGATCTGGTTTTTGTACTTCAAACGTAAGGCGGCTTCGATCAAAATCGTTCCGGACCCGCACATAGGATCCAAAAGTAGCTCATCTTCCTTCCAATCAGCGAAGGCCAGAAGGGCCTGAGCCAGAACTTCTCTGAGAGGAGCCTCTGAAATTTCGGTTCGGTATCCCCGCTTATGAAGAGGTAGAGAGGATAGATTCAATTGAACGATAGCTGTTTCCTGAAAGGAGCGGAGAACAATATTCACATCAGGATGGTTTTTTTCTATTTCCCCTTCTCGGTCTTCTTTCTTGCGAAGTCTATCCCGAATGGAATCCTTGAGTCGATACATAGCATAGCGGGAATTTCCCAGAATGTCTTTGGTCATAGCATCGATTCGAAAGCTATCTTCCGGTTCAATGATCGTTTCCCATGGAAATTGAAGTGACCGGGTATAGAGATCATCAGCGGAGTTGACTCTGGTTCGGAAGAGAGTGACCGCCACCCTTGAGCTAAATCTTGTGCGCAAAATAAATTTTAGAATTTCGGAAGTAGGTCCGGAGAAATGAACTCCTCCTCTATTTTTAGCTATGATCTTGAGAGAGTATTTTGAAATCTCTTCGACAAGAAATTCATCTAAGCCTTCAGAGCAACTGGCATGAAATTCTAATTGGTTGTTTTCCGGCAGAGGGAATTGAATGTTCGGGTTCAAATTTCGAGTTCCAGACCTTCATGAGCCATGATGATCTCGAGAGAATTGGCTTTGTCCATCATATTTTTATAGTTCAGGGCTCTGAGGTAGACCGCATCCAACTTCTCATCATTATAAGATGGATCATGATGAAACATGATCAACTTCTTGGCTCCTGCTTTCAGAGCGATGTCTGTTGCAATCGAAGCTGAACTATGTCCCCAGTCAATCTTGTTCAATGATTCTTCAAAAGTGTATTGGGTGTCAAAGATGAGAATGTCTGCTCCCTGAAAGTAGTGTATGTACTTGTCTATATTTTCCATTTCATCGATATTGAATTCAGCATCTGAAGCAAAGACGACGATTTTATCATCTTCACGGATTTTGTATGAATAACTTCCTCCGGGGTGACGGAGGGATTTTGAGCTGATCTGTATTTTTTCGAAGAGTGTTATTTCAGTTTCTTCTTCGAAATGATGAAATCGTTTTGTGGAAGAAAGTGCATCAAAAGACACAGGGAAATGTCTATCTGAATGTTGGTAGATCAGTCTGTTTTCAAGATCATTTACGGATGTGTAGATATCGAATTCATTCCCCGGAATGTAAAAAGGAACAAAAAAAGGAATTCCGTTGATGTGATCCCAATGTGAATGTGTAAACAACCAGGAAGCTCTACCCTCACCTTTCAGGAATCCTTCCCCAAGAATACTATTCCCCAATTCCCGAAGACCTGTGCCGGCATCGATGATGATAAGATGATTCGCTGAGTCTCTGATCTCAATACAGGTCGTATTTCCTCCATAGGTCTGACAGCTTGAGAAACTGAGGGTTTCCAGAAACTTTTGGATCGTCTCAGGTGACTGAATATCATAGGGAGTCGCCAGAGAAAGAATATTTTCAATTTTTTTACGTATGGCTGAGCCATTGATGGGAGCAGCTATCGACCCACGAACTCCCCAAAATTTAACTTTCATCAAAAACAGTTAAAAACTGACAAATTGAAAATCAAGAAGAAATTCTCATTTGTGAATTAGTCACGAAATTTTTTCTTGATCTTTTTCGAATACATATATTCATTAGCCTATATGTTTAAATCAGAATACGACGATAACAACAAGATCTGTACCATTTATTTGGAAGGTGTGATAAGCCTAAAAAGTGCGATCCAACTCAAAGAACAGATCGCAAAAGAAGCTGATAATGGCTACCCTCACATCATTTTGGACTTCAGCAATAATGTTCATGTGGACTCTTCCGGAATTGGAGCAATTTTTAATTCACAAAAGTTTCTGAACGAAAGATCAGGAACTCTAAAGATTAAGAACTTGGGTCATGAGACCCTTTCCATTCTGAAAATTGCCAACCTGGATAAACACCTAAATATTATTTAAACCTGCCGGGGTTTTTTAGCCCACCCCGGTTTACAATCTTTAAATGACTGTCCTTTTCTTAAGGCTAGTGGATGTTTGGGAGTATGTGTAGTCTTTTTTTATTAAGTACACTCATGAGCTTTTCATAGGGAAGCTGCACTTCCAGAGATTGCATAGCATGAATGGAGTATAAATTTATCAATACAAGCTTATTTGAATCAAAATAGTAGTCATATCTTCTTTTCTTCACTTCATTGAACTCTTCCTGAGAGCTCAAAACCCCCATCTCAAACAATTCTCCATACACAAGATTGTCCACAAAACCGGGATAATTCATAGTGGGATCAAAAAAATCTTCGTAGAGAATCTGATGACCGGTTTTCAAATCAAAATTAAATGTTTTGAAAACATTTTCCGGATGGGGTGCTCCTGCTAGATAACCAACAGCAGAGTAAAAAACAGAAAGAAAAGGACCCCTATTGTATTTGATCTCATACTTTACTTCCAGATAGAATGCAGGATCATTCCGACCCGCAGAAGGATTGCATTGATATTCATTGTCGTATCTTTGAATGTCCAAAAATTCCTTCTTAAGAGTCCGATTGATCTTTCTCATGATTCCACTGTTGAGAACTTTGCTCTTTACAAGCCGGGGATACTTGATACGAATAGAACAATTACGAATATTTTTTGAAGCAGAATAAGCAGAGATCTCGACAAATTCTTCTGTAAATGGAATCTTAACCTCATCGGAATGGATGGAAATTGAAAATACAAAGCAAAAAACCAATAAAATTTGAATACTATACTTCATATCGAATAGAAAATGAGAAATAAGGGATATGTAAAGTTGATAAAATTTTTGAATCCAAAAATCTACCTTTTTTTCTTTTTATTGCTCATAAGCAAATGCACTTCCACTGTGGAATACATTCCGGAAGCAGATTTTTCTTCTGTGAACCCAAACTTTACCAAAAAGTCTCCGGATGAAATTGAAGTTTATCTCTCTAAACCTAAATTTCCCCATCAGATCGAAGGATTGGTCAAGATTCGGAGTTTCGGAAAAGATCTTCTCTGGAAGGAAATTGAAAAACCTCTTCAAAAAGAATTGTTTGAAAGAAAAATAGATGGAGTCTATTTCTCAGAAAAGCAGGAAAACATGGAAATCAATGGATTTGTTTTCAAATCTGAAAATTCAGCCGGAATGGTGATCTCCTACTGGCAGCAGGAAGGTGAAATGGGATATTGGGTGGGATATCCATTTCGAAGGAAAGAAAATGGAAGAAAATACAAGAAAATTCGATAGCGAAATAAAAATCTCATCTGAAAACAAATGGTACTATAGAGAAAGTGAGATTGTTCTGGATAAAGTTTTAGATTTTTTTAAAGAAAACCTCAACGAAGATGAGCTGGGAATTTATATTTTCAATCAATACAAACAATTCTCTGAAAAAGGATATCTCGAATGTGAAGGGATTCCTTTGAGAATTCTTAATTTAGAAGAGAATAATGAATTATTGTATTTCTATTCAGAAAATTTAAAAAAATTCTCAATTCTGGAATCTAATTTTTATTTTGATCCTTCCGGTTCACTTTTTGTGATTCCGAAAGATCAAAAATTGTTAAAATACCGATTTTCCAGAGATACTTTGCAATATTTATCTAGGTATTTGATCCAGGATGGAGAGAACTACTATCTTGAGTTTCGAAATTCTAAAATCCCAATTCTGGAGTTCAGAGATTCCTTTCTCGTAAAAGTCCCGGAATTCAATCAGAATAACTGATTTTTAAGTTTTTGATATAATCTTCCAGTTGGGTTACCATACCGGAAATCTCATCTAATTTTTCCTCTTTAGCAGCAGCTTCAATTTCAGCACCGATTTTACTAATAAAATCAAATCCATATGCAGATCCATGACCCTTCATTTTATGCCCTTCCTGCTTTGCCAGGATGGAATTCTTTTCTCCGATGGCTTTTCTGATAATTCCCGGAACTTCTCTCAGGTTTTCCATATATTCCGGGATTAAGTCTTCAAGATCCGAATCGATTGTTACGTTGTATTCCATAAAAATAGTTTCCTTATTACTGGGATATCCTTCTGATTTTATTCTAAGTTCCTGTTATTTTTTTCCGATATAGGTAGCATGAACCGTTTTCTAATTTTATTCTTCTTCCTTCCTATTCAGGTACTATTTTCTCAGAATTCTTTGAATGCGTTTGGGGATACTCCCTGGGGTACCTCATTCAAAGACGTGAAGTCCAAATTTGCTTCTCTACTCAGCAATCCGAACAGTACAGAAGATTTAAAAATATTAAATGAAGTTAAAAATAAACTTATAGTTGTCAAGAGAAATAATGTAACTTATTTTTACAGATTCTATAAAGAACCCAAAGAAGTTAAGGAAGTTAAAGCTTTAGAGAAAGCTAATACAGAAGGTGCAGAAAAAGCTGATCACAAAGCAGTAACCGGTCTTTATTCGGTTGGACTTCAATTTCCACCGGTTCCAACTGAGAGAGTCAAAGATTCTTTAAAAAAATACGGTTCTCCTACCCGTGAGTATCTTGTGGACAATGTTTATGGAATCATAGTTGAAAAAAAGGCACCGGCAAAAGCAGAAGAAAAGAAAGCGGAACCGGGTGATCCAAATGCAGAAGAACCCGAAGAAGAAGAGGAAGAGTTGGAAACAGCGAGAAAAGTTCCTCTGGCTTTGATTTGGAATCTCAGTGGTGAAAACAATGGAGCCAAAGATGGAGGCTTTATTTTTCAGTGGAATGAGCCATTCAGTCGAAAGTTGTATTCCAAAAGAATCGATTATTTCAGTGCAGAGATTTCCGGTATGATCAATGATGACTTTAAGAAATATTTTTCTGCAAATGAGACTAAAATCATCATGGATTTATTGGCTGACCCGGCAGGTGGTGGTGGAGACAAAAAAGCTCCGGAAGGTACACCGAATTGATAGAATGATTAGAAATGAGATGAATGAAAAGCTCCGATCTGAGTCGGGGCTTTTTTTTTGTCCGGATCCGTAAAATCTATTTTATTTTTTCACTTCTCAAACGATTTTCTTCCTTTTCCATTAGGTAATTGATTTGTTCATAGTAGCAAATAGTTGATTGGTGACTCGCATCATAAAATAAATCACAAGTGGATTCTTTATTGAAATCCACAGCTGACATTCCGTAGTTTTCAGCAAGACCGAGCACCCTAGGCCACCACTCCTGATAGAGTTTGTACTTATCAAAATTTTTTCTATAGTCCTGATACACCCGAGGAAAGATAAGATAGACATGGATATCATTGTCTTTGGAGAGAGAAAGAATCTTCTCCAAAAACTGAAATTGAGTATCATGAATTTCAAAATTATAAAAATAAATATTCCCCATCCTAAGAGAGTCTTTTTTTAATTTTTCTTCATCATTATAATACGTAGTGTAGGAAAGCTGTTCACCGTTATAGATGTTTAATATAAGCATTTCTTCATTGTATGCTTTGTTGTACTGATTCATTTTTTTGGTTTTGAGTCGATTCAAAAGAAGCGGGTAATTCAACTCAATTTTTCTCAAAGCAAAGACTTTATCCAGAAAGTATTCGTATTGGTCTTCTTCGGGAATCAAGTTCTTATATTTTTGGAAAAAAACATCATCAGCACCTAACCTCAAAAATGGTTGGCTCATCAACCTTTTTTTATCATCAAAACCTTCCGGGCTCAATGACAAAAAGATAGTATTGATTTTAACTTTCTTTTCCAGAATTTTCTCAAGGATAAAAAGTGAATATGCCGGAACTGCCTGGGGAGCTGAAAAATTATAGATAGTATAGTTTTCCATTCTTTCCGGCTTTTCTTTATTCAACTCGAAGGCCAATGAAGAATACGAGTAGGAACGGGAATCCCCCAATCCCAAAATGATTTTTTTGGAGGATTCCTCCTGAAATTTTCTAAGTTTTTCAATAAGATCTTCTCTATGACGGTAGTAAATCATATTCCCTGTTTGAAGAAACTGGGAATGAAAGTAGTCCATAAGAAAAACCTTATCTAATAAAAATATCAGAAAAGCAAATAATAGAGGATAGAAGAGGAAGAGTTTTGGTTTCATGAATCCCTCAGAACTTAGTGTAGTAAAAATCTATATTTGATCCACCGCGGGAAATGAATACTAAATAGAAGAGAACTCCCAATACCGGAAGAATGTATTTTCTGTGAGGTGTGATGAATCTAAACTTATCAGGAAATTCCTGATCGAGGTGGAAGAAAAAAGATAAGATGAGGGTATAGATCCCTGTCTCCCAATAGAGGAGAAATGCGCCATCCGCTAAGGTAAGAATCTTCCAAACTACTGTTAGGGCAATTTTCACATTCCCGGTAAAAAAGAAAATCCAAGTTATGATGGAAAGATGCAGAACAATCAAATACTTGATTACAAAACCAAATTTTGAGTCCGGGAGGACTTTGATATTTTTTACTCCCATAAATCTTTCCGCCGCCAGATAGAAACCATTGACAAAACCCCATACTGCAAAATTCAAATTGGCTCCATGCCAGAGTCCTCCCAGAGTAAACGTAACGATGTAATTTAGAGAAGTTCTGAACTCTCCTTTTCTGGACCCACCCAGAGGAATATAAATATAATCCCGGATCCAAAAAGAAAACGTGAGATGCCATCTCCTCCAGAAGTCACCGAAACTGGTCATGAAGAATGGAGCCTTGAAGTTTTCAGGGAGCTGAAAACCCAGGAGAGTTCCGAGTCCACGGGCTATGTCTGTCAGTCCGGAAAAATCTAAGAAAAGATGAAGTCCGAAGAAATAGGTAGTCACAAGAAGTGCCGATCCGGAATAAGTTTCGGGGGCTCCGAAAACGGGATAGATAATGGACGTCAAACCATCAGAAAGGATTGCTTTTTTAAACAGTCCCTTGGCTATCAACCAGAATCCATCGACCATTCGATCAGAATTGATTTCTGTAGATTCATAGCCGGGAAGAAATTCAGAATATCTCAATATAGGTCCGGCTATCATAATTGGGAAAAATAGACAGTAGGCAAAGAAATCTAAGACAGAGACAGGAGCTTGTATCTTTCCCGCTCTGTAATCTACGCCAAAAGAGATCAACTGAAAGCTATAGTAACTGATCGTTGCAGGAAGAGCTATTTCTAAGCCTGTGATTGAGAAAAGATTGGATAGATATTGATCGATAGCTACTTTTTCTGAAAGTGCTTCGATACCTGTGAGTGATCCTAAAAGTCCGAGTAAAAAGTAGAAGTACTTAAAAAGAAGTAGATTGAATACATTGAAAACAACTACCAGTTTGGTGTAAAAGCTTTTCTCTCTGAATGAATGATAGAACCAATAGTTTATCCCCAGAACCGAAAGGAAATGGATTAAAAAAGGAAAGCTAAAAAAACTATAAAAAATTGAAGAGGCAAGTACAAGAAAAAATTTTCGAGCCTTACCCCCGGGCAAAAACCAATAAACATAGAAACTGAAAAGAAAGAAAAGAAAGAATTTCAGACTCAGAAAGCTCAATCTTCACTCTCCAAATATCTCTTTTTCTGTAATGATTTTAGATTCACCTTCTTTCAATTCCAATTTACCCAATTCCAAAAGTCCCATTCGCACTCTCTGAAGATCCAGAACCTGAATTCCGCAAACTTTGAACATTCGATGGATTTGCCTTTTCTTTCCTTCTTTCAAAATGATTCTGATTTTTTTTGATTCATGATCTACAACTTCGAGTGACTTGGCTCTGAGAAAGTCTCCTCCCTCTTCCATTCCCCCCAGAAAGATCTGTCTCAAATCCTGTTCGGGAAGGAGCTCGGAAACCACAACAAGGTATTCTTTTTCGATTCCCATCGATGGATGACTGATTTTATTCAAAAGAAATCCATTGGAAGAAAAGATCATCAATCCTCTTGATTTGAGATCCAATCTTCCGGCCATGTTGAATTTTCGATACTTAGAATCGAGAAGATTGAAAACAGTATTTTCATGATAGACATCGTGGTGGGAGCAAAGATAACCTGCCGGTTTATTGAAAGCAAGTATCAGATCACCCGGAATCAGTTGAACCGGATTGCCATCAAAGGTTACCTGATCTTCAAGTGGATTGACTTTAATAGAAAAGGATTTTACAACCTCTCCATTCATAGACACCCGACCCTGCTTTACAAATTCTTCCACTACTCTTCTGGCACCCAGACCGCACCTTGCAAGAAATCGATTGATACGAATTGGACTTTTGTTGTCGTAGTCCTCAAGATTTTCAAGGAAAGGAGAGGATTCCTTTTCTTTTAGACTGTTGAGGAGATCTTTCTTTTCCCGAATTTCATCATCGATAAAATTTTCAGAGGCATCGGGCTTGATGAGAATCCGTTTGATTCTCTCTACTTTTTCTTTTAGTTCCTCAGGATTGGAAATGCGATTTCTTCCACCGCCTCCCCTGTTTTTATCAAAACCGGGACGATCCTTTCCTCTCTGAAATCCCCCCCGCGAAGGACCCCTATCACTTCTGAAATTGGACCCCCTATCTCTATCTCCACGTGAGGATTGATCTCTATCACGATAGCCTCCCCGACTCTCTCCCTGTGAATCGTTTCTATTTCGATTCTCAGATCTGCCCCGATCGGAGAAGGGTCTTTTTTCACGGGAATCATCTCTATCTCTTCTAGGTCCACGGTTGAAGGAACCTTCGCCGGGTTTGCGGTAGTTGCTGCGGTTTTCATCGGAACGGTTTCTGTCCCCACGATCACGGTTGAAGGAACCTTCGCCGGGCTTGCGATAGTTTCCGCGGTTTTCGTCGGAACGGTTTCTGTCCCCACGATCACGGTTGAAGGAACCTTCGCCGGGCTTGCGATAGTTGCTGCTGTCTCTATTAGAAAAACTTTTTTCCCTGTATGGACCTCTGTCCGGGCGGGAATCCCTATCCCGAAATGGCTTTCGATCTCCAAAAGAACGATCCTCACCTCCGGGTTTTTTGAATTTATCAAAACCACCTCTGCCGGAGGATTGATTTCTATCCTTCGACTGACCATAGGGTCTATCTTTTTTTTCAAACTTTGAATCGGATCTTTTTTCTGTAAATTTATCAGTCCGATTCGAGCCAAACCTGGGTTTTCTGGTACTATCTCCGGGTTTTCTATCTCTGGATTGAAAATTTTTGTTAAATTTCGGTCTGGCTTTTTGACCTTTCTGGTTGTCTTGGTTTTCCATAAATTCCTTTTACGCAAAGTATTTAGATTCCTTTGATCTGGGAAGTCATATTTTTTTCTTGTTAAGATTCCATTCTTTCAAAAATTAGAGGGAAATGAATCCTCTGAAGAAGAAACCGAGAACTGCCAACCACACCGAACCTCCCCCCGCTCCCAATTGGATGAAGAAATCGATCCGTTTTCCCCTTCCTGATGATCCGGTTCTGGCAGTTCGAAATAGTCTCTCGGAGAGAAAGCTCCATACCGTTTGTGAAAGCGCTTCCTGTCCAAATCTCAATCATTGCTGGACACAAAAAACTGCGACCTACATGCTCAATGGCGATATCTGTACCAGAAAGTGCAGGTACTGTGATGTGGCATCCGGACGACCTCTTCCTCTCGAAAGGGATGAACCCAAAAACATTGCAGAATCAGCTAGGTCGCTAGGACTTAGATATGTCGTTCTCACTGCTGTCAATAGAGACGACTTAGAAGATGGAGGAGCTTTTGGTTTTGCTGAAACCATTCGGGAACTAAAAGAAGCAATTCCGAGAATACGAATCGAAGTCTTGATTCCTGACTTTCGAAACAGGGATGAAAGTTTAGAGATTATTTTTCAGAGTCAGCCGGACATCATCAATCATAATATTGAAACTGTGTCCTCATTGTTTAAAGAAGTTGCTCCCCAGAAAAACTATAAGCTCTCTCTGGAAGTTTTGAAGAAAATCTCCGAAAAAGGATTTCCAACCAAAAGTGGGATCATAGTCGGATTGGGTGAAGAAATTGAAGAAGTGAAAGAATGTATTACGGATCTCTATCAATCAGGTGTGCGACTTCTTACAATTGGACAATATCTTCAACCCACACCCACCCATTTTCCGGTAAGAAGATACTACGAAGTCTCTGAGTTTGATGAGCTAAGGGAATTTGCTATGAATTTGGGCTTCACTCATGTTGAGTCCGGTCCTTTGGTCAGAAGCTCATACCATGCGGAAGATCAGGCGAAAGGGATTTAACTTAGATCTCACCCTACGCCATTTTTTATTGTTCTGGCTATTTTTTTTCAGAGTCCTAATTTACTAATAGATCAATAAAAATAGGGGGTTGGGGAGACGATGAGTTCCCAATTTGCCATTAGGTTCCCCTGTGTAAGGTGAGTTGGATCAACGGATTTTGTTGAATCTCTGATAGTCATACACAACATCTACGATATCATCATGAGGGATACGCATAATTCCTCTTTCTGTGTGCATGATGACTATTCCATTTTCTTGCGAGAGGATGGCTCCGACTTCTGTTCGACCATTTTTTAGCTTTATCTTTTCAATTCTCTCATAGTAAGAATGAAGAGCCCGATGATTTTTAAATCTCTTTGGCTTTTTTACTATGGATTTTGTAAACTTCTCTTTTTCCCGATTTTGCTTTTTCAGAATTTGATTTTCTATAGAACTTCTTCTCGCTTCCAATTCTTCAGCCCGAATCTCATCGATGGTTCCACTCATGAGCTCTTCATGGATCGCTATCATTTCATGTGTTAGAAGTACATCTTCAGGAATCAGGGTTTTGAACTCCTCTTCTTCCATTCGCTTGGGTTCATATTTTTTTGATTTGAAATGAATATTGGATATCCAACGGGAGTATTTGACAATCTCTTCTTCTTTTAAGAATATCCCATTCAACCTGGGGTCTGAAGCGAGAAACCTCAATTCATTCCCTTCAAAAACCTTGATCTTTTTTTTCTCTACTTCAGAAGAGATTGGAAATTCAGAATCTGAATTAAGAAATTCATTTGGTTCTCGGTCCTTAAGAAACCGAAACCTGGGATAGGTTTCCACATTTCCTTCCAGAACCTTCAGGGAGACCCGATCTTCATCCTGAGAAAGAATGAGCTCGGTTCCGGTGATCTGATTCACCAGAGAAGGAGAAAAAATTGTGAATTCATCTCCGGGGTTTTCTTTTTTTATCTTACAGAAGATAGTCCCCTTCTGAAGCTCAAGTTTTGTGATTTTTCTATCTGTTGTATTTGTTAATTCTTTAAAAACAAGTCGGGAATTGGAATGAAGTCGAAAAATGGATGCTTCCAGTTGAATGTCTACTCGGGTTTTGGGTCCTGTTTCAAGTACATCCCCCGATTTTAGAACTGAGCCAATGGATGCCTTTTCTTCCGTCATATCATTGTGTTTGATTCCCGATTCACCGAAAGAGTAGACAACAACTACATAGGGATGGTTTTTTACAGGTTCTTTTTTGGGAGGTGGAGAAAGAGCGGTCTGTGGTTTTTTACAAGAGAGAATAAAAAAAACGATGAGAAGAAGTTTTTTCATTAGACTTCCTATGGGAAAATTTAAATACTATTGACCACATCTAACAGAGAAAACTCAATTAGTTAGAATTTGAAAATCAACTAATTAACTTGAAGGTTATTTTAGTGATAAATACTTATATCCAAAATAGATTCAGAGTAAGAATTGAAAACAAAAAAATCTTCTTTTCCTATTGATGAAAAGAAAGTAAGATACTCAGAATGGAGTTTTTTAATGCAAATCCTTTTTAAAATCATTTTCAGCACAATTGTATTGTTTATGCTCTCTCATTGCGCCATCAAAGAAAACCAACTCAGGGCCATAGAGAAATTCGGAAAAACAACAGAAGAGATTTCTGACTTATCCGCCAAAGAACTGATTCGAATGAGAGAAAGCACCATCACCATGAATCTGGAATTGTTAAAACTGGGAACCAATACCCCAGGTAAACCAAATCCAAACAATCTGGATGAAGCTCTCGATCCACAATCTCTAACTCTAAGATTGAAATCAATTCTCGCATTGCGGTCCTATGGACTCCTACTACTTTCTCTCGCACGACAGGACTCTGCGGGTGACATTACCAGAGCAGCGGGCAATTTTTTGGACAACCTTGATTCCCTTACCCCTGAGACTAAAAAATTTGATTCTGAAAAGAAAGCGAATTTTTTAAAAAACATTTCCTTTTTTACCTCGATATTTACCTCCTATCAAAAGAAAGCTGCTCTGAAAGAAATCATTACCGGATCCAAACCACAGGTAGACATTCTCTGTGAACTTTTGAGTATGGAGTTTGATTACAAAAAAGGGAAACGTATGTCTCTTCAATATCAGGTGACCACAGACAGGCTTATCATAAGTTCGGACGAAGTTCTCGATATGGAAACGGACAGATCAATCAAGAATACAGCTCTCTATGCAATGCATCTGGCAACGGAAAATAAAAAAATACGGGAAAATCTTCATTTGAAAATTTCGGATACCTTTCAGGAGTTGAAGAAGAGCAATGCCGAACTCACTGCGGCCTTCCTTGAGGAAAGAATTGAAATGGATGATATCAAAGATTTTATCCAGAAAACAAAGACGATTGAAGAGTTGACAAGGGTAATGACAAAGAGGTAATTATGCAGGAAGAAATCACAGTATCCGATTTATTAGAAAATCTAACTAATTTGATTTTAAATGAAAAAAACAAAGAAACCAAAAAAAAACTTCGTGAACAACACGCAGAACTCAGTATCTCTTTACAAAAAATTGCAGAAGAAAATATAAAATCGGATAATAAAGAATATGAATTAGCTTTAAATAAATTAGAAGTAGCTAATAAAAAGATTCAGATGGCAATGGAAAGATCAGAAAAAATCGAAAACACTATAGTGAGTATCTCAGAAGTATTGGAAGTGATCCGTAGTATTGCCTGATGAAATATACCATCCTCCTTTTTCTAACTCTTGGATTGAGTTTCTGTAAAGAAAAAGAGTCTCCGGAACCTCTGAAGCCTTACTTCAAAGCTCCGGAGCTTCCGCGCAACCTGGATTGGTTCAACACAAACAAGAAATTGACAGGTAAAGATTTATCCGGCAAGGTCATTCTATTTCACTTTTGGACTCATTCCGATATCCAATCAAAAAAAATTTTTCAGACATTGCGTAGCCTGGAAGAAAAATGGAAGGATAGACTACTTATAATTTCTGTTCACTCCGGAAAGTACCCCAGAGAGAGGAGCCGTGAATCAGTTCTGTCATACATTTTAAAAATGAATATTGAGCACCCGGTCATTCAGGATCCCTACTTTGTCCTCTGGAGAACTTTTGGAGTGAGTACCTGGTCTTCATTTGTACTCATTGATCATAAAGGCCAGATCATTGCCAGACAACCATTCGGAAATTCTACAATAGCTCTGGATGAAGTCATAGGAAAATTATCCGATCTAGCAGAAAGTATGAATCAAATGAATCTAAGTCCGAATATGCAGTGGATAGATCCGGAAAAATACAAACACTTTGATTCCATTCTTTCTTATCCCGGAAAGATAGCGTCCAACGTCAGAGGAACCGAATTATTTGTTTCAGACTCCGGACACAATCGAATTCTAAGAATAGATCGAAAGACGGGTCATGTCCTGGATATCATTGGTTCGGGAGAAATCGGAAATATTGACGGTTCCTTAAAAGATGCCAGATTTCAAAATCCTCAGGGCTTGGCGGTAAATGACAAAGAACTCTTTATTTCAGATCCGGAAAACCATTCAATCCGCAAATTTGATTTTCTCAGTAAGACAGTTGCTACTTATGCGGGAACCGGACAACCTGCAGAAGAGTTTGGAAAGACAGGATTGGTGGGAGTCTCCCCCCTTAACTATCCCTGGGATATAAAACTATCTGATCAGAGTCTTTACTCCAGTTTTCTCGGACTTCAGCAAATTCTCCGCACAAATATCTTAACCGGAAAGATTGAACTCATTCTGGGGAAAAACCGTGAGAAGAATTCGGAAATCAAAATCGATTCTATTCCCGAACTAATAGCACCCCGTGGTATTGCAGTGAAGAACAATGATCTTTACATCATTGATTCTGAAAGAAATTCTCTTTTTCATCTGAATTTGAATGAACCTGAAAAGTTTACCCTCATCCTGGGAAATGAAAAAATGGAGTATGGAGATAGAGATGGATCTCAAAAAATTGCCAGGCTTCAGTATCCGGGTTCTCTGGCAATTTCAGAAAATTTTGTTTATATTGCTGACACTTTGAATCACAAAATAAAATCATATGATATCAAAAGAAAGATAGTGAAAACAATTGCCGGAAATGGATCTCCGGGGAAACGGGATGGAGGTCCGGGCCTCTCCAGTCTGAATGAACCCGGGGGAATGGTTGTGATAGATAGCAGTCTCTATATTGCTGATACGAACAATCACTCGATTAGAGAATTGAACCTTAAAGATGAAACCTTAAAAACATATAAAATTCAGTTTGATGAAAACTTAATATCGCATTCAAAACACAAAATCAAAAACATAGAAGAAACCAGTTTTCAAAAGAGTTTACACATTTCACCTGAATTGAAATTTTTCCGTCTAAATTTAGACCCTCCGGAAGGTTATGTTTGGGATAAAGAAAATCCCTTCTACTTCAAAGTGAATTCATCAAATATTGACGTTATTAATTTTCCAAACGAAGGAATCAAGAGGTTAGAAAATTTTACTTCTTCGATTGATCTGCATTACAGAAACCTAAAAAATGGAAATTCTGAAGTGAATTTTGAATGTATAGTTCATCTCTGTAAAAAAAATTCCTCATCTGTTTGCTATCTGAAACGGTTCAATCTTACCACTTTTATAAAAATAAGCGAAAATGGTAAAGACAATCCCGAAATGTTCTACCGGGTAACGGGTCCCGGAAAGATTTGAATAAATAATTGTTAAAACCTATTTGAACGGAAATAAAATGTTTACTGATAAAAAATACAATCTCTACCTCTATTTGAATGCTATATTTATTACTTTTTTACTTATGGCCGAATTGACAGGAAGCAAATTAGTCCATATGTTCGGATTTACTATGACCATGGGTGTGATACCATTTCCGGTTACCTTTCTTATAACCGACACTATGAATGAATTTTATGGTCAATCGGCAGTGAAGAAAACAACTTATATCGGAATGGTGATGATTTTATTTGCATACATTTTGATTTTGATTGATCTTTCTATACCTGCCATCCCGGACTCGCCGGTAAGTGATGAATCTTTTCAAAATGTTTTTGCTAACTCGGGAATGGTAATTGTGGGATCCATCATAGCCTATCTCATAGGTCAGTTAATTGATATCAAAGTATTTCACTACTTAAGACTCAAGACAGGTGGAAGGCATATCTGGTTGCGTGCGACAGGTTCTACAATCATTTCACAACTGATTGATTCTTATGTAGTTATTTTCATCGCTTTCTCAGGAAAAATGAGTTTTGAGAAAATGGTAAATATTTCATCTGTAAATTTTGTATACAAACTCCTCATAGCCATTGCCCTCACTCCTGTAATTTATCTGATTCACAATCTCATCATTTCCTATTTGGGGGAAGATGGAGAAACTCTAATTCACTCTGCCGAACAGGAACCTCTATAATTTTTTACTTTCCGAAAGATTCGATTCTAATAAAGATTGACTTTTAGAAAAAACAGAAGAGCAGAGATGCAATCAATCGTTGCGATTGTATCCGAATCCGAAAATATATTTTTAAGTGATTTCGACAGTCTAATTAAAAACAAGGAGAATTAGAAACTATTTATGAAAAAGAATTTATTCTATTTCTTACTCATCATCCTAAACATCCATTCCGAAATCTTTGCCGAACCAATATTTGCAACTATTGTGTTTATGAAAGGAAAAGTAAATTACATTCACAACGGTGAAACCAAATCCATTACCCGTAAGACAATTTTGGAAGAAAATGATATTATTATTACAGAGAAAGGATTTCTGGACATCCAAATCGGACCCAATTCTGTATTTCGAATCAATCCCGGATCAAAGGTGAAAATATCCGGTCTTGCAATGACGGACAACAAACAAAATATAAACCTCAACCTGGAAAAGGGACAACTATTTTCAAAAGTAAAAAATCTTCCCAATGGATCCAAAATCTCAGTAGAAACACCTACTCTCACAGGTGGAGTAAGAGGAACTGAATTTGCTATCTCCGGGGATTCCGATCAGGATCTCATCGATAAAAAAGAAACCTTAGAAAATGGCGTCTATGTCACAGAAGGTAAGGTGGAGGTGATTCTAAAAGAAAGCTCTACAAAAATCGAAGTCCCGGCCGGATCTGAATTTGTAACCTCAGCTAAAGAACAAAAAGCCAGAATGCTCTCAGATTACAACAAAGAGAAAATGGAAATTTTAAATCATCTAAAAATCATGAAAGAAAGTAATTTTAAACTTTTAGAAGATCAGCACAAGAAAAATAAATCCCTTATGCTCAAGAAAAAGCCCTGGGATTGATCCTCATTCTTTCTTTTTATAGAATCTTGTTTCAATAATTGTTCCTGATTCGACATGTTTCTTTTCCAAATTCTCTTCTAGGGTTTGGAAAAGTAAATCTTCAAATTGACTATCCGGTGATACGCCTACCTGCCTGTTGCTGTCTTCAGCTAAATCAAATATAGATTCATCCGATTTTTGTTTCTTTTCCGGAAGGAGCCCTGAGATTGCCTTAAATGTATGAGTAAGATCCACTAAACAGATTTCAGATGATGAATTCACATTGCTGAGAGTACTGTTCAATTCTTTAAGTTTTTTGGGTTCATTTACTACTAAGATTACAGACTGAAAGTAATCCAAACCGGAATAGAGAGGTAGGTAATATGTTGGGAAAATTCGAATATCACAGGATACTGAATAAATTTCTCTGTTGACAAGTTTCAGTTGTCCCGCCGCTCCTTTTAAAAATTGGATACCCATATTCAAGAACAAATAAGATACAATACCCAGACCAAAAACAAGAATTTTAAATCTATTTCTATTCCAATTCAAACCAATCCATCTATTGACTAAAAATATATTTGGAACAATTGCCAGATTGATGTATCTTGACCCCCAATTCACAGCTCCATCATTGGGAGCGAGAAGTGTAATGGTTGGTATAAAGAATAGAATCGTCAATAAATATATTTTATCTATCTCCTCAAGGAGCTGAAATTTGGTTGGTTTAAGAAAATAAATAATCGAGAGAAGAAAAAAGAAACTGAAGCCGAAGTAACCAAGTTTGAATTTCCATCCGAAAAGAAGAGTGATAACCCTTATGGTACGATGAATCCATCCTGTCTGAAATATTGCTTCATTTGCTAGATATCTTGTTCCGAGAGGGTGAGAGTATTGAATTTGATTGTAAATGAGAAAAAGAAAAATAGGAATGAGCGATCCGATAAGAAAATATTTTTCTTCTTTCAGGAAAAGCAAAAGATTGAATCGATATCGTACAACACAAACAAAAATTGAAAAATAAAAAACAAAGAACAAAACTTCCAATCGAAGAAAGACTATTGAAAGTAAAAAAAATCCGGATAAAAAATAATTTCGTTTAGAAGGTCGAAAGTAGAAATAAATGGAAAGAATTTGAAGAAAAAATATGAGAGGATGTTCGGTAAACTCAAAACCGGAAAAGAAAAATGGAGTTCCCGCTGAGAGTAAGATTAGAGATTCCAATCTCAATCCCTCCCGGGTAGAAGCCAGAATACGTAAGGTGACAAAAAGTAAAAGAAACCAGGGTAAAATTAGGAACTTTGGTTTCATAATGAACAAAAGTAAAGCATTCAAAAAAGAAAAGAAAACCGGAAATACTCCCAGATGACTTTCACCATTACGAATCAAAAACCAGGAAGGATAGAAATGAAACTCCGGATCCAGATCGGATCCGGGATAGAGTATATTTTCAGATTGAAAAGAATTCTCAAATAGTGAGACGGATTGAATCAATTTGGAATGTCCGTCTCCCCCATAAGCATACTCCAGCGGAATTTTCGAAAACTGGAAAATAAGGTGCAAAAGGAAGAAAAATAGAAACAATAGGAATTTGTTCTCTTTTATAGTCATTTTCAAAAGTATTTGCGTATTCATTATTAAATCAGCAATAAAATGGCTACATACCGTGAATAGAAAAACGCAATTATTTCTATGAATGGGTATATAAAAACAATTTTTTCTTTCATGTCAAATCACACCAAAATTTTCAACTTCTACTCTTCATAAAGTAGTATTCATACTTATTTATCAAAAAAAATCTTATCCAATTTCCAAATTCGCTTGTATAAATAACTATAACTAAATCGTCATTTTTAATTAATTACTGGACTTTAAATTTGAATTAGGTAAAAAGGCAACCCAAATTCTACGAAATAAGGAAAGACTTATGGTAAAAATTTTTCCAATACAATTAGATTTTACATCGATCTCAGGTGTATTTTTCGATTTTGATGGTGTTCTGGTGGACTCTGTAGACTTAAAACTCCTTGCTTATGAAGAAATTTTTTCTCCCTATGGTTCTGAAGCAGTCAAAGAAATTCGTGACTATCATCTCAAAAATGGGGGAATCGACAGGTATAGAAAAATTGAATATGTTCTAACCAAAATGGGTCTACCTCTCTCTCTAAAGGACAATCTGGCCGATTCATTTGCTCATCTAGTAAAAGAAAAAGTGATTGCCTCCGATTCTATCACTCCCGGTCTGAATCTGGCTATGGAATTGCATTCAAAAGACATCCCTTCCTTCATTGTTTCAGGAACTCCGGAGATAGAGCTGAGGGAGATAGTGGAAAGAAGAAATTGGAGTTCATTATTCACAGGAGTCTATGGGAGTCCGGATACAAAAGAAACAATCGTAAATCGTTTGATAGAAAAATACAATCTAATTCGAAATCAATGTGTATTTCTGGGGGATGCTCAAACTGATTTTCTCTGTGCTCAAAATACAAAACTATGGTTTATAGGTATCACAGAGGCTTTTAGAGATATTCCCTAATTTAAGACTTTTTGAAATTCATTATCGTATCACAAACAGAATCTAAAATCGCATCTTATGCTAAAAAATATTTTTTTGATTTACGAATCAATAGAAAATATGATACCTTTTTTGCATCTGAATTTAAACATTGAATCCCTTGGAAACAAATGCCTATTTGAATGTCAACTCTATTGATAGCATAACTTTTCATAAAGAAATCATAGTAAAGGATGATTCCAAAACAAAAAAAGAATTATAAACTCACCTTAAGCATTATTTTATCCTTCTAAACATTTTATTTATAGTTATTTTCAAAAGTATTTGCGCATTTCACATAAGATGAACAATAAAATAGTTACAAACCGTTTAGAGAGAAACGGAATTATTTCAGAAAAATTGTAAATATAAAATCATATTTTACTAATGGATCAATAAAAATAGGGGTTTGGAGACGATGAGTCCTTGGTCATTGAACTCAGCAGAACCATTGCCGAAAAAGCTCCCTTTCGTTACCTTCACCTTTAGTCCGAAGTTCGTGAAGAGAGTTGTGCAATCGTTTTTAATTTTATAGCAAACTCTAAGACTAAAAATTTTTTACATATTTTATAATAATTTGACAAACTATGAGTGGATAAGAAGGCTTTTATACAAACAATAATATCCTGATTGATTCGACTAAAGGTATTCCCTTACTCATCTAAAAGTACAAAGAAACAGTCTATTCTCAATGAATAAAAGATCTCACAATTTTTTTAGTCAAGAACGAATCCCATATTTAAAAATTTGAATCTTATCAAGAGATTTTTCACTACCTACTTAAACATGCAAATTGAACAAAACAAATACTTACCAATTCTGTTCTTCCGGAAGGTAGCATCGTCTATACCTAAACGCTCTGATTCAATGAAGCGTATCCGGAATGGATCGAAGTATAGAATCTTTTCAGAAAAGAGAGAATCGCTCAATCTTCCATTGTCCAAATTTTACTTAACTCTATTGCATCAAGTATAAAGTTACTCAATCATTTGAAAAATGTACTAATCCTAAATGAGCCAAAATTAAATGCATTTTGGAAGATAATTTAAGTAATAAAATGATTGTTCGGAATGAATTTTTCATATATTTGATCTATACCGGTGTTTAGAATCAATTGCATATTTCTTCTTGAGGTATGTAGCCACTTTATAGATGATTCTTTTATGAATGTGTCAATAGTTCTGAGAAGGACTATAAATATTTTTACTCAACTTGAATACAGGAAAAGAATTTCTTTACAAATCTCATTTCTTTTATTTAATTCATTCAGGGAGAATTTTGATTCTAAATTCAGAATCAATTTCTAAGATGAATTCTGAATTAATTAATAATTACTTTGTTATCGTAGATGATCATCCCCTCACAAGGTTGGGACTCAGAAATATTTTAAATATTCAAAACATATCCGATGAAAGTATCATTGAGTTTGAGACAGGAGAAAATCTTCTGCAATTTTTAGAAAACAATACCATCGGTATGATCCTACTTGACATTGATTTTCCCGGTAATGAGAATCTTGAGATTATCAAAATGATCAGAACTAAGTTTCCGGATATGATCATAGTAATTTATACAATGCTTTCCGGAGAAGGAATTTTCCGTGAAATATGTGAGATTGGAGTCCAGGGATATTTTTTAAAAACAGATGATATCTATACTCTTTCCAATTTAATCAAGGAAATACTAACCGATAAAGAATTTAAATGCTCTGAATCACTAATCAAATTCCTTCAAGAAAATTATGAAAAACTATCACAAAAAGAATTTGAATTGATTATGCAATTGGGAAAAGGTTTGAAACCGGCAGAAATTGCCAAAAATTTATCTTTATCAAAAAGAACAGTAGAATACTATATAGATAAATTGAAAAAGAAATTTGGTATCTTAAATATTTATGATTTAATTTATTATATACGTAATAATTATTTCAAATGAGTTCTACAGGTATACCCTTATAAGAATTGCTTTGCAATTGAAGTATGAAATTCTCAGATTCCGGATGATTTTTATCTATTATTAATTTATCAGGATACACTCTTTCTGCATTTTCAATAAGATTTTTTAAGGAAGGAAATGTAATAATCCTGAAATTATCTATATAATTTTTTTCAAGTTCATTATTTCCAACTTCAAGGGAAAATGCTATCAATTCATGGTTAGGAACCGTTAGTTTAGTGACAAATGTATTATTTATAGAACTATCAAATACAATAGAACATTTTAAAATATCAATGATTTCTTTTGTAATAGGAAGACCGAATCCACTCAATCTTCTTGAATGATTCTGAATTGTCCTTGTCTCAAAATAATGAATTTCTTCCGGAATGAAACTTGATGAAATTGTATTCAAAAACTCTAAGTCTAAAAAGTTCCCTGATCTTTTGCACTCTATTTTTAAACTTCCTAATTCAGGAGTATACTTGATAGCATTAGAAATTAAGTTATGAATACATTCCTGAAATAAAACCCTATCCGTTACTATGATAATTTCGTCTGAAATAAGTATAGATGTTTCAATTCCTTTTGATTTTATCGTTGACCTGTATTGATTCAGCACTAGTTCGATCATTTGATTGATCGAGCACATTTCATATTTTAAAACGATTGATCCCATTTTGAAACGATTGTAATCAAGGATTTCTTTAGACATATGAATAACATTTTCAATAGTTGATTTATGAAGGATCAAGACATTAAGAATTTCTTCTATAGAAATTGAATTCCTGGTTCTATTGATTATTGCGCTACTTGCATTTACTACTCCCTGAAGAGGTGATTGGATGTCATGAACCAATAGTGATATAAACTTATCCTTCAATCTATTTGCATTTTCAGAAATATTTTTCTCCTTTTCTAATTCTTTTGTTCTCTGTTTAACTTTATTTTCTAAATTTAGGTTTAAATCAGAAACAGTTTTCAATAAATTTTTAGATTTTTTCATATTTTCAATTAGATTATAAACCAACAGATGAGATTGGAATCCTAAAAATATAAATATACCTAAAGATAGGTTTGTTCCTAAATCATAAATTTGGTAGTATCTCAATAAATCACCCAAAGTTATGATTGCAATAGATACAAATCCAACTGACATAAATTTAACTTCCTTATGAATTTTTTTCCACCTGAAAAGTAGTATAAATAAAACATAAAACAAGCCTATGAGTAAGACAAAATTTCCAAAGTCATTCAGTTGTGTAGATACATTTAAATTCATGAAAAATGTCACTATACCGAGGGCATAGTTAATGATGATATATGTATAAGGAAAAATTTTTGATGATTCTAATTTCAGAAACGAATAAAAATAATGAAAGAAACTAGCTACAACAAAATATCCAAAACCCATTTCTAATTTAACTTTTAGTTCATACTCTGTTTCAGGATACAAAAAGTACCAATAAGTATCATCGATAAAAGCGATATACATAGCTCCCATGAAACAAAAAAAAGTAAGAGCTAAAAATTGAACCTGTTTTGTGTATATGTATACCAAAAAAAGTGTAGTCCCCATAAATAAAATCGCACCGATAAAAAAAACTAACATATGATGTTTTTTTCTACGATCGCGAATCAATTCATTATACTTTCCCAGCATAGGATTAGAAAAAATTCCTCCTCTGGAGTCATGAAAGTTTGAAACATGAAATACAAGAGTAATGTATCCATCCTGATCTGTTTCAAGAGGTAAAGGGATTATCTTCTGTCTAACATCCGGTTTTGAATCTTTCGATGATCTACTTACCTTTCCCAATTCATAAATTAGATCCCCATTTATAAATATTCTATAAGATGTATATACAATCGGAATCTTCAATCCGGGATTCACTAAGTGTATAGGTAATTGAATCTTTAATTGATAGGTACCATACCCATTTCCATTATCTTCATAAAGAAAAGGAAAATGAATAGGATTCCAAATTTGTAGATTTACCTTTTGGGGTTTTTCTAAAGTACAATCATCATAGTCATTAGATAAATCCTTGTAATCTGAATTTGGAGAGCAGAAGAGATTAGGAAAAAAATCCCATTCAGTTTGTATCTCGATCTTTTCTTCCATTCGATCCAGATATGAAATCTTTCCCTCTGCTCTTAATGAAAAATTCCAAAATAAGATTATAAAACTCAAAAGAAAGATGAAGGTTCTAAGAAAATTGCGAAATTTGTTACTTAAACTTTTAGTCATCCTCACCCTACGTTACCTATCTTCAATTCAGGATAATTGTAGATAGTATTAGAAGTCAATTTAAAGAAGGACTTTAATAATTTATAGTCATTTTCAATAGCAATTTCAAATCTTGCTATAAAAATAAATTTGATTGAGAATAAACAATTTCGCAAAAACCCCAAAAATTAGATTAGTTTGATTAAGATATCATCTCCAGTAACAGAACCTTCAAAGAAACTATCAGCCATACCTTAGAGATATTTAGTAGTTTGGATTCCGAGCGAAGGGACTAAAACTTTTTCTACTGAAAATGTTTGATTCTCAATGAAGATCCTAAGGGAAATGAAATTTAATTTGGATTCATACATCTAAGCAATGGCTCCATTCATTTTTCCGGATTGTGACTCCTAGAAACCCCAGTGAAAATCTCCCGAAGTTGATATTTTAAATAATAAAACTTAACTCTCACCATTCAAATCGATTGATTTGTATTTTAAACTCAATAAAAGTCTATAACTTTTTAATTTATAGACTTTTAGATCATTTTTTATACAGTAGTAGAATAAGACCTTTTAAACAAAAGGCAAATTGAGGAGTTTTTATGCAACCATTGACAGAACAGGGTCAAAAACAAGTTCAGGACATAGCCAATCGACATTTTGTGAGTTATGATGCAGCTATCACCCTATTGCAGGCCCTGGTCAACGGACAGGGGACAATGGCACAATTTTCTCACCCCGAATTGGGTGGTTCCGGACAATGGATGTTGGGTGGGATGACAATGGTAGGAGATATGTTCAATAGTTCCCTAAAAGCCAAAGTAGAAGGTCTCTGTTATGATCTTTCCAACCTTCTTGCCAGTCAACCTTTCCGACCCGCCCCCACAAGCTTTCAGTCGCAGAATCAGGGAGGGGGTCAGCAGCAGCAACAGGGAGGTGGCTATGGAATGCAATCCAATCCCAATCAATATCCTGCTGTGAGTTTGTTTATTCCGGGTAGCAGTGCCGGATGGTGGCCTGCTGATCTGGGCAATCCTTCTTCAACTGGATCTCAGAACAATGTCCGTTATGCGTATTTTCCTGATACCCACAGACTCGCTATTGAGATCAATGGAGAAATTTCCATATATGATACTCAAAATCATCAAATAGGTGGGGTATCACAACAACAGGGCTCGGGCGGTTCTATATTGTTTACGAGTCAATTCGGAACTGTAGACGTATTGAATCTTCCTATCATCTCAGGAAAAGGTACACTTCGAGCACCGCAAATGGATTCAAATCCTACTCAAAACTTTCAGAATCAAACTTCTCCCGAAGAAGAAGATATTTTCTTAAAAATTGAAAAACTTGCTGAATTGAAAGCTAAGGGTATAATTTCCGAAGAAGAGTTTCAGGAGAAAAAGACAAATCTTTTGAACCGACTATAGATGAAATAAAAATCTAGTCCTTCATTCAAACCGGATGTGAATAAACAATTCATCCCTAACTTATTATGACCTTCACAAATTTTTATCCGGATTTATTCCGGGTAAAATAAAATTCCATATAAGATCATCTTCAAAGTTATTTGAATGTTTAAATTTGAATCCGGAATAAACTAGATTATCAAAACCGGGAAACTAAAACTGTTTCCCGGAACGGGTATTTGATCTTCAATTAGAAGCAATTGCTTGCTCATCAAATAATTTAGAAATTGCAATTCTTTGTATCATCGGGAATCTTATCCAAAATCTACAAAATCCCGGTTTTGACCTTATGAAATTGATATCTTCTTTATTCCTGATTTTGTCATATCTCAATTATATTTCCGCCCAAGAAATCAAATCAAATTTTGCCTGTGAAAAACCCGAAGAAAGAAAAGACTTACCTTTTTCTATTGATACATCAAAACATATGTGCAGAAAAGATATAGAAGATAAAAAAGAGGGTTGGTACACCACAGGTCTCCCCTTACTCAATTCTGATCCAAATGAAGGTTTTGGATATGGTCTGGGTATGTTTGTATTTCAAAATGGTTTTAAAAGTGATCCATTATTTGAATACACTCCTTATCGTACAAAAGTTTTTCTTCAACTATTCAATACGACTAAAAATGCACAATATCACCAATTGAGTTTTGATCTTCCTTTTTTTCTAAACTCTAAATGGAGACTCAGGACTGATTTTTATCAAACAATCACTCCTACTACACTTTACTTCGGTATCGGTGAGTCTTCAATGAATTCCTTATGGTACTACACAAAAAATCAACCCGGTGCAGAAATTGTAAACAATGCTAATTATTCCGAGCAGGAACAAAATCTTCAATACATGAAGCCCGGAAGTAATGAAAGTCCTATTCGAATACATAATTCTGTACAATCAGGTTTTTCAGAAAGAGATAGTTTTCGTACAACAGATACCTTATACAATCGATACCATATAGAAATGCCCCAAGTAGCTATGAGTACAGAAAGATCCTTTTGGGATGGTAGAATCAGACTGGTTTCCGGTCTTCGTGGAGGAAAAAATATAATCAAAACTTTTGATGGCAAATGGGTAGACGCTAAAGACCCGTTACTGGACTCCTTTCCCATCAATAGCTCAGGTAAGGCTCCCAATGACAAAACCCGATTGACTGAAGATTGGGAGGCAAATAAAATACTTGGTTACTATGGTGGATATGTAAACACTCTCAGATTAGGAATAGTTTTTGATACCAGGGACTTTGAACCCGACCCCAATAGGGGTGTTTTCTGGGAAGCCACTTTTGAAAAAGCCTCTAAACATTTCGGTTCAGATTTCAACTTCCAAAAATACTTCATTCATTCAAAATTTTTTTACAGCCCTTTTCCGAATCTTTTTCATAAACTTGTTCTTGCTTCACGATTTGGATTCATAGTTTCTTCTGGAGATGTTCCATTCTTTGAATATCGTAATATGTGGGGTACAGAAGGAAATATTTCCGGTCTCGGAGGTCTTAGAATTTTAAGAGGATACAAACAGGATAGATTTATTGGAAGGTCAATGGGATTTGGAAATCTAGAAATTCGATGGAAATTTTTTCAATTTCGATTGGGTGACGAACTTTTCGCACTTAATCTTGTTCCTTTTTTTGACTTTGGAAGAGTTTGGGACGATGAACATAAATTAGGTTTGATAGGATACAATTATTCGAAAGGATTGGGATTTCGTATAGCATGGAACCAATCTACTATCATAATGATCGACTATGCAATCTCAAGAGAGGACAGGCAACTATTTGTAAATTTCAATCATTCTTTTTGAATAACTCACATTACCTAAAGAAGCGAAATGTGAGGTTGCAGGGAGCCTGCCGGCAGCTTAGGCTATCGCCCAAACCCATATTTTTATTGATTTATTAGCAAAAAATCATTTTGATTTTAAACTAAAAAAAATTAGAAAAATAAAATACTGCGTAAGATGAGTGAATAATTGATTAGAAATAATTTTCAGTCTATTTTTAATTTCATAGAAAAATCTACATAAATATCATCACGAATGGAAACAAAAAGAAGAGAAGGAGGCTCTATTCTGTGCTCTTTCAATGAAATCAAAAAATTTCCGGCAAACTCTGAGATACCCTTTTCTATTTTGGTATTCTCTACCTTTATGATTCTCTCTACAGAGATCTGATTCAGAATGATCGTAGTTTTCAGTTCATAGCCGTTACCATTCTGTATCAAACTATTTACACGAATTCCAATATTCTTCTCTTCGGGATATCGCAGGGTTTCTAGAAGATGAGAATCACGATTTCCATTCCCTGTTTTCATATCTAAAAAATTGCAATGAACCGAGAATGGTTTTTCTATTGAATATGTTTCATTCTTTCTTATTAGGTTCAAATCACTAATGATAGGATTTTTGCAATTTCCCCTAACTGTTTTCACGGGATGTGTAATCGTAAAATTAACCTTGAATTCCTTAATTTGCTCCGGATGGGATTGGGCGAATGAATTGAATGAAATTAAAAGGAGCGCTAGTATTAGTTTTTGTATCATCGAATTTTCCTAAAAGTAAAATGTGGCCAGAGATACAGTAAGAGCTGAAAATCCGGCCCATCCTATATTTCTCATATTTTCCAAATCTCTGGCTTCTTCCAAATTGGAACCGAGATACGCCAGAGAAATCATAGCCGGTAAATGAATAAATATCATAGATTTATGAGTGAACATAGTAGTCCATCCTTCTTCGGGAACATCATTCAATCTACCCGGACTCAGAAAAGCCATAGTGGCTGTAGCCGAGTACAGAACAAAAGTCAGAGCCCCCAATTGACCGTGAGAACTATGACCTTCTTCTTCGAAATTCTTAATCGCATAGTACAGAAGTAGTTTGTCATTAGAAGGTTGGATAAGGTAAGATGTCAATATTTGATTGGGAAGCTTGTCTCTCAATTCAAAATATCCATGTTCTTCTTTGTATTTCTGTTCACCAGCTATATTGGTTGCCAGCCAGGTTCCCCAGGTAGCAAGGCCCAATCCCTGATGCCAATTGAGATAAGACCTTCGGGAAGAGATTTCATCGGAAATCAAAGGGTTAGTTAAAGAATTTAGAAGAAACAAACTTAAAAGTAATATTTTTTTAATCATGATCAATAGTCCGGATTGGTTTCTATCAGTACCTCAATAGAAAGGATGAATATAAATTTGATATAGTAGTAAATGATTCTGAAGAAAATTTACTTACTAAAAGTAGATTCGGCTCTTTAGGTAGTACTAAGCATTGATTCAGACACCGGGTACACCCCGGTTGTCCGAACGAGATTCTACCCTAAGAATAGAGTAAATATGAAATGGATCAATCCGGATTGTTTACGGATGAGATGGAGTTCACAACCACAGTGAACCATTCTAAAAAATTTGCATATTTCTTTTCGGGAGAAGATGTACCCGGAACATGCACGAGGACAGGATAGTCAGAGGCCGGGTCGGTTGTATCAAAAAGAAATACATCATTGTTCCAACTTGCAAAGGCTATATGGTCATCACTGGAATCACTCAAATAGGGCTCAATGAAATGAAACGTTCCTTTGTCTATATCTCCATGAAGAAGAGTTTTTTTATAATCTGAAGGTAGAATTTTGTTCAATTTCTTTTCATAATAGTCTAACATTTCCTGAGTGTATTTTGATCTTCCGATCACCAGCATCAAAGAATCGATTTTCTTCAAAAGATTATCTATATTTTCTTGCATCACATTACCTCTATCTCAATATCTCACATTCATGGAAATGGGGTAAATCTTTCAATAAGTTTATCATTCATTGAAGAAACGAAATTTTCATAAAATTAGAATAATTACTATTTTTTTAGCACTAGCTATGTATTTCATATAAAAGTAGGTAACCATAAGTTTATAGTCATTTTCAAAAAGATTAGCGTATTCATCATTAAATCAGCAATAAAATGCCTACTTACCTTAAGAAGAAATTCTCAAGTATTTATGAAAACCGGTATATACTAGTTTTCTCCATAAATGCTTCTATACTTTCAGAAATGAGTTTAAATATTATTTTTTTGAGTGAAATGAAAAGTATGAATAGAAAAACATTCAAAATATGAAAAAAGAGAAACCTCTCTACCAAACCAAAGATTTTACTGTCAGAAGAAGTCAGGTTCCCAATGCGGGATATGGATTGTACGTTAACCGTCCTTTTCAAAAAGGCGAATCCCTCGGTCCCTACAAGGGAAAACTCTTAACAATGGAAGAATGCAATCTGGACAAATATCTACCTTTATGGGGTCATATGCTTGACATGACGGGGATAGAAGGAATAGAACCATACGTTGCACTGCATCCCTCTATTTCAATGGTTCTAAGATACATCAATCACGCCCCTACTTCTCTGAATGGAAAAAAAATTTCCGGAAAAAAATCCATAAATGTTGAATTCAATCAAATTGATAAACATCCCTACATAGAAATCAGAGCTATTAGAGATATAGAATCTGGGGATGAAGTGTTTCTAAATTACGGCAAAGGGTTTACCAATATGTTCATGAGAATGAACAAAGATCTTAAAAATTTTTACAAATAACAATATAGATACAACTTGACGATCTAAGTTATGATTTAATTCTGGTAAATACTTCCAATGGCGACATAGCTCAGTCGGTTAGAGCAACGGAATCATAATCCGCAGGTCCGGGGTTCGAATCCCTGTGTCGCTATTCATTTCTTCCCAAAAACTCACACACAACTTCTAAAAACCTAACCTTTCGGTTTTTGTTTCTCGATAATTAAATCATAGAGAAAAAAAACTTTCCAAATCAAAAAAAAGTAGTTAATGGAATCGGAAACCTATACGAAGAATAGATTAGGAAATTTTTTAAAAATATTTCATTTTTTTTCAACTCACAAAAAGCCCAAATAATAGAGATAAACCTCTAAATTCTCTTAAAAACTCTCAGAAAGCATCCATATTCTTTAAATTAAACCTTCGCTATTGAAAACCGATGATTAGATTGGGGTAACCCAAACCAGACACAATACGTGAGAGTCAGGGATGACCCTCACAAACACATAAAAAAAATATAACATCATGTTTCATGGAGGAAACTAATGATTATAAACAACAATTTATCTGCAATCAACTCACACCGAGTACTTAAATTCCAAAACGAAGAACTTTCTAAAAATATGTCTGTTCTTTCTTCTGGAATGAGAATCAACAGAGCTGCTGACGATGCTTCCGGCTTAGCAGTTTCTGAAAAAATGAGAGCTCAGGTGAACGGCCTCAGACAGGCTGAGAGAAACACTCAAGACGGTATCTCAATGATCCAAACTACTGAAGGTTACCTACAGGAAACTGGCGATATTCTTCAGAGACTTAGAGTTCTTTCTGTTCAGGCTTCCAACGGTATCTACACACCCGAAGACAGACAGATGATCCAAGTTGAAGTTTCTCAGTTGGTTGACGAAATTGATAGAATCGCTTCTCAAGCTGAGTTCAATAAAATGAACCTGCTCCAAGGAGATTTTGCAAGAGGATCCAGAGTTTCCTCTATGTGGTATCACATGGGTGCCAACATGCACCAGAGAGAAAGAGTTTATATCGGAACTATGACTTCAGCTGCACTTTCACTGAAGCGTGGTGACGGAACTATCCTAACACTCTCTACTGCTGACTCCGCAAATGACTCTATCGGAACTCTTGATGATGCAATCTACAAAGTAAGCAAGCAAAGAGCTAACCTCGGTGCATACCAGAACAGACTGGAGCATGCAGCTAAAGGTCTTATGAGTGCTTATGAAAATACACAAGCATCTGAATCCAGAATTAGAGACGCTGATATGGCTGAAGAATCTGTTAACTTCACTAAAAATCAGATCCTCATTCAATCTGGAACTGCAATGCTGGCTCAGGCTAATGTTAGACCTCAGTCCGTTATGCAACTACTCCGTTAATCAGGATTTTTTACTGATAACTAGAAAAGGCAGGAGAAATCCTGCCTTTTTTATTTTCTCCCAAGCAAATCCAAAAAACCTAAATCTTATGAAATAAGGAACAATATCCTAGATTGAGCTTATTTTCAGAATGATCAAAGAAATTTCCAGGTGAAAACCAAAGATTTTAAAGTTGAGGATCAATTCACTCCCGGGAAGGATGTTACGTACTGAATCTTTATGTCCGGAAAGGAATCAACAAGTTGTACTTTTACATCCGGAAAGGATGTAACAATTTTCCATTTTCCACATGAATCCGGAAAGCTACTCACTTTTTGTACTTTTAGATCGGGAAAGGAATTCACAACCTGAACTTTTATGTCAGGAAAGGAAGTTACGATCTGTACATTTCCATACAATTTCTTTCCTTTGAATGTACAGGAAGAATTTAGTTTTCCGGAATGGACGGGTAGAGAATAAAAAAATATCGAAAGGACTAGAATGATTAGTTTGTTTTTCAAAATAAACTCCTGTTTGTAAATAAGTTTTTGACTGTATTAGTTTAGACGGTGAGAGAAGTTGCAATAGACTCCAAAATTTGGAGCCTATTGAAAGAATTGATTATTTTTTCTTTAGGGCTTTGACAACTTTATCAATTTTATTTTTGGCTGAAATCAGTTCGGAAATTGCATCTTTTGTGAGTGCCAGTACTTCTTCTTCTGTAGCAGCAGTTGAATTGATAAGTTTTGAATTGATTGATGAAATTGTATTTCTTGCATCAGCTATCGCATTGTCACGAACTCTGTCATCTGCAGTTTTTAATTTTTTATCATCAATCTTATCGATCGATTTTTCTATTCCATCAATCTTGTATTTGATCTGTGTGAAAGGATTTAGAATCTCATTCAATTTTTCATTGGCTTCTTTCATCTTTTCTGCTTTTTTTTCTTCATCAGAAATGGCATCAGACTCAGCCCAAATTGCTTCTGCTAATTTTAACTTAGCATCAAAAATCCCTTTGAAATTAGGATATTTGGCTGAAGCTTCAGCTAATTCTTTTTTATTGTTTTCCCAATATTGAAGCTCATTTTTACTACTGGGTTTGCAATTGAAAACAAAACCTATGGTTGTTACCAAAAGAAAAAGGAAAATTTCTTTTCTCATTTAACGCTCCTGTATCTATTTTTTTAACCAAAGAAATTTATTTTCAGTTTCTTATCACTTCTTTTTTCAAAATTCAAATTCTTTCAAATTTACTGACTCATCTTACGCAGAATTTTATTTTTCTAATTTTTTTTAGTTTAAAATCAAAATCATTTTTTGCTAAAAAACCAATAAAAATTTGGGTTTGGGCGATAGCCCAAGCCCAAGCTGCCGGCAGGCTCCCTGCAACCCCACATTTCGTTTCTTTGCATAATGTGAGTTACTAAATTCATTTCCGAATAATTATTTTAGATCTCATTTTAGAAAAAATGAATTTCTTGAGTGAAACTTTGATCACTCAGACCAATTTTTATTCGAGGAATCATTCAAAAATTTTCAATGAAAAATGGATTCTAGCCCGACCTATTCAGAGAAAGGAACTTCTCTTCCAACCAAGTTTTCTCAGGAAAGGAAGATACCTATAATTTTTATTCATTATCCTAATTCTGAGAAACCTTGGATCTTAAAAATTTATACTCATTTTCAAAAGTATTTGCGTATTCATTATTAAATCAGCAATAAAATGGCTACATACCGTGAATAGAAAAACGCAATTATTTCTGAGAATGGGTATATAACTATCCCTTAAAAAAAGAATCGCATCTTTAGTTTCAGTGCCAAAGTTTCTTTTGATTGATCTGAGCTAAATGAGAAAGGCAGTTCTTTCAATCAATTTAGATTTCTTGCCACTACGAAGATAGGATGAATAAGAATTTTTCAACTAGAGTTGGATCAGAAATTTGATTTTTATTTTCATTTTTTTTCGAACACGATAACCCCAATAATGTCTAAAAAGAAAAAAAAGGAGAATTGTACAATGAAAAAATCGATTTATTTTTTAGTTTTAATTTTTTTTTCTGTGAGTCTTTTTTCAAAAGAGAAATTCACAGAAAGACCAATTTCACTGGAAGATAAGATTTTTACGATTTTAGAAAAAGAACACAAAGAGTTTTTTCAATTACTAGAAAGTCAGGAAGATGAGTTTACAAAACTTTTTTTTACAGATTTTCATTTTTTAAAGAGCAATCAAACCAGAGATTTTTTTAGATTGATTCATCTACCGAACAACACCAATAGAATCATGAACATATCCTATATGGAATATTCAAACATCAATGGCGTAAGTACCGGAGTATCTTATGAATTGCAATCTAACGGGAAAGACATTGTCCTTACCAAAGGTACCCTAAAAGATGGCAAGCTATTGAAGGCTACTTATAGATACGATCCGAAAGGTAAGTCCCTAGAAGTCAATGAGTCCCAAAACAATAAGATTCTTCAAAAGAACTTATATCCCCTAGAAGTGTAAGTCCATCCCTCTATTTCGACAGGGCTTTAAGAGGTTTCTTAGAGCCATTTTTTTTCATCCGATTCCTTTGAATGCAAGTTCTTTCTTTTGATTCAAACCTGAATCTCGGTTTGAATCAAAATTTAGAACTCTGAACCTAATTACTTGGAGGTTCTCTTTCTCAGGGTCGGGTCAAGAATTTTCTTTCTCAGACGCAATGAGTTAGGCGTGACTTCCAAAAGCTCATCATCGTCGAGATATTCAATATTCTGCTCCAGGCTCATCCGTCTCGGTGGTACCAAACGTATGGCTTCATCAGCTCCCGAAGATCGAACGTTAGTTAATTTCTTTTCTTTCACAGGGTTCACTTCCAGGTCGTTTTCTCTGGAATGCTCACCTATGATCATACCGGGATAGACAGGAACAACCGGATCTATAAAAAGAGCACCTCTCTCCTGAATCTTCCAGAGAGCATAGGCGGTTGTATCACCACTATCCATAGAAATCAAAACACCATTTTTTCGACCCGGAATCTCTCCTTTAAAAGGACCGTAACTTGAAAATCGACTTGTCAGTACTCCTTCCCCACGGGTTTCAGTCATAAAGAAACCTCTGAAGCCTATCAACCCTCTAGTGGGAATAGAATACTCGATCCTTGTGATACCTGATGCATGGGCTTCCATAGATAGCATTTCACCTTTTCTTCTATTGAGCTCGGCTATGATGGAACCGGTATAGATATCGGGAAGGTCCATAACCAAACTTTCCATAGGTTCCATTTTTTCCCCATTTTCACCGGTTCTGTAAATCACTTCAGGTCTGGACACCTGAAGTTCATATCCTTCTCTCCTCATAGTCTCGATTAGAATCGAGAGATGAAGTTCCCCTCTTCCGAGAATTTTAAATCGATCCTTGTCCTCGGTTTCCTGCATACGCATTGCCACATTGGTCTGGAGTTCTCTTTCTAATCTTTCCCGAATATTTCGTGTTGTGACAAATTTTCCATCTTTCCCTACAAAGGGAGAATTGTTCACCATAAAGAACATGGAAACTGTGGGTTCATCGATACTAATTCTCGGTAGGGGCAATGGATTACCAAAATCACAGATTGTGTCCCCTATGAATAGGTCAGGCAGACCCGCTAGTGCAATGATATCTCCCGCTTCAGCAAACTCGATTTCATGGCGTCTGAGCCCCTCAAATCCATAGAGTCGGGTTATTTTGTGGTTGGTTGACTTTCCATCCACCATTCTCACCAAAGTAACGTCCTGCCCTTTCTTGAT
The DNA here is from genome assembly GCA_024233875.1 of Leptospiraceae bacterium. Taxonomy (GTDB): domain Bacteria; phylum Spirochaetota; class Leptospiria; order Leptospirales; family Leptospiraceae; genus JACKPB01. The sequence continues at coordinate 134,595 of JACKPB010000003.1, forward strand.
TTTCCCTTCGTAAATCTTACCGATGGCAATCCGTCCTACATAATCATTGTAATCCAAAGAAGTGACCTGATATTGAAGAGGGTTGTTCTTTTCTCCTTTCGCAACAGGAACATGCTCCAGGACAACATCCAAAAGTGGTTTCAAATCACCACCCATTCCATGCTTTAAATCTCTTACAGCCCATCTCTGTTTGGCAGAAGAATAGATGATAGGAAAATCCATTTGTTCATCAGTTGCATTCAAATCAGAGAAGAGATCAAAAACCATGTCCACAACCTTGTCAGGACGACTGCCATCTCTATCGACCTTGTTCACTACCAGAATCGGTTTGTGACCTAATTGGAGGGATTTTCCCAGAACGAATCTGGTCTGAGGCATTGGACCATCAAAAGCATCGACTAGCAGCAAAGAACAATCTGCCATCTTCAATACCCTTTCTACTTCTCCTCCAAAATCCGCGTGACCCGGAGTATCCACAATATTAATTCTGGTATCTTTGTAATGAACAGCAGTATTCTTAGCGGTGATTGTAATCCCTCTCTCCTGCTCGAGTTCGTTTGAGTCCATGACTCTTTCTTTCAATTCTTTAGAAGTAACCGCTCCAGTCTCGTGGAGAATGCCATCCAGTAAGGTAGTCTTACCATGGTCTACGTGCGCTATGATACAAATATTTCGGATTTCCATATTGCCATAAATTTATATAGCCTTCGGGTGTCTATCCATTTGTTATTGACCTATTTTGATACTAAAAAAAAATGTCATTATCAATCGAAATAGGTGGATTATGTACGCGGTTATCACTATAGGAAATCAACAATTTAAAGTAGAAGAAGGTCAAACCTTTCTTTCTCAGAGAACAGGAAAAGAAGTAGGTACTGAGTTTGAAAGTGCTATCCATCTTCTTGCTCAGGAAAACAAAGTACATATTGGAACTCCACTGGTTAGCGGTGCAAAAGCCGTCCTAAAAGTTGTATCCGATGTCCGTGGAGATAAAATCCAAGGATTCAAGTACAAAAAGAGAAAAAGCTATTACAGAAGATGGGGACATAGACAGGAGCTTCAAAAACTCCAGGTTGTTTCTATTTCGGCGGCTTGATTCGAGTCGAATTCAGAAAAGATAAAAAAGGAAATTTTCTCTACCTAAAGCTTACAGGTCATTCCCCGGGAAACTTGGGGAAAAAGGGAGAAAATCTCCTCTGTGCGGGAGTTTCAGTTCTGGCACAGAGTTTGGGGCTGTTTTTCAAAAAACGCAACAAATTGGAGTTTATCCATATTCGGGATGGTTTTTTAGAGTTCCAATTAGTAAAAGGGAGTTCGGATTCCAATCTAGGTTTTGAACTTACCTTAGAAGGAATCAGTGATTTACAGAGTCAATACCCGGACTCAATAGAAATTTATGATATAGGAGAATAAAATGGCACATAAGAAAGGTGGTGGTTCATCAAAGAATGGTCGGGACTCAGCGTCACAGAGACTCGGTTTGAAAAAATCCGGCGGGCAGTTTGTGAAAGCAGGAAATATTTTGATGAGACAGAGAGGAACTCAATTCAGAGCCGGCAATAATGTAGGTCTCGGTAAAGATCATACTCTCTTCTCTCTCATAGACGGTGTCGTGAAGTTTGAATTTGTAACCAAACAAAGAAAGAAGATTTCCGTTTACCCATTGTCCTAAGCCCAATCCTCTTTCGTGTGGAAAAGATTTTCCACACGAAAGAAAAAAATATTGACATAAACAAATATTACCTTTTTATTTGTTTAGTATGAAAGAACTCACCGAAAAACAAGAAACCGTACTTAAATTCATTACTGAATCTATAAAAGAAAAAGGCTATCCGCCCACTATCAGGGAAATTGCCGATGAGTTTGAGATCACCGCAAAAGGCGCCTACGATCATCTAAAAGCAATCGAAAAAAAAGGATTCATTAAGACCAACAAGAATCAATCCAGAGCGATTGAGTTACTCAGACACAGCGCAGAGGATGGTTTGCCCGTTCAGGCTTTTAGCATCCCTGTGATAGGAAGAGTTGCTGCCGGAACCCCAATCCTCGCCGAAGAGAACATTGAGTCCTACATCCCGGTCCCTGATGAACTATCCAAAAAAGGTAATTTATTTGCTCTCAAAGTTGTGGGTGACTCTATGATCGGAGCCGGAATCAATAGCGGAGACATAGCTATCATTCAAAAAAAAGAATTTGCTCGAAATGGTGAGATTGTTGTAGCACTTTTGGAAGATGAAGCCACTCTGAAGACTTACTACAAAGAATCAGACCACATCCGACTCGAAGCCAAAAATAAAGCCTACAAACCAATCAAAACAAAAAAAGCAAAAATTCTTGGAAAGTTAGTGGGACTTTATAGAATTTACTGATTGACAAAAACAATTCTGAATAGCGGGATATGGATAGATGCATTCACTAAGAATTTCTATCCTTCTTCTTTTGCTAATCCATTGTGCTCCACTAAAAGAAGATGTCTCCGATCTGGACGTTAGAAGAATCATAGACAGGATTTCTATCTCCAGATTTTCCATTCGACTTGAAAATGAAGATCTAACAGTACTCAAAACCGATAAAGAAATTTTTTATGAGGCCTGTGAAGTCTATCGTTTGAAACCAGAGATTGTCCTGAATAAAATAAAATCATCCCATCCCCAGCTTTATGCAAAATTAAAGGATTCCAATGAAAAATAAAGAAAGAATTATTTGGATAACAATTACCACCCTCCTCGCTTTTTTAGTATTCTCACCTCTAGAGAAAGCAAGAGCTCTCTCACGTGAAGCGGAAAAGTACCTTCAAATTTTTCATGAGATCTCAACTCTAATTGAAACTGATTACGTAGAATCAATTGAAGAAAAAGAAATATATATCGGTGCAATTAAGGGAATGTTGGGAAGTTTGGGAGATGCTCACACCCGCTTCATGCAGGAGGAAGATTTCAAACAGCTTCAGGAAGAGACCCGGGGAAGTTTTGGTGGTGTCGGTCTCGAAGTCACTCAATCGGAGGGGACCATCCTGGTCATCTCACCAATTGATGATACACCCGCTCAAAAAGCCGGTCTTATGCCACAGGATCGAATTCTGGAAATCAATGGTACCTCTACCCAAAAAATGTCAATTCAGGATGCTGTGAAGCTAATGAGAGGACCTTCAGGAACAAATGTAACAATTAAAGTACGCAGAAAATCAGTCAAAGATCCATTTTTAGTGACTCTGACCAGAGAACAAATTAAGATTCAATTTTTAAAATCTACCTTCCTCGATGATGAAAATATAGGCTACATCAGACTCTCACAATTCATGGGAAGAGAATCAACTTCTGTAGATTTCAGAAGGATCGTTTCCGAGTTTGTTGAGAAAAAACCCAAAGGTATCATCATTGACTTGAGATCCAACCCAGGAGGACTTCTCGATCTAGCCATTGACTTGTGCGATTTATTCCTACCCTCTGATGTGGATATTGTATCAGTAAAAGGTCGCGGAGAAAAATTAATCAAGGTTTACAAATCCACTATGGGAAAGGATAAAATCACAGACCTCCCTATGGTTGTTCTTGTCAATGGGGGCTCAGCTAGTGCATCAGAAATTTTCGCCGGAGCGATGCAGGATCATAAAAGAGGAAAGATCTTAGGAACTCAGTCATTCGGGAAAGGATCTGTACAAAACATCTACCCTCTCTCTCACAAAACCGGAATCGCACTTACTATTCAAAAGTACTACACACCCAGTGGAGTTTCCATACATAAGAAAGGGATCACTCCCGATTTAAAAATAAATCCCCTCACACCCGATGATGAGGAGAGATTGCATATCGATAAGATTTTGAAAACCAAACTATTGGCAAATTTTGTCAAAGACCATCCAAACTACGATGAAAAATCGATTTTGGAGTTTCAGGATTTGATTTCCAAGAAAGGTTTCAAACTCAGAAATTCTATTTCTAAGTTACTTTTGAAAAGAGAAACTAATATAGGAAAGATCAATCCTATCATTGATCGTGAGTTCGATTATCAGCTCAACAAAGCTATTGATCTTTTGAATCAAAGAGAAGTCATTCAGGACCAGCAGGAAGTTGTAGAAGAAAATTGATCGGTTTAGGAATTGAGTCCAGTTGCGATGAGACTTCCATCGCAATTGTGGAAAATGGTCACAAACTAAGATCCCTACAAATCTTCAGCCAGATCGAAATGCATACAAAGTTCAGGGGGGTTGTTCCTGAACTCGCTTCAAGAGCTCATCTCGAAAAGATCAACTCACTTCTCGACCGGGCACTCAAAGAGTCCGGATTGGAACTAAAGGAGATTGATTACATCTCCTTCGCAAATCGTCCCGGTTTAGTGGGTTCATTGATGATAGGTGCGCAAATGGCCAGGGTTCTTTCTTTTTGTCTGAATAAGCCAATTATTACAGTAGATCACCTGGAAGCTCACCTTTCTGCGATTCAATTAGAAGGCAAGAAAGTAGACTATCCCTATTTAGGACTCTTACTCTCCGGAGGAAACAGTGCCATATTTCTGGTTGAGGGTCCGGGTAAGATGAAGACCATTGCTGATACTTTAGATGATGCTCTGGGGGAATGCTTTGACAAAGCCTCGTCCATTCTGGATCTACCCTATCCCGGTGGACCTGTGATAGAAAAATTTGCAAACCAGCATAGAGCGACAAAGGGAGAGAAAAAGATTTTTCCTAAATTACTCCCCAGTAACTCTCCGGAAATTTTTCATTTTTCCTACAGTGGTTTGAAGACCAGCGTTCTCTACTATGTACAGAAACACCCCGGTTACAAAGAGAATCTCCCTGAGATCTGCTATTATTTTCAAGAATCTGCATTTGAATTGGTTGTTAGAAATTGTTTGCTTGCCATAGAAAGAACCGGAGTTAGAACCCTAGTTGCTGCCGGTGGAGTGCTTGCCAACGAAACGCTGAGAAAAAAAATTAAAAATGTTTCCCTGAAAAAGAATTTCAGCTTTCATTTCCCGGAAAAAAAAATCTATTGTACTGATAATGGAGCAATGGTTGCCTGTCTGGCCTACCATTTTTTTACAGCAGGTAAGTTTTCGTCCCTGGATTTTCCAATTGCTCCCTCTAGAGAGAATTTTTAAAAATGAAATTAAAACTCAATTGGATTCCAAATGCTCTATCACTGGGAAATCTTACCTTTGGATTCATTTCTATCCTGGTAGCATCTTCCCTTACAAACGACACCCAAGAGAACTCTAAACTTTTTTTGCTCTCAGGCATCTTTATTTTCCTGGCTGCTGTTTTTGATGGGTTTGATGGTATGGCTGCCCGTGCTCTAAATGCGACCTCCGATCTCGGAGCAGAATTGGATACCCTAGCAGATTTGACTACCTTTGGAATCGCTCCCGGGTTCTTAGTTTACAAGATGATCCTGGAGAAGTACAAATTGGACATCCTGAGCACAGGAAATTTATTTCCTATCGGAATGTTGATTGCTGCAATTTTTCCTATCTGTGCAGCATATAGGTTGGCAAGATTCACTGTTGACCACGATCCGGGTTCATTTACAGGTTTGCCCTCTCCGATTGCGGGTGTCATCATTGCTCTCTTTCCTATTAGCTTTCCACAAAACAATATAGCAGATTTTTTCACTATTTCAGGATTTGTTCTCATCGCCCTACTTATGGTATCCACCATTCGATACTCAAAACCTCAGGTGGCTATACGCGGGAAGTATTCAAAAGAAAAATTGATGATAGCTCTTGCTGGCTTTCTAGTGGCTATGGTCATTGCCCTACTTCTTGTACCACATTTATTTCCTTATATCATATATGGAATGTTCATTTTGTATGTCTTTTCAGGAATTGTAAGTATACTCATTCAGATCATCCAGGAGTTTTGAAGTCAGTATATTTCCAAGAGAAAACAAAAAAAAATCTTTACAACTTTCGAACAATCCATACCTTTATCAATCTATAGTCATTTCTGTAAATGACCTATCATTCCTGTTTGTTGAAAAAAAATTCAATGACATTCAGAAAATGAGAGTCAGAAATTATTTTTGCAAATGAGTAATAAAAAAAAATATGAAGATAAAAGTAACCTCTAAAAACGACGTATATATTTTTAAAATTGAAGGACCCATAAAAGCAGGAAATGAATTTGAATTGGGAGAAAAAATAGAAGAATATATTAAAAAAGGCTCTGCTCCTAAGTTTATTATAGATTTAAAGAAAGTTCCTTTCATTAACTCAGCAGGCTTAGGTATCTTTTTAAATATCTTCAAACATGTAGATAGTTTAAAAGGTCGAATGGTTTTTGCAAATTTAAACTCAGATATCGAAAATCTTATGGATATCACAAAACTAGCCAGCATTTTTGAAATATTTAAGAATACAGAAGAAGCTTTAGATTCCTTTGATTTTTAATTTATCCATTGAATGGTATTAAAAAACTCATAAGATCCAAAAAGTTTCTCTTTGCAGGGATTCTAATCTTTCTCTACAATGCGATTTTCAACACCTTCACAGCAAATTATTTATTTTCAAAATTCAATTCTCTAGCTCATAACGGAAATCTTACAGGAGAGATTGTAAGATTTTCCCTGTTTTATGGGATTGAATTGGATGATCTGCACTTAAGAGAGAAAGACTCTGACCAAGATTTTCTTTCTGTTCAAAAACTCCGTATTCATTATAGCCTACCCTCTCTTTTTTTGGGGAAGATTCAAATTCATGAGATAGGCATTTACTCTCCCAAAATATATCTGAGTCGTAAAAACGGTACATGGAACTATCAGTCAATTTTCCCCCCGGGAGAGAAAAAAGACAAGGTTAAAAAAGAAGAAAGTCCCAAAGATCCCCGCACCTCTATCTCAACTTTTGTTCCCATCCAATTCTTTTTTTTATTCAAGCTGGAGAATCCTGAATTTCTATTGATAGATGAAGAGGAGATGAAGGCAGGAGCAAAAAATTTTGATTTATCCCTATTGGTCCAATCCTATCGATTCAGAGAAATTCCGTTGAACGAAAGAATCATTGAACTGATCAAAGATTTTGAATTTCAAATTTCTCCGGAAAGAAAGATTCCTTTAACTTTTGAAAATAAAGATATGAGCATCCATCATGATTTGGATTTTTCACTTCATGTTTTCAAAAAAGAAGGTGATACACTAAATATAGGAAGTGACATACATCTTTCCCTGATGAACTTTCAACCGATCCTTCGAAATAAAACGATTCAACCCATTCATTTCTTATTTCAAAACAAATTCAATTATTTTCCCGAGACGGATCGATTGGAAATCAGTGAATTTGAATTGAGTCTTTTTCAAAAAAAATGGCTCCAATTGAATGGATTCATTGAAAAATTAAGTTCAAATTCACCGTTGATTTCCTTGGAGTTTTCCAAATCCAGAATCGAATTGGGGGAATTGAGTCGAACATTGAATCAATTTCCAATCTCAAATCTTCCCAGTTTCAATGGCATCATCTCTATTGACAAATTCAGTGTTCAAGGCGAGAAATCCAATCCGAAGATTTCACTGAACTTGGGGCTGGAGAATTTTCAATTGACCTCCGGCAAAAATAAACATTCTATCCCCATTCTGAATCTGGAGTCTGAAATCGTTTTGGATCTTATCAAAAAAAATGAGGCTGAATTGCCATATGTAAAATCCTTAATTCTATTGATTTCAAATTTTAAGTACAATGATATTTCTTTGACATCTAATATAAATTACAAATCAGAAGAAAAGTTCAATGCAGACCTCAATTTGGAAAAATTGAATCTTTCGAACTATTCCCCTAAGACTCCCGGTTTTGTCAGGGGAGTATTGAATCTGAACGGAAAGAACCTCAGATCAATAAATTCAGATTTAGATCTGAGCATTCAAAAATTTAAATTCCCGGCGGGAGAATTCTCATCCAAACCCAATAATCTTAATTTAAAAGGTTCATTTGATATCAATCTTTTAGAGAAATTCAAATTCCATTCTATTCGAATTTTAGATTCAAAATTGAGTATGGTCAATCCTAATATGGGAAATGCTATTGACTTAAATTTGAGTGGAGACTATCTACATGGAGAAAAAAAATTACTCTTATCAAAGATAGATTTATCCATATTAATGAGTAGACTCCTGCCTCTTCTACCCAATCAAATGGCTGAAAAACTTTATAGTGTAAAGAAAAATCTGGGAGATGATCTAAAAACAAATGGAAGCCTAAAGATGAATTTAGATTCTGAAAAAGAATTGACTACAGAGTTTCTCTTCGTTTTGCCGGGAATCAATTTAAATGATCTAAAATTCAAAACAACTACCAGCCTGAATATTGATGGGAATGGTTCTATTAAAATTCATAATTTATCAATTGATGGATACCAATCTAAATTTCATTTGGAATCAAAGGGATTTCTAAAAAAGAAAAATGGGAAAATGGTTCCCGATATCAGTCTGAAAGTAGATCTCACTTCCACAGACAAAGATGAAATCACTAAGAATCTTATATTTCAGGGATCGGTTGGCTTAGATATAGCTATAAGTGAAACAAGAGCTCTTGGAAATTTTTATTCTAAAGACACAAATCTAATGGTCAATACAGGAAATTGTCCCGGACAGGATTGCAAGATCTTTCAGATCCATTCTATAAATATGAATGTTCCTATAGAACATGAATTCCTTACAGGTTATGTTCCGACTATACTGGAAGGGGATAAATCAAGAATCATAAAACCCATAAATAAAATTCAATCGAATAATTTCTCTATTTTAAGAATCAAGGGCCCCCATCCTTTCTTAAAAACAGGTTTTTTTGATTTTGTTCAGGGACAAAAAGAAGTTCCCGGTATCACAGGTAGGATAGAATATATTAATAATCTATTTTCAATTTCAGCCTTGAACATTAAGATTCTAAATGGGATGATTCTAGGTAAAAATATTCTTTTCAACATCAAGGATGCTAATCCTGAAAACATGGAGTACATGGCGAATCTCCAAATTAAAAATCTTGATCTCACTGAACTTCTCACTGATTCCGCGAAAAAAAATATAGATGATGGGAAAATAATGGCTGATATGAATATTTCAGGGAGAAATCTAAAAGAACCTATCCCCAATTTGAACATGTACTTCAGTATATACAAGATTGGAAAAGATTTTGGTAAGAGTGCTATCAATGTAATCTTGCCTCCCAATCTACTCCGGGATTACATCGTTTCGAGTTACTCTGTAGATAAGATAGAAACTGAATTGACCAAAGGATTAGTGTATGCTAATATTCTTTTCAATCAGGGTTTGATACCAAATATATTTACAAAAATCGAGAATAACAAAATTTCTCAAGAAAGAATGCCTCTGGCTAATTTTTTAAATCGTGCAAAATCGGAGATTTCAACATACAGGTAATAATATGGGTACATTCAATTTACTAATCATTCTTTTATTCTTCCTTAATTGTTTTTCTGAGCTTAAGCCTCCTGCCATTACCTTTACTCAATCCCAAACCGCAGCAGAAAAACAAATGATCGGTGAGGATAGGGAAATCGAAAAAGATGGATGGTACATTTCATCCATCAAAACATCTGCCCATGGACCTGATGAATGGAAAAAAAGCCAGAATAGTACTGAAGTCGTCGATCAAAAAAGCGAAGACCTTTCGATACTCTATAAAATCATTGCCCATACCAGTATAGAGCTCAAGGATCTGAAACGACACAGATATGCCGGGGAAGGACTGAATGGATTTTTGAGTCCGCATAAAAGCTTAACCACAGAAGCTTTTCAAGAAAACTACAATACCCCGGAAAAAATTCAAAGAGCTGATGATTTGATCAATTACATAAATGAAACCAGAAAAAAAATCTATGAAATCAAAGAATCTTCTTCAGATCCCGGAAATAAAGATCTAAGAATGTCATTTTATAAAAGCACTGAACCCGGCGAGGTATATGAAATTAAAAAAAATGTATGGGTGATTCGAGACTAACTTTTCCATCATTTGTACCAGTTTTCATAAATAATTACACTTTTCCCATTTCAGTATGTAGCCATTTTATAGCTGATTTCTCTATGAATGAGTAAACCTTTTGAAAATGGCTTTAAAAGAAATTGCATCCCTCTCTCCATTTTCGTTTTCGATTCTATTGGATCTACCCCAGAACTTTCAATACTATCTCATTTTTTTTAAAAAAATTTGAAATTTTTTTCTTCAAATTTTTTTTTTCATGAGTTTTTAGAACCTTATTCTTTGAGGTAACCCTAAAAATGAATGAAAAGAAACAGGCAATCAACCAAAAATGGAAACAGGTCTCGCAGGATAGTATATTAGACTTTCAAAATATTTTGAATATTTTAAATCGTTACTATTCACAATTCGAGAGTTCAAACCCCAAGACTGAATCCAGTCTCTTTCGTGAAGAGGTTGGAAAGGCCAGAGAAGAAGATCTTGAAATCTATCTTAAAAAATTCGGTAGGTATGAATATTTAATTTTCTCAATCATTCACACAGAAAATGGAAAAAAGAGCGATTCTTGGATTCATATCGATGGTGTGTCCGAAGAAAGAGATGGTTTCAAAAAAAAGAATCTTTTGAACCACCCTGTATTTGAAATCATTTGTATGCAGGATATATTTGAAAAATCTATCGAATTGGAAGATATCTCACCTGATCAGGAATATCCGGAGAGTGCTAACAATCCGAGAGTGAAAAAAAAGGCAGAATAAAAGAAATCATAAGCTTTTCAAAAGATTGGAAAGCTTTGCTATCCAATCTTATTTTTCAGATAAAAGTATCGTGAACTGCAGTCAGTGCTTCTTTGGCTTTTTCTTCAGGTATTACACAGGAGATCTTAATCTCAGAAGTACTGATCATTTCAATATTGATGTTCTTTTCTGCAAGAGCTTTAAACATACTTGCAGCAATCCCAACATGGGATTTCATTCCAACGCCTACAGCTGAGATTATGGATATTTTTTCATTTATATCTATAGCGCCTGAGGAATGTGTGTCTCTAAACTTTTCAAGTATAGGGAGGGCATCCTTGATGTTTTTTCTGGGCATAGTGAAAGATATTGTATTTTTTCCATTTGCCGGAGAAGATTGAACTATGACATCAATGATGATGTCTTTGTTTGCCAATTCCCAAAATAGATCCGCAGCGATCCCGGGTTTATCCGGAACATCCGGAATTGTTACTCTTGCTTCTTCATTTTTTAAAGTAACACCACTAACTCGAATATGCTCCATAATCATTTCCTCACTCACAACTAGTGTTCCGGGTTCTCTATGAAAACTGGAACGAACATGTATAACAACATTATAATTTTTAGCCAATTCTACACTACGGGAATGCAGGACTCCGGCTCCGAGACTAGCAAGTTCCAGCATTTCATCATAGGTAATACGCGAATGCATTTTGGCGCCGTTTACTTTATTCGGATCTGCAGTATAGACTCCATTTACATCAGTGTAAATTTCACATTCTTTGGCACCCAGAGTGGCCGCAAGAGCGACAGCTGATGTATCACTCCCCCCTCTTCCGAGAGTTGTGATATTGTGTTCTTTGTCGATACCCTGAAATCCGGCTACAATGACCACTTTATTCAAATTGAGAGCTTCATCGATCTTGCTTCGATCTATCATCTCGATTTTAGCATTGGAGTAATTTCCATCTGTTAGGATTTGCACCTGTGATCCGGTAAATGATTGCGCGGGAACTCCTATTGCCTCTAAAGCCATTGCAAGTAAGGAAATAGATACCTGTTCTCCGGTAGAAAGAAGCATATCCATCTCTCTTTTGCTGGGGTTAGGATTTACTTTCTCGGCCAGTTCTACCAGATGATCGGTTGAATGTCCCATAGCCGATACGACTACAACTATCCCATCTCCGTTCTCATAATAGGATTTGATTCGATCGGCTACACGTTTGATTTTATCAGTGTCACCAACGGAAGTACCACCGTATTTTTGTACAATAATATTCTTCATATTCTCAATCCAAACTTTTAAAAAGGTTCTATAAGGCAAGATGAAAATTGGTAAGAGAGAATTTATACTATTATTTTTTTTAATACTATATGGTTTGAACTTAGGATTCGTTTGTTTGATCAGACATTCAAATGAATCTCAGAACCTGTAGAATCATCAAATAAAATAATTTTGATCTCTCAAAAACTTATTAATCTCTTGACTTTTTTTTAAATTATGAAAAAGAGAGATACATAAAATCTGACTTCCCAAGTTCCCCAAATGAAAAATGCCTATTTTTTACACAATAGAATCAGGTCTTTATAATCAGATAAATTAATTCCCAAAAGGATTTCTATGAAAATTATACTTTTTTTCTATCTCTCTGTCTTTTCTATGCTTCTTTCGGACACAATGACAATGAAAAATGGAGAGAAAATCAATGGAAACTTTTTGGAGCAATCTCCCAAATTTATAATCTTTAAAAAAGATTCCGGAGAAATCCTGAGTATTAATAGAAGTGAAGTTCAAAATCTAATTTTCAATGAAACCGGGAGACCTCTCAACGTCACAGAGGAAGCAAATCGTGGGATTTCGGATTCTTACCCATCTACAGAAGGGGGCAATCCTGTAACGATTTCGATCTCCCATGAGTTTGTTTCCGACTTCATTTGGAGGGGAAATAGCTATGGCGGCAACTACATGTCGCGGAGAAACAATGAAAAGTACAAAGAAACAACCGAATACTACGCATACCAGCCCAACCTGAGGGTTCAATCACCTTCGGGTCTCTATTTTGAATTGTGGGGGAATATGGCTTTAAAGAGTAGATCGGATAAGGATTCTGATTTGAGAGCACTTCAAGCCTATCCGGGAGGACCTGCAATCGATCCAGATTATTACTTCAAACGAATTGAATCCGGTAATTTAAGTGATGGAAGTACATCCATATTTTATGATCCGGGTAAGAATGTGTACTCTGCCACCTGTGGCGATCAATCAGTCCCGACCAATTGCCTGGTAAATCCTTCCCATTTGAGAAATCACAAAGAAAAAAATGGAATGTGGAGAACAGATGGAATGTTTACTACCTTCGGGTATGAAATGCCGGGTGGAAAATTTGGTAACTTTACCTTTGGAACCTGGTGGTACTTTGAAAGTGATAAGAATTCGAGATACTCTTGGAATGAATACTTTATCTGGTGGAGTCTTCCCATCCTTCAGGACATCCTCTCCCCACAATTGCAATTTTACACTCAATCTTCTCAGGATGGAAATGCGGGAGCTGACGGAGGAAATTACATTGCTCTCACTGCCTCTCATACATTTTTCGAGGGAAATTTTTTCCAAATTGTTCCCTCTACCAATGTAGGCTACAAATCTCCTAATAATAACACCGATAGAAAATCAGGATTCAATGACATCACGACTTCGCTCAAATTTCTTTTGGGAGATTTTTTTTTCAGCCTGAATCATGCTCACCGTCCTGATATCGCCCTACATGATAATGATAGTTCATTTTATACAAGTATAGAAAATTCAAACGCATACTCAAATCTGAGCTCTTATGACGGGAAGACCGTGGATCCTTCTAAATTGTTTGGTTTTAAAAACGAGTTGGTTTACAATACCATCTCAGAATTGAATATTGATAGTCTTTACAAAGAGTACTTAGCACGAAGCTATCAATACCAAAAAATTCCCAGAAATCTCTTTTGGATTTCAGTGGGCTTCAATCAAAGCTTTTGAGCGCCATGAATCCTTACATTCTCGGAATCACAGGTACGATGGGAGCAGGAAAATCGACTGCAACCAGAATTTTTGAAAAATTAGGTGCCATACGTATTTCAGCGGATGAACTGGCGCGTTTTTATACATCTCACGAGTCACCGATCAAAAATGAACTCGTAGAAATCTTCGGAGACTCTGTTCTGGATCCTACCGGAACTCCCGATCGAAAATTTATCTCCTCGGTTGTCTTTCAAAACAAGGAGAAACTTCAGGCTCTAACTGAGATCATTCATCCCAGAGTGCGTCAGAAGGCTCTCGACATCATTCAAATGTCCCCCGGAGAAGCTTTCATTGCCTGGGAAGTCCCCCTTCTCTTTGAGTCAGGAACGTACAAATTTTGCACCGGAACTCTCTGTGTTTGGATCGATACAGAGCTTGCGAAAGAAAGAGTGATCCAAAGAGACGGAATCACCGAAGAAGAGTTTCGGAATCGAATCAAAAATCAAATGGATATCAAGGAAAAAATGAAACGTTCCGAATTTTTAATAGAGAACAATGGGACAGAATTAAATCTGGAAATACAATGTAGAGAATTATTCACCCAAATCAACCGGAAAAGAGGAATCTCTTGAAAGAAAGAACTTTTTATACAATCAACCTTGACTCAAAACGAATAGCAGTACTACTCGGGATCTTATTAGTTGTCCTGGTGTATTCTTTTTTACTCGGATACACACTTGGAAAGAAAAAAGGACAGCGTGAAACCGGAGGAACCGGAACAGCTGATGAACTCAGCTTTAGAGAAAAAGAATCAAAAACCGGCAAATTTCCGGATGAAACCAAAAAGGAAAAAGAAAAGGATGAACTAACCGAGGATTCCGAAGATAGCATCAAATCCGAAATTGTGGAGTTGAAACCAGCTAAAGAGAACGAGAAAAAAGAAGCTTCTCCCAAAGAATCATCCAAAACAAAATCCTCATCTTCTAAAGAGGTAGTTACAGAAAAGCTAACCCTGGAATACCCGATGTACTACAGTATCCAACTGGGTTCTTTTAGTACAAAATCACAGGCACGAAAATTCAGAAAAGAGCTGATAGCTAATAATAAAATCTATACCCGTTTCAAACCATATATCATTAAAAATGGGAACCTGTACAGCGTGCGGATGGGAAGAGCTACCATAAAAGAAGACCTGGACAAAATCCTTTTGAAACTGGAACCCGATCTTCAAAAAACAGCCATAATCGTGAAAAACCAAAACTAAACTCTAGTTTGATATCCTAAATATAGTATTTTCTTCCGGTCTTTCCGGGAGAATTACTTTTTGGATCGTTCTTTTTATCAAATTCAAACTCTGATAGCTTCCTTTACCACCAAAGTAAATATAAGGAAAATCGGAATGCACAAACCTTTCAATTTTGAAATCCATTTGATCCATGGAAAGATTTCTAGAATTGACGACAAAGAGTTCTGAATTTTCCAAAAAGTACAAGAAACGATCATTTGATCCGAGATAAAGATAATTATGATTCTCTGATCTCATCACTTTCAGGGATCCATTTATACGGAACTTATAAATAAAGATCCCTCTTCTAAATAGGATGAATTCCTTCTCGGAGTACAAAATTTTTATAGGATCGGATGATGGACTAAATATAGTTTGCTGAACAAGTATTTCCTTTAGGTCCCTATCATAAAGTTTTAAGGATAAAGAATTGCCCATCTCTGAGATGACAAATAGTTTACCATCTTCTAATCCGCAGAGTTCAATACTTCCATTCAAATATAATTTTTGTATCAATTCTCCATTACGATTCAATCGAATCATCCCAACACCTTCTTTTTCCTGGGTATCGATGAGATCAATGTATTTTGAAATGGATGCTCTGTAGTTGCGACCCATAAAAATCTGTTTTTTCCAAAGTATCTGTCCATCCTGAGGGTTTATCTTCATTAAAAAATTATTCCCGAGAGCAAAAAGTGATTCATCGAAAATAAGTTCCTTAACTTCTTCAGTACTATAGAAATGAATCCTCCACAGGTAACGATTCTTATTCGGTTGATATGAGAAGACTGATTTTCCTGTATTGATTAAATAGGTATCATCTATTAGAATAGGAATAGATTGTAATTTAAAATCAAGTTTTTGTTTCTTCGGATTCGTCTTAGAATTTCCTAAAAGATTCGTTTTATTATATACCTTAGATCTCAATAGAGTCAGACCGGGTATCAAAGTATCAGGTGATATGAGCTTGAGATGCAAAAGAGAAGACTCGAAGTTCTTTTTTTTATAAAAGATTTGGGAAAGATAATAATTTTTCAAATCTCCGTCCTGAATTGTTCGGATAACCTCAAAAGCTTTATCCATTTTTCCTTTTGAAATTCTGAACATGCAAAGATAATGATTTTTAAGTTCTTTAACTTTTTCATTTTTAATTATTTTCTTTGCCCGACTGTATTTTTTATTTCTCAGTAAGAGATCAAATTCGAGGAGTTTGTAGGAATGCTGAACAGGATCCAAATGCAAAGCTTTTTGAATCATACGTAGTGCGGATGAAAAATCCTGTTCATGAATTTTAAGAATGCATAAATAATAGTAGAATTCCGGATCATGTATTCCCTTTTCTAATAATGAATCCAGTTTCTTTCCTGCTAAATAAAATTCACCAATCAAGAGATAAAATTTAATTTTTTTAAAATCGATTTTTTCAATCTGTAGTACATCTAAGGATTCAAGGAAGGCAATTGCCTTTTCTTTACCATACTCATAGTAATAGGAAAGTGAAAGATAAAATGCTACTTCATCCGATTTGTATTCTTTTAATATTTTTTCATAAACAGGAATCGCTGATTTGTATTTTCCTGAGAAGAAATATTTATCTCCAATCTTTCTTTGAACTTGAGTTTGTTTTTCAGATTTTTTAAATTTCAATTCTCTGTCTATTGATGTGACAAAAGAATCATTTCCAATCTCTTTTTGATATTTTTGCAGAATGCCGGAAACCTTCCTGAGATCTCCGGTATTCAAAAGATTTCTTATATAATTTTTCAATACTTTAGAATATAATCCTAAATACTTTTTCCGCAGAGGGATTTCAAGGATGAGATTCTCAAGAAGTGAAATTGATTTTTCATATTCTTTATTCTGAAAATACTCTGATGCCAGAAAAGCATCCAATTCGGTGTTAGAATAATCTTGTAATTTTTGTGAGTACTTTAAATATTTTTCAGGATTATTCTTTTTAGATAAGATTAATATTTCATTCAAAGCTAGATAATTCTTTTCTTTGAAGAGAGTATAGGACTCTTCAAAAAGAGAAATTGCTTCTGAATACCTTGATTTTTTCTTGTAGTACATCCCTAATTTATTCATGCTGAATGGATTTTTTGATTTCCTGATAGCTTCCCGATACAGAGCTTCTGCATCTTTAGAATTATTATCTAAAAGTAATTTATCCGCTGATTCAATGATCAAAAAAGATTGATTTAAAAGAATTAGTCTTTCTTTGTCTTCATATAACTCATTCTCCTTTATTTGTGTAGCAACATCTATAGATTTTTTATAATTCCCAGTCTGTAAGTACATACCTGCTAATTTTAATTTTAATGAATCAGAATTATTTCCGGAAAGAATTGCCTGCTCATAGAGATAAATAGCTTCTTCATCCTCCCCAGTCTCTTCATAAAACTCCGCTTTCAGTACGGGAAAATCTTTATTATTCTTTGAATACTTAGCAAAAGTATCTAAGAGTGATTTGGCATTTTGAAACTTCTTTTCATTCATTAACATTCGAAAGTAATCTTTAAGAGCCTCAGTATTGTATTTGTCCAGATCTAAAGACTTTTCAAAATTCAATTCCGCCATTTCTCGATTTCCCAATCTGAGATAGATATCTGCTAAAAAATAATAATTCTCTGATGATTCATTTACCTTTTCCATGTATTTCTCAAAGAAATCTTTTGCCGAAGAATAATTGCCCTGATTATAAAATTTATATGCCAGGAGTAAAGATTCTTCCGAATCTAAATTGAAATTATTTTTTTTTGATTTTAATTTTTCAAATTTGCTTTTGTACAAACTGTACTTTTCAGTATCATTGATCAGAAAATAAAGATCGATTAGATGCGGTAGCACAAAGATCTCTTCCTTTCCCTTCTTCATCGATAACAAATAATGATTGATTGCATCTTTGTACTTTCCTAATAGTTTGTACAGGATGGCTATCCTGTAAGGATATTCGAAATACTCCGGATTCATTTTCATCATTTCTTTATAAATCGGAATGGATTCATTGTATCTACCCTGGAGATTCAAAACTGTAACCAAAGAGAGAAGAGTGTCTTCTGTGGGGGCTCCCGAGATGGAAATTCTATAGTATTTTTCGGCAAGTTTTAATTCTTTTTTCTGATAGTAAATATTCCCCAGCAGTCTGTAGACAAAGGGAGATTCCTTTTTTTTTAAATAGTTCAGACACCACAATTCTAAGAGTTCATTGTCCTCAGCAACAAGAGCCTTCTTGATCATAAATTCTTCATATCCTGTATGAATATCTATATCCGATTTAATATCTTCTTTTGTTGTATTACAAGATATTAGAATGCTCATTAGAAAAGTTAGAATCAGTCTTGCAAACATATACACTATTCCGGAATCAATTTCAATTCTTTTAATATGTTTATCCTATTGATAATTTCTCCTCTATAGACAGTAAAAAATCTAATTCCTAATTCAGAACGATAAGAAGCTTCAAAGATTTTTTTATCATCAAAGGATATTCTGACTTTACTCTTATCGGGATTTAATTCGATGAGAAACTTTCGGTCCACTTTCTCCTTTTGAAATTGAACTTCGTATTCTCCCCTACTTTTATTGGAGATTCGGAAATCATATACAGAAATCCTATCGCCCAACACTTTGAATCCAATACTTCCCTCTTCACCCATGAGCCCTATCATGATTTCCCCGGGACCCATTTCTTCCGGTAGATAGAGACTTCCAATAATTTTTATTCTCTCAGGAAAAAGGTATTTTGAAAAATTCCCGCGCCATTCAGGAATAAAAACTGAGGATTTATGAATCGGACAGAATCCGCAGGGATACTCCGGTTCGAAAAAATTCCTGAACTTGTTTTCCCAAAAATCTTTTGAAAATAAAAAAGGATCCAGATCTCTTGAAATTCGTATCCATTTTTCATGAATTTTGGAAGAATGCAGAATTCTCTTTTTGGAAGAATCTCCCACTTCAATTTCCAAAATTTTTTTTTCTATACTCGGAAATGAATAGGGGGTATTCCCCAATACAAATCCCTGTCTTTTCACTGTTTGATCAGATGGAAAACTGAAAATTTCGAGACCCGGGGGCATAAGCATGGATGTGGAACTATCCACGTATGTGGTTTGCTTCCCCGGTCTAATATAGATTCTTATTTTTTTTTTATACTGCCGGAAATGATTTCCAGATCATGAAATCCCGAACTCAATTCGATCCCCATTCCGGGCAATTTACCAAAATTTTTTGAATCGAGATACAGTGTCGAATTAGGTTCTTCAGAATAAACATCTAAATAACCCTTATCGGATTTTTGTAAATTACTTATCAAAAAAGAAGGTTCATCTTCCCATTCTACTGAAGATCGATTTAGAATGTACTTTGGTATTGATTTCCATTCATTATTGATGGAAATCATCTCAGTCTCTTTTTCTAAGTTTAAGTTGGATATTTTTTTAGTGATATAGTATTCTGTACCGAAGTATTTAATATTATGAAGATAGGAATCGTAGACTTCCTGACGGACTTTTATTCGTTCATCATTTTTTTCTACAAATGTCTTGATGAATAAATCTATTCCATATTTTTTACAAATTTCTTCATGATTCTTATAGCTTTGATAGTTTTCACTGTACGGAACAAATACCGATACATTGGTATTCCAAACTTCCGTTTGAGTTTTATAAAATTCCGACTTCCAGTCTTCATCAGGAAAATCTATGATATGAAATGGATCCAATGTAATACGAAGTTGTTCAATTTTCTCAGAACGTACTCTGCAGTCCCTTTCTTTATCTAATTCGGAAAGATCTTCTATTTTTTCAGGACTATCCGGTGGTACATCCTCAGTCTTTTCTGTTTTTACTTCCTGAACCGTTGAGCAAAACTCCAGAAGTGTAAAGAAAAGAAGACCGAAAAAAAGTTTGATAACGTCGGATTTAATCATTCCATCCTTCCTTCTCAAAGAGAAAGAGAATTGCATACATGGGAGAATGCTCCAGACAATTGACCAATTTTTTTTTCAGACCCTCCTTGGGATGAAATCCGATACCGAACTCAGCTTCTGAGAGCATATTAAAATCATTAGAACCATCACCCAAAGCAACAGTCTGAGATTTTTCTACACCGAACTCTTTGTATAGAGAAAGGAAGGCTTCCTGTTTCAATTTTTGATTCACGATTTCACCGAGGAGATTTCCGGTGAGTTTTCCATCGATGACTTCAAGAACATTTGCCCGGAAGGAATCAAATCCGTATTCCCTGGCAAACCTTTTCAAAATTTGCGTAAAGCCTCCGGATAGGATCACTTTTTTATGAGGGAAGAGTGAGATTTCGGCCAAAAATTCCCGAACTCCCCATTGCAAACTCAATTTCTGATAGAGAAGATCGAGTGATTCTATCCGGATATCCTTTAAAAATTTGCATCTCTCCCGCAGAGCAGTATCAAAATCCATCTCTCCCTGCATTGCCATTTCTGTTACCCTGGCAACTTCATCATAGACTTCGTTGAATTTCGCTATCTCATCTATCACTTCCTGATTGATAAGAGTTGAATCCATATCAAAGGCAAAAAAAGTAGGTTTCTCTGAGGATAGAAAATGCTGGATGTAGAGGACATCTAAATTGTATTTCGATGAAGTTTGTTTGATCTTCTTCAGATCATCATTTTCCAATTGATTTTCAAGTTCAAAGGCTGTGCAATAAAAATCATTAAAACTTCTTCGGGAGTGCCGGGTGGAAGGAATTCCCTCGAGGAAATCTGAAAATGAAAAATTTGAATGTTCTTTGGAAGAAATAAAAAGTAAATATGGCATTAGTTTAAATATTTTTTTAGAAGATTTCCGAGAACTTGATATGCACTTTCATTGAAATGGATCGTATCTTTCTCTCTAGAAAATTTCTTTTGTATGTAAGGTGAATTGGGATCTCTGAGCTGTGAATAAAGATCAATGAATTCAACGTTTTTTTGCTTACCCGCCAGATTGTTCAGATAAGAGTTGTATACAGGAACAATAGCATTCAATTCTTTTCTTCCTGTCGGTGGAGCCGAAATAAAAACTACCTGGGTTTTGGGATTGTTTTTCTGGATGAGGGCGAGAATGGATTGGATGTTGTTCTCGATGAATCCCAAACACTTTCCCTGAATCAAATCATTCCCACCGATTTCAATGAATACAACACTCGGATTGAGGGAAAGCACATTGTCCTGAAGTCTGTCCAATAAAGAATAAGTTGTGTCCCCGGCGATTCCCCTATTGTGAATGTCAACACCGGGAAGACTTGCCCTCATCAAATCAGGCAGATAGAGATGAATCAAACTATTCCCTACAATGATGTACTTTGCTGAACCTATTTTCTGATTTTCCAGGTCATAAGCAGTTTTGAATTGACCCCAATACTTTAGATACCTTTCGTATTCCTCGGGCTTGTCCGGATATCCTCTCGACTCGGAACATTGAAATTCCTTATCAAAATAATCCGGCCCCTCTGATTTTTTTTGAAACACCTGACAATTCAAAAAGAAGAAAGATAGGAAAAGAATAGAGAATGTATTTATATTATGTAGCACTCTCTTCTTTGGGTTCATTCATTCTGAATCTTTTATTCCAATCTGCAATTTGACTTTGAACATATTGTTCTGAATCACAAATCCTAAATTCTATAGGATGATTCGTGGCTGTGTCTATAAGCTTAGCCTCAATGTATCCATTTTTTAATTTGTTAATTTCTATTTTGTATCTCAATTGGCTTTCCTCCGAATGCCTCTAAAAACCAAATTTTATTCTCCACCTGATCTTGCAATCTCTTCCAAGGTCTCTTTTTCTTTATACTTAGAGAATGTAAGAATCGCAAGAATACAGAAAAATCCTGCAACCGGTCCCGTAGCCTGAACTCCAATTAAATTGGATTGTTCTCTATCTATTACTTTGACACCATTTACTTCTTTTTCAACCTTTTTTACGCCTCCTCCCAAAAGAAGTATGCTACTGAAGAGTAGTACACCTATGGTTTGACCCAACTTTTGCATTAGAGTACGCGCAGCATAAAACAAACCTTCCCGTCGCGAACCTGTCTTGATTGCATCCAACTCTGCAATGTCTGCTAAAATGGCATTGGGAAGGATACCCAAAATTGCCATAGGTATCCCTGCCAGGGCAACAACCAGGTAGGCCTGAACAATATTTGGAATGGGAATGAATTCCATACCCATAAAAAATATGAACATAAAAACTATAAAAAATACACCGAATCCGATCAAAACTAAATTCTTTTTTCCCGTTCTGCGTGCGAAAAAATTAACCAGAGGATAGCAGAGAAAAGATGAAAAAAGCATGACGGGTAGGATTTGACTCACTAAGGACTCTTCCTGATTCAGAAGAACTTTTACATAATAGGTGATCCCAACAGTAAGAATGCTCAAAGAAAGGAAGTAATTGAAGTCAGAAACTGAGAAGTATACAAAGTCCCGATTCTTGAAGGTCATTTTGAGAGCTTCTTTAAAAGGAACAGTGGATGGAACAGAAAGGCAATACCTCTTTTCACTGATGGCAAATACAGGAAAATACATACAGAATGCTGCAATCGCTGATAAGATCATAATGGCAGTCTGATAAGAAGTGTATTTGTCCATCACAAATCCTTTCTGTAGGTTCTCAGCAATCAGCGGAACCTGTGCTGCCACCATAATCCCAAGAGCATAGGTTACAGAAATAAGAGTAGAGATATTGAGTCTTTCATTGGCTGTGTGACCCAATTCGGGAATAAGAGCAAAATAGGGAGTCACATAAACCGTCAGAAACGCATAGAACAAAAAGAGAGAACTGGACATCCATATAAGATTTACAGTGGAAATCGCCCTATCCGGTGGAATGAAAACCATCACACAGAATGCCGCCGCAGGTATCCCGCCTACTGCAAGAAAAGGAACTCGTCGCCCCCAATTGGACTTCCAACGATCACTCAAATTGGCAATGAAAGGATCTGTGATCCCATCCCAAAGCCTTCCCAGAGCAGAAACTACACCGATGGTTGAGATTCCAAAAAATGCTACTTTAACAATTAACTCGGGTAACCCTGCATCATCGGGGGGAAGATAGAAATAGACCTGATGAAAACCAATGATATTGATAAGTATAGACCATCCCAATTGACCGATGGCATAGGCTACCTGTCTGGGAAATGAAAGAGATTCCTTTTTCATGTGTTTTTTTCCTTATGAATCTGACTTGCTAAAAAAAGGCATAATGTTTATCTGGAATTGTTCCCTCATTAGTTTCAAGAAAAATATACTGGGGGAGAAAGATTTTATCTCGAATCAATGGCCGGTCACCTCAATACTCAATCTGATGCAAATTCGCATTCCAAATTCAATGCCTGGCTTCTGCTACCGAGTATCTTTCTGGCTATCTCTCTGGGATTCTTGGGTCTATTGATAGCCAAACATGCTTATTTTGAAATCAAAGCTGTCGAATACGAAGATATCTCATTCTTATCTCTGAAAATTGTTTTGGGTTTGGCGGGTTTTGGAGGTTTTTTTGCAAGAAGACTCCTCTCCGGAGCTCAGGCTTCCCACCTCGAACTCACCCTTATCTTTATTGCTCTACTAGATCTCTTTATCATTCATCAATACTCTTCCGGGATTCTACAGGTAGACTACATTTTTCATACCAGTATCTTTCAATTCATCTCTTTCAATATGACCTTTCTTTCCGGTTTCTACTTAGGTAGCCTGAAAAAACTCAGACTCTGGGCATTTTTGATCGGAGGAGTCAGTGTATTTGGATATTCCTACTTTTACAAACCACCGGAATTGAATTCCGAACTCTATCTGGTACCCATTCTCTGTTTTCTGGTCATAGATATCAGTATGTTTGGATTCATTGCAGGGTACAATAAAATCAATTTCCAAAAGAAGAAATTTTACAACAATCATCCCACTACAGATGTATTCTTTTATTCTGCCATCACTCTTCTGGTCTCACAATTATTGCTTTTTTACTATCGTTCCAATTCCGGTCCCGATGCCATTGTTGCCGGTGGTGGCTTGGGGCTTCTCATTTTTAATATTCTTTTCAATTTGAATTTCTTTTCTAAAAAAATTCGATGGTTGTACACTGGTGGTCGAATAGCCATTGTGACCATCCTTGCTCTAACCGTTCAGCAGGACAATTTGGATCAGTACTATTTTTGGATATTCTTCATGGACATGGCTTTGATTGCCGTCTTTCGACCCAAAAAATACAATACAAGATTTCTCTCGATTTCAGTTCTTTCCGGGATTATCATAGCCTATGTGTCCTACAAACTTCATCTGGTCTATACCAAGACCGAATTTCTTTATGCCTTCCTGCTTGTGATTGTAGTCCTGGTGTGGTTGACTCTGGTTTTAAAAAATGAATTCGGTATTCTCCAAAAGATAGTTCTACTGGTGATCAGCTATATAGTAGCCCTATACTTTTTTTCTCCCCTTCCGATGAATTATACCATTGCCAAGTCGGATAGAAAAGATGCACCACCCCTTCCCTTTTTGATGAGCAGTATAGAATTGAATTCCAGTGACTTTATCTACTACAATACAAATCTTCCTTTCAAAAACTCAACAATGCTACCCAAGAGAGGAAGTTTTAAGAATAAGGTCATCGTCTTAGGAATTCGGGAAAATCCTGAATTGGTATTGACCTACGTTAAGTACTTAGACAAAAATCTTTATCCGTATCTCATTTTTCAAAATAGAAACCTGTCCAGACTTTCAAAAGATGAAATCAATTTTACCTATCAGGAGTACCCTCTTTTTAGAGTGTACTACCCCGAAAAGGGAATTCCGGGTTTGGAAATGAAACGTCCTCAGGACAACCAGAGCTGGGAATCCGAGTTGGTAGACAATCGACTCAAAGACCTCTCGAGCAACGAAGAGATCATTGAAGTACTGAACAACCTGGTTAGGTACAGTTCGGGGGAAGTGGTGAGGGTTGCCAAAAGGTATCAGGAAAAATTCTTCAAATCCTACAAAAGGTATTCAGAGTTTTACTTTGAAAACAAGAATTATAGACAGGCCATCGCCATGGCTTCTCTGGCTATCAATTATGATATAGAAGACAATTCTCTCTTCGAAACAATCTATGAGTCCCTGATACGAATCTCTCCGGAGATTTCCCACATACCGATCATGAAAAAATTGATTCAAATAGATAAGTATAGGATTGAAACACTTTCCCGACTCTATCCATTGCTCTTATCCAGCGGGGAGGAAAAAGAAGCAATCTATTATATGGATATACTTTTGGATCACTATAGAAAACAGGATGATTCGGGAAAATTGAGTCTGCTCATTGTTGAAAAAATTAAAATTCATATAAAAAACAAAAAATATTCAGAAGCAGAAGATATTCTCCAAAAAGAAAAATATCGCTATCCCGATTTAAATATCTGGGCAAAACTGAGCTCCGAACTCAAATACTATAAAGAGACAAGCTACCGACCCTACTACTACGGAGTTCGGATTTCAAATGACAACTAGGATGCACAAACTCTCAATATGATATACACAACTTACCTCGGTTTGATTCTTGCTTTTTTTTCAGTTCTCCTCGCTATTGTTTTGGAAGGAGCGGCATTTACTTCTTTTTTCAAGCTTTCAGCCATTCTCCTCATTTTGGGAGGGACACTCGGGGCTACAATCGCCAGTTACTCTTCCGATCAGGTTCAGGTTTCTTTAAAAATCATGAAAAATGTTTTGAATGAAGAAGAATCCATTGATATTTATGAAATCTTTCTCCGGCTCCTGGACAAAACAAGAAGAGATGGTCTTCTCTCTCTCGAAGATGATATTGAAGGAATTCCCCACGAGCTCATTCAAAAAGGAATTCGATTGATCGTCGATGGGACAGACCCTGTTACTGTAGAGGAGATTTTGTTCGAATGGACCGATCAAAGGCAGGAAGCTGAATCCATCTCAGCGAAAATTCTAGAAACAGCAGGTGGATTTTCCCCCACCATTGGAATCATTGGTACCGTAATGGGTCTCGTTCACGTTCTGGAAAATTTGGGGGCAGGTACCTCAGCTCTCGGTAAAGGCATAGCTACTGCTTTCATAGCAACATTTTATGGTATCGGATTTGCCAACCTGGTATTTCTCCCCCTCTCCAATAAGGTAAAATCCTACTCAAGAGAACAGAATGAAAGGCGGCATGCCATCATCAGGGGAATACTCTCCATTCAGTCCGGAGACAATCGGAGAATCATGATGGAACGAATGGCCCCCTACATTCATAAATATTGATTTAGAATTCAATCAATAAGATAGATAATAGTATAGTGAGACATTATAAATTCATATTCCTCTTCCTTATGTTCCTGGGCTCTATGCTTCTAGCCAGACCTTTTTCGATAGAAGATAGGCACATTTCTATTCTTTATACCTGTGATTTGAATGGAAATTTTGAATTTGATCATGAAGGCAGAAAAGGTCTTTCTTTGATTTCAGAGCTAAAACGTCAGGAAATTGAAACTATCTTTGATAACAAAGGTGGAGTTTTGCTTCTGAGCAAGGGTGGTTTTTTTGAAAAAGGACTCAATAATGCTTCCTTTAGTTTGATGAAAACAGCTCTTTTCGATGGGATAGTTCTTTCGGAAGAGGAAATGAATTATTTAGAAAACAATCCAAACCTCTTGAAACTAAATCTCCCCATCCTTTCCCCCCGGGAAAATATTCTGGACATCAACTCAGAAAAAATCTTTCAGCTGAACGGTATCAATATCAAAATGCATAATTATTTCATTCCCAAGCGACCTCATGGTGAAAAAGAGACAATTCATCTGAATCTAGTTTTTCCGGATGATCACAATGAGATTTCCAAGGAAGAGATACCCGAAGAAATTCCGGTTGTATTTTTCACATCAGAGGAGAAGAGCTCAGCCTACTCCTATTGGTCCAATGTAAGCACAGCAAGTTGCCCTTCTGACAATTCTAAGATTGGAAAGATCAAATTGGTGTTTCGAAAAGAAAAATTGATCCGTTTTCATCAGGAATTCTTACCCCTGAATACAATTGATTCCAATCGTTCCTGGATTTATCCTCACAGAGAAGTTTTGAAAGAATTGCAGAGAAATTAATTCCCAAAAAACTGTCCTTTTAGGAGTCCGTATGAGTTTAAATTGTGGTATCGTTGGTCTTCCCAATGTGGGCAAATCAACTATTTTCAACGCACTGACCAAAGCCGGTGCTCAAATGGCAAACTATCCATTCTGTACTATCGAACCCAATAAAGGGATCGTAGAAGTTCCTGATAGGAGACTACAGCACCTGGCCGGGATCTACCATCCCCAAAAAATCATTCACACCTTCATGGAATTTGTAGACATAGCCGGTCTCGTCAAAGGGGCTTCCAAGGGGGAAGGACTGGGAAATCAATTCTTATCCCATATTCGAGAAGTCGATGCGATTTGCCATGTAGTTAGAGCTTTTGATGATGAAAACATTACACATGTTCACGGAAAAGTAGATCCTGTAGAAGACATTCAGGTCATAAATTTTGAATTGATCATTTCTGATTTAGAAAGTTTGGACAAACAATACACAAGGATTCAAAAAACAGCGAAAACCAATAAGGAACATGCTGAAGCCATTCCTGTTATGGAAAAAATCAAAGAATCCTTAAGTGCGGGAAAGACAGCCAGAGTCACACCGCTAACCGACGAAGAGTACAAAATAGCACAGAAATTTCATCTCATCACTCTGAAACCTGTTCTCTATTGTGCCAATGTTCAGGATTCAGATTTAGGAAACGAGGAAAATCCTTATTTAAAAAAAATCCGGGAATTGGCAAAAGAAGACAACTCTGAAGTGGTTGTTCTCTGCGGCAAGATCGAAGAGGAAATTTCCGGACTGGAACCGGAAGAACAAATCGAATTTTTGAAGGACATAGGCGAAACAGAAAGCGGACTGCACAGGATGATTTCTGCTTCCTATAGACTTCTCAAATTGATCACTTTCTTAACTGCAGGAGAAGTAGAAGTCCGGGCCTGGACAACTCCGGAAGGAAGTACTGCTCCGAAAGCTGCTTCTGTAATACATTCAGATTTTGAAAAAGGATTCATCCGGGCTGAGGTAATGAGTTTCAGTGATCTGGAAAGATTGGGCACTCCTACCCGAGTCAAAGAAGAAGGTAAGTTGAGACTGGAAGGAAAAGATTATATAGTGAAAGATGGTGATATCATTTACTTTAGGGTCAATGCCTAAGATAATAGATTGTCAACCAGGTAGTCTTCTACTTCTTCTATAGAAGGTGGTATCCATTTGTAGGGAATTCGTACAGCATCTCTGAGCTTGTCCAGATAAAATATCCTCGGAATCTCATAGGCTCCGAGGTTCCAGGTAGTTTCATTGAGAGATTGGGTGTCAAACAATTCAAAATGATCGTGACCGAGAGCAGCAAATAAATAGACAAGAGCGATTTTCCCTGCATCGGACATTTTGGTGAACATAGATTCCCCCGCAAAGAATCTTCCTATGGCAACTCCATAGACTCCCCCGACCAGTCCCAGATCCTCATCCCAGGCTTCTACACTATGGCAATATCCTCTATGATGCATCTCCGAATATCCCCTGAAGAATCCTTCTGTAATCCATGTAGATTCATCTGTTCGAAATGAACAACCCTCCATAACTTCACGAAAAGAAAGATTGAATGTGATCTTATAAGGTTTTTTTTTAATCTTCTTTTTTAGAGATCTGGAGATATGCAATCCATTGATATCAAAGATTGCTCTCGGATCGGGTGAGTACCAACGAATCGGATTCTCTGACCAGGGAAAGATCCCGTGTGAGTAGGCGTAAAACAATCTATCGATAGAAAAATCCCCACCAACGACTATTAAATCTCCAAACCAGGAGTCAGGATTTTGAAAAAACTCTGAAAAATCTTCCATTTCAATCCTGGATATAACTGTATTTATTGAAAAGTATCCGGGTTTCTTCATGAAAGTTCATCATAGCTTTTTTTCCTTCTTCTGTCATCCGGGGTTTGTTTCCTAAATCATGACTGAAAGTATATGGAATGAGATAAAACTGATAGATACCTTTTCCGATGTCTCGATATACCGTTACAGTTTCATAATCAATCTCAGATATTTGAATTCCGATTTCTTTTTTTTCAAGAGAAAAACTAAAAAAAATTCCACCGTAAGTATAAGGATATCTCTGACTCGAAATAAAATTACCCAGAGAATAGATCACAAGCCTTTCCTTCAAAATTCCGTATTTATCCCGATACCATTTTTTTTCATATGGTTGTAGTACATGAGGATGTCCCCCGAGAACAATATCAGCCCCTTCATGAAAAGTGAACTGTACCAAATCTCTCTGCTCATCAGAGGGAAGTCTTTGATACTCGAGACCAAAATGATAGTATACCATTATGAAATCAGGATTTAAATCTTTCGCCAAACTAATGTCTTCCGATATCAAATCTTTATCAATCAGATTCACATGTACATCTGCAGGGATTGCGATTCCATTTGTAGAGTATGTATAAGCGAGTAGTACAAAGGTAAATCCATTTTTTTCCAGTAACTGAATCCTTCTTGTCTCATAATCCGACTTATCCTTAAAGGTTCCCGTTTGGTGAAATCCTAACTCGGCCAGGCGATCTATAGTTCTTCTCAGACCTTTTTTTCCCTTATCCATGCAATGATTATTGGATGTGGTTACTATATCAAATCCTGCTTTTTTGACTGCTTCGGCAAGACTATCAGGAGCACCGAAGAGGGGATAGCCCGTATACTCCTTATCGAGTCCGGGTAAGGTAGTTTCAAAATTTGCAATTCTTAGATCGGAATCCTTGAGTTGATCTGAAATATTTACAAAAACTTCATCAAATTTATAACACTTACAACTCTTATCATAAGCGGTATCAATCTGAGTGGAATGAGCCATGATATCACCTACAGCTGTAATACGTAATTTTTTATTTACCCCGGTTCCTTTTTCCGGTATAGAACATTCTGATAAGAAGAATGAAATAACAAAAATACAAAAGAATCGAAACATAATCCTCCTACTTTCCATGTTCTGAATCGTTATGAGAAAGAATCAATCCCATTTGATTCCAAAGGATTTTAGCAAATCGAGAAATTCACTCTCATTTAAAATTTTGGTATTTAGTTTTTGAGCTTTGTCCAGTTTGGAACCTGCTTTTTCACCTGCCAAAAGAACTGATGTCTTATTCGTTACGGAAGTAGTAACACTTCCTCCGTAGATTTTTATAATTTCAACTGCCTTTTCCCGTGGTTGGAAGTTATCAAAACTACCTGTAATACACCATGTTTGACCGGAAAAGATCTGTTCTTTACTCTTATTGATTTCATCAAAAGAAAACTTCAATCCTCTTTCCTTCAGATCTGAAATCAATTTAAGATGAATAGGGTTTTGAAATACTGAAAGGATGGAATCTACAGTTCTCTCTCCCAACCCATGAATAGATAGAAATCTATCCCTTCCTGACTCTGATTGAGCTACCTGAATAATTTCGTCTATATTTTTATAACCGGCATCTCTTAAAAATTCTGTCACCCTATGACCTATCTCAGAAAATCCTAAAGAGGGCAGGAGAAACCGTAAGTCCTTGTTTTTTGAAACTTCTATCCCTTTTAGTATGATATCCACACTTTTCTTTCCCAAACCTTCCCTATTTTCCAATTCCTCTCTTTTTAGGTGAAGGTCATAAATATCGGGTATAGATTGAATCGTTTCGGTTTCAAAAAAATTGGTTATCTGTTTTTCACCGAGTCCTTCTATATCCATTTGTTTTTTTTGACAGAAAAATATGAGAGAGTTCAAAACTCTAGCTTTGCATTTAGTATTGGTGCAAAAATAATCTACTGATTCATCAATTTTTATTAGCTTAGTACTACAGGTCGGACATCTATCCGGCAACCGGAAGATACCCTGTTTTGAAATTTCTAAAACTTCTTCAACAGCAGGTATGATCTCTCCCCTCTTGGCGACAAGCACCCTAGCCCCTATTCCGATTTTTTTCTCGTTGATATAATCCTGATTGTGGAGGGTAGCATAGGTGACAGTTGTTCCCAATAATTCAACAGGTTCA
The DNA here is from genome assembly GCA_024233875.1 of Leptospiraceae bacterium. Classification (GTDB taxonomy): domain Bacteria; phylum Spirochaetota; class Leptospiria; order Leptospirales; family Leptospiraceae; genus JACKPB01. The sequence continues at coordinate 165,624 of JACKPB010000003.1, forward strand.
ATTTTTGCTCTGGGTGTAATTTTTCCTGTTCTACCTATAGCGAAATCTATATCCAAGATTATTGTTTCTTTTAAAGTGGCATCGAATTTTAGAGCCCTAGCCCATCTCGGAGAATGAGTTGTATTGCCGAGTATCTCTCTTCGCTTCATAGAGTTTAGTTTGATGACCATTCCATCAGTGGGGAAATTCAATTTCTCTTTCTTCTTTCTGAATTTTTCTATAATTTTGGAGAAATTTGATACTTTATGAAATTCCATATCCTCAGATACGGGAAATTTCATAAGTTTCAGGAAATCCATCCAATCACTATGTGTAGAAAATTTTTTGATTTCAGGAGAAAATGCATCATAGACCACAATTTTCAAAGGTCTGGACGCCACCTGGTAGGAATGTTTTTGCTTGATCGAACCCGAAACAAGATTTCTGGGATTTGCATATTTTCCCGAATTTTCTTTATTGAATTCTTCAAAATCGGTGAAGGTCATATACACTTCACCCCTGACAATCAATTCTGATTTTTCTTTGATTCGCAAAGGGATATTTTTAATCGTCCGGATATTTTCAGTAATGTCATCACCTACTCCTCCCGTTCCCCGGGTAACTGCATGCTCCAGGGAACCATTCCTGTAGTACAAAACTATACTTGCTCCATCCACCTTCCATTCCAGGGAGTACAGTTCATCCAAATCCAATTTGGTTGCCCAATCTATTAATTCCTGTGTGCTGTAAGTGTTTTCGAGAGATAAAACAGGGATTTTATGATTGAACTTTTTAAAATCATTGCTAAGATCAGAACCAACACGTCGGGTAGGTGAATTTGGTGATACAAGCTCAGGATATTCTGATTCTAATTTTTGTAATTTTGAAAATAATTGATCAAACTCAAGATCAGATATTTTAGGTTGATTTTTTACATAATATAGGTACTGATGCTCTTCTATTTCAGAAGAGAGTCTTTCCAGTTCTTTTCGAACATCTTTCATGCAAACTTTTTCAAAAACCTCAAATTCCCCGAATTGAAATATCTAATATCATTGATTCCGTATCTCATCATTACGAGTCGATCCAGACCGAGACCAAATGCAAATCCCGTCCAAATTTCAGGATCCAAACCACCGGCTTTTAGAACATTTGGATGAATCAAACCGCAGGGCAAAAGTTCCACCCATCCGGATTGTTTGCAAACCGAACATCCCTTTCCGTTACAAACCATACACTGAAAGTCTAATTCGAATCCGGGCTCCACGAAGGGAAAGTATCCCGGTCTCAATCTGACAGTAGTTTTCTTATGAAAAATCTGAGTGAGAAGTTGATCCATAGTGTAGATCAAACTGGCAGTAGAAATATCTTTCCCCACAACCATCCCCTCAACCTGATTGAAAGTATTTTCATGTGATGCATCGATTTCTTCATATCGAAATACTCTACCGGGAGCTATGATACGAAAGGGAGGTTTCAATTCTTTCAGAGCTCTCGCCTGAATCGCAGATGTATGAGTTCTGAGAAGATTTCCATCTTCTGTATAGAAAGTATCCTGCATATCTCTAGCAGGATGATCCTCGGTAAAATTCAATGCTCCGAAATTATAATAATCTGTTTCTATTTCGGGACCGTCCATGATCTGAAAGCCCATAGAAACAAATATATCTTCTACCTCTTCCCTTACCTTAGTGATCGGATGGAGACTACCCGAACCAGAAATATCGACAGGACGCAAAGAATCAAAAATTTCACCGGAAATCTGCTCCTCCATCTTAAGTTTTTTGATATAAGATTTTCTTTCAGAATACAATTCTTCAAGCTGTTGTGATACAGTATTTGCTTTTTGACCTATTGTCTTTTTTTCTTCGATACTCAGAGAGCCTATTTTTTTTAAAATGCTCTGAACGGAGCCTTTTTTGCCCAAATAAAGAGTTCTAAACTTTTCTAAATCTTCCAGCCCGGAAATACTTTCCAGCTCTTTACATGCTACCTCATAGGTTTTTTCGATTTCCTCTAGTAGACTCATTGATTCTCTCTTTTCTCCAAAATTTCTATTATGTTTTTATAAATACCACCAAATGCACCATTGGACATTGCAAGAATGATAATTTTTTCATAGGTCAATTCCTGGATAAACTTAGATAGCTTTTTCAATAGATCATCAGGATTTTTTGTGTAAAATGAATTGATTACTCTGGAATTCTTTTTCGTATCAACTACTAATTTCTTAACATTCAATCTATTTGAGATTGGAACCTTTTTGATATTGAACACTTCTGTAATAAATACCGAGTGAGAACCTACGAAGGACTTCGAAAAATCTTTTTGAAATACATTTCTGTGAGAAGTTGCACTTCTCGGTTCAAATAGGGAAAGAATAGTGTAGTCCGGATAAGCTTCCCGAACAGCATGAACAGTTTCCTCTATTGCAACCGGATGATGGGCAAAATCTTCCATCAAAATGGAACCGGTTCCTTTGAATAAAATCTCCTGACGTCGTTTCACTCCCGGGAAATTTTCTACAGATTTTTTGATTGCAGGCCATTTTTCGGGAGAGATATCCTTAGCTACCCGAAGTGCAACCTCTAAATTTCTGCGATTGTGTTCACCGATCAAATTACTGTTTACAGGAACTTTCGAATCAAAAAAATACAATTTCCCTTTTTGAATATTTAGTAAAGAACCTTTCTTCCCGATTCCGAACTTTTCAATAGGAGCGAATTTGAATTCGGAACATAGCTCTTTTAAGTGAATTGATTTTTCATTGAAATAAATTTTCCCATTGGAAGGCACTAACTTCAACAGTCTTCTAAACATTTCTTTGATCGCTTCAATATTTGGAAATATATCAGCATGATCAAAGTCCAGAGCATTCAAAACAAGGTAATGGGGATGATAATTCAAAAACTTACTTGTTTTTTCAAAAAAAGCTGAATCGTATTCATCTCCTTCGATAACAAAGTATTCTCCATTTCCTATTTCAAATCCCGGATGATTGTCAGCCCGAATTCCACCCACAAACAATCCCGGTTGGAGTCCGATTTCCTTAAGGATATGATGAACAAGAAATGTGGTTGTTGTCTTTCCATGTGTCCCCGCGACAACGATTACTTTCTTTCCCTGAAGAAGAAATTTTGAGATAGCTCCTGCCATGCTGAGATAGGGAATTTTTTGGTTGAGCATTTCTTCTACTTCAGGATTCCCCCGGGAAATAGCATTCCCTACTATGATCATATCCTGATTCTTTAGATGATTCTTATCAAATCCATTGAATACTTTCAATCCCCAATCTTCGAGCATCACAGACATCGGAGGGTAAAGATTTTTATCTGAACCGGAAACATTGTGCCCTTGTTTCTTTAGCATGTAAGCCAGGTTTCCCATGGCTATTCCACCGATACCTATAAAAAAAATATTCATAAACCCGACCTGATAGTATTTCCAATAAAAATTGCTAGTGCTGAAAAAGAACCGAGAATGATTCCATAGTACATTAGAATTTTATAAAAATCTAATTTAGTTAAATTATTCAAACTGATTAAAGAAATATAATAAACTCTGAGAGAAAATAGGAAAGCTATCGTAATAAAAATAGCATTGAAAGGCTTCGGGAAAGTCCAAAAAAGAACTGAAGCACTCATGGGTATGCCTGCAATCCAGACTCCCTTGAATTCTTCTGAATTGTCATGAAAATAAATCAAATACTGTTTCCGAACTGCATCCAAAAACAAGATCAGAATAAATAATATTGGATAGGTCAGAAAGGAAGTGAGAAGACCTGTTTTAAAATAGATTTTTTTGTCAATAACATCCGGGAGAAGAATGTAATAAGAAATAAGATTATGAACCAACTTGAAGAATGGTGCATACAGCCATAGAGCAAAATGAAAAAGAAGGAGATCGATAATTTTTAATGATTTATTATTGAGAAAGGAATCAAATGCATCCGCCGGAGACAGGAAGATATCATGAAATATTTTTCTTAATTGAGAGGGTTTGGATTCTGATTGAACTTCATTTACCATAGAGGTATGTTTATCCAAAAAATTTAAAAATTATTGTGTCATAGACAAAAAATTCATACTTTCTAATCTGAATGATTCAGGTGGAAACGATCAACACTAAGTGAATGAGTAGGAATCCTAATATCCATATACCTATCCTTGAAAATATCCATAATTTTGAAATGATAATTTCGTATCCAAACCAAATTAAACAGGTTTTTCAAAGCAATTTCTCACACAGTATGAACTTCTTTTCACAAACTAGAAGTCCTTGAATCTACGCAGAGATCTAGAATTTTGGTTTCTATTCATCTTCTAACTAAAAAATAACGGAATGAAACTGAATTTCACAAAACTTTCAATCTACCTCATTTTCCATTTACTCATCCTATACAATTTCGCCTGTACGCAAAAGGAAAACTCTAACCTTCTCATCCAAAAATGGCTTCTCACAGAAATCAAAGATCAGACTCGTATTCAGAAATTTCAAGATGAGGGAGAGATTTATTTTCTTGAGTTTCATAAGGATGGATATGCGGAAGGTTACCTGTACGGTATGCACATCAACGCGGAGTGGAGAGTCAATGGCAAAAGAGAGATTTACATTCTCGACAAAACCGCTCCACCTATATTTTTTTATATCAAACAATTAGATGAATCTAAATTAATTCTACTGACTATGGAAAATGATAAAGAAGTTGAGTTGAAATTTGACCCGGGTGGTTAGTCTATACCCAGAAGCTCGACTTCAAAGATAAGAGTTGAATCCGGAGGAATGGTTGGGGGAGATCCATCTTTTCCGTATCCAAGCTTAGAAGGAATGATCAACTTCCTCTTGCCTCCGACTTTCATACCTACCACACCGAGATCCCAACCTTTAATGACCTGACGTCTTCCCAACTTAAACTCAAAGGGAGTCTTTCTGTCAAAAGAACTATCAAATTTCTTCCCATTTGTCAACCAACCTGTGTAGTGAACTTTTACCAGATGGGAAGGCTTGGCAACCTTCCCCGTTCCTTCTTTCAAGTCGATGATTTGAAACTTTTCCTCTTCTGCCAGTAGACTCGCAATAGAGATGAGAAAGATTGCTAAAAACTTCATTTGCCTGATTTTACCTTCAGGAGTTCTACATCAAAAACCAAAGTGGCGTTAGGAGGAATAGGCCCCACTCCCCTTGTTCCATAACCCATTTGAGAAGGAATGGTGAGCTTTCTCTTTCCACCTTCTTTCATTCCATTCACTCCCTTATCCCAGCCGGGTATCACCATACCTGCTCCGAGAATGAACTTAAAAGGAGTGTTTCGATCCACCGAACTATCAAATTTCTTTCCGTTTGTCAACCAACCGGTGTAGTGGACGGTCACTTCATCCCCGATTTTGGCTTCTCTTCCTTTTCCTACAGTCAGATCTTCAATTTTTAGATCAGCTGATTCTGAATACACCAGCCCTACTGTTAGAAAAAAAATTGTTAACCACTTCATAAAATCTCCTTATTTGTACAACCAGGGCAATTTGGATTTCTGATCGTCTTCGAATGTTTTTATTTTGGATTCATGGATTAGAGTCAATCCGATATCATCCAATCCCTTATATAGACAGTCTTTACGAAATGGATCGACCGAAAATGAGAATTTTTTTCCGTCGGAAAGGGTTACTTCCTGAGTCTGGAGATCAATTTTTAATTTTGATTCCGGATTTTTTATGGAATTTTGAAAAATTTCTTCCACTTCATTCGGACTGAGAACTATGGGCAACATCCCATTTTTGAAGCAGTTATTATAGAAAATGTCTGCAAATGATGGAGCGATGATGCATCGAAAACCATAGTCTTCCAAAGCCCAGGGAGCGTGTTCTCTCGAGGAGCCACATCCAAAATTGTCTCTAGCCAGTAGAATGTTTGCTCCTTTGTATTCCTTTCGATTCATGATAAATTCAGGATTTTCTTTTGTTCCCGCATCATCCAAATATCGCCAATCATGAAAGAGATGAACTCCGAAACCGGTTCTTTCTATTTTTCTTAAAAACTGCTTCGGAATGATTGCATCCGTATCCACATTTGCCCGATCTAAAGGTACGGCAATCCCTTCTAAGGTAGTAAAAGCTTTCATATAAATTCTCCTTTAGCTCCAGGTCCTGATATCCACAAATCGTCCCTCGATAGCTGCAGCTGCAGCCATAGCCGGACTTACCAGATGGGTTCGACCACCTTTCCCCTGTCTTCCTTCGAAATTTCGATTGGAGGTAGATGCGCATCTGTCCCCGGGAGAGAGAACATCATCATTCATAGCCAGACACATAGAACAGCCCGGATTTCTCCATTCAAAGCCAGCTTCAATAAAGATCTTATCGAGACCTTCTTCTTCCGCTTTTCTCTTCACTCTTCCCGAGCCGGGAACTACGATTGCTGTAACAGAGGAAGATACTTTTTTCCCTTTTGCAGTTTTTGCGGCTTCTCTTAAGTCTTCAATCCGTGAATTCGTACAGGATCCTATGAAGACCTTATTGACGGTTATATCGGTAATTTTCATTCCCGGTTTCAAATCCATGTATTGAAGAGCATTTTCTATGGTTTTCTTCATGGTTGAATCCGAGACGGAATCGGGTGAAGGAACAGTTCCTGTCACTCCAATCACCTGACCGGGTGAAGTTCCCCAGGTGACCATCGGAGTGATCTCTTCGGATTTTAAGATTACAGTTTTATCAAATTTCGCACCGGGATCTGTGGATAGCTTTCTCCATTCCGCCACTGCTTTGTCCCAGTCTCCGTCTTTGGGTGAAAAATCTCTATCCTTGAGATAGGAAATTGTGATCTCATCAGGTGCAATGAATCCAGCTCTGGCACCTGCTTCAATGGACATATTGCAGATGGTCATCCTTCCTTCCATCGAAATGGATTTCAATGCATCGCCGGTATATTCAATGACGTAACCTGTGGCACCATCCGTGCCGATCTTTCCGATGATTGCGAGGACGATATCCTTGGGAGTGACACCTTCTCCCAGTTTTCCTTCGATACGGATTTCCATAGTCTTGGGTTTTTGTTGAACCAATGTTTGTGTAGCGAGGACATGCTCAACTTCACTGGTACCGATACCGAAAGCAAGTGCTCCGAATGCTCCATGGGTAGAAGTATGAGAATCCCCACAGACGATTGTCATGCCGGGTTGGGTGAGTCCCATCTCAGGTGCAATCACATGTACAATACCATTGTCCGGATGATGCAGATCGAAAATTTTTATTCCGAATTCTTTGCAGTTGTCCATGAGAGTTTTCATCTGAAGGACAGAAATCGGATCTGCAGTAGCTAGATCCCTGGTTCTTGTGGATACATTGTGATCCATGGTGGCAAAAGTTGCCTCCGGTCTTCGAACCTTTCGACCGGTGATACGTAATCCCTCAAAAGCCTGGGGAGATGTAACTTCATGAACCAAATGTCTATCAATATAGATGATAGAGGAAGTACCATTTTCAGTAACCAAATGGGAATCCCAGATTTTTTCAAACATTGTCTTCATACTAACCTTTATTTTCTAAACCTTTTCAGGGTAAATTAGTTTTTCTTTTGCATTTTCCTTCCATTTTAGCAACCTGCATTTATGAATGCTTTTTCTGTATTCACTACAGGTATTTTAGTTTCCACTCTCTTTTCACCTCTCCTTTCAGAGGGAGGAAGACAGCTCACGGAAGATTGGAAAAAGAAAGGTCTGGTAGATGCGATAGAATACATTCCCGATTTAGTCTTGGACATTCGTTATTCGGGAGTGAATAATTTTTTAAAGGAAGATCTCTACGGAGACTTCAATGTCTGTTACCTTCAAAAAGAAGTGGCGATTCTCTTCCGGAAAGCAGATCGTTTTTTAAAACAAACCCACCCCCATCTCAGTTTTTTGTGTTTTGATGGAGCCAGACCACTTCGGGTTCAAAAAAGAATGTGGGATAGAGTGAAAGGAACAGATAAGGAGCCTTACGTAGCCAATCCTGACTCGGGCTCGATTCATAATTATGGTGCTGCGATTGATCTTTCTCTTTTTGATCGGAAAAAGAACCAATCTCTGGATATGGGAACAGATTTTGATTACTTCGGAAGACTTGCTGAACCAAATTTGGAATCAGAGCTTTTAAAAGAAAAACTTCTCACTGAAATCCAGTACAAAAATCGGCAGATTCTCCGTAAGGCTATGGAGTCTGCCGGCTTTGCAGTTCGATACAATGAGTGGTGGCACTTCGATGCATATCCTGAAAAAGAAGTAAAGAAAAAATTTCCTATTTTGAATTGAGACAAAAATGAAAAATGAACTGATCCATCAGATCCAAAATCTTGACCCTAATCTGAAACCTGAAGAAATCTTTTCTGTGATTCTCCCGGAAATTACAAAAATAAATCTATTTGAAGTGATTGAGAACTATCAATTTTTAAAGTTTCATACCTTTCTTTACGAACTGGGAAAGATTCCTCATGGGATCGGTCTGGGTGTGGCATTTATGGCTCAGGTAAATATTTCCGGAAGAATTTTGAAATTGGGATCAGAAAAAGGACATTCTCTTTCCTCAAGTCTTCTCAAAGATGTCCTGAATGGAAAGACATCCGTTTCTCTGGGAGTCTCTGAGTCTGGTTGGAAAGGAAGACTATCCAATATCAAATCAGAACTTAAGAAAGAAGATGATAAGTTCTATCTCTCAGGAAGCAAAGGCTTTCTGACAAATGGATTGAATTCAGGATACTATATCATCATAGCAAGATATGAAGACTCTTTTGTTCCTGTTTTGGTTTCATCAGATTCCGGAGACATTCAAAAGACTCCTTTTTCGATGGATTTTGCAAAAGAGGCCACCCATTGCCGCTTGGAATTCAACAATCTACCCATATCCAAAGAAAATATTCTCCCATTGAATTACTCAGAATATGGAGAAAGTATGAGGTTTTCCGAACTGCTTTCTTTGTCCTACATCGGACTCGGATATCTAGAATTTCTTCTTCATAAGTATCAGGGAAGTTATGATAATTTTGAAGGTTTTGAATTTCAAAAGAAACTGGACTGGTTTCTTAACTTTCTTCATTCCGTTTCACAAAAAAAAGAAAGAGATGTGAATGTTGATTTGGAAGATGACTTTCCCTATGGTTTGGAAATCCTGGTGAAGGAATGGAAATCTCTAATTAGAAATCTGGATTTTAATGAATTCCTTGGAGAAAATCCAGATTTCAAGATGTTTCAATTTGGAGAGGAAACTACTAAGATCTATTATTTAAAGAAACTCAGGAACCTGAGAGCTAAAAACGAAAGCTAACCCCGAGACCGTAGGATCCTTCCTGATTCCCTCGTTGAGGAGTCGCCCAGGCAGAAAAGCCCATCAAATTGCTACGATAATCATCGGTTCTTTTATCTGCAAAATAATCATAAAGTAGCATCATAGCACTTTGAATCACCAACCCGGTTCCCATTCCATTCATATAATGATCATTGTTTTGGGATCCAGAATAAGCCGCATAGACACCACCCAGAAGGAGAATCGATTCGGCAGCCCGGAGATAGTAGTTTCTCTGCTTTAGCTTTTCCATCTTCTCCATTTCAGACTTTCGAAAGTCTGAGGGATTAGAGGACAATTTTCCATTTGCTTCTTTCACCCGGGATTCATTGTAGTAGTAAGAGGTTCCTCCTATCCCTAGCTGAACCAGACCCAGTCCGATAAAGGGAATAGCAAGCCCCTTTTGGAAATCACTGTCTCTTGTCAGAAAATAAGCACCGCTAAGTGTTGAAACTCCCCCTGAACCCATCATGTACATAGAAGTTTGCTTATCGGATCCGTAATAAGTTTCCATGGTTTGCTTCATGGCCGGATCTGAAAAAAGGGAACCGGATACAAAAAATGAAATAAAAAGTATTGATAATAACTGAAGTCGAAACATAATTTCCTCTAAACCAATCTTACCCAATCCCAAACTTAGAAAAGAAAATTTTCAATTTAGTTCTGTATTTTTCTCAAAAACAAAATCTACCCCGGGGATTCATAGGAATTAAAAAGACTTGCAGAATCATGATACTTGAGAAATATTTTCCATGGAGACTATCCTTGGATTCCAATCAAGAAGAGATCAAAGAACGAATCATCACTTTACCCCTAAAGAAGAATCAATTCAAAAATATGTACATTTCTCCAGGGAAAATTCGTAAGATTCATTCTCCCATTCGATCGGTAAGTCAAACCGAAGAAGTAGAGAACCTACCCGATCCGGAAGAGTCAAACATCCAAAAGATTCGGAAAAAGATTTTCACTCATGAATTGGAAGATCTCGTCAAAAGGGTCTCTCAAAAAAAGACAGCTCTTATCAAGTCAGTAGAACCAATTTCTCTAATTCAAGAAGATTTGATTGAAGACTACACTCTTCTGGAAAATGTTTTTGAAGGGGAGTACTTCCTGGACAATTTGAATAACTACGTCACCAAGAAACTCAAGGATTTTGGAATCCATGAGTATGGTTTCCTCATTAAAAATGAATTTACAGGTCTCTACTCACCTGAGTTTTTTGAAGGACTCGATGAAAAGACCGGAAGGAATCTTTACTTTCACAGCAGAGAAGTACTTCACCTCTTAAATTCACAAAACTATTTTATAATAGACAAAGCTCTGATTGAATCTAAACCTTTTCTGGAAAAAATCTTTACCGAATCAATCCAAAACGAAAATTCCAAATTTATTTTTTTAAATCTAAAGTACCTCGAATTGGATCTGGGGCTAATATTATTTCTTTCTCAGGATATGGATGGCTCCGAACCCATTTCCGGTCTCCTATCCCAAATACAATCCATACTAAAGCCTTCCATCCCCGCAATCTACCAATACTTCCATATCAACAATTCTTCGGGTCAGCCCATAGGAAATCTAATGGAGGAAGTGATCTCTTATGCCAAAAAAATGATTTTAAATAGAACTTCCAATTCGGTTAGTATCACAAAGTACAAAATCATGAATTATAATGATTTTGAAGACTCTCAAGAAAGGAAGATGGATCTACTCAAAAGAATTTCTGAGGTCTTAACAGAAGAAGCAGTTGTCATAGAATCATTATTTGATCAATTTCTTATCGTAGACTCCGAAGATCCGGGAGAAGACATCATTCATGTGTTGAACAATGAAAATGATTTTACCTTTCTTTCAACTACAAAGAATTACCCGCAAGATGGTAAGAATTTTTATCTTTATTTTTAGTACCCTATTCTTAGTTTCTAATATTCTCCCGGAAAGAACCAGAGATAAAGAAAGACAGGAATTGAGAAATCTTTATCGGGAAAATAAATACAAAGAACTCATCCCAAAACTGGAGTTGTACACCGAAAGCTTTCCGGAAGAAAAATTATTTTTTTTATTCCTGGCTAAGTCTTATCTCTATCGGGATGATTTAAAAAGCCCAGTAGATCTAAAAGATCCATTTGAAAACGAATCATCATTTTCCATTCTCAGAGAAAATTATTCTCTATCTTCCAAGCTCTTCTCAAAGTACATTCCGGAATTGGAATATGTAGACAATACTCAAAAATGGGAAGACTGGTACTTCTATTGGGGTTTGTCAGAACTCATGCTGGGTCAAAAATCAAAGGCGTACCACCTATTTCAAAAGTCTTCAAAATATGACTCCACTCGCCCTGATGTGTACTACAATATGGGTGTTCTTTCTCTTGAAACAGGAAATCTAACCGAAGCCCATAAAAATTTTATAAAATACAAAAATCTCAATGAAAAAATCCAATTCCAAAAATAAAATCAAAAGATTTCAAATTCTATTACCAGAAAATGATTTCAACCTTATGAAGAAGGAAGCCTCTAAGAGAAATATTTCTTCGGCTGAGATGATTCGGATCAGTCTGAACAATGAAATCATCAAACGAACAAATTTAGATCGGATTCAGGCATTTAAAGATTTATTGAAATTAGGAAATATCTAAATACCAATGAAACTTCTACTGACTTCAGAACTAATGTACTCCTTAGTGAAAATGGAAGCTTCAGTAGAATTAGAAAAGTTTGTCATCAAAGAACTACAAAAAAACTCCCGTATTTACATATCTATACTAACAGTTCGGGAAATAATGACTTCAAATCTGGACTTTGATAGGGAAATATTCCTGGAGAAAATTCAAACTCTTTGTGATGAGGTTCTTCCATTCAATTTGGAAATTTTTAAACTTGAAAGCAATCTAGTGAAGAGTGGATCCAAACTACATTATCTGGAAGCAGCTACTGCTGCTTTCTACGGTCTGGATAGGTTAGTTGTTCCTAAACCACCTTTCTCAGTACCTATCATTGGCATCGGTTTGGAAAGTAAATAAAACTTCCTTAGAAGGTTTACTCCTCTGATCTCTCCCCGGTTTTTCATCTTCTAATAGTGGAAATTTATTATTGTAGGCTGAAATTTTGAAAAAATATGTGATACCCGATTTAAAAAGCAAGAGATTTTTATCTTTAGTAAACTCTGCATTCTTTTGAATTATATCATTGTTTATACATGTTCTGAGTGATGAATAATTCTTTCTAACTACTTTCTTTAGAGGAAGAGCTTCCCCGGATCCATCCATTGAAATCCCACTTATTGGTTTACCGTCATTTCCCAGAGTAAGGGTGGCAACCATCCTATCCGGAGAGACTCCATAATGGATCATATACCCTCCCCCATCAATCACATCCGCTTCATGGTTCGAATTCCATTTCAAACAGATTTCTTTTTTGTCATGATCATAGGATTGAATTTCTAATCCAAAGGGAGGATTGGGGGGAAAGGAATCCTTATAGTTCAGAGCGAGTTCCGAGAGATAGGGGGAAACAGTCCCTTCCGAATTGGCCCGCAGTATTGCTTTCCATTGAAAGTACTGGAAGTAATGGTTCGATTCTGATTTTTTGAATTCGTCCTTATTGTAATGCTTCCATTCGGGTAGTACCGAATTTTCTTCAAAAGGTTCCTCGGAAAATCGATAGAGAATCTCTATATGAGTCCCATCTGGTTGATTTTCTACTATCTCCATAGAAATAGGAAGCGAATGGGATTTTGGAGTTTTCATCACTGCTGAGGTGACAACTCCTCTGGAATGATTGGCTGTTCGGAAGCTCTCATTGTAGTTCACAGGAGAGTAAGGTACATTGATTTTATTGATATTCTCAACTTCGCCTGTCCCAATTATGAAATTATCCAGTTTTCCGTAAAAATCTTTTCCTATGATGAGAGGACTTGTATCGTAAGGATGAAACCCTGCCAGAAGTGGAGTGGGGTCATTGGGGCTTCTAAATGCTTGGAACTTTGCTTTTTCTGATCCATTCTCAAAGAGAATCGCTTCTCCGGTAAGAGGTTGCAAAGAGATCACCACATGGGTCCATACCTTGGATTTGAGCTTATCGGGGCTGATCAAACTGAATGATTTTGATTCGGATTGTGTGTAAAAGAAGAAATTATGGAAATAGACTTCAGTTTTGCTGTTGATGATCTTTGATTCGATTCCATACTTTTTCCCACCGGTAGTGTAACTTTTGGAAAAGATCGATGAGCTCTGCTCCAGTTCTCCCGGCATAATAAAATAAGAAAAGTAAATCGGTTTAGAAATCACTTTTTGGGAAAGAATTCTTCCGCTTCCCGATGAAATTCTGATTTGAGAGTCCCGTGTGGTGAAAGAAGCAAATCTTCTCCCGAATAATGATTTTCCCTCAATCGGTGTGTAGAGGGCTTCCTGGACTTCATAATTTCGATTTTGATCTCTGAGATCTGCGGCTTTTTTGTTTTCAAAATTTAAAAATAATTCTGTCTCTGCTATTCTGTTTTTACTCAGTTCGATCCTGTCTTCATTGGAACCTATTTTTTTAATGATCGTATTTTCTTTTTTTAGTTTTCGTAAGGAATACTTTTTCCCCTTCCCAAAGCTAAATTCCCCGGAAGTTAAGGATGTAGAAATGAAAATCAATAAGAAAATAAAATTTAAATGTTTCATGAATCCAGTAAGTTTATCCGTTTTTCGTGTCTCCCACCTTCAAAATCTGTGGACAACCATTTTTGAACGATTCTCGTAGCCAAATCCTTTCCGAGGACCCTTCCCCCCAAGACCAAGACATTCGCATCATTATGACGTTTGGACATCTCAGCTGTAAATTCATCATGACAGAGAGCTGCCCGAATTCCTTTGTACCGATTGGCCTTCATAGAAGCACCAATTCCGGTTCCGCAGAGAGCTATCAATTTATCAAATTCACCTGATAAAAGTTGCTCGCATGCCTTTCCTATAACGATAGGATAGTCCACAGACACAGGTTCATAGACTCCGAGATCCGAAATTCCTTCTTTGGAAAAAAAATCTTTCAGATATTCTTTCAATTCAAATCCGCCGTGGTCTGAAACTATAGCTATTTTAGTCAATTGGAACCTCTCTGTATATATCGGAAATTTTTATTGTTTGGTAATAAATTTTTAAAGCCACACTCTTCTTCTATCGGGTGAATTCATTTCATTCTTTCCTCGCCCTGTCTGACGATTTCATCTACAATTTTTTGAGGATCGATATTGTATTTTTGAAACAATGAATTTTTAGCTAACTCATATCGAATCAGGTTGATATTAAAATTTACCTTGGACTGAACCAAAATCAATTCGGATTGGGCAAGATTGTCCAATGCAGTTTTTACATCTGAAGCATTGAATCTTCCCACTGCAAATTTCTGAGAGATTCCATTGTAGTACTTTTCATTTTCTATAAGATTTTGCTCTGCAATTTTTAAAGATGAATAAGAGCTTTTGATAGCAGATATTCTATCTCTCAATTCGTTTTCGATTTCTTTTTCTAGATCAATTTGCTTTTGCTTCCATTGAGCAATGTCAACTTTACTCGATTTGATGTTTTCTTTCAAACCTTCGTCCCAAAGAGGATAAGAAAGTTCCATTTCGATTCGCTTTTCAGGATATTTAAAAGTGGAAATTCCATTTTGAGTGTTCAGGTAGTTGTTCTGAGGAGAAAGTAGGCTCTGAGCTCTCGAACTATAGAGAGCGGAGACCTTCATAGAAGGATTGTCTTCTTCCTCCGCATTTTCCAACTGATATCCGGAAACCTCCTGCATTCTCCTGATATTCTTTAGATCTATCCTGTTCTCAAGAGCATATTCATAATCTTTAATAAAATCGAGGTTTTCGGGTAGTTCAGCTTTTAGGTCTGTAACTGCTGAAAAGCTATCGACAGAATCTAGTGCCATTACCCGTGCAAGATCACGTCTGGCCAGGTCCCTATCAACCTTGGCTTTTTCCAATTGTCCTTTGAGTTTGGTAACTATGGAATTCCATAAATTCACTTCAAATTGCTCCGCTGTTCCGATTCGTCTCTTTCTGAGAGTGATGTTTTGAATGAAAACAGCATTCTTGACCAATTTTTCAAAGGTATTTACAGCGGACTCCTGAATCGAGAGAGCCCAATAATCAATCAGGGTTTTTGTGACCACATTGGTAAGCAAAAAGACGAGTTGATCTCGATCAATGACCGTCTTGAGACGCAAGAGTTTGTCAGTGTTCTTGTTCACCTTCCCAAAAGAATGCTTCCACAACTCCTGAGAAATCCTGAAAGATAAAGCACCTGTATACAGGGGCTTCAGAGCAAGAGAGGAAAATGCCGGAAATATGTATCCCAATTCCCCTTCAAATGCATTTGTATCAAAACGCAGGGTACTGATTTCAGTGGCAATGTAGGTTCCGGTTTCAAAATCTTTTTCCAATCCCAAAGACAATTTGTCCTGAGATATTTTTGTACCAGAGATAATATTTGATGCATTGAGAGGATTCACAGATTTGAAAATGGAGGCGTCCCCATAGATTTTCCAAAGAAATCTACTGGAATTTTTCAAAGAGCCGGAATCAGCCTTAATGATTTCGAGCTTGGCATTTTTTACGGTGAGATTGTTTTCCAAAACATTTTTTACTGCATTTTCAATGCTTAGGACATTTGGATTCTTTTGTGACTCTTCCTGAGCAATCAAAGAGTCAGGCAAAATGAATAGATTGGTAAAGAGGAAGATCAGAATCATTGAGAAGAATGAACTCAATCCCCGTGACCCATCCCATGAAAGACCGAGAAACAATCCCGGGTAGATTCTGGACTTTGGTGAAAGTGGATTTTGTTCTATTTTCATGGAAAGATAACGTTTAACTACAAAACGATGGTTTTGATACTTTTTGTAAATTTCTTTTCATTATCACTTAGCTTTTTCTCTAGAAAACCGAATCTTTTTTATTCTTCTTCAAAAATAGGAAGGATCAACTCTGTACAGATTTTTTTTTCGGGAACTTTAGAGAGAACGTGATCCATGATTTCATAGATTCTAAGTTTTCCACCAATTTTGGTTACGCCGGTTTGAACAACTGAGAGCCCGATTCCCAATCCCAGCTCTTCCTGAAAAAATCTATCGTCATGAACATTATTTATTTTAAAAAATGGAACAAACACTTCATGTTCTAATTCCTGGGGAATCCCGGATATACCTCTAGGTATCTTTAAAATCGAATTCAAAACAATTATGGAGATGGAATTGGACTCTTTTTTATGGAGAAATGTATAGATGACACTGTTATCAGGTGAATACTTTATCGCATTGGTCACCAATTCCCGAAATGCGATTTTAAGGAACTCCTTATTCCCAACGTAAGATTTTGTAAAATTGTGTTTTTCATTTCGGATCGTCTGGTGCTTAATATCGAGAAGATAGGACACATTTTTTATCTCTTCTTCAAGTATATCTGATATCTCATCGCCTGTAACCGGTTCCCTGTGAAAGTTTATATCGAAAATATGAATTGTTTTGTCGAGTTTGGTTTTCATAATCTGAACAGCATTCAGATTGTCCATGAGTAGATTATAAAGTTCTTTGCTGATTGTTATCTCATCTTCAGTTTCTTTTTTGGTCAGTTCAACCATTTCCATAAGACTCATCATTCCACCCAAACCCCTACCCTGAAAAATAGAATGCACCAGAGTTTCCAAAATTGTTTTCCCGTAGGAACTCCGGGAATTCATGAGGTTCTGTTCTCTCCAGAGCAACCATTCCAATTCTTCTTTCAAATCTTCTTCGGAGGTTTTTTCTTTGGTGAGAGCCATTTCTTTGGATATTTTAAAATCCATTGCCCGGGCAATGGTCTCAAGAAGATCCATAAGTTCGGAAGGTTTTTGAATGATATCAAAAACGGTTCCGAATCTCTTGATCATATTTTGATCATGTTGAAATGTGTGGACTATGATTGAGCTAATCGGACTCAATCTCTTGATCATCCTGAGCCCTTCAATCCCCTCAGAGCCGGGAGCCATCAAGTCCATGAGGATCACACTGGGAGTGTGGTCAAGAATCTTGAAAATCCCCGTCCTGAAATCACTTGCTGATTGAACCCGATAGGACCTGGATGTGAGAAAAATTTCTAAACGGGCTGTCTCCTGAATAGATGGGTCCAAAATAAGAATATCACAACTTGTATCCTTAGGGGGTGCTTCCGAATCCAGTATTTTAAACTCCATAGACTTAGGAAAAAATATCTTTGATCATTTCCAAAAAGGGTTCGGGTTTGAATGGTTTGACTATCCAGCCGACTGCCCCGTTTGCCATAGCAACTTTTTTGAGATCATCACCGGATTCAGTACTCAATACAATGATAGGAATTTCAGGTTTCACAGCCTTAGCTTCTTTGATAAATGTGATACCATCCATAACAGGCATATTGATGTCTGTTACAACCAGATCAATTTCCTGATTGCTCAAAACATTTAGCCCTTCCTCGCCATTGGCAGCGGTCATAACCTCAAAACCGTGTCCTTTTAGGGTTAATTTTATGATCTGAAGTATAGTGCCCGAATCATCAATTGTTAAAATTTTCTTCAAAAGTTCTTCCTCTCATTTCTCAGTGCTATGAAAATCAATAGTAATATCCTTGCAAAAAGAATTTTCTCTAAATTTTTATTTTGAAAATTCCCGATCACTTAATATTGAAAAACTCCTGAAGATTTAAAATCATTATAAAACCTAAAGAAGAATTGGAAACATGAGAAATGTATTTTGTCTCATTGATCGAAAGATGCTTTTCCGATGGTTCTATTTTTTCATCGGGGATTTCCATGACCTCTGAAACCTTATCTACCAAGATGCCCACCTGATGGAATCTATCTTTCAATCGAATGATTACAGGTCTTTCCATTTCGGGCATTTCTGTCATACCCATGAAAGTCAAAAGGTCAATGATAGTGACGATATCTCCCCTGAGATTCATAATTCCTGCTATGTACTTTCTGGAATGGGGGACATTCACTACTTTGATATCTTTTTGAACTTCCAAACAATAATTTATATCAGCTGCATACAATTGATTGTCTATTTCCCAGGTTAAGAATTGCATAACGATCTCCTCAATTGATTACTTTCTCTTCCTGATAACCGGGAAGGCTGACTTTTGAAAAATCTTCTGCATGATGCCCGACCCATCCGAATCGAATCTTAGATATTTTGGATAGCAATTCGATGGCATTGAGTACGATAGTTGTATGTCCATTGATAAGAGCATGACCGATAATAGCCTCACCCTGAAATAATTCTTCTTTTAGAATCTGTATCTCATAAACGATATCTATGATTTCGTGGATTGCTATAGCGATATTTTTTCCCTGAACCTGAATGATTAACATAAACATATCTCTGTCACCATTCCTTTCTATCTCATAGATTTCTTCCAGGTGAACAATCGGCATGATGTCATTTTTGTATTGAATGACCTCAATTCCTGAAAGCGATTCTACTTTAAAATCAGAAATTCTTTCAATACAGAGGACTGACTCCAATTGACTGGCGAATCTGCTACCGGACACAGAGAAAAGAATGTATCCTTTTTCCCTTTTGAATGTATCCACTCTGGTCGGAACTCTTGAACTGACCTTTTCTGAATTATTGATACCGAGAAATTCTGCAAGCCCGGTAACATCCAGGATAAGAACCGCTTCACCATCGCCTAAAATCGTTGCTCCGGCATACAGTCGCAATCCATGAAAGTACTCACCCAACGGCTTAACTACAATTTCTTCCGCTCCGATCATATGATCAAATTGAATTCCGAATCTATGCTTTTCTGATTTCAGAATCGCTATGAAAGGTGGATTGTCTTTGGATTCATTAGTGTTTGGATACAAAACGGATCCAAGATTCACAAGAGGAATCAACTCATCACGTATTTTGTACATTTTATGTGAATTGGCAACAGTGAAATTAGCAGGGTCAAAGGACAGAAGTTCTGAAATGTATTTCTGAAAGAGAGCATATCGGATTCCGTTGACACTGATAAGTAAACAGGAAATCACACTCACACTCTGAGGGATGTTTAGACGAATTCTGGTTTTCTTACCTACCTCAGATGTAATACGGGCAGATCCACCCAGTTTTTGAATGCTCGCTTTTACAGCATCCATCCCCACTCCTCTTCCTGAAGTCTCAGTCACCACACTTGCAGTGCTGAACCCGGGTAAGAAAAGAAGTTCTTCGATTTCATTTTCACTTAGAGTAGAAGCTTTTTCCTGAGAAATCAATCCTTTACTAATAGCTATGGATTTCACTTTAGCTCTATCTATCCCCCTACCATCATCCTCGATATCCACCTGAACATTTCCAATCTGTAGGGAAGCTGAAATTTTTATACGACCGGTCTCACTCTTTCCTGCCTTGGCTCTTTCCTCCGGGTACTCAATCCCGTGATCAACCGAATTTCGAATCATATGGATCAGTGATTCCAGTAGTACATCCATCATGTTCTTATCGAGTTCAACCCCACCTGCATCAAAATGAAGCTCTACTTTCTTTTTTAAAGAATTGGATGTATCCCGTACAACCCTGGAGAGTCTCGGATGGATTGTTCCGAGATCCTGTAGTCTGGTGTTCATGATTTTTGTATGAAGCTGTGTGATGAGTTGACTCATTCTGGAAAGAATTACATTGCTTTCCTTGTCCTGAAGCAGAGATGATCTTTGAATCAATTGATTTCTTGTGATTATGGTTTCCCCAACCAAATTGATCAAATCATCCAATAATGCTATCCTAACCCTGAGATGTGTCTCGCCATTTTCTGACCCGGGCTGTTTGGGATTTGTATCTCCAAGTTTTGAACGGGACTCAATTGGTTGGATATTCAACGGTTCAATAAATGTATAAATTCTTGTAAATCGAATACCTAATTTTTTAATTAGGTCCAGAGTGGGTTCTACAGATTTCAGCAAGAATCCAAAATACACAGATTCTTTGACATTCTTTGGAAATCCTTTCAAACTTGAGGGAATGAAATCTTTTTTTAGAATATGATCCGAAAGCCCGGAAAGGATTTGAGTGATTTCAGACAGTTCATGATATCCATCTTTTCCCCCATACTCAACCATACAAACAGAGACAAAAAGATTTTCTGATTTATAGGTGGCTATATTTTCATCTGAAATTTTAAAGAGTTCTCTGATTTCATTTTCATCAAAACTATGAACTGTATCATTTTCTTTGTTCTTTTGTTTTTCCGAACTCACCAGGAAGGATTGAATGATCTCAATAGTCTCCTGAACGTTTGCATCTTTTTCATGTTCTAAGTTTCGTATTACAGCTTTCAATTGATCTATTGCATAAAGCATTTCATCGGTGATCTCTTTATTGATAGAGATCTTTTTGTCACGAACCTTACCCAAAAGATTCTCAAGGGAATGTGAGAGTTTTTTAATATTATTGAAATCAAACATACCCGAGTTGCCTTTCAGGGTATGTATGTATCGAAACACGGCATTGATTACACTCAGATCCCCTGTTTCTTCTATAGATAAGATGTCTTTCTCTGCTTTATCTAAAAGCTCCAGAGCTTCTGATTGAAAATCCTGTAAAATTTTATCTAAATCCATTTATGCAAGTACCTGAATTGAATGCACGTATTCTCCGAGGTTCAATTCCATTAAGATATCCATCAAACCCGATTCCAATTCCATATTTACAGGAATGTCCTGTGTTTTTAGAAATTCTAAAAAAGAGAGAAAGACAACTCCGAAGTTAGAGGGCAACTCCCGAATGTCTCGGAGTTTAAGGGAAATCTCTCTTTCTTCTCTCATATCCATAGCATCATGAAATTCTTCTACCAATTTGTCCCTTTCAGTTTCTAAATCCCTGGATTCCAGGACGATAGAGAGAACGTTTTTGTTTACCTTCTTATAGACATTCATTTGGAATATCCTCTCCGGAAATGGAGGATTGCCCCATCCCCGGTGATTGATTCAATTCAAACAAGGGTTGCATCCTTGAATTCATTGGAATAACTATCTTCATCTTCATCATCCTCGTCTTCAAATTCATCCTGAGACTCTTCAGAGGAGGATTCAGTTGTTCCATTCAATTTGAAAATGGCTACAGTTTTCTTGAGACCTATCGCATTCTTGTTCAGCATTTCTGAATTTGCTGCCAATTCCTGAGAGGAGGCTGCATTGGACTGAGCCACTTCATTCAACTGTGTTATCACTGCATTGAAGCTATTGAGATTGTTCTTTTGTTCCTCAGAAGCAGCAGTGATTTCCTGAACCAGATCTGCTGTTCTCTTGATGTTGGGGACAATTTCATTCAATAACTGTCCGGCATTTTCAGCGATGGAGAGACTTCGTGCTGTCAGTTCTTTGATGTCCTTAGCGGCTTTCTTACTTCCCTCTGCCAGCTTTCTAACTTCACTGGCAACTACAGCAAAACCCAAGCCGTGTTCGCCGGCTCTAGCTGATTCAATGGAAGCATTGACTGCCAGAAGATTGGTCTGAGAGGCAATTTCTTCGACAACGTTGATTTTATCAGCAATCTCTTTCATTGCCTTGAGTGTTTCCTGAACTGCCAGACCTCCCTGTTCTGCTTTTTGTGAGGTTGCATTCGCAATTTGATCGGTTACCTTAGCATTTTCAGTGTTTTGAGAAGTACTTGCGAGAAGTTCTTCAATGGATGCACTGGATTCTTCCACACTCGCCGCCTGCTGACTGGCACCGGAACTGAGACTCTGAGCCAATTTTTCCAGTTGTCTGGAGGATCCTGTGACCTGATTGGTTGTACTGTGGAGATCCTGAACGATTTTTGTTATCGACTTATTGATCATCAGGAGGGCATTTTTGATCGCATTGAAATCTCCGAGATATTCGGACTCGATACGGTTGTTGAGATTTCCTGTAGAGATCTCATTGAGAACCCTGGAGATTTCACCTATCTTCTCATTCAACATTTCCATGGTTGAATTGAGAGCATTGGCGATTTGAGCATGGTCCCCTTTGTATTTACCTTTGACTCTGAGCTTCAGATTTCCTTTGGACAACTGTTCCAGTACATTGGCAGCTTCCTGGACTGGGGCAATCACAGCATCCAGAGTAGCATTGACTCCACCGACGATCTTACGGAAGTCACCCTTGTGTTTGTTTACATCTGCTCTGGTTGAGAGCTTTCCTTCAATAGCTGCATTGGAGAGCATAACCGAATCATCGATCAAAGCTTTTAAATTAGTTCGAACTGATTCGATTGCATTATTAATGAATAT
Organism: Leptospiraceae bacterium; assembly: GCA_024233875.1. GTDB lineage: Bacteria > Spirochaetota > Leptospiria > Leptospirales > Leptospiraceae > JACKPB01. Next base: position 188,169 of record JACKPB010000003.1, read on the forward strand.
CTTCTTTCCTGGTAAGACTTCCATATTGGCTTCGAAATTCCCTTCTCCGAACTCTGTAAACACCCCTATCGCTTTTCTTTTGATGCTAATGTGAGTACTCACCATCTTATTGATTCCATCGGCTACCCGTTTGAAAGCTCCGGGAAATTGAGAAGAATCGATGTAGTCATCGATCTCTCCTTTGTCGTGGAGTTCGGACATATCATTCATGGCCTTGATGAGCCCTTTCAGGAGATTCTGAAGGTTGACGCAGGCTTTCGCCATATCATCTTCTTCCGACATGATTTTCACAACAAAATCAAAATTCCCGTTTGCCATTTCGACTACATTTGCTGCATCGTGTTTGTTGTTGTCGATCACCTTGATGAGATTTTCCATCATTTGATCTCTTTCGGAACGTTTGGTTAGGGTTACATTCGTATTTCCAACAGAGAGCTTGGCAGCTACCTCAGTGATCATATTGGTCGCATCAATCAAAGTATTGAGATTGTTCTTGATTGTATTGAAGTCTCCATTATAGGATTTGGTAATTTTTTCAGGAATGTCTCCTTTAGAAATACGATCTACATAATCAGCGGCTACATTCAGTGGATTGATCACTGCGTCCAGAGTTGCATTCACTCCGCGAACGATTTTTTGAAACTCACCCTTGTGCTTATCTGCATCCGCACGGGTTTCCAGCTTTCCTGCTATAGCTGCATCAGAGAGCATAACCGAATCTTCGGTAAGTCTTTTGATTGCTTCTGTTGAGTGATTGATAGCAAGTGCTATAGAATCGAAAATTTCCTTTGTTGCACGTGTATCACTGTCAGCCTCATCAATTTCTACCTGAACATTGATCTCTCCAACCGAAATCTTTTGAAGAACATCCACTACTTTTTTTGTCTGAATGGATTGATAGGTGGCGACCTTTGCAGTTGTTTCATTTTGTTTCTCAATGCGATTGGTCATCTCAAAATTTTCTTTTACTTTCTGTTGAAGTATCCTGAAAGCAGCAAGTAAGTCCCCAAACTCGTCTTTGTTGGTAATCGATATCTCGAAATCTGAATTGCCCTTAGAGAGATTTTCTGAGTAAGTTTTCAGGCTTTCTATGTTTTTATTGAGATAATTGGAGAGAAGATAACCTATCAGCACACTCAATAAAATAGCTCCCAATAAAGTAATGAGAATGATTTTGATAATGGTATCTTTCAATCCCACAATGTACTTGTATGACTCTTCTGCTTTACTTACTGAGTATTCTCTCATCTCACGGAGTGCTTTTCTGGCTTTCAACTGAGACTCGGCACCTGTGGTGTTGGCTATGAGAACTGCCCCATTTCGATCTCCTCTTTCCGTCCGATCAAACATGAGGTCCCTTTCTCGAATGTAATTTTCAATTGCTACAGAGTATTCTTTGAATTTTTGTGATTCAATTTCATCCTGCTGTCTGGCAGAGTAAGTAGTGATGAAGTTTTCCAGGTTTTCGAATTCTTTGATCACATTGTCTTTGAATTTTTTTTGATTGGTAGGGTCGGTTTCATAGATATAATTGCGAATATCTGTCCGAGCCAAAAGGAAAGAGATATTTGCATTTCCTAGATCCCTCATGGCCTGAACTCTATAGACAAACATGGCTTCTGTTCTTTCACCGATACTTACTATAGAATTGTAGAGATATCCTCCCAGGAGGGAGAACACCAATATCACTGTAAAAAAGCTTAAAAACAGTTTTGTTTTTACTTTCAAATTTGAGAAAAATCCCATTTTCTCCTCCAGAATCAATATGGAAATAGTAAATGATTTTATAGTATTATGATCGCATAAATTTTTGTTTATTCAATCCATTTTATTTTTTTTTATTACTATTTTCAAAATTCAGTTTTCACAATTTCTTATTTATGTCTAGTAGCTTTTTTTTCTTTAGAAAAATCCTCTAAAGTATCGGAAAGTCTACACGGTCCGGTAAATAGTATCACCCGGAATGCATAAGTTCTATAGAAAAATAAACTTAGGATGAAAGAGTTCCCTGAAGCAATCGATTGAATAGAAAAAGTCGCTAATTGATTTGTTTCAAAATCTAAGAACCTAAGAAATGAGACAATTATATGATTTTATAAGATTTTAAGGAGACATGGAGAACAGTAAACACTTCTTTAGTAATTCCGATTATGGGCACAGCCATCAGCATTCCCAAAATTCCACCGAGTGCACCACCGGCAAAAATTCCGAAAATGACAACAAAGGGGTTGAGTTTCAGTTCTTTCCCCACTGTAGATGGATAGATGAATATATTATCAAACATGTGAACAACTCCGAAAAGAATCGGTATGGCCCACCAGGAAACTGAAGGATTGGGATCAATGAGGACACTTAGAAGTGCAGGAATGGCTCCAATGATTGGACCGGCATATGGAATGGCATTCATAATTCCCGCAAAAATTCCGATCATCAATCCGCCCTTCACACCGAGCAAGGAAAGAAAGACTGCATAGAGAAATCCATTTGCCAAACAATCCAAAATCAGCCCTCTAACATATCCTCCTACCAGAGCATCTGTTTTGTAAAGTATCACAAGACTCATTTCGAAATAACGATTGGGAATTAGGGAAATAATAAACTTCTTAATATCGCCTCCAAATTCAATAAACAAAAAAGCGAATATCAGGGTAGTTAGGAGGTTGGACGCAAAAATCAATCCGGAATGGAAAATATCCGGGATATTCTCTTTGATTGAAATCCATTTTTTTTTCAAAAGTTGAACAATCTGTTCTTCATACTCATGGAGAACAGACTCATCTAAAAAACTTCCAAAGTATTTTTTTACCTGCAATACTCTTGTATCTATAGTTTTTACATAGATAGATTTATCCGATTGGAAGGATTTCCACTGAGTATCCACCAGATCATTTGAGTAGTGAAATACAGAATAAAAGAGAAAGCCATGCAGCAAAAGAATAAAAATAGAAGCCTGGTGTTTTCCCAATCCTATCCTTTCAAAAAAGCTTACCATAGGTGACCAGAGAAAAGCTATGATATATCCCATCAAAATGGGTATGATCAAAGAATAGACAGATACAAATAAAACAGCAAGAATTAAAGTCAGAAAGGAATAGTATATGATTTTAATGAATAGGTGATTCGTTTTCATTTTCTGATTGCTTTTCCTGATAAAATGCTAACTTTCGGTTGGTTTCTCTCAAACGAAGACCCATGAAAGAAGAAAGATTGAGTAAGATTTTGGTTCCAATTTTGGGATTTTTTTCGATTAATGTCAAGAGATCCGGTTTAAAAAAACCAAATAGAATTGAGTCTTCTTCTGCAATCGCTGTTGCGGAACGCGGCCCCTGGTCTACGAGTGATACTTCTCCAAAAAAATCATGATCGAAAAGTATGGCATAGATCATCTCTTCATCATTCTTATTTTTACTGTATACCTTGACCTTACCTTTCTGGATGATGTACATCCCATTTCCGGCTTCCCCTTCATTGAAGATCAATTCTCCCTTACCGTACTCTCTGAGGTGAAGTATAGAGGAAATCAATTTGTACCCTTTTTTACTGAGACCTTCAAATATTGGAATATTTTCTATGATTTCCAGGATCAATCGGGAATGAGATTCGGAGTTATTGATCCTCGACCAAAATGCATGAAATACAGCTTTCATAGAGGGAAGGATAGAATGTTTAGAATAAAGGTCAATTGAATTTAAACTATTTTGAAAAAAACCACTTTGACTTAGATTGAGTAAATTGAAGTTTTACCGAAAATGTTTACACATTTTATTTTGACAACTACCCTGGAATGATAGTCCTGTTTGTCTGTCTTTTCGGATACCATTCCAAAAATTGAGGAGGATTCAACGTCTACACGTATGGACTTTGGAAAATAAAATTGACCCGAACCAAAAATTGTAATAATATCGACTTGGTATTCCAGATTCCCAAAAATAGCCTCTGTATAGTCCATCTCTGTTCCACCGAACAGACAGAAAAATTTTGAAAACAATGGAGGTCTCCAAACCCCCTTCCTTTTCTTTGAACTAAAGATGATGTACTTTCTTGAAGGCATCACTATCGAGGGTACCACTTCAGTGATCGGATCCGGTTCCTGATGTTCCTTACGGGAGGAAGATATTGGGGTATCTCTCTCCTCTCCCTCACTGATCTGCCCATCTTTTCTCATTTTCATTCGATAAATGACCATTGGATCGGTGATATTTTTTAGATTTACAGGACCGATGGGAATCGCCCTTTCCTTATAGTGATTGGGAATCTGGTCTATGACTGTCTGAGAAAGACAAATCCCTCCCGGTTCGGCGTGAGGTTGGATCCTTGCTGCAATGTTTACAGTATTTCCGAAAACATCATTGTTCTTGAAAATAGTCTCTCCGAGATGAATCCCAATTCGGAGTTGAAAACTCTTTTTGTTTCGATTTTCTTTGCGTTTATTGAGTTTTTCCTGAATTTCTAGGGCTGATTCTACAGCTGAGATGCTCGATTCAAACACAGCAAGAATCGCATCCCCAACCGTTCTAATGATAATTCCTTTGTACTTTTGAATGATCGGATACACAATTTTATTGTGTTCTTCCAAAAGTCCGAGAGTTGCTTCTTTATCTTTTTGAAGAAGAGAGTTGTAACCGCTGATATCTGAGAATAGAATCGCAGAAAGTCGGCGTACTTCCGAGGAATCAGACTTCATGAGTCTATTTTTCAGATGAGGATAGGTTTACAATCCAAAATTTACTTACCTCCGAATCTGAGAATCGGAGGTAGCGAACTATCATTTGACTTAGTTTTGGACTTTCAGGCCAAAGGATGCAAAATAAGGGAACCATTTTGGCTCATGCTCTGGAGTCTTGAAAAATTCCGAAAGAGCAAAGTCCTCGTCTTGGTTCAATTCGAGAATCCTATAGATATGAACAAATCCGGAGGATTTGATATTCATTCCACAATGGACAAGAACCTTTCCGGAATCTTTCCTGAGTGAGTTCAGTCTTTCCCGAAATCCCTCGTATTGTTCTTTGGACAAAACCGAACAATCAATTGGAAAATGAATGTAGTCCAATCCATTTGAAGAAACAATTTCCCCTTCTGAAGGCAAATAGTTACGGGTAGATTCGGGAGAAATATTCAAAACTCCGGTAAAACCATTTTCTTTCAATAGAGCCAGGTGCTCTACACCGGGCTGACCGGAAGTAACCAGAGTCTCATCGATTTTTTGCTCATAGGGCAATGACAATGAATTGATTGTTTTCATATCCACAATTTTTCAACTCCCCAAAAATTGTCAAGAATATACTCATAGGGGTATGGGTATTATATTTTTACATCCGTGATTTCTGAGTGATAATTTTTTGTGAAATTACATTTTTCCAGATAGTACTTTGCAGCCCTGTCTCCATTGTTCTCCCTGTATATATTCTGAAACATGATTGATGCCCGATCCACTTCTCCGCTAAAGAATGCGTTGATCGCCATCTCGAACATTACCTTGGATTTGTATTTTTTATCTTTCAGATCAGTCGGATCAGCTTCAAAAATCTCAAATACAGAAGCCGGTTCTCTCTTGCCTTTGACTTCTACTTTTCCGAGAAACCTGAAACCGAACCCATCACTCTCCTCTAAAAATAGCATAGTCTGTTCACTCACAATAATATTTGCACCATAGTTTTTTGTCAAACCTTCCAACCTGGATGCAAGATTCACCGCATCACTAATCACTGTTCCTTCCATTCTTTCTGTATCACCAACTGTACCCAGCATTAGATTTCCGGTATGTATTCCAATGCCGATTCTCAGGGGCTCTTCCAGAATGGATTGGGATTCATTGAATTCGTCCAATTTTTTTAACATCGAAAGAGAAGCACGAACGGCATCATCTGGAGTGGGAAAGAGAGCCATAATTGCATCACCAATATATTTATCTATAAACCCATTATTGTCCCTGATGGATGGATTCATTGCACTCAGGTAAGAATTGATAAAATTAAAGTTCTCTTCCGGAGACATGTTTTCGGAAATTGAAGTAAAGGAACGTATATCAGAGAAGAGAATGGTCATCTTTCTTTGGACCTGATCCCCCAGACTCACATCCATGATATTTTCTTTTTCTAAATAACTTAAGAATTCGATAGGAACAAATCTACTGTAAGCTTTGTTTGTATGAATTAAACTTTGGGAAAGAACTTCCACATTGAAAAATGCTTTTGAAAATCTTACGGATAGAAGAAAGGCCTGAGAGAAAATAAAAGCAAACAAGCCGAAGGGAGTGAGAGTAGTTGTATTGATGACGAGATTTGCATAGAGAATATCATTGAAAATAGCAATGAAAAGAATGATAAATCCGATCAATGCCACAAGTGAACCTTCTTTATTTTTACGTATCGCTCTGATTAGGGCCAGGACACCGTATGACATACTATACAAAGTGATGACCTGAAAGGGAATCGCTGTTCTTGTGAGAAGATACCCCGGAAATACAAGTAGAAAAATAAAAAATAAGGATGAAAAAAGGATGAATCTCGCATGAATTTGTTTGAATTCTTCCTTATAGAGTGAATGTAAAAAATGAGCAAAAACGGGAGTGGCAGCAAAGAAAGTGAGGTATTCAATTTTTAAACTTACTTCCCAATTCAAATTTGGAAATGTATTGTGAAACAATCTTTCTCCGGTAGTCAATAATCTCACAACTATGATAAAACAAAAAAGTCCGAGGAGAAAACTGGATTTATCTTTTCTTCTGAGTGAAAACAATCCGAAATGATAGATCCCCATAATGAGAAGAGATCCTACCAAAAAAAGATCAAACCCCAGAATCCTTTCCCTCATATCATGGATTCCATCCATGCTGCCCAAGCGCATACTCTCCCAAAACCCGCCCTTGGAATGGGAAAAATTGGCTACCTCTACTACAATTTCATTTTCGGGCAGCATATTTTTCAGAAAGATAATATCGGGTCTATACTGGGGAATTGTCGATTCGGCCGTTTTTCCTACTTTCCCATTTTGAAATACGATCACTCCATTGACCCAGAGATTGAAGGATGTAGCCATATCTAATACTTTTATAGCCAGGTATTCTTCCTCACGGGCAAGACTCAATTTCAATCGATACGAAGCATACCCATAACCGGATAGTTTTTCCCCACCTACTATCATACCATTCCAGGATCCCGGAACAGACGTATAAATCATTTCGTTTGAAGGATTGATTGATTCCGGTTCAGACCTGATCAATTTCTTCCAGTAAAATTCCCACTCACCATCGAGGTTGACTACCTCCCGATTGGTCAGATTGACTCCAGAGAGATCCAAATACCCTTTGACTGCTTCCGGTGCCGGTTCCATATCTATCCGACGATTGCAGGAGAGAAAAATCAAAAGAGAAAAAAATAATAAAATTTTAAGCAAGGATCGTATGAAATTAGTCAATCGTGAAGTACCCACTTTTTAGATTCTTTTTTCTTTGACAAAAGAGTATCAGAACTCAATCAATAAGATTAGTTATGGAAGAAAACCAGTCAAATACTATTCATTTAATTCTAATTCACGGATTCCCTTTAAATCAAAAAATGTGGAGTCTTCAATCCCCTCTTCAGGAAAAAGTAAATTTGATTTTTCCGGATCTACCCGGCTCGGGACAAAAATCGGAAAAATCCCTTTTTACTCTGGAGTTTATGGCTGAGGAAGTCATGGATGAGATCAAAGCACTCAAAGGAAGAAAGATTTTGGGTGGATTGTCTATGGGAGGTTACGTAGCTCTCCGGATCCTGGCCAAACATCAGGAATTCTTCGATGGATTGGTCCTAATGAACACACGTGCTTCAGCAGATACAAATCCCGTAAAAGCCAACCGTCATTTAGCCATCCGTTCCCTTCTTGAAAATGGGATGGATACTTTTCTGGAAAACTTTTTCAGAAATGCTCTCTCATCCACTACTCTGAGAACATCTCCTGAAAAATTAGATTTCCTAAAGAAAATAGCTCTAGAGCAAAATCAAGAGGGTTTGATCTCGCAAATTTTAGCTATGCAGGGAAGGCCCGACTCCTCAGATCTCTTGTCTCAAATCTCCATTCCAAGTCTGATTGTCGGTGGAGAATTCGATCCCATCACTCCACCGGCTGAAATGCATTCATTGGCCGGAATGGTTCAGGGCTCAAGATTGGAAATCTTACCCGGAGCAGGTCACTATTCTCCATTTGAGAACCCCGATGGTTTTCATCAAATTCTATTGAGTTTTTTAAAGGATAACTTTTCCTGACAGAATCGGATCGGGAAAAATCTCCTTCCGGTTTTCTCTCATAAATTTATGAAATCCTTAGTCCAGAACTCAAAAGTTTATTTTCAATTGCTCGGTGAGTTCTGGTTGAGGTCAGAAAAACGCAAACGGGCCTACATTCTGGTTCTTCTCATCGTTTCCATGTACATTCTTTCAACATATATCAATGTAGAATTGGCTAAAACGAGGGGAAATTTTATGACCTACCTTTCCAAAAAAGAAGTAGAAAACTTTTATTTAACAATTTTTTACTTTTTTGGAATTCTTTTTTCTTACCTTCTCCTCTACACACTATCACTTTATCTTCAGGATCGACTGGTCATTACCTGGAGGGAAGGAATGACCAAATCCTATCTGAATTCTTACCTGAGCAATAGTAGATTTTATCATATCAATCGGGACAAGAATATTGATAATCCCGATCAAAGAATTTCTGAAGATATACTTTCATTTATAAATAATTCTATCAAAATATTTTTTTCGTTTCTCGATTCCATTCTTCAATTTTTTGCTTATAGTTTTTTACTCTATAGTATTTCCGGTTTATTGTTTTTTACTGCCCTTCTACTTTCCATTGTCACAAATTTTTTAGGAACTTATTTATTTGGTAGGAGACTATCTTTTTTGAACTTTGAACAATACAAAAAAGAAGCGGATCTGAGGTTTGATCTCATGAGAGTTAGAGAACATTCGGAATCGATAGCTCTCTGGAGGGGAGATAAATTTGAAAATAAAAGAACTCAGAATAAACTAAAACTTATATTAGAAAACTCTAAAAAACTTGTATTCATAAAAGCCAATTTAAATTTTTTTCAGGTGGGAAGTAAAAACCTAATCAATACCATCCCCACTCTCCTTCTGGCGGGAATGTATCTGAATGGAGAGATTGAATTCGGTATCATAGAAACAGGCGGGATTGCATTTGTCTCAATTATGTATTCTTTAAATATTATCAATGATCAACTCAAAGAAATTACTCTTGTCTTTGCAGACATGAAGAGAATTTCAGAATTGGATAAGGTATCCGATCACGATCCGGATGAAAATATCCTTCATAAGAAATCGGATCGATTCCTCATTCAAGACTTAAGTATCATCCATCCCGGATCAAATCAGTATTTGATTAAGAACCTTATGCTAAATCTGGATAATAAAAACTTATGGATATCAGGAATCTCCGGAATTGGAAAGTCTACTTTCTTAAAAACTATTTTCGGTTTTTATCATAGGGGTACCGGAACGATTCAAATACCTGAAAATAAAAAAATTGGCTTTCTGCCTCAAAATGAATATCAATTCAAAGGCAATCTCATCGACCTACTGATGTATCCTGAAAATAATAATGAATACAATGAGAAAGAGATTATTGACCTTTTGGATATGTTTCAGTTGAATCATCTCAAGGATCTGAAATCAGAGCTGGATTCCCCCGGAATCCTCTCTAAGGGTGAACAGCAGAGATTGAGTTTCTGTAGATTGGTACTACAGAAACCGGATATTGTTTTTCTTGATGAGCCCGGAACTGCGATAGGAAAGTCTATGTATACAAAATTGTTTGAATATTTAATTAACAATAATATACAATATCTAACCGTTTCTCACAATCCGGAATTTGCAGAATATCATGACATTCATTTAGTTCTTGAGGAAACAGAACCCGGGTATTCATTTCTCTGAGATTTCATTGCATTTATTTCTATAGATATCTATCCCTTTTAATTTAAAATCGGTAAAGAAATCTGATTCCATATTAATTTGAATTTTTTGAGACTTATTCAGGTTGAAATCATATTCAACTATTCCATCATTCGGAAAGACTTCATCAATGATTTTTTCTCCTCCCGAATACAACATGAATTTCAAATTTGAAGTTTCCTTCGTTAGATTCTCATAATGCATTGATATACAATAATCACCGGATTGTAAATGGAATTCATCAATAAACTTTTTCTTATTTTCCTCGAAATAAAATTTATTAACCAGTTCCTGATATATTCTCATCTTTTTAAAATTTTCAAAAATAAGATAGGAACCTGATCTATCTTCGATATATTTTCCATTTGAACAAAGATATTTAAGATTGATATGATAATGATCTTTATTTTCCATTGGGTTGTATCTCCTGTGTGTAAGAAAAACAGAATTCTCTAAATCCCAAACCCTATCTTCAGCACTTAAATTATTACAGGTATTCCAGATCAGAGTGGGTACGCTGTCCCTGACTCCATAGTATTGAATAGCAAACGATAAAACTGAAAATATTAGAAAAAAAGATATGTACAATCTATGCTTTTTTTCATAAGCTATTTTAAAAAAATAGCTACCCAGAAGAATGTAAATTGGATTGATATCAGACAAAAGCCTGGGTCCATACACCCAGCCACCATGCCAATTTTTGAATTTTGAATAGAATAATAAATAGATAAGAATAATTAAATAGAATTTTAAATAATAAATCCGGAACTTTTTTTCCTTTAAAAAGATGTATATGCTATAAATAATTAGTGGAATCAAAAATGGATGAAAAATCAAAAGACCCCGATTGATCGAAAATAGAAGTCCGAAAAAATTAGTTATGGGATTTGCACGGAAATCATTACCAAAACTTCCAGCATCGGAATAAGAAACTCCATACCCCCCCAGAATATTGTGATACGTAATCCAATTGATCAAACCGAGCGGAATAAAAATCAGGAAGATTCCACCCAGGAGATAAAGGACATTCTTCAGAGTAATAGATTTATAATTTTCATTTTCAAAAAGGTAAAACAATCCCAAAACAAGGAAAATCAATATAGAGTTTGGCCTGATAAAAAAGGCTAAGGAAAGGATGGTTCCCAAAAGGAAAGCTTTCCGGGAATTTATTTTTCTTTGAAAAAGAAATAGGGAAAGAATCAAAAGAATTTCAATGTATCCATGCTGCCAGATAGCCTGGGAATTTACACTGTAGTGAATGGTTGAAAATGCGTAGATCACTGTAAAAAGTATTGGGATAATGCCCGAAAAAATACTTCTTAGAAAGAAATATATCAAAACATTTGCTATCGAAGCATTCAGTGCTGAATTGGCTTTTTCTACAAAATCCGGTTCGAGTTGGTATGTATACCCGAAGACTTTTAATGAAGCCGGAATGGATTCGGGATTGTTCAACAAATTGAACCCAAACCCTTTGAGAATATAAATCTCAAATAAATTGATTAAACCCACACTAATAGGAAATACAGATAAGTGCCTATCTTCCATATCGAATATAAAATAAGGGTGGATGTAACGATTTATTTTATCTTCGGATAGATTGGTAGTGAAGAAAATTTCATCAACAATTTGAGTTTCCAGTATTTCATCATGAGAAAGTGGAAGTTTAATAATGTTTGGAAAAAACCCATTCAGATCAAAAGTTTTTTCACCTACCAGGATATAGGGCAATGATTTTGCATAAAATGTATCGAAAGATGTAAAGTTTTGTGAGTTGTAAGTGTAAGTACTTAAACTAATCAAAACGATCCAAACCGGAAAGAATAAATTCTGAATCAAAAGCTGGGTAATTTTTTTCCCATTTAATTTATTGAAAATGAATACAAAAAAGGGAGGGGAGATGAATAAAAATATCAACATATTGTATTTGAACTTCTGATGATACCCGGGATTGAACACATAAGAACCTAAAGTAAAAGATACTATTTTTATAAATAAAACATACGATACCAATAAGAATAAAAAGATAAACTTTCTGCGGAAAATATACACCCTAGCTCTTCGCCGGAACCCGCAGAGAAATAGGAGGAAAGCAGTTATTAAAGTAGGAAAAATGAAGAATGCGAATTTATTAGAAGTAAATTCGTTGATTACAATTGAGATGACTAGTGCCGGGAGTACAGTCAGGTTAAATAAATAGAAAGGTATCCTCTTCAAATCCTAAATCCTATGAGAAGTGTAGTTCTACCTCAGACATTTTCATCCAAAAAATTTGATGATGTCCCAGAAAACACTAACCTATTATGTACACTTACTCTTTGAGTTCAATTAAGTTTCTGACTCGGGTAGGTTGATTTTTTAAACTTGAAAATTCTCTGGAATTCATTTTTTAAGTTAGGATTTTTTTAGAGATTACTCCAAAAAAATCCTAACTTAAATTTAAGAAAACTACGATTATATATACTTAAGTAATATAAAATCAATTTGATTTCAATCCATTCGCTCTCCGGTTGTCTGTGGAATCTAATTTCCACTCTACATTCTAAAGAAAATTCTATTTATTTTTTTCAGTCATTCCGAAATTTCTAGAAGCGACATAGTAAAATTATTTTACTATTCCAAAAAATATAGAAATTGGGACTGAATCCTATAATGAACGACGCGAATTCCTTAGGTCAAATTTGGGGCTTTTTAGCTTATCTTTTTCCTTTTTTAGCCAGTGTCATTTTTACTCTGTTTCTCAGAAGAATGGACAGAAGTGGAAATTTACTCCATCAAATGGCTATTCACAGAGAAGAATTGAATGATACTGACGCAGAAATAGATAGGCTGCATTCAGAAATCAAGGATTTGACAAAAAATTTTAATAATACAATTGAAGATAGAGTGGAAGAAGTGTTCCATACGCTACAATCTAAGTATCTCGAATTCAACTCTCTTATTGATCTACAATCCGAAAAACTAGATGAGTCCATGGGATATATTTATGAATCAAACAAAGAAAGATTAAAAAAAGAGATCGATAATTTAATCCTCCAGTCTCTCGGAAAAGTAGATATGCTTTCCGGTAAAATGGATGAGTTTCAAGAAAAATTTAAATCAAACGAATCTATCATCGATCATAAGATAGAGCAATTCAAGGACATATCTTCTACTTCATTTGCAAAAATGGATAGATTTGAAAGCGAATTGAATGATCGAACAAACATGGCTGCCAAAATAGTCGATGAAAAGCTAACAAATTACTCTAATAGATTTCAGGAAAGACTGGAAATCATTTTCGATCAAACCAATCAAACGATTTCTACTATATCCAGAGAAATGAGAGAAGAAGTTGATTTTCTCCGTCATGAAACAGAAGACTTCAGAGCGAAATATCTGCAGAAGGAAGCTCAGATCATAAAAGACCTCGACGTTAAGAAATTGAAAGCTTATGAAGAATTTTCACAATTTATTAAAGATTCGGAAAATAGTTTAGACAATAAGTTCAGAGAATTTCGGGATTCAACAGAACAAATTTCAGAAAAAATTGAAGATCTGGATTTCCAGCTTCAGGACAAGGTTGAAACTGTCAATCTCCTCCTCCAGGACAAACTGAACAATTATGATAAAAAATATCAGGAAAGATTTCATGCCCTAATCGAACAGGCGGGCAACTATAAGGAATCTCTCCTCAAAAAATCCAGAATGGAAATTGACTCTCTAAAAGATACAATTGAGACCATTCACAGTGATACAAATCTCCGCAGGGAAGAAATTCTGAATGAAACAAGAAAACAGGCTGAGTTTCTTGCTCAGAACATAAAGAACATTGAAGAAAAATACCTTGAAACAGAAAACCGATTGCTCAAAGAAAGTGAATTCAAAAAGCAACAATTAGAAAATGAATTTAAAGAATTTGAAAAGAATTTTTACCAACAAAAAGATCAATTCAAATCTCTAATGAATACTGAAATTGGTACTGTTCAGGTAAATATCCAAAACCTAAGCCAGGAAACCGAAAAGAAAATCAAAGCAGTTGATGAGCATTTTTCGGATTTAAAGATAGCGTTGAATGACAGTGCACGTGATATCATGCAACAGGTAGAATTAGATTCAATAAACATCAACCAAAAGATAGATAAGGAAGTTCAAAAGTCAGATCAAAAACTCAATCTTTATATAAAGGATTGGACCGGTGAACTGGAAAGATTGAAAGCGAGGTACTACAGGGAAGTAGAGCTACTCGGACACAAGATAGATACAATCCATATAGAAGGGAAAGATCTTGTCAATGAATTCAAATCAGAATTCGAGATTGGAAAATCAATGCTGGATACCCTTTTTGAAAAGTATCAGGAAGATATAGATTTACGAACAGACAACATAGTTTTGGAAATTCAAAGCAAGATTAAAAACTCGAAAGAAGATGTGGACACTCTTCTGAATCGACTTCAAAAATCCGGGGTTTCTATTTACGAAAAACAGGAAACCATGCTCACCGAATATGGAGAAAAATTGCTCAAAGACCTTCAGGCGAAATTGGAAAAATTGAGATATGAATCAGAAGAAATTCTGGATGATATATCCAAACAGGGTAATTTACTTCTGGAGAAACAGGAAGAAAAGATTGATAGATTCAACAGTACCATTGATGATAGGATATCCAAACAGTTGACTCTGCTTATCGACAAAGGTCAACTCCAATTGGACTCATTGGAGAGTAGAATATCCAATTACATAAATGATGTCAAATCTAGAATAGAAAGCAATCTAGATATGGCAAGAGAAGACAGCGATCGGCAGATGGAAGTTTTCAATCAACAAATCATCAAAAGCTTCCGTGAAATTGAAAGTGCAAATACTGAATTTTTAGATAGAAATAGAAGAGAATTCTCAAAGACAAAAGATGATTTCCTAAAAATGAAATCATCAATTGACACAGAGATTTCCAATATAACCGAACTGAAGAACAACCTAATTAAATTTGTCTCTGAAGAAAACACAAGGCTTCAATCCCAAAAGCATCAATCCAATGAACTGGCAGATGGAATTGGTAGACTCAGTGAAGAAATGGAATCGATTTCGGAAAAAACTGAAGAGCTTAGAGACAAAATGGAATATCTCACCAGCATTGATGAGAAAATTAAGTATCTGAGAGAAATCGAACAGGAGTTTGACGAGCGGGTTGGGGATATAGAAAAATTCAACGAACGATTGAGAAGTTTTGTTGAGGCTCTGGAAATGGCAAATGAAAACGGCGACAAACTAAATGATAGAATCAACCAGTTTTTACATAGCATTTCCTTTATTGAGAAAAAAGAAAATGAAATAGAAAAAACTCTGGATGTCATTGAAAAGAGGACTGTATCCCTTCAATCCAGAGACTTGGATATCAAATCAATCGAATCGAAATTTGATAAAGTCGAAAATCTAATGATGGATCTTTCTGCACGTCACAAGCAAATATCTACTCTTCAGAATCGAATTGAAACACTCAAAACAGAAACTGAAGAATTGAAGACCAATATGGAAGGTCTCTTAGATGATGCTGATTTGAAATACGAACAACTAGCAGAATTTCTATCAGTAGTAGACTCAATTACATCCGGAGGGAAAGGTAAGACACAGAAAGATGACAAAAAGCGGGGAAAGTATCAGGTTAAGAACTAAGAATCATCCACCAACCATTCTAATTATTTAGATGGTTGGTTTGCTTTTTCTCTCTCCCGTTCTAAATTTTTCTTGATACGATCCTGAGCTACCTGTTTTACTTCGTTATGAAATTTGGGGTAGTTTATGATAATGTCTTCGAAAATCCCTCTTTCCAGATAATACAAATCACAATAGTCAGAAGCTCTGACTGTTGCGGTTCTTTTGGTATCCTCAATTAGAGAAATCTCTCCGAAATAACTTCCCTGACTGAGGGTGGCGATTACATCACCTGATTCTTCATTTACAATCTCAACTGTTCCACTACTTATAAAGTACATACAATTTCCACTATCTCCCTTCTTAAAAATCTTATCTCCGGGAGTGAATATAATTGGTTTGAGATTGACGACGATATCCGAAATTAAGTCTTCAGTCGCATTCTTAAAGAGAGGAATTTTTTCAAATATACTTCTATGGAGAAATAGAGAGACCTTCATTCTAAGCGATCCCGGAAGATCATCCATCAAGCTGGATTCATCATACCCTTTCTTATTTTCCCATAAAAAATTATAGTACTCGTAGATTTGTTCCTGAAGTTCGATGGGGATCTTCCTATACTTAAGAAATGTATCAATTCTATCCATTCGTTCTGCAAAGATTGTCTTAGCATAATCAATATTTGCGATTAAATTGGCAATATTACCGATAATGTAACCATACATACCGGCACCCAAGATTTGAACCTGAATGGTAAAAATCATCTGGATGTTGTTTTGTGGAGTGATGTCACCGTATCCGATAGTTGTAAACGTTGTGATTGTCCAATAAAGTGACTTAATGTAAGTAGTCATGATATCATGATTGCCCGGAATACCACCGAGGACAATCCATATGAGAGATATCCAATGTGCTGCAATGGAACTCACATAACCGAGAAGCATAATCCTCGTTTTCCCCTGAAAAACGATTTCTGCTTTTTGGATTTTTGAATACATTTGAATGAATTTTAAAATTCGAACCATTCTCATTATTTTGAGAGTTGATAGGACCTGCCAGCTATCAGAAAGAATGTTGATCTGAGCCAAGAGCTCAAAAGGAATTGCTGAGAACAAATCTACAATGAAAAATCCCAACAAATAGTTTTTAACTCCATAATTGGGATCTTTTCTTTTGCTTTCATAAAAATTTATGAAGATATCAATGAAAAATATGAGATTCACTACTAAATTTATCAAAAAAAATAGATTGTTGTGGTAATGAAAAATGACATTTAACGGAATTTCCAAGCTGGAATACGTCACCATGACAAATAAAATCACGTTCCAGAGGGGTTGGATTCTATTTTGCCAAATTTTTTTAATGTTTGAATTCATTTTGGGAGCCTATATCTATACAAATTATAAAAATTTGTTTTCGAATCAAGAATTTAAAAGATTCTTGCACTTTGAACTCGAAGGATTTAAAGAAAATACATCCCCGGGGATACTATCAATTAATGAATAAGGGAAATATATATATAATTGAAGACGAAGAGATCACACTTCTTCAAATATCTTATTTTTTGAAATTGAGAGGTTTTGAAATTCTGGGAACCTCCCCTTCCGGGGAAAAAGCTATACCTGAAATCAAAGAACTCAAACCGGATCTAATTCTAATCGACATCAATCTCGAAGGGGAGCTCGATGGAATCGAAACGGCTTCTATCATCTATAAGGACTTGATCTGCCCTATCGTTTACATCACTTCCGATATTGAACCGGAAACCATAAATCGTTTGATGACAACACGACCTTATGGTTATTTAAAAAAACCTCTCAGATTCGATGCTCTGAGTAATACACTGGAACTAGCAATTGAAAAGTTCAGGACTGAAAATCAATTAAAAGAAAGCGAAGCCCTTTTTTCTCTCTTAATCAACGGGCTGAGAGACTACTCCATCATCCTACTCAAACCGGATGGGAAGATTTTGGATTGGAACAATAGTGCTGAACTTTTATTCGGATTTACTCCAACCCAGATGGTGAATAAGCATTTTTCTGTTTTGTTCCCAAATACAAACCCCCATTCCCAACAACCGGAAAATTTACTTCTCTCATCGATACAAAACGAAAGTTATGATGCAGAAGGGTTTTTGATTTCTGAATCCGGCAATAACGTCTATGCAAACTATGTGATCACTCCCCTCAGAGAAATCTCGGGTGACCTGAAGGGTTTCTCCTTGATTGTAAGAGATATTTCCGAACGAAAAAAAATCGATGAAGAACGAATTCTCATCCAGAACAAATTAAAAAAATACAATGAAGATCTTGAAAGAAAAGTAGCCGAGAGAACTTCAGAGTTGAGAGAGTTAAACGATAAATTACTTAAAGAAATTAAAATCAATAAACTTTTTGAAAAACAAATCATTAAGAGTCATAAGAATTTATTAGAAGCACAGGAATTGGCACATTTTGGTGATTGGGAATTGAATTATGAAAGTTTGGATACGATCTTATCCCCCGAAACATGTAAGATCTTAGATATAGATTTAAATTACAATATAAAGATTTCTGAGTTTTTAAATATCATTCATTCCGATGATCCCAATCTCAATTTCGATTCTGCCTTTAAAGAAAAAGATGAATTGCAATACGATAAACTCATTCTTTCCTCAAAAGGTAGAGAAACCTATGTAAATATCATAGCCCGGGTTGTTAGGAATTCAAAAGGAATAGAAAAAATCTTCGGTACCATACACGACATAACTCTGAGAAAAAGAGCTGAGAATGAATTGAATCTGGCCCTGGAGAAAGAAAAGGAAGTCAATAAGATGAAAAATCGATTTGTCAGTATGATCTCCCATGAGTTCAGAACTCCCCTTACTGTAATACTCAGCACGATTCAATTATTGGAAAAATTTTCAGAAAGATATGATGAGGAAGAAAAAAAGAACAAATACCAAAAAATTTACAACGGGTTCAATAAGTTAAATGAGTTATTAGAAGATATATTGCAACTGGGAAGAATTCAGGAAAAACGAACCCTTTTGAACCAGGAAGACATTCCCTTATTTCATTTTTTAAATAGCATCATAGATGAATTGTCCCATACTGAACACGGGAACAATCGAATTGTACTGAAATATGAAATAGAAGAAAAGTTTATCTATTTTTCAGATCCAAAACTTCTGAGACATATCGTCATCAACCTTCTCATCAATTCCCTGAAGTACTCTCCTAAAGAAAAATCAGTTTTTTTGAGAGTTTTCCTCGGCGAAAACAATAGAATTTATTTTGAAATCCACGATGAAGGCATTGGAATCCCAAAAGATGAACAACCTTATATTTTTGATACTTTTTTTAGATCTTCCAATGCCACAGTTAAGCATGGCACGGGCCTCGGACTGGCTTTAACGAAAGAATACATCAATTATCTTCAGGGAGAAATCTTCCTGGACTCCGAAGAGGGGAAATATTCAATTTTCACAGTTTCCCTTCCCTATCACAAATGATATTTAGTTGCATTTAGAAGCAGAAAGATTTTTATGTGTAAATACAACTAAATTGCATTTAAGAGGTATTTATGAAATATCTATTCCTATTCTTTCTAATTTTGATCGGTTGCTCAGAATCAAAGAAAAATGACTCGAATTCCGTAGCAGCATTGGCTCTACTTTCTGCAAGCAGCAATTGCCCTGCCGGAACATCAGTTACATCGATAGGAGGTTCTACCCGAACCCAATTTGATTTTACCAACTGCAATCCTTCCGGTCTACCCGTGGTAGGATTTCTCTCTGAAAATCTAACAACCGGTCTGGTCGGAACAGGTACGAACAGCAGGATGGTGAGTCTATCAGACTACAAATCCAGCGGATCTCAAAAAATTAACATGGAAGTCACATTCCTCATCAATTCTGCTTCCGGTTATCTTGATGTGATAGGAAATGGTTCAGTCAGCGGGACTGCAATCACAGGACCGGGATTTCGTATCACACAATCATCTATATCTTTAATCACTTCTACCGGAGGAACGGATGCACTTACAGGTACAGTTCCATCTCCGGGGGCTATTGAAACTACTTATTGTCTCGAAATTCATGCTGAAGGTGCGGGGGCACATATGTTTGGTTGGCCATCCTCATGTTCTTCAGTCACTAATTTTGGAACCTATAGTTTTGAAAAGGAAGATGTCACTACAGCTAATCCGGGAAGTCGAATTGGTTTTGTATTGAACAATGCAACCCTCAAAAAACTAATCGTTTCACAATCTTTAGGTACAGCAGGATCCATTCAGGAATGAAAAACGTCTTCTCTGTATTGATTTTCATATCCCTTCTTATTGGGATAATTGCGCAAAATGTTGAAGAAGCTCCAACCTCAGAGGAGAATTCTTCAACATCAGTTCCGGAACTCCAGAGTTCAGTTTCTGTCGAAGAAATTAGTGATTGGGAAAAAGAATTGGATGAAGAGCTAAAAGAACAGGACAAACAAAAAGATGCTCTGAAAGACAGTAGAGCCACTACCTTACCGACTTCCAATCCTAATCAGATCAATCGTTCCTTTCAAAATCTAATGATGGATATTGCGGTAGCCGTTGATTTGGTAGGAGAGTATGACAAAAATAAACCCAAGACAACAGAAAATAAGTTGGATGTAAGAACAGCTGAGTTTGGATTTCGAGCTGCAATAGATCAATGGACTAGAGGATATTTCCTGGCTGCGGCACATAATGAAAATGGAGCGTATTATTTTGAAGTTCATGAAGCCTATCTTCAATTTCCTTTTCTCCCTTATAATTTTTCTTTTCGGGCCGGATCTATGTTTTTGGATATTGGAAGACTGAACAGAGTCCATTCTCATGATCGCCCTTTTACAAAATCACCCATTGTTCATGAAAAATTTTTAGGCTGGGAATCTTTATTTGACACAGGTGGAGAACTCAGCCTTCTTCTTCCCTGGTCTTTCATAACCCAGGAATTGGTCATCGGAGTTACAAATGGACAAAAATACGGACACGCACATTCTGCAGGTATTACTAAAAACAATCCCCTCGGATATGCACATTTTAAAAACTTCTATTACCTCGGAAACAATTGGGGGACACAATTTGGATTTTCAGGTGTTCGATATGAACCCACAACCGACAGACGTAATGAAAAATTTCTCTATGGTATGGATGCTATTCTCAAATGGAATCGGTCTAACTTAAAAGGATTTGAACTTCTTGCGGAATACTGGCTGAGTAAAGAAACCTTTCCAACGACTGTAGACTATCAAAAACTAGAAATTTCTTCTCCCCAAGAAATCAAACAATATGGATATTACATATTTGCGGACTGGAAATTTCATCAATTGTGGTCGATCGGATATCGCTATGATTTTTTTTCGGATTTAAGTATTCGGGATCAATACGGTAGCAGGCAAGAAAGTTCTATTGAAGCCAATAGCATTCAGATTACATTTCGGTCTTCAGAATTTGCTTTACTCAGGGGAACTTTTGAAAGAAGATTTATCAGAGAAATGGCAGATACCTCCGATCCAGAAAAAGTAGATCAGAGATTTTTTGTCCAGGGAACAATAATAATGGGAACACATCCGGCACATGAATACTAAACTCACTTTGTACTTAACTATCTCCTTCTTTCTAACGATTTTTCCTATCTTCGGTGAAAAAAAACTACAGGTAGTCACAACCACAACCAACCTAAAGTACTTTGTAGAACAAATAGGCAAAGAACGTGTTGAAGTTTTTTCTATGATCAGAGGATATGATGATCCTCATTTTGTGATGACAAGACCGGACTTTCTAGTGAAACTAAACAAGGCAGACCTTTTCTGTCAGATAGGTTTGGATTTGGAGATCGGATGGATTCCCCTTCTCCTTCAGCAATCCAGAAACTACAGTATTCAAAAGGGTCAGAATGGATTTTGTGATACATCTGTAGGAATCAAAGTTCTGGGAGAACCCACAGTCAACGTGGATCGTTCCATGGGAGACATGCATATCTACGGAAACCCTCACTATTGGCTCGATCCCATCAATGCTATTCAAATGGCTACAACTATCTCGCAGGCCTTGATCCGAATTGACCCGGTTTCAAGTGATTTTTACAAAGCTAATTTAGATATTTTTAAAAAAAGACTGATAGATCTAACCAAAAATGAAATGAAAAAATTCACTCCCTATATCCATTCCAGAGTAGCTGTATTTCATGATCAATTTGTTTATCTGGCGAATCGCTTTAAGTTCACAGCCAATCTTACTATAGAAGAAAGACCCGGTGTACCACCTTCAAATGCTTACATGGAGAAGGTGATAGCTACTATGATATCTCAAAAAATTCAGGTTATACTTATCAGCCCTTACCATAATAAAAAATATGCTGATTTTGTGTCCTCAAAGGTACCCGGTAGTAAAGTTATAGTTTTGCCTGAAACTATAGGTGCAACTCCGGATATTCAAACTTACGAGGAGAGTATTGAAAAAATGATGGAAATGATTT
Organism: Leptospiraceae bacterium; assembly: GCA_024233875.1. Classification (GTDB taxonomy): domain Bacteria; phylum Spirochaetota; class Leptospiria; order Leptospirales; family Leptospiraceae; genus JACKPB01. Next base: position 210,243 of record JACKPB010000003.1, read on the forward strand.
CGAATGCATTGTCAGAAACTAAATCCAAATGAAAGATTTATTCTTCACAAAAGATTTAACTGTAGGGTATACAAAGAATTATCCAATCTTAAAAAATATTAACATAAACTTTTCACCGGGAACGATCAGTGCGATCATCGGAGCCAACGGAACAGGCAAAACAACCTTTATGAAAACTCTTTCGGGTCTTCTGAAACCTTTGAGCGGAAAGTTGATCCGTAATCCAGATTTACGCATGACACTGGTTCCGCAACTAAAAAGAATCAACATGGGCTATCCGATAACAGTGGAGAAAGTCTTGAAAATGCCCGAAGAAGCCAATGGCTTTTTTCCATTTTATAAATTTACAAAGGACCAATTAGAAATTTTAGAAAAATTAGAAATCTTAAAGTACAGAGACTCTCTCCTGAGAGAATGCAGTGGAGGACAAATTCAAAAGGTATTGATCGCAAGGTCTCTCATTTCCAATTCAAATTTAATCCTTCTCGATGAGCCACTCGATGCATTGGATAAAAAGACCAGAAATATGATATTTTCTATGTTCATCAATAAAATTAACGAACAGAATGCATCTATTCTAATCATCACCCATCACTTAAATCATGATTGGTCGGATCAATTTTCAAGAGTATTGAAAACAAATGAAGGCAGACTAGAGGAGGTAAATCATGCAGAATCTTATCACCTCGATTGATCTTTTTCTCCCGCAGATTCTTCTGGGATCTCTCCTCGGATTGGTTTTGACTTCCCTGGGTGTCATAATGGTTCTGAGAAATATGTCATTTTTCGGTATCACGCTATCTCAGGTAGCCAGTACTTCCCTTGCATTTACCTTATTTCTGGGAATAGAAAATGAGTTTGCTATCATAGCACTTTCTTCAGCGATAATTATTCCGATTGGATATCTTTCCGGATTCAAAGATAAAACCGATATTCTCCTGGGAATCATTTTTGTGAGTTTCGGAGCTCTCTCCCAACTTCTGGTTACTCTGGGCGGAAATGTTCAGAACCATCTCCTTCAATCTTATTTTGGAGATATCTTAACAAGTCAGGTTAGTTTTCACTCGTATTCAGTTTATTTAGTTATCTTCTCTTTTCTAATGTACATTATTCTGTACAAAAAGATTTTATTTTATTCATTTGATCAAAGTGAATACATTACAAGAAAAAATATGAAGTACATAGATCTTTTTTTCCTCCTGATCATTACAATTTCTCTCTCTGTATCTGTAAGATTATTGGGTTCTTTCTACAGTGCCGCCCAACTCTTGATTCCGGCTTTTACTTGTATTACGGTTTTTAGATCAATGAGGATGGTATTTATATTTGCAGGGCTATTGAGTCTTTTGAGCACAATCCTTGGTTTTCTGATCTCTTTAGTCGGTACAAACTATCGGGGAGAGGAAATTTATTTCCCTACCTCTTCTACAATTGTTGTATTATTGAGTTTACTGTCGGCTTTTGTACTCGGAATGCACTACTTTATTCGACATCACATAATTTTCCGAAAGAAATGATTGGAAGATCTGCAGATGATTTCTCCATATCTTTCGGAAAGAATCTAACATCAAAATCTCTAAAGTAAATGTTCTCAGGTAAAGTGATGGACAGTTTGTCTGAATTTATCCCCGGGAATTCCAGAATGTTTTTTCCGGCCTTCAATTCGAATTGAAATTCTGCAATTTTCTTTCTTGTATGTACCTTATAGAGTTTGTCCTGATCGAATGAATCCCTCTCATAGACATCAACTTCTAGTCTTTGAATGGGATTCTCAGAGATTTCCGGATTGGTGAAACCCAAGCGAAAGGGTCTCTTTCTGGGGTTTGGCAATTCTGTGAAAATATGAGTCAGGCAGCCTTCAAGAGAAACTGTCTTTCCGAAATCCTTCTTATCGATTTTAGAATTTTTCCCCATAGTGGAATGTACTACAGAGGATTGGAGTTCGAGAGATTCGGAGTTGATCTTTCTCCTGTACATCTCATCCGGATTTTTGACGGCAATGTAACCAATGTAAGCAAATGAAAGAGAGATGGGAAGAGCTACCATAAGAATAGCAAACTTTGTTGAGGAGAACTCCCCTTCTTTCTTTTCGGAGGCTCCGGTAACTTCCTTGTACCATTGAACAAAGGATTCCACTGAATGGCGGAGGGTCATGGTATCTTCCTGAAAGGTAAGACCTGCCTTAGATTTCCTTTTTTCTAGAAGCTTTCCAATCTTAGCTTTTTCTCTAGCTCTCTCGGTAAGGGAGAGTATCCTACCACTGAAGATTCCCAGAAACACAAAGAAAGGGAGAACAACCTCATCATCCTGAAAGTAGCATTGAAAGAATCCCGCAGGAAATAAAAATAAATATCCTATAAATAGAACACTGTCCTTCTCTTCTTCGGAATCTAAAAAGAATCGCACGGAAAGAAACCAGAAAATCATGTAAACCAAAACTGCGGGGATACCACCAATCGCATGGAAATGAAGAAAATCGTTGTGTGAATGTCCTCTGGGTGTGATGTAGAGTTCGTACCAGAGTTGTTCATATTTTGTTATCATCTCAATTGATTTTTCCCAGTGCATCTTTCTGAAATTGTCAGGACCCACTCCAAAAACCGGATTGGAAGTGATGATATCCAAAGTATTTTTAACAATAAAGTATCTCTGATTTTCAGTACTATTTTCAATGATCGATTCGTTGATCGCCCGATTGAGCAACCAATTTTGACGTATGAAAAATAATCCTATGAGATTGATGATAAGAAACAGTCCCAAAAGAAAAATAGTTCTTCGAAGTGTTAGAAAATCTTTTAAGAATTTTCTCCACTTCCAAACCATAGCTATCAGAGCGAAAAACACTCCCGTCCATGCAGATCGACTCTGGTTGTAAAAAAAGATCACATTGAGAAGAATAATGATAAGTGCATAAAATACATTATGCAGAATCGATCTTTCGGAAAATTTATAGATGTAATACGCAAGTAAACCCGGAATAAACAGTCCGATGATTCCCCCGAAAGTAAGGTGGGTGTTCATGAAACCTATAGGAAGATAAGTTTGAAATCCAAATACTTCACCCGCAAAATGTTGCATTCTGGCACCTTCCGGGACAGAAAATCCATTCATTACAAAAGTAGACAGACGAAATGGAGTGAAAATAGAGATAAGTCCGGATGCTATGACGAGGCCTAAAGAGATGAAATAGGCTTTTTTGAATTGTTCTACGTTTTCACTTTTTTTGGAAAGAAATGCCGCAGCCATAAAAACAAAACAAAACCAAAAATCAGAAACTTCTCCTTCCTTTAGTGGTCTCCAAACGTTGGTATAGGAATTGAAATTATAAAAATAGGAAAGTAGAAGGGAAAGGTAAATAAATAGAGCGGTTAGAAAGAAAGTAAATTCATACTTATTTTTTACTTTTCTCTTTCGAATGGCATCTACAATAAAAGTAAAAGTCGCCAAAACGGCAAAAGATTGTGAAAGGGTAACAGACAATGGAAAACTTATAATGAAGAGGGAAAAAAAAGTAACCGATAATTGAGTTAAATCCATTGTTGAATTCAGGTTTCCCGATATGAGTGTAGAAGAAAAGAAAAAAATTCAGTTTTCTGTGGCTGTAATTACATATAATGAAGAGCAGAATCTGAAAGACTGCATTCAATCTTTCCATGAGATCGCCGACGAAGTGATCATCCTGGATTCCTTTTCAACCGACAAAACCGAAGAAATTGCCAGATCTTTCCCTAAAGTGACCTTTCATGTCCGAAAGTTTTCCGGTCACATTGAGCAAAAAAATCATGCCATTGAGCTTTGTTCCGGAGAGTGGATCCTTTCCCTGGATGCAGATGAAAGAGTAAGTCCTGAATTATGTCGCGAAATTCAGGACTTACTCCCGAGATCTGATAAGAAAAATGGATACAAGATTCCCCGCCTTACCTACCACATGGGTAGATTCATCCGCCATGGAGGATGGTATCCTTTGAAACGGTACCGATTTTTTCGAAAAGGATTTGCGAGATGGACAGGTGAAAATCCCCACGATTATATAGAAATTGACGGGAAAGGATCCAGCCTAAAGGGAGATATCATTCACTACAGCTTCAAGGATCTTTCCCACCAGATCGATACTATCAATAAATTTTCCTCGATTGTCAGCTTTACCCGCTTTAAGAAAAGTATTTCCTTTCCACTCTTGAAATCCTTATACAAACCATTTTTTAAATTTATTGAATGCTATTTTTTAAAATTGGGCTTCCTGGATGGCTACCCGGGTTTTGTCATAGCGATCTCTTCTTCATTTTCTACATTTTTAAAGTTTGCAAAAATATATGAATTGAAAAACAATACTATCGAAAGACCCTCAAATCTCAGAAAAGATTATGGAACCTAAATGCTCAAAAAATTTAAGTCTTTCCTAGGCAATTTAAAAACTAAATTCACAGTTCCCGAAGAAGAAGAAACAATTCAACGTCAGGCTCGTCCCCTCGGATTCGAGAGGGAACTCGAAGAACTTCGAAAAAAACTATCGGATTTTCTTCTAACTTCCAAGGTAAATTCAGGTATTGTCGTAGAAAGAAATGGATACAAACTTCTTAAGAATGGGCCCAACCTCTACAAACTGGAAGGGAAAGAGAAGGAAGGAAGGGCATTTTCTATCGCAATCAGCACGGGATCATTTTTGAATGTTGGGGAAGAAAAAGTGACAGGAATTCTTCAGGTCGAAGAAGCCGAATTGAACCGTGCTATCCAAACCGACCACAGTCAGCTGATAAGTTTCCTGGGAAAATTCAAAACTCTTGAATTGAATGATCGGGCACTAGAAGGACTCACAGGCATCCGAAATAGATACCATTGGAAAGAAATTTTGCTCTGGGAAAGGTTTTGGAAAGAACAGGTAGTGATACGTCTTTCTCCAAATTGCCTGGCTCTCCTACTTGTTATCCATGATGATTCGTTTAAAAAATTTTTCCTGGAAGTTGCTTCCCGAAAAACCAAAAAAATTGTATATGATGAGCTCTTTTATCTGAACCAGGGCGTCAATTCAGAAGAGTCCAATCCCAACACGAAAAATTATGACCTCCCCTCTTTTGAACGGGCCAAGCTGGATCTCAGACGTGTGATTGAACAGGTAAGAAAGAAACGGGATCAATGAGTTCCAATCTCAGAGTTTCTTCAGCCGGAATCCTGATTTCTGCCGGAGAGAAAGTTTTACTGAATCAGTTTCGATTTACTCTCCGGGAGGGAGAGATTCACTCTATTGTTGGTGCATCCGGTTCGGGAAAATCTACTTTTTCTATGTCCTTACTCGGCCTTCTCCCCGATAATATTAAAATTAAATGGGATGAATTTCAAATTTTAAGTCGAAATTATGATGAGATTGATGAAAATACCTGGATTCATTGGAGGGGAAAAGAAATTTGTTTGGTACCTCAAAATCCTGCAAATGCCTTTCATCCTTATTTGAGTATAGGAGAGCAGATACTAGATTCATTTCATGTAAAAAAAGTAAAAATCTCCAAAGAAGAGATCTTTCATACCCTTTCAGAATTCGGATTTTTAAATCCAAAGAAAACTTTTCTTCAAAAACCTCCTGAATTGTCAGGTGGGGAAAGACAGAGAATATTACTTTCTATTGCTTATAAAATGAATCCAAAAATTCTGGTAGCAGATGAGCCTACTACAGCTCTCGATGCGAAAAATGAAAAGTCAATTTTGGAATTGATGATTAGGATAGTACAGGAGAAGAAGATTTCCTTGATTTTAGTTTCACACGATCGAAGGATAGTAAGGGAACTCTCCGACCGGGTCACTGTTATCAATCGGGGAGAGTTCATAGAATCTTTCCCGATGAATGGGAGTTTTCCTAACGAAATGAAAGAGTATTCAAAAAGATTATTATTGGAAAGAGAGTTACATTGAAGTTTTTTAAGCAGCTTTTATTAATATCCATTTTTTTATGTATCCCGGCTCTATCTGTATCTTCACATCCGGTTGTAGAAAAAGTAGATACTTCAGAATATCCTAAGATCAAAATCAGTATTCGGGAAGAAGTTGGTAAACCCTTACAAAATGAAAAGATACGACTGTATGAGTCGATCCAAGGAAAAGATGACGAAATTCTTGTAATGGATTTACTAAAGAAGAATGAGATCAGAAAGGTTCGTTTACTACTTTCTATTCAGGCTTCCGACGAGGAAAATAACAAGAAAACCCGGGAGCTTGCAGAGGCTGTTCTGAGGTCCCTGAATTTGGATGATCAGATCATTTTACATATCTATGGGGAAGACACCATTTTCTTTGATGACAAACTGGACAAACACACCGCCCTCACAAAGATAAATAATCTACCGAACGCATCGAAAAATTCCCTTTATAGTGGAATTCAATATCTCTATTCAAATGTTCCTCTAACCTCTATTCCTTCCTTTTACATACTCATCAGTCCCAATTCACCCACTGAGGTCTTCGATACAAATTCACCGATTATCGAGTTGTCAGAAAGAAAGCATCTTCCAATTCATATACTTAGCAGTGATGAACCGATCGGTAACTTCTTAGCTCAGAAAACCAGCGGAAGTTTTTTTGCTTACAATAAAAAAGATTCTATAACCAAACTTCAATCAGAGTTCGGTAATATCAGAAATGAACCGGGTATATTAGAGTACTACACTATAGAGCAACCCTTATTGTCTTTGATCTCTCCTACAGAAGTTCTCATAGATTTAAAAATAGGAAATTGGGATTTCGATTTAAAATACAATCTGAGTATCTGGACGATTTTTTATGCCAGACTCATGGACATAGAGTTTTTCTATACTCTAGGTTTCTTCCTGATACTTTTGAGTTTCTTAATCTATTATTCCTTTAGAAGGTCCAGGGAAGTTAGAGAAGCAGAGAAAAAGAGAAAGATTATTGATGAAAAGTACAAAGCAGATCTTTACTATCATGAAAACAATTCTTATGACACCGGTAACAAAGTAGCTGTGCTCACTACCAAATCAGTAGAAGAATATGGTGATGATTTCATTCCTGAAGAAGATGATTATGATCCCTACTCTATCTATACAGAAGAATCAGATACCTATGAAGAACCTCTGCCACCAATGACCGACCTTCCGGAGGGAGAGGCTTATGAAAAAGCATTTTTTATACAAAAAGAAGGACCGAATCCCGGTAGACAGTACAATATTACTTTAGAAGAAGTCTATATAGGAAAGGCTACCGATAATGATTTAATACTTATCGACAACACAGTTAGCGACAAACATGCTAAAATCAAAATTATAAGGGGTGTTCATTATCTCTATGATCTTGTTTCCAATCGTGGAACTTATGTGAATGGAAAAAAGCTTCTCAGACCTAAGGCCCTTTCAGATTTTGATGAAATAAGATTAGGAAAAACACTTTTACTATTTCGAGGAAACAAATGAAATTTGATTCTGAATTTCTATCCAAAGTTCAATCTGAAAGTTATGTAAGCCCTTCAGTAGAAAGAAGAGATACACCCGGTAAGGGGGTCGGTCTCTTCGCAGTGAAGTCGATAAAGAAAAATGAAATAGTAAGTATCTCAGGAGGTATCGTTCTCCCCACCCATACCTGGGAAACAATCAAAGAAGGCTTTGGAGACTATGCATATTCGATACATGATGATTTTCTCATTGTTCCGATCAATCCGGGAGATCCCAGTGACGACTGGAGAATGAATCATTGCTGTGAACCTAATTGTGGAGTCAAGGGACAAATCATATTTGTTGCACTCAGAGATATTGAAATTGGGGAAGAACTTACATTTGATTATGCTATGACTGAAAGCGATCCCGGATACGGTATGACACTCTACTGTGATAAACCCACCTGTAGAAAAAGATTTTCCGGTGATGACTGGAAAAATGAATCCATTCAAAAAAAGTACGAAGGATATTTTTCCTCATACATCCAGGAAAAAATAAATTCTATAAAATGAAGTATTTTGGAACCCTCTGAAACTCCCGGGGATAGTATTCTTGAAATTCGACAGAAATTACTATCCCAAAATTTTTTCAATCTGCCCAATTTCGTTTCATCACTTAGGGTTTTCTCCCTTCCATTGATCACTCTCACAGCTAAGAAGTTTTCTTTTCAACCTGATCTGAAGACTTTCTTTTCCTGTTTCTTAATCTATAATTTGGCGGCTTTCAGTGACTTATTGGATGGCTATCTTGCCCGGAAATTAAAAAAGGAAACCGTGTACGGAAAGTACATGGATCCAATTTGTGATAAAATTTTTAATTTAGTTTTACTTTTATTGATATCAAACTACTTTCAAATGCCCATTTTTGTTTTTTTCTTAATCTTAATTCGTGAATCTTTGGGAGTATTTGTAGGGACATATCTATTTTTTAAACTGGGAATCCAGGGAAATCCCAATCTTCTCGGAAAAGTGAGTATTGTCCTATCCAACTTTGTAATCGGTTGGCATCTGATAAGCTATGCTTTTCCACTATTCTACTATCAAAATGAAATTCGGATTTTCCTAATTGGCTCGATGCTTCTAAGTTATGTGATAGGAAGTGGATTGTATTTAAAAGATTTCTTTAGAAAGTTAAGTGAGAAGGAAAATGCTCGAAGGGGGACTTGAACCCCCACACCTCGCGGCACAAGCACCTCAAGCTTGCGTGTCTACCAATTCCACCATCCGAGCGGTATGAAAACTAAGAAAAGAAAAATAGATTTCTTAAAGTAATTCCATAATTTTTACCCTATAAAATCTGTAAAGAATTTCTCTCAGAAGAAATTCTTAGCCAGACTAAAAATTATATCCCAATCCAAATTCTACCTCTGTTTCCAGGGATCCCGGACTTCTACTGAGAGGAACTCTAGAAATGTCCTGAAAAATATGAAGTCCGTATTCGGGTGATCTAGGAAGAATCGCCTGACTGTCCGGATAAGATTTTTTCCAAAACAATGCATCCAAAATATTCAAAAGATAAAATACTGCCACACCTTTTGAAATCGTACTGATCCCTGTTCCTCTATTCAAAGCAGAGTCATATCTAGAATTGGACTGAAAGTAATGCAAATACATTAGATTTTCTGCCTCCGAACCGGAGTAAGAAGTTAAGAGATATCCATAGTTTGAGTAGTTTTGATAATCCGATTTTGCTGATTTGAAATTTTGATAGGAACTGATTACCCCACCTATCCCGATCAAAACACCGGCAGAAAAAAAATATCCTTTTATTTTTTGATCTTTTTGATACTGACCCCACCCCGGTAAGATTGCTGATCTTAAACCTGATCCCCAGTACGGATACAATTCCTTTATAATTTCTCCGGTTTTTGTTTCTGTTTCTGTTTCCATCACCATGATAGCTTCAGATTTATCATAAAACTCCAGAAATCGATTTACCCGAAGGTTTTTATTTTTAGGATTTTTGAATATTAAATCATACTCACCGACTTTAATTATTTTCTTATCCAACTTTAATTTCAAATCGGAAGTACTTTCTAAATCTTGAATTTCTAACTCGTAAGTCAAATCACCGGAAATCAATTCCACCTTAGTTTCTGTACTAAAATTTTCCCCTTTTACAGTTATGGTTTCCGGTATTTCATTGATATCAAATTTCATGGGTTTGGATTTTAGCTTTGGTATTAGAGATTTTACAATATTCAATTCCACCCATTCCGAATATCCTGAAATCTTATCCAACTTATTGTAAACTCCTATCCGGTATCTGTACTCCCCTGTGGGCAATTCCAATCGAAACTTTTCAGATTTCAATCTTTCATCGATAAGAAGATTTTTCTTTTTATCCTCAATTTGAATTCTGTACCCTTTCGCACCTTCAATTTCTTCCCATTCAAGAAAATTAGCATCTTCTCCAAATAAATTTGAATGAAAAATTAAAATCAAAACAGTTAGAATTGAGAAAAAGAATTTATTCCACATAGACTTTCTTTCCTGTTTTGATCACCGGTGGTTCTGGTTTTTCTGAAAGATAAATAGTAAACTTGTTCTGAACTTCTTCTGATTTGATTTGTTTTCCGGCACTTTCAAAGAAAGATTGTACCGTCCAAAGAAACTTACCTTCATCCAATTTTGAAATATCTAAAAGTTTGAAATAGGAATTCTTTGTTTTGATTGGTTTGGTGATTAATTTGTTTTTTCCGGGATTCAATTGATATACTTTTACAATATGATAAATTGCTTTCGGATCTTCTTTCCAACGAAAGACTATAGAATCATTTTTTGACATATCTAATTTCTCATCATTCGTTGGTGAAATGAGTTCGGGGTCTTTAAAAGATTCAATTCTAAAAGTATTTGTATCCGAACTCACAATTTCTTCACCGGTTTTACTGAGCAATTTCAATCTCCAAAAATAATTTCCTTCTTCCGGAATTGCTATTTTTTCGAGATATGAATTCACTTTCTTAGTCATGAAAATCGAATCGAACTTTTTAGTTTTACTGATCTCCAAAAGAAAGTTTGGATATGAATTTATCTTCTTCCATTTGAAAGTAACAGGGAGATCATTTGTAAGTATGGAATCATTAGCAGGTAATAGGGTTTCCAACTTTTCTTGATCAGCAATTTGAAACACAAAGGGTTTAGAGTAATCTGAGAGCTTATTGTTTTTAGAGATTCCCTGTACCCGCCAATAATAGAGACCGGGAGTGATGTTTAAAGTCGGTTTGAGATAATTCTCTGAAAGTTTTTGACTGAATACAGGATTAGAAAAATCTTTTGTTCCCGAAACCTGAATATTGTACTCAACTATCTCTGAAGAGTCTTTCCATGAAAAATCTACCAAACCTTTTTGAATAGAAAAAAGATTTATCTTTTGATTGTTCTCAGGTTGGAACAATTTTGGAGGATCAGGAACTAATTTGTTTTCAATTTCAAAACTAATCGATTGCGACTGAACCGGTTCGATTTCTGTATTTCCTGTGATAGCTGATAGTCTTGCATAATACTTTCCTTCTTCGAGCTTATCGATCGTAATATGATTATTTATCGTCGATAGTTTCCTAATGATATTAGAAAACCCTGAATCTCCGGAAATTTCGATTTTGTATTCAATAAAGGATTCATTCTTATTCCAAAAAAATTCTATCAGAGGAGGTAGATTGGTGTAAGAAAAATTTTGATTGTTTTTGGGACTGATAAACCTGGGTGGAATCATGGAAAGGACTTGAATTTTCTGAAATCCACTGTACTCCTTGGCCTTCTTGGTTCCGGATGCAAGTCTCCAATAGTATCTTCCCGGTTCCATTTGAATTTGTGCAGATGTCTTTCCCGTTACGTCAATGATCCGACTTAATTTTGAAAATCTAGAGTCTCCGGAAAATTCCAACCTCAATTTGGGGATGTCGCCGGTTGTTTGCCAGGAAAAATCAATCGGTACCAGTGCCGAACTTCCGGTGTGAATGCTTCCATCATCAGGAGAGATAGGAAGAAGGCGGACTTCTTTTACCTGAATCTCCTCCTGAGTTAGTGTGGCTACCTGATTGGTGTTTAAGACCTGTTCTTTTCCATTGGAAATAATTTTAGCTTTTCCTTCTTTGACTTCCAATTTTAACTCTTCTTTGCCCTTTTTCTCAAGAGCAATTTCCGAGTTACCTACTTCGAGAACCTTATCTCCGGTTGTGATCTTTAGACTTTCCGAATTAGAGCTTCCACCTTTTCCCTTATTGATGAGTGACATCGAACCATAGGAGAAATTGATTGTATTCGAATCCGAAAAATCTAGGTAAATCATACTATTTTCGTTTATACTTATTTTGGTGTCGTCCATTAGAGTTAAGACAGCATCCGAATAATCTCCGGTTCGAATAGTATCACGGTTTCGTATTTCGACACCTGATTCTACATCATCCCATATTACTTGCAGGTCAAACTTACGCTCTATAGTTTTCCTTTTAAAAGTCAACTTTCCAATTACAGGATTATCACCCTCTTCAGTAATTCGGGTCATATTTATAAAAAGAAGAACTGAAAAGAATACTGTAAGTATAGAGAATAAGACAATTAAAAAGAATGAACGATCTTTCTTTTGCATATATTATTTATGCGTTCTAGTAAATACACCATCCCAGTCTTCCGGTGGAGGATTGGAAATATAGGCCTCGCATCTCTCTATCAATAAATTTGCGGCTTTGTCTTTTTTTCCTCTGGATCTTATGGATTCATTCAATAGATTGATTGATTTATTAAAGTCTTTCTTTATATAGTATTGAAACGCTTCTTCATAGAGTGCAGTGGATTCTTTCAATTGAACAGGTATATTTGACCTTAAACTAATCAATTCATAAAGTCTAACCGGTTCATTCTTCCCTTTTACCCTGACAAGATCCAATTCTCTGGTAAACATTTCCTGATCCACATTCTTCTTTATCATTTCTGATACCAAAATATTCACTCCGTAATCTTTTCCTGCGGCTTCCAATCTTGCAGCAAGATTCACTGTATCCCCCATCATAGTAAAGGAACCCATATTGTCTGTACCCATAAACCCAACTTTGGCAGGACCTGTATTCAATCCTATCCTAACGTCCATCATTTGGGCTTCCTTAGAATATAGATTATTCTTTGTCCAATAATTTCTCAGGTCATCTAATTTAGTGATCATTTCCAGTGAGGCTTTGCAGGCATGGAGATAGTGATGGTTCACATCTACAGGAGCTCCAAATATTCCAACGATTGCATCCCCGATGTACTTGTCCAAAACCCCATGATGATTTTGGAGAATCATTGTCATAGCCGAAAGGTATTCATTCAAAAGAGATGCAAGATCAACGGAATTCAATTGTTCACTGATAGTTGAGAAACTGGCTACATCAGAAAAAAAGGCAGTTATGACTTTCTCATCCCCTCTTTTCAAAGCCTGTAAATCCTTCATGGCTTCCTGAACCACAACAGGATCAATCATACTTCCCAAAATGCTTTTCACCTTTTCCCTTTCTTCCAAACCCCTTGCCATGGTAATGAAGTAATCGGTAAGAATACCCACTTCATCATTTGTTGTTCGTTTTATATCAATCTTAAATATCCCTTTAGAAATTTTAACTGTTTCTGAAAGTAAACTTAAAATTGGAGAGGAAATTGTTTTTGAAAACAGAACAACCAGGATAAGTGAAATGCATAAGGAAATCAACATAATATAAATATTTCTTTCCTGAATTCTATACACCGCTTCAAAAGCCTTGCTTTCAGGTGTGGTGGAAATAATTCCTACATTGGTAAATCTCAGTTTTAATTTCTGGAACGAACCCAGATATCTTTCACCATCCTCTGCCACGAATGCGGTTTGACCGTTGGAGGTTTGACTCGCTAACATATTTCTGACGATAGGACTATCCATGATGTTTTTTCCGGTTAGAACTACCTCCGGCTCATGATGTGCTATAATGGTTCCATCCGGTCCCACCATAAAAGTCTCTGATGTTGCTGTTTTTTTGAATGCGTCGAGAATGGATTCGAGTTTTACCATAATGACAAGAATCACCTTACTTTCCTCATTCGCCTCCAGAGGTGGTACACTGATACAGATCGTCGGTTCCTGAAATCCCTGACTTGTATTCATAAGAATGCTAGCCCCGGAAAAAGATTTCAGAAATTGTTCTTCATTATTTTTAACGACACGAAATATATCATCATTATCTAATGAAATTTTCTTAAGATAGTTATCATTGAAAATTGTGTCGATTTCTTTCAGGTGACCATCAGAGTTTTGGTAAACTCCGAGAAAGATAAAATCATTATCATTTTTAAAAAATTGATCAATAAAAAACTTCTTTTGTGCTTCGGATTTGAAGTCCTGCTTGAGAGTCAGGGCTAATTGCTTTCCTTTATCTACCACAGAATTTAGATCAGCCCGAACCTTCAACTCCACTACTCTTACCAGTTCAAGGTTGTTTTCCAAAATTCTAATCTTATTGTCCTTCTTGAAAAAGTAAGATGCCAGAGCAATGATTGTAGATGTGGTTCCGGCAAGAACAAGAGAAATGACGAGAAGCATCTTGAATTGAATAGAATACTTTGGCTTGCTTCTGCTCTTTTTTCTTTTGTCTTCATATTCCAACTCTTCTGTATCACGTGCTGTTTCAACGATTGTGGCAGTGATCCCGGATTTAGTTTTGGATATGGTTTCGGTCTCAGGAAGGGTCACGTTAGGTGAAGTTCCTACAGATTCTGTGCTTGAGTGGGTTTTGGTTTTTGAAATTTCTGAGGGTGGAGTTGTACTTTCTTCCGGTGTGGCTATTTTCTCGGTTTTTGGAAGAGTCTCACGGGATTGAGTCCGGTGAGACTCCGTTTGGACTTTAGAACCGGACTTGTCCTTTTTTTTGATATTGGGATCCGTAGGAGGAAAATCAAGCGGATCCGATAAGGAACTCAAATCAGGTATAGTCTCTGTCACAGGAAAGTCCCTGGTTACCCTGAGTGCATCCATTCCCTGAGTGGGAAATTTTAAGGTTTCCTGAGCGGAAGTTTCGTTGATTTTTATGTCGTCTTCATCTTCAAGGGGAATGATTTCTAGAGTTTCTGTTTTCTTGGGGGATCTACTTTTGATGATAGAATCATCGAGGGCTATGGCTTCCCGGGTTTCATTGGGATTCAAATTCAATGCCGGAAAGGATTGAGATTTTTGTTGATAGGGCCGTTTGGGTTTGTCATCAATGATTTGGATAGCTTCTCGCGTTTCTTCCGGTGGTTTGGAAGGTTTCTTTGACAATGGCTTAGGAGACTTTTCTGTATCTATTGATTTAGGTTGAGGAGGTTTGGGAACCTTTTGCTTCTCAGGTTCGACGGGAATCGCATACAGAGTTTCTTCCTTAGGTGGAACCACCTTTTTCTTATCCTCATTTTTATTGAAAATATTAGACCAATTCTTCATAAGCTTCCAACCTTAGACTCTAAAAACCGAATTATCTTCTCTCTGGATTGAAAATTTCCAAGTTTATCTGCCCTTACTGTACCACCGGGGACCTCAGAATTTACTTCACTCAGAAAATTACCCAAAATATCTATTCCTACAATGTACATCTTATATTTTATAAGGATTGATTTCAATGCTTTAATGATTTCCTGATCTCTGGGAGTCAAATCGAAGGCTACAGGTTTTCCTCCCGCACTGATATTATTGATAAACTCACCTTCATTTGCCACACGTTTGTACCAGGCAATCGGTTCGCCTTCGAGAAGGATAATTCTCTTGTCCCCATCATTTGGGATGTAGTTTTGAACCAGAACAGGTCCTTTCTTGAGGATTGATTTTAGAGTATTTCTAAGATTTCGTTTTTCAGTAAAATAAATGTCTTCCCCTCCCTTCCCACCTATTGGTTTCATCACTCCCTCATAATTCAATTCATCCTTACAAAAACTAAAAACTTCTTCAAAATCATTGGAAATGACCTGTTTCTCAGGAAGAATGGACTCGGGTAAGTGAAGAGTTGAAAGTTTCGTAGAAAAAAACGGAATGAACTGTGGGTCATTGGCAACAAAGACCCCATTTTCCTGAAGAAAATAGGCATACTCCCGGGCTGATTTGTGAAAGTTTTCGGGAATTCGATAGCTTCCCGACTTATGCCGCAAAAGCAGGACATCCAATCGGGAGAGGTCCATCTGGATGGTTTCAAAACTTCCTAAATTTCTGGTCATTTGTTCCCGACTTCGAATGCCTTCGAGGGTCAGCTTCTTACCTCTCCCTATAATGTTCCGTTTGTTGGCACTCAGCTGCATTACAGGGAAAAAGAAGACTTCATGTCCGAGATTCAAAGCACTGAAGGCAAGATCATGCGTAGTTAGACCCTCATTTCTTGTCGTTAGAGTATTGACAAATATCCCGAGTTTCATAGATTTTCTCATTTTTCTAGTTTTGGAAGAAAAGGTTCCTATCCTTTCTTATTATGATTTCTTGATTCTGGATGAAAGTGTTTTTTACATTCCTGAGATTGCTTTTTCAATTCGATTCATAAGAGCAGGTGCATCACTGTCAGGAAATGGTCTGATGCACAGTGCTAAATCAAGATTTCTTCTATCACATTCTATAAAGAATGAATACAATTCATGCATATACTGCCGGTTTGAATGAATTTGAATAGAAAAATCCGCACCCGGCAAGGGTGACCCTATGCAGGCAAATCGAAGTGAATCCGGAATTTCAATTCCTTCCTCATACCAGGCTACTTTACAATTTGGAGAGTAGTGTCTGTACTTTCTTCCGGGACTTTTGGGACCGCTTTCCTCTGTGAATTGGTAGTCCAAAACATCTCCGTCAAATTCTTTCAATTTTTGAAAGGGAATCGCTCCCTGCCTGAGGATTATTGGTCTCTCCGAACTGAGGTCCACTACAGTCGATTCGATGCCCAAATCAGAACTATCCCCTTCGAGGATGCAGTCTACCCTTCCCGTAAATATCTCCACAGCATCCCCAAATCTTGTGATGGATGGTTTGCCGGATAGGTTAGCGGAAGGAGCACTGATCGGTCCTGAAAGTTCCAGCATTTTTCTAAATAAGTCATGAGAGGGAATTCTCACACCGATTGTGTCCAGACCGGTAGAGAAAATTTCACCTTTTTTAGGGAGAATGTAGGAAATCGGTCCGGGACTAAAGTGTTGAATGAAATCCTCTTTTTTCTTATCCAAATGAACATAAGTCTTTATGGAGTTTAGATCATAGACATGAACGATAAATGGATTGTCCAGAGGTCGATTTTTTATAGAATAAATCTCCAGGCAGGCTTCCTGATTCAAAGAAGAGGCGCCGATTCCATAAACAGTTTCCGTGGGAAATACAACTATCTTTCCCCTCTTTATGAAATCAGCCGCTTCTAACGGATCTTTTGTAATACAGGTTTTTTTACTCAATTCTTTAAATTATTATTTTCTATAGGAGTTTCTTCAAGTTTTTTCTGTTCTTCAGCCAATCTCTGTTTTTCCAATTCAAGTTCTTTGAGTCTTTTCTCTTCTTCTTCCTGAGCAATAGTCTTTACCGGTGGAAGTTTGTTTGTCATCAAAAGACTTAGATAGTCATTGATTCCGGGATCATTGTCGGATAACAATTGCCAGAATGAAAACCCGGCAATATCATATTTTCTGAGAAGAGTCATTTTTTCTTCAAAGGCTTTACGATTCATAAAGAATGCAACCCGATCACAACCATTGGAATGATACCAGAGACTCGGATCTTCATAACTCTTATTCTCATGTATGTATTTGAACTTAGTTAGGTTTTTCCATGACTTAGAGTTCTTATTCTCACTGAGAATTTTATCTATGTTGGTGGGTTGATACATTTTGTGTTGAGAAGATTTGATCTTTAGAGCTGTATCCCAATACACTGCCTTAGCTCTAGATTTGCAATTTAAAGCCCAGTCATATCCATAAGTTGGAATCGCCATATATAATTTTTCTGAGGGAACTCTTTCCCTTGCATACTCTATGATTGCTTTTAGCCATACATTGGGGGCTTGAGGTCCGGGTCCCGGGTTTCGATACTTTCTCGGATGAAGTTCGTAAGCCATGATTTTTAGTCTGTCAACATACCTGGACAAAAATTTATAATCATGAGTCATAGGCCCCCTCCAATTTTCAGCAAAGTCCTGGAGTATGGGTTTGGACAAACCTGTGCATTTCATTGGTTTGGAATGGTTGGCGGCTGTTTTTGGATGAACGGCAACAGAAAGAAGTTTACCCTTTTTTTTCAATTCCTTACTCAAGAGGATAATAAATTCTTCAAATTTTTCTTTTTTATTGCATGTCATACCTTCATAGTCAATATCGATTCCATCATATCCATATGTTTCTACTTCATAAAGAATTTCCTGAATGTGTTTGTCTCTGATGTCCGAACGTCCATTCATGCCTATGTTTTCAGATATCTTTTCCTTTGGATTTTCCCAACGAAATATAGTTGGAATGATAAGAATCCCGGGTCTTGCCTTGCGCAATTCTTCTACCCGTTTTTTCTTACTTTCTTTAGACCAAACAGATACCAATTCACCGGTATTCTTCAAACCACCCTTCATTGTATAAATAAAAGGATGAATTTCATGGTAGTACTGAACATTATTCAGCATAGCTTTGTAATCGGAGAACCAGGTAGAAGCCCGGAATTTGACCTGAATTTCTTCTTTTTTTTCAGGTTTTGTTTCAGGATTCTTTGTTGTTTTTTTGGGATCAATTTTCCTTGCTGACCCATCTTTATTCCAGTAATTACTTAAGTTTTCATAAATCGAAGGGAACAAACCTTTCTCTTCGTAGTATGCCCAATTCCCGGAAATAAACTGAAAACCGGTCCAGGAAGTAAATGCAGATACAAATAGTACGAATACAAATACTACTATCGTGAGTTTGGAAGAAAAAAATGCTTTCAATACAGTTTCCTTTAGTACTTTCTTATCAATAAATTATTCTGAGGTTGGTGGAACTACCGGGGGAGTTCCGGGAGGAGTCGGAGTCAAAGGATTCTCATCAGTGATCACCGGATTTTGTGGTTGAATACCATTCTGTGGCATAAGGTTCAAATCTACCCGAGGGTTACCTATCGTTCCTTTGATAGGAAAACAGGGATCGCCAGTCTTTGAATAAAGCAGGAGCATATTTTGTAGATCTTCTCTATCCACAGCATATTCTTTAGATAATTTCGGACAAACTTCTAGTTCCATTAGAGAATTATTGAAGACCGGAGATATATCGATTCGTCCTTTTAACATGATTTTGGCTATTGAAATATCAAAATTCCCTTTTTCTATGAGTATTTTATTACCTGTTATCTTAAGATTCATTTGGATCATCTTAACTTTTATTTCACTAACACCTAAAAAACTCAGTATCTCCGGAAGTCTAGTTATATTTCCTCCGGTTAAATGAATACCGATACTTCCATTCAGAACCAAATTCTCCCTATCTGTGTTCGTTAAATTGATATCCAGATTCAAAGATCGGGCATTCATCACCATATTGTACATTTCCAAATTATTAGAAAAGGATTCAATAGTAGAAATCACCTGTGCCCGATTCCAAATCTGGTAAGGATTGATTGTAAAATTTACTTCTTCTGCTTTGAATTCGATATTGTCCTTAGTCAGAACATAAAGAGAATCTATGGTTTTCAGTCCGAAGTAAGGAAAATTAATTTTTTTAAAGCCAATATGAATTCCGGATTTCTCAGTTCTTGCCACCAGGATTGATCGGAGGATTTCTTCGATGGGAAATAGTATGATAATAAATGAAAGTAAAGAAAAAAAGCCAATAGCCAATAAGAGAATTTTTCTTTTTATACTCAGCCCTTCCAGTTCGATACTTTCCAATTCCAAAGTATTTGAAATTTCATCGGAATCGAGTTCTGAAGTGGATTCAGGAATGTCCTTCCCGGAATTTTCAGCCATTTTTCTTACCCAGTTTGCTGTATGAAGAAAGTTTGATGTTCACATCATATTCTTCTTTTCCCTGAATTGGTTTGCGAAAACTAAGATAGTCTATTTTACTATTGATCTGCTTATTGACTTCAATATCATAAATAAGTTTAATTACATCCTGAAGTCTGACGGACCGGAACTGGATATCAATAGTAGTCTTATTGTAATCTTTCATGATCATAGAGTTGGTGTCTTTCATGGATTGCACTCTGTCCTTCAGAGAATATCTAACCATGATCTGATCCAGTTTTGAATAAATTTCACTTATGTTCTCTCCGTCCCCTGACTTCAGAGATCTATAGTAATTGTAATCCTGAATAGCTTTATCCAATGTTGTAAAATTACTTCTTGAATCGATAACTTCCATTTCCAGATCTTTCCGATATGTATAAAGGGTTTTAATTAATGAAGCAAAGAAAAGAATCAATACAACAGATATACCCAGAAACAAAATCATTCTTTCTCTTTCATCCAATCGATTTAACATAATTACCTCGAGCCCCTCTTTTTAGATTTTTCTTGCCCTTCGGAACCGGAAACCAATTCCATTTTTATCTTAAAACTTACTCTTAGTTTTGTAACACCCTGAATGAGTCTTTTGTTCTGAATCTCTACATTTTTAAACATACTGCTTTTTTCCAGAGCACTCTGAAGAGTTCCCAGATCACTGTATTCATCTACTTTCCCGTAAATGTGAACTTCATTATCACTGTAAGTAAATTGCTCTAGAGCAAAACTAAACTCCTCCTTCGAAGGAAAATCCTGATGCAATTCCAAAAGAATATCTAAAATACTATCCTTACTTAAAAATAATCTTACAATTTCTGACTTTTTTTTCTGTCGGTTTACCTCTGTAAGAGCCTCACTCATTACATCATCTTCTTCGGTCAATTCCCTACCGAACCCCTCCTTGAATTTCTTTCTGAGAGCTTCATTGTTCCTACTCAAGACTTTTTGATCATTGATAACGCTAATGATAAAGATAGTCGTCAAAACCAGGAGTGAGATTCCGGTAAGGATAAAATGCAGTTTAAATGCACTGAATTGAAAGGAATTTTTATTTAAACGTTTGGAGAATACATCAGTAATAAAGTTAATTCTATCGTTTTTCTTTACCCGATAGTGATAGCCCATCGCTAAAGAATTTATATAAAGTTCATTATTCAATTCAAGAAAATCATATCTTTTGAATTGATAACCTGTCATTTCATTGAGGATTTTTTCTATATCCTTAAAAAGGGATCCCCCGCCCGAGAGGTAGATACTCACCGGTCTTTCTGAAGCACGGATGGTGTGGATACTTTTCAAAAGCTCGGAGGATATCATTTTGATTGTTTCTATAATAATATTGTGAATGAGATCATAATCCTCTCTCTTCAAACCAAATTTACGAATGTAATCATTGATCTGAGCAGGTTCAGGACTGTGTATACTGAAATCGATGGAATGCTTGAGCTCTTCAGCCTCCTCCATTCCGATCTTTAATATCTTCATTAATTTTTCTGTAATACGATCTCCCCCTCCGGGAAAAAAACGGGAATGTGTGAGCTTGCCTTTAGAAATTAGGTTGAATATGCTTACCTTACCTCCGATGTCCAATTGAGCGGTATAATTGTCCAGAATCAATTTTCCAAAATGATTTTTCATCGGAATAGAAAGAGTGTATGGATCAGAACTCATGCATTTTAAAGAAATATCGTTTCTGGAAAATGGGATGGCAGCTCTCTCTACATCATTTTGGTGGGATGAAAAAGTAATTACCCGGGAAGCTTCTTTCTCGAGATTAGAAATACTTCCCTGAATTACCATATCCTCTATCGGGAAAGGTACTACATTTTCTACTTCATATGGGATAATTTCCTTGATTGCTTTCTCATTGCCCAGAGGTACTACAATATCCCTAATAAAAACTTTATCTAATGGAAGATTGATAATAAAATTCGATTCTTCAGGAAAAAAACTCTGCATGAAACGAACAATATTGTATTCGTATTCATCGCCCTCATCTGCCTGAAAACGTACCAGCTTAAGTGATTCCCGTCTGAGTATGGATACGGATCCTAATATTTCTTTGTAAAGAATTCCTTTGATATAGGATGTTCCGTAATCTATCACCAGATATTGTTCAAAAATCATCTAATCCTCTGAATAAAATAATATCTGGTCGTTAGTTAAATCAAAAAGAGATGTGACCCTTCGGACAGTCGAACCGACTTTTCCGACTCCAATTATTTTAAAGATTTCTCCTTTAGTTTTCACCCTACCTCCGGAAATGGAGGTACCATCACCCGCCAGCTCGTTGTACAAAGTAAATCCACTTGCTGTTTTCACTTGAAATTCGGCAAATTTCTCTAAATCCTTCAACTCTTTCACATAACCACCCCTTTCAATTTTAAACTTCAGCAATCTCATAGCCGCAGCTCTGGTCATAAATTCAGAAAGTGACATCAGCACATAAAAAGGAGCGGCATTGATATTGATCCTCTCATCGCTTGTGTCCTTATAGGGTAAATAGGCTGTTATGTTATTGGATAAAATAAAATCACTATCTGTAACAAGAATTTTTTCTTCATCGCTGAGGAAATCCTGTGAATTATTCTTATCATAATCTGCCGGTTTTAGAGATTCATAAACAAGAGCCCGATCATATCCTTTGATCGAAGTCAATTCTGATAAATTGTAAAGGGGAGCATTTTTGATTTTTCTGGGTGGATTGAGAGAGGAATAGTATGCGATTTCTGCCCCACCACCGGTCTCATCATTGTTTTCATCAATCCAATCCACGACAGCGAATATTTTTTCTTTAGGAATACCGAGTTGTTCGTACAACTTCTGAATCATTTCCATGACTCGAAGATTGGGTTGTTGGTCATAAGTCTTAACCAGATAGTTTATATTGATCTTTCCGTCTTCAGGAATGATTTTGTAGTAAATCATTCCACCTCCCAGAGGAACCGGAGGGGGATTGAAAGCTATGCCGGATTGGTAGAGAGCTTCCTCAGGTATTTTTTTTAGGGCTCCCAGCCCTCCCTGCATCCCGGCTCTCGCCAGAAGAAAAGCCCGAAATCCTTTGGCGTTTGTTGTAGCAATCTTGTATTCAGCTGCTCTTTCATCAAAAAATTTACTTGCGGTAAAAAAAGAGGCCGTCCCTACAGACATGACAAGGATGATGATGATCATACCTTTTCTGGAGAAATGCTTACTAAATTTGAATTTCATTTATAGTACAATCCCGGAAAAGAAAGAGATTCATATTTCATTTCCACATTTCCCACGAGTGCTATAATCTCAATACGAATCAATTTGGGTATCTTTTTCTTGTCCCTATGATTCCAGTCATCTTCCCATTTGTCCCCTCTTTGTGAGTACTTGAGCTGAAAACTAACTACATGATCGAGGAGAACATGTTCGAGACCTCCGGAGAAAGGGTTCTTGTCGACCATTTCATCTTCCCGTCGAATTAAATAAAACAGCTCTTCTTTGTCTTCCATCGGTCGGAGAAAGAAAGAAACTTCCCGAATCGCTGGAAGACCCACCTCTTCGGCATTCTGATGATACGCGGCAAAAACTACCTTGTCCCGTCTTGCATTCTTAGTCCCTTCATTTATGCCTATAAAAACCAATCTTTTGTGACCATCGATAAAAAAAGTCTGAGAGAATGTAGATCGGAGATTTTCGAGAGCAAAGAAAATGCTCTGCCTATTGGTTCCATTGGTCGGAGAAGCTCTTCTCGAAATGTTAAGAGCGGTTGAAAATGCAGTAAATATTCCCGTAAAGATTACACTCAGCAGAGCTATCACTATAGTCAACTCGACTAGAGTGAAGCCCGACCTAAACCTTCGGGTCAGTCTCAAAACTAGGTCCTTTTGGTACGAAAGTATTCGATACACTCTTCTTCAGTTAGAAAATTTTTAATGATGCTTCCCAACTCCATGATTTCGAGAACCTTACGATTTTCAGGAGAAAGACAACAAAACTTAACTTCCAGATTTACTTTGCTTTTGTCCTTTATCATTTTAATAAAAATACTAAAACCACTCGAAGAAATCAATCCTGTATTTTCAAGATTCAGGACTGTATCGTAATCCGGATAGATCGAATAGAGAGGGTTGGATTCGGTTTCAATAGACTTAGCAGTATTGATCTCAATATTTCCGGACAAATGAAAAATAATGATCTTCTCCTTGTGTAGAATCCTGACCTGATCTATGAGAAACCTGGAGTTCTTTTTTTGTAAATCTAACATAACCCTTTTCCTTCTTTAGTATCACATTCAATGAAATTCTTATTTTAGAATTTCATCTATCGAAGTAGACTCCAAACTGTTCAATTTGTATACAGGTATATTTTCCGGATGTTTTTTATTCTCTTCCTGAACATCTTTTAACTTCCGATACACTGCCGGAAAATAATTCTTTTTTTCTGAAGTGCTATAAGCTTCAAAGAAACCGATCAATTGACCTCTCACCCTATACGCCTGACCCGGAAATAGACCATCAATTCGATACACAGCCTCCCGATCAAATTTATCACGTCTGTACTTAAAATAGATCTCAGCACCTTCTATGTCATAAAAAATCAGATAGTCTTCGTCTTTGTCTCTAAATATTAGTTTCCATTCCTGAGGAAACTCCCCTTTCTTTTTTAAATCATTGATACGGGGATCTGTGGAAGATAAAATTCCTTCATACTTCCCCTCGGAATAAATTGAAACAAATCCGATTAAAAGCATTAAGTAAAAAAATTTCATTTTGCGTCTGCTTTCTTGATTTCTGCTTCTCCGGATCCATTTTCACCTGTTTTGGTTTCGCCCGGATTGTAACGTTTCTTCATTTCTTCCAAGAGTTTTTTGGCAACTTCCTGAACCTTTCGACTCGGATCACGATTGGCTTTGTAGTCGATGAGTTCAAAGACTTCAGGATTGTTGATTTCTGCCAATTGTTTGATAGCCCTTAGTCTTACATTGGGATCATCATCCTTTGCATAACTAATTAAGTCTTTAAGTATCTCTGTATCACCGAGAGTAACAAGAGCTGCGATGCAATAGATTTTCAAGTTGGATAGTCTTTTGACTTCCAATTTGCTTTTTGTCTCATTGATTTTATCAAGAACAGATTTTATCTTTTCTATGGATTTTTGAGAATTCATCTTTGCTAATGCATTGACCGAGTAGGCTCTCGTCATAGGATCTTCGGATTCATCAAGAGCTGTTTCTATGAGAGCATTCTCCGCACGGGGATCTTTTACCTTTCCAAAAAACAATGCTATGGAAGCCCTGAGATTGGTATTTGTAGTTTTTTCTTTGAACTTTGTCTCTAAAAACTCGGAAGCGTCTTTTCCGGATTCAAGTTCACTGATAGCTGTGATTGCATTGGAGGTAAGTCTCTGATGCTTTGTAAAGTCCTGATTCTTTATCAACTTCAATAAATCAGGTGATGATTGCTCGATTTTTAATTTTTGAATCGTGAAGATAGCTGCCTCTTTCACATCTTCCGATTTATCTTCCAGTGAAGAAATGATGTTTTGGGGCTCGGCGGTGTACTTTACCTCGGCAAGAGTCCTGAGACAGGTAATTTTCACCCCCATATCATTGTCTGTGATCAAAATATTTGAGATCAGTTGGTAGAGCTCCAGGGAATGCTCGGGAGGGAAATGGATGACTTCTCTCATCGCATCTTTTCTTTCCCTATTGCTGCCGTACTTTAAGATTTTTGTAAGGATTTCTTTCTTTTTAGAAATCTGCTCTTCACTCAATCCCTTTTTGGGCTTATCTTTTTTGGATGAAGACTTTTCCTCTTCTTTTTCTGAGGTTTCCACTCCCCGCATAAACTCAGAGCCATCTTCTGAAGGTTCGGATTCGACACCGGATGCGTTCGGCTCTATGTCCTCTTTTGAGAAGATAACTTGCGGATAAGAAACTAGGGAAAGAAGGCTAATTAGAACTAGGATCTTTGAGTAATTGATTTTCTTTCTCCAATTCCATGATCCTTTTGTTGAGAAATTGAAGCATGTGTTGATTTTCAAGGTTTTGACGAAACTTAGTGATAAGTTCCTGAATGTCCCTGCTGAGTAAGTCGATGTTCCAGGGCTTTTCGACATATCGGTTGAGTCCCCCATAATTTATAGCTCGAATCGCGGAATCCAATCCTGCCTGACCTGTAAGTAAGATCTTGATAGAATCGGGAAGCTTTTTGTGGATTTCTTCTAAGAAGCGATCTCCTTTCATACCCGGCATAACCTGGTCGGAAATGATCACTTCAACCACTTCACCACTCTCCTGGATTTCATCAATCAGGGAAAGAGCTGTCTCTGCACTATCCGCTACTTCGATGTCATGTGTATGACCGAATCTCTCCCGGAGTTGCTCCTGAAGGGTTTCCAGCACTGATACTTCATCATCGACACAAATGATATAACCTTTACTCATTGTAACCTTTCAAATCACCCCAGAATTCAAGATTTTCAGTAAAACCTAAATTCTGAGGTTTTTCAGTCAATAAACTTGTGAAAAAGCTATTGTTTTTTCAATAAGAGTTAGAAGTATCTTTTGAGAATCTCAAGTCCCTTCTCTTTATAGACGATATCTTCAACCTTATGTTCGGGTTTAGGTTCATTGTTCGCCATCCACTCTAATTGTTTTTTTGCTTTTTCTTTTTGTCCGATATCGATGTACAACTCAGCTAAGTACAAACGATTGTTGAAAAAATCAGGACCGATTTCAATAGCTCTTTCTAAGTGTTGAAGAGCTTTGGTTTTGTTTCCTACTGAGATCGGCCAACCGGGAGCCATGTGGTAGAGTCTACCCAAAGCTCTATGAGGACCTGCGAAGAAAAAGTTTTCATTTTCTTTCAGGACGATTTCATAGCTTTTCTTCATAGGATCCACAGAAGCGAGGGAAGCCATCATTCCCCGACAGAGTCCCAACATTCCAACATTGGATGCATACCAGAAATTTCCATAAATTGCTTTTGGATTGAGAGTGATGGCTTCTTTTCCATAGTTCACCCCATGTTCATAAAACAATTCCTGCTTTTTGGCATCATTCACCTCAAAGAGACCTTTGTAGAAATAGGCACTGGAGAGTTTTCCGCAAATTAAGTCTTCATTAGGATACTGTGCTTTTAAGGTATTGAGTGAATTGATAGCTTTGTCGAGATTTCCGGGGGTCTCCCGTAAATCCAACATACTGCTGATTTCTTTTAGTAGGTCTTTCGTAAACATCTTATCCCCTTTTAATTTATTTTGTGTAATTGTGTTGGTTTCGAAATGTGTAGTTTTTCAACTTTCCAAATGTCTCTAGCATACTCTAGAATTGTTCGATCGGAGGAAAATTTACCCATTCTGGCAACATTCAAAATAGACTTTTTATTCCAACTTTCTCGATTGAGGAAGTCAGTAGAAATTCTGGATTGAACTTTTGCATAGGAATCATAATCCGCCAGAAGCATGTAAACATCATCATAGTAGAGATTGTCATGGATGGGCATAAATACATCCCGATTTCCATTGGCAAAATATCCCTCCCGAATCAATGTGAACACTCTTTGGAGTTCTGCGTTTTTATGTATCTCACTAGCAGGATGGTATCCATTTTTCTTCCATTCCATAACTTCTTCGGTTTTGAGACCGAAAATATAGAAGTTTTCTTCCCCTACCTCTTCCATCATTTCAATATTTGCTCCATCCAGAGTTCCCACTGTAAGGGCTCCATTGAGAGCAAATTTCATATTCCCGGTTCCACTGGCTTCTGTTCCTGCAGTTGAAATCTGCTCGGATAGATCCGATGCCGGAAAAATCTTTTCTGCGAGAGAGACGCGGTAATTGGGGAGGAAGACAACCTTGATTCGACCATCCACATTTTTGTCATTATTGACCACATCCGCAACTGCATTGATGAATCGAATGATGAGTTTTGCCATAAAGTAACCCGGAGCTGCTTTCCCTCCGAAGATGAAAGTACGGGGAACGATCTCCAGGGCAGGGTTTTGTTGGATACGGGTGTAGAGACCAACTACATGCAAAATATTCAAAAGTTGACGTTTGTACTCATGGAAACGTTTGATCTGAACATCAAAAATGGAATTGGTGTCTACCTTCACTCCGGATGTATCCAGAATGATCTTAGCAATCACTTCCTTATTTTGAGTTTTGATCTTCTGCCAGCTGTCCTGAAATTCACGATCTTCAGCGTAGGCTTCAAGATCTTTCAATCGATTTAGATCATGAACAAAATCCACACCGATTTTAGAGTGAATCAGGCTTGTCAATCTTGGATTCGCTTTTATCAAGAACCTTCTGTGTGTGATACCATTGGTCTTGTTATTGAACTTTTCCTTGCTGATTTTGTAGAATCCAGGAAACACTAGAGACTTGAGCAATTCTGTGTGTAGGGCTGCAACACCATTTACACTAAAGCTTCCGATGATGGCAAGATTTGCCATACGAACTTTCTTATCTCCGCCTTCCATGATGATTGACATTCTGGAGAGATCTTCTTCAGAGAGGTCGGGAATTTGTTTTGCCTGTTCAATGAATCTATGGTTGATCTCATAAATGATCTGCATATGTCTGGGCAATAGATGTTCGATGAGTGATACATTCCAGGTTTCGAGAGCTTCGGGCAGAACTGTGTGGTTGGTATAAGCAAAGACCTTGGTACAGATTTCCCAAGCCGGATCCCACTCGAGGTTTTCGATATCAATCAAAATTCTCATCAACTCGGGAATAGAAATACTAGGATGTGTGTCATTCAATTGAATCGTAGCTTTTTCGTGGAAATGATCAAATGTCTTATGATCTCTCTTGTAACGGTGAACTATGTCCTGAAGAGATGCAGAAGCCATAAGATACTGTTGCTTGAGTCTGAGAATCTTGCCCTGCTCGGTCTTGTCATTTGGATAAAGAACCTTGGAAATATTTTCTGACTTTTGCTTGTCTTCAACTGCCTTTAGATAGTCGCCATGATTGAAGTAGTCAAAATTGAATTCTTGAGAAGATCTCGCAGACCAGAGTCTGAGATTGTTTGTGGTTGTAGTATTGTATCCCGGAATCGGGTAGTCGTAGGCTACAGCCTGAACGGACTCTGTAGGAAACCATTTGGCTACGATACGACCTGTAGGACTTACCTTGTTCTCGACATGACCGTAAAAGAATACATTGTAAATCACATCAACTCTGTGCAATTCCCAGGGGTTTCCTTCAGAGAGCCAATGGTCGGGTTTCTCAATCTGGAGACCATTTTCTATGTGCTGGTTAAAAATTCCATACTCATAACGAAGTCCATAACCGAAACCGGGCAATTCGAGTGTGGAAAGAGAGTCCATAAAACAAGCCGCTAATCTACCCAGACCACCATTTCCCAGACCGGCATCATGTTCATACTCTTCGATTTTATTGATATCATAACCAAAATTTTTGAGTGCTTCATCCACTAAGTCAAAAATACCCATATTGATCATGGAATTGGTTAGAGTTCTACCTAATAGAAATTCCAGGGAGAGATAATAGACCCGCTTAGGGTTTTTTTTACGATAGGTTTCCTGAGTGTCATTGAATCGATCAATGATCACATCCCGGACAGCATAGGAAGTGGCTTTGTAGACATCTTCTTCTGTAGTGTTGAATTTGTGCTTTCCGAGTGTGTACTCTAAGTGGTGGGCAATTTTATTTTGAATTGTTTCAGTGCTTACTTTTCTTTCTGCTGCAAGCATTGCCCATAATTTTTCGTGTGAATTGTTAATTACCATCCTCACCTCTTAATAATTGCGATTTAAATAGGATATATTTTGATTCTTTGATTCTGCAAGTTAAATTTCTTTTTGACAAAAGAATTCTAAAATTCCCTGAAAGAAACGAAGAGAATACTAAAGAATTGATTGATTTACATTTTCCTAATGCTTAACCGCAGAGTTTAGATTCCGAACTGTAAAAATTCAAAAAAAACCGGGTTGACCTCTTGCAAATGGATTGAAAGAATTTCTATTATGAAAATCATTTTATTGGGATTTCTTTTGTATCTCCTATTTGTCATCCTTTTCAAAGCATTTCGATTCTTTTCAATTTTCAAAGTGGTAAAAGTCAATCTCGAAGAGATGCGTGCGGCACAATCAGAATTCTCAGATCAGGGTAAGGAAAAGGATATTTCCTCTGAAGTCAAAATCATTGAAGAGAAAAGGTTTCTGGAAGAAAAGAACTAGTTTTTTTTTAGCGTATTCCGATTTTTAGATAAGGAGAATCCATTGCGTTTTAAAATACTATTTTCTTTTCTAATTCTAAACTTTCTTAGCCACTGCGGCTCCTCAGCAGGAGAATTCGGCTGGGCGGTGACCCGTGATCAGGGTAAGGATATTTTAGAAAGAGAACTCACTCAAATTACAGAGTACAAGATGATGAGTGAAAAATTGATATTCTCCCCGAAAGATACCATCCACTACGTTTACATAATTTCAGGAAACCCTCTTTCCGGAATCAGTTCGGAGGATGAGATTTTTGTAAGTCTGGAAAAAGAATCTTTGGGTTACGTGGAAATTGATATCAAAAAGAAGTTAGTGGAGACCTCCAGCAATTCACTCAAAGACAAATTTAAAAATCTGGAAGTGGGACACTACATCATGAAAATTGGGATCAATGGAGAGCTGGTAGATAGTGTGATGTTTGATGTGGTTCCCGATGAAGGATATGAGATCAAGGATACAGTAGATGAAGATGAAGAAAAAGATGATATCATCCGATTTTCTAAGTGATCCTAATTTCTGATGATCTCCCTATAGATTCCATCTTTTCTGATCATTTCCAATCTTCTGATATTCTTTAGGGCAGTCACTTTTTCTACTTCCGATCCAAATTCTTGGATTTCTCTAAATAAGGAAAGGGTCTTCTCTAAGTCCCTATCGATTTCATAGATTTCTGTGAGTCGAAATAGAACATCAGAAACAGGAAGGGTGCGAATCTCTGTGCGTATTTTTTCCATGATGGAAAGCTTTCGATCCAGGCTTGCCTTCTCTTTTCGATAATCTTCCAGCCTTCCCGATTCTGTTTGATAAAGTAATTCTTTTTTTATGGAATCCAAATTCAGGGACATTTGAGAGATTTCCCCTTCGAGCTCCTTTTCTATAGATTTCATTTTCTTAAATGAATCATAAGATTTGAGTAGATTTCCCAACTCATCTTCCTTCCTGATCTTAAACTTATCAGCCCTTGAAAGATAAAGAAAGACGATCATCTTCTTTTTTTCTATCCGGACAGTCTCAACCTGATTTTCTGAATTGGTACCATCTGTTTTTGTTTGAGTTTCCAACCATTTTTTTAAGTAATTGGATGCTCTTTCGTAATCTCCGAGCCTTCTCGCCAAAATATCACCCAGAGAAAAGTAATAGATTTCATTTTCTGTAGGAGAATTGTTGTCTGAATTTACAAATTTCTCATAAAACTCTACACTTTTTAAATAATTTTTTTCTGCTGAATAGAGTCCGGCCAGAGAGAGGAATACTTCTTTTTCCTCAGATTTATCCCGCCTATCTTCAGGTGCTTTCAGGTAGAGCAAGTAAAAATCCCTGGCCCGGGATTGAAGGGAAGAGGCTCTGTAATCATCTCCCAATAGCTTGGAAACAGAAGCATTTTCCGGATCTATGAGATTTGCCAATTCCAGAATTTCTGTGGTTCCATTGAGACCTTTTTCGCGATCCGGATCATGCAGAGGATAAGGGGAAGACAGGGCTCTGAGTTTTCTATCCTCCATTTCTAGGGATCTGAGAAGAAGGGCAAAGTCTTTCAGGTTTTCAGAGTCAATTTTTGATTTTTCTCTTTTTAATGGAAGGAAAACTTCACGATGCGAGGTTTCGTAAGATTTCTCAAGCTCTTCCAGTTCTTTTTTCTTGGATTCCAGACTTTCCTGAAAGGGTTTTTCAGCTTCGATCGCTTCCCCTCTTCTGGCTTTTTGAGCCTGAGAGAGATGAAATTCATCTTCAAACTTTTTGATCTCTTCTTTTTTTTTCTCTAGAATTTCATAGGATTTTTTATGGGCCAGAGCTCTTTCTTTGAAGGATGGATCTACATGATCCGAAAGATAATCTTCATTCCATATAGAAGCTTCTTCTGAGGAAAAATCTCTAAATCGAAATGCGGAAAGATAGGCTGAGATAGCATGGGGAATGTCTTTCTTTTGATTGTACAATCTTCCCATACCTGAGTAGATCCTGTAAAGGGTTTCAGAGTTTCGAATCGTAGAGGTAGGACCCGGTAGAGACTTTAGATTTCTATGAAAGACGCGAATTTCATTCAGACTGCTGAGTGAATTTACCTTTCCGGAAAGCAAGCGGTATCTATCTTTTACTTTTTCTCCCCTATCCTCCAGGAAAACTCCCGCCCGACTTCTTTCTTCCTCTGTTCTCCTATCCTCAGGAAACTGAGAATAATAGGTCTTCAGGACATCGGTATAGGTTTTTAAATCTTCATCAACCGAATCCCCACCCCGCTCTTTTTCTGAAGATTTTTTTTCGAGGTTCTGTAAAGTGTTGAGATCAATAAGAGATTGGATCTCTTTGGGAGGCTCCGCTTGAGAAAGAATTGGAAGATTGAAGAAAAGTAAGAATATCGGGAAAAAGTATTTCATTTTGTACCAAATCAATCTGAAATCAGAAAGGGAAATGAAATGATTTCAGCGAATCGAAGTTACTTCAGAAAGTTCTTCTGTGGAAAGAATCTTTTCTATATCCATGATGATGATGAATCGATTTTCCTTCTTGGCTACTCCTATGATGTACCTAGAAGACATCCCTTTGACTGAAGGGGGCGGAGGATCGATTTGATTGTTTGAAAAATGGACAACATGGGAAACTCGATCCACAATCACTCCGAGAGACTTACCATGAATCTTGACTATGATCGCCCGATTCATCACTGAGTTTCCAACTTTCTTATTCATGATCTTTTTGCTCAGATCAATCATATTCACAACCTTGCCACGAATGTCCATCAGTCCTACAAAATAATCCTGGGACTTAGGGACTTTGATGAGATTGGTTACCTTAACTATCTCTTCTACATTGACTATGGAAATAGCATAGTCTTCTTCACCTATGGTGAAGGTAATGTACTGTTCATTGAGGTGGTTGTCTTCACGAGTCATATGTTTCCTTCATTATCTAAAAACGTGTATAACCTGTATAGAAAAAATATGATCCGGTCACTAAAAAAATCAAGACTTTAATGATCATGGGTTCCCGATCTCTCAGAGTCCAATCCATCCCACCAAAGAGAATTCCGAGAAAGCCAAGCCCCCAACCTAAGATCATATAATCAAAGAAATGAAAGTAAAGAACTGCTCCGAGGGACATACCCAAGACTGAATCATGAAGGTCATCCACTGCCCTCTCACGAAACCTTTTCCAGGAGAAAACACCATTCTCCCTATGAAAGAAGGCATCAGCGATTCTGGTTAAGAATGACTTTCGGGGAGGAGATTGAACTTCATGATCAATAGGATCATAATCAGACTTATGGGATCGATATTTAAAAAGAGGGATCTTGCTGATTTCATAAACCCCTCCGACACAATCCAGAATGTCCTCATCGGGTAAGCAGGAGAAAACAGTCTTAAAAGGTAAAAATATTTTCTTAAGTGGTGAATTGAATCCATTCAATACATCACGTTCACGAATGATAGTACCTTTTTTGATGGTAGATGTGTAGGTTGCACCTTTTTCATTAGATGGGTCTACCTGAAGTTTCACCAAGCCATCATGAAAGCTGAACTCTACCTGAAGAAAGTCTCCTGATGAGGTTCTTGCTTGATAAGCTTTTTGGTATCCCTGGGTGACCGGTCTGGATCTTTTCCAGAGTCTTCTATACTGCTCAATATCAGACTCGTAAATCATGATACTGTTATCGGTAATTTCAGGAAAACCTTGAGCAGAATCCTAAAAAAAGAGACATAATCCATGAATTAAATATGAAAAGAACTGCTGTTCCAGCAGGGAAGAAAGCATACAATGTCTTCAAGAATCCAGGATGATTTGGATGGATCAGATACGATTAGGCGTAGAGAATCGTCTGGAGATTTCTAAGATAAACTTTTGAAACTGATCTTCTTTGTACTCTCATAAAAAGAAGATCAGTTTGAATTTTTAGCCGAGATAACAGATAAATTCGAGAGAAAATTCTGTAGAATTAAGAATTATTTCTTCTTGTGACGGTTCGCCCTTCTTTTCTTTTTTCTCTTATGGGTTGCTATTTTTCTTCTCTTTCTTTTTTTACCAGAGGGCATTCGATTCTCCTTAAAATTGATAGATCCGCATTCGGACTCTTATAATGACAGGAATCTATTTGAGATACTTTTGTAAATCTTTATTTTTTCTGAATTCGGAAAGAAGTAATTTAATGTCCTTCAAACCTGCTTTAGAGGAAACAAAAAGAAGATCTTCTTCTTCTACCAAAATGATGTCCTGAACACCTAAAAAAACAATCAGTTCTTTGTTCACTGAAGATATGTTTCCGTAGGAATGAAAATGAAAGGATTTTTTTCCGATGTGGAAATTCTGATCGTCATCCCCTTCGAGGACTCGTTCCAGGGAAATCCAGGAACCCACATCGTCCCATTGAAAGCTGGTTTTGACCATTTGTATCGATACGCTTTTTTCTAAAATCGCTGTATCAATAGCTTCCGAGGGGAGTTTTTTGAAAGCTGTCGCCAGATCATTTTTCTTTCTGAAGGGGAATCCTTCTCTGAGGGGATTGAGAATGTAAGGTGCGTATTTTTCAAACTCTTTGAGAATGTACTGTGTATTCCAAATAAAGATCCCGGGATTCCAGAAAAAATTCCGCTTTTTGATGTACTTCAATGCTTTTTTGTGATCCGGTTTTTCATGAAACCCATTGACTTGGTAAGAATTGTCGACCTGCTTTCCGGTGGAGATATATCCATATCCGGTTTCGGGTCGGGTCGGTCTGACCCCCAAAAGGACAATATTCTGATCACAAATTGAAAGTGCTTCTTTGATGTTTTTAGTAAACTCTTTCACCGGATGAACATAAGCATCTGCAGACAGAACAATCTGATCGGGATTTCCAAATCTCTTTTGAAAGTGCAGACTAGCCAGAGCTATGACGGGAGCAGTATTTTTGCCTTCCGGTTCGATGATATAATTTTCAGGAGGGATGATCGATTCGGATTTCATGATGGACTTTTTTAAGTCTTCATTGGTTCCGATGAAAATCCTGGATGGATCCGTCAGAGTGTAAGCCCTTTCTAGAGTCTCCTGAAGAAGCGTCTTTCCGGAATAAACCTTTTGGAGTTGTTTTGGGGTAGATTCCCTGGATCTAGGCCAAAAGCGCTCCCCTTTCCCGCCGGCGAGAATCAATACCACAGGACGGGAACTATTGTCTTTTTTCATCAAATCACTACTCTTATTAAAAATAATTGGAGAATGGGGAACCCACTAGGTATGGTCTTTGGATTCTTCCGGTTGAAACTTAATTACTTTTGAAGGAATAATAGTAGAGACTGCATGTTTGTAAATAAGATTTTGTTTGTTGTCATTCTCAATGATGATAGTAAAATTATCAAAACTTGTTACTTTTCCCTTTAAAGGAACACCATTCAAAAGATAGATGGTCAGATCAATTTTTTCTTTTCTAGCAGTGTTCAGGATGTAGTCTTGAATATTATTTTTAGCAGACATATCTTTATCCATAAGTTTCAATTTTCTTTAGTATAGTCAGAGCAGTTGACCAGGAATTAGGAGCCAGGTATTTTTCTTTCTTGAACCAGGTTATCTGTTTTTTTGCATAATTCCTATGGCATTGAGCAAACTTCTCTTTCAATCTCTCTAAACTAATTGTTCCATTAATTATTTCAAGCCCAAAATTATATCCGAGAGAATTTAATGCAGGGCAATCCTCTCCGTATGCACTCTTGACTTTTTCAGTTTCTTCAATAAATCCTGATTCTAAAATCATTTCGGAACGCTGGTTGATTCGGGCATACAATTCCTCCCGACTCCAATCCAAAAAAATTCCTGACCATCGTATGCCTTTCTGAAAGAAAAATCCCTCCTCTTCTTCTACCTTTCTTTCTGACCACCTGACACCGGATAGATTGACCTCGAGAGCCCTCACGACTCTGTACTCATCATTGGGATTGAGTTTGGATGCAGCCTCAGGATCCATTCGCTTCAACTCTTCATATCTTTCGTTTTTTTCCATGGATTCGGCTTTGGTCCTCAGGAGAGGGTCAACATTCGGTACTTCATACATACCCATCAGAAAGGCTTTCAGGTAGAAACCTGTCCCCGATGTGAGAACAGGGATTTTTTCTCGTTTTAGGATCTCTTTTACGTGTTTTTGAGCCAGAAGAATGAATTCTCTGGCATTGAGGGTTTCATCGGGATTGATAAAATCAATCATATGATGGGGAATGTGATTTCGAATCGTTTCATCGGGGACTGCAGTTCCCCACTTCAGTTCTCTATAGACCTGCCTGGAATCAAAGGAAACAATCTCAAAACGATTTGGATTGAGTTCTTTGACCAGATCTGTTTTTCCTCCGCCGGTCGGACCGGCCAGAATGACTATCCTGGAACTCAGACATCTTCCTCATCGATGATCGGCTCTTCCTCGATATCTATATCGGCCTCCAGGTCGATGTCAGGATCTACTCCAACTTCATCTTCGAGAATATCGTATTCAGTGACTTTTCCTTTTCCACGGGTTTTTTGTGCAAGTTTCTGAGATTGATCCTGACCGCATTTGGGACAAATCTTCTCAGGTTTATTCAAATCATAGAACTTTGTAGAGCAATTGATGCAACTGTGCTTCTTCCCTAGAGGGTTTGCGGAGTCAACCGCCTGAGATGCGGTTTTGGCACCGGTTTTCTTTTTAGACTTTGAGCCGGATGCAGAAATTGTCCCTGCACTTGCCTTGGACTTAGGTGCTTTGGAGGTTGATTTTTTAGTTTTGGGTTCTGCTTTTTCCAGCTTTTTCTTTTTTACCATGAAAAAAAGATTAGATAGATTCAAATCATTTTTAAGTCAATGATTTTTCTGTTATTTTCAAGTTATTGAAAAAAGTTTTTTCCGGCTTCAGATAATTGTTTTTTTCAATCTTTCCGCATAAAATCGCTTCCTGAATGAATTAATTTGGTTTTTAAATATTGAATCCATTTAAAATTGGAATATGAACTTTGAAAGAATTTCCATCCCCTCCGGTCTAGCCGGAATCAGTGTAAAATTTACCCGATCCAATCTTCCCACTCTGGTACTTGTGCATGGATTCAATGACTCCAAAGATTCTTTTGTCTTCCTGGAGGAAGAATTGGGAAAACACTTTCGACTGGTAGAGTTCGATTTTCGGGGACATGGGGATTCTGACTGGAATGAGGACGGGATCTACACTCCCGGAGAGTATCTCCTCGACCTGCATTGTACAATTAGTTCATTAACAGAAGATTCCATATTTTTATTGGGTCACTCCATGGGAGCAGGAATTTCTGCCAGATATGCCGGGATGTATCCTGAGAAAATTAGGGGTCTGATCTGCCTGGAAGGATTCAGCGGACTGCAACCTCTCGATAAGGAATCCGGACGAATCCGAAATTGGTTGGATCATCTTCAAAAAAAAGCAGGCAAAAAAGATGTAAATCAAAAATCGATGAAACGGGAAGATGCTTTTTCTAAACTGAAACTCATCTACTCACATTTGGATCCAGAAAAATTGAATACTCTACTGGATGGATTGATTCGCGAAACTGAGAGTGGCCTATTTACCTGGAAGAATGATCCCCGATTGAAAACAACAGTACCCATTCCATTTCCTCCCGATCTTTCCCGGAACCTCTGGAAACGGATAGAATCACCTGTTCTCATGATCTACGGTCAGAAATCTCATTTGACTCCGACAAATCTAGAAGAGATCAAATCTCATTTCAGGAGATTGAGCTTTCACGAAATTTCCGGATCATCCCACAACATGCATCACGACAACCCCGAAACTGTCCTGAGTTTGATTGGTGACTTTATGAAGACTCATTTCGAGTTGATGAGATAATGTGATTGAACACCCTGAAAATCTATCGGAGTGGGTGAAATGTGTTTGCAGTTCAAAGAGTTAGAGGTATTGTGAATCAGTATATAAGGGTTGGCAAAAAATAGTTTCACAAAAAACCTAAGAACTACAGAAATACTTTCAAGGATATTGATTCTTCCCGCAACGGATGCTTTTTGAATTCTAAACTGACAATCTTCCGAACCCAAAGAATGAACTTCGACAATCGGAATCTTATATCCGCTCAAACTATCCCTTTCAAATTTTTCTACTTTGGACTCCAAAACCTTTCCTGAATCCAAAATCGCTCCTGATGCATCGAGTATCACGAAAGTTCTAAAATCCCCTTCTTCTTTTTTTCCGTAGTAGCCACCCAGAAAGAGTTTCATTCCATTTGCAGAAAAAGATCGCATTATTTCCCATCTCGAACTAAACTTATAGACTTCCTGATTTGTAATCAAATGTTCCATCCCGCCGGTTCCTTTCAAATCATAGACTGTACCTTTGAAATCAATGTATCCTTCGACCTTCGCTGAGTGAAAGGGGATATCAGCTTTCAAAAATTTTTTCTGATCGAGAATGATCTTTCCTCCGGACAGAGTAACTCCCGAACGGGGAGAGCTGAATTTTAAATACAATTTTACGTTATCTGTAAATACCTTTATTTCAAAATCCCCATTGATCTCTTCAAAACTATTGTTGTAGCTTTTGACGAAATATTTTTTTTTGTTCGCTTCAAGTGATTTATTGGAAAATTCTTTCGTAGAAAAATAAGAACCCGTCTTTCCGGATTGAACAGAAATTGCTACCCCATGATTCAGAGATCCCGGCCCGAGGTTACTGATTAGAGAAGTCACAAAGATTTGAAACTCGGAGTTTAAAAAATAGTAATTCCAACCCTGAAAGTAACCTTCATCGGAATACGGTTGGAACACATAGTCCGAAACCAAAACTTTTTTTATGGCTGAAGACTGAGGAAAGCCGGAAGAGAGGGGAAATAAAATGAAAACCAGGATGAAGAATTTCTTAACTAAGAATTTCATATGAGAACCTGAATGCTCCGACAATGGTCAGTCGATGACCTGACCCGTATGCATTCTTTTATCCTTACTTTTCTACTTTCTTTTTTTTATTCATGTTTTAGCAAGGATATAATACGTCATGAGAAAAATACCGAGTTCAGATGAAATTACCCTAATGGTCGCTAAGATCAATGCATCTGAAGATATTGAATCCTTATTAAATACTATCATTGATAAAATAAAAGATGCACTCTTCTGTCAGGGCTGCTCCATCCTGCTTTATTCGGAAGAGTATGATTGCCTGGAATTTTTTGTATCCAGCGGAGATAAAAGTGAAAACTTAAAATCACTAAAAGTACCGAGGGGAAAAGGTATAGCGGGATATGTAATGGAGTCTAAGACGGCTGAAGTTGTCAACTCTGCCCAGAATGATCCGAGGCTATTTAAAAATATTGATCAAACTATTGGATTTCAAACCCGAAATGTCATGGCAAACCCCATGATTGCACACAACGAATTTATTGGTGTAATAGAAGTTGTGAACACTCTTGACGAAAGAGACTTCAACGACTTTGACCTTTCTCTCTTCCGAAGTCTCTCGGAAGTGGCGGCCATAGCGATTCACAATCGCAATCTCATCGATGCTCTTTCGGGAAAACTTAGAGAAGTCAATACCCTGTTTCGGGTGACCAATAGTTTGAGTTCGATTTCTGAGACCGGAGAATTTTTTGAAAAGACCTGTCAATTTGTAGCGGAGATTTTTGAAGCCGAAAGAGTTTCTCTATTTCTCAGAAATGAAGATGAATGGAATGCTACTATTCCCTTTCAGGGCAGTCCTCCTCCTCAGGAATTAGAAAGATCTTTTGTGCTAAGCCCCATCCTTCTGAGGATACTGGAAACCAAGGAGGCGATTCTGGTAGAAAATACAAGCCGGCAAGTTGACCTGGAATTCCGTTATACGAATAACTACAAAACAAAATCCTTTATCTCCCTCCCCCTCCTCATAGATTCAGAAATCATAGGTGTGCTGAATGTATCCGAGAGAATTAGCCGGAAGATTTTTTCTAAATTGGATTTACAACTTTTAAAAATTCTCATCAATCATGTCTTAGAAATTTACAAATCTATGATAGATAGAGAAGACAGAGAGAAGTACCAACTTCTTCAAAGGGATTTATTTCTTGCACGAAAGATTCAAAGATACTCCCTTCCCAATATCCCGCAACAAATCAATGGAATACATCTTGATTTTTCCTATCACACATGTACAGAAATCGGTGGGGATTTTTATGATCTTTTGTATCACAATTCCGATATATTTACCGTATTGATAGCTGATGTGTCCGGAAAAGGAATTCCCGCAGCACTTTTTATGGAATACTCCAAAACAGTCCTGAGCGGAGAGATAACCAAATTTGAAAACCCATCTTCCTGCCTGAAAAAAAGTCACACTCTTCTTCAAAACAAACCCGATCTCTTTATGCATGTGGAAGTGATGATCATTCAGATTGAT
Organism: Leptospiraceae bacterium; assembly: GCA_024233875.1. Classification (GTDB taxonomy): domain Bacteria; phylum Spirochaetota; class Leptospiria; order Leptospirales; family Leptospiraceae; genus JACKPB01. Next base: position 250,203 of record JACKPB010000003.1, read on the forward strand.
ACCGCCCGAAAGTCATTCACTTACTCAAGTGCGGGTCACAATCGTCAGGTGTACTACAACTCATCCAATAAAAAAATAGAATTGCTCCGAACCCGTGGAATCCCCCTGGGTTCATCCCTTCCCTTTCTGGAGTTTACCGAAAACAAAGTGAATTACAATCCCGGTGACATCATTTTATTGTATACCGACGGTATTACCGAATTGCGCTCACCTTCCGGAGAAATGTACGGTGAGGAAAGACTCTTTTCTATTCTCCTGAACCATCCAGAAAAACCCATAAGTGAGTTAAAGAAAATGATCCTGGAATCTATGGACGCCTTCAGGAAACAAAATGACTTCAATGATGACTTTACTCTTATTCTCATAGGATTTTGAAATGATAGAGAAATTTGATTTTTTAATTTCGGGTGCCGGGATAGTGGGCACAGCGATTTCAATGCAACTCAGAAATAAATTTCCGGAAGCAAAGATCCTCGTAATTGACAAAGAAAAAACACCGGGAGCACACGGTAGCGGACGGAATAGTGGTGTTTTGCATGCCGGATTTTACTACACTCCGGATAGTTTGAAAGCAAAGTTTACTAGAGAAGGCAATGAGTTTCTTGCAGACTATTGTGAAACCAAAAAACTCAGAATCAATAAATGCGGAAAACTGGTAGTCGCGAGAGATGAGGAAGACTTAGCTCAGATGGATGTTTTGTTTGAAAGGGGAAAGATCAATAAGGTCGATATCCATGAAATTGATGCATCGGAAGCAAAAAAACTGGAACCGCTTGCTAAAACTTATAAAAAAGCTCTGTATTCTCCAAAAACATATTCCGTGGATCCGGTAGAAGTATTGATATCCCTACAAAAAGAAGCAGAGATTTCAAAAATAATTTTTCGCTATTCAGAAAAGTTTTTAAACTTCAGGAATGGATTGGTTGAAACCGATCAGGGTAAGTATGATGTCGGACATTTTATCAATGCATCCGGATTGCAGGCAGATCTCATAGCGAGAAAATTTGGTTTTTCTAAAAATTATGAAGTGCTTCCCTTTAAGGGTCTCTATCTGTACTCGGATGAGCTACCCTCTCCCTTCAGAATGCACATCTATCCAGTTCCTGATCTGCGAAATCCCTTTCTCGGAGTTCATGTCACAATGACGGTGGACGGAAAAGCAAAACTCGGACCCACTGCAATTCCCGGATTCTGGAGGGAAAACTACAACTACTTCGAATCCTTCTCTCTTCCTGAGTTTTTGAACATTACAATGAAACAATTGAACTTATTTTTCACTGCCAATTTTCCATTTCGAGAACTGGCGTTGGAAGAGATCAAAAAGCATTCCAAACACTATATGGTCAAAAAAGCGGGTGACCTGGCTGAAGAAATACGTTATGAGAAATTCACCAAATGGGGTAAACCGGGAATCCGTGCCCAACTTGTAGACACAGTAGAAAAAAAATTAGTGTCCGATTTTTTGATAGAAGGGGATTCCAAATCCACGCATATCCTGAATGCTGTCTCCCCTGCCTTTACCGGTTCTTTTCCTTTTGCGGGATATGCAGTAGGAAAAATGCAAATATAAAACAATGGATTCGATTTTTTCAAAATTACTGGAGAATGAACTCTTTAGAGATATAGATCTGAACGAAAAGAATATAGATATATCTATCTTAAATCTATACAGATTTCAAGTAGGAGAAATTGTAATCGAAGAAGGTGAATCCTCATCGGAATTGTTCTTAATTCTGGATGGAATGATTGAGATTCTCCAAGTTACAGAGACCGGTGAAGAAGCCAATCTGGGAATTAGAAAAAGTGGTGAATTTATAGGTGAACTCGGTCTCATTGATGCCTCAGATCGTTCATGCAGGGTAAGATCCAAATCTGAATCAACCCTCCTGGGAATTCCGGGAGATAAGTTTTTTCAGCTCATACAAAACTTTCCCAAAATCAGTTTGAATCTATTGCGAACCCTCTCACAGAGACAAAAAAATTCTGATCGATTGGCTACGAAACGATATTCTGAATTATTGGAAGTCAACCAAAATTTAGAAAAACTGGTAGAAGAGAGAACAGAGAATTTAAACCTGGCTCTGAAAAAAATCCATAAAGACTTAAAGTTTTCAGAAAAATTACAATCCGGAATTTTACCGCCTCAGAAAATAATTATAGAGAGCATTCATTTTTTCAATCTTTATCAACCACTGGATGAAGTTGGGGGCGACTTATTTGATATCCACCAATTGGAAGACAAACGTATCCGTGTCCTACTGGTGGATATGACCGGTCATGGGATACAGGCCGCTCTTCTCACCATGCTGATCAAGAGTGAATATGAGGGATTGAAAGACTTAACCATTCCGCCCTCTGAAGTTTTCAATCTCTTGAATGAAAACATCTATACCCGCTATAGGAGTTTGAATCTTATCTTTCCCGGATTTTTAGTAGACATACATATGGATAAAAATGAAATCATTTACAGTTCCGCGGGTCATCCCGAACAGTTTATTATTCAAAATTCATCTATAGGTGAGATGAAAAAAACCGGAAAGATCATAGGATTTCTCAATGATCTCAATGCGGAAGACAGGAGAATATGATTTCAAAAAGGAGATAAAATTCTACTTTTTACTGATGGTCTCTTTGAAGTATTCAACAGGGACAAAGAAGAATTTGGTACAGATAGAATCAAAAGTTTGATAGAATCTTCTATCAATTTAGATATTCCGGAACTCATAGACCTTATAGTAACAAAAATGAAAGAATTCACCGGAGGAATGGATCTGGATGATGATATCACCTGTCTCGGAATTTCTTATATTTAGATCGAAAGAACTATTTATTATTTTACATATCGGCGGACTCAAAAAACAATTTCTTCATTTGGCACTCTTGCTCTTGCTTTTTCCCTTTACCTCCATCCTTAATTCCCAATCCCAAGCCTATCCTTCAGATCCTTACCTAAAGCAATGGAAGGATTTTTCCCTCTCGGGAGAATCAGAAGAATTCAAGGAGTACTTACGCTGCCAGCTTTTGCGATCCGGATGCGTTCTTCCCGATTCTCTCCCGAAAATTTCATTTGAACATGCTTACTTCATCACCCTCGTCAAAAAAAATAGGAATCGGGGGTGCTTCGGAGCATTTCATCACAGGGAAAGAAATTTCCACCGTCTCATAAAAAGATACATCCGGGGTGCTCTGAGAGAAGATCCCCGGTCCATCCCGCTGCAAAGGGATGAATTCGATGATGTCCGGATCTACCTGAGCATCGGAACTCAACCCAAACCAGCAGAGAAATTTCCTGATACAAAAAAAGATGGCATAGTATTCCATTATTCGGAAAATAGACAGGAAATTTATATTCCGGGTGAAATCAGGGGGGAAGTCTCTCTGTCAAAAATGATAAACTCCAAAAAGCCCGAAGAGATTAGAATATTTGAGGCTTTTGTATGGCAAATACCCTTTCGCGCGCAGTAATCATCTTTCTCCTTATCTTCAAAACTCCTGTATTCGCGGGAACTATCACCGGGGAAATCATAGACAATACAACTCAAAAACCTATTGTCGGTGCCGACATCGAAATCAAAAATAAAAATCTCGGAGTAGGTTACTATCGTGTGACCTCAAATTCTCAGGGAGTGTTTACTCTTGAAGACTACATTCCGGACATAGAATACAAAGCCGAAATTCGTGCGGAAGGCTATGTCACAAAGACAATAAATAATTTTCATCCCAAACAGAATAAAATCTTTTTGAATCGGGAATCTATCATAGAAGGAACTGTTTTGACATCCAAAGAAGAACCTCTTTCGGACGTGACTGTTTTTATTTGGGATTACTACAGTGAGTCAAACCAAAGGATTCAGGTGAAGACAGACTCAAAAGGTTATTACAAATTTACAAAATTGAATCAGGGCAATTTCACCGTTACTTTTCAAAAAGACCACTACTTAAACGAATCTGCAAGAATCCAAAGAGTGAGTCCGGAAAAGCCATTCCTCCTAAATATGCAAATGTTCAAACCATCTTCTGTCTCAGGAAAGATTCTGATCAAAGATACAGAGGGGCCTGAATCGGCTAAAAATGTTTATGTTTCTCTGAGTGGAGTCCATAGACATAGCACAAAGACTTTTTCGGATGGAAGCTTTCAGATTTTTGATTTGAAACCGGGTTCCTATACTTTTGATTATTCACACAACGGATACATCAAATCGGAACCCATTCAGATGGAAGTCAAAGAAGATGAAAATATTACTCTGGATGATATTTACTTAACCATTCGGGATGCCAGTCTTTCTATTTATACATCCAATTATACCTTCCCTACAGGAAGTAATATCGGATTCACGACCCAAACTTTTCGAATCGATAAAATGAAACTAACTATCTATGATCTGAATGAAGAAAAGTTTCCCCCCTCTTCCGCTGATGATTTGGATATTGAAAATCTTCCCAAAGTACATACCTGGGAAGAACCTGTTAAGAATTACGAACCGAATGAATACAAACATGGATATGTAAATATCAGCCAAAATCTTCCAACAGGTATGTACTGTATTGAAATCAGCTCGGAAGACGGAAGTACTCTTGACCGTAAGCTTTTCACTGTGACTACCCTCGGACTTATCGCAAAACGAACAGAATCAGGAATTTTGGTGTATGCCGTAGATCTCGTTACCTCTGAAGTTTTGAAAGATGTCAAAATCAAAACCTATGTTCCGGAAACAGAAACCCATAACAATAATGGCACCGATAGTCAGGACAATTGGGGAGAGATAAATGGAATAAAGAGTAAAGCAATCGCAGAAGGTCTGACTGATGAAAATGGTCTTCTCGAATTGAAAGGTATCACAGCTAATCAAATTTTTCTTTATGGAATAGCACCCAACGGAAGTTTTGCTTCTCTTGAATCCAATGCTCCTTCCGAATTGACCGAAAAATTTAAATTTTATATCTATACAGATCGACCCACCTATCGAGCCGGTGATACCGTTCATTACAAAATCATTGCAAAGGAAGACAAGGAAGTATTTGTTCCATTCCGGGGTAAAGACATATCTCTCACTCTAAACAATTACTCGGGAGAAATTCCACTGAACCCAATTCAACTCGATGACTGGGGAACAGCAGAAGGGAAGTTTGAGATTCCGGGTGACTTTTCTCTGGGAAGACAAACCCTGAACATATCCGGAAAGACCATTGAGAAAGGAAGAGAGTACAAATTGAGTGGAGATGGGACTTTCTATGTAGAGCAATACAGAAAGCCTGAATACAAGATTGATATCTCATCTTCAAAATCTTTTTACGCCAATGGAGATGAAATTGAATTCAAAGTTTCCGCCAATTATCTCTATGGAGCTCCTGTAGAAAAAGCAGGCATCCAATACAAAGTTTATGAGAAAAAACTAAGTGATCGGGAAAATAATTACTGGTGGGAATCCGGATACAACTCTTCTGCTTACTACTACAATGTCCTGGAGGAAGGAAATAAATTTCTGGATAAGGAAGGCAATCTTGTAATACGATTGAAACCCAGAATTCTCCCCTTCGATCGGGAGATCATCTTAGAAACTAGTGTTACGGATTCATCCAATGTGCGATTGGAAAAAGAAAAAAGAATTATCCTGGGTCGGGGTGAGTTTTATATCAAATTGATTCCGAATGAATCTTATTATACCTTTGATGATAAAAAAATCATTAAAATCAAAACCCTTGACCATTCCGGAAAAGGAGTTTCCAAATCCGGAACTCTGAGCTTTCATAGATATGTTTGGAAACCCTGGCAGAAAACGTACTCCCGCGAACCGAAAGCACTCTATGAAACAAAATTTGAAACGGATGAAAATGGGGAAGGAGAATTGGTTTTAGAAAAAGAAATCAATGCTTCCAGTGAAATCGAAATAGTAGCAAAATCTACAGACAGTAGGGAAAATCAGATTCTCGCCACCCGATTGATCTGGGTTCATGATGGAATCAGTGAGACAAATTCATTATTCAAGAATCTGGAGCTCACAGTCAATCAATCTGCTCTATCCGAAGGAGAAATCACAGTTGTAGTCAAGAGTAAGTACAAAAATGTCCCTGTCCTACTTACTCTGGAAGGTAAAAAAATCTATGATGCAACAGTGGTAAAATTGGAAAACCACATCATTACCCACAAGTTTAAAGTAGATGAATCGTACTCTCCAAATTTCTATGTAACGGCCAGTCTTCAGATCAATAAGAATTTATTCAGAGCATACGATGAAGTAGTTCTCGGAAAAAAGGACACCGAAATTGTCTGGAAAATCGATTTTGACAAAGAAAAGTACAGACCGGGTGAAAAGCTTCACTTGAAAGTTCATGCAGAAAATTCCGATGCCAAACCTCTCTCCACTGACTTCTCTCTGGCACTTGTAGATGAGGCTATCTATCTGATTAGAGAAGACTTTACAGATCCGATTAGAAATTATTTTTACTCCAAAATCAACAATCGTGTTAGCACTATCTACTCATTTCCCATGACTCTACTTGCAGGAAATGGTAAAGATGGGGAATCCCCTCCCGTTCGTGACGATTTTCGTGATACAGCCTTCTGGTTAGCCAATGGTAAAACGGATATGGATGGAAATGCTGAAATTGAAATAGATCTCCCCGACAATCTCACTACATGGAGAGCAACCCTCAGGGGGCATGACCTCGAGGGGAGAATGGGTGATACAATCTCGAAGACGATAGTCACCAAGGAACTCATCACCAGGATCGGTAAACCGATGTTTTTTACCGAGGGAGATAAGGTAGAACTTCCGCTGAATATTACAAACAATTCAGAAAAGGGACTCCCTGAAATCAAAACAGATTTTTTTATCGATGGAAAAGTTACAGAATCCGGATCACTATCCAAAATCAGTCTTCCGGAAAACTCTTCAGCTTCAGGATACTACCCAATTTCTATCGACCCTGATAAGAATGATTTAAAAATCAAAGTTGTTTCAGTATCGGGTGAGTTTTCGGATGCCCAGGAAATTTCTGTCCCCATTCACAAACGTGGGGCGGAATACAGATATATGGACTCCATGAAAATTCAATCCGACAAACCTTTAAGTATCAATATTCCCGAATCCATCCAAAAAGACTTTTTGCCCGAATCCCTTGAATTGAATGTAAATCGCTCACCCTTTGAAAAAGTAGATCGTTCAATTCAAATAATGAAAGAATATCCCTATACCTGCACGGAACAAACTCTGAGTAAAGAAATTAGCTCGCTAATCTCAAATCTCTACTCATTGGCTTTAGAAAAATCTTCTTCTATCAAAAAAGGAGATGGTCCTGAAGATTCTGAGGATATGAATAGTGAAACAAATGATCCGGAAGAAGAAACAAATTCCGATGACAACTTCGATTTGGGTGAAAATGAAGAAACTCTCATCAAAGAGTATGATAGCAAATCAAAATCCAAGCAACCCCTACTCAAACTGGATGAGAAGAGTCTCAGAAATTTTCAAAGAGTAATTAATTCTATGAATTCAGACGGAACCTGGGGCTTCTGGTCGGGGGATCTAGGAAATGAATACCTAACTGCTTATGCTATTGAATCACTGACAATTGCGGGACGGGTCACCGATCTTGAAGAAAGAACGTCTATAAAGAACCAAATGACAAGAGGATTGAAAGCTCTGGAAAGAATTTTGAAAAAATCTTATGAATCCGATCCCCTTCTTTCATCCTATATAGTCTACGTTTTGAGTATGCACAATATCTATCCTATCGAATTGACCGATTCTGTTGTGGAAAAATTATCAGCAGGATCTTCCTATTCTGCATCCTACATTCTCAGGGCACTACAGGCTTTGGAAAAAGCCAAACCGGAGGATAGCAAAAGAATTAGAAACCTGAATTCAAAGATTTTTGTACAAATGGAAACCTTCAAGAGAAAAGACAATCGGGGGGTCTACTACGATACAGACTCCAATCTTTCTCAATCAGGATGGAACCGTGGAAAACTAGAAAACTCCTCCCTGGTTTTGACTGCGCTTCTCGAGGCGGACAATGAGAGTGATCTAAACACAGAACTCTTTCATTCTATCCTGAATCGAATTTCGGACTCTGCCGAAGGAAACACCAAAGCACTTAGTTCAGCCCATAAGTCCCTGTTTTTCTATATGGCAAAAAGTGGAATGGATCCTTCCAAAAAAACCAAAGGAAAACTTATCGGAAGAATCGGTGATACAAAACTGGAATTCGATCTGGCGAAGGACAATACAATTAAAATTCCTTATCCGAAAGGTGAGGATAAGATCTTTTTCACCCCACCTCCTTCCCTTGAAAAACAGGGCTTGAGCCTGGATGTAATCGTAAGAGGAAACTTGAATCCGGACCTAAAAGAATTCGGTTCACTCAATCATAAATTTCAAATAGAAAGATCCTTCTACCGACTCAATCGGGTACGGGACGCAAAGAACCTGGAATACAGTGTTCCCGAAAAATTAGATGAGTCCCCTCTTTCCATAGGTGAAGAGATAATGGTAAAGGTGAAACTAACCACGGAAGAAATCCATGATTTTGTACTTTTGGAAGAATATCTTCCTTCCACTTTTGTCACCACATCTTCGGATGCATACAATTCTACAAACCCCAGACACTATTCACATTTTGAGAAATGGGACAATCGTTTGGTCTACTTTCTACCCAGAATGGTCCCGGGCAAAACATATGAGATCTCTTATATCTTACGATCCGAATTGCCCGGAACGTTCAGAATCAAACCATCCAGGGTGGAATGTATGTATGACTCTTCAAGGGGTAGCTATTCAAAACCTGTGGATCTCAAGGTAATGAAGAAAGATGAGGAAAAGAAAAAAGTAGATTAATCAATATTTTTTTAGTGGATTGAGAAAGTCCGTATAGAGGTACTTTGTGCGGACGGTCTCCCCTTCTTTGATTTGATCCAAATACACATGAATTGATCTCCCACCGGAGTTTTGCGAAACTGAAGAAATCTCATCTTCCTGAACCTCAATTCTGGGAAGGTACTTCACAGACAGAGGAAAATCAGAGTAAAGAATTCCGATCAATCGTTCGTTTTCAACTTTCATTTCTATAACAAAATCTCTATTGTAGGGGTTGATCATTCTCATATCCCTCAATCCATAAGAAATCGTAGCATCGAGACCGGGAGGAACATAAGAAACAGGACGGGAGTGTTTGTATCTTTCTTTAATGGTAAAACCGGAAAGAAGTAATGTGTTGTACACCAGAGTGGCAGCGATACAGATTCCTCCTCCGGGCTCGGAAATCACATTTTCACCACTATAGACAGTGGCGGGATGATATCCATTTTCCAGAGAGGCCGAGCCAACTGTCTTATTGAAGGAGAACTGGGACTTTGCTGGAATTTTGATTTTATTCAATTTTTCTGAGGCGAGTCTGAGATTGGCATGAACTGCCGGATTGTGCTTTTTTAAGTCGATTTCAAAATAGGAGACCACTAGCCCCGGAGATTCTTCCGAAATCAGAAGCACAGGAAAGAAGAGAAGTAGAATGAAAAGTAATGATCTTAAAAGAGTATGCATTGACCCAAGAATGAATCAGGGAAGGATATTTGCATGCGATTTTTTGAAAAAACAGGCATCCTCCGATTTAGAGGATGCAGAAAATTTTACTTATGGTAACGGACAGCCAGAACCCCGGTGATTTTTCGGATTCCTTCGAGAATTTCTGAAGATACTTCCTTGTCTACATCGAGAAGAGTGTAAGCATATTCCTTTTTAGAACGATTCAGCATATCTACAATATTGAAACCCGAATTGCTTAGAAGAGTAGAAATTTGTGCTACAATATTGGGAACATTGGAATTGGCTATAGAGATTCTATGACCTTCTCCCCTCTGCATCACAACTTCAGGAAAATTCACCGAATTAGTGATATTTCCATTTTGAAGAAAATCTTTGATTTGATCTACAACCATTACAGCACAATTTTCTTCTGCCTCTTCAGTGGATGCGCCGAGGTGAGGAAGCGTCACAACCCGATTCATGTTCTTCAATTTATTTGTAGGGAAATCGCAAATGTAGGAGTAGACCCTACCGCTTTCAATCCCGGTAGCAATCGCGTCTTCGTTTACGATCCCTTCACGGGCAAAATTAAGAACAATCACGTTTTCTTTGAGTCGTTTGACCCTGGTGTCATTGAGGAGGTTTTTGGTATCATCAGTAAGAGGGACATGAAAGGTGATGTAGTCTGCAGAGAACAGAGCCTCATCTATACTACTGGTCTTATTGACATTGGAATTCAATTCGAGAGCTCTATCCACAGTAAGAAGAGGATCGTAACCGATTACATTCATTCCGAGAGCCATTGCGTTGTTTGCCACTTTGACTCCGATAGCACCGAGCCCTATGACACTGAGAGTTTTGCCGGGAAGTTCCATTCCTACAAAATTCTTTTTGCCCGACTCTACCTGCTTGGAGATCTCAGCGTCTGTTCCTTCCAGATTTCTTGCAAATTCCCAAGCCTGGGCAACATTTCTGGAAGCCATGAGCATAGCGGTGAGAACTATTTCAGCAACAGCGTTTGCATTGGCTCCGGGAGTATTGAAAACGGGAATTCCTTTTTTTGTAAACTCATCTACAGGAATATTATTCACCCCTGCTCCAGCTCTTCCGACAGCTTTCAGAGACGTTGGAACAGGATAGTCATGCATTTTGAAGGAGCGAAGTAAAATTGCATCCGGGTCAGTCAATTCATTAGAAATTTCAAATACTTTCTTGGGAAAACGATCCAATCCTCTCTGTGATATATTGTTCAGTGTTAAAATTTTGTACATTTCAGCCATTTTTCCTTTCAAATTCTTTCATAAACTCAATGAGTGCATCCACACCTTCCATTGGCATAGCATTGTAAATACTCGCTCTCATTCCGCCTACCGATCTATGACCTGCTAGGGTTACCAAACCTGATTTCTTCGCTTCCTCAAGGAAGGGTTTGTCCAGATCTGCATTTTTCAAAATAAAAGGAACATTCATCCAGGAGCGGTGGGGCTTATCTACAGGATTGCGATACATGGAGGAAGAGTCGATTGCGCTGTACAACTTGTCTGCTTTTGTTTTGTTGATCTCAGCCATCTTGGAAAGTCCACCATTTCTCTTCAACCAGTCAAAAACCAAACCGGCAATGTACCAGGAGTAAGTAGGTGGGGTGTTGTACATAGATTCTGCTTCCACATGAGTCTTGTACTGGAGCATGGTAGGAACTGTTCCGGAAACCTTGTCCAGAAGATCTTCTCGGATGATGACAATGACCAATCCTGCAGGGCCGATATTTTTTTGTGCTCCGGCGTAAATCAGGCCGAATTTGGACACATCGATAGGTCTGGAGAGAATGGTAGAAGACATGTCCGCAACCAAGGGCTTGTCTCCCACATCCGGAATGAATTGGAATTCCAATCCTTCTATTGTTTCATTCGGTGTGTAGTGAACGTAGGCTGCATTTTTGTCCAGATTCCAGGTGGAAACATCGGGAATTGTAGTGAATTTTTCTTTTTCAGAAGAGGCGGCTACATTGACAGAGCAGAATTTTTTTGCTTCTGAAATGGCTTTTTTTGACCAGGAACCGGTATAGATATAATCCGCATTTTTGGAGTCTCCCAATAAATTCATCGGGATCATAGCAAATTGGGTGGAAGCTCCTCCCTGAAGAAAGAGAATCTTGTAATTAGAAGGAACAGCCATTAGCTCCCTTAAATCAGCTTCTGCTTTTTCGGCTATGGAGACGTATTCTTTTCCCCGATGGCTCATTTCCATGACACACATACCACTGCCATTCCAATCCATCATCTCATCCTGTGCTCTCTTCAACACTTCAGCCGGTAGCATGGCGGGTCCTGCACTAAAATTATATACTCTTTTCATGAATCCTCCTCATCTTTTCTCCATGAGAATATTTTTGGGTTCTGAATCAATCGAGATTTTCCGGGAAACAGGAGGGAATTTCTCAGCTTCTTTCTAAAACTCAAAGAAGAACGTAGTTTTTCCAGAATTTCTCATTGGGAATCCTTCCCTCACCCTCTTTGGAAAATTCAGGAAGCAGACCTTCTACGAAATACATGTCCACTTCACCCTTGTTTTTGGCAGAGACCTTGCCTCTGAATTCTATTTGAAAAAAATCTTTCACCTTTTCGTAAGTGCTCCCACTTATATTTATCTTTCCCACAATTCCACTTGATTCCATTCGACTGGCTGTGTTGACCGTATCCCCCCAAACATCATAGGCAAATTTTTTATCCCCTATGACTCCGGCGACAAGGGGACCCGAATGAATTCCCAACCTGAGTTCCCAATATGGAAAATTTTGAAGCATTTTGATCTCTTTCATCTGATTCATGAAAGACTGAATCTCAAGAGCCGCGAGCACACAATCTATGGCATGAGTTTGATTCGGGATGGGAATCCCTCCCGCACACATATAGCTATCGCCTATCGTTTTTAATTTTTCCAGATGATATCTTTCTATTACTGAATCGTAATAGGAAAAGCACCTGTCCAACTCTGAGATCAACTCCGATGGTTTCATACTCTCAGCTATTTTTGTGAATCCTTTGAAATCTGTAAACATCACAGAGACTGAAGGATGATGAACGGGGGATGTGAAGCCTTTCTCTTTCAATTCCAGAGCAACGTCCTTAGGAAGAATATTGAGTAGTAGTTTCTCAGACTTCTCCCTTTCTTTTTCCGCGTTTTCTTTGGCTTTTCTGGTTTCTTCGAAAAGATGGGAGTTGAGTATCACACCCACTATCTGTTCCCCCAGTCTACCCAGGCCGAGGAGTTCATCCCTGGTCAAATCAATCTTTTTCTGATAGGAGGAAAGAGAAAGAATTCCCATCACTCTATCTTCCAAAACCAGTGGAATCTGAACAATTGACCTCAGATTTCCACTCAGGATAATTTTTAAATCCACCCGGGTTCCGGTAATCTTCTTTCCATTGAATTCATTGATGTATATGTTTTTTTCAGAATTCACCGAATTTTTAACATCTGAGATATAAAGCATTTCTTTCGAAAGGTAAGTATAGTACAGGGTACCCAGAGAGGGATCAAGAGGTTGATCAAAACTACTTAAGTATTTTAGTTTTTCTTCTCTGATCGGATTTTCCAGAGGAGAACTCCAATTGTATGCATACAGACGTTTCTTGTCTTCATCGACCGGAGTGAACCATAGGATGTTTAAATTATGATTCTCCTGAACATATTCATATACCCTTTTGAGAATATCTTCCAGGTTAGCGCTGGAATTGATTAACTTGGAGAGTTCATTGAGTTTCTCTACTTCCCTCTTGGATGTCTCTAAGGCCTGAGTCCTATCGATCACCATGATCTCTAGATTTTCTTTGAGTCTTTCCAGCTCATCATTCTTATCCACTAGATTCCGACTGAGTTTCTCAGTCATATTGAAAGCTCTGGTGAGTCGAATCGAAAGAAAAAAAGCCTGACTGAATATAAAAAGAAAGAGTCCGAAGGAACTGAAATTTCCGGTATGGATGATTTGATTCCCGTAGAGAATATCGTTTATAAAAAAGAGACTAAATAGTGATACACCTACAGTAAAAGTTTTTGCTCCATCTTTTTTTCTGATCAGGGAATGAATCATTATAATAAATACAAATAGAATAGCAAGTATTGATAAAAATTGAGCGGGAGCTAAGGTCTCAGAAAATCTATCGTCAGGCAAAACGAAGAGGGCAAGAGAGAGAATTAGAACTAAAACAGTCAATGTGTGAATGAAATACTTTTGAATCCTTCCCGGAAATATAGTATTGATGAAGTACAGGAAGGTTGGGATTCCCAAATAAAAGGTCAGATATTCCAAACGAACACCCGAGGCCCAGGTAAGTGATGGAATCATTTCATAGATATATCTTTCTTCTATTAAAATAGATCTAAGGGAAAGATTCAGAGCAAAGATTCCGAAGATCAATGAGGATGATTCATTTTTCCTAAGAAGAAAGAGACCGAAATGATAGAGTCCCATGATACAGAGACTTCCCGCCAAAAAGAGGTCGATGGCTAAACTTCTTGATCTGAGGAGTAAGATTTCTTCATCCGAGCCGAGATAGATCGAATTCCAAATCCCACCGGTTCGATCATAAAAATTTGAAACCTGTAGTACAAGTTCTAAATTTCCATCTCCGGAGAGTTCGGGGATTCTCACTACACGTGAGAGATAGTAAGGTTCTGAAGTTTCTTTAGTAGTCCCTACTTTCCCCGTTTCAAGGAGCAAATTCCCATTTGCAAAGAGACGATATGAGGAGCCGATGGTTTCTAGTTTCAGAAACAACCTGGCATGAGGTGGCATCTTCAACCTCACCCTATAGGTCCCGTAGCCTTTTTCTGAGAGTTCTGCCGATTCTGATTTATCGGAGGTCCAGGAAGAAGGCACTCTCAAAAAACCTTTTGGAATTTCCGGAAAACTGCCCGGTTCGATCAACTCCTTCCAATAGAATTCCCAATCTCCATCAAGAAGGATAAGTGGTGAAGAATCATGAGTTTGAGAAGATTGGGACCTGCCGGAAAGAAACTCTCTCAGATCGAGTTGGCCCTTTTGAATTTTTAGATCGCGGTACCTTTGTGGTTCCGCTATACAATGAAATAAAAATAGAAGAATCGGGATGCAAAGGAGAATATTCCGGATAGCTTTCATCTCTAACCATACTTCATGAACAAAAACCAATGAAAATAAGAATATTTTTTCAGAGAAAAAAGAATAGGAATCCTTGATTTATTTTTTTTTCAAATGAAATCTGGATGAATCGGACATTCCTATGAGACTAACAAAAAAAACGATTGGCTTATTTCTATTTCTACTCTTTCTTCCTGAGATTCTATTACTCACAAGCTCTTACTATTTTTCATCCAAAATTTTGAAATTTGAAAGACTATCCTTAGAGAAGGATGCCACACTTTTAAAAATCAAATCTTATAAAGATTTCGGGCTTCCCGATCCTGAAGAAATTGAATTCGAAAATGAAGGAGTGAAACTGTCCGGATGGTTCTTTTCTCAGACTACATCTTCAACACCCAAATGTGGAGTCATACTTTCGCATGGATATTCAAGAACCCGAATGGGAGTTTTAAAATTCACTCCCTTATTTTGGAAGCGGGGATGTAGTTTGTTCTTATACGATCACAGAGCTCACGGAAAGAGTGGTGGAGAATTCACCACCTATGGATACTATGAAAAATTGGATATGTTGGAAGCTCTTAAAGTTTTCAAAGACAAAACAGGACTGCAGGACAATAGAATTGGAATATTCGGAATTTCTTATGGAGCAGCGACAGCTCTTCAAATGGCTCCCTTCAATGATAGGCTTGCATTTGTAGGTGCGGATGCTCCTTATGGTGATCTCAAGCGTATCATAAGAGAGAGAACCGAAGTCCTCTACTCCAAAAAACTCATCTTTCTCATACCGTTTGCTCTCTATGCAGCTTCAATTAGAGCTGATTTTGAACCCGAATCCGTCTCTCCGATTGACTCCGCCTCACGTATTCGTATTCCGGTCTTCTTATCTCACTCCAGAGAAGATGCATATACTTCTGTAGAGCATTCCATTGAAATCAACAAAAATCTCTTCACTTCAAAGAAAAGATTTCACATAACGGAATGGGGTGCCCCTCATGGAAAATCAATAGATACAAACTTTATTGCATACGATCGACAGATGGATGAATTTCTAAGAACCTATACCAAAGGTTTTGAAGTTTCGGAGTGATTCAATTAAAAGTTGTATCCGAGAGTTAACCAAAAATTTCTTCTCTCCAGAGGATGCATGGTAGGATAGTAGGAACCGCTCGCAGAACGGATCCCCGGATCAAAGTATTGGGAGTTACCGGCATTATTGATCTGGAGCTGAACGTAGACTCCTTTTTTTAGAAAGTTATTCCATCGAAAATTCAATTTGAACATCCTGTAGCCTCCCACAGTTTTTACGGGATTGGTGGCTTTGGTTCGTCTGATATCCACATAATTCATTCCGGTGTAAACAGATACATCCTTCATGATTGTCCATGTGATACCCACAAAAACCTTATGCGGAGCTATATTTGGAATCTTACCCTTCTCGGGAATCCTTCCGTTTCCGGTTAGGGTTTTGTAGATTTCAGATTGAAGATCATCCAGGGAATTGTCTCCGGGTCTACCTGTGGTCGATGGGGAAGAAGGAAGGGATGCCGGAAGTTTTTCATAAAATCCTTCATTTCTGGAATAGTTCAAATTGAACTTAAGATTTTCTAAAATCTGAAAGCTATTGGCCAATTCTGCTCCATAAATCTTTGCCTCTCCGAGATTTTGATTTTGTTGCCAGGTGCCCGCACTCGGTGAAATTCCATTTCTGATCGATGAATCGGTAGTTGTGACTTCCAAAATCAGGTTATTTACCTTATTGTAGTAGCCATGCAGACTTGAATAAAACCTACCCAAAAATCGATACCCTATCCCCAGTTCATAGGATTGCATTTGTTCGGGTTTGAGGGAAGGATTATTTTTTCTCTGCTTAGTTTCTGCAAATAGCTCTTTTACAGTCGGAGCACGAAACCCTCTTCCGTACAACAACTTTAATGTAAGATCTTTTGTAGGTTTAAAGATCGCACTCACACGGGGAGAAGATGCATTTCCGAATGTAGTGAATTCATCGTATCTGTATCCTCCGGTAAATGAAACCTTATCAAAAGGACGATACACCTGCTGGACATAACCTGAAAAATTATTAAAAGTGTATCTTTGATCACTTCCGTAGTCCTTAGCTGCAACAGTATGCATTCCCATTATCCCTATTATAGTTGAATAGGTCGAACTCGGATCGTACTGAAGTTTGGTTTCAAATTGATAATTATAATCGGGTCGTGCATAATTGTTTGCTTTACTCACATCTCCCGGACGATAGTATGCGGAAGGACCTGTAGAATTTGGGTATTCTTCATGACTGGAGCTCAGGATTTGTGTAGTACGAACATTCATTTCTGTATCTATATTTAAATTGGGTGTTATCGAATGATTGTATCCTGAACTGATGGTGTTGTTTCTAAAATCCCAATTGCTTCCGCCGAATCCTTCCGTTCCCACCAGTCCGTACAGGATTCCGAGTCTTCGGAGATTATTTCTTGTGTCGAATTTTGATGTTTCCAATCCTTTTTGTTTGGTATCAATCTGTTCGATTCCATTCCCGAAAGTTCCTTCACCCTGAAGATACTGCCAATTTATGGATTCAAACCGAAATCCACCCTTTGAAAATTTAGCTGTGATATTGGAAGATTCTTCTTTTGAGTTGTTGTAGTAAGGAGACCAGTAGTACCCTACTCCTTTGTCCTGATTGCAGGTTCCCCCGCAGGCTTTGGACTCGAGATAGTAAACCGGATCATTCCGATCATAAGATTTGCTATCCAATCTTCCTAGATTGCCCATGAAAGGTCCATCCGTCTTGTAGTAATATGCTCCCACACTGTATTGAAACGGAGAAATCTTATCGCCCACACTTCCCCGGGAGGAAAAATTAGCCGAATAGCCCGGATTTCTAAAATTACTTTCCCAGGCACCATAGGTTGCGGATACATGATTACCCGGTGAGGTCACTCCGTCTTTTGTGATTATATTGATGATTCCATTGAATGCATTTGCACCGTAAAGAGAAGAAGCGGGTCCGGAAACTACTTCTATACGCTCAACATTATGAAGTGGAAATCGAATTGTACCTGCAAGTGCCGCCATTTCATTTATGTTATTGTCCGGTATCCCATCAATATAGACCAGTGTTCTATTGTTCTCACCAATCAGTCCCCTCTGATGAATGAGTTCGGGATAGATACCGTAAGTGTGCTGGAAATCGAAACCGGGTAGATCATGAAGAGCCTCTGATAAAGTCCGATATCCCCGTTCTTCTATTTCTTTAGATGTAACTACATAAACTGCTGCAGGAGCATCCCGGAGTTTGGTTTTGGTTCGGGTTGCTGTCACCACTTCGAGATCTTCCAGAAGTTTAAACACTTCTACCGATTCATCTGCCGCCTTCACTCTATCAAGTGGGAAGTAGAACTTTTCTGAAATTGGATGATTGACTAGGTATTGATTGATATGCTCGATCTTTGTTTTTTTCCCTGAATTCAATCGAACTCTATTGATTAATTTTATAGAAAATTTCTCGATAATTTTAGAATCCTCTTCCAGGATCTCATCTGCGGGTAGCTTTATCCCCTCTCCCAGAACAGAAGCCCAATCTTCTTCAATTGAAAGTACATCGATCACGTAACCAGTTTTTGGATCATAAACCTGTCCATAGATAGAGAGATTCTCTCCTTCAAGTTTTTTATAGTATCCCGAAATGAAGATATCTTTGCCCGGAATCTCTTGTTTCACTTCTTCATTATTCACTCCTGAGATCTTTTCTGTGCTCATAGAGTACTTTTCAAAACTTGATTCCAGAGCCTCAAGAATCCCATTCTCCAGTTCCGGATTTTTCTTCGTATTGTAAGGTCGAAATTCTCCAAGATAAATCTTTGAGTTTGTACTCTCCTGTGAGAAATAATCAACCGGAAAGAAAAAACTAAGGAAGGATAGAATCAGGAGAGAAGAGCGAAAAAACATAATTGCTTAGATTAGAATTTAAGAAAACTATAGCAATAGATTTTTTTGAAAAAGCATTTATTTCTAATCATTTTCGAAAGATTCACCCATTCAAAGAGAAATCAGCAATAAAATGGCTACATACCGTTATAGAAAAAGTATAATTAATTATGAAAACCGGTATATGCAAAATTATATTTTACTAATCAATTAATTAAAATAAGGGTTTGGATACTGTGAGTCTATAGATTTCGAGCTGGCTTTCTTTCCTTTAACTAAGAACTCATGCGAACTGCGTAAGGTGTGATAATAAATATCTTAGTCATTTACCCAACGAATCATTCATTTCGAAAAGAATCGACAAGGATATGTCTAAATTGCTTTGCAGGAAAAACATATTTTCCTATAAGAAAATCATTCAATCAGAAAATAAATTATTTCACTTCATTTCTAATTCAAATAGGAAACAAGTAAATGTCCGTAGACATATCTTTAGGGAACGTCTATTAACCCCTTGTTTAGATTTGGAAATAAACAATATTTTAAAAGTTTTCCAATATTTCTTGAATAAAGCGGGTTTGGGGTGCAACCCCAGGCAAATTACCACCTCAAAAAAGCCCGCTATAGGGTTTTTAGAGGAGCCCTTTAAAATAATACATTTCTGATCAATGGACAATAAGAGATGAATACTAAATTAGATACTTAAGGAAATCCTAATTATTCTAAGTCCCCGGACTTTTTTCTTTAGATTCAAATCCGAATTGAATGATTTTTTCAAAAGAGTAAAGAGCAATCAAAATGCCGAACGGCAAGAATAGGATTCATTTTCAAGTTCTCCTTCCAAAGAATTCCGATAAACAAACCTATCTATCCAATATATGAGAATAATTATTCAATTTATTAGATTTTATATTGACTTAGAATAAGAATTTTCCAATATGGTCATAATAATTCCAGGGAGTAAATGAATGTCCAGAAAACTAAAACAAGAAACTATTGCACTTCACGGAGGTCAGGTAGTGGATCCTGCCACTACTTCAAGAGCCCTACCGATTTACCAAACTACATCTTATGTCTTCCATGACACCGACCATGCAGCCCGGCTTTTCGGTCTTCAGGAATTCGGGAATATTTACACCAGACTCATGAACCCCACAACTGACGTCATAGAAAAGCGTGTTGCGGAATTGGAAGGTGGAATCGCCGCTCTAGCTACTGCTTCGGGACAGGCGGCTGAAACTCTGGCTATACTCAATATAGTTGAAAGCGGACAGGAAGTGATTTCCTCTTCTTCCCTGTACGGAGGAACCTATACTCTTTTTCATTATACATTCGCAAAACTGGGAATCAAGGTTCATTTTGTTGATTCATCCAATCCGGAAAATTTCAGAAAATTGGTGAATGATAAGACCCGAGCTTTCTATATCGAAACACTGGGCAATCCCAAACTGGATACTCAGGACATTGAAGGGATTGCAAAAGTAGCCCATGAAGTGGGTGTACCTCTGATTGTTGACAATACCCTCGCATCTCCTTTTCTCGTAAATCCCATCGCTCATGGAGCGGATATTGTAATACATTCTCTAACCAAGTTTTTGGGAGGTCACGGAACCTCTATCGGTGGGATCATCATCGATTCCGGAAAGTTCAATTACGGGAATGGAAAATTCAAAAATTTTACAGAACCCGATCCCAGTTACCATGGATTGAAATTTTGGGACGTCTTCGGGAATTTTGAACCTTTCGGTGGAGCAAATATCGCTTACATCATCAAGGCTAGGGTTCAGGGCTTGAGGGACATGGGCGCCTGCATTTCTCCCTTCAATGCATGGCAGATCCTTCAGGGAGTAGAAACCCTTCCTCTCAGAATGGAACGTCACTCTACAAATGCTCTCAAAGTGGCTGAGTTTTTGCAAAAGCATCCCAAGGTTTCCTGGGTGAATTACCCCGGTCTAACTACAGATCCCAACCACAATTTAGCAAAGAAATACTTTCACCGGGGTCTCTTTGGAGCGATCATAGGATTCGGAATCAAAGGTGGAGTGCCCGAAGCAAAGAAATTTATAGATTCTTTGGAAATTTTTTCGCTTCTCGCCAATGTAGGAGACGCAAAATCACTGGCAATCCATCCCGCATCCACAACCCACTCCCAGTTGACGGAAGAAGAACAAAAATCAGCAGGTGTGACTCCGGATTTCATCCGACTCTCGGTAGGATTGGAACACATTGATGATTTACTTTTTGACCTAGAAGAGGGATTGAAAAAAGTTTGATACATGCCCGAAAATAAAAATTCCATTGGAATTGTAGAAACCAAAGTCCAGGATCTCGGAGAATTGACTCTTGAAAATGGGTCTATTCTCGTCCCTCTGGAAATTGCCTACGAAACCTACGGTCGTCTCTCAGAACAAAAAGACAATGCTATCTTGATTTGTCATGCACTCTCGGGGGACGCACACGCTGCCGGATACCATAAAGGCGATGCAAAACCCGGCTGGTGGAATGAGTATGTGGGTCCCGGAAAATCCTTCGATACTGATAAGTATTTTATTATCAGCACCAATGTAATCGGTGGTTGCAAGGGAAGTTCGGGGCCGACGACGATCAACCCCAAGACAGGGAAACCCTTCGGTTCCAGCTTTCCTTTTGTTTCCATCACCGACATGGTCAATGCACAGAAGAAACTCATTGAACATATGGGGATTGAAAAACTTTTCTGTGTCGCCGGTGGCTCGATGGGAGGGATGCAGGCTCTTCAATGGTCGGTTTCCTTTCCCAACCATTTAAAAAAATGCATAGTGATTGCATCCACCTCCGAACATTCCGCCCAACAGATTTCCTTCAATGAGGTAGGGCGTCAGGCGATTCTTTCCGATCCATTTTGGAATAATGGAGACTATGGAGACACACCCCCAAAAAAAGGTTTGGCTCTCGCCAGAATGGTGGGTCACATCACCTATCTCTCCGATGATTCCATGAGGGAAAAATTCGGTCGCAAACCTCCCAAAGGAAATATCAAAACTACTGACTTTGCAGTGGGTTCCTACCTCCTCTATCAGGGAGAGACTTTTGTGGATCGATTCGATGCAAATTCATACATCTATGTGACCAAGGCTCTCGATCACTTCAGTCTGGGGAAAGGTAGGATTCTCTCCGAAAACCTTTCCGGTGTGAAGGCAGATTTTCTCATCATTGCTTACAGTTCCGATTGGCTCTATCCCCCTTATCAATCCAGGGAGATCGCCAAGGCTCTCGAAGTGAATGCCCTACCTGTTACCTTTTGTGAAATTAATTTTTCCAAGGGACATGATTCTTTTTTGATTTTTAATACCGAGCAGAGCAATTCCATTAAGCATTTTCTGGAATCCTCCTCATGGGGAGAGTAAAAATGTCAGATCCGATTGTGCCCAAAAATAGACCTGATTTTCAATATATTTATGATCTAGTTCCTACCGGATCAAGAGTTCTGGATTTAGGTTGCGGAAATGGCGATCTCCTTCACCTTCTCAAGACCAAAAAGGTTCGGGGACAGGGTTTGGAAAAAGATGAAGAAAAAATTTACAAATGTATAGAAAGAGGTGTCATTGTTCATCATGGAGATCTGGACAGCGGTTTGGACCATCATCTGAACAAAAGCTTTGACTATGTGATTCTAAATCAAACCATTCAGGAAACCCGAAATCCAGGCAACGTCCTCAAAGAATCTCTAAGGATAGGTAAGAAAGTTATTGTAGCTTTCCCCAATTTCGGACACTGGGAGATTCGATTGATAGTTCTAAAAAAAGGCTCCACACCGGTGACCGAACTTCTACCCTATCACTGGTTTGATACTCCCAACCTGCATTTCCTTTCTATTACAGATTTTGAGGATTACATTCATTTACAGAAATACACAATTGAAGATACTGCCTTCTTTTCAAAAGACAAAAGAGTTCGCTGGAATCCAAACTTTTTCTCCCGTCTGGCTCTCTATGTTATCAAAGAAAATGAATCACAATAAAATTTGAATGGAATTTTATGAAAATAATAATGAGAATTTATAGTCATTTTCGAAAAGATTTGAGCGTTCATAAGTAAATCAGCAATAAAATGGCTAGATACCTCAATAGGAAAAATACAATTATTTATGAGAACCGGTATAGACGTAAAATAATTAGATCATTAAATGTTTTTATCCGTTGAAACCTAGGGATAGAAGAGCTTGGAATGAATTCTTCACTAAAAATATTCTATAATTTTTTTAAATTCGGAACCAAAATCTCTCTATCCGTTTTGAATTCATTTTTTTTTACTTTAGCTCTTATTTATTCATTCAATCCCTCTATCGTGCATTCCCAATCAACAATTGTCTTTGACGAACCGGATCTTAGAAATGTAGGCAAGAATCTAGAATACCTTGAAGACCCCGGAGGAGATTTAAAAATTAGCGACATCCTCTCCGAACCCTATCGTTCCCGATTCCAACCTCATGATTCTGATTATTTTAAAAAGCCGGCTTCCAACTCATACTTCTGGTTTCGATTTCGGGTAAAGAATTTAACCAAAGAAGATCTCTGGTTGAGGTTTGGTAGATCTAATGTTTGGCTTCTGGAATTTTACCCTCCGGATACCAATGGAAACTATCTTTATCCTGAAAAACGTCTGGGTGTCAATGGAGATAATGATGAATATTTCTTTCCGTCGAAAATATTTTGTCTGCCTTTGAATCGTAGAGGAGACCTGGAAGAAAAAGTTTATTATCTAAGATTTCATGCACAGTTCAATATAAATTTCATTTTAAAAATAGGGACCCTTCTTGAATTATTGGATTATCTCAGATACTTTGAAGATTATGTGAATATTGGATTTCTCTCAATCCTTCTTACGATATTTTTTTATAATCTATTCATCTATCTTTCCTTAAAAGATATAACTTACCTCTACTATCTATTTTTTTTACTCTGGGCAATGGTTCTTGTACCTTTCACTCAGAACAGTCCCATTTTTTCCCAAAGTTTTTTTTGGGATTATTTTTATATCTGGCATACCCCTGTGTTTATTTTCATGACCCTCTTCTCTTTTTCTTATTTGAACTTAAAAAAATACTCAATGAAACTTTATTATCTGATTATTTTTTTAACATCTATTTTAGCTCTGGGATTTCCGGTTTTAAATCTCCTGGACAGAGAAGACTTTATTCATTTCAATATACCTTACCAGCTCACTGTGATACTTCTAAATCTAAGTCTTTTGATCTCCGGATTTTTTGTCTGGAGAAAAGGATTCAGGTCAGCACGGTTTTATGTTCTTGCCTGGGGTTTTTTATTTCTGAGTATATTTCTCTTTTTCTTAACGTCCAACTCTTACATCGGTCTAAATTTCTTCACTTACAAAGTTCTTTATATTGGCTCTGCTCTGGAAGGAATATTTTTCAGTCTCGCTCTGGGTGATAAAATCAAACAATCCCAAATAGAGAAGGAAAGAGTGGTTGCGGAAAACCTCGAATTGACCCTCCGTCACAATAATGAACTGGAAGAAAAAGTAAAAAAAAGAACCGATGAATTGAATCAATTGAATGTCATACTATCCCAAAAAAATGAAAAATTGACCTCAACCAATTTCCAACTCATTGATCAAAAAAAAGAATTAGAACTTTTAAATCAAACTAAAGATCAAATTTTTACTATAGTCTCACATGACCTACATTCTCCAATTTCTGCCATTCGTACATTCTTTAAAATTCTCGATTCGAAATCTCTCTCCGAAGAGGTTATAAAAACATATCTCCCGCGGTTTAGGGAGAATATTGAGAATTTACATTTTGCTTTGAATAATATTTTAAATTGGGCAAGCAGTCAACTTTCCGGATCCGTCAGAAGACCGACGATATTTCCGATTGTTGAAGCTCTCCATTCCTCAATCCAATTATTGAATGAGATAGGCAATCAAAAGAATATTTCTATAGTGAACCGGGTATCCGAAGATCATTTCATCCATGCCGATCCCGATCATATAGAGTTGGTCTTTAGAAACTTATTGAACAATGCTATCAAATTCTCTTCCTCCGGACAAGAAATTGAAATCGATTCCATTGAGAATGAGGATACCTATTCTATCGTTTTCCGGGATCAGGGTACTGGATTGAAAAAAGAGGACCTAGAGGTACTACTTTCCCAAAAAGGGGGATTCTCCCTACCCGGAACCGGAGGTGAAAAAGGAATCGGACTCGGACTCTCACTCTGTTTTGAATATCTTAAAAAAAATGAAGGACATCTTAAGATTGAGTCCGCTCCTTCAAAGGGATCTGTATTCACAGTAATTCTTCCGGCGGCTGATAGTTCACCTAACTAAATTCAACCAGAATCAAAGGGGAAATCATGAGTATCTAAGGATTGTATTACATAATTCAGAATCACTTTGGATGCAATCATTTGTTTTGCTAAACTAAATCGGATAAAGGAAAGATAGGATATGAAAGATACTTGGGAAAAAACTGTAGGTGGAAGAAGTTTTTATTTTAGAGCAGAAAACGGTCGGGTCATGGTTGCAGACTATAGAGTGACGGACAACCCCCATACACATGTAGCCGGATACATGATGCCTCCAGAATTCATGGAAGAGTATTCGGATATTTTCAAGGACTTATTCGGTGAGAAAGAACTAAAAAAACTCATTCAATTATTGAAAGTAAATGAATCCACAGAATGAAATTTTATGAATCAATAATTCTATCTCTCCTCCGTCTTACCCTCCTCATTTGCTCAGGTGATGGCTTACGGGGAGCCAAGAAATATTTTGGGTGTAAACTTTCCCGGTTGTACAGAAAAGATTTCATTAGAATTTACAAATACATAAGATTTTTATTATATACAATTCTGTAACGTTTTGATATCAATTCAATAATTTTTTTTTACTTGCCCCGAAGACGGTTATAAATTATAGTCATTTTCAGAAGTATTGGCTTATTCAGAGGAGATTCAGCTATATACCAGTTCTCATAAATAATTGCGTTTTTCCTAGTAAGGTATGTAGCCATTTTATAGCAAATTCTTCTGTGAATGCGTAAAAACTTCTGAAAATTACTATAAAATGGCTAGAGACCTTAAGTATTTCTGAACATCGGTATTATAGTTAGATACTAAATAGTATCCATTTTCAAACGGTTTATTGATTTAAATTCAGGGGAGTCTTTAGGAAGATAAGTCATTCAGACTATCTATTCCCTCAAGAAATGTGATACAAAAGTACATAAGACTTATCAAATTATAGATTTATGATTGTATGACGATTGAATATTTAGCACTTTTTATCGGTACCATAGTATCTTTTTGGATCAGTGCCATTAGCGGTGGTGGTGCGAGTCTGATTTTGATTCCGATATTGAACCTTCTCATTCCCTCCTCTTTTGTTCCTTTCTCTCTGACGATAGGAACCTTCACCAGTTCTGCCTCCCGAATTTTAGTTTTCAAAAGGCATATCAAATGGAATATTTTTTTCTGGTTTGTACCCTTTTCTATTCCTGCAGTGTTGATCGGAGCCTATCTAATCAAGTACATCAACCCTATCTATCTTCAGTTTTTTGTTGCCCTATTCCTGATTGCCAATCTACCCCAACTATTCTTTTCACGAGAGAAGCAGGAAATGACCGAAAAATCCTATCCAAAATCAATTTTGGCTCTAATCGGATTTTTAGCCGGATTTGTTTCCGGAATCACCGGATCCATCGGTCTTCTTTTCAATCGATTCTATTTGAAATATGGTTTGACGAAAGAGGAAATAGTAGCCACCCGGGCAGCTAATGAAATTTTTTTACACTTCTTTAAGCTCATCATTTATGTCCTCCTCGGACTTTACTCCATAGTAGCTCTCAAAGTAGGTATTCTGGTTGCTCTGGGTTCCATCATCTCCTCTTATACTGTCAAATTCATCCTTCCCCTTCTGAATGAGTTCGCTTTTCGAAAGATTGGATACGGTGCTATGGTTTTGTCCGGATTTGTACTTCTATTTAGTTCGTCCCGAAGCATTCTCAAACAAGATACTTTCTCACTTTCCGGTATCAAAGAGATCGGAAGTACTTCTCAAAAAATCAGTTGGCCGGAAAGTGAATTTGTTTTGGAGTTTGCTATCGATGCCGGTCTAGCTATAGAAAGACCGGTTCATCCCGATGACCTACCTAAGTACCTGAAGATAAAATACAATAGCCTCCTTTCAGAGTATGATCGAATCTTCATAGAAAGAGTCTACCGGCCCGGCACAGAGATCTTTTACGAGTTCTATTGTTACAAGAGCGATCAAATGCTGAAAATGGAATTTCAGGTAACCGAATGGGATCAGGACATTCACCCACTTAAATAAATCCCGAGCCTTTACCCATTTGCCTGGCTACTGTAGATGAGCTTGTAGAATACGATGCCATTATTCTGGGTGTTCCTACAAGATTAGGAAATATGGTTGCTCAAATGAGGATAGATGAGCTCACAGGTGGCTCTCCTTACGGTGCCTCTACCATCACCGGAGGGAAAGGGGAATGACTCCCCAGTCCAAACGAATTAGAAGGGGCTAAATTTCAGGGTAGACATGTAGCAGAAATCGCAATGAAGCTTTCTAAGAAATAATTCTACTTTTCATTTCCTATTCCAAGTATGGGATAGGAAATCATACTCTGACCGGAGATTCGTTTTTCAATGTTATAAAAATAGAAAATCAACCCGGAAGAAGAGATTCTTTTTCATCCAAACTACTATATTTATTTTCATTGAAATGCGTCTCTAAGGTCAAAGACCCCTTCCCCTGAGTGAGATTCCGGAGGGAAGCAAAAAATCCGAGTAAGGATTCAGCAGAAGCCTCACCGTGGATTCTGGTTCTATCGTTCACTACATCCATGCCGATGACTTTCGCCTTACGTTTGTTTAAGATAGATATCACCGTTCCGACCGAGGAAAAGGGAACTAAAATTTCAAATAAGGAAATCGGGCCGATCGTTTTTAGATTTCCATCAAGCTCTGACTTTAAGCCCTGAAGTATTGCAACCTTGGTCAGACCCAGGGTATGCATAGGATCCGAATGAAAGTCTTCTACTGAATGAACTTCAAGTTTGACTCCATATACAGCCATACCATCCGGACCGTGAGAGAGAAATTCCATAACGCTGGATTCAATAGATTGCATATGAGACTTTGAGATTTTAGTTTGAAAATTAACTTTATTTTCAAAACTTTTAGATTTTAGGAGTGATACAGTTAGACCCAGACTTTGAAATTGTCCTTCATTGGCGCTGTGCTTCCAGTATACTTTCTCTTTCTCACCCGTGAAGATTTGATATCTTGCCACCCGTATTTCTCTTTTCAGAAACTTTTCCCCTATAAAGGAAGTCAACCTCTTCAGTGATACATCCAGATGCAACTCTCCCATTCCGAGAAGTTCCAATTGTCCTGTATCAGACCGAATACGATGAGAAAGTCCGGGATCTTCCCAAACAAGATCCCTGAGAGAATGATTCAATTCGGAACGAAACTCTTCTTTTTCCGGCTCCAGTGCTACAGCAAACTCCCTCTTGTAGTTGAGTCGGGCAGAAAACTTCCGATCCTCATCCTCGAGGGGGGGATCCAACCAAAAAAAATCTCCTATCCTCCAGGTCTCTGATTCTTCTCCTTCGGGTGTTGGTATCACAATGATAGAATTTTTTTCAGCACTCCGGAGTTCGTGAACTCCTCCGGGAATGAGGCAGATGATTTTGGTGATTGGACAAGCTACTTCATTATGATATAAAAAATCACCAATTTTCAATTCAGAATATAGTTTTAAATAGGAAATTCTTCCGAGATAGGGATGGATTTGTTTTTTGAATAATTGTGCATCAAAGTTTTTTTCTTCCGATTCCGTTTTCAATGAACAAATCAGATCCAGTAATTCCCGGACTCCTTCTCCATACAAACCACTTCCCGCAAAAACAGGGATGAGTTTTTTTTGTATCAAACCATCTTTTAATCCGGAAAGAAGTATTTTTTTTGGGGTTTTGGATTTGAAGTACTTGTCGGTGAGTGGTTCACTCCATTCTATGTAGGAGAGTTCCAGATCTTCATTGATCTCTTTTTCGGTGAGGGTGTATCTCAGCCTATCTTCCTCATCAAAATAATAAACCTTTACCGAAGGAAAATCGAAGAGACGTTTCAAATCTTTCTGAAGGATTTCAATATCATGGGTACGATCGATCTTATTCAAAAAAATAAGAATGGGGATTTTCAAATGAGAAATCTTATTGGCAATCAATTCCGTCTGAGACCGAATCCCCGCGGTAACATCGATTAGAAGTATGGCTATATCCACAGCCATGAGTGCGGCATCCACCTGAGAGTAAAAATCCAAATGTCCGGGTGTATCGATGAGATTGATCAGGTAGGTTTCTTTTTTGTATTTGTATTTGACCTGAGTTGTGGAGGCTGTGATAGAAATTCCTCTGGAGATTTCTTCCGGAAGACTGTCCATTTCTGTAGTACCCTCCTCCACGGATCCGGGAGAACTGAGTTCGCCTGTCTCGTACAGGATTCTTTCTACAAAGGTAGTCTTTCCTGCGTCTATATGTGCGAAGATCCCGATATTTCTGATCATAACTTTCCTGTCCGATTTCGATTCGACTTCAAAATGAGATAACTGTAGTACGATGCATAGAGAATTGAACACATCAAAACTCCGGCAAACCCGTAGTACAATTCAATCATCCATCCTCCCGGTGCCGAATCATAAGGAAGGACTGTGTAGTCGCCGAAAAGATCTGATCCGGGAATCAGAAGAAATCGGATCCAAACGAAGGAAAGTAGAATCGTAAGTGCGAGAATGAATTTCAAGGGAAGTCTATCCTCACCCGTATAGTCCACAAAGGAAAAGGAATGCATCACGAGATAGGCATTGACAATTGAAAGAACAAGACTCACGAGTAAGAGAAGAAGTCCGAAGAGTCCGATATTCTTTTCTCTTATACTGAGGGGAATCTCCAGGGGATTGAGATTGTGAAGAATAGAAAAAATTCCCTCTGAAATCGTACGGGTTGCGGGATTGGAAGAGGTATTTGTGAAAAGTGCAAATGCAAGTTTTTTATTGTTCAAAATGTACAGAGAACCCGAAGCTCCCAATCCTTTCAGGTGGAGATAGCTTGCAGAATCCACCACCAGATCATCCTTCCGAAATCCCATACCCCTGATCATCCCTCCTGCTGTATCTTCTCTTACCAATAGAGAGTACATGTCAGAAATCCGCGTTCTGGGTAGGGGCAGGGTTTCTTTTTCTGAGGTATGAAGCAGGAGGAGCCGGGAAATGTCTTCTCCTGATATGAAAATTCTCTGAGAGGGTGCAAAGACTTCCGGAACTTCCTGAAAGGAAATTTCTTTTCGTTTGCCCCAAAGATAACCGTACCCGGTGGCTCCTTTTTTCAAAGCAGAATAGAGACTGTAGGTAGTGTCATTCATCCCGAGAGGTTGGAAAAATTTTTCTTTTAGATACAGGGACAAAGGAATCCTGGCCCTTCGTTGTACGATTTCGGAAAGGATTAAAAAATCCAAATTGTTCTCTCTATAGATATCAGTAAACCGATCCAGATCCCTGAATTCTCCGAGAGAAGCAAGGATCTCATCCGCATCAGGTGAGAGGTGTCCATCCGAACGTCTGGCTGTTCTTTCTGCCTGATAGGTAAGACCTGTGGTATTGTAGAGAAGATTGTTTATTGTAAGAATTTTTTCTTTCCCTTCGATTCCCAGTTTCAGTTCCGGGAGAACTTGAGCGAGAGGTGTTTCAAGGGAAATGAGGTCCTCTTCTACCATCTTCAAAATAGCCAAACGGGTGAAGTGGGCGGAAAGGGTTCCTGAATTGAAAACTGT
Organism: Leptospiraceae bacterium; assembly: GCA_024233875.1. Taxonomy (GTDB): domain Bacteria; phylum Spirochaetota; class Leptospiria; order Leptospirales; family Leptospiraceae; genus JACKPB01. The sequence goes on from JACKPB010000003.1 coordinate 280,625, forward strand.
CTTGTGTGTAAAAAGTTGACCTTTTCTCCGATTGGAATATCCGATTCCCTTCTTCATGACAACTTCTTCCCCTTCGACTACGACTACAATGCCTCCGGGTATGTCAGCTTCCTGGAATTTTTTTTCCACGTAGTATTCGATTCGATTTGCCATTTCCGGAGTAAAGTATCGCACAACGCTTTTGACTTCTTCCCGGGGCTCGGATCCATTTGGTTTCGAAGGATTTTGATTCCCGCTTTCTTCTGCAAGGAGAGAAAAAACCTGAAACAGGATCAAGAGAACGAGATTCCCTTTTAGAAATTTGAAAAATGAATTTTTCATTCTGAGAACAATTCCGAAGTCAATACAATTTGTTTTTCATCGAATCATTTCTTTCCTGAAAGATAGGATGCTACTCTTTTTTCCAGATTGTCCCTGATATTGCCATAGAACAAACCAAGATCATAGACATGATAATTTCCCGTTCCGATCGGTTTGAATTGTTTGGACTTGGGAGGATCAATGTAGAGAACCCCCTTTTCACAAACTGCCCCCAGAAGTTTTTTTTCTGTGAGTTTGAAACTCGCGCCCACTCCCCCCAGATGAAGCTCGGGAGGTCCATACACTCCATCCATCTTCCAGGTCAGAGGATTCACGCACTCAGCCGTTTCAAAAGATTCTTTGAGATGAGTGGGTTCGGTACCTTTCAAAATTGTATTCCAGGTGATGATGCACCCTGTCTCCTTTTCTGATTTGCAAAATGGAAAACTGACTTCGTCTTTGGAAAATGGGAACCCTATGATGTAGGCCGCAACCAAATTCTTAAAGATCTTATCGTTTTGAAATTCTTTGAGAAGTTGAACCGCATGTCGGGTTCCCTGACTGTGACCCGCAAGAATCCAGGGGCGCCCTTTATTTTGATTTTCTAAATAGTATTTGAAAGCAGTTCGAATGTCTCCATAAGCAAGAGCTAAAGCTTCATCCCCCTTCTCCCGATTTTCCTCAAAGAAACTCGCCAAAACAGCCTGCCTGTATCTCGGTGCATAGATTCTGGCTACTGAATTGAAAAGACTCACCTGTTTTCTTCCAATCCTATCCTCAGTTCGAAAATTTAATTTTTCATCGTCCAGATCAGCATTCCATAGATCCCCTTTCAAATAAGACGTGGGATGAATGTAGAAGACGTCCACTTCGGCATTCTTTTGGTTTTCCTTCCAGGGACCATTTTCCGGAATTTCATTGGCTTTGGTGGACTTAGATGGCAAAACCAACCAATCTTTTGCAGAGGAATAGTCCGGAGCCCTAAGTCCTGTACTCTTCGCTACAGTAGCAGATGGAGTGAGAAAAGATTTGCAGCTAAGAAAGAGGAATAGAAGGGATAAGATTTTGTGTTTCAGATTTTTGTTCATTAGAGTGCTATGAAGTTGGTGCGTGTCCATTCTTTCTTGTTATTCGGATTCCATTCATGAGTAAAGGGAAAAATCAAAGACCTTTCACGGAAAGAAAATAACCCAGAGCCACCCTTTCCCGAAACTCATTCCATCTCATTTCGATTTCTTTTTCCTTATCCGATTCAAAGTCATAGAGAAAGACTTTTTCAGGAATGATCCCCGTCCGATTTCCATTTTTATCAAATGAAATTTGAAATTGAATCTCCAGGAGAAGACAAACCTTAGGATGGGAGGAGCTATTGAGTCCGAGAAGTAGAGGAATCTTATGAGACAAACTGAAGAGATACTTTTCTAGATCTTTGTACCCGGATCGAAAAACAATTTCCGGTGATCCGACTATGAACTCCGGCTTCCATTGATTTAGCCTGGAAAATTCTTCCGGACGGATGAATCGGTCCTCTGTGGTTTGATGAAGAAGTCTGGTGAATATTTCTTCCTGACTCAGTTTCAAATGTTGGTAGCCGAGAATCATCTCTATCGCAGCGATAGCATGAAAACTCCTCTGGAGATCAGGGGCTCCCGTCACCCGAACGGGTTCTATCTCAGGCAATCTCTCCCTCTCTACCGAACACCGGTAGTGATTTCCCTGAATCCGCTCACAGGTATTCGCAAAGATTGATGAGATTTGAAAAACCAATACAACAGGCAGTAAGACTCTTATCATAGTTCCAACCTTAAGTCTGGATTCTTTTAGGAAAATAGAATCCTCTCAAGAGAAAAGAAGAAAAATCTATCCTGAAGAATTCACAATCCTAAAAAAAGGACTGTGTTCCGGTTTTCATAAATACTTGCGTATTTCTTTCTGAGGTACCCGGCCATTTTCTAGCTGATTCTTTTGAGAGTGCGCAAATCTTTTGAAAATGACTATAGATTGAATGATTGGATGTTTGATTTTTGAAGAGATCTTTCGTAAACGAAAGGGAAAATCTTACCCTGTTCCGGAGAACAGGGAAAAGATGAATCCATATGTTCTATATCTTTCCCAGATTTCGTTTTGTTAAATCAGACAGTCCTGAAGAAAACCAACTTCCATCCTGAACTTTTTCTCCCTCAAAAGCTTCGGATAGGTATTCTTCGAATGTCTTACCAAAATTAGCACTCTTTACTTCCTTTTGTTTGAAGTCCTGACCTGCCAGACCTCCCTGCTTCCTTCGGTAGTAAACCGGATACTCTAATGATTTAATTACCATAGTGTCCCTCCGTTTCCTTTATATTAGACGACATAATATTTTTTAATAAACAATAATTTAGAATTTTTATAAAAAAAGTTAAAAAAACTTCTAAAGTTATTGCTTTCCTTTTGATATCCAAAAGAACTACACATCCATTTAGTTATCATATCTTCCGGGAAACTAACTTTTTGTATAGTCTTTTTTTTATCTGAGAATAGATTACACCGGAGTCAGGACAGAATACGGAGTTTTCAAAATTTTTTTTAATTTTTTTTCCGAAAAAATTTTTTTTCAGCCATTTTTAGAACCCTATAGATGTGAAAAAAATTCTTGTCGGTTTCTTAATTAGCTCTTCGCTATATGCTGAGGATCTCAATCGATTTCCCCACTACCGGTGGGAGAAAGGGATGGGATGGAATTCAGGTCTTATCGTCGCAAAATCACCGGGTCTGACCCTCGGTACCTCCCTTCCGGGCTTTCCCCTCCTATCTCTATCCGGACAATATCTACATCCATCAAAGGACTCTTCTCTGAGCCGGAGATTGATCCTTAGCTTTCATCCCGGTGTATTTCAATTCTCCATTTCCAGAGGGTTTCACGAAGAGTACATGACCTCCGGCTCTATCGGAATTCGTCTTTCCAACCAAAAGAGATTTGAGATCCAACATTCCTTTTCACAGAGCACCGGACAGAAGCAAATAGCCTTTCATTCTCAAATTGGGTATCCCATCGGATTCGGAGTCTCTGTATTTCAAAATACTCTCGATGGAATCAAATCGTATGAGGGAAGAGTTTCATTAGAATACACTTGGGATCATTTTTCTGCTTATTCCGGATCGCATCTCTCGCCCGAGAAAGAAATTTCTAAATCTGAAGTTCTGAGTTCCTTGACCTATTTCAACCAACCCGATCAGAGACCCTATCTCACCCGAACCCCCCATCCGGACACAGGCAAAAAAGACAGAAGGAACTATCAATGGAAAAAGCCATTGTACCGAAAGTTTTTTCATCGTTTGACTCCCAAAAAGAAGTACATAAAACCATTTCCCGGCTTTGTACTCGCTGAACTTCTCAGGAAAAAAATTCCTATCCGTGAAGCCCTTCTTCTCGTTCGGGTCGGTAAGGACAGAGAGAAGTATGAGGCACTTCTCAAAACTCTACCCAAAGAAACCCAAAAACGTTGTCGTTCTTTAGAACTCTCCAAACAACCCCGGAGAAAAAAATGAAACTCAAGTCATTCGTCGGATTTCTTTTTTCAGTCTCCCTACTGGCGGAAGGAGAATGGAAGTTAGGAGGTGGATCTGAGTCTCTACAATCTTCCTATCTCTATAAAACTGAGAAAAGTAAGGACTATCTTTTTATTGAAAAGAAATTTGAGAACTCGGGAAAGCTGACCTTAGAAAATAGGAACCGAAGATTCCTCGGATCGGGTGAATGGAAGAATCAATACCTGTATCTTTCCTTAGGACATAGGTACAAACCCCTCCCCGGATTTTCTTTCCTTAAGGATCCCGACTACTACTCGGCCTTTCAATCTCCCAAAACCGGATTCATAGACCAACCTCTCCTCCCTTCTCTTTTTGCAGGCTTGCATCATTCAAAATGGTTTGGTGCGGGAGTATTCATGGCAAAAAATTTTGCTGAAAAGCGGGCTGGATTCTACTTTCACTCTCCGGAAAAAGAAGTGGGTCTTGCCTTTAGTCCGGAGTTGAATCTGGGCTACCACTCCATCCACTCACAGAAGAAAATTTTTCCCGGAAAACTTCATACCTCTCTCAGTTCGGAATGGATGGGAGATCGAAAAAATTATTTCGGATTTTCCCATATCAAACTTTTCTCCCCCTCTCTCTCCAATGAGTTCTTACTCAGCGGATACAGAGAAGGAACCGGATACTTCCTGAGCCGGGAAAACAATGCCATCCGTTCTCAGGTAGATCCCTCCGCTCTTTACCTCAGATTTCGAACCTACCATCACAATCAATTGTCAGGAATGGTGTACAAAACCCCGGAGTCTGAGGAGAGATTCATTCGAGCCAGATTTGCCCTCTTCCAAACCAAAAACTGGGGATTGGGTCCCGGGGTCGGAGTCCAGGAATTGATCTCTGAAACTCAGGAAAGGACTGGGAATGTTCAAGCTTTTTTAGGATACTTGAATCCCCGTCAGGAATTTCTCACTCTTATCGAATTCAGAGAAAATTCTGATAGGATGATCGAGGGAAAGTACGCACAAAAATTTGGTGGTGGGTGGAAGCTGGAAGTCTCTTCTCAGTGGAACCATTCAGAAAATCGACTCAATAGTTTCTATGAACAGTGGTTTTTGGATAAGAATATCAATGTGATGTCTACGGACAGAGTGATGATTTTGAAGATAAAACTATCCTCACCTTATTTGGTACTAAACTGGAGTGCTTCGAGAAAGAAGACCGGAGAGGACTTTTTCTATATGAATCTCCAGTTTCAATACCAATTTTGAGTGAGGATCTCAATCATTTTTAGATTTGAAGTATCTGCCTTTTTTACCGATTTCTTCGTCGGTGATCGCCATTTCCCTCTGAAGGAAATCACGAAAGTCCATAGTCTTGGAATGGTCCCTGTCTCCATCGCATTGTCTATCCCCTTTGTAAGCCTTTGTGACCCCATTTTCTGTGATCGGCTTGAGGTAGTAGTTGGAGATTGTAGGACAGACTCCCGGTTTGGGTGAAAGTCCATTGTATGCACAGGTCCCCCCCGCTATCACACCTTCAGGAACCGGGTCCTTTCCATTTTCATCAGTGAAGTCCGGATATTCCTTACCCTCATACCAACGTCTGTAGATGTGACCCCAGATCGGTGCGGCAATCAGAGCCGCAGTCATTCCCCTACCCAGTGAGATAGAGTTCTTGTCGTAACCTATCCAGACCACTGTGGTGTATTTGGGATCAAAGCCACAATACCAGGCATTGGTGTAGGAACTGGTGGATCCTGTCTTCCCCCCGGCTTTCCCGTGATAGTTTGCCCAATCTTTGTTTCGGAGTGCTGTAGAGGGAGTTCCATTGTCAGCCACATTTTGAAGAAGCTTTCTGACGATATAGGCAGAGGATTCTGGAATGACCTGAAGTTCACCCTTATCGGACTTCTCAGCCAATTGCTTACGTATTTCAGTTTCTTTATTGTAGATGGTAGATCCGCTCTGATCGATGATGTATCGGAGAGTGAAAGGAATTACATCCCTTCCTTTATTAGAAAATATGGAATATCCTAGAGCCATTTCATAAGGACTCAGTTCGGCCACTCCCAATGCAAGTGTAGGATTTTTTACCAATCGATTGGGACCGAGCTTCATCAATCGGGAAGCGAAATCAATGATGGCATCTTCCCCCACCCGATAGAGGACCTGAACGGAGACGATATTGAGAGAGAGGGCAAGAGCCCTGGAAGCAGGAATCATCCCCATGTACTGACCCGTGATCCCTTCCGGAGCCCAGCTCTGTCCCTCATCCGAGATAGAGGTGATCGGTGCATCCATGAGCCCGGTTCCCGTACCTATGACCCGTTCATGGATGGCGGCCCCGTACACAAAGGGTTTGAAGGCCGAACCTGTCTGACGTCGGGCAAGCATGGCTCTATTGAATTGGTTTTTTGGAGTGAACTTGGTTCCCCCAACCATGACCTGAATGTAGCCGGTAGCCGGTTCGATGGTGATGACCGCTCCTTCCACATGGAGGTTCTTAGTGAAAATAGCAGTGCGTTTCCGAAATTCGCCTATGGCTGAGGCTTCATTTTCGATCGGTGAGGTGATGGAGAGAATGTCAAGAGACTCGATGAGTTCATTTTCCAGAGCTACACGGAAATTGGCACTGTCATCAAACTTAGAGATGTCCAGACCGGCAACAGGAAACACAGAACCCAGAAGGTTGTAGATCGAGACCAATGAGGTGTCGGCTCCTCCTTTGTAGGAGAGACTGGCTCCGAAAGAAGTCTTGTCATAAGAAACCAGAGCTTTCAAAAGTTCTTCTTCGGCGATTTCCTGTTTGGAAATGTCCAGGGTTGTGTAGACTTTCAGCCCACCTGTGTAGACCAATTCATCCCCGAGTTCCTTGATCAATTGCTTTCGGATGTGCTCTGTGAAGTAAGGAGCCCGATCTAACTTGGTTCCCCAGGTCGAGCTGGAGGGTGATTTTGTGATGACGATCGGCCAGTACTTTTCCCAGAAAGCATCATGAACCTCGTCCACCTGATCTTCCGGAAAGAAGCCATTCTCAACCATGAGATTCAGGATCATCTTATGAGCCCGTTTGGCCTGCATGGGATTCTTAAAAGGAGAGTACTGGACGGGTGCCTTGGGGAGACGGGCCAGCAATGCCCCTTCTGCTACATCTAAATCTCTTACATCTTTCGAAAAGTAGACCGATGCGGCTGAGGAAAGACCTGTGGTTCCATGCCCCAGATAGACCAGATTGAAGTAGATCTCGAGAATTTCTTCCTTGGAGTATTCCTGTTCGATCTGGAGGGTGAGAAGGGCTTCGATGAATTTTCTTGTAAAACTCTTTTTGGAATTCTTTAGAATCCGTTTGGACAATTGCTGGGTGATGGTGGATCCCCCCTGCTTGATCTTCATGTGAATCACATTGACCCAGGCCGCACGGAGGATGGCCAGAAAATCGATACCGAAATGATTGTAAAAATTGGTATCTTCTACGGAAAGAAAGGCATTGACTACATGGGGAGGAATGTCCTGAAATCGGAGAAGCTCCTGTTTGTGACGGTAGAGCTCTGCGAATGGAATCCCGTTGATATCGTAGAGACGGGTAGGAGTGGTCGGTTGATAGGAAGTGAGAAGGTTGAGCTGCTCTCCCCGGTTTACTTCGGAGAGGATGAATCCAAAAAAAAGTCCTCCGATAAGAGAAATGAGGATGAGAATGATTCCGCTCTTATAACCTCTTCTCGGGTTCATAAATCCAGAACCATACCTTCCCTTGCCAGAATAAGCTCCAGAGGTGCTCCTCCAAGATGGCGTTTGTGTTCAATGACTTCATCTAAAATGTCGAAAACTTTTCTATCATTGTAGGCAGGTTCGTGGTGGGTCATGACTAACTTCTTGATTCCCCAAATGGTAGCACAATTCACTGCCATAGTATAAGATGTGTGGCCCCAGTCAAACTTTGCAAAGGATTCATCCAGAGTGTACTGAGAGTCCAAAACCAAAACATCCACACCACCGAAGAATTGAGACATATTTCGAATCATGTCCAGATCATCGCCGGTGAACTCAGCGTCAGTGGCAAATATGAATTTCTTACCTTTTTCTTCAAATTTGTATGCATAAGAACCACCCGGATGCTTAAGAGGGTGGAAGGAGACTTTCATCCCGTCTTCAAACTCTATGACCTCGTCTTTCTGCAAATGATGAAATTTCTTAGTGGAAGCAGTGCCGTGAAATGGCATGGGGAAGAATTCTTTAACCTGCTGATAGATCATCCTGGCTTCTAGATCTTCATAAGGAGATCGAAAATTGATGAGATTGCCGGGAACATAGACCGGTTTGAAAAATGGCAATCCAGCGATGTGATCCCAATGAGTGTGGGTAAAAAAGAGGTCAAGGACACCTTTTCCTTTTCCGAACTCAGTGCGTATGAGCTCATCTCCGGCTACTCTTCCACCGGTCCCACAATCTACCATATAAACATGTCCGGCGTCTGAAGTGACGGTGATGCAGGTGGTGTCACCACCCACAGTGTACTTCAAATGATCGGGAAGTTTGTTTATGAAATCATCCAATTGATCCTGGGAAGTAATGTGGCTATCTATACATCTTTCCACAATTTCTCTAATTTTTTCAGAATATGCCTGATTGGTAAGAGGTGCCGCCAGGGAGCCTCTCACTCCGTATAACTTTATTTTCACAGTAACCTGGTTCTCAATATAGATTTTCTATTTTCACCATTTTAAATTCTATTTTACTTTTTACAAGTTATATATATTTTTTGCATATGTCATCGATGGGAAATAATTATCAATACCAGATTCGATTCGGACCGGCTTTCACACCGATCGTAAAAGCTCTGGTCATTCTGAATTCTGCCATTTTTTTACTCTTTATCATTCTGGATTCAATGAATTTAAGCGGGATCAAGCTATTTTTCATGCTCGACTCGAATAAAGTAAACCAGTTTTACATTCACCAATTGATTACCTATTCCTTTCTGCATGCGGGTTTTTTCCATCTTCTTTTCAATATGCTGACCCTGTGGATGTTCGGAAGTGAATTGGAAGCCCTCTGGGGAAGAAGAAATTTTCTAGCTTTTTATCTCTTCTCCAGTCTCGGAGGGGGAGTTTTGACCTGGTTGGTGAATTTTTTCTATCCTCAGGGATTGGTTCTCGGTGCCTCCGGTGGAGTGATTGGAGTTATGGTAGCCTATGCATTGATCTGGCCAAACCGGGAAGTTCTCTTCATGCTCTTCTTTCCGATCAAGATCAAATATGTCATTCTCATCATTCTCTTTCCGATGATGCTCTTTTCCGAAAAAGACAATATTGCTCACATTGCTCATCTCGGAGGGGCTTTATTCGGACTGATTTACTTTTACCTGCATCGAAAGTACAGGTTTGATTTTGATTCGCTTTTCAATCTGGATGATTTCATCCGCAGAAGAAAGTTCAAAATGTACCAGGAAGAAATGAACAACCGCCTGAATGTCAAAGATAGAGTGGATGAGCTCCTAGACAAGATTTCCAAAAAGGGATACAATTCTTTGAGCAGGCAGGAAAAGAAATTCTTAAATGATGCTTCTTCCAAGTACTATAATGATTGAAAAAAGGATTTCCGTATCACAATACGAATCGTACCTTAGGAGTTGATTTCAGAGTAAATGAATTTGAATTCTCTTATTCATTTCTATGAATCGGGGGCAACCTTCCTTGCCCTCGTGATCGCTCTCGGATACAGTCTCTCTAAAGAAAAACAACCTCTTAAATCGATCCTCTCCTTTCTTTACCTTTCCCTTTTTTTTCTTCTTCTCTCCACATCGGTTCTACCGGACAGGAGAATCTATTCCTATCCCTTTCTCTTCTCCCTTCATCTTCCCTTTCTTTTTGCCATCGGACCTCTACTTTACCTTCTTTCCATCTATCTGGCAGACAAAGAAAAAGTGAACTCGAAAGTTCATCTTTTCTATTTTCTTCCTATGCTCCCTGCCACTCTGGTTTTGATTTACATCCAAATGTCTTCTGAGGCTTACAAACTCCAACTCATTGACAATATCTACACAAGAGAGCAAGTGACACCCGCGGCATTAGTGCTCTTTCTCTCTCTTGTCTACTTAGGATTTTTTTTGGTTAGGTCACTCTATCTTTTCTACTTTCTCTTTACAAAAAACCTTCTCAGGAATGAAGAATCAGCCAGAATCCTGTTTACTGTGGTTCTCATTTCTTTTTTTACCTGGAGTTTTTCCATACTTTCGATTCTTACCAATCATCTTCTTTTGGTTCAAATCAACGTCTTACTCCTCTCGACTCTGGTTGTGTTCAGCTTTTTTTTACAGTTCAAATATCCGAACTTTCTGAAAGATCTCGATGATGTAGTTCGGAAGGAAAAGTACAAACGAACCCTACTTTCCCATCTGGATCTGGAAGATTTGGAAATGAAACTGAAGAAACTCCTGGAAGAAGAAAAAATTTACAGGGATGATGAGATCTCCCTTCAGAGTCTTGCAATCGAATTGAACCTGAATCCGCATCAACTCTCGGAATATCTGAATCAAAACCTGGGTTTGAATTTCTTCAGCCTGATTCACAAGCACAGAATTCAGGAAGCCAAAGATCTCCTCTCTTCCGATCCGGATTCCACAATTCTCTCGATCGCTTACCGGGTGGGATTCAATTCCAAATCTTCCTTCCACACCGCTTTTCTCAAAGATACGGGAATGTCGCCTTCTGAATTTCGAAAAAAAGTTCGAATTGATAAATACAAACGCAAAAATTAGATAGGATTTATCAACTCGGACGACAATCCGGGGTTTTTCGTTTAGAATGGAAGGCAGATCAGGAGGTCTTTTATGACGGATTCTATAGAGCTGAACTCTCTCACTCTCGTGAAAGTGTATCTTATCAACTACTCACTTCTTTTTGTTCGATACCTTATCTTTGCCGGATTGGCATATACTTTCTTTTGGGTTTGGAAGAAGAAAAAGTTTCAACCCTACCGGATTCAAAAAAAGTTTCCTTCCCGTGCCTCGATTCTGACGGAATTCAAGTACTCAGCGTCTACATTTCTGATTTTTAGTTTGGTGGGTGTGGGGATATTTATCGGAAAGCAAATGGGTTGGACGCGTATCTACAATGATGTTTCCGAATACGGATGGGGTTATTTGGTTTTCAGTTTGATAGCTACGATTCTCATTCATGATACCTATTTCTATTGGGCACATAGAATGATGCACCACAGACTTCTCTTCAAAAAAGTCCATCTGGTTCACCATCTCTCCACCAATCCTTCCCCCTGGGCATCCTTTTCTTTCCATCCTTACGAGGCTGTCCTCGAAGCAGGAATTCTTCCCCTTATAGTTCTCATTCTCCCCATCCATCCGATAGCGATTCTTCTCTTTATTCTTTATATGACAATGATGAATGTTCTCGGACATTTGGGATATGAGTTTTACCCCAAGCATTTTGTGAAAAGTCCCGTTTGGAATTGGAACAATACTTCAGTTCACCACAATATGCATCACAAAAAGTTCAATTGCAACTACGGACTGTATTTCAATTGGTGGGATAAGATTTGCAATACAAACCATCCCGAATATGCAGATGAATTCGAGAGAGTCGTATCCGGCAGGCTGATAGAAACTTCTGAAGAATCCGGAGTGACTCTGAAAACTGCCGCTTAAATCGAAAAGTGGATTAGGGAACGTAGAGAATCCTCATGGCTTCATCGTTTCCCTTTCCACCATCATAGATCTTTTCCCAGGCAAGAGTACTTGTCTTCCCGTCATTCGGAATCTTTAGAATTCTCCAGTCCAGATCGGTTCCGTTGTGCTTGGCTCCGCAGACATAGATGTTTCCTTTGGAATCCATAGTCATGGAATGGAAGTTATTGTGTCCTCCGGCTGTGATCGTACTCGTTTGAACACCTTCCCTATTTCCCGAAGTCGGAATCTTTCTCAGTACCCAATCAAACCCTCCCGAGATCTGCGAAGCATAGGGTCCGATCATATAGATGGTACTACCATAGATAGCCGCATCGATCATCCCTTCCCCTGTCATGTAGATTCCATTTCCATTTTGGAAAGTAAGATTCCCGAAATCACTATCTTCCGAACCATCCGGATGAATTTTTTTCAGCCACCATTCCGTATTGGCATTGTCCTGCTGGTTCATCCAACCGATTGAGTAAGAATTTCCTGCGGAATCAAAAAGAATTCTTTCTATAGAATGTTTGGTATCGTAAATTTGAAATTCTTTATTCCAGAGAATCTCTCCCCGGGAATTGAATTTGATGTATCGCTGACGTTCGGGATAATTCCCATATCCAACTGCATGAACGTTTCCTTCCGCATCCAGTTTTAAATCGCGAAGGGAATTGCATTGATTGTTCCATTGGAATCGTTTGTTCCAGGATTTGTCTTCACCACCGGTAAAGGAAAACTTTTTTATCGCCCATTCGTAGCATGAAGAAGTCCCCGCCTCACCACCCATATACGCAAAACCATTCTGAATGCTGATAGCCAGACCTTTGGAATTTCCGAATGTAGACACTTCGATGTTTCCTCCGATGAAGTCTTTTCCATCAGGGGTAAACCCTTTGACCAACCAGGTTCCATTGCCTCCCGAACCGATGACAAAAATGTTCTTTGAGGAATCGTACGCTATACCGTAAGGAATAGAGATCCCCGGGCTTTGAAATTCACGATTCCACTCTGTAGTATTTTCCTCCCCTTTTGTTGAAAACTTCTTGATCCACCAGGAGGTAGTCAGAGGGTCATTGGACTTGTAGCCGACCACAAACAGAGAACCCTTATCTTCATCGGATGGGATCTCAATGAGTTTCAATACACCTAATTTGCCAAGCAATGCCGCCTGTCTGATATCATCGATTGCTTTTTGTTTCTTAAGGTTCCTGTATGATTTACTGTTTTCGACGCAATTGATGCTTGAGAGAATGAGAAAGGTGTTCAAAAGAATTGAAACATAGGAGAAAAATATTTTTCTAATAAACTTGAACCGAAAGGAAGATTGATGTATAAATCGAACAGAAAGAATTCCCTGTAGATCCTCAGTCTTTAGAATTAGAACAGATTTAATAATATTCCTCATAGATTGTGTCTTGCTCTTCTCTTCCCAGAAATATAGATGCCAAAAGCTATCTACATACATCAATTCAAAAATGGGATATTAAATCAATTAGTTTGAACTCTAAGTATGAATACCTGAACTCTAAATTTACAATTTGAAGAGACCGATTCTCTATAACTTTTCTCAGGAAGTCTGTACCCATACCGCTAATTACAATAGATTGGACCGGAATTTGCATCCCAAAATCTTGTTTTTAGGCCTTTAGATTCCGATTATAATAGTAATTGCTAGAATCTATAGGGAGTTCAGAATTCATTCCAATAGATAGGAAAAATGAGGAGATCCGATGAGTAAATTGTCCCAAAAAGCAAATAATTTGATTGTGAAATTTGAAGTAGGCGGAGGGGAAAAGTACTACAATAAAAAAACCCGTTTTCCCATTTGGCCGGGCGGTTATTCCGGAATCACTGTCGGAATCGGTGTAGATCTCGGACACATCACCTTCAAAGAGTTCGATAGATACATTTCTCCCTATTATATGGAAGGTGAAGCCTCCCGTTTGATTGAGTGCATCGGTCACACCGGAAACCCCAAAGACCCCGAATCTGAGATCGAAATGAAATCCTTACTCAGTACAGTAGCTGATTGTGAACTTTCCTGGGAAAATGCATTGGCGATCCATGAAGACTTTACCATTCCCATCTACCACAAACGAACGATGAAGGTCTTCAAAGGGATTGAAAATCTACCTCCGGACGCTCAGGGGGCTATAGTTTCCCTGGTTTTCAATCGCGGAACCAAACTGGAGGGATCTTCGAGGGTGCATATGGCAAATATCGCAAAATTGGTCTCTCAGTACACACCTTCAAACAAACAAACCGTTTTGGAAGAAATCGCAAAGAATTTTGAGGAAATGGTTCAGATTTGGGAAGGTCAAAAGATCTATGAGGGGATCAAACGGAGAAGACTCGAAGAAGCCAAACTGGTTCGGGATAGCTTCTACATCACCTGAGAATTCAAAACCTTCAAAAAATGGAGAAAGTCTTTTTTGTCCTCTTCTCCATTTTTCTCTCCGGAAAGAAACTCCAATTCTCCTGCCAAAAAGATTCCCATCCGATTTTTCTCATTCCTGAAAATAGATTGGGAAAAGTAGGTTCTCGCCACTTCCGTACTCCCCCCCTCATCCGAAGGAGAATTTCTTCTGATTTGGATTTCCTCTAAATACTCCTGATCGGAAAGAATCCTAACCGGAAAATTAGATTTCAACAAGTCTTTACAATCCTTCCATTTCAAATTCACAGAAGAGTAGTGATACACTTCCCTCCCGGAAGAAAGATTTTGAATGAATTTGGGAATCCATTTCTCCAGAACCTGAAAATTCAGAGCTTTTTCATCGTCCCATTCCGGAACAATTCTATCCTTAAGAATTCCCTGCCAGAATTGAGTGAAGAGATCCGAGGTTTTTGTCGGGGACTTCCAGCTTATGATCTGGGGAAGCCTGTGAATGAAAAGATCAGAGACCCCGCGGGATCGGCCTGACTCCAACAAGAGCTCAGAAAGATATTTGGATTCGGGATAGCCTTTTCTTGGAGCTTCCTCCAAACCTACCTTTTCCATCGGAATTTGACCCGTTTTGGAATCAAAGATCGCCAGAGTAGAAATATGATGAAAGTGACAATCCGGAAAATTCTCTTTCCATCGAAGGAGGTCTTTCGTAAGGGATACATTGTCAAATATCAAATCCTCAGTAGAGAGAAAGGGATTGGTGTTGCCCGCAAAATGAAAAATCATTTTTAAGTTGGAAAGCCCTGTGAGTTGTACGGAATCTGCCATGGAAATGTCTTTCCAATCCAAAACATGAATTCGGGGATGCGATTTGAAAAAAGAGGGATTTCTCAGGGGAAGATAGATATGCGAATTTCTCAATAGATCAGGAAGGGAATCAAAATTTTTTTCCTCAGTGATCCAATCCAGAAAGGCACCGCCGAGTTTTCCCGAACTTCCTGAGATGAGAATCTCCGCATTCCCTTCCTTCTTCAATAGAAGCTTGGGTCCGGGATGATATTGAATGGATATCGGAGAACTAGAACTCCGATACTTATCTGAAATTTCAGAGATGGGAGTATCCGGAGTAAAGTAAGTGGCCTCTTTCACCCATCCTTCCTTTTCCAATAGCAGAAGAAATTGAAAGAAATTTAAAGAATCCCCTCCCAGTGCCTGAAAGCTATCCTTTCTTCCGATTTCGATCGGACCGAGAATTCTCTGAAATAGAGAAATTATTTTTTTCTCCCTCTCATTTACGGGAGGTTCCATTTCAGGAAGGAGAAGATGGGAACGGGAAGGAAGAATCGAACTCAGGCTAAGCAGATCCAATTTGGATGATCGGTTCAGAGGAATGTCTTTCCGCGGAATGAAGTAATTCGGTATCCAATAGTTTGGTAGATGTTTCTTCAAAACTTCGAAAATCTTAGTGGTATCCGGGACTAAAATTTCTGAATAGATGAGAAAGATTTTCCAACCTTTCTCTGTTTCCAGAACTTCAATTTGAACATCCCGAAAGAGAGAAAGGGATTCGATTTCTTTTTGGATTCTTTCCGGATCGATGCGAAATCCCCTGATTTTATTGATCCTTTCCAACCTTCCTATGTATTGAATCCCCTCCGGGAACTTCCTGACCCAATCTCCGGTTTTGAAATATCGTTTCCCATTGAGTGTTACAAATCTCTTTTTCGTGAGGTCGGTAAGATGGGGGTATCCGAGGGAAAGACAGTCTCCTGTGATACAGAGTTCTCCCTCCTCAGGGTGTTCACCCGAGCTCAGGATGAGTGTCTCCACACCCGGAATGGGGTCTCCCAGATACACTTCATCCCCATCTTCACGGGGTGTGAAGAGATGGGTACAGATCGTGGTTTCCGTAGGTCCGTAGGCAATAATGAGCCGGGCTTTGTTCTTGTACATTTCCAGAAGAGAGGAGCTCACTTTTTCTCCTCCCGTTATTATGGTTTCGGGATAAAGACCCTCCTCCCAAGTAAGGGTGGAGAGAATTCCCGGAGATAGAAATGCATGTGTAATACGAAATTCATTTAGTACTAAAGAAAGATGATTTAGATTGTTTTGGTTCTCCCTTCTGAAGACGAGAGTTCCTCCGGACAGGAGGGAGGTTCCTATCTCCGAAAGGGAGGCATCGAAGGAAATAGAAAGAAAGGAGAGAGTGCGTTTTCCCGGACTCAAACCGAAACATTCTATTTGTTTTTTCAAAACATTCATAATTCCCGAATGGGTGACCAGAACCCCGCAGGGATCCCCGCTACTTCCCGAGGTATAGATAAGATAGGCAGGTGAAAATTTGTCTTCGGGCTCCGGTAAAGATTGAGGGTGATGAAACGAAAAATTTTCCGAATCAAATTCCTTTTTCCATTCATGGAAAATTCTTTCATCGATCGAGTAAGACGATCGGGTTTCTGTGATACACTTTTTTCTATAGGCTTCGGGAAGACCCGCATCCAGAGGCAGGAAGTACTTACCGCAGATCCAAACAGCCAGAAAACAGGGAATGTATTCCCATTGATTGGAAAATACCAAGACAATAGGAAGATCTGAATCGGGAAAGTTCAGATGAATCTTTTTTGCAATCCAAAGGGAGAGCTGAAAGATTTCTGAGTAGGTGTGAGTCTTGTCTTCAAACTCGAGACAGGGGAAATCAGGATGCTTCTTTGCCGTCTCCAGAAAGGCTTGCGGAAAGAACTCCACAGCAAAAGCCCCTACTCAGGTGTCTATCGGTCGAAAAACGATTTTCTCAAATCGTTCCAGAAAATCCCGTGATACCAAATTCAATTTGCGAAATCCTACAGGATTGAAAAGAACCATATTCCCCCCACCCATCACACAGACAGCACCTTCCGAATTCAGGATTTCAGCAGAAATTCTAACTTCCCTATGGGAGATTTCCTCTTCTATCCAACCTCTTGCAGTAACCGTCTCCCCCGCCCGTACCGGTTTCAGAAATTGAATTTCCATGTTTTTGGTGAGAATGTACTTCTGCTTGAGGTAGATGCTAGTCCATGCCATGGTTTCATCGAGAATCGTAGCCAGGATGCCCCCGTGAGTCAGGTTGCTCCAACCTGCAAATTCCTTACGAATTGTGTATTCCGTTCTGACGATAGTTTCATCTGTAGTAAAAACCAATTGAAGACCGAGAGGATTGGCGGCACCGCAGGCAAAGCAGGTGCTTTCTTTGTCATTGGGAACGGGTTTGAAAAGAGAATCACTCATAGAATCGCCTTGTCAAAATCTTTCAGGACAGGATCATATCCCCTATTTCGAATCATTTCCATGACTTCTTCAAGACTTCTCTTGTCTTCTATTTCAAATTGTTCGAGGGTATCGAGTCCCTGATATCCCCCCGGCTCTGTCTTGGAACCGGCGGACATCTGCGTGATACCGAGTCCGAGAAGATTGTCCCGAAACTCAGCGGACTCACGGGTGGAAAGGACGATTCCTGTATCACGGAAATAGATTCGGAATGCAAAGACGAATCGGGCAAACTCTCTATCGTTCACACGAATGACTTTTGAAAATTCTCCCTTGGCAGGTCGCATTCTCGGAAGTGAAATTTGAATCTGAGATCTCCAATACTTCCCCAGTAAATGGGAGGCATGAAGACCGAGAAAGTACATTTCCCCCAGTGGGGCAGAAAGTCCGAGTAAGGCTCCGATCCCGATCTTACGGAACCCTGCCCTCCCGCCCCGATCGGGACCATCGAGCCTGAAGATCATGTCCTTTTTCACACCCCGTATGTGATACTCCTTATAAGTATCGGGATGATAGGTTTCCTGATAAAGTGCTAAGCCATCTGCTCCCGCAGATATGAGTTCGGAATAGTCCTCTTCCTTCATGGGATAGATTTCAATGGATACGGAGGAGAAGTATTCTTTTAGTATTTCGATAGATCTTTTTATGTATTTCAACGGAGTCTTGGAATAGTCCTCTCCCGTGAGAACTAAGATGTGGCGGAATCCCAAATCTTTTAAAATCTCAGCTTCTCTTCTCAACTCTTCCTCACTCAGAGTTTTGCGGGGTATCCTATTTTCAAAACTGAACCCGCAGTAGAGACAGGAGGATCGGCATTCATTGGAAAGATACAGGGGGGTGTAGAGTTGAATGGCCTTTCCGAATCTTTCAAGAGTGATTTCTTTCGAATGAATTGCCAATTCTTCCAGATAGGAGTCGGCGGAGGGAGAGATGAGGGAGAGAAAATCCGAGAAGTTCAATTTTCTTCCGGATGAAATCGAATGGAGGGTGACTTCCACATCTCCGGGTGTGCGGGAGTTTACTTCTTCTACGGCTTCGGAGAAGCGGTGAAGAGCAAAAACCTCAGAGAAATTTTCCGTATTCATTCATTCCTCAGAAATCCGGTGAGAGGACTCGAAGCACTGGCTTTGAGGGAAGATTTTCCTGATGTGTTTCTGCCCCTGTAGAGATAGGACAATCTCCCTGCCACGGTAGCAAGTCGAAAGGCTTCCGCAATACGGACAGGATCCTTTCCGATTGCGATTGCCGTATTGACCAGAACTGCATCGGCTCCCATTTCCATTGCCTCTGCGGCATGGGAGGGTTCTCCCAGACCTGCGTCTACTACTACGGGAACCCGGGAGAGATCAATGATGATTTCGAGATTGGCTTTGGTTTTCAGACCCTGATTGGAACCTATCGGTGATCCGAGTGGCATGACACAGACACAACCTGCTTCTTCAAGATGTTTGCAGAGAATCGGATCTGCGTTGATGTAGGGCATGACATGAAAGCCTTCTTTGACCAAAACCTCAGCGGCTTTTAGAGTCTCTATCGGATCGGGAAGAAGGTAAACAGGATCGGGAGTCACTTCGAGCTTGACCCAATCCCCCGCTCCCATAGCTCTTGCCAGTCGGGCAAGACGGATCGCTTCTTCGGAATTTCTCGCGCCACTTGTGTTGGGCAAAAGAAGTGTCTTCGATCGATCGATATGAGAAAGTATGTCATCGGAGGGATTTTCGAGATCTACCCTGCGGAGAGCGACAGTGACAATCTCAGTACCGGAAGCCTCCACTGCTTTTTGCATGACTTCAGAGGAAGAGAACTTCCCTGTTCCGAGAAAGAGCCGGGAATGGAATTCCCTTCCCCCCATTTTTAAAATATCTTCTCCGGACATACTAGACCGCTTCCTGAATTCGTTTTGAAAAGTTCTTAGCTTCTTCCATCTTCAGGGAAACTACTTTGGAAACTCCTGGCTCTTCCGAGGTGACTCCAAAAATTGTGTTTGCCCTGGAAATCGTAGGAGGAGCGTGAGTGATCACGATGAATTGACTGGTGTCCTTGAAACGATCGAGGATCTGACAGAATCTCAGTTTATTGACTTCATCGAGAGCGGCATCGATCTCATCGAGAAAGCAGAAGGGAGAAGGTCTCACCATGTAGATCGCAAAGAGAAGAGCAATCACAGTAAGGGATTTTTCTCCACCGGAAAGAAGCTTTAGATTCTGAACATGCTTTCCGGGGGGTTCCGCTGTGATCTCGATCCCGCAGTTGAGAACGTCAGATTTGTCGGTGAGTTCGATATTGGCACGTCCGCCATTGAAAAGGGTAACGAAAGTTTCCTGAAAATTATCCCGTATCACATTGAAAGTTTCTATGAAAAGTTTTTCGGATTCGGAATTGATATTTTTAAGCACATCCTCAATATCCTTTTTGCTTTTCTCGATATCTTCTCTCTGACTCTTGTGATGCTCATAGATCTCACGAATGTTTTGGTATTCTTCGATAGCCAGGGGATTGATGGATCCAAGAAGTTGGATGTCGGATTTGATTTCTCTGGACTTGGTTTCTTCCGCGTCCTGTTTCAAACCCTTTTCGGATCTTTCCGCTTCGAGTTCGGAATCGGTCATGGAATAGTCATTGTAAAGCTCTTCATTGAAGGTATCCATTTGAACCTTGAGTCCGGATGACTTTCTCTCCAGTTCCGTGCGGATGGGGAGAAGGTTTTGAAAGTCTTCCTTGTCTTTGACTGTAGCTGACTTCAAATCCTGGATCTTTTTCATCAGTTCACGCAGTTCTGTTTTTTCGGATTCAAGAGTCTTGGAGATATTTAAAAATTCCAGATAGGATTTTTCGATCTGTTCTTCGAGAACCCTCACCTCATCTTCAAAGGTTCGCTTTCTTTCGTTTATGCTATTCATCGAAGATTCAAAACCTGAAATTCGATGTCCTACCTCTTCAATCATCTGAAGAACCTTGTCCCGATTGGAAACCAGCCCCTCATGTTTGGATTTCAATTCGGTGGCCTGCTTTTCCAGATTGTAGATTTCATCCTTATTGGTAGAGAGCTGTTCGCGGAGGTCTTCAATCTTTCCATTGTTTTCACGGATTCTGGAAGTGAGATTGTCATTTTCTAAGATTAAATCTTCGATCTTCTGATCCATGCTTTCTTTTCTGACAAGCATTCCATCTTTGTCGAAGAGGATATCACGGAAAACATCTTCCATTTCAAGAAATCGTTTTAGGTTTTCCTTGTATTCCCGGAACTGGAGTTGGGAGATGCCCTGTCGGATCTCTCCGATCTCACCACCGGAAAGAATTTTCTCGGTGATTTGAATGTAATCATCCAGAGACGAAATCAAGTACTCCTTGATTTCTTTTCTTTCATTTTCGGTGGCTTCCGACTCACGTTTTTTGTTTTCTATCTGATTGATGAGTGATACAACGATTTCTTTGACCGTCTCACGGAGGGAATTGTGCTCCCTATCATTGGCGGTAATTTTAGTTTCACATTCGACAATTTCTTTCTGAAGAGTTTCGAGCTCTTCTTCGAGTCCCTTGTGCTTTTCTTCAAATTTTTGAATGCTCGAAATGGTTCCGGTGAGATTCTCACGAATACCTTCAATGGTATCGTTTATGGAATTGACTTCTGACTCATAACGTTCTTTTCTGCTGAGATCCTGATTCAGGGCATCCAGCTGTTCCTGAATCCTAACATCGAATTCGGAGATTATGCTCTTATTCTTTTCGACTTTTTCCTTGAGAATTTCTTTCTGGGAGAGAAAGTCCATGAGCTGTTTGTCTATGTCTGTGATCTTTTGTTCGTTCTCAAACTTTTTTGTCTCGTACTCTTCTATGAGTTTTGCATCTTCATTCATCCGGGTCATGATGGACTCATATCTTTTTTGGACTTCTTCCAGTTCATTCTCTACTTTTTTGGTACGATTTTGAAGACTTCTCCATTTCAGGTAACGTAGGTTTTTGTCTACTTCGGAGAGATCATTTTTCAATTGGAAGTATTTCTTTGCTTTCTCTGCCTGACGCTCTTTGAGCTCGAGTTCTTTTTCCATTCCCACCATGATGTCATTGATTCGGAGGAGGTTTTGGGCGGTGTATTCGAGTTTTTTTTCTGTTTCGAGTCGATCCATTTTGAATCGGGAAATTCCTGCGGCCTCATCGAAAATCGCCCGTCTTTCTTCGGGCTTGGAATTGAGAATGGCCTCAACCTTTCCCTGCTCCATGATTGAATAACTCGCCTTGCCCACTCCTGTATCGAGAAGCATTTTCTCGACATCCTTTCGTAAGGCGCGGGAATTATTGATAAAGTATTCATTGGTATGATCCGGATAGAGTCTCCTGGTGATCTTCACAGTAGGAAAATCGATATTGAATATCCTTCCGGAATTGTCCAGATTGACGGAGACCTCGGCAAATCCCCCCGGTTCTCTCGATTCGGAACCGTGAAAGATCACATCGTCCATCTTCTCGCCCCTGAGTCCCTTGGCGGATTTTTCTCCGAGAACCCATTTGATGGCGTCGACAATATTGGACTTACCCGAACCATTCGGTCCAACAACGGCAGTAAATCCGGGGTCAAAAATCAGTTCCGTTTCATCGGCAAAAGTCTTAAATCCAACAATATTCAGGCTTTTTAAATACATTTTTTATTTATCCCAATTGAAGATTCTATCGATAGTAAGGATAGGTCTTATTATGTCACTAAAAAACAACTTACCATCATTAGAAAGCCTTTTTTCGAGAAAACCCTATCTGAAAATCTATTTCAGGATGGAAGAATCCCCTGAAATCACCCTGAGAGAGGCCAAAAACCCCGGTGAATTCCTAATTTTTCATGGAAATCGGGGTCGTGCAAGCCAAATTGCCCCCAAAAAGCAGGCGGAACGTCTCCTATCGGAAAAAAAGATCAAGGATCACCACCTGGTTGTTATTTTGGGACTGGGAAACCCCCACATTCTGGAGATTCTGGAAACTACGCTCCGCGAGGGACAGATTCTCCTCTGCATTGACAAAGAGACCGGTGTCTTTTTTCCCCTCTTTGAGAAATTTCTGGAACCCTCCCTCCAAAAGGCAGGGCGGCATATTTTTTTGGGAGAAAATTCTCTTCCTCTGCTCTGGAATTATCTCGAATCCCTTCCGATAGAAAAACTTACGGGGGTTCTTTTTCTGCGCAACCCCGGAGATTGCAATTCGGATCCTGAGTTTTATGATGCTGTAGGGGAAAGAATTTCCAAACTCTTTTCCTCCAAGATGAGTGATCTTCTGACAAAATTTGAATTTGAAAGGATCTGGGTAAAGAACACCCTCTGCAATACCATTCAGTTTTTGAATGGGAACCCTCCCCGATTTCGGATCAAAGACCTGGAAAACTCCATTCAAAACATTCCCGCCGTTCTTGTCTCCGCAGGTCCCGGTCTCCGAAGACAGTGCGACTTATTGAAAAAAATCCGGGAGAAGGTGTTTGTTCTCTCCTGTGATACATCTTACAAGGTTCTCCAAAAATTTGATATTCAACCGGATGGGATTTTCACCCTCGATGCTCAGACTCATTCCTTTTTTCATTTCACGGGAGAAGACTTCTCCGGCATTCCTCTATTTGCGGATATGGTCGCTTCCCCACAACTTCTGAGGAGCATTCCATTTCTCTCCATAATTCACAGTCAGACAGCCAAGTATCAGATCTCTGCGGATGGGAAACCATTCCGTGAGGCAACAGCAGGAAGTATCATAGCGGACAAATTTCTCGGTGATACAGGAGACATTCAATCGGGGGGGAGTGTGGCGACAACAGCGTTTGATGCTCTCAGGTTCATGGGATTTCAAACCATCTTTCTCTTCGGACAGGATCTTGCCTATACGGGTAGGGAAATTCATTCTACCGGAACCCACCACAATGAAAAATGGCTCACCCTGCTCTCCAGAACCCAAACTCTGGAAAAAATCAATGAAGCAGTAGTAAGAAAACGGGAGACAAGGCTTGTTCCTTCTTCGGATGGAGGAGAGGTTTTGACCGATTATGTTTTGGACATCTACAGAAATTGGTTTGAAGAATCTATATTGAACGTAGACATGAGTGTCTACAATGTTTCTGAGGGAGGTGCCCTGATTAAAAACATGCCCAACATCACCCTTCATGAGGCAGAAGAACTTTTGATCCATGAAAAACCGCACGGATATCCCTGGCATGAATTTGCCCCCTGGAAAAAGAATTCTTCAGAAGTTTCCAATCAGGGTAACGAATTGAAAGAGGCATTCAGTAAGGAATTAAGAAATCTCCAGAAAGAGATCAAAGAGATCGAGTCCGAAGACCCGGAATTCATAATCTCCTTTCTCAATGAGCAATTGAAGGGAAAGCCCTATCTTCATCCCATGATCCGTAAAACAGAAATCTATTTGAAACGTCATGATTCCGAATTAGACGTGGAAAGAAAGAAGGAACTTCTTCTGAATTCCATACAAAAAGAAATTCGTTTCCTGAAAAAGGGTCTGTTGTCTGTATGACATCCGAAAAGAAGCTTTTCTTTCACAACCGGTTTTCAGAAACCCTATGTAGTACTTCTTTAGGGTGGAAGCCATTGTCTTGCAAATTCTTCCTTGGATTCGCAAATGCTTTGGAGACTGATCGGAATTCGTTGGATAAATTGAAAAAATCAGAAGCTGAATTGAAATATCAAACCGAGGATAGAAATGAGTGAAATGCATCCCTGTAGAAAAAGACTCCGTTCACTGGCTAAGCCCTCTAAGGTGCCCGAGTATCAGAGATTTTTTAAGACCGGAAAGGGTGAGTATGGAGAAGGTGATTTATTTTTGGGAATCAAGGTTCCTGATATCCGAAATGTAGTCAGAGAGTACCACAGGGAATTGAATCTTTCTGATCTAGAAGAGATTGTCTCCTCTCCGTATCACGAAGAACGGATGTTTGCCCTCCTGGTTCTGGTTTATAAGTACAAATCCCGTTCCAATTCTAAAGAATCCAAAAAATCCATATTTGACTTCTATCTAAAACATATGAATTTTATCAATAATTGGGATTTGGTAGATGTCACTGCTCCGCATATCATCGGAATGCATCTCCTCGATAAGGATAGGAAAGTACTCTATAGATTGGCAAAATCAAAGAATTTGTGGGAGAAAAGAATCTCTATCATCAGTACATTTCCATTCATCAATTCTCATGAATTTGATGACTCTTTGAATATTTCCGATATTCTATTGAAGGATGAACATGATCTGATCCACAAGGCAGTGGGGTGGACTTTAAGAAACATAGGAATCAAAAATCTTCAAACTGAAATCGAATACTTAAAACCGAGATACAAAACCATGCCCCGAACGCTTCTCAGGTATGCAATAGAGAAATTTGAACCCTCTCTCAGAAAGAAATATCTCTTAGGGGAAATTTAAAAGATTCTTACTTACTTCTCAAAATTTAAGAATCCAGGAGCTCTCTGAAAAGAACTCAGCATGTTTCCTTTCCTGAATTTTAAGAAACGGTATTGAAAACTATTGAGAAAGTGGAACCTTCTCCTTCCCGACTGGATACGGAAATAGAACCGTTGTGCATATTCATAAATTCTTTACAGAGATTCAGGCCGAGCCCGGTTCCCTTTTCTCCATTGGTTCCATTGACTAAAACTTTTTTGTCTATACGGAAGAGTTTATCAATATTCTTCTCACTTATTCCTATTCCGGAATCTTGAATCAAAAATTCTACTTTCTTATCTTCTAATATTCGATAGGAAACTTTGATCAATCCTCCGGGTCTTGTGAATTTGATCGCATTATTGATTAGATTTCTAAAGATCGTTGATACCATGTTCCCATCCCCATTGATCAGAAATTCGGGTTCGGGAAGATTCAGTTGGATACGGATATTTTTTGGGTCCGCCATATCCTGTAGTACATTTACAGTGGAACGAATTGTTTCAGAAATAGGAAGGGGACCGGGTTGAAATTCAATCAAATTCCTCTGGGTCTTGGCCCACTCCAGAAGATTAGTCAATAACTGAAATGTTCTGTTTCCCTCTTCCCGAATAGAATTTAGAAGTTCCTGAAACTCGGGATTCTCCAGAAGTGGCATATCTTTCATCAATTCTATCATATTGAATAGAGTGATGAAGGGACTCTTCAAATCATGAGCAATGATAGAAAAAAACTTATCTTTGGTCGCATTCAATTCCTCTAATTCTTTGTGTTGCCATTGAATTTTCATATGAGTTTTTACACGGGACAATAATTCTGTTGTACGGAAGGGCTTGGTCACATAGTCTACTGCTCCGGCTTCAAATCCACGAACTATGTCCTCTGTTTCCGTCCTTGCCGTGAGAAAAATTATAGGTATAGAAGATAAGTTAGAATTTTCTTTGATTTTGCGACATACTTCATATCCGTTCATTCCGGGCATCATCACATCCATCAAGATCAGATCAAAAGGTCTCTCATTCAACCAATCCAGGGCTTCTTCCCCACTCATAGCAGCTTCAATCTCATAGGACTCTCCGGTTAATAAATTTGCCAATAGCTGCACATTTTTAGATTCATCATCTACGATCAAAATGGATTGAGGTTTCTTTTTATCCTGATTCATTATTATTTCCTATAGATTTGTACTTTTCATAGCGTTGGATAAGATCGGGAAATGTCCATAATATTTTTCTAACATTTTCCACGTCAAATCTTTCGATATAAGCCACAATGGACTGACCATAAGAAGTCAATTCTTTCGTAACGAATTCATTCCCCAGATCGATGAGATCCAGACCGAATTGTCTGACTTCTTTCATAGGTTGTCTCTTTTTGAAAGCTTCCAGTCTGGGTAAATATTTATTATTTAAATCCAAAAGCAATCTGTCTATATCAGGAACATTTTGAATCTCTCCTGAGCCGGTTTCTTTATTTATGTCCTGATTTGAATCCTCAAATTCCAGCATGTGTCGATTTATTTCCCTGAATAAATCATTGAGTGATACGGGTTTTCGGAGATAACCATTGAAATGATGCAAACGTTCATAGGTTTCCAAAGATGAGGCAGTGATGGCTACAATCGGTATGGATTTGAAAATAGGATTGGATTTGATTTTGTGGCAGGCTTCAAATCCATCCATGATAGGCATTTTTAGATCCATGAGAATGAGATTGGGTCTTTCCAATTTAATTTTTTCAATCGCTTCCAATCCGTTTTCTGCTTCGATAATCGTGATCTTAGAACCTTCAAAGCTCTCTCTGATCAAATTTCTATTGGAAGCTATGTCATCCACGATCATAATCTTACCTTCTAAATTTGAAATATCAGGAATCATATCCGATTCAGTTTTTTTCAGGATGTCAGTGGAGGATATGATTTCCACTCCGTGTAAAATCAAAGTAAACTTAGATCCTTTTCCCTCCTTACTTTCCAAATGGAGTTCACCACCCATAACCTCACTTAACCTTTTACTAATACTGAGCCCCAACCCCGTACCTTCATATTTTCTGAGTCCAATCGGTTCAAACTTATGAAATGCATCAAAAACTCTTTCCTGTTCCTCCGGAGGAATACCGATTCCCGTATCTTCTACTATGATTGAAATATCTATATAATTTCCATCATAAGTATTCTGAATAGAAAATGCAGATAGTTTGATGTATCCGGTTTCTGTAAATTTAATTGCGTTTCCTAAAAGATTGAAGAGGATTTGTCTCAATCGGAGTTCATCAAAGATCAAAAAACTGGGGAGGGTCGGTTCTATCTCTAAAATCTTTTTAAGTTTCTTCTGCTTGATTTTCATTTCAAAGATATCAATCACATCTTCCAGAAACTTGTAGAAGTTTAGGGATTCGTATTGCATGGTGATCTTTCCGGATTCTATTTTCGCCAGATCCAAAATATCATTGATCAATCGAAGTAAGGTTTGACTTCCGGATTGAACCGCATCAATATAGCTTTTTTGTCTCGGATCCGTGATCAATTTTTCTAATAACTCCGTAAATCCCAAAATAGCATTCATAGGAGTGCGTATTTCATGACTCATAGTGGCCAGAAATTCGGTTTTTGCTTTATTGGCCGCCTCTGCCTTGTTCTTAGCTTTTTCCAATTCACTCTGAATATTTTTCTGCTCGGTGATATCCCTACTGATTCCAAACAGTCCTACAACATTCCCTTCTGAATCTTTCAGAGGCCATTTGTTCGTACTAACCCATTTCTTTGAACCCGATTCATCAAAGTAGGGATCTTCCTTGTTCAAAAGAGGCTTCCCTTCCCGAAAGATTGGCAATTCTTCCTTATAATAGATTTCTGCTGTCTCTTCCGGAAACACTTCGAGATCATGCTTTCCTATCATTTCCTGCCAGCTGGAATGCCCCGTGATATCTGCTAGGGTTTGACTGCAAAAACGAAAACGTGAGTTCTTATCCTTAAAGTAAACGAAATCGGTAGTGTTGTTCAGAAATGATAAGAAATCAAGATTCAACTCTTTTATTTTGTTCTCTGCATATTTCCTTTCGGATATGTCCATAGCCAGTCCTTCTATCAGGACCTCTTCTTCTGTGATTTTAGTATATATAGACCGATCTAATATCCATTTCCATTCCCCTGATTTAGTCTTTATACGATATTCTATCTCAAATGTTTCTTTTCTATCCAGGTTCTTGAGAGTTTCTGAAATCTTGATTTTATCTTCTAAATGGATGGATTCCTGCCATAAGAAGGGATGATTGTAAAAATAATCTATACTGTATCCCAAAACAGTCTCAACAAAATTAGAGTAGTACACCCCTCCTCTTTTGTCTGAAAAAATATAAATGATCCCCGGCAAACCCTCAACCAAACGTCTGTACTTTTCAGAGTTTTCTAAAGAGTCCCTGACCCGAAGTTTTTCGTATTCGATCATGGATTTCAAACTTGCAGACATTTTGGAAAATGAATCTGCCAAATCTCCAATCTCGTCCCTTTGATCAGTTTCGACCCGGACTTCCAAATTTCCTTCACTGATCTCCCGGGCAAGATCTTTCAATCGCACGATTGGATTGGTTATAGTTCGAATAAAATGCACTCCCAGGAGTGTAGAAAAAAGAATGATTCCAAACAGGATTGAATAGGCCGTTTGAATCGTCTCAATGGTTTTTTCTTTAGCTTCCTTATGAGCATTCATCGCTTTTTGTTCGGAAAATTTTAAAATTTGATCCAAAGATTCTTCAATTTCACTGGTATGAGAGATAAGATCGGTGCGTGAAAACACCGGATGGGATTTCCAGGAGGGAAAATCTTTCTCATTCAATAGAGTATCACGATTCTTTTTCCAGGCATGAAATGAATCCAATGCCATAGTCACAAGTTTCTGATCACCTGAGAATTGCTTTTGGATTGTTTCCAGGTTTGTAAGCGTGGAACTATCGTATTTCTGCAAAAGTTCTAGTTGATTCTTTGTATCCTTCCATTCAGTTTGAAATGAAAGATTCCTCATTGTTTGATGAATTTTTCCCAAATCAGCTTTGATTTTCAAGACTGTATTACTAACAGTGAACGGATATTCGTAAATCAATTCTGTAAATTTGAATAATTCTCCGAGAGAATGGATGGTGTAGACCGTTTTCAGAGAAAACAATAGGATAATGCCCGCAAAACCTAACCCTAGTTTCTTACCGATGCTATTTTTCCACATTTTCCTACTCTCCAGTCCTTCTCAGGGTTGGATCCTTAATAAATTTTCTTAAGAATCTTAACTTCGTAACCTAAGCCCGATTCTCTATTCAATTATGAATCCTATGCAAAGACTAAATTCTGATCATGACATACCCACAAAGTAAATAATTAATTTTAATCCATTTTTCTAAGTTTATCAAGAAGAATTTCATGAGAACCAATCAAATTCGGACAAATTGTAAAATTTTAGAATATTTCTGCATGTAAACAATGAGATTCGGTAGGGACAAATTTAGAAGGCTACTCAATAATATGAAAACAGAGTTTCTCATACAAAATTTAGAGTGAAAACCTACCATTGAATTGAAAGTTGAATACAAAATGATTTGTTGGAAAATGTTGAATTACTTATCCTATGCACTCGCTTTGAACATGCTAGGAGTTTTGATAGGGTGCCATCGGCAAATTGGGGACGGACTTCCCAATCGATTGGATCTATGATTAGATGGGTTAATTCTTAATTTCTTAAAAGACTTTGAACTCATTCTTTTCACTTTGAAGATAGATTTCCAGACTAGACCATCAGTCGTTTGGGGAGAAACTCCCCAAACTTTATTAGTTTTCATTGTCTATTTAGAGAATAGAATTCCTTTCAGAAGGTAAAAAGAATTGCATCAGACGAATACTTTACTCTTTGTTTTTTTTAGCAAAATGAAGTCCAACGACATCTGATTTGAAAATCCTTATATTCAATAGCTCTAAATTCATCCTCTCCTGAATATTCTTAAAGAGAGGAATTCCTTTGCCCAAAATGACAGGATTGATGTTGATCAGAAACTCATCTATGCAGCCGATTTCCAGGAATGAATGAGTGAGTCTAGGACTACCAAAAATCATCATTTTTTTGCCTGATTGATTTTTGAGTTTGGAAATTTCTTCCGCTACCTCGGTTTTTATCAATCTTGTATTCTTCCATTCTACTTTTTCAAGAGTAGTCGAGAAAACAATTTTTTGAATCGATTCCACCCAATTCGCATGTTGTAGTTCTAATTTTGTAGCATTGGGATTTTTGGCTACAGTCGGCCAATAGCCTTCCATCATCTGATAAACGACACGCCCGTACAGACAGGTATCGACTGATTGAAAATGGTCAGTTACATATTGAAAGATTTCATCATCATGAGTGATCCAATCCATTTCCCCATTTTCTCCACCCAAATATCCATCCAAGGACACATGTGCCAGTAAGCAAACTTTTCTCATTCTATTTCTCTCCGGATAGTTTTCTAAATATTTTTATTGTACCCGAAAGTTGCCAAGTCAAAATATTCAATTGTAAAGCCTTTTCTCTAATCGATAGAATTCGGTTGTCGAGTGGTTTTTACTGTAGTTGGAGAGATATTTCTATGTTCCTGTTTTGTTTCGTATTACAGATATCGTAAAGATTGTATCGAGATCCCGGTTTTAGGATGAATCTTTTTCCAATGCATGGTGCTCTCTCTTCAGATCGAAGCACTTGTTTTTTGATTCTATCACACCCCCTGAGCGGTGTCGGAGGGAAACCCCTGATTGTATTGACTCAATCAGTTTAGTGCAAATGATTTGCAAATGAATTCTGAAAAATTTTCTGGTCCCCCCTCAAAAATAGACAAACCTATCCCTTCAGAATGGATATTGTTTGTTCCACCTTCTCAGGCTGGTTCATTGTAATTTTTTTTCTAAAACTCCATTTTTTTTTCAAAATATCTCCTTCGGGTGAAGAATTTTGGAACCTTATTTGTAAGGAGAACCTATGAAAACTTTCATCTATGCACTTACACGAACTCCCATTTCGGAAAAAGAAGCGGAATCTCTCTTGACAGAAATGGAAAACTGGATAGATTTTAAGATCAATACTCAGGAAACTAAGATCATGAAAGAAGACATCTATCCGATTCATAGAGAAACAGACGGAATCCGATCCGAAATTCGGATTCTTGCGGAAACTATGCAAAATGGTTTCACACTCATGAAAGAAAGATTCAAACAGATGGATGATCGTTTTTTGAATCTGCATAAGGAAATGAATCTACGATTCGAAAAAATGGATCAGAAGATGGATTTCATTCGGGAGAATCTAGAACAGCAGATCAAATCAGAAAAAGAAATCAACCAGCAGAGATTTCTGGCTATGGAAAACCATTTTAAGTTTCATGAGAAATTGTTGTACACCATCATTGGGTTGATGGTTTCCCTCTCTATTGCGGTTGTTGTGAAGATATTGATGGTTTGATGTGCCATTGCATCTTTTTCTGATCGAAGGATTTTTCCATTGCATGGAGCTAGTGTCATCCTGAGGTTCTCGAAGGGTGCTAGTATGGAAAATGCTTTCATTGCATGGTGCATCTTCTTCTTATCGAAGGATATCCGCTGACGCGGGGTCTTCTTATGTTCAACTTTCCATCCTGATACTCTATTGTAATACAAGGTTCCTTTCGCTTGAAACTTTCGGGCAAAAAACGAGAGTCGGAAACTGACCCGACATCTCTAAATTTTTGCTCCGAAAAGTTTCAACTGTGGAACCTATATTTCTGTAGAATCAGGAAACCGCTATGATTCTCCGAGATCCATTGTTATTGAATGCATACATCGGGAGTGGAATCCTTGACTACCAGAGATGGAGGGTGGAGATACTTCCTTGACGGATCGATTTGTCCCGAACGGATTCAGAAGAACTTTCCTGAATCGGAATGGGTACTTCAATGAAGCGTTTTGCGATTTGTGTCATGTTTTTTTTTCTTTTTAGATTTTGGGGAATGATCGGAAATAAGGGTATTCTTTCCTGATATAATTGGGATGTTTAAAGATTTCGCAATTCTAATCATTTGATCATCATAACTAGCAAGGTTAAAATCTCCCATAACTCTTATCTTATGTAAAACAAATAGAGTAGTCAGATGAATGGCATCCAACGTTTTGAGAGAATGAAGATCCTGGTTTGATTTTAGTTCCTTCAAAC
Source organism: Leptospiraceae bacterium (assembly GCA_024233875.1). Classification (GTDB taxonomy): domain Bacteria; phylum Spirochaetota; class Leptospiria; order Leptospirales; family Leptospiraceae; genus JACKPB01. Next base: position 312,422 of record JACKPB010000003.1, read on the forward strand.
AATCCTCATTCCAATTGTACAATTCTATCTCATCAAGAATGGAATTTGCATGTTTTAAAAATGGTTTGGGATCTAATTGGTATACCTTACATCTTCTGAGGATGGATTGGTTAGCTTCTATTTTTAAAAGAAAGGAACCTATTCGAAATTCAGATTTTTTCAGTATTTCCTCTGAATGGGTTGTATTGGGTTCCTCAAAGATAACCGATAACAGGAAGGATGTATCAATAAAGAGTTTCAAACGCGATCCTCTCTCATTTCATCCAACATTTTTTGAAATTCTTCCTCGGACATAAAAGGAAGTCCTTTGGGTCTTTTGGGCAATTTAATCTTTCCCGTTTTCTTGGCAGGTATTAAAAAGCCCTCCCGTATCCATTGCTCTCGCAGGATCTCCCATTCTGTTTTGTTTTCCGTCTCCGGAGAGGGTTGTTTCAACTCTGCAATGATCGTATCACGCTCTTTGATGATAATTACTTCACCTTCCTTTACCATTCGCAAGTATTTGGAAAGATTGTCCCGTAAAACTTTTATCTGTACTATTGTCATAGAATTCTCTTTCTTCTAATCTAGCCATCTTAGCCACTTTTGTCAAGGTAATTTTACTTTACCGCTTTTGAGGGGTCTTCTTGTGTTCAACTTTCCATTGCATGGAGCATTTTTTTTTGATCGAAGGATTTTTCCATTACATGGTGCTAGTGTCATCCTGAGGTTCTCGAAGGGTGCTATTACGGAAAATGTTTTCATTGCATGGAGTATCTTCTTCTGATCGAAAGATTTGTTTGTATTACCGCTAGCACGGGGCTTTCTTGTATTCAACTTTCCATCCTGTGACTCTTTCGTAATACAAGGTTCCTTTCGCTTGAAACTTTCGGGCAAAAAACGAGAGTCGGAGAACAGATCTTAAGTTGTCGATATATAAACTGTAAGTTGTATTAAAATTTCTCTCTCAAATAATTTTCCAGTGCCCTCTAGCCGGGCAGGCTATCTCTAAATTTTTGCTCCGAAAAGTTTCTGTTCCGATTTAATAGGAAAATTAAAAAATATTGAGTAATGAATTAGTTTACATAGAGAAATATCACTGTGCCCTCGTGCCGGGCAGGCAATGGAACCTGTATTTCTGTGAGAGCAGGATGGAAAGGATGATTTTTTATTGGGGGATTTTGATTGGAAGCATTTCTCTACTTTGTAAATAATTTTCCTTTGTAACTCATATTGAATTCCATTTCTCTATTCGGTAGAATCCGGTGGTCTAGTGGCGCTTTTGTCCTCTAGCCGGATGGGCTACCCCATAACTAGTCTTCTCACCTTTAAAAACCTTTGATTTTATTGACTCATTCGAATTAGTGCAAATGATTTGCACTAATTTACTAAAATTTTATGAAACCATACCATCCCCACCTAAATCAATGGATTCATTTCGCTGTATCTTCTCAACCTAGTTCTATGTATTTTTTTTTCAAAAACCTAAATTTTTTTTCAAAATATCTCCTTCGGGTGAAGGATTTTGGAACCTTATTTGTAAGGAGAACCTATGAAAACATTCATCTATGCACTTACACGAACTCCCATTTCAGAAAAGGAAGCGGAATCTCTCTTGACAGAAATGGAAAACTGGATAGATTTTAAGATCAATACTCAGGAAACTAAGATCATGAAAGAAGACATCTATCCGATTCATAGAGAAACAGACGGAATCCGATCCGAAATTCGGATTCTTGCGGAAACTATGCAAAATGGTTTCACACTCATGAAAGAGCGTTTTGAAAAAATGGATCAGAAGATGGATTTCATTCGGGAAAATCTAGAACAGCAGATCCAAGCATCCAGAGTGAATTTAGAACAACAGATCCAATCCTCTAGAGAGAATCTAGAGCAGCAAATCAAATCAGAAAAAGAAATCAACCAACAGAGATTTCTGGCTATGGAAAATCATTTTAAGTTTCATGAGAAATTATTGTACACCATCATCGGGTTGATGGTTACCCTCTCTATTGCGGTTGTTGTAAAGATATTGATGGTTTGATGTGCCATTGCATCTTTTTCTGATCGAAGGATTTTTCATATTTCCGCTAGCGCTGGGCTTTCTTATGTTCAACTTTCAATGATGCTGACCATACTCCTTTATCACAAGGTTGCTGCTTATCCAAAAGTGCTCGTTAGATTTCTCTAATGTATTCAAATATTCTTGATAATGAGAATTCTTCAGTGCCCTCAAGCCGGGCAGGCGATACAAAAAACGGTCAGCGGAAACAGACCCGACATCTCTAAATTTTTGCTCCGAAAAGTTTCAGCTGTGGAACCTGTATTTCTGTAGAATCAGGATGGAAAGGATGGTTTTTTGTTGAGGGATTCTATGTTTGGAAGCTTTTATCTTGATAGGAAAGAATTTTCCGTTTTAACTCATGTTGAAAACCTTTTCTCTATTCGGGAGAATCCGGTGGTCGAGTGATTTTTACTATAGTAGTAGAGATTTTTCTATAATCCTGTTTTGTTTCGTACTACAGATAGCGTAAAAATTTTATCGAGACCCCGGTTGAAAGAAAGATTCAATTACTTCCTTTCCTCCTTAATGATCTTTCGGAGTTCATCCCTTACGAGAGCGTATTCAATCGTATTCAGAACGAAATCTATACAATCATTCCACTCGAGTAATCTATCATTAGGTACCGAACCCAGGTAAACTTCTCCATTTTTAATTAAATGTGGTTTTCTCGATCGAACAAATTCAATCACTCGGTCCTGACGAACACTACCCGATCTTCCTACGTTCATTTTTCCGTTATGTGTGATAGTGTAATTATTTTTTTCCACTTTCCCGTGAAAATCTAGGTTCAATTGTAAAGAATTATGCTTTGATTCATAATCATCTACGGTAACAACAAGGTAGTTATGTGATTTAGAATTTCCATACATGGGATCATTTACCGTCTCACCTGAAGGTGTTAGGGTAATACCTACAATTTGATTATCGCCATTCTGATCGGTCACGACAAAGTATCGAAAATACCCATACCAGATACTTCCACCCGGATTTCCATATCCTATGTGTCGATTACCTGTTTCAATAAGGGTAAGGTTTCCTCTAACAATGGGCAATTCCAATGGAAAATGTGGATCATCCATTAAGGTAAGAAAATTACAGTGGAACGTACAATCATAATTTAAAGAATTAATTGAAAGTACATCCTCCTCTATCAACTCTTTCCAATATTCTTTCGAAGATATTGTTTCAAAATCCTGCCTGATATACGGAACGACTTCTTCCTTATAATAATGCTCCTCAATTTGATTCAGTTTCAGTAACTCATAATAATCCAAAAAAGTTTCCAGACAAAAAAACAGATCCTTGTCCGGATTGTAATGATAGAGTTGGACTTCAACTCCATTCATCATACAGATAAATTCAGCACCTAAATATTCCTGATAATTACTTAATTGTTCCCAGACATCATCATTCAAATCTATATCAGGAGCCTTACATTCTATGAGCACAAGAGGATATTTATAGTCATCACTTTCATTATAATAACTGATGATGATATCCGCCCTTCCCTTTGCATTTTTCCGGTAGTCCGTCATCGGAACTTCCACACTTATCATTTCCGGTGGGACTTTTACTTCTTCCATAAGATACTCTAAAAACTTTTGCCTGACCTCTTCTTCCGGAGTTGCCGGGATCAGGATTTTTCGGATTGGATCGAGGTAGACATCCTTTCCATTCCGTTTGTATTTTTTTAATGGGGGAGAATTTTGAAAGTCAAAGGGTTTGCATGGATTCATATCAGTAGATGAGTAACTCCTGTATTTTTTTTCTTCCTTTCGGAAAGGCGCTGATGCAACTGGATCGGGTGAGTGTTTTGAATCGGAATCCGTTCCAACCATGAAACCCTTCCCGTTTAGCTGATATTTTTAAATTGATTTATTATTCTTTAGTGCAAGGAACTCCTGATTCACACCGAATCTTTCTACATACAATCGGGAGTTTAATTTTTCTATGCTAGTGGAGTTTAAGTAATCAAGCTCAAATAAATAAAAAGCTGGCTCATAAAATAATTGATGATATTCTTTTTTATCAATTTCTAATGTGATAAGAGATAACTCAAATAATAATGAAATAGTTTTTTCAGAAGGTTTTAAGACTAACCCTTTTTCATAACACCCTTTTTGACTGATGGAATCCTTTAGCATCCCCCAAGAAACTAATGTTCTTAATGCATATCTGGCATTTCGGCTAATGGTATTCCTATCCCCATAAACTTCTTTCAGTCTATGGACCAATTGCTTTTGAGTAAAATAATCCTGAAATTTGAATAGTTTTCCTACCTGCCTTGAAACATGAAACCAAAAAGGATAGCTTAGAGATAGCATAATCCAATGAAAAATAACCTCTTCCTTAGGAGAATTTCTCAGGCATTCTAAGACTTCCTGTCGAATCGGAAGGATAAATTTATCCGGTTGGATCCATGTTTGTGACAACATTGAGATTGCAAATGATACACTTCCTTGACTACGCTCCTGATCTGATTGAAGTAAAGGTTGCTGTTGAATATAAATTTGAAGTTCTTCCCGTAATTCTTTCGGTCTCATTCCAGAAAGAAAGAGTTGTATAGTTTTTTGAATCCAGCTGAATTGGATAACTTGTTTGAATCCTATTTTTTTTTTCATTTTATTGAGAAGTAATTCGGATCAAAGGAACTACTACTTCATCTATGGATGCTCCTCCGTGAGCAATTACTTTTTCGCCCTCAGAAAGAAATGCATAGTTTTGATTGGAAAGTATTGGGAAATAATTCTGAGGCAGTCCCTGATGGTTCCATTCCCTCGCAAAAGAGTATTGTTTGATAGTGTTTTCCCTGATTATAGAGGAATCATACACACGAACCCTTTCTCCTTTTTCTGAAGGTATCACTCCATCAGATATTCTTCCTTTGCCTATACTTTCAATATTTCCATGATCTGCTGTAATCCAAATGGAATATGAATTATCCAATAAGAGCTGAATCAAATTAGACATAAATTTTTTCTCATTCCAAATTTGAATATTTTGAATTAACTCTCTTTGACCAAAATGGTTGTTATGCAGGAGCTTATCTATAGTATCTACAACCAAACCGATAACTTTAACATCCTTAGAACTAATTTTATTCTTAAGATCTTCGGGCAGTTCCTCCATACCTAAACCTCTATTATAAATCACTTCAGATTTTTTAAATCCTTCCTCTTCCCAAAATTTCTTCCAATAATTCTCTTCATGATTAGTGGTTTTTATTGTCTTTGAAAATACATTTGGAGTCTTACCTGAGAATATAGCCTGACGTGATACAGAAGTTAGGGTCGGGACCCATGCAAATGTTGCAGACTCCAATAGATCAAAATTTTGAATATCTGACTTGATTTGATCACGAATTGGGAACCATTGAGTGAGTGCTAGACCATCCAAAACTAAAAGAGCAACCTTCTTTGTCTTTTTTTCCTGCATTTGTCTAAGGATAAACTTGGAAATACGGTGAACCATAGGTGGTTCAGAAGAAGATAAGTTAAAAATACTTGAGTAAGAATTTGTCATCCAAGTATCAAAATTAGTAAAAACCTTTTCTTCAAACTCTTTATATTGAGACAAATCGATACTTTCCGGATACTTATAGTATTGAAATAAAAGATTAGATCTCATTAAAGCAAATTTTAACCAATTTGAATGTAAAGAATCTCCAGTAGGTACTACAGAATCAACCTGTGAAAATAGTTTTTGAATATCTTTTTCAATTTCTTCTTTATTAGTTTTTCTAATGCCGACATTTACCCAGGAATCTTTCTCCCAATGAGGCGAATCAAAGCGAATGGGCTCTAATCTCTTTTCTAAGAAAAGATTATCCATATATACTTTTATATCCAAATGGTCGAAAGGGATGTGAATAGGACCCGAGTGTTTTAGATTATAAGTATTATCTGAATTATTATCTTGACCATAATTTTCTAGAAAAATCGGCCAACGCTCCTGAATAAACTCCCAAAAGGCATTGGACTCGGATAGTAGTAGTCGAATAGGCCAGGAACTTAAAAATAACTTATTCTCTAATTGAGAGAGAAGCCACTCTCTAATTAAATTAGGAAATTGGATTGATTTATAATGGATTGAAAAGAGGAGTTTTAGTAATTCCAATTCATCTGAAATTCTATTCGCATCAATTTGATATACAGATTTGAGGATATAATCACAGGTAGATTGATCTCCTAATGTTTTGGGTGGATTTCTTGATTGTGCATCAAACAAAAGATCTAAAAGACTCTTATCCAAAATAGAGATCACCCGATAGCTTAAATTCGGAAAGATAGATCCTAATGAATAGGTAAGTTTTCTTCCTGTCTGAAGAAGATCATAAGGAAGGAAATTTAGATCTTCATTATCTACTCTTAGGATCACTATCAGATCTGTTTGCTTTCCATCGTCCCATATCTTTCGGTATTTAGATTCATACGCATAACGAAACTCAAAAGCATCCTGAAATTCCATGATTTCAAATCCCTGATTCTGCAAGTTTAACGAAAGAACTTCTTCAACTAAAAGTTGATCCTGATCTGAAACTAATGTAAGTCTGCTTACATTGGGTGCAAAATCTTTCAGGATTCCATCTCGCCAATTCTTTTCTTTGGTGTTCATGATTAACCTCTGTTACTCTTTAAACTTGCAGGCGCTTTTGTGTATGGTGCCGTATTTCCACTTATCCATTATGTATGACATCTATTACTGAAAACCACAGATGGACACGGATGTTTTGTAACTTAGGCACAGACTTAGTCATTGCTTGCATCTTGATTTGATAAGACCTTCATGCCTTGTTCGGAAATAAAATATTGCTGCGATTTGCTTCTTGGTTTATCCGGCTGAGTCATAAGAACCAACCCATTATCAATTAACTTACCCAAAGCAGTTCGGTAATTTCTAGTTCGACTGCCATATCCCAATACCTTCAGTATTTCTGGTGTACTTTTCTTTGACTGACAGGCAGATAGAATTTTCAGTTCAGTTTCATTTAATCCTTCATGGTCCCCATCATGGATCACTGAATTGGTGTCATGGACCCCATCATGGTCCACTGAGTTATGATTCTGGGTCTCAGTCTGAAGTCTCTGCTTCATCACTGGAGCCAGCTCAAAAGTATTTTCATCTATCTGTGATAGCAACACCTTATTAACCAAACGATCAGCCACTTCCCTACAGGTTTTTGGAGGTTTGTTGAGAACTCCTTTAATATCACTTACTGTAAACTTTTCCTGTTTCTTGCATGCATAGGCAAAAACGACAGCTTCATCTTCGGAGAGTTGAACTCCGATAGTCTTTTGAAACTTGAAAGTCTCGTCTGTCAGGCTACATCAGAGAATGTCTTTCTGTGGCATAGATCTCCTCAAGCTCGCTCTCATCAGTTGCGGAAGTAGTCGTTCACCGCTTGGAAATACATGGAATCATGCCATGATCAGAACTGTTCTAAATTCTAACCCTTTGGCGAGATGCATTCTGTTGTAAGTGTGATTTTTGAGGTGAAATCCTTCTGTTTCTAATTCTGTAAATGGAACTCCTAAGACTGCAAAGTCTTTTAGCTCTATCCTTTTCTTGATTGCTTCTACCAATACAAGGATTTCTCCGATGTTATATCTCTAGGGAGTATGGATTGAAACCATTCTCTATTTACATCAATTCACTTTTCTCGTTTTTAAAGATAACAATTTCGGGTTTGGGTCCTCTGAATACGGAAAATGTCAAATCTTGCTTCCGATTTCCATCAAAATCAGAAAGTTCTTTATCTAACAATTTATCTGCGGTTTTTAATCTCCTCTGAGGTTCTATAATTGATTCGAAGTGTATAGATCTTCCTTTTATTTCTATGCCAAGAGCTTTCCATGAAAAGGAATTTGGAAAATACGTTGTCCGAGATCTCCCGAGAAGAAGAGATTTTCTTTATTTTTTTGTCAAACTGGATACCATTTCAATTGTGCCGGAGTTAAGTCCTGTGCTTCATCCAAATAACAGCATCAAAACAGATTGTGTTTCTCGTTCCAGATTCTCAGCTATAGAGAAAGTAAGTGTATCCATTGGAAATGATTTCCTCTCCTCTAGCTCCTTTCTCAATAAAGTGTAATACTCCAAGATCAATTTCCGTTGTGCTTCAGCAATCTTGACCTTCTACCATTCTCAAAAGGTTTGTATTCTTCCCACTTTTTTAAATCCCATGCAATCAGGATCTGCATATCTCTTAAAGACTAAATTTTTTGGAAGGAGATTGGATTTGCTATCCATAATTTTTCTAATATCTTCTAATTCTCTAGCATTTAAAATTTTATGCTCGAAACATTCTTTTCAAAAGTTTTTTGCATACAAATCTAGAGATTGGAATTCGACTCTTTCTCAAGCTTTGGTTCTGTCACTGCCAGTCGGAAAAATTCTGTCTGAGATGGCTCCAGAATCTCGAGAATGTGGCGAACAGGACTTTATTCTCCTCATTCTCTTTTAATATGTGATACGCTCTATGGATGGCGACAACGGTCTTGCCTGTCCCTGCACTTCGGAGACCCTTACTGGACCGTTGTATTTTTTCGACCAGTTTCTTCTGTGATGGGTGCAAAATACAGACCATTTGACCAGGTAGCCTCAGAGTGCTTCTTCTAGTTCTTTTTCGTTGGTCACCAGCTTAAATCTACGTTGGGAATCCGGATGCTCAAATGGATTTGGTAGGATGGATTCTATTTCCTTTTGATAGGTTTTTTCTTCCCGAATGCAAGATCAGCAATGCCTCACCCGCTTCCGCAGGCATACTTCTAAATAATCAAAAATAGAGTCCTCATCGGAATTAACTATTTGTGCAATCCAATCTGGAGGCACTCCCAGTTGGATATTTGTTCAGCGAGACTCTACAAACAATTGTTTGCTTTTCTTTTTTGTCATTTTGAGTTGGAATTCCTTCTTGCTCGGTATGTGTTCCACTTCGGGAATATTTACAATTTGGACAGCTCCGTTCGGGGTGAACTTCGATCTTTCGTTTTTGTGCCCAGGTATATGCTTTGTCGTGATGATCTACATAGCACACAAGAATCGTATCTTCCTTTTTGTGTAACACACATCGGAGATCATCATTCACCGGGATTGTCCAAAATTTTGATCCTTGCTCTATCGATCCGATGGAGTTTCAAACTAGGATGAGAAGGATTTATCTGTAGATCAAAACAGTGGTCTTTGTTTGTTTTTTGTTCAGGATTGGATAGTTTCTTTAAACTATCCGTAAAAGTATCAGCTATGTAAAATTGCATACGGAATCCTTTTGATTACAAATTATATTGAAAGGATATTTAAATTTTGGATTGGTTTCATGTATAGTCATAAATCTCTGTTAAGATTCCTCAATTTTCATTATTCTTTTCTCTTAACTTTTTCTTCGATTTCTTTCAAATCATCCAAATCTGCTTGTTTAGCTTCAAAATCTTTTCGTTTCTTATCAAATTGTTCCTTTCCATTTTAACCTTTTCTTCCATTTGCTCATGAGATATGGAACCGGCATTTTTAGAACTTCTTCATTAAATTGCAAGAAGTCTATCTACATTTTCTCTCCAAAACTGTAGTGTTAGATCTTTTCTTTCTTTTTATCGTAATTCAGCTGTTTCTAAGAAGATAATAGTCAAACGGTTTAAAGTATCAATTTCATCTTGTTTCAAATAATTTTTCACTATCAATGTCCTGTTTTCTAACCCGACTCCTCCAGGATGTCAATGCCATATTGGTTCATTTGCATCCGCTCTGGACACGATGATTTCTGCGGCGGTTTGTTTGGTAACTGCATACAAAAGCTTGTTTTGAGTTTCAGCAAAAAACAATTGAATTAGATTTATCACCCTATAATCACTACTAGCGATAAAAGATCTTTCACTTTTGATAAAACCTTTTTTCGGATGTACATTCTATGATTCTTTCCAGGAGTTCATCAAAATAGTCAGGTCTACCATCCGGATTCTTTTAGCCTTTCATCATCCATCACAAACCTTTACCGTAAACTCTTTCAGGTTTTGGTTTGCCCAAATCTGAATTGGGGTTCCAGTTTACTCGAACCCGAAAGCCAATTGCCAATATCATATCCAAGGTAAAAGTGACCTTGTATTGCTTCCATCCGAAGCAGTTGTAAGTAATTCTTTACAACTGAATTTTCATCAATTCATTGGCTTTCAATATACTCGAAATATGCTTCCATGTTTGTTTGATGTGTCAAAAAGTTCAGCAATTTGATTTTGATTCATCAAACAGAGCCATCTCTGGCGTAGAGTGCGACTTTTGCCTTGCCATCAGAAGTATTGTAGATGATTATGTTTTGTTCAATCCACTGCCCAATTCCACACCTTATACACTTCATCACTTCATCACCAGATGATTGATCACCTTGACAACAATCCGTCCGATTCCGGTTTGGAAAGGTCAGGATATCGCTATTTAGACTTGACCAGCTTGCTCATCGATCTCTGCTTTTAGGGTAGTTTTAGAGATTTATGGGATCTCCCGCTCTCGAGGAAATAGGCATGTCGGACAAAAAGCTTTCTTCGTTGTAGTCCGTATCCAAAACCAACAGGCGATTCCTCCGGGTCCATCGGAACGCACCTACTGGAATTCGGATCGAAGATGTCTAAATCTCTTCGTCCGAGAAAATTTCTATCGGACGAGAGAATCCATTATCTCCCTGACATGCAGTGGTATACACTGCCGCCAGCATTAGCTTGGGCTCGATTCCATGCTTCTAAGTAATCCTCTGCTGATCGGTTCAACTTCTCCACATCTTTTTGACTGCTGAAGATGTGACTTCCAACAGGATGTGTTCTCCATTGCGGATTACCAGATCCACTTCCCTACCACCATTATGCCCTCTATACCTGATATCCAGCTTTTTCATAAAAGTCAAGACTTTGTTCGGAACGTGTCTACATCTTGAATACCCGCGACTTTCCAAAAGATAGATCTGATCATGTACTTTCGAAAACCTTCTCTCATGGTGATATTAAATGTATCGATCGCCTCAGCTAGTTCATTTAATGAACTAGAGTGCTCTTCTCTATTTTTCTTCTGGCTTTGAACTACAGTCAAATCATTCTGTGAAATCATCGGGTCCTTTCTCCTTCTATTAGAGAGGTAAAGTCTTCATTTTTTCCGAGGTTTTCTAGGATCAATCACCTAGTAACTGCATGGGGGTTGGATCTCCGAAGAAAGTGGTTCAGAATGTAAGCCGGTGTCCCCATGAGGCTATCATCTGAAATTGGTCGAAAAAAATGTCAAGCTTTTTGCTGCTTATTTTATGTTTAGTGGTTTTCCCTGCAGGCTTGTCATCCTGAGGTTTCTCGAGAGGATGGTTTTTCTCAGAAGATCTTTCCTTGGCAGAAAATTCTAGGGTTGCCACTGCGTGGGCTTTCTTATAGTCTACTTTCCATCCTGCAATCTCGTTCGTAATACAAGAGTCCTTCAGCTCAAATTCTCTCCACAAAAACGGGGGTCGGAAAAGATCCGACACTTCTAAATTTTTTGTTCCGATTTAATAGAAGATTAAAAATATTGAGTAATGAATTGGTTTATATAGAAATATCACTGTGCCCTCATGCAGACGAAACAGCTACTTTCTGTGAGATCGGATGAAAGATGGGTTTTCATTGAGGGATTTGTTGGAGGCTCCTTTGAGGCGGATGAATTATTTCCACTTGAACCGTGGAGGAATCCTTTGATTCAAAGAATTGTCACCCTGGGTCGCTCGAAGGTCTTCCTGTAAAAGATTCTCTTTTTTGTTATTCACCTCGTGTCCTCATTGGCCGGACAGAGGCTAGATCAATTCTTTTCTTGATATATCCGGTTTTCCATTTTTAAAAAAAGGAAATGATCCTTTGCTGAGTTTTTTCATCCAGATACAGAAACCATTTCCATCCCAGTAAATAGCTTTTACGAGCTTTCTAGATCTTCCAAAAAAGACATATAGAACCTCTTCAAATGGGCTCAGATTCATTTCATACTGAATGATCGACACAAGACCATTCCAGGATTTCCTCATGTCGATTTCAGATGGATAGAGGTATATTCTGCATTTCAGAGGATTACGAAATATCATTTCTAAACCTGATTAGAATTTCAAATTTCCAGTCTTCAGAAATTCGAAACAGAAATATATTTCCACCGGTGAACTCAGAAGTTTCTTTGGGAATTTCTATCCAGTCCGGTTGTTTATGATTTGTTTCTACTGTTTGGTATTTTCTGAACCATCCTATGAAGGTCAGGTAGTTCAGATTATTTTGTCTACAATAGTCTATCTTTGATAGACCGCTCTTTTTCCAAGTGTCGATATGTTCAATTTTCTGATTTTTATTCATCCTTCAAGAGTAACACAGCAAACAGAACTTTGTAAAGATGGGATGTTTTGACGGTTACGTAGGAATCAACAAAACTAAAATTCTATAGTCAGGTATTGTAAATGGTATATCCTTGAAATCAAAATTCTCTATATATTTAAGAACATCTTGATACAATTTAATTGTATCAAGATTAGGTTGATTTTCACTTTTAAAAGAATGGTTAGGTTTGCTTTTATGTAAAAGTCTATTCAGCTCATTAAATAATTGTTCTTCTTCTATAATGTTATATTCTAGATTTGATTTTAATTGTAATCCAAATAGAATATTTCCAATAAAACTTGTTTTTTCTGTTAATCTTTCAGAAATCTGAAAAATTACTAATGGATACAATAAATCATCAACTATCGCTATTGATGAATTAAACAATAAAGCATCTTTCAAACAAGACTCAAACACTTTATGCCCTACTCCTATCATAGATTTAGATTTATCTAATGTTCTATGAAAGACTATATTATCATATTTTTTTCTAAATCCAGGTCCGGTAATCCATTTCTCAGGGGTAAGAAAAGAATATTCATTTGTATCTTTATTAAATAATAATCTTCTATTTTGTTTCTGAAGCATTGCTTCAAAGAATGTTTTTAGATCTTCAATATCTTTTTTGGGAATAGCATCCAACTCTCCATAGTCAAATCTGAGACTATTCCCTAGGATGTTTTTTACAGTTAAAATTGCATCCTGATGACCGAAAGTTTTAGTCTTTTCATCAAACCACGTTGAAAATGTTTCTTTTTTAACGTTCTGACTTTCATGAAATAATTCTGTGAACATTGAATTATCCGTCATTCCTAAAATCAATTGCATCAAGTCCTCCGGTTCTTCCATGACATTCCCGAATGCATTCATTATAGATTCAATTTTAAGATTCAATTTATCCCATATTTTAGATTCGACTGTATCAGGATTTCGAATAGAAATAACTTCAACTGGATTTTTTTGTCCATATCGATTTACTCTACCTACTCTTTGGTGCAATCGCATGGGATTCCAGGGCAAATCTACGTGAATCAAACTGTGACAATTTCTTTGAAGGTCTATTCCTTCACCTCCGGCTTCTGTAGAAATTAAAAATCTAAATTCACCTGAGTTAAATCTATCTGAAGCCATTTGTTTTTTAATAGAATACGTTTCAGATTTTTCATTTTTTGTTTTGATTTCAATTAATTTCTCATCTCCATTTATGAATGTTACTGTATTTCTTCCATATTTTTCTTTTAATTTAGAAAAAAGTAAAGATTGTGTAGCTTTGTATTCAGTAAAAAATAAAACTGAGCGATTATAAAAATATAAATCTATTATTTCTAATATTTTAATAATTTTAGTTTCTTCTTCAATTAAATCTGCATATAAAATCAGCTCATCCAAATACACCATTTCATTTTCCATTAGATTTATTGATAAAGATGCTATTTCTTCATCGCTCTCAGAAATTTTATCATAATCTTCTAATTCGATATCTTCTAAATATTTGGTCATAATAGTATTAGAATTAGTTGTATTATTAAGTAAATTTAGTTTACGATTGTTCAAAGCCTTTCTGATTGCCGCTACTGAGCTTGAAGCTAATTTTTGAAGAGTGATTAAGATAAGAGTAGCATACCTCTTATCCCTAAACGAATCCATGTGACTGGCATATGCTTTACCATTAACAATAAATTCTGTTAGTTTATCATAAAATGTAGCTTCTTCCTCAGAGTAGTAATAAGTTTCTTGGAATACTTTTACTTTTTGAAATAATTTATTACCGGACATATTTACAACAGATTGTTTATTATTTCTGATCATAACTTCGCTTAACCTTTTATATTGAGATTCAATAGATATTTTAGGATCAAAAATATCCGGTCTAAGCAACCTTAGTAAGGATAAAAAATTAAAATCTTTACCTTTATGAGGTGTTCCTGAGAAAAATATCCTCGATTTAACCTTTCCTTCGTTAATTAATTTTTCTATAAATTTATAATTATTAGTTGTATTCCTTTCATCCTTATTGATATGATGGGCTTCATCAATGATTAATAAATCCCAATCTTTAGAATCTAGCATTCTTGAATGTCTATCATTTATATCAGATCTCATTGTATGAATGGATGCTACTACTTGATCATAAGAATTCCAAAAATCAGTAACTGGTTTATCTAATTCATTTGTATATATAGTTAATCTTAAATCAAACATTTCCCTCATTCTATACTGCCATTGGCTTACAAGGGAGGCGGGACATAAAATAAGGAATCTTTTAACAAGTCCTTTTGTAAGTAAGGGCCAGAGAATGAGACCTGCTTCTATTGTTTTTCCTAATCCTACATCATCAGCTATTAAGTAATTGGAAGGCCACTTTTTCATTACTTGATGACAAACCCACAATTGGTGTGGTAGAAGAGTTATTCTAGATAGGGAAAACAATCCCCAACTATCATTTATAGAACGAATGCAATGTGCTGTTGCATGAAGTAATACATCAGAAGGGTTATCCCATACTCCCCTTTCAATCTTCTCCTCTAGACTTGATTGAATAAACAATGATAATTTTTCACATTCCTCTAATCCATGCTCAAAACGAACTATTACAGTTTCATCATTATCTAGTATCACTATTCCTTTTCCAAATTTTGGATGTGATACTTCTTGATTTTTATTTAAATTCATTTTCAATTATTCTCTTCAGAATAATGATTAATACTCAATTTATCCCGTATGAGATTCAATTTAGAATCATCTGAATATTTATTATTATTCAATATTATCATAAAGGGAATATCAAAAGAATAACAAAAAGTTGATTTTTCAAATCCTAAAATATCTAGGATTTTATTATAGATACTTTTCGAATCTAAAAATATGTTATCATTGAATATTACACCAAATTTTGTAAATAATTCTTTAATTTTTATATTGTAATTGAAACAATAAGGATAAAGATTTTTATTATTTATCTCTTTGATTCTAACTATTTCTCTTAGTACAAAACAAGCTCCTTTACCTAACGTTTTATCTAAAGGAGGTAAACTAATATTGCTACCCGAATACTCCTGATTTGAATTCGGATTTAGAAATGTTTGAAAGTTAAAATTTTCTGATTGACAATAAAGGTCTTCCAATAATTCAAGATAATACACTTTCCACCTAGAGATTCTGAATATACTGGGATACAGTTGCATCCAATGCGAGTATTCTTCATCATCATATTCTTGATTCGAGAAATCTTCTAAGACTTCCATCCATGATTTCGAATCCTCCAAAGGATCTAAATTACTAAATGTATCCCACCATCCCTTTAAGAGACATTTTTCAATAAAGCCTCTATTTTGTTCACTTTTAGTTCTTCCAAATCTAAAAGACGCACCCAATACTAACAATTTAAGCCAATCACTAAAATTATTATTTTCTAATTTTGGAACATTACCATTTGGATAGACTATTTTCTCATATTCTAAAATATACTTTTCTCTATTACTTTCCCACCAATTATATATATTAAAGAGAATATCCTTAGGTTGGTCAATTGGTTTATATGTAGTAATTGTATTAGGAGAATTATCCCCCTGTCTGTTTTTAATTTTTGTATTTAATAATTCTAATTCAGTGGTTGTTTTTAAATATCTAAACAATAATTCCTTTCTATCTGAATCTCTAAACAAATTCATTTCTTCACTATCTATTGTTAGATTGGTCATCCAATCCGGTATAGAATTTTCCCATAATAATCCTAATAATTCAGTTTTCTTTTCCCCTTCTAATAAATAGAATAATACATTTCTTCGTTCTTTTAATTCAGATGAGGTATATGCCCAATCATATAAAGAGTTCAAACTTTTATCCATTGTTTCATTGTCAATTGTAATAATTTCTATCTCGGTATATTGTTTAGTATCAGTTATCATTTTTGATTTATGATTTATGAGAAAGTATCTGGCTTCTTCAAACAATAGATTATATATTCTGTTGATATTTTGATCGCTTAAAGAAAAATTTCTTCTACTAATAATTTTCGCTAACGTGTTCCAGAATATATTTGAATCAAAATTAAATTTATCTTTATACCAATTTTCTTCTTGTTTTAATATATAATCTAAAGAATTTATAAAGTTCTGACCAATTTTTGTAGCGATATTAGAATTATTTTCTGTCATAAAAGATAAATTATTTCTACCTGCATCCACTTCAAAATTAGCATTTATCAAAAATCCAGCTTTAGAATGTTGAATAGGATTGACAGACCAGAATCTTTCTAATTCATCTTCAAATGAAATAAATCCTTTTTCATTAAACTGAAAAAGAATTCCTCCTACTTTGTAGCGAAAATAAATTACTTTAATTTCATTGTGGTTGTAATTAATGCTACCTATTTCTATTTCTTCAGTATCTTCTAATCTCGGATTCCAAGATACCTTTTCATCTCCATATTGTATAGTTCGTATTTGTTTTCCGAATATACTTAAAAAACCTATTCTCTCTTTAAATTTTTGAAAATCTTCTAAGTCTATTAAACTATTGAAAGTGCTATATTCAGAACTTAATGGAGCCTCAATTAAAGTAGCATCATATTTACTTCTTTCCGATAAACCTTCAATTACTTTGTAAAGCCTAGTATAATCGATATAAATTTCCGGGTATATACCGCCCTTTATCTCCGTACATATTTTTCCACTGAGTATTCGTGGATTATCTGTAATTAGATATAAACTTTTAAAACCTAAACCAAATTTACCTGTTGTATTTAAGGTATCCGTTTTTTCATAGTCTTTAGATGTATCCATCAATATTAACATTTTTTCTAAATCTTGATCCCACTTAAACTTTTTCTTATTTTCATAATAAATGGGATCATTAATTTTTCTTCCCCAATGAATAAAAATTATACTAGGATTATCAATAGTATTAAATTTAATTATGAAGTTCTTTAATTCGTTTTGAGATTCATTGTTGATTGAATCTTTTTTACAGCTTAGTAATTCTTCATACGCATCGTCAGCATTTTGAAATAATTCAAAGGGTATACTTTGATTCTGATAATTAAAATTTTTAATTTTTTCTTTGATTGCGACTAAAATATGATTTTGTATCTCATTCTTATTTTTTAAAAAGTAATCATTTATAGAGTTCAGTAATTTGGGTTTCTCATCTGAAGTATTTTGATTAGATTTAGAAACTTCGTTCTTATTTAAACTTCTCAAATTTTCAAACATTTCATCGAGATAATTATCATATTTAGTTGCTTTGATTTGTTTGAGAGAATATTGCAAAGTATCTAAAATAAATCTCTGAACTACTTTAATATTTAACTGGGATGAATTTTCAATTAAATCTTCTAATTCTATTAATTCACTATCCTGATAATATATTTTATTATATATATCTTTAATAGTAGAAATAAATATTTTAGTTAGGTTATCTCCAATATTTTTTAAATCTTCCTGAGAAATATATCTGAGTATAATTCGAATTTGAAAGACATCATTATAGCTTGGCGGATAAATATCATTGTTAGGGATATTTTTTTGTAAAAATAGTGATGATATTTCTGATATACTTTCTAATAGAGCTTCGCCTTTATTCCCATCAACGAAAGTAACATTCATAGATTTTCCTTTTTGAATATAAAGGTCAAATTTATGTTTCTCTATTGCTACTAAAAATTCTTTATCATCTACTCTACTCTTGCCTTCTTTTGGTTTTTTCCATTTAAGAGTATCTATTAATTCATTCTTTGGTATCTTACTATTCATAATTTCAAGATTTAATAATAAATAAAAAACATTTATCCAATTGGTATCTATATATTTCTCAAAACCTTTAACATAATCATAAAAATCCGCTTTTCTTGGAAGTTCAGAATTTTCATTTTCCTGATTATCAGGAACTTCTTTATTAAAATTCTGAAATAGTATTTCTTGCTCTTCATCAATATAATATTCTTCAGATAATCCTTTAATTTCTCTCCAGCAAAGCCTATTAGTATCCCTCCATTCTTTTTTTTGATTTAGTAATTTAATTTGATTCAAATTTTTTATAGAATGATCATCCTTTACAAATATTTCTAAATAAGAATTGTATAAACCTACACTTTTTTTTGGTTCTTTTCTTTCACAAATATATTTCATTATATCTACAATCCGTTCTAGGCTTACTTCGTTACACAATAGTTTGAATATTTTTTGAATATCATCCTTTTTTGTATTATCTTTCTTAAATCTTTTTAATATCTGCCATCCAGGTGATTTTTTATAATCTTCCATAATATCTATACATTCATTTATGTTTTCATAATTTATAGATATATTACCTATATGATACTCATAATACTTATGATTTTGTTTTTCCAATAATTCAATGAATCTTTGTGAATGTGAAAATTTTTTCAAAAATCTTTCTTGTAATTCTTTGTGGTTTGTATTCTTTGATAGTTCGACAAAGTTGGTTTCATTATATATAAACTCAAATTCTATAATGGTATTGAATGTATCATCTTTAGGAGATAAGTAAATAGAATCATTACCATGTATATGTATATATTCACCGTTAGTTAGCTTATGTAAAGGTATACATTTCCATAAGTTTTCATCCTTTATATTTCCTAGAATTTCATCTGCATCCTCTTGATTTGAAAATATATTCCAGGATATATTATTTAATTTATTGTCTATTATAGATAATACATCTTCTTTTTTAACTTCTTTTATTGTGAGTTTTTGCAATTTTTCTTCAGTTATATTTAAAATGAGATCTTCATCAATTAGATTCCAATCTTCTTCACCTTGCATTTCTTTAAACAATCTATACCAAACATTCTTTTGATCGAAAGCTTCTCTTTTTCTCCAAAGGTTTTCAGAAATATCTGACTTGTGGTTTTTCGAACGATGCAATAGATATCGAAATCCTTTAATGCATTCTTTTTCATTTATATCTAAAGAGTTTAACTCTTTAACTAAATCAACTCTATGTTCTTTTTTTAATTCTAAATCAAATTTGGATACAGTTTCTAAAATTATTTTTTTATCGCATGGAGTTATATACTCTAAAGATGTTTTATTTGCTAATTCCTGTGTTATTAAAAATATTTGATGATTCAAAAGTATATCTTGAAATAAGGTTGCTAATTTAGATCTATCAGTAGCATTTCCGGATGAATACCTGAATAAAAGTCCTTTTCCTGCAATTGCTTCTAATTCTTTGATGGAAATTGAGACCTCTCTTTCATCTAAACAAGAATAAGATTTAAATACTTTATAACTTTTTAATATTTCTAAATCTCGATTATTTGATTCAGAATACAATTGTTCGGATAATTTATAATAAAGTGAATTATCATCATTTTCTAGGATTTTTTCCAAATGTTCAAACCATTTTTTAAAGTCATCTATATCGGGTTTTGGTGAACTGTAAGATTTCTTTTTTATCCATTCACTTCTGATGAGTAGATAATTTGTTTTGATAGATACCAATTCTTTCCAAATCTTTTCTTCACAATCAATGGAAAACAATTGAAAACCGTCTAATATATCAAGAAAGATAACGATATTATTTTCTATATTACTTTCTTGAAAAAATCTAGATTGAATAAATTTGATGATTAATTTTTTATAATCATCATCCCAATTATTTTTTATCTCTTCAGAATACAATCCTTTTAAAGACTTATCATAAAGATATATATTATTATTTTCAAATATTGATTTTAATGATTCGTGGTTCAAGCAGTTTATATCAAAACCATTCCTCAATTCAAGAGGTAAATATATATATTCGTCTTTCTTCGGTACTAAATTCCATTTTCGAACTAAATTAGTTCTATCCTCATTGAATTGAATAACACATAACCATGAGTATTGAGAACATATATATTTTTTGTAACCATTATAATATTTTGATTGTACTATTTTTTTTGTTAATAAAGTTTGATCATCATATTCAATTTTTTGTTCATTTATAAATCCATCAAAGGTTTCTAAAAACTTTTCTGAGATATTTTTCATTAAAAGAAAATTCCAATATTCTTTTACTTGCTCTTCAGATATAAATTTACTATTTTCGTTTGACTTAGGTTCAATTATATTTCTCCTTCCTGAATCAACAAAAAAATACCCATGAAAAACTATTTGATATTCAAAATCTTTAATCCCTTCTTTATCATCACTTAGAGGGAGAAAAACAGCTTTTTTAAATGAAATGCTACCTTTTCCGCTCTCTGTTTGAATCCATTGGAATAATATAGAATAATGAGGAATAGCTTTATCATCTATTGTTACTTCTTTTCCATTCTCATTTCTTGTTAATCTTTTTGGCCAATGTTCATTATCGTTTTTCAACTTTCCAAATTCTGATGATACATTTTTATTATCCTCTATGTATTCCTTCCCAAAATATTTAATTTTAGTAACCCCATCTATTTCTCCTGAATAGGTATTTAAATTCATATCATCTTTGAATCGAATTCTTTTTTGAGATGAAAAATCTAATTTATATTTTCTTTCTAATTGATTTTCATTATTATCTATCCAATAAGAAATAGAATTTAGATGTTTTAATAAAGGAAACAATAATGCTAAATCTCTAGGATTATTCACATTATCTAAAAATTCAGGCCTATTTTCATCAAAATATTCTGATACAATTGGTCCGATCTCCTCTTTGGATTTCGGTACAATCAATTGAGATTTTTTTCTCAATGGAACCCATAGGAGAAAATATTTATCTGGATTGATTAATTTAGCGTTGCTAAAAAATTGTTCAATTTTTTGCTTATCTTCATCTGTAAAACTATTCCAGACTTCATTTCTTTGGAAGATTAATGATTCATTATCTTTTTTATTATTATTTGAATCCCATGGGTTAAAAAATTTCTTAAATTCAGGTGTGATATAAAAATAAGCTTCACAGAGATGAAAAATACTTTTCATTCCCAGACCAAATTTTCCAATGGTGCTCTTTTGTTCTACCTTACTGCTTATGCTCATCGATCGAATGGCTCTGTCATTTTCTTCAGAAAAGTTACCATTGTTGATAAAAAATACTGAAGAAGTTATTAAAAGATTATGAGAGCACTCCTTTACTCCGTTGGGTAAGAAACCAAAATGAAATTCAGTAGCTTCCGCATCATCAGCATTTTGGATAAGCTCTTTTAATATCGGAAATCCACTCTTATATCGATCTTTAAGTAGGTCCCCTAATTGATTGATAGTCTCTAAAACATCCCCTAAAAATCCAAATTCTCCCATATGAGTCCCTCTTCATAATAGCAATCTATTTCCCCTAACCTATCCCTTCAACGAAACCACCATCCCGGTCTCAGGATCATACTTCCCTACCACAAATGCCAGAATCAAGATAGAATCTTCCGGATCATTTTCTTGTAGGACTATCTTTTGATACTCAGGATTGATAGGATGAAGCTCTATCCCCTCATGCTCCCATTCTGTATCACGGGATACTTTCTTTCTGCTATAATACTTCTTAATAGTAAAAGAAGTATTATTTTCTGGATCAGTCCAGTTTTGACATTTTGCCAGAACAATTCTATCCTGTCTCGTTCCAACTACATTTGAATCAAAGATCAGGTAGTCTCCTTCACGTATTAGAGGCTCCATAGACTTCCCTACTGCTTCAGCAATAAATTGAGTCTTGGTTAAATTCCCTTCGACTTTTACCCAACCGAGTTCTTCTACTTCTTCCGCATTTCCGAACTTGCCGCAGGCGGCTTGGAAGGAGTATACGGGAAGGAGGGATTTGAACTTGAGACTATCAGTAATCTTCTTAATATAATTTAGAATTTTATTCTTTTTTGTTAGTGATGCTGCCGAATTTGGAACAGATATGAAATTTTCCTCAGAAATCTTTAAGAGAGATTCAATTGAAAGCTTTTTATTAGATATGATATTCCCTATGTCCTCTTCAAATAGAAGGATAGGAATAAAATCAGAATTCACTTTTGTAATACTCTTTAATAGAAAATTCTTAAAATTACTTGAAAATACTCTACCTTTTGTTTCAATCACATAGTATTTCTCCGGTGTGCAAAGCAGAAAATCGGGATAGTATCTATGATGACCATACTCCATAGACAATTGTCTTTCATTTCGAATCCAAAAAGAATCTTTTAAAGAATCCAGCTCTATAACCTGATCAAGTATAGTTGCGGTTTGGTATTCAGGATAAGAATCAAAATTTGTATGTTTGAAGTAGGAATGCTTAAAATGTGAAAAATAATAGTTCTCTTTGATCAATTTCTTAAGATTTTCTTCATCATTTTCTTTGATATATACCTTAATCTTTTTATCTTTAATTACTTTTATACTATGTTCTTTAAAAGACTCGTTAAGAGAAACACCATCCGAATGTTCCATATCTTCCATCTGTAAATCACACATTCTCTTTTCGAGATAATTTCGAAAGAAAAAGACAAATGTATTTTGAAATACATTTAAAGCTTTAATAGCATCTTCTTCATGGATACTTAAATAGTAAAGAGGGAGGTCCATAAATTTATTAAAATATTTATCAAATATTTCATGAACCCTAGGGACATCCGGAACCAAACAGATTTCTCTGTTAGTTATCATTCTGGTTATAATATTCTTTTTTATCTTCTCTGAGATGACAAGCTGTTTGGATTCTCCACCGTTATTCCGAATTTGATGGAATATTTCTCTGGGATTGTTAAAGACTTCTACTTCGGTTAAAATGGAACTCGGAGAAAACTTTAAAAATACATTTCCATTCTCTACCTGGAAACAATTGTATTTTATATACTCTTCCACGATTTCATTCGTATTTTCTAAGATTTCAAAACTATCATTAATTTCGGGCTTGATCTTCAATTCCATTTTTACTTTCGGAAAGAACTTACCCTGAAGTTTTTTAGGAAATTGTATTTCATTATTTTCAGTTGTGTTATCTTTATTTTCAATACCTAGATACCTATCAGAGACTCCGAACTCTCTCTGGATATCTCCAATAACTTTTTCAAAGTTTCTTTCCTTGTCACAGATCACATGAAGTTTTTCTGTTTGAACTATAAGTGAGTTTTGAAGAGTATCAAACTCACGATTCGGTTTATTCAATCTAACTCCCCTGCCGATTACCTGTTTTACAGATGTGAGAAGATTAGAATTGTTATCATTTATAACTCCGATGGTATAGATATTGGGTAGATCTATCCCTTCATTTAAAGTCTTAAGGAAGAGAACGAGTTCACAGGGATTATTAGGATTTGTAATTTTTCCAAATATTTCCTGCACTTCTTTTTTCTTATTAGTTGTACTGTTATGAAATATAGAGTTATCTATAATTGTTTGGATATCTTTCAATAATCTATCTTCGTTTTTATCATATTCTGCTTCATAAAACTTATGAATCGCTTCGGTTATCTCAAAAGCTTCCTTTTCAATCTCACTCAAGGTAAGTCGGATGATATCCTTTTCTTTGCAAAGATTATTCTTGAGAAATTCATGTATTTTATTTCCATCTTCAATCGTTCCATTGATTCTGATAAAAGCAATGGGTTTTATTTTTTTGGTTGCGGGATCAAAAGGTAAGCAATACTTTTTAGCAAGATGGACCAATAAAATCGTAAAAAGTTTAATTTTTTCGTGATTGGCGATAATCCCTTTTTCTTTTTTATAAGTAGGCGGTATGCTCACACCCAATGCCATGACCGTTTTACAATATTTATCTTCCAATAAATGTTTTATATTGTACTTATAGATAACTTTCTGTTTTTTTTCATCCGCAGTTGCCGTAAATTCCAGAATCATCTGTGGATGAAAGTTTCTTATGATATCTTTAGCTTTACTCTGAGTATGATGGGCTTCATCAGTAAATAATACCAATTTCTTTTTCTGTAAATACTTCTGTAATCCTATTAGATTTCCGTTTTCATCTATCAAATGTCTGGCGTTTTCATTAGGATTTTTGGTTCTTTTTGCCAGTTCACCAAACTTTTCTGTGTTGAAGACATAGACATTGATATCTGTATTAGAATGAAATAAATCCGTTTTGGTAAAATTATCCGAATGGATTACATTGATCTTCAAACCCAATTCTCTAGCCCAAATGCTATCCTGTCCGGATCTTTCAAAATTTCGAATCGTCTTATTGTATATTTCCAGATTGCCGGGTGGGGTGATCACAAGAAAGTCTTTTACATTTAAAGATTTATTGTAATACAAAATCATAGCACCCATCAAAACCGTTTTGCCGGATCCTGTGGCCATTTCAAAACCCATACAGGGAATTTTTGTTTTTTCAGAATGTCCATCTGTATCGATTTCCACTGTGTCACTTGTTTCCTGAAGAAAATTTTTCGGTCCAAGATTTTGTTTATTGATTGCATCGAGTAGAAAAAGAGCATCCATCTGGTAGTATCTCAGTTTATGCTTCATCGAATCTTTTTCAATCTCATCCATAAGAGACCTGGTATTGATTGTATCAAACAAATCCGGTTGGAGATTGTTTATGTATCTTTCTTTATACTTTGTAAGAAGGGTTTCTAAATCTCTGGAATGTGTTTCGTAAAATTTCATATGAATTTCTTTATTTCAAAGCCCAAATATCATGCTTTCCGGAACCATCAGCTTCTTGGATTTTCTTTCCTAATAAGTTGATCACCCCCTGGTGCACACCATTTTCATGACACACTTCGATTGCACCATTTTCATGATCCAAAGAAAGATATAATTTTTTACTATTTTTATCTACTGAGTAAATTTCTCTTTGAGAATTTCTGAGTTGTTTTTCCTTGCTACTCAATTCTTGTTCAAAAGTATAGAAATTTCTTTCTACTACATTTCTACAAAACTCTACTTTTTCATTTGAGGATAATTTGCGATACTCTCCCCCATTTCCCAGAGCGGACTTTTCAAAACCAATCAATTTTTCCTGATTGGTTTTGAATCTTCCTTTATAATGTTTATCCATAAATTCTATAATCAATAAATCAGAATAACTAGGATCATTTGCTTGCATTTTCCAATATCCAAGATTGGGAAAATATTCATGATTCCATTCCCATTTTTGTGGGTTTGCACTTAAATAATTAAAATGAAAACGATACCAATCTTCTTCTTTAATAACAACCTCGCTTGGAATATTCGGGTATTCGATCCCAAATTCTCCATTATTTTGATTAGGTTTAATTATTTTTAATTTTTGATAACTCTCCTCTACAGGTTGAAATGATAGTATGTTGACTAAATCATGTTTCTGTGTTTGAGATAACCAAGGACAGGTTATTAAATCTCCAAAAATTAGATCTGTAAAATAACCCCAAGAAAGTTTTAAATTCCAAATCTCATCGTTATTTTTTATTTTATCATCCTTATTCCTTATAAATTCAGTTAAGCTAATAAATTTTTCAACTTGATCAGACCGATCAATCGTTAAATCTTCCCATGTAAAACTTTGAGAATGAAAAATTAAATTTCCATTCATTGCATAGCCTCCCTTTTCTTGCGGATGATTTCTGCCATATCAATTTGTACCTGATCGAAAAAACCTCTCGGGAATTCATCCAAATCGCCTTTGGGAGTTATTTCTATTTTTTGAATATTTAACTCTTCATCACTTTTTTTCGAAAAAAAGTTAATGATAATATCTGAATCGCTAATCTTTTGATTCATCACTGCCACCCTTGCCCCATTGATGATATGTTCACTATGTGTTTCCACAATCACCTGCACACCTGAGGCCGCAATGACTGAAAGAAATTGACCTATCCTGGATTGACCCGATGGATGTAAATGTGCTTCCGGATTTTCTACAATCATGATAGAACCTTCCTCGGCCAATAGTCCATTGATGATGATAGGAAGAGTGTAGGAAATTCCAAAACCTACATTATAAGGAGTTTTTTTATTATATAGAACAAATACTTTATTAATCTCTTCGATTTTAGTGGACGATATATTGATTCCTGGAATTATATAATTCATCCATTGTACAACTTGTTCTCTGAATTTTAATATTCCATTCTTAGAATCTTCAATAAACTTTTGAAATGCTTTTTGGGGATTTATATCGAAGATGTCTCCTAACTCAGTCAACATTTGGATGGAATACTCACCCTGCCAACCGGAATGTGGATATTCAAAAACATTAATAGAATAAAAAGGTCTCGGACCAATTCTTTCTGCATGTAAATAATAAAATTTTTGAGAAAGAACTAAATTTTTTAACTCTGAGTATTTAGGAAACTTTTCTATTTTTATAAATATTTCTCGTTTTTTTAGCGGCACATCAAAGATATAATGGATTTCTTTGTTTGTAAAATGAAAATCTATTTGAATTTTTTGATTGGGATGATTTTCTCTTAGAATATCTTCATTTGTTCCGAGGTTTAGTAAATAATTTTCATTTAATTTGATTTTTTCTAATCCCTGTGGTGATTTTTTTAGCTCATCTATTATACTTCGTATCAATAAAATTGATTGTATTACAGATGATTTTCCAACAGAATTGGAACCTGCTAAAACAGTAAGCCTTCTCAGACGGATAGATTCTTTTTCAAAACATTTAAATCCACCAATATAGATTTCGTTTATGTAATTCATACAGGGTTTCCTATCCTCTTAATTAAAAACTCTTTCAATCGACTAAATGAATCTAGTATAACGACTTTATCGTTAGTTTTATAACTAAAATTATCAAATAGTTTTTTGTCCTTTTGTAATTCGTTTGCCAATTCTATTGCTAAGAATCCAGACTTTTGGTTTTTTATTATTTTTTCATAAGAATAAGGAATTAAAATTACAGAAAGAGTGGTAAAGAGAGATTTGTTTATCAACTGAACTTTTGCTTTTTCCTTCAAATGTTCGGGTAAACATTTCCGGAATGCATATTTTCCAAATAAGAATTTAGATAAATTCATACTGTTAAGAAAATCTTTTTTAATTTTCTCTAAATCGAGTTCCTTATTGGTATTTAAATTCTGTATAGTATCATCGAGAAAGTTTTGCATGTTTCCAGTGTATTCCCAATCCTTATCATTTAAAATTTTTTCTAACCAAAAAGCTATAAATCGAAGAACCAATTCATGTGATTCCATCCGATTTGATTTTACAGAATTCATGGTGGCTTCTTTAAACTCTTTTGAATAAGCTAATTCAGAAATCAATTTCCTGGTATGTTTTAGACAGAGTGAATTTCTAATCTCCTGGCTATTGAGTGCTTTCCCTCCTGTATTCAATCTTCGAAATACATCGTATTTCACTTTAAAAGGAGATCTTGCTTCAATAATATTTACTGTAACTTGTGTTTGTAATATATTCCTCTCATATTGACGATCAATTCCATTTTTATTATCTTTAGTTTGATAAAAACGATTCTCCTGATCGGATAAATATTCTAAATATTTTAGTTTCAATTGGTTGTCTAAGAATTTCTTTATGGAAGATAGTCTTTGCAAACCATCTACTACATGATAGGTACCTTCTTCATTTTCTGCGAGATAAAAGGTAGGAATCGGAATTTTTAGCATTAGACTCTCAATCAGTCTGCATTGTCTTTTGTGATCCCAAATGAATTGTCTCTGATAGTCTGGACTCAAATCAATTTCATTGTATTTCGACATCAGATCATATAGGTAACTGATCTGCCATCTATCATTTCGGATACTTATGTCTTTAGGATTATAAGGATCTTTAGTATCTTGATCTACATTCTCACTTTCAGGTTCTATTCCACTTCGGATATCTTCAGTGTATTTGTCCAAAAGTTCATAGATCTCCTTTTCTAAATCTTCTCTTTCACTTGTAATATTTTTAGAAAAATCCAGATCCTGGATTGTATCTTCACCTTTTGGTTTTGTGAAACTAACAAATAAACTGGGAGTATTTTTTGAATTTACCTTATATTGAATTGTATCTTGTTTTATTTTGGTAGATACTTCATCAAGTTCAATTACATCCTCTTCTTTTCCGTTATTAAAAAATACTATCATCCCTACTCCAGTTCCACAACGATCTCTGTCGGCACTTTCACTACCTCGATCCCTTTTGTTCCCTGCACTCCGCAATTGGTGAACAAACGAATCTTTCCTTTCCCTTTCAACTGTTTGCAGGCATCAAATGCCCGATTCAATTCCAGTTCTGTGAGATTCATATTTCTTTCAGTTTCGGAATTTCGAATGTGGACGATTCCGATAGAACCATCTGCTTTGGTTCCGAACAGAAAGTTTTTTACTTTGAGTTCTGTGGATTCGATATATTCAAAGTAATACAAAACCGCTCTAGAAATCTCATCCACGCTCAATTTCCAATTGAAATCATAAGTTTTCCCACTGATGGAGATGATCGACTCACCCAAATGGTAGTAGGTAAAACTACCCCCACCCTTCCACCCGACGGTCTCGCTAATCCCTCCCTGATCTTCTCCGGAAATCACTTTCTTTAAACGTGGGATGATATGAGTGTCTGCATGGTCTCCCACTTCTATACCAATCCAATTCCGACCCATCTTGTGGGCTACTGCCATAGTGGTTCCACTGCCTGCAAAGCAGTCTAGAACGAGATCACCGGGATTAGTGGCAATATCAAAAACCTTTCTTAAGAGTTTTTCAGGTTTGGGTGTAGAAAATAAATCAGTTACCTTCACCTCTGGAAATAAATTTTTTAACTCATATTTAGCCTGTCTATTATGCCCGGTTTCTTCAAGATTATTCCAAAAACTTGAAATTGAATACAGATCATCATACTCATCCCAAAGTGTCGAAGGAGGCAAACCTTCTAATTCATTTAAATAGGTTCTTCTAATTAATCTTTTTCCATCTTCAGAGAACCTTAACTCTCCTGTTTTTAATTTTTCATCAATAGTTTCCTTTGACCATCTCCATCCATTTGGAGGACAGTTAATTATATCACCTTTTGGACCTATTAATTCAAATTGTAAATTTGGTCGCCAACCCGGATTATTAACAGGATTTCCATCAAACCATGGACCTCTAGGATCATTATTAGGATTCTTGAAATGTTTTCTTCTCGATAAATCAGATAAAAAATTTGGCTTCCATTCACTATTTTTTCCATAGACTAGTATATAGTTATGATCTAATGAAAATGTAGTTACATTATTATTACTATTATCTGTAGTTTGCCAAATTATTGATCCGATAAAGCATTCTCGACCAAAAACTTCATCGCATACAATTTTTAAATAGTGGCTCTCATCATCATCCACAGTAATCCAGATACTACCATCTTCTCTTAAGGTTTTTCTTAATAATTCAAGTCGATCTCTCAACATTGTCAGCCATTGACTATGCTCGAGATTATCTTCATAGTGTTTAAAAGCTGATCCGGTATTATACGGTATATCTACATAGATACATTTGACTTTTTCTTCTTCTGGTTTGTTTTCAAACTGTTTGACAAGTGAGTTGAGTGCAAGTAGGTTGTCCCCCTTGATCAATATCCCCTTCGATCCCGGTATCGGTTCGGCTTCGTTTATGCCGAGCGAAGTCGAGGTGCTCACCGGACTAGTTTGACGAAGATCTTCTTCCAGAACATCCTGTCGAAGTAAGTCGAAGGGAACCTCTTCCACTACATACTTCTTCTCGATTTGAGAGGGATCTTCGATGAGAGTTCCGTTCCCTTTCTTTTTGGATGTGGGTGTCGTTTTTATTTTGGCTACAAACTTTATTTGGGGGTTAAGGGATCTGGGTTCTTTTACACGTAGATCGTTTCGATCCACCCAGTAAGGACGCTTTCCTTTCCCTTCGGATTCATCTATTTCATAAAAGAGTGCATTGTCCTCATTCACCCACCTGAGTTTTGGGGCAGGTACATCCGATTCTCGTTTCATATCATTTTCTCCCAAATTCAAAATGGACTTGTCTTTGTTGTGCCAATCCAGTCCCAGATAGCCTTTGTAAGTTTGTTTCATGATTTCTATTTTACCTTCAACTTTTCACGGGTATCTTTCCGTAAACAGATCTCTTTACTCCTGCATTTCTTACATTTTTCTGTAGAACAGGATTTTGGCAATTCATTGGAACGGATTTTATTGGCAGCATCCAGAATCACATCGCGGGTCTGGTTCAATTCCGCATCGAATAGCTCAACCCTCAGGTCGGAATGATTGGTTCCGAGATTGTAGATTTCCAGATAATTTGCCTTTTCACCTGTGAGTTTTTCATATCCTAGAGCGTAGATTCGGAGCTGTTCCTGGGTCATTTCTTTTCTTTTTTCATTGACTTCCGTCTTGAAGTCAATGATTCCCACTCTCTCCCGACCCTCTTCAAATTTTTTAACCAAATCGATCCTTCCATTTACACGAATTCCATTCCCAAAATCGATTTCTATATCTTTTTCAATGTACTGGATGTTTTGGAACTCATCGGAGTGCTTATCGTAGTACTCGTTGATAGAACGGTTTGCCTTTTCGGTTGCATCGTTTCTTGCCGGTTCGGTCGCATAGGGTAAATGAAAATGTCGCTCCAGAATCTCGGGTAGGTTCTCTTTAGAGATTTCCCCGTCTTTGTATCTCTGGTGGATCTCCATCACCATATTGTGGAGGGACTTTCCATACCCCATCCGGGTTCCCAGAGGATTGCAGAATCCATAAAAAAAAGAAAGTTTAAAAAGATAAGGACAGTGGTAGTAGTCATCCAGAATCGAGAAGTTCAATACGATCTCATTCGTAGATTTTGCCTCACTCAGAACAGAACGATTGGAATACCGGTAATTCGGTTGGTACTGAAAGACAAATCGGGAATCGAGGGAATCTTTCAGGAATTGCGAGGTTTTTTTGTTGTTCCGTCCATAATTGGCACGACTCAAAAAAAGGAACTTTTTAGAACGGGTGATCGCCACATAGAACAATCTACGCTCGTCTTCCCCATTTCCCATCTGGTATCTCTCCTGATTGACCACATAAGATTTGTCTATAAAATGCCAGACAGATTTGCCACCGATCGCCTGGTGGGGAAATTTATTGGAACTGAGTCCCGGAATGAAAACAGCAAGGAATTCCAGTCCTTTGGATTGGTGGATGGTCATGATCCGAACCGCATCCGGTTGCATGTACTGGTTCTGGAGATGTCCTTCGGGGTAGTATGTTCCTGCTACGTATTTGGTAAAATTACAAAAATTCTTGAGTTTGTTTTTGGGGATCGAACGGAAATAAATGGTTTCATAGTCATTGAGAACCTGACTGAATTTACCCAGATTGTAAAGGATCAACTCCAGAATGGGGTCTGTACTACCCTCCTCTTCTTTTAGATCTGCAATATCGAGGAACCCCTGAAAGACTTCCTGGAGGATCAGTTGGTCATAAAACTTTAATTCGGGAAGTTTATTTTTGAGCTCTTTCAAATAAAAGATAGCCAGATCCAGTGATTTTTCATCAGGTGGAAATGAGATAGCCCTCCAGTATTCCTGTAATACAGACTCTGTGATTTCCGAAATCAAAAATTGAAAGATAGCATTGGATGCTCTCACTTCCGGAGTTGTAAAGAGTTCATTCACTCCCTCTACCAAAAAAGGGATCTCCCTTTCCCTTAAGGATTCGATAATAGAGGGGGAAAGTTTATGTACCCGAACCAAAACAACTATATCAGAGTATTTCAAACCGGAGTCCCTCAGTTCAATAATCCGATCTGCCATATAGTCGGACTCATCTTTTGGATCTTCAAATTCACGGTAGACGATATCTCCTGATTCATAGGTGTACCCGCTCTGGAAGACCATCTTTTTCGGTAGTCTCTGAGTATTACGACTGATGATCTTAGAAGCAAGGTCTACCACCCCCTCCGAAGATCGAAAGTTATCCACCAGCTTAATCTGTTCTACATTTTCATATCTTTTATTGAACGTCAAAATATTCGAAAGATCACTACCCCTCCACTGGTAAATGGTTTGGTCATCGTCTCCCACGACACAGAGGTTCATACCCAGTTCATAGAGAACACGGATGAGTTTTTCCTGAATGGGATTCACATCCTGGTATTCATCGACAGTCAAAAATTGGATCCGATCTTTGATTTTATTGCGCAGCCCTTCATCAGTTTTGAGGTGTTGGAGTGCCTTTTCCATAATCATAGTAAAATCAAAGTAACAATGCTTTTCAAAAGTTGAAGTATAGGAACGGAGAGCGTTGAGATATTTCTCTTCTAGAGGTCGATTCGGTTCCAGTTCACTCTCACGGATGATATTCATAAGACTGATGAAATGGTCTGTGTCCGTATACACTTCCATATCGAGATCTTTCATACCAATGGTTTGGTAGTTTCTATCGATGAAGATCTTGGTCTTCACAGCATCGAGAACTTCAAACTTCTGGTAATCAGGAATGTAATCCTGTAATATTTTATAACAAAAACTATGAATGGTACCCACATACAATTCTGCAAGACCGTTGATCTCGCCCAACTCTTCCTGAATCCTTTTATTGATCCGACTCTTCAATTCCTCCGCCGCTTTCTCTGTATAGGTAAATGCAACAATATTTTCGGGTTTGATCTCGGGACGGGTTTTGAGTATATGTGCTATTCGAGAAGACACCACACCCGTCTTCCCCGATCCCGCACAGGCAATGATCTGAAGGTTCTTGTCAATCGTAGTAATGGCTTTGGTTTGGTCTGGAGTGTAGTTTAGGGTCATGGGGTTAGATTAGCTCGTTGTATATGAATTGATTAGGAGTGGTGTTATTACTTTGATTCCAATTTTGAATTTGTTCAATCTTAGTTTTTTTGTAATTGTACAAATCAATAATTTCATTTTTAATATTAATTTTTTCTTTCTGATAGATCTCTTTATTTACTAAAAATTTTAAATCTATGAACTCTTCTTCTTCTCTATTGATATGAATCTTTCCTTCGTAATACAATTGATATAAATTCCTAACAAAATGGCTTACTCGATTAGGCTTTGGAAAATTTTTCATTTTGTAATCATGATTCCCTATAGGGAAGTGAATCCCTTCTACTGTAATACCTTTCGATTCAAATACTTCAAATTGAATGGAAGGGATGTATTCGAATAGAGGCTCAAATACTCCATACTTATTCAAGATCCAGGATAGGAATTGTCTTTTTTCTAAATCTCCTGATGTATTCTTTTGAATTCCCATTGAAATTTTTACATCATCTTCCTCTGTCAAAAAATCCATAAGTTCTTCTATTTTTTCAATATTTCCAAATTTTTTAGTTAAATTCTGTTTGTGAAAACGAAATTCCTGATTCGTGGATAGGACAAAACACTCACTAAGAAGACCATCTCTTCCGGCTCTTCCGATTTGTTGCCAGTATGCTTCTAAACTGGATGGAAGCTCTAAATGGATAATCCATCTTATATTTGGTTTGTCCAGACCCATCCCAAAAGCAGATGTACAGAAGAGAACATCTATTTTGTTATCCAACCATTCTTTTTGAACTCGATCTCTTTCTTTCTTAGATCTCTTCTTTCCATTATCTTCTCTTGCATTCACACCTGCAAACCAATCTGTAGTACATAAATTTTTAAATTCATCCGCTAAGGATTTTGCAGTATCAGGAGATATTACAAAAACTAACCCTTTTCCTTTCGGTTTTAGTTCCAGTATTTTATTCTTTAAAATTTCTTTTTGCTCTTTTTTATCTGATACATTCTCTAATACGATTTTTAAATTATCTCTATCGGGTTTGATTGGTGAAATAAAGTTTGAATCCGGAATGCCCAAGTCTTTCATGATTTCCGATTTGGATCTTTGGCTTAGTGTGGCAGTACAGGCAATAATCCTTAAATTCAAACGATCAGAGACTTCTTTGATACGGAGATAATCCAAACGAAAATCCCTTCCCCACTCTGACAAACAATGAGCCTCATCTACGATAAGAAAACTGGGAGGTACTTTTGAATTTTCTAATATAGACTGTAACGAAATCGAAGTAAATCTTTCAGGAGCAATATATAAAAGTTTAAAGTCTCCTTTCGAGGCTTGTTTTATGATATCAATTTTCTCCTGTCTTGACTCTATTTCAGAATGGATAGCATGGGTTGGAAAATTTGAGTTTAGAGTTTGATCCTTCATAAGTGAAATCAAAGGAGAAATGACAATTCCCCATTGATTTTTAATAAAAGGATACAATTGATAGATTAAACTTTTTCCAGCACCGGTGGGTAATATATATAAGAAGTTTGCATCATTCTTTAATAATTCCTTATATACCTTCTCCTGATAATCCTTAAGACCATTTCGAATATTAGGAAAATTCTTCTGTATGATTTCTTCTAATTGACTCAACTTTCACCTTTATTTTGACTATTCCACATATCTCGGATATCTTTATAATGACTACTTTCATACATTTCCTGACAAAGATGATCTACACACCTGTATTTGATTTTATCTGAGATTTGGTCTGAATCTTCTCCTAAATATTCTTTCCAATATTCTACCATGCGATTCATAACTTTAATAAAAGTTTCATAAGGGGTTTGTGAGGTGGTGGAATTTGCCCGGAAATCTCTCCCATCCAAATTCAAGAACCCAAAGGCACTCTTCCGGTTGAGGATTGGATATCTATCGGGGTAGGCTCGGTGCAGAATTTCCGATAAAATTGATTCTCCTAAAACGTTAGTTAAGCGACCGGATTTCAATACCTCATCAGGAGAAGAGGATGTGCTAGCAATCATATTTAGAATAGATTTGGTTACTCTTCTTGGATCTTCCTGTTGGATTCTATCTTTGAGATTACTCCATCCAGCTGATTCAGTAATCGCCCAGATATTTTGAAATAAATAATCCTTAATGAATTCATCTGGTTCGCATTCCTGATTTTGTAAATCATGAATATTTTTGGTTATGATCGAATTGTATTCTTCTACTTCAGATTCGATATCCTCATAATCCCAATTCTCAATTTCAAATCTTTCAAATTCAGCAAATACCTTGTCTTTTGTTAGTGCCATTTTTACATCCTCAGTTAATTTTTCTATATGAATCTTTTTGGAACTCGGTTCATAAGGAATACTTTGTTCCAGAATAGTATTTATAATTTCTTTGATTTTTGTTGCTTCTTTATCTACTAATAATTGAGAAGAATTAAATTCAATGTTAGAGTTCATTCCACTATGGGTAATATTAGATGAACCAAATATAATTTTTACAGAATTTTGCTCGAAAGAGGCATAAATCTTAGCATGAATAAAACTATCCTTACTAATGTTAAATCTAAATAGGGATGGATAGCTATTTAAATACTCTTTTGCAATTTCATAATCCTGGTCGGGAAATACTTCACCTACTATCAAAGTAAGAGAATTTCCTTTATTCAATATATCATCTAAATATGGTTTTATGATAGTTAATCCATTATTTGTTAAATATCCGGTGATTAAAAAAAATTCTCTTCCAGAGGATAATAATTCTTGAATTGCTTTCTGAAAATCCCTAGTTTCTATTGGAATATTTTTATTTTTCTTGAAAAACTTCATTTCAAGTTATAGATATATTTTTCATATATTACTAATTCAGTTCCTCAGCAGCCTTATCGGTAAAAATAAAAGCGACAATCTCTTCCGTCCTAGCGATCTTTTCCTTAATTTGAAAGGCGATACGCTCGGATACAAATTCTGTTTTTCCAGAACCAGCTGATGCAATGATTTGAACATTCCCTGATAAGAGATTCCTATTCTTCTTAAAAACTTCTTCATTGTAAATGGGCATCCTAATATCCTAATACATAAGCCTTATACTTTATTTTATAAGCATTAAATGAAAAAACTTCTTTCTTTCAAAGGGAATTTGGCAAACATATCAAGATTTTGATCAAAATCACTCTACTTGAAAAAACTATCTTAATTTTCCAAAGTACTACAGGAAATCAATTCATTTTTGATTGTATTTTAGCAAAATTCTCATTATTTGGTTCTATTCACCCCAATATCCCAAGGAGAACCCACAATGATCTACCCATCCGAATACATAAATCCGAGTGATGATCCCAATTTTGGTACAAAATCAGCAGAGGAGACGTTTTACAATAGACTTAAGGAAGAACTTGCCGGAACGGGAAATATCGTTTTTTACAATCTCATACTAAATCTCGCAGGGGTGGAGCATCGGGAGATTGATTTTTTAGTAATCAACCCATCCGGGGTTTTCATTTTGGAGCTGAAAAACGGTAGGTGGAAAGTCGAAGCAAACACCTGGAAGCAATACATCGCAGAACGGAAGAAATGGGAGCCGGCCAAAAGAAATCCCATCGAACAGTTGGAAACCGCTTCGGAAGAATTCTTTAAATTTCTAAAAATCAATAACAACAACCGCCCTCCCGTAAAACCGGATTCCATCTATCGCCTTCTACTTCTTCTAAAGAACTCCAAAGGATCCATCCAATTCAAAACCGACAGCAATATTATCTTCCAGGAAAGAGCGGGAGAAGATCTCGGCAAACTCATGAAACTCAAAACTTCTTCCCTAACGCCAAATGCGATCAAAAAAATCGAGACCATCGTACTACAGAATACAAATTACTACCCCACTTTCGAGAGAAGGATGGAGGATCACGAAAAAAGGATCATTGCACTTACAAAGGAACAATATCGGGTCATCTGCGAACTCTCAAAGCCCAGACACCTGATATCCGGAGTTGCTGGATCCGGAAAAACATTAATCGCCATTGAAGCCACCAAAATCGCTACAAAGAAAAAATGGAAAACACTCTTAATCTGTAGATCGAGCAATTTAAATAAATACCTTTCCAGAGTCTGTAGCAATACGATCGATATCAGTACAATGTACGAACTCTGTAATGGGATCATGAAAGATGCAAAAGAATCGGGGTATACGATTGAATCGGATCAAACAAATCGTGACGAGGACTATCTCCGGGCTGTCCTACCGGCTCAGGTAGAAGAGTATCTTAGGAACAACACCACTAAAAAGAAGTATGATTTTATCATTATAGATGAAGCACAGGATATCATGAGTTATACGGAATTGACCATCTTTGATAAAATTCTCAAGAATGGATTTGAAAATGGGAAATGGTTGGTCTGCTACGATGAAGAACAGGCGCTCTTCGGAGAACTTAAGGAAGGTCTGGATTACATCCGGAGTTTCTCCCCGAATACAGCATACCTGAATGTAAACAAAAGAACTCCTGAATCCATCTACGAACTGGCATGTAAACTTTCGGGAAAGACAAACAAAAAATCGGATTTAAAAGATTTGGGAACCATCCAAACCCTTTCTTACAAAACGACCGAAGAAGCAAAGAAACATTTATTTGAGCTCGTTCACAATGCGGTGACATTGCGGGGTCTCAAACCGGAAGACATTGTGATTTTATCTCCTCAAAATAAGAAGAACACGGAATCCATAGGTACTTTGATAAAT
Organism: Leptospiraceae bacterium; assembly: GCA_024233875.1. Classification (GTDB taxonomy): domain Bacteria; phylum Spirochaetota; class Leptospiria; order Leptospirales; family Leptospiraceae; genus JACKPB01. The sequence goes on from JACKPB010000003.1 coordinate 350,156, forward strand.
CTTCAGAAAGAAGGCATCCGAGGAAGCTATAAGATCAAATTAGTGAATGATGGAACCTTTACACCGAATCAGGTTGGTTTTTCGGAAATCGGAAGATTCAAAGGTTTGGAAAGAAAAATGGTCATCCTCACAGGAATCGAAAACTTTGCTGATCCGGACTTGAGAAATACAATCTATGTGGCACTGACAAGAGCCACCCACTACAGTGCTCTTTTATACAACAAAAAAGCTGATAAGAGTTTGCAAAAACTATTGAACCGGTAAGAACATCGGATCATCGTCCCCAAACCCCTTTTATCGATCTATTAGTAACTCATCTTACGCAGAATTTTATTTTTCTAATTTTTTTTAGTTTAAAATCAAAATCATTATTTGCTAATAAATCAATAAAAATATGGGTTTGGGCGATAGCCCAATCTGCCAGCAGGCTCCCCGTAGAAATGGAGAAACTATATAATATTTTAAAGGACTGACTGCTAACTATATACCTGAAGGACTGCTAACCATACACCTGAAGGACTGCTAACTATATACCTGAAGGACTGCTAACCATACACCTGAAGGACTGCTAACTATACACCTGAAGGACTGCTAACCATACACCTGAAGGACTGCTAACCATACACCTGAAGGACTGCTAACTATACACCTGAAGGACTGCCACCTGAAGTACAGTCGTTGCACTGCAACGTCTCTCGATCCAAACAATAAAAAGACCCACGCATCGACTACCCCAATCACCCGAAAAACAGCTATTAGAGCGTTATCAAAAAATCCATAGAAAATGTCACCCTGAGGTCATCTGAACGAATTCCGGAAGTTTCCATTTCTACGGGTACTATTTTCTCTGCATATCTCTCCATCTTAGCAACCTTGAACCTAGAACTTATAGCATTTTCAATCGACCCCAATGCTTTTTCCACTTTCCCCATACTCTGACCAAAACTCTTCGTTGGGAGTTCTTGTATCACCATCTTTAGAGAATTCTTTCTTCAATCCGTTTACGTAGTACATCTTCACCATTCCCTTATTCTTGGCCTGAACCTCGCCCCTGAACTCACAGTCAAAAAATTCTTTCACTTCGTTATAGGTTGTTTCGCTGATATTGATTTTTCCGGGTGTTCCACTTGATTCCATACGTGAGGCAGTGTTGACTGTATCTCCCCAAACATCGTAGGCAAATTTTTTCTCACCGATCACACCCGCAATCAAAGGTCCTGTGTGGATTCCCAGTCTCAATTCCCAATAGGGAAAGCCCTTCTCCTCTTTCAAGCGCTTCATCAAATTCATAAAATCCTGAATTTCAAGGGATGCCAGAACACAATCAATCGCATGGGTATGATTTTTTTTGGGAATGCCTCCCGCACACATATAGCTGTCACCTATCGTTTTCAGCTTTTCTAAATTGAATCTTTCCGAGATCTTATCAAATTGAACAAAACAGGCATCGAGATCTTTGATCAATTCTTCGGGGGTTAGGGTTTCTGCGATCTGAGTGAATCCTTTGAAATCGGTAAACATTACTGACACTTTCTCAAACAGTACGGGTTCGGAAGTCCCCTTTTCTTTCAATTCTTCCGCCACATCTTTCGGTAAGATATTCAGGAGAAGTTTTTCCGACTTGAGTCTTTCTTCTTCCGTCAACTCATAGAGGTAGGAGTTATTGATGGCTATCGCCAATTGCTCACACAAAACCTCAGTAAATTCAATCTCACCCTTGAGTAATTTTTTGAGACCACCATAACAGTTGATTTGAAAGATACCGATGACTTTTTCATGTACTACAAGAGGAACCTGAAGGGTAGAATTTGTTTGAAGATCCACTAACCAGTTTCGATCTAAATCAGATATGAACTCGGGTGGAATCCTTCTTACATCAGGAAAATAAAGAGTCTTTTTTTTCTGAAGAATGCGGGAGATCGATCCATTTTCTTTCCTTAGGTCTATCCTAAGATTAAATAACTCATTTGCCTTTTCTTTACCGAGATTCCCTGAGAAGTATCTGGTAAATAATTCATGCTTCCTACTATCAATGAGTTGCAAAAGGAAAATGTCTGCATTGATTCTATCACTCAATTCTATAATGGCATGATTTATGATTTCCTCAAGATGCCGGGAAGAGTTGATCACCCTAGAAAATTCATTGATAAACTCTAATTTGGATTTGGCGATTTCGCTTTGCATTTTTTCATATTGCACCTGCTTCAAGAGATTGGCTCCTCTGACGATACCGGATAGCTGCTCACCGAGAATAGAGATCTGAGAAAGTTGTTCTTTCGAAATGAATATCTTTCCTATATTGTATAGATCCAAAAATCCTATGGGTTCATTGTTTAGTATCAGGGGCACAATGAGAAACGATTCGAGGCGAAAGTTTTCGATTGTATACAATTCCTCCTCTGTGAGACCAATTTTTTTTATTCTCGGGAAATAAACAGGTCTCTTGGCTTTGTAAGCCATCCCGTGCCCTCCTGCAATAGAGGTGATCGGGACATCAAAACTATAGATTTTTTGAATGACTTCCTTCGGGATGTTTTCCGGTTCGGAGAGATATACGGGTTTCATAATTTTTTTCTCGGGTTGAACAATATGAAGTGCATAGTGATGGATGTCATAATGCAGGGAAATGTAAGAACCAATTTTCTTCAAAATGGTGATGATGTCAAATTCCTGATTCAGGCTTTTGATCAAATGATTCAAATCTTCGGTTTCCTGTTTTTGCTTTTCGATTTGAAGCCTTGCCAGTTCTGTATTTTCTTTTTCTCTTTTCACCAGATCTAAGAGATGAGCCGTCTCGATCACCCCTGAAATCTGATTGCAGAGATCCGAAATTCTAAGAATTTCTTTTTTATTTAGCTTCATCTTTCTATCCATATTAGAAAGACAAATCACACCCACACATTCCCCCTTACTGATGAGGGGTACGTGAAGGAGAGATTTCAATTCCAGAGTTTCGGTGATTCGATTGTCTATTTCATTGTTACTTCGGATAAGTACGGGCAAATAAAGTGGTCTTTTTCTCTGAAAAACCTTTGCTATGACCCCTCCATTTTCATCTAGAGGGAGAGTCATATTCATTAAAAATTGATATTGATTTTCGGGCAATCTCTGATAGCTGTAAGCTTTGAAGGTAAACAAATACTTTCTGCGCCGATCCGGTAAAAAGAGCCAGGTTCCGAGGATACCGAACCTCTCATATATATACTTTGATATTTCTATAAATATATAATTCAAATCGGAATGGGAGTTGATTAAGGAGATAAATTTATTGGTTACCTCCAATTCACTCTGAGTGAGGATGAGATCATGGCTGAACTTTTCTGAATTGCTCAGAGCCTTAGTAAATTGCATGGACAGAACCAAAGCCTGAACAATGGTGAATCCCAGGACTCCTATCTGAAGCAAATGGGGTGTGGGCACTACGAGCCGGGTGGAGAGAATGTCATGAATGACAAATCCAAACAAAAAAAGAATCCCGCCCATAAATACTTTTGCTTCCTTTTTTTTGTTTCGAATCGCTTTAGAGATTACTATTAAAAAATACAATCCGGATAAGATCAAAGAGATTTGAATGTAGATTAAGAATTTAGAAATTCCGAAACTATCCCTCATCCATACAGGAAGGATCATGAAAACGGATATGACCTGGATACCGATTTTCATAGAATGGGAAAACTCCTGACGGAAGAGATAGTAAATAAAATTAGTAAAGGCTATGATGATAAGGAGAATATCAATGTATTCAAGCTGGAAGAGGATTTGAGACTCAAGAGGAAAAATATTATGCAAATACCTTTCTCCCGTCACCAGAACCCGTAACACAATCAGGAGACAGTAAATGGCAAACCAGAAGGCGGAAAGCTCTTTTTTTCTTCCGAAGTAAATTCCGAGATGGTAAAAACTCATCATCAGTAGGGACCCCACAAGAAAAAAGTCCATTGCCATTTTTTTAGTCTTTAATTCTGAAATCGATTCATAGCTTCCCAGGAGAATCGGAGAAAATATACCTCCGCTTCTATGATGATAATTGGAAATATGAATCATTAAATCTAATATTCTCTCTCCATCAGGTGAGGGTTGGATTTCCTCACTGTGAATCAAAATTTGTTTTAATTTAAAAGATGGGATCGCAGATTCATCCCTTGCGACCATCCCCTCTCCTCCTCTATACCTTCCATTCAGGTACAATCGATAAGATGTATAGATACTGGGGAGAGAAAGCATAAGATCCGGAGGTTTGTTTTCCAAACAATCGGAAGGATTTTTACAAAATTCAGGCAATTTTATTCTTAAAAAATAAGTTCCATACCCCAATCTATCCGAGTCGTTTGGATCTGAAAGATCGGAAATCCAAGCTCCCGGAACATTCAAATACGAATTTACTTCCTTGGCTTCGGTTGATAGAGAAGGGTTAAGAAATTTCTTCCTTTGAAAAATCCATTCTCCGGAAAGTTGGACGGGTGCATTCGTAGAGAAATTCCAGGTTTTAAGATCGAGAGTCCCCTTTTCTGCCTTCGGAGGGAGAGGCATAGACTTGCCTGTGCATTCAAAGAAAAGGAAGAAGAGGAAGAGTAAATACTTTATTTTTTTCAATTTTTTGCCCAAAAAGTACTCAATCTGGCAATACTAATTCATAAGATTCTATTCGACAAATCTTTTTAATATACCAATATCGGATTTACAGTATTAATTTTCAAAAAATTCCATTTCTTTCCGTTAGGGATTGGAGTGGAAATCCTTTTCCATATTTCCCGGAAAAGATTGGAACGGAAAGCCCGACCCGCAGGGGAACGGCCAGATGCTTTTGATTGTCTATCGATTGAAATTCTATCCTGATCCAAAGATGAAAATTGCATTTCGGAATTTTTCTCCCGGACTGAGTTGGAATTTCTTTAGAAACCATTTTATTGGAGATCTCCGAATTCCTAATATTAGAAACAAATAATAGTAATACAAAAAGTATTGTTTTTATCTTCCCATTCTGAATTACTGGAAATACTAATTTAGAATTATATTAAGGATGAACTCATGAGTAGCGAAAAAAGTGATGAAAATTTAGAAAAACCAAAAGAATCCGGTTCCGGTGAAGTAAAATTCAATATGGAAACGGGTGAGGCTTTTCAAAAAAAAGTAGGAAAAGTCAACAAAACTCTAGATTCTATAAAGAATATCCTATTGTTTGTAGTTCAATCCAGGGCTTTCAAGAGCACCTTGAATTTTTTGATTCCCTACTTTCCCAATTTAGAAAATCTAAATTTAAAGACACTCGAAGAGCAGATCACTTCTATATTTGTCATTCTTACCCGAATCATCACAGTATTCATGACAACAGCCCTGATCTATGCTTCCTTTACGGGGATCTTCGATCAATCCCTGGTCTTTGAACCGATCAAAATGCCTGAAGAATTGGTTAAGATTGGCTTCAATCCATCCGAGATATCCAGCCTCATTGTGGAAGACATCAAACTAAAAAAATCTCTTTCGCAAAAAGGAATAGATCTGGTAAATAATAAATCTTCCTCAGGATCACTAAAAAGCCGCGGAAATCTGGAATATGATTTTGAAAAGAGCATAGCCAAAGAAGACATTGTGATCATGGGAATCTCTCTGAATTCGGTCAAACAATTGATCCGAAATTCTCTGGGCAAGAAAGACAGTTCTGTTGCGGGGAGCATTGTCCAGTCTCCAACTTCCCTCCAGATGTATCTTCGAATTTCCAATGCAAAAGAATTCATTCACCCGATCAAAGTAGAGATCATAAATGGTGATACGATCGAAGCGGTCAATGAGATCATCAGTCAGGCGGGTCTTATGGTTTTGAAGGTAAATGAACCTTACATAGCTTCTCTCTACCTAATGGTCGAACTTCAGAAGTACAAATCCTCGGATTCTCCCGATGCCGCGAAAGTAACCGAAAAAGAAAATGAGTTGAGGGATTTCATTCTTAGGAGTATTGAAAGATCCAAAGGGAAAGAATATGAGAAAAATCTGTTTGCCCTCAAAGGAATGATCAGTAGTCAAATCTTCGGAGACTATGCCGCCGCCAATGAGTCCTTCCGTAAGGCAGAAGATATGGGGCTTTCGGGAAGCAGTAGTTTTTATCTGGAATGGGGATACAGTCTCAATGATTCCGAAAGTTCGGAAGACAAAGATTTGGCAATTGAGAAATTCCAAAAGGCCCTTTCCATTGACCCAAAAAATGTAGATGTACTTTCTGAATTGGCAATGGAGTATTTGATTCGGGGAGACCTCGATACATCAGAAGAGTATCTGAACAAATTGGAAAAACTCAAGTCGGGCAACATCTACACCCGTTACATCAAAGCGAAACTTCTGGATGCCCGGGGCAATTCGAATGAGGCTATAGAAATCTTAAAAACAATTGTTAGGGAGCATCCGAATCTCATTCATGTAAAAATGGAACTGGCTTACCTGAGCAACAAACAGAGTCTTTTTGATGAGGCAAGTTCACTCTATGAGGAAATTCTGAAATTAGATCCGAGCAATGAAGAAGCTAAAATCGGATTAGACTATTCTAATAAAAAAACGGTGATACCAACCGAATCCGCTCAATAAAAATGTAAATTCAGGTCGGAGAAATTCTCCGACCTTTTTCTTCAATAGGGTTCGATTGCATGCAAATTCCTACCTGTTTATTTTCTTCCTTTCCGATCTAAAGTCTTCTTGATTCCGAATGCGAAATGATCTGCTTTTGAATCTCAGATGTTCCCCCACCAATTTCAGCTAGTTTGATATCCCTGTAGTATCGTGATACTTTGTACTCATCCATATACCCGGCACCTCCATGAATTTGAACCGCAAGATTGCAGACTTCTCTGGCGTATGTTGAAGCCATGAGTTTTACTTCAGCTACTCTTGCCCCCATATCTACTTCCAGGTCATTGTGCAGAACCATTCCCTTCTTCTGTTTGTCTTTGTAGTGATCCATCATCCAGGCTGTTTCATACAAAAGCAATCTCACAGCTTCGGTTTTGATTATCATGTCAGAAATCATATGAGCCACCGCCTGATGCTTTGAGATCAATTTCCCGAAGGCTTTTCTTGTCCCGGCAAACTTTTTCGATTCGCGGATGCAGGCATTCATGACGCCGAGTGAATATGCCCCCAGAGCCAGGCGTTCTCTATTGAAGGCTTCCATAGTTATGAGAAACCCTCTTCCCTTCCTTCCGAGAATGTCTTCTTCATTTGCCTCGACGTTTTCCAGGAAAATTTCTCCTGTGGGAGAACCCCTGAGCCCCATTTTTTTCATGGGCTTTCCGAGACTGACTCCTTTTCGATCGGTCTCCAGAAGAAAGGAAGTCTGTCCGGTAGCTTTTCCCTCTTCGGAGATAGTTTTGCACAATACTATCATAAAATCGGCTATCGGCGCGTTGGTGATGTATGTCTTCTGACCGGAAAGAATGTACTTCCCTTCCACAAACCTGGCCGTACTTGTGATTCCCGCCACATCCGACCCCGCCCCGGGCTCGGTGACTCCGAGACAACCCACTTTTTCCCCGGAGAGAACAGGAGGTAGATACTTTCTCTTCTGAGCCTCGGTTCCGAACTCCGCTACAGGTAAGGCAAACAATCCGAAAGAAGCACCCACAGAAAAGAAAGTGGAACCGCAGAATTCGGAAAGGATTTCCTGAGCGAGGGTCGCCCTGAGATACCCCAGATCCAATCCTCCGTACTCTGCCGGAATGAGAAGTCCCGAATAACCCAGATCGGCTAATTTCTTAAAGATCTCAGCGGGCACCCTCCCCGCCTCTTCTATTTCATCCGCAACCGGTTCAATTTCTTTCTTACAGAAATTCCGGAAGCTCTGCATAAATTCCTTATCTTCATCAGTGTATTCAAAATTCATAGATTCCCTCAGGTGTTTGCCGCAATGATCGAGCGCATGATTTCAGAAGTTCCCCCGCCGAGGGTTCCCAGCCGTGAATCCCGATAGGCACGTTCGATAGGATATTCATGGATATAAGAGTATCCACCGAAGACCTGTCCCATTTCATAAGCTACCTCATTTGTAGCCTCAGTAGCATAGACCTTGGCGATCGAAGACTCCACAGGAGAGGGTATCCCCTTATCCTTCCGAACAGCCGCTCTATAGATCAGGAGTCTTGCCGAATCCAGTTTCATTTTTGCCCGTGCGATCTTATCCGCTATTGCATGGAATCGGATTATGGATTCCCCGAATTGTTTTCTTTCTTTTGCATAACGAACAGCATCGTTGATCATGTTTGTCATCGAACCTATGGATGCGGCGACAAGCACCGTTCTCTCCCATTCGAGAGTTGCCCTTCCCACCCTGGCAAATCCCGAATTTTCTTTTTCAATTCGGTTTTCTTCAGGAATTTCCACATCTTCAAAGATCAGTTCTGAGGTCTGGGAAGTTCTCATTCCCATTTTGTTCAATTTCTTTCCCACCGAAAACCCTTTGAAATCCTTCTCCACGATAAATACAGAAACTCCCATCGGTCCCTTAGATTTGTCCGTAACCGCCATGACGACAAACACATCTCCGATCGGACCATTGGTGATGAACATCTTGCTTCCGTTTAAGATGTAACGATCTCCTTTTTTGACAGCTGTTGATTGCATGCTTCCCGCAGCATCGGATCCCGAACCGGGTTCTGTGAGACCGAGACCGGCTATCTTTTTTCCGGAAGCCAGATCGGGAAGGTATTTTTTCTTCTGAAACTCAGATCCGCATAGGACAAGAGGCATTGCACCTATGATAGCGTGAGCACCGAGGGCAAGAGTGACACCGCCATCCATTGAGCCCTCAGCAAAAGCTTCATGAGCCAGACTGGTTGTGAAGCAATCCGCTCCCTGTCCCCCGTATTCTTCCGGGATGGAAAGTCCCGTCAATCCGATCTCTCCCATCTTCTTCCAGATCTCCGGATCCCAGGTTCCGGAAAGATCTCTTTCTTCCGCACTGGGATAGACGTACTTTCTGGCGAAATCAAATATTGATTTCTTAAACTCCAGCGTCTCTCTATCGATTAAAAATTCCAAAATCCTACCCCCAAACCAATCCAGAGTATTCCATTCTTAGATTTTGGAAAAGGAATTTTCAATCCGAATGAAAAATGCACTGTCAATACTCCTCTCCTCCCTTCCCCGGAAATGAAATCCTCCCGGGAAGCCTTTGAATCCTAGATCCCGGGTCAAGGAGTAGACTTGCGGAATCGGATCCATGCTCCGAAAAGAGAAAAGATTTCCCCTATTCAAAAAAATTCTCGATCTTTCCTCTTGAATCTTTAAATTAGAAGTATGACAGAAAAACCCTCCTTTCGAATTTTCAATGAAGACTTCAGATCCAAACATCGGGAACATCATAAGAGGTTCTTTCATTCCTTCCAGAATCGATTCAAGAAAGAATTCAATGAAAACTTTAACCTGGAAATTCTGAAGAGTGAGCGACTGAGGTCGGTGCTTATCCTTCTGGTGCTTGTCTTCATTGTGATTCTGATTCTCTTGAACAAATTTTATTTTATGAAAGGGAATTCGGATGATGTCATGGGAAAGGGAGATATCCTTTTCAAAATCTCTCTCACTCTCGGCTTTTTTTTCCTCTATGAATGCATTGTCATATCTCTTCTCTATCATTTTTATAAAAAGAAAAAAACTCTTCCCTATCCCGCAAGACTCATGAACGCGGGGGCTGAAGTTCTTCTTCCGAGTCTGATCATCTACTTCTTCTCGGGCGGAATGGAGATTCGGGATGCTCTGAACTCCCCTCCTACCTATGGTTACTTCATCTTCATCATCCTCTCCACTCTGAGGTTGGACTTTTTTCTCTCTGTGTATACGGGGTTCATGGTTGCACTTCAGTATTCAATCATTCTGTATACTATCAAACAATCCATGCCCGTAGCAACTGAGTATGATTTTCTAATGTACTACGAAAAAGCTCTGATCTACATTCTTGCGGGATTCTTCGCGGGTATGGTAGGCTATCAAACCAAAAAAATCATTCTCAAGACCCTGGATCTTGTCGAAGAGAAAAATGAGATCACCAAAATCTTCGGAGCCCATGTCTCCCCGGAAGTAGTCAACAAACTTCTCGAGTCCAATCTCAGCCTGGACTCCGAAACAAAGTATGTTTGCATTCTCTTTCTGGACATCCGGAACTTCACCCGATTTTCCGAATCGAGATCTCCGGAAGAAGTGGTTCGATATCTCAACCTGGTCTTCAACTTTATGATAGAGAAGATCAATCAGAACAATGGAATCATCAATAAATTTCTGGGAGATGGATTCATGGCGGTCTTCGGGGCTCCCCTCGGAGATGGAAAAGAATGCCGGAATGCTATTCAGGCAGTGAAGGAAATCTTTAAGGAACTTAAACAATTCAATCTAGAGTATCCCCAATTCAAAACAAAAATCGGAGTGGGAATTCATTCGGGTGAGGCTGTAACGGGAAACATAGGATCCGAGCTCAGGAAAGAATACACCATTATCGGAGATGTGGTCAATACCGCATCCCGACTCGAACAGCTGAACAAAAAATTTGAATCCGAGATCATCCTTTCCGAATCAGTAAAAAACAAATTGGAATCGGAGGAAGACTTTCATTCTCTCGGAGAGATTGAAATCCGGGGAAAGGTTCAACCCATGAAGATCTTTACCATCCCCGGGGAGCCGGCTTAGAAAGTAAAAACGTAGTTCACATCTTCCAATTCAAATCCATTGAATCGGGAAGCGGATGCGATGGTATAGGCTCCATGATTTCGGATGATGAGCCAGTTTCCGCAGACCAGTTCCGGAAGATAGACACCATCGGCAATCTTATCAAAGCTATCACAGGTCTGACCGAAGATCACCGACTTGTACAGGGGTTCATTTTCAGGAGCCGGCTTGAGGAGTTCAAAGACAGGTGTAGCCTTATCAAAGACTATATTATTGAAGGTTCCGTAGAGATTGGAATTGATGTAGTAATGAATGATCTTTTCATTTTCAGAAGTGATGATGATCTTTCTTCCGATTACGTTGGTCACCAGAGTTCCGCAACTGGTAGCAAAGAATCTTCCCGGTTCGGCTATGACTTCGAGATCGGGGATATCCTTGAAAGAATGTTCGAGCTCATCATTGATCGCTTTTGCCAATTCAATGAACTGTTCTTCGGACTCCTTGGAATCATGTCCGGGAAATCCCCCACCGATATCCAAAAGATTCATATGAAATCCATAGTTCTTAGCTGTATCAAAAACCTCTCTGGCGAGACGAATTGCATCCGTATAGGCTGTGGGGCTCTCACATCCCGAACCAACATGAAAGCTCAAACCCTCAATCTTCAATCCCAATGTCTTAGCGAGATCAAAAACACCCGGAAGGTTGGCTGTTGGACATCCAAATTTGGAACCGAAGGGAAGTTTGGATTTGGAATCATCCACAAGAATACGTAGAACCAGACGTGCATGCGGATGGAAGACGGATATTTTCTTGAGTTCGTCTTCATTGTCGAAGGTGAGCTTTTCTATCTCTTCTCCTTCTGCGAAGGTGATGTGATTGATTTCTTTGACCGGATTGGCAAAGATAATCTTGTCGGGCATCACATCCAATTCCCTCACCGTTGAGATCTCCACCTTGGAGGCCACATCAAATCCTACTCCGAGATCCACAAGTGTGTGGAGTAGTAATTTGTCCGAATTGCACTTCACAGCGTAAAACATTTTTACGTTGGGCAAATGTTGCATCCAGAGTTTGTACTTTCTAAAAATTGCTCCAATATCTATGAGAAAGAAACTATTCAAACTGGCCCGACTCTCAATGATATTTTTGATTACATCCGTCATAGAATATTCGTAATCGTCATACATACGAATATTATGTTCATTGATCATTGAAACGAGACCCGGCACATCCACACCGATCTTAACGATATCGAGATCTTCGGCACCTTCTCTGAGCTCGTTTACAACCTCGTTTTCAACCTTGATTGTTTTATTGGCCATCTTAGTATCCTTCTGATTCAAAAAATTATATTCTCTCTTTTTAGAAACGTATTTTTGCTTCTTAACTTTTCCGGAGGATCACAGGAGAATGCAACTCTCTATGGAACGTCTTCACCCGGAAGAATTTCTTTGATATATACCGTTCCTGAACCTGAGGTTGCGAGGAAAGTACTTTCTTTTAAAAATTCTACATTAGAAATTCCACCTGAGGAATGGGAGAAGTCCCCGAGACCTTGAAATGTCTTCCGATCCAAAATCCATCCGGATTCTTCTTTTCCGATAAGAATAGTATACTTTTCAGAAAATGCAAAATCACTGATTCCATCAAAATGAACTCTTTTGTGATGAAGCAACTGAAACTCAGGAGAATAGACAGAGAGTTTGCCCCCACTCATCCCCATCCAAATTCTTTTTTGAAATGGATCCATCTTTAGAGTCTCGACGTTTTCTTCTACTTTCAAACTGTGCAGGAGATCACCGGACGATGAGTAGACCTTGATTTCTCTTCCCGTTCCCACCCAGATTCTTTTTTTCTTATCCGCACAAAAGGAAACCTTCAAATAAGAGTTTTCCGGATCAGATTTTGAAATCAATTGTTTGACTTCACCGCTTTCTACTTTCATGAGAAATAAATTTCCGGTTTTGGTTCCCAGAAGGATATTTTTTGAGTCAAGTTTACTCAGATGCACAATCCAATCATCGGTAATCTTAAGAGAATCAAATTCATCGACGTTTTCTCTCCTCTGAATGTAGACAGAACCGCTCCACGAACTCAGAATGAGTTTTTTGTTCCAAAGCAAAATTCCTGAAATCACCGAATGCGTAATTTGATAGAATTGAATCAAATCCAGAGTTTTCGGATTCAATACATGGACGGTTCCTTCACTGTCTCCGATAAATATTCTCCGATTTTGATACAGCAAAGAATAGATAAGACCTTTCTGATTTCCCCAGATTTGAAATTTTTTGTATTTCTCCCCGTCTATCAGGGCTACCTGGCCGTACCAGGTTCCCCCGAGAATTTTTTCTCCGTGGATTTCTAAGGCGGTGTACCATTCATTCTGGGATTGGAAATCCACTTTCCCATCTTTTTTGCATTCGATCTTTTCGATTTCACAATTTCCGGATATCCATAGATAAGGAGATGTGTAAAGAATTCCTACCTTATCCGAATGATAGGATTTTGATTTTCTTGGAATCGTCCAGTTCAGTTGAAAAGAATCCAAATTCAGGGAAAGTAAGTTCTTGTCCGTTAGGAGGAAGACTTCGTTCCCATTTCCCGAATCAAAAAATTCTATCGGATTTTGATATCCGTAGTCTTCCGGTTCCCCTTCTCTGATCTTTTCAAAACTTTCCGAATCATAGACAGTCCAATTCGATGAATCCATCAAGATCTTTTTTTCTTCTGAAACAAAGAATTGATGGGATCTCAAAACAAATTCTCCCTTAGGAAATCTATGCAAAATCTCTTTTTTTGAAAAATCCACACAGTAGATAAAAGAATCATGATTGGATACAAAACAAAGATTTTCTCTGTAAAACTGAATCCTGTCGATCTTGGTCTTTTCCTTAAGATTGAGTACGCATTCTATAGTTCTGAGACTCGGATTCAGAAGAAAAAGAGATCCATCCGAATCACCGAGAAGAACCAATTTCCTTTTTTTATCCTCCCGATAGGCAGTGAAATGAAAGTACCTGTTTTCTAAAGTATACTGAAAAGTAGAACGAGAACTTTCAAAATGAAATTCGGATACCTCTCCGAAAGCAGGAATCTTGAGAAAGAGTCCATCCTCTTCAAACGAAACGATTCCGATGATTTCGGAGTGATTTTCCCGATTGGTATTTACTGATTTGATATCCAATTGGATTGGATGTTTGATACCCTGTTGAATTTGAAAGTCCAGGTAGAGATTCGGATGATCTCTGTCTATTTCCAGATGAATGGATCTGAGTTGGTCCTCTTTGAGATTCGTATAAGCTCTGATTCCCCTCTCCCGAAATTTTTTTTCCAGTTCTGAAAAATGCTCCAGGCTTCCATCCAATTCATCCAACAAAAATTTGGAATACGGTTTGAATCTGTGAATCTCACCGGATTCATAAGTTTTATTGAAAACCAACTCAATTCTCTCGATGGCATTGATCGTCGAGGATGGACCGGGACGAAGGATGGAAGAAAATGCAGTTCGGCTATGAATGACGATTCCCTTCTCATAGAAATAATATCTATGGCTTGAATTGACCTGCGTCCTCGATCCGTTGTCAAAAAAATCTGTATACTCCGGATTTCCTAAGTTTTCCAGAAGATCGGTTGCAGGCTCTCCGAGATAAGCATAGAGGGAAAGATCCGGGTTTTTGTCCTGTTCTGAAACCGAATCGTCCTTTGTGAAGAAGTGGTATTTTTTATTTGGATAATAAACGAAACGAAAACCGGCTGTTGAGACATGAAGACCCTTCCGGAAGATCTTATGGGAGAGACCGGAAAAAGCTCTGTGGTCGGACTTTTCAAGTTTTTCATTTTCCTCAGGAGAATCCGATAGATCTATCGATGTTTTTTCAAACCCCAGATCATTGAGGGATCTTATGAAAGACTTCTTATCTCCCACTCCCCGATTCCATTCATAATTATAAACAAATAAGTCTTTGAGATCCGAGCCGGATTGGACGGATGCATCTTTGAGGTATTTGATTCTGGTCTTTTTCCCTTCTATCTTTGCTGTATCCCTGTATCCCATAGTGCTTTCCGGATCTTCCCAGAGATAGGAATAGGGATAGTTTTCTATCAAATAAATATCTTTCAAAGCATCAAAATCAGGAAATTTCTTTTTTTTATCAAAACTGCAAGCGATCTCCCATTCCTCGAGATCGGGCAGGGAAAATCCAAATTCTTCACTCAGAAGTCCGGCTGATTCAAATCCCAGGGTAAGAATGGGATTCAATTCCAGAGAATCTTTTTCTCTTTTTTGATTTCCCCGATAGACTCCGTATCGTATCTCACGAACAAAATTGTATTTGTAACTCTCCCATTCTTCCGGGGATATCCGATTGAGAATTTCTCTGAATTGAATCCTGTCGAGGAGTC
This sequence comes from Leptospiraceae bacterium, assembly GCA_024233875.1. GTDB lineage: Bacteria > Spirochaetota > Leptospiria > Leptospirales > Leptospiraceae > JACKPB01. The sequence continues at coordinate 365,198 of JACKPB010000003.1, forward strand.
TGGTGTAGTGATTCATTCGAAATTGAAGTTCCGAGATCCAAAACCCTCCCCCCCGGACCACTTTTTCCGGAAAATGGTATTCGTTGGATAGTTCATCATTATTGACAAAACTCCGTAAGGGTTCATCCGATCCGATTCTATATTCCCTCTCCGGGACATAGAGGAAAATCATTCCGGAAACTTTTTCCCAATTGATTAGAACTTCAGGTTTGTCCATTTGAGTTCAGGTATTTGTATGGATCGGACTTGTGATCTGCTTGACGAGTCCGCGGGGACCCTGCCTGAGAAGGGAAAGGAGAAGAAGGAAAACAAAAATCCAGAGTGAAATCCATTGGATCAAAGAGCCTTTTTCATCCGTAAAGGCATGAATGCTCTCAGCAACAGGAAATTTAAATACATTGATTGACCAACCAAAAATCACTGCCAATCCGGACACAACCAGACCAAAAAGAATAGCCGTCTTTCGGTTGTGAATTCTACTCAGGATTACAAAAGTAGTTGCGTTCGTCACGGGTCCCGCTATGAGAAATGCGAGAGCGGCTCCTGCAGAAATCCCCTTATGAATTGCTATAGCGGCTATCGGTGTGGCACCTGTAGCACAAACATAAAACGGCATTCCGATGAGGGCAAAGAGGGGAACCTGCCAGAAGGGAGTCAATTGACCCAGATACTCATAGTCCAGAAGTGGTTCGATGATGGAAGCTATGAACAATCCCATGAGGATCCAGGGTAAGGTGTGGTCAAACAATTCAACAAACCCGAACTCCACACTCATCCTGAACTTTTCCCTGATAGTGTATCTGTCTTCAATTTTTATTTTATCTGTACTACGTTCCTTGGGAAGAGCATACTTTCCGATAAAATAGGCTGTTAGAATAGCCACCAAAAATGCCAGAAACAATCGTATCACAGACAATTCCAATCCCAGAAGCGGAACCGAAATCAAAAGAGCATCCAGCCCCATCCCGGGAGTAGCGATCAAAAACCCCATAGCGGCAGTAACAGGAATCCCCCTTTTGATCATAGAATCATAAATAGGCAGTACCCCGCAGGAACATACAGGCAGGGGAAATCCGAAGAGCACTCCCTTGATAGACCGTGATACTGAATTGCCCCGATTCAAACCTTCGATTGTGTAGGGGGGTAAAAATGTTTTGAGAAAGACTGCAGAGACATAGGCTAAGATCAGAGCAGGTGCACTTCGAAGGGAAAGAGCCAGAAAGGTTTCTAAAAATGTAAGAGAGACAAGATTCATTTTTATGAGATTGGGTTGTCCCATCACTACAATGACCAGGAAGATTCCCCCTAAGGCTCCCAGGGTAGAAAAGAGGGCATACCGGGAAATCCAATTCATTAGATTGTTGGGATGGACTTCCGATAGAAGGATGGGGTTTCCGGAGAGCTCCAGGCTGGGTAGAGTGATAGACTCCTGTTTGTGGTAGTGGTTTTCTATGGCAACATGAAGGAGGGAAGAGGCAACAAAGACTTCCAGATAGGCATCCATTTCGCTCGAAAATACGGACTCAATTCCCGGTCCGATGGAGAAACCGAGGACGGAGCTAAGAATGAGAAGGAGGATCACCCCACCGGCAAACGCATTGCTCTCCTCCCTTCTAATAAAGGAAAAAAGCAAAAGAGCCACAGGAAACCGATGCAGAACGATCGCAAGAGCAAGATGTTTCTTCTCGGGAGAAAAAACTCCTCCCATTGCCGCAGACTCGATCAAAGTGTGGAGGAAGAGTCCGAAGATGAGAAAAAGAATGCTATTGGATTTTCTGTGAACACTGACTATTTTTTCTATGAATCTCGGAAGGAAGATGCCCAGAAGTATGACAGCGAGAACCCTGAATCCACCATTGGAGATCGCTTCGGGCAAAAGGTAGACGAGTGCAATCCCACCAACTGCTGTCAGGGAGAATCCATCCAGAAATTGGTGCCATTTTTTACGTTTTAAGAAAAAAGTATGCAAAAAAGGTCCGATGAGAAATCCCAAAAGCGAACCCAGAAAGTATACCCATTGTTGGTTCAAAAAATCCCCTCAAATCAGGATCAACCCATTTGAGTAAATCCCCACCAAAAATTCCATGCTTACTTTGCAATGCTGTTGCATTCATGTGATTTCTATCCCATTTTCTCAGCAAGTAGAATTTTCATCCCCATCCCGCCGGTTTCTAAGGAGGAAAGCAAAGATCAGGTCAAAATCCTACGGAAAGAAACTCAGGAAAAAAAATACACTTTAGAAAGAGCTCTTACTCCATTATTGAGAACTTCAGAGAAATTGATTTCATTGAAAGGCAATCCATGTTTTTGCAAAAGTTTACAGCCTTTTTCCTGATGAAGGTAGAGGGGAAAGATTCCGGATCCCATAGAAAGGCTCAGAAGAATGAATTCGGAGATTTTTTTATCCTCTTCAACGGGAAGATTCTTTTTCAAAAATTCCGTCAATCTCTCAATCTGAAGTCTCGAATTGTTTTTGAATTCTAAAAAGGAACCTTCGGAGGCATTCTTTTCTAAATGGGTAAAGAGGATGGATCTCAAATTCAAAAGACGTTCATTGTCCAACAGAGTAGACGTCCAGAGCCTTGAAAAATTTTCATGATGAAAGGACTCATGACTGATGAAAAGACTTTCTACCCTATCGATCCATTTGGTCAGATCCGAAAGGAGTAGATGTAGAAATATATCTTCTTTGGTGCGAAAGTATTTGTAGAGATTTGATCTAGTAAATCTGGCTTCTTTAGCGATTTGAGTGTAGGTAATCTTCTCAAATTCAGTAGTTGAGTATATCAATTCTGAAGCATTTAGAATCTGCTGTATTCTAAATTCTTTGGACTGTTCAGACCTGGCTCGCTCAAAATTTTTCATTAGTTTTGTATATATAACTAAAATTGCATATCTATCGGATTTGAAAAGAATAAAATCATTTCATTCATTTTCATAAACTAATTCATTATTTTCCTAAGGACTAAATTTCTAATACTCAGGTCTACTTTTGTCAGGAGAATTTTGTCAATACTTGGTACCAGACAAAATAGTCATCGGGTCAATCCACTCTCTTCAGGTCTTTTTTTTCATATAGGTTCAAAAATTTTTAGGGCTTTTACTTAAATTTTGGTGAACAATCAGAATATTTTGAATATTTATAGTCATTTTCAGAAGTTTTTGCGCATTCACAGAAGAATTAGCTATAAAATGGCTACATACCTTACTAGGAAAAACGCAATTATTTATGAGAACTGGTATATACCTAAATTGCAATAATCCATTCCAAATATTTTAAAAAAAACTTGACAGTTATAAGACAGAGTGTCCCTTATTAAGAGACAGTTTGTCTTATAGCCATTTTCAAAAGGTTTACTCATTCATAAAGAAATCAACTATAAAATGGCTACATACCGTAAAAGGGAATGTGTAATGATTTATGAGAATTGGTATACAACTCTTTTTGCTGGATTCCGGCTTCAAATCCGCAAAAACAGAAAAAGGATCTATGAAATATTTCTTTTGGATTGCATTCGGATTTTTAATTTTCTTAAATTTTTCCTGTAAATTGAAAGTAGCCGATGCCTGTGGTGAAGCCTGCGAGTATTCTCAAAAATGCATAACAGATCTAGCTGAGTTTCCCGTTCCACAGGACAAACTCGAAAGTTTCTCAATTCAGTGCAATCAGACCTGCACGATGATCCGGGGGGAAATGCTCGGTTGTTACAAAGACTTTCCCAACTCCTGTATGGATTTTTACAACTGTTTGATTACGAATGGATTTTTTAGATGAATGAAGACAAAGGCTTGAGTCATAAAAAATTACTAGTTCTTCTGATTCTGGCATTTCTTCCTTATCTTTTCACCCTCCCACTTGACCTCATTGATATAGACACAGCACAATATGCTGAAATCTCCAGAGAAATGGTGAGGGGGAATGAATACTTTCAATTGCGGGACAATGGCAGACCGTACCTGGACAAGCCCATTCTTACTTTCTGGACGATCTCTCTCTTTTACAAAATCTTTGGGATTTCCAATTTTTCCTTTCGTCTTCCCGCTATCCTAGCTCTTCTCATTTCCAGTTTTGGGATCTACAAAATCTCTCTACTCAGGAGTGCAAATCGATCGATAGCTCTTCTCAGCTCTCTAATCTATCTCACTGTTCCCGGAACTTACATCTACACACTCAATCCTACCATAGATATCTACTTAAATATGTATCTCATTCTGAGTGTACTTATGTACTATCTGGGCAAAACACATTCTCAATACTATTTCTTTTGGATGTTCCCATTTATGGGACTCGGAGTCGTCACTAAGGGTCCGATAGGTATCGTAATTCCTATGATAGCCATCGGGGGAGATATTCTTCTCCGATGGGACTGGAAATTATTGTGGAGGATGCATCCCTTTCGGGGCTTCCTTCTCTTTTCTATATTTCCGGTTTTCTGGTCTTACCTACTCTTTTTGGAATTCGATGCCTTCGGTCCCTATTTTTTTCTTTATCTTCAATCCTTTGGCCGACTCTATATGAAGTTGTATGACAATGGTTGGAACCCGGGCTACTTCCCCGCAACCTTCCTTTGGATGTTCGCTACCTTTAGTTTTTTCTTTCTCTACTATCTCTATAGAATTCTAAGATTTCAGTATTCCAAACTATTTGAAGAAAAGTTTTCTTATAGTAAATTGCATTCACTCATCAAGAGAAAAAATGATTACACGATCGAGGCCTGGATATTTTTATTTTTATTCCTCATCTCATTTTCGAAGTTTCGACTTCCTCAGTATACATTCTGGTGTATCCCGGCGGCGGCGATTTGGATTTCCCCCAACCTGTATTCTCTTTTGAAGAAATGGAATCTCAAAGGAAATTTAAGTCTGGTAGCCCCCTCATTTGTCTTTGCATCCCTTGTTCTTGTGATACCCTTTTTGGTTTTGGAAAATTGGTTTCCTTTTCTTCTCCTTCCCCCTCTCCTTCTCATCATTTATTTTTTGATTTTCGGAAGAATGGAGAATCAATTCGCTCTTCTGTTTCTCCCTGTTGTGGTATTGAATTTGAGTGTCAGTCTATTTGTATTTCCTGAACTGAGCAAATACCAGGTGGGAAAAGAAATGGGGAAGATGATAAAAGAAATCGAACCGGATCAAAAGGAAGTTCTTTCTCTGGGAGTTTCAAGATCCAAGCGTTCATTTGAATTCTATTCTGACCGTCTTATGGTATTTATTTTTCAGAAAAAGGAACTTTTGAACTTATTGAAAGAATCCCCAAGATTGGCCATCCTTCCTGAAGATTTTGAATACCTCATCCGGGATTTTTATAAAGACGATCTGGAAATCGAAACTCTAAAAGCATTTCAATTTTATAAGATAGAAACCCCTAAGATGAGTTTTTTGAATAAGTTTACACGGAAGAATGTCTTGAAACGAGTTCTTTTGGTAAGACTGAAAAGGAAGGGAGAGTAAAAAAAAAGGCCACAATGAGTGACCTTAGTTTTACTACTTGAAACTCCGCTTCCGGAGGTCCGGAAACGGAATCTAGATAGATTAACGTAAGAGTTGCAATACGTTTTGTGGTCTGGTGTTGGCCTGAGCGAGCATTGATGTTCCAGCCTGAGTAAGAATCTGGAATCTGGTAAGGCTAACCATTTGTTCAGCCATGTCAGTATCACGAATTCTGGACTCAGCTGCCTGAAGGTTTTCATAACCATTCATCAATCCACGGATAGCATGCTCTAATCTGTTTTGATAAGCACCCAAATCCGCTCTTTGCTTAGAAATAACTCTTAAAGCATCGTCAGCTACACCGATAGCTGCATTCGCTTTAGCCATTGTAGAAAGAGAGATAAATGTCAATACAGTTGGGTTTCTGAGACCGAGACCTGCAGTTGTCATTGTTTCGATATACACTCTTTCTCTCTGATGCATATTTGCACCGAGGTGGAACCACATGCTGGCGGTAGGATTGAGACGTGCAAAAGAACCGGTCAACATTTTCATTTTGTTGAACTCAGCCTGAGAAGCGATTCTGTCGATTTCATCAATCAACTGTGATACTTCTACTTGAATTTGCTGTCTGTCTTCTTCAGTATAGATACCGTTAGCTGCTTGAACTGCCAACACTCTGATTCTCTGAACGATATCCTGAGTTTCTTGTAGATATCCTTCAGTAGTCTGAATGAAAGAAATGCCATCTTCAGCGTTCGCTTCTGCTCTACGCAGACCGTTGACCTGAGATCTCATTTTTTCAGAAACTGCAAGTCCGGAAGCATCGTCCCCAGCGCGGTTGATTCTCATTCCGCTGGAAAGTTTTTCCATGTCTTTGCTCATGAACTCGTTGTTACTTTTCAGAACTCTGTGAGAGTTGATAGCTGATATGTTGTGGTTAATAATCATCGGTTTCCTCCATGAAATCCGTCTTTCTTGCGAAAGATTTAAAAAAAATGTAGATTAGAGGGTTCATCCTTGAGCCCTCAGAAGATGTATCGGTAGTCTGAAAAAAATCCCCTTAGCATTTTTCTTAAAAAAATAAAAAAAATGACATAATACAATTATGTAGAAGGAAGTTCTCCCGGGTCGGTATTTATTTTGAGAGGAAACCATTGCTCTGAATCCTCATCCTACTTTGCTAATCAATCAATAAAAATATGGGTTTGGGCGATAGCCCAAGCTGCCGGCAGGCTCCCTGCAACCTCACATTTCGCTTCTTTGCGTACTGTGAGTTACTAAGAAATTTTACTATAGAGATTGAAGAGGATTCAATAAATCATTGATAGAATTCAAAGACTATGAAAAATCAGGGAAACAAACAAAAACAATTCATATTTTAAGGAAATATCATGATTGAAAAAAGGAAAAACCAGCGTTTCCTAATGGAAACCTTTGGATCGGTTCTGATTCAGGAGAAAGGTAGTTTTGATTGCTATATCAATAATATCAGTAAAGGAGGAGCTATGATCTATGTAAAAGAAGAGCTCCCTCCGGACACGAAATTGACTCTCTCATTTGAGGTAGGCGAGAAAAACTTTTCAATCGAATCCATAGTTCGATCCAGTAAAGACTTCACACACAATCGTAAGTACATACTCAGAATCGGGAAAAGTCTGGATGTAACTTCCTTCCTGAATATAGTTTTTCAAAATGAATTGAAGAACGAAGAAATTGAATTCATTAGAATGAATCATTGAGGAGAAAGAAATGAACGAAAAGATCAAACTACTCAAATCCACTCCTGATATAGTCATCGATTCCAATCATGAAAATGAATCCGAAGAAGGAAAACGTTTCAAACAACTCCTCGACAATATCAATCAGTACAAAGATTACGAATACACCAGAAGTGCCATCCACAATGTTACCAAATTCATAGACCAATTTTACTTTCGATCCAAGTTTGTGGGCTTAGAAAAAGCTCTACCCGAAAGAGTGCATCCCGATCGTCCCCTGATTTTTGCGAGCAATCATTCCGGAATGACCTTTCCCTGGGATGGAATCATCATGGCAGGGAAGTACTTTCTCAAAACAGGAGAGGACTTCAAACAGTCCCTACGTCCTATCGTCGCCCCCATGCTCTCCCAATCCGCTTACATGGAACCCTTTCTCATAGAAAAATTCTGGAAGAGATTGGGTGGTGTGGACGCCACTCTAGAAAACTTTGAAGCTCTGATGCACAACTCCGACTCCAATGTGATGATCTATCCGGAAGGTGTTCCCGGGATTGCCAAAGGATTCGATAAGAGATACATCATGCAAAATGTTTCTTCTTCCTTCATTCGAATGGCTCTCAAATTCAAAACGGATATCATTCCAATTGCTACAGTGAACGGAGAGTATCTCAATCCCTACAGCTACAAAAACGATGACTTAAACAAACTGGTCAATAAGATAGGAATGCCATTTTTGCCCCTCGGTCCCCTTTCGAGTCTCGCGGTTCTCTACCCCTGGGCCTTTTACTTTGCCCTACCCGCCAAACTAACTTACGTCTTCGGTGAGCCGATAAAAGTCTATGAGATGATAGACGTTCCCTTCCACAAAGTGAAGAAGAAAGATATCAATAAGATTCGGGAAATCGTTAGGGATAGAATGCAGAGACTTCTGAGCCAGGCTCTCGAAGAATACGGTTCCGACCCCTATCAATGGGAAGAACTGGGAGAGCTCTGGTTTGAAAACAAGGATAAACTCTTTTATATCCTACCTTCGGGTTGGCCTATTCTCTTCTCCGAACACGAAAGACTCTTCAAAGAAGGCGGTAGGGTCAAAGAGTTTGATTACTCCAATGCCGGATTTCTTTCCAGCCTCGGAAGCAATCTCTCTCAATCACCCTTTCTTCTACCGGTGGCGGGTTGGCCGATCCTATTCAAGACCAAGGGTTTGATTTGATCACTCCCATTCTATGGTTCCGGGCGGTTTGTTCGTGATGTCATAGAAGACATAGGAAATCTTTTTGATCTGAAGGAGTTTTTCGACAATCTCCTTCAGAATCTTTCTCTTCATAAAGTAAAAGTTTGCTGTCATAGCTTCAGTAGATTCCACGGGCCTCAGAACAATACTGAAATGATTCTTTTTATTTCCGACAGGTATGAGTGCCACAGGCATCTGCCAGATCTCGGTCACTATCTTTCTCTTTCTCAGAATCTTTGTCACACAGTCATCCGCTTCCCTCAGGAGATCGGAGTGTTCCCTGGTCATATATATCTGTGAAAAATGAAATTTCTTTGGTAATTTATCCTGATAAGGAGCAAAAACTACGCGGTTGATGTCCCGAACTCGATTCGTGATACGGGATGATATGACATCATACTTTTCCCAATTCTTCGTAAAATCATTGAGTGCCACACAATGCTTATAGGTCCTGGAGTCTCCCTGAACACCCACAGATCGAATCGGTAGTACGGAGTACTTTATCTTTTTGTATTTAGATAAGACCTTTTTCAATTCTTCCGATTCGGTGAAACTATCATCCTTATGATTGGTCAGCATCCGTACAGCCAGTCCCGGTCCCGGAAACGGATGCCGGTTGATCAAATGATCGGAAAGCCCGAGATGTCTTCCCAGCTCCCTCACTTCGTCCTTGTAGAGCTCATGAATCGGTTCAATCAATTTACCGGACTCCATCAAATCTTTAATCGCATCCACACGATTGTGATGGGTCTTGATATTGTGTGAGTGCTTGGTTCCTCCGCTCTCGATCGTATCAGGGTAGATGGTTCCCTGACCGAGGATCCAATTTTCCGGATCATCGATGATTCGGGTCATCACATTGTTTTTCACGACAAGAAATAAATTTCCTATGATATGACGTTTTGCTTCGGGAGCGGTGATGTCCTTGAGAGCTGAATAGTATTCTTTGGATGCATCTTCTACTTCAATGTGAATCCCTACTCCGGCTAGGTCGGAGAGGATGAGCTTCACTTCATTCTTTCTCATAAACCCTGTGTCCACGAGAAGTCCTCTGACCCGATCATTTCCCAGAGCTCTGACGAGGAGAGTGTATGCTACAGTTGAGTCCACTCCTCCCGATACCAGCATGAAGACTTTCTTGCCCTCAGGAACCAGAGTTTGGATTTCTTCAATTTTCTTTTCTAAGAATTCTTCGATTGTCCAATTCTTTTCTATTCCGCAGAGATTGATAAAGTTCAGTAGGAATTTTTGACCGTGCTTGGTGTGGGTGACCTCAGGATGAAACTGAATGCCGACGATCTTTTTTTCGGAGTGGATCACACCGGCAAATTCACAATTCTCACTCACCGCAAATTTCTGAAATCCTTCGGGAAGTCCCTTGACTTCGTCCCCGTGACTCATCCACACCAACTCGGAGGATTCCAGAGAATGGGTAAATGGATTTTCACTTGTGATTTCTATTCGAGCCGGCCCAAATTCCCCCGTAACAGAGCTGGAAACATCTCCACCGAGAAGTTTCATAATCAATTGATGGCCATAGCAAATTCCGAGAATAGGAATTCCCAGTTGAAGAACTTCCAATGCGATGCCGGGAGAATCATCAAGATAGACACTGGAGGGTCCTCCGGAGAAAATCAATCCACTGTATTCTTTGTATTTTTCTAGAGACTCATCATTCGTCAGGAGTTCGGTATAAACCCCGAGTCGTCGTATCCGGGAGGCAATGAGATGTGCATACTGACCTCCAAAATCTATGATTCCTATCTTTTTATATCCATCAACAACACTCATAAGTATCCAATTCCTTATTTCTACTTTTCATAAATTTTGTTCCAAAAAGTCTGGACGTATTCTAAAATTTCGGAGGATCTCATGTCCCCTACAGAATCCAGCTACGAAGGAAAGCAATCCCATATACCTGAATTGCAAACTCCTCCACTTGAATTTTTTTCCAATGTTTTTAGAGGTAAGGAATATACGATTCATTTTTCCATACCCGAATTCACAGCTATTTGTCCCAAAACGGGTCTTCCTGATTTCGGAACTATATACATTGATTATATTCCATCGGAAAAGTGTATAGAATTAAAATCACTCAAAGAATATATAAATTTCTATAGGAATATTGGAATTTTTCATGAGAATGTAGTGAACAAAATTACGGAGGACATCATCCGTGCCATTGACCCCCTGTATCTAAAAGTATTTGGAGATTTTCATATTCGGGGTGGGATAAAGACTAAGGTAGAGAGGGAGTATCGAAAGAACTAACGTAAAATGTAACGATTCCTGCCCGAGTACTTGGCTTCATACAGGGCAGAATCAGCCCTTTCCAGAACGGTAACCATTTTGTCTATTGAAGTCACTTCTGTGACTCCCAGACTCACAGTCACTTTCCTATCTATAGAGAACTTTCTAGCCTCTACTCTCGATCGAATTTTTTCTGCCAGAATAGCCGCACCATTGGAGTCGGTACTGGGTAGGATGAGAAGAAATTCTTCTCCTCCCCAACGAAAGAAGGAATCGGTTCTCCGGATGGTTTTTTTGACTTCTTCTACTAGATCAACCAATACAGTGTCACCGACATTGTGACCATAGGTATCATTGACCGACTTAAAATGATCAATATCAAACATGATCAGAGCAAAGGCCAGATCGGGTATCTCATGAATCTTTGTGAGCTCCGCATCAAAGACTTCCTGAAACTTGCTCCGATTGTAAATCTTGGTCAGGTCATCAGTAAAGGCTTTCTTTTCCAAACTAATGGTCTTTTGCTCGATTTCGGTTACATCCGTGAGATTGAAGATGTAGATATTTTCTTCCGGAACACGATTGTATCGGATTAGAAAAGTTCTGAATTCCTTGGACTTAGGATTGATGAACCGAACTCTATTGTTTTGAATGGCACCCGACCTCAAAAAAGACTGAACCCAATTTTCAGTCCCCTCATCGAGAAATTGATCAAATACAGGGATTAGATCGAGGATAGTAGGACAGGCCTCAAGAAAAGCCTGTTTGCTCTGAAAGTCAAAAAATTCTAAGACTGTTCCATTGATATCGAGGACATTGATTCCATCAGTTAAAATCACCATTGTCTGCTGGAAATTCATAATTTTATTCACCCGACTCTGATTCTTGATGAATTCATTTTTCATCTGAATCTCTGAGTAAAATTTCTGAAGGAGGTGATAGAGAGTCTTGTGAATGACAGGCTTGGGCAAGAACCCCTTGATTCCGAGATTGATAGCATCGATCAAGAATTCGGACTCCACATGGGATGTCATTATGACTATGGGTTTTTCGGGATCCATTTCCAGGATCGCTTTTGCCATCTGAATCCCATTCATCTCCGGCATTTCGATGTCTGTGATCACCAGATCCGGTTTCCTGGCTAGATAGAGCTCTATACCCTGCTTTCCATCACCTGCAATCCGAATTTCCGAGACCATATTCTCTAAGATATGAGTAGTGGTTTTTTGAATGATGATATCATCCTCAACAAAAAGGATACTTATATCCAACTTCTCATATTTTTCTTTATTGGAACTCATAATTGGGAAGTGGCGATTTCTTATGAAATTATGAAAATTTCCTAACCGAAATCTGCCGGATAAGATAGACTCCTTTGGAAATGACCAACCTCAAAAAACAATCAATTTCCTTATTGCAATAGACAATAAATTTCAAAATCATAAAAACTTCAAATCATATCCTGAGCATTTCAAAAAAATAAAAATATTTAAAAAGAGCAGCTCAGTAGAAAATTAAGGTTTTGAGTTATTTTTCTTTCTCTGAAATAGGAGGAAGACTCTTTGAAAGAGAACTATAAATCTGTTCTGCCAGACCCAGAGATTCATTTTTGGAGATTTCCTTAGAATACTCATCATAAAGAAAATCCTCAAAAATCTCCTCCGCATATCCTCCGTGCATCATACTCTGTTTTTCCACAGTCTTTCGCATTTCATTCAACATTAGTTTAACAAACATGGACTCAAATTCCACACTGGCATTGAAAAGTTTTTTTCTGTAGGGATCTTTCTGGATTTCTTCTTTGATATTGTAATTCGGTCTGAGCTCGGAGGAAGACACTTTTCCTGCCAGGGCATCATCGAGGTGATTGACAAAGGACTTTGTGTCCTTATCGGCGGGAAGGTTTTCACGGTTTTCCTTGTACTTATCCAGTTTGGAATCAGTAATCGATAGCCTTTGAATGTAATCCTGAATTGAATTGATTGAGTTCATTGAACAATAACCTCCGCGTGCATAGCACCTGATTTTCTGAGTGCTTCCAAAATTGCGATCACATCGCGGGTGGAAGCCCCAATTTTGTTGAGAGCCTTGACCAGATCGGAAACCTTTGTAGCCTCCTGCATGACCAAAACATTTTCTACTTTTTCCGGATCATCCCAGAAGCGTTTCTTCTGTCCTCCCGAGACGATCACACTCAAACCCTGTTTGGAGATTGCCACCTCATCTATGGTGACATTGCCCCCCATAACTATGGTTCCGGTTCTTTCATTGACTACAATTCGCGCTTTGTTTTCCGGAGTGATGGTGAGATTTTCCAATCTTCCCAAGACTCCAATCGCATCAGTCTTTTCCGGTATGGAAAGTTCAATCTCCACCGGAGAAACTACACGGGAGGTGATGCTTTCCGAACCAAAAGTATCCGCAATCGCTTTTTGGATCAAATCCAGAGTCGCAAAATCCTGGTTTTGAAGAATGAGTCTGTACTTGTTCTCCTGGTTGAGAAAGGCGTTGGCAAGTTCTTTTTCAACAATCCCTCCTCCCTGAATCACTCCTACTGTCTTAGGGATGGTTCTGGAGATATTGCTACTGGTCTTATTTTCCTTTCCTCCGAAGGAAATCACTCCTCCGGCTACGGCGATGATGTCATTGTTTGCCGCTTTGAGGGGGGATTGAAGTAGCACCCCACCTTCGAGAGATTTTGCATCTCCAATCGAGGAGACAGTCACATCGATTTTATCTCCCGGTTTGGCATAGGTCGGTATATTGGCAGTGACAATCACCGAGGCAATGTTTCTGGTGAGAGCGGGATTGGAAGATGCACTCAGACCCTGGTTTTTGAGATAATTCTGCATGCTCTCGGTGGTGATCGCATTTTTTGTATCACCGGTTCCGGACAATCCGGTCACGATCCCAAATCCCGTGATTTGGTTTTCTCGTATTCCATCGATTCGCACTAAATCCTTTAGTTTGACATCTACAGAAAACACTGAATGAGATGAGAAAAATAGAGAGATGAGGAGGATGAGGACTTTCATTCACTTTCTCCGAGCAATCGCTTGATATTCTTGAGGATGATTTTTTGTCTTTCTGTCTCGGAAAGCTCTGCCTTTTGAACCGGTTGACCATCGGGACCGATAATGGGTTTGCCTTTGTAGTCGAGAGCGGGTTTCATCTGAACATCCGGATCATTGAGATTCTTATCTATAGGACTCGCATTGTATTCCAAAACCAGATCAGCAATCATATCACTGGATACCGTATTGCCTTCTTTCAATTCGCCCGGATTGACCCTACCCGAAAGCTTCAGGGAACTCTTCCCTTTGTCGAATTTTGCTTCACGTGATCCGGAAAGAACTAAATTACCATTTTCGTCAATTTCGGTTACTGTTGCAGCCATGACACCTATGATCTTACTCTGGGACTTTTCTTTTCCGTTTTTGACTCCGACTATCGACTTGTCAAAATTATAACCCATGATCTCCGGAATCGACTTTTTGTCAGGTGCGAATTTTATTGAGATATTCTCATCTTTTCCGGATTCGTATTTGTAGTCCGACTTGATTCCGTCTTTTAGTATCACACGAATGATGATGCCTTTCTTGAGACCGGCGGCTCCTGTTGAATACGGATTGGTATCCACCCAGAGGCTCTGGGCTCCGAGGGAGATTGTTCCTGTTACGAGGAAGAATTGAATCAAAAACTTAAACTTATCTATCATTATTGTATCACTACCATCCCATTTTCAGATATGGTCCCTTTCAGCAGAACTCCGCTGGATTTGGCTCTCACCCGTATGGGTTCCCCTGCGTTTCCGGATTCTTTGGCTATACCTTTTCCTACAACGACCAATCCACCCTCACGATAGATCACTTCCACAGAGGATCCCCTCTCTACATCATGGAGAAGACGAACATGTTTTTTACGAATCTTATCCCCTTCTTCCAGGGAAGCCAGGGCAGTGACTCCCTCTATTTTCCCCGAATACAAATCCCTGTGGGTACGGGAGGTGAAGAAAGACTTTTCTTCTACATCTTCCTTGCTCAGGATAGAGTTTTTTGCTATTCTATTTTTAACAAAATATGCTGTCATCTTTAATTCGATCAGAAATCGAATCTTTCTGGTGTAGATTTTTTTTTCATCCTTCCAGACATCCAGATGAAAGATTTTTTTTCCCGCACTTAGTTTCTTCGGAAAACTTGCCCAGGAGAGCCTCACACCCTTGGGTGGAAGAAAAACAGTCTCCTCATCGATGAATTGAATTCGAAAGTTTTCTCTATCTATCTCAGTTCTCGAAATGATTTCTTCTGTTATCGATTCGAGAATTTCAGAATCACTGTATCTCTTCAAAAGGGGGATGACCAAACAATTGGAACCCAAAACGACCCTACCCGACTCGGTTGGACCGAGGAGATCGGACACTCCGGAAGGAGTCAGGACAATGGGTTCTTCAGGAGTGGTAAGAATCTCCCGATCCTCCATTCCATTGGGAAGCCTGGCTATATCCGATAACTTCACCTTATCGTTTTGAACCACAGAACGGGGAAACAAATAAATGGGATCAGCAAAAAGTGGGGAAAAAAATGCTATTGTGAAGGGGAAGAAAAAACCCGAGAGAAAAAATTTTTTCAACCCCGTTTTCATGGGAAAAACCGAATCTTATCCGCGCTTGAGACCGATAGCAGTGGACAACATATTGTCAGAGGTTTGAATTGCTTTGGAGTTGGACTCGTAAGCCCTTTGTGCCACAATCATATTGACCATTTCTTCAACTATCTTTACATTGCTCATCTCTAAAAATCCCTGAAGAATGGAACCAAATCCCTCTGTGCCGGGTGTTCCGGGAATCTCTGCTCCGGAAGCGACTGTCTCTTTGAATAAGTTCTTACCTATCGCCTGAAGTCCTGCAGGATTGACAAATCGATACAGTTCCACCTGTCCGATCACTGTAGGCCGGATGTCATTTCCGATCTTTACAGTCACTTCCCCCTGCTCACTGAAAGCCAGAGTATTGAGTATAGCTCCCTCGGGAAGGATGATCTGAGGTTCAAAGAGGTATCCATTGGAAGTCACCACCTGCTGGTTGGAATCGATCTTGTAGGAACCGTCTCTTGTGAAGGCAAAGCTTCCATCGGGCATCTGGATTTTAAAAAATCCCATCTCTCCTGTGATCGCGAGATCCAATTTGTTCCCTGTGGCCTGAAAGGAACCGATCTCAAAGATTTTCTGAGAAGCGGCGGCCCGAACCCCGTGACCGACATTGACACCTGTAGGAATTTCACTGACTGCGGTCGCAGGCGTACCCGCCATGACCTGGTGCTGATAGACAAGATCTTCAAAATCTGCACGGTTTTTCTTAAAACCTGTGGTGTTCACATTTGCCAGGTTATTTGAAATAGTATCGATATGAAACTGCTGGGCAATCATACCGGTAGATGCTGTCCACAATGATCTCATCATAAGCTCGGGTACTCCTATACGAAGTACATATCGTCTCAATTCATAAAAACAAAAGGATTTTTTCTCAAAAACCCTTTTCTATTTTCGATTTTTGAAGACTACGCAACGATTGGAATTCGTACCCTTTTCATTATTGGATACATTCCAACAATTGGAGAGCTTGGTAAACTTTTGAGCGTTGATATAGGTTTTTTCCCAGACAAGAGAGGATTTTTCGGCGGCGCGGACAACCAGGTCATCGAGATTCAAGACCCCGGATCCATGCTTAACATCACCTACTTCCATGACCAGATATGCATTTTTTTTCATCACCCTTGCACATTCAGTCAGCGTCTTCTCTATAAAGGACTCCCATTGCTCGGGAGTGTGAAGAATCGCCATTCCTTTTGTCTCTTCATTCCGGATTCCCAAAAACCAGGATTTCAACCAATTGTCAGCCCGATAGTCGACCTTATCGAGGAAAGGAGGTGAAGTCACCACAAGATCAACAGTTGAACTTCCAACATTCTTCATATCGTATGACGTTCCGTGAGTATACAAATTATGTCGCGCAAACTCATGATAGAATGGAGGTAAGGGATCACTCAAATCTTTTTTCATCTTTTTTAGGATCCTTGATTTGATCTCCCTGTATTCCGGAAACTCTCCCCGCTTTTCATTATTCTTTTTCTGGGCAAGGGGCGGAATCGACAACTGAGGGAAAGTATACACCGAAAAGAATCCTGTTGAGTGACCGTGCAATCTCGAGAGAGCGGTAAGATAAATATAACTCATCTCGGGAGACTTGTCATTCTCATACAGACGTTTCAGATTTTTAATTTCATTCAGAGTCTTCTTATGATAGAAGTGAAGGAGATCTTTATCAATAGTTTCCTCTTCAACTTTCTGCGATAAATCCAATGAATTCAATACTTTTTCAAGGTTTTGAACATCCGGAATCCTCTGTCTTGATTTGGCGAGAAAAATCGACAGAGGATTGATATCATTATGAACTGCAAAATGACCATCCAGATTAGCCTGTATTGCAGTCGTACCTCGCCCTCCGAAAGGGTCTAAGATTGTTGATTTCTTTTTTTTCAGGAATTCTTTAATAAAGAAAGAAGGTAATTCGGGTTTGAATGCTGCCCTGTAACTCACCGTATAATGAATCTTATGAGCCTGTCTTTGCTTTGCTGTCCAAAATTCGCCAACCAACACTTTTTCTTCTTTTCTTACTAGAGAATCTCTCATGAAAACTCCGGAGTTTTTATTTATTCATCGGTGAAAGTAAAAAAAAAGAATAAGAACTTTTCATGAAGGGAATATTTCTTTTCTCTTTATTATGTCTCCATAATACATTTCACCTAACGCTTTTGTTAAAATGTATATCAAACCATACGATTCCGAAATTTCCTTCCGAATAGATTTCTCAAAAACACCCTCCCTTCCGCCCCACCCTCGTTTTGAGTTCGAAAGCAAGTTTTTCAGATCCCCGTCCCCCAAAGACCCTTCCCGGAGACACTCTGCTTATTTTTCTGGCATATTAACTAGATTCTTGGCATTCTGACTCAATTATTCAAAAAGTTCCGTAATTTATCTCTCTATTTCCATTGGTACAAATTGTGCATAAATATCTCAGGGTCAATTTGAGAATGGGATTTAGATTTTTAAAGTCTTTGGATATTCTGGGCGTAGTTCTCTGCGGAAGAACGAAGCGAATGAATCGACCGGAAGAGCTGGAGGCAGTGGAGCATTCCCTGAATCTGCTTTCTCAGGTATCACGGGAATGCATTCTCTCTGTAGATGACAGACAATTCCCAATTTTCAAGAAACGTTTTCAGAGTCGGGAAATCATCATAGATAGCCAGAACCTCCACGGTCCGGTATCGGGAATTCTGAGTGTCTATTCCGCCTATCGGGTGTACAATCTCATTGTTCTTTCTATGGACATGCTTCATATGGAAATTCAACCCATACGCACCCTGATTCAAAACTACAAAGCCCAGCCGAATTATGATTTTTATGTATTCAAAAATGGAAAGGGAGTGGAACCTCTCTGTGGAATCTATACCTCTGCGGGTCTAAAAAAAATCAATGATTCCTACCTGGAAGGTAGCCTGAAATCCTACAATCTCAAAACAATTCTCCAGGAATCCAATACACTGATTCTGGAACCACCGGGAGAGTATGAGGCTAACCTCCAGCACCCTGTGCATAAGCCCAAACCATTGCTTCCCAATCTTCCCCTCAATGAAACCCAGGCCTAGAAAAGCATCCTGAGATTTTTTTTATCTTCATAATTAGCTTAAAATAAAAAATGGCTATAATGAGACTGAGTTTCAAAGTTAGAAAAGGAGGGTATGAGTCATTTTTTCACAATTTCACTGAAACTATCCCATTTTTCAATGAGAATCGGTCTATATGCGGAAAAAATCCTTGCATTAATTAATTAATATTATTCAATATCTGAGGGAAGATTTATAGGAATGGGTCAATTAGATAAAACCAAAAAAGCCATCGGCGTAGATGCTATCGACGAGAAAGCCAGGCAGGATATGTTCAAGAAGTTCCAGGATGCCGGAGGACAGGTCATTCGGGACAAAGAAGAAGAGGACAATTCATCCTCCTCATCCTCAAGGCCATCCAGAGCCCCTCTGAATCGGGGTGGTGGTGGTAGATCCTCTTCATCCGGATCAAGAGGAAGCAGATCCAAATCAACTTCCAACACTCAGGGGAACTCCGCCGCACTCACCAAATCGGGAGCCGCTATAAAAGAGCCCGATATAGGAAGTTTCCTCAACAGAATGATCATCAAGTTCAAGTGTTGGGCCAACAACATCACCCCTTTCAATCAGCCAAATCTTCTCCCCCAATTCATGTCCGAACTGAACCTCGAGCTCCGATCTGCGATTATGGACTTTAAGATAGTCAGTTCCGAGCTACTGGCCAACCCGGCTCTCTCTCCCAAGATAGCCAAAAACCTCGACAAAGTATCCCCAATCTATATCGAATTGATTGCCAGAGCGGGAAAGGTCTTTGATTCAGTTGAGATCAATGAGCTCTTCATGAATTACAAC
This sequence comes from Leptospiraceae bacterium, assembly GCA_024233875.1. GTDB lineage: Bacteria > Spirochaetota > Leptospiria > Leptospirales > Leptospiraceae > JACKPB01. Next base: position 384,343 of record JACKPB010000003.1, read on the forward strand.
GCCAAACCCTCCGATCCCATCCCTTTGAATTCTGTATCTCCCCAGCTGTATTCCATATTCAAAAAGCTCTACTATCTCTATCCATTTCAGGCTACTTACAAAAAAGCCGTGACTGCCGCTTACGACAATCTTCAGCGTCTTGAGGGCAAACCGGCATTGATTTACACAACCAAGAGAAAGAAGATCTTGAGTGAAATCTCCCTAGTTTTTGATAAGTACTTCGAAAAGATCTATTTGACCATCATTCGAAATGAAAACAAAAACATCCCCATGATTTCTCTCTATATGGAATCTCTCTTAGAAATCACAGATGAAGATCGACCGGGAAAAAGAAAAGCAGGAGAAGACCTCCCGATCAATCCTCCACCCGAACCTGAGGAAGAACCTGAAGAAGAGGAAGTAAAAGAGGAGACGAAAGAAGAACCCGAGGAAGAACTCTCACCCGAATTGAAATTGGGTAAAAAAATCATGTTTGATACCTCTATTGAAACCCTAAGAAAAAAACATGATCCCAAAAATGAACTCTCTGATTTTCCGGATTCCGACAAATGCTTTCTATCTTATCTTTACTTCAAAGAGTTTGATTATGAGTATTCAGTAGTCATGACCACCAAAAAAATCCTCATTCAAACGATCAATCGAAACGGGGTAAAAATGGATCACAGACAGAATCTTCTCTCCGTTTATGAGCTCTCCCGGAACTGCGTAGACCAATTCAAAATCTACATTGAAACCTTTCGAGAACACATGAAAGCAAAATCCAATCCCGGTTCCAATTACATCGAATACTCTAAGAAACTCACCAGTCTGGAAGCCAAACGGGGTCAACAATCCAGAAATTGTCGGGGAGCGATTCGGGAATTCGCCGAAAAAGCTTCCGAGTCCTTACATATTCTCATCCAGGATATGCAGGGAGAGAGAGCGATTGTTGGAAATCTGGACGAAATCATGGCCTTCGATTCTGTTGAAGCCAGAAAGAAACTAAATAAAAAACCCATCAAACAATGCATTTCTGAGTCTTATGGATTTATTCTTGCACTCACAGCCAGATTGGAAGACGGGGTTGGTGATCTTTACGGGGGTATACTTGAACTCACTCCGGAACAGATGAACAAAGCTTACGGGAAAATGATCAATCCTGCCGATGAACAAGAAGAAGCTCCTCCCCCAACAGCTTCCGAAGAAAAACAAATCTCTGAAATTGAAGAGTAAAGAAACCGAATGTCGAGTGTAAAAGTCTTACTGTTCCAAAAGAATATCAATACAGATCTTACCAAAGATCAAAAGCAAAATATCTCTAAAGCACGGGCTGATTTTCTAATCCTGCCGAGATTTTTTCCCGCACCCGCTAAAATCAACTCTGAAATTTTTGACTTAGAGAAGAAGTACTTAGATCGAATCCTGGAGATCTCAGAATATCATAAAGGTGTAGTTTTGGGTGGAAGTATATTCAGAAAAGAGAATGGAAAAGTCTATGAGTCCCTTCCTATTGTCCAGGATGTCAATCTGGTCGATTACTACAATCTTAGATCAGGAGAAGAAGTCTATTCTCTGAAGCCCGAGAAAGGAGAAGGAGATTCTATCTACATCCTTCATGGAGTTCGATTTGCTATCGTCTCAGGTAAAGACTTTGAACTTGATGGACTTTTCCAGCATCTATCCGATGAAAGCATAGAGCTACTTTTCCATTCTTCAGATAGAAATCTGGAACCCAATGATTTTGCTATCTATAAAGATGACCTGATTAAGGTTTCAGAAATTAGTAAGAAGTACAATCTAAATATAGTTCGTTGCGAGGGGACGGGTTTCCTGGAAGGCAAAGAAAAAAGTGGCAGATCCTACTATTCATCCCCTACAGGAATCAAATGGAAGTTGGGAGAGTCGGAAAACAAATCCGAAATTCTTAAAAATCTAAACATTTCTTTAAGTAAGAAGATTCCTCTTTGAGGATTTCTTTTTGCTTACCGGTTTGGATACAATAGACAAAAGATCCTTTTCTTTGTTTTTTATCAAATCTTGCAAGGTATACTTTGCTATCACTTTTTCAAAGCCCTTCAATGCTTCATAGAGAACGTTCTTCAAATTACAAACCGGAGCAATCCTGCAAAGATCAGCAGACTGAAAGCACTCCGCAATAAAAAAGTTTGACTCCATAGCTTTCATGACATCTAAGACTTTTATATCCTTGGGCTTCATTCCCAACCTGATACCACCATTCTTTCCGGGAATAGTTTTAATATATCCTAATTTACCCAGTCTATGAACCACCTTTACAAGGTGATTTTTTGAAATATCGTAAAGTCCTGATAGTTCATTGACGGTAAACAATCTCTCCTGATCGGCTCCGAGAAGGATCATCACCCGAAATGAATAGTCTGTGTATTTATTGAGTTGCATAGAGTCATACTGAAAATCGATGGTATGCTTGTAAATCGATTTTACCCCTTGAGAGCAAGCATCCCGCAGGCCCCGGAAATATCTTTCCCGGGAGATTTTCTATTCATGATAGGAACTCCTGCCGGTTTCAAAAGGGATTTGAATTGGTCAATTTCTTTCTCGGTCGGAGGTCTCCAACCATTGAACTCTGTGTTCAAAGGAATCAAATTGATCTTGCAATTCACACTTCTGGCTAGTTTTACTAATGTAGCCGCTGTATTTTTATCCATGTTTACATCCGGAATCATGATGTATTCAAATGTGATTTTCCTTTTTAAGGTTTTTGTAAAATGTCTTACAGTCCCGAGGAGTTCATCGAGAGGAAATCTTTTGTCAATATTCATAATCTCATGTCTCCTGTCTTTTCTCGGATCATTCAGGGACAGAGCAAAATTAAATGGCTGATTCTCTTCTATGAACCTTAAGATGGATGGTATCACACCCGATGTAGAGATGGTTATGCGTTTGGCACCGAGATTCCAGGTGGAGGGGTGATGAAAGAGATGGGCGGCTTTGATGACCTGATTGTAGTTGTGAAATGGTTCCCCCATCCCCATGAACACGATATTTGTGCATTTTTCACCCGTAATTCTTTCCACACTGATGACCTGATCGACAATCTCCCAGGCTTTCAGATTTCCTTTGAATTCAAGAGTGCCCGTTGCACAGAATGCACAGGAAAGGGTACACCCCACCTGTGAGGATATGCAGATGGTTTTTCTTTCTTCATCCCCGGAGGGAATCCAAACCGATTCTATCTCCCGATCTTCACCGAGGGAGAAAGTCATCTTTTGGGTTCCATCTTTACTGACTAAGTGTTTATTTAGTTTTAAACTGCGGATTTCTGCACATTCATTGAGTTTGGATTTCAATTGTCCGGAGAGATTGCTGAACTCCTCAAAGGAAGAGTATCCATCCCGGTAAATCCCAAGAAACAATTGATCTGCTCTGTATTTTGGTTCTCCCAGGGACTCCACAAATTTGCGGAGTTCTTCCTGATCCATGCCTTTTAGATTGATTTTCATTCAATCGTAGATTCCCAATTCCATCTTTGCATCTTCAGATGCCATGATACGGGGATCCCAGGGCGGTGTCCAAACTACATCAACCTCTACATCTTTGACACCTTCCACCATGAGTGCGTGATGGATAACCTGAGATTTTAGAGAAGGTCCTGCCGGACAGGCCATACTGGTGAAAGTCATTTTGATTTTGCAAATGCCTTCTTCATCCACTTCAATTTCATAAATCAAACCCAGCTCTACGATTTGAATGAAGAGTTCCGGATCTTCTACTACTTTTATAGCATCGAACACCCTCTGCTCGATTTCGGATAAGGGACGGTCTACCTGAAGCATATCATTCCTCCAGAGCTTTTTCTAATGTATTCCAGGCCAGAACGGCACACTTCACCCTGACCGGATATTTTTTCACACCCAAAAGTGCTTCCAAATCCCCTTCTTCTTCGGTGAATTCCTGTTCTTTGTCTTCGAGGATAGCTGACTTGAACTTTTGCATCAGAGCAAGTGCAGATTTTTTGTCCATCCCTTTGACAGCTTCCGTCATCATTGAACTCGATGCCTGAGAGATGGAACAACCCTTTCCCTGAAACATGATGTCTTTGATGATACCTGCTTCCAGCTCCACACTGAGTTCCAACTCATCACCACAGAGAGGATTCATACCTTTTTCCTGCCTGGCAGGAGGGTTCAAAACTCCAAAATTTCTCGGGTTTTCATAGTGATCGAGGATCACTTCCTTGTACAGATCATCTCTTAACGACACGACTGAATATCTCCTTAACCTGTCGGATACCTTCTATGAGTGCATCGATATCTTCTCTGGTATTGTACATATAAAAACTGGCCCTACAGGTTCCTGCGATTTGCAACTTTTTCATGAAAGGTTGGGCGCAATGATGTCCAACGCGAATGGCTATGCCTTTTTCATCCAAAATTGAACCCACATCATGGGCATGAACTCCATCGACGTTGAAAGAAATCACCCCACCCCTTTCCTCCAGGTTTCCTGTTCCGTATATTGTGATACCGCTCATGGAATTCAATCTCTCCAGAGCATATTCGGTTAGCATCATTTCATGCCGGTGAATATTTTCCATACCCAGAGCGGATAAATATTCAATTGCTTCTTTGAAAGCGATCACACCACTGATATGCGGGGTTCCTGCTTCCAGGCGGGCGGGGAGGTCTGCATAAGTTGATCTTTCCAGTGATACATCAGAAATCATATCTCCCCCTCCCATCCACGGAGGAAGCCTTTCCAGAATCTCTTCTTTTCCGTAGAGAACTCCCACTCCGGTGGGGCCGAGCATTTTATGAGCTGAAAACGCATAAAAATCCACATCCAATTCCTGAACATCTATGGGAATGTGTGATACTCCCTGAGCTCCATCCAGCATGCATAGTGCTCCGACTTCATGGGCTCTCTGTATCACAGGTTTGATGTTGTGAATGGTTCCCGTGACATTGGACATCTGGGATATTGAGACAAATTTAACCCTATGATCAATGATCTCATTTAAGTTTTCCAGATCAAACTGGGTGTCTTCACGGAGGGGAATGAATCGTAATACAGCATGTTTCTCTTTAGCAAGCATCTGCCAGGGCACAAGATTGGAATGATGTTCTACTTCGGAAAGAACAATGACGTCCCCTCTTCCAATATTTTCTCTACCCCAGGTCTGTGCGACCAGGTTTATGGATTCGGTAGCATTTCTCGTAAAGATCACCACCTTAGCGCACTTCGCTCCGATGAATTGAGAAATCCTCAATCTGGATTTTTCATAGAGTTCGGTCGCATATTGGGAGAGATAGTAAACTCCCCTGTGAATATTTGCATTTTCTTCTCTATAGTATTTTTCTAATGCATCGATTACCTGAAATGGTTTCTGAGAACTTGCGGCGCTATCGAGAAAAACCAGAGGCTCCCCATTCATTTTGGTTTTTAAAATAGGAAAGTCCGTTTTTATTCTATAGGGATCGATCATAATTCCTCCGTTTCGATTTCGATATCATCACCAACAATTCTAGTAGGAAATAGTTTCATTGGAACTGTCGCGGGCATGGTGAGTGCCTCTCCGGTTTTCAGATCAAACTTTGCCAGATGCCTCGGACAAATGATGCAATTCCCTTCTCTTTCTCCGGAAGATATTTCTTCACCATCATGTGTGCAACTGTCTTCAAAAGCAACGATTTCTCCTTCGACTCTTGTGATGGCGACTTCTGTGTATTTCAAATTGACCCTGAGAATTTTCTCGCCTTCCAAATCAAAAATCTTGGCAATCTTAATGTACATTTCCTACCTCAATCAATAATTTTTTGTATCAGGCGACTCTTGATTTCATCACCGAATTCATCTCTATCTACTTTTTCTATAATTTCTGAAAGAAAACCTTCTACAATCAATTTTCTGGCTTCCGACTCTTCGATTCCGCGGGAAAGCAAATAAAACATTTGCTCCTCATTGACTTCGCTCATGGTAGCCCCATGGGAACACTTAACGGAATCAGAAAAAACTTCCAACCTCGGATTGGCTTCTGCCCGTGCAGATTTTTCCAGGACTAGATTGTGATTGAGTTGATGAGCGTTTACCTGCTTGGAAGTTACAGGGATTTGAATGTTTCCTGTGAAAATATGATGTGACTTTCCCCGGAGAACAGTCCTGAAGTTCAAATCACTCGAAGTATGACCGGAATTGTGATTCACCCTGTATTCCAGATCCTGAAGTTCTCTTTTGGAAGGACAGGCAGCTCCCAAAAGTATGGCATTGGCCCCTGTTCCATTCAGGTCTACGTCCAGAAATGTCTTTCCCCTATACCCACCTAGATTGAAATAATTGTGCCTCAACTCCGAGTCTGAAGAGAGATTGAAATTCTGAGTGCGGACATGAAATGCCTGAGAGTTCAAATCTTCCCAGGATATAAAATCCAATCCGGAACCCGCACCCATCTCTATCATAGAGAAGGAATTGAAGAAGTGAATGTCTTCAGAAAGTGGTGAGGTGATTCTCTCGGTTATTTTGACATGGGAATTCTTTCCGATTCGAATGAATAGAACCGGAGACGCATGGGTAGCGTAATCTTTATAACTTATTTCTAATACGATCGGATCTTGAATTTCGGTATTGTCAGGAATATCTATGAAAAACGCTTTTTCGAAAGTGAGGAGAGGCAAAATAGAAAAGAATTGATTGTGATACTTTTCCAGATAAACTTTATAAATGGATCGAACATAGTCTATTTGATTTGGTTCGAGATCATTCCAATTTTTAAAAACCACCAGGTTGTTGTCTGTGTGAACCTTTATGGAAAGAAACTCTTCTTTCTTACTGAAGATCTCTCCGAGATCCAGACCCTTGAGGGGCACCTTCCTCCATTCTTCCAGATGGGTGCCGGGATAAACAGCTCTCTCGAGCTCTTTCAATGCCTCATAACGTAAATCTTCTATCCAGGGTGATCTGGATTCACTCCGCTTGCCTTCCCAAAATTTAGTAAAGTCAAAACTTGCCTGAGCAATCACGGAGTAGCTCCTTCTGTTACCCAATCGTAGCCTTTCTCTTCCAGTGTGAGTGCAAGACTCCTGTCTCCGGATAGAACTATCTTTCCATCTACAAAAACATGAATGTGATCCGGGATGATGTAATTCAACATCCTCTGATAGTGAGTGATCATGAGGGTCGCGTTTTCTGAGGTTTTGTTCTGATTGATTCCCTCACAGACTGTCTTGAGTGCATCAATGTCCAAACCGGAATCGATTTCATCCAAAATAGCCAATGAAGGTTTGAGAAGTGAAAGTTGTAAGATCTCATTGCGCTTCTTTTCCCCTCCCGAAAAACCATCGTTCACATATCTTCCGGCAAAGGCTTCATCCATCTTCAGGTTGGCCATCTCTTTTTTGAGCGAGGATCGAAATTCCTTCACAGGCATATCTTTTCCGTGGAAGCTCTTCATGACAGTTCTCAGGAAGTTCGCAACTGTCACACCCGGAATCGGAGTGGGATGCTGAAAGCTAAGAAAAATTCCTCTTCTCGCTCTCTCGTCTACCGAGAGATCCAGGATGGATTCACCTTTGAAAAGAATATCCCCGGAGAGCACCTTATAAGAAGGATGACCCATGATGATATTGGAGAGAGTACTTTTTCCGGAACCATTTTTTCCCATGATTGCATGAACTTCCCCCGGTTCAATCCTGAGATTGACACCTTTGAGAATTTCTTTGTCTTCTATGGATGCTTTCAGATTTTTAATTTCTAGGAGAGCCAATTTTCACCTCACTTTTCCTACCAAACTTCATTATAATGATTTTCTGGCAAATGAAATCCAAAAATTTTAGAATAATTCTAAATTACCAGAGTACTTTGGCAACTATAATTTCAGCCGCAGTTATAGAATATGTAAAGATCACATAATTGGAAGAATTTTCCCTATCATAGAGGGGACGTGTGACCATCCATTTCCTCTGAAAGAAATAGGAATCAGCCTTGTGCTTAGCAAAATAAGGCTTCCATGCGTAGTTGTTCCCGATATCTTCCAGGTGAATCGACCAAACTCCATCCCGACTCTGAAAGTATCCCGGTGATACCTGATACCCATTGGGATCTGTGACAAAAATACTCTCGATCTCGGGTGGAAGCTTTGAGAGGGATTGCTTGATCACCGAATGAAGGTCATTTTTTGGGAAATCCAGAAGAATCTGAATATTGTAGAAGGCTGAATTGAGAGAGTCTATGATTTTTTTTTGTTTGGTTCTCTCTTCTATGATTTCCAAAAATCGAAGCCCGGAGTACTTCTCCAATTGGTTTTTTAGATCCTCACTGAAAGTTTCTTTCTCTATAAATCCTTTCAATGGCTCCGAGAAGTAGTATCCCTGAAGAAGACTTGCCCCCATCGAGAGGGCCAGGTTCAACTCTTTTTCGGATTCTATGCCTTCAAACAATAAGATTGATCCCAGTTTGTGAGCCATTTCAGAAATCGCTTCCAGTACATGGCGGAAGGAGGCTACAGAAAGAGATTCACGCATGATTTTGATATCTACCTTGATGATATCCGGATGAATGTATCCGATACGTTCCAGATTGGAAAAACCTGCACCCACATCGTCAATGGCAATGGTAAATCCATAATTTCTAAATAAATCAACGATCCCTACCAGACGTTCCACCTTTCCATTGAACTCTTCCTCGGTGATCTCAATAATAATATTCTTCTTATCTATCTTGTGCTGTTCAATCAATTGTATGATGTGAAATTCATCCGGAGTGATCTCTTCTCCCTGATGGTATTGGGATAGGATATTTGGCATGATATTAAAAAATAATTTGGTAACTTCCAATGAGTTTTTTAAATGAAGAATGGCTTTTTCACGAATGATTCGATCAATGTAGTTGATCTCGGGAAAGTTACCTGTTTTTTCATGAAAAAATGTTCCGAGAGATGAGAGTTTTGTGGATTCCCCCTGAACCATCCTACCCAAAACTTCATATCCCAGAATGTCTCTGGTTATGGTATGTATGATAGGTTGAAAATAGGGAATGAAATCTTCTGTCTTAATATGTGAAAAATCTTTATTGTCTCCTGTATCCATTGAGCCCCGCCAATCTAAGTCAATCTATAGGATCTCAAATAAGAAAACAATCTCTTTCCTGAATAGAATGAAGTGAATTACAAAAAATAAATTTACAGAGATTCCCTTTCAATTAGGGTATCCATGGAAAAAGGGAATCCGTGGACTCAAATCGCAACATTCAAATGGACAGACATATGGAGAAAGAGATCCATTTGCAATGGTCATTCATATCCAATAAAGAGTTCATGAGAATCTCTTCAATTGTTTATAATTTTCTCATCCAATTTGACAAACAATATCTTTCAGAAACAATATTTATGATTTTGAAAGAACTTCTGATGAATGCAAACAGAGCCATTGCTAAAAAAGAATATTTTTTGATCAATGAAATGAATCCCGTCAGTCCGGAAGAATACAATAGATTCATGCTTCAATTCAAAAGTGAATTTCTAACAAAATGGGAAGATCAGAAAGACTTTCTTGAAAGGGGAAAAGAAAAAGTCTTTTTGGACATAGAAGAAAAATCCTCCTCCCTTCACTTCATAGTCAGAAATACTACAAAACTTTTCGAAATTGAAAAGCAGAGAATCCTAGCACGTTTTGAGAAATCAGACGAATACTCGAATATCATCGATGCCTATAGGGGAATGGGGGATTCACAGGAAAGTGCGGGACTGGGCATCATAATGAGCATCCTGCTTCTCCGAAACATCGGTCTGGGAAGAGACAATCTCACATTGAAAACTACCGAACATTTCACTTCTATCGAACTCATGATTCCCAAGGAAATCATTTCTATAGATATCTCCCAGAAGATCAATGAAAAGATAATCAATGAAGTACAGATGATCCCTGCCCTCCCCGACTCTCTATCTCAAATCATTGCCCTCTGTTCTTCTCCGGAAGTGGATATGAATAAGTTAGTAGATTCTATAGAAAGAAATCCTTCGGTCAGTGCGGAGATTTTGAAAATGGCAAATTCTCCAATTTTCAATACAAGGGTAAAGTCCAAAACCCTCTCTCAGGCAGTTAAAAAAATTGGCACCAAAGCCATTCTAAAAATTCTATATGCAATCAGCACAATGAAGGTCATGAACAATCGTTATACGCGATTGGAGAATCAATGGGAGCATTCGCAAAGGACAAGTTTTTATTCAAACTATATACTTAAAGATTACAAACTCTTAAAATTAAGTGATTCTGTAGTCGTCGGTGCTCTCCTTCACAATATTGGAAAATTCATTCTCCTTTCCCTCGACAAAGACTTCCTACCCTTTCTCTCCGACCTGACCAAGAATCGTGCTACCGAAAATACAAAAGTCATAGAAGAGGCAACTGTCGGTGTGAGTTACTCAAAGCTGGGTAGTATGTTAGCAAACAAATGGAATTTCCCTATCGATCTTTGTGTTGCCATTGAATACCACCAGCAGCCTTATATGGCTCCTCCCGAGTTCAGGAGAAATGCAGAGATTGTTTATCTTGCCAATATGCTGGCGGTGAGAACCTCGGGTGCCATCCACTTCTACTCTCTCGATGAAAACATTTTGAAATCCTTTCAAATTCACAATCAGTCTGATTTTGAAAAACTTTCGGAGAAATACGAAAAGCTCTACCAAATCGAACTCAGGGAAATGGAGAAAAATGATTGATATACCCGGATTTTCGGGTCTAAAAAAAATCCAATGGAAGAATTTGGAACCCGGTATGATCATCATAGCCGGTGCCAAGATCAATGATACCGTGCCCCCCGAACTCACTCTCTATCCCGTTCTCAGTTTGAATCTCATCATGGATTTAAACTTAAAGTACCATTTCAAAAAGACCAGAGAGGTGATTGTAGCCCAGAGTGTAAAATCTTCCAGTTCCGAAAAAATGGGGGTTTTCCTAAGAACCATGGAAAAAAAGCTGAATGATTTCAATCATTTACGGAAGGAACTCAAATCCCAAAAAGAAGATATATTCAAAATTAATAATTTAGAATATTCTAATTTTTTACATCAGATTCATCCTATCATAAATTCTTCCCAAACGATTCTAAATCACTACAATAGTTTTGAAGTCAAAATCAAGAGGGTAAAAACTCCTTCTATTTTTTATGAGGAAGATCGGGAGATCAAATCCACGGATGTTTTTTCCAATCGGGTGATTCATGAGTTCAATTTTCCCTCGGAATTTCCATTTGTCCTTCACATTGGTTTGGATTATTCACTCGGAATGTATGAGTCAGGAAAATTAAAATCAGCCATTGATGCACTCTCTCTAATCTATGATTTTTATGAGAAGTTCTTGCCCTCCGCTCAGATCAAGGTCTATGGTTTTTCAGATATCACAAATATACTACAGTTTCCTTTTTCGGAGAGGGACATGGAGAGAAAGGGAAAGAGTTTCTCTTCTTTTTACAAAAAAATTCTAAACCAGAGATCCAAAAATATTCCGAATTTCGTATTGCTTCTCAGTGACAATCTTCCTGAGAATTTCATGGACACAGTGGAGAACGCCGGAAAATTAAAAAGAGCCGGAGTAGATATCACTCAAATCTATCTGGACTTTGACTCCCCCCTCTCCGGCACTGAATCGGATGAGAAGAGAAAGGCTGTTGCGGAAACCCTCGGAGGAAATCAAATCAGTGTATTGCAAAAAGAGGCACTGCCCATCCTGGCACTCGAAGCCCTCGACAATTTCCTGGGAAATCTGACCCTGGCGAATAAGAAATTTGAAGACTATGAATTTCTTGAATTCAAAAAAGAGGTTGTTCGGGAGAAAAAACTGGACAATCCCAAAAAAGAAAGAAACATCAAACCCTTCCAATTCAAAAAGCTCTAGACCACCTCTAAAAACCCCTTAGCAGGGCTTTTTAGATTTGGTTATTTGCTTGAAGCTGCACCCCAAACCCCGCTTTTATTTAGAAATAATGTATATTTCAAAATCTAAAAAATTTGGGTAGTTTGGGATGCATGTTTATTCAAAGAAAGAAGATAGAAATTCAATAGAGAATTCTATCTTCTAGTTTCAATGATTGTACTTTTCAAATAGAGGAAGGATGTATTCGGAAAGATCCAGATCTTCCCTCCTTGTGATTTTGATATTGAAGGGATTGGATAATTTCTTTACCGGTTTCATTCCTATTGAGAGCACCCAGGAGCAGAGATCAGTTGGATCACCCTCGGGAAACTCTAAGGGGATCAAAGTCTGAAGAGCAGAAGAATGCACACCCTGAGGAGTCTTTACTAGATAAGCTGTATCACGTCCGATGATTCCGGATACGATCTCGCCCTCAGCTTTCACTAAGGTCTCTCCAATTTCTCCGACAAGTGTAGCCGAACCAAACTGAAGAGTTCCATTGACTACTTCTTCAATGTCTCCGGAAGTGATGAAGGGTCTCGCAACATCATGAATCAAGACAATATCATTTCCATCATACGGAATCGATTTTAGAGCTTCCAGGCAGGATCTATGACGAGTATCTCCTCCGGGAACGATACGATCGTACTCTTCGAGAAGATCGGAAAGTTCTTCTTCCGTCTCCCTGATGTGCGATTCAGGAACAACCAGAACTAAAGATTTGGATAGCCCCCAGTCCTTAAATTGCCGAACCGTTCTTCTGAAAATCGATTCCCCTTTTATTTTCATAAATTGCTTAGGGGTGTCGGAATTCATACGGGTACCGATTCCACCCCCTAGGAGAATAGAATAGATATTGTTCATTCACCTCTCCCGCTCTCTCTGACTATAGCTTGGATTTGTTTGGAAAGTTCTGTGGACTTTTTTAATTCTTCGGCAAAGAAAGGATAACTGTATCCCCAGTTGGAAGTCTCATCCGTTCCGGGAACATTGATTCTATGCTTTTCCGGATCTTTCAGAATGCTTTCAAATCCTTTTCTTTCTGTGGAGAGTTCTCCTGTTATGATGTAGTCATGGAGCATGTGAATCGAGAAAAGACTGGCTGCAGAGAGACCGGTTTTCAAAAACAATTCAGCCAATTCAGTTTCTTCCAGAGCTTCAATCTTTTGTTCCAATGTTAAAACGGGAGTGGTCTCAACAACTGTGACTTCCTGAGTGGTTTCCTTCTTGTCCTCGATTTCTAATTCCTCTTCATTTTCGGGGAAAAGGATTTTATAGAAGGCTTTTTTGTCATCCATAGAGGCTTCTTTCCACCAACCCATAGCAGAAGACGTATCGTGAACCGAAAGGGCAGATACTGCGACGGATCTATATTTCTCAGGTGGAATGTAACTTCCATCCTCGAAGGATCTCGTCCAACGTATGATATCCAAGCCCAGGAGTTTGAGTTCGAATATACTGTCCCTGACAAAACCGGGTACCGCACCGAGATCCTCAGCACAGGGAAGCATTCTTGAATTCTTAAATAGGAAATTGAGAACTTTTTCCCCTTCGGCTTTCCAGAAAGTTTCGTCTTCAGTCAAATGAATGGAAGAGAGGGGAAAGAACTTTGCTTTCACTTCTTCGGTTAGGGTATTGTAGCCGGGCATCTTGAAAAAATCCCAATAGAATATATATCTATCCTCGATGAATTCGTAGATCAAATCCAGTTTGATAAAATCTTCGGGGATGAGTCCCGCCAGATTGAATTCCTTTCGGGTTACCCCTTTTTGAGGATGAAAGTATCCGAAGCTTGCCTTGGTTTTTTCTTTCGGAATCGCCCAGATTCGGTACATTCCCAAAACGTGGTCAATCCTGTAGAGGTGATAGATATTTTCCAGATACGCCAGTCTTCCTTTCCACCAGGAATAATTTTCTTTCTTCATTTCATCCCAATCGATAACAGGGAAGCCCCAGTTTTGACCGTCTGCGTTGAAGTAATCGGGAGGTGCCCCGGATGTGAGCTTTCGATTGAAGAGATTTCTTCTTCCCCAGACATCGGCACTATTGTCAGAAGTGAGGATGGGCATATCCCCTTTGATATAAATCCCTTTTTTCTCCATAAGCTCCCGAACAGTCTTCATTTGTTCCAAACCTATGTACTGGAGATAAAGATGGAAGTAGCACTCATCCCTTCTCTCTTTAAAGATTTTGTTCAGAGTGTTTTGGGAAAATTCTTCCTTCCAGGTAGACCAATGCCCCGCATCGTGATCGTAGTATAAAATTGCAAAAGGAATATAGGATTCCAACCATTTATTGGACTTCAAAAAAGAATCGAGTTTCTGTTCCAGGGCTGTATCACGTATTGAATCGAAATGTGATTGTAGGATCTCTAACTTTTCTTTCTTGATAACTCTATGTTTGATATCCGCCGGGCTCAAATCCGGTTTCTTTTTGTCGATCCCGAGAAGGTGAAGAGAGATATAGATGGGATCAATGGCAAAAGCAGAAATTGAGCTATAGGGACTTCTTCCCCATCCGAGATCATTGAGAGGTAGAATCTGAACGATGCTCAGTCCGGAATCGGAAGCCCAATCCATGAGTGAATGCAGGGAATAAATGTCCCCACATCCATAAGAAGTTTCATTCCAGAGAGAAATGAGCGGAAAAGAGACACCGGCTCTTTTTTTTGATTTAATGATTTCCTGCATAAGGAATCCCCCGAAAAAAATTCAAGAAGTGTATTTTTTTTATGAATTGTACAGATCAAAAAAAACTTTCTGCCTGAAGCTTTGAGATACAAAGCCAGAAAGTCCGGACTGATAAAGATTTTCCAATAGAATTCACATCCACAGAATGAGAACTATTTTTTTATAATCTTCATCTTTTCCAGAGACTCTATCTGTTTGACAACGTCGAGCATGCTTGATCGGAAGTTTTCGGATTGACGTTTGGAGAATTCCAGATTGATAGTGTCGACCCGACTCGAATAGGATAGAACCAAATCGGATTGATTCTCCGAAATCGCCTTGACCAGATCCTCTCCCAGTTCACTTCGAATTTTTATCGCGTCGGTATAATCGGTGTGAGTCTTTCTCAATACATAGTATGCATTGTTCAACTTGAGTGAAATCCCGACAGGAATATCTGTATCAAAACTATCCAAGTAGTAATCCAGGAAGTATTTCTTTTCACCTGAAGTGTTGTTGAGCACACCATAGAGGTTTACACTATTGGGTTTTGAATTTAAGCAGAAGGGGTGCCAATTCCAGGTGGGACAGACGGGTTCGGACTTCACTGTGTACTGTTCGAGAGTGGGCTCCGGAATCACTTCAATTGAGGAACAAAATCCGAGAAAGAAAGGAAGAATCATAACTAGAAAAGTTTGGAAATATTTCATGAACACCTCATCTCCTACTAAAATATTTTTTTTGAATCTAATGACCAATAAATTTTTAGATTTTGCAATTGATTTTCTCTATTTTCTGAGACAGAACTCATTCTCCTTATTTTAGGAATTTCATAGGAAAGTCATCTCTAACTAAATTCTGAATGGAGCTCAATCCATCCGAAGATCATTTCTTCTACCTAAATCCTGATTCCTGATTGAAAAATCCATTTCCAAGATTTTACCCTCTTCCAAATTGGGATTTATTATGACCTCCTTCCCTAAAGACAAAATAAATGTTCTTCTCCTCGAAAACGTCCACCAGGATGCAGTTCGTCTCTTTCAGGAAGACGGATATTCCGTCACCCACGCCAAAGATGCCTATTCCGAAGAGGAATTGATTCGCGTTATGCCGGATGTCCATATCTTAGGAATTCGATCCAAGACAAATGTCACCGCTAGAGTTTTGGAAGCTTCCCCCAGACTTTTGTCTATAGGTTGTTTTTGCATCGGAACCAATCAGGTCGATCTCTCCGAATCTGAGAAGAGAGGCATTCCGGTCTTCAATGCACCCTATTCCAACACCCGGAGTGTGGCGGAACTCGTGATCGCAGAGATCATCATTCTGGCGAGGAAAATCGGAGACCAATCCCGGGATGCCCATCTCGGAAAATGGAACAAAATCTCTTCGGGTTGCTACGAAGTCCGGGGAAAGACACTCGGAATCGTTGGATACGGGCACATCGGTTCTCAGGTTTCCATTCTGGCTGAATCCATGGGTATGAAGGTCCTATTCTTTGACATTCAAACCAAGCTTCCCCTCGGCAACGCCGAAAGTAGCGGAACCTATGAAAATCTTCTGCGACATTCCGACTTTGTAAGCTTCCATGTCCCGGAAAGTCCGGACACTATGGACCTGTTGGGAGAAAATGAAATCTCGATGATGAAAAAGGGAAGCTATGTGATCAATCTCTCCCGTGGTCGGGTGGTCAATATCGACGCACTCTCGGATGCATTGAAGTCCGGTCACATTGCAGGTGCCGGAGTGGATGTCTACCCCGAAGAACCCAAGTCCAATAAGGATCCCTTTCTCACTCCCCTACAGAATCTACCCAATGTATTTCTCACCCCACACATCGGAGGAAGTACTGAAGAAGCACAAAAAAACATCGGTTCGGAAGTAGCATTGAAACTATTGAAGTACATAAACAATGGTTCCACCGGTTTCTCTGTAAATTTCCCGAATCTGGAGCTTCCCATTCTCAGGCAGAACCACAGAATCCTCAACGTTCACAAAAACATGCCCGGATTTCTGCGGGATATCAATAAAATTGTTTCCGATCTGGGCGCCAATATCGTGAGTCAGTATCTGGGAACCACTGCTGACATAGGCTATCTCATCATGGATGTGAATCAGGACATAGGTGATGCCGTCAAAGATGAGATCAAAAAGCACGAAAACTCTATAAAAACCAGAATTCTCTACTGAGCGGCTTCTTCCGGTTCGATGATTTCTTCGGGTTCGATCAAGACCTCACCTTCCAGAGTGAGGAACTTCAGAGGACCCTTCTCTTCTGTAGGTTTTTCTATAGGAATCCCGGTGACATCCCCTCCGGATCTAATGTGGACTGTCTGCAATTTCGATTGGGAATAGGTTTCAAACCTCTGAAGAAGTAAATCTTTGTTTTCCTGATTTCGATTTCGAATCGCTAGCTTCAATTCGGTGGGTTGGAGGGAGATCGGCTTCAATTCTACCAAATGTGATTCAATATCCTGAAGCACGGCAGCTTCAGCTTTTTTGAATTCCAGTTCGGGTAAGGGGAGATCTTCCATGGATTTTTTTATCAATTCGATATTTGCCCCGAGATTCTCTTCAGAATTCAGAAGAGAATTGATTTCTTTTATGGGCAGAGACTCAGAAAAACTCTTGGCTTTTTCAATATCAATCTCAGATTTCATGCCTGAGGGTAGGCTCAGGACTCTTTTTTCTAAATTCTTCCTCAGACCGGCATAGATAGGGGGGAGGTTCCCGGTATCTTTTCTATCCAGAACCGGAACCAGAGGTCGAATCTTCACTTCTCCCTCGGTAACAATGGTCCGGGAGAGTCCATCCAGGGCAACATCCAGTCGAAATGCGGATTGTCCGCTTTCAATGAGAGCGAGTGGCGTCGCGACTTCTACCTGAAAGTCTTTGTTTTCTCCGGCCTGAAAAATACCGGTTCCCAATTCCAATTCCAGAGAAAGCTTTTTTTCATTGGGTGAAAACTGATTGAAGACAAAGACAGAACCCGGCTCCAGTCGCAAACAGAGGTTCAGACCCGAGTATTGAAATTCGAGATCGACAAAAGACCTCAAACCCACGCGGAGCTTTTCTCCTTCTTTGATCCAATCCCCGTATCCGGAGACCGACCGCCCTTCTATCTTCGCATCACCGAGAAGTGTCAGGACATATCCATGTAGAACCGGTTTTTCGATAGGTTTTGCTATTTCTTGATTTGTCTTCGCTTTGCAGGAAACTACTAAACTAAGGATCAGGACTAGGATTATCTTGGCTTTCAAACTGAAACTCCCGAAAGAAAAAAGACATTTATTTGAAATATAGGTTTAATTACCCCATTGAAATCGAAAATCTATTTTTTTTTTCGGGATCTTATTTCTCTGAATTTAAAAAACTGTCAAATCCGGAGAAATTTCATTCCTTTCTCATGAGGGGGAAGAAGATCGTGTCACGAATCGAAGGACTATTGGTAAACAACATCACCATTCGATCCACACCGATTCCGAGACCTCCCGTAGGTGGCATCCCGTATTCGAGAGCACGGATGAAGTCGTTGTCCATCATGAAAGCTTCATCATCACCCGCCTCCCTCTGGGCTACCTGTTCTTCGAAACGTTTCCTCTGATCGAAGGGGTCATTCAACTCGGAGAAGGCATTTCCCATCTCACGACCGAGGATGTAGGGTTCGAATCTCTCAACGAAATTCGGATCGTCTTCCCGGGACTTGGCAAGTGGGGAGAGCTCGAGGGGATGATCGGTGATGAAAATGGGCTGAATGAGTTTGGACTCTACCTTCTCGGAAAAGACCTCATCGGCAACTTTCCAGATGCCGGTGCATCCATCTGCATCCACCCCAACACCTTTGGCAAGTTTTTTGGCTTCGTCGAGAGTCTTGACTGTTTTGAAATCGATTCCCGAGTGTTCCTGAATGATGTCCGCATACTTCTTTCGGTTCCAGGGAGGCGAAAGATCGATCTCATGCTCTCCATTTTTGAATTTCAATCCCAGGCCTATCTTTTCAGCTACTGTGACAAACAATTTCTCCGTTAGGCGGAGCATGGTCTCCATGTCCCCGTAGGCCATATAGGCTTCCATCATGGTGAATTCGGGATTGTGTTTGAAGGAGATTCCCTCATTTCGAAAATTTCTATTCAACTCAAAAACTCGATCCATTCCACCGACAATGAGTCTCTTGAGATAGAGTTCGGGTGCGATACGCAAAAAGAGTTCCATGTCGAGAGCATTGTGGTGGGTGACAAAAGGTCTTGCAGAAGCCCCTCCCGCGATGGGTTGCATCATCGGTGTCTCCACCTCGAGGAATCCTTCCGACTGAAAGAAGCTCCGGATCTCCGCAAGGATCTTACTTCGCATAACGAATGTATCACGAACATGATCATTTACTATCAAATCAACATAACGCATCCGATATCTCTGCTCTTTGTCAGCAAAGGCATCATAGACAACTCCATCCTTTTCTTTGACAACGGGAAGGGGGCGGACACATTTGGCAAGAATCCGAACAGAGGTCACATGGATGGAAATCTCACCTTTTTGGGTTTTGAAGAGATAACCTTCCACACCGATCTGATCACCCAGGTCGAAAGATTTGAAGAGAGCGTAGTTTTCTTCCCCCACTCCATCCCTTGCCACATAGATTTGAATGAGACCATCCCTATCCTTGAGGTGACCGAAACTGGCCTTACCCATCACACGTTTGGCGTGGAGTCTTCCTCCCAGAAGGAAGAGCTTTGGATCCTTACCCTCATCTTCCGCTTTTATGGCATCAAAGTTTTCTATTAGATTTTTGGAATAGGCGTTGGGGAAAAATCGAACCGGATAGGGATTGATTCCCTTCTCTTTGAGTTCTTTGATTTTTTCAATCCTCTGCTTTATGAGTTCATTTTGCTCTAATTCATGTTCTTCCATCTGGGCTTTCCCTTATAATTTCTTTGTAATGTGATCTATGAGAGCCCTGAGAAAAATGATATCCGGAGTTCCGGGTTCGAGGGCTCTGTTGTTGACGTAAACGGAAGGAGTGCTCTGAATATTCAAAACCTCAGCTTCATCCACTTCTCTTCCGATCTGGGCGAGAACCTCAGAAGAACTCATACAGGTGTTGAATTCGGCTGTGTTCAAACGCGACTTCTTAGCGATTTCTAAAATAGAAGTGGGAGAGTGGCGCACTCCCTTTTCATTGTCCTCATAGAGGAGTTCGTAGACGGGACGGAATTGCTTTTGTTTGTCCGCACAGATCGCAGCACTTGCGGCCAGACAGGAACTCGCATCGGGAGTCTTTCGTGTCACCAAACGATTGCAGTTTCCATCGAGGGGAAAGTTTTTGTAGTAAACCTTTACCATTCCGGAGTATTCAGCAAGAATTTCCTTAAGAATGTGACTGGCGTGCATGCAGTGACCGCAGTTGAAATCGGCATACTTTACGATGGTGATCGGAGCCTTGGGATCTCCGGAAAATGCAACTCCATTCAGATCGAGAGTGACAGTCGGAGCCGATTCGTAGGTTTTGATCTTTCTCTGAATCAAAGTGCCATCATTCATACTTCCCATATTGGTGGAACCGGGATTAGTGGAGTATCTTCCCCCACCGATCCCGCAGGCAAGAAAGAAAACAATAATGATCAAGTAGTTCAATAGGTCTGTGGAAAATGATTTTCCCGAGTATTTTTTGATAGTTTCCATCATAGATTCCTGAGTCTCCTCAATAGATTTCAATCCGCTCCAACTCACATAAAGCAGTCCGATCGTGATCGCATAGGTTCCGGCACAGAGGGGACAGATCGTCCCGATGACAAAGACCGAGATAAAAAGGAGGATCAGGTCAATGACCAAAGCCAGTGTGAGAAGAACCAGCATGAGCGAGAAGTAGCTCTTCTTCCTTTCGACCTCCCCTTCATACTTATAAGTAAAGAATGAGAGAATGAGCATAAGCCCGTAAAAAACAAATCCGAAGAGAGCCACAGGGATGTCCCCGAAAAAGGGAAAATTCCGAATCCCGGAATAATCACTCTTCGCGACCTTATCACAGCCATTTTCTACGGAGGTGACCGTACAGAGTGAAGAGATAAAGTCGCCCGCAGTCCCGTAGTATTCACGAATTAAAAAAAAGGAGAGGATCACTCCGAGAAGAGAGAGGAGGATTCCGAGGAATGAATTCTTGGATTGATTTTGATTAGCCATATCTGAAACCCATGTTTCTGAGAATTGTGATTTTCATCAATGATTTCTAGGAAAGAAAATCCTGAAACCTAAGAATAATACAAACAGAACTGCCACCCTAAAAAATCGGATGGCAGAACCTGATTACTTGCGATACCTTCCCAAAACTCCGTCTATATCAGGCCCGTCGAAAGCACCGGAGTCCACAGGGAATGCTGAGCCTGTATTCGGATTGGTTCTTGCCGAAGCCGCTGTGAGTTTGAGATACTTGAATCCATTGGTTTGAATGGAGTTCTTCACAGTCGAACTGCAACCCGTATTGAAGGTGTTGGAATCGGAGAGATTGTCGAGATCAAACCCGTCCCCCCCCGTCTGAGCAGTGTCCCAGAGAGAGTCTCCCGTGAGACGATTGGTCTCATCGTGATAGATAACGGGAGTCTTTCCTGCGAAGTTCTGCCAGTGAGAAGGATTTCTGGAAAAGGAAGTCGGACTCGAATGTGTGTAAGAGGGAGCAAATCCGCAGTAGTTCGTATTGTCCTCACTCACTTCCACTATGATGGCTTCCAGGAAAATAGAGTTGGGATCACTTCCCGCCCGAAATGGATTTTCAAATACAATGAAATCAATTCCCGTTCCATTGTAGATGGTCTTATCCTTCCAGCTGAGAACGATGCTTGCACCGCTTCCTGTCTGATCGAGACTGAAGACATCGAGAGAGCCCGCGTTCAGTCCCCCTCCCCGAACTCCATTCACAGCATTAGCGCTGTTCCGATACTCCACTCCGGTATTTGCAGGAGCGGAGACCACTGTATCTGCCATCTCTTCCCGAAGGGGATTTCTCTGAGTGGATGCAGAGGCCGAAACTGTTCCCTGTCCGAGAACCAAAGCGACAAGTGCCGAAGAATTGGACTTAGATGTGGCTTCGGTGCATTTCCCCAGAGAGAGAACCAGAATGAGGAGTCCCAGTCGTTTCATTATCTTTTGTCGATTCTTGACCAGGCACTACTGCTACATCCGGTTTGAATGTCCGAAACTGTCGCTGCTGTTGTGTCGGCTTTCGCTTCGGCGAGGCTGGCTTTCCCGAATGCGGTTGTGCAGTAGTAGTAGGAGTTTGCGGCTGATGGATTCGCAAAGTACACGATTTTATTGTACTTTCCCTTATTGGAGTCATTGGAAAAACAGGCTCCATTTTTTTCAGGATTTTGAGTGTAGATGACTCCATCTGAAAACTCGACAATCAAATAGCAGGAAGAATACCCTCCAAAACCTGTAGAATCATCCAACCAGACTCCGGTTTGACCGGATTTTGCTGTGATGTAAGTGTAAGTGGTGGATGTCGTAGAGGTTCCTGTATAGTTATTGTAGCTCCCGTTCAATGCAAATAGAGATGCATTTTGAGAAGTAATGGTCTGTTGTTGTCCTACGACCAAAGCCTGAAGTGTGGATCGTTCCGATTCGAGATTGTCCTGTGCTTTGTTGCCCATGCCTATTGCATTGCAACCTACTGACAGACTGATCACGATGAAAAGAGATAGAATTGATTTGATTTGTTTTTGAAACATGATTTGGTTTCTCCAAAAAAATTTCCTTTTGAGAACCCCGTTTGCCTCTTTTGTGATAGGATGAACTGTTTTGGGAGAAATTCTCCGCCAAAACCCCGATCAAAATCCTTCCAAACCTCTGAAATTATAAAATCTGGAAGTAAACCGGATCCATCCGATTACTGCAAGTGACTCCATTCCACGAGAGATCACTTAAAGAGGAGTATCTGGCTCAGGAACAAAAAAATGTTCCATTACAGTTGCGGGTCAGCGCAGGAATCACACCTGACTTCCTCCCATTGGATAGGGACATGGTTGCGTCTAAGCTTTCTCTGTCAAGTGAAATTGACCCTGATGTCGGGAGGAATTTCCCGACTTTGGGATCAGGCTTGCTTCTTCATGGAGGAAATGGCTTCCTTGAGATCGAGTTTGCCCTCATAGATCGCTTTTCCTGTGATGATTCCGAAGAGTTTGTTGTTGGAACGAATCGCGATCAGGTTCATAATGTCTTTCATTGAAGCGATTCCACCCGATGCAATGAGGTTGAATTTGTAGTTTTCCAAAATAGTTCTGTAAGAGTCCAGATTGGGTCCGGAGAGAGTTCCGTCCTGGGAGATGTCGGTAAAAACAATCTCTGTGATCCCCTGATTTTCCAGTCTTTTGAGGAGGGTCTCGTAGTGGAGCTTTGTGTCTTCCTCCCAACCACTGATCCGAACATTTCCATTGTATGCATCTACGGCTATGACGACTCTTTCCTGCCCTACTTCATGAAGAGCTTCGTCCACAAAACCGGGATGGGTGACAGCAGTAGTTCCGATGATGAACCGATCAATTCCGAGATCACGATAGTACTTCAACTTATCCATGTCCCGAATTCCACCTCCGAGTTGAATGCGCAAAGAAGAACTCTCTCTCATCTTTCGGATGGTGTCTTTGTTGACTTCGGCGGCGCTTCTCGCTCCGTTCAGATCGACGAGATGAATGAGCTCGGCTCCAGTTTTTTCGAAGGCCTTGACCAAATCCCAGGGAGAGTCACTGTAGACAGTCTTCTGGGAAAAATCTCCTTTAAAAAGCCGAACGGCCTGATTGTCCAATAAATCGATAGCGGGTATTATTTTCATTTTGTTGCCAGTTTAATAAAATTTTCTAAAATTTTCAAGCCCTGTTTGTCTGATTTTTCAGGGTGGAATTGGGTTCCGAAGATATTTTCCTTTTCGACTACAACGGGAAAGCTCTCATCGTAGTAATTGCATCGGGCGCGGACGGATTTGGTCTCCGTGTCAACAGCCCGATAGGAATGGATGAAATACATATAGGAATTGTTTTCGATGTTCTCTAAGATTCTGCCCCGATCCGGTGAGATAACGAGTTTGTTCCAGCCCATGTGGGGAACCTTGTAGGGTTTGCCTTTGAATTTCTTGATCTTTCCTCTCAAAAATCCCAGACCGTCTACAAATCCATCATGGGTGACGGTCTCATTGGATGCTTTGAACAGAAGCTGAAAACCTATGCAAATCCCGAATATGGGTGTTCCTTCAGAAACCATTGCTGAGATCTTCTCCACCATCCCCATAGTCTGAAGATTGGAAATGGCTCTCTCAAATGCTCCGTCCCCGGGGAGAATGATCCCTGTTGAGGAATCGATTTCCGAGGGAGAGTGGATGAGCCGAAAGTCATCAGTGTAAAGGGAAATTGCTTTTAAAATGGAATGGATGTTTCCCATTCCAAAGTCTATAACAGATATCATTCCAGTATTCCTTTTGTAGAAGGGATTGCTTCAGGATTTTGAGTGTCAATGGAAATCGCTTCCCGGAGTGCTCTACCGAGACATTTGAAAATCGCCTCGTGGATGTGATGCCTGTTTTTCCCGTAGTGAATCAATACATGTAAATTCATTTTCGCATTCATAGCCAATTTGGATAAAAATTCCTGAGTCAGTTCAGCATCATAGATCCCGAACTTTCCGACCAAATCAGGACCTGTATAATGAAAGGCATATCTCCCACCAAAATCAAGAGCAACAGTGCACAGAACCTCATCCATAGGAAGGGTGAAGTGCCCGTATCTTCGTATGCCTTTTTTGTCACCCAGAGCTGTGTGAATCATCCCACCCATAAGGATGGCGGTGTCTTCCACACTGTGATGACAATCTATCCCGATATCTCCCCTCAGGAAAAGATTCATATCAATATTTCCATGCTTGGAAATATGAGAGAGCATGTGATCAAAAAATGGAATCTCTGTATCAAAATGATACACACCACTTCCTCTGAGTTTCATTTCGAGAGAGATTTCGGTTTCTGAAGTCTTCCTGGATTCTTTCATTTTAGGATTCATATTTCTAGAAAAGGAAATCCTGTCAATCCATCCATTTTTACTGTTTGCAGTCGGAAACTGACAATTGAGTATTTTGAAAGTAAGCTCTGCATCTCGGTTCCAGAATGAGATCAGAGCAGGATTCGACCTTAGACTCTCCCTGTTTTTCCGAACAGAGACTGCAGCAGATATTTCGGTAGTTTTGGACCATCCGAAATCCATCTATGATTTCATTGAATTGAGAAGAATAGGAATCGAAGATCTCAGTATTGCTTTCCAGCCTCCCCAGAAAGGTATGAATTCCATCCGAACCCGAAAACAAAAAGCCGCGGGAGAGCCGGGAAGACTCATATGCGGAATATCGTGTGAAGAATCCTCCGTATTCGTTGAGGTTGATGTGTTCAATTCCTACTTTTTCTACTTCTGTGATCAATTTCATTTTGGTCTTTCGAATGTATCTCTGGATGGACTGTTCCGGAGTTTCGGATTTGGATTCTTTGACCCAAACAGAAAACTTCATTTTTTCATCGGGACTGGAGATGACGGTCACCAAACCTTCACGGTTGGCTTTCATGAGTTTCCTTCTCCAGGAACGCGGAACTTTGATCAGGAGGTTGTAGCGTCGGATAGTGATAAAATTGAACTCTTCGGTGGGAGAGCAGTCCAGGATCTGGGGCAGAAAGAAAAGGAGAAAAAGGAAAATCAAATGCTTTGGATACAAAATCTTACCTTCCTTAGTCCGCACCTTCCAATCTCCTCACCCTTTTCATTGTACAACAGTTGAGTTTTGAGTATTCTGTAAAAATTTTTTTTTCCGAAATGGATATTTTTCTTAGAGGGAACGTTTAGTAACCCTTATTTTTAGATTTTGAAATAAACAATATTTGCAAATTTCTTCAATATTTCTTGAAAAAAGTGGGGTTTGGTGGACAACCTCCAGCAAATTGCCACCTCAAAAAAGCCCTGCTAAGGGGTGTTTTGAGGTGCCCCAGAGTGCATGATTCTGATACAAATTTGTCTCTTTCTGGTCTTTTTTTCTATCCCTTTCGAGATTTTTCTTGCAATCCTGTCTATTGAAAAATTGAATTGATAGAATTCGGTGAGTGATTTGGAAATGGATTTTTATTTACCAGATTACCCCAATGGATCTGATCTACTAGGAGATTAAAATGACAAAAATAGCAATCAATGGTTTTGGAAGGATTGGAAGATTAGTTTTGAGAGCAGGGCTGAGCGATCCTAACTTAGAATTTGTAGCGGTGAATGATTTGGTTACTCCGGACAATCTCGCCTATTTATTCAAATACGATTCTACCCATGGTATCTTTAAGGGAACTGTTGAGCATGATGAGAACAACCTCATTATAAATGGCAAAAAAATCCAGTGTTTCTCTGAAAGAGAGCCCGAAAAGCTCCCCTGGAAAGCTATGGGCGTTGATTATGTAGTCGAATCCACAGGAAGATTCACCGACAAAGATGGAGCAGGAAAGCATCTTCAGGCAGGAGCCAAAAAAGTTGTGATCTCCGCTCCCGCTAAGGACAAGACCATACCTACTTTCGTTATGGGAGTCAATGAAACTAAATACGATCCTTCTCAGGACCACATTGTATCCAACGCATCCTGTACTACCAACTGTCTCGCTCCCATCGTAAAAGTCGTTCTTGACAATTTCGGAATCGAAGAAGGTTTGATGACAACCGTTCATGCTATGACTGCTACCCAACCTACTGTAGATGGTCCTTCTAAAAAAGATTTCCGCGGTGGTCGAGGTGCAGCTCAAAACATCATCCCCGCTTCTACAGGTGCCGCAAAAGCAGTGGGTCTCTGTATCCCCGAGATCGCAGGAAAATTGACAGGTATGTCTTTCCGAGTTCCCACTCCCGACGTTTCAGTAGTAGACTTAACAGTCAAAACTACAAAGTCTACAAATCTTGCTGAAATCAAGAAAAAGATGAAAGAAGCCGCTGAAGGTTCCATGAAAGGAATTTTGGGATACACTGATGAAGAAGTAGTTTCAACAGACTTTACAGGTAGCCCGCTTTCGTCCATTTTTGATTCCGGAGCCTGTATCGAACTCAATGGAAACTTCTTCAAACTCATTTCCTGGTATGACAATGAGATGGGATATTCCAACAGGGTAGTTGACCTGATCAGATATATGGTTAAAAAAGGATAAGGATGAACCTTACCAGAATAGAAAATATAGATGTAAAGTCACAAAGAGTATTTGTAAGGGTAGATTTTGATCTCAGGATGGAAAATGGCAAGATTGCCGAACGTTCCAAACTGGAAAAAACTCTACCCACCATCGAGTTACTTTCCAGAAAGGGTGCCAGGATTGTTCTTGGTACCCACTTCGGAAAACAGGATGCGAGGAAAGATTCTAAGTATTCAACAAGGGTCCTCTGTGATGAATTTTCTGAGCTCTTCGGAAAACCCATTCAGTTTACCGAGTCACAGGACTTCAATGAACTGAAAAATCTTTCCGAATCCTTAGAAGATGGTCAAATTCTCTTTTTAGAAAATCTCAATTTTTTTGAGGGAGAGTGGTCAGACGACGAAGAATTGGCTAAAAAATATGCAAGCCTTGCAGATATTTTTGTCAATGATGCCTTTGCGATTGCTCATCAGACTCTGACATCCACAACTACTCTGACAAAATTTTTACCCTCTTATCCGGGAACCCTTTTCTTCCGGGAAGTAGAAAGTCTCTCCAATCTCATGAACAAACCCGATAAGCCCTTTGTAGCGATCATAGGTGGCTCAACAGTTTCGGGAAAAATCAAAATCATGAATAGCCTACTCTCCAGGGTCAATACCTTCCTCATCGGGGGAGCCATGGCCTATACATTTTTAAAATCCAGAGCTGTTCCTGTGGGATCTTCCGTCGTCGAAAAAGACTACGAAGTTCTCGCCCATCAATTTATCGACAAAGCTGGAATTGCCGGGGTAGACTTTCAAATGCCAATCGATCACATCATAGCAGATTCCTTTGCCGCCAAAGCAAAGAACAAATCCGTGGATCGGATGGGGATTTTGGATGGATGGATAGGGATGGACATCGGACCCAAAACCATCTCAGCTTTTGAAAAAATCATAAAGAACGCCGGAACTGTTTTCTGGAGCGGTCCTATGGGAGTCATCGAATTTGATAGATTTTCCAATGGATCCACACAAATCGCCAAAGCGATAGCAAAATCAAATACCAAGAGTTTCATCGGTGGGGAAGAAACCGTTCTCGCTGTCTACAAGGCAGGAGTCGAAGGAAAGATCACCCACCTATCCACCGGTGGTGGAGCCTCTCTCGAATTTTTAGAGGGAAGAGTCCTACCGGGAATCAAAGCACTAGAAGGAACAAACGAACTATGAGAAGAACGATCATCGCCGGAAACTGGAAAATGAATCTGAACAAAGCAGGTGTGGACACACTTGTAAGTGGAATCCTAAATGGTTTGGGAGCACTCAAGTCCCCACCGGTCATTATGGTATTTCCCTCCACGATTCATCTATCCGAAGTAGCCTCCGCTTTCAAAGGGAAAAATGTAGAAGTTGGATGCCAGAATATTTACCCTTCCAAATTAGCCGCCTTTACCGGCGAAACATCGATAGATCAATTGAAAGATCTGGGTATCGAGAATGTCCTTCTGGGTCACTCCGAAAGACGCCAGTTTCTGGGAGAAACAGATGAGTTCCTCAATCAAAAGGTTCATCATGCACTATCCGAAAAAATGAAGCCCATGCTCTGTGTAGGCGAAACTCTGGAAGAAAGAGAAGCCAACAAAACTTTTGATGTAGTCAAAAGACAGGTACGAGAAGGACTGAAAGGAGTCTCCAAAGAAGACGCCAAATCCATTACAATAGCTTACGAACCCGTCTGGGCAATCGGAACCGGAAAAGTAGCCACACCGGAGCAGGCAGAGGAAGTTCATGCATTCATCCGTAAAGAACTAGCAGAAGTCTTCTCCCCCGAGCTCTCCGAGGAAATTTCCATCCTCTACGGTGGTTCCGTAAAACCGGATAATGTCAAATCTCTTCTGGAAAAACCCAATATTGATGGTGGACTGGTGGGTGGTGCAAGCCAAAAACCCGATAGTTTCCTCGGTCTATTGGTTTGATCCAAACTGATTGACGCAAACACTAACCTAATAATTGTGGAATAACTATGGGATTTTTGACCGGTACAATTTTATTTTTCTTTGTTTTGATTTGTTTTTTTCTGATCGGATTGGTCTTACTCCAGTCCGGTAAAGGGAATTCTGTCAATATTATGGGTGGAGGGGGTCAGTCTACTTTCGGTCCCTCTACAGCTGATGTTCTTACCAAAGTAACAAGAATCATCGCATTCAGTTTTATCATTTTCTCTCTCCTTCTCTCTTTCCTCTTTGCCAAAAAAGATGAGAAACTGCCAGTCGTAGAAGAAGAAATTCAAATGATAAAAAATCCTCCCGAAGAAGCAGACAAAAAAGACACTCCTCCTTCCGATTCCAAACCGGAAGAAACGAAAACAGCTCCATAAATCTATTCTTTTTGAAAAACACTTGATTCTAAAAGGAAGAAATGATTCAATAAAGAAGTTCCGGATTGCTTATTCATCCGGGCCTTCTTGGAAAGAATGAAGCAAATATTTAGAATAAAAGACCATAAGAGCATTTACATCTTCTCCATTCTCATCGGAGTTCTCAGCGGTCTATTCTCTTCAGTATTTGCATTTCTCATTCACCTTGCCGAAGGGTTTACGGACAAAATGACCGGTGGGTACTTTCATTCCCACATCATGAACTACGAAACCACACAATTCGAATTTCTTTTAAAACCCGAACTCCTACTCTACATTCTACTCCCCGCCTTCGGTGGACTTTTGTCCGGTTTGACGATCTACTTTTTCTGTCAGGAAGCCTCCGGAATGGGAACTGATTCGATGATCTATTCGTTTCACCATGAAGAAGGGAAAATGAATCCCAAGGTTCCCCTGATCAAGTCCATCGCCACGATTGCGACTCTTTCTTCCGGAGGAAGCGGAGGGAAAGAAGGCCCCATTTCTCAAATCGGAGCCGGTCTCGGAGCCATGCTTGCCGATCTGGTAGGTGCCGGGGCAAGAGCCCGTCGGACCCTACTCCTCGCAGGAACTGCCGGAGGTTTGGGTGCGATCTTCCATGCCCCTCTCGGTGGAGCACTGACTGCCGCAGAAATGGTTTACAAAGAAGACGTCGAATCCGATGCCCTCGTCCCCTGCATCATCTCCTCCTCCACCGCCTACATGATCAGTGAACTCATCACACCCAACACCAAAGTATTTTCTCTAAACGCTAAGGTAAATTACAACTACAAAGAACTCCCCTTCTACATTGCTCTGGGGATCATCTGCTATCTGGGGGGAAAGGGATTCATTCATCTCTTTTCCGCGATGCAGAAATTTTCGGATAGCCTGAAGATTCCCTCTTATCTGAAGCCGGCTCTGGGTGGGTTTCTTGTGGGCTTGATCGCTGTTTTCTTTCCCGAAGTAGCTTCTACCGGAGACAGCTTTCTTCAAAAAAATCTAAATGGAACCTTTCACACTACCTTAGGGGGTGGGGTTCTCTTCCCGATTTTTATTTTTCTTCTTCTCTTTGTTTTGAAAATTGTAACAACCTCTCTGACCATCGGGCTGGGAGGGTCAGCAGGAGTCTTCGGTCCTTCCCTATTTGCTGGTAGTATGCTCGGTGGAGCCATGTCTCAGGTGGCTGGAATCTTTTTGGATCCCGCTACGATTTCTCCCGTTGCGTATATGATGGTTGGGATGGGAGCTTTTTATTCGGGGATAGCCAGTGCACCTATCGCGGGTATGCTCATGGTCTGCGAAATGGTGGGAAACTACGAACTCCTTCCCCCGCTTATGGTGGTCACGATAATTTCCGTAATTCTCAGCAATCGCTTCACTATCTACAAGGCTCAACTTCTGAATCGATTCTCTACTCCTGCACATTTCTGGGATATGAATCAGGACATTATGGATAAGATTTATATGAAGGATCTAAAGACTTTCCTCCGACACCATGCCATCCTCCGTGTGGATACTTCGATCAGAAAGTTGGAGGAAAAAGCATCCGAGATCCATGCGAGTGATTTTATTGTTGTAGATCATATGTACAAATACTTCGGATTTGCATCACTGAGAAAGATCACACATCTTTATGAAACCAGAGAATTCATTGCAGACCTTGTCATTCTTCAGGAAGTTTCAGATACAAGCATTCCTTCGATCTCCGTCAATGACAGTCTCAAGACAGCATTTCACTCACTCCTGGACAAAGATGTGGATAAAATTGCAGTAGTGAATGAAGAAAATGTTGTTATGGGATATTTAAGGATTGCAGATTTATTTAGAATATATTATAAATACATAAAAAAATGAGAAATTCGGTACTCCATTGCTCGAACAATTTGATATCAATCCAATATTACCAATTCTGGGATTTTCTGCCTTACTGAATCTTATTTTTTTTGTTCTCTACACAGTAAATCATTTCTCCCGTTCATCCCATCCTGAAAACAATTCCTCATCCCCGATTCCCGAGCCAATTCTGATTGATATCCTGAATAAGGACAATCTGGCGGGCATCCTCATTTTAAAAAATCAATCTGAGATTGCTTTTGCCAATGAGTATGCAAAATCGATCCTGGAAATAGATTCAGAATCAAACACTTTCCCGGAATGGGAAGGGAAAGATACGAACCACACAATCTTCGCTACCGGACTTCAAATCTTTAACCAAATTTCCCGGAATGAGGAGCTGAATCTATCCAATTGTATCACAATAGAAAAGAACTCCAGATCTTTGAATCTATTCATTCAGTATAGGGATCTTTCTATCGATTCCGGGGATTCCGTACGTCTTTTTCTCTTTTACGATGTGAGTGAGATAGTCAGTCATCAGACTTTCCTACAAAAGCAATCCAATATTTTTCAAAAAGCGGCAGTGATCACGGGTCAGGTTCTCTATGATTTGAATCTGGATACAGGAAAAATCATGCGCTTCGGAGCGATAGAAGAATTGACGGGCTTCAGGGAAGAGGAATTCAATTCCGGTGGTTTGGATATCTGGAAAGAACACATTCATCCGGACGATAGAGAATTGACTCTGGCAAGTTTTGATTACTCAACAAATAACAAAAATAAATTCACCTGTGAATACAAATTCAAGAACAAAAAGGGAAAGACAATTCACATTCGGGACATCGCCTATCCCTACGTGCATGACAATGGAAATCATCTGATCGGAACCATGGAAAATATCTCGGAAAGGAAAGAAGCCGAAGAAAGAATCAGGACTTCCGAAAAAAGATTTCAGACGTTTTACCATCTCGCCAGTGAGGCCATGGTCATCATTCATATGGAGACTCTGGAAATCCTGGATGTAAACAATGCCTTTCACATTTTGTTCGGATACAATTCTGAAAATTTAAATCATTTGAAAATCAATGATCTCTTCGCTGATCAATCCTGGTCCGATCTTTCCGAAAGAATCGGAAAGGTTCACAAGTTCTCCCTTTCCCTGGTCGCCAGACACTACACAGGAATCTTTTTTCCCATTCATCTGAGCTTCACTGAGTTTGTGTCTTCCAATATCAAAAAAATCATCTTCTCCATTCAGGACATTTCTTCTCTGAAAGAAGCCGAACAACTAAGGACGATCAATCAGGAAATCATGATCAAAAACAAGGAGATAGAGTCCAAAAAGAAAGAATTGGAGCAGACACTCAACCATCTTCAGGAAACCCAGAATCAATTGATCCAATCCGAAAAAAGAGCAGTACTCGGACAGTTGATAGCGGGAGTAGCCCATGAAATCAATAATCCCATCGGAGCGATTCGAGCCACCAACGATAGTTTATCATCTAACTTTCAGGAGGAACTGAGGGAATTCAATAATTTATTGCAGGAATTTTCTAAATTAAAAGAAGAGGATATTGAGCTCATCATCAGAATGATAAACAGTGGATCAGCCGGAGCCAGAATTCTCACAGGGATGGAGCATAGAAAACTCAAGAAAAAAATTCAGAATGAGCTCAATGAACTCAGGGTCAAAAACTCAGACCAACTCTCCGATATCATAGTTGACTACAACCTCAGCCCGAACTACAGAGAGTTTCTTCCCCTATTTCTCTCGGATCTATCCGAAAGCATTCTCAAGTACGCCACGATCAAGTTGGAAGAAGGGAAAGGCATAAAAACAATCAATCTGGCCATAGAAAGAGTTTCCAAAATCGTCTATGCTTTGAAAAACTTTACCCATTTTCAAAAGAAAGAAGATCGGGTTCTTTCAAGTGTTGTGGAGACTATTGAAAATGTTCTCATTCTCTATCAAAATCAAATCAAAAGAGGAGTGGAGATCATCAGAGATTATGATGAATCCATAGAACCCATTCCCTGCTATCCGGATGATTTGCTCCATCTCTGGTCGAATCTGATCTACAATGCTCTCCAGGCAATGGAATTCAAAGGAACTCTAAAAATATCGATCCAGAAAAATCAAGATTCCCTGCATGTCAGTATAGAAGACTCGGGTCCGGGGATTCCTCCCGAAATCCAGGACAAAATTTTCGATGTTTTCTTTACCACCAAAGGATCCGGAGAAGGGAGCGGACTGGGTCTCGATATCTCTCAAAAAATCATTCAAAAGCACAACGGAAAAATTGAACTGGAGTCAGTTCCGGGAAGAACTATTTTTCATGTTCTGATTCCTATTGAGGCAAGCACGGTGTGATGTCATACATTTTAAATTTGCTATCACTTAAATTATTCACCTTACGCAATTTTATATTCTTCCGAACATTTTAATTTTATTTCCAAAATCTTCTTTAACAAATAGTTCAATAAAAATAGGGGTTTGGGAAGGATGAGTCCTCAATCTGTAAGCCCGGTCGAACCATTTCCGAAAGGCTGCCTTTCATTATATTCAGCTTTCGCATGAAGTGAGGAGAGTGAGTGATTCAGGTTTTACTTTAGAAATTATTTTTTTCATTCGGGAGTTTTTTCTATTGGACAAATACTTCAATAGAAGATTTTTTTTTCACAGGAGACTTATCTTGAAATCTATCTTTTCTGTAATGCTAGTTTTTACAATATTCAATTGCACCAACGTCTACATGGGTATTGATGGCCCGGATGTCATTTCGAGAGAAGCCGCTGTAGGGAAGCTCAACAAAGCCTATCTTTCTAAATCTGCGGCTTGCGGATTCTCCGAAACGAATTTGATATTTCTTCTGAACAATTATTCTATCAGTCCAAGAAAAGTTTTGGATGGGAAGTACTACGCAACCTCAGACATTGATTCCTGTGTAAACAAAATCAATCTGGGAAGTTGCGATACCTATCTGGTTCCCTGTGTCATCTCTCCCAAAAGCTTTTTTGATGGTGGTGGACTTCCCCCCCAGGGTGGATTCTGATTTCCAATAGATCTTAGAAATTGTACTGAAAACTCACCCAATAGGTTCTTTTTTCAATCGAAGGACTTCCATCCGAGAGATCCTGTCCTCCGGCATTGCTGATCATAGGATAGAGGTTCAACATATTGAGGGCATTTCTCACTGTAAATCCGAGTTCCATATTTTCAGCGATCTTAAAAAAGGTTGAGGAGTTCATTATATGATTTCCCTCAACACGATTTCCGTTGGGAGAGTACCAATTTGGATAGAATAAATAATTCAAAGACAGGGACAACCGATCGAGGGGTCTGAAAATATTGTTCCAACGAAATACATTTTCAGGATATCCCAGGAAGTGCTGGTTGTTAGAATCCTTGGAGAGATAGATGCTCGAGAATTGTGAAGAGGATGCAGAAATCAATTTGACTACAGCGTGGGAAAACTTAGATGTCCAATATTTAGTCTTTCCGGAAATCCCCCACTCCGCACCCACCTGACGTATCTCACCTGCCGCATTTTTATAGAACCAATATCCATTCCAGTCTCCGGGCACATCTGTTCCCAGATTGGGCATGGTACACCCACCCTTCGCTGAAGGTTTGTCACAATACAGAACCCCAACGTCGATAATATTCCGTAAATTATTGTAAAAGAGAACTCCTTCCAGATTGATCTTATCCGAAAGATCATAATTTGCCGAGACCTCGAAGCTTCTCATTTTCTCGGGTTTTGTAGAAGGAACATTATTGTAGTAGGAAGTCGGTCTCCCTGAGGAATCGAAGGCATTGGGAATCGCCGCAGCTTCAATGTTTTGAAAGTTTTGAACCCTGAGATGACCGTCTCCCTGAAATCCCCCCGCATAGGAGACACCCACCACCCCTCTGAACCCTTCCTGATAGGATGCACGAAATCTCAGTTTTTGAGAGTAAGAATAGAGAGCACCGAGTCGGGGAGAGACATGGCTTCCCCATTGAGGGTGTTTGTCGTATCGAAATGCGGCAAACAAATCCAATTTATCGTTGAGTTTGTAAAAATCTTCTATGAAGAAACTCTTAATTCCGATGCTGAAAGGATACACATAACGATTGTTGTAGTTCGGTGAGTTCAAAAGTGAGTCGTTGGCGTTGTTCAGAATAAAATTATTTCCATTGGAATCCGCCTGTCCCATATCATACTTTCTGAATTCCATTCCGACAGCCAGGTTATTGTTTTTGGGAAGATCGGTGAAGTTGAATAGAAAAGATCCCCCATAACGATTCTCACGGGTTCCTCCCATGATGTAGCCCCTATGGGAAAGAAGGGTCAGATCATCAACTGTGTAGTATCCCTTCGTTTTGAAAGATACTTTCTCTGAGATGGGAAAAGTATAGGTGAGGTTTCCGGACTTCACTGTATTGCTTAAAATGTTCCTGTCCCTGTAAAAATTGTAAAGATCCCGATTTTGTTTTGTATAAAACCCTGTAAATTCTAATCCTTTGTATCCGATATTTCCCACCAGAGTGTCCTGGTTGGATCGTTTCAATCGCAGGTCAGAACTGGCTATATTTCGATTTGCCGTGATCGCTGTATGACCGTTATTGGAGAGAACCAGATCGGATGAGTTGATGTCTGCCACAGGAGTGAAGGAGAGCTTACTGTTTGCATTGAATTCGGATTCTATTGTTTCGTACGATTTGTCCCGTGCCCAACCTTTGGAACGCATTTCCTGGCCATTGTACTTAGAAGTGGTGTAGTGAAAAAAAGTTTTGAGATCCTGAATCTCTTTTCCGTGAGCCCCCGAGGAGATGGATGCCCGGGTGAAGGCATTCGGTCCCGCACTCAGATTCAATTCATTGCCCGGTGAGGTTTCCCCATTTTTTGTAATGATATTGATCACTCCGAGGAGAGCTCCCTGTCCGAGGGTTACAGATCCGGGACCCCGTATCACTTCGATTTTTTCAATATAGTCCATATTCATTCCATTGATGATCGAATCGGGAGGTCCCCAGAAGTATTCCGTATTCATATTGTGTCCATTGATGAGAAGAAGAACCTTCGCATTATTGTCCGAAGCAAATCCCCGAAAGCCCGCGATGGTATCATCCTGATCTTCCACAGTGAAAAAACCGGGGACATAAATGGTCAGAAGTTCATTGACCGTACGGGCACCGCTGAATTTGATTTCATCTCTGGTGATTACGGTGATGGAAGCAGGTTGTTTTTTAGAATCTGTGATGACATTGGATGCCGTAGTAATGGTCTCTTTTTCCGAAAGGAATTTGAACACTTCTTCGGATTCTTTTCCGATATCCTCCTTAGCCAGGGGAAGATTTTTCCTTTCGGCTATTCCTGTCCCCACGAGAGCCTCATTGATATTTTCTCTTCGTTCGATACGGTTGCGATTGGAACGGAGTCGAATGAGTACTTTTTCGGAGATCTCTCCCAGGACCTCTTCATCGGATTGCTTCATCTCCTCAGGATCCAATCGAATTCCCTGAAGATTGGGTAGGGAGTCTGTGATATTGATGGCATCAATGACTATAGACTTTTCCGGATGATAGATCTGAAGGTAGAGATTTAGATTTCCGAGATTGGACTTTTGATAGTAACCGCTTAGATAGAACTCGGATTGATTTTTTTTGGCTGCAGCCAGACCTCTTTCGTGGGAATCCTCTCCCGAAATGACCTCGAATCCATTTTCCTCCAAAGATTTCCTTAAGTAAGAATCAATTTTTGAGGTTGTATCTTTTTGGGGTTCCCCCTCTAGGGGTTTGAATTTGGATAGGGTCAAACGATTGGTTACTACCTGACTTTCCTGGGATGTAATAGTAGCAGGTAAGAATAAAATTAGAAAGAAACAAAGGACTATAGGAAAGTAGTATTTGTACTGAATGGTTGACATCTATTGGAATTCTCCCGGCTCGATCACTCATTGGGGCATCTCCAAAAACCCCTTATCAGGCTTTTTAGAGGTGGTAATTTGCCTGGGGTGTACCCCAAACCCCGCTTTTTTCATGAATCAATATTAAATCTAACCCCTATTCAAAAGACACTGAGACTCATGGACTATCTACCCAAAATTCCCAAAAGTCTGAATACCGGGTCAGATGAGATCTTAGTTTTCATACAATCGATGAATCATTTTTCAAATCATTGGATGATAGGGTTATTTCATCCGATTCACATCCTTACAATCGGATGCTCTTTTCAGAATCGGTTTTTCATTTTTGAATGTATAGAAGACTTTATCAATTAATTATTTTTAAAATATCCTTAATAATTAAAATTTTTTGAATTCAATACCAATATTCGTATCGGGATTGCCGGATTCAGTTGTCTCTTCGGAATGACTCATCCCTAAAATTTAATTTTTAGTCAAATGATTTAAATAGGGAAAGATTTTTTTAACTAGATTGACGGGTCTATAGATAAGTATTGGAGATTATTTGGCTTTTTGAATCAACTCTACCAATTCCTTCTCTTCCCAGGGTTTTCTGAGATGAGCGTAAAGCGGAATTTCTTCGGATAGGGAATCGACTAAGGACTTATCGGCATGGCCGGAGAGAATGATCTTCAAAATACCGGGAAACTTTTTGTGGACACCCTTCAAAAATTCATCCCCCTTGATCTTTGGCATCAACCAATCGGAGACAATGATTAGAATGGGAGTATCTTCCTGAATCAATTCATCAATGATTTCATAGGCTTCTTCAGCATCCGATGCAGTCTCATAACGGAATTCAGAGCCGAAGTACTTCTTGACCTGAGATTTTAAACTGGTTAGGATAATCTCTTCATCATCCACAAACATGATCACAGGACGCTTCTGCATACTGAACATGTATTGAAAAAGCTTATTTTTTTATAGTACTTTTTAAAAAATCAAGCAGTAAAATTGTTTACTGGATTCAGTCTCATTCTCTGATAGAAGGAGTACTATGAAAAATCGATTTATACTTTTCATTTCGTTGATCACAATTTCTCTCGGAACCATTGCCTATTTTTCCTCGGCAGAGACATCTTACACTCTTCTGGATGTAAGTGAGCTAGCAGCCAATCCGGTGAAATACGGAGATGACAATCTTCGTGTCAGAGGCATGGTCAAGATCGGAAGCGTCGTGCGTGAAGGAAAATCAGCCAGGTTTGTTCTGGAACTGGATGAGAAAGAAATCCCCGTCTACTTTACCGGAAAGAACCTACTTCCGGATGCATTCAAAGAAGGCGTAAAAGCCAGAGTGGATGGACGTATGGAAAACGGAACATTGGTCGCAGATCACGTGGAGGCCAAATGTGCTTCCAAGTATGAAGCAGACTACAAAGAGGATTGAAATTTGAATGACCTGGGTGCCCTGACCATCATCGCCTCTCTGGCAATGACCAGTTTCAGTATCTTTCAGAGCCTTTATGGATTTCTGAAAAAAGACGATCGAGCGATTGAACTGGGTAGATTGAGCCTGATGGCAAATTTTGCTCTGGTTCTCCTTGCCTTCACGATTCTCATGACCCAACTGGCAAGGATGGATCTTCACAATCATTATGTTGTGATGCATTCGAGCAAACACCTCCCTCTTTTCTATCGGGTCACGTCTATATGGTCAGGATCTTCCGGCTCCCTTCTCTTCTGGAATCTCTTACTGAACTTTTTTACTTTTCTGGTTCTCATCGAAACCAAAACTCTCAACCGGAATCGACTCCCCGTAATGAATCTCAGTCTGGGAGTCCTTGCTTTCTTCTTTTCCTATCTGGCCGTTTTTTATAGCGACGCCCAACCTTTCCGGGAGTTCCAGCCTGCCGCTGTCATCGGTCGGGGACTGAATCCCCTTCTTCAGCATTGGGCGATGATCATTCACCCGCCCATTCTGTACATAGGGTATGTGAGTTTTGCCATTCCCTTCTCGATCGCTATGTCCGCTCTCATCACAGGAACCCTCTCCCGTGAGTGGCAAAAACAAATCCGCAGATGGACGATCTTCTCCTGGTTCTTTCTCGGAGTGGGAATCCTTCTCGGTTCCAAGTGGGCGTATGAAGAACTCGGTTGGGGTGGATACTGGGCCTGGGATCCGGTGGAAAATGCTTCCCTCATGCCCTGGTTGCTTGCCAGTGCCTTTCTTCATTCTCTGATCATAGAAGAACGTCGGGGGATGCTGAAGTTTTGGAATATGTTTCTCATCAACCTGACCTTCCACTTCACCCTTCTCGGAACCTGGATCACCAGAAGTGGGGTTCTGGAAGGACCGCACAGTTTTGCCAAATCTACCATCGGTACTCCCTTCATTCTCTTCATCATTTTCAGTTTTCTTTTCTACACGGTGATTCTTCTCTCGAAAAGAAAAGATCTTCAACCCGAGAGGGATTTAGAAGCTTTGACATCCAAAGAAGGTAGTTTCTTTCTGAACAATTTCATCCTGGTTCTTGCCTGCCTTGTGATACTTCTGGGTGTGTTCTCTCCCCTTCTCTACGGAAAGGAGTTCAAGTCTCCCTGGTACAATTCCTGGGGGATTCCCGCAGGGATCTTTCTTCTCTTCCTCATGGGAGCCTCTCCACTTCTAGCCTGGAGACGTGGGGCGGGTTCGATATTTTTCCAAACTCTTCTCAAACCCTCCCTTGTCGGTATCGGCGTTGGGACTCTGTATGCCATTTCTTACTCACAATTTTTTACCAAATCGGACTACAATTCGGGAGATACCCTCTCGGAAGTGTACTCAGTTCTGACCATCGCTCTCGGTGCCTTTACGATTTCGGGCATCCTTCAGGAATTTCATCTGGGTATCAGAGCGCGACAGGAACAGTTTCCGGGCAACTACTTCCTCACCGGTCTGACCCTTCTCTTCAAGAACAAACGTCGCTATGGTGGATATCTTGTGCATCTGGCTATGGTGATTCTCTTCATAGGATATGCGGGAAATGCCTTCAAACAAAACACTTCCTTTCAGTTTTACTACAACCTCATGGAACCGAGAGCGGATGAGATTATCTACATGAGTTCCGATAAGGCCATCCTGGGAAACTACATCATCGAAGCAAATTCCCTCAAGATCAAACCTCTTTTGAATGGAGATGAGTATGAGGACAGAGGAGTTTTCAATACCATAGTCTCCGAAGAGGCATCCTTCGAAGTGACGCGACATCTGAAAAGCATGGGAAGGATGGTGACCGAACGTCGATTCTATCCGCAGATCTCACACCTAACGGGAGGATTTGAGACTCATATCCCGACCAGTGAACCTTCCATCCTCTCCACTCCCAAAGAAGATCTTTACGTTCAGTTGGGTGCCATCGAATCCGTGATGAATTCAACAGAGAATCCGGATCTTCCTATGGCTTTTATGAATTTCTACTTTGCATCCAGAAATTTTTCGGAGAAAGATGTACTGGCGAAAAAGTTTCCGAGACAGATCATCGCCAATCTGGAAGTCTGGGTGAATCCCCTTGTGAAGTTGATCTGGTTGGGATCCATACTTTTCTTTCTCTCGGGATTGATCATCCTTCTACCTTCGGGAGACAAGAAATGAAAGTCCCGGTCCTCCTATTCTTTCTTTTCCTTGGACAGATCTTTTCCGAATCGATCTCCACAACCCTGAATGATGAAAAGCAGGTTCAGACCTTTCATGTGGTGACCAGTAAGATCAGATGCATCTGCCTGCCTTCCCTGCCGATCAAAAGTTGTTCCTTCAATAACTGTGAGATCTCCGCCCTCTTAAAATTTTTCATTGAGAATCAAATCCGTAAGGGAATGACCTCAGAAGAAATCATTCAAAAGATGCAAACAGGTTTCGGAAAAGAAGTGATTGATGATCCGATAGTTCAGAAATTACTCAATTCCGGAAATGAGGGGATGGTAAACAATATCGTATTCGGATTCGGTGAAAAGATTCTGGCAGAACCGGACTCCTTTCCGATCAACCTGACGATAGGACTTTTCGGTCTTTTGGGAATCGTGGGGATTTTTCTCTACTTCAAAAAGAACTCGAGATCCTCCCAACCCAATCCCCCTCCCCAAAAAAAAGATTCCAATTTGGATAAGTATCTCAAGGAGTTAGATTGATGGATCTACTGGCTATAGTTTACTCTCTTTTCCTCTCCATGATTCTCGGCTCCCCCTTTCTTTATTTCTTACTCCATAGAGAAGAAAAACAATCCGGCAGAAATCTTATCGACTTAAAGAATGAGAGAAGAATCTTAATGGAAAATCTCAGGGATCTAAAGACTGACTTTGAAACAGGAAAGTTTTCCCGGGATGAGTTTGAAGTCTCCAGTTCCGAGATCATTCAACAATTGGAAAGAATAGATTCGGAATTGAAAGAACTGGAAATTTCCTGTCCGAAGTGCAATGCCCTCCTCAAACAGGAATCCAAATTCTGTCCGGACTGCGGTCAGAAACTCAGTCCATAAAATCAACCATCTCCTCCCATTTCGGCGGAGGAGATGAGTAGGTGTTTGTCCTTGCTTCCCGATCCGAATAGCCGAGGGAAAGACCGACTGCAATCTTCCAGTTAGGTTCCAACCCGAGAACGTTTCGAACAGTGTCCGGATAGCCTGCTAGACTCGCCTGGGCAATGGAGTCCAATCCTTCCGATCGAATCGTGAGCATCAAAGTGCCCAGAAA
>JACKPB010000004.1 GCA_024233875.1 Leptospiraceae bacterium
TTTCTTATGAATAAAAAAACAAATCTTGCATCATTGTCATGAAGAAAGGCATCCGAGTATTCAAACCCTCCATCTGCCTTATCGAGTTTGATTATGGGCTCTTCCTTGGTCATAAGAGATTTTGTAAGAAGACGGGGAACTTTTGTGAATCCATTTCCGATCAACCAGTACAGCCAGGTTCCTGCAAATAGTTTCCACAATCCATGACGGAAACCTTTCGAATGTGTTGTGTAAAATCGAATTTCCTGAACAGTCGATGGATAACTCCGTATCAAATGATTGCGTGACATACATAGCTTTCTTACAAGTGGAAACTCGAAGGTTTCCATGTATTTGATCCCACCCCAGGCTAGATTGGAAGAGTTTTGACTGGTGAATGAGGCAAAGTCATTTTTCTCAATCAGGGCTGTTTTGACACCCCTACCGGCAAGGGCGGCTGCACTCACCCCACCGTTGATTCCGCCTCCTAAGATGAGAACATCAAAAGTGGTGTCTTTTAATTTCAGAATATTGGATTGGCGCAAATTCATAGTTCCTGACCTCCGGGGGAAAAAAATTCATCCCTGTAGTTTAAAATCATTCTTAATCACCATTTTTTTTCTACCATTAGGGATTTCGAGGAGAAAATAGATCTCAATTTGCAGTGACATTTATTTCAATTCGATTCCTTCCTCCATTTTTTGCCCTGTAGAGGAGTTGGTCTGCTCTTCGAATGCAACTTTCCAGGTTTTCGTCTTTTCTCCAGAGAACGGCACCTCCGCTTACAGTGATCGGGAGATGGATGGATGTGAGGGGAGTCCTCTCGATCAAGCTTCTGATGCGTTCGGTAAATTGAGGAATCGACTCAGTAGAATCAATATGGAAAAGGATGACAAATTCTTCTCCTCCCCATCTTGCAAAGAGATCATATGTTCTCAGGTGTTCCCCGACAAGATTGGCAATTCCGGTAATCACTTCATCTCCAATATCATGGCCATAGGTATCGTTCACTGATTTGAATTTGTCTATATCGAAAATAATAAAACTATTGTATGTGTTTTCTCTATTGGCCAGATCCTGCATATGAATAGAATTCTCAATGAATCCTCTCCGGTTCAGGATCCCTGTAAGCGGATCCCGGATCATCAAATCGGATACATGTTGGAACAATCTCTGAAGACGAACTGAGAAAAAAACTAAGCCCGAAACCAAAGCCAGACTCAACCAGATGGTTAGACTTCTCCAGATAGCTTCCCTGTAAAGTTCCCATTTCTTTATTTTGTGAATCAAATAGATTTCATCGTGGATGATTTCTTTTCGGAGCCAGATCTCTCCTGAGTTTTCATTCCAACCGAACCAAACGCTGGAATCATCCACTTGACTATTTTCACCGATGAGGAAGGGTAAGGTTCCGGTGATGACCATACCCTTGGGATCTATCAATAGAGATTCTCCGATGGATTGACCGACAGTAAGCAATCGATTGAGGGATGTGATACCAATATCGAGGGATAGCACTCCCCTAAAACGATCTTTTATATAGACGGGCAGGGATAAGGTAATCATCAAACCTTTACCGAGACTATCTTTGTAGAGTTCTGTAATGACCAGGTTTCGTTTCGGATTATTTACCGGAAGTGCATTTACATAGAAAGGCATTGAGTAGAGCTTCTCTGAAAAATCTGATTTTTCTGAATGAATCTTGGGAGAAATAAAAATAAAATGTTCTGCTGAAATGTAGTACAACCACTTGATATCATCCAGGTTTTTGGAATATTCCCGAAACAAATTATAATTCTCATTCAAAATAGAGATTTCTTCCATCCTATCCCCGGTAAAAAGTGTTTGAGGTTTGGTTCCGTAAAAGATTCCTCCATAAATTTTGTTGTATCCGGTTTCGTTCGGATGGGTGAGAGACCAATTGTCCCCATGAATTTCAATCTGTTTTTTTATTGTTTGGTATGTTTGATTGTCTAATGTATTATTCGATTTATCTAATATATGTGCATGTATTACGTCCAGATTTACAATCACCATCTTTAAATAATTTTCGATAAGAGTAGAACGGAGATGAAAGGATTGCTCTGTTGAAGTCTTGATTTTATTCAATTCATAAAAGAATGTTTGGATGGAGAGAGCGAGAGAAACAAAAAATAGAGAAGGAATAATTAAATTGATTAATTTCTTTTTTTTATGCATTGGAGTCAGAAATTAGTTAGTCTCCTGAATACTTTTTTATCATATTTAAAATGGAATCCTTAGTGATGGGTTTGGAGAGAAAATCATCCATTCCTGAACCTAAGCATTTCTCCCTGGAATCATCAGTAGCATTTGCTGTGAGGGCTATAATTGTAGTTTTGATATTTTCTTTTTCCCTAAGGACACGTGTGGCTGTGTATCCGTCCATTTCGGGCATCTGACAATCCATAAAAATAATCTTATAATTTTTACTCAATGCCATTTGGATAGCTTCTACACCATTTTTGGCTACATCCAGAGTCCGAACATGCTTTTTTAACATCTTTTGTACTACAAGAATGTTTATATCATTGTCTTCTACAAGTAAAAAATCATCATCAAAAGTTTCCAAATTAGGCTTCTCGACTCCGGGATTCGATTTGGGTTCCAATTTTACTTCCTCTAAATCCAGGCTTAGTTTAAAGAGGCTACCCCGTCCGGGTACGCTTAGGAAGCTGAGAGTTCCTCCCATAAGTTCAGAGAGCGATTTGCAGATTGCGAGGCCGAGTCCGCTCCCACCAAACTTCCTGGTCGTCGAAGTGTCCGCCTGGGTAAACTTTTGAAAAAGTAAATCCTGAGATTCTACTGAGATTCCGATTCCTGTGTCTTCTACTTCCACTAAAAATTGATGGGTTTCCTTTTTCAAAGGCTGGCAGGAAACCTGAATCCGAACAGTTCCGGTGTTTGTAAATTTGATCGCATTATTGATTAGATTCGAAAGAATTTGCCTGATT
The DNA here is from genome assembly GCA_024233875.1 of Leptospiraceae bacterium. Classification (GTDB taxonomy): domain Bacteria; phylum Spirochaetota; class Leptospiria; order Leptospirales; family Leptospiraceae; genus JACKPB01. The sequence continues at coordinate 2,952 of JACKPB010000004.1, forward strand.
CTATATTCATCTCCCTTCACCAACTGAGGAATTGTTCCTGAATGATTGTATTCAAAACTCAAATTTTTCTTCTTTGCATCTACAGAAAATAGATAGATAAGATCTTGAATCATTTTTTCAAAGGAAAAGGAAATGTTTTCCAGGGTCATTTTTCCGGCTTCAATCTTGGAATAGTCCAGGATCTCATCGATCAAAACCTTTAGGGAAGTTCCCGCTTTCTGGATACTTTCCATGTATATCTTTTGATCGGAATTCAATTCTGTTTCCAGCATCACTTCTGTCAGACCGAGAACTCCATTTAGAGGAGTCCGAATTTCGTGGGACATAGTAGCAAGAAAGTCTGATTTTGCAGTGTTAGCAATCTCAGCCGCGTTTCTGGCATTGTTTAGTGATTCTTCCCTCAACTTTTCATCGGTAATGTCTATTGTGGTACCTATGATTGTTTCCTGATGGTTGTTCTGAAAGGAAATGGCTATCATCCTCAGATACTTTGTCTGCTCCCGGGTAGAGTTGATTCTAAAATTTATATCTATCGGTCGATTCTCTTCTAGCAATTCGCGGAAGTGCTTTTCTATTAGGACTCTATCTTCGGGAAGTACAAAAGCTTCCCAAACATCGAAAAGATTCTCATACATTCCGGCGGAAGTCGGTAGAATGGAGAGCATCATAAGATCGGGAAGGTACTCCTTTCGGGAAGGATTCCATTCCCAAATCCCAAATCTGGAAATATTGATAGCTATTTTTAAGCGATTCGAAATCTTTTCGAGCTCAATATGGCTTGATTTGATATTTGTTATATCCTGTATCACGCCCAAGATTTTGTAAATTTTCTTCTCTTTGATTTCTGCGGATCCAATCATCCGAATCCATTTGTAATTAGAATGAATGTCCCTACAGTAAAGTTCTAGATCAAAATTATTTCCAAATTGTATGGCATTTAGAATGGAATTATTGAAAAGATCCTTTGATTGCTTTCCTTCTAATAAGTCTGAAAATTCTTCCAAAGTCCTGAACTCCTGATTCATATCACTAAAAATAATTCTACTGACTTCAGATAAGTAAATTCTTTTATTGGATAGATTGTATTCCCAAGCCCCTATATTTCCAATGATTCCTGTCTTTTCTAAAAGTTCTTTAGTTTCCCGTAAAACTTTTTCATTGATTTTTCTTTCTGTTATGTCCCTCGCAATGGCTATTACGTAAGGACTGCCTTCGATTTCATTGTATCGCACCGTCACTTCAACCGGGATTGCGTCACCGGTAATGATATTTATATTCTCCGTTTCGACTTTTATGACTTGTCGCTCTTTGAGAAATTTTAGATGTTCTTCCCATCGGATTTCTTCTCTGAATAAAGGTTCAAATTGTTTTACATTATAATTTTCAAAAGAATCAAGTGGGATACCCAACCTCTGTGATGCAGTATTGTTTATGTACTTCAGATCTCCCTTAGAGTCAGAAATCAAAATCAAATCGTAAGTGTATCTCAGGAAACTATCAAGAAAGATCAGGCGCTGATTTGTGTTTCGGAGATTGATTTCAATATTTTTTCTCGAGGTGATGTCTTTTATAAAAATTGAGACTTTGGGAACGGAAGAATTGATCCGATTGAAATGAGCGCTGTAAAATCGATCCTTCCCGATATAGGAAGGGTATTCAATGATTTGAGTTTCCCCTGTAGAAATGGCTCTATCCACCAGATCTGCAAACTGTTTTCCTGAGTTTTCATCAAAGACATCCTGGATTTTTCTTCCGAGAAAAGTCGATTTATCAAAATACAGGGATTTTGTATTGTTTCCCCAGAAATTCAGAAAGACGTGATCCGCTGAAACCTCAAAAATGATGTCCACCAAAGAATTCATAATCGATTCCAGTTCTTCAATAGTTCCGGAAAACTTAGATTTTTCCTGTCTTCCCAAATACGTAAATCCAACGAGAATTTGATCTGAGAGAGAAGAAGAGGATGGAAAAGGCCTTATGGAGTAGGAAAACTTGTGGATGTTCTTTTGAGTGTCCTCAAACTCTAGACCTTCTTCTGAGGGAGAGGATTCTTTACTTTCCTTATAAAATTTCAGAATCACTTCGAAACTTCGGGAATTGGGAAGGGGGGACTCTCTCCAGTCGGTAGAAATCCCGAGAAGATTCAAAAGCCCGATTGAGATGTAGGAAAGCTTTGCTGTACCGGGATGAAGAATTGCGTAGCCTGCAGAGGCTTTTTCCTGAAGAAAATAGAAAAAAGACTCATCATCGCGAATCGATTCCCGGAGTTCTTCAATCATGAAAAATAGTCTTGATACTTCTAAATGGATGTCAAATATTTTCCTTTAGATTCATTCAAAACTGTAAAAGTTTGAAAGAACATCAAATGGGATTTCCACAGTATTCACATCTCTCCATTTCGGATGAATTCATTGCTCCACAACTTTCACACTTTATTTTTCTACGGGGAAGTCGAAAGAACCCACCGAATTTTGAAGTGGATTGGGGATCGGAAGGAACGGGATCTGCCTTCCTGAATAGACCGAGACCCATACCTACAAAACTTATCCCTAAAATGATCCCACTCATCTTTTCCGGTTTATCACTAAACAAATCATTCAGGATTCCAAAGAAGCCAAAATCAATGAGAATAAAGGATAAAATATAGATCAGTCCATTCTTACTTAGAAAAGAAAAATTGGGATGTTTCTTTGAAAAAAAATAAAGAAGGATTCCATTGAGAAATAGACAAACACCCAGAGTCAGTCCGGGCATGACTTCACTGAGAGCTTGTGTTCCACTCAGATAGTTCTCAATATCCGAACTCATTCCAAAAAGACCGATGAGAATGAGGAAAAACGCAGAAAATAGTTTCATAAACAAATCCTAAATAGGAAAAAAGAATCCTGCAAGAAAAAATTCTCCTTCGCTTTTTTCCGGAATAATTTAAAATTTCCTTTCCAGAATTAGATTTGGGGCTGATTCTAGAGATTAGGATTCCTATCCCGAAGATTATGAAAGAAGAAATTTTGAATCAATCCCGAACTTATAGGGAATGGCTACGCTTTGCAGAAGAGTTGGATCGGGAGGATGCTAAACTTGAGTGGAGGGGAGAAGACGAGTCGGATCTCTATCACTCCCATCTCCTGAAAGAGCATCTCAATTCCATGAAGAAACTCAGGAAGTCGGGAGAGGGCAGAAAGCTCATCGATGTTCTGATGGAAAGTCTTCCGAGACATTCCTACGAATTGAACAATCCCGAACTCTATACCTATGCCCGATCGGGTACAAAGTATTTGATCACGGAATACCTCCGAGAGATAGAGCAATCTATAAATTATATTTGTGATACAGAGATAGAGAATTTTTCAGACAGGGATAAATTGGAGCTCTTTTCGGAAGGAAATCGTGTCCATGGCAATACGGTTCTCATCCTGAGCGGAGGAGCGGCCTTGGGAATCTATCATCTGGGTGTCACCAAGGCCCTCCATGCAGAGCATCTACTTCCCGGGATCATTTCCGGAGCCAGTATGGGTTCTATAGTGGCTTCGGCTCTCTGCACCCGAACAGATGAAGAGTTGGACAAATTGTTTTCTAATCTTAACGAAATCCATAAGGTTGCCATGAGGATGTTTTCTCCGGATCGTATTCTGGAAAATGGTGCTCTAATGGATCCGGAACAATTGAAGGAACATATATTTTCTAATGTTCCCGATCTAACCTTTTGGGAAGCCTATCAAAAAACAGGTAGAGTCTTGAATATATCTGTTTCGGCTACAAGAAAACGACAGAAACCCAAGGTTCTAAATTATCTCTCTTCACCCAACGTATTGATTCGAAACAGTGCCCTGGCATCCTGTGCGATTCCCGGTGTCTTTCCCCCCGTATCCCTTCTCGCTAAAAATGCTAAAGGAGAAGTCGTTCCTTACATGGAAACAGAGACCTGGATAGATGGTTCTGTCCACCTGGATGTTCCCATGCAGAGGATCATGAGATTGCATAATGTGAGTCGTTCTATCGTCTCTCAGGCAAATCCCCATGTCCTTCCCTTCGTTCCCGAGGAGAGCCGCAAAGGATTCTTTCCCTTCTTAATGGATTTCGCATTATCAACAGTTCAATTTCAAACCCTGAAGGTAATGGATGTGGGAGTAAGATTGTCAGAGAAAATGCCCTGGCTTTCTATAGTCGATAAATTTCGCGCCATGATGGAACAGGAATACAGAGGAGATATCAATATTTCCTATCCCATGGATTTAAAATCATTCACTCAGGTCATTTCCAATCCGGATCCCGATGAATTTGAGAATTATATCCGAAAAGGTGAACTCGCTACCTGGCCGAAGATTGCTTTTATCAAAGATCAATTGCATTTGAACCAAATTCTCGAATCCTGTATCAAAAGATTGAAAAATAAAAATAAATCAGATCTCTAAGGTTTCCGATTCCTTTAAAAAATCTTCGTGTCTATCTATTTTGGAGCTTGTGAAATTTTCATATATTTTCCGGAAAGAACGATTGGGTGTCCTACCAAACTTATTCAGTGAGAGTTCGGGTTTGATTCCTTTGACAAAAAACATTTCCAGTTCTCCCTTGCCCTTTACCTGAATCTTTCCGCGGGGTTCAAATTCAAAAAAATCTTTTGTGAGATCATAAGTAGCTCTCGAAATATTTACCTTCCCCGGAACACCATTGGATTCCATTCTCTGAGCAATATTGACAGCATCTCCCCAGATGTCATAATTGAACCTCTGGGCTCCCAAAATTCCTGCCACAACAGGACCGGTGTGAATTCCAATCCTGATCTTCCAGGCGGGTAAATTTTTTCTGTTTTGACTCAGATAGTACTTCCGCATGAATTCCTGAATCCGGAGCGCACAGAGAACACTGTTGACGGCATGAAGTTTGAGATTGGTGGGATTCAGTCCCCCCGCTGCCATGTAAGAGTCACCTATCGTTTTGATTTTTTCGAGTTCGTGCATGCCTGTGATCTTATCAAAATGTGAAAAGCATTCATCCAATTCCTCAAGAAGTAGTTCCGGAGTCAATTTGCCTGAGATTTCAGTGAAGCCGGAGAGATCACAGAAGAGAATCGAAACTGATTTGTGTGTCTTGGGTGAGACCTTTCCATGGATTTTGACTTCCTCTGCTATGGGAGCAGGAAGAATGGATTTGAGAATTTCATCAGTTTTCTTGAGAGTTTCACGTATTTCATGGTCGATGACCTTGTATGCTATGGATTGAATGTAGGAATTTTGTTCATAAAGAATCTTTCTGCAGATGTCTGAGTCCAGATCAGAATGTCTTACGATTTTTTCCAGAATCGGAAACATATTCGTTTCCCCTACATAAATCATTTCAAAACTGATCTGCTTTCCGGCTTTGCGCATTCTGTGAATGGTTTCATCCATTTCTATTGAAAACTGATTTCGTATTTCTGCGGAACGGTATTTGATATCTAAGATCTTGAAGAGGAAGATTCGATTTTGAGATTTGAAAGTAGTTTCCTCATAAGATTTTGGATTTTGGTAGACATCAAATTTTCGGATGGTGAATTTCCACCACTCTTTGAAAAGATTGATTCTCGTTTTTTTTTCTTTTAGGTTGGGAAATTCTTTTTGGATGATGGCTATGTTCTCATGAACAGTTTCTACAAAGGGTCGTCCTTCGAGAGTGGGGAGGTGGATGAGTTCGTCGTTTTTTTTGAGTTCGGATCGAAGGTGGTAGAGGTAGTATTGAGCTAATTCCTCAGCTAGTTCCTGACGGATTTTATTGTGTTTTCTATTCATGACAGTATTGGGTTTGTACTGTCACAATCTCTAAGAAAATTCTAGATCCGTCAAGAAGAATGAAGAAAAATAAAAATTCAGATCAAAGGGAATTAGGAATACTGTCGGACTCTATGAGAACTTAGGGGGTTGTCCCATTTGGATACAGATTCTTTTAGAATGGACTTTTTGAGGGGAACATGATGAAATTCGATATGGGTTCCGGATTCATTGAATTCTACAGTAGCATATTCCGCTTTTTCTAAGATCACAGGTTCTTTTCCATCGACAAATTCCTCAAACGGAAGACCTACACTTCCTGTGTTGACAATCATGCTTCCTTTGTAGGGCAACATCATCTGAACATGAGTGTGTCCACCTACAAATACATTGTATTTGTAGTTTTTGTAAGCTTCGTCCAGTTCTGATTCAGAGGTTGTGGGGAGAATGTTTTGAGTATTGGAATCGGGAGATCCGTGATAAAAGAGAACGGTTTGATTTTCACTGATTTTGTATTCCAGTTTCTTTTCAAACTTTCTGATGAATTCAATATAAGGCTCTTTCAATGAAAGACGGGTTGCTTCCACTGAATCTATAATGAAGGGTGCGGTCTTGTAGTACTTGAGTGTCTCGGGATAGATCATGAATTCATCATGATTTCCCATGATATTGGGGCAGCCAATGGATTGAAGTAGATCCATGACCCCCATAGGATCGGGACCCAGAGTGGCAACATCACCCAGGCAGATAATCTGATCTACTGATCTCTTTTTGATGTCCTCCAGGGTCTTTTCAACCGCGTAGGTATTTCCGTGTAAGTCCGAGATCATTGCAAATTTCAAAATTCTGCCCCTTTTTGCTTTTAATTTAGAGTTTTGTTAAATTCTATCAACTATAATTTAGAATGTCTATAAAAAATCAATCGTCTTCAATATATTTTTTTCGATTTTCTTATAGTTTCGGTAAATGAAAGCAATTTCTATTGTATTTTTCTGAATCAGCTACCACTTCAAAAAGAGAATAGAGTTCTTCAAGAAATTTTTTGACAAAAAGCAAACCCCGGTTTCCCTTCTATCCGCATTCAGCTTCTGAAGACACCGGAAAAAGAAAATGAAATCAAACCCGGATTTTCTTGAGTTCTTTTCAATTCGTCCGAAAAGTGGAAATCGATGAAAAAATCAAAAATCTATTCCGCTTTCCTAATTCTCTACATTATAAAAATTTCACTTTCTCTGGCTCTTAAGAGTTTCAATTATCAGGGAGATTCATCTCCGGAGATCGAAGACTTGATTTTGCAATTTTTTTCTCCGGAAGACATTGAGAAGGGTAGGGCATATCATAGAGATGGATTTTTTGTATCACTTATTTCATTTGCTATCCATACTTTTATCTTTCTTTCCCTTATCTTTACTTCTTTAGGAAGTAAGCTGGAAAATTTCTTTCTGAAACTCACGAATGGGTCTAATCCGAAAGCTGTATTTCTGTTCTTTTCTTCGATCTACTCTCTGATTTTTCTTTTGAATTTACCGTTTTCTTTTTATTTCGGGTACATTCTTGAACACAGACATGGGTTCTCGAATATGGATATAAGCTTTTTCTTTCTTACCCAATTCAAGACTTTTCTTATATCATGTATTACAATTTCATTGGTGACTTCTTCCATTTCATTTTTAGTCGAAAAATTTCCTGTTCGGTGGAACTTGATTCTACCTTTTGCGGGTACAGTATTTATTTTCATTAGTGTATTGTTATATCCCTATCTCATTTTACCGGTTTATTATGATGTCCAAGCTCCGGAAGATCCGGGTTTAAAGCTCAGGATTTCACAGCTTCTGGAGAAAGAAGGCATAGTTACGGATCAGGTTTATGTGATTCGTGAGAGTGCCTATTCAGGTCACACCAATGCTTTCTTTACCGGATTCGGAAAGGAAAAAAAGATCTATTTGTATGACACACTCCTCGAAAAGAATACGGAAAGAGAAATTCTTTCTATTCTGGGGCATGAGGCGGGACATTGGAAAGGGAATCATAGTCTTTATTCAATTCTCATGAGTTTCTTTGTGCTGGGAATTGGATCGCTACTTCTGAAGCTCTTATTGGAGAAATGTAAGGAAAACTCAATATTTCACATTCGAAATTTTGCTTATCCTACAAGTATTCTTTTTTCATTTTTCCTTTATAGTTTGTTTTCATTTTATTTCTCCCCTCTGGAATCTTACCTTTCTCGACAGATGGAAATCTATGCGGACAGAGAAGCGCTCCGGATGACGAATGATCCCGATGCTTTTGTGTCTGCAGAAATCAAGTTGGCCAGGGACAATAAGTCCAGGTTGGATCCGCATCGCTTTGTTGTATTTTTCTATCACTCTCACCCCACAGCCTTGGATCGTATCCGAATGGCTATTGAATGCAAAGAGTCAAATCAAACCATCAATCCATAAAACTCAATACTCTCAATGACCGGGAGAAGTGGATGGGCTCTAATATCATTAATGGATTAATAAAAATTTCCGATCTGTCTGAATTATTGATAAATTAATGATTCCTTTTAAAGATTTTAAAGATTGATTTTTTTTAAAAAAAAGTTTGACATGATTTCAAAAAAATACCATTCTCAGTGTGCAGGATTGTCTGCCATCCGGTCTCTTGACCTCAATACACTCATTCATCTTCTTCGGATTTACTCTCTTATCCTCTACTGTATTTCCGTTGGAGCCATAGTATTTACTGATGCTCTCAGACTTATACTTTGGAATCCTATCGATTGAAAGAAGTAGGCCGGGACAAAATCGAGTTCTTCGGATATTTTGGGAATCTGTATGATTCTTGAATACTGTAATACCAAAATACACTCATCCGACATAACCGAAACATAATCAGGAGTACATTTGAATGTGCAAATATAAAATTGAAAAAACTATTTTCGGCAAAAAAGATAATCAATTAATTAAATTTTGTCCGATGACCTCATGGGGAGGCTGTCTGTGACTCTTTTACGATTTGAAAGAATAGCCATGCCTTTGCTCTTTTCTACAATTCTATTCAGCTTTATAGTTCTCTTCGGCTTGTTTTTTGTAGATGAAAATCCTTCTTTCCACTGGCCGTCATACATAGCCATGGCGGGATTTTACGGGGTCATTTTCTTCGCGGGTCTAATTTCTTCGGACAAGGAAGAAGATGAAAAACCCGAGAGTATGATCCTGGCAGGTAGATCCCTTCCCTTGGGTGTGGCTCTCATGACGATGACGGCTACCTGGGTAGGAGGTGGGTTCATCAACGGAACGGCTGAATCTGTTGCCACTTACGGACTTGTTTGGGCACAGGCTCCCTGGGGGTACGGTCTGAGTCTTATATTCGGAGGAATCTTTTTTGCTCAGAAAATGAGAAGGCTAAATTACACCACCATGCTGGATCCCATCGAGGATAGGTTCGGCACCAAAATGGCCGCGATTCTCTACATTCCGGCCCTCATGGGGGAGATGTTTTGGACGGCCGCAGTTCTTACTGCTCTGGGTACTACATTCGGAGCTCTTTTGGGGATAGATGCTGTCACTTCTATTCTGATGAGTTCTTTTATCACTGTTCTTTATACCTCTCTCGGAGGTCTGAAGGCAGTGGCACTGACAGATGTATTTCAGTTGATCATTCTAATGCTGGGACTCTGGCTCACGATTCCCTTTCTTCTTCCCGAAGGACAGAGCCTCTTCGCGGTGTACTCTCAGTACAGTGCAAGTTTCGGAACCCTGGGGGATTGGACTCCTCCGCTTCATGCTCTCTCTCATCCGGATTGGGGTGTGAAGGTCTTTCTCTGGTGGGATTCTGCTCTCCTTCTCATTTTTGGAGGGATTCCCTGGCATGTCTACTTCCAGAGAGTTCTTTCTGCTCAAAATCCAAAGATAGCAAGAAATCTCTCTATAGGAGCCGGATTTATGTGTATGCTTGCAGCCGTTCCTGCTGTGATTATAGGAATGGTGGCACACAACGTAGATTGGGTAGGAAGCGGCCTTCCCGCACCGGAAAGTTCTGCTGTTGTCCTGCCCCACGCACTCAAGTATCTCGGGCCTCTTCCGATAGCAACGATCGGGTTGGGAGCACTCGCGGCGGCGGTTATGAGCAGTGCGGATTCATCCATCCTCTCTGCGTCTACTCTGGGAACATGGAATGTATACCGACCCTTTTTCTTAAAGAAAAACTCAGACCTCACAAAAGTGATCAAAAGACTGATCTGGGTAGTGGGAATCGGAGCCACACTGATCGCCATTCAGGTGAAGAGTGTGTACTCTCTCTGGTTTTTGTGCAGTGATTTTGTCTACTGCATCCTCTTTCCCCAACTTCTCCTGGCTCTGTATGACAAAAAGGTAACACCTCTGGGAAGTGCTGTCGGATTCGGTGTGGCTCTTTTTCTGAGATTGGGAGCGGGGGAGCCTGTTCTCGGTTTGCCTTCCTTTCTTTCCTATCCCTTGGTTGAGGATGGTGTGTCTTACTTTCCCTATCGAACCCTTGCCATGCTCAGTTCCCTGATCACAATCATGCTTGTGTCCCGATTGACTAAGGGAAGTCCGAGAGAATTGATTCAGAGAGAGGGTTGATATGAAAGTATTTGGAAGTTTTGTTGGCAATCAGGAAATCCAATCAGGAAGAGAACAGATTCTTTTAGACCCATCTACAGGAGAAGCCAGCTCAAAGGTTGTATTTGCAGATGAGGAGACGATTCTCTCAGCCCTCGAAGAGGCAGGTAAGGCTCAAAAGATCTGGAAAGAATTTAGTCCTGCAAAGAAATCATCTCTCCTGAAAAATCTGGCAGTTCTTCTCAGACAAAAAAATGACGATCTTGCCCGTCTGGATGTAGAACAGGTCGGAAAGCCCTGGAAGGAAGCCGCAGGGTATGACATTGAGTCAGGTGTGGAAGCCATAGAGTTTTTTGCCAGCGCTTCCGCTCTCAAGAGGGGAGAGAGCTATCGTTTGGGTTCAGTTACCGCACTTGTGGATCACGAACCCTATGGAATTGTCTTTGGAATCGGAGCCTGGAACTATCCATTTCAGATCGCGGCCTGGAAATTGGCTCCCGCTCTGGCCGCAGGAAACGCAATGATTTTCAAGCCGAGCGAACTCACCCCCGGATCTGCTCTCGAATTGGCAAAGCTCTGTGTGGAGGCAGGACTTCCGGAAGGTCTCTTTCAGGTCATTCAGGGAGACGGACTTATCGCTGAGCGTTTGGTGAAAGATCCCCTGATCCGTAAGGTATCCCTAACGGGTTCTGTTCCTACAGGAAAAAAAGTGATGCAGTCAGCGTCTACATCGATCAAACCTGTAACCTTGGAACTCGGAGGAAAGGGTCCTCTGGTTGTATTCGAAGATTCTCATATTCCCAGTGCTGTAGCAGCGTCTATGCTTGCTAATTTTTACACCCAGGGTGAGATCTGCTCCAATGGGACCAGAGTCTTTGTCCAGAGTTCTGTGTATGAAGAATTTTTGAACCTTCTCATGGAACGAACCCAAAAAATCACTATCGGAGACCCGAAAGATTCCTCTACGGATATGGGCCCATTGATCAGTGATGCACAGTACAGAAAAGTTTTGGGTTACATTGAAAAAGGTATCTCTGAAGGTGCGGAGCTGAAGTATGGAGGGAGATTTCCCGAATCTCTAAAAGGCACCAAATTCGAAAAAGGATATTATGTAGAGCCGACGATATTTTCCCGTTGCAGGGATGAAATGACAATCGTCCGTGAAGAAATTTTTGGTCCTGTTTTGAGTCTTTTGAGTTTTGAAACCGAAGAAGAGGTGATTCAAAGATCAAACAATACAGGCTACGGACTTGCGGGGGCGGTATTCACAAAGGATATCAATCGTGCTCTGCGTTTTTCTCGAAATCTGGAAGTAGGAGTTTGTTGGATAAACAACTACAACGTCACTCCTGTGGAACTTCCCTTCGGAGGAGTGAAGTTTTCCGGTATCGGGAGAGAGAATGCAATTGAGGCCATGTACGGATACACTCAGGCAAAGACTATTTACATTGAATCAGGAAATCTGGAGTTTCCCTATTGATGAAAACAAAAAAATATGATACAATAATTGTGGGTGGTGGATCGGCAGGGTTGGTCGTTGCCAATCGGCTGAGCGCTGAAAAAGAAGAGGTTTTGGTTCTCGAAGCCGGAAGAATGGATTCGATCTGGGATGTATTCATACATATGCCGGCTGCACTTACCATACCGATAGGAAATAAATTTTACGATTGGAAGTATGAAACCGATCCGGAACCTTTTATGAACAACCGGAGAGTATATCATGCGAGGGGAAAGGTACTCGGAGGATCGAGCAGTATCAACGGAATGATCTTTCAGAGGGGAAACCCCATGGACTATGAAAAATGGGCAGAGTTGCCGGGATTGAAAAACTGGGACTACGCTCATTGCCTTCCTTATTTCAAACGAATGGAAACTTGCTCTGCAGGCACCGATGAGTGGAGGGGAGGAGAAGGTCCTCTTCATCTCGAACGCGGTCCCGGTCTCAATCCTCTCTTTCCGGCATTTCTAAAAGCAACCGAAGAAGCAGGATATTTTGCAACTAAGGATGTGAATGGATTCCGTCAGGAAGGTTTTTCTCTATTCGATCGAAACATTAAAAAGGGCAGGAGATGGAGTTCCGCACGGGCATACTACCACCCGGTATCCGGAAGACCCAATCTGGAATTAAAAACAGGAGTTTTGGTGACCCGAATTCTCTTTGATGGGAAGAAAGCCATAGGTGTGGAATTCAAAAAAGGTGGGAAAATCGAAACTGTATTCGGTGGAAGGGTAGTCCTTTCGGGAGGGGCGATCAATTCTCCCCAGCTTCTTCAGCTCTCCGGAGTAGGCCCCTCGGCTCTTCTGAATCAACTCGGTATCCCTGTGATACAGGATCTTCCCGGAGTGGGTGAAAATCTTCAGGATCATCTCGAAGTCTATGTCCAGCATATGTGCAAGAAACCGGTCTCCATGAATCCCCAATTGAAATGGTTCAGAAAGCCCTGGCTCGGATTTCTCTGGCTCTTCTTTAGAGCCGGTGCTGCAGCCACAAATCACTTTGAGGCAGGAGGGTTTGTGAAGAGCAATGAGAAAGAAAAATATCCCAATCTCATGTTTCATTTCCTTCCCCTCGCTATCCGTTATGATGGTTCCCAACCTTCCGGTGGTCACGGCTATCAGGTGCATGTGGGTCCCATGTATTCGGACGCCAGGGGATCGATTCGAATCCGAAGTCGAAATCCTGAAGAACATCCATCTATGGTCTTCAATTATCTATCCACCGATCAGGATCGAAAAGAATGGATCGAAGCGATTCGTGTATCACGAAAGATTTTGAATCAACCGGCAATGGCCGAATTCAATGGAGGAGAGATTTCTCCCGGTCCGGAAGTGGATACAGATGAGAAAATCTTAGATTGGGTAGCCAGAGACGCCGAGACAGCCCTTCATCCGTCCTGCACCAGCAAGATGGGATTGGATGACCTTTCTGTGATACATCCGGATTCAATGCAGGTCCACGGAGTTGAAAATCTATTCGTTGTAGATGCTTCTAGTATGCCCGTGATCACCAATGGGAATATCTATGCACCTACGATGATGCTTGCAGAAAAAGCTTCTGACCTTCTTTTGGGAAAGACACCCCTTCCTCCGGAAAATCATAAGTTCTATCGATCACCGGTCTAGGGGCAGGTTCTTTTATATCTTTTCGAGGACTACCAGTGTTTCAAAATGGGAAGTTCTCGGAAAGAAATCAAATAAATCCATTTTCCTGATCCTGTACCTGTTTTCCAATCGTGAAAGATCCGAGATCAAACTGAGATAATCACAGGAAGAATAAATGATTCTCGGAATTTCTGAATCAAGAAGATATTGTATTACAACATTCCCCAGTCCCGCCCTCGGTGGATTGGCAACGCAAACATCATACTCTGAATTTGCATCCGGGGGTAGCTTATAAAGATTTTTCTGATGGAAGTGTAGATGATTCTCTTTATGAAATCGTGCATTTTTTCGGGCGTAAATTACAGAAGACTCACCGAGTTCGTATGCATCTATGTGTTTGAATTTCTCTGCCAGAAAAATTGTGATACAACCCGCTCCGGAAAAAAGCTCCAGAGCATTTTTTCCGGAAGAAAATTTCAAGATGGAGTCCATCCAATTGTCGACCAGATTGGAATGGATTTGAATGAAACCATCCGGTGGAATCTTAAGAGACCTTCCTTTGATGAGAATTGTTCCGGATTGATTGGCATATTCCAAAATACCTTCCCGGTACTTACGGAGTTTTCCTTTGGCGGGAAAGGCCTGAGTACGGATACGATTTTGAATTCCTGAATCTATGTCCCGGGGAAGCAATTGGCAACCTGAGGTCGGATATTCAACCAATTCATTGGAATTCATCCTATAGAACCCGAAAGAAGATTTATCCCGTTTCAATTGAACTGTATTGCGGTAGTAGTTGATCTGTCCCGAATAGATCCCGATTTTGGGAAGTTCCTTATGGACTTTCAGACGGTGAAGAAATTCTGATTCCAGAAGAGATTTTTTGAGAAGCTGTTCTTCCGTGTATTCCAGATGTCTGAAGGAACATCCCCCGCATTTGGGAAATACTTCGCAGTCGGAAGATTTTCTCTTATCCGATGCTTCCAGAACCTCTATGACTTCCACAAAGGTATGTGTTGATTTTTGCTTAATGATTTCACATAAGACTGTTTCTCCGGGAATCCCCCCCCGAACAAAGTACAATTTACCATCTTTGTGGGACATAGCATTCCCATCATTTACCCATTTATCGATTTTGAGTTCGATCGTCTCTTTTTCTATTCCCATATATACCCCAATGACATGTAGAGAAAACTTTCCGGATCCATTCCTTTTTTGGTACTGAGAATAGAATAATCCAACACACCTATATTGAAGGTGAACTCTTTTCCATAGGGATGCGGTGAATAGCTCAGAGCGTATCCGAGTCCGGTCCCCCTTTTATTTTTTCCGGTAGAATCGTACTTTCCACCCATTTGCACTCCCGCTTTGATACTCCAGGTGGAATCTTCCTGAACCCCCAGATGGACACCGGCTGAGGTTTTCCACTCGGCTCCGATTCCACGATCGAATACCGGTCTATTTTCATACTCATTCAAATTGAATGAGGAGGATTCATAAAAAATTCTTTTGGTCTCCATGTAGATCTGAAGTTTTGGAAAGAGAGAGTACGCAACTCCAAAGGCAAGAGAGGGAGGATTGATTTCCCTGAGGAGGTCACCATTTCGATAGAGTTTGTACTCATAACGACCTCCGGGATGCTGGGAAGTGAGTCCGAATCGAAAGTCTCCGATTTGGTATCCCAGATTCAAAGTTCCTGTGGGTTTGAGGGCGGATCTCTCGAAACCCCTGATGCCGAATCCGGGTCCTATTCCCAGACTCCAGGTGAAGGAGTTTCCCCATTTTCTGGAATAAAAGACCTGAGATTGATAGTTCAGAGATTTTGTCGATCCGGGAAATGAGGAGCGATAGATTGACCTTCCCCGAAATCCCCATCCCGATTTCTCATCGAGAGGCAAATAGAAACCGATTCCTCCCGGATGGATGGGGGAGGAAACCTGACCCTGAATCGAAAGAAGTCCTCCGAATTCTAAGATGGTGTCTTTTTCTCCGGCAAGATAGGAGGTATTGGAAGTGAGGTTTAGACCCGGTTCACTTATGCCTGCACCCTCCGAAGCGAGTCCCGCCGCAGAGGGATGGGGACTGATGGAATCAAAGGAAGAATACTGAGGGAAGAGAGAAAAAATCGGGAGAAATAGAACCGGAATCAATTTCGTCAGGTGCCGAAAAAACCTCATTCTAGACAGATTTTCCAGCCTGTACAGAAACTCAATCAATTCCCATCGAATTCCTTTCCGAAGGAGTGAAGGTAGTAAATTTACGGAAAAGGATTGAAGTAAAAAGCAATTTTCATAGGATTGAAAATCTATGAAAGTATCGATTTTGGGTGCGGGAGGATTGACGGGAAGAGAGCTGATCTCTTATTTGAAAAATCATCCCAATTTTGAGTTGGTTCACATCACGAGCAACAAAACAAAAGGGAAGGCTCTTTCAGAAGTATTTCCCGAGTTGGGTTGGGACGACTCCCGACTCAAGTTTTCAGATCACAGCGATCCCATTCCCACCGGTTCCCTGGTTGTCTTAGCAGTTCCAAATGAGGTCGCTCTGGAGACAGCTCCTGTGCTTCTGGAAAAAGGTCACAAGGTGATCGACATTTCCGGTGCCTTCCGACTTCACAATAAAGAAGAATTTGAGTTCCATTACGGGATAAAGCACACAGCATTTGAATACATGGATCGGGTCCAATTTGGATCTCCGGAACTCTTCAGGGAGAAATTGAAGAAAGCTGATTTCGTTTCCAATCCCGGTTGCTATTCCAGCTCAGTATTTTTGCCCTTATACTTTTTGGGTGATCTCAGAAAAGAGATTCAGAGCCCTGTGGTGGTCTCAGCGGCTTCCGGAGTGAGCGGGGCGGGAGGAAGGACCGAAGAAATCGGTTTTACTTTTACTAATACTTACGAAAATTTTCGGGCATACAAAGTCCTCTCCCATCAGCACACACCGGAAATGATAGAATATGGATTCTGGAATTCTCCCCTTCATGATTTGGTCTTCACCCCCCATCTTCTACCCGTGTACAGAGGGATTCTTTCTACAATCTTTGTGAATTTTCAAAGGGAAGTACCGGTTTCAGAACTAGAAAATGTATTTCAAAAAACTTCCTCTGAGCCATTTATCAGAAAGAAGCCAAAACCGGAAGACATAGAGTTGAAATATGTTCAAAACTCTAACTATCTGGATTTCTCCTATCGGATCAAGGGGAAACAGATGATCCTTACCAGCTCACTGGACAACCTCGGAAAGGGTGCTGCTGGAGGTGCGCTTCAAAATATGAATTTAATGTGTGGTTTTAAGGAGACAGAAGGTTTACTTCGGTTATAAAATTGAGAGATTGGAATTCAATTTTATTTTGCGGATCCTTTGATGGAGAGACAGATCTCATTCAAAAAGTCAGAGGATTGAACGTCTATAATGTTGGAATTGGATTTCATGATTCACTTTATAATCTTCAGAGGTTCCTTCTAAAGAATCCGGATCGATACAAATCTATAGTTTTCTTAGGTTCTGCAGGCAGTTACGACCAAAATGTATTTCAAATAGGAGACATTGTGTACTCCTATAAATTTTTAAATAAAGATATTGCAGAGATCAAAAACTTTGCGAAAGTTCCCGATGTAATTACCAAGCACATTATTTCCATTCCGGACAATGTTTCTCTTTCGATGGTTCAAAAGCTTCAATACAAGGAAGCCATCACAAACTCTATGAACTATGTTACTCTAATAGATCTCACTAAAGAAGAAAAACTCGAACATTTATTTGATGTCGGAGTTGAGAACATGGAAGCTTTTTCGATTGCGTATATAGCGAATCGCTTATCTCTATCCTTTATAGCTATTTATTTTATCACAAATATTGTCGGCACACAGGGTAGTATTGATTGGGCTGGAAATTGGAGAGCAGGCTCCAATCGACTTCAGGGACAGATCATTGAATATATGAATAAAAAGAGTAAAAAGTAATGAATTTCGAAGCTCAGGAGCCGATTCAATTCCCTTATCAGGATACAATTGAAAGATCAAATCCTATTGTTTTCAATCTGGATATGAATCTCAAGCTTGAATCCTATAATAATGAGTTTGATAAGTTCTTTTCTTCCCAGTTGCAGTCCTTAGATTCTTCCGGGGATATATTTAAGTTTTTTGATTCAAGAGACAAAGAATTCTGGTACAATAAATACAATAATGCCCTCATGGGGCTTCCTGACAAATTTCAAAAGATATTCTCCAATGGTCAGATCTTTCAAATCTACTTGTCTCCTATTCATCGGGATCATAGGATAGTAGGGATAAATTCATTTTTTGAGGACATAACAAGAAATGATAAGGTCTTTAAGATTAGAAAGGAATTTGAAAGTTTTCTGCTTCACATCCAAAAAATTCAGGATTTCAATTCTCTCTGGAATCGCCTGGAGAGTTTTTTTTATAGATACTTTCAAAATTCCATTTCACTTATTTTTAGTTTCAATCCGGACTTCAATAACTTCACTCTGACCAATGAAATCCTGGACTATCTTAGTTATGGAATCGTTGAGAGTGATTCTCCGACGGGAAAATACAAAATCAGAGTTCACAATCAATTTCTGGAGAATTTTTCTGAATACCAGATTTTTGATTTTCAGGATGATTATTTTTCCATCAATCAGGGCGAAAAACATTTCTCCGACCTCATCAGCGGATATTCTAATTTTAAGACGAAAAAGTTTTCTTTTCTGAGTGATGGAAATAAGTTAAAATATCTACATATATTTTTTCTGTCCAACGAATTGGAAGAGTTCGAGTTGAGATATTTGGAATTGCTTCATGAGATTATGCACGGTCAAATCAATCGGATATCCAAATACAACTCCCTGAGTAGAGATATAAATCTTTTTCAGAATAAGATCAATACCAAAGAGATTCTGATTACAGGACTTTGCAATGAAGTGAGAACTCCATTGAATGCTGTGATTGGATTTGCTAAAATTGTTAAAGATGTAATCGTTGAAGAGACAGCTAAAGACTACATCGATACGATTCAGGTTACCAGTCAGAAACTACTCCGTTTGATATCTGATATTTCGGATCTATCCCGAATCGAGTCCAATGAGCTGATCATTCAAAAAGATAAGGTTGTCCTGAAAGAGATTCTTGATGAGATCTATCATTCTTTCAAGTCCGAAGCCGAACGAAAAGGATTGGATTTCAAATGGAATCTCGGAGATAAGCTTCCTCTTATGGTAATCACTGATGATGTCCGATTCCGTCAGATCATCACAAATATCTTGGACTATTCATTTTCTAATACAGACGATGGTTATATCTCATTTTATATGACATCTACAAATGTGAATGATAGTATGGAGTTGATCATTGAAATTCAGGATTCCGGAAAAGGGATTTCGGAAGAAAAATTATCACATATCTTTGATAATAATTACAAACTCCATGAGGATTTACTTAAATACAATGATTTGAGTCTCGGACTTACTCTGACAGGTAAATTAATTCGTCTCATGAATGGGAATTTGAATCTGAGTTCGAAGTCCGGAAAAGGATCGCTGTTCACCATTACTTTGCATAATGTTGAAAGAGCTTATTCTGATGCTATTAAATCCGGAAAGTATGATATCGAAGTTAAAAAGATCAAGTTTGAAAATTGTAAAATTCTCATTGTGGACGATGTATCTCTCAATAGAAAGCTTATTAAGAAATATTTAAAATACTCTAATCTAATACTTTTCGAAGCTGAAGATGGGAAAATGGCTGTAGACCATACCCTCCTGAACAAACCGGATCTCATCCTTATGGATTTACGTATGCCGGTCATGGATGGTTATGAAGCAACCCGCGTTATCAAACAAAACGAAAAATTAAAAAACATACCTATAGTTGCTCTTACTGCTTCCACACTTCATGAAGATATGAAGAATATTGAAGAAATCGGGTTTTCCGATTATATTAAAAAACCGGCCAAACAATTTGAAATCTACACCTGCCTGATGAGGTTTTTACCTTTCATAATTGATGACAATCCTCTACTCAGATTCGACTCGATTCTCTTAGATCCATCTGCAAAGGAGAGAATTCCCGAATTCTTAAGTATGAATGAAGACGAACTCAGGAAAGTAATTGTATATTTATTGGCGAATAAAGATATAAATCTCCTGAGAAATTTCAATTTTCATCTCATTGATCTCGGCAAAGAGTTCCGAATTCCGATACTTATAGAAATCGGAAATGTCCTGGTTTCAGAAATGAATGTTCTGGATTGGGAAAAAATTCACCTATCTTTGAAGCAGGTGAGTGAAGTGATTGAGCAGTTGAAAACTATCGTAGTTTAATTCTCAGTTAGATACTGAAGATTCTTTTGACATAGTGTCTAAAAAAATCGCACGTCAACCAATTTAGCTTATAAAATAATCATTTATCATAAGAATTTCTT
The DNA here is from genome assembly GCA_024233875.1 of Leptospiraceae bacterium. GTDB lineage: Bacteria > Spirochaetota > Leptospiria > Leptospirales > Leptospiraceae > JACKPB01. Next base: position 22,789 of record JACKPB010000004.1, read on the forward strand.
AGTTTTTTCGGGTACAAATATTGCTAACTCAGAATTAGAGGTAGGATTTTTGAAATGATAGAATTGAAATATGGTACCAGAAAAGTAGTTTCATTTCGTGGAGCCAAGAAAGTTGTCGGAGGTCTTTCCGATAAAAACAAAATCCATGTTCTCCTATATATCAGCAAGGAGCTTGCTAACGTCGGCAGGGAAGAAGAGCTCTTTGGAACAGTCATGTTGCTCTGTAAAGAAATCTTTGAATGCAATAACGCAACTCTGAGATTGTATGACGGTGAATACCTGGTTCCGGTCAAATCCTTAATTGAAACAGAACCCCCAAGAAGAAATCTTGTTCCCGGTGAAGGATTTTCGGGAACTTCTTTCTCTGAGAAGAAACCCTTATTGATCAGCACTCTGGCAAACTCATCTTATCTCGATGAGGATGAAAAGACCAGATGTGTGATCTGTGTTCCCATTCTTCATAAAGAGGAAACTATGGGAATCCTTTCTGTAGAAAGTGAGACGGAATATTTTTATAAAGAAGATGATTTGGAAATTCTGGAAGCTCTGGGTTCTCAACTAGCTCTTGCGCTCAACGGTGTTCGATTGATCGAAGGATTGATGACAGCAAGGGCAAGGGAAGCGGCAATATTGTCTCAGTTAGAATGGGATTTAAAAATGGGTAGGAATGTTCAGAATCAAATTTTGGAGGTGGATATTCCTCCCTGGAATGGTTTGTACTTCTCATCCTATTTTGCTCCTATGGTTGAGGTGAGTGGAGATTATTACGGTGTAGTCAAACAGGGAAATGTCATGACTGTTATCATTGCTGACGTTTCCGGACATGGAATTCCGGCAGCTCTGGTGACTATGGGGATTCACTATCAATTCAATTTATTTGTATCACAAGGATTGGGTTTGACCGAGATTCTTGAGAACATGGGGGAGGCTCTGAAACCACAATTGCCCGAGTCTACCTATTTTACTGCTTTTATCCTCAGGTTCTATAGTGATTCTACTTACTCCTATGTGAATGCTGGACATCAAAAGATCTCTCACTTTAAGTCAGGCGGAGAAATCGAAGATTTGGACACTCAGGGACTACCCCTCGGAATTTTGACTCTCAGGAAATCTGATTTTGAAGAGAAGCAGGGGCAGTTTTTACCCGGAGACTTCTTAATGGTATTTACGGATGGATTCACCGAGCAAAAAAATGAGGCCGGTGAAGAATTCGGAGCGGATAAACTTAAGAAAATATTTCTGCAAAAGCGCTTTGAGCTTCTGGAGAAGAATGGTAAGTCCTGGCCCAAGGATATCATCGGGCATATCGTTGAAGAATGGAAAAATTTTAAAGGAGAAAAACCAAATGGCGATGATTTGACCATGCTTTTGATTGAGTGCAATCAACAAATCACCGATGCACTTCCATTGATTCGTGAGGCAAAATCAAAAGCCAGAATGAGAGAAACCCAAGAAGCCTTCGACCTGGCATTGCAAGCATACAAAATAGATCCATCTCTGAAAGAAAATTTGATTCTTCTGGCGAAAATGTACTACAATGAAAAAATGTATACAGAGAGTGAAAAATACTTCGCAGAATACATAAAAACTTCCGGAGAGGACACAGCAATCATCCACTATCTTCACGGGAAGACCTTTTTTCATTCACAAAGATATGCAGAAGCCAAAAGAGCCTTAAAAAAATCTCTCTCCTGTGATCATAGTTTTGCGAAATCTTCTTTACTCCTTGCGAAATGCTACCTGAAAGAAAATGAAATGCCCAAAGCTATCAAGACTTTGAGGCAGGGAGTCAAGAGTTCTCCTATGGATGACAAACTAGTACACTCACTCAGGAAGTTGGAAGATCTCGAGCTGGCAGTTGTCAACAGTTGAAAAAAGAACCGGTGTTGGATGCCATTCCCGAGGTGTATCGGGATGAGATTTTTGTGAGTAAGAAAAAATCTAAGGAGTCACTTATGTATAGATATTTGTATCTAATTATAATCTTCCTGAATAGTTTTACCGGTATTTTTGCAGATGAATCCGGTGAGACTGTACCCATAGTTCCTCCCGAACTCTCAGTATCGGGATTGATCGAGGAAAATGCCAAACAGATTGCTCTGAAATCGGGAGAGATGGATTTGCTCTGGCTATTGATTGCTTCCTTTCTTGTGTTTTTTATGCAGGCAGGGTTTGCTCTCGTCGAAGCAGGGTTTACCAGAGAAAAAAACACCGTCAATATTCTAATGAAAAACATAGCCGATTTCTCTATAGGATCAATTTCATTTTGGCTATTCGGCTTCAGTTTGATGTTCGGTCCTCAAATCATAGAAGGATTTGGAATCGGAAAAATTTTTGGTGAGGGAAACATGAGTCTTCCGGAATTTTTTGATTCCAATCAACTTCCTTCTCCCACCATGTATGGATTTTTCTTTTTTCAGACAGTCTTTGCCGCAACTGCAACTACGATCGCTTCGGGAGCAATGGCAGAGAGAACCAAGTTTATTAGTTATTTGTTTTACTCATTTCTCATGACTTCTATCATTTATCCAATCTTTGGTAGCCTCGCCTGGAAAAGTCTTATGGGGGGAGCGGAAAAAGGTTATTTGGAAAATCTTGGGTTTATTGATTTTGCCGGCTCTACTGTAGTACATTCTATGGGAGCCTGGGCGGGATTGGCCGGTACTCTATTCTTAAAACCCCGGATGGATAGATACAGGGAAAACAAAGTCGAGCCGATTTTCGGTCACAATATGAGTCTTGCATCCTTGGGATTTTTCATCCTCTGGTTCGGTTGGTTTGGTTTCAATCCGGGAAGTACCGGCTCAACTTCAGGAGGAAGCTTTGCAATCATTGCTGTGACAACAAACCTTTCAGCAGTGGGTGGGATTATCGGAGCCATGTTGACATCCTGGATCATCTTCAAACTTCCCGATATTGGGATCACTCTGAATGGAGGATTGGCGGGATTGGTAGCTATCACTGCCGGTTGCAATAATCTATCTCCCGGGAGTTCAATCCTGGTTGGATTTGTAGCGGGAGTTCTTGTTGTTTTGGGAGTTTTGCTTTTTGATAGATTAAAGATTGATGATCCGGTTGGTGCGATTTCTGTCCACGGTCTGGCAGGAGCCTGGGGAACACTTGCAGTGGGTCTCTTTGCTAATCCGGCCTACGGGGGAGATCCTCTGATTCGCGGATTATTTTATGGAGGGGGAATGGGATTACTTTCCTCTCAAACCATTGGAGTTCTTGTGGCTCTGGTCTGGTCCTTCTCAGCCAGTTCGATGGTATTTCTCGGATTGAAATACACTATAGGATTGAGAGTAAGTGAAGACGAAGAAATCTTAGGGTTGGACATTCTGGAACACGGGAATGAGGCCTATCCTATTTCAAAATAGTTTATCGATCCGGTGAAAAGCCGGATCAGTACTTCTTATCCAGAAAGGATTGTAGTTCTTCAGCTATGTCATACAAGTTTTCAATGTCAGCCGGAGTAATTTCTGAATTACGAAACCTATGGATCTGGTTGTGAATCCTCTGAAGATAGGAAAGAAAAATTTCTAAAAATTCCTTCTCTCTTGGATTCTCAGCCCTTTCAATTAATTTTTGAACAATCTTCGTACTCAATTCTGTGACATGGGGTTGCCGGAGGACTTCCAGTTGCTCTTTTGTAGAACTTTTTTTCATTCCGGCAGTCGCCATACGTAGGCCTTCTACCCAGGAGCCGAGTTCGATGGCTACCGAGAGATCATCACGTCCTTTATTTCTGAGAGAGTTTTCCAGGGTGATTTCCAGTCCTGTGACTGCTTCCTGAATTTCATCCAAACCGGAGCCTTTGATGAAGGCTGTATCCAGATTCAAAACCGACAATCGAATTTCATCTTCAATATCCAGGGAATTGGCGAGTGCCAGTACATCATCTCTAGCTAATTTAGCATCTTCTAATTCTTTTGTAAAAAGGAAAACAACTCCATTGGAAGCTCTCATGCCCAACTGTATAGCTTTTTGATAGGGCAAATCATAATCGTGACCGGCTCCCAATCCACCCAGACCGGTCCAATCAAAACCGAGTTGATGGAGGAAGAGAAAACTATGAAGGGGGGAGGGGAGAACAAATTCTTTTCCATCGATATGAAAACTACTAATATTGTTTTCCGGCTCTTCATTGAATCCGGATAGGTTGGTATAAAAATAAAATCCACCTATCAGGAAAGCAAATAGAACACTGATCAAAAATATATATTTCTTAAATTTCATTTATTTCACACAAGTCACGCCATGATCGACACTGTAGCATGGATTTCTTCCCGTGTCGGATGGAATGGGTTTTTCCCGCGGCATCCTTGTCGGGTCTTTGAATAGATTGCTTTCATCGGAATGATCGTAGTACACTTCTTTTAAATCAGGATCTTCTTTGGAAAGTTGAATGGTTTTGAAACCGTATAAAAAATCGATCGAAGCGGGAAGTTTGTCCTGAGACTCGATAAGAGTGATTTCAATCATATAAAAATAGGCTCTCTTGCTGAGAGTAGTGAAGAAATATGAATTGGAAATGTCTTCACCGAAGAAAAGGGTTCCCGAATTGTCATCTCTTGAATCCAGTGTATAGGCAAGTACTTTCATTTTTTGAACGGAATCATCTCCGGCGATTCCTATCGCTGTTCCTGAGAGATAGAAAGGGGGAGTGATGATGTAGCGAACGGACTCTCCCGGACTGATCTTAAATCGAATCCTACTCTTGGGTTCGAGAACATAACCTTCTTTTTTGAGTTTGGAAATGAGCTGGTCACGATTCTCATTGATCGTGAGTCTGGGATAAAGATTTCCTCCGTACATTCCGGCAGTGATAAGACAGGCCAGAACAAGAGTTGATAAGAAAAATTGAGATACAATCCCTTTGGGTTTCATAGTGAATGTCCGATTTCATAATACCATTTGGAAAGCAAGGGTCAAGTAATTTAAAAATTTGAAATTTTCTGGTAGGGAATTTTAAAAGATAAGAAAAAATGGTAATTAAAAACCGCAGGCAAACCGGGGTCGGTAGTCTGAAAGGAGGAGGTATGAGATCGATAGTTTCAAAATTCATCCTATTTTTCATCGTAATTTTTTTTCAAAACTGTTTTGATTACGAAGAAACTATATTCTTTAAAAAAGGATTTTCAGGGTATGTAGAGATAAATTACACAGTGCCCATCAATCCGAAGAATGGAAGATCTCTTATCCGTTTTTTACCCATAAGTAAGGAAGATATTGAAGCAAGAATCAATAAGGGAATTTTTAGTAAAAACATTCAGATCCGTGATTTTTCAATTGGCTATCTAGACAAATGGGATATCGAACAGAATTCCTTATTTCGCCGAAAGGCCAGAGTGGGATACAAGGTTGATTTTCAGGAATTGAGCAGTCTCGATGGAGTTCTCCTGGGATACTTATTTGTCAAAAAGCGCGGAAATACGATTACCATAAAAAGAGAATTCAAATCCGTTATGAAAAATGTAGATCAGGAGACAAGTACGGGTGAAAAACGAATTCGATCTGAGACACATCGATTGCTCGGGGAAAGTGCAATTCAGTTTCGCGTCATCTATCCACCAACATCGGAATGCCGATCCAATCGGGGAGAAATCGGACTGGGCAATCTTTATTATAAGTTTCCCCTGATTGATACCATAGAAAAACCGGGCAACAAGACCTGGGACTATACGATAACGACCCTATATTAAACCATATTTCATACAACGCTTTCGAAATTCTTCAAAACCCTCTTTATCTTTTTCCGTCAGGACATAGTGCAATTCTTTGAGCAAATATTCGCGGATCATATCTTCTGAAAATCGATGTTCATTGCTTATGATTTCATCTATATTCTGCAAACCATACTCCAGAGAAGAATAAAAGAGATCGGATTCGATCTTTTGGTTCTTCGGGTATGCCCAGAGTGCAAAACAGAAAAAATGAGAAGTGGCTTCATTCCAGAGTGTAGCCAGATCGTAGACTGTATATTGATCCGGATCCCACTTAGCCAGAAGCGCATTGTCACCGAATAGAAGATGGGAGCCAATTCCATTTTCTATCATTTTTTGGATTTCAGTACTTGGAGTTGCCAGTGTGGTGGGGATTTGAGCATAGCGATCGGCTATCAAAATCTTCAATAAGGCCACACTCGAACGGGAACCCGAATCCACATGAATCCTCGCAAAAGGAGAGTCTTCTCTTTTGTTTTCAAAATAGAGGATGGAGCGAACTTTTTGCGCAGAACAAACTCCCGTCGAAAGAGAATAGTCCAAAAAATTTTCATTTCGGAGACACTCAACCGAAGAAATCAAAGCCAAATCCAGATCTCCCCTCAATAGGTAGTCTACAAGAACAGATGGGTTATCGTAAACCAGAGTGTGGGAACCTTTTTTCTCAAAACCGTAGGTAAGAGGTCTGGCATTCAAATGCTTAACAATCCCGATTCTCATTCTTCAAAATCACCTTTTTCTAAAATATTTTTAACAATTGCTACTGAGTTTTCAGGAACTAAAATCTTAGCTTCCGTTTGAAAGGGAACAGCCCCTCCCAAAAGACCGAGAAAATCTTCTCCGATGACCAGATAAGGGATTTCTTCATTTTCCAATAAACTCTTAATCAGCTGTAGAAGAAAACTATCCCCCGTGCTAAAGACTTCCTGAAAGGGAAAGCCCCCTTCCTCTTCTTCTTCTTCTGTTATTGTATCTATCATCTTACAATCTAATTCTCAACTCAAATGTGATTACTCTATACCGGTTTTCAGAAATTCTTTTGAATTTCTTCTTTAGCGATGTAGCCATTTTATAGCTGATTTCTCTATGAATAGGTAAATATTTTTGAAAATGACTACAAATTAATTTCTTCCCCAAAATTCCTATAAATTTTTTCTAGTTGGGTTCTAAATAGGATTCTACTAAGAATTTCATTCCGGAATAGAAAGGGAATGAGAAATATTTTTTGAAAGAATTTTGGATGAATCTTGAATTATGAGACAACCACCTCGACTTTTTCCAAGAAATATACAATTTTCTTTAAAAAAGACTATACAAAAGTTGGTACGATTTTCAGAATGAATGAGCTGGATTTTTTTTAAGAATTGGTTCTTATTTTGTCCTGAGTAGAGAGTAGAGTCTATTTCAGAAGGAAAAGATCGATCAGATCCGGAGATACTTTGGTTCTCCATCTCCCATAGAGAGATTTGAAATGATCAAAAGAGAAATTTTTTTTAAAAAAATCTCAAAAAATTTGTACAAACAGAGAGATTTTGGAACCTTCAGGATAGAAGGAGATACTATGAGAAAGACTAAAGACGAAGTTCAACCTGAGAAAAACGAAGAAAAGAAGCGGGCGATAGAATCCGCAATGTCCCAAATTGAAAAGCAGTTCGGGAAAGGCTCCATCATGAGATTGGGTGGGAGTATGGATTCAGGTGCGATCCCGGTGATTTCTACCGGATCCCTGGATCTGGACATAGCACTGGGAATCGGTGGATTGCCCGTGGGAAGGATCGTTGAGATTTATGGTCCGGAATCATCCGGTAAGACCACTTTGATGCTCTCCGCAGTAGCCCAAGCTCAAAAAAATGGAGGAGTAGCAGCCTTTATCGATGCCGAGCATGCTCTAGATCCATCCTATGCTAAAAAACTGGGTGTCAATATCGATGATCTTCTGGTCTCTCAACCTGATAATGGTGAGGAAGCCCTGGAAATCTGTGAATCTCTGGTAAGAAGCAATGCGATTGACATCATCGTGATTGACTCTGTAGCTGCCCTGGTCCCAAAGGCCGAGATAGAAGGGGACATGGGGGATTCTCATATGGGTCTTCAGGCCAGACTCATGTCTCAAGCTCTCAGGAAACTAACCGGAACGATTTCAAAATCCAAGACCACAGTGGTTTTCATCAATCAAATCCGTATGAAAATCGGGGTCATGTTCGGTTCTCCGGAGACTACTACCGGTGGAAATGCCCTTAAGTTCTATGCTAGTGTTCGCTTGGACATTCGAAAGATCGAAACCTTAAAAGACAAGGAAGAAACTTACGGAAACAGGGTGAGGGTAAAAGTAGTCAAAAACAAGTGTGCCCCCCCCTTCCGACAGGCAGAATTTGACATTTATTATGCAAATGGGATCAATCGGGAAAGTTCTTTGATTGACTTGGCTGTAAAGCATGATATTATTACAAAAGGTGGATCCTGGTACTCATTTAAAGATGAGAAACTCGGGCAGGGCAAGGAGTCCGTAAGGACATATTTGATAGAAAATCCTGACTTCGCCAATCAGCTGGAAAGGCAGATTCGGGAATTGAACGAATTGCCGGTCAAATCCTCTGAAAATGGCAACCTGGACAAACATGCAAAAGAAAAGACATCCAGGACCAAAAATTCTGAACTCCAAAAGGAGTTAGAAGAATAAAAAAAACGGCTTTCTTTTTAGGAATCATTGAACCGGGTCTCCGCCCGGTTTTTTTTTTATTTTTCACTTCTTGAAAACAATTCAAAAATCCATACCAGGATCTCATCCCAGAATCGAATGAGTTTCTTGATCACCTTTTGGGTGAAGCTTACTCTGCTTTGATTGTCCCGGATCACTAGAGATTCCGGTATTTCTAGAAATTTTTTCCGAAAGTTTTTTTTATAAGACTTTTTGAATTGGCTATGGCAGGATTTACAGGATTTCAATGGATCAGTACTAAGAGCAGATTCTGTGATTTCTTTCCAATCCTCCCTCTCCTTTTCCGGGGCAAATTGATCTAAGCTTTTCAAAATTCTAAGAAGGGGTTCCTGATTTCCGGACTCATACATTTCTTCAGCTACTTCCAGATGATCTTCCATATATTCCTTCATTGTCAGGGTATACATTACCAATTTCTCTTCCTGAGGGAAAACCGACCCGGTATTGAGGATGAGAATAGAAACATAGATGAGTAAAAAAGAATGCATGAAAGAAGGCTAAAACTACTCATTTTTTTTGAAAATCGCTTTTTCATAGAAAAAGAGAATCCCGGAAATATCCGAATAGAAAAGAAAGGGTTTTGGAAGTCCCGGGAAAAAATGATTTGGAATCAGGATGTATTTGAAACATTGGTAACTAGAATCGTCAGAGGAATTCGGGGAGAAAGATTTTTACTTGAGAGGAATAAATTTCACATTAATGATGATTGCATCTCTGCTTTTCAATTGCAATGACTCAACTCTCTTCTACTCCTCCGGTGAGTCCAATTTGGAGATCTTCAAAGCATTTGCAGCCAAGGATGCAACCTGCGGTTCGGTTCACAATCTAACAGGTTTCATTCCCGGAAAATCCAAAAAGGAAGATGTAGACAATTGTGTAAAAGCAATCTATGCTAAGAATTGTTCCGAGTGGAATAGTGTTTCTGATCCTACTCCTTACAGTTGTTTGGGAATCAACTATACTACAAAATAATGACAGCTCAATGGACGGAAATCTACCTATTGGTCGCAATTTTAGTTGCCTTCGGATGTTTTTTGGTTTTGTTGGTCGGTAGAAAAGAAAGTCCGGAAAAGAAGAGTGAAGAGAAAAAGAAGAATGACGAGACCGCCCCAACAGGTGATACAAATGTTTTGGAAGTCTTTGATTACCTGGGTACAAAAATCATTCATGAAAACGGGACGTATACTGTAAACCACGGGGGCAAGGTAAGTTACTTTAAGTCCTGGTTGGATTTGCCCGGACAATTTAAGAAAATGGTGAAAGAACTTGACAATAGATCTCAGGAAAGCAAATCAATTAGTGAAGATTACTTCTTAGAATCCATAAACGGGAAGCACTATCTCACAATGCCCGGGGGAAAAAAAAGAAAATACAACAGTATCAATGAAATACCCGCACATATCAGGAAGGCGATTGGGAAATGAGACTATTTGGAAATCAAAATTCAATTAAGAAAATGAAATACATCCTCTTAACAGTACTACTAATTTTGGTCGGTTGCGATCGACATCTGAACAATTCAGGAGAACCGATTTCTCGGATTGTGCATCTGAAAAAAATATTTATGGAAAATCCGGATTTGATCTCAAAAGGTTTTCAGTTTCCCGTCGGTAAGGATGGGTCTGCAAATGGATACTATGTAGCACAGGGATTTCAAAAAAGAAACAAAAGGTTCGGTGGTAATTTTCATTTAGGTGAAGATTGGAATGGGAATGGGGGAGGAGATACCGACCTCGGTGATCCTGTCTACAGTATTGCCAACGGTATAGTTGTCTTTAGCGGTCACGGAGGAAGAGGATGGGGAAATGTGATCCGAATCGTCCATTCTTACCCTCAGAATAAAAATCAGATCTTAGTCGAATCAGTTTACGGACATGTATTGGATATGTTTGTGAGTGAAGGGGATCACGTGAAGATTGGAGAAAAAATCGCAACCATCGGGAATGCAGATGGACTCTATCATGCTCATCTTCATCTGGAAATTAGAACTGATCCGGATATGGAATTGGGAGGGGGCTATGCTCCCAATACCTATGGCTTCACGGAACCGAGAGCTTTCATTCGCAAAAATAAAGACTTAAAAGTAGCCGGGAATCCTTAGAAAGTAACTATCACTTCATAACCTTCTTTTTCTTCCATTAATAGTGAAAAGTAGGGTATCTTGAGCATGGTTTGATCTCCTATTTTCAAGAGTTCCAGTGGATATTTTTTCTTTGATTTTTTAGCGAGAACGTATGAAGATTTGGGTGAAAACTCTCCTCCGAGAAAAATCATATAAGAGGCTGAGGACATTATGGAAGATAGCATTTTTTCCATTTGAGGGTTTTCATTCATTTCCGGTTCTTCGGATTCATCCTCATCTGATTCCGGGTTGTCTCTCGGGTTTTCGTCTTCTTTAACGGGTTTGGATTTCTTTTTCTTCTTTTTCATTTTTTCTCGCTTTTCCTTGTCGGGTAAAAATGAGAAAACCAATTCGTTCTTTTCTGTGAATCGTGGAGCAATTGGGAAGCCCTCATCCAATCCCAGAGATTTTGTAATCTTTTTTAGATCTTTGATTTTATATGAAATCTTTATACCGACTTCATATTCATTTTCAAAAGATTGGACCTTAAGATCCTGAACATAATCTTTGAGTTTTTCCTGGATCTCAGTTTCAGAATTTGAAATCTTTTGGTTGATACCACCTCCTGGTAAGGGAGGACCTGCATCCCCATCTTTGTCTTTCGTAAAATTGGAAGATATGGAAAATACCCAAAATACATCTACAGAATTGTCCTTATTCTTCTGGAGGGAGTGGATGATCTCGAAACATCCCGTAAAAAAAATTAGAAAGAAAGGGATAAGAAGTTTATAAGAAAGTTTTATTAGGAAACGATTCATAATTCGTGAAAAGATATCGGGGAAACTCAAAGAGTCAAGATTTTTTTCCTAATTCTTTTTTGAATAGATTAAGCTGGTCACAGGTAGAATGAAAAGAAGAGTGTGCAGGAAAATGAGCAGGAATTCCAATTTTTGAAGATAATTTTTTTCGTACTCAGAATGTGAGGGTATGAGTTCGAGCAGAAAAGGCTTTTCACTGATTTTCATTTGAAATGTAGTTTTTAAAACATGTATTGCTGAAAGATAATAGATATTGTCTTTTGTCAAATTAAGTGAGAGTGCATCCCGGTAGCCTTTTTTCCAGGTTTCCCTGCATTCCTTTTCATTGAGACCATTGTGATGACAGATAGCAAAAGCCCGAATTGATTCTTCATTGGTCCAGAGCTCATGAACTAGGGGAGCAACCATGAAGTGTTCATATCGAACCTGTTGGTCTTCTACTATATCGAGGACGTGGGTATTGATTCTCTCTGTATAGGGTTGGAGGTCACTAAAACTGTATCGTCCGAGTCCGGGAGATTCGGGTAAATTCCTTGGGTCATTGAGGGATAGGATAGGGGTGGAGATAAACTTTAGGGCAATATGAAAAGAGGAGAGATAGATTAAAGTCAGAAAGATAGAAAGAAACATACAGGTCAGGCCAATCCTAAGACCGTACTTGATAAAATAAATACTTAAACCAAAACTGAAGACCAGGAGTGAAGTATTTAAAATTAGGAAGTGATGGTATTCATGAACATAAGAAATCAAATAGAGAATGATGGAATAGGCACCTGCAAAGGACTGAAGGAAAAAAATATTTCTCAAAACCGGAAAACCATTCTTCTGAGATTTATTCTTGGATAGCTCAACAAATAATTTCAGATGATCATTTTTTACCGTTTGGCGAAATACAAGATATAGAAATATGGATATGAGTATTCCTATAGGATAGAACTGAATCAAATCTGAAAAACTAATCATGATATTTTTAACTTTGCTCTTTAATAAATAACTTAATTATCAAAAACTCCATAGAATTTCTCCTGATCATTCTCCATAGGAAATCGATTTCAATTGAAATAGAATCTCTAGTCATTTTCAGAAGTATCTGCGCATTCACAGAAGAATCAGCTATAAAATGGCTACATACCTCAAGAAGAAATACACAAGTATTTATGAAAACCGGTATATATCAAATGACAGGATACTTACAAAAGAATACCTCTAGTCATTTTCAAAAGTATTTGCGGATTCAATGAAGAACCATCTATAAAATGGCTACATACCGTATTAGGGAAAACGCAATTATTAATGAAAACTGGTATATACATTAGTTCTCAGTATCTCTATTCAATTCAGAGAGTTGTATAGGGAACTCCAATAGAACCTGTATAGAATAAATATAAGAAACTTTATGTCGAGAAATAAAACTACTTTTCCCGGAAAAAAGAAATCCCGAAATATTCGGGATTTCTTTTGAAGAAGGAAGAACTATCTCAGGTGTGGTATTTTTTCTTGTCGTCGATGAGATTTTGTACTACACCCGGATCTGCTAGAGTAGATACATCTCCGAGACCATCAAATTCGTTGGCAGCGATTTTTCTCAAAATTCTTCTCATGATCTTACCCGATCGGGTCTTGGGGAGGCTCGGTGCCCAGTGAATCACATCCGGACGGGCTATCTTTCCTATGACTTTTTCAACGATAGCTATGAGCTCTTTTTTCAGTTCATCGTTTGTAGTCACACCGGTTTTGACGGTTACGTAAGCATAGATACCCTGTCCCTTAATATCGTGAGGATAACCGACTACTGCTGCTTCGGCAACCGATTTGTGTTCTACCAGAGCACTCTCCACCTCAGCTGTTCCGAGTCTGTGACCTGAGACGTTGATTACATCATCGACGCGACCTGTAATCCAATAGTATCCATCCTTGTCCCGTCGCACACCATCTCCTGTAAAGTAATACCCTTTGAAATGTGAGAAATAGGTCAATTTGAATCGATTGGGATCTCCATAGACTCCTCTCATCATTGAGGGCCAGGGAAAAGCAAAGCAAAGATTTCCGGTAATTTCTCCCTTATCTGTGATGGGTTTGCCATCATTGTCCACCACAACGGGTTGAACACCGAAGAAGGGGAAGGTTGCTGATCCGGGTCGTGTTGTTGTCGCACCCGGAAGAGGGGTGATCATAATGGATCCGGTTTCAGTTTGCCAATAGGTATCCACTATGGGGCATTTTTTCTTTCCTATATTGATATTGTACCATTCCCAAGCGTCAGGATTTATGGGTTCTCCAACTGTACCTAAGAGCCGTAAAGATTTGAGAGATTTGTTTTTTAAGGGCTCGAGCCCTTCTCTTGCGAGGGCACGAATGGCTGTTGGAGCAGTATAGAAAACATTTACACGGTACTTGTCGATAACATCCCAAAAACGACCGGCATCGGGAAAATTGGGAACACCTTCAAACATGATGGAAGTAGCACCATTGGATAGGGGACCATAAAGGATATAAGAATGACCTGTGATCCATCCTATATCTGCAGTACACCAATAGGTGTCATTTTCTTTGTGATCGAAAACATAATAAAAAGATAGATTAGCTCCTAATAAATATCCGGCGGTACTGTGTAGTACACCCTTGGGCTTTCCGGTTGAGCCGGAGGTATAGAGAATGAAAAGGGGATGCTCTGAATCTGCCTTATAGGGTTCGCATTCATTGGATATGTCATGGGACTTCATTAAATAATGCCACCAGTGGTCCCTACCTTCGATCCAATCCAGGTTGGACTCCATACCTGTCCTCCGAACGACAATTACATCTTTTACTTTTACGTCCGACAATTCTAAGGCTCTGTCAATATTCTTTTTTAGATCAATGATCTTTCCGCCCCGAAACCCTCCATCGCTAGTTATGACAAGGGAAGGCTTGCTATCATCGATCCGGCTGTGAAGAGCTTCAGGAGAGAATCCTCCGAAAACGATAGAATGAACCGCTCCGATTCTAGTACAGGCAAGAGCTGAGATAGCCAACTCCGGAATCATGGGGAGGTAGATCAAAACCCTGTCTCCGGGTTTGACACCGAATTTCTTCAGCACATTTGCAAATCTTGAGACTTCTCTGTGCAATTCCTGATACGTATAAGTCTTTGATTCATCTGAATTGTCACCTTCCCAGATCAGAGCTGCTTTGTTTTTCAGAGGGCCATCCAGATGACGGTCCAAACAATTATAGGATACATTGATCTTACCCCCTTCAAACCACTTAACCTTACCTTCTGAGAATTTGTGGTTGAGAACCTTAGTGAATGGTTTGAACCAGGTCAATCGTTTCTCTGCCTGTTTTTTCCAAAATTCTTCGGGTTTTTGGATGGATTCAGTATAAAGCTTTTTGTATTCACTTAGTTTCAAATTAGATTGTTTGGAAAAATCAGCAGATGGAATGTATTCTATCTCTTTAGCCATGATAACCTCTTATTATCGGGAATCCCCCGGAATTCTTTTCTCTGAAAATGAGAACAAAAGTTCAATGAAATCTTTTGGAGAATTCTTTTCAAAAAGGAATTTTTTTCTACTAAAAAATTTAACCCGATCAATAAAGGAAATAGATTATGAAAAAGAATCGAATTCTGATGGTAACGACTATATTTTCAGAAGAAGCATTTGGAGGTGCCGAAAGACTTTCTCTGGACTATGCTACGAAACTCTCCGATGAGATTGATCTTACCATTCTAACCACGACTTCTTTGAGTTACCTAACCTGGGAACCTGTTTTGAATCCGGGTGAGGAAAAGAAAGAAAACATGAATATCCTCAGATTCGATGTAAAGAAGAAAAGAAACTTACGATCTTTCAACCGTTACTATACTTCTCTGTTGAAGAAAAAAGAAGTTAGGGAGTCTGATTTTCAAAAATTTATTGAACTCCAGGGCCCCTTTGTTCCGGAATTAATTGAGTACATTAAAAACCATCATTCTGAATACGATGTGATTCTCTTTATAGGCTATCTTTATTACCCTATTGTGCTCGGTCTGCCTTTTTGCAAAAATAAATCCGTTTGTGTTCTGACGCTTCATGATGAGCCCCCGGCCTATTTCCCGATTTACAAAGAACTGTTCACTGATGAAATATTCTACTCCTTCAATACACCAGAGGAATTGGATCTCTTCGAAAAGATATTTCACTTCACACCAGAGAAGTACCGTATCATCGGAACAGCAGTTGAGATTCCCGACGAATATTTGATACCCTACGAACCGAAACCCTTTCCATATCTTCTTTATGTCGGAAGGGTTGACGAGGGCAAAGGAGTGTACCGATTGATAGAATTCTTCCGAAAATGGAAGAAACAGTTCCCTTCTGATTTTAAATTGATTATTGCAGGAGGAGGGGAAAGGATAGAATCCGATGAGGAGATAGAGTCTCTCGGGTTTATTTCCGAGAAGGACAAATTCAGCTGGATGAGTTCTGCATTTGTATTGGTCAATCCCTCGCCTATGGAAAGTTTCTCAATTACAATTATGGAATCCTGGTTGATGGGAGTCCCGGTTCTGGTCAATTCCGAATCCGATACAATGAGGAATCACTGCATTCGTTCTAATGGTGGACTTTACTATCAATCTCAGGAATCATTTTTTAGGACTATGGAATTTATGATTTCTAATAAGCAAAAAAGAAAGAAAATGGGAGAAAATGGAAAGCGTTATGTGACATCAAACTATTCAAGTTCCAGAATCAAAAAACTTCTTTTAGATCTAATTGATGAAATGGCGGGAGAGAATCGGGTCTGATCTTTCTTTTTGGGGATAAAATTTCCTTGCAAGAATAGAACTATCAAAATCTCATTAGGATCATGGCATATTTTATTACACATTCGCTGGTAGCATCTCCTCTGATCTTTTTGTTCAGAAATAAAGGGGATAAGTTTTTGTTATTTCTTCTGGTTATCATAGCATCGATACTGCCGGATATTGATGTCTTCTTCCCGGACTCCCGCTCAAAAATGTTCAGCCACAGAGGAATCACTCACTCAATTTTTTTTGCTTTTTTCATCGGTGCACTTTTCTCCTCCTTTTTTATGTCCAAAGTGAAAAATTTCGCTCAGGTTTTAGTGGTCTTTTTGATCTTTTTCACAGCAGTCTGCTCACATATCATTTTGGATGCCATGACTCAGGATGTAAAAGGTGTCTGTATTTTTTGTCCCTTCGATGAGAATCGAACTTTTTTTGCCTTCAAACCATTTCAGACCTTTTCTACTTCCGGGGGAGGAGGACCCTCCAGAAGATTGATCAGTAGCAAAATGATTCAATTCTTATTGCCTGAAATTCTTTTTGTTTGGATTCCCTCCATCATCACCTTTTTCTCTCTAATGTACATTGAATCCAGTATTGCCAAATCGAAATTACCTCCTCCTGTTAAGAGAAAACCATATGTTCCCAAGAAGTCAACACCTGTGAGTCGTACTGCACCTGTAAAAAAACGACCACCTTATAAAAAAAAGTAATCTAAATAAAAATACTCAGGTATTTGTACAGAGACATCCTTTGATGAGTCTAAAAGAAATATATACCAGATTTCAGAAATCCTTGCGTATTTCTATCTCAGGTATGTAGCTATTTTGTAGTAGATTCTTCAGTGATTGTGCAAACCTTTTGAAATTGACTACAATAAAATTCTGGGGAGATTCCGATTTGTTAAAAAAAATATTATTACTTTTCCTGTTTGTATCACTTGGAGATTTGAAACCGGTGGAAGACAAAGCACAATGCTACAACCTCACTTTTACTCAGTTTCAATTGTATGGATGTGAGACGGATCGTATGAAGATTAGATTTGATATGGCAAAACAACTTGGGTATCAAATGGTCTTACTTCCGGGAAATGAGCAGGACGCAACCGCTTCTGAAGTCTTTTTTGCTGTAAAGGGATACCCGCTTCAGCAAACCTACCTTCAGGATCATGCAGATGATCTTGCACTTGTAGCACAAAACCCTCAGGTAGCAGTTCTTCAGGCAGACATCATCAGTCCTTTCAAAAATCTAAAAAATTGCGTAGGGAGTGAACTTGTAATCGGTGGATCCATGTTTGCCCATGAAATTTATTTCACCTGCGAATCTGAGAGCAAAAATTTCGGGATAATATTTGTATTTCAGGCTAAAAATAAAAAATCCAGAAATGAATACCTTCCGGAATTTATAACCTGGGTAGAACCTCATATTCTAAAAGATCCGGCTCCGAAGAAAAAATAAGCATTCAACTATTTTTCTGCTTTAAGGATTTTCGGATTTTTTTGGCTCTCTGACGATTGGCATCCATGAGGTCATTGTGATACCCTCTTACGATTCCATTGATTTCTTTATCTATTCTTTCCCTCATACGGTCCGGGAGGATGTACCATCTTCCCGAAGAACTTACCAATAATTCTCCCGATAGACTCTTTAGAGTAGCCTTTGTGTATAGCCTTCTTTTTCTAACAGCAGTGATCCAGGCATGAATTTCGACAGGTTCACCTATTGGAGTTCCTTTATGATATTTTAGATTCAGGGTATCCGTCATCACAAGATGTCCTATGTGATGTGCCAGAACTCCCTGAGCCTCGTCCAGGATCGCGGCGATGGCTCCACCATGGACCAGACGAATCTTTCCGAGGGCTCCTGTTTCATGACCGCAGAATTTATGTATAAATTTGGTCTCTCCCGTTTTTTCATCAAAAAGTATGGATACTTTCAGACTTTTTTCATTCTCCAGTCCGCAGGCAAAGCAATCTGAAGGATGGAGGTCCTGAGAAGTCCTGCTGGGTTCTATGTTCTTTGAATTTTCCAAATCCTAGGCTCCCGGGGTTGAGCGGTTGAGAACTTTATTGGGTATCAGAAGTCCTTACAGGTTCCGAAAAAATTCTCTCAGGGTAGAGGTTTTTAGTCGTTCGAAATTCTTCAAGGATTTTGTACTTCAAAAAGATTGAGAGTAAGATTCAAAGTGATTTGCAGTTTCACTTTTAAACCGGCAAACAATGGCTGAATGCTGTGATTGATAAAATGCAAGTATTCCCGGAAACGGTAGATGTGATTTCACAAATATCCAAACAAGGATAGATGAAATAGGTTTATTCAAGATGAAAATTTTTCATGTAGTACGTGTGGAAGGGATAGTACTGAAAGGATGCGGGAGCGGGAACAAGAGTTTCGGGTAGATCTGAAAGATTTTCTACACCCTTTTTCCTTTCCATCACAAGAATAGAAATGGGTTCTTCTGTGTGAAATTCCAATTCCAGAGTTAGAGAGGGTTGGGTTCCCGGGAAGAGCAAGATGGGAAAAGATTGGGAGTTCTGGGAATAGATCGGTTCATCAGGAATGTCTAGAGTTGTATCTCCTACGCGAATGGACTTGAGGTTTGATTTCTTTTCAATTCGAATTTCCCAACCTGTTCCTCCATTGGTCTTAGTGAGTTCGATATTCAATTTCTTTTTGGAGTCGATTTGTTTTTTATTGAGGATTTGCAATCCGGGAGAATTACCTTTGTTGTCAAAGTAATTGGAACGGATACAGGTACAGGTTTCTCCGGGAATCCTACCCAATTCAGGATAGGTTTCGCCTAACTTAGTCCTTTCATATTCACTCAGATTGGATGCAATACTGAAAAAATGAGCTTTCCCTGTATCAAAATTTTCAATGTACTGAATATGGGAATGCGAGGGTTGTGATGAGGAAAGATAATTCTCAGAAAAACCTTTGCTATAAAAAAACAGTGATACAAGTAAGCAGAAAAGTGAGGCATATCGGATTTCTTTCTCCTGAAATTCAGATAGAAAGGGAAGGGAGAAGGAGAGAAGAATAATTTCAAACAATGCGGGGGCTGCGAGAAAGGAAAGATTAAAGGTTTGATACAAAAGTATAATATCCGGAAATAAAATTAGGATAGTCGGAACAAAAAAGATCATTCGGGATCTAAATCTTTTTTCGGTCTCCTCTTTTTTGTAAAGAATTGCCCTTACTTCTCCCAGAAGATAGAAAAATAAGGGTATCCATATTATGTATCCTGCAGTAGGACTTAAGGTAAGAAGACCTATGAAGAGCAAGAGAAGAATCGGTAGGGGAGATGCAATCTTTTCATATCTACGCAGGGCTGATTTGCTGAATCCATAGAACCCCAAAAATAATCCGGCAACCCAGAAGAAAGTAAATATGTAGTACGAATTGGGTTTGTAGAGGAGGGGAGAAAGTTTATGGGGGAAATCCGGATTGATTTGAAATATAAATTTTTGAGAGAAATACACAGAGCCAAGAATTACAATGCAAAGATTCAAATAGAAAAATGTCTCTCGAAACAATTCACGCATAGAAAAATCAGGGTTTTGAATCAGTCGAAAGAGAAGAGGCAGACTCAGGAAGATAAATATGTATTGAAAGATAAGCGAAAAACTAAATGTACCGAATACCGGGAGGGTGAAAAAAATTGAATCTTCCGATTCGGATGATTCTTCAAATTCCGAATTTGCAAGTATCTCCAGAAGTTCAAGACTATTTCCTGCCTGATGATAGAGACTTTCTCTACTCAGGTTTTCATATTGATCTGTGGTAGAATGATAATGAATCAAATCATTTATATAAGCAAAATTGTATCCCTTGATTTTCTTTTGTTTAAAAAGTGTGAAATCAGTATCATTGGGAAGTCTTTTGTAGACTTCATAAAAAATGGATGCAGTGACTAGATTGCTTATATGAGATTTCGCTATCCTTATAAGTTCTGAATTCCCTTCTGAAGTTTCAAACAAAAGATTGGGACCTGAATTTCCCCTTGCTTCCAAATTGATCACATATTGAATCTCATTGGCTAAGGGATGACTGCGGATAAAAAGTTCACTACCCAGAATCCCCTTTTCTTCTGAATCCGTAAAAAGAAAAAGAATACTATGTTTGGTATCCAATGACTGAAAAATTCTAGCCAGTTCCAATAGAATAGCTACAGATCCCGAGGCATCTGCGGCACCCGGAGAATTTTCACCGGAATCATAATGTGTTACTATGGCTATCATTGATTTGGATGCTTCCGACTTTTTTAGAGCGATAATGTTTTCTGATTTCGCAATGCTTACAATTCCATGAATCCTTCTCATTCCGAACCCGGATTGAAGTTCCGGTGCATAGCCCAGAGTTTTTAGCCGGGAAAAAATGTAATCTCTAACCTGTTCGTGATGTTCACTTCCTACGTTGTGAGGGGCTTCAGAGATGAACTTGAGATGGGTCTCGAGGTTCTCTTTTGAAAATCTATGAAAAGAAAAGGAACGTTCCGGATCCGGTGGGAGAACCGAGCGGGCTGAAAGTAGGAAAAACACTAAAATGCCGATAAGTAGAAAGAGTTTCTGTTTCAATCAATAGTATCCATTCATGAAATCGCATAGGAATTAGATCACTCTTAGTTCCTGTTGAATTTTCAAATTTCTGATTCTGGAATAGACAATCTATTTTTGTCTGATCTTGTAAATCATTTTGCAAAAACTTTTCACTTCAAGAGCTTTTGGAATCTTTTAAAAAAATTCCTAATTTCTCAAAAACACAGAATTTCCTATTGTAAAAAATACAGGAAAGGGACGAATGTGTGGGGGACATGAAGAAGTTAAAGAATTTATGAATTCTCTATTGGAAATATCAAAAGAAGATCTTACCGATTCTCAATTGGAATATGAATTATTCAATGAGATGGATATATTCGAAAGACCGGTAGTCTGTGCCTCTTGTAATACAATGATTTCCGATGTTAAGTTTCTCCTTTCTTTGGAAGGTAGAAGTCTGCATCACTTCATAAACCCTTCGGGATTGCGATTTAGTTTTTATACATTTTATTATACAAAGAACACATTTGAATACGGAGAACCGACAGAAGAGCATACCTGGTTTTCCGGGTACCGCTGGTCTTTTCTCTTATGTGAAGTTTGCCAATCCCATCTCGGTTGGTACTATAGAAATAGCGATGACAGTTTTTTTGGTTTGGTGGATGAAAAAATAAAATTTACATAAACCAATCAAAGTAATTTTTCTAGATCGGGGACAATGACGAATATGAAAGCAAGTATACTGAATATCAGTGAACCCAAACCTAACAGAGCCGAATTTCTAATGTCTTCCCACATAAAACTCCTGTATTCCTCCTCGTCGCCTTTGAAGATTAGGAGTGGAGTTTTTTTATTACCAAAAATCTTTAATCCCTCTCCATCCTCCCGTTCTCCCAGGACTCCTGATACAAAAACTTTTTCATTTTGATAAAGAGCGTAGTACATTATTCTATGGCTTTCCGTTAATTTTTCTCTTTTCCAGATTTTCTCTATATTTCCTTCGATATTTTCCATTTCTGTACTGAACTCAAGAGAATAACCCAGAAATGGATTTTCATCTTTTTCAAATTCAGGGCGGATCTCTATTCCGTTTTTTTCAAGGACGAAAGGTACTGAATCGATTGTCGTACTCTGAATCCTCCAATCTCCTGAAGATTTTCGAACAATATATTTTTCAATGACAGTTTCGAAATAAATGCAATCTTTTTCTCCGAGAGGTGGTTTCTTCAGAACGGAATTGGATATCATTTTTCCGAGAAATTTGACCGGTTTTCCTAATCGATTCCAGTCGATTTGGGTGGATTCTTTAGAAATATTTTTTAATTTCAAAAAATCTTGGATTGATTGGTAAATGATCATGATTCCAATCCAGAAGAAAACTAGATCACCCAAAACTACTAAAAGTGTATAGATAGAGATAGCAAAAATATTTTTCATAAGCAACCGGCATGAAAATGAATTTTAGATCGAATACTTTAAAATTCATTTTCAAATGTATATAGATTATCAATTGGGGATAAAATTGAATTTACCCGGATTCTTCCTCCGTTTGTTTGTGGGATCGGGGAGGAGTACAGACGTTTCTTTTGGATTTCTCCAGAAACTCGATGATAATTTTACCGAAGGGATTTTCACCGAATTCCTGACGGAGGGGTTCAATTCGATTGGCTATGGCTCCTTTCATGCTGTAGAGGGTGTCATAAATCTTTCGAATTGTTTGGAGGTCTTCTTTTTTGAAACCCCTTCTCTTCAAACCGATCACATTGATACCTGAAAATTCATTGGGTCTTTCATGTTCGGAGAGAGCAAATGGAGGCACATCTTTTGTAATCGCAGAAACTCCTGAGACCATTGCAAATTGTCCGATCCGACAGAACTGGTGGAATCCTGATTTGGCTCCCAGGACTACATGATCTTCCACTTCCACATGGCCGGAGAGACCCACACTGGCGATAATGATGTGGTTTCCGATGATGCAATCATGCCCGATGTGAGTTTCTGACATAATGAAATTTTTATCTCCGATCACAGTTCCATGTGCAGGAGTTCCGGCGTGGATACTGCATTTTTCTCGGATAATATTGTTTTTCCCTATGACTAAGGTTCCCTCACTGAAGTCGGGGTATTTCAAGTCCTGTCCGGGGGTTCCCAAAACATTAAGTGGGTAGATTTGTGTGTTTTCACCGATAGTCGTTTTTCCTCCGATGACCACACTTCTGGAAATTTGAACATTGTCCCTGATCGTCACGCCCGGACCGATGTAGGAATAAGCGCCGATGGAAACATTCTCACCTATAATTGCACCGCTTTCGATAGTTGCTGATGGATGGATACCGGGGGGGAAAAATTCTGAACTCATAATTCTCTCTTTTAGAAGGGTAATGGTATAAGAATCCTATTCCATTGAATTTAATAAACAATTTTTTTTAGAGATAGGAAAACTCAATTTCATTTTTAGAGTCTTCCCGCAAGATATGAAATCTGATATTTTGATGCATTTCTCCTGAAATTGAAATCAAATCCAACCTATCTACCTGTTTTCATAAATACTTGCGAATTTCTTCTTAAGGTACGTAGCCATTTTGTAGTCGATTCTTCTGTGAATGCACACATAATTCTGAAAATGACTCTAGAAAAGAAAATTAGGAGAGAGCCCGAAAACTGAAGGTTCAAATGAAAATATTTTGTAATAGACTTTATAAAAAAGTTTTTGCAATATTCAAGGAATCTAAAGAATTCAAAATATCCGAACAGAATAATGGATCATAATTGGGAAGGCAATCCGAACAAGGATTAAATTTCTCAGGAAAAAAAGGAAGGACACATGAATCGATCTCTCAGCAAATTTATTTTTATTTCTCTAAGTATATTGATTTTCTCAATACATTGCAAAAAGAAAAAAGAAAATCCCCCTCCTTCTCTTTCGGGTAAGGTTGATTTAATCGGATATGTGATTCATGAGTCAGGGATTCCGGTTTATTCCGGCCCCGACCTATCAGGAAAACCCATTGAAAGAATAAAAAACAATTCTTCCTTAAAGATTGTCGGTGTCAGTATTCCTGACTCAGTTCGGAAGAATATATTTTGGTATCAAATTGATTGGAATGGAAAACTAGTTTATGTTCTTGAAGATGAAGAAAAAAGGACGAAAAATCCTACTCTTTCAATTTTTAGAAAGATCAAGGAAAAAACTTTTTTAGTAAGAGCAACTTCTCTAAGGTTGCGAAAGGTTCCCAGTCTGACCGGAGAAGTCCTCGAATCCCTTCCCACCAATACCGAATTGGTCGGTCTCAGTACCGGATCCACTCTCCAGTCAATAGATGGAAAAGTGGATCATTGGCTACAGGTAAAATCTCCTTCCGGTAAGATTGGGTTTTGTTTTTCAGGATTTCTCATTGAAAAAAAAGATTTTTCAGCATCTTATTCCCTAGAGGATGTCGTAGTTACTATTGAATTGGGAAAGGATGTCCGATTCGTTAAGGAACCCGGTTCAGACGAGAATGCTCCTGAAAATCTTGCATCTGACACAGATCATGATCCGAATACTCCGGATGAAATGTTGCCCAATCATATTTTTTCATACGGAGAAGGAAGTATCCTCCCGGTATCCAGAAAAGCTGTAACTGAATCAGGTGAAGGATACTACTTGATAGAACATGAAACTTTGTTTACGGGAATGGGCGTGCACGTGACTCAAAAGTCCTTCGGTTGGGTATCGGAAAAAAATACTACACCCGTCGAAAATCTAATGGAACATACTTACAAAAAATATGGATTCAATGACCTCGGAGAAAAAGATTTTTATACAAAAGTTCTGAAGGATTTCAGTGATAAAGATATTCAATCTTTCGAATTGAGCTATGCGGATCCGAATAAGACCTATTTACTATTAAAAGAAAACATGGCAACAGTTCTTGTAAATTATGAAACACCTGTATATACAATTCGACTTTTTCAAAAGATCGATGGAGATTATAATCTCCTGAGTACTATTGAGACGGATAGTGGAGGAGGGGATCTCCAGTTTCATGATTTCAATGAAGATGGATATCCTGACCTGGTTCGAGTGAGTTTCGGAAGAATGGAGTCCTATTACGATTTTCAGGTATTTGAAAATGATAGTTTTGTATCCAAATTAACTTTGAATACCAGCGAAACAGATGAGAATGGTCTGATCACTGAATCAGAAATCAGTTTCTCAGGGAATAATATATTTGTAAATTATTCCAATGGAAGTTCCAAAGTCTATGAATACAAAGAGGATCAATTTATTGAGTCCGATCCGGGAGCGCTTTGATATGTGTATGGTCAATCATGAAGACCTCGGTTCTGAGGAGTTGTATGACGAGATAGCCAGGATGATCTCTTCGAAAAAATGGGATTCACAGAAAGTAGAGCTGTATATGCAGAGATTAAAGAATTCTTCTCCTGAGGAAATGGAAGTACTTTTTGAAGAATTGAAATCTATTGGCAGGGAAGAAGAAAATTAAGAAACTGTAAAATTCATGGAATCCGGATTGGCATACATTTTCCAGAAATCAGCATTTGGCTTTTTCCCTCTTTCATCGGAACTGAATTCGGGGAGAATTCGATTTACGTAGTACATATCGATTTCTCCTTTATTCTTTGCCTGGATTTTCCCTCTATGCTCACACTCAAATAGTCTTTTTACAAGATTGTATGTAGATCCGCTAATATTGATTCGTCCGGGAGTTCCGCTGGATTCCATCCTACTGGCTGTATTGACAGTATCCCCCCAGACATCGTAGGCAAATTTCTTTTCTCCGATGACACCCGCTACTATAGGTCCCGAATGGATTCCCAAACGCAATTCCCAGTAGGGTGTTCCGGTTGATTCTTTGATTTCCTTCATCTGATTCATCATGGATTGGATTTCCAGGGCGGCGAGAATGCAATCTATGGCATGAGTTGAGTTCACTTTGGGAATGCCACCCGCACACATATAGCTATCCCCTATCGTTTTTAATTTCTCCAGATTGAATCTTTCCATGAGAGCATCGAAGTAAGAAAAACATTGATCCAGTTCTTCCACCAATTTCTTGGGAGAGAGCTGTTCGGCTATGGAAGTAAATCCTTTGAAATCGGTAAATAGGACGGACACACTTTCAAAATTAACAGGTTCTGCATAACCTTTTGTTTTAAGTTCCAGAGCAACATCTTTCGGTAGGATATTGAGAAGGAGTTTTTCTGCCTGCTGTCTTTCTTTTTCAGTTTCTTCAAAGAGAACAGAATTATTCACAGCGAGAGCAAGCTGTTCACAGAAAGATTCTATAAATTTTATCTCCGGTTTGGATAGGGTTTCAATTCCGCCCAACTGATTGATATGAATGATTCCGATTACATCATTTCGAATGAGTAGGGGAAGTTGAAAGACTGAGGTCAAATGGAAATCCTGAATTAATTTTGTATCAAAGGGAGAGAAGTCTTCAGGAGATGTTTTCGAAAGATCTTTTATGTATAGGGTTTTTCTTCTGGAAATAGTGACAAAATAAGAACCGACGCCTTCCTCTATCGGGAGTCTTCTGGAGAAATATTCCGGAATGGATTTGTCTGTGATTTGTTCGGGAAAAGATCCACATCTGTAGTACAATTCATTGGTCTTCCTATCAATCAATTGGAGCAAAAATATATTTGCATTTACCTTGTCTTTTAATTTTTCTACAGCAAATTGAAAGATCTCATCGAGATTATTGGATGCATTGATGAGTTTGGAAAAATGATTGAGGTAGTCAATTTCTCCATTGATTCTATTGACCTGTTGAAGAAGGTGGGCGGTGTCAATCACTCCGGAGATTTGAGAGCAGAGTCTTGAAATCTCATCGATTTCTTTTCTTGAAAGGACTAATTTATTGTCGCGGTTTAAGAATAAAAGAACTCCGGTCGGAAGATTCTTACTCTCTAAAGGAATGATTAAAAACGAATTGATGGAAAGCAATTCCACAATTTCTCTGTCTGTATTGTTTTTGATTTCTTTCCAACGATTCATGAATAGATTTTTCTTGCGTTGGAATGCTTTGACTATACTTCCTCCGGAGGCGTTGAGAGGAAGTTTTTTGGAGAGTAATTTTTCCATTTGATCTTCTGAAATTCCACCCTTCCTGAATCCCATTCTAGGAATTAGAAATTTATTTCTCTCATCGGGGATGAACAACCAGGACTCTTCAATATTGAAATTTTCATTGAAATAGTTTGATATTCGATTGAATATTTCATTGAGATCTGAAAGTGAATTGATTAGATGGGTGAAATGATTGATTGATTCCAGTTTTTTCTTGGCATTTTGTAAATCAAGAGTTCTTTCTTTCACTTCTTTTTCAAGTTGAAGTTTGTGAATTTTTAATTTTTTACCAATCTTTGTACTCGAAATCATTTCCCGGGCCGACTTTTTAGAAAGTATCAAAAGCTGGAAAAAGAGGAATACAAAAAGTCCGTAATTTCCAAGAAATGGTAAATTTATAATTCCGATAAGTTTGAGAATTCCCAGGGCCACTACTATGGAGAAGAAGAAATATCCGATTGCAAAGTACTTTGCTCCTATCTTCCTTTTTTTGATCCCGGAATAGATTACATAGTAGATGTACAGAACTGCAAGTGGAATCAATACTTCAGCTATGTAAACTGTATAGATATATCTTTCAAATTGAAATAGAAATATCGGTGGAATGCAGGCCAGAAAGGAATAACTAAAGAAATTCTTGAGTCTTTCTGAGAAGAGGTCCCCAAAGAAAGAAGAAGTAAAGAGAATAAAAAAATAACAGGAAAGGAAGGAAAAGAAAAATTCCATTCTCACAAGAGATAAGAAATTCAATCCTGAAAAATAATCCAGGATCCATCTATCATTGATTGTCAATGTTCTCATGCCCATAAAGAGGCAGAGGAGACCGAAATAGAGAGTGGCACGGTTGTCTCTTCGAAAAATGAAAAAAATTATATAATTGATACCTATCATACACAGAGCTCCGAATTGAATCAGATCCAAACCTATCATCTTATTGTTTGTTCTGGTCAGAGTGTCTCTGTTTCCGAGAAGAATGGGACTGAGAAGTCCCGCTTTGAGGTGATGGAAATTAGAAACCTGAATGAGAATATCCAAAACCTCTTCCTTGTCTTTGAGGAGAATTATAGTTTTGTGTATTTCGGGTTGTGAGGTTTCCTCATTCAATCCAAACTTTCCTAGCTCTAAAATGGGACTACCGTTGATATAGATCTTTGATGCAGAATAAATCGGAGGAAGGGAGAGTGCTAAGTTCTTCTGATTTTCAGGTAAATTGATATGCAAATGAAAACTGGCATAACCTTTGGAAGGATAACCGGATTTTGACCAATCCGAAGGGAGAAGGATGATTTGTCTTTTGGGATCTGTTTCCTTCGAATCTTTGGAGATTGAGTGTAGATTTTCCGGAAGGACAATTTCTTTCCAATAGAAATCCCATTCTCCATTCAGGGAATAAATTGTTTCCTGAGAAAATTCGGTGGGGCTTATTTTCAATTCACCCCGATCGGCAGTCAGAACTTTCGTTTGAGTATCACCGCAGGTGACGAAAAAGAAAAAGAAGAGGAAAAGCATTAGAATTTTATTTAGGATTTGCATCATAACCGGAGAACCAAACTCGGTTCATATTTAATTAATTTCCTAAAGAATCAATACGTTTTTTATTCGGAGAAAGAAAGATTGGAATTCCTTCCATTTTCTAGCCGGTTCTTCTTTGAATCAGCAAATACTTTTGAGAATGACAATAAGAAGCTGAGGCAATCTGAAAGCTAGAAAACTACCTGGTTAGAAAATAAGGCATGAATAGTTCTCATCTAGATTCTCTTGGGTAGAATTCTTTAGGGATTTACAAAAACCCTCCCCAATGATAGGATAGTTGAAAGAATTCATAATCAAAAGAGAGAATATTTGAAAAACTTAATGTTTCAGATGAGTCTTATGTGCCGGGCGATTGTGCTCAGGAAGGAAATGAATTTTGAGTCATACACAATTCTTTTCCGGGGAAGAAGAACATGAAGATACCCGATGAAATCAAATGGCCGAAAACTCCCTCCGAAGCCCGGGAGATCCAAAATTCCGAAAGGCAAAAAGTTATTTTGCAGGACCGGTTCGGAGTGATACATAAAATTGCAGGAGTAGATATTGGCTTCCGGGAGAAGGGTAATCTTGCCAGAGGAGCAGTGGTTGTTCTGGAGTTTCCTTCTTTGAAACTCATTGACTCAGCTGTAACTTTTCGTGAGGTGAATTTTCCTTATGTACCCGGCTTTCTTTCCTTTCGGGAGATTCCGGTTCTTCTGGATGCCCTGCGAAAACTGAAACATTTTCCCGATCTCATTGTCTGTGATGGTCAGGGCATAGCTCATCCGAGAAGGTTCGGTCTGGCATCACACCTCGGAGTTCTTTTGGATGTTCCGACCATTGGCTCTGCCAAATCTCATTTCATCGGAACCCATGAGGAATTGCCCTCTCAAAAAGGCTCCCGGGTTGAACTGAGAGAAGACGGAGAACTTCTCGGTTATGTGTATCGCTCGAGAGATGCCGTGAAGCCAATCTACATCTCTCCCGGGCATAGAATTTCACAGGAAAGTTCTCTGAAGATCATTGAACAATGTATTACCAAATTCAGACTCCCCGAAACCACCCGGATGGCGGATCATCTGGCTTCTCACACAGATGAGGAGAAGTTGAAAGATAAGAGACTCAGTTAGTAAGCTGAAACAGAATTTTCAATTTACCTCAAGGGAAGGAAAAATAATTTTGAACCCATGCAAAAAATTGGATACTTCCTCAGCTTTTTGGTAGCCTACTTTCTCTATCTTCCCTTTCGAATTCTCCCTTATAGGCTCTGTCTGGTGTATGGAAGGACTCTCACCTTCCTCTTATTTCCACTGGCGAAAAAACACAGAAGGATTGCCAGAGAAAATATTGATCATGCCTTCCCTGACTGGACGGATGCACAAAAAGAAGATCTCATCAAAAAGCACTTCCGACATCTCGGAAACCTTCTGGCCGGATCTCTCTGGGCTTCCCGACTCTCAAAAGAATGGATGGACAAGTATCTGGTTTATGATGAAGAATCTCTGGCTCTCGAAAAAAAAGTGATAGAAGAAGGAGTGGGTGTAGTCCTTGTCTCGGGACATCTGGGAACCTGGGAAATTTTAGTTCAATTCATGGGAGTGAGAATGAAGGGGGGAGGAATCTATAAAAAAATCCGAAACCCATTTGTCGACAAATGGTTGAGAAACCTCAGAGGCAATAACGGGATCAAGTTAGTCCCCATGGAGGAATCGGGACAGGTGATCAAAATGCTGAAGTCGGGATACTGGGTGGGCTTCGGATCGGACCAAAATGCAGGAAAAGCAGGAATTTTTGTAGATTTTTTCAATCGGAAGGCATCCACTTTTCAGGGACCGGTTGTCATGGCGTACCTGACAGGAGCGAGACTGATGCTCTATTCAGTGGTCTGCGGTGAAAAAGGAAAGGTAATCGTCCGGGCAAAAGATCTGGGGATCATAGACAAAAAACAATTCCCGGACAGAGATTCAGCAGTGCGCCACTATACCGAACTATGGACGAAGGAATTGGAAAAAGAAGTGAGACTCTTTCCGGAACAGTACTTCTGGGTTCACAGAAGATGGAGAACAAAACCCGGGGACTTTCCCGGGCAAACTTAAAACCTAGGAACCGCGGGACTCTTTCAGTTTTTCTCTGTGCTGGTGCACCAATCTGTCGAGGAGAGCAAGATCCGAACAGACGAGATTTTCACCTTCCAGCTTAATGAATTTATTTATAGATAAAAATTTCAAAACACCGGCCTGATCCCTGTCCGTCAATCCGAGCATTTTTAGAAGTTCAAAAAGTGTGATCTTGAAATCAAAGGTAGCTCTGGGACCTATCTTGGCTTTGCCTCTCTCGGCAATCGTCATCAGCATATCTGAGATTCTGGCATTTAGGTCGGGAAGTTGGCTATTTGCGACTTTCTTATAGGCATTCCAAATTCTCTCTGAGAGAATGGTGATGATTCGGGTCATCAATTGGGGTTGTTGTTTCGTCATGACTTCGAAGTTCTTCTTATTGATCACCATGAGTTCGACATCATCATCCATGGCTATGGCTGAGGCTGATCTCGGTTTGTTGTCCAGGAGAGCCATTTCCCCAAAAATATCACCGGGCTTCATAATATTCAGAATCACATCATTGTTTTGAATGATTTTTGAAATCTTGATTCGACCCTTCTGAACAATATATAGATCATTTCCCGGTTCATTTTCACAAAATATCATCTGGTCGGTAGCGTAGTGACGGGTTGTACCCGATTCATCTTCTTCAGCTACAATAGGGGCTCCCAGCATCTCGAGTTTGGACTTGGCTTTCTCGCTGAATTCGCCATCGGGTAGATACTTTAGATAGCTCTGGAGCATATAGATACAGGTGGAGATTTGCCCCTGCATAAAATAGAACTCGGAAAGATTGAAAAGAATGTTCAGATTCGCTTCCGGAGATGGTTGTGAGGACATCGCATGCTTTCCCGCTGAAGTCCCCACTGGCTCATCGAATTGTCTCAATTTTTTTGAAAAGTACCGAATGATTTTCATGGCTAGCGGAGAGTTCTTTTGGATCAATTCTCCAAATTTATAGTTGGCCACTCCAATTAGGGTTACAGGGGTGATCGCGACAGCTGATTCGATCTGAGGATACTGACTCATCGCAGCGATCACACCAAAAAAGTCTCCCGGACCCAATAATTCATTGGGTTTTTCCCCAAGAACAGGAAAGTCACGTTTGAGATTGACCTTTCCGTCTTTTATAATGAAAAACTGGGGAGATTTTCTCTCGCCTTCTAAAATGATATAGGAACCGGCCGCGAAGTTTACAATTTTATATAGAGGAGCTTCCATTCTTTTTTCAATATCTTTACAATGAAATATATGGAAAGTAAAAAAATATCGAATGAGGTGATGGATTTCATTTTTGATTTGAGTTGAAAAAATCTTTAAAGCGGGAAAATTTTTCCTGAAAATTAGATCGAACCTTGATTTTTTTGTCTCAGAGTCCGGAAAGCGTCAGGGATCGGATCAATTTTCTCACAGGAAAGAGAAAGAAAGAATCAGCTACCGAGACTCCGGATTCTTATCCTTCGGAGGATTCAAAGTACTTCTCTATGAGTTCAAACAAAGACCTGGGAGAAAAAGGCTTGGTGACAAAGGCGATGGCTCCGAGGGATTCTGCTTCGAGTCTATCTTTTTCCTGACCTTTCGCTGTAAGAAATACCACCGGGATTGTTTCAAATCCTTCCGTGCCTCTTAGTTTTCGGGTAGCTTCAAAACCCGAAAGGACCGGCATCATGATATCCATTATGATCAGATCCGGCTTTTCCTCAATAGCCTTCCGGTATCCGATTTCACCATTCAGAGCCAAAATTGTTTCATATCCCTTCTTCTGAAAAAGGTCGCTGAGTATTTTTGAAATTTGGGGCTGATCGTCAACAATTAGGATCTTTTTCATAAAAGGAAAATTCCTTAGATAGATTCTGGACCCGGGAATTCATAATTTGAAAAGAAAAACGGCTACCCTAAGCCCATTCATCCTTTTTTCCTGATTGATACAAATTGTGAAAGTACAATTTCCTATTGTTTTCGATGGGAGAGTTGAAACAATGACATTATGGAAGAACCTCTGATTCCTAAAACCCGTCTGGAACTTTACAAAGACCTGAGTGTATTTTTAGAAGTCTATCACAAAACCAAGATTCTGGAATTGCGTGAAGACACAATTCGGATGTACATTCTCTTCTCTAAGAGTAAGAACAAAACCCCCAAAGAAAAATTGATCAATTACAAACTTCTCAGAATAGATGAAAGATTGTTTCCCGAATCCAAAGGGGAGCTTACCGTCAGGGACGCAATTGTCTGTGAATTTTTGATAGATGAATTGAAAAAGTATTTCGCAAAGTCCATTTCCGAGAAATCATCAGAATGAATTTGTTTTTTTTGATACCGAATGCAAATTTGTTGACACTGTAGGCTTTCTCCAAATCATTAAAACCAAATTAGGGAGGATACCACATGGGATTAACACCCGACGGTCTCGGGCCGATTGTTGTACAACTACTACTTGCACTGGGTTTTTCTGCTTTGATTTTGTCTCTGGCCCTTCTCATCAGTCCACGCAAACGAAGCAAAGATCATGATACTTTTGAATGTGGTGTTACCTATTATGGTGATGCTAGAGGTGTTTTCAATATCAAGTTCTATCTGGTAGCAGTTCTCTTTATCCTATTTGACATTGAAGCGGTCTTCCTCTACCCCTGGGCAGTGAGTCTGGGTAAGTTTACCGAAGTGGGCTTAGGATCCTTCCTATTTTTAGAAATGCTTTTATTTATTGGCGTTCTTGTTGTTGGACTTTATTATATCTGGAAAAAAGGAGCTTTAGAATGGGATTGAGTGATATTCTCAAAAAACCAGGTCAGGTTCTGGGTGATATGGTTCAGGTCACAAACCTGGACTTTTTTATCAACTGGGGAAAGAGCTATTCCCTCTGGCCCTATCCATTTGCCACAGCTTGTTGTGGAATCGAGTTCATGGGGACAGCCTGTTCCGATAACGATATAGCCAGATTTGGTGCGGAAAGACCCTCTTTCTCTCCCCGTCAGGCAGACATGATTCTGGTTTTAGGAACCGTGACCTATAAGATGGCACCTGTTCTCAGAGAGATCTATGATCAGCTTTCCGAACCCAAGTATGTGATCAGTGTCGGTGCCTGCGCATCTTCCGGTGGGATGTTTGATACCTACGGAGTGGTTCAGGGAATAGATAGATTTCTTCCTGTTGACATTTATGTTCCCGGTTGTCCGCCCAGACCCGAAGCGATCATGGACGCTCTTGTGAAACTTCAGGAAAAAGTGAAGACTCAGGGCTTAGAAGATCGACGTCAGGAAGTAATGAGAAAGATCGATGAAATCAACGAAAAAAACAAACCTTTAATTGTCCGATGAAAGAAACCTTAGAAAATTTTATAAATCAAAATCTTAAGCAGTATCTTTACAAAGAAGATAAAGTTCAATCCAATCTCCCCACCTTTTACATCAAAGCAGAAGGGATAGTAGAGGTGGTCAGAGCTTTGAAGGAAGATCCCAATCTTCAATTTGATTTCCTCAATGACCTCACTGCCATTGATTGGTTGGGCAAAAAAGAACCCAGGTTTGAAGTTTGCTATCTACTCAAAAGCGTAAAAAACAAACACGCCAAGATGATGCTGAAGGTTCCTATTGAGGAGGGAGAAACCATTCCCTCACTTGTCTCAATCTTCAAAGGAGCCAATTGGCCCGAGAGAGAAGTTTTTGATATGTTCGGTATTGAGTTTTCCAACCATCCTTATATGGAGAGAATCCTTCTTCCGGACAATTTCCAGGGTCATCCCCTCCGAAAAGATTATCCTCTAGAAGGATTCGGACAGGACTATCTCATTTCCGATTTATTACAGATCCACCAGGGCGATAAGGAGAGTTGATCTATGGTAATGTATGACAAGACATCAAAAAAATTTAGAGGCAAGTTTGATGAATTACCCGAGGGTCATCTACTCGTAAACCTCGGACCTTCCCATCCTGCCACACATGGAATTCTTCAAAATGTGATTCAACTAGATGGGGAGAGGATTGTAGAAGCCGATGCGATCATAGGCTATGTTCACAGATGTTTTGAAAAACTGGGTGAACGTTATGACTACAATCAATTCTTGGTCTGTACGGATCGGATGAACTATGTATCCACACCTCTCAACAATATCGGTTGGATTCTAACTGTTGAGAATCTCATGCAGATCGAAGTGCCCGAACGTGTAACTTATGTGCGTATGATCATCTCCGAACTCTCCCGTATCATGGATCATATCATTTGCAACGGGATTCTCGGGGTGGATTTGGGGGCATTCTCAGGGATGCTACATCTCTTCCACAAAAGAGAAAACATCTACACCATCATAGAAAAGCTGACGGGAGCCAGACTCACTACCACATTCTGTAGGGTAGGTGGGATGGAGAGAGACATTTATCCTGACTTTGTAAAAGAAGTCAAAATGGTAACTGAGGGGTTGAAGCCTGCACTGGCAGAGTTTACTGATCTTTTGATTCGCAATCGTATTTTCAATGAAAGAACAGATGGAATCGGTGGAATTTCTGCTGAAGATGCAATTGCTTATGGATTTTCAGGACCCAATCTCAGAGCGGCCGGAGTGGATCATGATGTCAGAAAAGACTCTCCTTATATGCTTTACGATAAGGTAGATTTTGATGTTCCCGTAGGTGAAAATGGCTCGGTTCTCCACCGAACTCTTGTTCGTCTCGAAGAGATGCATCAATCCATCCGAATCATTGAGCAATTGGTAGATGGAATTCCGGAAGGACCCTTTCATGCAGACCTTCCTCATACTTTCCTTCCTCCCAAGGAGAAAGTGTATTCCAGTATGGAAGAATTGATCTATCATTTCAAAATCATTATGCACGGAGTAAAGGTCCCACCCGGAGAGTACTACATGGCAACCGAAGCCGCTAATGGTGAGCTAGGTTTCTATATCGTTTCCGAAGGGGACAAATCACCCTGGAGAGTACATGTCAGAAGACCCTGTTTCTGGTACTACCAGGCATTTCCTGAAATGGTAAAAGGTGGACTCCTTGCTGATTCCATCGCTACTATGAGTTCACTCAATGTTATTGCCGGGGAGTTGGATTGTTAAAATGACATATAAATTTTCTGAAACATCTGAAAAAAGATTCCAAAAACTACAAACTATGTTTCCGGACAAGCGGTCTCTGATCCTGCCTGTTCTCTATCTTGTCCAGAAAGAATTGGGATTTGTAGACAAAGAAAAAATGCAATACATCGCAGATCGGATTGGTTCACCCATTGAACTGGCTCATGTATATGGAGTAGCCACTTTCTACACCCTCTACAATAAAAAAGAAGTTGGAAAGTATCACATTCAGATCTGTGAAAACATTTCCTGCTATGTGATGGGAAATGACAACATAACCAATCATCTTTGCAAAAAATTGAATATCCAAAAAGGGGAAACTACAGCCGATAAGAAATTTACCGTATCGGGAGTCCAGTGTCTCGGTGCCTGTGGATATGCCCCAATGATGCAAATCAATGAAAAATACTATGAAAATCTAACACTTGAAGAAGTGGATAAAATACTTAACTCATTGGAGTAATCATGGCTGAATTGAAGATACTTACCAAACATCGTGGCGAAGTAGATACCCATACACTGAAGCACTACCAGTCTGTAGGAGGATACAAGGCAGCCAAGAAGGCACTCTCCTCAATGGAGCCGGAAATCATTGTCGATGAAGTTAAAAAATCCGGTCTTCGTGGAAGAGGGGGAGCAGGTTTTCCCACCGGTATGAAATGGAGTTTTATAGATAGAAAGAACCCTAAGCCCAAATATCTTGTCTGCAATGGAGATGAGGGAGAACCCGGAACTTTTAAAGATAGAGTGTTGCTTGAGCAATTGCCCCATCAAATGATTGAAGGGATGATCATAGCCGCCAAAGCAATCGATGCACACAAAGCATTCATATACATCAGAGGTGAATATCACCTGAGTATCGATCGGGTTCAATCAGCTATTGACGAAGCCTATGCCGCCGGAATCTTAGGAAAGAGCTGTATGGGATCAGGATATGAACTCGATATGGTTGTCTATCAGGGAGCCGGAGCCTATATCTGTGGAGAGGAAACTGCTCTGATCAATTCTCTGGAAGGGAGAAGAGGTCATCCCAGATTGAAGCCCCCATTTCCTGCTGTTGCGGGACTATATGGTTGTCCAACTGTTGTCAATAATGTGGAAACCTTTTCCGCAGTTCCGCACATCATCAATAATGGTTCCGAGTGGTATGCCAAAATGGGAACTCCCAAATCCACAGGAACCAGACTTTTCAGTGTGAGCGGACCTGTAAAAAAACCCGGAGTCTATGAGATCGAATTGGGTACACCCCTTCTCACTCTGATCAATGAACTCTGCGGTGGAATGCAGGATGGAAAGAAACTCAGGGGAATCATTCCGGGTGGATCTTCAGTTCCCATCCTCACAGCAAAAGAATGTGAATCTGCAAATATGGATTTTGAGTCCATGATGGAACACAAAACAATGTTGGGAAGTGGAGCTGTCATCGTTCTGGCTGAAGATACTGATATCGTTGAGACTACTTTCAGATTGGCAGAGTTTTATGCTCACGAGTCCTGTGGTCAGTGTACACCCTGCAGGGAAGGTACTCACTGGGTAGCCAGTCTTTTGCACAAAATTAGGGATGGTCACGGAACCCACAAGGATCTTGACCTTCTTTTGTCTCTCACTTTGAATATGGAAGGGGGAACCACAATCTGTCCTCTTGCAGATGCCTGTGTCGGAGCCGTTCGACCCACCATCACCAAATTCAGACCCGAGTTTGAACAACGTTTGACCGATGGAAAATAAAAGATAGTAAGGGAAGATATGAACTGGAATGAAATTATTGTTTGGGCTGTAAAGAGTGGACTTCTCTTTTTCATTATCATCACAGGGTGTGCTTACTACACCCTGGCAGAAAGAAAAGTAGCAGCATTTATTCAGGATCGTAAGGGTCCGAACCGTGCGGGTCCGATGGGCTTACTCCAACCACTGGCGGATGGAATCAAATTCTTAACCAAAGAAGAAGTTTTTCCAACACGGGTCAACAAAGTCCTATACCTCATTGCACCGGCTATCTCAGTTTCCTGTGCGATCATGGCATGGTCGATCATTCCCTTCGGAGGAACCATACCCCTACCGGGTTTTCTCTCGGAAATGGTCGGATTTGACAAATTGGATCTCCAGGTAGCCAATCCGGATACAGGAATTCTGGTTTTACTGGCTATTTCCTCTCTGGCAGTCTATGGTGTGATTCTCGCAGGATGGAGTTCGAACAATAAATACTCCCTGATGGGGGGAATTCGCTCTACAGCTCAGATGATTTCCTATGAATTGCCTCTCGGTCTTTCCCTGACAGCAGTGATTCTAATGGCTGGATCGCTCAAATTGACTGACATCAACAACGCTCAAAAAGGGCTTTGGTTCATATTTACACTTCCCGGATTTATGGCATTCTTGATTTTTTCGGTAGCCATGTTTGCTGAAACCAACCGACTTCCCTTCGACCTTGCAGAAGCAGAATCTGAATTGGTTGTGGGCTTCCACACTGAGTATGGGGCTTTCAAATTTGCATTATTCTTCATCGCTGAATATATGAATATGATCACTATGAGTGCTGTGGTTTCCCTCCTCTTTTTCGGTGGATACAACGTGCCTTTCGGACTCCTGGAAGGAAGCGATTTTCAATTTCTAGCAGGTCTTTTGTTCTTTGTGGCTAAGGTTCTCTTCTTTGCTTTTAGTTTTATGTGGGTAAGATGGACTCTTCCCCGTTTTCGTTATGACCAACTGATGAATATTGGTTGGAAAAAGTTAATTCCCTGGGCATTAGGAAACATCGTCCTAACAGCTACTTATGTGGTTTACTGGGGAAAATTCTGGAAAGGATTGTTTGTTTGATATGGCTCTAGATCTTAGTTCTCCCCAACCCTTACTTTTCTTGGTTTTTGCCGGTATCTGTGCAGGCTCCTCTCTTGCGGTAGTGTTGCACAAGAATCCTGTTGTATCAGCGGCATCACTGGTTCTTTCTTTTTTTGCACTGGCAGGGATTTATGCTGTGATGAATGCAGTCTTCATTGCTACCATGCAAATCATCGTTTATACCGGCGCGATCATGGTTCTGGTGATCTTCGTTATCATGCTTCTTTCGCTCAGGGAAGAAACCAATTTGGAAATCTGGAAAAAACCTATCAAGCAGAGTTTCATTATCCTTTTGGTTTTGACTTATGTAGGGCTCATCACTGCCGTCATGAATTTCAGTCCTGAATCTGCTTCCACTACTCAGGCAACTGATACTTATCAATTTGCACTGAGCGGTGGAGAAAATCCTGTAGTTGTGAAAGGCAATACAGCTACAGTGGGTGCGACCACATTTTTGAACTATTTGCTTCCTTTTGAAATGGTGTCAATTTTATTGACTGCTGCTGTCATAGGTGCAGTTGTGATCGCGAAACGAGAAAAAATAAAAACAAATTAAACAGATAGAGGGAAAAACTTTTGAACACACTCATCTCAGGAATTCCAATCACCTACTTCCTCTCACTCGCCGGACTAATGTTTTCCATCGGGGTATTGGGGGTATTGCTGCGAAGAAACGCTGTAGTCATTTTTATGTCTGTTGAATTGATGTTGAACTCAGTAAACCTGGTCTTCATTACTTTTGCAAAGGCTCAGGGCAATGTAGGAGGGGAAGTCATAGTATTTTTTGTTATGGCAATCGCCGCCGCTGAAGCAGCTATAGGTCTCGCTATCCTAATCGCTATTCATAGACATAAGAAAACAGTCTTTGTCGATGAAATCAATCTATTGAAATGGTAATCCTATGTTAGAACTTTTTCCACTGGTCATTCTTCTTCCTCTCATCGGTTTTCTTTTCAATGGACTTTTCTATAGAAAGATCCCGAACAAACTTGCGGCTATCATCGGAATTTCTGCTGTAGCTATTCCGTTCTTCATTACCTTAGGATCCCTATTTGCCTATGTTCCGATGAAAAACAAAGAGCCTCATCTCTTCAGTCTTTTGGAATGGATTCATGCAGGTTCGTTTAAGGTCAACTTTGCCTATCAGGTAGATCAACTTTCTCTGTACATGACTCTGATCATTACAGGAATCGGATCTCTAATCCATATCTACAGTATGGGATACATGAAAGGTGAGGCCGGTTTCAATCGATTCTTCGTGTATTTGAATCTATTTATTTTCTCTATGCTCAACCTGGTTCTATCAGACAATTTAGTTCTCATGTTTCTGGGTTGGGAAGGTGTTGGACTTTGCTCCTATTTGCTGATTGGATTTGATTACCACAAGGACACAGCAGCCAATGCAGGGATGAAAGCCTTCATCACGAATCGAATAGGGGACGTTGGATTCGCGGTTGGTATTTTCCTTACCTATTGGTATCTCGGTTCTGTTCGATATGTAGACATAATGAAGGCACTTCCTGATGCTCTTCTCTTCAGAGACATAATCAATTGGGTGGCCCTTGCCTTCTTCATAGGAGCCATTGGTAAATCAGCTCAGATCCCTCTCTATGTCTGGCTTCCGGATGCGATGGCAGGTCCGACACCTGTTTCCGCTCTCATCCATGCGGCGACAATGGTGACAGCAGGGGTCTTCATGATCGCCCGGTTGAATCCGATTTTCGCTGCGGCTGAAATCACCAGCAATTACATAGCCATTACCGGTGCGGTAACTGCTTTTTTTGCCGCTACCATCGGTATTTTTCAAACAGATATCAAAAAGGTTCTGGCTTACTCTACCGTATCTCAGTTGGGATACATGTTTCTCGCCATGGGAGTAGGGGCCTACACAGCAGGTATGTTCCATCTCATGACCCATGCTTTCTTTAAGGCTCTGATGTTCCTCGGGTCCGGTTCGGTCATCCATGCGATGCACCATGAGCAGGACATGAGAAATATGGGAAATCTTAAAAATTACATGAAAGTTACCTGGATGACTTTCATGATCGGAACCTTGGCTATTGCCGGGATTCCTCCGTTCAGCGGGTTCTTTTCGAAAGATCTAATTCTTGAAAAAGCTTTCGGTCATCCGGGAATCGGCCCTTTCCTTTGGGTTCTTGGCGTCGCCGGAGCCATGACCACCGCTTTCTATATGTTCCGTTTGGTCTTCCTTACATTCTATGGTGAAGAAAGAATTGATCATCATGTCAAAGAGCATCTCCATGAATCTCCTTTCTCAATTACTTTTCCTCTGGTAGTTCTGGCTATAGGAGCTGCGGTAGCAGGTTGGTTGCAGATTCCACATCTCTTCTTTGGTGGGGTTCATATTTTGGATGATTTCTTTGCACCAATATTTGACAAAAGCGATGTGGTTACGAAAGCCTGGGGAATTGTCAAACATCCCCATGAAATGAGTCATTCTCTGGAATGGACACTCATGATCCTTTCAGTAGCTGTAGCAGTTACCGGAATTGTGATCGCAAGAACCATTTTCATCGGGAAAAAATCAGTCCCTCCAGCTGATAAAGATTTCAAAGGACTTCCGAAGCTCATCTATGCTAAGTACTATGTGGATGAAATTTTTGAAGCCTATATCATCCAACCGCTGGTGATGATTTCCGAAGCCCTGGCAGAATGGGACAAGAAATTTATAGATGGAACTGTAGTGGGTGTCGGTAGATTGTTTTTGAATCTTTCTGAAGGATTTCGAAAACTTCAGACCGGTGTTGTCGGTGATTATGCGCTTTTCATAGTTTTGGGAAGTGTGGTCATTATTTTCTTTTTATTCTTTAAGGGAGCCTGAGACTAGATATGCCCGAGTCGATTTTATCAATTATTATTTTCTCTCCTCTGATCGGTGTCCTTCTGATAGCACTTCAGAAAGATGAAACCTATATCAAATGGACGAGTTTGTTCATCACATTCATTAGTTTTGTGTTGAGCGTCCCTCTCATGCTCGCTTTCAATTCATCGAGCTCAGAACTCCAATTTGTTCACTTCATTCCCGGTTGGATTCTTATGGGTGAAAAACTCGTAGTGAACTACCACTTCGGTCTGGATGGAATAGCTCTTCTTCTCTTTGTTTTGACTTCCTTCCTTTTCTTTCTCTCCAGTGCGGCTTCCTGGACATACATTCAGAAAAGAATCAAAGAATTTCACATTGCTTTGCTCTTTCTTGAAATCGGTGTTTTGGGAGTCTTCTCTTCAGCCAATCTAATTCTTTTCTACATTTTTTGGGAATTGATGCTGATTCCAATGGCACTTTTGATAGGTGTCTGGGGAGGAGAAAATCGGGTTTATGCCGCAGTGAAA
Source organism: Leptospiraceae bacterium (assembly GCA_024233875.1). Lineage (GTDB taxonomy): Bacteria > Spirochaetota > Leptospiria > Leptospirales > Leptospiraceae > JACKPB01. The sequence continues at coordinate 64,373 of JACKPB010000004.1, forward strand.
TTTTTCATCTACACTATGGCGGGTTCGGTTTTGATGCTGGCCGGAATTCTCATCATCTACTACAAAACAGGAACAGTGACCATCGAAGAACTTTCTGTCATGAATCTGGACAATTTTTCCAGAGAATTGCAAATCTTCCTTTTCATAGCCTTTGCTCTCAGTTTTGCTATTAAGATTCCTGTCTTTCCTGTTCATACCTGGTTGCCTGATGCACATACCGAAGCACCTACAGCCGGTTCTGTTATCCTTGCCGGAGTCCTTTTGAAAATGGGAACTTATGGGTTCATTCGTTTCTGCATTCCATTTTTCCCTTCCATTTCGCTAGAATTCAAAGAAATTCTCATGGTTCTCAGTGTGGTTGGGATTGTCTACGGTGCACTGGTGGCTATGGTTCAAAAAGATGCCAAGAAACTCATTGCCTACAGTTCTGTATCACACTTAGGATTCTGTACTTTGGGACTTCTGACTTTTACAGAAGAAGGTGTGATGGGAGGAATGCTTCAGATGATCAATCACGGGGTCTCTACCGGAATGCTCTTCCTCATGATCGGGATGATCTATGAAAGAACTCACACCCGAATGATCGCTGACTATGGTGGAATCGCTAAAATCGTCCCCACTTTTGCTATTTTCTTTATGATAGCCATGCTTTCCTCTGTGGGTCTACCCGGAACCAATGGTTTTGTAGGAGAGTTTTTGGTCTTACTGGGAACTTTGAAAATCAATGTCATTCTCGGAGTGGTTGCAGGAACCGGTGTTGTCTGGGCTGCAGCTTACTTACTCTGGTTGACCAAAAGATTTCTATTCGGTGAACTGACAAACAAAGAAAACGAACTTCTTTCCGATCTCAACACCAGAGAAATAGCAATCTTAGTTCCTCTTGTGGTCCTCATCTTCTGGTTCGGAATCTATCCCAAAACCTTTTCGAAATATCTGGAGCCCTCCGTAAGGGTGTACCTAAATTCAGCTTCTACCCAGGCGATTTCAGAAAGAATTTCCAGAGTGAGTGAAACCGGAGAGAAGATCATCGATTCCAAGCAATACACTCAAAATTACAAAACATTGGGAGCACCTGTCCGATCTTTTGAACAGAGATTGGCGGGATACACTACAGCCTACACCATTTTGACTGAAGCGGATTCCATCAAAGCAATGCCTGTGGATCCCCATGACAATCACAATGAAACTCCTGAGAAAACGATGGATTCTCATGAAGGTCATGAAAACGAAAGCATTCACAAAGAAGGGGAGAATTGATCATGCCCACAACACCCGAATTAAAAGATTTTCTTTCCATCCTTCCGGCTATGGTTCTGGCCGGAGCCGGAACTCTATTTCTTCTGGCACAATTTACGTTTCATTCCAATGACCACAGAGTTTTGAGATTCATTACAGGATTTTTTCTTCTCCTGGCTCTCTATTTCAATTTTGATGCCAGAACAGCTCCAGGTCTTGGTTCTTATTTTGGTGGTCAGGTCAAGATTTCCGATCTGACGATTTGGCTGAATGCAATTTATATTGGAACTGCATTGATGACAATCATTGCCTCTCCCAGGATTCTCAATCAGCATGGAATTACATTTCCGGAATTTTACCCTCTCATTCTCTTTGCAGTGACAGGAATGTTTTTTATGACTACAGGTTCAGACTTCATAGTTCTTTTTATAGGTCTGGAGCTCCTTTCTATTTCACTCTACATTCTCATTGGAATGGCTAAGAATGAAATGTCCAGTCTCGAAGCCGCTATGAAGTACTTCCTTCTGGGAGCCTTTTCTTCCGGTTTCATGCTAATGGGGATTGCCCTACTTTTCGGGGGAAGCGGTTCCACCAATTTAGAAATTGCACTCAGGACAGTCTTTCAGGTTGCAGAAAATTCTGAAACAGGAATGTATTCTAGAATTGGACTGGGTCTATTCTTTATAGGAGTATTCTTTAAGATTGCGCTTTTCCCATTTCACTCCTGGACACCTGATGTGTACGAAGGTGCACTGACAACAATGACAGGATTTATGGCAAGTGGTCCCAAGGCCGCAGCTATGGGATTGCTTTTGATAGTATATACTTACATACCTGTTGTAGACACAGAGTCGTACTGGACGACTATGATCGGTAGCATTGCCATTCTCTCTATGACTTTTGGAAATATCCTCGCTCTCAAACAGGAAAATCTCAAGAGAGTTCTGGCCTATTCTTCTATCTCGCATGCGGGATATGTGGTTGCGGGGATTGTCTGCGGAGCCAGAGAAGAAGTGATCTACTATCTCATTATGTATGCTTTCATGAACATTGCGGGCTTTTCCATCATTGCTTATCTGGAAAATGGAAAGCATGTGATATCTTATTCTTCACTGAAATCCTTAGTCTCCAGAAAACCCTACAGTGCTCTTGCTCTCCTTTTGGTTTTCTTTTCTCTAGGTGGAATCCCACCCCTTGGTGGATTTTGGACAAAAGTATTCCTCTTTCAAAGAATAGCAGAGTCAGAAAATCCGATGAACAGGATTCTTTTGATTGCCGGTGTAGTGAATTCAGCAATTGCCATCTATTACTATCTCAGGGTGACAGTGAGTGCATTCATGACAGAGGAAAAGAGCGATCTATCTCTGGAAACAATTGAAAGGAGCTATGGTCTTCTCTTTACTTCTGTAATTTCAGTAGTTTTCATTTCATTCAGTTGGTTGATTTTCCATCCTTCTCATCTCTGAGAATTTGAACCAATCGAAACCAGAAAAAGGGGGATTTGCTTCCCCCTTTTTTTTTACTTCCGAAGGGATTTTAAATCTGCCAATGTGGCGTAAAAGTTGACTATAGTTTTTTTGTGATCGGAGAGTGCATCAATCTCGCGATTTTTTGCCTCAGCGAGAGTCTGTTCCCGAATATTGACCAGAATCAGGGTTCCTTCTCCAATTTTAAATTTGTCAAGTTCTGCTTTTTCCAGCTGATCTGCCAGTTCTACTTCTCTTTTTGCTAAGAGTGCTCGTTCACGGGTAACATTGAGAAAAGAATAGATATTTTTTATATCTGCGCCGATTCTATCTCTCATGTATTTTTCCTGTTCTTCCAGTTTCTTATTTTTAGCATCCACTCCTTTAATTTTTCCTCTTTGAGTTCTGGTTTGGAGGGGAATATTCAAAACGATATTGGCATCCAATTCTGGTTTGGATCTGGTTTCACTTCCGGGACCCATGTCCTGAGAAGCCATGAAGACCAGATCGATTCCGGGTTGGATTTGGTTTTTAGCCAATTCCTTTTCAATTCGATTGATATCTTTTTGGGCTTTGAATCTAAGGAGATCCGGACGGTTTTCCATTGCAAAGTTTACCTGCTTTTCAATGTCCATTCCCTCGGGATCTTTCATTTGATCAAAGGCTCCTTGGGGAAGAAGGTTGAGAGTAGGTTGAATTTTCTTCTCTTTGTCAATTCTCAGGAAAAGTGACAGTTCATTTGCAGCTACATTCATGTTTTGTTCGGCTGAGAGAAGTTGTGCTTCCCTCTGCAAGAGAATTCTTTCATTGTCAATCTGTTCGATCAATGCCAGATCCCCTTCCTTCACACGTCTGGTGATTTGGTTTTGTCTTATCTCTGCAATACGATAGATGGATTGAGCTATCTTGTACTTTTCAACAGAGGCAATCCAATCCCAATACTTCATAAGAGCATTTCTGTAGATTTCTAATTTCTGACCGGTGACACTCAGATCGGCAAGCCTCATTCCTATTTCCGATTGTTTGATGGATGCTCTTCCCTTGTCTATGGATCGATTTCGAAAGATAGGGATCCTGGCACCTGCTCTCACTTCACCATATTTATTGGTCTCTCTTTCGCCGTAGTAAACAGGAAACTTCCCCTGACCCAGTCGATAGCCTGCAAAAAAGGAAGTCCCGTTGAAGGTGGTGGGTTGTTCGACCATTGTATCAAATCTTTGATTCAGGTAGTAACCGGAAGAGGATGTGATATTGGATTTGATCGCTCCATCGAATGATCCTTTGGCACTGAGAAGTTCAGCATCTGCAATATTGTAATCCTGAAAGGCTGCCGCAAGAAGGGGAAAATGGTTTTCCATAGTTTCCATGACAAAATCCATTTTCAATTCCTTGAGTTCATAGGAATGTGTGTCTGTATTTTTGGGGTGAAGGGCACTTTCTCTGGATTTTCTTTTTTTGTCCAGAAGGTCCGACCCCGGTAGATTCGTTTCTACAGATAGGAGACCTTCCACTCCAAAAAATAGTAATAAAAATAGTGAAGCAAAAATCATTTCTTTTCTCCTTTTTTCTCTAGTATTCCTTTTAGGTCTGCGGGTAGAGCTGGAGGAAAATCATTGAGTCGTCTCCAAAATTCATAGCCCAGAGTCACCCGATTCAAAAATATCCATCCATTGGCCCGAACACCCTGTCGGAGGAACTTGCCGGGAGGCCATTCTTCTTTGCCATTTGGTTTGATGAGGACCCTGAATCTTCCGGAACCGTTGTCGGTCATATCTACGAAAGAAACCTCACCTCCAAAAGTTCCGTAAGTGAATTCCGGCCAACCACTGAATTGTATCACAGGCCAGCTTTGAAATTGAAGTCTGGCTTCTCTCCCATTTGTAATCAGAGGGATGTCATTTCCGTCTACCCAAATTTCTACTGCTCTTTCTTCTGTATCCGGAATGAGAATCGCAAGAGGTTCCCCCGTTTTGACCATTTCTCCATCCTGAGATACAATCAAACGCATTATGGTTCCTTCCCGCGGTGCCTTTACTGTCTGGGAATGCTGGCGGGACAATCTGGCAGAGATTCTGGGCAATTCTGCATTTGCATTGGCCAATTCTGCTCTCGCGGCTGCTAGCGCGGCTTTTGCATCTTCAATCGAAGCGCTTCCATCGGTTCCGACTTTGGACTGGTCGGAATTCAGTGCTATGAATTCTGATTTGGCAGCACTCAGAGAAGTTTTTGCCCGGTTTACATCGGTTAGCGCTCTGGCTTCGTTCATTTCTGCCATTTCTAGTGCACGCTTGGAAGTCAGGCCCTGATTGAAGAGATTTTGTTGTCTTTTTAAATTCAATACTGCTGTTTTGTGCACAGCTTCGGAGGCTTCCAGAGCATGTTCCGCTGCCTCCACTCTATCCGCCGCCATCCGTGTCCTGGATTTTGCCGCAGAAATTGCGTTGTTGGCAGAGGCTCCGAGAGATTTGATTCTAGCCTGAATGGATTCGATTCTGGACTCTACGGCGGCAATTCTGGATTCTACTGCTGATTTTTCTTCCATCAATCTGGAGAGAAACATGGGATCATTGTCAGAGATTTCTAAGATAAGATCTCCTTTTTTGACGACACTTCCTTCCATGATGTGCCAGTGAACAATTCTTCCATCTATGGGTGCTTCAATAAATTGCTGTCTGTCCAGAGGAGCGTAAGCAACCACCCGTCCCGTTCCGTAGATTGTTTGCTGCCAGGGAACCATTGTTAGGATGAAAATTGACAGGAAGAATAAACAGGAAATCAGATAAGCGATGACCCTGATGAGAGATGGGGTTGTTGTAATACGAATGAGTGGGTATTTGGGTATCATATTCTTATTCCGCCTTTGGACTCAGTTCTAAAATTTTTCCGTCTGAATTCAATTGATAGATACGATCACAAAAACTAAGGTTTTCCGGTGAGGATGAGGTTATGAAATAGGCTTGAGAACGGGAGCCTTCCTCATTCAGATATTTCATTAGACCGGATCGACTTTTGCTATGAATTTGATCCAGGGTGTGATGCAGGATCAAAAAGTCGGAAGTTGAAGTAATTGAGGAAGCAATGAGAAGTAAAAATCTTTCTTCTTTTTTGAATGGATATCCGTTTGTGGAGATCTGTGTGGATATCCCACTTTCCAATTTGTTGATTTTTTCCAGAAGCCCAATTTTTTCTAATGCTTCTTCTATTTCTTCAGAGCCTATTCCCAGGTTGTAGAGGAGGAAATTGTCCCTGAGTGTTCCTGAGATCAAATCCGGATTTCTTATCAAACGGATCTTTGACCGGAGTCCGGATTTGGAAAGAGATTTATTTAGTTTCTTATTGTAGTAAATAGGGAAACCATTTATAGGTTCCTGCAAGCCGAAAAATACATCGGTGATTTCTTCTGCTTCCGTGAAGCTACAGACCAGACCGATCTTTTCACCTTCCTGAATCCTGAATTCATCCGGAAATTGAATCGTTTGACCAATAGAACTTGAAATTTTCAGATCCCCTGTTTTGAGGGAAAAATTTGATAAATTTGGATCTATTTTCTCATTTCCTATTTCATCGATGGGAATATCAAATAGATGACCGATCTTGTCCATAGAAGCTGTGAGGTCATAAAAACTTTCCAAATACTTTCCGGATTTACTGAAACTATCCAGGATTTTGGAAAGAATGATTTCTGCGGCTACCAATTGACCGAGGGTCATTTCTCCCTGTATTACAAGAAATCCACCTACGCCGAGTACAATTCCGACTCCTAAGGTTTGAAGCAAGAGAAGTATAGAGATCTGTCTGAAAAGAATTTTAAAATGCTCTTTACGGGATTGGATGTACTTTTCTCCCAGAGATTCAGTTCGGAGGCTCGAATAATCAATCGTTGATTTGGATTTGAAAGAATACCTTTGTGAGGAAAGTTCTTCCAGCCAGGCGGCGATTTTGTGTTTGGCGTAAGACTCCTGAATGCTGGTTTGAATCGCATTTTTTCCAAACACTCTATAGACCAGTAGAAATAAAATGGAGATGAGTATCACATCCAGGGCTATAAAAAATGGATGGTAATAAATCAAAACAAGAAAGCCCACAGCTGTTTGAAGGGCAACGACCAACCCATCCACCAGAAGTACAGTGGCACTTTTTTGAACAATTGCAAAGTCCAGAAAGTAATTGATTTTTGCTTCCGGTTTTTCTTTGGAAGTTTTCACATAATTCAGAAGTGGAATGCGATACGAAAGTTCGGTGATCAATCGTGCAGTAAATCTCTGCTGAAGAATCTCCACGACAAAGGTTTGAATGAGTTTCAATACTCCTGCAAAGCCCAGGGCTCCTGTTACCAGAAGGGCAAGAACAATGATCGGTTGGGTCAGGGTTCCAAAAGAGAGAATATTGATCAGAGATTGAATTCCGACAGGGACGACGAGAGAGAGGAGTACTATCATAGAAGAATAAATGGCTATGACCCAAACATCTTCAGATTCAAGCTTTAAGAGAGTGAATATCCTCTTCACGGGACCCGGATGAGATTCTGTTTCATTTCCGGTAAAGAGATAAGGAGTTCGCACAGAAATCCAAATCGTATCATCAAAATCTTTTTCCTTTTTGAGAAAGGTATCCCTTTTTCTATCCAAACCCAAGCAGAGAACATAAGGACCCAGGAATCGAACTACCCGAACCCAGATGGTTCTTCCTTTGTGTTGAATTTGAGTGATAGGATTTGATTGGGGAATTTGAGAACTGTCCATAGAGGAAAAGTTGGATCGGGAGACAAAAAAGTTGATGTTTAGCTTTTCTCCGAGGAGTTCATATGCTTTTGCTGGGTCAGTTATGTTTTGCGATTGAATTTCTTTTTGGGTGGATTCCCAGGCTATTGAAAACTCCAGTAAATCCCAATTCAATGATTTCTTGGTCTTGAAGTAATTTAACAGTTCTATTGTTTCTTCTTTTTGGAATTTCATAGGCATAGACTCAATTAGGTAATTTTAGAATTAGACTAAAAATTTCATTTATTAAAACAATCAAAAAAAAATAAAATTTAAAAAATCTATCAAACTTAAGTTTGAATTGAAAGAGTTTCTATTGTTTCGGTTACAATTTCACCTGAAAGAGAGAAAACTCTTTCGTAAAATCGAATTTCTTTATTTTTCGTAAAGAACAAAAGCGAGGAGGAACGAGTTCCATAGACGGAGTCTTTAATGAATATGGAGGAGAGAAGTTTTTCTTTTTCCATTCCCACTCCTGTATTGGGAAGATCCTTTTCCATAGCCCCTGTTTCATCACGCAAAATCTCGAAGAGACTTTCCGGCATCAATTCTTTCCCGATGAGAGATTTGAGCTTCTCTTTTCCTCTTCTGACTTTGAACCAGGGAGTTTCGAAATAAGCATTGCTGATTCCAAAAATTCCATCGCCCACTTCAATTCCTTTGTCATTGTGATTGGAATAGACCCTAAGTTTCTCTGAGGTCCCAAATAGGAGATTGTAGGGGTTGAATTTCTGCTTACTGGTAAGCAGTTTTGTCTGGAAGTCTTCATTTGACTCCTGGGACAATAAAAAATCCATTACCAACTTTCCCCGTGAGAATGTATTTTGTCGGATTGATTTTAGATCCCTGACATTCGTGACAGCGGCAAATCTCCCATTTTGGTTTATACCCATCCAGGTACCTCCCGCCTGCAAATCCAATCCCGATAAAATATTTCTATTTTCTTTCCAATAATTTAGAGTTTGCGTGGGTCTTGAGTGAAATTCATCCCGGTTCGCTAAAACAACCAGGGGAAAATCGGGAAATTGATTCTTTGCCAGAAAGACTATACACATGTTTTAAGTGTCGGACAATTGGACACCTGATTAGAGATTTCCCTCTGTTTTCTTTAGAATCAAAAAAAGGAAAGCCAATCGATCCGGAACCGAAACGCAAACTTACTATTTTCAAGAAAGATTGGGTTTTTTTTCTTTTCATTTACGAAATCAGGAAAGATTTTTATTCGTAGATAGGTCACTTCTCAGAGGTGACACAAAAATTTTATTTAAAGAATTTCCGATTTTTCTCCAGATACAGGGGAATTTTTTAAAAAGAAAAAGGTTGACTCTTATTTTTTTTTATATTGCATTAAACTCATTCATTGAACCGGATAAAAACTCATGGCATTTATAAATATCATCATGGGGCTAGTGGCTGCTGTCCTTGTGGTCACAGGAATCAAAAAAGACACTCCTGATCCCTCCGCAGAAAAAACTCCTAGTGTAGAAGTGGGAGTGATCAAACCCAAAATCGATAGAAGTTTTGATTTTGAGAAAATGAAGAAAAAACTTCCTAAATTGGCTGAAAAGCCTTTCAAAAAGCAGGACAAAAAAACCAATAAGTTTTTAGCAGAACTGAATTATGACAAGTACAGTCACATTCGTTTTTTACCCGAGAAGACTTTTTGGAGGGATGAAGGAAGTACTTTCCAATTGCAATTCATGCATCCCGGATATCTATACGATGGGAATCTGACTTTGCATCAAATCATCGATGGGAAAGTGAGTCATATTTTTTATAATAAAGATTATTTTGATTTCTCACAGCTTGAACTTACAGAGGAACTTCCTCCCAATTTGGGTTACTCCGGATTCAAAATCCATTATCCAATCAATACAGATGAATTCACAGATGAGTTCGCTGTATTTCAGGGAGCCTCCTACTTTCGAATTGTCTCGAAAGGGCAAATCTACGGACTCTCCAATCGCGGTATTTCAATCAACACAGGACTGAGCTCCGTAAAAGAAGAGTTCCCCGAATTTCGGGAGTTCTGGATAGAGAAACCATCCACCAATAGCAAATCGATCACAGTGTATGCCCTTCTCGATGGAGAGTCGATTGTGGGTTACTACAAATTCATCCTTTCCCCATCCAAGGTCACCGAAATCGAAGTCCATGCTGAAGTAGCTCTCAGAAAACCCGTTCAAAAATTGGGTATAGCTCCCCTGACAAGTATGTTCTTTTATGGGGAAAATAGTAGGGGGAAAAAGCTTTCCCTCTATCCGGAAGTTCATGACTCCGATGGACTTCTTCTTCAGGATGACAATCAGGTGATCTGGAGACCTCTCGAAAATCCGAACAAACCGACCACGGATGCTTTTGTTGCCTCACGCATCAAAGGGTTCGGGCTTCTACAGAGGGATAGAGAATTTTCCAGTTATGAAGACATCGATATGAACTATCATCTCAGACCTTCTACCTGGGTGGAGCCGATTGGTGAGTGGGGTTCCGGTTCGGTTCAGTTGTATCGATTTCCAACCAAACAGGAAACAGAGGACAATGTCACTGCTTTTTGGGTTCCGGATAGTGTTCCGGAAATCAAAAAGCCATTTTCGTTTTCTTATAAACTATTCTTTCCCTCGGAGAAATATATTTCTGATTCGCTCATTCCTGTTATTTCCTCAAGAATCGGAGACCCTGATGAGGAAAATACCATGCAGGTGATTTTGGATTTCAAAGATCAACAGGAAGTATTTAATTCAGAAAAATGGAAATTGATCATTGAGACAGATGAAAGTACTGAGGTGATTGATAACCCCGAACTTTCTGTTGTCAATGAAGCATCCAAGGTGAAAGGAAATTTTAAAATTCAATGGAAGAAAAATATGAAATCTTCAAACATCCGGGCCTACCTGGTGGAAGAAGACAAAGTAATTTCAGAAATTTGGGACTATACGATTGAACTCTGAGGACAAAAACAATTACAATAGTAGACTTGAAATTTTATTGAGATCGTATCACAGAAACTCTTATTTGAATAAGGAGGAAATCTTAACTCATTTCCCTGAAAATAAAATTACCAAAGAAGAGTTTGTCACTAAAATTAAGGAATTATCTGTTCCTGAGTTCAAAAAATTTCCGCGTATCAATAAGCCGGATTTTTCTAATATGTCGCCGGAAAAAATAGATTTCGGAGCTCTTAAGAAACTCAATCCGGAAAACTGGGATGAAATTGATAAAAAGATCTTATTTGTATCACTCCTTTTTTGGAGTCTGGTATATATTTTTATTTTTATTTTATTCTATTGAATTAGAAGAAAAAAGAATTCGAAATTCAGGATAAAAAATAGGGAGAAGTAATGACAATAAATAAATCGGGAATTTACACAGCCAGACTAACAGCCTTCTGGGCTATATTTTTATTTTTCTCAATTCTCGGTTACTATTTATTTTATAATTTTATAGCGTTTAGAAATATCAATTTATTAAAAATCTCAATCATAACTGTTTATTCTATTTTGAATCAGTTTCTAGCCTATGGAACGACCCTGTCCATTTTTGGATTGTACTACACTCTTTTTTCAAAAGATACTCTCAATATTTCCATGAGACAACCTTATAGGGATGTATCACTGAAAAGTGTAAAAACAGCGATTGTTATGCCGATCTATGGTGAGGATCCTACTGACATATTCAGTCGAATCGAAGTCATTTACAAATCTCTAAAGAAAGAAAAATCTGATGGTTTGTTCCATTTTTTCGTTTTGAGTGATACAAGGGACAATGAGAATTGGATCCAGGAAGAGAGGGAATACCTTGAACTCTGTGAGAGACTCAAAGACTACCGGACGATTTTTTACAGAAGAAGACGTTCCAATTTGAATGGAAAGAGCGGAAATATAGGAGATTTTTGCAGACGATGGGGAAATAAATATGATTATATGACAGTCCTGGATGCGGATAGTCTTATGACGGGAAAGTCAATCGTTGCACTTTCACAGTTGATGACACTCTATCCGGAATCCGGAATTCTTCAGACAAATCCCGGAGTTGTAAGAGAAACTTCTTTATTTCAAAAAATGATGAAGTTCTCAATGTTGCTCAACGGTACAATTTTTGCCAATGGATACTCTTCCCTCTTTTTAAACTCAGCTTCCTTTTGGGGACACAATGCGATCATTCGATTGGAACTTTTTTTGAAGTACTGTGCACTTCCACATTTGCCCAAACTCGGAGCCGTGGGGGGAAGGATCCTCAGTCATGATACAATAGAAGCAGCACTGATGAGAAAAGCCGGATACTCTATCTGGTTTGTCAATTCACTGGACGGATCTTACGAGGAATATCCTCCGAATGTCATGGATAGTTTGAAACGGGACCATCGCTGGTGTCAGGGAAATCTACAACATTTTTGGTTTTTCTTTATAAAAGGAATACGTAAGATCAGTAGGGTAAATATCCTTCTTGGGATATTTTCTTATTTGAATTCACTTCTCTGGCTCATTTTCCTTATACTTATGTCGATAAATCACTATTTTGAATTGAAGTTTTTTAAGCTCGCATTCGGTTCTGAAATTTGGAAATTGTTTTGGGAGAAGTCTTATGAAGAAACTGCTTTTTATCTCGGAATCTACACCCTTACCATGCTATTCTTTCCCAGATTGGTCAGTCTCATCTATGCGCTGCTGGCAATAATTCTAAAAAATAAGAAATTTTCTAATACAACCGGTTTCACCTTCTTTCCGTTTATGACCTATTTTCTTTTGGATACCATTCACGGAATGATCGTAGCACCCATTCTAATGATCAAACATGTTCATTTCATTCTCTCGATTTTTCTGGGTAAAAAGGTTATCTGGAATCCTCAAAATCGCAATGCGGAAAATGTTCCCTACCTCTCGGAAATTGTCTCTTTTTTAATCTACCCGACAATTTTAGGAGTCCTTACTTTTTCTCTTATATTTATCTATATACCTTCCTTAGTGTTCTGGATGGCTCCTATTTACGGTCCCTGGATTTTATCTATTCCTATTGTTTCCTTTACTTCTAAAGTCTATAAGTCTACTTACTTTAAAGATTTTGAAGAACCGGAGATTGTAAAAGATTTCAATGAACATTTAGAAAAAAATCAAAATAGAAAATGGAAGGATGTATCGAGTCTATTCCTTCTGATTGCCGATCCAATGATCCGGGAAATTCATACTAAATTTTTACCGAATAAAAAGCATGAAAAAAAAATAGATTTGGATTTTCAGGATTTCTATTCCAAACCACTCTCCGAGATTAGAAAAAAAGACTATTCTAAGTTTTTTTACAATAAGAGTCTATTGAAAGAGTTACACATTGAATTTTGGACTAGAGACTTCCGCTCCCTTCCTCAAGACTATCAGAAAAACCTCGAAAAATACTTAGTCGGTCTATACCTGAATCCTAATGAAAGTTGAAAGAATGATTTATTTGGATATAAAATAAGTTGAATTACTTGTTCTATCTTGATTTTGTCCATATAGATACTTAAGTTACTTAAATAAAAATAAAATTTTGAACATGGAGGAGTTGAACATTTGTCTATAGTACATACGGAATATCCGTAAATTAGGAGATTAAATCTATATGAATAAACTATCACTTTTTGTAATTCTGACTTTTCTACCGGCACTGTTGATCACAGCTGATCCCAAGAAAGAAACCAAACCCAACACTCCCCCTCCCAAGAAGGAAGAAGCTAAGAAAATGAAGGAAGAAAAAAAAGCTGACAAAAATACAAATTCTCCCAAAAAATAGTCCCATGATTATTTCCGCCTGTTGAAAATACAGGCGGTTTCAGGGGGCTTCTCATCAAAAATTTAATTTCATTTTTTTTAGCATTCGTATTCTTCGTTCATTGTTCTTCTGATCGACAGTTTAGAGAAGAATCTGCCACAGTAGGTGTCTCTCAGGACGTGATCACAACCGAGAACGAGAAATTTGATTCCGATTCTGCTTCGAATACCAGATACATTTCTTACACGGGTAGCATCTCGATACGAATCCCAACTTCAGAAAAAGAAGAAAAGATAAAATCGATTCGTGGATACATCGAAGGCAAGAAGGGCTACATTCAGAGAGAAGATCTTTACAGCCTGACAGTAAAGATACCGGCTACAGAGTTTTTTAGTCTGATGGACTATCTCAAAACCCTCGGTGAGTTGGAATCAAGATCTATAAATGCAAAAGACATTACCGAGGAATACATTGATACCGGCATCCGCTTGGAAAATGCCCGTAAACTTCAGACCCGACTCCTGGATCTTTTAGCCAAAGCCAAATCGATTTCTGACACTCTTGAGATTGAAAAAGAATTGAATCGGGTGACAAATACTGTAGATACCCTTCAGGGGAAAATGAATTATTTCAAAAACATTGTGAATTTTAGTGAAGTATCGATTTACCTTCTGAAACCCAAAACACAATACGGTCCGATAGGCTATGTTTTCTATTGGATTGGAAGCGGAGTGGAGTGGTTGTTTGTCAGGGGTGAGGAATGAATGGATCCGAACCTGAAAGTTTTTTTATAGATCTAAATCTTTTTGTAATCTAATTGTAATAAATTTGGGGCATGCTCTTCTTACCTAGGAGAGATGTTTTGAATCATAAAAATGGAATGAGCATTCTGGTGGTAGACGATGAAGAGGATATCATCGATCTGATAAAATTCAATCTCGAAGAAGAAGGATTTCAGGTCTCAAGTTGCAAAAACGGTTTGGAAGTAATGCCCCGTTTAGAAAAGAATTCTCCCGATCTGATCATTTTGGATGTAATGCTACCGGGAATAGGAGGAATCGACCTCTGTAGAAAGATCAAGGATAGATTTTCTACTCCAATCATTATGGTCACTGCCAAGACTGGTGAGACGGATGCTGTTCTCGGTCTGGAGTTCGGTGCGGACGATTATGTGCGTAAGCCTTTTAGTCCCAGAGAATTGATGGCCAGGGTGAAGTCGGTTCTGAGAAGATATTCTGAGACTGTTGAAGAAACGAATACAGGAAGCATCACAATCGGGAAAGTTTTTTTGAATTCAAAAGCCCATAAGGTGTATGTCGACAATGAGGAAATCGATCTGACCCTCCTGGAATACAAACTCTTATATCTTTTCATGTCCAATCCCGGAGTGGCTCTCTCGAGAGACAAACTTCTCGATAAGATTTGGGGGCATGATATCTACGTTACGGATCGGGCAGTGGATGTAAATATCAAGCGTCTCAGAGACAAACTGAAAGGAGAAAAGTTCCGATTGGAAACCATTCGCGGTGTTGGGTATCGGTTCACTAATGCGTAGTCTTTTTTCTAAAGTTCTCATTAGTAGTTGGCTTTTTCTAATTCTACTCATTGTATCTGCGGTAGTTGCTTTTTTGATAAGCCTTGTTTTGAAAGAGGATCTTCATATTCTTCTTTTTATGGTGTATCTGGTTTTTGCTCTTTATTTTTCCTTTTTTATTTCGTACAGTCTTGCCATCGGTGTCACCGAAGAGTTAAAATTGCTACAGGAAAAAACTAAGAAAATCAATGCGGGCGAATTTACAAGAAATGGAGTTCTCTCCAGTATCATAGAGATCAATCAACTCTCTGAATCTATAGATGCTATGTCCGCAAGACTTAAGTTGCAATTCATAGATTTGAATTTTGAAAAAGAGAAATTCAATCTTGTACTACAAAACCTGAAAGAAGGTGTATTTGCTATTGATGGCGAAAAAAGAATTCTCTTTCAGAACAATACAATTCCCGAATCCCTCATCCCGAAAAATTCACAATCCAGAAGCATCGAATCTGTTATTGAGAATAAAAAATTTCTAAATTTTTTGATCCAAACTATAGAAAAAGATCAGGATGGAAACATTGGAATCGAGTCCAAAAAAAAATACTACAACATCAGCCTTTACAATTTAAAACCCGATGACGGAAGTTCCATCTACATCGGTATGATTCTGGACAAAACTCAGGAAAGAGAACGTCAAATCTTTAGGGAACAATTTTTTCAAAATGCATCTCACGAGCTCAAAACTCCTATCACATCGATTAAAGGATATGCAGAGACTCTAAATACACGATTCAATTATCCTGAAGAAAGTAATGAAAAGAAATTTCTAGCCGCAATTTTAAGAAATACTGACCGGATGATTCGCATAGTTGAGGACATGCTTACTATTTCGAGATTAGAATCAACTAATGTAGTCTTTCAACCGGAAAAATTCAAACTCTTCGATTTAATAGAAAATCTCAAGCTAACTATCGAAGGCTTCATCAAAATAAAAAAGCAGAAACTCACTGTCATCGTTCCTGAGAATCTGGTGATTGAAGCTGACCTACTTCTTATAGAACATGCCCTTCTGAATCTCGTTCAAAATGCATCCGTCTATTCTCCGGAAAATTCTGAGATTCAACTCAAAGCTTCCCTTGTGGATGATTTTTTGCATCTGGCGGTTGTAGACCAGGGGATTGGACTTGAGGAGAGTGATGTAGAGAGAATTTTTGAAAGATTTTTCAGAGTCGATGCTACCAGATCACGAAAAGAGGGCGGAACCGGACTGGGGCTATCTATCGTAAAACACATTACCAAGCTTCATAAGGGCGAGATTACAGTGGACTCCAAGCTGGGAAAAGGTTCTACATTCACTATGAAATTACCGATTGACAGAAATTAAGAAATCGGAAATCCTTTCTATTGAATGTATCCGAATGGTTTTCATGCTCTTGGAAAAAATATAGGAATCAAAGATGATACTCTCGACTTCACGGTAGTATTTTCAGAAGTCGTTTGTGACGCGACTGCAGTCTTCACCAGGAACAATTTTCCCGGTGCCCCCATCATTGTAGGTAGGGAAAACATTAAAAATGGGAGACTTCAGGCCATAGTGGTCAACTCCAAAAATTCAAATGTCGCGACAGGAGAATTGGGAGTTGAGCATGCTAAAGCTACCTGCCATGCAATCGCAGAAGAACTGGGCATTCTACCCGGAGATGTTCTTCCCTCATCAACGGGTATTATAGGAGTACCACTACCTATAGACAAAATCTTAAGCGCCTGTTCGGGGATTCGATCCGAACTCCAACCGGGAAATCTGGAGACAGTAGCCAGAGCAATTATGACAACTGACAAGGTTGAGAAGATTTCCTATCGGGTCTATGAAAAGAATGGAGTTCGTGGATCCATCTATGGGATAGCCAAGGGTGCGGGAATGATAGAACCCAATATGGCTACTATGCTGTCTTATATTTTTACCGATTTAAAAATTGAGACCCGCTCTCTTTATTCCGTTTTGAAATCTGCGGTAGATAAGTCATTTAATTGCTTAACAATTGATTCTGATACTTCTACCAGTGATACAGTTGTTCTGATGAGTAACGGATTGTCCGGATCTATTCCCGAAGAGGAATTCTCAATTTTATTAGAAGAAATCTGTGTGGACCTAACCAAAAAGATAGCCGCGGATGGTGAGGGTGCAACCAAACTCATCGAAGTGAAGATAGATCAGGCTAGAGATGATTTTCAGGCTACGAAAATAGGAAAATCGATTTTGAATTCACCATTGATCAAGACTGCGATCTACGGTGGAGACCCCAATTGGGGAAGATTTGTCATGGCTATAGGAAAGGTCTTCGAGGAAAAGATTAATTTTTCATCCTTATCAATAAAGATTGGAGGCATAGAAGTGAAAGGGGCGGATGCACCCACCAGAGACAAACTTTCAAATTATTTAAAATCCAATCGGGAGATCCCGATCGTTGTATCACTGGGTGAGGGTCAGTTTTCGAAAACCTTTTGGGGATGTGATCTTTCGGAAGGCTATGTCGAAGAAAATGCCTACTATTCAACCTGATGAATATAGAAATATCTGATCAAATAAAAGAATACTTCCCCTCCGGCTTCAAAACAAAACTTCTGATGATAGTCTTGTTTTCCAGGGTTCTGCTTGTGACTGCGGGGATACTGATATACAATAACATCAATCTTTGGATTCCGAACGAAGTCACCTACAGACTTCAGCTTTCTTTGATAGCTTCTATAATCATATCCATCATATTCTTTCTTCCTGTTCAGGAATGGCTGGAAGTCAAACTAAAGAAAAGGTTTTTGTCCGAATATCTTTTTGATGATCCACTCACTCTCCGATTGGCCTATAAGAGATTTGAGGTAGAAGATCTCATCACCAATGTCTTCCCGGATATGGTCAAATTTACCGGGAGCAGTGCGGGTCGATTGGTTTTACTTTCCTCATTGGGTAATTTTGAAGCCTTTACCTACTCAAAAGGAAGGCGTAGAAAAATTAAGAATCAGAGCTTTCATGTAAACAATCGATTGCTCGACTACTTAAAAGAGCATAGAGAGGGAGCAGCTGTCTCCGAGACATTTGAACAAAAAGAGATCAATGAGGATTTCGCCCAACTCAAAGCAAGTTATATCATTCCCTTTATCTTTCGTGAAAAAGTTTTTGGTTTTTTGACTCTTTCCAATATACCCGAAAAAGCTGCAATGGGGACTCTGAGGATTTTGGCCAGCAAGGCGGCACTCGCTGTTTACAATCATATTTTATCTTCTCAAATTGCCATTCACAAAAAGTACAAACATGAATTTGAAGTAGCCAGCCGAATTGAAGATTTGATTTTTACAACTAAGACCCCGAGATTTCTGGGGGTCAAATTTCAAACCTACCAAAAAGATCCCAATATACTTTTAGAATTTTTTAGAAATGAAGAAGATGATTATATGTTCGTGCTACTTGCCATTCATGGAAAAAATCGATTCGGATCAGGGTTAGTCTCCTCTCATATTCTCGGAAAATACTACTCTCAGGGTTTGATCAAGAAAAAACACAATCATAAGTCTATCAAAGTTTTTACAGAGGAATGTCTGGAAGAACTCTTCTGGAAAGAGGGATATGAA
Organism: Leptospiraceae bacterium; assembly: GCA_024233875.1. Classification (GTDB taxonomy): domain Bacteria; phylum Spirochaetota; class Leptospiria; order Leptospirales; family Leptospiraceae; genus JACKPB01. The sequence continues at coordinate 82,735 of JACKPB010000004.1, forward strand.
ATGATCGTGGGAAGCTTTCGGGAAAACCACTCACGTATTACATTTACTCAGGTGGGAACCAATTTTCGTATCATAGATTCCGAAGTCAAAACCGGAAACCTTATCTCTGTTGGATGGAAGTACACTCTGGATATCAAAGATGGATCTCTTTATATTTTTTATAAAAAAGAAAAAATACTTTCTATAACTAAGATCAAAGAAGAAGAAGCAGATACGCAGTTGCAAACTTTCAGGGGAACTATCCTGAGATGAAAAATATATTATTTGTACTTATCCTATTTATAATGTACATAGGAACATCTTCTTTTTTGATCGCTATCGCTGACTCAACTCATATTCGAAGATTTTTGTATTACTTTCCGAATGGATATGTAGCCAATACGGATCTTTTGAATGTTCATATTTTGGGATACAATTTTCAGGGAACGGATAGACTCCCTGCTATGAATATTCAAATCAAACCGGAGGAAATCAAGATAGGTTTTGATCTCATTGCTAATTATAGTATGGCATTGGACTTTCTTCCCATTTTTGTTTTGGGATTTATTTATTTTCTTTTTGGTATTTGGTTTCTTGTCAGGATAGGTGACTTGCTCATCAGCTCATTTTTTCTCTCTATCTCGATATTCTTTTCTTCTTTGTACTATGTTCTGGGGTTTGGATATTACCTTTTCATTTTCTATTTCATAATGTTTTCCTTACCCTTTCTCCTGATTCACCTGAGTTTTCGTTTGAAAGGGAAGGACCTCAGTACGAAGTGGATCATCCCGGAAATGGCTTTCTGTGCTATCATGGCCTACATCGGTCAAACCGAATCCGAAAATGGATTCCTCTTTGTACGTTTGATGAAGATAATTGAATTCCTCCTTTTTTTCTCCTGTCTGGGGCTCATTGGAGTGGGGTTTTACGATTATGTGAAGTACCGGGGGGAAGTTTCCAGTTTAATTCTGAGAAAAAGTGTGATCGCAATCAGTGTAGCAATTTTTATTTTTTCTCCCCTGGTGATTTATAGTTTCAACCTTTTCAAAGGAAATCCTGGGTTGAGATTCTACCTATACGGAGTCTTTCTTTCCTTCCCTCTGGTTTTTTCTTATGGTTCGATGAGATATTCTTTTATCAAACAACAATTGTACTTCAATTCCTCGGTGACTTTGATTTATCTGAGTTTTAATTTAATCTTAATTTATGTACTTACAAATGTCCTATTTCATTATCTCCGTTTCAATTCTCCTATTTTCATTCATTTTGTGAATGGAACATTTATGGTGATCTGTCTATTTTATTCGTCTTCGATCAAGTCCTTTATCAATGAAATCATAGAGTATTGGACTTTTGGTAGAAATCAAAAATTTTCAAATGCCCTCGAAGAGATGGCTTCGATGATAGCATCTCCTATGACAATGAAATCTACAGGCAAGCAATTGATAGAGAAGATCACAGCCGTTCTGAACGTGGAGAGAGTGATAGTTTTAGTCTCGGGAGATCGATTTCCCGGGGAAGATTTTTCCGATATCAATATAATGAAAGTGGCGGCAAATTCTTCTGTTTGGGAGTATTTTTCTGAAAACAGAGACATTACAATCACATCTTATCTGGCCTACGGCTCAGGAAATAGAGAGCTGGCACATAGATTTCTCACAGATTTAAATATTCAAATCGCATATCCAATGGTTGGAATGTATGACGAAAAGAAAGTATCTACAGTATTTCTTATCGGAGAAAAAAGCAATCGTTCCAGTTTCACTTTGGGCGAATTGAAATTTATCAAAGAATGTTCCCGGTTGGGAGATCTTTTGATGCAAAACTACCTTCTTCTCTTATCTGATGTTGAGAAGAAGAAGATGCAAAGAGATCTGACCACAATTCAAATCCGACAGAAAACAGCGAGCCCTCTTGTTTTTGATTCTGTAAGAATGGAAGACCTGGAATTCGGTTACATGTCCATTCCCGCAGTTGGAATTTCCGGTGACTACATTGATTTCGTTAAAACAAATGATAATAAATTAATGGTTTTCTTGGGTGATGTATCCGGGCATGGGGTAGGGAGTGGTTTTCTTGTCTCAGCAATCAAAGCACTCATTCATGATCAAATTGAACTGGGTATTGAACTTCCGACTATATTTAAAAATGTAAATACCTTTCTGATCGACCGATATGCAGGGAATGAATTCATGAGTTTGATCGCAGGGGAATACGATCCCAGAACATCGATTTTCGAATACATCAATGCCGGACATTTAAGTCCTTATATGTATAGGGGTCCCAATTATAAGTTTCGACTTAGGGGTGGGGATAGGGTTCTGGGTGTTCTCCCGACTACTTTTTCACCGGAAAAAATTCAATTTGGAAGAGGGGATCGATTGTTTTTGTACTCTGATGGAGTCACAGAAACCTTTAACCCTTCCGAAGTAACCTATGGTGAGGAGCGCTTACTTGACTTCATAAAAGGAAATTTTCATCTGGATAGTGAAGGAATTGTTCGCGCGATTGTAAACAACTTAGAAGAATATAGAAAGGGCACTGACATAACGGATGATATTTCTCTGATCTGTCTAACTAAAATAATATAAGATGAAATCTATGGTACAAATTGTCTTACAGGATAAAAAAAGTGGTGAAATCTGCGGGATACGTGAGTCGAACGAAATTCCCGGAACAGATTATTGGATCGATTGTGACGAGGACAGTCTGATTGTGAAAGGAGATTTTCCTTCTCCGAAAAAACAAATTATCCGAAATGAAATTCCCGTTTTTTCCAAAGATCTCCTACCCGTCTGCGCATATGATGAAGAATGCAATGTACTTATGCAGGCATTTGTAAACAAAAACGCCATTGAATTGAGTCTAAAAGAAGGTTCAGCTCATTATTTCAGTAGATCTAGAAATAAAATGTGGAAAAAAGGTGAAGAAAGCGGGCACATCCAAAAGATCCGTAAGATTCTATTTTTACCCGATTATGATCTCTTTCTTTATGAAGTGGATCAAAAAAGTGCAGCATGTCATACAGGTCACTATTCCTGTTTCTATAGATTGAGATCAGGAAAGGAAGAATTGATTGTTTCGGAAAAAATTTTTGAACCCGGAAAGGTATACAAAAACCCATGATTAAAGATATTTCAATTAAAAATAAACCCCTCCTTCTGAAATTGGGATTAGGTCTGTTCATTTTTATGGGAGTAATGAGTTTTTTCGTGCTTTCTTTTGCTGAGAGTCATTTTGGGAATCCCCCGGGCGATGGAAAACAGGTGTTTGAACTGGAGATCAGTCGTGGCGATAGTTCGGGTAAGGTTGCCGGGATCCTGGTTGATAATAAAATCATCCGATCCAAGAGATTCTTTCAATTCCTTTTGCGTATTACAGGAAATCAAACCCAAATCAAGCAGGGTATCTATGTCCTGAATGATGGAATGAACTCTAGAGAAGTCATGAACGTTCTGATTTCAGGACGGGTGAAGACTGTCACTTTTACCATTCCGGAAGGATTTCACAACCGTCAGATAGCATCCCTTTTCCTGAAGAAAAACTTAATATCTGATAAAAAAGAGTTCTTTGAAGCTGCCGGAAAAAAAGAAATTTTGGAGAAGTACAAAATTCCGGCAAAATCAACCGAAGGGTATCTATTTCCCGAGACTTATACAATTCCCTATAATTATTCTGCCGAGCAAATCATCCATATGATGCTCAAGAGATTTTACACTAATCTTGAGACGATTCCCGAAGCCAAAGACATTTCACCCGAGGCCCTCCACGAAAAAGTGATTCTGGCATCTATCATTGAGAGGGAAGCCAAATTAAAAGAGGAACAACCTCTAATGGCAGGAGTTTTTCAAAAGAGAATCAAGATCAATATGCCCCTGGAAAGCTGTGCTACCGTTCAGTACTTATTTGACAAACCCAAGAAACGACTTTTAGAAAAAGATCTTCTCATTATTTCTGATTACAATACCTATTTGAACAAGGGCTTCCCTCCGGGACCGATTTCTAACCCAGGTTTGTCGGCAATCGCTTCTTCTTTCAAACCTGTTGAATCGGAAAATTTATTTTTTCTTGTAAAACCTGACGGTTCTCATTACTTTTCAAAAACACATAAGGAACATCTTCAGGCGAAGAAAAAATACATTGATGTCCTCTACCAGTAATGAAATCAAAAATTGACTCCTTGAATGAAGAAATCAATCAACTCTCCATAGAACTCCAAACTGTAATGGAGTCACTAGAAGAGATGAGAAAAAAACAAAGCAGTCATTCTAAAATCAAAAATGATGCTCTATTGTTCATTGAAAAGTCTGAAAAGGTGATTGAACTTGCAGAAAGGGGTGAAGTGGAAATCAGCCCCGAACAAAAAGATAAATTAGTAAAAACTCTTCTCAAGATCCAAACTATTTTCAAAGCCTGAAGGATTCGCATTCTGAGTCAGTCGCAAAAGACGATATGGATTCAATCTTCTAATTCGGAGACTTTGCAAAATTCAAAATGACAGATTTTTAGGCTGAAACAAATTGGTAATCGATAGAAACCAATCAATCTAACTCTTCCCCTTCGGGAAGTACCGGAGTTCTTAGGATAGTTTGGGGGATTGGGTTCTACCCCGGGGAAACTTACTCTCCAATACAATATTTTAGGAAGGGAAGAGATATGGACAAAACTTTAGCAGAGAAAGTTTTGGGAAGCGCTGCCTCACTTGTGAATGAAGTAACAAAAGGTCTGGCACAAAAATGTTCCGAAAATAATTCAATTTCAGTTAAAAAAATGGATGAAAACCAATTGGTTTTCTATCAATTATCCTGGCTTACTTCTGAGTTGAGAGTAGCAGAAGTGTATCTACAATATGCATGGAATGAGTCTCTGGGTACAGGTAAGATGGAAAAGAAGATGGCTCTGGCATTTGCTGCTGAAACTGTAAGCCATGTTCGATCCGAACTAATGAATCGTCCCGAGGAATTTACTACAAGTTTTGAAAAAATTCAAAGTGCATTAGGAAGTCAGGAAACACAGAACTTTATTACTGAAAATACTAAGATAGAAGTGTATTCAGAAATTGCTGACTTGATTCATGAAAATGGTCACATCGGACCTTACGGTCTTTCGGAAGATCATGAGTCTTTCCGTGATACATTTAAGAAATTTGCAGAAGATGTTGTGATGCCTCACGCAGAACATACCCATAGGGAAGATGAAACAATTCCGGAAGAAATTTTGAATGGTCTCAGAGATATGGGCTGTTTCGGTCTATGCATTCCGGAAACCTATGGTGGAATCCAACCTGCGGACAATCCGGACAATATTTCTATGCTGGTCGTTACTGAAGAGCTCTCCCGCGGTGGTTTGGGGATAGCCGGTTCATTGATCACCAGACCGGAGATTGTTTCCAAGGCAATCCTGAAAGGTGGAACAGAAGCCCAAAAAGAAAAATGGCTCAATGCTTTAGCAACCGGTGAGAAAATGGCGGCTGTAGCAGTGACTGAGCCCAATTATGGTTCTGATGTGGCAGGAGTATCTGTGACAGCAACTAAGGTAGAAGGTGGCTGGAAAATCAACGGTGTAAAAACCTGGTGTACTTTCGCAGGATATGCCAATGTCTTATTGGTTTTATGTCGAACTGAAGCAGATCCCAAGTTAAAACACAAAGGACTTTCGATTCTCCTAGCTGAGAAGCCTTCTACAAGAGAACATAGCTTTGACTACACCCAGCCGGAAGGTGGAAGGGTAGAGGGAAAGGCCATCGATACAATCGGTTATCGCGGTATGCACTCTTATGAAGTTTCTTTTCAGGACTACTTTGTTCCCGATGAAAACCTTATCGGTGGAGAAGAAGGACGGGGAAGAGGGTTCTATTTACAGATGGAAGGTTTTGCCGGTGGTAGAATCCAAACTGCAGCAAGAGCCAATGGTGTAATGCAGGCAGCTTTTGAAGCAGGTCTCCGTTATGCAAATGAAAGACATGTCTTCCAAAAACCAATTTTTGATTACAACTTATCCAAATACAAATTAGCCAGGATGGGTATGATTATTCAGGCATCCAGACAGTACACTAATTTTGTTGGAAAGTTACTCGATGAGCACAAAGGTCAAATGGAAGCAACTCTTATCAAATTCTATGCTTCGAAAATTGCTGAGTGGGTCTGTAGGGAAGCTATGCAGATTCATGGGGGAATGGGATATGCAGAAGAATACGCTGTTTCCAGATACTATGTGGATTCCAGGGTATTCTCAATCTTTGAAGGTGCAGAGGAAGTCATGGCATTGAGAGTGATAGCCAAAGGACTTCTGGAAGCGGCCCTCAAATAAAAACAAATAGACTCAACTATTTGTGATTCAACCGAAACCGATAGGTGAAAGCCTATCGGTTTTCTTTTTCCAAGCACCTTTATGGATAGATCAAAATCAACTGAAAGTCTGAAATAAACTGATAGTAACTATTAAAGTAAGATGCAGTCCATTTTTAAAAACCATTAGTCAATTAGGTAGGATATCTATTGAACAAAAATCTCTCTATTGTATCTGAAAGCACTTTTGAGGAAGAATTTTATTTTGGTTTGAAAATTGAATTCAAGCATGAAGGACAGGTATTTTCTGTTCAATCCCGAATACGAAAAACAATAGCTATCCAACAAAGGGATCTCTCTTTAGTGTTCTCAGAAATGAAACAATTATCAGAAAAGAAAATAGAGAAAATGGCTCAAACAGGAGTTTTCAAAAGTGAAGATTTTGAATTTAGGATCAATCGATGTTAGAATTCAGCACCACATTGAATGAATCCTTCCCGTATCCTGAATGCAATGTCCTTGGAATAATGAACCTGATCCAATAATTCCATGAATCCCGGTTTCCCTTCCTGATCTACCTGAAAGTAAACTTCAGTATCAACATAACAATCTACCTTTTTAGCAAAACCCGAATTGACCAACTTTCTATTTGCATTGACGTGATTCAATCTTGTTGGATGCACACCAGCCAGGATGAGTTTAGTTTTAGGGAAAAGCATTCTCAATTCCTGAAAGAGAGTATTTCCCGTTTGCAATATAATTTCCGTTGGGATTTTTCTGATTAAATCATTCCCCCCACCTGTAGAAATGATAATTGCTTCGGGAGATTTGCTTTTGATTGCGGGTAGTTGTTCTAAAATATCACAGAGAGTATTCCCCGCTACTGCAAGATTTTGAGTTTGATCACTGTGATACTCAGGAAATCTGCGGATGTAGTCCAAAGTAGAATCTCCGAGAATAATTGTTTTGTACTCTGTCTCATCCTTTTGAAAGTTTCCGGCATATTTATTGGTTGGGTAGAGGCTGCTTTTGAGCGGATAGGATTTTCTGCATTCATTCTCCTGATAGGGAGGATTTGGAATGGGTAGGAGATCAGTTTTTTTAGCGATCGATTTGCACTGTGTAAAGAAATGCAAAAGGAGGATCAATAATTGAATCTTAGGACTGGAAAAAGGGTTCATTCCTGATTTTTTAATCGAATTATTTCTTCGTAAATTCATAAACTCCATCCCAATCGGTATCCACACCTTTCTCAATCAGCTCTTTCAATCTTTCCAGATAAAGTAATGTTGTCAAATCACCGGGAAAAGCTTTTAAGTATTCATGAAAACTTTTCCTGGAGTTGTTAAAATCCCTATTTTTATAAAATTCGATGGATTGGGAAAAAAGAGGAGCAAACTTTATCTTTTTGTCCCGAATTTCTAACTCATCTTCATTAAAAATCTCATATATTTCTATTGGAGTTTTTCTTCCCTTGACCCGAACCTTATCAAGGAATCGGGAATGATATTTTTCCGGATGTGTTAGTTCGCCCAACACTTTATCAGAAACGATTAGAGACACGCCATAGTATTTCGTCAAACCTTCTAGTCTTGCTGTCAGATTGACCTGATCAGAGAAAGCATCTCCCTGCATTCGATGAGCTTCTCCAATCATACCGAGAGTCATAAATCCTGAATGTATACCAAAGCCTATTCTAATGGGTTTATAATTATTCGTTACGCGTTTTGAATTGTACTCTTTCAGAGTGGCCAGTTGTGAAAGGCAGGAATCCACTGCAAAGTCCGAACCATTTTTGAATACTGCCATAATTGCATCACCGACATATTTGACTATGATTCCTCCATATTCACGAATCTTGGGACTCACCCTCCGGAAATAAGCATTTACAAAATTAAAATTTTCCTGGGGAGTCATGGTTTCAGAAAGAGTTGAGAAGTCACGAATGTCAGAAAATACTACAGACATATTGGTAGCTACATTGTCTCCCAGTTTGATATCCAATATAGACTCTTTTGAAAGTATAGAAAGATACTCATGAGGCACAAATCGGCTGTAAGATTGGGTCATTTTGGAAAGTTCCAGATGAGTCCGGATTCTACTGATCAATTCTTCTTTTTGGAAGGGTTTGGGAAGATAGTCATTGGCTCCACATTCAAATCCATGGACCAAATCTACAACCTGACTTTTGGCTGTGAGCATGATGATGGGCAATTCTCCGGCTCTGAATGTGTCACGCAATTCCTTACAAACGTCATATCCTGATTTGTGAGGCATCATAATATCGAGGAGTATTAAATCTATATCGTTTGTTTTTACTAGCTGAATTGCTTCATTCCCATTATTTGCTTTGATGACAGAATAGTTTGCCACACTGAGAATATTTTCTAAAACCTGAAGATTGATAGGTTCATCATCCACAATGAGGATATTAAGGTTTTCCAGATAATCCCGGACAGGTTCTTCCGATAGAAGCACCGGCTGTTCCGGTTCAATGTATCTATTTTGATTGAATTTTAGATTGGATTCCTCTTTTTCGGGGATTTCTTCAGAAATCGGTAAATCAAAGAAAAGTGTGGTACCTTTTCCTATTTCTGATTTCGCAAAAATGGTTCCCCCATGAAGTTCGACTAAATTTTTTGTAATGGAGAGCCCGATTCCTGTCCCTCCGTATTCCCTTGATATGGATGCGTCTACCTGTTCAAAAGAATTAAAAATATCTTTGATTTTATCTTCCGGAATTCCTATACCGGTGTCACGAATGAAAAATTCATATTTAGCATCCTTTGTTTTGAATCCGGCTTCTATCATTCCTGAATTGGTAAACTTGGAAGCATTTCCGATGAGATTGGTGAAGATTTGAACAATTCTATCTTCATCTCCGAAAGCATAAATATCGGGAGGAATATTATTTTTTAATTCAATCTCTTTATTTCTAATCAAAGGTTTGAGGACTTCAAAAGTCATATTGACGATGGCATTGATGTTTACCGGTTTTTGTTTCAAAACTAAATCATGATTCTTTAATTTAGAAAAATCTAAAATGTCATTTACAAGAGTAGACAATCGTTTGCCACTTTGAAAGATTAATGATAAATTGTATCTGAGGTGATCAGAATAGGACTCTTTTTGGGTATCAAGTAGAGATTCAGTGATTCCTATGATTCCGTTCAGAGGAGTCCTGAGTTCATGTGATGTATTGCTTAAAAATTCATCTTTTAATTTGTCCAGCCTGAGAAGCTCTGAATTTTTTTGTTCCAACTCCGATAGGGAATCCTGTAAGCGGTTTGCCATGAGGTTGAATGAATTTGCTAGACTTCCGATTTCATCTCCGGATGAATACTGAACTCTCGATTCCAGGTTTCCTTCTCCCAAGAGATGTGCGGCTTTTTCCAGTCGAGCAAGAGGTGAGGTGATCGACCTGGAAAGAAAATAAATCAAAATCAAGCTGAATGTAAGAATTCCAGATCCGATGTAGATAGATTTTTCTTTCAATTCTTCTAAACCGTGAAGTGCTAATTTTTTTGGATACTTAAATGAGAGTTTCCAAAAATTGATATAGAAAGTGGAGTAATCAGTATTTTCCTCGGTATAGGCAAAATGTTCATCTTCTATACTGAGAATTTCTTTGGATGTGAAGAAGTAGGATTCTGAGTGGGGATCAGTTTTCAAATGGTTGGAGTAAATGATAGATTCTCCGAGCAAAACATTTACATAGATATTGTTTTTCAAAAATAATTCTTTCGCATTGACAATCTGGTGCAGAATCGATGAAGTGATGTTCCCCCGTAGAACCCCCAAAAATCTCCCACCGGGATCAATAATCTTTATTGCAAATATCAATACTCTCTTTCCGAGTTTTTCATCAAAATAAAAATCATCCCCCATTGAAGATTTATTTTTTTCATCTCCGAAGATTCTTTTTGCCCACAACTTATTTTCATCTACCTTTTCTCCTATTCCCAAACCGGAAGTATCAACAATTTTTATTCCTTCGGGTGAGTAGAGTGAAAAATTTAGAAATGTATGGTTTTGATTCCTGTATTCAATCAATCTCTTTGTTAAATTATGTTTGTCATCAAATTTAATGATTATGGGATCTATGGAAATATTTCGAAGAATAGAAATTTGATCTTCTCTGAATTTATTGACTCTTTCATTGGTATTGATGGCTTTTTCTTTCAATTGTTCTCTGATTTTTTCCGACATGTCTCCGGAAATACTCACAAATTGAAAAATGGAAAGTGGTAGAAGAAGAACTAATGTAAAAAATAAATAATATAAAAATAATTTGAGTGATAATTTCATTTTTCTTTAATTTCCGCCAGGAATTTGTAATCAAACAAATTTCTAACATTAGGTTTTTTTATAATTTGTCCCCGGTTGAAAAAAAAATCCAAAATCTCTACACCTGAAGATACAATCGTAGAACCACTTTTGTGAAAAAAATGCTGTGTTCCCGGCATAGGGTGGTGGGGGGAATGCTCCGGAGACTTTTCATTCTCTTCTTCGGAATTGGCCAATTCATTTAATAATGTAAGATTTTTTTCCAGGGTATAGAAATGCAAATTCTTCTTCCGGATCAATCCTTCAAAATCTTCGGGAGGTTTGCCTAAATGAGCGGAGATCTCTTTGGAATATCTGGATGGATTCTCTTTGATTTCTTCTGCAAGAATAGAAATTTCTCTCAGAATCGATTGGATTTCTTTTCTATATATATTTTTTTTAGCCTCCCTTGCTCCCAAAACTGAGATGAGATAATCCGGAAGATCTTCTGATTTCCCTAATATATTGAAATCTAATGGATTTTCAATTTTATCCATTTGGGTATGACCGGCTGAAATTTCCCCTGAGAGGATTTTTTCAGGAACATATTCGTAGTCAATCAACTCTGCATCAAACTCACCTTCTTTCAATCCACCCGATGAGATAAGATGGTTGTTTTCTAATATTTTCAAAGTGAACAGATAAGAGGAGGAATTCAGGGAAGAAAATGAAATCTTCAATCCCGATAGTTCGGAAATCGATTTGATCGTTTTCTTTGATACAAAAACATCATTTTCCGGATCCTCTCCGAGGATATATAAAATAGGTACCGATTCTTTTTCTGCATTTGTAAGTAGAATATCTGCATACGGAGCACAGATCAAATCCAGTTCATTTTCATTAAAATCGTGGATTATTTCTTTTTCATCTCCGGAAACAAGTTTATAGTCAAAGTTTATTCGGGTTTTAAGAACCTCTAAGTGAAAGATAGAACATGGATAGTTCTTGCCGGTTCCTATCCTCAGTTTTTTTTTATATAAACTATTTCTTGTATCACAGGATAGAAAAAGAATATTGAAAAGACAAATAAGTAAAAAGAACTTACTTTTCAGCATATTTAATTCCGGACTTTACACGTTCATCGCCCGGAACCATATCTTTCAATTGATCAAAAACTGCTTTCGACCCGGGTTTGTTTCCCTGTTTGATATACGACCATCCCAGCCCGATAAGCATTTCTGTATCAGCCGGATAATCTTCCAAAACAGATAAATATTGTTTCTCGGCTTCTTTAAAATTGCCTGTAGCATAGTAAGCATAAGCCTGAGACGTTCTGGCGTAGTAAGATTTGCTATCTATTTTCAGAAGTGAAGCACAGGATGAGATTACCTGTTTGAATTGTCCCAAAGCCATTAGGGCTCTTATTTGAGAAATTCTCGCTTCAGCTGATTTGGGTTTCAGAAGGATTGCTTTCTCGGAAAAGGCATTTGATTTAGAATACTCTCCTTTGATATAGGCAACCCATCCGGCACGGAGTTGATAGAAGTAATTGGATGGATCTTTTTTCGCTAAAGACTCCATGATAGTAAGGGCTTCAGCATATTTTCTTTTGTATTCCAATTTGTAAGATTCGGTAATCTCATCATCCGCAAAAAGTGATCCTGAAAGAATAAATGAAACGGCAAAAAGTAAGGTAGTGAGCTTCATAGAGTATCCTTATTTATTATATTTGTATTTCAATGGATAGTTCATCTCTAAATGAAATAAATTATCCCATGAAAGAGAAAAAGGTATTCTTGTAATACTAAAAAAATCTTTTCAACAGGATATCAAAGAAAAAAAATTTGTCTATAGTAAAATTCTTAATGATTAGTAAATCAATCATTGAGAATTTCTGGATTGAGATTGAGAAGTTCCATAATTTCATTTTCAACCTTATCAAAGTTTGCAACCTGTTCTTTGAAGGATCTGGAATCAAATTCCTTCACCTTATAAGACTTTTGAATGAATTCAATCTTCTTTTGGTAGATTTCTTCAGAATACTTTTCTTTCTCTTTTTTTCTTTCCAGTTCTCGGATAGCTTTCAGTCCCAAAATCGTGCTGGATTGAAGATCCAGAAACAATTCATTGATAGATAGAGTTCGTTCTGCCAGTTTCCTTGCGATAGAGATTGCAATCTCGGGAGAATGCTTTAAAAACCCGGGAACCTTTTCTTTATGAATCTCTATCAGAGTGCAGGGTGTTTTGGCTTTCACGGTTGCGTTGGCTGTGGTTTCCCTTAGAATGGAAACATCTCCGATGTAGTATCCGGGAATATCTTCTGAAGCGATCACTTTTCCGTCTCTTACAATATCCACGATTCCACTCACTAGAATGTATAGAGCCGGGGCAGGCATACCCTGAGCGAGAATGATGTCTCCCTGTTTGAAATTGACATAGAGAGATCTGAGCTTTTCAAAAGAAAGAGGATTGGCTTCTTTGGATTCATTTTTAGTAAAACGGCTGTGGAGCTTACTGGTCAATTCCGGTTTGTAGTTTCTACTGATGATTGCCGCTAGATTCGTATTCAAATACACCAATCGCTCTGCTGATTTTTGAGCCAAAGATATCGCTACATCCGGAGTGTGAAAGAGAAAATGATCAATCTTACCTGCATCGATTTCAATGACTGTGACGGGAGTCTCTGTCTTTACGCTGGCGCTCGGCATAGTTCCGAGCAAAACAGCTATGTCACCGATGTAGTCACCCCGTTTGGTAATTTTGGAAACCAGGATGTTGTCTCTATAAACATTCAATCTACCGCTGATTAGGATAAACATGGAGATCGGTTTTTCTCCCTGCTTGACTAAATAATAGTTTTCTCTAATATTTTTGTAAAGTGTAGATAGTTTTCCAAAATTGGTTAGTTTATCCATTTACAGAGTTCCTTCTTCTGATTCTCTTCAATTTTCAATGTTTTTTTTGTATTTGTACATTTCGGAGATACTTTCTTCTTTGTACCCACCTGTTGCCGGTTCTGAATATTCTATCTCCCCATCAAATTCAGGTTCCATACCCAGGTCCCGAATCATTTCAACAGTCTGTTGTATGTCGCTTCCTTTTACATTGAGATACCCTGAAGCAAACAAGGAATTTGCAGGATAGAGAGACATAGCTTGCATGGAACGTAGGTGTCCCTCTCTTCCGGCGGCTACTCTCACTTCGGAATCCGGATTTACAAAGCGAAAGACCGATAGGATTCTCAGACAGAGTTCCGGTGTGAGCGGATTGGGGTTTTTGATCGCATGTCCCAAAATCGGTATGAAAAAATTTACAGGAATAGATATGATTTTCAGTTCTTTGACTTTAAAAGCTATGTCTACCAGATCGGAAAGAGATTCTCCCATCCCGACGATAACACCACTGCAGAGACCCACACCTACATTGTTCATTGCTTCTATGGTTTTGACCCGATCCATAAAAGTATGTGTAGTACAGATATCTCCATAATGTGCTTCTGAAGTATTCAGATTGTGATTGTATCTATCCAATCCGGCTTCCTTCAATACCTTTGCTTTTTGTTCATCTAAAATTCCTGCAGAAAGGCATACTTTCATTCCAAGTTCATTTCGAATCCTGGAGATGGTTTGAGTGAGATTGTGGATGGACTTTTCTGTAGGGCCACGACCGGAACTGACCATGCAAAAACGATAGGCGCCATTTCTCTTTGCTTCTAAAGCTTCCTGAAAAATCTCTTCATCGGTTTTCATAGGATACTCCTGAACTCCCGAATTGGAATTTTTCCTCTGTGCGCAATAACCGCAATCTTCAGCACAATGTCCATTCTTGACATTTTCAAGAATATGAATCCTGACTTTATTTCCAAAAAACTCTTGCCTGATCTTGTAGGCTTCTCTTATGAGATCCAAAGTGGGCATAGAACCATTCAATAGGTTTAAGGCTTCTTCACGACTGATTCGGGGAGACTCGGTAGAAAATAATTTATCTTTTGTACTATCTGTTGTGGCAATCATATATGAGAAATTATTTAACCATGAATTGTACTCAAGAAGTTTTTCTGAGTGCGATCAAAACTATTTGCCTTCTATCTCCATTCTTTTCCAAATTCATCAATCAAGATTAGAGAACAAATTGATAAACCTCTAAGGGAGTTTGAAAAATTCACTTGCCTTCCCGATCTTGGAAGTTTCTTTGTGTTTCCTATGGTAAGTGTATCCCCTAAAGAAGACTTAGTTTCAGGAATCATTGCGGAAGATTTTGATAGAGTAGAGTGGGCCTTGAAAAATGGAGTCGGGACTGATTTTTTGACCCCGGAGGGAGATTCGCCCCTTCATTTAGCCATTTTACAAAAAAATCAGAAGATTTTTGAATTGATTTTAGATCATTCTGAAAACTTGGATCAATTCACTTCAGAAGGGAAGACTCCACTCCTTCTCAGCATCGAAAAAGGTCGTTTGGAATACTTTCACCTTCTCCTGAAGAAGGGTGCCAATCCATTCTTTCCCGATGAAAAGGGCAAATCTCCTCTCGAATATTCAGTGGAGAGCAAAGACTTTCATTTTCTCAAGGTCTTTTTTCGGGATGGGCAGAGTCCGGATTTCATCAATCAGGACAAAGAAACACTTGTGCATCTGGCTATTCGTATCAATAATGAAGGCATTTTGGGGTTCCTCCTGGAAAATGGTGCAGATCCCAATAAAGCAAATTCTAAGATGCAATATCCTATTCAAATAGCTGCAGAACTCGGTCATTGGGGCTGCATGAATTTACTCCTGGATACCGGAGTAGAACACGTAAACGAAATAGGTTCATCGGGGAAATCGCCACTTCATCTGACCTGCGAAGCAGGCAATTTAACTCTAACTAAAAAAATTCTGGAACTAGGAGCGGATCCCAATCTTACAGATTCGGAGGGGCTTACAGCTCTTTACTACGCTTCCGGTAAAAATGATATCGAATTGGTGGAGTGTCTCCTTTCAAAGAATGCAGACCCCGCTCTTTCAGCGCTTCATCCCATTTCCAATGCCTGTGATGGGGGATCAATTTCTGTAGTGCAATTGTTTCTGGAAACAGGTATGGAACCAAATTTTGTCAATAAGAATGGAGAGCCTTTACTTTTGAGGGCCGTTCATTCTCAAAACCCCGAATTGGTGGAGCTACTCATAGACAGGGGAGCGAATATCAATCAGGGAAATAAAGAAGGTCGAACGCCTCTAATGGAAGCTGTAATTTCCAAAAACATTTCCATTGTTGAACTCCTCTTAAAAAAAGGAGCAGATAGATCCCTGAAAGACAACAGCGGATACTCTGCACTGACCTGGGCAGGAGCGGCTGACCTGGTTGAAATCGAAAGATTGATTCGATCTTCTACGGGATAGGAACAGTTTCCGGGTTGACTCTATAATTTCTCTGTACAAAAATTCATATAAACTGATATTGGGAGCTATAATGAATGATGCAAGAGAACTAGAAGACTTACACTCGGCAATACAGATGAAAGATCTGGAGATGGTCGAGTGGAGTCTCAAGACCGGAGTCAACCTCGATCAATTTGATGAAAACAAAAACACTCCTGTTTTGTTGGCAATTAAGGTCAATCATTCCGATATTCTGAAGAGACTTCTCCATAAAGGAGCTGATCCTGATTTCCCAAACCAGGACGGTACTACGCCCCTTATTTCTGCAGTTCTCAATCGCTCAAATGAAATCATTCATATCTTACTCGAATCCGGTGCAAATCCAAATATAAAAGATTTCGATTGGAAATCTCCCATTGAGTACGCAGTCGAATTGGGTGATTTAAAAATCATCAAGTCACTTAAACAAAAAGAAATCCAGCTGGATGAGGTCGATGTCAATGGGGACAATCTTTTGCACAAAGCCTGTCGCTTCGGACATGCAGATGTAGCCATCTACCTTTTGGAGCAGGGAGTGAGCCACCTTGTCTTGAATCGAAATCTGGAACGACCGCTCACCCTTGCAGCATCCATGCAACATGCCGAGGTTGTTTCTTTCCTCTTAAAGTACAATACAGATCCAAATTCTAAAGATATCAAAGGCAATACTCCCCTCATCTATTCCTCTATGAAAGGAAATTTAACTATTTCTAAGTTACTCCTGGAAAAGGGAGCAGATCCCAATATTTCCAATAACTCCGGAGAGACTGCCATCCTCTATGCCGCACGATCCTCTGATGCTGATCTTGTGAGACTTCTCTTGGAAAATGGAGCTGAAATGGAACATTTTCAGAGACATCCTATTCTGGATGCTTGTTCCAGCGGTGCTCTTCCGGTTGTAAAGGTGTTTGTAGAATTTGGAGCAGACATCAATGTCAGGGATCATCTCGGAAATTCTACCATCTCAGAAGCAGTCTCCTCCGGAAATACTGAGGTTGTATTCTTTCTTATGACCCAGAAAGTAGATTTGGATTCTTCAGATATCAACGGAAACACTCCTATGATCCGGGCTATCATAAAAGGGGATAAGAACATCGTTACTCTCTTTTTGTTTTCCTGGGTGAATCTTGAAAAAAAGGATTCTAATGGATACTCGGCTCTAACCTGGGCCTCAGCTTCCGGTCACAAAGAAATTGAGTCCATGATTAGAAAAGAATTGGAGATCAGGAAATCCTACGCTGCTCAAATCAAAGAAGGTGAGTTTAGGGAAGTCATGGAGACGGATGTTTTGGATGAAGAAATTACAGAGCTCTTCTCTTCTCTGGAAGAGAACCCGGATTGAAAAATTTAATTCCTGAGGATATATATGAAACTAAGTTCCAAACAAACTAAATTACTATTTTGGGTAATTTTTATTCTCGCTCTAGTTCTGCGACTCTGGGGCATCCATCATGAATTGAATGACTATCATCATTTCCGCCAGACCTACACAGCTATGTTTGCGAAAAACTTTTACGAACATGGTCTGAATCTCTTCTCACCCCAGATAGATATCTTGAATTATAAAAATGTTTCCGAATTTCAAATTTACCCCTTTCTGGTGGCCATACTCTATAAAATTTTTGGCTATCATGATATTCTGGGAAGACTTCTTTCTTTATTTTTTTCGATGGCGACAATCGGTGTTCTGTATAGATTGATAGCTTATTTACTGGATGAAATCACCGGTCTATTCGGAATCCTCCTCTATGCCATTCTCCCGCTTTCTGTATTTTACGGAAGAGTTTTCATGCTGGAGCCCATGATGCTTTTTTTATCCGTTTCGATGATCTATACGTTTACTCTCTATCTGGATACAGAAAAAACCTCTTATTTTGCTCTGGCTGTGCTTTCCACTGCCGGAACCCTTCTGATCAAGATCCCAACAGCATACATGCTTTTTCCAATGCTGTATCTTTTGATTCGGAAACAGGGACCCGGATTTCTAATTCGACCCCGAAACTACATTTTTGGAATTCTTAGCATTCTTCCCGCTCTTTATTGGTATTTTTTGCATGCGCGTTTCTTCCCTCAGGATTCGATCGTGGACAAAGAACTCATGGGAATGTACTACAGCTCGGATGCTTGGGACTACTACATCGCCCTCATGAAGTCATCCAAAACATGGAAATCAATTTACCTCATCAGTATTGCTGAATTTCATCTGGCAATTTCCGGCTTTCTCTTTTTTCTGGGTGGGGTCATTCTCCTCATGAAAAGGTGGAGAAATCAGTCGAATTTTCAGAAGTTTGAATACAACTCCGGGGTCTGGGTATTTTTCTACTGGTATTTGGGATTCAATGTTTTCATCCTTTCTTTCATTGCCCCCAATCTTGCACATGAATACTACCAACTCCCTATCATTCTTCCCTCTATCGGATTGGCTTCTTACTATCTGAGAAATGCGTTTGAGTATGCACTGAATATGGAAAAAGGGGGAAAGAAAACTGCCATTCTTGCAGTGAATTTCTTACTCCTTTTGGGAATTTTACCCTTTTCCCTGAATAAGATCAACAATCGTCTCCAGCAGGATACTTTTTACAATGATTTTTCCGAACAGGTCAGGAAGCTCACTTCTAAGGAAGATCTGGTCATCATTGCTGACAATACTCCCAGAACTGAAGTATTTTACTTTTCCGACCGCAAAGGGTTCCAGTTCATCATTCCGGGAGCCTTTCAGGTCTATATGGAAGGTATAGAAGAAAGCTATCAAAAGCAGTACATTCAGGAGTTGGAAGAACTCAGATCTCAGGGAGGAAAGTACTTCCTCACTCCTTATGTAGAATTGCCCGGATTTTTACCCTGGCTTCATGCTTATTTGAGTGAAAACTATGAATGCAAACTGGGATGTGAGGTTACCCGGGAGAGATCGTTGATGAGAGACAGGACAATCCCCGGATTCATCTACGACCTCTCTTCTCCTCTGAAGAAATAGTTCCGGGAAAGAGTCTTATTTTTTACTGCCCTTCATCATTTGGGAATATTTGACCACACACTGAGAGTAGGCATTGCAACTGGCTCCATCCTGCTGGGACAATTTGAAGCACTCTATCACTTTGTCAGTGTGCTTGGTGCAGGACTCTGTACAACCTTTGGTGAGGAGTTTCTTTTCAGATTCGGTGGTTTTTCTCTTGTGAGTCTGTTCTGTACAGGAAATAAACTTTTTACATGCCTGAGCGCAATCATCAGCAGCAGTGAGATTTGTCAATCCACTCAAAACTAGGATGGATAGGACTGCACCGAGCAAGGATATTTTTGTTCTTACTTTCTTCATTCTTTAGGTTCTCCTGGCCTCCCATCGGGGAGGGGATTTTCTCTTCCTGTTATAGACAGTGGCAGTTTTGCGAAAAGTTCTTTTTTTTTAGGCTTTTGGTTGCCATATGAAATGAGGAATTTTTCGTTGTACACATAGATCAGAGGTTTTATATGGACATTTCGCAACTATTAATATTAATTTATGTTCTCGTTCTAGCCACTTTTGCAGGGATAGAATTGATTTCCAAAGTTCCTCCAACCCTTCACACTCCCCTTATGTCTGGATCCAATGCGATTTCGGGAGTGACTATCGTTGGAGCGATTCTTTGTACCGGAACATCGCAGGAATTAAGTTCGGTGAGTAAAATCATAGGTATGGGTGCACTCGTAATGGCTACCATCAATGTGGTAGGCGGGTATATGGTAACAGAAAGAATGCTCAAAATGTTTAAGAAGAAATAATCATGAATAAAGATATAATACTACAACTCTCCTATTTATTGGCCTCTGTCCTATTTATTCTCGGGATTAAGAGAATGGGTAAAACCAGTACAGCCCGAAGTGGAAATCGATACTCCGCTCTGGCTATGCTCATTGCAATTCTGGCAACTCTGGCAAACAATAAGGTCCTAACTTTCACTGAAATTTTGGTAGGAATCGCAATCGGTTCAGCCATAGGTGTTTTCGCGGCGATTCGCGTTCCAATGACATCCATGCCTGAAATGGTGGCTATCTTCAATGGTGTGGGTGGTCTTGCTTCCTTATTCGTTGCCCTATCAGAGTTTTGGAACAAAAACATTGAAATGTCGACCGGGCTGGATCCAATCACTCTTGCCTCTGTAGTCATGAGTATTCTCATCGGTGCAGTTACCTTTACCGGTTCCTACATAGCCTATGGAAAACTGAGTGGTACCATCTCCGGAAAAGCCATCGTCTTCACGGGACAGCATCCTATCAATCTGATCTTATTTTTGATCGCGATTTCTTCCGGGGTGTACATGGTCCTCCATCCTACTGAGTTGATCAGTCTTTATGTTCTGGTAGGAATTTCTTTAGCCCTGGGTGTTCTCACCGTGATTCCCATCGGGGGAGCGGACATGCCTGTCGTGATTTCACTTCTGAACTCATACTCAGGGATGGCAGCCGCTGCGACCGGTTTTATTTTGAACAATAACGTTCTGGTTATCTCCGGAGCTCTCGTGGGTTCTTCCGGGATTATCTTGACAAATATCATGTGTGTGGCTATGAACCGATCTCTCGTTAGTGTACTTCTGGGTGGATTCGGTCAGGTAGCGGGTACAGACACCGGCGCTTCTTCCGGATCCAGTATGGCTGTTAGAGAGATAGGTGTGGAAGAAACTGCTATGCTCTTTGATAGTGCGAGTAGCGTGATTTTTGTTCCGGGATACGGGATGGCTGTGGCTCAGGCCCAGCATGTGATCAGGGAATTGACAAACAAACTGGAAGCCAAAGGTGTTTCGGTTAAATTTGCTATCCATCCGGTAGCCGGAAGGATGCCCGGGCACATGAATGTTCTCCTGGCTGAGGCTGAAGTTCCTTATGACAAATTGATAGAAATGGATGACATCAATCCTGAATTTCCAAATACAGACATCGTAATGGTGATCGGGGCCAACGATATCGTAAACCCTGCAGCGAGACACAATAAGCAGAGTCCAATCTATGGAATGCCGATTTTGAATGCAGATAAGGCAAAAACTGTCATTATCAGCAAAAGAAGTATGGCTGCGGGATACGCTGGAATCGAAAATGAACTCTTCGGTTATCCAAATGCGTTTATGCTTTTTGGGGATGCTAAGGCAACGATCTCAAAGGTTTCTCAAGAAATCGATAATCTCTAAAATACTAAATCTATCCAAGAGCCTTTAGGGTTCTTGGAATTTCTTCAATTAGGCATTGAATTTCTATCGGATCGGTAAAATATCCGGTAGAGATTCGAATCGCCTTCAAAGCTTCTTCTTCCGAATATCCCATATTTAACAAAGACATAGATGGTTCTCTGACTCTTGATTTGCAGGAAGAACCTGTGGATACAACGATCCCTTTTTCTTCCATACCCATCATAAAAAAATCTACTTCTTCAATTGGCAGTAGAGCAAAGCTGGTGGAGGGTAGTCTGGGAGAATTCTCTCCAATGATCAAAGCGGAGTTCTCCAGTAGTGTGGATTCAATTTTTAACTGAAAGGATTTCAATCTTGAGTTTTTTTCCGTGAGCGCGGATTCCTGAAGCAGAGATACTTCCTTCAAAGCGGCAATCGCCATTGTGTTTTCCGTTCCCGCCCGATTTCCATTTTCCTGATTCCCTCCGATATAGAGTTTAAAATCGGATCTCCAATCCTCGGGAATGTAGGTCACTGCTGAACCCATTCCGGCTCCAATTTTATGCCCGGAGAAGGTAAATGCATCCAGATAGGTATAGTCTATAGGAATTTTTCCAAAAGCCTGCATCAGATCAGAGAGAAAAGGCATCCCATAGGTCTCAGTCATTTTCCAGATTTCATGATAGGGTTGAATGATTCCTGTTTCATTGGCTACTGCCAGTACTGTTACAGGATGGGGGTCCCGATTCAGGGAGGTTTCTAAAAAATTTAGATCGACCAATCCTGAACGATCAGTAGGAATGAGAATGGGTTCCAGGTTGTGGATTTCGAGAGCACCGTACAGACTGGAGTGTTCAAACGGAGAGACATAGATTTTTCCGGTATTGTAGCGGGAGTGTTTGAGGTGACCGATCAGGAAGTGGTTGGCCTCAGTTCCGGTGCTGGAAAAAATAAAACCGGATTTGTTCTTTCCTGAAAGAGAGGCAAGATAGGATCTGGTCTCTTCAATCTTGCCCTGTCTGGTGAGAGAAAATCTTGTCGCCCCTGAGGGATTGTAAAAATTCGAAAAGTACTCTTCCTGGATTTTCCTTAAGATGTCTACAAACGGAGGGTGGGTAGCGTTGTAATCGAAGTACTTTACTCCTTCAGTCATAGGATATTTCGTCGGCTTCCATTTTTCTTCCCAATTGAATTAGAGTTTTTCTTCTTAAAAGATGGTAATCATGGAGAAGGTTTCTATCCTGAATCGCCTGTTTGGGGGCTCCGGCTCTGTCATCTATCTTACGAATATCATTCATCATTTTCTGCAAGATAGTCAGTGCAAGTTTATTGTCGCCTTTTTGAAGGAAGCATCTTACTCTGTAGAGGTTGGCTTCAAAAACAAGTGCATTGTAGAAATTGTTTTTATCGGTTTGAATTTCTGACATATTTTCGGATGCGGCTGCTGCTGAAAACTCCAAGAGGGCACGGTCAAGATACTTCGGTTCTCTCTGACTCATTTCAAAAAGAAGTATTCCCCGTTTGAGGCGAAAATTTTTCTCATGAAATCTCTGTCTGGGGTCTGTGGTATTTGTATAAAAAAATAGGATTTTTTCATAAATCAGATCCGATTCTTTGGGCGAAATCTTTTCAAATCCGGTGTCTTTGAGAAGCTTGATCAAGCCTTCTATATAATCTGTTGTGCTGATAGGAGCTTTCCCGGATTTGATGTGTGCTAGGACCTGGGAAAATTTTTGTTTTTCTGTTTTTCCCCGCATTTCCTTTTTGATGTCTTTGTTCTTATAGATTTCTTTTTCTGCATAGGTCTCGGTATTCAAGATAAAAGTGGAGAATGCAAGAATCGCCTCTTCAGGACGGCAGACGGCTGCACTGACCTGTTGGATTCGTTTTGCAATCAAAAACTCGGGTCCGGAATAATTCAGAGCTCTTTTGTAGTAGTCGAGGGCTTCGAGCAAACTTTCTTCATGTTCCTTCCATTTTTCTCCGGGATCAAAAGTATGGGGTAGGGCACTCCGATTGTGACCATTGGGCTGAAGTCGGGAGGGATCTTCACTCCATTGTTCGTTTTTTTCATACCAGGTGGGGTTCTTTAGGATTTCGTCTCTTTTTCCTGACTTTTTGTAGAACTCGCAAACGTTTTGCATTCTGTTTAAGAATGGCTCTACATTTCGGTTCCATTCTTCTTCGTTTGCCGGTTTCTCATCGAGAAATTCATTCGCTAAAATCTTATCAGCCTTATCCATAAATTTTTTCATGATCTTGGGGCGATAGCCGATTGGAGAGACAAAAAGGGAGTATTTCTCAAAGAGAGTGTCTCTTTCGGAGTAGATATAGGGTAAGGCGAAAGCCCAAAAAATTAGAACAGTCAGAATGTATTTTAGGTTTTCTCTGATGATTTTTTTCAAGATTTGTACCGACCTTTTTAATCCTTCGGAAGAAATCCCCGGAATCTGAAAAAGAAAGCGTCTACGAAAGCTATCTCAATACATGAAAAAAAAGACTACTGAAAAATCTTTTCAGGAAAGAAAATGTTGTGGAAAGAGAGAGTTACCTATCTAAATTGCGAATATGTATTTACTATACAATAGATTCTTCTTTCCCTGCTTCCGATCGGGAAGCATTTTTAGGATTTCATTCTTTCTTGTTTTTCTTTTTACGACAATCCACGCCGATGGAATTGATAAGAAACAATATCGTTGTGAATACACTCCTGAAAATGGAGAATCCGAAGAAGTCTATCCGGATTTCTATCTATCCCTAGCATTGAATTCACAGAGCCTCGGTCTCCGCGCCCGAAAACAGGCTGACAAAGAGATCGCTCACAAAGAAGCAATCAAACACTTCGACGCCTACATTTCCTGTTTGAACTCAATCAATTTTTCTGTATCCGCCCTAACTTATTTCAATCGGGGTCTAAGTTACTATGAACTTAGGGATTGGGACAAGGTTTCTGAAAATCTAGATTTGGCTCTGGATCAGGATTCCCGTTTGAGGGACGCGGTCTATCTAAAAGCGAGAATCCTTCTGAAAAATAAGAAAAAAGAAGAAGCTATGAAACTACTGGAGGATTCGATTTCCTTTTTTGATCAGGATTCCGATATCCTCTTTACTCTGGGCGGAGTGAGTGCCGAACTCAATCTCTATTCCAAAGCACTTCTCTACTTCGGTTCCCTTTGGAACAATATCCAGAAGAGAGAAGGGGACATCCGATACAGACCCTATGTCTTGAAGAATATGGCAGACCTCCACAGCAAAAAAGGAGATCTCACCAGATCTATTTATTACCTCAAGCAGTATTTGAAATTTCGACCCACAGATGAAGACTCCTCCTTTCAATTGGCGAATCTCTACAGTCAGACCGGAAATTTTAAAGAAGCCAGGATCATTCTTCAGGACCTTCAGGAAAAGAATCCCCGTAACAATATGTACTACTATCTAATGGCCGAAATCTACTTCATAGAAAATCGAAATGAGGCTCATAGATACTTTTCTTTCTTGAATGAGAAAGGGATTCTCCAAAAAAACAAATACCTGACTCAATTGTATAAGGTTTTACAGGGGAAGTATCCGGAAGTAAAACCTTATTTTGAAGATCTAGCCCTGAAAAGTAGAAATCGTCTGACGATTTATATCTCTCTGGCCTACATCTACAATCGTCTCGGACCGGATGAGGGCTATACTGAGAGTCTAAAGAGGGCATCTATGATTGCTCAGGCGTACAAGCAACAAAACCTCTCTATTCTTTACTCAAAGAAATTCATAGAGATAGCCAAAAAAAAGAAAGAGTTCGAGAAAGACATCCCTATGCAACTCAATTACATCTCTTCCTGCTATGAAGAATTGAACTCACCCCATCTGGCACTTTTGAATGTAAGAGAAGCGATTCGATTGACTAAGGATGAAAAAGAAAAGAATTTATTCCAACTCCATGAGGCGAACATTCTGAGGAGTCCGGGACTCAAAAGATACAAAGAATCGATTCAGTTGCTGCATGGCATTCTGGATTCAGAACCGGATATGGCAGCCGTCTATCATTCTCTGGGTTTGAGTTACTTTGTTATGGAAAAGTATAGAGAAAGCGTGGATTACTTTACAAGGGCTATAGAGTTGGATGATAAAAATCCATCCTATTATTACTTTAGAGCCAACGCGTATGAAAAGATCGGCTATATGGAGGATACAATTGTAGATTTGAAAAAAATCATGGAATTGGATCCCGGAAACTCCCTCTCCTACAATTACTTAGGATATCTCTATGCAGAAAAAAATATAGAACTTGAGGAATCTCTAAAATTAATCCGGAAGGCTCTGGATCTGGAACCGGACAATGCCGCCTATCAGGACAGTCTGGGTTGGGTATACTATCGATTTGAGAAATATGAAGAAGCTCTCCACCACCTTCAATTGGCGAGACAACTTATGGAAGAAAAAAAGGAAGAAGATCCCACCGTTTATGATCATCTCGGTGATGTTCATCTAAAGCTAAACGAAGCCAATTCAGCCAGGGAAAATTGGGATCGGGCCATTCTTCTATTCAAAGATAAGAAAGACCAAATGAAAGTGAAAGAAAAGCTAAAGAAACTGAATAAAAATCCAAAACCATAGGGGACAAAATTGTACAAATCAAAAAGTTTGAATTTCATCTCTGTTATTTTTCTCTTTGTTTTAATTTCATTCTATAATGGATGCACAACTCCTCAGGAAACAGAGGGAAATGAGACGGTAGAATTCGAATCAACTGCAGATGAAAACGGCTTCCAAAAATCAGGTTCCAAGAAGACTTTGCCTTTTCTGGATTTTGTGAAAGAGTTGGAAGCTTCCTCCGATTCTTTCCAGGGAGATTTCTCCCTAAAGATCACTAGATACGACACTCCCGAGAAACTCAATGTAAATGGGAAAATTTTTTTTGAGAAAGAGGGTAGAAAACTCAAGATTCAGTTGATGGATCCTTTCTTTGGGATGATTATTTCCCAAATTCTGGCAGATCCCAACACAATCCGAATCAAATCTTCCGGGGCAAGTTCCATCCATTCCCAAGAAATGTCCGATCTAACTATAAAAGATCCTCAAACTCAAAAGAACTTTCGGATTCCTTTTCCTGTTCTCTTTCAAACAATAGCTCTAAATTTTACTGAAGACTTTCAAAAGAAAGATACCTTGATCCATCCGGAAGATAAGAAAGTAAAGCTCCAAAAGTCCGGAGATGAATACTTCTATACCTTCTATGAGGGTGGGTTGGACTCATTGGAGTATATTTCTAAAGAAAAAAGTCTTCAGGCCAAGACTAAGGTATCCGAATCTGCCAAAAAGGGAGCGCATCCTCCTGAAAAACTTCTGACCCGAGTGACAGATGCACAAACCGGAAAAGATTTGTCACTGGTGGAAACCCGAATCAAGAACATAAAAAAGATGTCCAAGATTCCGGACTCAACCTTTCGATTCTAATTTTTTAAAAAACTCCTGAATGAATTTTTGAATGAACCTATCCTTAAGACCCGGTTCCAATTTCAGACTGGATATAGAGATCATATCCCCTGCTTGACCTCCGCAGGGGTGGATGTACTGAAAAGTTTCCAGAGAATTGGAAATATTGAAACCAGCTCCAAAACTGGTAAAAAAAGACTTGAAAGTAATCCCGAAGGATACCAGTTTTTTCTCATAGGGTGTAGAGACATAGAGCCCCGGCTTTTCGGGATTGTCCGACACTTCGAGTCCCCATGTTTTTTGGATAGAAAAAGATAGGGAATTTCGAAAGATACCGATATAATCTGTAACACTCAGGTTTCTTTTCTTTAAGTCCAGATGTGGATAGATGACCAGTTGACCCGGTTCATGGGCAGTGAAGTCGCCTCCTCGGTTCACCTTAAGAAAAGAAATCTTTTGTCTTTCTAATTGTGACAAAGAAACCAGGAGATTTTCTTCATTGGCAGAAGTTCCCGAAGTGATGGTAGCCGGATGTTCAAGAAAAATCAGGCTTTCCTTCCTCTTCGTGCGGGATTTTTCCTGAAACTCCAGGTATCTTGAATATAGGACAGGAGAATGGCAGATCAGGGTTTTCATTCTTTTGGAAAGTGATTCTTATGGAAAAATTAAAGCAAGTGATTTCTTTTATCTTACAGCATTCCCAATCGGGTAGGTCGAGGATTGATCTTTCCAAACTGGTCTATTATATAGATTCTGTATTTTTTCAGCACTACGGGAAGACGATAACATCTGAAAGATATGTCCATCTCGAAGACTGTCCCCAACCCCTCAGATTTCATGAAGCTTTGATTTCACTTCTTTCGAATAAAAAAGCAGAGATTCGAATCTCTGTACAATTGGAAAGAATGGGAGGATTTTTGGTCTTTTCCTTACCTTCCGAACCTGAGAAATTGGATAGAGATGAGGTTAGGATTTGCAAAAAAGTCTTAAGCGTATTTCCGGGACCGGTTCGGGATGAGAATTTGCATTATCCGAATCTTTATGAAAACTATGTAATCACTCCGATTTTCAATGAAATTCTTTTAAATTCGAAGACGATAAATACTAAAATTCATGTTCTCAGGAAAAAAAGTCTTTTAACTTTATCAGGAAAATTATTTAGGGTATTATACGAAGAATAATACGTGATGCAGGATTGACATTATGATGATCACAGTATGCAAAAGTAAAATCCATAGAGCTACAGTAACTGAGGCAAATCTTCATTATGCCGGTAGCCTTACCGTAGATATGGATCTCATGGATGCGGCCAAAATGATACCCTACCAGCAGGTGAGTGTAGTGAATGTCAATAATGGCGCCCGTCTAGAGACCTATCTGATTGAAGGGAAAAGAGGTTCCGGAACGATTTGTTTGAATGGAGCTGCAGCACGATTGGGACATGAAGGTGATCTGATCATCATCATTGCGTATGGAATAGTGGATGAAAAAGAAGTTCCTACTAATTTTTCGCCAATAGTTGTCCACGTAGATGAGAAAAATAAAATTAAAAATATTTGATTCTTTACGACTGGATTGGAAAATTGAACCAAAACCCTAATTTTTCTCAGGGTCTTATACGATAATGATAATAATAAAAAAAATGGATGAGAATCGA
The DNA here is from genome assembly GCA_024233875.1 of Leptospiraceae bacterium. Lineage (GTDB taxonomy): Bacteria > Spirochaetota > Leptospiria > Leptospirales > Leptospiraceae > JACKPB01. Next base: position 110,879 of record JACKPB010000004.1, read on the forward strand.
TGAAACAATTTCTATCTACCCTACTGGTATTGATTCTGGCCTCCCACTTGTATGCAGAGGGAGAGCAACCTGCAGAAAATAAGAGTACTGCAGCACCTCAGGAAGAAACTACTGAGCAAGCAGAAGCTAGAAAAAAAGCTCGAAGAAAAGAGATTTATGAAACAACGAAAGACCTTCAAGTCCTTCCTACTCCGGATCCTTTACTGAAAGTAAAAAACATCAACTACCTCAGAAACTATGCAAGTAGTGGAAGGGGAGAGTTTTTGAATATTTCTTTTGATCTGGATTACACAGGTCAAGAAACAAAAGAATATCTCGTTTATGTTTTAGCGCTGAATGAAGAGATTGCTGAGGTTCCCTATGAATCCAAATGGAGATCCAAAGATCCTCAAAAGAATATCAAGCTCATCAGATTTCAAAAATTGTCTCCCGAACCGATTGAACCCAAAGCTGTTCTCGGGGAAAAATCCGCACAGGATTATGACAATTTAAAAATGGCTTCCATTCTAAACAACACCCTGAACCGAGAATTTGAGCCCACACTTGAGCAATACGTTGACTATTTGACTAAGAATCCGGACAAAGCTCTCAAAGTAAAAGTGTATGGTGATGAAGCTCCCGCTCCGGCTGAATCAAACCTTTCCAATATTGAAGTCAAACAGGATGAAAGAGATCGAGACGTAAACTACGCTACAGACAACCACACTTACAGTATTCTTGCTAGTAAGTTCAAAACTGTAGTAACAACACACCACTTCTCAAAATATAGAAACGATTTCAGATTTTTTAACAAAGTTGTTGTTTTGGTCTTTGATCCATCCAGACCAAATCAGAAATTAATACACCGTTCCATCCAATCTATCAAGAAACCTAAAGTTAAGTAATCTTTCAAAAGAGCTCCGATCATGGAGCTCTTTTTCTTCCCATTTCACAAATTTTTCTTTCTCTTTCCCCCATTTCTCAATTCTAATAGATTGTATGAAAAATGTATTTTCTATTATGAAATTTTCCTTAGTTTTACTATTCTTTTTTGTATCCAACTGTATTTCTATAGCCACTGAAGTAAGACCGGATACTGTTGGGCTTTTATGGGATTCGGCTGAAGGTAAGCTTTCTACCCTCGAGCAGGGGAGATATTTCTTTTTCTCACCTTCCAAAAAGGTCATCATCTATCCAACACGATGGGAAAATCATAGGGAAGCAGTGGATGTGATCACACAGGACGATCTTCATATCGATGTGGTTGCATCGATTATAGTAAGACCAATTCGTAAGGATGTTTACAAATTGCATCTCGAGATTGGCCATGAGTACTACAGTAATATAATCAGATCTGAATTTCGAACATCGATCCGTAATGTTTTAGCAGGCTATCCAATGATCCAGATCCCTAAAAAATCACCCGATATCGAAAAAGAGATTCGGGATGCTGTAGCTCAAAAGATCAAAGGCAAGTATGTCGAAGTCACAGATGTCAATATTGATGACATCAATTTGAGTCAGGAAATTTTGAAAACCATCGAACTCAAGCTGAAAAAGCAACAACAACTGGAGACAATGAAGTATGAGGAAAAGCTCCAGGAAAAGGAATTTGAATTAGCCAAAAAAAAGGCTCAAAGTGAAGCCGATGCTGAATTCTATAGGGCAGAAAAAGAAGGAGAAATAGCAAAACTTAAGGCGAAGAGGGATGCTGAAACTGAAATCATTTTAGCTGAAGCTCATGCTACAGCTCAGAAACTGATCAATTCTAATCTAACCGATAAATATTTGAAACTAAAGGCTCTTGAGAGCAATTTCAAAGCCTTTGAAAGTCCCAATTCAAAAGTTATTTTCATTCCTGTCGGAAAAGACGGTCTTCCTGTCTTTGTGAACATGAACGACAAACTTTTTATGGATACCGGAGAGAGCAGTCCAAAAAAGAAATGAGTTTCAATTGGGGAAGAGAATTCTCCCTTCCTCAAATCTTTCCTTAATTTCTGTTTTGTCCAAATCTGAGAGTTCCGAGTGAATCTTGGAATCTTCCCGGGTTTGCTCAATCAGGGGCATATCCATCTGAAGGTCAGCAACCTTAAAATCCGGCAATCCACTCTGTCGGATTCCCAACACTTCACCCGGACCCCGAATTTTGAGATCTACTTCAGAAAGAGCAAATCCATCGTTAGTTTCTGTTAGTGCAGTCAGTCTCTCTACTGCATCGGAAGAAATTTTTCCAGAGCTGATTAGAATGCAAAAGCTTTCCCATTGCCCCCGACCTACGCGACCCCGCAATTGATGGAGTTGTGAGATTCCAAATCGATCTGAATTTTCAATAATTAGAATGGAAGCATTGGGAACATCTATCCCTACTTCGACGACAGTAGTTGTTACCAGAATTTGAATCTCATTTTTTTTGAATTTGTCCATTACAGAATCTTTTTCAGCTGATTTCATTTTTCCATGAAGGAGACCCATTTTAAATTCAGGAAATACTTTCGTTCGTAAATTTTCATATCCTGTGATACAAGATTCCAGATCCAGTTTTTCAGATTCTTCGATAATCGGATAGACAATGAAAGCCTGTCGACCCTGAAGAATGTACTTCCTCAGGGAATTGTAAACCGCCTCCCTTTTGTCATCTTCGAACCACTTGGTCACAATCGGGATTCTACCCTTGGGTTTGGTTTTGATTGTGATCAACTGTAGGTCACCATAGAGAGTGAGGCAGAGCGTTCTGGGGATGGGAGTTGCTGTCATTGCAAGGATATCAGGATTCTTACCCTTTACCCGGAGTGATTCTCTTTGTTCGACACCAAACTTATGTTGTTCATCGAAAATAACCAATCCAAGATCGGCAAACTTAACTTCTTCCTGAAACAACGTATGGGTACCTATAGCCAGAAGAATCTCTCCATTTTTTAATCTCTGGTATTTCTCTTTCTTCGTCTTTTCTTTTTCTTTTCCCAGAAATAACTCAATTCCTAAAAAAGGTGTATTCCCGAGTAAGTTCATTATGTTTTCATAATGTTGCCTTGCAAGGATCTCAGTGGGTGCAACAAAACAGACCTGAATGTCATTATCCGTGTAGTGCAATGCCAGAATGAGTGCAGTGATCGTTTTTCCCGAGCCTACATCTCCCTGAAGCAGAGCAGCGGAAGGTACATCACGGGATGTGGGTTTTTTCAATTCTTCTATTGCTGAGATTTGATCATCTGTCAATTCAAAGGGAAGATTGGCTATCAAAGCTTTTGCTGATTTTGACTCGGGATAGGGGTAGAGAACCCGTTTCACTTTTTCTCTTTTTTGTTTCTTGTACTCTAATAAGAGCGAAAAGAAAAACAATTCTTCATAAGCAAATCGATTCCTGGCTTCCTTCAGGGAGGTAGAATCAGTGGGAAAATGGATCTCTTCGAGAGCTAAATTCCTTGGGATAAGTTTTCTTTTCCGGAGAATGTCTTTCGGTAGGACTTCGGGAATGTTTAGTTTTCCGTTCTTTTGAAGATCCAGGATCTGACGTATCAGCTTTCTAAATCCCTTGGAATCCAAACCAATTTCTTTCAATTCTTCCGAGGATGAGTAGAGTGGAATGATTCTTCCGGTATGAACCAGGTCAGTATCTTCTGAATCACTCAATACTTCAAACTCAGGATGAACAATCTGCAATCCACGAAAGTATTCTAATTTTCCTGAAATCACAAGAGATAGATTGGCTTTTAATTTTTTTTGAAAAAAAGCTATTCCTTTAAAGAAAACCAGGCTGATTCTTTCTCCGCGATGTGTCTTAACTGAAACGATCAGTCGGGACCTTTTGCCGTGGGCAAGATACGAATCAATGACTTCAACAGGGAGGGTGATAAATTCTCCATCCTTCAAAAACAATTTGTCTGTAAAATTCCTATCCAGATATTTACGGGGAAAGTAATAGAGTAAGCTTTGGAAATTGTCTATAGAGATAGACTTCAAGGCATTCAGTCTTGCCGGACCGATTCCCTTGAGGTGATCTAAATTTGATTTTAAGTCAAACATTTAGATGTCCAGATTTTCTTGGATAGAAGTGTCCTTTTGAATTCCTAGATAGCAGTACTTGCAGCCATAAATATGAACAGGTCGTCTGGTGCCGGGTGGGACATTATCATCAATACTGGCATACAGAAACTCTTCCCGTTTTAGAGCTGTGCCGCAGGCAGGACAAATTCTAGGTCTCGGGATATTTGGATCCCATTTTTTGTTGTACACTTTTTTGGGATCCGCACCCTGAAATTCATTTTCCTTCTTTTCCCGATCAGCTTTTTGTTTGTCCAGATCCGTTTCACCTGAAGAAATGAGCATGCTTACGATCATGAAAATAATAAGTGCTGTTACTAGAATAGTTATTAAAGTGATCATTTCATTTATTCAAATAGGTTGTAATTTTTTCTAGGATTGAGCTTGGAATTTTAGATCCATTGAATTCCAGTCTTTCCATATATTTTTTAAATGAATAAGAATGAGAATTCGAGTGGATGAGTCCGAGAAAACATTCAGCTATAGAACTTTCTATTACATTGCAGAGTTCTTCATCTTCTTCTAAAAGTTGTTCATAAAAATGCAGTACTTTTCTGTTGACTCCTCTACATACAGATCTATAGAATCCAAATTTAATTAGGGCTAGAGATTCAAAATTTCGAATCTTAATATCGTGTTCTACCTGATTTAGATTTAAACAATCTACAATTTGAATAGGGTAGGACTGGGATGAATATTCATAAATCAATGAATTTATTAGAAGTTCTTTATAGATCTTGAATCTTCCGCAGTCTTCCGTGAGACAATCTTCAATAGAATTATTATCACATTTGATATAGTAGACAATGTCCATATCTGAATATTCAATCGCCTGACCGAAATTTACAGATCCCATGATGTCAAAAGCAATCGTGTCACCGGATTCTCCTATGACTTCTGTAAATTTTTTCAGATCTTCCATTCTCTTTCTGGAAATGTGAGTTTCATTTTTACGAAAAAACTTTTTAATTCCATTGAATTCTTTGATTATAGGATGGTTTTGAAATCGCATTATTCCCATATCATTGCCTCAAAAAACTTTCAAAGGATACCGGTGAGTTCGGATTTTCAAATTCACAGGTTATCTGCGCTTCTGAAGTATTTGTACGAATCAAATCCGTTACTATATTTCCCTGAATCCTCATGAGATTTACATTCACGACTTTTTTTTCTTCAAGGTAGATCTCTCCATAGAATCCTCCCTCCTGAAATCCGAATATGGATTCGACAGGTCCAAAATTGGATGGATTGAAGAAAACAGTATTGTTCTTTTTCAATATGCCTAAATCCTCATGAACATGCCCGGAAAGAACTAAAGAGGGATTGTGATCGTCGAGATATCTTCTTATCCCCAGTGATCCAATATTCCCATACCTCGGAATTTTATCTAGATAGCCATAGGCAGGATTGTGAATCAAAACTATGTCGGGTTCTTCGTCCCTGAAAAAATCCTCCGGTTCGCTGTAAAATTTCCCGGATTTATTGTACTCATGAAACTTTACGGCGAGTTTTTCAGGGATTCCTGAGGTTACGATCGGAGCACCACCGTAGCCGGCAAATTTGAGTCCTCCGAAATGAATGACTTTTCTGTGCAGGTCTAGATCTAAGAGATCTGTATACTGAAGATCTATATCATAATTTCCCGGAAGGAAGTAGCAGGGCGACTTGGCATATTTTTGAACCAATTGGTAAATCAATACATACTTTTCTTTCATAGTTTTGGATGCTTTGTTGAAAAGATATCTGTACTGACCGCACATGAACTGAGTTTCTTCGGAAAACTTATTTGGATAACGTATTACATATGTAGCAAAATCATAAGGATTTCTATCATTCCCTTCTTTCTTGGCTAGCTTATCAAGCTCTTCCTGACAGGTGCAGAAATCAATGATACGATCGGTACTGAAGAATGCTTTGTAGATAATATCTCCAGAGAGTATATAGATATCCGCACTCGTATGGAGGAAGATATTTTTTAGACCATTCAGTCCATCGTGGATATCGGTTAGATAGATAATTTTCATCCGAATATTTACTTCTTCTGCCCTGTTTGTTTTTTAGGAGTAGTGGATTCTTTGACAGAAATCACATTGGAGCCAAATATATCTACTAAAGGTCTGAGAACAACGCTTGATCTGAGATGCAGGACAAGGGTATTCATGTGAGATTCAATCCGACTTACCTTTACTGAATCTGATGACAGGTCTGCTTTTTGCAAATAATAATTTAAATTTAAGCGAATCTCATACTTCAATTTTGTGAGGCTCAGAATTTTTGGATAGAGACTGACCAGAATATTTAGGATGTAGTTCTTGTGATAGGGGTCAAATCGAGAAAAAATCTCAACAGGGTCAAATTTCATTTTTTCTTTGTTTTTGAGTCGATAGTGGGTGATTTGAAATCGTACATGGTTGGATTTTACCCAGATCGGGATGAGATGAACTGAAAAGAGGACGGTTCTTACCCGAAATATCCGTGCAAGGAGATAATCACCTACAAAGTACTCACCTGTGACCTGAATTTTCCCTTCTTCGGCAAATACATCCAGAGCTAGAAGACTCTCGGCCTTATCAAGAATTTCTAAATGAATCAATTCATTCAGATACCTCATATCCACCTCGACCCGATAGTTCTCCCGGGTTTCCTCGACTGCCTCTATTAGAACCTGGAAGGGATTGATAATTTTTAAAAAACCGAAGATATGCTTTTGTAAATCAGGAAATCCCATTCTAAAACCGTTCTTGGGAAAGATAACCATTCTTTCAGAAAAAGTCTATCATTTATTATTGCAAATTTCTTTAGAATATCCAGACTGATCTTTTGATTGAAGACGAATTTCTTCGAATTCGGAAAGGATCAAATCAGGAAAGAATAGGGGATTGTATGAAAATAGGTTTAATAGGTTCGGGTAGTTTTGGCACCTCACTCGGAAGTTTATTGGCAGACAAAGGTTATGATGTTTTGGTATGGACCAGAAGTGAAGATCAGGCAGAAGGGATCAATAAAGAACATCGAAATAGAAAACATCTCTCCAACCTCACCCTTCCCGAAAAAATGCGTGCGTCTACTTCTCTCGAAGAAGTTGTAAGAGATAAGGATATGATTCTCTCAGCCCCTCCCTCCCATGTTCTCAGTGGAATCTTGAATCAGATCAAAGACATCATCCCGGAAAATATTCCTATTGTATCGGCGACTAAGGGTATAGAAAATGATAGCCTGCGTTTGGTTTCTGATATCTTTGAAGAAATTCTTCCCGAAAAGTTCCATCCCAATCTAACCTTTCTCTCCGGACCTTCCTTTGCTAAAGAAATTGTTCAAAGAGTTCCGACCGCTGTGAGTATTGCATCCAAGAATCAATTTGCAGCTAAGAAAGTTCAGGAAATTTTCAGTTTTACTTACTTTCGAACCTATTGGACTTCTGATGTGACAGGGGTTGAGCTCGGTGGGTCTTTGAAAAATGTGATTGCGATTGCCTCAGGAGTTTGTGACGGACTCGGCTTCGGTCAAAATGCAAGGGCTGCTCTCATAACAAGGGGATTGAATGAGATTACCCGCCTCGGCAATAAAATGGGAGCCGATCCTATGACCTTTCTCGGGCTCTCCGGATTGGGTGACCTTGTTCTGACCTGTTGTGGGGATCTTTCAAGAAATCGGACAGTTGGCTTGAAGCTGGGTCAGGGAAAAAAGCTTTCGGATATTTTAGAAGAGATGAATGAAGTTGCTGAGGGAGTCAAAACTTCCAAAAGCGCTTATCAATTGTCTAAAAAATTGAACATTGATATGCCGATAACCGAAGAAGTATACAAAATGCTCTATGAAGATAAGGGACCCAAAGAAGTAGTTCGAGATCTTATGGGAAGAGATTTAAAAAAAGAAGGATTGTACCATTAATGATTTATATAGTCACCGCTCTGGCCGGAGAAGCGATTCCTCTGATCAATGCCTTTAAATTAAAAAAGGATATTTCCTATACCCGTTTCGACGTCTTCAAAAACGAAGACATAAAATTGATTCTAACAGGAGTCGGGAAAATTCGTTCTGCTATAGCCACTACTTATCTTCTCACCAAAGAAAATCCCCGTCCTGAGGATAGAATTTTGAATTTTGGAATCTGCGGTAGTTCTATTCAGGAATACCAAACCGGAAAGATGTTTCTCATCAATAAGATCCAGGATCATTCTACCGGCAGATCATTTTATCCCGAGACTGAGTTCCGTCACAATTATCCTGAAGAGAGAATTCTAACTTTTGATAAACCCGTGAAGAGAAAGGACTGGTCGGAGTTTCCTAATATCCTCGTAGATATGGAGGCCTCGGGTTTCTATGAGGCGGCCAGCCTTCATTTTCATTCCCACCGAATTCATCTTTTGAAGATAGTTTCGGATCACCTCAAAGGTGAAAAATTGACAGGTTCTTTTGTTCAGGGACTCGTCGGAAAAAATATCAACTCAATCAAATCCCTAGTCAACCTTACATCCAAGTCCTCGTCAAAAGATGAGAGTGTTCTGGAATTGAAGGATTACGAAATCTTCGAAAGTGTGAGCAATGATCTAAAGCTAAGCACTACTCAGAGGTTTCAGGTTTTAGATCTTATCAAAGGGTACAAGATTCGAAGTGGGGGAGACATTGAGTTTTTGAAAACTTTTTCAAAACAGAAAAAACCCACCAAAACTGGAAATAAAAAAGTCTTCGAAGCTATTGTAGACAAGCTCGAAGACTTTTCTGATGACTGAGCCTTATTGATCCTGCCCGGTCCATGAGATCTTATAAAGATCTTTGCGCCGGGAGTTCATGTTTCTGACACTTCCGTGTGTTTTTAATTCCTTGAGTAAATCCAAATCGACATCTACCACCAGGGTCATCTCGGTGTTCGGAGTTGCTTCCGCCGCAATCGCATCCTGAGAAAATGCAAAATCCGAAGGAGTGAAAACAGCGGACTGAGCGTATTGTATGTCCATGTTTTCAACATCGGGCAAATTTCCAACACTTCCCGAGATAGCTACATAGCATTCATTTTCGATTGCCCTTGCCTGAGCACAAAGTCTGACTCTATGATAAGCATTTTTTGTGTCTGTGGAAAAGGGAACAAAGAGAATCTCCATTTCATTTTCGGAGAGCAATCGGGGGAGTTCAGGAAATTCGACATCAAAGCAAATTAAGATACCGATCTTACAGACGTCGGTATCAAAGACACAAATGGAAGATCCTCCCTTGAGTCCCCAGTAGCCCAATTCATCCGGAGTTATATGGATCTTGAATTGTTTTTCCCAGGTTCCATCCCTTCTCAGAAGATAAGCTACATTTTTCAGTGATCCTTCATCTAAAATTGGCATGGAACCTGAAATGATATTGATGTTGTAGGATACAGCCATATTCAACATTGCATTTCGAATTTCTTCTGTATACTCAGCGAGTTTTCGAATGGCATCTGCCGGGTTGAGATGGTTGAATTTTGCCATGAGGGGAACATTGAAAAATTCTGGAAATAACACAAAGTCAGCATTGTAACCGGATACAGCATCTACAAAAAACTCAATCTGCTTTAGAAATTCTTCCATAGATCCTACCGATCGCATCTGCCACTGAACTACACCGAGGCGGATAACGGACTTGTGACCTCCGGGTCTAACTTCTTTTTCTTCATAATAAATATTAATCCATTCGAGTAGGGGAGAAAAGTTGCCTCCATGACTTTCATCGGAGAAGTAATCCATAACAATTTTTCGGACATGAAAATCATTGGCAAATTGGAAGGATAAGACTCTATCATAGATTTCGCGATCACCTACTTTTTTTACATATTCGTGAGGTGACATTTTGTCCTTATGGTTTTGAAATCCCGGTGTTCTACCCCCCAGAATGATTTTTTTTAAATTCATTTTTTCGCAGATTTCTTTCCTGATTGCGTACAGTCGACGTCCCAATCTCAGTCCCTGAAAATCGGGATGAACGATAGTTTCCACTCCATAAAGAATATCACCCTCAGGATTGTGAAGGGAGAGAGAGCCATCAGAAGTAAGTGTCCTGTATTTGTGCTTGTCTCCGAAATCAGAATACTGAACTATCATACTGATAGCAAAGGCAACCGGTTTTCCATTGTCTTCAATGCAGTACTGTCCCTCAGGAAACTTTTCTATCTGTAATTGAAAGGTTTCTTCCGTTAGGTGAAAAGGAGGCTGGTCATAGACTAATTCCAATAATTCCTTGAGTGCATGGAAATCTTTTCTTTCTGTATTTCGTAAATTTAGTCTATGTGTGATTTCTGAAGTTTTAGATTCGATATCGGACTGATTTTTTTCATTTGGGTTTAATTCTTTATCCATACTTCAGAATTTAAAATTATAAGATTTTAGAAAAGGATTTTTTAATATTTTTGATACAATAGAGGAGGGAAATCGATTGGGTAGACTATTCAAGGTAATGAATTCTATATTTAGCATTTTTTTAATATCCTTTTCCTTCACTTTATGTATGGAAAAAAATAAATGAATCGAATGCTTTGTGATACTATGCTTGCCCGCATAGATTTCTTTGGCTTCCGGGAGATGATTGATCAATTCTGACATTTCATGATTTAGAGAAGTATAAGATTTTGAAAGATTTTCACCGGAGATCAGAAATGGAGGGGTCTTGAATTTAGGAAAGAACCTCTTCTCCGGGTCTTCATAAATAAGAACCTCAGAGGACTCATTGAATATCAAATAAAAATGAAATTTTAAAGGAATCTTTTCAATCGGAAGCTTTGTTTTGGGGAATTCTCCAACCCGTTTTTTTTGGAAAGCGATGCAATAGGTTGATATAGGACAGATTGTACAATCGGGATCTTTCGGTCTACATATGGATGCCCCCAGTTCCATGATTGCTTCGTTATGATTCCCGGGAAATTTTGTATCCAATAATTCATCGGCATACCCCTGAAGAATTTTTTCATTGGATGAGTTATCGATTTCTCCGGAGAAAGCGAATACTCTTGATAAAACTCTTTTTACGTTTCCATCCAGGACCGCATAAGGTAGTGAGAATGCTATCGAGAGAATCGCATTTGAGGTGTACGGACCAATCCCGGGTACTTTCTGTAGTTCTTTACTATCTGAAGGGAAAAGTCCGTTGAAGTTTTCCATTATATACTTTGCGCCTCTGTGCAAATTTTTAGCTCGGTTATAGTACCCGAGGCCCTTCCAGAGAGAAAGGACTTTTTCCTCCTTTCCTGAAGCCAAATCGGCGAGAGTCGGAAACTCAGATAGGAAGGCTCTATAGTGATCCAGCATAGAATTCACTCTGGTTTGTTGGAGCATGACTTCGCTTATCCAGATTCGATAGGGGTCTTTATTTTTTCTAAATGGGAGTTCCCGTTTGAATTGATGAAACCAGGTTTGAAGATCAACTGATAAGTTCTTATTATTCATTCCGATAATTGTTTACATTGTCCTGAAATTTTTCATAGGATATCCTATTGAGAGCAGTATTCTTTTTCCATTCATTGAATTCAAATTCGGGAAGATTTAAGATTTCCTCTTCCGATTTTTCAAATATTTTAGAGACACTAAATTCTTCTTTTCCGGTAAACATTTCTTTGCGAATGGCTTTCTCATTCCAGGGACAGACATCCTGACAGATATCGCAACCGTACAACCAATGGTAATTTGAAGATTTTATGGGTTCTTTGTTTTCGATTGTGTTGTGTGAAATGCAAAGACCGGCATTGATTTTGTAAGGTTCAAAAATTGCTCCTGTGGGACAGGCATCTATACATTCATTGCATGTACCGCATCGATCGGGAGTGATTTCTTTTGTATGGTGAATCTCTAAATCGGTAAGTATCACGGAAAGGAAAAAAAAAGATCCTTTTTGCGGGTGAATCAAACATGTATTTTTTCCTATCCAACCCAATCCTGATTCCCGTCCCAGGATTTTTTCCGGAAGGGGAAGGCTATCCACTCCCTGTCGGAATTTTGCTTGAGGATGCTTATCCTGAAAGATCTGAATGAGTTTCTTACCCATTCTTCTTAGAACTTTATGATAATCTTCACCGATGGCATACTTTGAAAATTTAAAATTAAATTTTTCCATGTAGCTTTTGTAATTGAATGGATTGTAGAGGACTCCGAGGACAAGTATCGACTTGGGAGTGAAGCCCAAATTTTTAAAATCTAGCCTGATTTCCTGACGATCCGGATACCAATTCATTACTCCGAAGAGTTTCTGATCTACCCAACTCTCGATATTCTTTCTGTCATCGGGGGGAATCACTGCTTCTGTGATACCGTAGAGATCAAATCCTATCTTTTCTGCTTCGATCAAAAAAAAATCAGAAGAGATTTCATTCATGGTAGATTTTTGTATTCTTTCCGCTTCTTTTTAAGGAGTTTGTCCAGTTCTTTTAGCCTCGAATCAAATTCTGTTCTACGTAGGTCTTTGAGAACAGATTTTAAGTTATGATTGGCGATCTCATTCCAGGTCAGGAGTTTATCTAAAATTTCCTGTCCCCTCGAAGTCAAACCGGATCGATCTCTTTGCAAATCTTCCAGGCTATAGTTGAGCATAAGAGTTTCTTCTGCAAATCTGGATTTTGCCCGGAGAAAGTCTCTTTCTGTGAGAATGCTTCTGTCTTTTTTTTCGGATGTGAAGATATGATAGAAGAGCATTGCTCCATAACTGAAAGTAAAGCTGGCATGATAGATCCCGTACAAAGATCTGAGTTCTCTTCTCCAGGGGGAGTAGTACACTGTATCAAAGTCATCTTTCTTAAAGACCCGATATTTTTTTAATAGTAAATTCAAATGATGATGTGCGTTTTCATGGATCAGATCATCAATAGAATCAAGAAGATCCCGATCTATAAAATTTATATAGGAGACTCCGGGTTCTGTAAAGTGACTGTAACTAACAAGACCATCAGATTGGACAATGAGGATAGTATCGGTAAGTGTGGAGAAGAGATCAAATCCCTCCTTCCAGAAGTGTTCCAATTCTTTGATCGAATTTTTGGCCTGTTCAATTTTTGGGATCGGAGTCTTTCCTGTTTTGAGTTGTAAGTCTACTCCAGCTTTCGAAGGATTCTCCGGAGCATACTCATAAGTATTCAGGTAGTAGCCGGGTATGAATTTTTTTTGAGTTTTGGTTAAGTCCTTAAGGCTCTTAGATTTGAAAGTTTTCAGGCAGGTGGAAATGTTTTTCTTAGTAACTTTCAGTCTTTCCCATTCTAGAAATTGAAAATCTTCCTCTCTGAAGTCATTCAGAAGATTGTTTAAAATTTCTGAGTGGAACTCAGTAATCTTCTCCTGGGATTTGGATTCGACTTTTTTCCATTCCAGTTCAATGTCCGCGAAGTAGTGGTATACAAAATATGAATTGAGCCAGGTCTCCATTCCGGCTGCTGAGTTCAAATCGGAATATTTAGAAAAAATCTTTTTCCATTCTGGTGGAATTTTCTTTTCTTTTGATAGAGTCTCAAATTCTGATTTGAGGCTAGCTATAGACTCAAGTTTGATTTTATTGATTTTTTCTGAAGTAAACATTAGAATAATTTAATAAACAGAGATCTTATGTAAAAAGAAACGGGATTGATGATTCCTGTATCTTTAAAGAGGATGGCACCCTTGCTGTTTATGAAAAGGGTAGTCGGGTATCCATTGATTCGATAAGAATTGATAAGCTCTTCATTGAGTAAACCTACAGGAAAGTTCAATTCTTTTTCCGAAATATAAGAATTTAGTTTTTCCGGGTCATTTCCCTCTTCAAGAGAGTAGAAGGGAACACCCAATTTTTGAGCCAAACCAGCATTCATTTTTACAATAGGAAGGTTGGTATTGCAAACACCGCACCAGGTTGCCCAGATATAAACTACAGCGGGAGTGGTGAGGGCATCATCAGAAGTTTTTGGGTGCACAAAATGAATTGCCGCGCGGTTTACTTCCAGGTCTGAGGATTGAAAGTAAGCCAAAACAAGGCCGATCGCAAGAAAAGCGATAATCAAATAAACATAACTCAACATTTTTTTCTTTTTCTCCGGATTCATTACAGTTGAAACCATTCCATTTGGGAATCAAAATACATCAAAAAGCTAATGACCAAAATCCAGAGCAAACCTGAGAAGAGAACACTGATATCGGTGAGAATTGCTTTTGTGGGATTGTGACCCATATTTTTTATATAAGTGATGTAGAGACTTCTAAAAATTGCATAAACAACTATGGGAACTGTAATGATCATTTTGTCCGTTCCCAAATGGATACGCGTCTCGGGACTGATCGCATACATTACATAGCTGGTGATTGTCATCGCGGAAGAAATGCCCATCATCAAATCCAAAAATACAACCGAGTATTCTTCGAGAATCTTTCTGTGAGTACCGGCATCTTTATCGAGAAGAATCAACTCTCCCCTTCGCTTGCTGAATCCCCAAAAAAGAGAGAGCATAAATGTGCACAGTAGCAACCAGGCTGAAAACTTCACATTGACCACAACAGCCCCTGCAATTGCTCTCACTACAAATCCTATGCTAATTGACATCACATCCAAAATAACAATGTGTTTTAGAAACTTGCTGTAGGCGAGATTGAAGAGAAAATAAAAGTTTACCAGAATGAAGAAATTGGGATCCAGAAGATAGGAAAGTACCAGGGAAATACTGAGAACCAAAACTGTAAGGAAGAGTGCACGGGAAGGATCGATAGCACCCGAAGCCAGAGGTCGATTCTTTTTCTCGGGATGAAGAGCATCTTCATTCCTATCTAAGTAGTCATTGAAGACATACTGACAGCTTGCAATCAGCGAAAAGAGAAAGAACGCCATGAGAGCTCTCAGAAGAGAGTCCGGTTCTCCCAATTTTTTTGAAAAAATTACCCCGGCAAAGAGAATGGCATTTTTCACCCATTGGTGAACCCGCATTAGTATGAAATAATTTTTCAGCATGATTAGTCGGGAAATTTATTGGCTCGTTTTGTCATTCTGAGTTCTAATTCGACAGATTTGACAGACTGAACTTTGTTTTCGGGAAAAAAATGAATCACAGGATTGGGTCCTATGGTCTCCATTTCTATAGCTCTTCCGATCGCGATTTTTCCCGGATAGATCTGATCGGTTTGAAATGTTTTTGTAAATTCAGTTAAATCCAAATTTTGTAAAATAAAACTTTTTTCATAGGCCAAACTTCCATCAGCTTTGAATGCCTTCAGAGATTTCAGCTGAATTCTGGCTTTGTTCTGGTGAACGGGAAAAATTTTAAAGACTTCTACTGTTTTTTCTTCAGGAAATTCAATTTTTATGGTTTCCCAGTTTTTTTCCGGGTGGGAGGGAACTGTAATCATACTGTCCCCGGAGGGAAGTTTTTCTTTTGATTCGGAAACATCGAGGGAAAGTGTATCTTCTTTCAAAGGTCTTTTCTCTAGATAAGTCTTAATCCCGAGTCCCATAAGGACAAGAAATAAAATTGAAAATACTATCGATTGAAATTTGATGCGTTTGTAGTAATTGTCTATGGGGTTTTCTGTTTTTTTAAATATTAGCTTTTCTAGTTTGTAGAGATTTTCCGAAAAGACTCCTTCGTTTTGCAGAACTGAATCTTCTTCTTCGTTTGTAAAATTGAGTTTGGACTTTAAGTCGCTGATAATATTCTTTAGATCAGGATTTTGAATAGAATCGATGGATACACTCTCGGGATCGGAAGTTTTCACTTCTTCTTTTCCTTCAAAAGCCCCAACTAAATTCAAAATATCTAAATAAAGATATTTTGAAATCAAAAGTGCATCCTGAATCTTTGAGTTGCTGGTGCAGATTTCTATTGTTTCTAATCGGGAATAGCAATCTGAGAGTCTTTTTTTGGATTGAACTCTTTTGCTTCGGATTTCTTTCATTTCTTCATCTTCTGATGGTTTTGAAAAATTCAGAGTGATGTAATCTTTCCAAATCATGACTTTTTTCTCCTAAATTCTTTAAGAATTCTATCTGCCCATTCATTCAACCAATTGGTCAGGGTATTCCTATTGTAGCGTTTTTCTAATTTTAAAAACTGACGGGTATCTTCTTCGGTAAACTCCAAACGATGAAGATTCTCCTCTCTTTCTATGATCAATCTCTGCTTTTTGGTTTTGATGTCTAATATTTTTACATCTATATAGTCCCAGCCCAGGAGCTTTACGGATTCCAGCCTCCGAAAGCCGGCGATTAGATTATTGTCCATATCGATTAGTATAGGATTCAAGAGACCAACTTTCTGAATGGACTCTTTCAACCCCGTCAAATCCCCACTGTTCTTACGAACTCTCTCATTAACTATAATATCTGAAACTTTTACTTTCATCGAACTGAGTATTGAAATTCCGAATCATTCATTAATAAAAAAGAAAAGTGATGTGCATTTATCCTGCAATCACAATAAATCTTTCTAAAGAATATTTTTTTGCAAAAGATTGGGATAGAATTGACTATTTTTCTGGTATCTCAAATTTTTTCCCAATGAAGTACTATATTATTCTCCTAAAATACATGAAACCTATCGAAGAAATCGACAGGCTGCTCGCAGAGCATAGAAATTATCTGGATTCCGGTTATCAGAAAGGGATTCTATTGATGTCCGGTCCCCTCGAACCAAGGGAAGGAGGAGTCCTGGTTGCAAAGTCTTCCGGATTAGAAGAGATTAGGGAATTTTGCCATCAGGATCCATTCTATTTGAATGGTTGTACCGATTATCACTTTATAGAATTCCATCCTGTAAAGCATAGAGAGGAATTAAAAGCTTGGATTGGCTGATTCTGTGCAATTCAATTGACACTTTCGTCTAAAAAAAATTACTTGTTTAAAGAGTGCCAGCCTAGCTGGAGATTTTAAATTTAGGAAATAAAATGTCTTTAAAAGATTTTATATTCACCTCAGAATCCGTATCCGAAGGTCACCCTGATAAGGTTTGTGATCAGGTATCAGACGCAATTCTCGATGCTTTTCTTGCTCAGGATCCTAAGTCAAGAGTCGCCTGTGAAACTCTCGTTACTACTAATCTAGTAGTGATTGCGGGAGAGATTACCAGTAATGGAAAAGTAGACACCTCCGAAATTGCACGAGATGTGATCCGAAAAATCGGATACAATGACATAGCTATGTACTTCGATGCAGATTTTGCAGTCGTTTCCTCTCATATCCACAAACAGAGCCCGGATATTGCTCAGGGAGTCAATGAAGGAGAAGGTTTGGATAAGGAGCAGGGTGCAGGAGATCAGGGATTGATGTTCGGTTTCGCGATCAATGAAACACCCGAGCTGATGCCCGCACCTATATACTATTCCCATAAGTTATTAAAAAAATTATCTGAACTGAGACATTCCAAAACTCTCAATTTCCTCAGACCGGATGCAAAGTCCCAGGTTACATTTCAATACAAAGACAATAAACCAACAGCAATTGATGCTATCGTCATTTCTACCCAACACACTCCTGAAGTGACCCACAAGCAAATTGAAGAAGCATTGATTGAGCAGTGCATCAAAGCAGAAATACCAAAAGAATTTCTAGCCAAAACAAAGTATTTCATCAATCCTACCGGTAATTTTGTCATCGGTGGACCTCATGGGGATGCTGGATTGACAGGTCGAAAGATCATTGTGGATACTTATGGTGGTATGGGTAGACACGGAGGAGGGGCATTCTCCGGAAAAGATCCTTCCAAAGTAGACCGTTCAGCAGCCTACATGGGTCGTTATATTGCGAAAAACATAGTTGCAGCCGGTTTGGCTCATAAGTGTGAGGTTCAGCTGGCATATGCAATAGGAATCTCCGAGCCTGTATCGGTTCTTGTCGATACTTTTGGAACAAACACCATTCCAAATGAAGAAATCGTAAAAAGAGTACTTGCAAACTTCCGTCTGACTCCCAAAGGAATCGTAGAGACACTTGATCTTCTCGGTCCTAAAAGAAAGTATCAGGAAACAGCTGCTTATGGACATTTCGGTCGCTCCGGGGATACATTTACCTGGGAAAAAACTGACAAAGCAGAAGCTTTGAAGAGCTAAAATGTCAGCACCCGGTACTTCATCAACTATTGCGAAAGCTACCAGAGATGGATATGGAGATGCTCTTCTCGAGTTAGGAGAAGAGCACTCTGATATTGTTGTTCTGGATGCGGATCTTTCCGGTTCGACTAAGACCTCTCTTTTTAAAAAGAAATTTCCGGAGAGGTTTTTTAATGTAGGTGTGGCAGAACAAAATTTAGTAGGTCATGCGGCAGGACTGGCTATTTCGGGTCTCACTCCATTCGCTTCTTCGTTTGCTATGTTTCTCTCCGGAAGGGCATGGGAAGTCGTTCGAAATAGCGTTGCGTATCCGTATTTGAATGTCAAACTGGTAGCCTCACACGGGGGAATTACAGTTGGTGAAGATGGAGCATCGCACCAGTGCATTGAAGATTTTGCTGTTATGCGTGTGATTCCCGGGATGACAGTCATTTGTCCTTCTGATTATGAAGAAACAAAGCAGGTCATCCGAAAGATCTATGAATTCAAAGGACCCGTGTACGTACGTGTAGGACGACCCCCCATTCCAATTTTAGAGAGAAATGGATATCAGTTTGAAATAGGTAAGGCAGAGAAGCGCTCGGATGGAAAGGATGTTACAATTGTATCCTGTGGTGTGATGACAAACGAAGCCGAGCAAGCCACTCAGATCCTCAAAACAAAAGGAATTTCGGTTGATTTTTTGAATATGGCAACGATCAAGCCACTGGATGAAGCAGCTATCCTTGAATCCGCTCAAAAAACTAATCTTGTAATTACATGTGAAGAGCACAATACTATCGGAGGATTGGGATCAGCAGTGTCTGAATTCCTGTCAGAAAATCATCCGGTACCAATTTTAAAAATTGGAATGAAAGATCAATTCGGTACATCCGGTACCTGGAGCGATCTTATGGACTATTTTGGGTTACGAGCTAAGAATGTCGTGGAGGTAGTCGAAAAGGGATTGACTTTAAAAAAAAGATAATTGTTTTTAATTTTAAGAAAAAGTTTATTTTTTGATTTGCTAAGTTTTAATATATTCTTTCCGATAAGAATAAGGACAACTTGTAAAGATTTTTTCTAAATTAAAAGGAAATGTTTTTAGAGTCATAAGGAAATATCAGTAAAATTTGGAAATTTGGATTAGCAAGCTGCGGAATCTGCAGTAAGCCGTAAAAAAGAATCGATCCACTTTTTCTTAGTTTACTGAAATACTGGACTATAAAAATCTTTGATTTTTTTCTATGGGTATAGAATGTACGCTATGGAAGGAATTCTGCTTCACCGAAGAGGTAAGAAGCAGGAAATAAGATAGAATAAGTCTGGTAAAAAGTTAGAATTTTTATATGATTTGTATAAAGAATGAAGGAGAGTTTCTAATGAAGTTTAAGAATTCACTGCATATGATGCTAATAGGAATGTTATCAGTATCATACGTTAGCGCACAGGATGCTCCAGCTGCGGCTTCCGGAGGACCTGTAGCGGCGCTGGAAAGGGTAACCCTGGAAGATTTTGAGCAAGCAGAAGACTGGAAAGCTAAATCCACAAGTCCGCTTGGTGAAACCAAAACACTCAAAATGATCCAAAGAGGTCTGATCAAGGATGTATTCGACGAGAAGTCAACTCCTGATGCTTATGATGTTAAGACCGGTCAATACTCTGATGCAAAACAGGAAGAACGTGTAGGCAAAAATCACATCTTGGGTGTTAAAACATTTTTTGCTAGCCGTGGTTTTGACAGGGTTGAAGTCTCTCCTCCTCAGGAATATATCATCAAAGGTAAAGCTAGACAGGTATCCGTTTGGGTTCTTGGAAGAAACTACCGCCACACTCTTTATGCAAAGTTTAGGGATTACAAAGGAAATACTCACAACATCAGATTGGGTAGATTGGACTTTTTTGGCTGGAGAAAATTGACTGCTCCGATTCCCGGTTTTATTCCACAAAGCACAAGATATGCTCTCCTGGACAAAAACATCAAATTCGTTTCTCTTTTCGTAGCCAGCGATTCTCATGAACCCGCAGGTGAATTCTATTTCTATGTTGATGATTTAGAAGTACGAACAGACAAACAAGAAGCTGTTTATCCGGGATTTGAAATCAAGGACAACTGGTAGAATTCAGATTGGATAGAGAACGAGGTATTAGAATGAATATGAAAAAATTAATCTTAGGATCTTCTGCTATAGCAATCGCTACTGCAAGCTTTATCGGGCTTGCATTTGCAGAGAAGAAGCATGTCAACACATCCAATGGAAGTGATCTCTCTACCAGTGAGCTGAGAGCGATCACTCTGGAGTCTTGGGATGAGACTGCTTGGGAAGTATTTACTGACAAAGATGGGATCAACTACACAACCTATCCCAGTGCAGAAGGTGGGGAGAAGTACAACCCCGATTTGCCTCCTACTGCACAGGCTATGAGATCTGTAAAGTTGATAGAAGGTTCTTACAGCTATCCCAGAGACGTAAAGTATCTGGACAATGCTCAGGACAAATCTAAATACAAAGTTTTAGGTATCAAATTTCAGTTTACCTATCCCGGTAATAATGAAGTAACTATTCGGCCAACTAGAGAAGACAAATACAAAATTGTTCGATATAGAGATTTCATTACCGAAAACGATGTTGATAGAAATGAAGCTAAAAAGACTCCAGATCAAAGAGATCCCAAAGCTACTCCCAATTCCTATGATATCTATGGTCTGGAATTTCCAGGTCTTGGAAAAGCTCTTTCAGTTTGGGTTTGTGCAAGAGGGGCTGAATATGACTTAGAAGGTTGGATTGAAGATTACAAAGGTGACACTCACATTTTGAAATTCGGATCTCTCAACTTTGTAGGATGGAGACCTATGACTGTAAAGATTCCTTCTTTTATACCACAGTCCAGAGCTACCTACCCAGCTACCAGAAGTGCAGTATTCAAACAATTCAAGATCAGATCTAACCCTAAATCAACAGGCGATCCGGTTATCCTCTTCTTTGATGAGTTGAGACTCTTAACAGATACTTTCGAAGTTCACTTCGATGGGGCTAACCTTGACTTTGACAAAGCTGATTGTGATCAGAAAAATAGAATTGAAAAAGCTCTTCAGGATCCAACAAGACCTGCAAGAGAATGTAAAGAATAGAACTCTTCTAGCAGGCTCTATTCCTGCTTTCTACAAACCCCGGTCTCACCGGGGTTTTTTTATTTAAAAACAAAGCAGCTGATTGTAAAATCTACTTTACAAGGTGTATCAATACGAAAAGATTGTATATATGGCGAGACTAAGGGATCATGTATGATTCCAATCTCTATTGAAACTTGTAAAATTCAAAGAAATTTGAATCGTTCAATTGAGAAAGTCGATTCAATATTTTTCTTCTCAAAATTCTGTTAGGATACATATCCTTTTTTTAACATTGGAGTTTTTTTCATGCCACAAGAGTCAGTATTGACAAACGATAAAGAAGTTCAGGATGAGTTTCAGAAACTTACCTCCTTATTCAATGAGGAAATATATGTTCGGGTAAACGCCGAAAATATACCTGTAACCAAATTCAAAATTTATGATGATTTGATTCAGATTTATACAACTGAAAACAAATTGGAAGATGCTAATAAAGTGATCAAAGAGCATCTTGAGAATCACCCGGATAGCATTTCTGCCAGGTACATGACCGGTCTCATTTCCCTCATTCAAAATAAATTGGATGAGTCATCTCATTTAAAAACTGTTTTAGAACAATTGAAACTAAACGGTAAATGGGTAATCATAGAATATGTAGCTGATAAGATTCTACAATTCGGTGAACAAAGATTAGCGTTAAAATTCAAAGCGGAAGCACTTGAAAAACTGAATAAAACCAAAGAATTGAAACCAGTTTTAGAGAAACTTGCCAGGCACGATCGAAAAAATCCGGAAATTGCCAAGAAGTATGCTCTATCTATAATTGACGAAGATGAAACCAAAGCAATTGGGTTTTTAAAACAGGCCGCTGAATCTTTTGCTCGATCTAAAGACTATTCAAAATTAGAAGAAATCTGGACTATTATTGTTCAAAAGAACTTTGAAGACATAGCCTTTTTTGAAAAAATAGAGAGAATTCTCTTAGCGAACAGAGAAAGATCCAGATTGGTGATCTTGCTGCTTCCAATCATGGAGACCTACAAGTCCTATGAAGAACACGATAAAACGATATATTTTCTAAAAAAGATTTTGGATAGCGATCCTTTCCATTCAAAAGCAAGGAATGAGTTGATCAAAGCCTATAGAGCAAAATATGAAAATCATTCCTTATTGGAAGAATTTCTACGTCTATCCGAGATTGGAAACTCTAAAAAGCCTATCAAAGCCTGTATATCGAATTTCGAAAGAAACATTGTATTTGATACCAATAATTATGTAATGCATAGAAATTGGGGTGTGGGAAAGATTAAATCTATCAGCAGTGAGAGTGATTCAATAGTTGTAGATTTTTCCACTAAGAAAGAACACAAGCTTTCTATTCAAATGGCAATCACCAGTCTTAAGCCTTTAAAGAAAGATCACATTTGGGTGAAGCTATTTGAAACTCCGGATGAGATTCAAAAATTGTTTCAGGAAGATGTGGCTAATTTTATGGTAGAACTACTGACTTCCTATGACAATATCATGATTCTCAATGATATAAAAGCAGAGATCGTAGGAAGATTCATCCAAAAAACTGAAGATTGGTCCAAGTGGTGGAACAAAGCTAAGCTAGCTCTCAAAAAAGACCCCAGAATCGGCTTCAATCCTAAGAAAAAAGATGAGATTATCTTTCGACAAAAACCTATCTCCCTGACAGAAGAGTTAACTGATAAGTTCAACGCTCAAACCGATGCCAATAAAAAATTGGACATTGCTTTGGAGGCTCTCGAAGTTTATCAGGAAGCAGAAGGTGCAGTTGAATCTTTCAATCATTTTTACTATGAAGAAGAAGAGGCAAAAGAGACTCCAAGAAGAATAGTTGCTTATATTTACTTGGATTTTGCCTCATCCAAGGTGGATCCGGATGACTTACCCAGACACATCAAACCGGATGAAATCAAAGAAATCATCAAAAACTTAACTAAGGATGAAATTCTTCAGTATTCAAAATCGATATCTAACATTGAAGTAAAAAAATCATTCGTTAATTTGATTAAAAAATATCATCCAAACTTCACAGAAAATTTCATAGAGCTCCTCTATGAAGTTCCCGTAAAGGCGAATAAATATATTTTCTCCCAACTGGTAACTGAAGGGAAGTACGATGAACTGAATAAATTTTTAGAAAATGTCCTGGTACGATCCAAAGAAAATCCGGAAATCTTTCTCTGGGTGGCGAAATCTATCGCATCTAAGACTTGGGATTACAAGTGGATGAAGATCCCTGAAAAAGACCTACTTTTAAGAGTGTTTCGAATTTTGAAACCACTTGTTAAGATAGAAGAGAAAGGTACCAAGATGAAAAACATGGCAACAGACATCCTCTTTGGCAATCCCGATTATCTTCACAAGGTAATTACAGAAGAAACTGAAGAGTTTGTAAGAAAGCTATATGCTCTTTTCAAAGAAGTACCTTACATCACAGACAATGAGAAAGAAAAGTTTCAGGAGACTATCAATAAATTGCGACCCAATTTTACCTGGAATGTCTATTCTATTTCCGATGATGAAGAAACAGATGAATATCTCCATATCTCACCTAACGTTATTCTGGTCACCCAGAATGGCTTCAATACTAGAAAAGAAGTTTTCAATCATCTCGTGAATGTTGAGATGCTTGAAAACTCCAAAGACATAGGTGAAGCCCAGGAGAAAGGGGACTTAAGAGAAAATGCTGAATACAAGGCAGCGATGGAAAGGCAACAACAACTACAGGCAGAAGTAACAAAGATGGATGCGGAGTTGAAAAGTGCAAGAATCATCGATTTCTCTAAGGTTCTAGGGGATAGGATTTCTGTTGGAGCAAAAGTGAAATTGAAAGATACTGAAAACAATGAGATCTCTGAATACTCTATCTTAGGACCCTGGGATGCAGATACTGAAAAGAACATCATCAGTTACCTTTCTCCTATGGGCAAAGCATTGATAGGAAAACGAAAAGGAGAAATCGCAAATTTAGATTTTGAGAATAGCCATAAAGCTTTTGAAGTTTTAGAAATTTCAAGATATTCAATTTGAGTCTAATAAAAGAGGCAGAGAAATCTGCCTTTTTTAAAAAAGTATTTTTTATGTCTCATTAACTTTTCAATTTGCAAAGTAAATTCAATCTCAGGGAGAAGTTCGAATGAAGAAGTCAATTGTCCTTTTTATACTCATCTTTAGTTGCTCGATCACTCCCAAATACTCTAAGAATTCTAAACCAATTAAAAAAAATCATAGTTCAAAACAAAATTTAGATCTAACTGTTATTCAGAAGATTCAAAAAGAGTCCTCAAAAGAGGATCCGATTTATACATCTATTGCAACATTCCAATCTTCAAATGAATATAGAATGTACGGTGTTTACTTCACTAAAGACCAGAAACATTTAGTGGCAATCTCATCATTTAGGATTTCACTTTTTTCCATACCCGAAATGCAAGAAAAAGAATACCTTGAACCCAGAAACATTGTGGATGGAGGGTTTACCGGTTTCGCTCTCTCGGAGGATCATTCCGAAATCTTAGCAGGTTCCTCCTGGGAAAACCGGGCATATCTTTTGAATTGGAAAGGCAAAAAACTAAGATCTTATAGCTGCAAAATTCCCTACGCCTATCCGGAAGATGTCGCTTTCTCCTCTGATGGGAAACGCGTTCTGCTTACCTGCCATCACTTTGCAAAAGGGAATCGTTATTTGGCTATTTACACCAAGTTGGGAAAAGAACTTTCCTTTACCAATGCTAAACACTCCTACCTAGAAATCAAAGATTCTTCTATGGTTACGTACTCTCCTAAAGAGATCGTTTGGAAGAAAGAAGACCAAAAAAATGAAACTACCTATCGATTGCCTTACGATATGAAGTTTATTTCTATCGAAAAAGAGAAAGAAGTCCTGACAATGGATGGGAAGAAATGGATCATTTGGAAATTAGAAGACAAAATTCGAATGAAAAACTCATTTGTCGCTGCAAAATCTCTCTTTACTAATGAAGAATATCAGATCGATCCTGATTATAGAAATTACGGTACTTTGAGTCCGGATGGACGATTCCTCCTCACCGGAGGGATAAATGGTGGGTACATTTGGAATCGTATGGGAGTTCTGAAGATGCATCTGGATGGTCATTCCAGAAATGTAAGTGCAGTTGCATATTCAGAGAATGGAAAATTCATAATTACTGCCAGTCCGGATCGATTGATACTCTGGCAAAAAGGAAGTCCTGCCAAAGAGATAAGCTCAGACCTTCACTCTAAGAATTGAGTTTGGAAAAATCCTCTACCAGACCTTTGTACAGTTCTTTTTCCTCTAATTCCCAATTCAATACTCCAAATGCAGTTTCCGGATTCAACCGAGAATACTCTTTGTCATTAAAATCTGTAAGTGTCCAGAGAAAGTAGTGGAGATTTAGAGATCTCGAATATTGATACAATTCAAAGAGAACTTCAGCAATTTCTCTCTGAGATACCCTGACCCAGAGGGGACAAATTCCAATTTCACTGATCCAATGCGGTTTGTTTACATCATGATACTTTTCTAAGTAGAGGTTTATGGACCGTTTTATTTCGGTAGTGTAAAACTCTTTCTTTTTCCAGCTCATATAACAGGCGGGAATGTATGGATGAAAATTATAAATATCTACAAAATCATCTATCCCTTTCTCCAGGCATTCTCTTAGGAAGTCAATTTTCTGAAAAGGTGCATAGACATTGGTGTCATCTCCCATGATTCCTCCCATCACAATTGTAGAATTGGGTTGTAGGGATCGTATAATGGGGGAAGTCTCTTTGATGAGACGCACAAACTCAGAGGAATTGGGCTTTTTAATCCAAAACCTAAGAGTGTTTGGTTCATTCCAAATCTCCCAATGATCTATACTGGATTGGTAACGCGAAACATATTTAGTTACAAATTCTATATAGCTATCCAGCCGATCCAATGGGTTCCAAAACTTTAGTCCGGGGGCAGTGCAATTGATAAAGGTTCCCGGCACCAGACCTGTAAGTAAGCCCAGGATTTTTATTCCGGATTGATGGACTTCCCGAACAAAGAAATCCAGGACAACCTCCGGGATGGGATCAAAGTAATTGAGCTCCAGCCGAATCCATTCAGTTTTTAATTTTTTTAGGGAATCTATATAGGTTCTAAGATCTGATTCACTTTGATGCTTGAGAACAACATTCATACCAAATCCGGGGATCATAGGATTACTCCGGTAATTTTTTTGAGGGTTCCATGATAAAGTAGCCCTGTGAATATTCAATATTTAGTTCTGAGACTTTTTCCTGAATTTCTTTATTGGATACAAATTCCGCTACTGTTTCGGCACCAATGCTCCCGGAGAGTTCTTTGATAGATTTGGTTAGGAGATAAGCAGTTCTGTTTTGGATGATGTCTCTAATAAATTTCCCATCTATTTTTATGTAGTCCGGTTCCATTTCTAAAATTCTGGAAAGATTGGAATTCAGGACTCCGAAGTCATCAAGTGAGATTTTGAAATTCATATTCTTGAGGGCCTGAATTGTTTTCATACTTTGGGAGTTTGATGTGATGTTTACATGCTCTAAGATTTCAAATGTAATTCGATCAGCAGGGACCTTGTATTCGGAAAGATAGGCTTCCATGATTTTAGGAAATTTTTTATCTTCTAATTCAAACTCTGTTAAATTGATCGAAAATGAATAGGGCAGATTTTCAAAAGTTTGCAATGCTTTTTCAATAATGATCCGGGTAATGATTCGTATGATACCGGTAGTCTTTGCAAGTTCGATAAAACTCTGAGGAGGGTGGATGATACCATTCTCTTCCAGCCTTGCCAGACACTCAAATTTAGTAATTTTCCCTATCCGATTGTCCTGAATTCCCTGGAAGTAGGGGAGAATTTTATTTGAGGCAATTGCTTCTTTTAATTTCTTTCCCCAGGTCAAATTAGAATGATATCGGTCCGATTCATTCATCTTATTGTCAAAAAGTAGAATATCTGTCTCCTTATTATTGGAGCTGGACGCGATCATCAGGGCTATTTTTGCTTTGGAATACAATTGCTCTCCATTTGAATCAATAGCGGCTGATATGGTGGTATCAATCTGAAAAAGTGTTTCTTCAACTACGGTTTGATCATTTTTAAATTTCTTTTTAATCTTTTCATAGAGTTCTAAAATGTCATCTTGGGATTTTTGAGTGAGGATCGCAATTTCGTCATCATACAAATGGTAAATCGTCTCCTCAATTTCATCTGAAAGTTTGGATAGTAGGGTGTTTAAGAGTTTATTGTAGATTAGAATCCCAAAATTTTTGGTAGTTTCCGGGTAGTTTTCTATTTTTATCAAGAGTAGACAGGTGGGTTGATGGATTTCTTTCAATGCATTTTCCAGGCTACTCATATTGGGATGTCCGGTAAAATGGTTGAAATAAAGTGCTTTTTCTAGATCCTTACGTTTTTCTTCCAAATTTCGATCCAGATAATAAGACCTGATCGCTTCCTGGACAGTGAGGTTCAAGTCTTCCGGATGCCAGGGTTTGGACAAAAATCGATAAAGGGAAGCATTGTTCAGAGCATTTCCCACTGCCTCGGCATTTGCCTGTCCGGTAAGCATGATTTTCTTGGTTTTGGGTATCAATTGATGAGCTTTGATTAAAAACTCATCCCCTTTCATTCCGGGCATAATTTGATCAGAAATTATAACAGGGATGTGAATGTCTTCAGCAATACACTCTTCAATGATTTCAATGCCCATTTCTGCAGATTGTGCTATTTCTATTTGAAAATCATCTTTTAGGTTTTTTTTCAAATGATTTTTTAAACTGATTAGAATAATATCTTCATCATCTACGCATAAAATTATAGGTTTTTCTGTAAAATTGCCGGTAGATGGATTCAATTTCGGGTCCGTCATTCTTTTTGGTGAAAGCCTAGCTTTCATATTAGAAAGCGTCTACTTTTTTATTGTTTTAATTAATAAAAATAAATTTTTTCTTAAGGGTATTCTTAGTTCTGCTTTTCAGTCCGGATTTTCTTCTTTTGGTTTAGGCTATAGGTAGTACAACCCCTATAAAAAAACACATTTTCACAGGAACGGAGACATCACTCGGAAAATCCTGAATATTAAATTCCCAACCAAGCTTTGTGAGCTAAATTC
Source organism: Leptospiraceae bacterium (assembly GCA_024233875.1). Lineage (GTDB taxonomy): Bacteria > Spirochaetota > Leptospiria > Leptospirales > Leptospiraceae > JACKPB01. Next base: position 139,154 of record JACKPB010000004.1, read on the forward strand.
ATAATTCAAAAGCGTTTTACGAACTCATAGTTTGTAGTCATTCATAGAAAAATCGGCTATAAAATGGCAACATACCGTAATAGAAAAAGTGTAATTATTTATGAGAATTGGTATATAATTAAAATAGGCTAGGTGAGTCTATTGATATCTAAAGAATCAAATGACTCTCTTATTCTTAATTTTAGAACATTGTCAACTGAGAATAAATTGAACTTCTAAATATGAATTTGAATTTTTTTAAGAAGATTAAGTCATTAGGTTTTGTTGCTATGAATTTTTAGATCTCTAGTTATTTTCACGAGAATTTACGCATTCACGGGAGAATCTGTTATAAAATGGATACAACCCTTAAGAAAGAGTACGCAGGTACTTCTGTAAACCGGTATCTATGATCCAAGGATAATTTTGCGTATATACTTATTTTTGTATGTAGTTGTAATTTGGTGCTCTAGCGAAGTCGAAAATTTCAGGTGATTTCTGGGGAAAATACATAGAAACTTTCGAAAGAAACTTGTGAATTGAGAGACATATTAGCTTTCTCAACCGGTTATGAATTTGATAATTGTAATAGTAAATAAAAAAAAATAAAAAAGAAAAATTATTAGATTTTCTTTTACTAATAAAAAAAATCTATCAAAATAATATTTGTCGTTTAAGACAATAAATAACTGTTTCATCTAAGTCATTCTTAGGTAAGGATAAAATTCCTAAATGAAATAGATTGTATAGTATGATATGAAATAATTACTAAAAAGGATTGCATTCATGCCGGAAACAGACGAATCACCCCAAATCATGAAAAGTAATAATGGGATTTTAAAAACATGTGAAATTGACAAAGAACTTTCCGAATCCGAATTAACTATTTTGCTTGCTACTCTAGATAATCTTCCCCATGCAATTTGTTTGGAATGCAAAAATGGCATTGTCTATTTAAATAATAAGTTTTTAAACCTATTTGAAATATCTGATGAAGAGTACAGAAGCTTAGTAAAATTGGAACCAATTTTAGAAAAGCTGAAATATGAGAATTCCGGTAATGATTTGGAAAGTCCAAAAAACTATAGTTATCATACAAAAAATAATAAAGAATTGTACATTAAACATGAAAAATGTGAATTTCATTTACCGGGTATTCAAAATAATAAATTTCACCTCCATCATTTCTATGATATAACAATCGAAAAAAAAGACATAAGGGCATTGAAGCAGATCCTTTATACGACATCGAATATTGGAGATGAGTTTTTGAAATCATTGGTAAAGTCCTTATCTATGGTATTTAAAGCCGAATTTGTTTTTGTCGGAAAATTAGATAAAAGCAATTTTAGAGAAATAAGCACAGTCGCTTTTTACTCTAAGGGTCAATTTGTAGAAAAGTTCAGTTATGAAATCCTGAATACACCCTGTTCAAATGTACTACAGGATAAGGGAATTTGTTTTTATCCTCAGAATGTAGATTATCTTTTTCCTAAAGACTACCTGCTTACAGAAATGGGAGTTAAGTCTTATCTGGGTGTTCCTCTTTTGGATCATAAGGGGGATTCCATAGGACTCATGGTAATCATGAGTCAAAAAGAAATTGAAAAATCCTTACAGCCTGAAGTTATTCTGAATGTATTTTCGAGCAGGGTTTCTGCCGAATTGCAGAGAACAGAAATGATAGATGAATTGAATCAAAGAGAAGCATACTTCCGGGCTATGACGGAAGCATCTCCTCTGGGAATATTTCAGATTGATGATAGAGGGTATTGCTATTATACAAATGATGTATTTGAAAATATACTCGGAAACACACATTTAGATACTAAGAATACATTTTGGATGAGGTTCATTTACAAGCGAGATAGAAAGAAAATATTCAATGAATGGAAAAATTTTATCTCCGATTCAGGGAAAGTTTTTTCAGAACAGGTACGCATACTCAAAAATCATAGAGAGTTGCGTTGGGTAAAAGTTTATCTAGCTCCGATTCAATACAATGAAAAGGTTCAGGGTTATGTTGGAAGTATTGAAGATATTACCGAATTGATTGACTCCGCAAGAGCATTGCAGACCACAAGAGACAGACTGGGAATCGCTCTGGAAACTGCACTTATGGGTGTGTGGGAATGGGATTTTAATACAAAAAAAGTTTATATAAGTGATGAATTGCTAAGTCTGTATGCTTTGGAGAGGTCAGAGGAAACTTCCGATCTTTATTTTTCGAAAGAATTTATAGATGCAAATGATGCACAGAACATTTATTCTACTATCAATGAAGCAATTAAGAACCAAATAGAAAATGTAGATCTATCTTATAGATTTTATAATAAAAAATTAGGATACCGATATTTTGAAGCTAAGGGAAAGATATATTACTTAAATGGTATTGCTCAAAAAATTATTGGACTGAGTGTGGATATAACTGAAAGACATCATTTCCTTAAAGAGTTAGAAATCAAAGACAATCAACTGAGAGAGGAAAGGGATCTTTTGTCAGGTATAATGAATACCAGTATGACAGCAATTCTTGTGCTGAATGCCAATGGTGAAATCATTTTTGCAAATGAAATTACGAAGTCTATTCTAGGTGTCACAAAATCTGAAGATGGGAAGACTTATTTTTCCCCTCAATGGAGATTTTTAACAATAGAAGGAGAGGATTTAGATTATGACCAACAACCTTTTCTAAAAGTTCTCAGGACGGGGGAAGCGGTTTATGACCACAGGCATGCTATTGAATGGAATGGAGAAGAAAAAAAATATTTATCCGTAAGCGGAGCCCCCCTGAGGGTTGAAAATGATAGTATCTACAATTTAGTTTTTTTGGTCAGTGATATTACCGAGTCCATTCAAGCGGAATTTGCATTGCGGGCGAGTGAAGAGAGATTTCAGACTTTTTATAATTTAGCCAGCGAATCTCTAATTATCGTAGATGTGAATACCTTGGATATCGTAGATACAAATAAAGCTTTTTTGAATTTTTTTAATTATACTTATACCGTTGCCCTGAAAAAAAACTGCAGGGATATTTTTACAGATGAATCATTTGAAGTTTTTAGAAATGCGATAAATTCAGACAATCTTTCTTCCTTAAATGTATATATCAAAAAAAGTGATGGTACAATCACACCTGTAATTATGGGGCAAAAGACATTTATTACCAAGAATGATGAATTTATTTTGATTAGTTTTGTGGATATAAGTATCCTCAAAGAAGCAGAAGAGTTGAGGTTGATCAATGAAGAAATCAATCAACAGAATACTTTGATTCAGATCCAAAAGCAAGAACTTGAATCCACTCTGGAAAACTTGAGAAAAACTCAGGAGCAATTGATTCACTCAGAAAAGCTGGCAGCCCTCGGTAATTTGATCGCAGGAATTGCCCATGAAATCAACAATCCGTTGGGAGCAATTAATGCATCAAATAAATCCTTAAATGAGGGTTTGCAAAAAAATTTGAGTAAGTTTTCCCTCTTGAATAAAATATTCATCAACATCGATGAAAATATGGAAAAACTTATTTTTGAAATGATATTGATTGGAATAGATGCAAAAAACTTTATAAGTGGAAGAGAGTTAAGGAAAATTAAGAAAAACATAACAGAGGATCTAATCAGATTTAATGTAAAGAATCCAGAATTTCTAGCAGACTCTCTTGCAGATAATGGAATTCATACGGATCTTGATGATTATGCTGAGATATTCCAAAATGAATATTCAGAAGAGATTATTGAGTTTATTTGTGATACAATAGAAAATTTTAAAAATTCCAAAACCATCCAATTGGCAGTGGATAGGGCTTCGAAAATTGTCTATGCTTTAAAAAACTTTTCTCATATGAGTTCCAGCGGGGAAGTTGCAAAGATTTATCTTTACGAAAACATTGAAACCGTTCTGACCCTTTATCACAATCAAATAAAGATGGGAGTGGAAGTTATCAAAAACTATGACGAGTCAGTGCAGATTGAGTGTTTTCCTGATGATTTACTTCATCTCTGGTCAAACCTAGTCTTCAACGCAATTCAAGCGGTAAATTATTCTGGAAGTATACAAATATCAATATTGGGAAATGAGAACGAAGCAATCGTAGAAATTGAGGACAGTGGACATGGAATTCCTGAATCAATTCAGAAAAAGATATTTGATCCATTCTTTACGACCAAAGCTCCGGGGGAAGGTTCGGGCATGGGATTGGACATAGCTAAGAAAATTGTGGAAAAACACAAAGGACAAATTTCATTTAAATCACAACCGGGAAGTACAAAGTTTATTGTAACTCTCCCGGGAAAAATTTAATAAAATTTCTTGTTTGATTACTTCTTCTTTGTCTCTTTTTCTAACTTTTTCGTATCTTCTGTACTCGGATATTTGGGACGTTGATGAAGACTTGAAAGCAGAATTTCTTTGAAAGATTCTTTGATCACTCTCAGATCACCAATCGTAAGACCTGATTCATCAAGTTGATCTTCTGCTAATTTAATATTTATAATTTTTTGAACCAATTCATCGAGTGACTCGGGAGAGACAACGTCAAGGGATCTACTGGCCGCTTCTACAGAATCTGCAATCATGACAATTGCTGTTTCCTTACTCTGGGGCTTGGGACCGGGATACTGAAAGTCTTTCTTATTGATTTTCTGTCTTTGACGTGGGGAAAGATCGGCAAGAGCTTTGTGATAAAAGAATGCCATAGTAGATGTTCCATGATGTTCCGGTATAAAACTAATGACTTCTCTCGGAAGTCTGGCTTTTTTAGCCATCTCTATTCCATCAATCACATGATCTATAACGATCCTTGCGGCCATCCCGGGATTATTTTTATCTATGTGCTCCTTCTTGGGTATCAGATGTTGATTCTCTACGAAAAAACCTGCGTTGGGAATTTTCCCTATGTCATGAAAGTAGACGCCTGCCCGTACCAGTAACCAATTCAATTTGAGTCTCTGAGCGGCTCTTTCGGATAGTGCTGCTACCATAAAGGTGTGGGTGTATGTCGAAGGAGCCTTGGTCAAAAGAGCCTGGAGAAGAGGGTGACCTGTATCGGAAAGTTCCTGAAGTTTGAAGCGGGTTGGGATATTGAAGAGGTATTCATAGATTGGAAGCAAAAACTGGGCAGCAGTGGCACAGGCAAATCCATTGATGAGAGCGGCTGAGTAGACTTTGAACATATTGGATTGGGGAAAGTCCTTCCAGAAAGAACCCGAGCTTGTGGTTACCCAAAAATCTCTATTGTCCAATAGATAACCGCTCGTTGTAATGATGATTTGAATTCCTGCAATTATGAAACCTGACTTTATAAAATCTATCCTCTTTCGAATCGTACTCCCGTGGATGGATGCGACAACTGCTGTGGAGAAAGAGATTATGAAGGTTGTCACATTGAAAAATGCGATCAAAAAAATGTAAAAGGAAAGATAAGAACAAACAGCGATTGAAAGTTGTTCATCAAAGATAAATCCGATAAGCAATGCAACCAAACCTATAGGTAAAAACAATCCAAAGTAATAAATCGTATCATAATTCGTATCCGGATGAAAGTAATATCTGGTGATGATGAATCCACCTATGACAACTACCCAGATCAGAGAGAATACAATGATATTTGCAGCAATATCGTTTAGTTTCCTCGGATCATATTTTTTAAGAAATACCATCATAATGGTAACGATGACTATTTGAACTATAAGGATAGAGAGGATAGAAGTGATATTTGTTCTGGATGCCTGTTGATTGAGTTGGGCAAGTTTGTAAAGAATCTCGGGTGTGATCAATTCCCCTTTTCTGACTAATTTTTCATTCTTTTCGATTTTGCTCTTGATCGGTTTTACTTTGTCGTGGAGGGTCATCTTCTCCTGTTCTGTTTCTTCCGAATTGTAATTGCATGCCGGAAATGAATATACATAGGAAAGACTGAGCCGTTTGATTACCTCCTGAAGTTTGGGATCCAACTTTGGATATTTTTCTTCAATTAGTTTGGTTATCAAATCTCTCGTTGCACGATCTTTGTATAGATTTTCTCTGGGAATGATGTGTGCTCCATCGAGGACAGAATACTTGTCTTTTACTCCACGGTTGTAAACCTTTCCTCCATAAGCTTTGATATTGGCAATAATCTCAGGTGGTTCTTTGAGTATACAACTGGATGTAAATATTAGATTTGTGCATTGTTGGATTAGATCTTTCAGTTTGTCTTTTGCAGGATACTTGATCAAAAATTCCAGATCGTCTCTTGACCTGTACTTCCATCTGGGATTTTTCGAGAGAAGTAAAGAAATATTTTTACTGCTCGTGTCCACCTGAACTGATTTCAAATTATCAATTTCTTCTTCAATGTATGAATTGATTGTGTTGGACAGAATGGAATAGTCCCGATCAAAGATAAAAAATCCAGAATTATAAGCCTTCGCTCTTTCTATTTGAGTTTTTTGTGGATCTTCATAGACTAACTCGCGGGGTGAGGTGATGGTTTCGGGTGATACAGAACCGACAGCATACCCACCCTCCGGGCTCAGATCAATTTTTGCCTGTCCGAAATACGGGAAAGAAACAAAGATTGTGACCAAAATCATTGTGAATGAGATCAGGAGCAATTGGAAACGAATGATAAATCCCGGTGGTCTGACTTTTGTGAGTAGATCTGTAAACAGAGCCATTTGAGTTTCTAAAAATTTTAGAAGTTTGTACATTAAATATTATCCAACCTGTTTACAATTTTTTCTACAAGTGGGTGCCTTGTTATGTCTTCCCGTCCCAATCGAATGATACCAATTTCGGGAATTTCAGTTAAGGCATTCACTACTTTTTCTAATCCGGATTTGCCGGTAGCTAGATCAATTTGTGTGATGTCCCCCGATACAGCCATTCTGGAACCTTTGCCCAATCTTGTGAGAATCATTTTCAATTGCATGACCGTGCAATTTTGTGCTTCATCCAGTATAATAAAAGAATTCTTTAAAGTTCTCCCCCTCATAAATGCGATAGGTGCAATCTCGATTTTGTTGAGAGAAGAGAGAACCTGAACTTTTTCATATCCCAGGCATTCATTCAAAGCATCGTAAATCGGTCTCAGGTAAGGGTCAACTTTTTGAGTTAGGTCTCCCGGCAGAAATCCCAGGGATTCTCCGGCTTCTACTGCCGGTCTGGTGAGAACTAGTTTTTCGATTTCACCATTTTGCAGCATTCGACAGGCAACAGCTATAGAGAGAAAAGTCTTCCCTGTGCCTGCCGGTCCGACAGCAATGCTGATTTGATTTTTTATGAGACTTGCTACAAAATTCTGTTGATTTTCAGTTTTTGGGAAAATTGCTTTTCCTTTGTAGTTGGTCAAAATCTTTTCGGTGGGATTCCATTGTTGCCTGGATTCATGAGACCGAAAGAGGTAATGAATGTCAAAAGTATCAAAATCTTCCTTATCGGGTCGATTTTTGTAGTTTTCCTCCAGATGCATAAAAAATTGAACAGCGTAGACGACTCTTTCTTCTTCGCCGGTCAAAAGAAGAGAGTTTCCCCGGGGTATGATTTCAACCTTTAAGAAACTCTCCAAATCTTTGATGTGGATGTCCTTAATTCCGCAAACTTTCCGGTAGAGCTGATCATTCTGAAATACAAACTTATCAGAAATTTTTTTTCTATCGGGCTTTTCTTTCATTAAAGTCCAACCGTTCTGATTTTCAAATCTTCCAATTGTGAATTTTCTACAGGAGTAGGGCAATCGCTCATCATGCAGACGCCCTTCTGAGTTTTAGGAAATGCGATCACATCCCGGATGGATTTGCCGCCGGTCATCAACATCAAGATTCTATCGATTCCAAATGCGATTCCACCGTGAGGAGGCGCACCGTATTGGAGTGCTTCCAGTAAAAATCCAAATTTTTCTTCGGCTTCTTCTTTTCCTATTCCCAGAAGTTCAAAAACTTTTTCCTGAATTTGTTTTTCATGAATACGAATGCTACCACCACCGATTTCATTTCCGTTTAGGACCAGATCATAGGCCTTGGAGTTTAGGTTTTCTACTTTTTGGATAAGCTCCTCACGGGTACTTTCCTGAGAGATCACACCATCTTCGGGAGCAGTGAAGGGGTGATGAATAGCATAAATCTCCCCATTTGCAGGATCTTTTTCGAACATAGGAAAGGCCACTACCCAGGAAAAATGATAGGAATCCTGAGGGGGAGTCTCAAATCTTTGGGAGAGTCTGAGTCGAAGTGCACCCAGTGATGGATTGACTATGTGGGGAAGATCAGCACCGAAGAAAACCATGTCTCCTTCTTTGGAGGCTAGTCTTTCACTGATTTTTTTCAAAGTCTCAGGAGTGAAGAATTTTGTGATTGTGGATTCCAGACCATCAGCTCCGTGTTTCATATAAGCCAGACCTTTGGAACGATAGTCTTTATTGAGCCAATTGGTTAGTTCTTCGATTTCTTTCCGTGAGATTACAGAACCACCCGGAACACAGATGGCTTTCACTACCCCTTTGTTTTTCAGAGCACCGGTAAATACCTGGAAATTGCAATCACCGACCAGATCGGAGAGGTCGTGAAGTTTCATCCCAAATCGTAGGTCGGGTTTATCGGAGCCATAGGACTCGATGGCTTCTTTATAAGAAATCCTCGGGAATGGAATTTGAACTTTCAGTCCGAAGGTCTCCTGAAAGCTATGGGAAATCAATTTTTCAATTTCTCTGAGGATGTCCTCCTGATCGACATAGGAAAATTCCATATCCAATTGAGTGAACTCCGGTTGTCTGTCAGCTCTCAGATCTTCATCCCGAAAGCACTTCACAATTTGAAAGTATCTCTCCATTCCCCCTACCATCAAAATTTGTTTAAAGATTTGAGGAGATTGGGGAAGGGCATAGAAACTTCCGGGGTTCAAACGTGAGGGAACCAGAAAGTCACGTGCACCTTCGGGGGTGGATTTGTTCAGGATGGGAGTTTCAATTTCCAAAAAACCTTCTCCGTGGAGATAGTTTCGAATCGAGTGTAGAAAATTGTGTCTTGTAAATATACGATTTTTTAAGTCTTCTTTTCGGAATTCCAGATATCGATACTTCAATCGAATGTCTTCTCCGGATTCATCAAATTCATCGAGTTGGAAAGGTGGAGTTTTGGAAGTGTTCAAGATTTCCATGTCGTCTATAATGACTTCAAGTGTACCGGTTGGAATCTTAGGGTTGATAGCCTCTGCATCCCGATTTTGAAGTTTTCCCCGAATTGCGAGAACATATTCAGATCGAACAGCCTCTGCCAATGAAAACTTATCCCCTATGATTTCTTTGCGGGCTACAATTTGTATCATTCCGGATCTATCTCTCAAATCTATAAAAATCACACCGCCCTGATCACGGAAACGGAATGCCCAACCGCATAAAAAAACTTCAGTTCCGGGATTTTTACCGACCAATTCTCCAGCAAAGACTCTCTCTGCGTAATGCTTCTTAAACCAGGTTTCCAATCTAAATTTTACTCACTTTCTCTGTATTTGCTTCAAATCTTTTCGACCTAACAGAATCTGCAAGATAAAAAACCTATGATTCTAGGAATGAATAAGATTGACAGGATAAGTTTTTTCACTAGAGTCATTTTCGAATGCAATTGCTCATTCACAAAAGAACTAGCTAAAAAATGGCTGCAGACCCTAAGAAGAAAGGCGAATGTTTTTCTGAAAACTGGTCTGTCACCATTCGATGAGCTCGGGGACTCATTCCGGTTCCAAATTTTTCTGATAGGAATGATTTTTCAGAATATAAGATCAAATGGCGAATTTCAAATTTTAGAACCTCAAAGACCATGACCGATAATAAAAAGAACGCATTATGACGACTCAGACTACAGAACAGGACATAAAATACTCCTTCCTCAAAGTCAGAAAGGAAAAAGAATCGATCATTCTCGGCATCAATCCTACAAATAAATATCAGCATGAAATTTTAAAATTAGCCAAGAGTATGAATTCTATTCAAAATGCAGGAAAGGGTCTCCTCTTCACTCTGAACAATTCTATTTTAGAACAATTGCAATTAGATGAAAAGATTGTGGTTACCAATTTGAACCAATTGGTTTACAATCAATTTTTGGTTCAGGTCCTGGTTTTTGAGTATGACACTTTCAATAATGCTCTCAACGTAGTTCCTTATTTTATCTGCCATCCATCAGAAGAAAAAACCTATACAATATACATGATGTTCGATGAATTGATTGTATATTCCTACAATGCAATCAAATCATATTTCGACTCCAGACCGGTAATCTCAAGAGAAGAATTTATCAATGAATTGAATTGGAGATACACTCATTCGGATGCATACAAGGGTGTCACCAATTTATTGAATATTTTTATGAGACTGGAGAGCTTTTCCAACGGTGTAACCGTTTACCCCGAAATGGTTGAGTATCAAACAAGGGAGCTCACCCGCAGAATTTTAGAAGCAAAAATGGCCATCGAAATTTCGGGTCAGGGTCTTTTTATGATCAAAAATTCTGAAGTTCAAACAGTCTTTGAATCCGCAGAAGAATTTATGCATGAATCTATGATTCCAACCTTACTGGACGATTTGAACCATAGAGCCGCCATTGAAGCCTTGCTTCTGGAGAAGAAAACTTACTATGAAGCAGAAGAGTTTGCTCACAAGACTGCAAAGTATACAGTCGCACTGGCTAAAGAAATCAAATCTATAAAATCAGTAGGACATCGGAATACTTATCCCGGATCCATAGCTATCGAAACGATAATCAGACTCGAAGCCTTTGTCGAGGAGAAATATCAAAGTCTCTGGAAAGAAGATTGTGACACTGTAAAAAAGGATTTTAAGAAGAAAATAAACACTCCCTCTGCCAAATGGAGCCAATTGATCACTTTTATCGAACATGCAGATACCTTTAAGTATCCTCCGAATGTGTGGAAGGAATTGATCGCAGATAAAGAAATATTTTATATCAAATGGCATACGGGAAAGTCCACATTTCACATCTTTACAGGAAAAGAGGCAAATATATTCAAATCCCTTGTAGTCGGAATGGTGGGGCTACCTGAAGCGGAGCTTTGGAGGGCTCAGGCCTTAAAACATCTAATAGAAAAAAATGAAAGGCAATTGAAGCACCTTCTCTCTGACAGAAATTTTATGGTTGTTTTGAATGAATTGACCAAGAAAATTTATATGCCCTACGTCCCCTGGTTCTTGCGGTTTTTACTCTTTTTGCCTTTTCCTGCTCTCTATGAACCCTTTTTTAATGTAGCCAAATCTAAAATCGAAGAAGAACAACAGTTTCTAGCAGCCAAAAACGATGCTCTATTGGCCCGGGTCAATGCAGAGATCAGTAAGAACAAATCAGAAATGACAGCAAAAATCAAAGAAGATTTCATTTATGAGTCTCTCAAAAAAACTCTAGATAGTTATTACATGAAGCAAAAGGTCGTCCCTTTCTTTGATGATTTAAAAAAACTCTATTCAGATGAAGATACTTTGAACAGAGTGATAGCGAATAAGAAATTTAGAAATCTATCCATCAAAATGAAAAATGGAGAAGTGAAAACAGCTCTCATTTATCCTGATGATTCCGAATGGATTCAAAAAAAGTCCAATCTGATAAGATCTTTTGATTCGATTGTCTCCGACAAAAACCCCCACATCTCGATGACCATTGACAAAGTGAAATTGGAAACCGCTCAGAGTTTTCTTTCTGCTCTCAATGAAGATTTAAATTTATCCTAATGAGTTGACCGAATTTTTTAGAGATGGATTGTGGAAACAAATGAAAAATTCTCCATCCAACCGACTCGCCGGTGAAAAAAGTCCTTATTTACTCCAACATTCCCAAAATCCGGTAGATTGGTATCCATGGGGAGAAGAAGCTTTTTCTCAAGCCAGGGCAACCAATAAACCCATTTTCCTTTCTATAGGGTATGCCACCTGTCATTGGTGTCATGTTATGGAAAGGGAATCTTTTGAAGACCCGAACACTGCCGGTATTCTAAATCAATACTTTGTCTCTATAAAGGTTGATAGGGAAGAGAGACCGGACGTGGATAAGGTCTACATGGACATTTTGCATACCATGAATCAGCAGGGAGGTTGGCCCCTGAATATGTTTCTAACTCCGAATCTCCTGCCTATAGCAGGAGGGACTTATTTTCCTCCCGTTTCCGCTTACGGAAGGAAAAGTTTTCGGGAAGTTTTGGAAATCATTCACTCTGCATGGAACGAGAAAAAAGAAGAAATTCTAGAGAATGGAAAAAAAATAGTTTCTTATCTGACCATCTCAGAAGAGATGCAAACCGGATTACCCTCTCAGGAGGTATTTTCAAATCTCTTCGATACCTATAGAAAGTATTACGATGAACAATACGGTGGATTCTTGACCAATCACAATAATAAGTTTCCACCATCTATGGCTCTTTCCTTTCTTTTGAGTTTGTCTCCTACACATGATGATGAGCCCCTATCTATGGTAGAAGAAACTCTCTTGAGAATGAAATCAGGAGGAATCTACGATCAGATAGGAGGAGGGCTCTGCAGATATTCAACCGATCATTATTGGCTTGTTCCACATTTTGAGAAAATGCTGTATGACAATTCTCTCTTTATGAAAGTATTGATTTCTTCCTATGCCTACACTCAAAAGCGATTCTATCTCGATTCTGCGGCAGACATCATCGAGTATGTGGAAAGAGATTTAGCTCTAAGCTCAGGGGGAATCGCATCTGCGGAAGATGCGGATAGTGATGGGGAAGAAGGAAAATTTTATCTCTGGACCCGGGAGGATTTTGATTCCATTTTGAAAGATGATTCAGGATTGATGTCTGATTTTTGGAATGTATCACATCATGGGAATTTTGAAGGGAAATCGATTTTAAATATCAATCTAAATACAAATATATTAGAGAAATATAATTTAACAAATGAAGAATTTCAGGACAGGTTTCAGAAATCCCGATCCAAACTTCTGGAAGCCAGATCCCAACGCAATCGACCTCTTCGGGATGATAAAGTTCTCACTTCCTGGAATGCTCTGTACATTCAGGCGCTTGCACATTTCGGAAGGATCACAAAATCTCATGAACACATAACAAAGGCTTCAAATCACTATGCGTTCATAAGGGAAAAGCTGATGGATTCTGAAGGAAATCTCTACCGAAGATTCAGGGAAGGGGAAACCGGGATAAGAGGATTTCTTGTCGATCATTCGGAGCTTGCGCTTGCTGCTTTGGATCTTTATTCGGTGACTTACGAATCAAATTACATTCAGAATGCGATAGATTTAGTGGAATCTGCGATACGACTTTTTTATTCCAATGGAATTTTTTATGATTCACCCATCGAAAATCAAGAATTGATCTTTCGCCCATCTGATGGATACGATGGTGTAGAACCATCCGGAAATAGTACAATGGCTAAAGTTCTTCTGAGTCTTTCCATGTTGGGTTGTGATACCGGTCGGTTCAAGAATCTGGCAATGGAGATTTTTCAGAGATTCGGAAAGGATATTGAAAGAAGTCCCATGTCATTTCCAAATTTAATCGAAACTTATTTTTTGCATGAAAGATATCCTATTGAGATAGCAGTTGTGGGAGAAAAAAACAATCCTGAGATTCAGAAGTACCTGGATACAATTCATACAAATTATTTACCCGGTATTGTGGTTGCCTATTCTTCCCCGGAAGAATTGAATAAAAATTCTGAGATCATCCCTTTGTTGAAAAACCGAAATACATCCCATGCATTTGCTGTGTTTGTTTGTAATAATGGTGCTTGTGATTTACCGGATTATTCTTATACTGATGCAATTTTGAAATTAAAAAAAATCTATCCTTATCTTAGAGAGAAAGCTCAATGATACCTTTAGCCAATTCTGCTGCCTGGACAGTCCTGATTGATATAATTTTCCTATTAGCAATCTCTATGGGAATGGCGTGGTATTTTTATTTCCACAATCGTAAGAATATCATAGGTGGATTCATCGGAGCAACTACGATTGCGACTCTGGGAGCACTCATTCTATTTGCATTCATGCACAATTCTATTCGGGATCTCTTTATGTGGCTCATGTCTCCTAAGATCGGAACAGTTCAGCTATCAAATATGAACCTGATCGTTGTTACCATAGGTGCATTTCTATCTCTGTACTTTGTGGATCTACTTCAAAATCGAAAATTAAGATAGAGTGTCATCATGAACCCTATCCCTTCGGATTGGTTCCGGAGCTCTGGAGGTTTTGTCTGTAATACTCAATTCATAGATTTTTATGTACTTTAAAAAATTATAAGTGAATCCGAGTATTGCTATAATAAATCCAGCCCGACCATCGAGGAATCCCTTTTTGATAAAATACATATTGAAAAACTTATAAACTGCTTTCCCGAAAGCAAGAAAAACTGATGCTTTTTTCTCTTTTCTATGCTTTTCTAAAGCAAATAACCCTGAGTATTTATTTATAAAGTCCAGATGGTCAGAGATATTCTTGTAGGAATAGTGAAGGATAGGATTTTGTAGAATGGAAATTCTTTCTTGTATCACAACTTTTTCATGTACCAATTTGCCCACAAATCTTCCATACTTCTTATTGAAAAACCTGAGTTGGAGATTGGGGTACCATCCACCGTGATAGATCCACTTTCCCAGATAAAATGTCAGACGGGGAATTTCATATCCTTTCGCTTCGCTACTTTTCCCCAGAGAGAGAATTTCAAATTTGAGTTCCTGACTGACTTCTTCATCCGCATCCAGAGATAGGACCCAATCATTTAAAGCTAAATCTATACAGTGATTTTTTTGATTGATATAATCATCAAAGTTTCTATGAAAGATTTTTACTTTGGAAAATTCGGAGGCTATGGAAAGAGTTTGATCTTCGGAACCGGAGTCGAGTATTACAATTTCATCTACAAAGTCCAGACTGCTCAACAAGCGATGAATGTTTTCTTCTTCGTTGTATGTAATTACGCAGGCTGAGATGGGATGCATCAATCACGAATGCTTTTGAAATCCGAGTTCAGAGGAATTTCTAGTCTGGCCATAGTATTTCCTGCATTGATTGAGATACGAAAGTAATTGGGATCAATACCCTCGCCTTTTAGCATGATGATGATCAACGCGAGACCCAAACCGGCACCCTCGGTATTGTCTGCATTGTCCATGTAAAACTGGGCCAGGTCATCATAGCTCATCGCTTTTGCTAATTTCTCGCGAATGGATTTCTCTTCCTGTTTTGTTATGGGAGTGTTGTTGGTGACTGTTACGGTGAACCCATTCGAACTATAGTCGAATCTAATATTACAAAAGTAACCTTTTTGTTTGGACTTGGGACCATATTCCAAGCCCATACTCTCACTGAAAGATGCTTTGTATTCGATAATGCCTTTTGTATAGTCGTTGTGGTCGGTTATGTCATAGCCTTTTTCTTCAAAAAAGACCCTCTTTTGATTGGCTTTGCATGCGTTGATGCCCAGTTCTTTTATGATGGTGTAGACTAGAGGTATGATGTGAGGTCTGCTGGAATCTTTAAATATCATCTCCAAATAACCATGGATCATCTCTTCCAGTTTTTGTGAGATTCGATAAGTTTTGATTTCAATAAAGGATAGGTTGTCCTTTTTGATCTCTATATTCGCATCAATTTCTTCCACAACTAAAGACATGCTTGGAAAGCTATATAGATACGATTCATTTGTCAAGATCGTACTTATTTTTAAAGAAAAAAAACATCAATGAGATTCCGAGTTCAATAGGTTGACATAGGACTCAATTCCTTCCTGCAGGGAATGAAAATCCATGGGATACCCGGTATTTTTGAGTTTTTTTATGTCCGCACAGGTGTAGTACTGATACTTCGGTCGGAGATATTCCGGCATATCGGTGAACTCGATTTTTGGGGATTTTCCCATTGAAGAGAAGAGTGCATTTGCCAAATCCATCCAGGTCTCCGCAATCCCCCTTCCCACATTGAAAATTCCATAATGATTGTTGTGGAGTAGGTAGAGAGTGATTTTAGCCGCATCCCTGACATATAGAAAGTCGCGTTTTTGTTCTCCATTCCTATAATCGTCCCTATAGGATTTGAAGAGCTTCAATCCGGAAGTGTCACGAATTTGCTCATATCCTTTCAAAACTACAGACCGCATGTCCCCTTTGTGAGCTTCACCAAATCCGTAGACATTGAAGTACTTCAGTCCTGTAATCTTATCGAGAAGATTGAAGCGGTGAGCGTAGAGGTCGTACATGTGTTTGGAGTATCCATACATATTCAAAGGACGCAATTCATGAAGCATATCCTCACGATAGCCGAATTCTCCGAGACCATAGGTAGCGGCACTGGATGCATAGAGAAATCTTATACCTCTTGTGATGGCAAAGGCTCCCACTACCTGGGTGTAATTGTAATTATTGGAAATGAGGTAAGACGCATCTGATTCAGTTGTGGAAGAACAGGCCCCGAGGTGAATGCAATGAGTCACTTTTCCAAAGGATTCTCCATTCTGGATGAGTGAGAGAAACTTGTCTTTTTCGATGTAGTCGGTGTACTGAAGCCGGGTTAAGTTCTTCCATTTCTCGGAGGTTCCCAAATGGTCAATAATGAGAATATCCGTCTCTCCCATTCGATTCAACTCTTCGATTACATTCGAACCAATGAGCCCGGCTCCTCCGGTAATTATGTACTTATGATTCATATCTCCCCCCTCGTACCAAAAGACAGTATTCTTATTTTCACAAAAAAACAATCTTCTAAGGAAACCATAATTTTCGGGAATCAAGTTAGGAAAAAGGATTTTTCCGTGAGGAAAAAAATAAAGAATTGCAGATAGGGTAGAGTGGGATAGAAAGAATTCTTATGATAATTGCCCATTTGCCTATTTCAATTCCAAAATTAGGTCGGGACTTTAAATGAAAAACATCAAAGCAATTTTTTTGGATGTAGGAGATACAATCCTATTTTTAAAAGACAATCCTTCCCAAATTTATCTTTCCATCCTCCAAAAGCATGGTTACATCCGATCGGACTTTTCCCGTGAAGCTTTAAAAGAATCATTCAATTATGCATGGAATTTTCTTTCCTCCCGGACAGATTCCGAATGGAGGGATCGATATTCGATTCATCCCCGGGGAGAAGGCGGGTGGTGGAAAGAACTGATTCAGGTCTTTCTTGAACATCTCCATGGTACCGAACTATCTATTGTAAGAGATGAAGTGTTTGATGAGATTTTCAAGAGATTTGACTCGCCGGAAATCTGGGAAATCGAACCAGGGTTAATGAATCTGATAGAGTTTTGTAGGACAGAAGGTATTTTTCTGGGAATCATTTCTAACTGGGATCTGAGACTGAGAGGGATTTTGGAAAAGAAAAACCTGACCCAATACTTTCATCCGATTTTGATTTCTGCTGAATTCGGGTATGAGAAGCCCTCTCCCAAGATTTTTCTGGAAGCCCAGAATCACTATCAATTCCCGGCAGAAAATTATCTATATATCGGAGACAAAGAAGATTTAGACTTTCTCCCAACGCAAAAATTAGGATGGAATTCTCTGATCTTATCCAAAACAAAAGAAAAAAATTTACATACCATCCATACACTTTCTGAAGTTCCTGAGAGAATTCGATCCGGAAGAGGTTGAAATGAAGATATTTGATTCTTTAGAAGAAGCTCTGGAAAAGAATTTTTTTCTTTCTTTGTCTTTAAAAGTAGAATCCTTCACTGCATTCATAGCTCTACCCAATTTTATATATTTTCTCTATGTGATCGGGATGATCAAACAATTGCCCTATCTGAGCAATATATATACAGTAGGTATCATTCAGGGAATATTTACAATTCTATTGGGAGTAGGCTATCGCTACTTTGTTCTCAAGAGAATCTTTCTCGGTATCAGGCTCCTCAAATCCGGGTCTCTAAATCTTCAGGAGTCGATCAAACTCAAAGAAGAAATTTTATTTTATCCAATCAAAGAAATGAAAATGCTCATTCTTAGATGGATTGTGGGCTATCCCGGAGGAGTGTTACTCAACTTTCTTTTGTTTTCTCATATTTCTTCAAAACTTATATTTATGGGCAGTATCGGAATTCTCTTTACTATGCCCATTTCTCAGGTACTTTTCTTTTTTCTCTCCGAGCAATACATGCGGAGACTTCTCAGAATGCCGGCACTTATGGTTGTAGAAATCCCGGAAAATCGGGTCTTGAATCTGGGATATTTCCGGAGAATTGCCTATTCTATTTTTTCAGTTGCAATCATACCGATTACCTTGCTCGGATTTTTTCTGTTCAATCTCGATGACTTCAAAGCCAATCTGGAATATCCAATCCTACATATTTTTGTTCTTTTTTTCAACTCTCTTGTTGCCATGACTCTGGTTGCTTACGTAGTGGCGAGATCCATCCGGGAAACGATTGCTCAAAACAATTCCATTCTTCTTGAGCTCAGCAAAGGAAATTTTCGTGTCCTGAGTTCGAGAACTACTCTGGATGAATTGGGTCTTCAGGGATATTTTTTGGGAATTGTCATACAAAAACTCAGAGATTTTGTAAACGAAATTCAGACTTTCAATAAAGATCTGGAAAAGAAAATAGATGAGCGAACCTCGGAATTGAAAGAATCGTTGGGTGTGATTACCGGATTGAAAGAACAACAGGACGCCGATTACTATCTGACATCCATGTTGTTGATCCCATTGAGTAAAAACAATTCTGAAAATAAATTCTTTGAATTCAAGTATCTGGTCAATCAATTCAAACTCTTTCAGTTTTATGGAAAACAATATGAAATCGGAGGTGATCTCTGTCGGGCGGACGACCTCTATCTTTTCGGAAGGGAGTATACTCTTTTTTTAGCCTCGGATGCGATGGGAAAGTCGATCCAGGGGGCGGGTGGAGCTCTGGTTTTGGGTGCTGTTTATGACTCGCTCGTACAACGTACAAAAAATGACAATCATCTCAAAACGATTCCTCCTGAAGTTTGGTTGAAATCCTCATTCATAGATCTCCAGAGAGTATTTGAGTCGTTTCAGGGGGCAATGTTGATTTCAATTGTCATGGGTCTGGTAGATGTTCATACCGGGACGATTTATTTTATCAATGCAGATCATCCCAGAACTGTTCTCTTCCGCAATGGAAATGCTGAATTTTTTGAGGATAATAGTAGTTATTATAAATTGGGTTCACTTTTTGATCATAATTTCATTTCAGTTTCCATCAGGGAGATTCATGAGGGGGATTCCTTGATTTTTGGTTCTGATGGTAGGGATGATGTTTTTTTTAAAAATGGGGAAGAATGGGAAAGAAATTATGATCAGGATTATTTTTTAAAAATTGTAGAAAGAGGGAAAGGGGACATAGAAAGAATTTCTCAAATCTTACAGAATGAATACCGTATTACCGATGATCTTTCCCTAATGAGTATCCGACCCAAACCGGGTTGGAAAAGTATACTGACCCACTGGAAATCGTATTCAGAAGAAGAGGATTTGGAGAAATGGGGCAAAGCCGGGCTCCAGGAACTTTTGAACCGCAAATGGAACTTATTCAGGGAAGTGATGCCCAATCCCCACTTTCTCAGAAACATTGTTTTGCCCTTGATTCAAAAGAAATCATTTTCAGATGCTCTCGAATGCGCGATCTATTCTGTGAGATATCGTATCCTGGACAATGAATTGCATTTTTATATTTCTTTTTGTCTCCGAAAATTAAAAAAATTTGAAGAATCCATAGTATGGGGAGAAATACTAAGAGTAAGAGATCCCTATCATATCAGAAATTTGTTCAACCTAATCGAATCCTATTTTCAGAATGGGGATCACTCCTCTGTAGAGAAAATTTTCAAACACGTTCACTTTCTCGTTTTGGAAAAGAAACTAACCGATTCACGTTGGAAAGAGCGTTTTGGAAAATTAGAAAAGAAAATCGGATTATTTAAGAAAAAAGTCAAATTACCATTGACGCTAGACGAGTCTGGAAAATAGTGATATTTTCTAGCTGTTTTTGAATCGGCAACAGGTTTATGCCCTCTTAGCTCAGTTGGTAGAGCACTTCCATGGTAAGGAAGGGGTCACCAGTTCAAGTCTGGTAGAGGGCTTGATCAGGGCCAAATAGGCCTGTAGTTTAATGGTAGAACTAGGATCTCCAAAGTCCTTGGTGGGAGTTCGATTCTCTCCGGGCCTGAAACACAAACTAGCTAGAATGGGATTTTATGAAAGCAATTATTTTCTTAAAAGAATGTCGGGCAGAGCTCGAAAAGGTCAATTGGCCATCAAAAGATGAAGTGATTAAGTCTACAGGAGTCGTTTTGGTTACTGTAGTGATCTTCTCATTGTTCTTATTTGTTACAGATTCCCTGTTTGTGAAGCTCTTAACTTGGTTTTGGGGGCTGGCAGGCTGAATCTTCAGTCGGGAGTTTAAAAATGAGTAATAAATGGTACGTTCTCCAGGTCTATTCCGGTCATGAAAATAAAGTGAAGACCAACATCGAAAAGATGGTGGCACAGCACAACCTTCAGGAGAAAATCATTCAAATTAAAATTCCGACCATGGATGTGGCGGAAATGAAAAATGGAAAGAAAAAAATCACCCGAAAGCGTTTGATGCCGGGTTACCTCCTGATTGAGATGGACATGGACGAAGATGTTCAGTTTATGATTCGAAATCTCCCATCTGTATCTACATTTGTTGGATCCAATTCAAAACCGGATCCTTTGACTTTAGAAGAAGTTAAGAACTTATTTAATGAAATGGGTGATGTCCAATCCGATGAAACCCAAAGTAAACCCAGACTCTTGTACAAGGTCGGAGAGTCTCTAAAAATTATAGATGGACCTTTTGCAAACTTTAGTGGAGTAGTCGATGAAATCTTTCCTGACAAAGGAAGACTTCGTGTTAAAGTAGAGATCTTTGGAAGATCTACTCCCGTAGAATTGGATTATTTACAGGTTGGAAAACCCTGATCTTAATAAGGAATAGAAGATGGCCGCTAAAAAAGTCGTTAAACAGATAAAACTTCAGGTAGAAGCCGGGAAAGCAAATCCCGCACCTCCGGTAGGACCCGCACTCGGGCAGGCCGGTTTGAACATCATGGAGTTTTGTAAGCAGTTCAATGAGAAAACTAAGTCTCAAATCGGAATTAAGCTTCCGGTAGTGATCACCGCTTATTCAGATAAAAGTTTTACATTTATAACAAAATCTCCTCCTGCTGCTCTATTGGTGAAAAAAAGTCTAGGGATCGAATCAGGGTCCGGGACTCCGCACATCAATAAAGTAGGTACAATTACCAGAAAGCAGCTCGAAGAGATCGCTCAGACAAAAATGCAGGATTTGAATGCAAATGACCTAGAAGGCGCAGTTAAGATCATTGCCGGAACCTGCCGTTCTATGGGCGTGAACGTGGAATAAAAAATCAGGAAAAGGACCAATGCATCGAGGTAAAAAGTATAAAGCAGTCTATTCCAAAGTGGATAGAACAAAACTATATTCTCTGGAAGAAGCGATTAGCTTAGCTAAAGAAACTTCTTTCACGAAATTCGATGGTACTCTGGAAGTGGCTACTCAAGTAAATTACAAGAGTCTGCAAAATGTCAGAGGAACCATCTCTTTACCACATGGTACCGGAAAAAAAGTTCGAGTTCTTGTCTTCTGCAAAGGAGACAAGCAAACAGAAGCTAAAAATGCCGGAGCCGAGTATGTGGGAGATGCAGATCTGATAGAAAAGGTAGCTGGTGGATGGACTGATTTTGACGCCTGTGTTGCTACACCCGACATGATGAAGGATGTAGGTAAGCTCGGACCCGTCTTAGGTAGAAAAGGTTTGATGCCTAAGCCTAAAGCGGGAACAGTTACAACAGATGTAGTCAAAGCAGTTACAGAGCTAAAAAGTGGGCGAATCGAATATCGACCCGATAAAGGTGGAGTGATTCATCTAGGTGTCGGGAAAACCTCTTTTGACAATCAAAAGTTGGTTGAAAATGTTCGGACTGTTATCGCTTCTCTTATGAAAGATAAGCCTTCAGATGCGAAAGGAGAATTCCTTAAGAATCTGGCAGTATCTGCAACAATGGGTATCGGCGTAAAAGTCGATGTAAAAGAGCTGGTAAACTCTATCAATTAATTGGGGAAAGTAATAAGAAATGGCACAACCAGAAAAAATTGAAGCAGTTGCAGATCTAAAAGTCAAGTTGGAGGAGAAACCAAACTTTATTTTGGTTTCTTATTCCGGATTGAATGTAAAGCTGATGGAAGAACTCCGAATGAAACTCAGAGATTCTGATTCCCGATTGAAGGTAATCAAGAACAACTTATTTTTGAGAGCGCTCAAGGAATCCAAACTTCATTCAGAAAAAGATATTAAATTTGGTTCGGGATATTTCGGACCAATGGCAGTAATTTTTTCCGATGAAAATCTTCCATCAATTGCAAAGATTTGCAAGGATTTTAAGAAAGATAACCCGGTTTTTGATTTCAAAGCAGGTTATTTTTCAGGAGATGTACTTGATTCAAATGGTGTAGAAAGCATTGCGGGATTACCTTCTAGAGAAGAGTTGCTTGCGATTATTGCCAGAGGTATCAACACTCCGGCAACGAAGATTGCTACAGGAATCAACCAGGTCATGGCAAGTCTTGCACGTGCAATTCAGGCTACGGCAGAAAAAAATGGGAAATAATCCCGAACAATAAATTGAATATTTTTCAGAAAGATTAAGGAGAATGTATGTCAACCACTGAAAGCTTATTAGAGCAGATCGGTAATTTAACACTAGTTCAAGCTTCCGAGCTTGTGAAAGCAATGGAAGAAAAATTTGGTATCTCTGCAGCAGCTCCCGTAGCAGTAGCTGTTGGAGGTGGCGGTGCAGCAGCAGCTGCAGTTGAAGAGCCAGCCGAAGTAAACGTAATTTTGAAATCTCACGGTGAGAAGAAAATCGATGTGATCAAAGTCGTTCGAGAGATAACTGGATTGGGCTTGAAAGAAGCTAAGGATCTGGTCGAAGCCGGAGGAAAACCTGTAAAAGAAGGTATTTCTAAAGACGAAGCAAATGAGCTGAAAGCAAAACTGGAAGCTGCCGGTGCGCAAGTAGAAATCAAATAATCTACTTGAGTTTCGGTAAAAATAAAAAAAACTATACACCTGAGGCTGAATCTGACATAATGATACTTGCAAAGTCTTTAACGGATTTTAAAACCGGTTTGACTTTTCAAGGAATTATGTCTGGATATCAGCCTTATGCTATTTCGTTTGTTGGTAATCACTTTTCTGGAATGACAGTCTCTTGTTTGTTGTCAATTGACTCATTCAACCGGAAAAGAAATCTATCAAAGGTACCAGTATAATCCAAGAAATATGCAAATTGTCAACTCTATCCAATCATTTTTGGCAGATCTGTCAGAAGAGAAGTTCTTATTTTTAGTTCCGTACTTCCATGCAAGAAAGAACCGTCCCTTGCTGATTCAATATTTCCTCAGTCACAATACCCAGGAGTATTTTTCCCATGAGTAATCACTTAGAACGTAAACGAGTAAATTTCGGTAAGATTACAAATTTAAATTACTTACCGAATTTAATCCAAATCCAAAAAAAATCTTTTGACTGGTTTCTACAGGCAGATGTAAAAGATCCGACCAAGAGAAACAATCAGGGATTGGAAGCGGTATTTCAGGAAACTTTTCCTATAGAGAGTCCAAATGGCGATGTCATCATGGAATACAGTCATTATCTTTTGGGTGAGAAGAGAAAAGAACAACAGGAATGTAAGGATACAGACTCAACGTACGCCCTTCCTCTAAAAGCAGTTATTCGTTTAATCATAAAAGAAACCGGAGAGATCCGGGAACAGGTCGTGTACATGGGAGACATTCCCATTATGACCGAACAGGGAACTTATATTATCAATGGGGCAGAGAGAGTTGTGGTCAGTCAATTGCATAGATCTCCCGGTATTTTCTTTGCCTTAGATCAGGTGAAAAACACCTTCTCCGCACGGGTGATCCCCTATCGAGGGTCTTGGCTGGAATTTGAAATAGACAACAAAGGTATCCTAGTAGCAAAAATTGATAGAAAGAAGAAATTTCCGGCTACTCTTCTTCTGAAAGCATTGGGATTGGATTCCAATGAAGAAGTCCTCAGGCTCTTCTATGATTCTGCTAAATTCAAGCTTTTGACAGCCACTCCCAAAGAGCTAAAGAAGATCATAGGAAAACGAACCATTTCGGATATTATAAACTATGAGACCGGTGAAGTCATGTTGGAAGCCGGTTCTAAGATCAATGAGGACAATATTGACATCCTCAAAGAAATGAAGGTCAAAGAAGTTGATCTCATTGATTTTCCAAATAACAAAGACAATCCCGTGATCATCAACTGTCTGGAAAAAGACGGAGTGAATGATTATGAAGAGGCAATCAAAAAGTTTCATATGATCATGAGACCCGGTGAGCCTTCCAGCTTGGAAAATGCAGAAATCGAGCTGAAAAGACTCTTTTTGATGCCCAAGACTTTTGATCTCGGCAAAGTCGGACGCTATAAAATCAACAGCAAATTTGAATATCATAAGCCGGAACTTTTCAAAGACTGTGAAGATCGAACTCTCAGAAAAGAAGATATTTTCGAGACTGTTCGTTATCTGGTCATGTTGATTTCGGAAGTCTCCAAATACTATCATGACGACATAGATCATCTCGGAAACAGAAGGGTTCGATCTGTAGGAGAATTGCTTTCCAATCAACTCAAACTTGGTTTTTCCCGTGTGGAAAGAGTGATCAAGGAAAGAATGACAGTTCAGGAGATCGAGTCCCAAACTCCCCAACTTTTGATTTCAATCAAACCAATTACAGCTGTCATCAATGAATTCTTCGGTTCTTCCCAGCTCTCCCAGTTCATGGATCAGATCAATCCACTGGCAGAGCTTACACACAAACGAAGATTAAATGCTCTCGGACCGGGAGGTCTCTCCAGGGATAGAGCCGGATTTGAAGTTCGTGACGTTCATTACAGTCATTATGGAAGAATGTGTCCGATTGAAACTCCTGAAGGACCCAATATCGGATTGATCCTCTCTATGTCCTCATTTGCCAGAGTCAATGACTATGGATTCTTAGAAACACCTTATCGGGTTGTGAAAGGTGGAAAAGTAACAGATGAAATCGATCATTTGACTGCTGATCGGGAAGAGTATCACTACATTGCCACAGCCTCCTCAACAGTAGATGATAAAGGCGAGTTCAAAAGCAAACTCATATCTACCAGACATAGATCTGATTTCCCATTTCGAAGTCCGAATGAGATTCAATTCATGGACATTGCCCCCATGCAGGTCGTTTCTGTTTCGACATCCCTGATTCCTTTTCTCGAACATGATGATGCAAACAGGGCGTTGATGGGTTCCAACATGCAGAGGCAGGCAGTACCTCTTTTGGTGGAAGAAGCTCCTTTTGTCGGAACAGGTATGGAAGGACGTGCTGCTTATGACTCCAGAATTTGTATTGTTTGTAAGCACAATGGAGTAGTGATCAAAGTCGACGCCAATCAAGTCCATGTAAGGGATGATCAAACGAAAGAAGTCGTAGTTTACAATCTTATCAAATACAAAAAAACAAATCAGGGAACCTGTTTCAACCAGAAACCCTTTGTAAAAGTTCTAATAGCAGAGCACGAAGGTAGCATTACATCGATCACTTCTGAAGCAATTGAACTGACTACTTCTGAAGGCAAAAAAATCCTTTTCCCACTCAATGAAGGCTCTAAAGAATTTCTTCCCCTTTTGAAAGAAGGTAGTCCGGTTACCAAAGGAACTATTATCGGTGGCCAGAAAGTCTATGCTGAAGACATGGATGACAATGGTAATATTCTACAAAAAGGAACTATTCTAGCAGATGGACCCGCAATAGACAAGGGTTACTTAGCTCTGGGAAAGAATGTCCTGGTAGCTTTCATGCCCTGGGAAGGATACAACTTTGAAGATGCGATTGTCATTTCAGAAAGAATTGTTAAAGATGATGTATTCACATCCATTCACATCGAAGAATTTGAAATTCAAGCTAGAGAGACCAAACTGGGTCAGGAACAAATCACAAGAGACATTCCCAATCTTTCTGACAAAGCATTCCGGGACTTAGATGAAACCGGGGTCATTCGCATTGGTGCTGAAGTAAAAGCTGGGGATATTTTAGTAGGGATGGTAACTCCTAAAGGGGAAACAGACTTAACTCCGGAGTACAAACTTCTGCATTCTATTTTCGGGGAGAAGGCAAAAGAAGTCAGAGATTCTTCTCTCAGAATGCCAAATGGCTCGGAAGGTACTGTAATTGATATCAAGAGATACTCCAGGGAAAATGGAGACGATCTAGCGGCAGGTGTTGAAGAGCTTGTAAAGGTCTACGTAGCCAGAAAAAGAAAGCTTCTGGTAGGTGACAAGATGGCAGGGCGACACGGAAACAAAGGGGTTGTAGCCAGAGTTGTTCCTGAAGAAGACATGCCCTATATGGAAGATGGAACCTTGATTGACATTATCCTGAATCCTCTCGGGGTTCCTTCCCGAATGAATTTGGGACAGATTTTCGAGACTCAATTGGGTTACATTGCTGAAAAGTTGGGAATCTCATTTGAAACTCCTGTATTTGATGGAGCTTCTGAAGATGACATTTCAAAATTTGCAGATCAATCCAATTTACCCCATGATTCCAAGTTCAAGCTCATAGATGGAAGAACTGGTCTGCCGTTCATAAACAAAGTATTCTGTGGATACATTTATATGCTGAAACTTGCCCACCTGGTGGATGATAAGATGCATGCAAGATCCACCGGACCATACTCTTTAGTAACCCAGCAACCTCTCGGAGGAAAGGCTCAATTCGGTGGTCAGAGACTCGGAGAGATGGAAGTATGGGCTCTGGAAGCCTATGGAGCCAGTCATACACTCCAGGAATTGCTTACAATCAAATCGGATGATATGCTCGGTAGAGCAAGAATCTACGAAGCGATAGTAAAAGGTATTCATTCAATTAAATCGGGAATTCCGGAATCTTTCAATGTATTGGTTCAGGAATTGAGGGGATTGGCATTGGATATCATCATTACAGATACAGAGGGATCCACAGTGGATATCGCTGACTATGAGGATGAATATTCAAGAAGCAAAAAGAAAATAAAAATTGAGTCAATAGAGAACATTTAATGAAAAACTATACAAGCTTTGAGTCCATAACCATAAAGATTGCTTCACCCGAAAGGATTAAAGAATGGTCCTACGGTGAGGTGAAAAAGCCCGAGACAATCAATTACCGAACTCTAAAACCGGAGCGGGATGGATTGTTTTGTGAAAAAATCTTCGGTACAACCAAAGACTGGGAATGTTACTGCGGAAAATTCAAATCCATACGTTACAAGGGTGTGATCTGCGATAAGTGTGGTGTAGAAGTGACTCACTCCAAAGTCAGAAGAGAGCGAATGGGGCATATCGAACTCGCAGCTCCTGTTTCACATATCTGGTACTACAGATCTGTTCCTTCCAGAATGGGTCTCCTTCTGGATATGACCATGAACGCCCTCAAAACTATTCTTTATTTTGAAAAGTATGTCATCATAGATCCTGCTGACTCCGGTCGGGTAAAGGGTGAATTGTTGGATGAGGATGAATATCATTCTTATCTCGATGAATACGGTGACAAATTCGTTGCCGGAATCGGAGCGGATGCTATCAAAGAACTTCTTTCCAGAATCGATGTAGAAGGAGATGCCCGCGCGATCCGTCAGAGAATCCAGGAAAAGAAGACAACAGACAAAAGACTCATCAAGCGATTAGAAGTTCTGGAAGCCTTCCGGGACTCCGGAAATCGCCCCGAGTGGATGGTTCTGGATGTAGTACCTGTGATTCCACCTGAGCTACGACCTATGGTCCAGCTGGATGGGGGTCGATTTGCCACTTCTGATTTGAATGATCTCTATAGACGGGTAATCAATAGAAACAATCGATTGAAGAGATTGCTTGCCCTCAAAGCTCCCGAAATTATAGTTCGAAACGAAAAGAGAATGCTTCAGGAAGCTGTAGATGCTCTTTTTGATAACTCCAGAAGAAAAAGAACAGTAAAAGGGAAGGGAAACCGTCCACTCAAATCAATTTCTGATATGCTCAAAGGAAAGCAGGGTCGTTTCCGTCAA
Source organism: Leptospiraceae bacterium (assembly GCA_024233875.1). Lineage (GTDB taxonomy): Bacteria > Spirochaetota > Leptospiria > Leptospirales > Leptospiraceae > JACKPB01. The sequence goes on from JACKPB010000004.1 coordinate 167,259, forward strand.
AACTTACTCGGTAAACGGGTAGACTACTCCGGTCGATCCGTGATCGTTGTGGGTCCGGATCTCAAATTCCATCAAATGGGTTTGCCCAAAAAGATGGCATTGGAACTCTTCAAACCATTCATCATGAAGCGTCTGGTTGATTTGGAACTTGCTCCCAATATTAAGTCTGCAAAGAAAAAAGTGGAAGCAGAGGACAAGGATGTTTTCGAAGCATTGGAGACAGTTGTTCGGGAGCATCCGGTTCTACTGAATCGGGCACCCACACTCCATAGATTGGGGATCCAGGCTTTCCTTCCTGTTTTAGTAGATGGAAAAGCTATTAAATTGCATCCTCTTGTCTGCCATGCTTTCAATGCTGACTTTGACGGTGATCAGATGGCGATTCACGTTCCTCTTTCACCCAAAGCACAACTAGAAACATGGATGCTCATGCTTTCACCTCACAATATTTTGAATCCTGCAAATGGTCATCCTATTTGTGGTCCCACTCAGGATATCGTTTTGGGAATTTATTATCTGACAAGTGAGATCAAAGGTGGTCAGGGTGAAGGAAAACTTTTCTCCGGATTAGATGAGATCATGTATGCTATAGACAGTGGTTTTCTGGACTTGAGAGCTAAGATCAGCGTTCTCTATCAGGGAAAAATCATTGAAACAACTCCGGGTCGTATGATCTTCAATACAGCATTTCCTAAGGACTATCAATATGTAAATAGAGCTCTCGGAGACAAAGAAGCAAATAAGATCATCTCTGAAATCTATGATAGTCATGGACCCGGTGCTACCGTTGTTATGTTGGATGATATCAAACGATTGGGATATCGTTATGCAACAAGATTTGCACCTACAATTTCTATTCACGATATCAAAGTCTCACCTATCAAAGCCGCACTCGTCTCCGATGCAAACAAGGAAGTTGAAAAAGCGGATAAGGAATATAGGGGTGGGATCATAACCAATGATGAAAGAAAGAAAAAAGTAATCGAGATTTGGACAAAGATCAATGAGAAGATTACTGAAAGTATGTTCAAGGAATTGGAGAAAGATCAGGATGGATTCAATCCGGTCTACGTGATGGCAAATTCTGGAGCCAGAGGTTCTAAGACTCAGATTCGTCAGCTCGGAAGTATGAGGGGTCTAATGGCCAAACCATCCGGGGAAATTATTGAACTTGCGATTCGCTCTAACTTCCGAGAAGGTTTGGATATTCTTGAATTCTTCATCTCTACTCACGGTGCGAGAAAAGGTCTATCGGATACAGCTTTGAAAACAGCAGATGCCGGATACCTGACAAGAAGATTGGTGGATATTTCTCAGGATGTTATTATCAATGAAATCGACTGCGGAACAGATACATACATCACCCTCGGTGTTGTGAAAGAAGGGGAAAATGTGATCGTATCTCTCGCAGATAGAGTATTCGGAAGATACACTGCTGAAGATATCGTTGATCCCGTTACGGATCAAGTTGTTCACCCTCGTAATACTTTGATTACAAGACCCGTGGGCCAAAAGCTCGAAAATCTGGGATATACCAATCTAAAAGTAAGATCTCCACTAACCTGTGAATCCAAACATGGAATCTGTACAATGTGCTATGGGATGGATATGGCAAGGTTAGTTCCGGCAGAAATCGGTGAAGCAGTGGGAACCATTGCAGCTCAGTCTATCGGACAGCCCGGTACTCAGTTGACAATGAGAACCTTTCACATCGGTGGTGCGGCATCGGCTAAAATTAAAGAGAAAGACCACAAAGTGGGTTTCACAGCCTATGTAAAACTCATCAATGGAAGGATGATCCAAAACTCAGCCGGTCAGAAAGTTTTCTCCAGACGTGGATCTATCGTATTGCAACACATGATCCAGGAAGTCTCTCTGGTCGATCTATCCCCCATCAATCGGGTTCAGGACGGACAGAAAGTGGATAAAGGTGAAGTGATAGCATCCACAAATAAAGGGGAAATGATTCATGCTCTGAGTGCAGGAACAGTAGAAATGCACGATACATTCTTTCGAATCTTAGGGAATGATATAGTTCTCCCTGTTAAGATTGGAACTGTCTTACTGGTTCAAAAGGATCAGACCATTCCTGCCAATACACCATTGGCTGAGTTTGATCCGTACAACGACCTTGTGATTTCGGATCTTAATGGAACGATCACCTGGGTTGACATGGAAGTTGGAAAAAACATTCGAAGGAATGTGGATCCAAAAACTAATAATATGATCTTTAAGGTGATCGAGCAAAAGCGTGAGAAATTGAATCCGAGATTGCTTGTCACATCTCCCGAAGGTCAGACAGAGGAATACTCTGTTCCTGTAGATGCCCTGATCAGTTTTCAGGATGGGGAAACAGTTAAGATTGGTGATCCAATCCTAAAGATTCCTTCTATCGCTGAAAAGACACGGGACATTACCGGGGGGTTGCCACGGGTTGATGAATTGTTTGAAGCCAGACGACCTAAAGATGCTGCCAATTTAGCTGAAATAACCGGTAGGATAGAAGACAGGGGTGAGATCGTAAAAGAAAAGAGAATCCTATACATCATCCCCGATAGTCCTGATCAGGAAAAAGTTAAAATGGCAATACCTGTAGGTAAGGTGATCCGTGTTCAGGATGGGGATTATGTAAAACAGGGAGACCAGCTTGATGATGGAAACTTTGATCCCCATGACATTCTTCGTATCAAAGGCGTAGATGCACTCCATGCTTACCTTGTCAAAGAAGTTCAGGAAGTCTATCGACTTCAGGGGGTTCATATCAATGACAAGCACATTGAAGTCGTTGTGCGTCAGATGTTGAGAAAAGTTTTAATCTCTGATAGTGGTGATACATCATTCGTATCACAACAACAGGTAGATAAGTTTGCTTTCAAAGATGAAAATAAAAAAGTTGAGGCTGAGGGTGGAAGTCCGGCTCAATCTCAACCCATACTTCTCGGATTGACAAAAGCTTCTTTAAACACCGAGTCTTTCTTCTCCGCAGCATCCTTCCAGGAGACTACAAAAGTTCTTACGGATGCGGCTATAAAGGGAAAGACGGATAAACTCATTGGACTCAAGGAAAATGTGATCATAGGTCATATGATTCCGGCAGGAACAGGTATGAGAAAGTATCTAAAAGTAGATGTTTACAAAGATGTCTATGGAGATCTCGAAAGAGGTGCGGATATGGATTCGGAAGATGCTGATGAATCCAATCCTTCTGTGGAAAATATGGAAAATACAAATCTTTCTGCCGTCCAGGTTCTGGATCGAAGTGAGATAGAGCGGGATGATCTTGATGATGAAGATGATCTCGGAGAAGAGATTCCGGCTGATTTAGCAGATGAAGATGAGGATGAAGTAGAAGCTTCGGACGAATTAGAGGAAGAGGAAGATTTATGATTTTGGTTGTCAGTTTTTCAAAATACTTTACAATTATGAAAGGTTTTAAAAACTGGCATAGATTCCGGTTTGCGCCGGTAGTATTAGAATTTAGAACTATACTCCGAAAGGTACAGTAATGCCAACAATTAACCAGTTAATCCGTCAGGGGAGAGACAAACAAAAGAAAAAAACTAAGTCACCAGCTCTGAAAGCATGTCCTCAGAGAAGAGGGGTTTGTACCCGTGTGATGACATTTACTCCCAAGAAGCCTAACTCAGCTTTGAGAAAAGTTGCAAGGGTTAGACTCACTACAGGAATCGAGGTAACTGCCTACATTCCCGGTGAAGGACACAATTTACAGGAACACAACGTCGTCTTGATTCGTGGTGGGAGAGTAAAAGATCTCCCCGGTGTGAGATATCACATCATTCGAGGAACCCTCGATACTCTGGGAGTGGATAAGAGAAGAAAAGGTAGATCCAAATACGGCGCAAAAAGACCGAAGGCTTAATAAGGAATAAGAAATGTCTAGAAGAAGAGGAAAATTAGAACCCAGACAAATGACTCCCGATTCAAAATTCAATGATCCGGTAGTTACAAAGTTTATCAATTGTTTGATGTATGATGGAAAGAAAAGTGTAGCGGAAAGAATATTTTACGATGCACTGGGTACTATCGAGTCAAAACTCAGTACAGATCCCTATCAGGTCTTTACTGAAGCGCTGAGCAATGTTAAACCTGAAGTTGAAGTCAAATCCAGAAGAGTCGGTGGGGTAACGTATCAGGTTCCTATCGAAGTAAGACCTGAAAGAAGATTGGCATTGGGTATCAAATGGATCATTCGTTATGCGAGAGCAAGAAATGAAAAATCTATGAGCATGAAATTAGCTTCTGAGATTCTGGACGCTCACAAAGGGACAGGATCCTCTATCAAGAAAAAAGAAGACATCAGAAAAATGGCAGAAGCCAACAAGGCTTTCAGTCACTATCGCTGGTAATACACCACGGCTTTCCTTCGGGAAAGCCAATTTCCTTCCTATTTTAAATAAACTAGTAACTTTCTAAGCATTTAGACCGGAGCTGAAAAGATCCATCTGATTTTCATCCTGGTTTTCATTATTCAAATGACTCAATCCCACTCCCAACAATCGGACTTTCTTTTGAGTGTTTAAAGAATTCAAAATTTGAGTGGCTCTATCGAAAAAATCCGATGAATTCTGTACATAATAATTGAATAAGAAACTTTTGGTAACCTGAGAAAAGTCTTCGTACTTTACTTTTAGAACAAAGGATTTGCCTTTGAGATTGGATTTTTGCAACCTTCTTTCAAGATCATCACATAAAGATTTTAATTTTTGTTTTAAGATTGAGAGGTCTTCGATGTCTTTCTCGAAAGTGGTTTCTGTGCTAATAGATTTTTTCATTCTGGAAGATCTGACTTCTGAATGATCAATCCCTCTTACTATTCTAAAATAATGCCCTCCCATTTTCCCGAAGAATCTGGTGAGTTCGGCTTCTGATTTTTCAAAAAGTTCTTTTCCGGAGTGGATTCCGAGAGATTTCATCTTCTCTTCTGTTTTTTTTCCTATACCAAAAAATTTTCCGATTGGTAGTTTGAGAAGGAATTCACGGGCTTCTTCGGGAAGAATTACAGTCAACCCATCCGGTTTGTTCATTCCGGAGGCTACTTTGGCTAAAAATTTTCCCCCGGCTACACCTGCAGAGGCTGTGAGTTGAGTTTTGTTTTTGATTTTCTCTTTTATTTCCCTGGCGATTCGGATTGCAGAAGGAATAGAATACTTATTGAGAGTCACATCTAAATACGCTTCATCAAGTGAAAGCGGCTCTACCAGGTCAGTGTACTCATAGAAGATTTCTCTTATTTCCCCTGAAATCTCTTTGTAAACAGAAAACCTATGAGGAACAAAAATCGCTTGGGGGCAGAGACGTTGAGCTACAGAACACGGCATAGCAGAATGAACTCCATACTGCCTGGCTATGTAATTTGCAGTGGACACCACTGCTCTGGAATTAGGAGGACCTCCAACTACTACAGGTTTTCCCCGGAGAGAAGGATTGTCTCTTTCTTCGACACTTGCGTAGAAGGCATCCATATCTATATGAATGATTTTTTTCATTTGGATAGAATTGGAAAACGAAAGTATGCCCTCGAATCCAAACTATAATCATCCAGATGAAATCCGGGTGGGAGACGTTCACGTTTCCATTGATTTCGTTTGAAGAGCTGAATGAATTTTTGAATATTGTTTTTAAGTAGATCTTCTTCTCCCGGATACAGAGAGGAAAGAGAGTCAAATATTTCTTCATCAGATCTAGAATTATAAACATATTCAAATTCAATTTTCTGTAATAGATCGTAAGGCATCAAATCTTTCTCGTCTTCCTGAGCTTCTTCCGGAGGTTTCAATTCTGCTGTAGGTTTTTTTTCTAATAATTCAGTTAGTATTTTTAATGGGGGTAGGTATGAAATGTTTCCTTCTGCTATATAGTGCAACCATTTCAAAATAAATGTTTTGCTGACTCCGGATATTGGACAGAGAGAACCGGATGAGTCTCCATCCATAGTTGTATAGCCAACTGATGCCTCACTTCGATTGCCCGTGGATAAAAGAAGATGATTCTTGAAATTAGCCAATAACCAAACTATAGGGGAACGGGCTCTCGCCTGAATATTTTGAAGGGCAAGATCATGATCTTTCCAGTTTAGATTTGTAGAAGTGAGTTTGGATATATTCTCTGTGATAAAATCGATGACAGGGTCTATTTCAATTTCGAGATGAGATGGAAGTCTCAATTCTTCCGCTAAGGTTTTTGCAAACTTCCTTGTTTCTTCCGAACTGTTTCTGGTAGACTGATAGATTGTTATCAAGATATCATTTTCATTGATATTTAATTTTTGAAATACATCGTTTCCCAGTTCTGATTTGGCTTTCTCTTTCATGATCATTGTGAGAATAGCACAGGCGGAACTGTCGGCTCCACCCGAAAGAGAAAGAGTGAATCCTTTTGAACCGGTTTTTCTTAGATAGTCAAATAAACCTAAAGAAACAGCATCACTAAAGTCCTGCATAGTATTAGGTAAATCAGCTATTTTTTCCTTTTGTTTCAGAGGTTCGGATACTTCGAGAGGTGAAAAATCAAAATTTATTTTACTAAGATTGGAGTCGGATACTTCGGTAAAGTCACGATAGAATCTGGATCTATGATTTTTTACCAAATCTAAATCCAAAACAGCAGAAGTTGTCTCATAGTCAGTGAAATGCAATCTCGGTCCTTCCTGAATGATTTCACCCAATGCAGTGATCAGGCAACCTCCTTCAAATATCACTCTCCCCGATTCATTTCCGTTGAGATTGGAGTACACAAAAATATTTCCCTGTGACCTGGAGCTTTCCTGAAAAATTCTTCTTCTAGTTTCCTGCTTCCCAAAGGCAAAGTGGGATGCACCTGTGGAAAGTATGATTTCAGCTCCATAGAGAGATGCTTCTGCCGATTTTCTGTGAGCAACCCAGGAATCCTCACAAATTTCTATTGAAAAACTAAATCCATTTGCCTGAAAGAGAAAATTTCCCAGAGGCACTTCCTGTCCGAAAATAGATACAGTATCCGCTTCCGATTGAAACTCCCGAAACCATCTCTTTTCATAATGAATTCCGGTGTTGGCAAGGTGGAGCTTTGGGACAAGGCCTAATATCTCTCCATTGAAAAGAACTGCAGATGTATTGTAAAGGGAGGAATTGTAATACAGTGGCAGACCTACAACAACTATTCTTCCTGTTGTAAAAGGTAAAATCTTTTCAAGTGAGTCAATAGATTTTCTTCTGAGCTCAGAACTGAAAAAAGCATCCTCGCATCCATAGCCGGATATACAGAGTTCGGGAAATACACAAATCGATGTATCAGTACCTTCATTGGTTAGAACATTGATAATCGTCTCTGTATTCCTGAGAAAATCCATCGGAGTAGTCTTCATGGATATCGAAGTAATTTTGATTTTTTTCATTTCAATTCCTTCCTTAAAAATTGATCATAAAAACGTTGTGAGGCACCCTTATTCTTCTGTACATACAACTTGATTTTTTCTTTAGTTTCTGAATATAATTTTTGATCTTGAATTATCGAACAAAATTGAATCAGGTCTCCCGGGTTTTCCAGGATAGATAGATAGCCTTCATTGTGCAAATCGATAGCTTCAGCAGCATGAGAAATTTTAGGTCCTGTGGCTATTGGAAGCCCGAAATAAGCCGGTTCAATCACATTGTGAATTCTATTGTGAAATCCACCACCTACATAAGTAAGATCAGCCAGTTCATAAGAATAGGCTAATATCCCTATTTTATCAATGACCAGGATGCTAGAGTCCGGGTTTTGGTTTTCAGAAAATATCGAGTATGTCAAATCATGCTTTTTTAAATTCATTTGAATTTCGCGAATTCTCTCTTCGTCTACTTTATGGGGAAATATCCAAATCTGGAATCCGGACTCTATCAATTTTTTTAAATCGGGAAATATGAATGTATCACATTGATTGTATGTAGAAGCCAAAATCAAAACAGGGGAATTCTTCTTTTTTTGAAGTCCGGTGGAAAAATCTGTATTACGATTTTCAATTTTTTGTATCACGGAATCAAATCTGGAATCTCCTGCAGATTCTATTTTTTGATTTTGAGTCAAAGATGAAAAAATAGGGATTAATTTTGAATTCGAAGGAGAGATGCCTGTGACCTTATTTAAGACTTCTGATGTCAATTTCCTAATGATAGGATTTCGAATCCTACCGGACCCCTGATGAAGGGTGGCGGAGGCAAAAAAAACTTTGACATCCCTCTTGATAGCAGTGTGAACCAGATTTGGCCAGAGGTCCCAGGCTGTTATGATAAGAAGATTCGGATGAAATTTTTTAAAGATCAGATCGTAGTTGCCCGCAAAGTCGAGAGGAAGTCTGCAATAGAAATCAATGAAGTCTACCTCCAGATTTTTGTTTTGAACACTATCTGAAAAAACCGTTTGAAGAATAAAAACTCCGGGACTTTCTTTTTTGATCACATGAATCATTGATTTGCATTGATCTAATTCTCCAACCGAAGCGGCATGAAGCCAGATGACTTTCCCTGAAATGAGTTGAGTGAAATCCTTAATTTTTCGGATTTCTTTTCTTCGAATTTGAAAAAAATCAAATCTAGATAAATAGAATAATTCTAAAATTTTATAAATTGGATAGATAAGGAGGAGAATGAAATTGTAGACATGGATCATAATCATATTTTTTCAATAGACATACAAATTATCAATGTTTTTATAGCCTTAATAAATTAAGACTGAGGCTACCAAATTGGAAAACCTTGTATTTCATATTATTTTCACCATTTTATTTGCAATCGCAAATATAGTCTTTGCCCGGGCAGTCATCTATCGACTCGGACTTGTTTTTGAAGGACAGAAAGCTCATTTTCATGAAGATTTCAGAGAACACGGAAATCTCGGATTTAGGATAAAATCTGTTATAGATAACGTCCTTCTCCAAAAAAAGTTGTTTCAGGAGCCCATGCGTGGAGTGATGCACGCTTTTATTTTTTATGGGTTTGTGACCTACCTTCTACATACTACCAATCAAATGGTAGCGGGGGTTTTTGGTTATTGGCTCTCTGATCCCTATGCATTTTCCCTTTTAGGTTTTTCTGAGGGACTTTCTCATGCCTATGAGGGTCTTGTTCAATCGGTCTCTTTTCTGGTTCTCATCGGTTTGGCTTATTTTGCTATTCGAAGATGGGTTATCAAAGCGAAGGGGCTCGATGTCCATTCTCCGGCATCTGCAGTAGTGATTGGAATGATCGCGACTCTTATGATTAGTACTCTCCTCGGTGAAGGTGCCCGGGTGATCTCTGATACTTATTCAATTAAATCAGGTTCAATTCGTGATGGATTCCCGATCGCAGTAGGGGTCAGCTACTTATGGTCAGCAATTGGCGTGGAAGGTGCTTCCGGAGATATCGCATTTAAAATCATGTGGTGGGCACATATTCTCACAGTGTTTGCTTTCATGCTTTATGTTCCTACTTCCAAGCACTCCCACTTGATTTTTGCTCCGATAAACTTTTTTCTCGCAACAGATACTCCGAAGGGAGCTCTATCTAAGTTGAATCTGGAGGATGAAAACGCTCTTTGGGGTTCTACAAAAGTTCAGGACTTCCCTTTTCCTAACCTTCTCGATGGGATGGCTTGTATTGAATGCGGTAGGTGTCAGGTTCAGTGTCCAGCCAATCGAACCGGAAAGGCTCTCAATCCCAAAGCGATCATCGTTGATTTGAAGCATGCTCTTCTTGAAAAAATGCCCGAGGTGCAAAAGGCAAGAAAGGAAGGAAAGTCAGCTGAAGAAATTATGGGCATGGAGACCAATGTCATCGGTCCGTACATCACAGAAGAAGCGATCTGGGGATGTACTACATGCTATGCCTGCGTTCAGGCTTGTCCTGTTGGAAACAATCAGGTAAATGCTATCGTTGAAATGAGAAGAAATCTTGTTTTAGCAGAATCCAATTTCCCCGCCGAACTTCAGGGTGCTTTCCAGAACATGGAAAACAATTCTAATCCTTGGGGTATGGGAGCTCATACCAGAGCGGATTGGGCAGAAGGTTTGGGCGTGAAGACAATGGCAGAAGATTCCAATGTAGACGTTCTCTATTGGGTGGGTTGTGCAGGAGCCTTCGATGATAGAAGTAAAAAAACTGCTCAATCTTTTGTGAAAATCCTTCAAAAAGCTGGGGTAAATTTTGGAATTCTTGGAACGGAAGAAAATTGCTCCGGGGATTCAGCCAGAAGAGGGGGAAATGAATATCTCTATCAAACTCTGGCGCAAATGAATGTGGACACTATGAATGGATACAATGTTCAAAAAGTGGTAACCGCCTGTCCGCATTGTTACAACACGATTAAAAATGAATATCCTCAATTCGGGGGCAATTTTGAAGTCAAGCACCACAGTGATTTCATCAAAGAATTGATCCAGGAAGGAAAGATAGATATCAAAACCAATGAAGCTGATATCCAACAAACATTTACCTATCATGATCCCTGTTATCTGGGAAGATACAACAACGGTTATGAAAATCCGAGAGACCTGGTGAAAGTGACCGGAGGCAATTTTGAAGAACCATCCGATCACCACTCCAAGTCTCTTTGCTGTGGAGCCGGTGGAGCTCAAATGTGGATGGAAGAACAGAACAATGATCGGGTGAATTTCAAAAGAACCGATCAGCTTTTGGAAACCGGAGCATCTACAATCGCAGTTTCTTGCCCCTTCTGTATGACTATGATTACAGATGGAGTGAAAAATGCAGAAAGAACCGATACTGTCAAAGTAAAAGATATAGCAGAAATTATCGCTGACAGAATCTAATTCAAAAAAACGAACCGATGGAAGATAAATTCCATCGGTTTCTTTGCCCTCTCCTTTCTATATAGATTTTTTTTATATTGGAAAGAAATTTCCTGAAAAAAATTGACTAGAATCTCCCTCAAAATAAGATGCAAGATAAATGGAATCATTGATCATTTCATCAGCGATTTTATTCAATGAATACAAGCACCAAATCATGATCTATATGTGTAGACGTTAAACGATCAACGTAGTATAGATAGAAAGAGGGGAAAGATAATGAACATCAATAGCAAAGAAGCTCAAAAATTTCTAAATGCAAAAAACATTGATGAACTACTGACAATAACCTGCAAATCAAATCTTAGCGCGGGCATCAAAAGTTACCTAAACAGACTCTGGTTGAAAAAGAATAAGATGAATTCTCAGCATCTCGAAAAAGCCCGAAGGGTTCATCCTCTGTATATGGAAAAGAAGAGAAAATCAGATCAGAATGGTAGATTGAAAAGAATAGAAAATGATAAGGATTTTATCTCCAAATCCAACCTCCCCTGGACAGAGAAAGAAATCAAACTTCTCAAAGAGAATCCCAAAATGAGTTATGATGAACTAGTAAAAAAACTAGGAAGATCAAGAGATGCAATCCACTCGAAAAGAAGGGATCTCAAATACTACAAAACCGACAAAAGGGACAAAAAAATCTATAAGACATTTCATAATGTAAAAGTAGCCAAGCCCTGGTCCAGCTCGGAAATAGAAACTCTAAAAAAGAATTCAAACCTCTCTATTAAAGAATTGAGCGAACTCTTAGGAAGGACACCCGGTTCTATCAATCAGAAAAAAAATGATTTAAAAGAAGCGATCGAACAGAATAGTGTAAAAAATTCAGGTGCTACATGGACAGAGAAAGAATTAAAGTTTCTACAAAAAAATCTCAAAAAATCAAGCAGGGAACTGGCGGCTATCCTTTCGAGATCCAAAAGTTCTGTAGAAACCAAACTGCACAAATTGAGAAAGAAAGGAGATATTTCTTACCGGATCTAAATCAATACGGGAGAAAGATCTATTGAAATTTTCAATTCGGAAAAAAGTCAATCTGGGTTTTTTTCTCTCCCTATCCATCATCATTTGTTTGATCCTCTATACGGTTTTTCTCTTTCAGCAGGGAGAGAATAACCGCAATCTCTCCAGTGAAACCTATTCAATCATCGTTGATCTCAAGAACTTAAATTTTAAGATCAAGGAATTAGAAATTTTAAAATTAGAATTTTTGATTTCCAATGAAGCAGAAGTTCAGGAAAAATATTACAGAAAGATTTATGAGATTCAAATCGCACTTAAATCCTTAAACAATAGACCCCTCTTTCAGAGGGACAATGACAAAATGGATGATCTCAGAATGCTCGAGTCAATTCTGGAATCCAAATTGAATTGCAATCAGGATTGTCTGGAATTGAAGAAAAAGTTTGGTATCCGAGCTCTCTTAGAAAAAATGATGTCGGATGAGGAAAAAGAACTCATAGACTCAATGAATTTTTTAATCAATTCTATTGAACAAAAAGAATACCTGAATTTGATTAAAATTCAAAATGCAGAACAGAATACCCAGCAGAAAATGATTATTTTCATCATTACGGGTGGATTGTTTTCTGTGATCATGTTTTTGATTCTCATTATTTTTATAAATAAGGATATCAAACTTAAAAATATCAAAGAAGAAGAACTCGCTCATCTCTCTATTACAGATGAGTTGACGGGACTCTACAATCGCAGAGGCTTCATAAAACTCGGCAAAAAGAAATTTTCCGAGGCATCGAAAGACAAACATCCTCTGTATCTATTCTTTATTGATATGGATGGTCTAAAAAAGATAAACGATACCTTGGGGCATGAAATAGGAGACAAAGCCATCGTAGCACTTTCCAATCTTTTGAAGCAATCATTCCGCCTAACTGATTTGATTGCCAGAATGGGAGGAGATGAGTTTGCAGTGATCATGGTAGATGAGCATGTCACACCCGAGACGATTCAAAATAGATTGATGAAGAAATTGAATGATTACAACGAGACTAAAAGAAAAAATTTCGATCTCTCATTCAGCATCGGTGTTGAGAAATTTGACCCCGAAAACCCCATCAGCATAGAAGAAATGCTAAAGATTGCTGATGAGAGAATGTACCGTCACAAGAAAAAAGAAAAAAAGAATCGGGTGTGAAAGATCAGTTAGAAAATCTTATCTAAGGGAAATAAGATTTCAGACCTTTTGACTTCTTCATCTAAAATACTTTGTATTTTCCCTCGAATCTTAGAAGTTAGCTCTTCAACGATTTGTTTTTTGTTCTTACTGTTCTTGTAGTTTTTGTATTCTTCTGACAACCGAACCGGTTCAGAAAAATGAACAAATGCTTTTGCTCTTCTGGGTTTGGAAGATTGAAACAATTCGCTTTCGAATCTATAGATCCATTCATAAATTCTTTCCGCCGAAGGGAATTCTTTCAGGTAAGAGCCTTTGATGGATATAAAATCATAGGCTTTCTGGAGATATTTTCTACCCCATTTGGCTGAGGCCAAACTGGGAAGTTCATTTTTGGGGTCAGGCAAACCCAAGGTCACCATCTCAAATACAGAGAGAATGTATCTCAGTTTGTTTATGGCATCGTCATCCCGATTGAACTTTTTTAAACCTACTGTATCTGCTACATAGTTTAAAATTTTATGTCGGATCTGACCGATTCTATAATCAAAAGATTGATCGTCTTTTGTGGTGATCCCGAACTCTCTTTCATTTTTCTCAATAAGAAATTTGCCTACAGCGAATAGTCTATCGATAATATTTTTTCCATGTTTTGTGATTCCGATGTGTTTCTCCATGTTTTCAATGGATCTATCCACTTCTTCCCGGATCTTCTCTATGGGTCCGTTGAATCGGTATTTGATAAAGGCGGGTAAAATAAGAATTTCGGCGTTCGGATCATTTTTTAGTGCGTCCTCGAATCCCCATAATCCCAATTGGGTGACTCCCGGTTGAAAGGGGAGGAGGTTGTCATTTTCTGCCCCTGTGGGCTCTCCCTCCGGAAAAAGTACCAGCTTACCGGCCGGAGCGGCTAGGATCTTTCTTGTTGTTTTTAGGGATTCTCTATCCCCTGTGCCTGCGATTACTGAATAGGCACCTATCGATTGAATCATTTTTCCAACCAGACCATACCCCCAGTCAAAAACTTCCCTCGATGCCATGTAATGAAATCTTGAATACATAAGGTTTCCTATTACATAGGAAATCGGAGGTTCTTTGGTTGATGGATGATTGGAGACAAAAATAACCCGCTGATCTTTGAGTTTTTTGAGCATTTCTCTATCATCCGGTTGAATGACAACTTCATCTATATTGTGAACCGCCAGCAATAGACTGTGGATGGATGCATCTATGAACCACATAAAAGGATAGTTAAAACTGGGACGTATAAATGATTCTATTGACATAATCATAGAGTGTAAAAATTGTTAAATACTACAAGAAAAAATTCGAGAATGGAAAAATTTATATGGCATTGATAGAAGAGTTTGAGAAGCAGGGAAATTTTTTATTTAGATGGAGGTCTTATGTACCTTCTTTCATTTTACTTTTATCATTTTTCTACATTCCGGAACATAAGTACTTCAATAACAGCTACCAGAACCAAATTTATTATGCAATTTTTTGTTTTCTGATCAGTCTTTTGGGATTGTTCATTCGATGCTTCACCATCGGTTATGCACCTGAGAAGACTTCCGGAAGAAACACCAAGAAGCAGGTAGCAGAGACCGTAAATCAAACAGGAATCTACTCTCTGGTCCGTCATCCCCTTTACATTGGGAACTTTTTTATGTTTTTTGGGATTGTCCTTTTGGTGAAAAATCTATCCTTCACTCTTATATTTTTCTTTTTCTACTGGATGTACTATGAACGAATTATGTTTACCGAAGAGATGTTTTTACGAAATAAATTCGGTGCTAAGTACCTGACCTGGGCTGAAAAGACACCGGCTTTGCTTCCTCGTTTTTCAAATTACAAACGTCCTGAGTTGGATTTCTCCTATCGAAATATTTTAAAAAGAGAGTATCCGAGTCTTTTTGGGATTTTGATCATGTTTCTTCTCTATGATATCATTCTGATTTTTATCAATGAACCCAATTTGGCCGACAGTGGAATTCAAAATCTTTTGAAGCCCCACCATGAATACATTTTCATCGGATCGGTTCTTTTTTATATTATCGTTAGGATCCTGGTCAAATTTACCAGGATCCTCCATGTGGAAGGTAGATAGATTCACAGAAATTCTAGATTTATAAGAAGAGCTATTCCAATCTAAAGGGAATTTATTGAATTTTTGGATTCAGGGTTTGGGTTAGGGATTCAACTTAAAAAATGAAAGCTTTCAATCAAAGTTTTGGGTTTTTAGAATGAGAGTTTGAGATCAACCTCTCTAAAATACGGAAAGACTAAAGCCACAAGAAAGGATCCTTATCTGAGGATTTGGAGAATAGATCCTTTTCCGGAATGGGAAGAAATGCTCTTCGTTTCCATTTCTTTCCTTCTGGAGTCATGTCCTGTTCTATATTTTTTGATCTAGATTTTGCTGTTGCAGGCAGTTTTAAAAGTATTTTTGCATTCTCGGAAAAATCTGCTCTATACCAATTCTCATCAATTATTACACTTTTTCTATTCTGCTATCTAGCCATTTTATAGCCGATTTCTCTATGAATGAGTAAACCTTTTGAAAATGACTCTAAAGTAGCTGCACGCCTTTAGAAGAAGTACCAAGTCTTTCAGGCAAACGGTATGTGAATTTTCCAAAGAACCTTCAAGTGAAATTCTCTTACTTCTTTGTGATACATTATGTTGATAGCTTTACAAAATATTTAGAACTATTCTAATATATGCTAATTATGAAAAAATACCTTAGAAATTTTTGTAAAGAGTGGAAAGGTTTTTGGGGATATGAAATATTGGTAAGGAATCGGGAAATTTTCTTTTCATCCCAACCAATTCTATAGACCGCCAAAGAGAGAAACATGGAAGATATTTACTCAACCTTGAAAAATCCACTGAAAGATCTGGCTGAAAGCAAAGAAACCAAGCCGGCGAAAAAAACAGGAATTTATGAAGAATCCATTAAGATGGGAGCAGAACTCCAAACCAAATCCCACCAGGGAGGAGGAGTTGATAGGATCCTAGTTCAACACTCTAAAGACCGTATGACGGTTTGGGAAAGGATCAAAGTTCTCACCAAAGAAGAACCCAATATTATGTACCAAAACTGGGGACCCGCCCTGGATGGAGCCTCCTTAGTTACAGGAATCTTAAATATAAATGGAAGAGATGTTGCAATCTACGGACACGATTTTACTCTACGTGCCGGAACAATGGATGCAACCAATGGAAACAAACTTGCCCGTTTGATTTATATGGCAGGCGAACACGGTATACCCCTGATCGGTATGAATGACTCCGCAGGTGCATTCGTTCCCGCAGGTGTGGGTGGTCTGGATGGATACAGTGAAGCCTTTACAGCACTCAGAAAAATCAGCGGACTGGTTCCGAGCATCATGCTTATGTTCGGTTACAATGCAGGGGGTGGATCCTACCTCCCCAGACAGGGATCTTTCATGATCCAGTGTGAAAATACATTTTTCGGACTAACCGGTCCGGATGTTGTGAAGTCAGTACTTGGGGAAGACATCAGTGCTGAAGATTTGGGGGGACCCAAAGTCCATGGAAAAAGTGGTGTGGTAGATATTGTCACTCCCGATGAATTGGGTTCTTTGAAGACCTGCCTTCGACTTCTATCCTATCTACCCGATAGCAATAAAGTTGCTCCTTCTTTCTTTCCTACCAGTGATCCTCTGGATCGATACATTTTTGAAGAAGACATTCTTTTTAGAAAGACATTCAATGCCCCAACTGGAATGAACACTCCTTTCGACATCACTCTGTACCTCCAAAACATTTGTGATCACGGAGCATTTTTTGAAATTCAATCTCAGAGAGCCAGAAACCTGGTGACTGCCTTCGGAAGATTGGGAGGACATGTCGTCGGATTCATCGCTAACAACTCTGCGGTTAGTTCCGGTCAGATTGATATTGACGCAGCCAGAAAAGGAACCAGATTTGTTCGTTTCTGTAATGTTTATAATATTCCTATGATCTTCCTTGAAGATACAACAGGATTCCTTCCCGGAAAAGAACAGGAACATGGAGGAATTGTCGAAGAAGGTAGAAAACTTCTTGATTCCATCATAGACCTGAGAACTCCAAGAATGACCCTGATTATCAGGAATGCTTTCGGTGGTGCTTATGCAACCTGGAACTCCTACCACACAGGTGCTGATCTGGTCTTCACTCTTCCAACAGCGAGAATCGCGGTGATGGGACCTGCTGGAAAAGATTTTATCTACAAATCAGAATTGCAGGCTTTGAACAAAACCTATTCTGAAAATGTAAAGAAAGGAATGCCTGAAGCAGAAGCCAAAAAGATCAAAGATGTTGGTCTTGCAGAGCTTTCCCTGCGTTACGAGAGAGAACTTATGAACCCCAAAGAAGCACTTTCATTGGGATCTGTATCCAGTGTGATCATGCCCGGATACACAAGAAAAGTTCTTTCTGAAAACTTAAATTACTTAATGAGACATTATACTCCGCAACCAATGGGTGGAGTTCAAAGGGAGTTTGAATAAGAATGTTTGATTCAAAATACAATAAAATGAAATTTAGCGAATCCGGTTCAGAATGGATCAAGAGCTTCTCTCTCGAAAGCATCAAATGTTTGATCGTTTGCCGGGGACCTGTTAGAAAAGAAGCAATGGATGTATTTGATGAAATTGGAATCAAAGAATACGGAATCCTTCTTTCAGAAAAAGATTCAGTCGTGTATCCGAATGCTCTGGCTCCCGAACTGAGAGGATTCAAATTCAAAAACAATATCCATAGAGTTCCCGACTATATGGGAGCAACCAAAGAAGAAAAAGCAGAACGTATAGAAGAGATCATAGACATAGCCAAATCAAATGGTTACACTCATCTATTTGCGGGTTACGGTTTCATGGCAGAAGACTCTGAATTCATTGAAGCCATCGAAGAATCCGGCCTCACGTTTATGGGACCTTCTTCCAGTGTAGCAAAACAGGCTGGAGCCAAGGATGAAGCTAAGAAATTAGCCCGTAGTCTAGACGTGTCTGTGACTCCCGGGGTGGACAACATCACTGCTCTCGCTCTTCTTAGAAAAGTCAAAGATCAAGCAGGTCTCGAAAAACTAGCCAAAGAGAAAAATTTAAAATTCACTTACAATTCCAAAGTAACTCTGGAAGACAATTCCGAGAATCTCCTTCAGGCATCTTATGAAGCAGGAATTGATATCGTTTCCATTGAAGATCTGCAAATAGAAGCTGAATTTCAGACAGATGAAATTTGGAAAAAGTATCCTTCCAACCGAATTCGATTCAAGTACATCGGTGGTGGGGGTGGAAAAGGGCAGAGAGTCATTTCTGAAAAGAAAGAAGTGAAAGCAGCTGTTCAGGAAATTATTTCCGAATCCAAAGTGACCAGTGAAGGTTCCAATCGAAACTTTCTGGTTGAGTTGAACATTGAAAATACCCGCCACAATGAAATTCAATTGATTGGAAATGGTGAGTGGTGTCTTTCCCTCGGTGGACGGGATTGTTCTCTCCAGATGCATGAGCAGAAACTTCTTGAACTTTCTTATACTGTTGAGTTGTTTGAAGAAGAACTCAAAGTACATTCCGACAATCCCGAAAAGGTAGCTGTCTTAAAAGAAGATCTGAAAGTTTTGAAAGAGATGGAAGAACAATCAGAGAGATTCGGAAAAGCTGTAAGTTTGAACAGTGTCTCAACCTTCGAATCAATTGTGGATGAGAACAACCACTTCTTCATGGAAATGAACACCAGAATTCAGGTGGAGCACCGTGTGACAGAAATGGCATACAAGCTCAAATTCACCAATCCAAACGATAAAAATGAATTCTTTTATGTTGAGAGTTTGATCGAAGCTATGGCTTTACTTTCTCTTCATGGAAAGCGTGTTCCCAAACCGGAAAGAGTTTTACGAAATATCGCCGGTGGAGAGGCCCGTATCAATGCCACCAATCAAAGTTTGCAACCCCACGCAGGTGGACTGATCCAGACTTGGTCTCCTCCAATCGAATATGAAATCAGAGATGATCAGGGTATTGGGATTAAAAATCCGGACACTGGAATCTTCATTCACTATAGATTGGCCGGGGCTTATGATTCCAATATAGCACTCATTGTTACTTATGGAAAATCCAGAAAAGAAAATTTAGAAAGACTGGCAAATATTATCAAAGTAACAGAGCTGAGAGGTAATGATCTTCAGACCAATATGCCGGTTCATTACGGGCTCATCAACTGGATTCTCGGAAAGGACCCAATGTTCAAGCCCAATACCAGATTCATGCAATCTTATCTGGCGGCAGTAGGTTCTGTTGCGGGAATACTTTCAAATATTGATCTCGATCTGTATGTGAAAAATCTGGTCAAAGCCAGTGATCCTGCTATGTCCAAGATTTTGAATCGAAAGTTCACTTATTTGGTTCGACCACTGAGATCCATCCTCAACAGTCCTCATGAACTGGCGGGATTCTTGGGTTATCATTTGAATAAGTCCTGGAAGATGGAAGGCAATAAAGTTGTTTTCCTTCGAAATCCTGTTCACATTCTAAATGATCTCTATATTTATATGGATATGGAAGAAACCGAGTCAAAGATGCCAAGTGATCAGATCTGGAGTCATGATGCTGAAATTCACAATGAAGCATTGGATTTTTATAAGTCTATGGCAGAAATGACCGGTAAGTCTGATTCTGAAGTTCTTTCTATTTTGAACTCAGGTAAAAATCCGGATTCTGCAAAGTTTTCTGATGATTTATGGAAGAAATGTCTGGCTTCTCACAAAGCTTTCCAAACCGGTCTGGAGATCCTTAAAATTCTTCCTGCTGTTGGAGAGAAATCCGGCTTCCATAAATTGGATGTGGATTCAAAATTGAATGCTATCGTTCCTGAAGAATTTTCCGATTCGGCAAAAATTAAGGAACTGGTGAAGGCACTCAATCCACCTCCAAAAGCAAAATCGGATGAGATCGTGGCACCTATGGGTGGTATGTACTATTCCAAGGAAGCACCGAATCTTCCGGCATTGATCAACGAAGGTGATAAATTCGTTGCAGGTCAACCTCTGTTTATCATTGAAGTTATGAAAATGTTTAACAAAGTATCCGCACCTTTCAGCGGGACAGTTGTAAAAAATCTGATGACTGATTCGGATGGAAAGATTGTTTCGAAAGGACAAACCATTTTCAAGGTTCAACCTGATGAAATTATGAAAGAAGAATCACCGGCAGAAATCAAAGAAAGGAAAACAAAAATAACAAACGAATTGTTTTCTTACTGAGGTTTTTTCATATGGTAAAAAAAAATAGTTTTTTATGTAGATTCATAGAAAACTATTTTTTAAAATTAAAGTAAGAAACTACGTTTGGATAGAAATACAAGGACTTGACTTCGAATGAACGTACAGGCAATTAAGATAACACTACCCCTCATCGTAATGGGGGGGTTGGCATACCTACTATTTTCACCATCTAAATATGTTGGATATGCACCCGACCAACCCATTCCTTTTAATCATAAGCTACATGCAGGTGATAATAAGATAGACTGTAGATACTGTCATACAGCTGTTGAAAAATCAGCTCATGCTAGTGTTCCGCCATCCTCTACCTGCATGAACTGTCATGGCCAGGGTGTTGCTTCAGGTCGCCCCGATGTAGAGAGATTGAAAAAGTATCACAATGAAAAGAAGCCTATTCAATGGATTAAAGTCCATGACCAGCCTGATTTTGTATTTTTTAACCACTCACGCCACATCGCCCGTGGGGTTGATTGTTCAAAATGTCACGGCAATGTCGCGGAAATGAAAATCATTCAACAGGTCGAATCCCTGAATATGGGATATTGTGTGAACTGTCATAGGGAAAACAATGCTCCAAATGATTGTTCTACCTGTCATCGTTAATCTGATTTAGGAGAGACAACTCAATGTCTGAAAAGTCGAATTTTCAAGAAGAAAAGAAATCACATTGGCAATCATATGAATCGAAAGATAGAAAGGATCTAAAGGAAGTCCAAAATCAGGAATTTTTCACATCTCCAGATCCAATCATCAGTAGAATCAAAACCGGGGAATACGATAGAAAAACATTCTTAAAGCTCATGGGAGCATCTACCGCGATGCTTACAGTGAATTGTTTACCACAGAAACCGGAAAAGATTGTTCCTTATGTTGATAAACCCGAGTACATGACACCCGGTTTATCCAATTACTATGCTTCAACTTGCGGTGGTTGTTCTGCCGGTTGCGGAACTTTGGTCAAAACCAAAGATGGTCGTCCGCTGAAGTTAGAAGGCAACCCGAATCACCCTTTGAATAAAGGTTCTCTCTGTGCACAGGGACAGGCTTCCTTGCTGAATCTTTATGATCCCGATCGTGCTCAAACCCCTCTCAAGATTGAGAATGGAAATGGTTCAAAACTAGCATGGAAAGATCTGGACGATGCAATCAAAAAAGCACTAACAGAAAACCCCGGAAAGACCCGAATTCTTACAGCTCCTATCAATTCACCCGGTACCAAAAGAGTAGTTTCCGATTTCTTAAGTGCAGTCGGTGGTGGGAAGCATTATGAATATGATGCGATTTCCCCGGAAGAGGCTATCGCAATTGCAAATGAAATTTCCTACGGGAAAGCTATCGTTCCGAACTATCGATTCGACAAAGCGAAAGTGATTCTCTCTCTCGATGCTGATTTCCTCGGTACCTGGATTTCTCCTGTCGAATTCTCCAGGCAGTTCTCTTCTAAGCGACAGCTGGATGGTCAAAACTCCAAATACAATCAATTGATTATGGTAGACACTATGCTTTCGGTAACCAGTTCCGTAGCAGATGTCAGGATTCCTGTAAGACCTGGTGATGTCCGTCGCATCGGCCTGGGGATTGCTAAAGCCATTAGTGAATTGGGAGGCTCTTCCTTCGGACAATTGGATTCTATTTCGGTATCCGATATATGTAAGGAATTAGACATTCAGGAAACAGTTGTTAGATCTGTAGCCAAGCTCCTATGGGATGCAAAAGGTGAATCTCTGGTTGTAGGTGGAGGAACATCTTCACAGACTTCAGAAGCTATCGATCTTCAAATTCTTGTGAACTTACTCAATTCTCAATTGGACAATGATGGCAAGGCTGTGGATTCAGTGGCAACCAGAACTGGATCTGCTAACTATTCTTCTAACCTAAAGTCACTCGAAGCAGAACTCAATTCCGGAGAAGTTGGAGTTTTGTTCATTTACGATACCAATCTTCTCTATCAATTGCCAGAGACATCCGGTTGGGACAAGTTACTTTCAAAAGCCAAGATGATAGTCTCGCTTTCCGATCGTTTGGATGAGACATCCAAGAAAGCTCATTATCTTGCGCCTACAAATCATTTCCTGGAATCTTGGGGAGATAGAGAGTCTGTAGCCGGGGTGATCAGTATTCAGCAGCCTACAATTCAACCTCTCTTTTCTACAAGATCTCTGGAAGATAGTTTCATCAATTGGGCAGGTGGAGAACTCAGTGGTTCAAAATCCTACTATGAATACCTAAAGTCCTACTATTCAAAGTCTACAAACTGGGTAAACTTTTTACGCGGTGGTACACTCGGAAATCCAGACCTCACAGGGGTTCGTGGAAGTAGGGGATTCAAAGGCTCAATCACTCCTCTCAGTAAGCGTGAAGATGGAATGAAGTTGGCTCTTTATACAACTGTTGCCCTCGGCGATGGAAAGCATGCCAACAACTCAGTACTTCAGGAATTACCCGATCCCGTAACAAAAGTTACCTGGGACAACTTCATCGCGCTTTCTCCTTCTACAGCTGCAAATCGCGGTATTCAATCCAATGATGTTCTAAAGGTTCGAATTCCTAAGTCCGGCGAAGAAATCATTCTTCCCGCTCAAATTCAACCCGGATTGAACAAGGATACAATTGCAATTGCAATAGGTTACGGTCGAACTTCTGTTGGAAAAGTAGGAAATGGAGTTGGAAAGAATTCTTTCTCACTTGCTACTTACAAAGATGGAAAATTAGTTCTGGCAGGTCAGATTGTAGAAATCGAAAAAACAGGTAAGAAATACAAACTGGCTACAACCCAGGAACACCACATGATGAACCCCGGATCCCCTCTGGGAACTAAGTGGCATGATCGTCCCCTGATTCAGCATACGAATCTTGTAGACTACATGAAAAATCCTGAAAGCGGGAAAGCACCTGATGAATTCCCGATGATCACCGACAAATCAAAGTCCGACAAGCCGTTCCCAGCGAGAGGTTTCAATCCCGAGTATGAATACAAGGGGTATCGATGGGGAATGTCGATTGATTTGACTGCCTGTACCGGATGTTCAGCCTGTGTGGTTGCCTGCCACATTGAAAACAATATTCCTGTAGTTGGAAGGGATGAAGTTCGGGTAGGTAGGGAGATGCATTGGATCCGTATCGATAGATACTATATCGGCGATTCTTCCAAGCCCGAAACCATTGAAATCGGTCATCAACCGGTTATGTGCCAGCACTGTGAAAATGCTCCCTGTGAGACGGTTTGTCCGGTTGCAGCTACTACTCATAGTAGTGAAGGTACAAATGACATGGTTTACAACCGTTGTGTCGGAACCAGATACTGTTCCAATAACTGTCCTTACAAAGTAAGAAGATACAACTGGATGGAGCATTGGAGAGATGGAAAAGACATGGCAAGAAGTCCGAGACAATTGGCTTTCAATCCTGAAGTAACCGTTCGTTCCAGAGGGGTTATGGAAAAATGTACTTTCTGTTCTTCCAGAGTGGCTGAAAAGAAAATCAGAGCGAAAAATGAAGGAAGATTATTGAAAGATGGCGAACTGAAGAGTGCTTGTCAGGAAACCTGTCCGACGGATGCGATCTTCTTTGGAAACATCAATGATAAGGATTCTAAGGTAACGATGAAGTCTAACGATCCGCGATCCTACAGAATCTTAGATTTCTTAAATGTAAAACCCCAGGTTGCCTATCTAACTAGGGTTCGTAACTATGTGAAGGAGAGCGTGTAAAAATGTCGTTAACAACTTCCGCAAAAGAAAAATTAGGAATTGTTCCCCTCGTTGAAGGAGGTAAAAGCTATAAGCAGGTTACGGAAGATATTCTCAAGCCTACAGATAGCTTTCCTACCGCCCTCTGGTGGAAAGTTTTTATTCTCGCAGTAACGATAACTGTCTTGGATTTAGGAGTTATCGGTTATTTGATGTATGAAGGTCTTCACATCCTGGGGGTAAACAATCCCGTGGGTTGGGGATTTTTTATTGTGAACTTCGTATTCTGGATCGGGATCGGTCACGCCGGAACATTGATTTCGGCAGTACTTTTTCTTTTCCGACAGGGTTGGAGAACAGGGATCAATCGAGCCGCAGAAGCGATGACGATTTTTGCCGTTTTGACAGCCGCCAGTACTCTGATCATTCACATCGGTCGTCCTTGGTTGGGATTCTGGTTGTTTCCCTATCCGAATGAAAGAGGACCACTTTGGGTAAACTTCCGATCTCCATTGATCTGGGATACATTTGCTGTATCGACATACCTCTCAATTTCATTGGTATTCTGGTACATCGGTCTGGTTCCGGACATTGCAGCACTCAGAGATCGATCTACTCACAAAGTCAAAAAAATGATTTATAGCGTGATGTCTCTCGGTTGGGTGGGTTCAAACAGAGCCTGGTCACATTATGAAATCGTGAGTATGCTACTAGCTGCACTTTCAACTCCTTTAGTACTTTCGGTGCACACTATCGTCTCTTTTGACTTTGCTGTTTCTATCCTTCCCGGTTGGCACACTACAATCCTTCCTCCTTACTTCGTTGCAGGGGCGATTTTTTCCGGATTTGCTATGGTGGTCACCCTGATGGTAATCGCACGACAGATGTTCAAACTCGAACAGTACATCACTCTCAAGCACCTGGAAAACATGAATAAAATCATCATGGTAACAGGTTTGATGGTGGGCTATGCTTATGGATCAGAGTTTTTCATCGCTTGGTATTCCGGTAACGAATACGAGGGCTTTACTTTTGTAAACCGTGCTTTTGGACCCTATGCTCCTGCTTATTGGATCATGATTTCCTGTAACGTTCTTTCTCCACAGGTTTTCTGGTTTGAGAAGCTCAGAAAGAGCATACCGGTTATGTTTGTAGTTTCTATCTTCGTAAACATAGGGATGTGGTTTGAAAGATATGTGATCGTTATGTCCACTCATAGGGACTTCCTCCCTTCCAGCTGGGATCGATACATGCCTACTATATTTGACATTGCTATGTTGATTGGAACATTTGGAATTTTCTTCACACTTTTCCTCCTGTTCTGCAGAATCTTACCTATCATTGCAATTGCTGAAGTGAAAACAGTAATGCCTCATAAAGAAGGGGGAAATCACTGATGTATTGGTTTAAAAAAGAACAATTTTTTACTTATCAAGAAACAACTCACGGTGTCTTCGGTCTTTTCGATACACCGGAAGAGATTTTGAAATCAGCTGAAAAAGTAAAACAGAAAGGATACACAGACTTTGATTGCCTCACTCCTTTTCCTGTTCATGGATTGGATGATGCTATGGGACTTCCCAGATCGGGGATCCCATGGATCAGCTTTTTCATGGGATTAATGGGATTGACTTTCGGTTTTGGCTTTCAGTATCTCACACATGCACACGACTGGGGTATCAATTTCTCCGGTAAAGCACTGAATGCTTGGCCCGCATATGTTCCCGTTACATTTGAGACAACTGTCTTTTTTGCCGGTATGAGCGCCGCAGCTTCACTCTTTGTTCTGGGAAGATTGGGAAGTGGGTTTAGAAAACCCCTACATCCCGAGATCACCAGCCATAGATTCGCGATTTGGATTCCATCAGCTTCTGCCAATTATAAGCAGGAAGAAGTTGTTGAATTTCTAACTTCGCTGGGTGCGAAAGAAGTAACTGTGTTAAAATAAGGAAATGCTAATGAATCTTATTAAGAATTTAACAATCTTATTTCTGGCAGGACTCTTTCTGGGGAATTGTGAGAAAAAATCTCCAGCACCTCAATTTTTTCCGGATATGTACAATTCTCCCGCCAGAGAAGCTCAGGAATTGGATGTAACTTCTCCCGATGGAATGGGGTCAAGAGTTCCACCTGAAGGAACCATTCCTGTAGAATACGAACCTTATGAAAATGATGGACTTACACTCTTTGACATTAAGGGTAGAGAAGCTAAAATGCCTTCCTCCATAAAAATGACAAGAGAGACTTATGAAAGAGGGGAAGATCGGTATCAGGTTTTCTGTTTTCCCTGTCATGGTGCCAGAGGCGAAGGCAACGGAACAGTTGTCAGTCCATCTCAAAAGTTTCCGTACAATCCCAATATGAATCTTCACACAGGAATGGCAAAAACCATGAATGACGGAGAGATCTTTCATGTGATCTCCAGAGGAAATGGGCAAATGCCATCCTACGGATCTCAGATAGATCCGGAAGATCGATGGAAAATCATACTTTATGTTAGAAAATTACAGGCATATTATGATAAAATGGCGCAGTCCAAAGAAGGAGCGAAATAATACTCATGAAATCAGTAGAATATAGCAATGAGCAATTGACATACAAAATGTCAGGAAACACAAAAGGAAAACTACTGGCTATGATCCTGTTGGGTGTAATCAGCACTGTTCTTTCCTTTTTTGTTCTGCATGAACCTTCCAGAAGCGGCCACAGCAATGCAGGTTGGTCAGTTCTGTTGATAGGAGTATTCCTGGCACTTGGAGTCTCTATAGCAGGTTTATTTTTTACCGCAATCAGTCACATTACCGGTTCAAAATGGTCCATTACCGTACGGAGATTGGCAGAAGCATTTTCAAAATTTCTACCTGTTGGAATTGTGCTTTTGGCAGTGATCGTATTTTTTGGAGTCCATGATCTCTATGAATGGTCACACACTGAAGTTGTTGCAAAGGACCACCTCCTACAACATAAGAGTGGATGGTTGAATGTTCCATTTTTCCCTATCAGACTTTTGGTGATTACCGGAATTTGGTTCTTTTTCGGACATCTCTTCTTGAAAAATTCAGTTTCTCAGGATGAGTCAAAAGATATCAATCTATCTCTAAAAAACAATGGTCTTTCCGCAAAATTCATTTTGGTTTTTGCTCTGACATTCTCAATCGTAGCTTACGATCTTCTCATGTCTCTGACTCCACATTGGTTTTCAACTATGTGGGCAGTTTATATTTTTGCAGGGATCTACCAGTCTACTTTTGCTGTGATGCTCATCCTCATCTACCATCTGAAAAAAAATGGATACTACGGTGATGCAGTCAATGAAAACCACATACATGACCTGGCAAAATTCATGATGTCCTTCTGTATCTTTTGGGCATATGTTGGGTTCTCTCAGTTTATGTTGATTTGGTATGCAAACATGCCGGAAGAAACTTTTTGGTTTGAACAGAGATTGATCGGGGGCTGGGCTCCTATCTCTTATGCCATTCCATTTATAAAGTTTGTCATCCCATTCCTTCTTTTGGTAAACAGACCCAATAAGAGAAATATTGATTTTCTTGTAAAGGTTTCTTCCTGGATACTCTTCACTGAGTTTGTGGAATTATTCTGGATTGTATTCCCTAGCAATTATGAGACTTTCAGTATGACAAGCATGGTCCTGGCTTTCGGTGGAACAATCGGAGTTATGGGTCTATTTGGATTTATGGTTCTGAAAGGACTGGAAAAGTACAAATTGATTCCCGTTGGAGATCCCCGTCTTGAGGATTGCCTCCATCACCACCAATAGGAGATAGGAATGAAGAAAAACACTCTAGCGTTAGTTTTTTTATCCTTAATTTTCTTAGTCCAGTGTTCTAAGAAAGCAGAGATCACCCATGATGGTGGTCTCTTTTCTGATCCCGAACTCACTACGAAAGTGATGGATCTGAAAAAGGGTACAATCGTGGATGCTTTAGAATACAGACACCATGGTTGGTCTGTTCGTCACAGTATCAAAATCAAAGCAGAAGGAAAAGTCGGCTACATTTCTCCTTCGATTGCTGTAGTCGGTCAGGATCCTAAAAATTCTGTTTACAAATGGGGTTATAAGAAAGACTACAAGTACTTCTATGATCCAAATGACAAAAAGCATTTTGATAAGGGTTATGAGTTCAAACATCTCGCTAATTTACCCAAGGATAGAATTCCTCTGGATGAACTTTTGAAAGATGCAAAACTGGAAACCTCAAACGAAACAATCGAAGCACCCAAAGAAGAAGCAGCTCCAGCTGAGACTCCTTCTGAAAACACCCCTCAATAAGAATGCAATGAAACCGGGCAATCCCTGTCCGGTTTTCTATTTCTAACTTAGAACATAAATAAAATCAAAATAATCAATACGGAAAATCAATGAGACGGTTCACTTTACTTTTTAGCCTATGTATTCTCTCCGGAATCAGCATTCATTCTTATGAATTGGACCGGGAAGTTCAAATCGACCTGGATGGAGACGGTAAGCCTGAGTCCATTTTGGTGAAAGGGAGTGAGGGTGGAGCAGTAATTACCATCAATAAGAAAAAGTTTCCTATTGATCAAGAAATCGCAAGTTTTGAAATTGTAGACATTCAGGTTTCAGACAAGCAGAAAGAAATTTCATTGAGTGGCTCTTTGGATTACGATCCGGTTTATTTTCTTACCTGGAAAAAGAATCAAATTGTTTTGGTCGGAAAAGCCTATAGTCCTGAGATTCAGGGAAATGGAATTCTCTACTCTAACTCCTGGCAGGGATTTTGGAGTAAAAAAGATAAGTTTACTCTCGCTGAAAAAACTCATCAATTGAAACAATCCGAGCAAGACTTTTATTATGTGGGGCAGGTCGGTAAGGTAGAGAAGAGTTTCCCTATTTATTCAAATGAAACTATGAGTGAAAAATTAGCCTATTTAAAAAAAGGTTCCGAGATCATGATTCTGATTTCAAAAGTTCATCCGAAAGATTCTTCAAAAAACAAATATCTGGTGAAGTCGGAATCAAATTTGCTGGGTTGGATTTCTGAAAAAGAAATTCAAAAGTTTTTATCAGGAATCAATTGGGCAGGTTAAATATCTATTACCTGAAATAGGATGAAGGTGATGTTGTCCCTTCCGCCTCTGATGAGACTTTGGTACTGCAAATCCTCTGCTACTCTTTCTATGTCAAATTTTCCGTTAGTGATCATCAGCATCTCGTCTGTGCTGAAACTCTCCCAGAGTCCGTCAGTACAGAGTAGAAAATGCATGCCTACTTTGATCTTGATTTCTTTGAAATAGATTTCCGGTTCTTCTTCCGAAAGATCTCCAATGACTGCGGATGTGAGAATGTTTTTTTGAGGATGGGTTCTCATTCCTTCTTCATCAATCAATCCGGAATTGTAAAGACTCTGGACCATAGAGTGGTCGTTGGTCAATTTTTCAAGATAGGAAGAATCCATCCTGTAGATACGACTGTCTCCACAATTGAAAATAATAGCTTTGTTTTTTCGGAAAACCATGCCTGTAACGGTAGTTCCCAATCCATAGGCATTGTGTTGGATCGCTACCTTATTGAGTTGGATCTTGGAGCCTACAATGTGCTTCCTTATGGATCTGGGGCTGATGAGCTCTGATTGACGCTCTTTCAAATACTCCAAAACTGTGGAACTCGCTAGCTCCCCATTGACATGACCTCCCATACCATCAGCAACACATAAGAGAAGTGAATCCCCTTCCAATACTTTATAAGCGGGGGATTTCATATTTTTTTGAACAATTACAGAATCGTGAAGAAGTAGAGAGTCCTCATTTGATTTCCGAACATTTCCAAAATGGGATGTGTATGTTGCCTTGATAATCATTGATGATTGGGAGTATTTCCAGATTTATTAAAAATAAACACTACATAAGGGTTCATGGGAAAATTTGCTTTAAATAAAAATACTGATTTAGGAAGGATATGACTGTCAAACGAATTTTGTTTCAAAGTAGCCATTATTCTATAAAATCCCATACACTTCGGATCGCATCCATTTCCCTTACATATTCTAAAAAGCTTCTGTAAAAAGAGTTTCTCGAAATAGTTTCACTGTTTCCTATTAAAATCAATTCTTTTCTGGCCCGGGAAATGGCTACATTCATTCTTCTGGTGTCTTCCAGGAATCCTATCTCTCCCTCATCATTGGATCGAACCAGACTAATAAAAATAACATCCTTTTCGGAGCCCTGAAATGAATCTATCGTATCGATAAAGACAAAAGGATCATCAATAGCAGATGGAAGAGATTCTCTGAATTTCTTCACCTGTGATCGATAGGGACTGAGTACTCCTATCGAAATCTTTTCCGCAGTTCTCTCATTTTCTTCTCTATAGTCTGAAATGATTTTTGTTAGAATCTCTTTTTCACCCAAATTGAAGAGAGATTCGGATTCTTCCTCTTTCTCTTCATAGTAATCGGCTCCGACTGTATCTATAAATAGAATATGTTTTTTGCCTGAAATCCCCTCAAATGGGAGCTCCCAGTGTGCATTTCCGGGGCCCGACACTAGTTGCTTTTTGTAAAAACTCAGGTTGGGAAATCCCATGATCTCATCATTCATTCGATATTGTATGGAGAGTAGAGACGTCAATTCTGAAGATGTATGGATTTCCAGTAACCTCTCCAAAAATGAAATTTGTAAGCCACCCTTGACAGCATCCGGTGATTTTACTGTTGGGGGAAGTTGAAAAGGATCTCCGGCAAAGACTATTCGTTTGGTAGGTGCAAGTAGAACTGCGAGCCAGATCGCAGGTTCCAACGCCTGAGTAGCTTCGTCTACTATGACAGTAGAAAATCCCAGATGTTTCAAAACGGGATTCTGGAAAACCCCGGTTAGGGTAGAGACAATTACATTTGAAGAATCATAGATTCGTTTATAAATATTTTTTTCAATTTCTTTTGCCTGATCGAGATAGACATAGGCATCTTTTTTCATCCTTGCTCTTTCTTCGCGTTCTTTTTTCCCAAATTTTCTTTTAAACTTCTTCGCTTTACGCAGAATTTCATGAGCCCTTTTTTTATAGTTCAGAACATTTTTGTAATCACTATCCAAACTCACCCGACTTTCCAGACAGGATTGAAATACAGATTCAGAAACCCTCGCAGGATTTCCCAGGCGGGTAGTATAGATTGATTTTTTTAAAAGTTTTTCAATGATTAGATCTGCTGCTACATTACTGGCAGTGCAGATCATAACTTTCTCTCCCATTTCATTGACCAATCGTTCTGTCAATTCTACCAGAGTCGTAGTCTTTCCTGTTCCCGGAGGTCCATGCAAAATGAAGAAATCCTGAGAGTTGATCGCTTTTTGAATCGCAGAATTTTGGCTTGAATTCAGCCCAGAAACAGGTTGGAAGTCATAGTTTTGAAATTCAGTATTTTTGAATCCGAGAAGTTTATCTCTCAGTCCGAGGAAACGTTTGTTTTGTGTTGTTTTCATTTCCTGAAGTGCAAACTTCATCGCTTTGTAAGAAATTTCATTGAATGAGAGTTCCATAGAAAAACTACCTTCTTCAATGAAGTCAGGAATTTCATCGTTGAAGAAAAGTATTTTGGCTGTATTGCCTTTGAGGTAAGTAAGTGTACCCTCAACGATTTCTTCTCTATCCCGAAAAATTTTTACAGGACTCCCGGGAGAAAATGCAGGAGGGATATTGTCTTCCCGTTTCTTCAACTCCAAAAGACTTCTTTCCGGTAGAGGATGCTCTAAATTGACCAGCTCACAGGATTTCCAAAGAATTCCGGATTCAACTTTTTCTGAGTTGGATGTATTGTTTAAGAGTTCATTGAATTCATTTATTTCATAATTTTCTTCGAGTTCAAGCAAATCTGTCAGATGAGAAACATACTCTTCAACGTTTTCAAATTTCTTCATTCACTTTCTCCGGGGCGCCATTTGGGAAATAATTCTGTCTCTATACCCAAGAGTTGGAAGGCTCTACCTGCGATGAAATCAGCCAGATCATCCAGAGTTTTGGGCATTTGATAGAAACCGGGTGAAGCGGGAAGTAAAATCGCTCCGGCTGAATCTAGGGAAAGCATATTACGTAGATGAATCGAATTGTACGGTGTCTCTCTCGGAACTAAAATGAGTCTTCTTCTTTCTTTCAGGGTAACATCCGCACAACGCTCTATGAGATTTTCTGTAATCCCGGCATTTATGGTTGCTATTGTTTTCATAGAGCAGGGAATGATGAGGGTAGCATCCCAGGTATTGGAACCCGAAGCGATATCGGCACCGATGTCTAAAAATTTTTTATAGTGGATCTTGTGAATGGGATCGAGTTTCCATTTGTTTGTAATGAAATCAATTATATCGTGAGGAGTTTGAACATTAGTTTCATATTCCTCTCTAAAGATTCTGATAGATGCCGGTGATACTATTAAATGTGTTTCACCCGGGAGCACCAACAATTGCTTGATAAATCGAGCGGCATAGATCGAGCCGGAAGCGCCGGCCATTCCCAGAACAAGTTTCATAAACTACCTCCACTGAATTTTGAAACTAAAAGATCCCATTTGTCGAGGAGTACTCCCAGAAAGAGAATGATTGAAATGGAAGCATTGATATGAAAAAAAGCGATTGGGATTTTACTGAAGTCATCCTTTTTTACCAATAGGTGTTCTATTGAAAAAAGAATTCCTGTGATACAAAGAAAGAGAAAGAAAGGCAAACCCATGTCTCCATAAATCCCCGAATAGACCAGAAGACTAAAAGAAATCAAATGAGAAATTCGGGCAATCCAGAGTGCTTTTTCTATTCCGAATCTTCCGGGAATAGAATAAAGGTTCTGGGACCTGTCAAATTCATAGTCCTGAATAGAATAAAGTATGTCAAATCCTGCAATGTGAAACATCAAACCAAATGACCAGAGAGCGGGTAGCAAGCTGAGTTCATCTCTAATCGCAATCCATGCTCCTGAAGGTGCTATACCGATACCCAATCCGAGTACAAAATGACAGAGCCAGGTAAATCTTTTGGTATAGCTATAAAACAATACTATCATCAGTGTGGGAATGGATAAATAAAAACTAAGTTGATTGATAAAATAAGTGGAGAGAACGAAAATAAATGAGAAAAAAATTGTGAAGTATAGAACTGAATTCTCAGACAAAATTCCAGCAGGTATTTCTCTGTTTTGAGTTCTGGGGTTTCGGGCGTCGATTTCTTTATCCACATATCGATTGAACCCCATGGCAGCATTTCTGGCACTTACCATACATATGAGAATAAAAAAAGATTTTATTCCCAGCTCGTAGAGATTGGATTTTGAGTCTTCGAGAATCGCATAGAGTACGGAAAAACCTGCAAAAGGAAGAGCAAAGAGGGTATGGCTGAACTTGACCATTTTCCCATAATTATAAATAGTTTGAAAAAAACTCAAATTGGTTCTCCTGAAAAGATTACTTTAGTATCAAAATATTGTAGCGGGAATTCGTTTTTTAATTCGGACTCAATACAAATCTCCATCTGACTTTAAGATAAGAATAGAAGAATTTGTCTCTTTCGGCCATTCTTCTTTTTCGGAAAGAAATTTGTCCGTTTGGTCTGAGCTTATTTCCAGCCAATGAGAGTAGCCTATAAGGATCAAAGAAAATCGATTCATGATCTTTTTGGAATTCTTATCTGTAGAAGTAGCCCTGATCCCTTTTGAAAAATATTTCCTTAGTTTTTCTTCGGATGGTTCATTTCCTTTTTCATAAACCAGATTGATATCCTGGACACCATCTTTTTGGATCATCCCTCCAATTTCAAAAAGTATGTCCGACTCAATAGGATTTTGATAGTAGATCAATAGAGATGAGATTTGTTTGAACCCTCTATCTAAAAAAATCCCAACTCTACTTTTTACCTGAGAAACTATTGTATCTACCTTCCCACCTAAAATATTATCTCCAAAAAGTGTTTTTGCAGCACCGATGATAAGATAATCATAATCTTTGGAATTTGTGAGACTTACTATCTCTGAGGTGATATTGTTTGTATGATGATATATTGTTTGAAGAGATACTAATTTTTCTTCAGCTAATTTCGTAATCGGTTTGAAAATCTCTTTGGAGTTTTTCCCCGTATTCTCTATAGTTATTTTTTCTGAGACTGGAGATAAGTGAATCGCAGAATACTCACAGGATTTCTTGAATATAGAATAGGAAAGTAGGAGAAGGGTAGAGCCGGATTGAGGTGGACCGAAAGCGATGAGAACCGATGGTAGGTTTTGTTTTTTTAAGTTTGTATCGGTTACAAATTTTTCTTTTTTGACAAGTAGAATTCGAATCAATGGTGATGAAGTGAGGGTGGAAATCAAACCCATGAGAACTAGAAGAGTGAAGAGTTCTCCTGAAATGATTCCCAGATCATAACCTATATTCAGAACTACCAATTCCATAATCCCTCTTGTATTCATTAGTACTCCGAGAGCGGTTCTTTCACGGGTGGAGTATCCCAGGATCCGACCGCATCCAGATTCATTCCGACTACAAACATAAAAATAAGCATTCCGAACTGACTTAGGGTACTCAGAATGGAAATCGAGGATTCAGGAAAGAAAATCCGGTAGAAATTTGGAAAAATCAACCCGAGAACAGTGGGTCCGAGGACAATCCCGGCACCAATTTCACCTAGAATGGCCGGTTGTCCATTTTTCTTTAGAATTGTGACCAATCCTCTAGAAAGAAAAATCATTAGAAATATTTGAAAAGTCAGGAGTAAAATTGGTTTTTGAAGCTTATCTCTCGGAAAGTGAAAGTTCTTTAAAGCCTGGGAACTAAAATCCACTTTGAAAGCAGAGTCGGAAATTTTAAAGCTCTTGAAGGGAGAAAAATCACTAAAATAAAAAAAAATAAAGGAAAAAAGAATAAAAATACCCAGGGCTAAAAAGTAGTATTTACCTGAAATCGTGGTTTTAAGATTTTTTTCCATTGGATAGAATTCTATTCTCAGTTATTGAACAATTCAACTTTATATATAAAAATTTAGGAATGAAAAAATTCAATTAAATGATTCTCTGAAGCTATAGAAAAAGAGATAGGATTTTTGAAAACGAGTATAAATTCCAAAAAATGATACACAAATTTGACTTTATAAAATCCTTACTATATCAGTCACTTGAAAATTGAGGTGTGAAATTGATAAAATCTAAGTTTATCTTCATAACGGGTGGGGTTGCATCATCCCTGGGTAAGGGTGTTACTGTAGCGGCACTCGGTTGTCTTCTGGAGTCGCGGGGGTATACTGTGGCTCTTCAAAAAATGGATCCCTATATCAATATTGATCCCGGAACGATGAGTCCCTATCAACATGGGGAAGTTTTTGTGACAAATGATGGTGCGGAAACCGATTTGGATCTCGGCTATTATGAAAGATTTACGAGTCAGGAATTTTCAAGGGCACATTCTGTATCTACAGGTCAAATCTATCATTCTGTGATAGAAAGAGAAAGAAAGGGGGATTATCTTGGTAGGACCGTTCAGGTAGTTCCGCACATCACCAATGAAATAAGAAACCGCATTTATCTTATCGGAAAGGACAAAGAGCCGGATTTCATCCTGGTTGAAATCGGTGGGACGGTTGGAGATATTGAGTCTGTACCTTTCCTGGAAGCGATTCGTCAGATGAGATACGAGCATGGTTCATCCCAGGTGCTTTTCATTCACCTGACCCTGGTACCGACCATTTCTGTTGCCGGTGAAGCCAAGACCAAGCCCACCCAACATTCCGTTAAGGAATTATTGGGCATTGGAATCCAACCGGATATCTTAGTGTGTCGTATACGTGAGCCTATGACGAAAGAGATGAAGGCAAAGCTTTCTCTTTTTTGCAACGTGAAAGAAGAGAATGTAATCGCGGCTATAGATATCAAGGATTCTATCTATGAGATTCCTAAGATGTACAAGGATGAAAAATTGGATGAGGTTGTTCTCGGAAGCCTGGGAATGTCTCTCAAAAAATCCAATTTTACTGAATGGGATAGGATCATAAAGAAAATCAAGTCCGCAACCAAAGTAGTGAACATTGCTATAGTTGGAAAGTACATCAGTCTTCAGGATGCATATCGATCCATTTATGAATCCCTTTCCCATGGTGGAATCGAGAATGATGTTCGTATCGAACACATCAAAATCAATCCCGAGGATCTCGACAAAACCAATATCAAAGAAAAAATGAAGAATGTTCATGGAATTTTGGTGCCCGGTGGATTTGGGGAAAGGGGGATCGAGGGAAAGATCCTGGCAATCAATTATGCCCGAACAAAAAATATTCCTTTTTTTGGGATTTGTCTGGGAATGCAATGTGCTGTGATTGAATTTGCACGAAATGTTTTAGGCCTCAAAGACGCCAACTCTACCGAGTTCACTCCGAACACCAAGAATCCTGTCATTTCTCTTCTCGAAGAACAAACAGATGTAGAAAGGATGGGAGGAACCATGAGATTGGGGGCCTATCCCTGTGTAATGAAAAAAAATACCCTGGTCTACAGTGAATACAAGCTGGAAAGAACTAGTGAACGCCACAGACATAGATTTGAGTTTACACTTCGTTATCGACCGGAATTTGAAAAATCCGGGATGGTCATTTCCGGGACATCTCCGGACGAAAAACTGGTAGAAATCATTGAGGTTCCCGCTCATCCCTGGTTTGTAGGTGTTCAGTATCACCCCGAATTCAAGTCCAAGCCCATAGCACCCCATCCACTTTTTGTGGGATTCATCCGGGCGGCTTCCAAGTTGATCGGAAAGGGGGAGAAATGAGTCAATTGATTTCTGAAAGAGAGTTCCTGGGCTCCAAAATCGGTGGTAAGAATCCATTTTTTCTTATAGCCGGACCCTGTGTGATGGAATCGAGAGAATTATTGGATCGTGTCGCTTCAGAAATGCTCGATATCTGTAAATCCTTGGGGATAACCTATATTTTTAAGAGTAGTTTTGACAAGGCAAACCGATCATCGATTTCCTCATTCCGTGGTGTAGGATTGGAAGAGGGCATGAAAAACCTGGATTTCATCAAAAATAAATATGATATTCCGGTTCTAACTGACGTTCATGAATCCTATCAAGTGGAAGCTCTTGAGCCTGTGGTCGATGTATTTCAAATTCCGGCATTTCTTTGCAGACAGACTGATCTCATAGCCAAAGCCGCTGAAACAGGAAAGTGGGTCAATGTCAAAAAAGGACAGTTTCTTGCTCCCTCTGATTCCAGGCATATTGTAAATAAGATAAAGGACTCCGGTTCGGAAAAATATTTGATTACGGAAAGAGGAACAACTTTCGGGTACAATAATCTTGTATTTGATACACGTGTGATTCCAATCCTGCACAGTATGGACATTCCTATTGTATTCGATGGAACCCATTCCGCCCAACTTCCCGGAGGTGCGGGAGACATTACCGGTGGTCAAAGGGAATTTATTCCTGATCTGGTTCGGGCGGCTGTAGCTCTGGGTATAGAGGGGCTATTCATGGAAGTTCATCCCGATCCTCCAGCAGCCAAATCAGATTCTACTACCCAGTTCTATTTATCCAAAATGGGTAAGTTTTTAGAGAATTTGATCAAATTAGACCGGTTCATAAAAAATGAAAACTGGAATCATGAATCTGATTAATCTCTTAGTCTTTATTACGATTGGTACATTCATAAATTGTAATAAGATAAAACCTGAGAGAGTAGGAAGCGAAGACAAAGAACAGGGAGCAACGATCACTATTCGAAATTTTCAGAGAGTTGCTTTTGATAATGATGGAGTATTGCAATGGCAATTGAATGCCGGGGAAACGTATTACTTTGCAAAATTGGATAGAACGATTCTATACAAAATCGATTTTGAACAATTCGAAAACAAGAAATCTAAAGCAAAGCTCAGAGCAGATAGAGGGGAGATCAGAAAGAAAGAAGATAAGCTTTTAGTTTGGGGAAATATATATCTAAAAACTTCCGAAGGTAGAATCCTCGAAGCAGATTCAGCAGAATTGGATACAGAAACTAATATCCTAACTTCCAATGGTGATGTAACTGTAAGGGGAGATGGGACGGTGATTCGGGGGAAAGGATTGGAAGCTGATAATAATTTAAATAAATATCGAATCCTTCAACCCCAGGCCATCACAACAGGTGGTGGGAATCCTTTAAAGAGATAATGTATTTATACATCTTAAACCCGATAGAAAAACTTTTGGATATATATATACCGGTTCTCTTAAATTATTGCGTTTTTCCTATTATGGTATGTAGCCATTTTATGGCTGATTCTTTTGTGAATACACAAATACATTTGAAAATGACTATAAAGAATTTGGATTTAAGATATGAACGAAATCTTTAGAGTTTCAATTCTAATTATTTTGTATTTTTTATTCTCAAACAATACTATTGTGATCCCACCCCTACTGGGTCCCTCAGAATACAATAGTGTGAAACCCAATCAAATATATGATCCAAAAGATCAAAAAGGAAAAGGAAAACCCCGGATACCTACATCCTGGGGAGGTGGAGCCCTGACTCAGGAAGAAAAAATTGTAAGTGGTTTTCCTGTTACTGTATTTTCCCTTTCCAATGGGGCCTGGATAAAGCATCGAAATGTGACACTTAAATCCTATCTCATAGAGGTGATTGGAGCGGATGCTGTTTTAGCTACTCTTAAAGGTGGGGTAAGAGTGGAAGATCCTGAAAACCGTATTACGCTAACCGCATCTAATGCGAACTATGATAAATTTCAAGAGTTGGTAGTCTTGGATGGAAGACCAACTCTCTACTATTATAATAATTTGAATAAACTAACAAAGGTAACTGCTCCTTTTATAAAGAGATATATGGGAGAGAACAAAGTCGTACTTGAGGGAGGAGTAATACTTCAGGATCCTGATTTTACTATTTTATCAGACAATGCAGTGTATTACGAAAAAGATAAATTATTAGTTTTAGAAAATTATCCATTATTTTTTGGAGATAAAAAGTTTTTAACCGGAGAAAATGCAAGCTACAATAATGACAGTAAAGTGACCTCACTTGAAAATAAATCCATAATAGTTATTCAGTCAACTGAAGTGAAGGATGATAAGATCAAAAAAGATAAAACGGATTCGGTGGTCATTCCGGAGAATGAACCGGTTGAAGAAAAAAAACCCGAAACTAAAGAAGTCACATCGATTCTTTCAGCTGATAAAATGGAAAGTTTGACTGCGGAAGATCCTGAAAACAATCTTCTGGTGCTTTCCGGAAATGCAAAAATTTATCGAGAGGATTTTGAATTTCACTCGGAGAAACTCCTGTCTTCAGGAAAGACTTATAAAACTATTTTCACCGAAGACAGGGCTGTGTTTTGGGAAAAAGAAAATAATATTCGGATGACCGGAGATTTATTTGAACATTTTGAGGAAACAAATTATACACATGTTACCAAAAATCCATATGTTGAATTTTTAAGCAAAGAGGGAGAAGTTACTTCAACTCTGAAAAGTGTTGAACTCGAAAGGTTTGCCGAAAAAAAGGAAATAGTGGCAAGGGGAAATGTAGTTCTGGAATCAGAGAATGGAATCATTAGAGGTCAGTATGCAACTTTTTATGAAGAGGATAAAAAATTGATAGTGGAAGGAAAACCCACTCTTCAAAATAATTCAGGAATAATAAATTGTGGTAAAATTACTATCTTTACGGAAGATAACCGTATGATAATTTCGGATGGGATAGGAGCTGAAAAAGTCGTCAAATGAAAACATTCAAAATGGACAATCTGGTAAAGATCTACAATGGAAGAAGAGTAGTAGATGGTGTATCTTTCCAGATCAGTAAGGGAGAGATTGTTGGATTGCTCGGTCCGAATGGAGCAGGTAAGACAACTTCCTTCTATATGTCTGTTGGTTTTGTTCAACCGGATGAGGGCACTGTATTTATAGATGATAAGGATGTAACTCTTGCACCTATGTTTTTGAGAGCAAGGCAGGGTATAGGATATCTTGCTCAGGAGGCATCAATATTCCGTAAACTATCAGTGGCTGAAAATGTGGAAGCTGTTTTGGAAACTATGAATCTTTCTAGACAGGAAATCCGGGAACGTAGGGATGAGCTTTTAGTTGAACTTCAAATTATGCGCGTAGCCAATCAAAAAGGTTACACACTTTCAGGTGGAGAAAGAAGAAGATGTGAAATTGCCAGAGCTCTGGCTACGAATCCTGACTTTATCCTACTGGATGAACCGTTTGCAGGAGTGGACCCGATTGCGGTTAAGGATATTCAAACTGTAATACAGTCTTTACGGAAACGTGGATTGGGTATTTTGATAACAGACCATAATGTTAGGGAAACCTTAAAGATTACAGATAGGGCATATATCATGTACAGCGGAAGGATATTGATAGCCGGAACAGCAAACGATCTAATCAATGATCCTGAAACTAGAAGAATCTATCTCGGAGAGGATTTCACTCTCTAAAGCCTATGTCTTTAAACCAAGCTCTCGTTCAAAAGCAAACTCAAAAATTGAATATGACGCCCGAATTGCGTCAATCGATAGAGCTCCTGGCCTTATCCACTCAGGACTTGGCCAATAAAATTGAAAATGAACTTATGGAAAATCCTCTTCTTACAGAGATTGAAAACCCGGAACAATTCAAAACTCCGGAACTCTTTTCTGTATCCAAGACTAAGGAGATGGAAAATAAGGAGTTACTGAAAAGCACAGATGTTTCTCTAAAAGAAATTTATAATATAGAAAGGTCATCTTCTACTTCAACTTATGATGCTGAAGCAGCAAACAGAAATCAAAAGATGATTGAATCTTCACCAAAAGGTGGAAATATAAATGATTTTCTTTTGGAACAGCTCAGACTCACAGACCTGAATCAGGATGATTTAAAAATTGCTGAGTTACTGATTTCCATGATGGATGAACATGGATTTATAAAAATGAAAACATCTGAATTGAGTGCAAACCTCAATGTCGATGTTTTGAGATTAAAAAAGATATTGTACTACATCCATAGATTAGAACCTTTGGGGATAGGCTGTAGGGACATAAGACACACTCTTTATGTTCAGGCACTCATTCTATTTCCGGAAAATAAAAAATTACATTTCTTAATTAAGCACCACATCAAGGATCTTATAAAACTGGATCATAAAAAAATAGGTAAATCAATGAAAATAACAGAAGAGGAAATAGAAACTCTTCTAAAATCTTTAAAAAAATTAAAGATATTTCCCGCCTATTCCTATAATTTTGAAAAAGTAGAGTATGTAATACCCGATGTTATCGTAAGAGAATCAGAGGGGAACTTTCATATTTTTATTAACGATGAATGGATTCCAAAATTGGAAATCAATGATGAATATAAAAAAGTTTTAACAGGTTCTCAAAATCAGGAGGACAGGGTATTTCTGACCACCAAAATGAATAATGCCAGTTCTCTAATCAAAGCGATTTTTCAAAGAAGACAAACTTTAGAAAAAGTTATAAGTTGTATTATTGATAACCAGATAGATTTTTTTATGAAAGGTGCTCTTTTTGTAAAACCCATGACTCTAAAAGATATATCTGAAAAATTAAATATGCATGAATCAACTATATCCCGTATCACGACTAATAAGTATATAGAGACATCTTGGGGAATTTTTAATTTAAAATGGTTTTTTTCTTCCGGTTTAAAATCTCAATCCGGAAATATGGAATCTTCCAGAAAGATTCATGATATGCTGAAGGGATTTGTTAGAAATGAAGATGATGACAATCCTCTCTCCGATCAGGACATTGTTGATTTGATGCAAAAAAATGGAATAGAGATAGCAAGAAGAACTGTTGCAAAGTATAGAAAAATTTTAAATATTCCTTCTGCGGTGTATCGGAAAAAAAATAAATCTCTCAGAGAGGTTTGAATATGAGTATAGCCAGTATTTCAGTTGAGACACTTATCAAAGAACATCCCGAATTAGAGATATCCATAATCAGCGGAGAAGATGGTTTGAGTCGAAAGATATCGAATTCAGAAATCAATAGACCCGGATTGTCCCTCACCGGATTTTTTGATTACTTTGCTTACGACCGAATTCAAGTCTTTGGAAAAGGTGAATGGGCTTATCTCAATTCTCTCAAAGAAGAAAACTTGGAAATCATAGCTTCTCAATTCTTTTCCTATCCAATCAATTGTGTCATTTTTACTCATGGAAATCAACCTCATGAAGTCTTTTTGAAAATGTCCGCAACACGCAATATACCTATTTTGATCTCTCCGATCAATACACATAAATTTATCACTTTAATCTCTCAGATTTTAAATAAAAATTTGGCACCGAGAACTATGCGGCATGGTGTTCTCATCGAAGTCTTTGGAATAGGAATTTTATTGTCCGGGAAGAGTGGGGTTGGAAAGAGTGAAACAGCTTTAGAATTGATTGAAAGGGGACATCGTTTGGTCGCAGATGATATGGTAGAGATCCGGAGGTTTTCTGAAAGCTATTTGATCGGATCCTGCTCGGATCTTCTCCGACATCATATGGAAATAAGAGGTTTGGGTATAATTAATATCAAAGATATTTTTGGGGTTGGTTCTGTTAGGGACAGTAAATTGATTGAATTGGTCATCAATATTGAAGAAGCAGATGCGGAAGAATATTACGATAGAACAGGTTTGGATGAAGAAACAGATGAAATTCTGGGAGTAAAAATTCCTTTGAATCGAATTCCGGTAAAACCGGGAAGAAATATCCCGATTTTAGTTGAAACTGCATCCATGAATCAGAGGTTGAAAAAAATGGGCAATCACTCAGCTAGAGAATTTAATAAAAAATTGAATGCCTACATGACAGAGAGAAAAGTAAATTGAAAAAAGTAGAATTAAAAATTAGTGAAGAAGGGGAAGGGATGCATGCTCGACCGGCATCAGTTTTTGTTCAAACAGCATCAAAATTTCCATGTGAAGTGAAGGTAATCAAAGATGGTATTGAGGTAAATGGAAAAAGTATAATGGGTCTAATGATGCTTGCTCTCGCTCCCGGTTCTATTTTTTCCCTGATCGTAGATGGAGAGAAAGAAGATGAGGCTCTGGAAAAACTTTCCTCATTGATTGAAAAAAACTTTAAATAATGAATTACTTTCAAAAAATAAAAATTACGGGAGAGATGAGATACTATCTCCGTGATCTTTACATTTTTTCTACCTGCGCGTTGATCGCCATAATATTAGCAGAATCTATTATTTTTTCGGGTAATTCGACAGTAGATTTCGTGGATCGTATATACGGATATATATTTTTCATTTTTCCTTTTTTTACAATAGCTCTGATTGCATCCTATTTCTATAGAAATCATCGAATCAAACAAACCGGTAAAATAAGAAGTATCATTCGATATCGATTGACGATTGCTTTTATTTTTGTATCTATATTACCCTCTATCCCTGTCTTCATTCTTTCATCTAACGTTGTAGGAAGATTGGTAGAAAGTTTTTATCGAATCAATATTTCAGACTCTCTACGGGCCGCAAAATACAATATCTCTTTATCGGAAAGAAGCGACCTGGAGGATTTAT
The DNA here is from genome assembly GCA_024233875.1 of Leptospiraceae bacterium. Lineage (GTDB taxonomy): Bacteria > Spirochaetota > Leptospiria > Leptospirales > Leptospiraceae > JACKPB01. Next base: position 210,732 of record JACKPB010000004.1, read on the forward strand.
ATCAAAAAGCGGAATTTTTTCAAAAGTTGATGCAAAAGTTACCGAATCCATCTCTCGATTCAGTTTATTCTGTTGCTACTGAAACCGGAATGCTATCGATATCCTCCAAGTACTACACCGGTTTTTATAAAAATAAAAAGTTAAATATGGAATCATTTTCACTTTCCGGAATCTATTTAAAAGAAGAATTCATTCAGGAAGATGGAATGAAATTTCCCACATTTCATTACTACAGTGAGGATAAATGTTTCATTCTCCTGAAGTTAGTTCTTTCGGAAGATGGAGACTACATGATTCTTGGAAAGCAAACTCATATAGGAAATGAAAAAAATATCAATAATATCATCAATACAGAAAATTCATACAATATAGCAGATCTATGGAAGGAGAAAGTCCCATTTGCCTTACGCCTGACTCTCGGACTGTTTTCGATAGGAATGTTTGCCGTCTCAATTATTGTTTCCTTTCTTCTGGCTAGACAGATTTCCCGTCCAATTGTTGAATTGGCAAGAGCTACACAAAGGGTATCCAAAGGGGAAACAGATTTCGCTCTCGACTTGAAAGAAGAAGGTGAAATGGGTATTTTAATTGAATCTTTCAATCAAATGACAAAGGACCTCAAAGCTAAGAAAGAAGAATTATTGCATATACAACGGGTAGCAGCCTGGAAAGAGGTAGCTCAGAGAATGGCTCATGAGATAAAGAATCCCCTGACACCGATCCAATTGTCTGCAGAGAGAATAAGAAGAAAATTAGATACTTCTAATAGAGAAAAATTAGATGAAGTAATTCGTACCGGAACGGAGACTATTATCGGTCAGGTTCGGGTCCTGGAGCATCTGGTAAAAGAGTTTTCCGAATTTGCGAGAATGCCTACTCCTGTCCTGATAAATCAATCTCTGAATCCAATCATTGAAGAGTCCTTGAATCTTTTTAAAGATAAACCGGAAATAATATTTACTACAAAATTATCCAAAAATCTACCTGAAGTTTTCCTGGATAAAAGATTATTTTTGGGTGTAGTGAACAATCTCATAAAAAATGCTGTTGAGGCAATCTTGAGCGAAGTATCGGATGAAATAGAAAATCCAAAAGGAAAGATTCATATATCAACCAGATTAGAAAGAAAATTTTTACGAAAATCAGTAGTACTTTCTATCGAAGATAGCGGTCCGGGGATTCCTGAAAAATTAAAGGAAAAAATTTTTGAGCCATATTTTTCTACAAAAGAAGGACATGGTACGGGTATTGGTTTGACTATAGTTCAAAAAACTGTTTACGATCATCACGGATATATTTATATAGAAGAGTCCGATCTGGGTGGTTGCAATTTCATGATAGAACTTCCAACCGGAGAATAAAATGAAAATATATATAGTAGATGATGAAATAGAAATCAGAAAATCTCTCCGGAATATTCTGGAAGATGAAAACTACATAGTTGAAGATTTTGCTAATAAAAAAAGTTTATTAAAAAGTCTGGCTAAAGAACGGCCGGCGCTAATTCTCCTGGATGTTTGGATGGGGAAAGATGATGGACTGGAGATCCTCGATGAATGCAAAAAGATCTATCCCATGATACCAATTGTTATGATTTCCGGTCATGGTACAATCGAGATGGCGGTCAATGCTACTAAGAAAGGAGCCGTTGATTTCTTAGAAAAACCACTTTCTATCTCTAAGGTGTTGGATACAATCGGTAAGGTTCTTTCCCGGGACAAAAATGAAGAAATTCCACAGATCAAGTTGGAGTATGATCAAATCATTGGTGAATCACCGGCTATCAAAAAAGTTAAATTTGAGATTTTTCAGGCTTCAAACACAAATGCCAGAGTGTTTATTTATGGAGAAAATGGAACCGGTAAAGAACTTGTTGCCAAGTCCATAGTAATGAATTCCAAACGTAAATCCAATCCCTATATTGAAATCAATTGTGCTGCAATACCGGAAGAATTGATTGAATCAGAACTTTTTGGATACGAGAAGGGAGCTTTCACCGGAGCCAAAGACAAAAGAATTGGAAAATTCGAAGCTGCAAATACAGGTACAATCTTTCTGGATGAGATTTGCGATATGAGCTTGGCCACTCAGGCAAAGGTTTTAAGGATTCTCCAGGAACAGAGATTTGAAAGGCTCGGCTCGAGCGATGCAATACAGGTAGATGTGCGAGTCATAGCGGCTACAAATATATCTGTGGAAGATGCTATAAAAGAAGGAAAGTTTCGCGAGGATTTGTACTATCGCTTAAATGTAATACCCATTGTAATACCACCCTTGAGGGACAGAAAATCAGACATTCCCATCCTAATTGATCATTATATGAAGGTTGCTGCCGATGAAAATTCAGTACCTGTTAAAAAAATTGATAATGATGCGATTCAATTGTTTACAAATCATTTTTGGCCGGGAAATATTAGGGAATTGAAGAATATTATCGAACGTCTTTGTATCATGACGATTGGTGATACAATTAAAGGAAAAGATGCAAAAGAAGCATTGATAGGATTTAAGAAAGCAGAAGAAATATTTCAACAGGGTGATTTAAAGAAAGCGAAAGAAGAATTCGAAAGACAGTACATTATCAAAACTCTTCAGTTGAATGAGGGAAATGTAAGTAAAACTTCAAAAATTCTAGGGGTGGAGAGAACCCATCTGTATAGAAAAATTAAGTCGTTAAATATACAGATAGACAATCTCTCCGATTGAAAATCATTTGCCTCTATAATTTTCTAAAACTTCTGCAAAGGCAGTGAGTGCATCCACAGTTGTAAATATTCCGACCAGTTTATTATTTTGAACGATAAGAGCAGAACCGTATTTATTAGCTGCCATTTCTAAAACGACTTCATCCGTAGGCATATCCGGCGGTACTTTATAAGTCTCAGTCTTTGCTATGTCTCCGGCCTTCACTTTGGAGGGATCGACATTGTTTAGGGCCTCTGCAACCATTATGTCTCTTTCTGAAATGATTCCTAAAATTTCAGAACCGTCCATAACCGGTAGATGTCGGATTTGATGACTTTTCATTTCTTTAAAAGCTTCATCTAAAGTGGAATCACGATGAATTGTTAGGGGGGTAGTGGTCATATATTTTTGAATTGGTGGAATCGTTTTCATAAAAACTCCTTTTTTTACACCTTATTCAGTCTAAACTCTAGATTCAATTTTTTTAAGAAACATTTAGAAATGGTTTTGATTTTTCTGATTTCAATTGATTTTAAAGTTTAGGAATTTATGGTGACTATATCCAAGACTCCAATTAAAGAATACAATGAAATTTAGTGAATATAAAATCAGTATTAGATTGAATATTTTCATTGGTTCTATACTTGTTTTGTTTTGGTCAGTCGCTGTTTTTATAGGTATTGTTTTACAGGACTATCACACCCGCTCTATTGTCGAAGCACAGGCTGAAAATACAGCCAATTCCGTAATGAATTCCCTGAATCAATTGATGCTTTCCGGTCAGATGGATAGAAGCAATTTTATCTTTGAACAAACCAATAAATTGGAATCGATACGTGATGTCTACGTTATTCGATCTCCTTACATCAATCGCGTATTTTCCAGAGATGAAAATTACAAAAAAGCCAAAACTCCCCGGGATCAACAAGTTCTCGACACGGGAAAATTGTTCTCTGAAAAAATAGAAAGAGATGGAATTCCGTACATGCGGATCATCATTCCTTACACTGCAAAATCGAATAGATTCGGTATCAATTGTCTCGGTTGCCATCAGGTTTCTGAAAATACCACTATCGGTGCACTTCACATGGAAGTCTCCCTGGAAAAGGAAGAGAAATTTAGGTTAAATCTTGCTTACACATATGTTGTCATGGCTATCCTGGGCGTTGTCATTGTTATATTAATCATTTCAACACTAACAAATCATACAATCAATCGACCGCTTAAGGAGTTGATGATTTCACTAAACCGTATTGCAGATGGGGATTTACGTGAAACAGCTCCTGAAGTAAAAACATACGGAGAAATTAAAAAGTTATTTGAATCCATTCACAAAACTATCACAACATTTCGGGCTACTCTGAGAGATCTAAAAGATTCAGCAAATGAGTTGAGACTATCAAGTCAAAAGTTGACAGAAAGTTCTAGTTCAGTTTTGGATAGTGCTAATGATCAATCGAATTCTGTGAGTAACTCAGCTTCATCACTTGAGAAGCTAATGGAAATCATTCGAAATGTGAATCGTCATACCAGCAGCCAGGCCAAATTGTCTACTGAAACAAACAATAAAATTTCAGACATATCCAGCTTACTTCAGGACATTACTGCAACAATTTCCGGAATAAAAAATGAACAGGAAAATTCATTCAATTTTGCTGAACAGAGTGCCAGAAATCTCACCGAACTAAAATTTGAGATGGAAAAGATGAATAGTAGTATTGCCGGCATTTCCCAGATCATTACATCTATTTATGAAGTAGCCGAGCAAACACAATTATTGGCTCTGAATGCAGCTATAGAGGCTGCAAGAGTGGGTGAGGATGGAAAGGGCTTTATGGTAGTAGCTGAGGAAGTTAGAAAATTATCAGAAAGTTCTTCAAAAGCTGCAGACAATGCTAAGAAAATTATTTCTGACAATCTTAAGGTCTTAAATAATGGAACCAAATTCGTTGGACATGTAACAGAGAAATTAGAAGAAATCAATATAAGTATAAACAAGAATCGATCCTTAATCAAAGTCGGTTCAAAGAATATGCAAAAACTAAACGAAAGTGGTGAAACTGCTCAGGAGAAAACCAGAGAATTGAATTCTCTTGCTCAGGAAATTATGGAATTGATGAAAACCCAAAATGAATCCGGAAAATCAATAGCACTTTCGATGGAGAGAATTCAGAATTCCGCAGATAATTTTTCTGATATTTCCAAAGAGATGCAGAAAAGTGCCGGAGATTTTAATCAACAAGCAGAGCAACTCGAAAAAATCCTCGAACGTTTTATCGTTCAGTAGTTAATTTTTCTATATATTTTGCTATCAAATCAGTTTCAATATTCAATACTGTTCCATTCTTCCAATATCTGGCATTCGTTTTCTCTATCGTTTCAGGTATTAGAACCAATTCAATTTGATTTCCTACAATACTGACAATAGTTAATGAAATTCCATCAATGGTTATACTCCCTCTTTCAATAGAATAGCGAAGTAGCTGTTTGTCTAATTCAAGATGAAACCTGAATACCTTTCCACCATCGGCAATATCTGATTTTACTATATGACCTTTTCCATCTACATGACCCGAAACAAGATGACCGCTCAACCTTGTGCTCATAAGCATGGCTCTTTCGAGATTTACAAAACTATCTTTCGTTAATTCAGAGAGATTTGTTAATTCAAGTGTTTTGTAGGAAGAATAAATTTTAAACTCATTTCTATTATTGCGGAGTTCTGTGACAGTTTGACAGGCTCCATTTACAGAGATCGAATCACCTATTTTGAGATCATTTTCAAAAAATTCGGTCTCTATCCAAAAGATTTTACCTCCATCTGTAGATTCTACTTCCAAGACTTTTCCTATAGATTCTATAATTCCTGTGAACATAGATTTATCCTTAATTTATTATTTTGTTTGAGTATCTAAATACTTCCCAATAATCATCATCAATAAAAAATGATACTTCTTTTTCTCTTAAATACTTTTGATTTAAGTCCATCTCTATTCCATCATTTAGTTCTTTCTGTGTGTGTATTTGGATCAATAGATCATTTTGATTAAAAATGGAACTTATTGAAGAATAAAGTGAATTTCCACCTTCTATGAGGACAAAATTCCAGAGTCTGAGAGAGGCTATCTCTAATAAGGAATTTTGAATGTTCTCCTTCATGAAAATTAGGGGGAAGTCAGTAGTCAGTTTAAGTAAGCTTTCCCGAGCCTCTGAAATCCTATCGAGAACTAAAAAAATAATCTTCTCATTTCCTTGAGTGGCTATTGCTCTTTGCTTTTCAAAAAAAGTTGAGTCAGGAAATTTAGAAGAACTAATCAAAAAAACTCTATCCGGTTGCTTGTGAGGAAAGTCATTCTCAATGCCATTTCTTAGAGTAGTGAGAATACTTGAAAAAAAGAATTCTCTTCCAAAATCGATTTCGAATGAATCTATAGGGAGGTAAGATCGAAAATCCAAAGATGGATTGTCACCAAACACAGTTCCCGGACCGACTACGATTGCATCTATTTTTGAGCGAATGAATTGGGAGATAGCATTAGAGTGTGGATTGGATAGAGCGATTTTATCTTTATTTGTATTACAGTAGTAACCATCTTTGGACAATGCAGCCTTCATCAAAAAGACAGGTCGATTCTTTTGGATTCTGGTTAGAAATCCGGAAAGATAAGGATAAGAAATAGACCGAATTTCATCTGAATAACTAGCCCGGATTCCCTGTTGTTCTAACTCTTCGATTGTATTTCTGGACTTCAAAATTGGATTTGGATCCGGGTTTCCAATGATCACTTCCAAAGGTTTTTTTTCCAAAATTAGATCCAGGCAGGGAGGGGTTCTTCCAAAATGATTGCAGGGTTCTAGGGTCACATAAAGCTTATGCGGTCTATCGTTTGAGAACTTACTATAGGCTTCCCTCTCTGCATGATTGCCGCCTGTTCTTTGAGTGTGTGCTCCAACCAGAATATTGTCACGGGTGTCGGTGATAACACAGGCTACAGGTGGGTTAGGGGAAGAAAATCCCAAAGCCCTCAGAGATAAATCTCTGAGGTATTGAAGAACCGGATCAGGAATCAGTTAATTATCCCTTTTCCTAAAGAAATTATTTCAAGCTTTTTTTGGGAAAAAGCCTTCATAGATTTCAATAATTGGTGCGGCAATAAAAATCGAAGAATAAGTTCCGATCACAACACCAAAGATAAGAACATAAGCAAAATCATACAATTCAACCGCACCACCAATTACGATTGCGAGAACCGAAATCAAAGTAGCTACTGAAGTGTTGATCGTTCTACCTAAAGTTTGATTGATTGAAATATTAATCACTTCGCTAAAAGATCTTTCTACCTTTCCTGAAAGATTTTCTCTGATTCTATCGAAGATCACAATCGTATCATTGATTGAGTATCCGAGTATGGTCAAAAGTGCAGCTATAATGGGAACACTCGGTTTGATTTGAAATGCACCCATGAAGGCAAGCGAGATCAATAAATCATGAATCAAAGCCGCACTGGCTCCCAATGCAAATTTGAATTCAAATCGAAAGCTTAGATAGATTGCCATAATGAAAAGTGTGTAGAGCAGAAGGGAAATACCTGTAGATGTTAGTTCTTTACCTACTATGGCGCCTACCTGATCAGCACTCAAAATGCTCTCATCAGTAAGATTGAGACCATTTTTTAGCATAGTGATGTATTCCTCAATGATTGGCTTATTGTTTCTCTCAGCTCCACCACTTGCTTTCAAATTGTAATTGATAATCTTTTTTTCAGCGTCCAATCCAACATCAATTTGATAATGATTCTTCTCTTTATCCAGTAGAATGATAACTGAATCGATTCCTTCATCGGTAAAAAACTTCTGAATTGATTCTCTCTGTTTGTCTGATGGGGCTTCAATCACAGTCCTGAGACCTCCATTGAAATCCAAAGAATGTGCAAATCCTTTATTGATAGCAAAGGTAATAATAAACCCCAGTAAGATGATCAAAATGGATGAGGATAAAGATATATATTTGAATTTTGAAAAATTAACCATTTTTTACCTCGTAGGATTTGAAACCCAATTTTAAAGTCTTTATATTTGTCTTGTCTACTAAAAGGTTTAACATAATACGACTGAAAACAAGTGAAGTAAACATTGATGTGATGATTCCCCAGCACAGAGTGATTGCAAATCCCTTGATAGGTCCATTTCCCAGTCGAATCATCAATATTCCGGAGATCAATGTAGTGATATTACTGTCAAAGATAGTCGTGAAAGCATTTTCATAACCTAAAGTAACTGCCTGGGTCAATGGCTTACCACTCACCAATTCTTCCCGAATTCTTTCGTAGATGATTACATTTGCATCCACTGCCATACCTACAGTTAGAATGATCCCTGCAAACCCTGGTAAAGTCAGAGTAAAGTCCATAAGAGAAAGTAAAGCCATTAGAAGAGTGATATTGGCAATCAAGGCTACGTCAGCTATCATCCCGGCAAGACGGTAGTAGAAAATCATATAGATCATAACAAGTATGAAACCGATGATTACAGATCGAAAGCCAACCTGGATTGATTCAATCCCGAGAGTTGGTCCGATGAACCGCATTTCCAAAACCGAAAGTGGAATAGGAAGGGCACCTTCACTAATTATATTGGACAATCGAATTGCTTCTTCCTGGTTAAAAGAACCTGTGATTTCAGCATGACCTCCTGCGATTGGATCATTGATCTGAGGATTGGAAATTACCTTATCTCCCCAGATGATTGCCAGATTGCGTCCCCGATTTTTTTGGGTAACTTCAAAAAACTTTTCTGTTCCTGCCGGAGTCAGTGAAAATGAAATACTCCAACCATAACTATTTGTATTGTAGGAGGGTCTTGCATCTGTAAGGTCGTTTCCACTCAGAGCGATTGCTTTTTCTAGAACTACAAATCTTCTGGGCAAAAGTGGAGAATTGGCTTTACTTCCCCGATCCCAATAGGCAAATATTTTGAGAGTTTCAGGGATCTGGTACTTGACTTCCATTTCCGCCAGAAATTCTTCCTGAGCTTTTCTACCTAATTTATTCTTAATGATCTCTTGATATCGAACAATCTCTGTCAATTCTCTCTGGTTCTTTGACATGAGCTCCTGCTCTTCACGATCAATTTTCTTTTCAAACTCACCGCGTCTATCGCCCTCGGAAGGTTCCTCCAGACGATACTCAACAGTTTCAGTATTTTGAAGAATCTCTAGAATTTGTGTTGAATTGGATACTCCCGGAAGTGAGACTTCAATGGAATCCTGATCTTTTTGAATTCTCACCTGAGGTTCTGTAAGATTTTGATTTGTAAGACGATTGTCAATGATGAGTTTTGCTTTTTCTAACTCTATTAACTTTCTGTTTTCATTCAATTCAAAACTATTGTTGATGTCTTCTAATCGATTTCTGGCTTTTTGTTTTTCTGATTCACTTGTGGATGTGGATTGAATGGTGGTTTCTAATTGAGCAATTTCTTTTGCATAGAGTTCTCTCAGTTTTACCGAATAATTTTCAAAATCACCTTTTAGCACGACCCTCATTCCACCCTGAAGATCCAGTCCGAGTTTGATAGCCATTGACTTTCCATCCCGTACCAAATTCTCTACGTATGTTGGAACCAGTTTGTTTTTTGATTCTAGAAACAACTGAATATTTTCCTGGGAGATTTGATTGATCTGTGCCGAAGTGATGTAATGCCCTTTGACAACAAACAATCTATCGGAAGGAATTCCAAGGGAAGGATCGGGGTTTATAGAAAAATCTTTAGAAACATTGTATTCTTTTTCCCATCTTTCACGAAAGTTTTGTAATAGCTTATCCTGGTCTACTTTTTCAAGTTTTTCAATGTTAGGATTTACAACAAGGTGCAATTCCCTCTCTGAAAAATTCGGGAAAAGAATGATCCCGGCACAAATAATAAGTAGAATTGGTAAGGAAATCCAACCGGATGTTTTCAATTTTTACTCCTAAATAAAAATATTAATTCATTTATCTTTAAATTTGCTGAAAATTCTTCCAGAATGAGTTGAGGTAGAAGAATTGCCATTTCGGATTCGATAGATCGCAAATACTATAATCAAGCCTATGATCAGCATGATTTTTTTGTTTTCATCCAAAAAGTTCAGTACCGGATTGGGTTTTGAGCCTGTATCGGTAGCACCCTCAGATTTTTCTTCTTTGGTTTCTTTTTTGGGATCTTTCTCAGTTACTTCTTCATTGGGTAAATTGGATAGATAAGAGAGAGAATCTGAACTATAGATTGAACTTTCTTCCAACCAATACTTTGTAGAAAATTTATTCAAATCTTTGGAAAAGCGGGAAGAAGGAGTATTTTTCTCTACTCGACTGCTTCCTGTCGACTTTTTGGAATTTTTTCTCTTTCGGTTAGATCGACCTTCTGAAAAAACATTCACGGTGAAACTGAGAAAGAGAAAAAAAACAATAATTTTCATAGAATTTACTTCTTTTTTAGAATCGAGCTGGTAGTGAAAGTTACATTTGTGTCTTTAGCGATATTGAGTACAATTGAATCATCATTGTCCCGAAACTCTACAATCTTTCCATAGATTCCTGAAGAAGTGACTACAGTGTCGCCTTTGTTCAATTCGCTAATCATTTTTTTTCGATTCTCCTCTTCCTTATTTTGAGGTCGGATGACCATAAAATACAAAAAAAGTCCCATGATTGGGATAAGAATTAGAGTAGAGAGAATGCTATTCGGCTCCCCCTGTTGTTCCTGAGCTAAAATTATGATTGGTAGAATTTGATCTAAGAGTATCATACGTGTATTTTTTTAATCGGTAACCTTTTTTACAATCATTAAATCGGCAAATTTTTAGATTTCCCCATTCTTCTCAAGGAATTTTTGGATAGATCGACTACTTATATGTTCTAGAGCCTGATGGTAACCTTCCTCAATAGTATTCACTCTATCCATCAAAAACAATCCCACACCTGAATTCAATGCTACCTGATGGGTTCCCGTGATGATTTCACCATTAATAATTCTTTTGGACAAATGAATAGATTCTTCTTTGGAACTTGCGAAAATCTCATTCTTATGAAAGTCCTTTATATTCAAACCGGACGGTGAGAAGGTTTTTCTATGAATCTCCCCGAAAGCCAAATAAGAATACTCGGTATCTACCTGAATAGAAAACTCATCAAATCCATCCATGGAATGACAGACAATTGCTTTTTTGAGCTGAAGTTCCTTCAAAACATTGATAAATATCGGGATTAGATCTCTAGAAAAGACTCCGATGATTTGATGGGTCGGAGAGAGTGGATTGCTCAGGGGTCCTATCAAATTGAATACAGTCCTGAAGCCCAATTCTTTTCTTACATTGACAGCATGTTTCATTGCCGGATGCCAGGAAGGAGCAAAGAGAAAAGTGAAACCTTTCTGTAAAAAACTTTGAATTGATTCTTCTGTTGGTTCTGCAAATGGATAGCCGAGAGCTTCCAATAAGTCACTCGATCCGCATACTGAAGATACAGAACGATTTCCGTGTTTGACAACCTTAACTCCCATTGAAGCCAGAGTCAAACCTGAAAGCGTAGAAATATTGATTGAGTTTTTCCCATCCCCTCCCGTTCCGCAGGTATCTAAAAAATCATAGGAAATATTGATATTTACTTTCTTAGCATTTTCCCTAACTGCTTTTACAAATCCGGTAATCTCTTCATAAGTTTCTGATTTCATTCGAAGTGCAGTTAAAAATGAGGACAATTGAATTTCGGAAATATTTCCGCGCATGACTTCCATTAGAAAATCATAAGACTCATCCATGTTGAGATCTTGCTTTTCAATCAGTTTATTTAGTGTAAGTTTATTATTCATTTTTTTCTCTGTAAGCAGTCCAAATATTATTTAAATTTAATAATTCCCGATTTGAAACCAAATATCTGAGTCCGGACAGGACTGTAATGATTGTAGTGATCAACATTATGTAGTAGGGTAAGAATGCGGCAATCTGTGATACATGGTCAAGTAAGGGAGCTGTGTCACGAAAGTTTGAAATAAAAAGGTGATAGTTTTCCCCCGCTATCTCCAAACCAATTTTGCCGTTGTCCCTACCCGCGCTGTATATCTGGTTGATTTTGTTTTTTTGGCCGGAAGAAATGATCATCAAGAGCATAAGGATAATCACAATGGCTCCCATTTGAAAGAAAGTTTTCAATTTTGCCATTTGAGTAGTTTGAACAATTTTCCCCTGCAGAATACCTATGTATCTGAGCGATGTTATCAACATATCTCTTAAAATAATCAGGAAAATCATCCAGGTTTCTACCTGTTCATTCAAAACCAAGAGAGTTGCAAATGCTCCGATCACAAGAACCTTATCAGCCAGCGGATCCAAAAATTTTCCGAATTCTGTGGTTTGATTCCATTTTCTGGCAAGATATCCATCTATTAAATCTGTCAATGATGCCAGACAAAATATAATGAAGGCAATGATGTTGTAGAAAATTTCCTCCCTAAACAAAAAGTATATAAAAAAAGGAACAAGCAGAATCCTGAAAACCGTCAGAACGTTGGGCACATTAAAATTGGATTTTTCACTGTTGGGATCAGGCTTCATTTTCAATCAGTTTTCGCTAATAAGAAAACTACCTTCCATATCATATTCTGCGAATGATTCAATTTTAACATTACCAATCATTCCAACTTTTAGATTTGGGGTATTCGTGAAGACTACCTCATCTATTTCAGGAGCATCCTGAAATCTTCGAACTATGGTTTCAGTTTTAGTTACTTTGTCAACAATCGCCGGGAAGGACTTTCCAATTCTATTCAGATGAGTTTCTTTTAGAATTTCTAGATGAATGTTTCTGATATGATTGATCCTACGGGCTTTCTCTGATTCTTCTACGTCATCTTCTCTGTTGAATGCTTCGGTGCCTTCCTGAGGTGAAAAGCTAAAGAGTGCTAGTTTTTCCGGTCTGACTTTTCTAATAAAGGTCTCAACCTGATTGACGTCTTCTTCTGTTTCTCCGGGATAACCCAGGATTATTGAAGTACGAATTTCTAAATCTTTTTTTAAGTTCCTGGCTTTAGAGAATAAATCCTCATAGAATTCGAGTGAACCGGATCGGTTCATCGATTTTAAAACTTTTTGTGATACATGCTGAATGGGGGATTCAAAATAGGGTGCTAAGTTGGGAACTTCAGAAAAAAGATCCAGAAGTTGATGAGTTTTTTTGTCAGGATATAGATAGAGCAATCTAAGAATTTCCAATCCATTGAACTCAGAAATCTTTCGAATCAAATTTTTAAGAGAATCGATGTCCTTACCGTAGAAATTTGTATCCTGTGATACAAGGCATATCTCCTTCTTGCCGGAGTTAAGAGCCAGATCTATATCTGAGAGAATTTCCTCCTCAGGTCGATCCCTAAATTTACCTCTTAGGTTGGGAATGATACAGAAATTACAACCCCGATTGCATCCATCTGAGATTTTAATATAAGAGTAGGGTAGGTTCTCATTTTTTATTCTACTTGTGATTTGTTCTCTAGTTTCAATTTCTGAAGTAGCTGTAGAGTTTAAAAAGTCCTTCGAGAAATTTTGACTGAGAATCGATCCTGCTTCCTTGTATCGACCCGTACCAAAAACAAGATCTACCTCGGGAATATCAGTTTTGATTTCATTAGGATATCTCTCCGCAAAGCAACCTACCACGACGAGTTTCTGCCTTCGTCTCTTTTTTATCCTGGCAGCTGATAGGACTGTATCTATAGTTTCTTCGTTTGCAGATTGAATGAAGGAACAGGTATTGATTAAATGAAAATCCGAAGACTCCGCCGATTTAGCAGGGACGAGTCCCTCTTTCAAAAGGGACTCTTCCATATGAAGAGAGTCGGCTGTATTTTTCGGACAACCCAGAGTAGTGATATAAAAACTTTTTCGGGAGGAATTCCCTGTAGTTTTCAAATCATTCTCCTGTTTCTTTTATAATGAACTGTGTGCTATCGTAGGGGCTGGGAACTTTATAGAAAATCTTCTTGGTTAATTTTCCCGGACGTCCCATCTTTACTCGATCTTTTCCGTTTTGGATCATTTCTACGACGCCACCATCACCAACTTTTATTTCCAATCTATCCTTTGCTTCCAATTGTTTGGTTTCATTTGCAGATATGAGTCCTTTTTCACCCGTTTGTCCATCAATAATGAATTCTGCATAGCTGGACTTTAAGAAGTAAAGGGTGATCTGAATCGGTACATCTCCACTGGGTTTGGAATTATTGAATTCTTTTTCGTCACCCAGTGAGACCATAATCTTAGCTGAATTTTCAGTGATCGCCTGGTTTTGAATTTTGATTTCTCTGCGTAGGGATTCCAATTCCGGAATAGAGGAATCCAGAACTATATCTTCACCAATCTTTGAATCGAAGGTATACACGTTCTTGTCCGGGTAGATATTGAGTCCGAGAATTGCAGTATTGTTTCCATCCGGATTCAATTTTACACCCTTAATGAATATCTTACACTGTTGGGAACCCACATTGAATGTAAATCCCTGTTCGGGGGTTAGAGTAAGGGGGATGGGTGTGCTTTCTGAAAGGGATTGCTGACTGAAAGTCATGTCTGTAGGTATTTCGGAACTCAGTTTATTTTTATCTTCCAGAATACTTCCTGAATTTCCGGATGATCCTGATTCAGAAGAGTTGTTTTCGTAAAAATACGAGAAGAAAAATATTCCGACCAGGACTAGAACTACAATCAAAATAGGTAGGATGGCTCTATTTTTCTCCAGTTCAACTGCGAGCATCTTCACTGTAGGTTTTGTAAGTTCTTCAAGAGGCAATTGGGATTCTTCCAATTGTTCTCCTCTATAAAGATTCAACATATGAGCAGTATCTAATTTTAGATAATCTGAATATGTTTTTAAAAAACCTATCGTGAATGTCTCTGCCGGAAATAAACTATAATCCTCACTTTCCAAAGCCAGAATGAATTTCATTGCAATATTAGTATCTTTGGAAACATCTCTGACTGTAAGGTTTCTCTCTTCTCTTGTTTCCCTTAAGATTTGACCGACTCTTTTTGTACTCACTGAAGTATTCTCCGTTTATTGATTATTACTTACCAATGGATTGTTCACTATTTTAGCGTTTCCGCTAATGTGGTAATTGAACTCTCCGTCTTCCATTTCTGAATTCAACACAATTTTGGAGTATTCCAGAGTAGTTTCTTTTCCTCTGGAATCCTTTCCAACTGCTTTGTGAATCAAATAGGTTTCTGCATCTATATATAAGGTCATGTGTTCAAAACCACCGATTTTTTCTCTTTGTTCCAATGCCAGAACAAAGTACTTCTTTCCATCGTCGGATTTTTGAGGTTGGTTGATTGAATTGAATTTATAATGATATTTTCGAAACAATCGATTCAAACCTGTATTTGAATTTGGAACAAATATCGGATCCCCGGATGAGTTTTCTTTTTCTATCTCGAGATCCTGCTTTCCGACTGCTCCAATTTTTTTTATATAGATCCAGAGAGTTTTCCCATCACTTACTATTGCATCTCCATCAGGGGATGTGAATTCATATTTAATTTTTCCGGGTGATTTGAACTTGCAAGCTCCTGTAAGAGTTGCATTTTTTTTGTTCTGGGTTGTGTTGATTGTAAAATTTGCTGAGAGGGTTTGGACCCCTGCATACTTTTTCTTTACCTTTTTTACGACTTCAGAAGGCGAGTTCCAATTATGAGCCTGGGAAAAAAGAAAACTCAGAGGAAAAAACAGCATCAAAATTAGATATTTCATACACGGTCCAATAATTGTAATATTCCAATCTTTTTGAACTAGTTTAGATTGTTAAGAAAAATATTCAAAACCATCAGAAAATAAAAAAACCCCGACCATCACTGACCGGGGTTTTTAAGATCCTTATAACTAAATTCTTAGTTATCTTTTTTATTGAAGAAATCAGATGCAGAACATCCAGGTTGTCCAACATCCTTCAAGTTTTTGTATTCATCCAAGCAGAAGATTTGCCACCATCTGTTGACCTGACCCTGACCTGCATTATAAGTTCTAACCAAACCAGTAGATTTGAAAACTTTAATGGTCGCTGCGGATACAGACATAGGTGCATCATTTCTATAGTTGTAGATACTATAACCTCTTCTAGGCTTACTCCAAACACTCCCTTTGAGAGTGGTTGTTTCAGGGCCGTAGCCGTCCACATCATCAACATCTAGAGTTAAATTCCCATTCAGTCTAGACTTGTTGTTCCAAACAACCTGAGGGTATTTTCCTTCATCGAGATTGGTAACCGAATCGTACTCTAAATGGGAATCTAAGTCAGCAGGTTTTTCACCCCAGGCTAGAACGATTCTTACTTCGTCAGCTGCCAATGTAGGGGATACGAAGATGTTTTGGTTCCCTGAATTGTTTCCTGCTGATATTACAGTTTGGTATGTCGTTGCAAAGCCATTTCCCGCAACTTCTACAGTGTAGTTTCCTGCAGGGACATTTGGAATTACATAGGAACCATCCGCTGCACTGGTAATAGGTGCTATGGTTTGATTGTTTGCATCTAAAGCCAGAGGTCCGGATTTTGAATTGATTCCGGGTCTGAGAGTGATCGTGAGACCGGAAGTGATATTTCTGTTGTTGAAGGCATTGATCACTTTACCGGAAATTGACGCCGGAGCTTGAGAGCCGGGGATCATGGTCACAATGTCAAAGTTTGTAGTAGTATTTTTCTGAACCGTGAGCAAACCTTCAACTGCAACATAACCAGCTGCGGTGAACTTGATTTTCCAAACACCTGAATTCACTTGAAAAATATTGTAATTGGGAGCGTTGGAAAAGTTAGTGGTTCCAGAAGTAAGGCTGGAAGGTTGAATCGGAGCAGTGGGTCTTGTGCCTGCTGTAGGATGAATCAATTCGAGGTTGTAAGAACCTGTGAACTGAGCACCACCGGCTAGCAACACCCGACCGGACACATTCCCTCTGGATCCTGATTCTACTGTCTGTCCGTTTATGGTAACACTTGAACCACCTGTAGCGGGAACCGTTACAGAAATGTAAATTGTCTCATATCCAGATTTTTCAATCTTTAGCACATATTCACCGGGGTCTACGTTGGAGATTGAGTAATTTCCATTCGCATCAGTAGTTACAGATGGAACCTGGATATCAGCTCTCGAACCATTCGCCGGATTGATTCTGGGTACATTGACCGGGAGAGTATCATCGTCTCTATACACTGAATCTGAGAAGCTTACAATGTTTGGATCCGGATTTGTATCTAAGCCGAGAGTGATGGTAGCACCGCTCAGAGCACCTGTTGAAATCGCATCAGAAATAGTACCTGAGATGTTCTTTCTGGGTAAGTGGAGAATGTTATTGGTTACACTCAGGAGGCCTCCTGAAACCGGCACTGTAGTTTCATTGAGCTCAGCTGTTGTTGAAGAAGCACTGAGATGTTTGATCGGATCAACAGTAATGATTCCATAGGAACCCTGTTTGAATTGATAATTGGTTCCATCAAAAAAGACTGAATCTGTAGCGTTGGTACCGCTAACAGTGGAAGCCGTAGCAAGAGTGGGTGCATTAGAATACTGACTGATAGCAAAACCTACTTTCAGAGAATCCGCTACACTGGAACAGGTCGGAACAGTTGATTCAGAAAGAGTTGAATTGATTCCTAATACTGAATTCACTAAAGCAGAATTGGAGCAAAGTACAGAAGAGGAAGGAAGATTTACGACTTTTGAATTTCCATCGAACTTATACGCTCCATTGGCACCGGTTGTGGTGATGTGGATAACAGGATTGTTGTTGCTGTCAGTATTTCCCAACATTACTACAAACAAACCGGGCAATCCTGCATTTGCTGTATAACCGGGGGTGGTTCCACCGTAGACATTTTTGGTAGTTCCATTAGAAAGAGTGTCGTGAACTGCTGTTTGACCTTCTATCCTTCCCCTATGTGTGCTCTGTTCGAGTGTGAAGGGAGGAAAGCTCACATCCTGACCGTTCAGAGTGACCACTGCAGGAGTAGTAGATTTGTATCCCGGAGCTGAAATTGTGTACTCCCACTTTCCTGCTACAGCTGTGAAGAATACAGTTACATTGTCTTCTTTTACTTCATAGACTTTATTAGCTAAAGTATTGTATGTCCATGGACCTGTACCTTGATTTTGGGCCACACAGATTGCTTGAAATCCACCCGCTCCACATGCGTTGACACAGGTAGTTCCAAGGTTCAAACAAGCCTCTCTCACCCACAGGGTAGCTAAGTTTCTAATCTTCTCATCGCTTGCCTGAGTTAAGTAAACCAGAGAAGAAGGAGGTTGATTGGTGGCCGGTCGGAAATTGATGGATGCACCGGCAATTCTGGGTGGTTGATTGTTGGCTCCTGAGACTGAACCTGTGATATTGGAAGGTCTGGGTATCATAGTGATGCTTGAACCCTGGCTCACAACAGTTGGATTGCCTGTGGGGCTGGCAGTAAAGGAAAAGGAAGAGTTGGAAGTAATGAATCCATCTTTACTAACCTCTATACTGTAAACACCCGAGCCCAGATTTTCTGAGAAGGAAAACTTACCGGATGCATCGGTAGTTGTTGTGGCGACTACAACACCGTTTTCGTTTTTGAGAGTTACGGTGAAACCGGAAAGATCCGCATCAGCTATTGCCACATTTTTAATTGTCCAATCGCTAATTGTAGCTGTAGCAGAAGTTGCAGGATTCCAGGAGCTAGAAATCGTATTTACATTCACAGTTGTGGTTTGAGTTGGGTCATTTCCGCTAAATACAAACCGAACATTCTGATCGATATCCGTGAAGGCCTGTCCTCCCTGACTTTGTCCGGCACCGTTTACGGAGACAACATAGTTTCCATTGGACAAATTGAGATCATTTCCGGAAGAATCTTTGGTGAAAGAGTAGTTCCCATCCGCATCCGTAGTGGTTGTGGCTATAGTATTGCCTGAGGAATCTTTCAATGTTACTGTAACATTTGCCAGTCCACCTGAAGGGACAACAACGCCCCCTGATTGATCAATAAAACCGGGAGTCGTAACTTTTCCTGCGATCTCAGCAGGTCCGCTGGAGAGGTACAGTCTGGTTGTGTCCAGTTCTCCTACAGTGATGTTGTCTACATCATTGGTAGGATCGTTGACGTAGTTGAAGTCTGTGTATCCCGAATTGACTCCATTCCCGCTATTGACAAGGACTCTATAATTGCCATTGTTCAATTCGTCCAGATTGAAGGAGTAAGAACCATCTGCTGCAGGATTGGTAGTAGCCAGAACAGTTCCTGTGGAATCGACTAATTGAAGGATAACCTGAGTGATGTCCAATCCGGCGTCATTAGAGCATTCGATTGTTGCACCTGAATCATTTTTGCAATCGCTGACACGTATGGTTCCGGTGACAACTGCTGATCCGACTGTAGGAACTTCCTGAACGGATTCTCCTAAGCTTTGGGGTAAGGGAACACCGTTTGAATCTACGTTAGCAGTTCCTGAGGCAGTACTTGTTGTGGAAGCAGAGGTTGCTGCATCTCCACCCATAAGGGCTGTCATCCAGGGAACTAAAAGTGCTTTTTTCTTTTTCCCACCACAGTCTGCAGTGAAAAAACTAACCATTACTATGAGGAAAATATTGAGGAGAGCTTTGATGTGATCTTTGCCCTTAATTGAACTAGACATGGCCTGATACTCCTTTTCATTTATAAATCTTTTCATTTTTAGGAAATGTTATTTCCTATGCCAATATGACGGAAAAAAAACATGAAATAGTCAATCTATTTTTTTGAAAAAAATCATAAGAACTAAATTTTTTTTATTTTTAAGGATTTTGGGAACCTAAAGAAATTCATATTGGAAGGAAAAGGGATTGGATAAGAATTTAAGAAGTTTCAAATGTAAATTTTTCTTTTCATGAATTGTCTCATTCTCATTCTATCCACATCTATCGGTTCTGTGGATACCATTAGTATCAAAAACCGAATCCGAACTTTGAAACATGTTTTTGGGAAATTGTTGGAGAAGTAGGGAAACCTCAATGCTGAATTGAATTCAATGAAATTTTTACATTTTTGGACTTTTTTGGGAATCATTTTTTTTCTACTTTCCCCTATACATTCCGAAGAAATTCATCTGAAAGATGGGAGGGTTGTCTATGGAAAAATAGAGAAAAAGAATAGAAAATACACAGTAGTTTCGAAAAACAATCGGAAAAAAACTTTTTTAAACCGGGATATTCTCAGAATAAAGAAGTCAAAAAAATACAAAAAACCCAAAACTGACCCAAAAAACTTTCAGGATTTTCTGAATTTATGTAAAGATGGCAATCTAAAAATGGTGAAATCCATTCTCCAGAAGAACCCTAGCTTTTTAAAAAAAAGAAATAGTTATGGGGACACAGCTCTCATGGTAGCCTCAGATAATGGAAATTTAAACCTGGTTCGTTTTTTTATCCAAAAAAAGGCAGGAATCGATTTGGCCAATCGGGAAGGCGAAACTCCCTTAATGCTGGCAACAGCAGGCGGATACATAGAAATTGTTAAGTTTTTGATTCAAAATAAGGCAAAGGTCAATTTGAGAAATTTGGATGGTGAGAACGCTCTCTTCATCGCTACCGAAAATGGATACATCGATATCATTCATTTGCTAATTCAATCGGATGGAAATGTGAATGTTAAGAATCGATTTCGGGAAACTCCACTTATGATTGCCTGTGACAAAGGACGACTGGATATAGTTAGAAAATTGATCTATCATGATGCAAATGTAAACTCCAGAAATTCAGACAGGGAAACTCCACTTATGATCGCCGCAGACAAAGGCTTTGAAGAAATCGTAAGAATACTTCTTTACAATGACGCCAATGTGAATTATCGAAATAAATTTTGGTGGACAGCTCTCATGATGGCTTCCTACAACGGATACACACCGATAGTGAAATTATTATTGAAGCATGATGCCAACGTTAAATTTCAAAACAAAAATAAGCAAAATGCTTTAACTATGGCTATGGAAAACAAACACACTGAGATCATAGATCTCCTGAAATCTTACGGGGCCGGTCTACCTGAACTCCGATAGCGCTTGTATTTGAGGAAAACTTCGTTTTCTACTTTTTCTACTGAAGTCAAATCCCATTTGTTTTGATCAAAGGAATCGAGAGCACTCTCACCCCTACAGATACTCAATAAGTCCTCTTTACCAATCAAAAAGGGTACCAGAGTGAGGTAAAGGTCGGTAACACAATCCTTTTCTAAAAAGATTCGATTTAAGGTGGGCCCACCTTCCAGAAGAATCTTTCTGTAGCCCATTCGGAAGATCGACTCCAGGATTTCCTCTACAGGAAGACTGTCCGAAAGACGAATGATTTCGGAGACTTCAGAATGTGTGCTTTTTATAATATCGTAGTTTTCCTGAGTGCAGAAGAGAATGGGTTTTTTTTCGTAAAACTTAAAAATCTTTCTATCCAGAGGAATCGAACCTTTTCGAACCAATAAGACCACTCTCGGATTCGGAGAACTGACATATCTCAAATGAGTCACCGGATCGTCATTGATGATACTATTTTTTCCTACGATTAGAATCTCCGCAGAACTTCGGTACTCATCCATTCGAACTTTGTCTTTTCGTGAGGAGAGACCGTACCATTTTCCATCGGGCCGCATCACTTTCCCATCAAGAGTCATTGCCATATTGATGGAAAGTTCATAATCAGGCGGAAATGAGTTAATTTTGTTTGTCGGATTCACTTTGAATGATTTTCATCTCTCTATTGAAGATAGTTCTCACCTGAGGGTAGCAGGACCCACATTTCATGGAGGCATCAGAACGGAATCTGAGTTCTTCTAAATCATGTACTCCGGAATGAATGAGGTCAACAAGAGTTTTTTCACTGACAGCCCTACAGATACAAATGTTTTTAGGTCTCATCCGGGCGTAAATTTCTGAGAGTTCCTTCTCATCCATATTAGATAGGACGAAACTTTTGGAAAGATCTGTCAAGTGACATTGAAAAACAATGAGAAATTCTACTAGGAAAGATGAGGAGGGAAGTTGATTTTAAAGTCATTGGTTTTATTTCCGATTGCAATTAGAACAAAGGGGAATAAATTGTTGAAATCTCAAATGATTAGGATGGGAAATGGAAGATAGAAAACGGGTTTCCTTCAAAGAACTTTTTGGATGGTGTATGTTTGATTTTGCAAATTCATCCTATACCACAGTCATCATCACGGTAGTTTTCGGAGATATTTTTAGTAGACTCATAGTTCCCGCAGGTGATGATCCGGCGAATCCGCATAGATTGGGCAACATCCTCTGGGCAATCGCATTAGCTATCTCTTACATTCTCGTAGTGATCACAGGCCCAATTTTTGGTGCGATTACAGATTTCTCCGCACGAAAAAAGCAATTTTTATTTTTCAGTTATTTTCTCTGCATCCTATCCACTGCAAGTCTCTATTTTGCTTCCGGACCGGGAGTGATCTGGATACCCTTTTTGTTAATCATAGTATCCAATTTTGCCTTTGCTTCCGGAGAAAATTTTGTATCCAGCTTTCTTCCTTTTCTGGGTCCTAAAGAAGATTTGGGCAAAATTTCCGGATATGCCTGGGCTATAGGATATTTCGGGGGTTTGGCCAGTGTAGCTTTGGTTAGAACTCTGGGCGAGGTGAATGTGGAAAATTTCGAAAACCTCCGATGGGTAGGACCCTACACAGCTGCTTTTTTTCTTCTAACCGGAATTCCTACCTTTCTCTTCCTGAAAGAATACACACCCGAACAAACCAAACCCGACAATCGTTCCTATATTGAAATTGGATTTTCCAGAGTGATGACCACTCTACGGGACATCGGTCAGTTTCGGGATCTGGGAGTCTATCTCATCTCACTATTCTTTTCTATGGCATCTTTGGGAATCGTGATCAGCTTTGCTTTCATTTATGGAGCTCAGGAAGTGAAAATAGAAGATCACCATCGGGTGGTTATGTTTGTAGTCCTTCAATTTACAGCCGCATTCGGAGCTTTTGCCTTTGGATTCATTCAGGATCGTATCGGTGCTTTGAAAACTTTCAACATTACTCTGGTAGTTTGGATTCTCTGTGTTCTCTTTATTTTTAAAGTTGATTCAGTGACAGAGATCCTGAACTCAGCTTTCAATTTGAGCCTATCCGTTCAGTGGATGTTTGTAGGAATCACCAGTTTTGCGGGAATGGGACTCGGAGCGACCCAAAGTTCGAGCCGGGCAATCGTAGGACTTTTCTCACCTGAGTCAAAATCCGGAGAATTTTTTGGTCTCTGGGGACTTTCAGGGAAAATTGCAGCGGCAATTGGACTTTTTGCCGTCTCTATTCTACAGAGCCTGTTTGACTTCAAAAGCTCTTTCTTAATCATAGCAGTTTTCTTTGCCCTTTCCCTTTTCACTAATTTTCTTGTAGATGAAAAGAGAGGAAGGGAAGCAGCCATAAATTTTAAAGAATAGGAGGGTTTGATATGTATGGAGAGGATGATCAGGAGATGTACCAAAGCCAGAAGAAACTTGCGTTATCGACAATTGACGATCTAACACAGTTGAAAATCGATCTTTTGGAAGCAGATGTACCCGTTCCAACTTTTGTCAACAACGCGATTAGACATTTGAAAAAGAAGTATTTGATCCAGGACAATACTATAGGTGAGATGTTGAGATAATTTTGAGCGGAAGAAAAAGACATAAAAAAAGGTGCCTTTCAAAAGCACCTTTTTTTGTTTTTACTCGTTGTTTTAGAATTAATTGAAATCTACTATTTTTCTTATCGTTGCTCTCTGCTCCAATTCCAATCGGGATACCTGTTTACGAATCTTGCTATCCAATTCTCTCAAAACATCTCTGTAAGTGATGTAAACCTTCTTTTGAACATCAAAAGGTAGGAGTTCTTTTTCATCATGCAATTTGGAGGTGATGCTGACCTTAGTTTCGGTAGTGGCTTTTTCTTCCACCCAGGGAATACTTCCATCGTGTTCGCTGTAGTATTCTATCACTAAATTATCATTTTCTTTTGCGGCCAAATTCGGGTCTGTTGTAATTTCTTCCTGAAACTTAGGAATGTCCCCTTCTACTTTTTGACCTTCCAGCTTAGGAGGACCGGGAGATTCGGGAGTCTCATTGACGATTCTTCGCATCTCTTTTACATAAATTGGTCCTTCTGTGTTTACGCGTGTGAACTGAATGATTACTTTTTGTAGAGTTTTTTTGTCTTCAGAGGGATAGATAAAGATTCTAGTGTCAAAAATTCTGGAAGTGGGGTAGTCTTCAATAGTAATTCCCTGTCCTATGAAAAGAGCATAAAACTCTTTATCTTCCTTGTCCTTGAAAAAATATACTTTTTCTTCTTCCGGAATGTGCCCATTGTATCTGGCTGCTTTGGAAACGACTCCTGATTCTCTAAATTGGAAAATCTTTTCTAATAAATTTGCCAAAGAGAGGTGAATCCTATCAATTTCCCTATCGGAAAACTTTTTGGCTCGGACGGATTGTATATATTGGTAATATTCCTTTTCCGGTAATGTGATCGTGGTCGGAACAGCATAGACCTCCGATAGGAAACCGAGTAAAAGAAGGATTATATATTTATTCATAAAGCTCCTCATTGTTTTGATTATCGATGAATTTGGGTTCTTTACTTGAATACAAAGCCCTGAACCCCAAAAAAAAGGCGAATCTCTCCTTCGATTAGAAAGCGAAAACTTCAGACCGGTAGGAAAGATCGGGGGAATTCCACCCGATCTTCTAAGGAAGAATCAGTTATAGAAATGATTTTTCCAAATCTCTGAGGTTTTGAGTTTCAATGATTCTGGATGATTTTAATTTTCCATCGCTCCACATCTTTAAAATGGTTTTGTTTCCGAGGGAAACTGAACTCATTTGAATTTCCTGGAGTGATCCGTCGACTTCTTTGTAAATCTTACCCGGTTCTTTTCTGAGAACAATGAGCGAATCTTCCTGATTGCCCGAACGAATGTCCATTTGCATTCTGCTTCCGAAATTAGAATAGGTGAGTGTTAGGGATTCGTTCCCATTTTCAAAATTCTTAACATAGATCCCTTCTTCATTGTACTCGTTCAATCCTATAATATTATTATCAGTCCAGAATTCAATTAGGTTGACTATGATCAAATCTACTGCAAAACTGATCCCCCAAACAGGAATGATCCAGAAAGCATACATCACTAAGGTCTTTACAAATTTATTTATGAATCCATCTCCGGCTTTTAGGGAATCATTGAATTCATAAACCTTTCTCACAATGGCAAACTTTCCGAAGCAATTTGTAATTGAAGTAAATGAGAGGAGGAGCAGTAAAACTATGAATTTCCTGAATTTATTTTGAGTCATCTTTCGTCCTTTGTGGTTATTTTAATTAGGAAGAAGCCTAATTTGAAATCAAAATTATCCCGGGGAAGAGGCTAGACAATCGATAAATTCTAAGAAATTTGATTTTTTTTGAAACTGGTACAGGGAATGTCTATTAAGCCTTTTGTAGCTTTTGAAATATACAATATTTTTAAAAGTTTTTCAAGATTTCTTAAAAAAAGCGGCCCAAGCAAATTACCACCTCTAAAAGCCCCGGTAAGGGGTTTTTAGAGGTGCACTAAAGAGTTCGATTCTTAAATACCGGTTTTCATCAATACTTATGCATTTCTTCTTAAGGTCTGTAGCCATTTTATAGCTGATTCTTCTGTGAATGCTCAAACCTTCTGGAAATGACTATAAATCATCAGAATATTTCATTGACCCCGAAGGATTCTCTATTGAAAAAGGATGGAAGTGGAGTCGTCATGAGATTATCTAAAGATTTTTTTCTGGGTTTTTTGAGCTGTTTGAGTCTTTTCCTTTTCTTGAATACAATGAATTGCGGAAGAACCTTATCCCGTCTTGGATTGGGAGATCAACATTTGGATTTACCGAAAGATTTTAAAGCTATGGTCAGTGTGAGTCTTCATAAAGAAGCCAATGGGGACACAATTAAGGATCTTACCTATGAAACTCTTGATGGGAACTATCGATCTGTAGAGTACAGGGATAAGCCCTGGCAACTGGAAGGTGGAATTACCTGGAAGAAAAAAGACTAGATCGGGTATTTCTATTTGCTCTTCAATAGTTTAGAATACTTTCTCTTCCTGGGTGGAGTTTTCCTCTATAGATGGTATCTCCACCCTTTTCTATTTTCTAATTTTTCCAAAAATCGGGAACTTCTACATGGAATTCTACTTGTAGCCAGTTATTTTTTTTATATGAGTTGGGACTATCGTTTCGGAGCCCTGATTCTCATTTCAACTGTTATCGATTACTTCTTAGCTCTGGCCATAGATTCCGAAACGGATGAAAGATTCCGTCTCAGATACTTACAGATCAGTTTGATTTTGAACCTGGGAGTGATTCTCGGGTTTTTTAAATACTACAACTTTTTGACAAATAATGTGAATTCTCTTTTTCTCCTCTGGTCGGATGTGAAACCATTACCTGAATTGCACATCATACTTCCGGTTGGGATTTCTTTTTTTACATTTCAATCTATGAGTTATACAATAGATGTCTATAGACGTGAAATTTCAGTAGAAAAAAGCTTTTTAAAATTTGCACTTTTTGTTTCCTTTTTTCCACAGTTGGTCGCAGGTCCTATAGTTACAGCAAAGACTTTCCTTCCACAATTGTACCGTGATACAAACTTTTCGGAAATTCCATTTCGCAAAGCTATACGATATTTTTTCTTGGGTTATGTAAAAAAGGTAATCATTTCAGATAATATCTCTCCTATTGTAGATTTGATATTTGATAGTCCATCCAATTATGGAACCGGTGCTTCCTGGTTGGGTGCTGTTTTGTTTATTCTCCAAATCTATTGTGATTTCAGCGGCTATTCAGATATGGCATATGCCTCCGGACTCATCCTCGGTTTTGAGTTACCGGAAAATTTCCGTCTACCTCTGATAGGTAGGAATTTTACAGACTTCTGGAGGCGGTGGCATATTTCTCTCTCGACCTGGCTTAGGGACTATCTTTACTTTGCGTTGGGAGGAAGTAGGGTAAGCTATTTCCGACATAAATTTAATTTATTTCTTACTATGCTGCTTGCCGGTCTCTGGCATGGAGCCAATTGGAATTTTGTTATTTGGGGAGGTCTTCAGGGTATCGTTTTGGCATCGGAGAGTGCATATCATCGTTGGAATAAAGATGGAAATAAAAATATATCCTTACCTCAATATCTCCTTCAGGTCACTCTAACTCTCGGTTTGTTTGTTTTTTTAGGAACACTCTTTCGATCTCAGGACATGGATAAAGCATTAACATTAATTCAAAATATGCTAATCTATAGTGAAAAAGGTTTGAGACCTTATATGCTAAAAATTGGGTTAACTGTCATCGCTACTGTAATGGTTTCAAATATCGCCGGATATTATATTTTTGAAAAGAATAAGAGCATTCAAGTATCTCCGGTTCTGGAATTCGGTTTTTATACCGTCTCCGTCCTTTTGATTTCCCTTCTAACAAATGACAACACAGCACCATTTATTTATTTTCAATTTTAAGGATAACTAATGTATCAAATCTTCTGTTCCTATCAATTTTTGTTCTATATCATCCTATTTTTTGTTTCCTGCAAATCCCGGATTGAATCTGAAACCTTAGAAAGAATTCATCCCCGAAATTCTAAATTGATTCAATCTTCTGTTGCATTTTATAAAGAAGTTCTTCCCGGGCTTAAAGGGAAAAAAGTAATGTTGGTGACCAATCCTTCCGGAATAGGACAGAATCCCAAAAGGATACAAAACGAATTCAATAAGAATCATGTTAAGATAGTAAGTTTATTGGGTTTGGAACATGGCTTCTTGGGTTTGGAAGAAGACTTCAGCAATCAACCGGTTACAGTGGATAAGATTTTCAATTTGCCCATTTATCACATATACAAATTAAAGAAAAAAGAACTATTGAAAATACTCAATGAGGTAGATGCTATCGTATTTGATGTTCAGGATATGGGAATGAGATGCTATACTTATCTAACTGTTCTGAAAAGAATCATGGACGGGATCAGCGGGAAGAAAGTAGAATTGATAGTTTTGGATCATATCAATCCTGCGATGGAAATAGGTCCCCGGGGAGATTCTCTCGAAAAGGATTTTGAGAATTTTGCAGGTGCCTTTCCTTCCCTCCTGTTTACGGGTTTAACTATGGGCGAGTCGGCTAATCTTTACAATTCAGAATATTTGAAAAATAAGGTGAATCTAAATGTCATTCCTGTAGAAAATTTTAAGAGGGGAATGAAATTTGAGACTTTAGGAATTCCCTGGAATACCCCATCTCCAAATTTACCCAACCTGGATTCTGCAAGAAACTATTTCTCTCTGGTTCTGCTGGAGGGAATCAATGTTTCGGTGGGGAGGGGGACTCCTGCTCCTTTTGTTTATTTCGGTGCACCCTGGCTAAAAGATAGAGAAGAACTGTCAAATTTTTTGGATTCTTTAGGAAAAGGAAAGTACTACTTTCAGCCAATTTATTTTAAGCCGGCTTTTAGTAAGTATGAAGGTAAAATTTGTTTGGGTCTACGAATGAATCTTGTTGAATTTAATTATGATCCGATTCAACTCTCCTATGAGATCATTCTTTATTTAAAAAGAAATTACAAAAAGGACTTTCAGTGGGTGAAATGGGGGTCTAAGTATATGGTAGATAATTTGTGGGGTAGTGATAGGTTCCGATTGGCTATCGAAGCCGATTTAGATTATAAAAATTTTCATAAAGAATTTTCCAACAAAGAAATCACAGAAAACAAAAGAATTAAAAAATATTATATTTACCAATGAAATTAAATTTAATGTCAGGAATAAAGGTGAGTTTATCCTATGTCAATTTATAAGATTTTAGTTCTAGTCTTAATTTATTTCAATGTGATGGGGAGTTTGGCCCCGGAGACTCCCTTCAGGAATCTAAAAGTAAGTGAAATTTCCTCCATTCTGAAACTGTTGAAACTTGAGTCATTGGATACTTTGCTCAAAAAAAACGGTACATTCTATAAAAGTTTAACTGTAGACTATACAAATTGTGGTTCGGAATTTCCTGATCTACCGGGGAATTTTCCCTGCAGTTTCCTTTCTGATGATTTCTCGAGAGAGGAGAGAAGTGAGGATATTTCAATGGGTTCCACTCCGGGTGGAAAAATCAGTATCGATCAATATAGATTGAAAGATCAAACATATTTTTTTGAAATCTCCGGTGGTGAAGATGAAGAACATAGGATGAGATTGTTCTATAGAAAAGATCGTTTTATTTCTCATTACATTTTTTCGAATCAACTGATTCTTTTTCATTGGGAGGGCAATGATGAAAAATCACTTACAGAAGTGTTCAGAGTTACTCTCGGAAAGAAGAATCAGGTCTTAAATATTGGTCGTATCGATTTTGCAGGAGGGGGCAAAAGTAAATGATAGAAGGTTATCTAAGAATGCTTTCCCATTCGGGACTTGATCCGGTTCAATATCAATTTGTCCTGGCTACATATACTTCGAAATCAAATAAAAATGGAGTAGAGGGAGAATTACAAAAGTTTGAATTGAATTCAGTTTTAGGCAAAAAAATTCGCATTGAGTTCTCGGGTGAAATTCGTTGCACGGATTGTGGGGCGATAACCAAAAAAAGTTTCAATAGCGGTTCCTGCTATAAATGCTTTCTTTCTCTAGCAAGTAATGATATATGCATTGTAAAACCCGAGCTCTGTCATTTTCATTCAGGGACCTGCCGTGAACCCGATTGGGGCAAACAAAATTGCTTTAAAAAACATAAGGTCTATCTGGCAAACACAAGCGGCCTTAAGGTTGGGATCACCAAAGAAGGTCCGATAACCAAACGTTGGGTTGATCAGGGAGCAGTTCAGGGACTTGCTCTGTTTGAAGTGGATTCAAGACTGAATTCGGGTAAGATTGAAATAGAATTTGCTAAATTCATCGCAGACAAAACTTCCTGGCAGAAGATGCTTTGGAATCAGCCGGAAGAATTGGATCTTGAAAAATTTAAGAAAGAAATTTTTGAAAAGGTAAATTTAGAAAAGTTTGATTTTAAAATAAAAGAATTAAAAAACGAAAGCCCTTTGAAAATCAATTATCCAATATTGAAACCTGCAGAGAAGAAAATATCCTACAATCCATTGAAAATGAATACAATTGAAGATGAACTAACTGGTATCAAGGGGCAATATTTAATTTTTAAAAATGGTGTTCTGAACTGTAGAACTTACTCGGGATACCATTGTAAATTTAATTTAGACTCAATTGCCCCAAACGGGATATAGATATTAATTGATTCACCCTATACAATTAATATTTAAAGATGAAATGATTCAGTAACTTATCTACCAGTTCTCATAATTAATTGCGTTTTTCCTAGTAAGGTATGTAGCCATTTTATAGCTAATTTTTCTGTGAATGCGCAAAAACTTTTGAAAATGACTATAATCATTAGAAAATATTAATGAATCTATAAAAATAGGGTTTGGAGACGTGTTATTCCCCAAGCACTCCGGTTGGCTCCCTAAATTTCAACTCACCTCCGGCACAGAGTGCGTAAGGTGAGTTGGTTGAATCTTTTGAATTGAGAAAGTATACTTTTCATATACCAAATCTCATACATAATTGTACTTTTTCTATTACAGTGTATACTCATTCATAGCTGGATTCTTCTATGAATGAGTATATACTTTTGAAACTAATTATAAAAACTTACTAAAGAATATAAAAAAATCTTACATTTTTTTTTAATAAGTTTATTGATAAAAAACTTTAAATAATATAATGAAATATTCATATTTTAATTGATAAAATATTCAAAAAAATCAAGATCAGATCTAGAATGGATATTTTTAAAGATTTACCCGAAGAGATTAGGATTCTTGATGTCTTCTATCAGGACGAGACAAAAGTAATAGCAACAGCAATTCGAAAAAATAGTCGTATATTAATTCAAACTTACACAAACCCTTCACCTTCTCCGGAAAGAAATCTAAAGTTACAATCCGAACATAATTTTTTAAATAATATTTCCAGTCCGTATATACCAATGCCCCATGGATTGATTACGTTCAATCACAGAGATTTTTTATTGTTCGAGGATATTGAAGGGATTCCACTTCAAAACCTTCTTACCGAAGAATATACACTTAAAGATAAAATTAAAATATTTTTACAATTAGCCAATGGAATCAGGCACATTCATGAAAATGGATATTTTCATAATGATATAAATCCTATGAATATATTGATCAATATAAAAACAGGTCAATTAGTTTTCATATCATTTGAATACATTAGACCCTTTAGGGAAGTCTGTATGAGTTATGAGATTCCCGGAGATGAAAAAAGAATCCCTTATATCTCTCCTGAACAAACCGGCAGGCTTGCTCAGGGGATTGATCATCGAACGGATATGTATTCTCTCGGAATATGTATGTATGAATTTTTTTCGGGTGAACATCCATATTATTTTAACGATAGATTGGAAATGATTCATGCTCATATTGCACAGCAACCTATCGAACCATTTAAAAAATCAACGATTCCACCCGTTCTCTCTTCTATTATAATGAAGTTAATCTCTAAAAATCCTTTAAATAGATATCAGAGTATTACAGGTTTGATTTATGACTTAGATATTTGTAAAACCAGAGTGCTTGAAAATGGGAATTCAGATCTCTATAAATTTTTCTTCGAACCGGGTAAAATGGATAAAAATGTAATTTTACAATTACCCAATAAATTATTCGGAAGAGAAAATGAAATCAATCTTCTTAAGTCAAATTTTCTAAATGTTATAGAAAATTCGAGAGGAAAACTAACTATCGTTGGTGGATTTTCGGGAGTTGGTAAAACATCACTTATTAATTATTTCTACAATTCTATAGCAGAAATAAATGCAGTATTTTTTTCCGGAAAGTTTGATTTACTAAATAGAAATCTTCCTTTCAGTGCTATACTACAAATTTTTTCAAAAGTCATACATCAGATTTTAGGTGGGTCTACCGGAGACATAGAGAAGTGGAAAAATAAAATATTAAAAGAAGTCGGAGACAACGGACGAATTATAACTAATGTCATACCAGAATTAGAAATTATAATAGGAAAGCAACCCGAGGTTGTTGAGTTAAATGGAATTGAAAATATAAATAGATTTATCATAGTATTTCAAAGATTTATCAGAGTATTTTTGTCTATAAATTATCCTATTGTAATCTTTGTAGATGATATGCAATGGGCTGATAACGCCTCAATAATGCTTTTGTCTGATTTAATCAGGGATATCAATGAGTCTCAGGTTTACCTTATCCTCTCTTACCGGAACAATGAGGTAGATGAAAATCATCCTTTTATGAAACTTTTGCGGCAACTAGAAAAGGAAAATTGTCAATATGATCGGATTGATTTATCGGATTTAAAAATTGAAGACATACAAAAATACTTTAATGAAACTTTTAATAGTTCCAATGAAGATATCACTTCTCTGGCGAGTTTTGTAAAAGAAAAAACTCTCGGAAATCCATTTCACTTTATTGAAATTATTAAACAACTCTATAGAAAGAATATCTTATATTTTGATCATAATAATAGTGAATGGAAAACTGATCAGGATATCCTGGTTAATGTTAAGATTTCAGAAAATGTTGCAGATCTTTTGATAGAAAAATTGAATCGATTGCCCGATTCTACTTCCGATGTTTTGAAATATGCTGCCTGTATCGGTAATAATTTTAATGAAAAATTATTAGCTGATTTAATGAAAGTTAAAGCTCAGAGAATTCATGAATACTTACAACCTGCTGTGAATGTTGGATTGATCTTTCCTGTTAATAAGAAAAAGATTCCTAATAAAAACTTAAATGAAGATAAGAATACGAATTTACATTATGAATTTCAACACGACAAAGTATACCAGGCAATTTTAGACTTACTTACAGGTAAGGAGATCGAGAAGATCAGATTGAAAATAGGTAGGTCAATCTATAATAATAAAAATTTAAGTGAGAAAAAAGATAAATTATTTGAGATAGTGGAGTATCTGAACTCAGGATATAGATCAATTCACAATAAAAGAGAAAGATATCTTCTCTTCCGGCTGAATCTCAGAGCTGCTAAAAAAGCCAAACAAACAGCTGCAAACAACTCAGCTCTGGAATACCTAACTATCGCAAAGTCATTGATGACAAGAACCGCTTGGGATGATCATTACTCATTAACTTATTACTTACATAAAGAAATCATAGAGGTAGAGTATCTAATCGGAAACCATCAAAGATCGATAGAATTAGTTAAAAAATGCATTCCTAAATGCAAAGATGATTTGGATAGGGGAAATCTATTATTAATACTAATCAAAATATTTTCCATGCAGGGAAAGTTCGAAAAATCATACAGTATAATTCAGGAGCTTTTACTTGTGTATGATATAGATATTCAAAACAATGATTTAGATCTTTTGTTTAAAGAAGAAGTAAATAGTATAAATTCAAAAATTAAAAATAAAAATATATCTGAATTTATAAATCTTCCTTTGATGACGGATCCCAATCAAATTTTGCTTGTGAATACGTTGAGTAACAGTACTGCTACAGCCTATCAATATGCAACCAAGCTTTTTCCTTATATTAGCGCCAAAATCGTAAATGTATATCTGGAAAAAGGAATCAGACCTGATTCCTATGGATTTGCATTGTATGGTATTACTTTAAATTCATTATTTTGGGAATTTAGATTAGCATATGAATTCATTTTACTCTCCTATAATATTTCAAAGAAATATCACAATTTATCCGGATCTGCCAAAGCGGCCAATGCATTGGCAAATTATTCCGGACCTTTTGTTCATTCTCTCAGGGAGTTAGAAGCCTATAATGAAGAAGGTTTCCTCACAGGTATGGAATCCGGAGAAATCGAGCACAGCGGATACTGTCTCGGAAACAATGCCATACTGGATTTTTTAAAAGGTGAAAAATTAAAAGAAATTCTAAAGAAATTTACTCAACACAAACCGATCCTTACTAAATTCAATCATATAATTGCATCGGACAATATATTTGTTGTAGAATTAATTGTTTCAAAATATCTTTATATGGAAGATAATATTCAGGATATTTTACAAAAAGAAAAATTATTCTTAAAATCTTTTAAAGAAACAAAAGGTAAATATCCATTAGCTATTTATAAAGTTCTTTTCGAATATTATAGGTACAATATAGGCTTACCTGAAGAAGAAATTACAATTGAAGAATCTGAAGAGGTTGATGATTACATAACATATATAAATGGAACCATATATGCTACGGAGCATATTTTCAATCAGTCTTTGATTTTTTCTAAACACATAAAAAACAATAACAATAACAATAAATATAAAGAATCCTATTATCCAAAATTATTATCTAATTCTAAAAAACTTGAAATATTATCAGAAGCATGCAATGAAAACTACATTCATAAATACTATCTGGTTTTAGCAGAGATCAATAGTATAGATGATGAAATCTGGAAGGCTTTAGAATACTATGATTTGTCTATTGAAAGTGCATCAAAAAATAAATTTCTTCAGCATGAAGCTTTGGCTAATGAGCTTGCCGGTAGATTTATGTACTCAAAGAAAAAATTCGATTTTAGCCAAATATATATTAAAAAGTCAATAGAATTATATAAATTATGGGGTGCAAAAGAAAAAGCAAATCGACTAAATCAGGAATTTTGTGTATTTTTTGAGAGTTCTAAATATGAATTCAATGAAAACAGTCCATTTCCGATCAATTATCCATTGGACATTGATCTTCTCACTGTAATCAAAGCTTCACAGGCAATCTCGGAAGAAATCAATTCAGAGAAATTGATTCCAAAGATTATGCAAATTTTGATAGAAAATTCAGGTGCTGAAAGAGGTATATTCTTAAAAATCTCAGATTTGCAGGATGAAGAGAATAAATTTGATTTGATTCTGAATTGTTTTTATGAGAATCAAATATTTTTAACAAATGTGATATTGGAGAAAAATACATTTGAATATCCGGTTTCTGTAATAAATAATGTATATAGAACAACAAAATTACTTGTACTTGAAAATGCATTCTATTCAGGTTCATTTATTAATGATAGATACATAAAAGACAATCAGGTAAAGTCTCTAATTTGCTATCCCATTATAATAGCCGGAAAACTCTCCGGAATTATTTATTTAGAAAATAGATCATCGGCAGAAATATTTAATTCATCCAGGTTAGAAATTATTAATATTCTTTCATCACAGATCATTATTTCTCTCAGAAATGCTAAATTTATTTCAGAATTAGAAGTAGCCAGGAACAAAGCCGAAGAAACCAATCGGGTGAAAACTAATTTTCTAACGAATATGAGTCATGAAATTAGGACACCTATGAATGGAATCCTCGGGATGAAAAAACTATTGGAAGATACAATTTTGGATTTGAAGCAGAGGGAATATTTACAAACGATTTCAATTTGTTCTGAAAATTTACTAACGATAGTCAGCGATGTTTTGGATATCTCCAAAATTGAATCCGGAGAAATTGAATTGATCAAAAAAAAGTTTTCGTTGAAATTACTTCTTGAAGACGTCCTCAAATTGATCAATAGTCCGATGAAAGAGAAAGGTTTGCGTACTGAAGTAGTCATTGATCCCAAACTACCTGAATTTGTAATTTCCGATCACAAAAGATTGATGCAAATCTTAATGAATGTCCTGACCAACGCCATCAAATTCACTCCTTCGGGAAAAATAAGGTTCGAAGTTCTTCTTATAGAGGAATCAGAGCGTAATGCAATCATTAAATTTCAGATTACAGATACAGGAATCGGTATACCTCCCAAACAATTACAAACAATTTTTGATCCTTTCAATCAGGTAGACAATTCGATTACAAGGAAATATGGAGGTGCGGGACTGGGTCTAACAATTGCCAGTAAATTTGCTAATTTATTGAATTCATCCATTGAAGTAGAGTCAGAGGTGGGGAAAGGAAGTACTTTTTCTCTTTTGATTCCACTTGTTAAAGATTACCCTGTATCACAAATTACAGATGATAAATCGGATGTCGATTATTCTATGCCGGTTTATAAAAATACATCAGTGAATATAATGCTTGTCGAGGACAACTATATAAATCAGAAAATTGCTGTTAGGTTGATTCAGAGGGCCGGGTATGAGGTAACCTCTGTTGCAAATGATGGACTGGAAGCTATCGACCTGTTTCAAAAATTGCACTACGATATTATCTTTATGGACATTCAAATGCCTCAGATCGATGGAGTCGAGGCTACTAAATATATTCGAAAGGTTTTAAAAGATATCAAACAACCAATCATAATAGCACTCACAGCTCATGCAATTTTTGGAGATCGAGAAAAGTATATAGAATCCGGATTTGATGATTATATAAGCAAACCAATAGATGAAGAACTACTATCGGAACGTCTGGAGTATTGGAAACGTTTTATTCATGAAAATATAATAAAAAAATTAGATTAGATATGAGTTGTCCAATCTCTGTCATTCTATAGGTGTAGAAATGAAAAATGTATTAATTATTGCGGCTACCTCTGATATAGGAATGCACATTGTAGATTGTTTTGCTAAAAGAGGATTCAATCTATCAATTACCGGACGTGATACCACAAGATTAAAAGTTTTGAAAGATAAGATTTCAGAAAAATACAATAAGATAGTTAAGGATATTTATTTTGATATATCGGATTTTGATACTCATTCCAAGTTTATATCTGATTTAGACGATCTTCCGGATGTTGTGGTCTGTTGTTTCGGCTATTACGGAGATCAGGAACTAGCCTTATCCAATTTTGAAGAAACTTACAAAACAATAGCAGTGAATTATCTCGGAGCGGTTTCTTTATTAAATATTCTTTCAGAAAAATTTATATCCAGAAGATCCGGTTCAATTGGTGTCATCAGCTCTGTAGCGGGGATTAGGGGCAGACAGAAGAATTTTCTTTATGGGAGCACAAAAGCAGGATTGACAACCTATCTTTCGGGGCTTAGAAACCGATTGCATTTTTTTAATATTTCAGTTACGACAATTCTCCTCGGACCGGTATATACAAGGATGTCCGAAGGGCACAATCTTATGCCTGTACTCACAGCCCGTCCCGAGGTTGCCGCAGAAAAGATCACGGATGCGATTTTGAAAAAAAAGAATGAAGTCACAATTCTTTATTATTGGAAGATAGTCATGTTTATAATCAAATTAATTCCGGAATCTATATTTAAAAGGTTGAAACCCTTTTAGTAAAAAACAATATGAATAGAAATTTTCCCTTTTTTAGAAATGACTCCCGGGAAGAGTAACCAATTTTTCTTTAAATTTTAAAATAATAATTAGGACAGGTCAGGATGGAAAGCTCAACACCTATATGGAAAAAAGTTGTAAATGTATTTCGTGATACTGCAATCTCCGGGGGGAAGGGCTTGCAGTTTTTATTTCATACAGGTATAGAAAATAGGCATTATTTTTTACCGGTAGTCAATGGTCTGGTGGGAGACAAGTTGAAAGAAGTTTCCGATAAGGGAGCTATCGAAATGCGTTTTCGAAGGAATGATGAAGACATAGATATTGAGGATCCCTACTTTGAAAAAGAACTTAGGTCTTCAAATGGGAAAGTATTTCTCTTCATCCATGGACTTATGAGTGATGAAGTCCTTTTTCAAAAATACTCTAGTTCTATTGAAGGTTATGGTTCAAGATTCAGCAAAGAACTAGGAGTATCTGTTTTTTATATCAGATACAATTCCGGATTGCATATCTCTGAAAATGGTAAGAACTTAACAGATTTATTGAATCGATTTTATTTGCTCTATTCAAATAAAATTAACTCTATAGATATTTTTGCTCATTCTATGGGCGGGTTGGTAACTCAGAGTTCCACTCATTATGCACGATTGAATCAACATGCCTGGATTCAAAAGATCCGTAAGATTTTTCTGATTGGAGTTCCCAATGATGGATCGTACCTTGAAAAATTCGGACATCTGACTACTTTTCTCCTCAAGAATATTCCCAATTATCCCACCCGATTGGTAGGAAGAATTGCTGATGAAAGAAGTAGTGGGATCAAGGATCTCAGATGGGGATTTATGGTGGATGAGGACTGGCAGGAAGAGGGTTCTGAAAAATTTCTAAATGTAAAAAAGACAACAGTTCCACCGCTCGAAAAAGTGAAGTACTATCTAATCATAGGAAGCCTAATTGAAGATCAAAACTCTCTTCTGGCTGAGTATTTCGGGGATGGATTGGTTGGAATGAAATCTGCCGGAGGGACATTTTCTAACGGGAATGAACCTCATCCAAATGTGAGCATCCATACATTTTCAGAAACCGGACATATCAAACTTTTGGGAAATGATTCGGTTTATGAGTTTTTGAAATTAGAAGTATCATCGGAAGTTTCTAATTCAGAATGAGGCTTATCCCGGAGACCGGTTTCCAGAATTTCTAATTCATTTTTTAAATCGCGGATGGATTGCAAAAAACCAGGAGGGTCAGATTTCCTCTTCTCTTTAGAAGAAAGGAGATTTCCGTACCTCATATGAATAGATTGAATGAGTTCTTCTATTTTGTGATCGGGCAATCCAAATTTCGAGTGCTTGTAAATCTGTAGTCTCTTGTAGAGAAACTGAGTTGTGCTCCAACCGTATGCAGGTACAAGCAAAAATGAGTCAATATAAAGCAATCGTAGTAATCTGTACTCTCCCGTGATTGAATGAGAAATATAGAGATAGAGGATTGAGTAGAGTAGAATACCCAAAGATAGATTCCATTTTACTGTTCCCGGAGATATGCTGTTGAGAAGAAT
Organism: Leptospiraceae bacterium; assembly: GCA_024233875.1. Lineage (GTDB taxonomy): Bacteria > Spirochaetota > Leptospiria > Leptospirales > Leptospiraceae > JACKPB01. The sequence goes on from JACKPB010000004.1 coordinate 249,292, forward strand.
CAATAGGAATCCGCAGAAGAGCAATAAGATGAGAAGCTCCCAGGGTATGATTTCAAAGAATTTTTCCCAGAAATCCAAAAAAGTGATCCATTTCGATTTCGTGTCCCTAATGAAATTCAGGATCTCGTTGATTGAATTTTTAAAATCTAAAAGTTTGTCTTCAAGGGATTGAATGAATTCCATAGGGCTCAGGATTCTCGAATCGCCTGCTTTCTGGCATCCCGAATGATTCCATCCAGAGCATCATCATTGTGCTCTACGTATTCACTGATATGAACTACACGCCCATCAGGATCATTGTTCTCCCGAAAGATTCTGCCCCAGAGAAGTCGGGTGCTTCCCTTCCATTCTATGTATAGGGAAAGAGATTCCGATCGATCAAAGAGGTCGGGATATTCTTTACTCAGACGATAGAACTCATCCTGGGATTTGATTTCATCAGGTTTGAGTCCTTTTTCCAGCATTCCATTGACATCTAGGGTAGTGATCCAGGACTCAAAGATAGAGACTAGACCATCGAGTTCCCATTCAATTTTTTTACGAAACGCATGATAGTACAAATTGTATCTATCTTCCGGGTCAGACCAATTGTATTCCGTCAGTTCTGAAAATAAATCTATAGGGGCGGAGACTTCATCCTCTTCCATTTGAACCCCAAAAATCAAGGGGTTGATCTCTCCGTCTTCCAGAATTAATTTTTCAGTTTTATCCCAAAATATATTGGCAATTTCATCGATTTCTGGTATCTTTTCCATTTACGTAACTGCTAGTAAATGGAAATTCGGATCTTCTACAAGTAGAATTTCCCGAATCAAAAAAAAATAGAAATTTTCATAGTTCCGATATTCATACTATAGGAATAAATGATCTAATTAAATTGAGGAGCTTATGGGATCACTAAGATGGCTAAATCTATTTCTACTTGTCCTTTTTCCTTTATTGGCGGATATTGTAGAAGATGCTTCCGATTTGCGGGATAACGGAAGAGTGGATGAGGCAATCACTAAATTGAAGTCAGCCGGTTCCTCAGGAGATATAGGTGCCGAACAACTCCTTGCAAAACTCTACCTGGACACAGAGCAGTATCCTGAAGCGATAAAGATCTACACCAAAATTTGTCCCATCCTCAAATCCTATGAATGCTACAATGAGCTCGGAATTTCTTATATTACTTCTGGAATTTACTCGGATGCAGTGACTGCTTTCCAAAAATCTTTGGAACTACAACCCAATTTTGCTACAGGATACTCCAATCTGGCTCAGGCTCATCTAATGCTTGGCGAGATCGATAAATCAGAATCGAACCACAAAAAAGCATTGGAGCTATCACCGAACAATCCAATCATCCGGATCAATTATGGAGTTTTTTTGGTAAAGATGAAGAGATACCAGAGAGCAAAGGATGTTTTGTATCCGGTTGTTGCGGAAAATGATTCCCTTTTTTATGCTGAACTCTATATTGGGATTGCACACTACTTTCGGGAAGAATATCACTCTGCTCTGATTCACTTCAATCGTGGATTGGCAATCAATCCCGAATACTATGATCTATACTATTATAGAGCACTTCTTTACTACAAGAAGGGAGAGTACAGTGATTCACTTGAAGATTTAAAAATGGTAGATAAACTTTTTCCGACAAATGAAAAATCAATTAAATTGAAAAAGATTATCATGAAAAATAGTAAGATTTAATTTCAATGCATTGTTTCCTTACAATCTTTCTTGTGCTTTTTCCGACACTACTCATCTCACAAAGTAAGTACAATAATAAAATTACCGAATTTGGAATCTTTAATTATGCCGGAAAGCGAGGGGTATCCAAGCAAATGGAAATCCCCAAAGAAAGAGTGGATGGTCAAAAATTAGGGAAGATTCTTTCACTCCATCCTCCCCCAAAAACAGTGAAGAAAATTGACTTATCTAAAAGAAATGTCCTGGTGGGAAATCGGGGAACCAGGGTTGTCATCCCACCCAATGCCTTCCAATACTCCGATTTCTTAACTGCAAAGGGGTTTGCTACGGTTCATATCTATGAGGTGATCGATGATTTTGATTACATCACTGTGGGAATCAATCAGGTCGTTGTAGGAGAGGACAAGAAACAGTCCTATTTTGAATTGGGGGGAATGCTAAAGGTTGAAGTCTATCAGGGAAACAAAAAGCTAAAAATGTCCGGTGAGTTTCCAATGATCGCAGACTTTCCTGATATTTATCCAGGGACTTCCTTTCATATCTATCATATCAATGGTGAGGGAAGCTGGGTAAAAAAAACCGATTTCGGATCTTATGAGGTTCACAAACCTAAATCAGAAGGTACGGGAAAGCTAGTGGTGGGAAGTCGGAAAATGAAACTCACGTCTCAGGGATGGTGGGGGTTCGGATTGCCCAGATCGGAGACGGCTGCTTTCAAAGGAGAAATAAAAGCTGATGAAGGTTCTCTCAGCAATTTGCAGGTCTTTGCTTTAGGAGTTGGCTTCTCTTCATTTATTTCAAAATGGAGCAGCGGGAAGAATTTTTCCATCAATGCTATCCCGGGTAGACAGTTTCGAATCTTTGTTGCTGATGAAAAGGGTTCCATTGGTTTTACTCAGGTATTGGAAAGTTCGACCCAACCGGGACTGGATAGTTTGCCGGATTCTCCGGGAAATTTCCGCAAAGAAGTACCTTCTATTGAGTTAAAAAAGATATCTCCCGATATTTTCTCTGATAGGGATAGATTAAAAGCATATTTAGGGTTGAAAACTCTAGATTTTGAAGTGGATTATCCAGATTGATCTAAAAAAGAAGAATCTCTTATTGTGACAGAGGGTGTTTGGGATTCATCTTTTATTAGGATTTTTTGGATTTTACTTTTCAACAAACGGTCTTTTAAAGAATCGTCCATATAGAACATAATGAGGGAGAAACTTATGTCGTTTAGAGTATTTAGCGTAGCAATTACACTGCTAATCTGTTCAACTGTTTGGGCTCAGGACAAGACTTCGGGAGATGACGGTTTTAGAACGGATTATCAGCCGGGACAGATTGTAGTTCCTAATAAAAAATCCCTGGAAACTATTAAAAAAGTGATCATTGATAGAACAGCAGAATTTGAAAAATTGTATGAAAAACTTTCAGCAGTACCCATTCAAACCAAGCTGGCAGAAATTCAAAAAGGAAAAGATAAAATCGTCCTTTTGAATGACTTTGGTGGGGACCAAAAAGAAGGGAACCAGGTTTTCAATCAGATCAAATACATAGAGTATATCTTTGAAGGTGGAAAAGTAAAAAGTGTAAATTTTTATTACGATCATGAGAATTATTATAATAATATTTATACCAAATACAAAGTCTTACAAATCTCTCCTTCAGATGTAGAATCTGCAACAATTTCTGTAAAATATACAGATAGAGAAGAAAAAACAGAATACAAAGATTTCAACGGGGAAGCTAGATTCAAAACCCTAAAATTATTAGAAAACAATCTTCTCGTGACTATACTCAAAATGGACACACTTCTTAGAAGAAATATCCTCGAGATTGATAGAAGAGTAGGTGCAGGTCTCAAAGGACTATAAACCTTTTCCAATTCAATTTCTTGCCCGGGAATCATAGACTTCCGGGCTCCTTCCTTTTTTTCATGCACTTTTAATCTAACCATCAGGCGAGCTCTTCTTATGAATTCATCTCTTCGAAAAATTTCCTTCAATTTCCTAGCTATCACCAGCTTTGTCATCTTTTCCTGTCAGGAAACACTCAAAACCCAGGATCTAAGTCCGGAGCTTAAGGAAAAAATCCAATCTCAAGCCAGGGAAATTGTCAGTAAGATGGACAATAAAGAAAAGGCGGGTCAAATCATTCATATCGCAATCCCCGGAAAAGGATTGGACAAAACAGCGATCAAAGAAATCAAAAAGATACGTCCGGGAGGAGTGATTCTCTTCGGCAACAACCTCGGTTCCAAAACTGAAATTCTGAGGTTGACATCCAATCTTCAGGCAGAAATGAAAAAATACAAACTTCCCCCTCTCTTCATTTCAGTGGATCAGGAAGGAGGACGGGTCGTCAGAGTCAAAAAAGGTGTAACGGGGTTTCCCGGGGCTATGGCGATAGGTCAGACAGGAAAGGAAGAATATGCCCATGACGTCGGTTTCATTACGTCTTTTCAATTGAATAGTCTGGGTATCAATGTTGTCTTTGCTCCCGATCTGGATATCAATAACAATCCTGACAATCCGGTCATCAATACCAGATCCTATGGTTCGGATAGAGAATTGGTGACCAAAATGGGAACCGCCTATGAGAGAGGAGCCAGGGAGGGAGGGGCAATGCCGGTGATCAAGCATTTCCCCGGTCATGGAGACACTAATATTGACAGTCACTTAGGTCTTCCCATTATCAATAAATCTATAGAAGAAATCTCTTCTTTTGAGTTGGTTCCCTTTCAAAAGTCAATCGCTGATGGAGCCAGGGCTGTTATGAGTGCCCACATTGTGTATCCAAATATCGAAGATGGTCTTCCGGCTACTCTATCCCGAAAAATCCTCACAGGAATTCTTAGAGAAAAATTGGGGTTTGATGGTGTTGTCTTTACTGATGCTATGGAAATGCATGCCATCTCAAAAAATTATAAAAATTTAAAACGGGGACCTTTAGCTATCATTGCGGGTGCGGATGTTATTTTGCTCACCAGTTGGGGGAAGACCACAACAGAGTATCAAAAAATGATGCTCTCAGCTATCTCCAAGAAAGAATTTGAGAAAGATGGGAAGAACTTACTTGATGAGGCTTTAGTTCGTCAAATTTCGGCGAAAATTGAGTTCGGGCTCTTTTCCCAACCGGATAGCCATCATAGAGTCAAAGATCCGGAAATCCTAAAGTATCTCGAAGAGAAAAGCAATCAAGCGAAAGCAAAGTATGCCTCCTTTCAGGAGAAAAATCTAAAAGAATACAATCGTAGAATTTCCATCGATTCCATCAAAACTCTCAAAGGCAACTTTACCCCGCTCTCCAAGAAACAAATGTCAGAATACAAAATGTTTGCTAAAAGTAAGGTTTTGAGGAGGGAAGCGAAGATTGCAGGATTGAAAACCATTTCCCGAAAAGAACTGAAGAAAATTGTATCCAAAAAAATTGAAGGAAAGTACATATTTGATTCCAGGGAAAAAAAAGATCTTGAGGAGATTGAAAAAATCATTTCAGAACTCCCTGAGAGTGAAATCATTCTCTTTCACTACGGCTCACCATTTATCCAATTTCCCGAGCACAAAAACCTTAAGGTAATACTATCATTTTCACCAACCTATTCTTCATTGATAGGTATCTTTCATCGGGTTTTTTATTCTGATCCCGGGGACCCAATTTTACCCTGTACTGTAATTCTCAAGGAATCATCCAAGAAAAAGAGCAATTGATTTCTACTGTCAGGTTCTCAGGAAAACAACCGGGAATTTACTTACACTATCCTTATTGCTATCAAAAGTGTCAGTACTGTGATTTCTATTCTATAGGAGTGGGGTCTAAGTCCATACCCGGGGAGGAGGAACTTTTCCGGAATTACGAAGAGGAGTTTCTCTTTCGATTGGAAAGAGACCCCATTCTCAGGGACTTTGAATTCACTTCCTTCTTTGTAGGGGGAGGGACTCCCTCGAAAATGAATCCCATTCATTTAGAAAAATTCTTATCCACCCTGAGAAAACATATCCGGTTTTCAGAAAATGCTGAATTTTCATTTGAAGCCAATCCTGAAGACATCCATCCAAATCTTCTGGAAACTTTTTGGAACCTGGGTTTTGGGAGATTGAACCTGGGTGTTCAATCCTTTCAGGAAAAAAACCTCGTCGAACTCGGTCGTTTCTATCGAAAGGAGATTTATGAAAATGTCTTAAACCTTCTTGAAAAATCTCCTATCCCCTCATTGGGAATAGATCTGATCTATGGGATTCCGGGACAAACCGTGGATGATTTTCTTATGGATTTGAAATTTGGAATCTCCACCCGAATTCATCACTTGAGTGCGTATTCCTTAACTCTCGAAAAAGGTACAGAATACTCCAGGCTTGTTCGGACTCAGGAAAAGAAACCTCCCCAAGAGGAGATTCAAACTGAAATCATGAGAATCCTTCCTGAAGTCATGAATGAATTTGGATTCTTTCAGTATGAGGTATCCAACTATTCTAAGCCGGGATTTGAGTCTCATCACAATTTAAAATATTGGAAGATGGAATACTATATGGGTCTTGGCCCCGGAGCTCATGGCTTCCTTCCTTCGGGAAGATACGGAAATCCCAGAAATCTTCAGGCTTATGGAAAAGGTTCATTTCCTATCGGGAAGGTGGATCGGGATGGATGGAGGGATGAATTGATCCTGGGCTTGCTTAGAATTTTTTCTCCTATAGATTTGTCTTCCTTTGAAGTCCCATTAAATCGAGAATTTCCCTATGAAATTGTAAAAAAATGGAAGGATAAAAAACTTTGTGATTTTTCAGAAATCAATAAAATATTTCAATGGAAAAAAGAAGCGATTTTCTATTTAGATGAGTATATTTTGGAAATGAGTGAAGGAATTGATTCCTGAAAGGAAGGACGATTTCCTTGAGTAAATTTGTACTACAAAAGCAGGTGATGTGAATGGATGAAATGCTGGTCATTCGAAGTGATGTTTTGAATTCGGTTTCTGATTTGAACCGGGAAAGGATTCCTGAAAGGGTAACTCACGCTAAGGGAGTGGGTGCTTATGGAGAATTTATTTCTAATGGAAAAGGCCGGGATTTTTGTTCTGCACCGATATTCAATAAATTAAAAAAAGTTCCCATCTTCGTCCGATTCTCAAACTATAGAGGAGAAAAAGGAAGTCCGGATTCTATTCGTGATCCGAGGGGAATGGCCATAAAATTTTATACAGAGACAGGGAATTGGGATTTGGCGGCGAACAACCTTCCCGTTTTTTTTGTAAAAGATCCCAAATTGATAGTAGACTTCATTCATTCCCAAAAAAGAAATCCTACATCAAACCTTTTTGATCCCAACCAGAAGTGGGATTTTTTCTCCCGTTATCCGGAAAGTCTTCATGCTGTACTCATGAGTCATTCCGAAAGGGGCTTGCCCTACAGCTTTCGATTTATGAATGCGTATTCCTGCCATTCTTTTCTTTGGATCAATGAAGAAGGTAGTAAGTTTATTGTAAAACTACATGTCAAATCACTTCAGGGAGTAAAGAATCTGAGTGATGCGAGTGGAGCAGTCCTGGCGGGAAGAGATCCTGATTTTTATCAAACCGATATGTTTGAATCGATAAAAGCAGGGGAGTATCCGGCCTGGGATCTAGCCATTCAGGCTATCCCTTTTAAAGATCTCAATTCTTTAAGTGTATCACCTTTTGATGTGACACTCACTATTAGTCAGAAGGATTATCCTCTTATTTCTATCGGAAAAATTGAATTGAATAGCAATGTGACAGATTATTTTTCAGAAGTGGAAGAATCAGCCTTTCAACCGGCTGCTCTTTTGAAGGGTATGTACCTCACTCCCGATCCAATCTTACATTCCAGGGTCTATGCGTATAGTGACGCCTCCAGATATCGTTTGGGAGTCAACTACAAAGAGATTCCTGTAAATCGAAGTTTTGTAGGATCTCAAACCAATAGAGATGGGATGATGCAAATGGGCAATAGAGAGCATTTCAATAGGAAGAATTTATACTCAGGTCAGGAAGGAGTTTCTGATTTAGATTGGAGCGACTTACCCGGGTATCCCTACGATCCATTTTCCCAACCGGCTGAGTTTCTCTCGGTCATCGGTGAGGAGGGAAGGGAACTTTTACTTTCCACACTTATTTATGAGTTGAAGGATCTCAGAGTAGACATCCAAACTAGGTTTTTAAATCAATTGAATCAAGTGAACCCGGAGTTTTCAAATCGTCTAAAGATTGAGATTTCTAAAAAACTTCCCGAGGGAGTAGATGTCAAAGAAAAACATGAAATCTATCTCACACGGGATGAATTAGGGGAAACTGTTTGTATTTAAGCAAATTGGCACTGATTGTTTGTTTTTTTTTCTTGAGTTTTTGTAGTAGACGATTGATTAAAAAACAGGATATTTCTCATCTGAATGAGTACTACAAGGACAAAACTTATTATTTGAAAGAAAATATTGTACTAAATTCAAAAGAGTCTTTAAAAAAAGGGACGTCTGTTAAAATCTGGATAGAATCGACCCCTACGATTTTAAAGGTAAAGTGTTATCCAAGTACAATCGATAGAGAAATAGCGATCGGAAAAATGGTAGCGTACTTGATCAATGAGGATATTCGGAGAAATGAATTTTCTTATGAGATGCTGGAAGAACTGATTGATCAAAAACTCATCTATTATTTACCGTCAGAAATAAAGGGAAATCGATAGAAAAACAAGTTGACACATAAAAGAAAAGGATTCGATACTTAACACAATGATAATGCACTGGTGGATTTTTATATTTTTTATACTTACTGTACTTTTTTCTTCTGTAATTTTTGCTAACCCTTTCGACTCATTTGAAAATGAATTAAAAGACTACATCGATTCGGACTCAGACACCGATCTCGATCCGGAACTAAAAAAATTGTTCCAACCGGATGACAAAGCTGAAGATTCTTACAGGGTAGGGACATATTCAAGCGTTTCCTCGAACTACAAGCTTCCCTCCCATATCAAGGTTTCCCGATTGATTTCTACTACAGTAATCAACAAAAGGGGAAAGAGCTCCGGTGGTTCTCACTACAAGGTTAGAGCCAAAGACACTCTGAGTGCTATAGCAAAACGTCACCACACTTCAGTAAAAGCTATCAAAAGTCTCAATAACCTCAAGTCTGACGTGATTCGAATCGGTCAGACATTGAGATTGAACGGTGGTTCTTCTTCTCCTCAAATTGCCAGCTCCAGCAAAGTATACAAGATGAAAGTATTTGCTATGCCTGTGCTCAAAGGTAGAGTGACTTCCAGATACGGATACAGAAAAGATCCATTCAACCCCAATGTAAAAAACTTCCATTCCGGATTGGACTTGTCCGCTCCTGTTGGGACTCCCGTTATAGCCTCTGCTGATGGTATCGTGGAGTTCAAAGGCAGAAATGGTGGATACGGAAATACTGTAATCATTCGACATAAGCAGGGATACAAGACGATCTATGCTCATTGTTCTACTACAACTGTAGAAATTGGTGAACAAGTAAAAATGGGTACTGTTATTGGATCTGTCGGTAGAACCGGAACTGCGACCGGTGCTCACCTGCATTTTGAAGTTATGAGAAGAGGAAAATTTGTTAATCCGGAATCAGCTCTAAAGAAAGTTGAAATCGTTACAGCGAAATCGTCCGGAATTTCCGGTTCCTAATTTCCTCGATTTCAGCATTCACTTAGCTGAAATATATTTTGAGGAATTTGAATGAATGGGATATTACTTCGCCTTCAAAAAAATGGTTTCTATCTTCTCTTTCCCATTGTCATTTTATTATCCTATTCCCTAGCCAGTGTAGCCCGTGCTACAATAGTTTTTCTGTTTTCCGGCAATGAAGAAATTGCCGGTTCCTCTCTCAAACTCAACAATCCAAATCAAAACAAAAAAGTCCCCAAGACAGTCAATGTGTATGAGGATACCGTCACCGGAAATATGATTCGGGGAGCGAGCCTTACTCCCGAAATGCTTCAGGGTGGCAACCAGGCTGGTGGACCCAATCAATCCATAGAGCTCACTGAAGATGTTCCCGGTGCTGAAGAATTGTTTATCACAGGAATCATTTCCGGAGCTTCCAGATATGCCCGTGCAACAATTAAGGAAAAAGACAAAGACGAAGCCGAAGAATATGCAATTGGGGATAAGGTAGCTGGATACAGAATCAAAAAAATACTTCAACATTATGTTGTTCTCTACAAAAATGGTGTGAACATTAAAGTCGAAGTAGGAGAGACACTAGCCGAAGCGAAAAAAAGAATTTTGGAAAATGAGCCTGAAAAACAGGAGGATAGTTTTTTTGATGGAAATTGTCCGGTTACCAAAAGAAAAATTTCCAGAACTAGTTTCCAGGGGCTTTTGAAAAACCCTGCTGATATTTACAAAGATGCCCGATTTGGACCGAACCTTGTAGAGGGTCAAATCGATGGATACAAACTGTTTCAAGTTCCCTCTACTCACATTTTTTATCAATTGGGAGCACGAAATGGCGACATTATCAAAAGGGTAAATGGAATGCCATTGAATGATACTGAAAAAATGATCGAAATTTGGAATAATGTAAAAAATTCTTCCAAAGTTACTGTGGATCTCGACCGTAGGGGAAAGTGTGCCACATATGATTTCACTATAGGAAACTAATCTTTGCAGAAGGAACTTATGCGAATCCCAAAAAAAGCCTTTTCAATCTTAACTGTACTAATTCTATTCTTACTCTATCCAATTTTTCTCAGTTCTCAGGAGAAGGATAGTTCAGCTGAGGATCAGAAGCACAATAAAGAAGCCGGTAAGCTCAGAAGGGGACGTGATGGAAAAGCCTACTTCACTGCTGATTGGAGAAACACAGAATTAAAGGATTTTCTGAAAGGAATGAGTGCGATTATCAAGAAGAATATTCTTGTAGATGAATCCATCAAAGGTAGAAAGATCACCATTATCTCACAGAAAAAGGTATTGGAGGAAGATTCGTATTCTTTCCTGAAGTCTGTCCTGGAAGCTCAGGGCTTCGGACTTATTGAAGAGAATGAATTGATCAAAGTAGTCAAACTCAAAGATTCTCTCGCAAAAGCAACTGTAGTAAAGATGGGAAGAGAACCCCTTACCGAAGAGGAAATAAAATCCAATAAGGCCATCACTCAGATTGTCCCCATCTATCAGGCAAACGCTGTTGAGCTGGAACCTCTCTTAAAGAGGGTCACTTCACAGGATACAGATATTATTGTATATAGAAATACAAATACCCTGGTGATCTCCGGATCCACCGGGGACATCAATAAGCTCCTGAAAATGATAGATAAATTGGACCAAAAAGTAGAAGGTCCGGGAACGATATCCAATGCGGGCGACATTCATATCTACACTCTGGAGCACAATGAATCGGAGAAGCTGACTCAGGTTCTGACGAAGCTGGATGTTCCGATTGTGGAATCTGCGGTTCCCGATCCTTCCAAACCGGCGACAACTCAAAGGGGACAGAAGATCAAAGCTGTAGCTCACAAAGACTCCAATTCGGTGATTGTTACAGCAACCAAAGAAGAATGGCAGGAAATTCAACGAATCATTAAGATTCTCGACCTACCCAGAAAGCAAATTCTTCTCGAGGTTTTGATTGTGGAGCTAACCTCAAATGACCTGAATGATTTTGGGATTGATTGGAGGGTGAGAAACGAAGCCAATGCGCAGTTCAATTCAAATCTTGCCATTCAGGGGGGGATTATCGATAGTAAGGGTAGACCCTCTCAGGTGAATACCCTATCGGGATTTTCTCTCGGTTTCCTACGGGCGGGTAGTCCTCAGATCATTGGAGTCCTGAATGCAAATCAAACCAATGAAAACTTCAATGTACTCTCCGCACCACAGATCCTCACCATGGACAATCAGGAAGCTGAAATCAATGTAGGACAGGACGTTCCCGTTCGAACCCAGAGCCGGAATGCGGGGTTGGGGGGAGCCAATGCGGTCACGGTGGACAATTACGAATACCGACCTACTGGTATCAAACTAAAGTTTACCCCCCACATCAATAAGAACGATAGGATCAATCTCGAACTCTATCAGGAAGTGAAAAACATTGCAGGGATCACGACTCAGGGCACAAACCCTACCTTCAATAAGAGGGATATCAAGACTACCATCACTGTAGACAATACCCAAACGATAGTCATAGGTGGTTTGATTTCAAATGATAGACAGAAAAAAGTGACAAAGATTCCAATCTTTGGAGACATCCCACTCCTGGGTGCCTTCTTCAGAAGATCCACTACCCAGCTGGTCAAAACAAATCTAATGGTATTTTTGACTCCACATATTCTTGACAATCGTATCAAGGCTGATCGTATTACAGCTGAAAAGCGGTTGGATCAGGAAAGAACTGAAGAGGAGAGAGAAAAATTACTCCGATGAGAAAAACACTGGGTGAAATCCTCATAGAAGATGGAGTGATCACCGAGAAAGAACTGACAGAGTCCCTAAAAGCTCAGTCGAAAAGTCATCTTCCGCTCGGACAGATCATTCTTAAAAAAGGCATTGCCGGCGAAGCCGATATCCTCAGGGCTCTTTCCAAGCTCCATCACATGCATTTTTATGAAAGAATTGAGTTTAAAAATCATGATGAGATCTTTGCCAATGTTCCTCTCAAACTCATTCAGAAAAGTAAGATAGTTCCATTTGATTATCAGGATTCTGTAGTTCTGGTAGCTGTTGCCGATCCAACAGATCTTCATCCAATGGATGATATCAAAATATTTCTAAAAGACTATACTGTAAAATTTGTAATTTCCCCCGAAACAGAAATAGATCGAATCATTCACGGACACTTCGACCGAACCACTGCCGACACAAAAGAGCTCATGGACGAAATGGTCGATGGGGAGTTGGGAGAGCTCGCGGAAGGTTTTGAGAATGATGCTCTGGATCTTTCCAATGAAGCGCCCATCATAAAGATGGTGAATGTAATCCTTTCTCAAGCAGTCACAGAAAGAGCTTCGGACATTCACATAGAACCCTTTGAGAAATCTATAGTCGTTAGGTATCGCGTGGATGGAATTTTGCACAAGGTTCTTTCTCCTCCCAAATCCTACCAGGCCGGTATCATTTCCAGAATCAAAATCATGTCCAATTTGAATATTGCTGAGAATCGACTTCCTCAGGATGGAAGAATTAAATTAAAATTAGCCGGAAAGGACATTGACATTCGGGTTTCGACCATTCCCTGTCAGTACGGTGAGAGGGTGGTGATGCGACTTTTGAATAAGACAGATCAAAAGTATTCACTCACTACAATGGGGATAGGTGGAATTATGCTTGAGAGATTCAAAAAACTCATCTATCAACCTCATGGAATTATTTTGGTAACGGGACCCACCGGTTCCGGAAAGTCCACTACCCTTTACTCTGCTCTCTCCGAATTGAATACCCCCGAACGAAATATCATCACCTGTGAAGATCCGGTAGAGTATCAATTTGATGGAATTAGCCAGATGCAGATGCAGGAAAAAATCGGACTGACCTTTGCGATCGGTCTCAGGGCGATCTTGCGACAGGATCCGGATGTAGTGATGGTGGGAGAGATTCGGGATGAGGAGACTGCACGGATTGCGATTCAGGCCTCTCTCACCGGTCACCTTGTGTTTTCTACACTTCATACGAATGATGCCTCTTCAGCCGTCACAAGATTGGTTGACATGGGAATCGAATCCTATTTAATAACGTCTACAGTTTTGGGGTTTCTCGCTCAACGTCTGGTCAGGGTCATCTGTAAGAGTTGTAAGAAAGCTTATGTTCCCGATGACAAAGAGTTGGAATCGATCGGAATACTTCGCTCCGAACTCATAGATGGACATCTAATGAAGGGTGAAGGTTGCAATGCATGTATGGGAACAGGGTACAAAGGACGAATGGGAATTTACGAGCTATTAGAAATGAACAATGATGTCAAAGCCCAAGTCTTAAGAGGGTCAGACTCAAATAAAATCAACGATGTCGCCCTGGCAACCGGTATGGTTCCACTCAGAGGTTATGGAAAAATGAAAGTTATAGAGGGATTCACTACTGCTGATGAAGTATTGAGAGTTTGTTAGGAGAAGACTATGGCCCTGTACCAATACACAGCTTTCAATAAGAAAGGGAAAGAAGAGAAAGGAATCATTGATGCCAACTCTCTACTGGCTGCAAGAAATAAACTCAAAGCCAAAGGACTCTATGTCCGAACAATGGTCGAAGACCATGAGAAGAAAGAAAGAGAAATGTTTCCCGCTCTTTCGAGAATTCTCTATCGAATCCCCAGAAAAACAGTAGCCCTTTTTGTCAGACAACTGGGAACTCTCATTGGAGCAGGCATACCTCTGGATAGATCCATAAACAATATCATAGATCAAACCGAAAATCAAAACTTCAAAAAAGTAGCGATCGAGATGAAGACGGCGATCACAGAAGGTAGCTCTCTATCACAGGCTATGGAAAAACATCCTACCGTTTTTCCCAGGCAGTATCCCTCTTTGATTTCGGTAGGAGAGAGAACCGGTGAGTATGAAAAAACTCTGATGAGGTTAGCCGATTTGGAAGAGGCCTCTCTGGAATTGAAAAATAAGGTTCAGGTGGCCATGATCTATCCTTTCATCATGGGACTTCTGTCGATGTCGGTGGCTATCTTCTTACTCACTGTAGTGATTCCTCAGATTCAGGAATTGTTCTCCCAATTTGATGCCGAACTACCCCTGATCACGAGAGTAGTCATCGGACTTTCGTATGTTCTCACCCACTATTCTTTATTGATTTTAGCCGTTATTTTTGGTGTGATTTTTGGAATTTATAAATTTAAAAACTCTAAGTCAGGTAGACCCAAATGGGATAGCTTTGTTCTGAGCATTCCTATTTTTGGGAGTCTCACCAGAAAAGTATTGGTGAGCAATTTTGCCAGAAATCTCTCGGTGCTTCTGGGAAATCGTGTGAATCTCATAGTATCCTTAGAAATTGTGGGGATAGCAGTTAGCAATTCTATTTTTGAATCTGAAATCAAATCAGCTGTTATGAAGATCAAAGAAGGTGGGAAGTTCTCTGATGCATTTGCAGGGTCTCAAATTCTCACCCCTATGGTCCTGGGGATGATAGCTGCCGGTGAATTGTCTGATACAGTCCCGAAGATGATGGATAAATTGGCAGATATTTATGATTCAGAAGTAAATAATGCAATAAAGTCAATGACACAGAGTCTTGAACCCATTATGATTGTGGTGATGGGTGGATTGATATTTACCATTATGGCGGCTATCATGACTCCTATGTACAAATTAACTCAAGAAATTCAAAATTTGTGAGGTGCAAAAATGAAAAAAAATAAATCCTTCCTTAGATTTCGACGGGGTTTGACTCTGGTAGAACTCTCGGTTGTGGTACTGATTCTCGGAGCGATCATTGCTCTGGTGGCTTTCAATATCAAACCCGGAGAGTTGAAAGATCAAACCGCTGTTCTTAAGCTCAAAAAGGATTCCAGTTTGATCCCCACTTACCTTTCTATGTACGAAGATCGGTATGGAAAAATCCCTTCCGAAGAGCAGGGACTCATGGCCCTGGTTGAAAAACCTACAACCGGAGAAGTTCCGGACAATTATCGTCCCATAGTAAAGAATAAAAGTGATATCTTAGATCCCTGGAATACACCCTATCAATTGCGAATCGACAATAATGGTGATTATCAAATCATCACACTCGGAAAAGATAAAAAAGAAGGTGGAGAAGGGAAAAATGCAGATTTTGATATTCTGACCGATGATGAGTATCCTGCTGATTTTCAAAGAAATTAAATGATTTCGACCCCTTTCCGAGGATTCAGTTTTCACAAATCGAAATCTCGAAGGGGGTTAACACTTGTTGAAATTATCGTTGTTGTAGGAGTCATAGGTGTAGTGATGGGATTTGCCATCTCTACACTAAAAGGGATGATTCGTCCTTCTGCAACCGGTGCGGCAGAAAAATTTCAAAAAGCTCTCCAATTCTGCTATAAAAATGCTATCATTCACAATTCAGCAGTCATGCTCCGGGTGGATCTCGAAAACAATACCTACACTGCATTTCGTTTGGTTCGAACAGAAAGTGGTCTGGTGGAAAAGAAAATTCTAGCCGCTAAGCTTTCAAACTTCAGCAGGATCATGGACATTGAAGACATACGGGGGATCAAACAGGAATCAGGAATAGTGAACATTCCATTCACATATACAGGAATTTCTGAAGATTACAATATTCATTTCGGGAATGAAGATGAAATCGTCAAAACCGTAATCAATTTCCGGTACAATGGGAGAACTCTGGTGCGTGATGGGGAAGTGCATCGAACTGTAGAAGAAAACAATGAAAAGAATTCAGTTTTTGAAGACGAAAAGAATAGGAATTAGAAAAGGGATCAGTCTCATTGAAGTCGTCCTGGCTCTGGCTGTGGCTTCCTACATCATGACCCAGACATATATGCTGATCGGAAAGGGTGTCTATCTTCAAAAAGAAGCGATCAGTCTGACCAATGCAGTCTTTCTCGCAAAAATCAAAATGGCACAAATTGATTCGAGTCCCAAATTAGAAACAACCAGTTCGAATGGTGAAATTCCCGGGTACATTGGCTATCGATATGAAGTGGAAATCAAAGAGAAAGAAATTGATCTTTTGGAGCTTGCTGAAGGGAAAGGGAAAGACAAAGGAGTCAAAGATCTTCCTCCTGAGGATATGTTGGGCAAAGACTCTACCGGAAAATTTGAAGAATTGAGAAAGAAAAGAGGGGGAGCCAAGGGATCCAATACAGGGGGCACGATTAAGGTATTCAGTATTCGGGTGGCGATTTCCTATCCTTCCGGAGGTTCTGATAAGGTGTATGAGGTAGAAACATTCAAATCATCTAAATTTTGAACTTCCAAAGATTGTTCTTTTCTGCGAATTTCTAAAATTGAAGTGAGTAGAGCTAGAAATATTGAACCCCCATATCCATAAACCGCAAAGGTGTAATTGAAATCGGATGCTATCCTGAAGTCCGTCAGGATTGGATTTGGATACACAAGAGCAGTGATGTAAACAATGGCAAGAATCAATTCAAACGAAATAAACAGTTTTTTGTGGATTTGAAATTGACCGAAGTTTCCTAGGAAAAAAGTAATGAGGCAGGAGATTACTAAATAGAGATTGATTTTGGAAGATACAAATATGACTTCTTCCACCTCTACAAAATTCACCGTATAATAGATCCAGGGTCGGAGTGCAAAAAAAAGCTGAGCAAAAGTAGAGAGGAAAAGTAATTTTTCTATAAAACTCCATTTCCAAAATCCAGTTATCGATGATTTTAAAATGTGAAAGAGAAAGAGGATCCATTCCTTTAAGATCAAAAATGGAAGTGAAAAAATAAAAAAGACTGATTCAAGAATCATAGAAATTCTGCAGTGAGTTCCAATTCTAGAGGTGCATTGAGTGGTAGGGAGGAAACTCCTATCGCAAATCTGGAATGGGGGCCAATTTCAGGACCAAAAATTTCAATAAGCAGTTCACTGACAAAATTTGCAACCAGATGATGATCCGAAAAGTCAGGCGTGGAGGCTACAAACACTCCCAATCTAATGATCTTTGTGATTCGACTCAGGTCGTTGATACTGAAGAGAATGGCTCCCAGAGCATTGATACAGGCGATTTCTGCCGGAAGCTTTGCATGTTCCAATATGAGATCCGAGCCAAATTTTCCCTTGGTGACTAATTCTCCGGATTTCATAGGCAATTGACCGGAGGTAAAGACTAGATTCCCTGAAACCCGGGAGGGAATGTAAGAAGCTAGTGATTTGGGAACAGGAGGATGATCAAAACCCAACTTAAGTAACTGGCTTTCCAAATTCATAGTACCAAAATTTAAAAAATTATAGTTCTTACAATAAAAAATTCTTTCTGAATTATAGTTCTCATCTTTACGTGGAGTAGATAGCAAAGATTTAATGAGAAAAGAAAAAATGACCATTCTTTCAAGATCGAAACGAGATATTCCGGAACTAAGGTTTCTTCGATTGAACTCTATAGAAATCTAACCAACTAGGATTTATGCAGAAAGAATTGGAATTCAATAAACAACCCCATCCAAGATTACCCGAAGAGTATGACCTGTGTTCGAGGACCGGTCTCCATTTCTACAAGAGGGCAAAGATGAGGGAATACACGGAAAATTATTTTCTCGAAGAATTTAAAAATCAATACAAAAAAACCTATTACGAAGATGAACCCAATTTACGTAAATTGGCTCAAAAGCGCCTTTCTATATTGATGAGTTTTCTCAATCCCGTGGAAAAAAGCTTGTTGGAAGTGGGCTGTGCAGCGGGTTTTTTTTTGGATGAAGCAGCCAAATTAGGTTTTCAGGTTAAGGGAATAGAAATTTCACAGAAAGAAGTTGAATATGCCAGAAATTTGGGACATTCGGTGGATGGAATATCCTTTCTGGAGTATCAGCCCAAAGAAACCTTTGATGTATTGGCTGCATTTTTTGTTATAGAGCATTTTCAGAATCAAGAACTGGTTCTGACAAAAATTAGAGATTTGATCAAAAAAGATGGATATCTATTTTTAGCTCTACCTTCACTTTACGGACCGAGCTACCTTACCAATCCGGATGATTGGTTTTCTAACCACCCGGGTGATCATTTTGTTGATTACTCACCTTCTTCATTGAAATCGGTGTTGGAAATGCTCGGCTTTCAAATCTGTTTCCGGGAACCGATGTCTTTTCATCCCCAACGGGATAGGGGGTGGAGGGGAAGATTCCCAACAAAATATTTTTACAGGGTATTGGCAAGATGGAGTTGCTATGGGGACACCATGCAGATTCTTGCAAAAAAAATAATATGAATTTCAACGAATTAGAAATACACGATGATTTAAAAAAAGCATTTGAGGAGATCGGTTTCTCCACACTTACACCGATCCAGGAAAAGGCGATTCCTTATGCTCTCGAAGGGAAAGATGTAACAGGATTGGCACAAACAGGAACCGGGAAAACAATCTCATTTCTGGTGCCCATCATACACAAGATGCTAACTGAAAATCCGGAGGGACCGGTAGCACTCATTCTGGCTCCTACCCGGGAGCTTGTTATGCAAATTTGTGATGAAGCTAAGCGGCTTTTGAAATTTACAGATAAGAAAGTTGCTACCATCATAGGTGGCACCGGGTACAAAGAACAGGAGAAAGAGCTTTCAGACAAATCGGATATAGTCGTAGCGACTCCGGGTAGATTGATCGACCATATCAAATCAGGTAAATTGGATCTTTCCAATATAAAATTCTTTATTTTGGATGAAGCCGATAGAATGTTTGATATGGGCTTTATTAAGGACATTCGATATGTAATGAAAAAATGCCCTCAGGAAAAACAGGTAATGCTTTTCTCCGCAACCCTTTCTTACTATGTGATACGACTTGCAAATGATTATCTGAATGATCCTGTTGAGGTGGAGATCGAAAGAGATTCAATCGTAACAGATAATATTGAACAGAATGTAATTCATCTCGGTCGGGATGAAAAATTACCTTATCTAACTAATTTGATTTTGAATGATAAGGAAGAAGGTTTGGGAATAATTTTTACCAATCTAAAAGTCTTGGTTCCGGATATTGTGAATAGTTTGAGAAGATATGGAATTGCGATAACGGGAATTTCATCAATGTTGGATCAAAAAAAGCGAATTCGCCTTCTTAAAGATTTCAAGCTCGGTAAATATCAGTACATGGTTGCTACCGATGTCGCCTCGCGCGGGATCGATGTGGAGAATATCAAGGTTGTTTACAATTATGATCTTCCCGGCGATATTGAAAATTACGTTCATCGAATTGGAAGAACTGCAAGAGCAGGTAAAAAAGGAAAATCTCTGAGTTTTTGCTCAGAAAGGGATTATGTAGAATTGGATAAAATTGAAAAGTACATCGGTAATAAGCTCGATGTTTTACAGGTAGACGAAAAGTATTTAAAATTCCCCGAGGGAAATTTTGAAAAATTTATTCCTCATGGTGAAAAAGAAAATTTTGAAAGTGGCAGACCTCAAAACAATAAGAAGAAAAAAGGACCGAACGATAGAAAGAAATTTCCTGAGAAGAAAAGCACTTATGGGGAAAAAAGCAGTGAGCGCACAAACTCAAGACCCAATCATAAAAAGAAACCACGACCGGAAAGAGACAAAAATCCAGAACACCCCCTGGATATGGCAAAGGGTCTTATAGAAAAAGCAGATTCAGTTCTTGTTACAGAAAATAAAAACAAGAAGCCCGGAAGAGAAAGACCGCCGAGAAAAAAAGAAGTCAGGAAAGAAAATTTCAAACCCAGAGAAGAAGTCATTACTGAAGAAGATTCTGTGAAACCGTATGACAAATCCAGGAGAAATCTATTTGATATCAATGATGTTAAAAAAGATGATAAGGGAAAGAAATCAGTTTGGTCAAAAATAAAATCCTTATTCGGATTCTGATTCTATTTTTATTTCATTATTCGTCAGCTTATGCTGAAGATCAGTTCTTTTTAATCGGTGGGAAGTACATAGATTTTTCGGAACTCCAAAAAAAATATGAGTATTTAAAAATTCGATTAGATGGACCCGGACTCTTCGGTACGATTCGGGGGAACACTGAAGATGAAATCAATTTCAAAATAGATTCTCCGTACTACCACTATAAGAACACGGTGAATAGGCTATCAGTTCCATTTAGATATAAAAAAAATAAAATTTATATCCCTGTGGAATTGATCCGTCCTATTTTATCCCATTTGGTAGAGAATGAAAGTTCGTTCTCAATAGAAAAAGAAAGAGTGCTGGTGAATATTTACGGGGAAATACGGATCAAACCCGAAAGTATTCAATTGGAGACTGTTGTCATTGATCCCGGTCACGGGGGAAGCGATTCGGGAACTCCTTCCGTCTATGGTGATTATGAAAAGTCATACAATCTGGCAGTTTCCAGGACACTTTCAAAGTACATCAGGAAAAAGTATCCTAAAGTAAAAATTGTAATGACCAGAAATAAAGACGAGTTTGTGAGTCTGGACAGAAGGACTGAGATCGCAAATGCTGTATTTGAAAAGTCTAATAATTCAATTTTTATTAGTTTGCACTGCAATTCCAACCAAACCAGACACTACAGTTCTAAAGGATATGAAATTTTTTACCTGGATCAAAGTAGGGAAATCGAGAAGCATAGGGAACGAACTATAATCTCAACCAGGTTGGTTGATTTTCGTGCACCGAGTGAAATTCAAAAAATTCACGGGAAAATGGTCATCGATGTGGTTCAAAGAAAGAGCATTCTTCTGGCGGATAAACTAGACTCGAGTCTATCGGAAGCCATAAGTGCCAGAATCATAAGTAGGGGAGTGAAACGGCATAGATTTCGTGTGCTGAGAAAGACCCTAATGCCATCAGTTCTAGTTGAGTTAGGATTCTTGACCAATCCGGAAGATGCGAGATTGATATCAGATCCAAATATGCAGATTAAAATTGCCAGAGCAATTATGGAAGGAATCAAAGGTTATATCCAGGGAGATGAGAGTTATGAATAAGAAGATTTCTGTACTATATAATAAATTGTATTCGGAAGCTAAGTCAGAGAAAATCGATAAAAAGTTTTTTATGAAAGTATTTACGACCTGTCTGACTGCAATATTCTTTTTGGGATTTGCATTGACCAATCGAAATCCTTTCTCTCTCCTTGTTCCTTTTTCTTTCTATGAATTGGATTTGCCTCTATCTGATAAACGGGTCCCTGCAAAAGTATATCTTTCCGATGGAAGAATGAACGTCTATCCCTCTGATCGTAAAGTTCTTTTGACGGGAGAATTCAGGAAAGATCTTCATACTCTCATCACCCAGGTGAGTGCCCCACCATTTTATGAAATCGAAGAAAATTTTACAAAAAAAGGTTTGAAGGTAAATCTTAAGAAACTTCCCAATCTTCATTTTGCTTTAATTACAATTTGGTTCAATGAATCGGGAAGATTGATTTTGGATTTACGGGAGTCATCTATTCAGACTGAGATATCTATTCTGAAAGTTCGGGTAGATAGAGGAACCTATGAATTGAAAGAAGAAGTAGAATCCGAGTCACTCTCTTCTATCCAACAGAAAGAAGATGAAGACAAAATCCTGGTTCACCAGAGAAGAATGGAAATTCTTCACTCAACTTTTCTGGCGATTGAAAAAACAATTTTTGATAATTTTCCTGAAATCAAATCAATAGAGTTTAGATTGGATGGAGAAACAAAAGACTACCCTGATTTGAATTACAAATTATCCGAAGTAAAGAATAGAATCTAAAAAAAATCACTCTTCAAGTATTACAATATTTTCGAGTCCGGTGAAAAAACCGGACTTTGTGAGTTCGGATAGGTCTATCATATCTTCTGATTTCAGAATCAATTTCCCTTCAGAATCATAAGCCTGAAGGAGGCAGGAACCAGCATTTTGAAGGTCTCTCAGTCTACAATAGATTCGGGCCATTAGAATGAAATCCTCAGGGTCTTCGGACTTATAAATTTCCATTTGCTTTTCCATAAAACTTAAAGCATTTTGCGGATCATCTATTTTGAGGTAAGCTCTGGCTACCAATGAAAATTCTGTTATGTAGTTCTCGGAATCTCTGAGAGCTTTTCTGAAGCATGCAATAGCTGAATTGTAATTCCCTCTATCGTAGTACATAACACCCAGTTCATTCCAAATATCAAATTTTTTAAACCCACTTCTTGACTTAAGAAAGTCTTCCCTATGTAGAGTCTTCTTCAGTATTTCTATTGATTCATTGGTTCTATCCATTTTTCTCAGTAAAAAAGCTAGGGTTAGGTAGAAGTCTAAAAAATTTGGGAACTTATCCAGACCTTCTTCCAAAAGTTTTCTTCCGGTTTTGAATGAGTTTTTTTTGATATGATAAATTGATGAATATAAATAAGACTCCGGAATATTGCTGTATTCACCGGTCAATTTATTGATCAAAGCCTCAGATTCTTTATGGTTTCCTACCTGTTCAAGGCAGCTTGCTTTCTTGGATTCAATTTTAATTTTTGCAACCGGATTCCGGGCCAATTCAAGTGCAGTTTGGTACGTATTGAAGGCCCGGGTAAAGCTACCTGATCTCTCTAATAGGATAGCCGATTTTACGAGAGAGATAAATTTCAAAATCATTCCTCATTGTATTTAGGCCTGGTCTTAGTCTTGAATCCATTCATAGCTTTGTGAAAGTCAGAAGACGCGAGGAAGCTGGAATTCCAGAGGCAGACATAATTCAATCCTGCTTCAAGAGGTTTTCCTTCTGAATAACGCATTACTTCCTTGACTCCACGTACTACAATCCCCGGATTCTCAGCGATTTCCCTCGCAGTGTTCAAAGCTTCATTATAAGCTGATTCCTGATCAGCAAATACCTTATTCACTAGACCCATTCGGAAAGCCTCTTTGGAGTCAATGTCTTTTCCTGTCAGGGCCAACTCCCGGGTATTTCCCTGTCCGATGATTGCAGGAAGTCGATTGATGCTTCCCATATCAGCAACTATGGCTACCTTAGCTTCTCTAAGTGAGAAGATGGCATCTTCAGAACAATATCTTATGTCGCAAGCGGATATGAGATCAAGACCTCCGCCTATGCAATGTTTTTGTACTACAGCTATTGAGGGTTTGTTTGAATTATAAACTGCATTGATTCCACTCTGCATATGTTGAATAACGCGGTAAAACTTCATCCTCTCTTCGGCAAGATTTGGGTCTGTATAGGATTTTAGTAATTCAGAAAACTCTAAAATATCCAGACCGGTTGTGAAGGATTTTCCCCTAGCAGCTATCACAAATGCACGGATGGAATTTTCTCCATTTATTTCTTCAATCACCTTGGGCAATTCATCCCAGGCATCCCAATTCATGGCGTTTCTTTTGTCCGGTCGATTCAAATAAACTGTGGCGATATTGCCTTCCTGAACGATTTCATAGTAATTGAAGGAAGTTTTCATGTCTTTTATTACATCCAAATTGTAGTCTAAATTCCAAATCTCAAACTTTAGTTTTAGGAGAAATGGATTGTGATTCCATTAGAATCTTTACTTCATAGCAATCAAGATAGAAAAAATAAAAAATATCGATCAGGGATTTTAAGAATAATAATTCTAAAAACATGAAAGAACTCAAAAATTAGAATTCCCGGAGATTTTTACAATTCAGTTGCATTTGACACTCAAATGTAGAAAGATAATTTTGACTAAATTCATCGGGGATTTCCCCCGCAAACCCGGAGTATTTAATTGAAAATCAACACACTCTTGGATGTTTTTGAGAATGCACTCTCCCATCCCGATCAGTCTTTTTATACTAAAGACCGATTTAAATTCTTTCGTCCCGAATCTTTTGCCTCTATTTATGAAAAAGCACAGAATCTTGCACTTCACCTCATTGATCTGGGGGTCAAAAAAGGAGATAGGGTAGCTTTGTTCTCCGACAATCGTCTGGAATGGTCTATAGCGGATATGGCGATTCAAATGGCCGGAGGAGTGTGTGTCCCACGGGGTTCTGATTCCACTGAGGCAGAACTGGGATTCATATTACAGCATAGCGATGCGTCGGTGGTTTTTATTGAGCATCAGAGACTCTATAAGAAAATAATCAAAGTCCTGGATTCTGTTTCGCTTCCAACCATAGTATTGGATCCAAATTTTCCTGAATCTTTTTTGAAGGAGAAAAATTACACTTACATTCATTCCTATTATTCAAGCACGGATGAGTTAAAGAATAGACGTCATGAATTAAAAACTATTCAAAAAAGTATTACAGGAGAGGATCTATTTACTATCATCTATACCTCCGGAACTACAGGAAATCCGAAAGGTGTGATGCTGACTCATTCCAACATGGTCTATCAGCTCCAGGTGGTCCCCGATTCTCTGGAAATTGTGAATTCGGACAGGGTATTGTCCATACTACCTGTGTGGCATATTTTTGAAAGATTTATGCTGTATTCCGTAATACATTTCGGAGCCTGCTATTATTACACTAATATAAAAGATTTGATGGAAGATTTTATCCGTGTAAAACCAACTATAATGGCGTCAGCTCCCAGGCTCTGGGAGCAGGTGTATCACAAGCTTCATGAAAGAATCGAAAAAACCGAAGCTCTGAACAGGGAACTTTTCACTATTTCCTATAAAATCAAACAAAATCGGCACAGGGCAAAAAATGTGATTTTTGGGAATACCACAGAAACTCATGAAAAAAACTATATTTCCCGGCTCATAGACAAGGCCAGAGCTATTGCTGAAGCCGGTCTCCTAAAATTACCGGATGCCTACATGGACCCGATATTTTTGAGCAGGGTTAGAGCGATGATAGGAGGAGAACTCCGTGGTACACTCTCCGGTGGAGGAGCGCTCCCCCTTCATATCGATGAATTCTTCAATGCAATTGGAATCCCTGTCTATGAAGGATATGGAATGACAGAATGTTCTCCGCTAATCTCGCTTAGAAAAAAAGGCAAAATTATTGAAGGAACTGTTGGTTTTACACCATCCGGAACAGAAATAAAACTCATAAAAGAGGATGGGTCGGTAGCCGAACAGGGTGAATTAGGTGTCATACATGTTCGGGGTCCTGGAGTTATGAAAGGTTATTTTAAGAACACTGAGGCTACAAATTCTGTTTTGAAAGATGGTTGGATGAACACCGGGGACATCGGAGTTCTTTCGGTTGCCGGAGCCCTATCTATAAAGGGAAGAGCTAAGGACACAATCGTATTATTGAGTGGTGAAAACGTTGAGCCGGTACCCATTGAAACCATTCTCACCCAGCATGTGCTGATCGATCAGGCGATAGTGGTGGGTCAGGACAAAAAACATCTCGGAGTGCTTATCTGGCCTAACTATGAAAAATTAGAGGATGCAGGATACAAAGTAGATGAATATGATCGTTCGATAGATTTGAATCAAAACAAAGAAATCAAACATCTTTACGCAAACGTGATACATCATTTGATAAGTTCTGAAAGCGGGTTCAAAAGTTTTGAAAGGATAAATGAACTGAGATTTTTACCCGAAAAATTGAAAGTAGGTGATACAATGACCAAATTGATGAAGATAAAGAGGAATGTAGTGTTTGAAAGGTATCACAATTTAATTGAATCTATGTATGGAGATCACTCATGAAACAGCAAATCATTCTCAGAACTCCCGACCATTGGAATATTTCTGTTTATAAATATGATTCGGGAAATGTAACCAAGAAATATCCGGTTTTTTTATTGCATGGAATCGCTTCAAATCATCAAATCTGGGATACGGGTGTAGATAAATACGATTTCGCAAAACGCTTAGTCCGTGAGGGATACAGAGTCTATAGTTTGGATTTACGCGGGAGGAGTGGCAGTGATGGACCCCATACCGGAAGAGGGGACTCCTGGTCGATTGATGATTATCTTCTGTGTGATCTTCCTGCAACTATTGAATATATTTTAGAAGACTCTAAAGTAGATAAACTGCATTGGGTAGGTCATTCTCTCGGAGGGATCTTAGGTTTCTTTTATCAGATCCGTCACAAAGCCTCCAATCTCCAGAGCCTCACAGCCTTTGCATCAGCCTTAACATATACATTTTCCACGATCAATCATTTCAGAACCTATATGGATTACCTGAGTGCCATGCAGTACTATCCTGTAGATCTCTGGTACAAAATTGTTTTGCCTTTGGTGGATATGGATACCTATTTCACGAGATTCATTTGGCATGCTGACAATCTGGATCCGGAAATCAAGAGGGTGATCATAAACGAAATCGTTCAAAAAATTGCTGTACTTGAATGGAATCAAATCAAAACAATTTCTGCTGCTGAGGGCATGCCCCGAATCTCGGGTGGATTCAATCATTATGTAAATGATAGAAGAATAGTAACTCCTGCATTTTTGATCACCGGAGATAGGGATTGGGTCTGTGCTGTCGATGGAGTCGAGTGGACCAGAGATCAATTGAAGTGTCCGACCAGAATGGCTATCTACGGGAAAGATTATGGAAACAAAACTCACTACGGGCACCTGGACATTGTCTGCGGACTCAATGCACCCGAAGAAACCTGGCCCCCCGTTTTGGACTGGTTGGCCGGAATGGATAGATCAGAAAATCCGATAGGCGATTCTTCTAAAATCTGATTCAATAATCTATTCTATCTTCAATATAAATTGTTTCTACTGATAGATTATTTTTTATTCGATTTTGAAGTTGTTTGATACCTAAAGTCTCGGTAGCATAATGCCCTGCTACCATGAGACTGATTCCATACTCTCTGGAAAGACCGATAGTTTCATATCTTAGTTCTCCGGTTATAAAGAGATCACATTGTTTACCGAATAATGAGTACAATTCAGAAGAACCATTCCCCGTGCAAACTCCGAAGGTTTTCGCTTTGCCTTTAGAAAAATCAAAACACTTAGTGTTTGTGTTTAGATTTGTATCTAAGATATCGGAGACTTCTTTTAAGTCTTTTTCTTCTTCCCATTCTGCCAGATAGGATACCGATCCGAATTCTGAAATCAGTTTGCCATTCAATAGTTTGATAAGGCTAACATTATTTCCGATTTCAGGATGTTTGTCCAGGGGGAGATGCATGCCTACCAGAGATATATCCGAATTCATCAAGAGTTGGATACGTTTCTTGGTTATTTCCGTTATAGATGAAAGATTCGGCCAGAAAAGACCATGGTGAGAAATGAGCATATCCGCTTTCTGTCGGACAGCTTCTTCTATTGTAAAAAGATTAGTGTCAACAGAAAATGCAATTTTGTTGATGGAATCCCTGCCCTCAATCTGCAAACCATTAACGGAGTATTTCTCGGTGAAATCCTTGTATTGAAAAATTGTATTTAAATAATCTAATATATCATTTCTGGTCATGTACCAATGCTCCTTAATAATTACACTTTTCCTGTTAGGGTATGTAGCCACTTTATAGCTGATTTCTCTATAAATGAGTAAACATTTTTAAAAATGACTGAAAGATTCTCCTATTCAAGAATACTTCCTGAAGCCTGTATGTCAATAGAAACCGAAAAATGTAGATCGAACTTAATTTTTTGACTCACCTTACGCACTTCGTGTGAAAGGTGAGAAAAATGAAAGGGAGCCTTTCAGCAATTTGGGGACTCAGCCTCCCCAAACCCATATTTTTACTGATTTATTAGCAAAAAATGATTTTGATTTTAAACTAAAAAAAATTAGAAAAATAAAATACTGCGTAAGATGAGTTAATAAAAGATGATTTTGTGTAAAAAAAAATAAAATGTTCAGGAATCGAGATGTTCGAGATTCTCTTCAATGATAGACAACTGCTTTAGAGATAAATTGTAATATATGCAATGAACCAAAAAACCTTTGTCCGAAGGTTCTATCTTATTGACTCTTATCCGAATGGTGAGTTTGCCTGTTGGAAGAATTAAATCTAAAATACAGATCTCACCTGTGGCAAATATCCTGGTGAAATGTTTATTGTTTGTATGAGTAAATGTGATTTCTGATTGATTGAAATGGGATACATTACAGATCTCTCTGGATTCTTCAAAATTCGTATAGTCAGAGATTTCTTTTCGAATGGATGAGGCGACCAGACTCACCAGGTTAAAAGAGTTTAGGTCCAAAACTGATTGGTGCTGAACCTGAACATATCCGATGAGGGTATACTTTCTATAGATGATAGGAATGCAAATTTCAGATAGAATTCCATCTGCTATAAGATAGTCCAGGTCAATGACTCTTGCAAATCCAAAATGAGGTACAAATCCGTCGGGCACAGAAGTTCGATCTTCAAAATTGGGGAGGAAGATGGGTTGTTCATAGTGGTGCATGAGTCTCATGCGTTCATCATGTCTTTCATGAATAAATATCTTGTACTTATGAAAGAGATGAACCAATCGAAAGGAATTTGATTTTATAATTTTTTTTATTTCATCATCATTCAAAAACTTTTTTACATCATTCTGTCCGATTATATTGGACACATGAATGTCCTTCAGACTGAACTTATGTTTTAGTAATTGTTTTCCGGTCTCATTTTCCAGACTGATTACTTTTAATAAGGTAGGGGAGAGACACTCTATTCCCGAATTGTCCACAGATTCAAAATTGGTTGTGAGGAGAAATATTTTTCCTAGGTTTGATATCAAAACTCTTTCTTTTTCAGGTTTTGTTGGTTCTGAAAGTTTCACAAAGAGTTTTTCATTTTGATATCTGATTGATGAAACCAGAATCGAACTTCCATCTTTTTGTTTTAGCTGTACTTTGGTTTTAAGAAAGACAGCTTCTATGATTTGTTGGATATTTTTAGGGTCGGATATTTCCATTGAAAAGTTTCACAGCCTTTTCTCATTTTGAGATAAGTTAGGATTCTTTTCATAGATTGATTTATTGCAATAAAAAATATTTATATGGAAGTTTTTGACTTAGAAACTTATTGAATTTTCAAAGTGACTGAAGTAGATGTCCCAGTTTTTGTTTCTTGGTCAAAAGATATTTTTGGTTTTCTTCACCCGCCTGAATTTCGAGTGGGACCCTATTGGTCACCTGAAGTCCATATCCCTCCAATCCTACAATCTTTCTGGGGTTATTTGTCATGATCTTCATTCTATCAATTCCCAGATCCCGAAGGATTTGAGCACCGATTCCATAATCTCTCAGATCAGGGGGGAAGCCCAGTTTTTCATTGGCTTCAACTGTATCCAGACCTGTATCCTGGATGCTATAGGCTTTTAGTTTATTGATGATACCAATTCCCCTTCCTTCCTGTCGCATATAGAGAAGAACACCCTTTCCTTCTTTTTCAATCTTCTCCAGAGCGGCGTGCAACTGGGGTCCGCAATCACAGCGATTGCTCATAAAAATATCCCCTGTCAGGCACTCTGAATGAACTCTGACAAGAACTTCTTCCCCGGGATCAATCTCACCTTTGACCATAGCAATGTGAATCTTGTCGTCGATCAGAGTGGAGTAGGCTCTAATTTTGAACTCACCATACTCTGTGGGTAGTCTTGCTTCTGCTTCAAACTTTATCAGGCGATCTTTTTGGGTTCGATAGGCTATCAAATCGGCAATTGTATAAATATTCAAATTATGAGACTTGGCAAATCCATCTAGGTCCTTCATTCTGGCCATGGTTCCATCGTCATTCATGATTTCACAGATCACAGCAGCAGGTTTCAATCCGGCCAAAACTGATAGATCTACAGAAGCTTCTGTGTGACCTGCCCGACGAAGAACTCCTCCCTTTCTGGCTTCCAGAGGGAAAAGATGTCCGGGACGAACCAGGTCGTCGGGTGTGGAGGATTCATTCAATAAGACAGAGATAGTTTTCGAACGGTCAAATGCAGAGATCCCGGTTGTAACACCCTGTTTGGCATCCACAGAGACTGTAAAGGCGGTACCGTGATGATCTCCTCCTTTGTCTACCATCCTTGCCAGGCCCAATTGATTGAGACGTTCCGAAGTCATTGGAATACAAATCAGACCCCTACCGTGAGTAGCCATAAAGTTGATCTTTTCCGGACTTGCGTATTCTGCAGCTATCACCAGATCCCCCTCATTTTCTCTATCTTCTGAGTCCACAAGTATGATCATCTTTCCTGATCTGATCTCTTCTATAGCCCGTTCAATTTTCTCTATCATAGTTCTAACCATTTGTAGGGTGGAAATTTAGAAAACTATAAAAAAAGAATTCTCCGATCGAATTCATAATATTTTTTCGTTTGTAGCATTTTCAAAAAAATTTGCAATTTCCCGGAAGAATCTGTTCTACAAAGGCTACTTACCTTTAGAAGAAATTCGCAAGTATTTCTGAAAACCGGTACATTATTGTCAGGTTCTGAATTCTGTCTCATAATTCAGAACAAAAACTTAAATGTTAATGAAATAAAGAGATTTACAGAATCAATCCAATTCTTATATTGACGGGAGTTGAAAATATAAGATAAGGAAGGATCACCTTGGAATTAAAGCTACGCACACTCGGAAAAGTCAAAATCATAGAAATATATGGGAAATTTGATATTGAAAACACCGAAGAGTTCGAAACTCTTTTCCAAAAGCAACTGGAGGCCAATCCTTCTACTCTAGCCATCGATATGAACAAACTCGATTATATCGACTCCTCAGGTATCGGAACTCTTATTAAATCATTGAATGCTATCAAAAGTAAAAAGGGCATCCTCATTTTGGTAGGCTTGAAACCCATGATTCTAAATGTTTTCAAATTAGCGAAATTGGATATGTTCTTTGAGATCATGACCAATGAACAGTTTGAAACAAAATTTGGTAATGACGATGATAGTGAGATTGACGATTTGATGAAGAAAAGAATTTAATCCAATTCTTTTCCTTTGGTATCAACTTCATCTGTATATCCAAACAACTTAGAGCTTTTAAGCCTATCTACATACAAGACACCATCCAGGTGATCGCATTCATGTTGATAGACAACTGCGTTGAAGTCATCTATGACTTTTGAGTGAAATTTCCATTTTTCATCATAGTATTCTATTTTTATCTTTGCAGGTCTTTCTACAAACCCCCTCATCCCAGGAACGGATAGACATCCCT
The DNA here is from genome assembly GCA_024233875.1 of Leptospiraceae bacterium. Taxonomy (GTDB): domain Bacteria; phylum Spirochaetota; class Leptospiria; order Leptospirales; family Leptospiraceae; genus JACKPB01. The sequence continues at coordinate 280,574 of JACKPB010000004.1, forward strand.
CCCAAAAGCCACCATCGGGTGGAGAAAGCGGAGTGATTACAGGATTGATGAGAACCTGATCAATTATCTTGGGGGTGTCTGGATATCTTTCATTTTCTTCTTCTTTGCTGACTACAACTACACGTTTCAGGACTCCGATCTGGGGTGCAGCCAGTCCAACTCCTTTTTCGAATCTCATCGTATCAAAGAGATCTCCAATGAGCTTTTTAAAATCCTTAGTTGTGATTTCTGACTCGTCAACCGGCTGGCTAATTTTTCGAAGTGTAGGGTTTCCGAGTCTCAACACTTTTTTTACTGCCATACGCACTCCTAAATTCTTATTATGGTTCTAATATTTTTTCTCTGTCTTTTTCGATCAACCAAAGGAGAAGTTTTTGTACCTTTTTTTGTGATAACATCTTCTCTTCAGAGATCCGGTCCAATCGAAAAATCTCGGGTTTTTTTTTGATTTTTCTGAAATCAAGGATACTTTCAAAAGGAATGTCTTCCGAAACCAGGAAATGTGTCTCGACTTTTTGTTCCTGCATACAGAGTACTTTCAGATACTTTATATATCTATAAAAAAAATCCAGGATAAAAGGAAAAAGATGAATTCTTAAAAACCAATCGGGTTGACTGATCCACCAATTCCAAAACGCAGAGAAAGGTGAGTAGAAATTGTCCTCGGTTTCGGTCAAAAAAAGAGGTGCTACCAGATAAAGGCTTTGAATTTTTTCTAAGAGGGAAAGACAAATGTGAAGAGCCAGAGTAGAGCTACTTCCCTCAGCGATAACGATTACCTTTCCATCCGCCCGAAGGACAATTTCTTCCAATTGATTCCAGGTCTCTTCCAGAAAGTTTTTATCAGGGTTTTCGACTCCATCGAATCTAAGAGTCTTGACATGAGTCACCGAATATTTCTTGGATAGCTCAACCTCGAGTTCTGTGAGTGAGCCTTTTTGAGTAGTAAAGAAATCTTCAAGGAGGAGAACCTGAGGTGAGGTTTGGTCTCCATATTTATCAAATGTTAATGTGTTTTCAAAATGGATTTTATTTGAACTCATAAAAAAAACATTGACTCTTTAGGATTTTCCAGTTATTTGAGATTAGGGTTTGTTTGGAAAAGTAGGGATTTGGAGACGAGGGGGATCGAACCCCCGACCTCTTGAATGCCATTCAAACGCTCTCCCAACTGAGCTACGTCCCCTTAACTCAAGAATTATCAAGGGGAAAGGGACGTCAAATAAGTTTTTCCAGGATTAAGGTATTTTTCTATGAGTGATACAATAGAGGGTCTCAAAAAACAATTGGATTTACAGAACAAACTGATCAAGGGATACGAGAAAGTTCTTCAATTGAATGAGAAAGAGTTAGCTAATGCCGACGAAATTATTAAAATGTATGAATCCATCATGAGTTATTCATCAGTTGAATTGAAAAATGCTCAGGAGACAGTTAAGGCTTCAGATATCGTTGCCAGTATATCCAGAGATGAATTGATGAACGCATTGCAAAAGATAAAAGAATTGGAAAATCATAACAAAAAGCTTCGGGAAGAAGCCCTGAATCTAAATTTTAAAAGCTGATACTGCCTTGCCAAACGAATATGTACAGTCTCTAGTCGATTCAACAGGTGATGTAACTATTATCCCGCATAGGGAAAGGCTCAAAGACATTTTCCTCCTTATTCTCCGGGAGGCTGTTCGAACTATAGGTGCAAAACGTGGAAACCTATTCTTTCCGGATGAGACCGGTAAGTTAATCCCTCTTACCTCGGATACGAGCAATGCATTCAGTCAGAGTCTGGCTGAGTTTTGTTTTGAAAATCAAGAGAAGCTCCTCATCAAAAAAAATGAAACATGGAAAGGGATGGAGGCGACCGAATCCTATCTCACCTGCTTTCTGGGGGAAGAATTCACAAAATTAGGGGTTTTTCTTCTCGAGGGGATTCAGGACTTTGAAAACTTTTCCACCTCGGATTTTGATACTTTCATTGTTTATTCTAATACACTATCTCTTCTTCTCCGTGAATCCTGTTCGGTTTCCGGTGAAGAGGAAATTTTTCTAAAATTCTCCACATCTATAGTTCTGTTACTCCATTCCACAGACAACTATCAGAAAAAAAACCGACTGGAATATTTGTTGAAAGAAGTGATTCGGGTATCCGGGCTCATCAACTCTTCGAATCACCTAAACTCTCTCCTTCTTGAAGTTATGGAATCGGTGAAGACAGTCTTCAAAACAGAGTCCTGCTCGATTCTTCTGGTAGATAGAGAGAAGAATGATCTTTATTTTCATCTAATCGCAGGGGAAAAAGAAGAGGAGATTTCTAAGATTCGTGTTCCGATGGGAAAGGGAATCGCCGGAACTGTAGCTGTATCCAAAGAGCCGATGATTATCAATGACGCTCAAAATGATGATAGGGTTTACAAGGTTGTAGATAAGAGTACAGGGTTTATAACTAGAAATATTCTGGCAGCGGCATTGATCGTAGGTGAAGAAGTTATCGGAGTTATCGAAGCTATCAACACCATCGATAGAAATAATTTCAATGAAACTGACATAGACCTCTTTTTGAGTTTTTCGGATGCAGCCGCTCTGGCTATTCAAAAAACAAGACTATTGGATGATTTGGAGAAATCCAACAAGGATCTCGAGAAGACAGTTGGAGAGTTGGGTAGCTTGTATGAATTGGGTCTGGCAGTAAATGAATCCAAAAATGATGAAGAGCTCTACCTGAGATCCATAAAGATCATGTCGAGAGAATTGAATTCGAATCGTACTTCTGTAATTATATTAGAAAAAGATAATAAAGTAAAAATTAAATCATTGATAGATGACAACTATCAGAGTTCAACCGATACACTCTCAGAAAATTCAATTATCCTGGATGTTATCAATCAGAACAAATCCAAGTCCAGTCAATCAAGTGAAAATGAAATAACCGATTCTGTGGATAAAAAATTTCTCCTCGGAGCCTATGTCATCATTCCTATGGTTTTCAGTACAGGGAAACCGTTTGGCGCCATAACGATATCAGAGAACAGGGATTTGGTTCCATATACACAGAGTCAATTGCGTTTGATTCTAACAATCTCATCGCAATTTGTAAAAGGCTTGGAAAACATTAAACTCAATCAGGATATGCTTGATAAAAAAGCGATTGAGAAAGAAATCGAAATCACCAGAAATATCCAAAAGAATATCCTTCCATCCAAGACTTTAACAGGTTCCAACTTTGAGTTGGGTGTCAAATCAGTTCCTGCTAAAGATGTCTCGGGTGATTTTTACGACTACTATATGTATGAGGACGGACAGTTTTCCTTTTTGATTGCTGACGTCTCCGGAAAGAGTCTTCCGGCTGCTATCTTTATGGCAATGAGTTCATCTATCATTCGAACAATAAGTAGGGATCACACTCTCAGTCCTGCCGAACTCCTTCAACAGTCCAATTCATTAATTTTTGAAGATTCCGAATCCGGAATGTTTGTAACCTTATTTTACATACATTACAATCCCTCTACCTCTGTGATTGACTTTGCATCAGCCGGTCACAATGATCAGATTTGGATTAAAAAAGATGGGACCTATGAACTTATGAAAGGAAAGGGGGCTCCTCTGGGTGTTGTGAGGAACACAACCTATCAGGGCGGACAGATCCGTCCCCAGAGTGGTGATATGATAGTCCTGTACACAGATGGTGCTATAGAAGAGAAGGATGCCGACAATGAAGAATTTGGTTTGGATCGTTTTGTTCAGGAAATCATCACCCGAAAGGACAAACCTACCCAGGTAATTATAGAAGAAGTATACGAAGAAATTTCAAAATTTTCAGGCGGTTTGGAGCAATACGATGACTTCACCGTCCTCATCCTAAAATTCAATGATGACTATCAGTTCAGAAAGAAATTTCCGGCAACCAACATGCAGATTCCCAATCTCAGAGACTTTATTTTTGGTGCTATCAAAGTTCGAAATCTTTCTGAGACAGCTTATGAAGACATACTTCTCTGCTGTGATGAAGCAGCTACGAATATCGTTATGCATTCCTACCGGAATACAGAAATCAAGAATCCTCATTTTGAATGTGCGATCCGTTTCACTGATGATAAGATTCAAATCCTCCTAAGGGACCAGGGAACTCAATTCATTAGGGAAAAAGTACCCAAACCCTCCTTAGAGGCAAACCTCAAAGGAGAGAGAAAAGGTGGGTTCGGGGTCTTTTTGATAGAGAAATTGATGGATAAGGTAGAATACAATTACGATGGAAAGTACAATGAGATTCTTATGGAGAAAAAAGTCTGATCTCCATATTCTTAAATGAATTGACTATATGAAAAAGAAAAAATCAGAGGTTTTCAAAGACAATATAGCTACATTCAAAGAAATTTCCTTGGACCTATCTGATGATTCCAAACTAAAAGAATTGGTAGTTTTTCGCGATGGAAAGTATTTTCTTGAAGCGGACAAACTCAATAATCTAGTCACTCAATCCAGGAATTTAAACTTACTCATCGATTCGGCCAGATCCATAATGGCAGAAATGGGATTGGACTCCCTACTCGGTCTCATTATAGAGACAGTGACCTATGTGATGGATGCGGATCGGGCCACCTTATTTCTCGTCGATAAAGAAAAAAACGAGCTCTGGTCGAGAGTTGCCATAGGATTGGGAAATCATCAGGAAATCCGGATTCCTTTTGGAGTAGGGATTGCGGGGTTTGTGGGACAATCCAAAGAAACTGTTAATATCAAAGACGCATACAACGATTCCCGTTTCAATCCCGCTAACGACAAGAGAACTGGGTATCGGACCAAGTCCATTCTCTGCATGCCTGTTTACAATCCCCTCGGAGAAATCATTGGTGTCATTCAGGTTCTCAATAAACTTCATAGTGACCACTTCACCGAATCGGATGAAAATCTTTTAGGTGCCTATAGTTCACTAGCGGGAATTTCAATAGCGAATGCTCAGGCTTATGATGAACTTCAGAAAGAGAGAGACCTTCTGGAAGTGAGGGTCAAGGAAAGAACCAGAGACTTAGAAGAGTCTAGAAAGAAGTCTGATGAACTTTTGTTGAACATTCTACCTGTTACTATTGCGGACGAACTCAAGATTGATGGTAAAGTAAAGCCTAAATCTTATGAAATGGTATCCGTCTTATTCACTGACTTTAAAGGGTTTACAAAAATTTCAGAGAATATGGAACCCACCGAAATTTTAAATGAATTGGATCTATGTTTCTACAGATTCGATATGTTGATGGAACGATTCAATTTAGAAAAGATCAAAACAATTGGAGATGCATATATGTGTGCGGGTGGGATTCCAACCGCCAATCAAACGAATCCTATTGATGCAGTCCTCGCAGGGTTGGAAATTCAAAAATTTATGGACAATCTCAGGATATCCAAAATTGCAGAAGGGAAGAACTACTGGGAACTACGATTGGGAATCCATACTGGACCGGTAATAGCAGGAGTTGTCGGTCAGAAAAAATTTGCATACGATATCTGGGGAGATACCGTCAATACAGCCAGTAGGATGGAATCCTCAGGTCAGCCCGGCAAAATCAATGTATCCTCCTTTACTTACAAATACATTCATACCCTTTTTGATTGCACGTATCGGGGGAAGATTCCGGCAAAAAACAAAGGAGATATAGAAATGTACTTTGTGGAAAGAATCAAACCGGAACTTTCTATCGATGGAGAAGGACTTCAGCCCAATGACAAATTCTTAAGACTTGTAGAAGAGTATTCTCAAAATGGTTACCCCGATTCACCCAATGAATTAAATAAATCCATTTCCTCTTAAAAATGATTTGTCAAAATCAAATCATTTCTCATTTTTTAGCAAACAAGGAGAGAAAATGCTTAAATATCTTCATTTTTTCCTGATCTTTCTATTTTTGATCGATTGTGCATCCACTGTAAAGATTCCTATAGTAAAATCAACCCCCAAAGGCTTTGAGAACTTCATAGGCTCGGGTCGGGATCTCGGTCTTTACGTTTACAAGTCTGAATCTGCTAATCTTGCTGAAGTTTCAGATTGGAAGAAAGTGATTCAGGGTGAAGTGATTGAATCCATTCGGAAGAAAGGTTATTTCAATCTTGTTGATATGAGTTCCAGGGAAAATCGACTCAAAGAAATCGCTTACTCCCAACTTATGGGCAAAGGAAAAGACATCAGTAAGGAACTTTCTGTAGATGTTCTCCTTTTTATAGAGATTCCCCAATCTCCGGCCTCTGAGTGTAGAAACTACTCTAATGTGAAAACAAGACAGGTCTGCAATCGATACGATGCCAATGGGAGATGTCTCAACTACATCGAACAAAATTACACCCAGTACGGAAAACAACTTTCTTATACTGTATTCGTAAAAGCCCGATTGGTGAATTTGGAAACAGGAGAAAATCTGGAAAATACCAATTCAAGCCCTGCGATTTTAAAAACAGAATCAGAATCTCCCAATTTCGACTGTCCCTCATCTCTGGAGGGATTTAAGATGGCTCTGGACAAAGCTACCTCCGAGCTTTCCAATAATTTATCCCCAACTATGGAAGACATGGAAGTTCCTATCTATGATGACGGTGATGGAATTTCGGACTCCGATATAAAAAGTGAAGTCAAAGGTCTCCTCTCAACAGGCAACAAATGGCTCTCAACAGACAAACCGAATCTGGAACAGGCAAAAACCCAATGGGAAAAAGCTCTCCGTATCTCAGGTGGGTCTTCTACGAGTGCATATTGGAACCTGGGAGTGTATCACTGGTCTAAGGGAGATGTGCGAAAAGCAGAAGAGAATTTTAAAAAAGCTGAAAATCAGGGCGGTCCCGACTGGCTGGATTCGAACAAAAGAAACATCCTCTCCATTTTCGAATCTGAAAAGAAAAGAATTATCGATGAAGAAGACAATTGATTTTCAAGTCTCTTCTTGAAATGAAATCCTGAGTATGGAAAAGTCATCAGAGAAACTTCCATACTTTAAGATTTCTTCCAGGATTCCATAGATTCTACCTTCAGCTTTCTCTACTACTTCAGGAATTTTTTCCGGAATAGTTCGTATGGTCAAACCACTTCGATCTTCTTTTTCTACTTCCAGGTCTTCTCTTCCATCCGAAGCACAGATAAATATATCTCCTTTTTGAAACCTAAAGCTCTCAATTTGTAGATTGTAGTCGTTTCCGAAAAATCCAATTTTTTTCAAATCGGAATCTCCCGAAAGAAAATTCGCCTTCCCATCTCTGTAAAGTATCGGGGAAGGATGTTCTGCATTTACATACTTCATAAGTCCGGTTTCATCTTCAATGATTCCCAGAAATACCGAAATTAGCATGGCACCATCAAACCCCTCAAAGATAGTTTGAAGATCCATAAACGCCATCCGGATAAGATCCTCAGGTTTTAGGCTCATTTCTTTAGTAGATCTGATTCCACTCAGAATCGAACGAAAAACAGCCCCGAGAACTATGGCACCTCCGGCTCCCTGAAGAGATTTTCCCATAGCATCAGCATTCAAGAATACAGTATAAGGTTTCCCTGAAAGGATCAAATTTTCAAAAATTGAAATGTCTCCTCCGATTTCATAAGTTTTTTTATTGAATTCGAATTTCTTTTTTTGTCTTGTCAGATGATCTATTTTTATTGTTCTGCTTCGGTTTGTATTTTTTTGGAAGGGACGCGCCAGTTGAGAAATCAAATAGTAATCAGCATCCTGTCGATTTTTCAATTCATTGACTTCCCTAAGTCTTATCAAAAGTTCTTCTGTTCTATGTCTGACTTTCTCTTCGAGATGCAGATTCACATTATTTAGTTTCTGATTGGATTTCTTTAGTCTGTTGGCATACGCGATCAATCCCAGTCGGATCTTTTTACTGTAGTACAAAGTCATCCAGAGAAGACTGGTCAGAAATCCAAACATTCCCCAGTGAGCTACCATATCCCCTGTAAAAAAAACTGTTATGCGCAGGATATCAATCATGGATACAAAACTTAAAAAAATCAAACCTATACCGATAGAAATTGCCGCAGGATTTTTTCTTTTGATTTCTCTACCTATCCAGTAAAGCAAAAGAAATATACCGACTGCTACTGAAATGTTGAATGGGATCAATGTCTTCCAGAGTGGGAATACATTCATGAAATCGAGTAGAAAGGATATGATTCCAAAGAAAAAATAATAAAGAATCAATAAAATTGCCAATTTCTTTTGAGTCTTTCGAAATGCTATGTACAAAAAAGTAAGTAAGTAGGAAGGTGAAAAGTACAGGGCAAAGATTTCTAATTTGTACCTCAAACCTGTGGAAGGTAAGTAGAATTGGGATAAAGGATTGATCGCAAATAACCAGATACTAAAATTAAGTAAAAATATACCCAAAGAAAGATAGAAAGAATCATATTTGTAGATAAAAAATATATAAACCAAAATGCTTCCGAATACAAAAGATATGATAGAGATTGCGAGGCCCGGAAGGCTTTCCCGAAGCATATCTGTTCCTAGATCTGAATAGTCACCGTATGTAGGTAGTTTTGTGTAAAATGGTGATTCATTGTAAAATTCAATAATGAGTTCCTTATCTATTTTTTCTCGATCCAATTCTATAAATAAAGAAATAAAGCCTTTAAAATTTCCGGGTTGAAAGTTTTCCTTTGAACAGTTTTGAAATATTTTAGATCTTTCCTGAAATACTTTGATGCAGTCCGAGACTCTACTAAAATATAGAGTTGGTGATTTGAAGTTTTGATCGGAAAGATTTGTTTTGATATAAAAGTGTATTGTCCCCTCCGAACGGGAGAGAATCTCATCTCCGGGAATAGAAATCCAGTCCGAGTCTTCAGGAAATTCGGGCGACTGAGATTCGGAGAATGGTTTATAGGAATTTGCAAATTGCCATCTTAAGTCTTTGGAAATCAAAGCATTTGAGAAAAGTAAAAATACCCAGATGGGAATGAAAGAAATCTTAAGGTAGAAATTTCTCATAGAAAGCGGTGTACCAAATCTTTAGAATTCGGAAATAAAAATAATTTAAAAATCAGGATTTTTGTTTTTTTCTTTCCTTTCTTCCACCAAAAGTTGGAAAAAAAAGAAGAGAATTTGTATTTATCCACTTGATTCCCATTTAGAAAATGAAAAATTCAGATTTATGAATTCCCATCTCCTCCTGAAAGAATACTCAGATCTGCTCTCGGATTTATCAAAACTCGTTGAGGAAGATAAGTTTCCTGTATTTAAGTATTCTGAAGAAAGAAACCCCGATTCTTTTTATTTTAAATGGGAATCCCTTCCGGAAGTCACAGAAACAAAAACAATAGAGAAAAAACCCCGGATACTAACTCCGGGCTCCCGAAATATCACCTGCAGACTCTGTCCGGATCGATCTACCGGAATTCGAAATTTTCTCAGCATAGGGAAGCTTCCCTATCTGGTTTTGCACTACACGGGTGAGTTTCGACCTTCCCAACCTTCTTTCAGTAAGACTCGAAAGGATCAGATCTTTCGCAGCTTTGACTCCGAGGATCTCTTCTCCCGGATGGTAGAAAAAGTTTTTTCCCTGAATTGGAAGGATTTTTTCTACCAGGAATTTCCGGGGTGCAATTTCAACCCCGATCGATCTACCCTGGAAAATTGGGACAAGAGGATGAACTCCTGTCTTTCGCAGGTAAAGCAAACCATAGAAGAAAATGAGATTCGTGCAGTTCTCATTACAGGTGGTGCGGCGGTACTACACTATGGTAGGGAGAAAGCTCATTCACTCACAGGAGTGATTCAGGATCTGGATTTGGGAGGAATGCAAATTCCTTCTATGGTCATCCGATCACCGGATGCAGTCCTCTCTCTAGAGAAAAAAAGGAAAAGTCTGGAGAAAAATAAAAACACTCCGGAATACAAATCTGCCCGGGAAGAAGAAAATCGGGTAAAATTAGAAATAGTGAAGTACTTACAGGTTTTCAAAGACAGGTTTTTCCTTTGATTCAATATGCAGATATCGCATTGAACCTTCCTTTCCGATCGGAAGAAACTCTCACTTACGAAATTCCCCCAACTATGAAAAACCTTCAGGTGGGATGTCGGGTGGAAGTTCCGCTCAGAAAAAGAAAAGAAGAAGGTGTCGTGTTGGGAATGCATTACAATATGCCTAACTACGATACCAAACAAATTCTTCGACAGATTGATAAATTTTCTATCCTCACCGAAGATCAAATCACTCTAGCTTATTGGATGAAAGACTATTATCTAAGTACTCTCGGTGAATGTCTTTACAAAATGATCCCTGCGGGAAGAAGGAATCAGAGTACAGGGCTTGCCCCTATGGGTTCACCTGATTTACTTGTATTGAATGATGAACAGAAAATAGTCTATGAGTCTATAAGGGATTCAAAAGAAAATTCTATACATCTTATTTATGGTATTACGGGTAGTGGAAAGACAGAAATCTATATTCATCTCCTTCATGATTTGCTGGCTAATACTGAAAAATCAGCAATTCTATTGGTTCCCGAAATATCAATCTCCGTTCAGATCCTCCAGAGACTCGAAGTAATATTTGAAAATCAATTGGCTCTTCTGCATAGCTCACTGAAGACATCTGAAAGATTTAAGAATTATCTTTCTGTACTACGTGGAGAGAAACGTATCATTGTGGGGACACGCTCTGCAATTTTCGCCCCGGTCAAAGATCTCGGTCTCATCATCCTCGATGAGGAACACGATTCTTCTTATAAGGAGCATTCCAATCCCCGCTATCATGCCCGTCAGATAGCCCAGCAAAGAATAAAAGCCTTCCATGCTAGATTGGTTCTCGGAAGTGCCACCCCTTCGATTGAATCATTTTACTTTGCCAAACGGGATGTAATACAGTTGCATAGAATTACACGTAGAGCCGGAAATGCTATTCTTCCTGAAGTCACAATTGTCAGGAAAAGAGAAAACAATGAAGTTGTGGGTCAGGATCTTCTGTTTAAGATCAAACAAAGATTGGAGAGAAAGGAACAGGTTGTCATCCTCCTGAATCGAAGAGGTTACAGTCCGCTTGTTTACAATAAAAAAACTGAGAAATTTTTAGAATGTCCCAAATGCACTTCCAATCTCTGCTATCATACAAAGGGAAGGGTAATCTGTCATCTCTGCGGCTATAGCGAAAGTTACCAGAAACTTCTCAAAGACAATCCGGAAAGTATTGAACTCATGGGGGCGGGGACACAAAAACTGGAAGAGTACCTTTTAGAAAAATTTCCCGGTATCCGCCTCGAAAGGTTGGATCAGGACTCCACCTCCAAAAAGGAAATCTTTTTTGAAGTGATCAACCGACTCATTCATAAGGAATTAGATATTCTCACCGGCACCCAAATGATAGCTAAGGGACTCGATGCGGAAGGAGTGACTCTGGTCGGTGTGATCAATGCTTCTACCGGCCTCGGACTACCCGATTTTCGGGCGAATGAAAGAGTTTTTGCCTTATTGACTCAGGTTTCCGGACGGGCGGGGAGGGGAGAAAAACGGGGGGAAGTGATCATTGAGACAATGAATACGGATCACAGAGTTTTTCAATTGGCAAAAGAACAAAATTATGAGACTTTTTTTTCGGAGGAAATTTTAGTGAGAAAAGACCTCGCATATCCCCCATTTTCGAGACTCATTCGGATTGTATCACGGAGCAAAAATGAAGAGCGCTCGAGGGAATTTCTTGCAAAAGTCTTTACTGAAATCTCTCAATTCCCTTCTGAATTAGGAATAAGAATTCTCGGACCTGTGGAATGTCCGTTTTATAAGATAGACCAAAATTTTAGAAATCACATTCTAATCAAGGCTCGTCAACTTGAACCCATCAAAGAACATCTCAGAGAAAAATTGAAAACTTTGTCTTATCCTTCAGGTGTTTATCTTGAAATCGATATAGATCCTATAGACTTGGTGTAAAGAAAGATCCCGGGAGGAGGGTTCATGAAATTAGGGTACTTTGGCACGCCGATACACTCGGCTTATCTTCTGGAGAGATTGTATAAAGAAGGCTTTGAAATCCAATTTGTAGTTACCAATCCTGATAAACCCAGCGGAAGGGGAGGGAAGCTCACACCTTCTCCTACCCGATTGAAAGCAGAAGAGTTGGGAATTCCTGTCTATCATGAAAGTTTGAAGTCTGACTCAGCAAACGAATTCCTCTCCCGTTTTGAACCTGATTTATGTATTGTATTTGCCTATGGAGCATTGATCTCAGAACAAATTTTTTCCAAACCTCCCTTAGGCACCATCAATCTCCATGGTTCACTTCTTCCCGAATACAGGGGAGCGTCTCCTGTTCAGGCGGCGATTCTGGATGGAAAAACCATTTCGGGGATAACTTTACAGTACATTACCAAAGAGCTCGATGCGGGAGACATCATCTCAAAGATTGAAATCTCTATAGAGCCGGAAGACAATTTCGGGACCCTACTTCAAAAGATGACAGAAAAGGGGACTGATGAGTTGATCCGACTGATAAAAACTCAACCCGGCTTCCGATTTCCGGCAGTCCCTCAGGATCATTCTAAAGCAACCTTTTGCAAAAAAATTCATTCGGACGATAGAAAATTGAATTTTTCAAATTCTGCGGAAGAACTTCAAAATCGGATTCGGGCCTTCAATCCGGGAAATATCTGCTTTACTAGTTTTCGTGAAAAAAGATTGAATGTTTATAAGACCCGGATTTTGGATTCAGAGACCGGGGGAGAGGCGGGTACCTATTTTCAGGTGGACAAACGTACACCGGGTATTGTTACCTCGGACAAAAAAATTCTAGTTTTGGAAGAAATCCAACCGGAAAATAAGAAAAGAATTTCCGGTTCTGATTTTATCAATGGATTTCGACCGCAGAATGGAGAGTACTTTCAGTGAGTGATGAACTAAACAAACCGGCTTCCAAATTTCGAATCATGTCTCTATCGGGATACATACTTTACTATGGTCTCGGACTAATGATATTTTTCTTTGCCGCATTTCTTGTGATCGCAGTCCGTACCCGTGGGGATTCAACCCTGATCATGCCCGATCTTGTGGGACAAAATTATATTGAAGTGCACAATGAGCTCATGCGTCTCCGACTTAAGGTTCGATTGGAATCCAAGCGATATCCCGATAAAAATGATGGTGAAATTTTAGCTCAATCCATATCTCCGGGCAAAAAACTGGAGTCGGGGAGTAAGCTGTACTTAACTGTAAACAATGGTGTGGATAGAGTGATCGTTCCCAACTTAAAAGGTCAGCAACTCAATTCCGCCAAAGCGATTTTGGACAAAGTTCTCTCGGGTGAGACTTATGTGAGTATGACAATCGGAGGAATCACCTATGTTCCTCTCACTGAAGGCCTCACACCGGATACAATTGTAGATCAAATCCCCGAAGCGGGTAAGAATTGTACTACAAGAGAAAAAGTCTATCTTCTGGTGACAGAAGGGGCAAACCGGGTAGGGGTTCGTGTGCCTGAGAAAAACGATCTTTTAGGGAAACCTTTCCCCCAGATAGCCATCTCTCTCAATAAAAACAGTCAACCCTTCCGTATCAAAGAGATAGTAAAGACAGGCGACAAAAGGGAAAATGGTTTGGTTACCTCTGTAGACAAAAAAGGAGATCTCTTCGAGCTCATTGTATCCCTGTTCCCTATCGGAGAGAGAAATTATGGAGGGTATGAGACGATCTCCTTCAAACCCTCTAAAAAGACAAATTATTCTGCTAAAGTTTATGACCTCTCTGGATCAGATGGTGTGGGAGAAGAACTATTTTCCAATCTTGCTATGGATTCGGGAGAGAAGTTTGACTATGTGTTCTACCGGGTAGGGGATCAAAAAGTAGAGTACTACGATGGTGACAAAAAAGTAGATACCTTCAAGTTCAAGGCGGACTATAAAAAATGAAAATCTCAGCCTCTGTTCTAGCTACACCCATCACAGGATTGGGAAGTCTTCTTCCCGGAATTTCTGTGGAGGACATTGATTACATTCACCTCGATGTGATGGATGGGAATTTTGTACCTCAGATTAGTTTCGGAGAGGCTATCTGTGCTGAAGTGAAGAAACTCACAGAGATTCCTCTGGATGTTCACTTGATGGTCCGGTCCCCCGAACAAGAAGTTCCCAAATACTATTCTTTAAAACCTGATTTCATCACATTCCATGCAGAGACAACATCCTTCGGTGTGAGATTGGCAGAAGACATTCGAAAGAATGGTTCCAAAGTTGGAATTGCTCTCAATCCCGGAACACCCCTCTCCCTCATCGAAAATTACCTTCCTTATTTGGATTTGATCTTACTCATGACAGTCGACCCCGGGTTTTATGGTCAGAGTTTTGTGAAATCCGGACTCAGGAAGATCGAGCAGGCCAAAAAGATGATTGAGGGCACGTCTATACTTTTGGAAGTGGATGGAGGTGTAGGACCGGGAAACATTCGCGAACTGCACAATTTGGGAGTAAATATATCAGTTGCCGGTTCAGCTGTATTCAAATCGGGAAATCCGGCGGAAAATTCAAGAAATTTAAAGCATATATGTAAGGCATAACCCAAAAAACTTGACGAAATACTCTGATATTTTTTTCATGTTTTTTGATAAAGGATAGAAACATTGGTAAAACTCAGACTACAAAGAACAGGATCGAAAAACGCTCCTCATTATAGAATCGTTGCGGCAGACAGTCGTTTCCCCAGAGATGGTAGATTTATTGAAATCGTAGGACAATATCATCCCACAAATCTAGAAGGTCAGATGGTCATCAATAAAGAAAAAGCTATCGACTGGTTGAAAAAAGGCGCTCAGCCCACCGGAACCGTAAAAGGGATTCTCAAAAAAACCGGCGTTCTAGCCGAATTTGCAACTTCTAAGAAGACTGATGGGAACTGAAAATTTTTTAAAGTATGTAGTTTCCTTCTTGGTTGAAAAGCCGGAGACCATTAATGTTCGGGAGATTCAGAGTGAAGACAATCACATCATTGAATTGCGAGTAGCTCCCGAAGATATAGGAAAAGTTATCGGACGCAATGGACGGATTGCCCGTTCTCTGCGAACACTGGTCACAGCTGCCGGTCTCAAAGAAGGAAAAAACTACACCCTAGAGATAATTGACTGAAGCGCACATTTCTCTAGGAAAAATTGTGGGAACTCACGGTCTTCAGGGAAGACTAAAAGTTCTCCACAGTGGTGGTATCCTATCCACAAATCCCAAAAATCTTACTGTTTATATAAAGTACAAAACTTCCTATCTTCCTTTTCAGCTTCTATCCAGCTCCAATAAAAAGAACATCGCTCTAATTCAATTAGAAACTCTGGATTCCATTGAAAAATCTGAGATTTACATTGAGTCAGAGCTTATGATTCAAAAGAAAGATCTCCCTAAAATAAAAGACAAAAATGAGACCTATGAATTGGATTGGGTTGGTCTGCATCCCCTTGATGGAGAGAACTTGATTCAGGACTATACCGTAATCGGATTTATAGAAAACCCGGCTCATCCTATTTTGGTTTTGAAGGGAAATCAGGGGGAAGAAATTCTTATTCCCTTTGTAGATAGGTACATCGGGAAAATGATTCCGGAAAAGAAAGCCTTTGAAGTTTTTGAATGGACTGCCTGGCTTGAAACTCTTTAATTTCATCACTCTATTTCCCCACAAAATCGAAGCTTACTTCCGCGATGGATTGCCCGGAAAGGCAGTGGAAAAAGGGATTTTAAAAATCAATATCCTGAATCTGAGAGATTTTTCAGAGGACAAGTGGCGGAGGGTGGATGACATCATTTACGGGGGTGGACCCGGTATGCTCCTGAAGGTAGCTCCAATACACAGAGCCCTGGAGTCTCTCGGATCCGAAAAAGGTAGAGTGATCTATCCATCACCCTCCGGAATACCATTTTCACAATCTCATGCGGTTTCTTTTTGTGAAGAAAATCAACCTTTCACCTTTCTTTCCGGATACTATGAAGGAATAGATCATCGTGTGATAGAACATCTGGTTGACACAGAACTGTCCCTTGGAAATTATGTAATTTCATCGGGTGATCTGGCCTGTCTCTGTATTTCCGACGCGATTCTTCGTCTTACTCCGGGATTTATGGGTGGTGCAGAACAGAGTCTCATGGATGAATCACACAATCGGGAAGGTGTTTTGGAATATCCCCAATACACAAGACCGGCAGAATACAATGGATGGAAAGTTCCGGATGTTCTTCTCCAGGGAAACCACAGGGAGATAGAGAACTGGAAGGAAACGAATCGGAAGTCTATTCAAAACAGCGAGAGAAGGGAATTAGAATGAATCAGGCTATTGCAACAAAGCTATTCGAAGAAGATAATAATAGAAGAGAAATCAATTTTGGTATCGGTGATACAGTGAAAGTTCACTACCGTATTCTTGAATCAGGAAAAGAAAGAGTTCAGGTGTACGAAGGTGTTGTGATTTCGTTCAAAAATAAATCCAATGACAAAACTGTCACTATCCGTAGAGTCTCCTACGATGTAGGTGTAGAGAGAATTTTCCCCCTGTATTCTCCCCGTATCGCTAAGTTCGAACTCACCAGAAAAGGTGATGTTCGAAGATCTAAGTTGTACTACCTCAGAACTAAATCGGGCAAAGAAGCCAGAATTAAAGAACTGAGAGGTGGAAAAGCGATCGTTCAGGCTGAGAAAAGAAAAGAAAAAGAACGAAGTACTGCTGCTAAGGCAACAGAAGAAAAAGCAGAAACAACCGAATAGATTTGAAATTCCTTCCCTTAGAGCAGGAATACTCAAATTATCAGGTTTTTGGTTTTGATGAAGCAGGAAGAGGTCCTCTGGCGGGTCCTCTTTCTCTTTCTATCTTGCATTTTCATCCCAAAGATCTCCATCTAATTCAATCAGCAGAAATCCTTCCCGAGTTAAACGACTCGAAAAAACTATCTGAAAAGAAAAGAGATTTACTATTCAGTCACATCCCTCGTTTCTCCTCGTCTTTCCAAATTTTTATATCTCCCAAAAGCATTGATAAATTCGGTTTGTCCTTTTGTATCTTTCGGGGAATTCTTTCCCTACTAAAAAAATCGGGAGCGCAGAACCCCTTTTTGTTGATAGATGGAAATTATAAATTTGAAAAGTACTTTCATGATACTTCTTTTCCCTATCGATCGATCATTCAGGGAGATTCAAAGGTTGCCTCCATAGCAGGTGCCTCTATCATAGCTAAGGTAAAACGGGATAGGTATATGAAAGAACTCTCTTTGAAGTATCCGGACTATGAATTTGAAAAGCACAAAGGCTATGGAACAGAAAGACATAGAAATAAAATCAAAGAACTGGGACCTACCAAACATCACAGGATGACATTTCTGAATGAAACTCCACTTTTTCCGAATCTCTCCCTCTACTAAAGAATTCAACCCGACAAATTCAAAAGTAGTATTCGGGTTTCCGGAGAAAGCATTTGAAGTTTTGGTGAAAAATACTCTCTCCGGAAAGGTGATTCTAAAATTTGGTGAACGCGATTTGGAAGTCAAAGAAGAGAAAACCAATCTCATTCCCGGAGAAAAACTTCTCCTGAAAGCAAAAAAAGAAGAGGGAAGAATTGAGCTTGAGATATTGGAACGGAGATGGAATCCCACCGGAGAGTCGAAATCATATTTTTTGAGGGAAGAATCGATTTTGGAAACCCTTCAAAAATCTGCTGAAACTACTAGTGATAGAAAGCCGGAAGCATTTTTACAAATCCTACAGTCTTTGTTCCCGTTTCTGGAATGGAAAGAGGAAGATTCCTACTTTGTCTGGAAGGAAGAAGGTGCCGAAACAGAAGGTTTTTTGGGTGGACTGGATGATGAATCCCGGTTTTACATTCGAATGAAACGAAAAGAATTAGGGAAATTGGAATTTCTTCTCCGTTGGAAAGAAAGAGACCTAAAAGATCTTCTGGTTGAATCCCGAGTCGAAAAATTAGATACTTATTTACTTATGCATAGATCCGGTGAAGACTTGAAAAACTTTTTCACTTCCTCAAATCTCCCCTGGAACTTTCACTTATTTCACACAACACCCGGTTCCAATCAAAAAGGTTGGGTTGTATGATAGGAGTGGCACTTCAATTCATCAGGGGTGAGGATAGGGCTCCGAGAATCATTGCATCCGGGGAGGGTGTTCTGGGAGATCTAATCAAGTCTATAGCTGAAAAAAATGGTGTTCCTATTATAAAAGATCCCGATTTGAGTAGGGTTCTTTCCGGACTTCCGGTGGACAAAGAGATTCCGGAAAATCTCTACAAAGCTGTTGCGAATATTTTTCAATACGTATATAAACTGGAAAAAGATTTGCATCGATAATGATATCACATTATTATGTTATTAATGAATTGAAAAATTAGGACCAGAATTTCGTATGAAATCCTTAAAAGTTTCTGATCTAGTGGTAGGAGGAAGATATAGTAAACCGATCTATCTCGATCAAGAAAGCATCTTCATAAACGCAAATATCACTATCACAGAGTCAGATGTACAGAAACTTAAAAAATTCGGTCTGACTGAGGTATTCACGGATGGTGTACTGCTTGGAAAAGACGAGTCAATTGTAGATGAACCACCGTCCAACCCCTCTCAAAATAAGCTCTATCAATTGTACAAACAAACAGTTAAATTCAAAACTGATTTTCAAAGAACTTACAACGATGTGTTTCTCTTTGTCCAGAATATGTATAGAAAGACTTCTGAAGATAAGAGCATCGAGGTGGCAGAGATTCGTAGTACGGCTGAACTCATCCTGGATCATGTCAAAAGCAATCCAAACTTTCTATTTTTTCTATTAAATCATTTTGAGGAAGGTTACTATCTGTACAATCAGACTGTCAAGTCTACGTTTTATGCAGTTTCCATAGGCACTATTTTAGAATATTCACGTCCAAAATTATTGGATCTCTGTATGGCAGGACTGGTAGCTGATATAGGTATGGCTAAGATTCCGAGTACTGTATCCGAAAAAAATGGAACCTTAAACGAAGAAGAATACAAAGTCATCAAAAAGCATCCATTGATAGGATATCAAATCTTAACAAAAAATATTAAGTTAAAAGGCTCTCTTGCCAATATTGCCCTCCAGCATCATGAAAATTATGATGGATCCGGATACCCTCAAAGACTGAAGAAGTCTGATGTAGATGAGGCTTCCTATATCTATTCTATAGCGGATAATTTTAGCTCTATGACATCCAATCGGCCCTGGAGGAGGAAGTTTTTACCCTACGATGCCCTTAAAACCATGATCAGTGTGGTTATGAATAAATTTGACCTCAAGATCTTAAGGCTCTTCCTGAGTCGGATATCTATGTATCCTATTGGCTCTTATGTCGAATTATCAGATGGATCCATAGGACAGGTTTTGGATTCAAATCAAACCCAGATGCTAAGACCTTCTCTTTTTATCGTCAGAGCTCATGATGGTAAGATTCCTAAAAAAAACCAATTTATCAATTTAGTTGATGATACCCAAATTTACATCACTAAAGCTGTAGACTTTGTTCCATTTGATGAGGATTGACACTTTTTCGGATAAGTACATTTTATAATTTTTCTTTGTCTAAATAATTTAGGAGAAAGAAAAATTGTTTTGATGTAATAACACTTAATAAATCTACTGAAAATATTTCTAAGAGGTTCTCAATTGTTATTAGCTGATGCTCTAGTATGGCCTGAGTTTAAGACTGAATCATTCTACCAATTACTTCAAATAATCCTTTTTACTTTTGCTTTGGGGTTTTTCATCTCGTTATGGAAGAAACGAAATAAAAAAAGAGAAGATAGCTGGAGAAAAGTGTTGAGATTTGCTTACTCCAGACATTTGAATTCTGGTGAAGTAAATTTACTGGAAGATTTTTTCAATAACAGTAGGATTTCTTATTCTGAAGCAGTGAATCTTTTGAATGATTCGGGTTTGTTCAAGCGGGAACTGATAAAATACTTCTCCAAGAAAAGAGATGGAAACGAAGAACATCTGGTTCAAATCGTAGACAAGCTCTTTCCTCCCGAAAAACTCTCAAAAAATGAAATAACTTCCATTGACGATATCGAGATTGGAGAGCCCTGTTCTGTCGAGTTTGAGGACAATTTTTACCTCGGAACAGTTTTGAAAAAAACAGACAATGAACTCTTGATCAATTTTTACGAGAGACTTCCTGAAAGAAGTAGGGAAGGAAAATCGATTTTACTCTATTTCTTTAGACTGGAGATCGGTGGATATCTTCTGGAGGGTAGTGTTCGAAAACTCAAATCCCAGACCTTAATTTTCACCTTCACCGGTGAGGTTGAGTGGAAAGGGGACCTTCACTTAATGGCAGAAATTCGACGTTCTGTGAAAGTGACTCCCAATGAATTGGATTTTGAAGAAAAACAAAAGGAAGATTTGGAAGTCCTTTCTGATATTGGATTGGATCCTGACGAGGTTGACATGATAACTCAGCCCAGTAGTTTGAGCGGATATACCATAAAAATCTCAGACAGAGCACTGTTGATTCATTTCAATGGGATCATCTCTCCATTATTTCTAAAAAAACATGATATATGGTCACTGGAGCTGGATCTGGAAGCAAGCTCTATCCTGGAGTTGAAAGGAAGGATATTTCCCTCTAAAATGTCCCCTGGCAAGTATTTGTTCAAGTATTTAAACATCACTACAGACGAGAGAAAGTCAATTTTCAATGAAATTAAGAAATTCAATCCCTCTCAGGAGCAATTGTCATAAAAAAAATTATTTTTCCCAAAAAAAAATGATCTGATCCGATAATTTTATTGTAATTTTGGAACCTTCTTAGTATGAACACATTATTACTAGGAAAGTCCGGAGAAGATATTGCCGAAGTTTATTTGAAGGGTTTGGGTCATTCTATCCTTAGGAGGAATTACCGGAATCGTTCAGGGGAAATAGACATCGTATCTTTAAAGGAATCAAAAATATATTTTACAGAAGTAAAAACCTGGAGAAGTAACATTCTTCACCCATTAGAGGCATTCCATAAAAAAAAATGTGCCCGGATGAGGATTGCTGCAGGTTCTTTTTTTTATGAGTGTGGTTGGAAAGAATCGGATTTTCTCGTATCCTTTTGCCTTCTCACTATAAAAAATAAATCAATCAACTTTTATGTTGATTTATTTTGATTGTTGGAGATTGGAAAGATGTTCAAATGAATTGATCCAGTCTTGTAAATTGACGAGTTCCCATGGACGGGGACTTAGACTGTTACAGGGAAGTAACTATGACCAATTTATCTTATATGGGAAAATCGATTCCAGAAATGGAATTTGGGCCTGATCCAATCATCTTACGAAAAAGAGGATTGGCAAGGAATATACGAACGAAATTTGATCTTTACAAAAAGAAAATTGAGGATCCGAGCTATATGGAGTTTGCTATAAACAAAATTGCTCTGGAACTGACTCATTTTCTTTCAAAGTAAACGATGGAAGAGTCTGGATTGGTTCCTTTTCAAAAGGAATCTATTAAAGCAATCGCATTTGATATCGATGGAACTATATTTTCATCTGAAGATATAATTCTGGAAACCTATATTGAAGCATTTCAGGAATACAGGAACTCCAAAAAGTCCGATCTGAAAATTCCCGATCGGGCATCAATCATGGATCAAATTGGAAAACCGGTTAAGACCATTTTTCTCAATCTCATCCCTGAGGTTCCTGAAATCGAAAGAGATGCAATCTCGGATACAATTCTTCAAATACTATGTAGAAGGATCGAGTCCGGTGCAGGGAAGATGTATCCGGGGATTCAGGAAGGCATAGAAACTCTTCATAAAAAAGGATTTAAGATCTTTGCGGCATCCAATGGTAGGATTCCCTATATCATATCCATTTTGAGAACCTCAAAAACTTTGCAGTTTTTCAATGATTTGGCCACTCTGGATTATGACAAATTGAATGTGAAGGCGGATCTATTGAATTTCTACAAACAAAAATATAATTTTTTGGGATCGGAGATTCTTATGGTAGGAGATCGATACTCGGATTATGAGGCGGCGGTGGTGGCTTCCTGTCCCTTTGCCTTTTGTGAATACGGGCATTCCAATCCGGGGGAAATCACCGAGTCTTCAATTCAACTCAAAGAGTTTAAGGATTTGCTTAAATACTTATAGGGAAGATATTTTTACCTATTTTTTAAGATTTTGATTTCTTATCTAGAGTTTTTCCTATAAGGGTATGTAGCCATTTTATTGCTGATTCTTTTGTGATTGCTCAAATCTTTTTGAAAAAACTATTAAATTGAATCAATTGCAAAATCACTCCAAAAAATTCTGGGTTTAGGGTGCAACTCTCAAATCCAGAACCTCTAAAAAGTTCAGGAAAGGGTTTTTTAGAGGTCATCCCGAATGAAATTTTGAAAATCAAAATTGCAATTTTCAAAGTCGATGTTGTTGTAATATTACTACATTGTTGCATTTTTGATACACTTACTATTTAAGAAGTTTCATTTTTCTTGGAAAAATTACGATTCTCTCCTCCCTAAGACTGCCAAAATACTGGTACAAAGATTGCAATATGTATTGGAAAGGAAAGAATTATGATCCAGACAGCTCTCAAACGAAAAACCCTAAAACAGGAAACCATCATTACGGGAACAGGTCTTCATTCCGGAAAAAAAGTTACTATGAGATTGCTACCGGCTCCCTCCGGAACCGGAATCGTTTTTATACCAAATTCATCATCATTTAAAAAATTTAGAATTGAAGCAGTTTTAGAAAATGTAGTAGATACAAGCAATGCCGTCACTTTAGGAGATGGAGTGCATGTGATTCAGACAGTTGAGCATCTCATGGCAGCTCTTCACTCCCGTGGAATTTCCGATTTGATTATCGAAATAGATTCCTTAGAAATACCTATTATGGATGGTTCTGCTCTTCCATTCCTGGAAGCTCTTCCCAAGTCCAATCTTCACGAGTTCGATGAAAGCATAGAACCCATCCGGGTTCAAAATCCGGTCTGGGTAGTGGATGGTGACAAATACCTTGTCATTCTACCCAGTGATACCCTCAAAGTGACTTACCACATTGATTTCAATCACCCATTGCTGAGGGGACAGAGTCTTTCTACCGAAATCGATACAGAATTTTTTGAGAAAGAGATACTTCCGGCCCGTACTTTTGGATTTTTGCGTGATGTGAAAGCACTTCAGGCAAAAGGTCTGGCTTTGGGTGGATCATTGGAAAATGCAATTGTACTTTCCGATGATGGGTATTTAAATGATTCGTTAAGATTTGAAAATGAATTTGTTAGGCACAAAATTTTAGATCTAATCGGAGATCTTTCCATAATAGGTCGACCTATAGTCGGACATATCATTGCTTCCAAAGCCGGTCATGCTCTGGACATATCTATGGGTAAATTATTAATGAGTAAAGTTTCCGGTGATGAGATTTCTAAATTTAAAAGTAGAAGGTTTTACCACACCGAAAAAAGAACTGCACTTATCTCCTGAGATGTTGTTTTTTGTAAAATAAATATTTTTTTACTTGCAACATCTTTTCCTACCTATAGATATTTTCTACTAATCAAAATGTCAAATGTTGATTAGTAGGAACATCCGGAATGATTGATAAATCCATAGTTTTAAAAGGAATAGCCGCTTCCCCCGGGAAGATTTATGGTCAAACTTTAAAAATTATCACCAGTAATCACCTCATTCTGGAAACACACATTACCAAAAGAAAAGTTCCCAAAGAGATCCAAAGACTCAAAAATGCCCTTAAAAAAACAAAATTAGAAATTGAAAATATTATCCGAAAGAACTCGGAAGACATTCACCAGGAATTTAAGGACATTCTAATTTCTCAGATTTATATGGTTGATGATCCACTTCTCATTGAAGGTGTTCAAAGACGTATTGAAGAGAATTTGGAAAATGCTCCCCTCGCATTATTTCATGAAATAGATCGTATTTCTAATGAGTTTGAAGGAATCGATGATGAGTACTTCAAAGAAAGAGCTGAGGACATTCGCGACATCGGTCGTAGGATTGAAAACAATCTTTTGGGAAAACGCTCTGATCATATTGTACTATCAAATTTGAAATATCCTGTAATCATCATAGCCTCCGAGCTTACACCCTCCCAAATTTTGCATATGGACAAAACCAATGTGAAAGGAATCGCTACAGAAAAAGGTGGCAAAACCGGTCACATGGCTATTCTCGCAAAGTACTACGAGATCCCTTCTGTTGTAGGTATCCCTGGACTCACTTCTGTGATTTCAGAGGATGAATACATTTTATTAGATGGTGATACGGGAACTGTAGTACAAAATCCATCCATTACTCAGATAAAAGATTTCGGGCCATCCAATCCCTTTCCCAAACCCAATGAACTGGAATTTGAAACTAAAGTTTGTTATACCCTCGATAGAGAAAGAATTTGGATCAAGGTGAACCTTGAGTCAGAATTGGATGGAAGGGCCATTAAAAAATGCGGAGCGGATGGAGTAGGTTTGTTTCGATCAGAATACATTCTGTTAGAACATCCGAGTCACAGTCCATCCGAAGATGAGCAGTTTCAAATCTATCAAAAAATAGCTATGGAGTTAGAATCCAAAAATTTAGTCATCCGAACATTTGATGTAGGGGCGGACAAACTCAGCTCGGACGCTCATGAAGACAATCCTTTCCTGGGAAATCGTGGAATTCGTTACAGCCTGAGGAATCCGGAGATATTCAGACGCCAGATAAGGGCCATTCTTAGGGCATCCAGTTTTGGAAACATTTCTATCCTTCTGCCTATGGTCACCCAACTTGCTGAATTGAAGCAGGCAAAGGAAATCATAGGAGAGTGCAAACAGGAACTTCAAAAAAAAGGATTGAAGATTAAAAATCCCTGGCTGGGGATAATGGTCGAAACTCCTGCCTGTGCCCTCTCTCTGGAAAGTTTTGTCGATGATTGTGATTTTTTTTCCATCGGGACAAATGACCTATTGCAGTATTTCATGGCAGTGGATCGAAACAACTCTCTCCTATCGAATCTATACAATCCTTATAATTATGGCTTTCTTCAAACGTTGAGAAAGGTAATAGATATATCCAATCTTCATAATATTCCTGTTAGTATATGCGGAGAATTGGCTTCAGACATTGATTTTACTATTTTACTCATAGGATTGGGTTTTCGGGAACTATCCGTAGCCCTTCCTCTTGTTAAAAAAATTCGTTCTCTGATTTCACAGATAGATATACCCCAGGCATATCGTTTGGCAGAAGAAGTTCTCAAACTATCCAAAAATGAAAAATACTTAGAAATTGATTCATTCTTATTTAACAAACACTATCGATGAGGTAATAAATGATCGCCGGCTTAAAAGGATATTTAGAAGAACTTAAAACAGATAAGGTATTAATTAATGTGTCCGGTGTGATCTATGATGTGAATATAAGTTTCAAAACTTATGATGAACTTACCTCAAAAATCGGAAACGAAATAAAACTACTTATCTACCATTCCATATCAGAAAGAACTGAAAAATTATTTGGTTTTTTACAGGAGAAAGAGAGGGAAGTATTCATCCGGGTACGAAATCTTCCGGGGATTGGAGAAATGACTGCCCTCAGAGTTCTATCATTTCTTAGCCCGGAAGAATTGATCGATTGCGTCAAACGTGAAGATAAGACAAAATTAGAAAAAATTCCAAAAATAAAAGGAAAAACTTCTGAAAAAATTTTATTCGAAATTTCTCAAAATTTAAAAAAATTCGAAGTCTTATTAGGTGAATCACAAAATAAAACGGAAGAGCGGGATGATATAGAATTGAGTGTGCTTGCCCTACTTCAGTTGGGATTTGATCAGAAAACAGCTGAAAAAGAGGTCAGGAAAATCATTTCTGCAAACACAAATATGAAGACGGCTGAAATAATTAAGGAAGTTTTAAAAGCTTCCGGTTGAGATCAAATGGATATTCCCAACTTAAAAAATCTAATTCTGGAAAATGTTCCTTATGAAATAGTTGTTTATAATAGGACACCCATTCCTATCTTTTCTAGTGGAGTTCCGGATGAAATTATTCAATTTGAAAAAAATTTCTTTATTGGTGAAGATTCAGTCTCGGATTTTTTAAATAAGGAAATTTATGAGAAACGAAAGAATATTCTGGAAAGGGTTTTTGAGACCGGGGAATCGGAAATCGTTGAAGAAAAATTGAAAGATTCAGAGGGTAATGAAACCTTCATGAAGCAATACTTTCACTTAATCAATGATGCATCTACTGAGGATAGTTTTGTTGTTCGCTATGGATTGGATGTTACAGAATTTAAAGAATATGAAGAAAAACTAAAATACATAGCCAACCATGATCCTATGACGGGACTTGCAAATAGACGTCTTTTGTATCACAGGATTTTGGACGATAAATTTCGTCTTTCCCAAAATTCCAATCCAAAGAAATCGGCAATTTTTCTATTGGATTTGGATAGATTTAAAGTTATCAATGATACCCTCGGTCACTCTGCTGGTGATACACTAATCATTTCTGTATCTGAAAGATTGAGGGAATTGTTTGAAGACATTCCGGATTCTGTAATCTGCAGACTGGGAGGTGATGAATTCATAGTCTACCTACCCGGTCTGAGTGATGATGAGGCTCTGTACAATTATTCTGTTGAAATCATTCATTCATTCCGGATTCCCTTTGAATTGATGAATCACACACTTTTCATAACTACCAGTGTGGGTGTTTTTCAGTTTGAACACAATCTCACAATGGACATAGAAGAAATTATCCACTATGCTGATATAGCAATGTATGATGCAAAAGAAAATGGACGAAATAAATTTTCGATCTATAGACCGGAAATGCAATCCAAAACAGCTAATCAATTGAATTTGGAATCTAGATTGTTCAAAGCGTTTCAGAACAATGAGTTTGTCCTTTTGTATCAACCCAAAATCAGTACAATCACAAAGAAGATCATTGGTCTGGAAGCCTTGCTTAGATGGAAGGATGGTGATGAAGTCCGTTCTCCAGACTATTTCCTCGGTGCAGCTGAAGAATCCGGTTTGATAACGAAGATGGGATATCAATTGTTTAAAAAAATATCCGAACATTTAAAAAAATGGAATGATGAGAGTATAGACATAACTGTAGGGATCAATCTTTCCGAAAAACAGTTCTATGATTCGTATTTGATTCCTCAATTGGAATATGCATTTCAAAAGTATGGTATTGATGGATCCAGTATAGAATTAGAAATCAATGAAACGATTATCATGAAGGACATTGATAGAAGCGTAGACATTATCCAAAAATTAAAAAACAGAGGAATCTGGGTAGTGATTGATGACTTCGGAGCGGGTACCTCTTCGCTATCAAAACTCAAAAAATGTCCTGTCCACACCATCAATATTGATAAGTCTTTCATCCAACACATTACCGAAAATTATCAGGATGCAGCAATCACCGGGGCGATTGTATCTATGGCAAATCAATTGAACATAAAAGTAAATGTGGAGGGAATTGAAAACAAAAAGCAATTGGACTTTTTTCGTTATCTTCACTGTGAGATTATGCAGGGTTTTTATTTTGAAAAACCCATGTCCTATGAAAGGATCAATCGACTCCTGATTCAAAAAGCAGATTATTCATCTCATTTTCTATCTGAATGATAGTTTGCAAATTCTACCCTCCGGGGAAATCTTCTTGCTATTTAGAATAATTCTAAATACTATGGGAGGAAAGGAGGGTAGGTTATGAATGAACCCCTAAATTTTCAGGTGAAGGACATAAATGGAAAGGATGTCTCTCTAAATGCATACCTGGGGAAAATGGTTTTGCTGGTAAATGTTGCTTCTAAATGTGGTCTGACTCCCCAGTATCGTGGCTTGCAGAGTCTCTATGAATCTTATAGAGATCGGGGATTTGTCATTTTGGGATTTCCTTCAAATGACTTTTTGGGACAGGAACCGGGAACTGAAGCAGAAATAAAAGAGTTTTGTGAAATCAATTACAAAGTCGATTTTCCATTATTTGCTAAAGTAAAGGTCAAAAAAGGAGAAAATCAGGCCCCGCTCTACAAGTATCTAACCGAAAAAGAGACCAATCCCGGTTTTGAAGGAGAGATTGAGTGGAATTTCCAAAAATTTTTGATCTCCAAAGAAGGCAAAACAATCAAAAGATATTCTCCGAAAACTACTCCTGAAGAAATTAGCATGGACTTAGAGAAACTTTTCACAGAGTAAATATCCCCTAAAAAGAATCGATCCGGGTTTTACTTTTTTTCTAGTAGAATCCGGTAGTTCTGATTTTTCTGTATTGGGATATGATTGTCTTCAGAAAAATTAGAAAGTTTATCCGGAAATATTGGACAGTACTCTCCTATCTCTATTCTGAGAGTGGATCAAGGCAAATCTATTGAATCATTTCTTCCCTCTCTTCAAACTTTTACTCCTCTTTTTTCTTTTCAATTTTTCTGCAATCTCAGCAAAAGAAGTCAGGGATGCCATTCAGATATCGAGTCGTGCATCCAGTCTTTTGCCGGGAAAACAGATTCGATATTTGGAAGATAAGAAAGGGGAGATTACTCTTGAAGAAATCATTGGGGGGATGCATGAAGAGAAATTTCAGTCCGGTACCCATGACACATTCAATTTTGGATACACCCGGAGTACTTACTGGTTGCATTTTTCTCTGGAAAATAAAGAGAACAGAGAAAACCACCAATTTCTGGAAGTTGAATTTCCAAATTTAGATTATGTTCACGCATACATACGTGAATACAATCAAATTGTTGTTTGGGAAACGGGAGACATGCATCCATTCTCCAAAAGAGCCATAGAGCATAAGAATTTTTTATTTCCTCTGGACTTTGCTAAGAAAGAAACCAAGGAAGTTTATCTGAGGATTCGTACGGATTCTACTACCATCATTCCTATCAATATCTGGAGGGTGGAGGATATGCTCAGGCGGGATCTCATAGATAATTTTCTTTATGGAATCATCATGGGTATCACAATCGTAATGATTAGCTATAATGTATTTTTATTTAGGACGTTTAGAGAGAAATTATTTATATTTTTTATAACTCATTCCCTCTTCACTCTCATATTTCTCCTGAGTCTCTCGGGATTTTTGTATCAATTTATTTTTTCCAATTCACCTATTCTTTCCAATCGAATACTCATTGTCTCCATCAATGGTTTGGTTTGTATGGGGTCCTTTTTTGGACGAGACTTCTTGAATTTGAAAAATACTCACTCGGGCTTATTCAGGATTTCGAATTGGATCATTGGAGGACTCTTAATTTCTTTTGCTATCTCATTTGGTTTGTCTTATATGATAGCAACAATACTAATTTCTGTATTGGGAATCATTAGCTTTTTCTTTTTTACTTTTGTGAGTATATATCTTTATATTTTCCGTTATGAGAAAGTCATATCCCTCTATTTCTTTCTTATCAATCTATTCATCACGTTTGCAGGTGGAGTTGTTTTCTCTTCCAATCTCGGTTGGCTGGATAGAAATTTTTTTACAACCTATGGATTTCTTATGGCGATTCCCTTTCAAATGATTGTCTTTTCGATCGGGATTTCCTACAGGGTGAACATTCTAAAAAAAGAAAAACACGAGATAGAAAAATGGTCGGAAGAGACAAGAATGAAACTAAATTCTATTCAATCAGAAATAGAAACCGCAGGAAGAATTCACAAGTCGATCCTACCTGACGGATCTCCCAAAATAGATGGTTTGGAGATTCATTCAACTTATCTTCCCTCCAATGAGATTGGTGGAGATTTCTATGACTTCTGGACGACAGAGGATGGTCAGCTGGGAGTTTTTATAGCCGATGTCACAGGGCACGGAATTCCCGCCGCCCTCTTTGCCTCTATAGTAAAGTATTCTTTCTCGAGAGGAGCTAGATTCAGTCACGAGCCTGACAAACTTCTCTCCTTTGTAAATACCTCACTCTATAAAAAACTGGGAAATCAATTTCTAACAGCAGGATACTTATTGATCGACCCGAAAAAGAGGATTTTGAAATATTCAAGTTGCGGTCACCCTCCGATAATGATTTTTAGAGCTGAAACCGGGAATCTCGAAGAGTTTAAGCCCAGGGGAAGAATGGTAGGGGTCTTCCCGGAAATTGAATTGGAAGTAAAAAAAATTTCTGTTCAATCAGGAGATCGGATTTTACTCTATACTGATGGACTCACCGAAGCCTCTAATTCCAAAGAAGAATATTTTGGTGAGAATGGGATTTTAGAAATCTTTAAAAAATTTCAGGGATCGAATGCAAAGGAAACTGCTGAAGAAATCCTCCGGGCTGTCTCGGAACACACCGGGACAGGGGGGAGTTTTGACGATGATGTCACCTTTCTTCTGATTGATGTTTTATGAAATATGTGAATAGACTGGTTGAAAAAATAATCGAATTCTCTGGAATGGTCATGTATTTTCTTTGTCCGGAAAATCTGCCTCTTCCATGATCAAAACAGCTCTTCTTATCTTCATCATGTTTTCTCTTCCCGTATTTTCTCAGGAAACATCCGATTTAATTCGAAGTATAGATCCATCCTTTCAACCCAAGAAAACCAGCCCCGAAGAAATGGATCGAAATGAAATTCTCAGCAAGACACAGAAGAAGCTTCTCCAGAAAGTAGTTGATGAACTCAATGATAGGGAAATCGATGAGTACTTGTTCAAATTGGGTCTTTCCACAAATGGATCTATCTATTCCAAGAGACTCAGATTGAAAGAGGCCATTTCCGGTTCTTCCTCCTCACCCAAACAGGAAACAGGAGGTCGGATTTCTCCCGGAGAATCAGATTCAAATGAAAAAAAAGAACTTCCCTATGTCATAGAAAGTGCCTCTGAAGGGGAATTCGTCTCAATAGACAAAACCAAATCAGGTGTTCTCATTCTCAGGGGTAGGGTGAAGATTCGGATAGGTGATGGGGCTCTCACGGCAGACACAATTACGGTAGATTCCAATCGAAAAGAAATCTATGCAGAGGGCGGAATTCGATTCAAGGATGGACTTCTGGAAGTGGTTGGAGACAAATTCATTTATGATTTTGGAAATGAAAGGGGAGTTGTGTATGACACTCATGCTTCCTTCTATCCCATTTACTTCATAGGAAAGAAATTAAAAAAAATCGATGAAAACAAATATTCATTGGATTTGGGATATTTTACATCCTGCAATGCGGAAGTTCCCCATTATAGTTTTAAGGCTAAGAAATTATTTGTCTACCAGGACAAAAGTATCATAGCAACCAGCCTCTGGTTCAATGTGGGTGGAACAAAGATGTTCTGGTTGCCTCTTTACTACGGATCCAATATGGGTTCGGGTTGGACGGTTCAGGCAGGGCAAAACCGAACTCAGGGCAAATTTCTTCAAACAGCCTACCAATGGTCAGAACCTACTGCGATTCCATCTCTCATCTCCCCGATAGGTAGACGGATCAAGATGGATTATTATGAAAAGACCGGTGAGCACCTCGGTTTTGATTTTTGGAAGGTCAGTCCATGGTTGAACTACAATCTTGATTTAGGTGTCGCCAACTATCGATACTACCAATTTGCCGGTCGATACACCGACCTCTCCAGGTTTACTACCGGAAATCTGGATCAGGTAGTGGTCACCAATCAGGTGGATCGTGGGGAGAAATGTTTGGAGACAAGCAATGGTCGTTGTATTGTACCCTATGCGGATATTCTCAGAGCTCAGACGGGTTATACCGGTAGTGTTCCGGACATAGGACCCAGGAACCAAACCTGGTGGAAAGGAAATTTTACTGCCAACGCACGGAGCAATAATCCGGGAATGGATGGAACCAGAAATCTCCAGATCAATCTGGAAAAATATACCAATCCCAGATATGAATATGAATTCGGGTATCGATATGAACCCGCCAACACACTTCAGTCTCTTTACACAAGAAGAAATCAGAGAAATGCTTTTGTCCGTCAAAATTTGAATTGGAGGATGGACTATACCGAAACACGGGGAGATCTCATGGTCAATGTATCTACGAGAAGAATTTATACGTACTACATTCTCTCTCCTCAGGATCGATCCGATTTTTTCCCTGTGAGAGATGAGCTTCCCCGTATTCAGATCAGTAACTCAACCAATCTGGGAGAGTTGCCTTACTTCAAATCTCCTCTCTATCTGGACTTTCGAATCAATTCACTTGTTGCCCGGGTATTCGGAGCACCGGTTCAAAAACCTTTGATTGGATCTCCACCTCCGCCCAACGCACAAACCGGAGATCCCTGGGGAAGGTATAGGGAAAATCTAATTCGAACTGAGTACTTTACCACTGCAGAGACGGGTTTGAGATCCTCCCTCAATTTCGGTAGTTATTTTACCTACACTCCCGGAATCTTTGTGGGTGGGAAAAAGCAGTCGGTAGATAGATCGGATACGATCAATGCGGCGTCTACAGGAGACATTGCCCTGGATAGGTACTACAAACGGGAATCGTATTACTATCTCAGGAACAATCATTCTATAAGCCTGGGAAGCCCGATTCTCATGTTGACCACAACTTATCGTCATACAGGTGCTAGAAATCGGGAGTTGGAAGATCCCGTACTGAAAGACGGAAGGGATGCTGTGCATGAGGCTGAGATAGCCCTTGAGAGCAATTCGATTGAGGACTTTGAAGCGTCGATTCGAACCATACGAGATTTGAGAAGATTTTCTTACATTTACAATCCCCAACCCAGCAGTCAGGAAAGATGGTATTTTACCATTTTTCGTTTGGGAACATACTATGATTTTTTTGATGGTTTGAAAAAAAGACGAAGAACTTTATTGGAAAAAAAGAGAACATTTTTTGCCGGCATCTTTCTCAATAATGATTATGTTCATCATACAGTTCAAAATCGTCCTCTCTACAATAATGCTACTGCAGGACTTCAGATGGGAGGATTTTCTCTTCCTTTTTTGAGAAATATCAAGGCATTGGAGATAGGAGCTTCCTGGTATCACGTTTTCAATTCCAGTTATATGCAATCCTTCGGGTCTTATGCTCCGAATTCGGCAGTAGGAATTGGATCTTATTACTTGAATACTTCACCTTTTTTGGATTCCTATAGATACTATGTTCAGGCTGATATTCAATTTACGAAAGTGTGGGGACTTCAACTCGAACTGGATTCGAGGGTGACCCAGCCCTGGAGATACACCAATCAGGTGGGAGCGACTTCCTTTTATGCCAATAATCAGGATCCTTATACTCTTGCATCCAATTATGGGTCCACTACATATGAACCGGTCAATCCCGATAGGGACATTCTAAACTCTACAGGAATTTATGGATCAACCGCGCAACAGAATACAGCAGTCAACGTCTATCGTTTCATAGCCATCCTCAAACACAATCTGCATGATTTTGAATACAGGTGGGGATACTCTATGGATTTAAGAAGTATTGCGGGTGGCCCGAGTTTTGATAGTTTGGTAAATTTTTATGATCAATCTATATTTTTCTCTGTGAATCTTGTCAATATCAACCTGGGTGGAGATGATTCAGCGGCTGCTTCTCAGACCCGTGCACGTATCTATAGATTTCGTAAACGTCCTCTCGATGCAGGATATCGATCGAATATCTCATCACAATAATTATGCTAAAAGAAAGAAATCAAACATTCAAATTAAGCTTCATTGCACTGGATTTTCTAAATTCACTTCTCAGTTTCAGCGTAGCATTCTTTATCAGATATTATATTCAGGATACAGAAGGATTTTATCTTCAAATCATCGATATCCCCGGATACATTTCACTCGGATTGTTATTGTCTGTATCACAAATTCTTTCCTACCTCGGGGTAGACCTCTATCATCCGAGAAGAGGACTATCCCTAATAGAAGAATTCTTTTCAATCTCCTATGGTGTTGTGATCAACCTGATTGTCATTCTGGCATTACTTTTTTTCTTTCGGGATATAAGTTTTTCCAGATTGCTCATTCTATATTTTGCGATTTTCAATATAATTTTTACATCCGGATTTCATGTCATATTTAGAACCATACTCAGAAATCTCAGAAAGAAGGGATACAATCTGAGAAAGATGTTGATTTTAGGAACCGGGAAGAATGCAAAACGTATTACAGAAATAGTTATGAAGCATTCTATCTACGGATATATCATTTCCGGATATCTGAGTTCGATAGAAAAATCAGATCAGCTTCCTTATCCGGTTCTGGGCGATCTGGAAAAATTCGAAGAAGTGCTCAACGCAGTTCGACCCGATCTTGTGATTTATGCTCTCGGAACTGAAGACCGAAATTTTCTTCATAGTGCTATAGATATCTGTGACTCGGAAGGTATAGAGTTGAAAATTGTTCCGGAGTTCAGTGAGTTCATTACAGCCCGGGGAAGGGTAGAGGGGATGGACGGGGTTCCTATCATTACTATTCGGGACATTCCTCTTCGAAATGGCTACAATCGCTTTATCAAGAGAATCCTGGACATCTTATTCTCTCTGAGTTTTGTGATCCTCTTCTCTCCATTCTATTTGCTCATTTCGATCCTGGTCAAACTAACGTCACGTGGGCCGATTTTTATTTTCCAGGAGAGGGTGGGCCTGGACAATCACAAATTCAATATGATAAAATTTCGAAGTATGTATGTTCAGGAAAAAACAGATTCGGATACCAAGTGGACTGTGAAGAATGATCCACGGGTCACTTCTATCGGTGGAATTTTGCGTAAACTTTCTTTGGATGAGACTCCCCAATTTTTTAATGTTCTGAAAGGGGATATGTCGGTGGTGGGTCCACGACCCGAACGCCCCTTCTTCGTGGAGCAATTCAAATCTTCCCATCGATACTATATGCGACGGCACACAGTCAAAGCCGGGATCACCGGTTGGGCTCAGGTTCAGGGGCTACGGGGGGATACCTCCATAGATGAACGGATTGAAGCAGACATCTATTATATTGAAAATTGGTCACTTTTCCTGGATATAAAAATCATTCTCATGACCCCTTTTGTGGGTTTTATAAACAAAAATGCTTATTGACGTATCCGATTAAAAAATATTGCTTTTTGGACTCCATTTTCAAGGCTGGAATACAAATGGATTCAAAACAATTACAGGATATCGCATATTTATCCAGACTCAAACTGGATGGAAAGGAATTGGAATCTATGCTTTCCGACTTCCAAAAGATAATGAATTACGTAGAAAAAGTCAAAGAATTGGACACTTCCTCCGTCTCGGAAGAAGATCTTTATCCACACTTAAAAGAGAATGCGACCCGTATCGATGCTGTAGGGGATTCTCTGAGTCGAGATGCTATCTCCGGTGTTGCACCTCAGTTTGAAAATGGCTATATCGTAGTACCAAGAGTTATCGAAACATGATAGAAAAAAAATATTCCGAACTAAAACAACTTCTCAACGAAGGGAAGATCACACCTACGCAATTGACACAGGTTTACCTGGATCGAATCGAATCCGTAGACCCAAAAATCAAAGCTTTCCTAAGAATCAAGCCTTCAGAAATTTTAAAAAAAGCCGAAGAATCCACCGAACGCAGAAAGTCAGGAAAGAAGCTCTCTGATTTTGATGGTATGCCCATAGGAATCAAAGACAATATCTGCATTCAGGGAGAATACACCACCTGTTCTTCTCAAATTCTTGAGAATTTTGTATCACCTTACAATGCGACTGTGATCGAAAAATTACTTTCCCACGGCTTCATTTTGTTTCCGGGTTTGAATATGGACGAATTTGCAATGGGATCGTCTACTGAAAACTCTTCTTATCAAGTCACGAGAAATCCATTTGATACTCAAAGAATTCCCGGGGGGTCAAGTGGAGGATCAGCTGCTGCTGTTGCTGCCGGTATGCTCCCTGTAAGTCTCGGTTCGGATACGGGTGGTTCCATCCGTCAACCTGCTTCCCTCTGTGGGGTCTATGGTCTGAAACCTACTTATGGTAGAGTTTCCAGATACGGACTGGTTGCCTATGCATCGAGTTTAGATCAAATCGGTCCGATAGCCAATGATCTTTCAGGAATCGAAGATGTCCTGCATGTCATAAGCGGAAAAGACAATAGGGACAGTACATCGCTCTCACTTCCCGAAATTTCACCATCAAATCCTATCTCTCTGAAAGGATTGAAAGTCGGTGTGATGAAGGTGGCAGATGAATGGGAAGATTCCGTAAAAGAGAAATACTCATCAATTCTCGATGAATTGAAATCGAAAGGATCCGAACTTATAGAGTTGGATTTCAGTCTTCATGACTATTCGATTCCCATATATTATATCATAGCTACAGCTGAGTGCTCTTCTAATCTATCCCGATTTGATGGCATTCGGTATGGCAAAAGAGTAGATCAAAAGAAAAAATTAGAAGATCTCTACTTGGACACCAGAACCTCAGGATTTGGAACCGAAGTTAAGAGACGGATTCTTTTGGGAACATTTTCTCTCTCTTCCGGCTACTACGATGCTTACTACGGTCAGGCTCAAAAAGCTAGAGTTTTGATTCGAAAGTCCTATGAAGAGTTTTTCAAAAAAGTAGACGTCATTCTCCAACCCACATCGCCAACAACTGCATTTCGTGTAGGCGAAAAAACTCAGGATCCCATTCAGATGTATCGGGCTGATGTTCTCACAACCTCTGTAAACCTGGCCGGATTGCCATCAATGAGTATACCCGGAGGTACAGATGAAAAAGGTCTTCCGATCGGTATGCAGATTACAGTTCCTTCTTTCGAAGAGTCAAGGCTACTCTCATTTGCACGATCTCTTTCTGATTGGAAATCCTTAGAGATTTCCCTTCCCGGTAAGATTTCATGAATGAATTGACAAAACGTATCATTCCATGCCTGGACATAAAGGACGGGAGAGTAGTGAAGGGGGTTAATTTTGTAAACCTTCAGGATGCAGGGGACCCCGTTGAGTGTGCGGAATTGTATGAAAAGCATCTTGCAGATGAGCTCTGCTTTCTGGACATAACAGCTTCAAGCGATCGGAGAGAAATTCTAATCCATCTTGTGGAAGAAGTAGCCAGTAAGATCTTCATTCCCTTTACAGTTGGTGGCGGAATTCGCACTATTCAGGACATACGTGAAGTTTTGACCCGGGGAGCGGACAAGGTATCTATCAATACTTCAGCATTTCAAAACCCTAAGATCTTAACAGAAGCCAGTGAAACTTTCGGTTCCCAATGTATCGTATGTGCTATCGACGTTAAATTTCATAAAGAGAGAAATCGATATGAAGTTTTCCTACACGGAGGTAGGACAGAAACAGGGAGAGAAGCGATGGATTGGGGCAGGGAAGCAGAAGAAAAGGGAGCAGGAGAGATTCTTCTCACTTCTATGGATAGAGATGGAACCAAGAACGGTTTTGATATAGCCATCCTAAAAAAAATGTCCAATGAACTTAGTATTCCTATCATTGCCAGCGGTGGAGCGGGAAATCCGGAACACTTTACCGAGGCTATTCTCAGAGGTGGTGCTGATGCAGTTCTAGCTGCATCTATATTTCATTTCGGAGAGTATTCCATTCGTGGAGTCAAAGAAACTATGAGAGAAATGGGGATATCAGTAAGATTGTAAGATGGGAGTTTTGGATTCTCTCATCATCCTTTTGTTTCTGGGCCTTAGCTTCTCAATTGCTTACTTCTCATCAGGCAAAGAAAAAACAGTAGAAAACCATTTTCAATCAGGTGGAAGTCTCTCCTGGTTTGTAGCAGGAACGGCAATGGTCGCGACTACTTTTGCCGCCGACACCCCTCTTGCTGTGACCGAGCTTGTAGCGAAGTACGGAATCTCGGGAAACTGGTTGTGGTGGTACATGGGTATCTCCTCCATTGTCACTGTATTTTTCTTCTCATTTTTATGGAAGAAATCCGGAGTTCTTACCGATGTTGAACTGGTAGAGTTGAGATATGGAGATCGGGGGGGAAGGATACTCAGAGGTTTCAAATCTATCTATCTCGGAGCCATTCTCAATATCTTAATTCTTGCCTGGGTAAATCTGGCCATGTTGAAAATTGCAGAAGTTCTCTTTCCGGGATATTCTGCTAAATGGATAGTGGCTTTACTATTTCTATTTGCTTTTTTTTATACCACTCAGATGGGTCTCATCGGTATCTCATTTGCGGATACCTTTCAATTTTTCTTTGCTATGGCGGGATGTGTGATTCTGGCGGTTTTTGTACTGCAACTCCCCGGTATAGGTGGATTGAGCGGGCTAAAATCTCAACTCAAACCCGGTATGATTCAGTTCATTCCCGGTTTTTCAGGAGAAAATTCTCCCTTCGGTTTGGATACCTTTTTAATCTTTATCACTGTAGTTTGGTGGTCGAGTTGGTATCCCGGTGCGGAACCCGGAGGAGGAGGTTACATTGCCCAACGTATTCTTGCAGCAAAAGATGTTAACTCATCTATCATGGCTTCCCTCTGGTTTACAATAGCACATTATTTTATCCGACCCTGGCCATGGATCATTGTAGCTCTTGTCAGTCTTTTGATCTATCCCGATCTTCCCGAAGTAGACAAATCCAAAGGGTTTGTACTTCTAATGAAAAATGCTCTACCTGAAGGATTGTTCGGAGTCCTTGTCGCAGGATTTCTGGCTGCTTATCTTTCTACAATTGCTACTCATTTGAACTGGGGGTCTTCCTATTTAATCAATGATCTCTACCGTCCTTTTGTAAGAAAGAATAAAGAGGATTCTCATTATCTTCATGTTTCAACTGTATCACAACTCTTAATGATGATAGTCTCGCTGGTAATCACATTTTACTTCATAGATACAATTTCAGGTGTTTGGAGATTTATTTTGGAGGCGGGGGCGGGGACGGGATTCGCTCTAATTGTAAGATGGTATTGGCCAAAGATGAATTCGTATGGAGAACTCTCAGGTTTTATCCTTCCCGGGTTTTTCTATTCAATGAATCATTTCTTTATTCAGATTCCGACACCTTATTCTATACTTTTTATCGTATTCTCAACTATCTTAGTTCAGGTTTTAATCATACATCTTACACCTCAAACTGAGACTTCTATTCTAAAACGTTTTTATGAGCGGGTCAATCCTCCGGGATACTTCTGGAAAGTATGGTGCAAAACAAATCAAATTGATTTCGTTCCTCCCTATCTCACTATTGTTCAATCAACAATCCTTTCTATTTTAGGACTTGTATTTATTTATTCATCTTTATTTTCGGTGGGATACCTTTTGTTTTTGGACTACACTAGTCTCGTCCTAACACTCCCCCTTGCAGGAGGAAGTGTTTATGGCATATGGTACTATTTTCCAAAAACTATCCAGGATTGAATATTGAGTTTAGAACTTCCGGAATTCATTTAGAAAACTATAGACCTTATCTATTGCAGGGAAGTTGTAGCAATCTCCCAAACTGCCCTCACTTGTAGAAACGAAATTTCTGAATTTGGGATAGGAATCAAATATACTGACCTTTTCTAAGGGGTGCTTCCATGAGTTGGGAGCAATCATCACATTGACTCTTCCCCAAGTGTAAGATCGCATCCCTATTTTTTGATAGAAATAGAAATATGGATTCGTCATCAAATTTGTAATCTACTAACCCAATGGAAATTGGGTTTGAGCTTATGCACTAAGCAAGGTAAAGCACGACAATCATACCGGTGTTTTCCGGGTCAATTGGATTGAAATCTCTATCCAATAAAGCGATTTGGATTTATGAATCTCATTTTTGGAAAATTTTGAGATTGAATTGAGAAATTCCCTTCTCTTTTTGAGAGAAGGGTAAAGATTTATTCCTGTTCGAGAAGAAATTTTTCTGCTTCGAGAGCTGCCATGCAACCCGAACCTGCGGCAGTGATCGCCTGTCTATAGATCTTATCCTGAACATCACCCGCTGCAAATACCCCCGGAACATTAGTTTGCGTTGACCCCGGTTTGGTGATGATGTAGCCCTGATCATCCAAATCCAGGATGCCCTGAAATGGATCTGTATTGGGTTTGTGTCCGATCGCATAAAAGAGTCCACCGACCTGTAATTCTTTCAGGCTGGAGTCCTTAGTGCTTTTAAGAATGATAGTTGAGAGAATCGACTGTGCTCCTTTGGCTTCCACTACCTCAGAATCCCAAATGATTTGAATTTTTGGATTTTCTAATGCTCTTTTTTGCATGATTTGGGAAGCTCTGAGTTTATCCCGACGATGAATGAGATAGACAGTAGATCCAAATTTTGTCAGATGTGTGGCCTCTTCTACGGCGGAGTCTCCACCTCCAATCACAGCCAGTGGTTTGTTCCTATAGATAGGAAGGGCTCCGTCACAGACCGCACAGGCTGAGATTCCCCTCTGCCAGTAATCATGTTCACCCTTAATATTCATCCTCTTAGCAGTGGCTCCGGTTGCAATGATGACGGACTCGGCTTCCACTTCTTCCTCATCAGTCCAAATTTTAAATGGACGTTTGCTGAAATCCACTTTTGTAACGGTTTGAGTTTTGATTATTGTACCATACTTTTCGGATTGCTCTCGAAAAAGAGATGTGAGCTTGGTTCCATCGATTCCTTCAGGAAATCCGGGGAAATTTTCAAC
This sequence comes from Leptospiraceae bacterium, assembly GCA_024233875.1. Lineage (GTDB taxonomy): Bacteria > Spirochaetota > Leptospiria > Leptospirales > Leptospiraceae > JACKPB01. Next base: position 321,075 of record JACKPB010000004.1, read on the forward strand.
TTCAGTGGTTGTGGTCAATTGTCCACCGGCCGCAATCCCTCCCGCCATGAAACCTTCATAGAGAAGGGGGTTCAGATTTGCTCTAGCAGTGTAGATCGCTGCTGTATGACCTGCCGGACCGGATCCGATGATAACTACTTTTTCTGACATACTATTCAATCTCCTGAAATTTTTTAAAAACCAACTCAGAAAACTCTTTTCTGAAATCGGGATCTGTATTGGCGTGTTTGCCCAGTTTACTATTATCCAACTCAGAGTGATCGTGATCCAGGTTTTCCGGGACATGAGGAAGAGTCTTCAGATCCTCTGATGTGATGACTATTGACTTTTCTCCCTTGTAAAATACCATATAATCCTGATCATTTACTTTTTTTTCATTGGATTTTAAATTTTGATATTCGATGGTTCCTTCACAATGACAGGTCCCCCTGATGTCATCACCAAATTGAAAGCTGTAAAATTTGGTTCCTCTGACACCTGCAGCTGTTGTAGGTGTAGAGTAGATTAAAGAGTGATTTGCTTTCAGCTTTTGAGTCTGAATCCAAGAGTTTCCTTCATCCTGGAAAAATTTTTTATTGTCTCCGGTGTCTTCAATTTTGAATTTTGATCCGGATTGGATTTCAATACTGGTACTATCACCAAATTCTACAATTGCTGTTGATTCATTGGATGTGAGGATGATATCCCCATTTTGAATTTTTGTATTCTTATCAGCAGTGATTAGGGAGGCACCTCTCTGAATTTTCACATCTCCCCGAATGAAACTGAGAACTCCATCTTCGATTTTAGGAGCTTCCTTTTTGCAGGAGATACTCAAAACAAAGAAAAGAAAGAGTAAAATGCTTCGATTGATCATGGATTTTTCCTTTCAAACTATATTCCTAACCTTTCTCTATTACAATTCAAAAATAGAAATAAGATTCTATGTTTTTTATAAAAATATTGAGCTAAAAAGTGAATTTTGCAAGTGTTCTTTTTTAAGTTTTTCGCAGAAAGAAGTTAGAGTTGTATGATGGGAAGGGTGGCGAATTTATATTCCGGTTTTTAGAAAACCTTGTGTAATTCTTCTTAATGTATATAAAGATATATTAGAGGATTTTTTCAGGAAAGCAAAAATGCTTTTGCAAATGACATTAAAATCTATAGAAAGATCTAGAATTGAAATTTATTGAGTTATTCTTTTCATTTACAGGATTCAGCCTGTTGAAATTTTATTCCTTATAATATTATGAATAGTAAAAAATCCGAATTTTTAGATGAGTATTTTTGTTCTTCTTATTTAGATGAATCTTTTATGCTCCGGCAGGTGATCCGGACGTTTATGCTGATCAATCTGGGATTCATTTTTATTGGTTTACTTTCAGTTATTGTCCAACCGATTGTGATTCAGAATTTCAATATTTTAAACGGACAATTTATTCTACCTATTCTACTTTCATTGATTTTTCTTATCAACTTAATTCTCCTAAAGAAGGGATATTTTAATATTGCCTCTAAAATATTTCTATTTTCAGTATTTGTAGTTTTTGTTCTGGGAAAGTATGTGACTACTGTATCACATGCAACTGAATTGTCTGTGAGTTTGGAATTTTTATATCTATTGCCACCCCTGACGACATTATTCGGTAGTTTGAAATTAGTAAAATGGTTGTCCGGTTTGACACTGGTTCATGGTTTGATAGCGATTCAGTTTTTAAAAGGTTATTCTGATACTGCTAAGATGGAATACTCTTTTTATTTTGTTATAATTTTTTCTGCTATTGCTCTTACATCCTACCGTATTTTTAGAATTGTAAAATCTTCAATAGAGAGAATGAATCAAAATTATGAGTCTGAAATTTTCGCGAAACGTACTATTGAAAATTTATTGAATTCAATAAAGTTTGCTTCGGAGAATTTAGCAAACGCCTCAGAAAATTTAGAGGGTGCATCTCTTACTTTTTCTGATATGGCGTCAGACCAATCCGAATCTACTAAAGGTATGACAAAATCTATAGAAAACCTTTCTAAGGAATCTGAAAAAATAGTTGGGATCACTCAAAATCAGGTTGAATTGATCGATTCTCTTAAGAAAGATATTGATCAGGTTACGAAAAAAAATTCTGAAATTCAGGTTAAGATTCAAGAAGAAGAGAAATCCATTCTCCAGATGAAGCATCTCACGGATGTGGGAGAAAAGGTTTTGAAATCTATGCAGGAAGGTATGTTTTCTATTAGAGATAGTTCTAGAGAAATGAATAAGATTTTAAAAATTATTCAGGAGATTTCACGTCAAATCAATCTTCTTGCACTGAATGCAACTATAGAAGCTGCCCGGGCGGGCGAAGCAGGGAAAGGATTTGCTGTTGTGGCAGATGAAATAGGAAAACTAGCAGGTAGGACTTCTGATAGTTTAAAAAACATAACAGAAATAATCGTTTCCAATGACAGTCATATCAGTTTTGGTATAGAAAAAAGTGAGGAAACATATAAGACTCTAAATCTAATAATCAACGAAACATCTAAACTTTCTGTTCTCTTCACTCGTCTCAATGCCTTTACAAAAGATATTTTCGATTCTTTGAATCGTATCCAGGATAAGAATGGTTATGCGGTAGAAAAATCTCATATGATTAAGACCATTATAGATGAGAACTATAAATTGACTTCTACCATGCATGATGAGATACAAACAATTTCATTTTCTATTCGGGGAAATGCAGATGGAGCAGAAATGATTTCAAAGAAATCGAAAGAAATTTCAGAATTAGCTAATTCCTTAAAGGATAAGATTGAATCTGATAAAAATCTTTATATCACCCAATCTCATATCGAAGCCATACCATTTGAATGAATAGAAAAATCTTAAATAAAATTCATGATTCATCCCTCTATTCAGGTTAGAATGTAATCTTTCAATTCACGATTCCTTTTTCTCTCTTCCGGTACATGCTTTCTTAGAAGTTCATAGAATTTTATAGAATGATTTTTTATTTTTGTATGACATAGTTCGTGGTACAAAATGAAATCCCGCAGATTTGCAGGTAGGAGAAATGTCAGAGTGTTCAGGGTAATTTCATTATCAGCAGAACAGCTTCCCCATCTGGATTTCATTTTTCTCAATCTTAGTTTTCTATAGTTTAAACCCGATTCTAAAGAAATCTCATCGAGTCGTTGCTTAAAAAATTGAAATATTTCATTTCTGGGAGGTAAATCCTCTATTTTTAAAATTATTTTACCTGCATTGGTCTTCCTGACCTTTTCCATCCATTTTTGTTTGTCCATCAAAAACTTAAGCAGGTAAGCCCGGGAGATAAAATCCGGATAGTAAAAATGAAAAACATTTTCTGATTGATCAAATCTGAGAGACAGGGATTTTCTCCGTTTTTGCGGATGGTAAATAATCTCACTACCTTCGAATGAACTCATTGTCCTATCAAAATTGAAAATAATAAAATTGAGGAGAAGAGGCCACAGCGAAAATGAAAAGACAGAGTATCAAAATAGTTACCTGTATAGGTAGAAGAATCTTACCTGTTATAGGATATTCTAATATTTTTTTATCCAGGTTCATTTCCTGAGAGATCTCAAGAGCAATCAGAATCAGCACGGGAACAAGAATTCTCATTGAGTACAATTCCGGTTCTAAGATTCCATCTGCAAGGCTAAAAATTCGACCATAAGAATAAAGAGTGGAAGAAACCGAATCCGACCGGAAGAAGTGTGCACCCGACATAAAGATCAGAAAACTATATAGGATTTTTATGGGAGAAGGTATGGCTACAAAGGATTTTATCCAACCTTTTTCGGTAAATATTCTCTCTATTACAGTGAAGACTCCATTGATTCCACCCCAGATGATAAACGTCCAGTTGGCACCATGCCAGAATCCACCGATCACTGTTGTGGCAAACAAATTGAAATAATTTCTGTATTTCGATACACGATTTCCACCCAAAGAAATATATACATAGTCCCGTAACCAACTTGAAAGGGAAATATGCCATCGTCTCCAAGTTTCTGTAACGGATTTAGAAAGGAAGGGGCGCTCAAAGTTTTTCGGAATATCAAAACCGAGGATTTTTCCTGTTCCGATGGCTATGTCTGAATATCCCGCAAAATCACAGTAGATTTGGATAGTGAAAAGAAAAAGAGCCAGCAATAATGAAAACCAATTGTACTCTCCGGGGTGGGCGTAAATCGGTTGAATCGCATTAGCGATCGGATCGGCAATAATGGTTTTTTTTAAATAACCGAGACTGATGATCCCTATGCCACCCAACACACGATCACCATCCCAATATTTCTTCTCGCGAAATTGATAGATGAGCTCCGAAGCTCTCATGATCGGACCAGCCACCAATTGGGGAAAGAACAATAAGAACAACGAAAAATCAAAAAAGTTTTCTTCCGGTTTGAGTTTGCCTCTATAGATATCTATAGTATAAGCCAGAGCTTGAAATGTATAAAAAGAAATGCCAAGTGGAAGGATGAGTCCCCAGGGTTCGAAATTGGATTGAATGGGGATTCCGAGTAGTATCAAAATATCATTCTCTATAGAACGTATGAAATCGGCATATTTGAATAAGAAAAGTAAACCGAGATTCACTACCAGACTTATAAGCAGATAAAAATTCTTTTTCTTTCCTGTCTCAGATCTGTAAATAAATAGGGAGGTAAAATGTGTTACAAGAAATGAAAAAAATAGCAAAGGAACAAAAACAATTTTTAAACAGGAATAAAAGTACAAAGAGAAAAGGAAGAGAATTTTCTTCTGATTGCGTCCGTTAGAAAGAAAGAAGATCGGGAGGAGAATGATTAAAAATAGAAAGTATTGTAAGGAATTGAATAGCATTACTTTAAAATCTCTCCTGTTTTTTCTTTTAGGATTTGATACACCCACTCATTTCCCAATGCAGTATAGTGACCATCTCCTAAAATATAATAAGGTCTGGGATTGAGTCTTCCTTCCGAGTCCTTCATTTTCATGGTATGCTCATTCAGATCTATGAATTCAATATTTTCTTTGATGAGAAATTTTTTCAAAGTTCGACTGTAATTATAGAGTCTGTGATTCATTCCTCTTTGGGAACAGTATGCAGTTTCAATATCAATGGGAGCGAGGAAGAACACGATTCGAATTCCACGTTTCTCAGCTATACGGACAATTTCTTTTGTAGAGTTATAAACATAATCGGGTATAGGGTGGGGGGGATCTTCAGAAGTACATTCACTTTTGGGAAATATTGGAGGTGAATCTTTGGGAGAAGGTGCGGACCTCTGAAAGTCTTTCATAAAACTAAAAAGAATCGAGGAATAAGAAGTGTATCTGCATTCATCTTCCGGTTTCAATCCATCTATGCATGATTTCTGAACCAGAGCATCGCTCACCGGATAGACAAAGGTCTCCATGAATCTAAAAATCAATTGCTCCTGAAGAACTTTTAAAGCCAGGATCAGATAGCTGTATTTGGATGCCAGAAATTGGAATTTAAAAATCTTTAATTTAGTTGGATGATCCATTTTATCCCAGAAAGCATATTCATCAATATCATCTCCATTGCTCGGAAAGTAATAAAGCACTTTGAGATTCAATTGATCCAGTTTTTTCTCCATCTTTCTTGCTATGGCTGTGGGACCGTAGGCATCTACTCCGAGATTTACCGACTGGTAGATCTGACCTCGGGAGTCAGTATATCCATTGATTTTACTACAAAAGGTATCACGATCACTCACACCGAAACCCATAGTGACCGAATCTCCTATGCAACCGATTTGGGGTAAAGAGTTGTCAATCTTACCTGTTCCCCGAAATCCGAATTCATTGGTGGAAAATTGGATATCAAAAATTTCGTTAAAATGCTTCAATCGAACATTGACGTTTGGTTCGAGATCAACCAGATAGTCCGGATCATACGAATGGTATTGCTTTTGGATCCAATAAAAATCAAGAGCTTCAGGCCGAATGGTTCGAAGGGAAATTTCGAGCAGAAAGGCGATGAGAAGAGAAGAAATTAGGATTCGTAGTACAGATTTCATCAATGAACCAGACTGGCTGTTCTCCTGTAATTCGTAACAATTTCTTCTGCCTTTACGCTCTCCCCACCATTTTCATAACAGAGTGCCAGACTTCTATAGATCATATTGGTATCCGGCGGAAATTCCATGGAATCGATTTCATCCATGAGTTTGTGCTTGTCTTTGGGGGTGCTCGCTTCCAGGCATTCTGCAATTTTGGTGATGAGTTCGGAGGTTTCGGGACTGATCTTATTCGCAATCTCTTTTTGAAGTCGCCTACCGTTTTCAAAATCAAGAATAAAAAGGGTCAAATCTATGAGTTTCAATGAAATCTTTGTATCATCCTGAGAGTCGGATCTCGCTTTTTCTAAGTGATGAATAGCCGGAATTATAGACAATTGAGATTCAGACAATAGAAATCCCAATCTGGCATTTGCAAAGGAATAATTCGGGTTGATCTTCAATGCCTGATTGTAATGATAAATCGCTTCAGTGTAGTAACCCTGAACTTCTTTCTCAAATGCCAACTGCGCGATTGCTTTTTCTCGATTGCAGTGTAATAGAAATATCAATAGTAATATCGGCAGTTTGATGGTGAAGGAATTATAAAAAAATGAGGCTTTTTTGAAAAAATCCAAGTTTATCAAGTGATTACTCATTTCTATGATTTTTTTACCCATTCACGTTCCCGCCTCAAAAAAAAGATATATAAAAGATATGATTCTATCCGACTCTTTTATTGATCAACAAAAAATAGAGAGATTGAAAGTTGGCAAGCACTCAGGCAAAATTACTCCAAAATTTTCAGGAATACCTTTCCGTAGAAAAGGGATTAAGTGAAAATTCGATTTATTCTTATAAGTATGATTTAAATAAATTTAAAACGTACTTAGAGAATCAACAACTGGATTTCTTAGAGGTTCAGACCAAGGATATTATGGAATTCCTTGTCGAGGAAAGAAATCGGAAGATTTCTTCAAAAACTCTCACCAGGGAAGTTGTTGCAATTCGTCAGTTTTATAAATATTTAAGAGACGAAAAGAAAGTCGATATCAATCCCACCGATAAAATCGGAACTCCGGAAGTTATGCGGGCGATTCCGGATCATTTGACCACTCAGGAAGTTGATGAGTTGTTCAATGTGATCCGTGAGGACAATATATACGAGCTCAGAGACAAATGCATATTTGAACTTCTGTACTCATCGGGACTTCGAATCTCGGAAGCCTGCAACTTAAAGCTCTCCGATCTTGATCTGGAATCCATGTCGATTTCTGTAGAAGGAAAAGGGGGGAGGGAGCGTCTGGTTCCATTTGGAGAGAAATCTCTTTTGATTCTGAATGCCTATCTCTCTAAAAGCCGCTCGGAAATTTTAAAAACCAGGTCCTGCGAATACCTATTCGTTTCAAAAAAAGGCTCCTACATCAACAGAAAATCTGTATGGAGATTGTTAAACATTTATATAAAAAGAACCGGTATTACAAAAAAAGTAACACCCCACACACTGCGTCATTCATTTGCCACACATTTATTAGAAAATCATGCCGATCTGAGGGCTGTCCAGGAGTTATTGGGACACATTGATATTTCCACCACTCAGATTTATACTCATATGGCGAACAAAACCTTAAAAGAAGTACACAAAAAATTCCACCCCAGGGGATAGTATGCCCCCGGGAACAATTCTACTGGAGAGCCTTTCCAAATCCTATGGGGGATCCGGTAGTAGGATATCAGTTTTAAAAAATCTCAATCTTTCTATTCCACCGGCTTCTTTTGTCACTCTCATGGGTCCTTCAGGATCCGGCAAGTCTTCACTTCTCCATATTCTCGCAGGGATTGATCGGTGTGATTCCGGGAAAGTCGAAATTTTCGGAAAGAACCTGCATGAAATGGATGAAAAGTCTCTTACTCTCTTTCGTCGGGAAAACATCGGAATCATTTTCCAGTTTTTTAATCTTCTTACTTATTTGAATGCTCTTGAAAATGTTTCTATACCGCTATATCTGGCAGGCATAGGAAAAAAGAAAGCCCATTCAATATCAGAATCCGCACTCGAATCTGTGGGGTTAAAGGATAGAATGTATCACAAACCCACTGAGCTTTCGGGGGGAGAGCAGCAGAGGGTGGCAATCGCACGTGCTATTGCTAACAATCCCGGTCTGATTCTCGCTGATGAACCTACGGGCAATCTGGATTCGGCCAACGCAAAAATGGTCATGGATCTTCTCCGAAAATTACAGTCTGAAAAGAAACTTACACTCTTTGTCGTCACTCATGATAGGGATATCGGTGGATCCGGTGAGATTCAGATTCGTATGAAGGATGGTTGTATCGAAAATTGGCAGGACTAAGACTTTACTACCTCTTTCTGATTGAATATTTCCGTACACATATTCCCGGAACAATATTTTCCATCCTCGGTATTGCGCTCGGAGTAGCACTCTTTGTTTCTACAAATTTGAATGGACGCAGGGCAGAGAAATCACTTGTGGATCTCTCGCTTGGTTTTATGAAAGACTATTCTCTGAAAGTTTCCCATTCAGATCCTGAGTTTGAGATTCCTCAGGAACATTTACGTCAGTTGTTTCAAAGATTCAGATCGGTTCAAAAGATCCATCCGAGGATTCAAAAAACCTTTAGTCTGAAAAATGATGGTTTGAATAGGGGAATTGTTTACCTAGGAATTGATGTACTCTCAGAAAAGAATACTCTTTCACCGGGAAAAAGCAATTTCAGTGAGGATACCCAACCGAAAAATCCATTTCTGATTACCTTTTTTAGCTACGGCCTTTCTAAAATCGAAGAAGAATTGAATATAGAATTTCGGGGGATGAATCAGGGATTTGATTCTATAGAGACCATAGATTCAGAAGGGGGGCTTTTCATTCTAGAGGATCTTACCCGGGCAATGGATAGGGTTCAAGCAAAAGGATTTTCCTATCTACTCCTGGAAGGGAAAATCCCGGAAAATGAATTGGAAGAAATGAAAGTTTTTCTAGAGGCTTTGAGCCCCGGATATTTACTCGAAAGTCCTGAAGAGATTCAAAATCGGGCGGGTTCTGCCTTAAAGTCTTATAATTTGAATCTTTTGATCATCTCTATGATTTCTGTTCTCATCGCCTTTTTCATGGTTGCAAACACTATGACCGGTATCTATCTTTCCCGAAAGAAAGAATTGGGAATTTTGAGATGCATAGGCTCCACTCCCACCCAAAATCTTTTTTTATTTTTGTCTCAGGGTGTAGTGTTGGGTGGAATTGGAACTGTCCTGGGAATATTTTTGGGAAATCTATTTACCGGATTGGATTTTTTTTCCGGAGATTCCAATATGGCTGATAGCTTTCAGGTGAAATCCTATCGTGGGATACCAAATGATATACTTTTTTTATCATTTGCTATCGGATTATTTGGTACAATACTTTCTACCCTCCTTCCCTCACTCAGATCCTACCGTACATCACCTCTGATGATTCTAAGAGAATGGAACCGGGGTAAAGAAATAGTATTTCGTCCCCTTCCGATTTTTATTCTTGGTGTTTTCATTATTTCTATAGCATTGCCAATCTCAGAAATTCGGGGAGAATTTCGTTTGCCCCTATTCGGTTTTCTGGGAATCGGTCTTGTTGTCATTGGTTCTACCTTTCTCTTTCCTCTTCTCATGCAGATTTCGCTAATTCTGTTTAGAAAGTTCATTTCCTATTTTGACTCAGCACTTTTGGAATTCCGAATAGGACTGGAAGAGGTAGCAGGAAATCCTATAAAAAATACTCTCACTTCTGCCTCACTTATGCTGGCTGTATCACTTGTATTCACTCTCACACTTCTAACTGATAGTTACAAAAAATCTATTTCTGATTGGACGGATAGAGAATTTCCGTTTAGTCATTCAGTTGTGAATCGGAGTGATATCGAAGAAGGTACCAAAAAGGCTATTCCCTTAGTCCTCCGTGAAGAAATCTCTGCCCTTCCTGAAGTTGAAGAACTGGACATATTTATTTTTCAAAACCGAATCACTTCCGGTGAAAGAGTATTTTTTTTGCATTGCTTTGATATGCAAGTATTGGTCGAAAGAGAGAAGAAAAAGGGAGAAAATACCTATCCGGAAAATTTTCGGGATGGAATTCTCATTTCTTCCAATCTGGCTTATCTCTACGGGTACGGGATAGGTGATACACTAGAGTTACCCACTTCCTCCGGACCGGTGAATTTTAAAATTCTGGGAATTCGGGAACATTTTTTCTCAGAAGGTGGGACGATTCTCATGGATGAGTCCCTCTACAGAAAACACTTTGGAGTCACTTCCTACAATTCCATCCGGATCAATTTCTTCGAAGGAAAAGAAGAAGAGGGTTTGAAAAAGCTTAGTGGTATCCTGAGTAAATATGAGTCTCTGGAAATTCTTTCTTCTGAGGATCTCAAAGGACTCTATATCCGCGGAATTGAAAAAGTCTTTAGAGTTCTCGACTCACTAAAATACACAGCATTTTTCATCGCCTTCATCTCATTATTCTCTTCCTTACTCTTTAGCCTGAATGAGAAATTGAAAATGTTCGGTGTCCTCAAAACCCTGGGAGCCAATGGAAGACAGATGACAACTATGATTTTTATGGAAAATTCTATGATTACCATTTTGGGAATTCTGGTTGGAATAGGTTCCGGATTTCTTCTCGGACCGATCGTCATAGATGTGATCAATCGAAATTCCTTCGGGTGGAGTTTGGTAAAGGCCTATCCCTATCATTTGATCTGGCAATTTTTCCTCCTCGCTCCCTTCCTTTCCGGGGGAGCTATTCTCTATCCGGCTATAATTTTAAAAAATTTGAGTTTACGTCAGGTTCTATCTTATGAATAATTCTCTGGGGACATGTTGATATGGCATCACAGGTAAAAATACTACAGGACATAGCAAATCAAATCAAGGAAGACAACCAGCGGGGGAAAGAAAGACTTCCGACTTCGGATGTTTTCATCCGTAAGATGGTCAACGCTCACAATAAATCCGCAGACGAGATTCTTCATTATATGGAGATTTTGAAAGAAGCTCATTATATTTTTATCATTGAGATCGTCATGCCGGATTCAGATCTTTTTGTTCAGGGAATCAATGGATATGTCTATGGGGATTCTGAAATCATCAATGATCTGAAACACACTCTCGAAGCAAATCTCATGCAGATGTATGAGAATATGTTTTATAAGAAAAAGCCGGGAAACCAAATTGTCAAAGAATTGTACCCTAAGATAAAAGATTATAATAATACGAACATGGGTAGGGCTCTCAATGAAGTCTATCATCTCGAAGAAGCCTTTCGTACTGTAACCAATAATTCTTTTGAATACACCGAAAGCTGGAAAAAAGAAAAACTTCTCAAGCTTATCAAAGAGGATCAAACGTCTCCCGGGACTGTAACCGGAGTAGATATCCCCTCAGATTCATTTGATCAAATCATTTCAAGTGAAGAAATCAAATCCGATATCAATCGTTATAAGCAGGAACCCAATAGTAAGTGGCTGAGAAGTGTGAATCAGTTTTCAGTTCAGTTCTTAATGAGAATACATTTCCGTAAGTATGAGTTTGATGTGATACGTAAACTCATCACAACAAATAAAATCAATCAAATTGAAGATTTTATTTTTATTCGCAATCATATAAGGTTTTTAGAAACTATGGGCGACAAAGATCCCATTCTTAAGTATCACACTGACAAGCTGGTCGAATTGAGAAGACTCTGTCAGGCCAAGATCAATATTATACGTAAGAATATGACTACACCTGCGAACTGATTAAAAAACCTGGAATATTTGATAAAACAGAAATAGTATTAATATCGCCATGATTCTTCCGGAAGAACGGTTGGATATGCCACCTTCAAACTTACGCTCCGAAAGATTGTAAACAAAAAATATGGAATTTAGATTTAATATTAGATAAAACACATCGATAGTAACTCTCGACTCTTCATAACCTGTGAGAATTATGGTTACTGCACTAGGAAGATAGATCATAATTAATTTGGAAATCAGTTTGATGTGGTTTCTTTTGGTACGTTTGATTTCAACTCCTGAAGCCAGTGAAAGATCTCTGAGAAAATCTTCTGATTCTAAAATATTAAAGAATGTAAACTTTTTTGAATTTTCAAAGAGCAGGATAAATCGGGTAAAACCGAAAAGAGTGTCCACTTTGATTTCTCTGAGATCAGAAAGTTCCACTTCGGAGCATTTTTCATTGGGTCCGAGTTGTTTTAGGGTCTTCGGGGTGATGATGAGTCCGGTATGACTCAGGATAACAATTTGACGTTCATAATTTCTAAAGAAGATGATGAGTATGACACAGAGGAGAGTAAGTATAAATCCGAGAAAATTGGTATTGGGTTCGGGGAGACGGGAATAGCTAAGGGTGAGAAATACAACATTGATAAAGAATAAGGTCAAATACTTTGCCTTGATTCGATTTCTCAGGGCATTGAGATTGAGATGATAGATCCGATCAGTTGATGACATACTTACGGGGTAAAGATTCAGCCTATTCAGCAGACTAGCAATTAAAAAACTTATTCCTTCTTATTTTTCATCAAATACTCAGCGGCTCTAATCTTTCTATCCAGGGTCTGCCGAGGTATTTCGAGATACACGGTGCTGAATCGATTTTCTGAGACCTGTTTCCACTGTTCCACCGCAGTCCTGTAGTCTTCCAGATCAAAAGATAGATTTCCGAAGAGAAAATGATATCTCGGTGTGTATCCAAATTCCTCTTTTTTAGGATCGAGGGATTGAAAGGTTTTGTAGGCTCTGTACTTTTTCCCCGAATTCATCCAGATAAGAGATTTACAGAGGGATTGATGAAAGCCCGGTAGGGAAGGCCATCCCCTGTCCGGATAAGATCGATACGCGGAAGGAGAAGAAGGGGGAACGAAAGTTAGATTGCAAAGCTCAAAGTAGGCTTCTTCGTTGTAGGAAGAGGTTTTGACTGCCTCACGAAAATGATGTTCTGCCATTCGGAAGTTCTTTCTGGATTTGTGGAGGAGGCCGAGGTGGTAATGGGCCCTATAGTACTCCGGAAAAAGTGAGAGAACTTTCTCAAAATCCAAAATCGCTTCCGGAATGTCACCCCGAATGGAAAGAATCCTGCCACGGTTGTAGTAGGAGGGGAGATAAATCGGATTGTTTTGGATCGCTATCCGAAATCGATCCAAAGCCTTTTCTTCTGAAATTTCACCACTGAAAAGTCCTTCAACCGTAGTGTTATTGAATTTTCCGATACTTTGAATGGTTTGACCTTCAAATGAGAAAGACGACTTGGAATCCGGAGGGTCTCCCCGAAAGCCCTGACCCCTCGCCAGAAGAAAATCAGCAGAGTGAAAGCTATACGTAGGTGAGGTGAGCTCTTCCGGCTTGTCCTCACCTATGAGAAATTCAGCAAACTCTTCCCGAACCTCGGGTTTCTTTTCTAAGCTTCCGGTTGGGAGATCCTGAGCGGTCAAAAAAAATGGAAATAGAAATTGTAAAGAAATCAGTATACAGGAAACTGGAAATGATCGGTTCATGATGAATTTACTCACCTGCAAAGAGCTCACATATTCCATGGGTTACAAGCAGATTTTTAAAAAACTAAGCTTCTCCATACAACCAAAGGAAAGAATCCTTCTCACAGGAGAAAATGGTTCCGGAAAGTCAACCCTTCTGAAATTGCTTTTTTCCTCTCCCAATCGAAAGGAGTTTCAGTGGAATCCTTCACCCATATCAATTTCTTATCTGGGCCATGAAATCGGTTTGTATTCTTCTCTGAGTTTGCGTCAGAATCTGGACTACTTTGGGAGTATTTATCCAAACCGTATGGAAATAGACTTTGAAATGGAACTTCTGGAGAGCTTTGGATTGAAAAAACGGGTCAATGATCCGGTCTCAACATTTTCTGAGGGTATGAAGCGCAAGGCCGGTTTGATCCGTGCGCTTCTGGCAGGAGCAGAACTTCTTCTATTAGATGAGCCTTTGAATGGATTGGATGCAAATTCCCTTCCCATTCTGGAAAAACACCTGGAGACAGTCTATGGGAGAGGAAGTGCTGTGGTTCTCGTCACCCACGGTCTGGGGAATTTTCATTTTCCCTATCTCAGAAATTTTCATCTCAAAGATCGGAATTTGGTGGTGACAGATGCTTAGAACACTCATCAAAAAAGAATTTCTTCTGGTAGGAAGGGCAAAAAATGGACTTGCCTCCCTTCTCACCTTGAACCTCGCTTTTTTATTCATTTTTCATTTTGCTATGGAAAAATCAGAGCCCTTAGAATTGGAGAGACTTTTGGGCTTTAAGTGGGCGAATGTATTTTTGCTTTCTTTTGTCTTCATCGGACAATCTTTATGGGAAGAGAGGGAAGGGGGTGCATACCGCATCAATCAGTTCTATCTGGAATCTTATCTTTACTATCTGGTCAAATCCCTTGTCATAGCTTTTTTCTTACTTTTTTTCGAAATCATTCTTATCTTACTTATGAGTGTTTTCTTCCCAAAATTTGAATTGAGTTCTCCCGGAATGCTTTTTGACCACATGAAGTATCTGACAGGAGGGATTCTCTCCCTGTCTTTTCTGGGGGTCACCCTCGGACAAATGAGTCAGGAAACGAGATTGAAGGAGATTGTTTTACCTATCTTATTAATTCCGTTTTCTTTACCGATATTTTTAATTGGAATGGGTGCCGAACGAGACTTCTTCTTATTTCGGGACTCAAACTGGAAATCGTATCTGATCCTATATGCATTCTCGGTATTCTATGCTTCACTCGGATCTTTGGTACAGGAGATGGGAATAAACGAGTGATAAAAATGCTTCCAAAATACTTGGATGGAATACTGTATGGTTTGTTTCTGATTCTTTTCCCATCGGCAGTCTGGATGAGTCTCTACTATCCCCCGGTGATTTTGGAACAGGGAACTGCCCATAGAATCTTTTACTTTCATGTTTCTTCAGCCTGGGTGGCGCTCTACGCACCTTTCTTTTCTACTCTGGGGGGAATTCTCTACCTGAAAAAGAAAGATTTAGTCTTCGATTTGTTTTCCTCTTCAATGGCAAAAATGGCTATGCTTTTCTCTATTTTTGTTCTTTTCTCCGGACCGATTTGGGCCAATAGTGCCTGGGGAGTTCCCTGGGATTGGACCGATGCAAGATTGCAGACGTTTTTCGTCCTGGTTATGAGTTTGTTCAGTTATTTTGTATTGCGATGGCTCCTAACAGATCCGATCAAAAAAGCAAAGATCTCATCTATTCTTTCCATTTTTGTATCTATAAATTCTATTCTTACCTGGGGTGCGATTCGATGGGTAGACAATCCGGGCAATCATCCGGGGTCTGTTCTGGGGAAGGGGGGAATGGATCCTTCGATGAGACTAACTTTTTGGATAAATATCTTAGCCTATCATCTCCTGTTCTGGGCTCTCTTTACACTTCTATTTAGAAAGGAAAAGATAGAGTATAGTTTAGAAATCCTCAGAGCAGGTGACGATTGATTCCCGTTTGAATTCGGGAAAATGGCGATTACTTGATGGCTATTGCCTTATTGCAGGCATCTGAAATCTTATCGGAGTTGTCTCGGAGGCATTTAAGTTTTTTCCCTTCTCCGGAGAGAACGGTGTTGCAGTGCTTGTCGAGGTCTCTTTTGCAGGCTTTGAGGATTTGCTTTCCTCGGTTTTTGAAATAATCCATGTTCTTCTTGCAGGCTTTGGAGAGGGAATTGTAATTCTTTTTCATACAAAGTCCTCTGTCTTTCCCTTTCAGATCCGGGCAGTACTTTTTAGTATCTTCTTTACAGGCACCCTTTGTGAAGTCTGCCGAGAGACCCGAAAACATGAAAAAAGCGAACAGAACTAACAAAATATTTTTCATTCAAAACTCCTTTTTTTTAGACTGGATTTTTAATTCGATTCATGATTCTATCTAAAACAATTCCACAGGCAACTCCTGCGTTGAGAGAAGCTACTTTCCCTCCGAGTGGGATTCTCACATGAAAATCACCTTTCTCGATCAGGATTTTTTTTACACCATTTTCTTCGTTTCCTATGATCACTACAATCTCATTCGGTTCGGGAAGCTTTGACCAATCTTCCGAACCCGTCTCACCGGTTGTCACCACCCAGTAACCGAGGGATTTTAGTTTTTCCATGGTAGTTGAGAGATTGGTTACCCTATAGAGATGGAGATGATGAAGAGCACCGGAGGATATCTTCTCTACAGTCTCATTCACAGGTGCCATGTCCCTCTCGGGAACTATGATGTTTTGGATCCCCAAACACTCTGCAGTGCGGAGAATGCTTCCGAAGTTACCGGTATCCATGATCCTATCTAGGACAAGGAGAGGAACTTTTTTCTTTTCTATTGTCTCTATGAGAGTTTGCAGGGGGAGGTAGGGATCTTTTCCACTTCTTTCTTTTGCAAGGAAGATGACTCCCTGATGGTTTTTTCCCGGAACCAGAGCATCCATATCACCGCCCGAGAGAAATGAGATCTTGATCTCTCTGGGTAAAAACCTAAGGATACTGTCCTTGATATCTTTGTTTGCATTTTTTTTGACCAGAACTTCTCTGAATGGCCACTCAACGACAGGAGTTCTGTCTTTTATCAATTTGGTAACCAGCTCGGTAGTATTTCTGCGACCGAAGATAACTTTTGAATTTATTTTCTTTTCCATTTCACACCATTTTTTGTATCTTCTAAGAGAATTCCTTTTTCTAAAAGTTCATCCCGTATCGCATCTGCTCTGGCAAAATTCTTGGATTTTTTTGCTTCAGTCCTCTCCAGAATCAATCTCTCAACATCTGAATCATTCAGGCTATCTTTTTCGAAATGAAGAATATCCAGAAGGCGATTGATTTCATAAAAGTAAGAGAGGCAATCCAATTTCTCATCTTCTTTTAGACCATCTGAATCCAGTTTTGTGTTGATTTCTTTTAAAAATTCGAAAACCTTACCCAACGCTCTCGGGGTATTCAAATCATCAGCTAAGGATGCTAAAAATTCCTTAAATGCCGGAAGAGCAAAACCTGAAGGTGGTGAGGAGGGAAGAGCTCCAGGCTCATCGGGAAGAAGACGGTCGAGTGTATTTTGAATTCTGGAAATCGCTTTCTCGGCTTCTTCCAGGCGGGAAAGAGAAAAATTTAATTTTGTAGCATAGTGATAGGATAAGAAAAGATATCGAATGGCTAGAGGAGAATAGTTCATAGCTATGAGATCTCTGAGAGTATAAAAATTTCCGAGACTCTTGGACATCTTCTGACCCTCTACAAGCAAATGCTCGCAGTGAACCCAATACTTTACAAATTTTTCTTCGGGGAAAGCCCCCTCAGATTGTGCTATTTCATTTTCATGATGGGGGAAGAGGAGGTCAATCCCACCCGTATGGATATCTATTCCGGATTGATACACCTGACGTATCATAGCCGAGCATTCCAGATGCCAGCCCGGACGACCCAGACCGTGACGGGTTTGCCAGGACTTCTCTCCTTCGAGTTTGGGTGCTTTCCAGAGAACAAAATCTCTCAGGTCTTCCTTTCTGTATTCATCGGCATCATATCTTGCCCCACTGATCATGCCGGAGAGGTCGATTTTACTGAGCTTGCCATAGTTTTGAAAATGGGAGATAGAGTAGTATACATTCCCGTCTCTTTCATAGACGAGACCATTTTCTTTCAGCCTATCAATGATCTTCATCATCTCTTCAATGCTTTCTGTAGCCCGGGGGTAATGCTCGAGTTCTTCCACACGGAGGGTCTTGATGTCTTCAAAAAAAGCATCGATCCAGGGGCGTGTGAATTCTTCAATAGAGATCTTTTTCTCTATAGATTGATTGATAATCTTATCATCAATATCTGTAATGTTCATGGTTTGATCAGGAACAAAACCCAGGAGCTTTAAGGATCTTCTCAAAATATCTACAAAGAGATAGGATCGAAGATTGCCGATATGATTGAAATTGTAAACTGTGGGACCGCAGGAATAGATCTTGACCCGACCCGGATCAGCAGGTCGGAATTCTTCTTTTTCTCCGGTTTGTGAATTTGTAAGAAAAAGTCCGGGAAGATCGTTCATGACTGAATCTGAGCTTTGAAAGAATCCAGAGTCTGTTTGAGGAGAACAGTGATCGTCATAGGACCCACACCACCGGGAACAGGAGTGTGGAAGGAGGATTTGAGACTTGCACCGGGAAGGTCGATGTCTCCAACATTTCCTTCATTATATCCTGCGTCTACAACCACAGCACCTTCTTTGATCCAATCCCCTTTGATGAATTCGGGTCTGCCTACCGCTCCCACAATGATATCAGCAGTGCGAACAATTTCAGGGAGATTTTGAGTGTGAGAATGACAGATGGTCACCGTGCAGTTCTTTTCTAAGAGAAGCATGGCCATGGGTTTCCCGAGAATCGGAGAACGTCCTACAACCACTGCATTTTTTCCTTTGAAGGGTATATTGTATTCTTCTAATAGAAGAATGATTCCGTAGGGAGTGCATGGATAGAAGGTCTTTTCACCCATAGAGAGCTGACCGAAGGATAAGGTCGTGACCCCATCCACATCCTTTTCGGGAAGAATGCGATCAAATGCTTTTCTCTCATCTACCTGAGGTGGACTCGGATGCTGGAGTAAAATTCCATTGATGGATGGATCTGAATTGAGTTCATCTATCACTGAAAGCAATTTCTCTGTAGTGGTCTCTTCGGGAAGATGAATCTTTTTGGAACCCATTCCGATAGCTCCGCATGACTTTACTTTCATGTTTACATAGGTTTTGGAAGAGGGGTTCTCGCCGACCAGGATCGTTGCGAGAGTAGGGAATTTGCCTGTTTTGTCCTGAAGAAATGCTATATCCCTTTTCATTTCTTCTCTCATTTTTTCGGATAATTTTTTACCATCTAGAATCGTGGAAGACATAGGGACAGTCTTTTTCCTAAAATTCTAGAGTCAATAGATTAAATTGCAGAAGGTGGATGGAAGTCGTATCTCAGAATTTTGCGCCGTGAGCTTTTTAAAGATCGAAGGAAGTAAGATAGGATAGAGAAGTAAGAAGGTGGAATCCTTCCTTCGGATCTCCTTTGATTTGATTTCCAGAATATCCAGGCCCAATATTTTTTTAAAAGATCAGCAGATTCAAAATAAGAGAATGAAGAAGAGATCATGTATTGCGGAAAAAACGAGGGTTGTCTGCTGAGAATTTGAAACCTCCCTTTCCTTAGATTTTCTTCTGAGGTAGCTCTGATCTTCAGACGTAATAGATCCAGATCTTTTCTTTCGTGGATGAAAATCTCATTCAGAGTGGATTCCAGATCAGTGAAATCTTTCTTTGAAAGAATTTTTGTTTCTGTTCCGAATCTTTGGCTTCCCAGATATGTGAGTCGGAATACTTCACCTGCCGGCAAAACTTTCTCCCAATGGGTTTCATTTTGATAAAAGAGAACTATTTCAAAGAACCTCAATTTAGGATTCGAACTCACCAGACTTCTCAGGGTAGACTTTCCATCCCCCCTGACTTCCGGAAAAATCTTTTTCTCGATATGCAGAATTTTTCCCTCAGAACCTTCAGTCATTTGGAATAGGACTTCTAATTCCAGTTCTTCCGGTAAGATCTCTGAAATACAAATTTTTGAGTGAAATAAGGTGAGTGCTCCTTCCAATTGATTGATTGTTTGAAGTCTGACATATTGAGATCTGGCATGAATGGAATCATCCTGGATAAGAACGGGAAATTTCACTCCCGTAATCTGGAGAAAATTCTTTATCTGTACTACAGGATATGGTTTTTCGAAAACTGCTGAGACTGACTTTTTCCCATTATTCAGAAATTGGAGAAGTTCCTGTCTGGAATCCACAGAAAATGGTAGGGAAGGATTCAAAAGATAAAAGGCTCTTAGGAATCTATATCTGAATACCAAACTCAATAGTTCGGGTAGGGTGATTAGAAACAATAGGAACTTTGAATTTGTTTTCCTTTGAAAATCCGATTGAAGCTTCAGAAAAAAACGTTTTCGATTTTCTGTGATACCTAATTTTAGAAATATAGCATAAAGAAATCCAATCAGAGCACTGTAGAGAACTAAAGTAATGAGTTCGGATTCGGAAAAGCCCAGATTCTTATACAATTCAAGACTCAGGTAGCCTGAGAGAACCAGGACAATCACCCGAATTCCAACAGAGAGAAGATCGAGAAAGAAAAAAGGAAGAAATGGAAGTTTCAATCTCCCGGCATAGAGTAGAAAGGGAATTCGTAAACCGATGAAGTAGGATGAGAAAAAGATTAGATAGATCGAACGTGATTTCATTCTGGATTTCCAAATCGGAAAGGCTTCTTTATTGAAAAATCTATGCAGGAAGGGTAGATGGTAGATTTTTTCATCCAAAGCGTATCCTAAGAAATATAATAAGTAATCCCAGGTCAAAATCCCTGCAATACAGCCGAGAATATTGGACTGCATGTCTTCTCCCATAGGAATAGATAGAATTCCAATAGAGAGGGCTGTGAGATCTTCGGATAAAAAGGTACTTAAAAATGTGAGGAAAAAATTATTCACTTTGTGTCTGGGTGGAAGAGAATAGAGAAAGCAGGATTACTGCTTTCTCTGATTGTGGGGATCAACGGTTCATTTCATAGGTATCTACTAAGCTCAGGATATCTTCTTTGTAGATCTTTTGAAATCTTTCTTTGTTTTCTACCGGTTTTTTTAGAATTTCCAGGCAGATTTTTTGTTGATCGGGAGTGGATGTCGGTTTGGAATAAAGTTGGGTAGCAAACTTTGAAAAATCTCTAATCATGAAATCAAAGATCTGTTCGACCACAGCATCGGATATTTTTTCCAGGGAAGCATTTTCCAGGATCAATTGACCGTAAGCAACTAAAGCAAACATCTCTCCTATGGTGAGCATGAAATCTATATCATTTTTCTGAGACTTATCCGGAGTGGCTTTGTCCAGAAGCTCTTTGAATTTTTCGATTTGCTCTTCAAAAACATTTACATTGGGGAGATCGCATTTGGAGTACGCAGTTTTGTAGTCATGGAATCTGAGTTTTTCCAATCCCTTAGTTGTTGCACCCTGGTTGAATAAGAAGGTATCATCTTCCTTGCCTATCGCTCTCGGGATTTCGGGAAGAGAGGGATCGGGATTGAAGAAGTAGTTGTGCATGAATTTCATGATGAGAACCATATTTACATGCACGGTTCCTTCCAGTCTCGGAAGCATCTGGATGTCCCGGATAGCCATTTCAAAATACATATCTTTGTTCAGTCCCTTGGCGGCAATGATGTCCCAAAGAGCATGAACAACTTCTTCTCCCTGCATGGTGACTTTCATTTTGACCATCGGATTGAACAGGAGGTATCTTCTGTCAGTCTTGGACGCAGTTCTCATATAATCGGTAGCCCGGCTGGCAAACATCTTCATAGCCATGAGTCTCATGTAAGAGTCCATGAAGAGTTGTTGGATATGGGGGAAGTCCGTCACATATTGATTGAATAGACGTCTTTTGCTGGCGTGATTTATGGACTCATAGAAGGCATGTGTAGCGATTCCGATAGAACCCCAGCCCAGGTTGAATTTGCAGAAGGCTATGGTAGCCAGAGAAGCATCCCAGGCTTCCCGACCCCGGGAGAGAATGTCTTTTTCTGTAATCGGATAGTCATGAAGTTCGTATTCGGCTACATAATTCTGTGAGGTGACAACATTTTGTTTGCACTCATACTTCTCATGCTGACTGTTCACCGCAAAGAAAACAAATTCTCCACTTCCTTCTACCTTACCGAAGGTAGATACAAGAGCGGCTTTATTTCCGTTTCCTATATAGTACTTGTCTCCCCGTGCTATGTAGTTCCCATCAGAACCGGGAATCAGCATCATATCACTGGAGATCAGGTCTGCACCGTGTTCTTTTTCGGAAAGACCGAAGGCAAAGATCTCTCCTTTGATGAGGAGGTCTGCTGTCTTATTTTTAATTTCTTCGTTTTTGGAGAGCCAGATGGGACCTAGACCGAGCATGGTCACCTGCCAGGTGTACCAGTAACAAAGTCCGTAAAAGCCGAGAATCTCATTGAATGCCATGATTCGATTGGAGTCCCATCTGGAGTTGGAGGGTCCGTATCCTTTGGGAGTCATGAGTTTGGCAAAGATCTGTTCTTTTTTTACAAAATCCAGAAAATCCGCATACCATACGCGTTTGTGGTCGTCATCGAGGATTTTCAACTTGCCTTTCTTTTCAAAAAACTCGATGGTTTTTTTCATGATTTCTTTGGATTCATCATCCAAATGCGAATAGGTTTCTGTTTTGGGATTGAGAAGTTTCATTATCACCTCATGGATAGTTTAAAGTATCAAAAATTGAATTTATTTCATAGAATGTCTGAGTTCGAGCTCATCGACAACCTGCTTGAAGGATAGGTCTCTGGAAACGATAACCATTTCCATGTGAAAGAGTAGGTCAGCCATTTCGTGAATGAGTTCTTTGTCATCCGGATTTTTGGAGGCTATGATCACTTCTGCGGATTCTTCACCTACTTTTTTTAGGATCCTATCGATTCCCTGCTTAAAAAGTTCTGATGTGTATGATTTTTCGGGGAGATTTTTTTTTCTTTCCTGAAGAATTGACTCTAGTTTGTATAAAAATTCCATATGGTAAATAAAATTTACCTTTCAAAATAAGTAAATCGAAAAGAGGAAAAGTCTTGAATTCGATCCTAATTTTAAAAGTCTAATCTAATATGAAATTCAAATGGTTGATCCTTTTGTATTTGATCTTCAATTCTACCCTTTTCTCCGAAACAAAATGGAGAACCTCAATGCAGAATGCGATCAAAGAATCCAAATCTAAAAACCTACCCATCCTTGTAGATCTCTATACCGATTGGTGTGGATATTGTAAGGTTCTCGAAAGAGAGGTCTTTCCGCATGAGACGATTGAAAAAGAATTAAAAAACTTCATCCCCGTTCGTATCAATGGAGAAGTAGACACAGGAACCGCAGGTCGATACAGGGTACGAGAGTATCCCACGATACTTTTTCTGGATCGAAATGGAGCTTATCTGGATCGGATCATCGGACTTCCTTCCGTAGAAGTTTTGAAGATGAAAATGGATGAGATCTACGAAAAAAAAAATCAGGAAACCGAGCTCAAAGAAATCGCAGATAAACATCCCGAGAGCATCCTCTACAATTACAACTTAGCTCTGTACTACATAAGTGCTCAGGAGTGGGGAAAGGCAGAAAAATATCTCTTTAGGGTTTACAATTCCAAAGAAGAAGAGTTGTTCGTCAAAAAACAGGAAGCTCTTCTTTATCTGGGTATCTCCCAGTTACAACAAAAAAAATACAGTGAATCCATATCCATGTTCTCAAAATACATTACCGACTATCCTTACGGAGATATCTATTCATCAAGGTACTATAGGGGACTTGCTTATTTTTATCTCCAACAATTTACGGAATCCAGAGAAGATCTAAATCGGGCTAGGGAATATGCTGACACAAAGAGTAAGGTCAATGCCATCCTGGAAGTTCTGGAAAGAATGTGAAGAGTTTAGTTCTTTATGAATTCAACTTTAGTAGGTAAGTAGGTCAAACCTTCAAATTTGGGAAGGTCGATACGATCCACTTCAAAGTCCAGAATATGATCCTTCCATAAATAGCAATTTAGAGAGTGATTGTCACCTTCATGAAAGGAGACACCCAGTGAGTACTTTCCTTCTCTAAATTGAATCGGAAATTGAAACCGGCATTCATATTCATTCTTAGCTGAGAGATTTTTGATTTCTTTCCCGAGGATGTGGGTATTGGTTCCGAAGACCCGAATTCCTCTGTGATCATCAATATGAAAACCAATGGTAAGATCCGGGATATCTATTTGAAAATGAAATTTGATCCGAATTTCAACTGTTTCTGTCATTAGGAAATGAATTGTCTTTGTGCCCTTTTGGGAGAAAAGCTCTATTGAGTAATTCAAGTTTTCCTCAGAAAAAGAAAGATTGTTTTCCTGATGGGAATGCCTGGCAATGATTTCCATGTACTTCTTCAGCGCATCTGCCGGTTCACCGTGATACGAAACCCTTCCTTTTTCCAGGATCAATATCTTAGAGCAGATCGAAGCCATGAGGTTGATATCATGGCTCACAACGATGATTGCGGATCCCTCTCTTAAAAACTGTCTGAATTTTTCTATGCATTTGATCTGAAAGCTTGCATCCCCAACTGCCAGTGCCTCGTCGATGAGAAGAATGTCAGGTCTTTTCGAAGTGGCCAGAGCAAAACCGAGACGCATTTTCATGCCTGTAGAATAGGATTTCAATAAAACAGTTTCATATCCTTCTAATCCTGCAAATTGAAAGATTTCTCTTTCTATCTCAGGAATTTCTTCTGTCCTATACCCCCAGAGCATGGCATTGTAGTAAATATTTTCCCGACCTGTCAGTTCCTGGTTGAATCCGATTCCCAACTCCAACATGGGTACTACAGAGCCTTTCTTTAGAACTTTTCCGGATTCAAATCCGGAGACACCGGAAAGAATTTTCAGGAGGGTGGATTTTCCGGCTCCGTTTCTACCTATGATACCGAGCATTTCACCGCTCCTCACCCGAAAACTGATGTCTGTAAGTGCTGTGATCGAATCATTCCCACCGTAGAATCCCAGGCTAAGGACCGATAGGATGCGACCCAATGGAGATCGGAATGATTTGTATCTTTTGTTCAGATTCTGAATTTCAATCATAAGTGATCCAGAATGATTTCTTTGAATCGTAAGTTTAGTAATTTATAAAAAAGACCCATGCCCAGAGTAAAGAAAAGAGGTATGTAGTACGGTGTATGAACGGGAGAATCAGGAAACAGAAGAAAACGAAATACTTCGAGGAAGAAAAATAAGGGATGGTATTGAATGATGTCTAACCAGTGAGCGGGCTGAATGTAGACCAGAGGAAGGGACCAAAATCCGAGTTGGAGAAAGAGACGCACGACGGGAGATATATCTTTTAGTAATACATTAGAGCGGGAGAGATAGATAAGAAAAGGAAAGAAAACAAGAGCAGTGATACCGATCCAGGGGAGGATGAGAAGTGATGTCAAACCCGGTTTTCCCATCCAAAATAAATACCCCATAACCGGTATGGAAAGTATAGTAAAGTGAAAGAACATTTGTATTACAGGAATCCAGAGAAAGAGATCCGCTCCGAGTCCTGATCGTTTGATAAGAGAGCGGTTGTCAGTGAGAATTGTAGTGGATCTCTGAATCATTTCTGCAATGGGAATCCAAAAGAGCAGTCCGCTCAGAATGTAGGGAATGTAATCAGGAGTGGAATTTGTCCGAATCAAACCAATCCCGCCCGCTATGAAAATGTAAAGACCTATGAGGACAGAACCCTGAAGGACGAGCCAGATCCCACCGAGAACGCTCCCGGCAAATTGCATAGCGTAGTCCCTTCTGACAAGGGTAAGGAGGATAATTAATTTCTTAAAAAAGATTGGGGTGGATTGAATCAGCTTTTGTTCCAACTAAATCACTCCATGAGGAAATTCGGGCCGGGAAGAAAAATACACCCTCTCTTCAAATGTAAAATTCCTGACCCGGTTCGGATCGGAGATTGTTGATGAGTGAACCGAATCTTTGATCAACTCTCTCCACTATCCCCGGATCCGGTTTGAGAACACCCGGATACCAATCTTTCATCCTGCAGTCAATGACAATGGCTCCATCAAATGAAAGATGATTTCGAATGACGTTGATATTACCATAGATATCTCCGGCAGGTTCAAACCTTGTGAAGATTGTCCAGAGAAAATTAGAGTCGGTGAGGACAGTCTCATCGCTATCGTCTACAAGTAAGACGAGGCTAAATTTATGGATGGAGTTTTCTTTGACCAATGCTTCCGGGGTACCATCATTGGCTTTGTAGGCCGGTCCCTGAACAACCAGGACTCCGGGGCAGAATACTTTAGGGTTTTTGAATATAGAGTTTTTCAGATCGCCCGTAAAACTTGATTTTAGTTCTCTCTTCTTTTCTCCGACTCCCAAAAGGATCATCTTGCTTCCCTTATTCACTTCAGGCCCTGTGTAGTCCAGAGTATCCTGAGAGATATTGGAGAGGATGTGAATGTCTGTAGCAGGATTCATTCTCTCCAGAACAGTTATGAGAGTATTGCGAAAATCTTTGAGATCAATCCTTTCGTTAGTCACCATGAGGCATTTCGTAAGAGAGAGATGACCTTCTCCGAGGATTCTCATGGCTGCTGTAAACGCTTCCTTGTGATACCTTTCCTTGACAATTGCTGCAGTGAGTGTATGTACTCCTGATTCCTCATAAGCCCAAGCATGGATAACTTTGGGCATGACAAGAGGAAACATAGGTGAAAGCAAATCCTGAAGATACTCGGCTATAAAATGATCTTCCTGTGGTGGTCTGCCCACGACTGTAGCAGGCCAGATAGCATTCTTTCTGTGATAGATCTTTTGAACCTTAAATATGGGATAATCATGTTGCAGAGCGTAGTAGCCGTAGTGATCTCCGAAGGGTCCTTCCGGCATTCTTTCCCTGGGAGGGATCTCTCCGATGAGAACAAAGTCCGAGTCAGCAACTATCGGGAGGGGACTCAGTTCGGGGATTCTCGAAATCCCTAATTTTTCTCCGAGGAGAAGACTGGCTATGATCAGCTCACTGATTTCTTCGGGCATGGGAGCTATCGCGGCAAGAGTCATCGCCGGAGGGCCACCCACGTAGATATGAGCGGGTAGAGCCTGGTTTCTCTCTTCTGCTTCGAAATAATGAAAGCCACCGCCTCTATGAATTTGAATGTGCATACCGGTTGTATTTTTGTTGTGGAATTGAATCCGGTACATGCCCAGATTTCCTTTTCCATTTTTGGGGCTTTCTGTATATACCAGTGGATAGGTTATGAATCTTCCACCATCACCGGGCCATGATTTTAAGGCAGGGAGTTCATTGAGGTTGACGGGGCCGATTGTATGATCGAGAACCGGTGGGTTCACTACCTTTTTCATCCCGACCCTCAATGCTTCAAAAGCTAGAGATCTCGCGTCCCAGAGTTTTTTGAAATTGGGAGGAAGAAGTTTGTCTGCGGTCTCTGCAATTTTTTTGATAAGATCTTTGGGTTTCTGACCGAATGCTAGGTGCATTCTTTTTTCAGAACCGTAAAGATTGGTTGCCACCGGAAATCGGGAACCTTTGACGTTTGTAAAGAGTAAAGCAGGTCCGCGTTTGGCAACAACTCTTCTCTGAATCTCGGCAATCTCTTCAACAGGATCCACCTCTTCGGTGATTTCTAAAATTTCATTTTCTTCACGGAGCTTTTGAACAAAATCAGAGGTGCTTTTCAGGGGTTTCATATTCCTATCTCTAGGGACAGTTTTCTTTTCGGGAAGGATACGTAAACAGGATATCTCTTTTCCCTAATGAAAAATCCATTTCAAACCCGGGTATATTATTCTGATACAGTCCTTTTTCCAACTACCTTTCCTTGATTTCTCAGGGAAAGTCTTAGAAATTTTCCGGGAATGACGATATTTATTTTATGATACCCAATTGGAGAGCCGCAAGGGATGTACCCATCGATATTTTGAGGGGCACCGGTGTCATCTTCATGGTCTTTGCATATATGGGGTACTTTTGTTTTGATTTTCCCCATCCGTATCCGGTTCAATTCCTGGGCGGCTTCGCTCCTGTAATTTTTCTATTTCTTTCCGGTTATATGCTTACTTCAGAATTTAATGAAAAAATACGACCATTTTCTTATTTTTTCAAACGGTCCCTCTTCCTGTTTCTTCTGGCGGGTATTGTGGATGTACTCTTTTGGGATGTCTATCCTTTCTTAAGTATGAACATCCTCTATCCTATCGCTGTCTCCACACTTCTTATCTATCCTATTTTGAGTGCTCCTGAGTCCTTTCGTGTGGCCCTGGTCATCATTATTTTTTTACTCACTCCCATATTTCAGAGTACTACAGGTTACCATGCAACTCCTCCTGAAGTTCTACTTTTTCGAAAGGGTGTCCTGGTTCCACTTCAGGTGGGATTGTCCGAGTGGATTCATCGTTGGTTCATAGATGGTTGGTTTCCTTTGTTTCCTTTTTTTGGATTTTCCCTCTTGGGGACATTTTGGGGAAAGATTCGAAATTCCTATCAATTGAAAATTCGTGAAGATCATAAATTATTTTATATTTTTTCTGTGACTCTTTTTTGTGTGGGTCTCCTTCTACTTCAATTTGAAACTGAAATAGCCTTTCGTGGAAACTTCTCAGGTATATTGTTCCCACCCGGACTGGGATACATTTTTTTTATTTTGGGAGTTCTGGCTATCTGGGCCAGAGTTTTGGAGATTAGAGCCAATTCTATTCTTCTTTTGCCTATTAGACTTCTTGGTGAGAGTTCTCTATTGTTCTATATATTCACTGTAGTGATTATGAAAAAAATTATTGAACCAATCCGGGAAAAGAATTCCGGCGAATTCAATTTCTCAGAGTACCTAGCAACCGGAGTTGGAATTTTGGTTTTCTTCCTAATCACCTCACTATTCTTAAGATATTTCAAAAGAAGAATGAAAAACCCTCCGGTTCTTTTGAGACTCTTCATCGGAGGATGAAAATCATACTTGCCAATTTGTAAATCATAGAGATGCTTATCTTTTGAACCCGTTTTTTTTGAGAGCGGAGATTTCTGGAGAATTCATATGCCTGAAAACTTTGTACCCCCTCCCTACATAACCTATGCCATTCCATTTTTCTTTTTGCTCATGGGAATAGAAATGCTCATCGGAGCTATTTGGAAGAAGAACTACTATCATTTCGGTGATACCATCGCTGATCTCAGCACGGGAATTTTCTCTCAATTAGCGGGGATATTTCTAAAGACTATCAGTTTGTATGCATATTTTTTAATATATGAAAATTATAAGATATTTGAAATCTCTATGGATTCCATACCGGGATGGATATTTTGTATTATTGGATGGGATTTCTTTTATTATTGGTTGCATCGACTCTCGCACGAAGTCAACATTCTCTGGGCAAGTCATGTCATACATCACCATAGTGAAGAATACAATCTCATTGTAGCACTGCGTCAGACCAGTACAGGTGGGCTCATCTCCTGGATTTTCTTTCTCCCCCTCGCTCTCATCGGATTCCCTCCCTGGATGTTTCTTGCAGCAGGACAGATCAATCTCATTTATCAATATTGGGTTCATACGAAAGCCATTCGCAGCCTGGGATCTGTAGCTGAATTCTGGCTCTCAACTCCTTCCCATCACAGAGTTCATCATGCTATCAATCCGGAATACATCGACAAGAATCACGGAGGAATACTTATCATCTGGGATCGAATTTTCGGTAGTTTTCAAAAAGAAGAAAAAGAGCCTGTCTATGGAACAGTGAAACCCTTCAGGAACTACAACCCTCTCTGGGCCAACCTTCATTACTATTGGGAGATTTTTCTCCTGAGCTATCGTGCTAGGGGAATAGGAAATAAATTGAAAGTTTTTTTCATGCCACCGGGCTGGATTCCGCCGGGAGAGGAGGGGGAAGCGCATTTTCTTCCCATTCCGGAAGTGGATGTGAATACATTCGAAAAGTACAATCCCGTTCCGGATGGAAGTCTAAAAACGTATGTATTGATCTGGTTTCTGGGGATTCTATTCTCTTCCTTCGGATTTCTTGTTTTCCTGCCTCAATTTTCATTTGATATGAAAGTAGTTGTGGCGATTTCTGTAATGTTTTCTTTGATTCCGCTTAACGCTCTTTTGGAGTCAAGATCTTATGGATTGGCACTCGAAACCATCCGACTTCTGAGCACTCCGGTCTCTCTCTATATTTTGTCCCAAAATCTTCCATTGACCATCGGAGTAGGATTGATTTCAGTTTTGAGCATCCCACTCATTTGGATTTTGGTCAAAAGACAGAGAGTAGAACCCGGTTTTAATTGATATTTTAGAAACTATTGTCGGTTGCAAATTTGAGATGTTTGACGGATTCACCGGAGTCTTTGAGTTCACGTAGGGAATCGATACCTATTTGAACATGTTGCTCAACGAAGTGTGAGCTGACTTTTTTATCTGATTCTGAGGTCTTGATTCCATCCGGTGTCATTGGTTCATCACTTACCAGAAGCAGAGCTCCACGGGGGATGTTGTTCATGAATCCTACAATAAATACAGTAGCGGTTTCCATATCGATAGCTGTGGCACGGAGTTTGGTGAGGTAATTTTTGAATTCTGAATCTGTCTCCCATAGCCTCCGGTTCGTGCTGTAAACAGTTCCCGTATAGTAGTCTTTATTGAAATTGATAATGGTAGATGAAACTGCTCTCTGAAGACGGAAGGAAGGGAGAGAAGGCATTTTGGGATCAGCGTAGTCATCACTGGTTCCCTCTCCTCGAATTCCTGCTATGGGAAGGATGAGATCACCGACTTTTATATTTTTCTTCAGACTCCCGCATTTTCCGAGAAAGAGAACAGCCTTGGGCATAATGGCAGTAAGGAGATCCATAATCAGGGCTGCGTTCGGGCTTCCGATTCCAAAATTGATCATTGTGATACCGTCTTTGCTGGTGGCTACCTGCATGGGCGAGTCCAATCCCAGAATGGGAACATTTTCAGTCTCAGAAAACAGATTCATGTATTGTTTGAAGTTTGTTATCAAAATATGATTTCCGAATGAGGAAAGTTCGGAACCGGTATATCTTTTTAACCAGTCTTTAGCTATGTCCAGTTTGTCCAAATGATTTCTCCGGTACATCCTATCTTTTCTAGGAGTCATTTCCATGATGAAGAATGATTTTCATCATCAATTTATCATCGGAAAGATTCGGGAGATTCAAAATCCTTTATGAAAAGACAGGGGAATTTTTTCCTATCTACCCGGGATTCCAAAAAAGCAAAAACTGATGAAAAAGTTTTCATTTCTCCTGAAAAATGATTGGTTTTCATTTCGAATTGAAAACAATGGAAGGAAAGGTGAATATGTTGAAACGTTTACTTCTCAGAGCTACCGATTTTTTTTTATTTTAATATTCCTCTCTCTCTGATCCCTGTCGTTTGGTCGATCTGGATTTCAAATTATTTTTTTCGAATGTATTCCTTACCTTTCTTGATTTTCTTATTTTCTAGCTCTCAGGTGATTTATCTTTTAGATAGGATGCTTCTTTCTGATCCTGCAGATTCAATCAATGTCCCGGAACGGGTGGAATATGCGATTCAAAATCAAAATAAAGGAAAAGCTTTTCTGGGAATTAATTTTCTGCTTGTCCTTATTACAGTTTTTTATTTGAACATTGAAGTACTATTGTTCTTTGGATTCTTGACTTTCCTGACAGGAATCTATTTATTTTTTCTTAGGGTTTTACCTGTCAGTGAGGTGATACGTGCCCTTGCAAAGCCGGTTCTCCTGGGCATTGTCTGGGGACTCATCATAACTGCTTCTGTATTTCTCTTCTATATTCCTGAAAAGTTGGATAGTATACCAATGGATCTTGTAATCTATGCCAGTTTATTATTTTTTTTGAATGGATGGTATTTTGATAAGAGGGATGCAAGGGGGGATCGAAAATCGGGTAAACCAAATATTCAAAACTTTATCTCTGAATCAATTCATCGATGGGTCATATTTCTCGTACCCTCCTTCATTCTAATTTTGAATTTTTACTTTTACAATTTTAGTATCATTCAATATCTATCTTTTTATTTTTTGATCCTTTCCGTATTGCCACATCACTCTAAATTTTTCAGTTATCAATTTTCATACAATGTTCTGATAGACCTGCCCATACTTCTGATTCCGGCTATTGATCTTATGATCACTATGAGTAGATCATTTCTATAAATTGAGATCAACCTAATTGGGAAACGTATTCTTATTTTCAATGAAATCAGATAGAAATAGGGGGTTATTTTTTGAAGGGAAGATATGCTTCTTTCCATATCTCATAATTACTGTAAGTTGATGTAAGGTAGAGATACGACTCTTTTTCTGATAAGTAAAATAAAGCTTCTTCTTTATTGGATCTATGTATGAATTGAAAGGATATGTAATTCTTGAATTCATCCTGATTGATTGTGATACTTGTTTTATAAAATTCATTTAAAAAATGAAGAATCTGGCAATCCCAGGTATAATTGAATTCAATGGGAATCAAATCATATCTAAAGTCTTCTTCGTGAACTCTTGTGTTCTTTGAAATTTCCCCATCTTTTTCTGTGAAGGACAGGGGAAGAGTTTCGAATTCAAAAATGTCTACAAGGCATTTTCTGAAAATTTGCCAGTTTTTAAGAATTTCCTCTCTATCATAACTCAATTCTATAGTTAGGGGAATCAACTTAGTTATCATTTTATTTATTCAATCGATTCATTTTTTGGAATCTCTTGTAAATAATTATCTTTCATTTGAAATCGACTCAATTCTTTGGTTTTGCTTTTTCTGTGTACTTTATAACTGTAGCTCTTGCTTTCCATTTTCCTTCGTTGTAGATAAATGTGACAATACTATAACCTTCCAGTTCAAATACATGATTGATGATATCATCTCCTCCCATTTCTTTCGCACGCGAATAGAGTTCTTCATATCCTGTGCCTCCCGTTGCTACAAGGAAGAAATAAGCTTTGTAGATCCCTTCAGTTTCTACGGTGCCTAAAATCTTAAAGTCTTCGGTCGTTAGGACAAAAGGAGTAGTATTATTGATAGGACCCGGAGCCTTCACATTGCTATAAATACATGCGTTGAAATAGAGTAAGAAAAGGACAGAGATCAGAATTCGAATTAGAATAGTCATAGGTTGCTCCCGATAGTGAATTGTCTATTCGTCTGCATTCGCCAAAGGGGTAAAATGATTTTCGGTGAAAATTTCAAATGAAATCATCTTTTCTGTGATGCAAAAGAATAGGAAGAATTGAAACTTAGATTGGGTATTTGTCAAATCAAATTTTTCTCTCTTATCAGTATGAAGCAAAAAATTTCAGATGAGATTGTATTCGCTGAAAACTATATTTTTGAGATAAAAATTTTCTTTTTGAAAAAGTATTCCGAAAGTCTGGAAGTCTGATATAGTTAAGTAAATTAAAAATAATTTTGGAGATATATTTTTTGATTTTAGAAAATTCTGCTATCGTGAAATTTTGTTAAAGGCATGAATAATGAAAACTAAAAATGAGGTTCTTTTAGACAACTCACTTCTGGAAGAAGTTCTGGAAAAAATAGTAGATTCATCTATTCAGTTTTTCTTTTATTTGGGCATTCCCTTAAATGTTCTTTCACTTTCCAGATACTTCTTTTATGGTTGGATGCCTATTATGGGAGTCCATATATTTATTCTCGGACTTTTGTTTTATCTCAAAATATTTAGAGAGAAAATCAATTACAGGATTAAATCATCCATCATCATATTTGGATTATTTGCGATCGGTGTGGGGGGAGTATTTCAAAATAAAAATTTTGTAATCGGAAACTCCTATCATTTGACAGTAACTATTCTTATCATACTTTTCTTCAGTCGAAAGGCGGCATTGCTTTATTTATTTTTTGTAATTTCCTTCACTCTTTATCTGGATTATTTTTATTTCCATTTTGCTAATGTGCATGAAAAAATCACTATTGTTTCCAATTCTATATTGGGATATGTTGTGATACAAATTGTAGACAATTTAAAAAAAGAATTATTTTGGAAGATCATCCGGCTGAATGATTCCATTCGGGTTTTGGATCTAGCGAAAATGGAAGCAGAATCTGCTAATCGAGCCAAAAGTTCATTTCTGGCGAATATGAGTCATGAATTGAGGACTCCCCTCAATGGAATCCTGGGGGCAAGTCATTTGATTCAGGATTCTACTAAAGAAGATGAGACCAAAAAATACTCTCAAATCATTTCAAGCAGCGGTTCGGGACTTCTGGCAATCCTAAATGATATTTTAGATCTATCCAAGATTGAATCGGGTAAGATGCAAATTGAAAAGAATCCATTTTCACTTTTTGAATTGATCGATGAAATCACAAATCTTCAAAAAATTTCTGCTGAATCCAAAGGTTTGAAGTTCACTGTCAATTGTAATGCTGAAGAAGATGTGATTTTGGTTTCGGATCGTTTGCGGATCAAGCAGGTACTATTGAATTTGATCGGAAATGCCATTAAATTCACCGATTCCGGTTTTGTGTCTCTCAATGTAAATTTTAAGGAAGGAGATTCGACTTTGTACTTCAATGTCAATGATTCCGGAATTGGTATCACAGAAGAAAAACAAAAAAAACTTTTCAACCGATTCGAACAGGTGGATTCCAGCAATTCTAGAATTTATGGAGGAACCGGACTCGGTCTGGCAATATCCAAAATGCTCTGCGAATTGTTGGGAGGAAGTCTTTCCATGAAAAGTCAAATTGGGGTTGGAACTTCGATAGATTTTAGTTTTCCAATCGAGGTCAGCTCCTCCGGACTGTCCGTAGAGAAAGAAATTGAACCGGAAGTAGAGCACAAAATCTCTCCTACAAATAAAGACCTTAAGATTTTGCTCGTTGAAGACAATGAGACAAATCGTTTGATAGCCAAGATGATGTTGGGTAAAATAGGTTACAAAAATATTATTTCAGCTACGAATGGACAGGAGGCTTTTGAAGAGTTTCAAAAAAATCAATTTGATATCATTCTAATGGATGTTCAAATGCCGATTATGGATGGATTGGAAAGTTCGAGAAGAATCAGGGAACATGAGGTTCGGATTCAATCTCCATTTCAAGTGCCGATTGTAGCACTTACCGCCAATGCTATGGAGAATGATCGGAAAGAATGTTTGGATGCCGGTATGAATGATTTTTTAACCAAACCGATCGACAGGAACCTTCTCAGGGAAAAAATCCAAATCCATTGCCACAAATAGAGTTTCTCCTGTTTAGAGAAAACCCTGAGTATTGAAAAAGAATTTGAACCCTAAAAAAAATCCTAAAACAAAAAAGAAAAACCTACCGTCTATAAGAGTGTTAGCACTCTCGTGATTAGAGTGCTAAATGGAGGATTGGTATGAATCATTTACCTGT
This sequence comes from Leptospiraceae bacterium, assembly GCA_024233875.1. Classification (GTDB taxonomy): domain Bacteria; phylum Spirochaetota; class Leptospiria; order Leptospirales; family Leptospiraceae; genus JACKPB01. Next base: position 356,114 of record JACKPB010000004.1, read on the forward strand.
GATAACTAAAAATTTGATTCTTTGGAATTCTGCGGTTTATATTTTGATCAATCTTTTCACCTGGATCACTCATGGCTCTGAAGGGCTCTATTCCCTATTTATGAGATTGGGTTTGAGTAGAATAGGCTTTCTGGAAGGTGGTTTCTGGCAACCGATCACGTCTATGTTCTTACATGGAGGATTTCTTCATTTATTCATGAACATGTTGGGACTATGGAGCATCGGTCCTATTTTGGAGAGAAGGATCGGAAGCAAACGATTTTTTGAACTCTATTTCTTTTCGGGAATAATAGGTGCTATTTTTGTTCTCTTATTTCAGGATTCGAATCTTCCGACTATAGGTGCATCCGGAGCGATCAGTGGACTCCTGGGAGCATTGGCGATTGTACTACCGGAAACCAGAATGCTCTTCTTTTTCATTCCTATGCGTGCAGGAACATTGGCAATTGTCATGGGTCTCATTTCTCTTGTTTTTGCCTTTGATTCTTCGGGGCAAATCTCCCATCTCGGACACCTAGGAGGACTTCTCGGTGGTGTGTTTTTTATAAAATGGAAATTGGATGCAGGTATGTATCACAGAGAGAGCCCGCGGTTGTCTTTGTTCGGGAGAAATTTTATTGAACCGGAATTGAAGAGAGATTTTATTTATCAGCACAAAAAACCCGAAGTCTATTATGATCCATATACGGGAAGATTCATAATAAAAATTTAAAATGGGGGATGATTCTTGTTTGGACTGAATAGATAGTACATAGAAGATGATGTCACCTTCAGGTTGTGATGTATTTTTTTAAGACATTGTACAGGGTATTCATAAAAATAGGTTTGCTAATGAAATCATTCATTCCTACTGAAAAACAGAGATCCTGCTCTTCTTTCAATGCGTTGGCTGTCAGAGCAATAATTGGCAATTCTTTCTTCTCGGGAAATTGTCCCCTGATTTCCCGGGTGGCCTGGTATCCATCCATTACAGGCATCTGACAGTCCATGAGTACTAATAAATAATCATTATTTGATACAAATTCAATCGACTCCTTACCATTATTCGCAATGTCATACGTCAAACCTATTTTTCCAAGCATCCTTGTGACGACTTTTTGATTGATAATATTGTCTTCTACCAGTAAAACTTTCTTATTTGATAAAAATGGTTTGATTTCAGAAGATTCATCCGGTTTTTTTTCTTCCGAACCTTCGGGGAGGTTGATGTAGAAACTAAATGTGCTTCCTCTTCTGTATGTGCTCTGGACCCTAATGCGTCCGCCCATCATCTCGACCAGTCTCTTGGATATAGTCAGTCCGAGACCTGTTCCTCCAAATTTTCTGGTTATTGAACCATCAGCCTGATTGAATTCTTTGAACAATTCTTTGATTTTCGTTTCTTCAATTCCTATGCCTGTGTCTTCTACTTCAAAAAAAATAAGATTATTACTATCTTTACTCACCCTAACTTTTATGGTTCCATATTCAGTAAATTTAATTGCGTTACCCACAAGATTAATCAATATCTGACGCAATCGAATCGGATCACCATAGTACCATTGTTTAATACTTTCATTCAATTCTAATTTTAATGAAATCGTTTTGGATTCGGCACTTACTTTCATACTACCCAAAAATTTTTTTAAGAGTTCCTGAAGATCAAAATTGATTTTTTCTATATGAAGTTTTCCGGCTTCAATTTTTGAAAGATCCAAAATATCATTGAGGATGGTGAGAAGTGACGTTGCACTTTCATAAATAATTTCTACTTTTTCTTTTTGTATAGCATCCAGATTGGTTTCTAGAAGTAAATTTGACATTCCCAGGATCCCATTCATAGGTGTTCGGATCTCATGACTCATATTGGCAAGAAACATACTTTTGGACTTATTGGCTTCCTGAGCTAGAGTTTTTTGCTCTTCAAGATTTTTTTCTATTTGTTTTTCTTTTGTAACATCTGTTTCTACTGCTAAAAATCCTGTGAGAACCCTGTTTTCATCGTAGAGAGGATTGCAATCCAACCTGAGCCAATAAATCTCTCCATTTTTATGATAATTGATCAGAGTCTCTGAAAACTCCAATTCTTTACTCAATGCATCCCGTATACGAACTATAGTTTCTTTATCGGTCAAATCCCCCTGAAGTAGATCTCCCGGTTTTTTACCCAAAACTTCTTCGGAGGAGTATCCTGAAATCTTAGTAAAACCTTCATTTACCCATTGAATTTCTTTATTCGCATTTGTGATCACTATCCCATTGATAGTTTTCTCTGCAACCATTGAAAGACGATTCAATTCAATGGTACGTTCTCTTACTTTTTTTTCCAAATTTTCTTTTAGAATCTTCAATTCTGAAAAATTTTGAATCAGTTGAATCGACATGAGTTCGAGAGTCCTGCTCACTCGATCATATTCTATAAAGGTCTGATCGGGCGGAAAGGTATGGGTAAGATTTCGAATCGCATTGCTTAGATTTCCACTGTATTCTTCAAGAGTGACGATAGGTTTTAAAATGAAGAGACTCAAAAGATAGGTTGCGGGAAAACCACTCAGGATCATCAAAAGAATCAATAGAAAAGACTCTTTTTGATTCTCAAGTAGGGTCATAGCAATTTCTTCGAGAGGTTGAATGATTTCTATCGATCCGTAGGGTATATTTACAGTGTAGATATAGTATCCTTTTCTCCATCTCTGAACTGAGGCAAAATTTCCTTTAGGAAGAAGAATAGAAATCGAATCATCCAGTTTTTGTTGAATCATATCCTCTTTTGAAAAATCTTTCTCCGGTGGGAAAAAAACCCGATTCCCCTGATGATTCAATGTTATCCAATATAGAAAATCATTTTGTTCGGTGATCAGAAAATTGAGTTTATCTTCTATGTTGGTAGAATTCAATCTGTAAAACAATTTGGCTATATGGGTCCCGTCTTTTTTGAGTTTTGATATTGTATTTTTTTCAAGTAGATTGTGAATTCTATTTGTATCCAGAATTGTAAGTGTTAGGAGAAAGAAAAGTAGGAGAAGGAGAATGGGAATGAATACAGCTCTTCTTGTTTCAATTTGTTTACGATTATTTTTATTTAGAAATATGAATAAAATTAAAATACCTTCTGCAAGAAGGCAATTCATAATTCCATTCACAGCTTGTTTGAAATAAATTAGTTGAAATTGTACAAAGTCTAATTTTAGAATCCCCGAATAAAAACTAAAGACCAAAATACCTCCCAGGGAAAACCAGTAAATGAAATCTCCAATAATAAAACTTAAGTTCTTTTTCCTATAGAAAAATGTTACAGTGAGAATTTCCATGAGAAAGATAATCATTGCATATGGATGTCCCCAGAGTTGATAGGTATACGCTCCGGAAATCAAAATAGACAAAATGGTAGGAAAGATACCAAAATAATTCAATAGTAGGAATGCAAAGATAGAACCAAAGATTAGGTTGACACCAAAAAAAAGTTGGATTGTAAATATATTTCCTAGCAGAGATAGGATTAGGAGAAAGATGATTGTAAAGTATTTTGAGATTTTAGTTTTCATCGATATCCTCCATTTTTCTGATTGTCTGTATTTCTTAAGACTATAGATGTACAAACATCAGCTTCCCTTAATTCATTTGATATTATATACATTTATAAGACGACTAAGAACTTAGAGATCGGGTTGAAAAAGTCAAATATTATTTACCAATTCTCATATACCAATTCTTATAAATAATTGCACTTTTTCTATTGCGGTATGCAGCCATTTTAAACCTGATATTTCTATGAATGTATAAATATTTTTGAAAATGACTATAAATTAATATATCCAATGAAATGACTCAGATTGAGACCCGAAATTAGGACTATAGATTTGTCCGGGAACTTCTCCTTTGTATTGAAGTATGAATTGATTCTGAGAATTCCGGGATATGAGTATTCATCGATAAATGCTTTTTCTCCCGGGCTAAAAATTCTCTTGATATTCCTGACGTTATTTTTTGGATAAGAGGAACCACCTGAAATATTGGCTGACCTGAATTGGTTTTGAATCAAATCTGCTAAATCTACCGGGAGTTTTAAGATTCCATCCGGCCATAAGAAAATGGAAAAAGAATCAGAATTCGAGAAGTATAGACGCTGTGTAGGCAGATTCATAGATTCGGAATTCTTTTCCCCTCACCAGAGGATTCCTAAAAGAAAAGCTAAAATACATTTTTTCTGAAACATTGAGACTGAAACCGGCAGTTGCCTCACGAAAGATAAGGGGAATTCGATTTCCTGATGAAGTGGTTTTTTCTACTCCATCATAAGGTGTTCGATAGAGAAAACCCATCATCAATGAGAATCGCGGAGTCATGAAATAGGAGAGATAGGTTGAGAGAACTGTAGACTTTTTAAGTTCTATAGATTCCGGAGATGAAACCAAATTTGTAGTCCTGGCCCAGAAGGGTATTCCATCATTATTGCTTTGATTTTGGGGATGAAGTTTTGTGAGGGGAAAGTTTCCATTGATCTTTCCCATAAGAGAAAATTTATGATACAAATATCCAATTGTTCCGTATAGAGATCCGAGATAGTAGTCTCCTCCGGTGGTTCGATCAGTATCCGAGCCTGAGGGAAAACCCAGCCTGGATTCCAAAATAAAAATCCAATTTGTTTGATAATCAAAGAAAGGAAGAACTTTGGCTCCTAGATATACCTTGCCCAATCTACCTGCATTTTCTCGATCTCTCTGTTGGTAAAAATGATAGGGGACTGTAAGATTGAATGCAAAATTTCCTTTCCCGGGAGTGAATTCTACAAATCCTATTCCGGAATGAATATTTTTATTTCCCCGGGCTCCTTTCTGAAGGTCATAGCTCAGAATGAAGTAATTGCTCGGTTTTTCACGTTTTCCTGTAAATGGATCCACAAACCTGGAATTTCCGGTTTGAATTCCGTCAGGACTACCGGTATGGTGCGGGAAGATAGGAGATATCCATGCCAGAGAAAATAAGATAAAATAAATAAGATTGATGAAATTAATAATCATTGTTTTGAATTTTTGTATCACTTTTTTCTATAGAAAAAGATACATTTGTACAGGTTCTATCCCTAAAGACTGAATTGTAAAGAAAGGAATCCAGAAAGAGATGATAAGTCTGATCGGAATTCAAATTTATTCTGGAGAGATTTGTTGAATTATTCATAAGTTGAGAAACAGGTTTTTGAATTCCCTGATCCTTGAAAATTTCTGATATTTTAAAATCCGTAAGAATCTTTGATGGTTGAATTCCATTGTGATACACCGGACAGATCAATTGAATTGAAAAATCAGAAGGCGGATAATTCACCGAAAAGTAGACTGTTTTTTCTGAAGTCCGAAATACACCACTCAGGTTGGCACCCAGATTCAATTTAAAGAAGGAGATACTTCCGGAAGAAACACTCAGGGGTAGAGGAAAATCTACCTTCCCTCGATAACCTTCAGGGCTCTCTTCAACTATAAAATTATTGTATGTAAGTGAAAAGGGTTGAACAGGAATTGTCGGACTGAAGGTTGTAATCGTTTCCACTTCCCCCGTATGACGCATTATGGATTTACCTGAAGAACTGTAACCATATGAATAGGTAGAAATATTCAATTCAAATCCAGGATCCAATTCTACTGTATATAGATTGGAATTGCTAATGATTTCAAATTTTAATAGATTTGTATCTGCCTGATCATCTTTTAGGTAGAGTGTATTGTAAATGGGACTTCTTAAATCTCTTCCTATTTCAAAAAGTCGATTGAGTACAATACTTCTTTCTTCGAGTGAGTCACCTATTGAACCTCCGATACAATGGTTAAAAATCATAACCCCGAGAGCTATGAAATATATTTTTAACTTCTGCATACTATGGATTGGGGTTTGAAAAGTTTTTATTTGTTATGAAACTTTCATCACTCAGGCTCAATAAAAAATTAACCAGATCCGTCTTTTCCTGTGTGGTAAGTGAAAACCCTTTGATGAGAGTGGAATCTTTATTGGAGGGTGTTTTTCCTCCGCTACTGTAGTGATCCACTACTTTTTCAAGTGCTTCTCTCGCACAGGTTTCACTATAGATTCCAGCTTCAGGAGGGTTTGTACAGTTGATTGAGCCATCATGCATATAAGGGTAGGTATAGGCGACGTTTCTCAATGAAGGAGCCCGAAACTTTCCTATATCGGAAGAGTTTTTTGATAATTCATAAAAACCTTTTTGATTGTCGTTCAACGTATTGTATTCCGTCAGAGATTTGAAACCATTGTCATTGTATATGATTTCATTAGTAGACTGAAAGGAATGAGTGGTTGAGTCAGCAAAATTAAACCCTCCATGACAGTGAAAGCATTCCGCTGTCTCTCCATTGAAAATATTCATACCTCTAATGGCAGAAGCACTCATTGCCGTTTTGTTGTTTTGGTAAGTGTATTTATCATAGGCAGAATTCCCGGAGATCAATGTTCTTTGGAAACTAGCTAAAGCAAAACGTATGTTTTGTTCATTGATAGATTCAAGTCCACCTCCAAAAGCATCGTAAAAAAGTTTTGTATAATTGGAATTGTTCCGAAAACGATCCAGGTAGCTATCATTGGTCAATCCAAGTTCTATAGGTGAGATGCCGAAGAGGGGGGCCCTGCTTTGAAGTTCAAGTGTTTTCATATTCGAATTTGCCCAGGTGAGGACAGACATATAAGCCACGTTGGAAAGCGCCTGAGGATTTCTGGGATGGAATTCTCCGGTAGAGCCGAGACCGACGGATCTACCATCTGAAAAAGCTATGCTCTGTAGATGGCAGCTCGAACAACTCTGGGTTTGGTTATTGGATAAGTTCTTATCATAAAAAAGAAACCTACCCAGAGTTACCTTAGCTTCTGATATAGGATTCTCAGGAGGGACGGAAGGAATAGGAAATCCTGCAGGTAGATTCCAATTGAATCCGGGACTTTGGTTCAATCCTGCTAAAAGTAAAAATTGATTCATAGAATCGTTTGTTTTTTTCTTACCTGCAGGCAAATAGGAGCAGTTAGAAAGAAAAATAACAAGTATTAGGATTAGATGTAGAGCATATGATTTCATTTTATCTCCAAATATATAGACGAAAAAAAAACTTCCCAATATTAGGGAAGTACAAAAGTGAGGGTTAGTATACATAATCATAAAAGCATATATATACAAATCTATAAATATACAAATATCCCTTTATTCTAAACTGAAAACTGATTGGGTACCCATAGAGGTTCCATCTGTTTCTTTTATACCGAGATTATTCAGAATGACCTTACATGCAGAAGTTGTATTGCTTGCTCCCATACAGGTTAGACCGGTTGATGATGTATCACTTCCATTCAGTAATGAGCTCACATCAATAGCGATTTTATTGGTTCCGGGAACAAATCCGGAAGTTCCAGTAAGTGTAACAGTTGAATAATTGGGATAGGAACAGGATGTAGGGGAGTTTCCTGTTGGAGTGCAGGAACTATTACCGATATGTATAGCAATGGAATTGGTGGCATTGTTTTTGAACTCGAATTTTGTAAATTTGTATCCCCCATTCCAACTCCAGAACATTCCATTTACATCTAAGGGAGCCTTAGCTGTTGTATTGTCGATGTGATTCTCAGAAAACGGAACCCCTACTGTAAATTGAATACCGGAATAGTTTCCTGATGTGTATGTTCCTGTTATTTTCGTGTTGGTCTCAGTTGTTCCATTTGTACAATTTCCTGTTTTGTCTTCAAAATCCAAGAGAGCTGTAGTGGCAGATTGCCATTTATTGTCCTGAACTAGATTGAAGTTGGAAGAGATACCGGAAGAAGTAACTAATTTCACATCACTAATGTAGAGCCGAAAGTCTGAAAGAGTGATTGTTCCACCGGATACATTGCTAAGACTGCTAGAGCAATCGATATTTTTAGTTGTTCCTGAATTTAATGAAAAGCTGATAGAGGAAGTTACCTGAGTATTGCCCAGAGCCAGAGCTGCCAGACCTAATAGTTGATTTTTGTTTTTATCCTCATCATTGTTATTGGAAAATTGGCTACAAAATGTGAAATTCGAAATTGTGAGGAGTATGATTAAAAATTTTTGTTTCATTATATTTCCTTTTATATATATAGATATATCTTAATTAATTTATTAGTTAAACAAAAGTATTCCTTCCTTAAAAAATTACCGTCCCGGGATATCGTATCTCGGGTGTGCTTGCGTTTCCCATGATTCGGGATTCTGAATTTAAAAGTATTTCCTAATAAAAATAAACTAATACTTTTATAAATTGCTACAGGTACACAGTGACAGACTCAATTTAAGGAAAAGTTTAAAAATTGTGTTAAAGTTGAGAGGAGTGAACTCTCAGGCAAAACGTGGGGGAATGAAGGGAAGAATTTTCCACTCTTCAGAAAAGGGAAGAAGTGGTAAATGGATAAGCTTGGTGAGAACTACAAAAAAATGATCAAAGGATAAATTGGTATTGATAATAATAGGGTTTTTGAAATCTACAAGAGCTGTCTTCTTGGATTTCGGGATCTTACAGGTACAGATATGAGGAGTGTTGCCTTTCGCATGGGCACAATCATTGATTCGACTTTCTGAATTGTGAACTTCTCTATTAGAGTTGTGATTGCAATGACAGGTTTTCAGTTTACTTAGAGAATCAGAATAGGCCAAGCCTTCCCGAACAAATAAAAAGTTCAGAACAAGACTGATCATTAGGATGACTGATAGGATCCTCATACCCTGATGAAGATTTTAAGTGATAAAAACAGTCAAGTGGATTTTTTTGATTCCAATAAAAAAGAATTCATTTTTCTATTCTGCTTACCTTTTAAGAATTTCTTTTATTATTCCAAGTCTCATAAATAATTACCATTCCCTCTTACGGTATGTAGCCATATTATAGCTGATTTCTTTGTGAATGAGTAAACCTTTTGAAAATGACGATAAGGTTGAATTTTCTCATTTGTAGAGACCATTGAAAGATTCTTAATCCCTGATACCCCGAAGAGGAAAATTTTAGATCTTAAATCAAGAAAATTCAAAGCAGGATGAATTCAATCTCATCGGAGTAGAGATCATTCAAATGAGTATTCCATTTCAATAAAAAAGGATTTAATTTCTGTTTTGTAAGAATCTCTATAGTCCAGAAAGTATTTTGAAATCAAATCACTGAAGCTAATACTGTTTTGAAATCTGCCCAAAACAAATGGCAATTCGGATGCGTTGCTGTATTTGTAAGTAATGATTTCATTATGAACTCCAAAGTTAAATTGAAGATTTTCCCATTTGTATGACAGACCAAAAATTTTCCGATTTCCACTCACTGCGGGTTTCATTGTTCCTGAATCCTGAACATATAAGAAAGTTTCATAGGTTCTGAGTTCGTTGTAAGTTGTTTTGTTTCTCAGTAGAAAGTTAGATGGCATTTCGAGAAGTGGGATCCAATCTGTCGTAACCATGTCGGCATAAATAGAAAACTGATTGGTAATATGTACTACAGTTTTCAATCCGAAATAGCTCTTATAAGCTCTCGTTTCATAGTACTTACTCCCCTGCTGAAGTGGGGGAGTGACAGGAAAAAAAAGATTGTAGTCTTCTTTATAGGTTTCATGAAATTGCCGAATTAAAAATTTGGGAGTGAGTGATACAAGATTTCCGGGTAGAAAAAAATCATATCCGAAGCTCCAATCAATGTTTGAAAACTTAGATACTGAATTGTGAATTCCTAAAGAATTCTGGGTAAAACTATTGTAATTGTATTTTGTAGAGAAACCGAATGCAGTCGGGGAAATATTGTTTCCTCTCGATTCCACACCCAATTCAAAAGATCCGATACCGGAAGGAATGTAATAGTGCAATCCGATCGGCAAAAATAGATAGTTTCGATTTTTTCTCTCTCCATTTTGAGAAATCCTATTGATACGAAAACCTGAGAATAAATTGTCCGTAGAATTTAGATTTTCAAAATTGGAACTGAAATGACCCATCGGTCCACCCCAGATTCCCAAATTAAGTTTGAGTCCTGATTTTCTTGGAGTATTGCTTTCTTTGGTTTGATCTTCAGAATTGTCTTCCCCGACTTTCTCTTCTTTTACCTTTTTCTTTTTGGGAGCAGAATCTTTTAAGATCTGTTTTATTTCTGAATCTTCGAGATCTTTGTAATAGATTTTTAGTATTTCCGTTTTTTTTATGATTATCCTGGAATTTCCATCATCCAGAAATGTTACACTGTTCTCATCCTGATTGATGACTTTCCCTTTATAAGATTTCTGAGATTTTAAAATGATTGTATCCGCAAAGATTGGAGAAAAAAGTAAGAAATATAGAATAAGGTGAATCCCGATCGGATTTTTGATTTTCATAGGTGTACCATATTGCTCCGGAGTAAAAAGATGAGTGAATTCCATTTTTTTAAAAATTAAGCTTCCCTGAAAGCAATTATTTTTAAAATCTTTGGAGAGAATGGACGGAATGTGGATGAGATAAAAACAGTTCGGAGAAAATTGCATTTTAATTATAAATTCACAATATGCAATTTTTTCTTCCAAACATTTTATTTGATTTATATAAAATCATATTTTACTAATGGATCAATAAAAATAGGGGTTTGTTGACGATGAGTCCCCAATTTGCCGAAAGGCTTCCTTTCCTTATCCGCACCTTTCTCACGAAATGCATAAGGTGAGTCATAAATTTATTTATAAATTGAGTGGGCTTACACAAAAAAAATGTAATGACTAGTAAATTTCTAAGTGAGAGTATCAAAAAGGATTGCCAAGCCTGATTGCAGTTCATAATACTAATCATGGGTCAATTGAGTCAAATCGGGAGAATCAAATTCAATCATGATAACTGATATTCTTTTGGGTGAAAAAATAAGCTCCGGTTCCATGACAAGTATTTTTCGAGCTACTTTAAATGAAAAACATATCCTCTTAAAAATCCTCAATTCAGAATTTCCGGACAATACCGATGTTATCAAACTGAAAAATGAATTCAATATTATAAAATCAATCAACTCCGATTATGTGATAAAAGTATTTGATTTTTCTAAGTTGAACAATCGTTTCTTTTTCTCGATGGAAGACTTCGGAGGTGAAAATCTGGATTCTTTCTTTAAGCTTCATTCACCCGATCAACAAAGCATTCTCAAAATCTTTATTCAAATCACATCAGCTCTTCAGGTGATTCATGATGCTCAAATCATCCACAAAGATATCAACCCTTTCAATATCATTTACAATCCCAATCTGGATCAAATCAAGATCATTGATTTTGGAATTTCAACAAGAATAACTAATGAATTTATAGATTTTAAAAACCTTTCTAAAATAGAAGGAACGGCCCATTATATTTCTCCGGAACAAACGGGTCGAATCAACCGAAAGATTGATAGGAGAACGGATCTGTATTCACTCGGAATCTGTTTCTACAAATTACTTACCGGAGAACTTCCATTTGATAGTTCCGATTTCCTGGAAATCATATACAAACACATTACAGCCAGTCCTATTCCACCGATTTCCATAAAATCAGATATCCCCTTAGAGCTTTCGAATATCATTATGAAGCTTATCGCAAAAAACCCTGAAGAGAGGTATTTTTCTGCAATCGGATTGAAATTGGATCTTGAGTCCTGCTTGGGAGCAATACAATCCGGACAAAAACTGATCGGTTTTGTCCCCGGAAAAAAAGACCGTATCTCGGGCTTTTATTCTAAATCAAAGCTTTATGGTAGGGAAAGAGAAATAGGTCAGATACTCAAATCATACAATGAATCTCTCGGTGGAGATTTCATTCCTGTTTTCCTTTCGGGTTATTCCGGGGTCGGGAAGACCTCACTTGTGAACAATCTCTTCAAAGATATCACAGAAAATAAGGGAATTTTTATCTCAGGAAAGTTTGATCAATACAAAAAAAATATCCCATTCTATGCAATCAGTCAGGCTTTCAACAGTCTTTGTGATTACATTCTATCGAGTTCTCCCGAGGAAATTGAATCCTGGAAAGTAAAAATCTTGGATTCCCTGGGGAATCGGGCAAAGGTCCTGACCGATGTGATACCAAATTTAGAAATGATAATCGGAATCCAACCTGAAGTATCCATTCTGAATCCTATAGAAACTCAAAATCGTTTCATCGAGGTCTTCAGGATATTCTGGACACATTTTTTAAAATCTCAGGAACCTATAACTATTTTCATTGATGATCTACAATGGGCTGATTTCGCCTCACTAATGTTTATCAGAAATATCTTTTTTGGCTGCAGGGATGGGAATTTCTTTTTTATCGGAGCATATAGGGACAATGAAGTCGGTGAGGATCACAGGCTCAATTCAATCCTTGAGGAATCGAGGAGGGAAGGGGTCAGACTCAAAGAAATACAGATTCGAAGTCTCCAGATAGATGACGTCAAAATTTGGATATCCGATATGTTAGATTTATCAGGAGAACTTCTCAATGAATTGAGTTTTTTTGTTTTCCAGAAAACTAACGGAAATCCGTTTTTCACTATAGAACTTCTGGAGTCTCTTTATAAAAATAATATAATTTACTATAACGAGAGTAACGACTGGGAAATCGACATGGATCGATTGAACAGGGAGTCGATTTCGAACAACGTAGTCCAGTTGGTAATGAAAAAAATTGAAAAACTTTCTGAAGAATCGATTGAGATCATCAAATTTGCATCCTGCCTCGGAAATGTTTTTGAATACAGGTTTATTAGAGGAATAAACAAAATTTCCGATGAACTCTTGAATAATAGTCTAATTGAACTCATCCATGCCGGATTCATAATCTCCAATAAAAGTAATTTTTATGTGAAAAATGAATCGGAGAATGTCAAATTCAAATTTTCACATGACAAAATTCAACAGGCAGCTTATGATTTGATAGGTGGAAATGAGGCAATACATTTACACCTAAAGATAGCTAAAAAATTATCCGGTTTTTCGGATAAGGAGGATCTTTCTTTTATTATCTCCGACCACTACAATCGTGCTGTAGATCTTATTAAGGACAAAGATGAATTGTTGACAGTAATCAAGTTGAATTTTGCCAATGCGGAAAAAACCAAAAAAGCAGCAGCATATGATAGCTCTATGGTGTATTTGGATTCGGCTTTCAAATTGATCGATAACAAAGGTTTGGATTCATATCTTTGGGAAAATATTTTTTATTTTACTTTCTCCTTATATATTTTTAGAGGAGAGGTGCTTTATTTAAATGGTAAGTTTGAAAGTTCTGAAAAAATCATTTTAAAAGCGATCCAAATGGCAAATGATCCACTTCTAAAAGCAAAAGCCTATCAGATCTTGATCACTCAGAATACTTTGCGGGCTGATTATGAAAATGCTATCGATTGTGGTCGAACGGCACTTAAATTATTGAATATCGAATTACCTGTAGAAAATTATGAAGAGTTTCAAAATAGAGAAATCGAAACTATTCTTTCCAAAGTAAATCTTGATTCTATAAAGAATTTAGCCCATAGGGAGCTCATAACTTCTCCTTATATAAAAATGATCATCAATCTACTCATCACAATGGGTCCCGCATGTTATCGATATCACTACAAACTCTGGGGAGTCATTGTTTCAAAAGTAGTTCTCTTGACGATTGAACATGGTTTGATTGAAGAGATCTCTTATGCCTACCCGGCCTTTGCCGGTCTCCTGGGATATCTAAAAAATGATTATGAAATCGCAAGGGAATTTGGATTTGTTGCCGAACAAATTATGAATGAAAAATTCAACTCTCCTTCTTATATGAGTGTTTACTATTTGATGAAAGGAAGTTCTTTCAATCATTGGGTTTCTAAATTAGAAGATTCGTCTAAGGATTATCAAAATGCATATTCAGTTGGTATAGATTCAGGAAACTTACAGTATGCCGCTTATGCATTCGGTCACAATATGTACTGTCTATTTTTCCGGGGAATGAATCTTGAAAACATTTATAGAAAAATAAAATCTTACCTGGAGTTTTCCAGAATTAGGAAAAATCAATGGGCAATCGATCTTCTGGATGGCGGTATGATTGTAATTGCCGGTTTGAATCCTGAGATCATGGGAAATGAAATTCTTCCGGACAATGAAGCTTATCTGGAAAGATGTGAAAAAAATAAAAACATTCAGGTGATCTGTATTTATCATATCATGAAATCCTATTTGTTTATCTTAAATAATGAATATAGAAAAGCTTATGAATCTCTTCTGGAAGCCGAAAAAAGATTAATCTCGGTTTCCATCCAGGGTTTATTGCCCTCGGTTGAATTTTTCTTTTTAAAAGGTATATGTATCTATACATATCTCCGGAACAATATTGAATCCGGATTTCCCAATCCTGAAATAGAACTTGAATCTATATTAGATAAATTTAAACTATGGATGAATCATTCTCCTGAAAATTTCAAAGGAAAATATTACTTTCTCCGGGCATTGAAAAATCATTTAGATCAGAATTATTTTGAATCCATAAATGATTTTGATATTTCTATTGAGGAATTTACCCTAAGGGGAAATCTAAAAATGTCCGGATTGGCAAGGGAATACTGCGGGAATTTTTATAATGCGATTCACAAATTGAAGTTTTCAAAAATTTTCTTCAATGAAGCATATTACTATTATAAATTATATGAAGCGAAATCTGTGCGCGGTAGGATGAAAGAAGAATATTCAAATATTCTCATAGAAAATTTTTCCGAACAGCAGACTCAAATTTTTAATTCTGACACACTCACCAATTTAGCATCCACGACCTATGATGTAATGAGTATTCTTAAAGTATCACATGTAATCTCCGAAGAAAAAGATCTTTACCAGTTATTGAATAAGATATTAAAGATTCTTTTAGAAAATTCCGGAGCGACAAAAGGATCAATCCTATTAAAAAAAGAAAATGAATTTCTTTTGGAAGCAGAAGGGGGTATAGAAGATATAGAGTTTTCAATTTTGAAATCCATTCCCATACGCGGCCGGGTTCCCGAATCTATATTTTATTATGTTTTAAAATCCTATAAATCTCTTGTTTTGAGCAATAAAATTCATGACAATGTATTTTTTAAGGATCCATATTTTCAACAAAAGAAAATTCAATCCATTCTCTGCACGCCAATCATTCGAAATGGTGAACTCATAGGTATTGTTTACTTAGAAAATGATAAATTAACCGATGTCTTCAGTGATGATCGAATCAATATGATTACAGTCCTATCGGGCCAGATTGCTATTTCCATAGAAAATGCAATGTACATAAAAGAAATCAATCTCGCCAGAAAACTGGCAGAAGAATCCAATCTTGTCAAATCAAACTTTCTGGCGAATGTAAGTCATGAGATTCGCACCCCAATGAATGGTATCATTGGTATGAAGAATCTTTTAGAAGAGACAAGTCTGACATCGGATCAAAAAGAGTATCTTCAGAGTATTAGTATTTGTGCGGATAGTTTATTGGTAATCATTAATGATATCTTAGATTTATCTAAAATTGAATCCGGAAAGGTTGAATTCGAAAAAATCCCTTTTCATCTCCTTACTTCGATTGAGGAAACGATAAAGATAGTTCATCAAAGAACCTTAGAGAAAAATTTGGAATTCAATTATCACTACAACTTAAAATTGAATCCCTTTGTTGTGGGGGACATAGTCAGGATTCGTCAGGTTGTCCTGAATTTATTAAGCAATGCTATTAAATTCACTCATTTTGGCAGGATTGATTTCGGGTTGGATTTCAAGAGTCTGGAAGACAATCAAATTCAATTGATATTTTCCGTTAAAGATACAGGAATTGGGATTACTGAAAGTCAGCTTGCAAAAATCTTCAATCCTTTTACCCAGGCTGACACTTCTATTACAAGAAAGTATGGGGGGACGGGATTAGGATTGACGATATCCAAGAAATTAGCCGAACTTATGGGGGGCGATCTTACTGTTCAATCAAAGGTGGGACAGGGGAGCGTTTTTACCTTCACTACGAATGTGAGTACCTGTGTTTCTGACGATTTGATGGAAGAAATTCCTCCCGAAAGCCTGATTCGAACCAAAGAATCACAAAAAAGAGAGATTCAGATTCTTCTCGTCGAAGACAACCTGATCAATCAAAAAGTGGCTTCAAAACTTTTATTTAAAATGGGATACCCCGTAAGAGATATAGCCAATAATGGAATTGAAGCAGTTACTATGACCCGTAAAACTGATTATGATCTGATTTTTATGGACATCCAAATGCCTGAATTGGATGGAATTGAAGCTACTAAAATAATAAGAAGAGAAAAACCAAATTCCAAATTCCCAATCATCATAGCTCTCACAGCTAATGCTATGTCAGGAGATAAGGAGAAGTACTTAGAGTGTGGAATGAATGACTACATCAGCAAACCTATCAATCAAAAAGAATTAGATCAAAAATTGAAACACTGGATAGGATATCCGGAGAACAGTCATGAGTAGAGGTGAAAAATAAAATTCTTGTTTTAACCGATCGGGAAAAAATCATAGGAAAACGAATTTTTATCTAAACTATCTAGAAAAATCCAAATTTTAGAATTAGAAGAATTTTCATTATTTTCGTCTAATTAAAAAACATTTGCTAGAGCGATATTGTTTGTCTATGTGACATATATCGATTTAGTAGCAACTTGGGAGAAAATGGATGACAGAATCCCTTTCGACAGCCGAAATAGACAAACTTCTGGATGGTGTTCCCGAAGAAGATCAATTCTTCAATCTCGAAGAATTTACTACCTATCTAACTTCAAGAAATACCAAAGATCCAAATACTTACGGAAAATTCGAAAAGAACATAAGCATACTAAAGTTTTTTGATGATCCTAAGGGAGAGAGCATTCTGAGTGATATCAGAGAGATCAATTCTAAAGAAAATATGGGGAATATCAAAATTCCGGGAACCGAAATCGAGTTATTGAATTATTCCTACTGTCCGAAATGCAGGACCATTCATTCCTATCAGGATTTACTTTCTTATTATTCAAACCCTATCCCGAATCCCGGTTTCAGAAACAAACTGGAGCAGTTTCGAAAAGACACTACCGTAGCATGCAAAAACTGCAAATCTTTTTTCATTCCTGCAATTGTAATTGTCGATGGCACTCCTAAAAATGAAGCTCAATTCCTCTGTAGAATTCAAACAGTAGAAGAAGTCGAAAGCTTTTTTGATCAAATGGGAAGCAAAGTTCTCTCCAAGAATCCGGCCAATAAGATCTCAAAGGACAATTGGAGTGCTATCAGAAATGATGTGGATATTACCAAACTGAAAGAAAAACCAACTCTAATCGTAAATATGATGCAATACACTCCCGTCAGTCTCCTTGACAACTTCATAGAAGGGAAAAATCTTTCCAATGATGATTTCCTATTCGGTCATGTAGTCCGACTGACAACTTAGTTCCCTATCCACCAGCACATGATTTTTCTGAGAAGAAATTCTCAGAAAAATTATCTTTCCCTCAAAAATTTTATCATTTAATACTTGAATAAAATCTACTCTAAAAAATATTGGTTCTCAGGTGTATTTCAGGTACTCATCTCCTTTGGGAGCAGAAGCGAACGCTTCTTAGGGTTCTGAACGGATTTCGATCAAATAGTAGCATTGGCAATGGCTGAAAAGGTCAAATACTGATCTTTTGCGAGAGTCTATCTCACGGAAGGAAAGTTTGCAAGAGCAAGCATCCGGTTTCAGCGGCATCCGGTCGTGTATGCAATCGAATCTGCATTTGTGAATTTCCGGACTAAATTCACCTATATTGTACTATTTAACGAGGAGTTAATGTAAATGGCTAAAGAAAAATTTGATAGAAGTAAACCGCACTTAAATGTGGGAACAATTGGTCACGTGGATCATGGTAAAACGACTCTCACCGCAGCTATTACCTCTACTCTAGCTAAGAGACTGGGTGGAAAGAATAAAGCTATTAAATACGATGAGATCGACAATGCTCCCGAAGAAAGAGAAAGAGGGATCACTATCGCTACTTCTCACCAGGAGTATGAAACTGCTAACCGTCACTATGCACACGTAGATTGCCCCGGTCACGCTGACTATGTTAAAAACATGATCACCGGTGCGGCTCAGATGGATGCTGCTATCCTTGTAGTATCTGCAACAGACGGAGCAATGCCACAGACTAAAGAGCACATTCTTTTAGCTAGACAGGTCGGTGTTCCATACATCGTTGTCTATCTCAACAAAGCTGATCAATTGGCAGAAGATGAGAGAGAAGAGATGATTGAAATGGTTCAGGAAGAAATCCGCGACCTACTCAAAAAATACAGCTTCCCTAAAGAGGGACAGGGTGAGATTCCTGTAGTTTACGGTTCTGCTCTCAAAGCTCTTGAAGGTGATGATACCGATCTCGGTATGAAATCTATTGATAAATTAATGGAAGCTCTGGATACTTATGTTCCGCAACCTAAGCGTATTACAGACAAACCTTTCCTTATGCCGGTAGAAGACGTTTTCTCCATTACAGGTCGGGGAACAGTTGCAACAGGTAGAGTAGAAGCGGGAACACTCAAAATCAACGAAGAAATTGAAATCGTTGGTATTCGGGACACTACTAAGACAGTTGTAACCGGTATCGAAATGTTTAGAAAGCTTCTTGACCAAGCTGAAGCAGGGGACAATATCGGTGCTCTCCTCAGAGGAACCAAGAAAGAAGACATCGAAAGAGGTCAGGTTCTCGCTAAGCCGGGTACAATCACTCCTCACAAAAAGTTCGATGCTGAAGTCTACGTATTGACCAAAGAAGAGGGAGGAAGACACAAGCCTTTCTTCAACAACTATCGTCCTCAGTTTTACTTCAGAACTACTGACATTACCGGAGTTTGTACTCTTCCTTCCGGAATGGAAATGGTTATGCCAGGAGACAACGTTTCTATGGTTATTGAGCTGATTCATCCAATCGCAATGGACAAAGGTTTGAACTTCGCTATCCGTGAGGGTGGAAGAACGATCGGATCCGGTGTTGTTGCGAACATAATCGAGTAATTGACGATGACCGGACAAAGAATTAGAGTTAAACTTAGAGCTTTTGACCATAAGTTGATTGATGCATCTACTTATGAAATAGTAGCTACTGCTAAAAGGACTGGAGCGAAAGTCTCCGGTCCGATTCCTCTACCTACAAAAGTGGAAAGATATACGGTACTACGTTCACCTCACGTAAACAAAAAATCGAGAGAGCAATTTGAGATGCGAACACACAAAAGGTTGATCGATATCTTGGACACGAACGAAGATACTGTGGAAGCCCTGATGAAGCTTCAATTACCTGCAGGTGTATCGGTAGACATTAAATCGTAAGGACTTGAAAATGACAAGAGGTTTGATTGGTAGAAAAATAGGAATGTCCCATGTTTATTCTGAGAATGGGGATGTAATTCCTGTTACGGTCCTAGAAGTAGGACCCTGTAGCGTATCTCAGGTAAAGAAACCCGAGGTAGATGGCTACCTTTCCATTCAATTAGCATATGGTGATGTGAAAGAATCAAAACTCTCTAAACCGGAGAGACTCCATTTACAAAAAAATGGAATTCCGCCTAAGAGATATTTAAAAGAATTTAAAGTAGAAGGGGACGCTCCTTCCGTTGGTGCTACCATAAATATCCTGGATGTTTTTAAAGAGCTGGATACTGTAAAAATTACCGGAATATCAAAAGGTAAAGGCTACCAGGGAGTTGTGAAGAAATTCGGTCACCACGGTGGACCCGGAGCTCATGGATCCCGTTTTCATAAACATCCGGGATCATCCGGAGCCGGAACAACACCCGCAAGGATTTTCAAAGGGACCAAGTATCCCGGAAGAATGGGTGGTGAGCAAAAAACCGTAAAGAACTTAAAGATATTAAAGATAGTCCAGGATCAGAATTTATTAATTGTATCCGGTAGTGTTCCGGGGAATAATAAATCTTTAATAACTATAGAGAAAATTTAGTAACTAAGGAATATTACCGAAATGAAAGCCCGTAAATTTTCAAAAGATGGACAGTTTCAATCCGAAGTTGATCTGCCTTCTGCTCTTTTTGCAGACAATAATGTTAGCCAGGGAGCTATCTACGATGCAATTAAAGCAGAGAATGCAAATCTGCGTTTGGGCAATCACTCCACTAAAGATAGGGGTGAAATCCGTGGAGGAGGAAAGAAACCTTGGTCTCAAAAAGGGACAGGTAGGGCAAGACAGGGATCTTCCCGGGCTCCTCATTGGACGGGTGGTGGTGTAGTACAGGGTCCCAAAAAGAGAGACTACTCATCCTCACTTTCCAGAAACGTAAAAAGAAAAGCTGTAGTTTCCATCTTAAACAAAAAAGCCAGTGAGACTAAGATCAATATACTCGAAGATCTGGTTTTAGAAAAATATAGCACCAGAACTGTGAATTCTATTTTGAAAAATATGGGACTCACCGATAAGGGAAATATCGCTCTTATGGTATCCGGAGAGGATGAAAAAGTAAAAGGTTCGATGAGAAACATTCCTTTCCTGAAATACATCAATGTGAAAAGAGTAGGTTGTAGGGAGCTTCTTTACAATAATAGTTTGGTAATCACTCAAACTGCTCTGAACGAACTAGTAGAACATTACAAAGGAGTAGTGAAAAATGAATCTTGAAGATGTAATCATTGCCCCCTTAGTAACTGAGAAATCCCAGAATTTACAGGAAATCGGAAAAGAAAACCAGGGCAAAAGAATGGTCAAATACGTATTCCGTGTTCATCCTGATGCTAATAAAGTACTGGTAAAAGACGCTATTAAAAAGATTTTCAATGTATCTCCTTCGTCTGTAAACATCATGGTTTACAAAGGAAAAGTGAAGAGATTTAGAAATTTTCCTTCTCCGAGACCTCATTGGAAGAAAGCAATTGTAACCTTTGATAATGGTGCAAATCTCGAATTTGGAAAAGGTGTATAAGCATGGGAATTAGAAGATACAAACCGGTCACTTCTTCTACAAGATACAAGACAGTATTGGATTTTGCTGAGATTACCGAAGAAGAACCCTATAAGCCCCTAACTGTAAATTTACCCTATAAAGCAGCAAGGGGATACAAAGGTCGAATTACAGTTCGCCACAAAGGTGGTAGAGTAAAAAGAAAGTATAGGATCATTGATTTTAAGAGAGACAAGCGTGGAATCCCTGCTGTTGTGAAAACCATTGAGTATGATCCCAATAGATCTTCTTTCATTGCACTGATTTCTTATGCTGATGGAGTTTATTCTTACATTCTTGCCCCCGATGGGTTGAAAGTAGGAGATAAAATATTAGCCGGAGCAGATGCAGAGATCAAAAAGGGTAATGCTCTCCCTCTAGGAAAAATTCCTCCGGGAACCAATGTTCATAATGTCGAACTCCACATAGGTAAGGGCGGACAAATCGCCAGAACAGCCGGTTCTTTTGCTACAATAGCAGCTAAAGATGGTGACTATGTTCTTTTGAGACTTCCTTCCACTGAAGTACGAAAAGTTCACAAGGAATGTTATGCAAGTGTAGGCGTTCTCAGCAATAAGGACCACAATCTGGTCTCTCTCGGTAAAGCGGGAAGATCCAGATGGTTAGGTAGAAGACCTTCTGTTCGGGGGGTTGTTCAAAACCCTGTTGACCACCCTCATGGTGGTGGGGAAGGTAAGACATCCGGAGGAAGACATCCGGTATCTCCCTGGGGAAAACCTACCAAAGGTTACAAAACCAGACGAAAAGCAAAACCCAGTGACAAGTTTATCGTCCAGGGAAGAAAGAGAAATAGAAATAGAGGTTGATGAGATATGCCTAGAAGTTTAAAAAAAGGTCCTTTTATAGATGATCATCTTATGAAGAAAGTAACTAAGATGAACTCTGAAAATAGCAAAAAACCGTTTAAAACCTGGTCTCGAAGAAGTACGATCTTTCCTGATATGATTGGACACACAGTGATGATTCACAATGGGAACAAATTCATTCCCGTTTACATCAACGACAATATGGTCGGTCACAAATTGGGTGAGTTTGCTCCTTCCAGAACTTACAGGGGTCACTCCAATCAGGATAAGAAGGTGAAGAAATAATGGAAGCAAAAGCAATAGCAAGATATGTTCGGATTTCAGCCAGGAAAGCCAGATTGGTGGCCGATGAGGTTCGTGGATATGACTATCTGGAAGCTAAAGATATTTTGAAACTTACAAACAAGAGAGCAGCGGATATGATCTTAAATGTAGTAGAGTCTGCTGCAGCGAATGCAGTTGTTCTGGACAATACTATAGACGAAAAAGATCTATATATTAAGAAAATCTACGTTGATGATGGACCATTTTTAAAAAGGTTTCGGGCAAGAGCCAGGGGTCGAGCTTCTAAGATTAGAAAGCGTCAGAGCCACATCACTGTTGTTTTATCGAATTAAGGATGTAAGAATGGGACAAAAAGTTAATCCAATCGGTCTGAGACTGGGAATTACCAGAAGTTGGGATTCTATATGGTTCGCAAAAGAAGATTATAGAAAGAATCTTCATGAAGACATCAAAATAAGAGGATTTCTTGAAAAAAGATTTAGAAATTCTGCTCTTGTCCGCGTTGTCATTGAAAGATTTCCTGAAAAGATAAATGTTAATCTTTATACTGCAAAACCGGGTATGATCATCGGTCAAAAAGGGGCAAATATCGAAAAGGTAAAAGAACAGATCAAAACTTTTTCTGATAAGCCGATCAATATCAATATTGTTGAAGTTAAGAAACCGGAAGTCATTGCTCAGGCAATTGCTGAAGTCATCGCTACTCAAATTGAGCAGAGAATGCCCTTCAGAAGAGTAATGAAAGCCGAACTTAGAAGAGCAATGAGAGGCGGAGTTGAAGGAATCAAGATCACAATCTCCGGTCGATTGAATGGTGCTGATATGGCACGGGTTGAGTCCTACAAAGATGGTAGAATTCCCCTTCATACTCTCAGAGCAAAAATTGACCTGGGTTTCAAAGAAGCCAAAACCACTTATGGACAAATTGGTGTTAAGGTTTGGACATATTCCGGAGATCATCTTCCTTCTTCGAAAGATGATGAAGTTGAAGACAAATACGCTGTTAAGCGTAGAATGAATTGATTGGAGAAGTGATAAAAAATGTTAGCTCCTAAAAGAATTAAATTCAGAAAAAGCCAGAGAGGAAGACTGAAAGGAAACGATGAAGTAGGTAACAAAGTTTCTTTTGGCGAGTTTGGACTGATGGCTGTAGATTCCGGTCGTTTGACTGCCAGACAGATCGAAGCGGCAAGGATTTCTATCAACAGAAGGATCAAAAGAGGTGGAAAGATTTGGATTCGAATTTTCCCTCATATGCCGGTAACCAAGAAGCCTGCTGAAACCAGGATGGGAAAAGGTAAAGGAAATCTGGAGTATTGGATCTCTGAAATCCGACCCGGTAGAGTGCTTTTTGAAATGGCTGGTGTTGAAGAGGCTATAGCAAGAAAAGCTCTGGAAATGGCTGCTTACAAATTGCCTATCAAAACTGTTTTTGTTAAGAGGACACTGGTATGAAAGCGAAACTACACGACTTGAAGGATAACGAAATCATTGAACAACTCAATGAGAGCCGAAAACAACTCAGAGAAAATAGATTTCAATATGCAATAGCTAGATCTTTGGAAAATCCAAAAGTTATTAGAAATCTGAAAAAGAAAATCGCTAGGTTGTTAACGATCCAAAGAGAACGAGAAATCGCTCAAATTGAGAAAAAATAAGGTTTAGAGAATTATGGAACAGCAAAAAAAACAGCGAAAGACCGTTCAGGGAAAAGTTGTTAGTACCAAGATGGATAAAACAGTAATTATGGAATTTGAGGTTCGTCATATCCATCCGATTTTTAAGAAGATTACCAGAAAAACTACCCGTTTAAAGGTTCATGACGAAAAGAACGAGTGCAACGAAGGGGATACAATCATAGCTGAAGAAACCAGACCCCTATCCAGTCAGAAAAGACACACTCTAAAGAAGATTGTAGAAAGGGCTAAATAAAATGATCCAACAGGAAACAATGCTTCAGGTTGCCGATAACTCCGGTGTAAAAAAAGTTATGTGCATAAAAGTCTTGGGGGGATCCAAGAAACGTTATGCAACGATAGGTGATGAAATCATCGTCGCGGTAAAAGATTCTCAACCCGGATATGGACTCAGAGATGGTTCCGGTAAGAAAGTTCACAACAAAGCAGTTCAGAGAGCAGTTGTCGTTCGGACTAAAAAAGAAATCAGAAGATCTGATGGAACTTACATCCGATTTGATGACAATGCAGTTGCTTTGATTGATGAAAAGGGCAATCCGAAAGGCACCAGGATTTTTGGACCTGTGGCCAGAGAATTGCGGGAGAAAAAATATATGAAGATCGTTTCTTTAGCTCCGGAGGTATTGTAATGTCAAAAAAATTATCATATCGGGGATCAGCTTCCACTAAATTTAAGAAGATCAAATTAAAGAAAGATGATGAGGTCATTATCATCGCCGGAAGTCGTGAAGATAAGGGAAAGAAAGGAAAGATTCTATCCATTGACAAAAAGAAAGATAGAATCTATGTGAGCGGAATCAACAAAAGAAAGAAATTCATGAGACCGACACAGGAAAATCCCCAGGGTGGAATTATCGAAATCGAGGGATCCATTCATATATCCAATGTAATGCTCTTTGATACCAAGAAGAAAAAGGGTGTGAGAGTTGGTTTTGATGTTCAGGACAAATCAAAAAAAGAAAGAATATCCCGCGGAAAATGAGAAAGGAAAAATTAGATGGCAATTCCTAGATTAAAAGAAAAATATCTTACAGAGATCCGAAAGTCTCTGATGGAAAAATACAATTTCAAATCGTCCATGCAAACTCCAAAATTAGAGAAAATAATTTTGAATGTGGGTATGGGGGATGGACATACAAATCCAAAAGCTCTGGATAGTGCCCTTGATACACTCGGTTTGATCACCGGACAAAAGGCAGTCAAAACAAAGGCTAAAAAGTCTATAGCTGGATTCAAACTCAGAGAAAATATGAACATTGGATGTATGGTTACTCTCCGTGGTGATAAAATGTTTGAATTTTTAGATAGGTTAATAAACGTGGCATTACCGAGGGTTAGGGATTTCAAAGGTCTCAACCCCAAAGGATTTGATGGACGCGGAAATTTCAATATGGGGATCAAAGAGCAGATCATTTTCCCAGAGATCCAATTTGATAAAGTTCATAGCATTCACGGTATGAATATTACTATTGTAACATCATCAGCTTCTGATAGTGAAGCTTTTGATCTAATAAAGGCATTCGGAATGCCTTACAGAAAGTAGGAGAATAGAGAATGGCTAAAACATCCATGATTGCCAGGCACAAAAAGCCAAAATTTAAAGTAAGACAGTACAATCGTTGCCCTTTATGCGGTCGTCCAAGAGCCTATCTGAGAAGATTCGGTATGTGTCGTCTATGTTTCCGCGATTTAGCAGGTTCCGGTCAACTCCCCGGCGTAACTAAAGCTTCCTGGTAATTAAAGGTAAAATTATGAGTTTAACTGATCCAATAGCAGACATGCTAACTAAAATTAGAAATTCCGGTAGGGCGAAGCACGCTAACTGCCAGTTCCATGGCAGCCGGGTAAAGAAAGCAATTCTTGATATTCTTAAAGATGAAGGATTCATTGCAGACTATCAGGAAACTGTAGAAAAGAACAAATCTAATATCCAGGTCAATTTGAAATACGATGATACCAAGAAGCATGTAATCAAACAAATTGATCGTGTATCCAGACCCGGTAGAAGGGTCTACCTGAAAGGTGAAGAAATCAAACCTGTAAAAAGCAATTTAGGGATTTCGATTATTTCAACTTCCAGAGGGATAGTCACTAACAAAAAAGCTATGAAACTAAAAATCGGAGGGGAGGTAATCTGCGTAGTTTCTTAATTTTGAAAACTATGTAAGAGAAAGTATTATGTCTAGAGTTGGTAAGAATCCGGTTAAACTACCCCCTAAAGTAGAAGCAAAACTAGTAGGGGATAAGATCGAAGTCAAAGGACCTCTCGGTACTCTTCATTCGCCCATTTTCCCCGGTATTGAGATGGAAGTCCAGGGAGACCTTGTTACTTTTAAAAGAAATATTGATGACAAACAAACTTCTGCCCTTCACGGACTTGTTCGTGCATTGTTCAATAATAATGTAAAAGGTGTATCTTCCGGTTGGGAGAAAAATTTAGAGATCTTTGGAGTTGGTTATAGAGCTCAGAAAAAAGGCTCCAGTCTTGTCATGAATCTTGGATATTCTCACGATGTAACCTACCCTGAACCAGCTGGTATTAAAATTGATGTAACCGACCAATTGAAAATAAAAATTAGCGGTATAGATCGACAGTTAGTGGGACAAGTGGCAGCAAACATTCGTTCTCTGAAAATGCCCGAACCTTACAAAGGCAAGGGAATCAAATATGCAAATGAGAATATTAGAAGAAAAGCCGGAAAAACAGGTAAAAAATAAGCCATGATTAACAAAAATAAAACGAGAGAAAAACAACTTAGAAGGGCAGAAAGGATCCGTTACAAATTAAAGAAAAATACGGATCGTCCCAGACTGGTTTTGAACAAGACAAATCGTTACATAACAGTTCAAATCATAGATGATTCAAAGGGAAATACCCTTGCTGCAGCCTCTACTTCCGAGAAAGATTTTCCTATTAAATCTTTTTCCAGAAAAAACAAAAACTCCGCTCAGGAATTAGGAAAAATAATTGCTGAGAGAGCTAAGAGTAAGGGAATCGCAAGAGTAAAATTAGATAGATCCGGATCGATATTCCATGGAAATATCGCATCCTTTGCAGAATCAGCTAGAGAGGGAGGCCTTGAATTCTAATGGCATATAATGAAGAAGAAACAAAAGAGTTTACTGAAAAAGTTGTAAAGATCGATAGAGTTGCTAAAGTAGTCAAGGGTGGAAGAAGGTTCTCTTTCAATGCTCTGACTGTGGTGGGCGATTCTAAGCATAGAGTCGGTATTGGATTTGGAAAAGCAAATGAAGTTCCTGATGCGATTCGTAAATCTATCGAATCAGCGAAAAAAGGTATGTCCACAATCAATGTTGTAGGACACACTATACCCCATGAAGTAGTTGGTAAATTCAAATCCGCAAGAGTTCTCCTCAAGCCGGCTTCTCCAGGAACTGGAATCATTGCCGGAGAGTCTGTTCGTTCCGTTGTTGAGAAAGTAGGGATTCAGGACATTCTATCCAAATCCTACGGTTCAGGAAACCCTCTCAATATCGTTAAAGCAACATACGATGCATTGAAACAACTCGAAACCCCTGTAATGGTAGCTAAGAAGAGAGGGATCTCTTTGAAAAAGCTTTTCGGTCAGGAAGAGTTAAACTAGAAGGTAAGATATGGAAAAGGTGAAAGTAACTCAAGTCAGAAGTCAGATAGGGACTATACCCAAACATCGCAAAACTTTGAAAGCTTTAGGGCTGGGAAGAATTGGCAAAGAAAGAGTCCATACGAAATCTCCTGTTTTAGACGGAATGATCCGACAGGTTGGATATCTATTAAAAGTAGAGAAGGTTTGAAGCAATGACCAAAAGAAAAACATCAAATCGAGTGAAACGTTCTGACCTAGCAGGTGGAACCAGAAAGAAAAGAGAAAAATCACCTTCTGATATGTCCAACTTGGTTGCTTTACCCGCAGGAGCTAAAAAAGAAGCCAATCGTGTGGGAAGAGGACCGGGTTCCGGAAATGGAACTACAGCCGGAAGAGGACAGAAAGGTCAAAAAGCAAGAGCTTCCAGTATGAGACGCGGATTTGAAGGTGGTCAGATGAGACTTGCCCTGAGAATTCCAAAGCGTGGATTTAGAAATATTTTCTCCGTATACTTCCAGCCTGTGAATCTGGGGATCATTGAAAAAATTGGTCTTACAGGAGAAATCACTCCTGAGATTCTTGAATCCAAGGGTCTTATCAAGAGTTCCAAAGAGAAAGTAAAAGTTCTGGGAACCGGAGAATTGAAAAAATCCATAAATATTGTAGCCGATGCATTTTCGAAATCCGCTGAAGAAAAAATTCAAAAAGCAGGCGGAACTTTCACTTTGAGAAAAGTGGAAAAGGTAGCTAATTAATCGGTATGATATCAGTTCTATCCAATATTTTCAAAATACCCGAACTCAGAAGTAAGATTCTCTTCACTGTAACTATGTTACTTCTATTTAGAATGGGAACCCATGTTACCATTCCCGGCATCAACAGTTTGGTTATAGCTGATATCGGATTGGATTCTGAGTCAGCGAAAGGTTTTCTGGGTATGGTTGACCTCTTTGCGGGTGGAGCTCTATTGAAATTCTCCATATTCGCTTTGGGTATCATGCCCTATATCTCTTCCTCTATCATCATGCAATTGGTCATGGTACTGATTCCCTCCCTTCAAAAACTCCAGAAGGAAGGGGAAGAGGGAAGAAAAAAGATTACCCAATACACTAAATTTGGAACTATCATTCTTTGTGGCATTCAGAGCATTGCAGTTGTCTTTCTAGCCAAAAGCTGGTCTACAGGAACTGCAACTTCACCTGCAAAGTATCCCGGTTTGATAGATCAGGGCATTGACAATTTGTTTGTTCCTCTGGGGATTCTGACCATCACTACAGGAACTATGCTTCTGATGTGGATGGGTGAGCAGATAACAGAAAGAGGTATCGGAAATGGTATTTCTTTGATCATCTTTGCCGGAATCATAGGTAGAATGCCGGAAGCTTTGAAGCAACTATTCACTACTGATAAAAATGATCCACTTTCAATTCTTGTGCTATTCGTTATCTTCATCCTCCTGATTGCATTTACAATCGTATTGACTCAGGGTGTTCGAAAAGTGCCTTTGCAGTATGGCAAACAAATGGTCGGAAGGAAGATGGTTCAAGCCAAGAGTCAGAGTATACCTTTCAAGGTCAATGGAGCCAATGTGATGCCAATCATATTCGCATCCTCTTTGATTCTCTTCCCACAAACCATAGTTCAGACGCTTTCTTCAAATAGTGAACCCTGGGCGGGATGGGCAGTCATTCTTGATTTCTTCAATCCTTTCTCTGTATATTGGTACAGAGCGATGTTTTATTTCATTGTTTATACTGGATTGATCATATTCTTTGCATACTTTTACACTGCTATCCTTTTCAATCCCGGTGAGTTAGCAGAGAACTTGAAAAAGTATGGTGGATTCATTCCATCTATTCGACCGGGCAGTCATACAAAAGAGTATATAGAAAAAGTCTTGAATCGTATCACACTCCCCGGGGCTATTTTCCTGGCTGGATTGGCTCTGGCTCCGTATTTGATTATCAAATTACTCAATATGGGTAGCAATTCCGGTGGAGGTGCACTGATCTATACTTTTGGTGGAACATCTCTTCTTATTATGGTAGGGGTTGCTCTGGAGACTTTGAAACAGATTGAAGCACAACTCATCATGAGAAATTATGATGGATTTATGAAAAAATCAAAAATAAGAGGTAGATGATGAATCGTTTGATTTTTATGGGTCCTCCCGGGGCCGGTAAGGGAACTCAGGCAAAAGTAATTTGCAATGAGATAAAAATCCCACAGGTTTCAACAGGTGATATCCTACGGGCAGCTATTCAAAATGGTACCGAAATGGGACTTAAGGCAAAAAAATTCATGGATGCAGGGGATCTGGTTCCTGATGAAGTAGTCATTGGAATCATAAAAGATCGTTTGGCAGAGGCAGACTGTAAAAATGGATTTTTATTAGATGGATTTCCCAGAACGATTGAACAGGCTAAAGCACTGGACAGTCTCTTGAAAGATATTGGAATATCCTTACACGCTGTTATCAATATTGCAGTTCCTGACGAAGAGCTTTTGAAACGTTTGTTGGAAAGAGCTAAGATCGAGGGAAGAGCAGATGATAATGAAGAAACAATTAAAAATCGTTTGGTGAATTATAATAACAAAACACTACCTCTTTTGGACTATTATAAACAAACCGGGCTATTGAAAGAAATTGATGGAATGGGAACAGTAGAAAAAATTACCACTTTAATTAAAGAGGTCATAAAATAATATGGCAAAAGAAGAGGCTATAACCGTCGATGGTATCGTGATGGAACCTCTACCTAATGCTATGTTTCGAGTAGAATTAGAAAGCGGTCATAAAATTCTGGCTCATATCTCGGGAAAGATGAGAATGCATTACATTCGTATCTTACCGGGAGATAAAGTAACAGTGGAACTATCCCCTTATGATTTAACTAAGGGAAGAATTACTTATAGGAAAAAGTAGGAAGCAGAATGAAAGTTAGAACTTCGGTAAAGAAAATTTGTAGTAGCTGCAAAGTGATACGAAGAAAAAACATTATTCGTGTGATTTGCACAAACCCAAAACATAAACAGAGGCAAAGATAAATGGCAAGGTTTGCGGGTATAGATATCCCTAGAGAAAAGAGAATTGTTGTAGGTTTAACTTACATTTTTGGAATCGGACGCTCATCTTCAGAATCAATTCTGAAGAAGGCCGGAGTAGAGGAAGGAATTCGAGTTAAAGATCTCAATGAAAGTCAGGAAGCCGCCATTAGAAAAGTTCTGGAAGAAGGTCTTGTTCTGGAAGGTGATTTACGATCTGAAATCAATTTGAATATCAAACGATTGATGGATATTGGATGTTATCGGGGACTTCGCCACCGTAGAGGATTGCCAGTGAATGGACAGAGAACCAGGACAAACGCTAGAACTCGTAAGGGTGTTAAGAAAACTGTTGCGAACAAAAAGAAAGCAACAAAATAATTGATGGTAGATAGGAATTATGGCTGAAAAAGATAAAAAAGGGAAAAAAGTAAAAAAGAGAGAGAAGAAGAACGTTCCGCGAGGAAAGGTCTATATCCAGGCTTCATTCAACAATACAATCGTCACAGTCACAGACATGGCGGGCAACGTATTGTCCTGGTCTTCTTCAGGATTGATGGCTTTTAGAGGTTCCAAAAAGTCCACTCCATATGCAGCACAGGTAGCTGCGGCAAATGCTGCCGAGAAAGCGATTGATATTGCCGGTCTGAAGGAAGTTGATGTTATGGTTTCCGGTCCGGGAATTGGAAGGGAATCAGCCATACGATCTCTTTCTACTAAAGGTTTATCCATTAAAATCATTAAGGATATAACTCCTTTACCGCACAACGGTTGTCGCCCAAGAAAAAGAAGAAGAGTTTAACGGAGAATAGTACCAGATGGCTAGATATACAGGACCAGTTTGTAAACTTTGTAGAAGAGAAGGATTGAAGCTTTTTTTAAAAGGAAGTCGTTGTCTGAATAAGGACAAATGTAGCTTTGAAGACAGAAAGGCTCCTCCGGGATTGCCTCCCAAGAAAAAAGGGAAACAATCTGAATACTCTTTGCAGTTGAGAGAAAAGCAGAAAGTTAAAAGAATTTATGGAGTTCTGGAAAAACAATTCCGGGACTATTTTGAAAAGGCCAATAATACTGATGGTATCACAGGCGAGGTTTTATTACAGCTTCTGGAAAGAAGACTCGACAATGTAGTCTATCGTATGGGATTTGCTTCCTCAAGAGCTCAGTCCAGGTCATTCATTTCCCAGGGACATATTTTGGTCAATGGTGTGAGAGTGGATATCTCTTCCTATCAGACAAAAATAGGAGATGTTGTTTCTATTCAGGAAAAATTCAAAAAGAGTTCCATGATTGAGCAAAATGTTCAATTCTCTCAGTCATTGAATCGAAATCCATCCTGGGTAACTACAGATTTTCCAAATCTATCAGGTGAAATCACATCTCTACCTCTGAGAGAGCATATTGATCTTCCGATCAAAGAGCAAGTGATAGTTGAGTTGTATTCCAAGTAACTAGTTTTGAAGGATAATAGCATTGTCGCATAAGAATCTATTAAAAGGCTTTAAAAGACCAAGAAAGGTTGAATATACCACCGAGGTGAATACACCTAATTACGGAAAGTTTGTAGCAGAACCATTTGAACGTGGTTTTGCTACTACTGTAGGTAATTCTCTACGAAGAACTCTCATGTCCTCTATCGAGGGATCTGCTATCTCAGCTATTCGGATAGAAGGGGTAACGCATGAATTTTCTTTTATGGATGGAGTGGTTGAAGACGTTTCCCGTATTATTTTGAATCTGAAACAGGTAAGAATTAAATATGAACCTGAGGACAAAGATCAAAGTAAAGTAGTTCATATTGAGCTGAAAGGTGCAGGACAATTTCGTGCAGGAGATTTAGCTGTTGATTCTTCAATTGAGATTATGAACCCTGATCTTTTGATCGCCACTTTGAATGAAGATGCAAATTTAATTATGGACATCGAAATTCAGAGAGGAAAAGGTTATTTTCCGGCAGAAGAAAAGAAGAAAGAAATTGAAATATTGGGAACTATCCCTATTGACTCTCTTTATTCACCTGTGACTAAGGTGATTTATGAAGTCACTGAAACTAGAATTGCTCAGAGATCCGATTTTGAAAAATTGACATTGGAAATCTGGACAGATGGGTCAATTTCTCCTGAAGATGCATTGGCACAAGCAGCGAAGATTCTGAAAGAGCACTTAACCATCTTTATCAATTTCGAAGAAGAAGTGGAAGAGGAAGAAGATGAACTCGATGAAGCTGATCAGAAATTAAAAGCCTCTCTCTCCAAGCATGTAGAAGAACTAGAACTCTCAGTTCGATCTTTGAATGTTTTGAGGAGTTTGGAAATCGATTTCATTGGAGATTTGGTGAAGAGAAACGAGGAAGAGCTCACTAAGTCCAGACATTATAGTGACCAGAGTCTCTTGGAACTCAAGCAAAAGCTATCCACTCTGGGTTTACAATTTGGTATGAGGGAATTTTAAATGAACAAGAGAAATAAAGTAAAACAGTTAAACCGAGATTCAAACCACAGAAAAGCCCTGATCAATAATATGGTCACAAGCCTTTTTGAGCATGAAAGAATTGAGTCTTCCCTTGCAAAAATCAAGGTTATTCGTTCTCACGCTGAAAAGCTCATAACAAGAGCTAAAAAGAATCTGGAAGGAATTGAGCCCGAGAAAGCATTGCACAACAAGAGAGAAGTTATGAAAAAAATTCATGACCGGGAAGTTGTCATTAAGCTTTTTGAAGACATTGCCCCCAGATTTCAGGAAAGAAATGGTGGTTACACAAGAATCTACAAGCTGGTGAATCGTGCTTCTGACAATACCGAAATGGGAATTCTTGAACTGACTTCTTTGAAATCTAAAGAAGAGATCAAGGAAGCCAAAAAAGAAAGAAAAGAAAAATTTGAAAAACAAAAAGAAGAGAGAAAGAAGTCCAGAGAGTCTTCTAAGAAAGCTTCTTAATTTTTTTTTCCATTTTTACAAATTATCCTTTTCTATCCTTACCCGATTCATAATCTGTTTTTCTAAAATTATGACTCCGGGTAAGGGATTACATGTCAAACATCAACTCAGAAACAATTCAAAAATTCTACACTTCCTTCTCTTCCAAAAACATAGATGCAATGCTCGAATGCTATGCTGAAACTATAGTTTTTGAAGATCCTGTCTTTGGTCAGTTGAAAGGAAATACTGCCAAAGCTATGTGGAGAATGTTGATCGAAAGAAGTACGGATCTAAGCTTAACATTTTCAGGGGTTGAGGCGGATGAGACTACAGGTAGAGCGGATTGGACTGCTGTCTATCCCTTTAGCAAGACAGGTCGAACCATAACAAATCAAATTCATGCAGAATTTACCTTTCAGGATGGCAGAATCGTCACCCATAAGGATCATTTCAATTTATGGAAATGGGCTGGAATGGCTTTGGGTTGGAAAGGTTATGTGTTGGGATTTTCGTCTGTGATTCAGGACAAAATCAAGAAAGAAGCTAAATCAGGGCTGGAACTCTATATGAAGCGAAAAAAGATCCAACCCTGAGACTTTTACTCTAAAATCAATGTCTGGCTAATTTATCCTGGATGCGAATGATCATTTCTTCACCATTCGCTCCATTCACAACAACTTCATAGGCAGCTGTGAGAACAGGATACTTATCAAAATCCAAACGAATTAGGTTTGGAATCATCTGAAGTCCGAAGCTACCTGTGGTGATTTTCTTCGGTTTGGTTCCTGAAGTCACAACATCGTATCCATACTTTCGATCATGACTGTCATATCCAAAACAGGATTGCATGAAGTCAGTAAG
>JACKPB010000005.1:0-322500 GCA_024233875.1 Leptospiraceae bacterium
GTTGTTTCTACATCCAGGATGGCAATTCCATCCTTGGATGTTTTGTAGATTGCTTCAAAGGTTTCCTTCTGAGCTGTCAATTCTCGAGTTCGTTTGATGATGTTTTCTTCCAATGAAGCTTTTTCAATTTTCCATGCTTGATAGAATACAATATTATTGATTGTATTAGAAAACTGAGTGATGAAATTACCCAGAGCCAGTCTGGACATAGAATCGAATTCTATTGAAGTGAAGTCTTTATCTGAGGATTTCAGTCCATTGCCAATGACAATCAATCCGTAAGGAATTTCTACGTCACCACCAAACAACTCAAAATACGCCTCACGCAGAAACAGAGATTTTGTAAGATCCCTAACAATTTCATTTGGATTTTCCTGAGAATGAATTATGGGTTGTCCGATCTTACGGAGGTATTCGATCACAGCTCCCGAGAGCAGAAGATTGATTATCTTTAGTACTTTTTGTTCTGCAGGATTTTGATAACCAATTGCCATGTCGATTTTGAACCAACCATTCCTGTCATCATGCTTGAATAGAATACATCTTTCGTATCCCAGATCTCCGGTGACAAATTTACCGGCTATATCAAACAATTCACCTTCGGACAGTTGCTCATTTAAACTTTTTCCTAACACATAGAGTCTATTATAGATCTCATTCTGACGCCTGTGTTCCAGTAGAAAGTCTTCATCCGGTCCCGATTTATTTTCATTCGAACTCATTATCTTCTTAACTAATCAATGAATCTGGATAAATAGGAAATCGGCAAATCATTCCGGAAATGATTGGCCGACAAAAGTCTCTGCAACCTGTTTGACGTCTGAATACATATTCTGACTCACAGGTATGGATCCGGCAAGTTCGGCTTCTTTAGCTGTAAGACGAATTCCCTCTTTCATGAGTTGGGGAAGTAATTTTACAAGTATTCTTTCTATAATTGCTGTATCTCCATTTTGCTTGGCCCAAATCAAAATTGGTTTAATGTCTATTGATTGACTCATATATATACCTCCACCTCAAGAAAATCGTCTCCGCAGGCAATTCCTTTTGTCATTCTTGTTCTGTATCCATCTTTAGATCGGCGCATAGCTCGGAACCCTTCTTCATTTTCTACTTTTCCGGTTTCTGTTATATCTGTTTTGTAGACCAATTGCATTAGACCGGTAAACCCTCCGCTATTAGCCCAGTGAATGGGGTAGGGACTTTTTCCGTACATTCTTAGGTAGCTGAGATCCTCGAAATCATTGTAATTTCTAAAAATAGCTTTATTTTCAGACAATTCAACAGAAGTGTGATACCCCCAACCCAGAGTGTTGATCAAAGCGGATAGTCCTTTTATCCAATCTTCTTTAGTTTTCAGATAAGGTTTCACTGCCTGATTCCATTCCGCTGAAGTCATGATACCAGCATAAGTAAAAAAACCACAGGCATGACCTGCCTCCAAAAGTAGTTCCCCACCGAGTGTAACTCCGTAGTCTCCTGCCACATCTGTCATGGCCCGAATGAATTCGAATTGTAAACGATTTACATAATCACTTTGGTTTCTAACAATATAAACACCGAAAGCCGGAATGAAACCTTCTTCATTTCCAACAAAAAGCGCGTGAGCACCGAGAAATGCGTTTGTGATGACTTCTTCGTACTCCCAATTTAGAGGAACCTTTTCAACTTCTTTGTATTCTGTCTTACGTTTAGGAGGATAAATAGAAAAATTTCCCTCACCCCGCCTGATCTGAAAAACATTCTCTGCTGAACCACAAGCCATACACTCAGATTGTACTACGTTTACCTCAGAAAGAGGTACATTAAAAATTGCTGAGTATGTTGCGGCAAGATAACCTGCAGTATAGTAATCCACAGGTTTTGAATTCTTACCGAATTTCATCAGCCATGATTTAGAAAAAAATGATTTTCTGGTCTTGATTTCACCTCCCTCTCCGGTCAATTTGGAGAGATCGATGAGTCCGTATCCAAAAGCTTTGTACATCTGTTCTGCTATTGAAAATGAATCTTCGATAGATGTGTTTTGTTCTCTAAAAATATTCTGAAGTTGATTGTAAACTGCATCAGCAGCACTACCGATAAGAAATGGTCGACTGTCGATATAATCAGCATCGAGAATAGTTCTCTGAAGATTGGTGAGATAATGATGACAATGAAATATCATTGCTTCCCCTTCTACTTCAAGGGAATTATGGATCTCATCATATTTATATTTGTTTATATCAAACATTTTATTTCCTTTTCTAATTCAGGAAGAAAAATCTCTTTGTACTGTATGCATTCAAATCCAATATTTATAAAAGCAATTTATTCAGATTCTCGTGATACAAGATTGAAATTAAGATAATGTAAATCTTCTTTGAATTCTTCACCGTGTTCTTCAGCGATTTCATTGTCTTCATCAAAACACCAGTTTACAGTTATCAATTTTCCGGATTTTGAAGCTTCTTCCAGCATTTCAAAAATAGTGTACAGGATTCTGGAAGATGAACTATTGAAATATTTCAAATCTATTTCTAATAAAAATTCTTGATCCTGACCGGATAAAAAGTCCCTTATCCATTTCACGATGGGTTCAAAAAACTGAGCTGTATGTTCCGGATAAGATTCTCCTTTCATTGAAAGAATCCTAGCCCCCGCATCAAAAACAATTTCTGGTGTAGATCTAGTTGCGAGAATCTTTAAATTTTCCATTCTGTACCTTATGGTTTTTCAAATCATTCTTGAGCTTCCGGGAAAATTCTTTTTCTAGAGAAAAAAAATATGTAATGTTTCATTCAAATAAAACCCGAAATTACACTTTCTGAAAGAAGATTTTTCATTATCATCCATTCTTTAGAAATTTTGTCAATTCTATTTCTAACCACTAAAGGATTGGATTGCTCAGAGTTCTCTCAAGCGAAATGTGTAAAATTGTTTCATCCTTTATCATCAGGAGCTAAAAGAAAAGATTTAGGAAGACTAATCTTATCTTTACTCTCAGAACCCGGATGGAATTTCTTAGCCAGTTTACAGAAAAACTGAAAAGAAAGATCTCAATGGATGTTTCTATTAAAAAAACAAAGTCTTTGCAAGGAAAGTTTCAATCGTTTGAACTGAACTGCTACTATCTCTTTTCGGGAAATAAGTTTACTTTTAAGCCATCGACATATTTAGAGATAAATGAGCTCTGTACTACAAGTAAGATGTAGACCGAAAAACGCAATGATTTTTGAGAATTGGTATTTAGCGAACGCAAATTTGATCTATAATGAAATTTGAAATCAAAAATCAAATAACATTCCGGGTCCCTAATTCGGGCCGGATCAGCTAAGAGAGAGAATTTTTTTTAATGAAGAAAAATCGCATACAAATAAGGTTGAACTATGCATAGAAATAAATTTATACTTTTATTCGTTCTTCTATTTCAGGCTTGTATTCAAAACTTTCCACAATGCCCCATGGATACTTTGACTCTAAAAAAAGAATGCTCAGAAACTTTGAAACAATCCGAGAAAGAAAGTATGATTCAGCTCTTGGGTGCAGCAGCGCTGGTCTCCGGAAATTCATCCGGTTCGACTCTCTCCGGACAGGCTTTGGAATTCTATAATATTTTGGTTCAGTACAGATCGAATGGAACCTACACTCTAACCTCGGGCACGGTACGATCTTTTCTCAATGCATCTAAATGTTCCGGTACAACATCCAATCATTCCGCTCTAAACCGAGCAGCGCAAAAACATACCGAGAACATGATTCGTTACAATTTCTTCTCCCATACGGGACAGGATGGCTCCACACCTACAGACAGAGTAAAGGCTGAAGGATTGAATGTAGGAACCGGAGAAAACATTGCTGCAGGTTATTCTTCAGCGGAAGCAGTATTTGATGGTTGGTGGAATTCTTCCGGTCATAGGAAAAATATGGAAACTTGTACATACACACATGTGGGGATAGGTTATGCAGAGAAATCTTCAATCAATGCTTCTGCCTCCTATAATCAATATTGGACAAATGTGTTTGCTACCATTAAGTAGTTACTAACTCTCCTTACTCATTTCGTTCGAAAGGAGAGGATAACGAAATAGCCTTTCAGCAAAATGGGGACTCATTTTCCAAAACCTATATTTTTATTGATATATTAGTAAAATATGATTTTGTCTAGCGAAAATGTTCAGAAGAATAAAAAATAGTGTAAGGTGAGGTATTTTAAAAAAATTGAATCATTAGACGGTACTATTAGGTAGATATTCAATGATTCATTTAGAAGTCTGAACCAAAACCTGCAAAGAGCTCCTTATCCAAACCCATAAAACGGGTAAAGAAATAGTGAGGGTGGGGGATTTCTTTAGATTTCTCAAATTGAGACTGTTTGTTGGATTAAAAATATCTAAATTATCATTTGACACTAATTCAAGTTTTATTCATTCTTAGTTTTATTTTCAATTGGAAATCCTATTGAAAATAATCATTTAAATTATGAAAAACTTAATTCAAAAATTAACTAAATTAAGAAAATACCGATATTCTGTCGGATCTTTTTTCGCTTTGTACATACCTCTTTTATTATTTATTTTACTATTGTTATGGATAGAACACTATATTGAAATTTGTAAAACAGATATCTCCGGAGAATTAAATGAAATTCTTTTCTTAGCTTTTATGCATATTGATTGGATGATAGTATCCTATTTTCTAACCATATTAGCTATTCCGGTTGGTATAGTCGTCCGGAAGAGAGCTGAGGCAAAACATTCACAATACAATTTATCCAAACAACTCAAACGTTCTGCTGTTCTCATGGAACTCATAGAATTGGGTGAAAAGCTTCCGGAAAGAGAGTTCATGCAGACAACTCTTGATTATTTAGAAGAATTAACAAAAAGTCAAATCGGTTTCATGCATTTCGTCAATGATGATGGGAATTCCATAGAGCTGGTTGCCTGGTCTCACAGCACTCTCGCAAAGTACTGTCATGCAGCCTATGACAATCACTATCCTGTGGAACAGGCGGGTATCTGGGCAGATGCCGCCAGATACTTCAAACCTGTCGTTATAAATGACTACCACTCAGCACCTAATAAAAAAGGTTTGCCGGAAGGTCATTCCCATCTCATTCGATTGATGAGTGTGCCTGTTCTGGATAACGGAAAGGTCCGAATGATGACAGGGGTAGGGAATAAACCCTATCTCTACACAGACTATGATGTAGAAACTGTTCAGTTGGTAGGTGAATTTGCCTGGCGTATCGTTAGACGAAAGAGAATAGAAAAAGAACTTGAAAATGCTATGGAAGTAGTAAGTTCTAGCCCCACTATCATATGTCGACTTGGTGTTTCGGATGACTTTCCGATACTTTATGTATCTAACAATTTTGAAAAACTCGGCTATTCTATTGATGAATTGTATTCTAAAAACCTGGATTATAAAGATATCATACACAAAGCAGATAGAGAAAGTTTGATAGAAGAGCTTAGTTTTGCTAGAACTAAATCCCATTATACTTTTACGAAAGACTATCGATTGATTACCAAAGATCGATCTGTCATTTGGATGCATATTTCTACTGTTTTGAATTTGGATGAAAATGGAGAACCCGGTTCACTGGGGGTTCTTCTGACTGACATCACCGAAAAGAAAATAGATCAAATTCAACTTAAAGAAAATTATTTGGAACAAAAACGTTTGATTGAAGAATTACAACTGGCAAACAGGCAACTCATTCAATCAGACAAAATGGCATCTCTCGGTCAATTGGCAGCCGGTATTGTTCATGAACTCAACACCCCATTCAGCTACGTCAGTTCAAATATTGGAAGTTTGGAAAAATATATTGAGGATTACAACAATCTTATCATTTTCTATCAATCCCTCCTCGGAAAAATGAGGGGCTTGGATCAGGCGGACACCAAGTCCTTAGAATTCATAGAAAACATGGATATAGAATTCATAAGTCAGGATCTCAAATCACTTTTGGAAGAAACCAAAGAGGGTCTCTATCGTATTCGGAAAATCATTGGTGATTTAAAATCTTTCTCCCATTCGGGTGATAGTGACTGGCTGCCTGCCGATATCAATCAGGCTCTGGAATCCACCCTGAATATAGCAAGAAATGAAATCAAATACAAATGTGAAGTAGAAAAATCTTACAATGAGATACCGATGGTCGAATGTCTCGTAACACAATTGAGTCAGGTATTTTTAAATATCATTATCAATGCCGGTCATGCAATAGTCGATAAGGGTACTATTCGGATCAAAACCTCTTTGTTTGATGAAAAATCAGTTCTGATAGAAATTTGTGACACCGGGAAAGGCATTCCTCCGGAAAACCTCGGTAAAATATTTGAACCTTTTTTTACCACAAAACCAATAGGTCTCGGAACAGGATTGGGGCTATCCATATCTTTCGGGATCATAGAAAAACACAAT
The DNA here is from genome assembly GCA_024233875.1 of Leptospiraceae bacterium. GTDB lineage: Bacteria > Spirochaetota > Leptospiria > Leptospirales > Leptospiraceae > JACKPB01. Next base: position 6,415 of record JACKPB010000005.1, read on the forward strand.
GGAAAGATTACTGTGGAAAGTGAAGTAGGCAAAGGTACATGCTTCTCCATCGTTATTCCTATCCATCATTGAATCCTTCCGAGAAATGCGCAAAAAGAAATAAATTTAATTATTAGCTTTGTAAAACTAAGAAGATGAAATTCTTTGGATAGTAGTTCTATTATGAATCCATCAAAATCGTACCTGAGTATATTTTTTCTTTTTTTATTATTCTGTAGAGTAGATTCTCACTCCCAAAGAACACAAAAAATCCACCCTTCAGTGGAAGTGAGGGAGTCATCGATTCCCGGTGCAGGTCTCGGCTTGTTTGCCAGAACTGAAATACCCAAAGAAACCGAATTGGGGATCTATGTAGGAAGAAAAATTACAGCCATCGAAGGATCGAGACTGTATTCACTCAAGAAGCATTACTATCTTTTTTGGATTCCTGACTGTTCTCCCGAAAAGAACATTTATTCTTATATTGATGGGAACTCAGAGCACTTCATTTCAAAAATCAACTATGCTCCTTCTGAAATCAATGGTGTAGCAACCGGATTGCAGAACGGAAGTTTTGAGAAATCCTGTTCCGAACCTTATATCAAATTTCAAACTACCCGAAAAATCCTCTCTGGTGAAGAAATTTTCACAGATTATGGAAGTGATTATGAATATACTTTTATGTCTTCTGAGGAGGTTAGGAAGTTTTTTTTAAGAAAAATGGGATTGGATTACAAAAAGGGGGATCGATTCGATTTTAAATAAAAGCTAGTATCTGGCTTCGGACAGAATCGAACTGTCGACACAAGGATTTTCAGTCCTCTGCTCTACCAACTGAGCTACAAAGCCGATACTTATGCCATACTAGAAACTAGAGGTTCTAATTCAAGCATTTCCTTTTGTGATATTGGAAAAATTTATAGATTTTCTAGAGGATTGAGTTCGCTTTCATAAATTTGAAAACCCTCCCAGTCTATTGAGTTTCCTTCTTTGATTTCGATTTGAATGCTTTGATCCTTTGAAAACATCTCTTTCAATCCTTCTGAGAGGTTCGTCTCGTCTCTTCCATCAAAAAAACCTTTCTCTATATCCAAAATAAGTTCTAGATCACCATTTTTCTTTTGAAATAATTTGTGTCGATGTACCCGAAATTTTCGAATCCATCTAGAAATATCAATAGGATTGATACGCTTACCGGAATTGTTAATGAAATAAACCGGTTTTCTGGCTTCCTCCATTCGTAATTTTGGAGTTTTTTCTCCGCAATCACAGGGAGAAAAATCCAAACTTCCCCGATCACCGGTGTTGTATCTCAATAGGGGTAAATATGGATTCCTGCCTCCTGTAACAACAATAAAACCAATTTCTCCTTCCGGGAGACGGTTTCCCTCTGAATCAGTAATTTCTACAAAGAGATCCTTAGGTAAGACATGGAAAGTATTGGGATCTTTCCTGCAGGAATAAGCGATCGGTCCCGTCTCATTCAGGCTGTAAAAATCAACTACAGGACAACCGAAGGTTTCTATTAATCTTTTTCGAATCCCATCTGTCATTTTTAAAGAAGTAGAAAGTAGGGCCTTGGGTTGATATTTTAACGGATATGAAAGTAAATCATAAAAAGAGACAGGGTCTCCACATAAAAATTCCGGTTGCAAATCTTCTATGAATTTTACTGTATCACCGGGATCATTCCATGTTTTCGGATTCAAATTGATCTTTGAATACCCGGCACCATTGAGAATGGGTTTCACCGTTGAGTAGACAATTGTATTCTCCTGTGAGCAAATCAGCATAGATGCTATCGTAGTTTCATTCAATTGAATTGAAATTCCATTTGATTTCAAACTATAAAAAAGTAGGGGATTGTAACAACCGATAGCTAGTGGATGATTCGGGCAGGGTATGGAGTGTCCTGTAGTACCGGATGTAGGATTGACAATCAATCGGGAAAAATCAGAACCATCCGGTACAATATCTACTAAATGTTTGGAAAGATCACCACGATGCATGAGGGGAATTCTTTCAAAGTCTGAATTTAGATCCAGAAGATGAGTTTGTTTTTTTAAAAATGGGGAAGATTCGGATTGCTTATGGATGGTTTCTATCCATTTCTCTCCCGGAATTTTTTCTCCGAGAGATCTCTGTTGTAAATCTTCTTCATAGACATCCAAAAACTTTTTGTCTGTAAAGGTCAAACGATCTCCGCAGGAAAAATTATAGATTGGTGAATGTTTATGTTCTATCAATCTTTCCAGAAGAGGAAGGTTTCTTTCTGTCAACATTGGAATTCGAAATTTTAATTCATCATCAATTTTTATCATTTCATTCCCTCGGCATTTTGGATGCAGCTTCCTCGGCTTCTTTTCTTCTCATCGCTTCGAGAAGTTCTTCTTCTTTACGTTTGGCGGCTTTCTGAGCCTTGATTGTCTTTTGGATGATCGCTTCCCGTTCTACCGAATCTAATGATGACATTCGGTCCGAGAAGTATTCCTGAGTTTCTCCTTCCGGAAGAATTGAAAGATACTTTACTAGCAAACGACATAGCTCCTCCTGACGATCCGGATGATTCAGAAATTCATGGGCTCCTACAAGTCGGGTGTATGGTTTTAAGTGATTGAATAGAAAATCATACACCTTAGACTCGGGTATCTCCAAATTTTGAAATATTGGATCATGGAGTATGTATGTGAGAATTGCGACTACTTTCAGATGATTTCGATTTTCCTTGCTTTCCATTAGGTTGATTGATTTCTTATCCCGTGGATAGCTCCGGGTTAAAAAATAGATTGTATCATTATAGAGTGCTTCGGTAGATAGTTTCCCTTTCACTATAGACCCATTTTTCAATATTGGTTCAGCCTGAAACTCTATCGGACACTGAACCAAACGATTTCGGAGATAAGAAATTTCCGGAGATTTTTTCATGATCCCTCAAATGTATAATTTTTATTGCTAAACTTTCTCGCAAATTCCAGGAGATCTGTCCAGTTACGTATTACAGACATATCCCAACCCTGTTCGAGTATTTTTTTTAAACCCGGATCTTTCTCCGGACTCGAGTAAAGATTTAAAACCATAGTTGCTCCCCCTCCACCGGATTTGTCCAAAGCCATCTGCATAACATCGTAGCCGTTATTTCCTTTCTCATCTTTGTCATACATTGTTGTGATTCCATCATCCGAAATATGTAAAATGTGAACTTTTCGATCAGAAGGCTTTCTTTCTGAATAAGTATCTCTAATAATGTGAATAGGAAAGGCTGTAGATCCACCTATGTATCCGGTGATGATTTCTAAAACTTTTTTTTCATCTGATATAAAACCTTTTGTTGTGCGGAATACACCGGGACCACTCCAGAGTGTCGCCTGAACTTTAGAACCCGTCCTGAGGGCTGATAGTGAAATGATTGTCCCAGCAAGGGCAAGGTAGGATACATTTTGTCCGGGATTAGGCATAGAACCGGAACAATCTATGTATATATCTAAATCGATGGGCTCTCTATCAGGTTCTGAACCCTCAGAAAGTCCAAATCGATCCTCAACTGTTGTGTAGCCCGGTATCACAATCGGGCTTTTGATAGCCGTTTGAAACCAGTTGATATTTTCCATAGGAGAACCAATTTCCCAGACATCCACCCCTTCGATAAGCGGTTCTTTTGAAACAGGATTTTTAGCAGATGGGAAGGGGACAAGATACGGGATTGCTCTTTCTTTGTAGTATTGTATTACAATATCTTTTGAATTTATATTCAATCCCATATCCCGAAGAATCTGTCCGAATTCAAAAGGCTCCCTGTATTGAGAATTGGATCCCTTTGAATTCGGATTGACTTCAGCTGATTTTGAATTTCCATTTTCTTCTGAATCGGAATCATCAGAAATCCCATCGGATTGTTTCCCTTCCTTCAACTCCAGAGCAGGATGAATGCAATCGGATTCTTCTGTAGGATCATTTTCGAGCAGTCCCGGAGGTATCTCGTCCATACTGATAGATTTGGTGTCAGAAAATAGGGAAGCCTGTTCCAATGAATTGGAATTGCTATCTTCTAAAAGATATACATAGCAGAGTGCGGCAAATCTTCCACTTCCATGCACAAAGTCTTCGGCATAACTCAAAATCAAATCTTTTCCCAGTCCGGCATCCGCTTCCATAGTATCCGAAATCTCCCCACGGCTCAAATATCCTTTCGGAAGTGCCCAGAGAAGTTCGTAGATTCTCATGTAAAATTTCCAGAGATTGGATTGTCCTTCAACCTTTGCGTTTATCTTCTGATAGACTTCATCTATTTTTAATTTATGAAACCGTTTCAATCTATAGTTTATTAGTAGATCTTCATATAGGTTGGTAACCATAGGAGTCATGTACTCCAATCTCTTGAGTACTTTTCGAACCCGTATCACCATTTTTCCATAATTTGTCAAATTCCCAGGAGAGTAGACGTGGTGTCCTATTTCATGAGAAAGAATTTCTTCCGAATAATCGAGAAGATTCCATTCTTGAATCTTTAGCATATCCACCAGAATTGCATGATCGTCCAACCGAATTGCCGCAATGCTATCTCCGAGTAATTTTTTAATAGACTTCTCTTCGAATAGAAAAATTGGTTCTTTCATCCTAACAAATTTACTCCAGTTGAGTAAGGATTTTTCCCAGTTGGACATCCAATTCTCAATTATGGTATATGTTTCGGATTTTTTCATTTCAGGCGATTCCGATCATTAGAACATTGAAGCTTGCAGGTGTGATGAAGTATACAGATCGCAATCCATACACTTTTTTTAAATTTTCCCGGGGAAACGATGGAAAGTTTTCTGTAATACCTTCTATAGTAATCGTATCCTTTCCGGGATTCGCAGGAAACTCTAAAATTTGGTTCGTTTCCTCGGAATCCAAACTCAAAACCTTTTGAGTGTAAGTTCCTGTAAAATCAGAATGAAATCGATAAAAAGATTCATCATCATAGACCAGAGTCCTCTCTTTTTCATCGATACTCAGGGTTGTTAAAAAACTTCCTCCGAATCCGTAGAATCCTCCTGTGATACGAAATACCAGTCTTGTGGGTGGTGGAACCGAATTCTTTAATTCCTGGAAGGTATTGAATGGATTCATTCGAACACGATTCAAAAATGCCTTACGATCGGACTCTTTTATAGACACTCCAAAAGTATAGTCAAACATAGGAGATGGGAGCTCTTCTGAGTATTCGAGGGCCAGATCTCTGTACTGGGGTTTACCACAAATCCAGGTAAACACAAAGATCATTTTCAAAACAATCCCCACAGGTTCTTTTCGAAAGACATTTATCCCCTTCCAAAAATCTCTCCATCGAAAAAGATCAAAGTCTTTGTCCTTATAGAGATTCAAGAATGCATTTATAGATGAATTGAGAAAAAGTTTTGGATTTTGCAAACAGAGTTCCGGAGATGTTTTGATGAGTTCTCTTAGAAAAAGGCCAACCTCCCAGATCTCTCCTGATCCCCGCGATTGAAGAGTGAGAAAGATCTCATACAATGTGAATACTAGTTCTTCGAATTTTTCGCCTTCTATGACTGGCAAGATCTCCAATAGGGGAAGATAGGATTGTTTTAATACTTCTAGAAAATCATCTTCGGACAGGTTGGGATAGTCTGTTTTAGCGGAATAAAATTTCTTATTGAATTCCTCTTTGTGGAGGGCAAGAAACTCCCTCAACCCGACTGCCATTTCAACCATTCCATATAATTTGTATAACGTTGATGGAGATATTTCAACTTCAATATGTCATCAAACTGATGGCCGTAAAGTTTTTTGGTTTTTGTCCATTCATTCATTAGTTTTTCTATCTTTGTCATTCTTTTCTTGGTATCAGCCATGGACAGACCCTCCAGACCGGATTTGAATTCTTCTTCAAGTGCGAATATAGGATCATTTGAATCAAGACCTAGGGATATAAAGAGTTCATTAGAAAGTTCTAATAGTTTTCGAATCCAACTTACTTTATCAGATCGATAGATTTGATTTCCAGGAATTTCGAAGAAAGGAGAGTCCGGATTCTGAACAAGCTTGTCATGCAAAACAAACGGCAATACCTGTCTTACATCTTCATATTCAACTTTTTCATTTCCCCGAAAGTATGCCATAGCTTTCATGTATACGATGCAGGTCATAAGTGCTCTTACCGAAAGACCATTCTTAGTTTGAGAACCAATGTCTTTGTTTTTGTCTTTTCCGGAATCTGTACTACTGAACGCTCTATAATCCAATCCGGATAGTTTGAGAGTATCTTTAGTTTTGTATTCAATTTGTTCGCCTGCAACATCTAAAAATTCAAAATGACTGGCGAAGAATTCTAGTTGCCTGAGTAAGTCATCAGGGAATTCAACAGAGAGAATAGCTGAATTCATTTCATTCAATTCTTCCTCTGTAAATATCACTTCGGCGGGAACAACCTCTTCCGGCTTCATTCCATCTTCCAGTCGTTTCAGCAGTTCACCCAGAAACCGGGTATTGAAGTGAAGAGCTTTCACTACGATATCCAATCGGTCCTTGAGAGCTTCAATAACTTCATAGGTTCCGCCTCCCGCATCATCATTTGCCGTTAGATACCATGCGGCATCGGGACACTCATAGATTTGATCCAAGATCTCTGCGTAATTGTCACCCAGAACTGTTAATAGAGCCGATTGAGTACGGGTAGGAATTCTATTGTATTCATCAATGATCTTCACTCTCATCCCCAGCCACTTTCTCCATGCTATTTTGATCTCATCCATGTTTTTGGCATTCATTAGATCGGAAGGAATCGGATTTCCTAAAAGGTCAGAAATTGTCATTTGGGGTTGACCATGCTGGATGGAACGTTTTACTTCTTTGAGTGAATACCCCGACATGACTCCCATGAGAATGGCACTGGCTGTTTTGCCACGACCCGGACCACCGACCAGGAGACACCGTCTTCGGGTAGCTAAAGTGAGAAGGGGAAAAAGTACATAGCTCGAATAGCTCTGAGCAGAAGGAAAATTTACGACTGTTTTTAGGTCACCCACCGTATAGGAATGATGGGGCCCGCTATTGTACTCTATGTCATAGTACGGACTAATGATTGCATAGTTTACAATCCAAAAGTATGCCTTACGCAGTTTTTCATCCAAACTGGTCTGAGTTTCTTCCCGAACATTTGAATCGGTAGGCAATGGACCCCGAAATAAGTCATCCATATCAAATTTTTTCTTCTTTTGATTCAAGTTTGGACGTGTGGGAGAGGCTGAAATCTTTTGATATTTTTTATAGAGCTCCATATTCTGGAAGTTTCCCTTTTCGTCAGGAAATGCAATGATTATTTTTAATTCGACTTCGCTTTTTATTGACTCCATAGGAAATTTTTTTAGCGTGAAATTCTAAGGGAAAAGCATTGGAACCATTTTACAGGGGAAAAGTTAGAGACATTTATAAAATTGGAAATACTCTTCTTCTATGCAATTCAGATCGTATTTCTGCTTTTGACTGTATCTTCAAAGAGGAAATTTCAGGGAAAGGAGCGATTCTCAATCGAATCTCCAATCTTTGGTTTTCGGTATTTTCACACATACCCAACCACTTACTTGAAACTGAGTATCAAAACTTTCCTACACCATTCAATTCTGAAGAATATCGTGATCGTTCCGTTCTTGTAAGACAGTGTCAGCGTATAGATTTTGAATGTGTGGTCAGAGGCTATGTTTCCGGATCAGCCTGGAAGGAATACAAAACTCACGGGACCATAGCCGGAGTGAGTTACAGACAGGGACTTAAAGAATCAGAAAAACTTCCGGAACCCATTTTCACTCCCGCAGTAAAAAACGACACAGGTCATGATGAAAATATCAGTGAAGCTGAAATGGAAAAGCGTATCGGACGTGAGCTTTTTCTAAAATTGAAAAACTATTCTTTAGAATTGTATTCAACTGCCGCTTTGAAGACTGAAAAAGTAGGGATTCTTCTTTGTGATACCAAATTTGAGTTTGGAATTCTGGATGGTGAAGTTACACTTATTGATGAGTTGCTTACCCCTGACTCATCAAGGTATTGGGATGCGTCCGAGTACAAACTGGGAATATCCCCACCCAGTTATGACAAACAAATACTACGAAATTATTTGGAATCTATAAATTGGAACAAAGAGCCACCACCACCTTCACTACCCATAAGCATTCAAAATGAAATCATTCAAAAATACAAAGAGATTGAGGAAAAACTAAACCTATGTATATCGGAAAAGTAAATATATCCTTAAAAAAATCGGTTCTCGACCCACAGGGAACTACTGTCATGAATGCATTGCATGACATGGGAGAAGAGTTTGTAAACGATGTTCGAATCGGAAAGTATGTAGAGGTTACCCTGAAATCTGACTCAGAAGATCAGGCGAAAGAGGACCTAGATCGTCTTTGCAAGAAACTACTGGTCAATCCAATCATTGAAACCTATTCGATTTCTGTGGAGAAAATTTGATATGAAAACCGGGGTTATAGTTTTTCCGGGTTCCAATTGCGACCGGGATATAGAATATGTTTTGAAGCACCATTACAAGCACACTGTAGATTTTATCTGGCATAAGAATAGCATTGAAGAAAAGTATGATCTCATTGTAGTTCCCGGTGGATTCTCCTATGGTGACTATCTCCGTTGCGGTGCCATAGCCCGATTCTCTAATGCAATGAAATCTTTGGAATCACACATTTCTTCCGGAAGAAGGGTACTGGGTATCTGCAATGGATTTCAGATTCTAACTGAAGCGGGTTTGCTTCCCGGTACACTCATGCGGAACAAAAATCTGAAACATATTTGTAAAAATGTTTTTCTTAAAAAAGGTTCTTCTTCCAATCCATTGACATCCGGAATCACAGAGGATACGATTCTGGACATTCCTGTTTCTCATAGTGAAGGATCTTACTTTGCCGATGAGGATACTCTCAAAAGACTGGAAGATGAAAATTCCATTTTTTATAAGTATGCGATTGACAACCCCAATGGATCTGTAGCCGATATTGCAGGTGTTACGTCTTCAGATTTTTTAATTGCAGGCCTCATGCCTCATCCAGAAAGAGCAGTGGATGATTGGTGCTCATCTAAAAATGGAATCCAGTTTTTCGATTCCTACTTTAGTAGTTTTAATTGAAATGAAGGATAGAGTTTTTTATGCAAACAGATTCCCTGAAAACACGATCCGATAAGCCGAAAAGAGAAGTGAATCAAAATACAACAAAACAAAGCGAAATTTATTTTTTGATATATTTTTTATATGAGAATTCGCATTATGAATTCAACAGGGGAATTTTATATTAATTGAACATAAAATCAATATAAATGTATTATTTTAAAACGTATCACTATCTAATAGATTAGATGACAAGAAATAGAAAGGGTATTCAAAATGGATAATTCAGCTGTTAAGAAAAGTGTCATAACAATTATACTTGGGGGAGGAAAAGGAACGAGGCTTCTACCTCTTACCGAAAAGAGATCAAAACCGGCCGTAAGTTTTGGAGGGAAATATAGACTGGTTGACATACCTATCTCAAATGCTCTCAATTCCGATTTCAATCAAATATACATTTTAACACAATTCAATTCCTATTCATTGAATCGACACATTTCAAGGACCTATGGGATTCTTTCCGGACAGAGACAGGGTTTCGTTGAAATCATAGCCGCCGAACAAACCACGTCCAACGTAAAATGGTTTGAGGGTACAGCGGATGCAGTTAGAAAAGTCTTGCCTCACCTTGAAGACTATCGATCCGATTACATTATGATTCTCTCCGGAGATCAACTGTACAATATGGACTTAAATGAATTTATGCTCACCCATATTGAAGATCCGGATACAGACATGACAATCGCAGCAAACGTAATCGATCCTCAACTGGCTCACGGTCTGGGGATAATCAAAAAAGATGAAAACGGTTGGGCAACAGAATTTTATGAAAAACCAAACACTCTTGAAGAAGTGGAAAGCTATCGTTTACCCGATGGTAAATTTCTCGCATCCATGGGAATTTATTTCTTCAAAACAAGTGTTCTGAAAGAAATTTTGGAAGATCATAGTTTGACGGATTTCGGAAAAGAGATCATTCCTGATGCCCTGAAGACCAGGAAGATAAAAGTTTATAATTATGATGGATACTGGGAAGACATAGGAACGATTCGTGCGTTCTATGAAGCAAATATCATGCTTACAGATGATTGGCCAAAATTCAATCTTTATCTGGAATACAGACCTTTTTATACAAGAGCACGTTCTCTTCCACCCACAAAGGTAAACAAAGCCAATCTCTACAAGGCTCTTCTCTCCGAAGGATGTATCATCAATGAATCCACTATCATTCGTTCGGTGATTGGAGTGAGGCAGGTTGTTCAGGCAGGTACCACTATTGAAAATTCTGTGATTCTCGGTGCGGATAGATATGGCACTACCAATAAGGGAGTCCCGGTAGGAATCGGTAAAAATTGCCAGATTCGAAATGCTATTGTGGATAAGGATTGTTATATCTCAGACAATGTACTTCTAGTCAATAAGGACAATTTACAGGATTATGAGGATGAGTATGTAACGATTACAGAGGGTGTGATTGTTGTTCCCAGAAGAACGGTGATCCCTTCAGGTTATGAGATATAAAAAAATCGGAGTGACAGGATTTGAACCTGCGACCACTTGCCCCCCAGACAAGTGCGCTACCACTGCGCTACACCCCGTGTGCTCCATTTTTTTATTGGATTTATTTTTAACAAGATTTTTTTAATTCAATTCTTCCGGTTTATTCTAAAAATAGTTTAAACCGGTCAGAAATATGAACGAAACTACCCTCAATTCCATTCAACTCAAACTCAAAACTCTAGGCGATCTTCCGGGTGTTTATCTCTGGAAAAATTCTGAAAATCAGGTAATCTATGTAGGAAAGGCGATTAAGCTAAGGCAGAGGATACGTAGTTATTTGAATCCGAAAGGTTTGGACATGAAGACTCTCAGTCTTCACTTCGAAATATCTGATTTAGATTGGATGATCACCAATAATGAAGTGGAAGCGCTTATTTTAGAAGCCAACCTCATTAAAAAATTCAATCCGAAGTACAATATTCGGTTGAAGGATGATAAAAAATATCCATTTTTGTGTATCTCAACCGATGAAATGTATCCCCGTATATTTCTGACAAGAAACGTTAGAAGTGATGGAAAGAAATACTTCGGACCTTTTACGGATGTAAGGGCCACAAGAGAATTGCTAGCCCTCATTCAAAAAATATTCCCCATACGAAAAACTCCTCTTTCTCTTCCGGTAAAAAAGCCGGTAAGACCCTGTTTGAATTTTCATATAAAGAGATGTCTGGCTCCCTGCCAGGGCAATGTTCCTGTAGAGGAGTATTCTGAGATAATCAATCAAATCATTGATTTTTTGTCCGGAAACAAATCAGGTCTTATCAAACAATTAAGACAGAAAATGGTCTCATATTCTGAGAATCTAAGCTTTGAAAAAGCCGCCGTCTACAGAGATACAATTGAATCATTGGGCCAATACAATAGCAAACAGGCTATAGTCAATACCAACCTCGCAGATGAAGATGTCCTGGCTCTCTATTGTAAAGAGAAGAATGCTCAAATAGTAGTTTTTGAAATTCGTGAAGGGAAATTAAACGGAAAAAAATCTTTTGCCCTGGATGGGATTTCTGAAGATGAGAGTAAAGAAAAAGAAATTTATTCGTCTTTTATAAAACTATATTACTTTTCAAATTTCTTCATTCCGGGAAAAATCAAGATTCCAGTTTCAAAAGATAAAGAAATTGATAAATTGGAATCCACTCTCTCGCTTATAGCTCAAAAAAAGATTTCCATCCACTCACCCTTAAGAGGATCATCATTTCCTGTATTTAAAATGGCAAAGCTGACAGCAGAGAAAGATCTCATGGAAAGAGTTTTGGCCACCAAGTATCGATCCATGGAAGCGGCGATGGAAGATCTACAAAAAAAATTAAATTTGCCTAATCTTCCCAAACACATTGAGTGCTATGATATCAGCCATTTTCAGGGCAGCCAACCAGTAGCCAGCGGAGTGATGTTTCTAAATGGAGAACCTCACAAACCGGGTTACAGGCACTACGTAATGAGGGGATATGATTCGATCAATGATCCCGGAATGATACACGAAGTGATATCCAGACGTTTGCAGAGATTGATGAATGAAAACAAACCATATCCTGATTTGATAGTAATCGACGGAGGACAAACACAACTTTCCAGAGCAGTAGAAGCTGCTCTTTCATTGGACCTGGGTCAGCTTTTATTTATAGGGTTGGCTAAAAAAAGGGAAGAGGTGTACTTTCCCGGTGAGACAGAACCTTATCAATTTCCTCTTAATGATCCAGGAATTCGTTTGATACGAAGGTTGAGAAATGAAGCACATAGGTTTGCAATTACCTTTCATAGAAAGAGAAGAAATAAAAATACATATCAATCTATCCTTGATGGAATTCCGAATTTAGGAGTAAAAAGAAAGAAGGATATATTAGAAAAATTTCAGGGAGTGAAAAGAATAGATTCTCTATCAGTAGAAGACCTAGCCGGGATCAACGGAATTTCAATTTCTCTTGCTGAAAAAATTCACTCAAAAATTCAAGAAAATAAGCCTTAATTCTTGGGTGAATTTTGTTTTCGGATGGCTTTCTCTAGATTCATTTTTTCTTCCCATTCTAGAACCCGATTGTCTTTATTGCTCATAATTTTTTCAAGGGCTGCCCTCATTTTGGGAGAAGCTTCCTCTGAGAAATACAGGTATGATTTCAATCTGGTCTGAAGATTGTCATTCATCAGACGAATGTAATTGAATAGATCCACTCTAGCAGGATTTTGTAAATTGAGTACTATATGATCGGAATAGCATTCCAGAACAAGAATGTCCGGTAAATCAGTAGATTTGCAAGAGGTAGTAAATTCTTTGACAACTGAATCCAGTTCTTCTGAACTCACTGACAAATAATCTGAATTGGTTTGATTTTTGATTCCATCTATGATTCTAAACTTCTTGTTTTTTTGAGCATTTTCTCTTGCCAAACGTTCAGCTTCTAACTTTGCGAGTCTTTCTTTCTCCAAACGCTCTGCCTCAAGTTTAGCTAATCTTTCTTTTTCAAGACGTTCTCTCTCAGCTTTTTCTTTAGCCAACCTTTCTGCTTCCAGCTTAGCTAGTCTTTCTTTCTCGGCTTTCTCTTTCGCCAAACGTTCTTTTTCAGCTTTTTCCTTGGCCAATCGTTCGGCTTCCAGTTTAGCTAGCCTTTCTTTTTCCAAGCGTTCTTTTTCAGCTTTTTCCTTGGCCAATCTTTCGGCTTCCAGTTTAGCTAATCTTTCTTTCTCCAAGCGTTCTTTCTCAGCTTTTTCCTTGGCCAATCGTTCGGCTTCTAATTTAGCTAATCTTTCTTTCTCCAAACGTTCTTTTTCAGCTTTTTCCTTGGCCAATCGTTCGGCTTCCAGTTTAGCTAATCTTTCTTTCTCCAAACGTTCTTTTTCAGCTTTTTCCTTGGCCAATCGTTCGGCTTCCAGTTTAGCTAGCCTTTCTTTCTCCAAGCGTTCTTTTTCAGCTTTTTCCTTGGCCAATCTTTCTGCTTCCAGTTTAGCCAGTCTTTCTTTTTCCAAACGTTCTTTCTCAGCTTTTTCCTTGGCCAATCTTTCTGCTTCTAATTTAGCAAGCCTTTCTTTTTCCAAACGTTCTTTCTCGGCTTTCTCTTTCGCCAATCTTTCGGCTTCTAGTTTAGCCAGTCTTTCTTTTTCCAACCGTTCTTTCTCGGCTTTCTCTTTCGCCAATCTTTCGGCTTCTAGTTTAGCCAGTCTTTCTTTTTCCAAACGTTCTTTCTCGGCTTTCTCTTTCGCCAATCTTTCGGCTTCTAGTTTAGCAAGCCTTTCTTTTTCCAAACGTTCTTTCTCGGCTTTCTCTTTCGCCAATCTTTCGGCTTCCAGTTTAGCTAGCCTTTCTTTCTCCAGACGTTCAGCTTCCAGTTTTGCCAGTCGTTCTTTCTCCAGACGTTCGGCTTCCAGTTTTGCCAGTCGTTCTTTCTCCAAACGTTCAGCTTCCAGTTTTGCCAGTCGTTCTTTCTCCAAACGTTCTTTCTCGGCTTTCTCTTTCGCCAATCTTTCGGCTTCCAGTTTAGCTAGCCTTTCTTTCTCCAGACGTTCGGCTTCCAGTTTTGCCAGTCGTTCTTTCTCCAAACGTTCAGCTTCTGCCTTTTCTCTTGCTAGACGTTCATCAGTTTCTTTATCAGTCAAAACAATAAAATTGCTAAATTTCTTGGTGTTTTTTTTGGGATTTTCTATGAGGAGAGAGAGCTTTTCTTTTTTAAGACCCTTCTGGACAATACTTAAATCAATACGCTTATTGGAAACATATTTGAATTTTGATTTGATCACTTCGCCTTTTTCATCTAGGACTGATACCTTGGTCTCCGGAATGAAATTTTTTCCGTCAAGAGGGATGCTCGATGAGAGTTCAGAAATGTCAATAGTAACCGAGGACTCTTTCAATAGGGGTGGTCTCGAAACGATAATGTTGAGAGCAGACCATTTTGACCATACAGTGGGTTTCTCAAATAAATTTAAGGGAGATACCCGAAACTCAAAATTCCCCGATAATTTAGCTACTGAATATGTAGTACCTTTCACTTTTTCTTTGATGATTGTTTTCTTACGAGAATCCCTCACTTCAAGAAGATAACCAAATGCACCTTTGATTGGTTTCCATTCAATGAACTCGGTTTCCTTTGAAGTGATAGGAAAGGAAAGTAGAAAAAGTAAAAATAGGATTATTTTATTCATTCTCAACTCTGTAAATTGTGTCCGGAGAAATGATTTTTATGTCCTCCGGTTTTAGATTTTTTAGTTTATCTTCCACATTGATTTCAAATTCACCTTTTGCAGGGTGACCTTTTTTCCCATTTACATCTACAGGATTGACTTCCCAAAAGAACTTTCCCTGATCTAGGTAACTATAGTCAGATACAACTACTTCATTTTTTTTAGATTTCGTTTGAAAAACCGGAATTTTCGAGTCGCTTTTTTCATTGTACATTTTAAACTCATAATAGATTGTACCATCTATGTCTTTCCATTTAAAAACGATAGGCTTCTTGGTTTCGATTATGACTTTTTCTTTATTGGGTGTCATACTTTTTTCGATGATATCTTTTTTCTCTTCTTCCTGATCAATTACAACATCAGAGTCAAGAATCGTAAATTCCCTAGGAAGGGTATAGATAGGCACAGCTCCTTCGAGAGAAGGAAGTGAAGCTACTTTCCAGTAGTAAGAACCAATGGGGAGATCCTGAACAAGAATTTGATTTGATGTTAAACTGACTTCTTTAAAAATTGAAGAAAACCCGGGATCTTTTGATATGATGATCTTGTAGTTGGAACTAATATTGTGCTTGCTCCAGGCAAAAGATATGGATGTCTGAGTTTTGGGAAATCTTTGATTGTCGAGTGGTGTAAATGCTTTAATTTCTGAGTCCTGTAAGATTTTTAACTTTCTTGCTTCTGAAGTTTCAAAATTACCATCTTCACTTTGCTTGACCCTCCAAAAATAATTTCCGGGTGGAAGAGAAACCATTTTTGAATCATTTACAACTTCAGAAAAAACAATATTTGAAAAATCCTTATTCTTACTGATTTCTAAAAATCTTTCATTTATTCCCTTTTCGTATTTCCAGTCGGGTCGGGTTTTGACTATCCATTTGAAATGTATGTCTGCTCTGGCAAATGTCAATTCTTTGTGTTGATCGGGTGGGCTCAACAATCGAAAAGGCAAATCTTTAACAGTTACGCCTCCCTCATCATTGAGTTTGGCCATCTGTGATTCGGATATCTTAACATCTTTTCCGTTGTGTGAGATTGAAGCATCTCCTGAATTCACAACAAAAGATAAATTTTTACTATCCTTATTTAGTTTGAAATCCCCATTTTTCATGTTGATTTTTTTACCTGAGGAGTTCAGTTCAATATTTGAGTTTTTGGAAGAAACTTGAATAGAACCTTCCGTAAAGTCAATTTTAGGGGTTCCATTGCTGTAATCAAAGTAAATCAGACTGTTTTCATCTAATTTGACTTTTGTTCCATCATTGAATGTAATTACAGCATCCGATCCTTCATAGGTTCGAATCGTATCTTTATTGTTTAGAGGAAAACTCTCATAGACATCTTTGTAAACCATTCTGGCTCCCGGCCGTTTCTGAATGGAATTCATTTTAAAAGTAACTATACCGATTTGATCTTCTGTGCTTTCCTCCAAATCTTTGTTCACATCTGTAAAAAATAAATATGTGAAGAATATAGAATTCAATAAAAAGAATAGGATTGCAAATAAATCTCGCTTACTGAAGGATCTCATACTTTACTTCCTTTTCTTCATCCCCCCCGTCTTTGGAAGATTTCTTAGATTTTGTCGGAGTAGGTTCGGTATATTCTATGCCCAGGTCTTTTCTGAGTTCGGTCATATTTTTATAGCACTTCGGATCATCCAATCTTCCCAATACAGAATAAATTATCTGTGGTTCTTCTTTTCCTTTGACTTTGATTGCTGGCATTTTTTCTACTTTGAAAATTTTCTTTACCTTATCATAAGAATCCTGTGAAATCAAAAGATCTGATCCGAAGGGTTTGTTCAATGATTCAATTCTTGAAGCTAAATTCACAGCATCACCGATCACTGTGTATTCCAATCTTTCATCCGAACCAATTTGACCGGAAATCACATAACCCGTATTGATTCCACAACCAATTTTTATAATAGGTTTTTTTACGCTTCCGCGTCCTTTATTGAAAATTTTTAATGATTCCCTCATCATCAAGGAGGCATTGATAGCAGCTTCTGTTTCATTGGGCAAAGGATTCAGGGCACCCCAGGTCGCCATAATCGCATCACCGATGAACTTATCTACAATCCCTCCGGTTTTGTTAACACATTTGACCATTTCTGTCATGTACTGATTGAGAAACTCTACGACTTCTTCCGGTTCTAGTTTTTCTGAGATCGAAGTAAAGCTACGGATATCAGAGAAGAAAATCGCACAGTACTTTCGTTCTCCACCGAGTTTGATAGTACCTTTCATAGCCATTTCTGCCAATTCTTTATTGACAAACTTTCCGAAAGACTCTTTTAATTTCTCCCTTTCTTCCAAACCGTGAGACATCTTATTGAATGAATCGGTAAGAATACCGATTTCATCTCCGGATGCAGGTGTAACACGATGAGTGAAATCCCCTTTTGAAATTCTACCTGCGGCATCTACTAATTTATAAATAGGATTGGTAAGAGTTCGTGCATAGATTAGGACGATCATAATCGAAAGATTTAAAATTACGATCATAAGAAAAATATTTCTTTTTTGAAGATTATAAACTTCCTCGAAAGCTTTGTCTTCAGGAGTAGTTGAAATGATCCCACCACCTATAAATTTCAGTTTGTTGAAGGTCCCGATGAAATACACATCACCTTCTTTGAAGTGCAATTGACTATTATTCAATTTGCTGGTGAGCATACTTTTAACAATTGAAATCTGTGACATATTCTCACCGGAGATCATTTTCTCTTTTTTGGGATGGATCAGAAGGTTTCCTTCTTCATCCACCAAATAGGTGAGGGCGATTTCGCTGGAACCGAAGGTTTCCTGAACATTGGAAACTTTAATAAAGGACACAATGATGTGATCAACATCATTTCCCTGAAGGAATGGAAAGGTATAAGAAAGTACGGGTTCTCCAAAATTGGGTCCTTGATTTTTCAAAAGAGACAAACCCAAGAAACCTTTTTCGAAGTGTTTCTTGTCCTTATCAATCAAAGCTTCAAATGATTCCGGTGAATTGAATTCTTTATTCAAAATGGAAGGATTCATGCACTTAAAAATATTTTTGTTCAATCCGACCTCTTTGTTATAAATCCCAATAAAAAGAATGTCCTTTGAATTTTGAAAAAACATATTTCTCAGACCATCTTCTTCACAGGATCCTTTTTCAATCAGACTGGATCCGAGAAGAGTCATATTATTAGCCAGAGAAAGAAACTCTGCCTGCAACTTAAGAGAAATCAAATTTGTGACCTGAAGGTCGTTTTCCCTGATTCGAGTTTCTGAATCTTTTTTGAAAAAGTACGAAGCGATATAGATGATTGAAGAGAGTGAGATGAAGATAATCAAGGAAATGATTACCATCAATTTCAGTTTAATAGTTAAACTCGAACTCCTGAATTCTCCGAGTGAATTCTGTCTTTGGGTTGACTCATCTGAGGGCATTTGACTATCCTTCCTAATTCTGAGATTCAGTTTTTCTTGAGTAGATACAAAGTCTAGAAATTTTTCTTGACAGGATGTTTTGACTGCTAAAAGATTTTCGATAAGACGTTAATGATTTTTTCGTAATCTTTCAACCACCGAGTAATTCTTTGTAGTTTTCTCTTAATTCTTTATAACTATACACAAGCTTAGCTGGTGGGAGACTCTTCAATAGGTCTCCTCCGTATCTTTTGGTTTGAATTCTCGGATCCAATATCGCAACAAAACCTTTATCGGTTCCCGAGCGGATCAACCTTCCGAAACCCTGTTTTAGGGTCAAAATAGAATGTGGGAGTTGGATTTCCATAAATGGATTTCCATTTTTCTTTTTAAGGTTTTCAATTTTTGTTTCCAGGACAGGTTCGCCCGGAGGTTGAAATGGAAGCTTTATGATTAGAACGGATTTTAATTTATCCCCCCGAATGTCTATACCCTGCCAGAAGGTAGACACTCCGAAAAGCACCGCATGATCCGTCTCCAAATACATCTGTTTTGCTTTTTCTGCTCCCCATTCCAGTTGTGAGATACAAGGATAATCTACTATTTCTGAAATGAGTTTGTAAACTTCATTCAAAAGTTTGTTTGAGGTAAAGAGAAGAAATGAATTTCCCTCGGTCAACTCCAGGAGCTTGGGTATGAGTAATTGCAATTCTTCCACAAAATCATCAGGCTTTTCTGCCGGATCCGAAATATTTCGGGGAAGATAGATCAGGCAATTTTTTGAATAAGGGAAGGGGGAGGGGAAATTTCCTGTATCGAAGGAAGAAGATCCGATTTGGTGAAAAAAATACTCGAATTTATTTTTTCCTGTTGTGAGAGTTGCAGAAGTAAAGACTAGGGTAGAAAGTTCGGAAAAAAATCGTTCCCTCAATAGATCAGAGGAATTTAGAGGCTGAATGTGAAGATCGTAATAGATATTTTTATCGGATACGGAAGAGGGATCCATCCAGACAACAAATTCATCATCCGAGCCCTGGCGAAATAATTCAAGAAACTCAGAAAATGATTTCAGTTTCTTAAACAGATAATCCAATTCGACAGAAATTTCCTTTTCCTCAGGATCTGTAGAATCTTCCCTATAAAATTCTTTCCAGGATTCCAATTCGTCGCTCAACGACTCATAAATCTCCGGAAGAGATCCTGTATCCAACCCGTGATTTTTTAAAATTCTTTTGGTTTGATAGATCATTGGGTTGGCCGTTAGGACCCTCTGATAAAAATTTGTAGATTCTCTTTTTGCTGAATCAATGAGAGTAAGAATACTGTCGGTCGTTTTGATTTTTTTCAGTCTATGAATGAGCCCATTATTCCTTTTGTCATTTCCTGATAGAAAATTCAGGAGGTCCTGAATGCCCTGGTGATCCATTGAAATACGCAGGGATCTACCCAGAATATCAGCAAAAGAATGTGCTTCATCAATTACGACATGTTTGAACTCGGGCAATAAACCCTGAGTGGATGCAAGATGTGCAGCAAGTAGATAATGATTTACAATTAAAATATGAGCCTGTTTCCATTTTTCTTTCTCTAGGAAATAATAGGATTTTGAAAAATTCGGACAATTTCTTCCGAGACAATTGTCCGGATCTCTTGTAACGGATTGCCAGAAGGGGTAAGTTGCATAGCCCTTGTATTCTGATTTGATTCCCGCCTTTGTTTTCTTTTCCCATTCATAAAACTCTTTCAGGTGAGGAATCATATCCGGATCAAAGTTGCCACTTGAAATTAAATTACCGAGTTTACGTTTGCAAACATAATTCCCCGATCCCAAAGCAATTTCAGCTCTGAGATCCTGAATGTTCAATAATTGTGATACAAAAGGGATGTCTTTATTGATGAGTTGATTTTGCAATGCAATAGTTTCTGTGGAAATCAATACGGTTGTATCATTTTCGTAAGCAAAGGATATCGCGGGGAGAAGATAGGCCAAACTCTTTCCTACTCCGGTACCTGCTTCCAAAACCAAATGTTTTGATTTTTTAAAAGCAGATTGAACTTCTCTGACCATTTCAATCTGCTCATTGCGTTTTTCGAAATGAAAATTGGGAAAACGGTCAGGGATTTCATCAAAGATTTGTTCTATATTCAAATCAGAATTCTTCATTTTTCTTTGACCAACTTCAAGCTTTTTTATTTTAAAACTACTAAAAATCGGTTGACATAAAAAAAATAATTGTATTAGGTACCTCTGTCACATTAGATTTAAAGATTTAGAGGGAAAGTATAAATACGGATAATCAGGGGAAACTAATTCCCCGAATTTTAATATCTCTTGCGCTTGTTTTGGTCGTTTTGATCGGGTATAGATTTTCCCAGGGTTTTTCTAAAAAAACTGATCTTCGTGAGAAACTCAACGACAACAAAGTCATTACATTTTTAATCAACGGTATCAACAAACAAGAAAAACTAGTCTTCAGTGTTTTTCTATTTCTTCAACCGGAGCAAAAGCTCTGTGGAATGTACTTCATAAATCCACTTTCTTTCTTCGAAAAAGAGACAATTGAGAATCTAGGTCCGAAAGCTTCTCCAACCATGATTCAACCCCTGGAAAAAATAACAGGTCTGAACATCAACTACACATTAACTCTTCAGGACACCCATCTTGCGCAAATCATAGACCTCATGGATGGATTGCCCTTCTATCTGGATAAGTACTCACTTCCCGCAGAAAGTAACTTCAAACGATCTATGGGCCCGGCTGTAATGAGTGGAGAGGAAGTTTTGGATCTGATTTCAATCATCGATCCTTTAGACCCACTGTCCTATATCACCCGATTGAATTTTCAACAATCCATATTCCTTTCTCTTATAGATCGACTAAACGAAAAAAAAGAATTGAAATCCGAATGGATTAAACTTCTTTCCTTAAAAACTTCTTCTAACCTCTCACCGGAAGAATTCATCTCCTTATTTGATTATTTGATAGGAAACCATCTAATTTTCTCCATAGCAGAACTACCCGGTCAGTTACTTATTGATGAAGAAACTAAACTTTCCCGTCTCAAAATCTTCGAAGGTTCCGCAAATGAAGGTTTTAGTAGATTGGTGAGTTATTTGAGTTCGGGTGATTATAACATCGGTGATTTAGCCAGGACAGAAGTATTGAATAGTACCGAAACCAACGGGCTGGCCAAAAGTGTGAAAACTATCTTAAATGAAAATGGTATTAAAGTTTTGTCCGTAGGAAATGGCTGGAATGTCAATGAGGCTGAATCGGTAATCATCGATCGTTCCGGAAATACCGAGTATGCATACAAGATAGCAAAAATTTTAGGAATTAAAAAAGTATACCATCTTATCAATAAAGAAGTAGGATTGGATATAACTGTACTCTTAGGAGAAGATTTTGACTTCAAATCCCATAACTAAAAAGAAAACTGTATCAAAAAAATCTACCGGAAGCTCCTCTCCGGATATCAAAAAAATTCTAAAAAAAATCAAAGAAATTCTGATTGAAAAGAAATGTGAAAATACAGTTTTTCTCGATTTGGAAAAAGTAAATAGTTATCTCAGTATATTCGTAATAACCACTGTAGGAAGTGCAGTTCAAGCCAAAGCAGTTTCCAGAGAATTAGAAAGATCCCTCAAAGAATTCAAACTCAGAAAATCCAATCAAACCAGATCAGCCGAAACATCTACTGACAATGGATGGATTCTTTTAGACCTGGGTGAGATCATCATTCACATAATGACACCGGACAAAAGAGAGTTTTATAGTCTGGACAAACTTTGGGGAGATGCAAAAGCAATCAAAGTTTAATCAGCTATATATCTCGCACAAAAACCACCGGGCAATTTATTTCCCAGGCTATCTCTGACATAGAGTTCCAATTCTGTGAAGTTTTCTTTACTATCAGAGATGTAAGACTTCAATAGTCTATCCAGAGTGAGAGGAGAGAAGCCACTTGTATGACAGGAAAGAAATACAAATCGGAACTCTTCACTCCTGAGTTCCATCAGACTGTCCAAAAGAGGGATCAAATCTTTTTCGATTTTCCAGATTTCTCCTTTGGCTCCTCTTCCAAAACTGGGAGGGTCCAGAATAAAACCATCGTATTTTCTTCCCCTTCGGGTTTCACGCATAACGAATTTTTGAACGTCATCCACTATCCAACGTATATTTGAATTTTCTAAATTAGAAAGTCTGGAATTCTCTCTTGCCCAATCTACCATGCCTTTGGACGCATCCACATGACAAACATTCATACCATTCATAGCTGAATAGAGTGTGCTCACACCGGAATATGCAAATAAATTCAAGACCTCCAGAGGTCTTTTTCCCCGGGATATCCCGGACAATAAATCCCAATTTTCCTGTTGTTCGGGGAAAAAACCTATATGTCCGAATGGAGTCAATTTGCATTGTATTTGAATTTTCTTATTTAAGGAAATCTTAATTATTTCAGGAATCTTTGAGAAAAATTTCCATTCCCCGCTTCCTCTATCATTCTTTATGTAATGAGCATCCACACCCGACCACAATTTTGGATCTGATTTTTTATAAAAAGAGTTTAGGGATGGACGAATGATTCGGTAACCTCCTAGCAATTCCAGTTTTTCTAAATCGCCGGAGTCGAGAAGTGAGTAAGAAGATTTCATTTATTTTTAAAATCCTTTTTTTGAAAATATCTAAATTCTGATGGCTTCAGTCCATCAAGAGAAATATTTCCTACCCGTAATCGAATCAATCTCAGGGTAGGAAAGCCAATCGCTGCAGTCATTTTTCTAACCTGTCGATTCTTTCCCTGAATGATAATTACAGAAATCCAAGAAGTCGGCTTTTCTTTACGAAACCGAATCGGAGGATTCCTCTCCCAGAGAAATTCGGGTTCGGAAATAATTTTTGCTTTAGCAGGGAGATAAATCTCACCGGAAGTTGTGATACCTTTCCGTAATTTATCCAAATCTGATTCCTCAGGAATCCCTTCTACCTGAACCAGGTATTCCTTTTCAATTTCTGAAGAAGGTGAAGTCACTCTATGACGAAAACTTAGATCATCCGTCATAAGAAGCAGTCCTTCGCTATCAAAGTCCAATCTTCCTATGGCAGTTGGTTTCTCTTTCAATTGAACGAACTCTCTTAAATCTGACTTCCCTTCCATAGGTTTGAATTGGGAGAGAACCCGATAGGGTTTATTGAAAGCAATGTAGATCATAATCTCTGATAGATCAAAACTTTAAAATAATCTCCTTCAGGAAACTCACGTATCACAGGATGATCGATTTCAGGGGAAAGTCTGGCTATACGCTTCATATTCACAGCATTTTCAGAAAATGCTTTTCCTACGATATTTTCGAATTCATTTCTATGAATTCGATTTGAACAGGAGCAAACAACAAGAATTCCCTCTTCGGAAAGTATACCGAGAGAAATTTCGATTAGTTTTTTATAAATTACTTTCGCACGATGTACATCTTTTCCACTAGCAGTTAAACTAGGTGGGTCAATGATGATCCAATCATATTTCTTTTGTGCTTCCTGTGAAAATTTTTGATAGTTCCGAAAGATATCTAATTTTTGAATGATACTTTTCTCGGGATTTTTTAGATTTTTTTTGTGAACTTCTATACATTCCTGACTATCTTCTATGGAATGAACTGATTCTGCCCCATTCTGAAGAAACAATTCAGACAACAATCCATTATTAGAGAATAGATTCAGGACGGATTTACCGGTATACAAATTGGGATTTTCAGATATAAAATCTCTAAGATTTCGTATGTCATTGTATATCCCACCTTTTTGTTGACCGGGTCGTATTGAATATTTCAGATCACGGTATCTAATCAAAATAGTTTCAGGAAGACTTCCCCGTAGTACACGTATTTCTTTCTTATAATTACCGGATGAATTAGATGTTCTTCTCGGATTCATAAGTAAGATATTATTCGCAAGGAGATGCAAATCTTTTCGGGTATTCAGAACTTCAAACACAGCCCGTGATACAAATCTCACGTAAAGCAAAAGGCTTTCATCATAACAACGAAACATTAGAGTTCCCGCATGATAATCCAGAGTCAAACCGGGTAGCCCATCATTTTCCCCATGAAGGAGTCTAAGACTATCCGTATGTTCCAAAAGGGAAATTCTTTCTTCAAACCTGGAAATTAAAAAATCTAAAAATTGTAATCTGGTAAAATTTTGTCCGAAAGGAAGTACACGAACGGATACTAATTTATCTTTTCCGCAAAAGATCCCATAAGCTAAGAATCTGGATTTCTTGGATAAGAATTGTATTACAGATGATAATTTTAATCTGATTTTAAAGTTTGCGAATTTTTTACTAAAAATCCAGGGGTGATTTTTGGATAAAGAATCTTCAAATTGTTTATCCACTTTTAACGAAATTATTTTCTTCATATTGATCGCCCCCTATACAAAAGAAAAAAAGAGTGAAGATAGGTCTTCACTCTTTTCAAGGGGGAGTTAAAGCAAAAAATTATGCTTTTTTCTTGGCGTCTGCATAGGAAGTTTCTGTCGGTCCTGTGTAGATCTGTCTCGGTCTTCCAATTTTCATATCGGGAGATTCTATCATTTCTTTCCATTGAGCTATCCATCCGGGCAATCTTCCCATACCAAACATTACTGTAAACATATTGGTTGGAATTCCCAATGCCCGATAGATAATTCCGGAATAAAAATCGACATTCGGGTAAAGCTTTCTATCCACAAAGTACTGATCTTTGAGTGCTACTTCTTCCAGTTCTTTTGCGATGTCCAATAATGGATCCTGAATTCCAAGTCTGGTTAGTACATTGTCACAGGCTTTTTTGATGATCTTAGCTCTCGGATCAAAGTTCTTATAGACCCTATGACCGAAACCGGACAATCTGAAAGATGAATTCTTGTCTTTGGCTTTTTCTACAATCTGCTTCACGGAAAGTCCGGATTGTTGAATGCTGATCAACATTTCCAAAACTTCCTGATTGGCACCACCGTGTCTCGGTCCCCAGAGAGCACAGATTCCGGAACTGATAGCGGCATAGATGTTTGCTAAGCTGGAACCCACCAATCGTACTGTAGAAGTGGAACAATTCTGTTCATGATCAGCATGCAGAATGAGTAGAAGATTCAATGCTTTAGAAATCTCTGGATCGATTTTGTATTCTTCAGCTGGAACTGCAAACATCATATTCAAAAAGTTTGAACAGTAGTCCAGAGAATTCATAGGATGAATAGTAGGTTGACCGATGGATTTTTTGTATGCAAAAGCTGCCAGAGTAGGGTATTTTGCTATCAAACGAATCATAGAAATCTGTCTGTGTTCCGGATTTTCGGGATCATATGAATCCTGATAGTAAGTTGAGAGAGAGGCTACGAGACAGGAAAGAATAGCCATTGGATGTCCATCTTTTGGAAATCCGGTAAATAATCTTTTTAAATCCTCATGAACCATTGTATGACGGGTTAATTGATTGTTCCAATCCACTAACTCTGCATCATTGGGAAGTTTACCATATATCAGAAGATAGGCAACTTCTGTAAAAGTAGAATTCTCTGCAAGTTGTTCAATTGGAATTCCTCGATATCTTAAAATTCCTTTTTCACCATCCAGAAATGTAATCGCACTGGTACAGGCTCCTGTATTTAAATATCCACTATCCAGAGTGATGTAGCCTGTTTGAGCACGTAATTTAGTAATATCAATTGCTTTCTCACCTTCAGAGCCTTCCACAATCGGGAGTTCATAAGATTTATCTCCGATTTTAATGATAGCTGTTTCTGACATATAATATTCCTTTTAGATTGATTTGATTTCTTTATTTTCTACTGATAGAAAAAATATATTTTCTGTCTATTCCATCAAGTTAAATTTTATTGACCTCTGTGTTTTATCTCAAATCTTGCTCTCGAAAGGAAATGTGTATGAATATAACAAAAAATCCTCAAAAATATCTCAATGAAGAAGTGACCCTGGAAGGTTGGTTGCAGGGTAAGAGAGGGAACAATCATGTTCAATTCCTTCAAATCAGAAATTCAGGCAAAATTATTCAGGTTGTAGCAGAAAAAGAAAAATTTTCAGAAGAAGATTTTCAAAAAATCAAGTCCATATCCCAAGAAACTTCCCTGATTGTAAAAGGAATTCTTGTGCTCTCAGAAAAGACAGAGTTCGGATATGAGATTCAACTTTCAGAATGGAAGGTTCTGGGACCATCCATGAATTATCCGATCACTCCCAAAGAACACGGTGTAGATTTTCTGCACAACCACCGGCACCTCTGGCTTCGATCGAGAAAACAGCTCTCAATAATGAGAATTCGCAATGAACTTTCTTTCGCCATACGTCAGTACTTTTACGAAAAAGATTATTTGCTCTTGGATTCTCCAATCCTTACAGGATCGGTAGGCGAATCAGCAGGAACCCTTTTTGAGACCCAATACTTCGATGAAGGAAAAGCCTATCTGGCTCAAACAGGACAGCTCTATCTCGAAACAGCGATATTTGCTCACAATCGTGTGTATTGTTTCGGTCCTACATTTCGTGCCGAGAAGAGCAAAACCAGACGGCATCTTACAGAATTTTGGATGGTGGAAGCAGAAACTGCATTTTTCTCGAATTCGGAAAATCTTGATTTTCAGGAAGATTTTATAAAATCAATCTGCAAAACAGTGATTCAAAAATCATCCGAAGATTTAAAAGTCTTGGAAAGAGATGTTTCTATTCTGGAATCCTTCTTGGAAAAACCATTTGCCAGGCTCAACTATAGCGAAGCCATAGAAGTTTTACAAAAGAAAGGCGAGGAAATATCTATCGGTGAAGACATCAATGCAGAAAGGGAAAACATTCTGACCTCAGAACTGGGCGGTCCTGTTTTTATTATCAATTATCCCAAGAAAATCAAAGCATTCTACATGAAAGAAAATCCGGAAAACCCTGAGACAGTTCTCTGCTCGGACTTAATTGCTCCGGAGGGAGTAGGAGAAATCATTGGAGGTTCTGAAAGAGAAGAGAACTTGGACAAATTACTTTCCAGAATCCAAGAAGAGGGATTGAATCCTGAAAACTATACCTGGTATTTGGATACACGAAAGTACGGTTCGGTTCCGCATTCCGGTTTTGGTCTTGGATTGGAGAGGCTGGTAGCATGGATTGCCGGGCTTCCTCATGTTAGAGAATGCATCCCTTATCCCAGAATGATGGAACGACTAGACCCATAAGGTTTGTCACTTTTCTTAGTTTAGATTTTTTAATAAAAAACTTAATGAATTTATTATAAAACCGATAGTATTCCTGAGGACAAATATAGTATGACCCCGGACACTAATTCTGTTTTAACTAAAAATGAAATCTCTGCCTGGGAGTCCTTTGAAGTGGGTTCTTACGATGAAGTCATTGAAATGTCAAAACGACTTCCCAGCCCCTTCCTCAAACATCTAGCCATCCTCTCTGAGATAGAAAACTCAGGTAGCATTTCTGAATTAGAAGTATCCGGACTGGAAAAAGAACTGAGAGAGGATTCCATACTTTTGCATCTTGTGAATTCTTATCACTACTACTATCAAAAAAACTACAAAGAAGCACTTAGATCCTTCATACAATATCTCAAGACTCCGGGTAGACTGTATTGTTTAACGATCTTTCAATATGGTATAAAACTTTCCTTCGAAAGGGAAGAGTACAAGATCTGTTTGCATATTATGGATTTAGATAAGGATGGAATCAACGATCAGTACTACTACAATGAAAAATTATCTTCCTTGTTTGCCTTAAAGAAATACAATGAAGTGATTCAGTATTTCAAAAAGATTCATAATTTTATCAATATGGATGAAGGGGTATACATAAAAACAGCTCTCTCCCTTCAAGCACTTGGCAAATTCAAAGAATCTGAACTTTTACTTAAGAAAGTGCCGAATCGCAAAGAATTGCCCAGCTTTGAAGATAAGCAAATTGAGTTTGGTGATACTATAAAAAACCTATCAGTCCTGGAAAAGAAAGAAGATTTATCTTACGAAGAACTCAAAGAATTGGGTTTTGCTTATCTTTTTACTTCTCAATATGAAAAAGCTGAAGAACTTTTCAAAAAGGCTACTGTTTCTCTGGCAACAGGATAATCACATTGCACTTCTTCAGAGAATTCCTTGTTTTGTGAGAAGCAAGGAGTTTCATACTATCTTCAGTAGACAAAGAAAAGCCAGTTTTTTTCCTACCCACAGTTGTCAGAGCTAATACATAGTATGGATTCTTTCCAACTCTTTGACTCTCCATAGCTGCTTTGGGATCTGTTTGGAAGGACACCAAACCTTTGTCGATTGCATGATTTTTGTTTACAAAATGGTAGGAATAGATATCCAATCCTCTTTCTGTAACTATTCTCGGGAGAAGGGAGGGCTCAGCTTCCAGGTGTCTTGCGTCCACTATCAGTCCCGTATAATCTACAGGCTTCACTATTGACTTTCCTGAAATCTCCGGAAAGTCTTCTGTACCGTATTCTATCGGTAAAAAACTCAAAAGTCCATCTTTACCTTTGAGTTTCATCACGGAATCTACATTGACACGATCTGCAATATAAGTAATTTTTAATTCAGATTTTTCTAATTGAAAAAACTCATTGATTCTTTCTCTAAAAAATTCATCACTCTGGATCTTTTTTATGATTGTCGATTCGTCATCTATTCGTATGGTTTCGATTGATCTAACAATTTGAAGAGATATCTTTTCCCGAGCTTTCAACTGCGCCTTGTTTCTGGCTTCGGAAATATTGAAAGCTGTGTTTTCATTTCCATAATCGGACGATTTGTTGTCTATGATTACCCTGGGAATTCTTTCAACAACCGGAAGATTCACTTCGAAGTCAGTCCAATTGATTTGTGTACCAAAGAAATCTACTGTAATGTACTCTCGATTTGTATTGGAAAACAATGCAAATATGGGTAGAATTATAATGATTAGAAACAGGAAAACTCTCTTCAAACTCATACTATTAACTTCGACAATTCAGACTTCTTCCCCTACACTTTTCAAGCATTTTTTATGAGACATAATACATATTATAGGAAGTAATTAAAAATTCATTTCTAAACTAGAATTAGAATCTTCCTTGAGTTTCCTTTGTTAATTCTTCATTGCTGATTTAGAAGTGAATACGCATATCTCTTTGAAAATGACTATAAGGAAACGATTTTTTAGGAATTTTAAGATTAGATTTTGGTTTTTAAGTCCGGGCATAAAAAAAGGGATCTATTGATATAAATCCCTCTTATTCCATTTGGAGATTTAGATATTACTCGGCTTTCTTTTTGCCTTTTTTACCTTTCTTTCCTTTTTTTCCTTTGTGACCTTTACCTTTTTTGCCTTTTTTGCCCTTCTTACCTTTTTTCTCTTTCTTTTCTTTTTTCTCTTTTTTTACTTCTTTTTTCTCTTCTTTCTTTTCGGCTTTGTCTTCGTCACCCTTCATGTCATTATCAGTTATTTCTTCAGCTGGCTCGTTATCGATTTCCTCATCCTGGGAAAAAACTGTTCCTGTAAATAGGAATGAAATTAAAAGGAATGAAATCCCTAATTTTTTAAACATACATTGTTCTCCAATTTTTTAAACTCAAGTCTTACTTGTATGAAGTTTAGACTCTGAATTTTGAAGCCATAATTAAAAAGTTGCAAAAATATGAAAAGATATTTATTATTTCAAATTAAAAATTTTCAATAGAACTTCAGAAATTCCGTCTTTTAGAATTTTACGTTTTTCTGATTTCTTTTTGAGGACAGATTCTACAGCCTCTTTAAAATTACAATTGTATAAATTAGTATTCGATAAGTAGATTGCATTATGATAATCTTTCATTGATTCCACTAAATATGGATATTCAGCGAAGTCCCCTCTTTCTGTGTAGAGAATCGGAGTTCCGGCAAGGTAAGACTCAGCTAAAATTCCATAACCCGGTTTTGTGATCACAAGATCGCAGGCACTGAGGAGATCGGGATAATAAATATCATCAAAAGCTATCACTCTTTCATTCCTGAATCCGGAAAGTCTGGAAATGACAATAGAGTACTCGGGAGGAAGATTACTGAAATCAAAATCTGAGTCAGAAAGACCATAAGCACCAAAAGAAAATAAAATATACGTTTTTGAATCAGAGAAGTTCAATTCCTTTCTAATTTCATTTCTTTCCCTTCTGGGACTTCTTCCTATAAGGCCAATAGGCTCCTGATTCCCAACGGATTTTATTGGACAGGCAAATGGTAAAATCAATCCTAAATCTGCCAGACTGTATTGTTCAGCTAATTCTTTTGAGTACTCTACAAAAATTGGAGAATAGTTCCTGTAATTCTCATAAATAAAATCCCAGGTGAAATTTCCCAGAAATATCGAAGGGATTTTCAGTTCATTCGATAGAACAAATGGAAAGGACGAACTGTCCGAAAGGATGAGATCCGGTTTGAAGTCCAATAGAAATCTTCTCTCCTGAGCTAAAAGATCCAAGAATTGATCTCTAAAGTCCCGAATCGATTTTTCTGTCGCTTCTAAATCGATTTGTATGGATGAATTCTGTGCTACACCCAAATCAGTATTCACCGCCCGGATACTTAAATTTGGAAAGGTCTGGCCTTCTAAAAATTTCTCTCTTGTTGTGTTCAAAACAACCTGAGTATTTGGTTTTGATAGAAGATTTCTGATCAATTCAAAAGACCGGCTGATGTGACCGTACCCATGATTGCTTACATAGTATGCGATTTTCATATCTAACTCATATCTCTCTGCCGTATCGTTTCATAAAGCACAATTCCTACAGACATTGCAAGATTCAGTGAATCTGCTTT
This sequence comes from Leptospiraceae bacterium, assembly GCA_024233875.1. GTDB lineage: Bacteria > Spirochaetota > Leptospiria > Leptospirales > Leptospiraceae > JACKPB01. The sequence continues at coordinate 37,476 of JACKPB010000005.1, forward strand.
TCCGAGCATAGGAATATTGACCTTTTTTACATCTGAGGCCCGTATTTCATCTGAAAGACCATACTGCTCACTTCCATAAAGGAGAACTGTCGGTTTTTTTAGGTTTTCTCTATAGTATTGGCTTTTTCCTTCAGGAGTCACAGCCAAAACTTGTACTTTCTTAGATGTAAAGATTCGATTGCACTCTTCCCATGAATTCTGATAGATCGGCATAGAAAATAAGGTTCCTGTACTGGCGCGTATCACATTGGGATTGAATAGGTCTAATTTGGGATCCATAAGAATCACAGCATCCACTCCTGCTCCTTCTGCAGTTCTGAGTATAGTTCCAAAATTTCCCGGTTTTTCCACTCCTTCTATTACCAGAAACAGATCTCCGATTAGTGTAGAAGTAGATAGTTTCCGAACCTCAGGAGTTTCAGCCAGAGCGATCAAACCATCGGGACGATCTCTCATTGAAATTTTTTCAAAAACTTTTCGGGGAAGACGGAAAATCTGTGAATCTTTCAATTTCAAAGTATCTATCAAAGAATCCTCATTTTCTCCCAGGAAGCATTCCGGAGAAATGTAGAGAGAGGTAAATTTCAAATCGGATTCACTGCCTCTTAAAATTTCCCTGTATCCCTCGATAAAAATTTGATTGAATCGGATCCTATTCTTTTTCTCTTTCAACCCGGAGGCAAATTTTACTTTTTCATTTGAAAAACTCGTAATCTCTAACATTTCTCTTCCTTTTTATTCTAATCCAATTTGAAATCCGTTGAAATCTTTCATAGAAATATACAAATCCTGTCAAGTAGAAATCAAATAAGTTTTCTACTTGATTTTTGGGAGTCAAATTTAAATTCTGGTATTCAATCCCGTTAGAAAAGAAGGAGAGAATATGCCAACATATGATTACAAATGCAATACCTGCAATAAGGTATTTGAACATTTTCAATCAATCAAAGATGAACCCCTAACTCACTGCCACTGTGAGCAAAAAGGTTCTGTATCAAAAATGATTTCCAGCGGTAGTGGAATTATTTTCAAAGGATCCGGTTTTTATGTAAATGATTACAAAAAACCAGTAGCAAACTCTTCTGAATCCTCTTCCGGCACTTCCAAAGATTGAGTAGACTGGGAATCATTTCAGGTGCAGGGGATCTTCCCCATATAGCTATGAAGGAAGCTCTTCTGCACGGTGAAGATCCCATATTTTTAGCAGTAAAAGAATCAGATTTCTCTCCTGGAGAGTTTCAGGAACGGGTCATTCCTATTCATATCACTCAAATAGGCGGATTGATAAAAACCTGCAAGAAAAACAATATCAACCGGCTTATACTTCTGGGAAAAGTCAATAAAGACATCATTCTGAAATCCTTTAAGTTTGATCTCAAATCTATCATTCTCATGGCGAAGATGCTCAATAAAAATGACTATACATTTTTTGAGGTGGCATCTCATGAATTTTTAAAAAACAAAATTGAAATTTTATCACAAAAATTATATCTCCAGACTCTCCTCCTACCACCGGGTCGCTACACCAAGAAAAAACTCAAATCCGGTGACCTGGAAACCATTCAGTACGGAATGAATTTGGCGTACGAACTCGCCCGTTTGGATATTGGTCAATCAGTAGTTGTTATGGATAGAATGACCCTGGCACTCGAAGCCATTGAGGGAACCGATGAGGCTATAAAGCGCGGAGGAATACTCTCCCGTTTCAAAGGGGCTACCCTCTGTAAAAGTTCAAAACCCGGTCAGGATGAAAGGTTTGACTTACCAACAGTCGGACTACAGACCTTAAAAATAATGAATGAATACAAATACAAGAATCTTTCCATTCAATCCGGTGAGACTCTGATCATCAACCCTAAAGAATTTATCAAATTTGCCGATGATTCCGGTATAAACGTTCTATCCTATGATACTAAGCAAGAATTATCCGAACTCAACAAGAGTACGAAACCCCTTCCATGAATAATCACGAAATCTTAATAGTCTGCGGTGAACACTCAGGAGATAATCTGGGTTCCGGTTTAATGAGAGAACTCAAGACTCTTAACAGTAACTTTTCATTTTTTGGAATCGGTGGAAACGGGATGATCGATCTCGGTCTTCAATCTTTTTCTAATATAGAGGATCTGAATGTAATCGGTTTGGTCGGAGCGCTGTTAAAGTACAGAAAACTAAAAAAAATTGCTAACGGATTGGTACAGGAAGCTATAGAAAGAAACTGTAAAACTGTCATCCTAATAGATTACCCCGGGTTTAACCTGGCTCTGGCAGGAATGCTGAAAAAACAAATCAAGGATATAAAAGTAATTTTTTATGTATCTCCACAAATTTGGGCATGGAGGTACAATCGAATCTACAAAATTTCCAAGCTAATTGACCTGATGCTCCTACTCTTTCCTTTTGAGAAAAAAATATACGACAAGCATGGTATACCCAATAAGCTGGTAGGTCATACTGTTGTGAATAACGTAAAATTAGCCTACCAAAGTGGAACGGACATTCCTCTTCCAGAGAATAGCTACCCGATCACTATCATGCCGGGATCAAGGTCATCGGAAGTAAAAAGGTTATTGGATCCTATTCTCGAATCTTCAATGGAAATCAATAAGATATTGAGAGAAAAACAAATGAACCCCGTTTTCTTACTTCCCAATATAAATATCAAAGAAGAAAGTTTGATACGGGAGAAAATTGATGAATTTAAGAAAATCGATCCTACACTTAACATAGTTTACATCTTCAATAATTCTGCTCGTGCTATCGCACTGGGAAATTTTGTTATCCTCTCTTCGGGAACAGCGACTCTGGAAGTAGCCATGTTTGAAAAACCCATGATCATTCTGTACAAGAATAGTTTTTTCACTCATTTCATAGGAAAACGCGTTGTCTCCATCCCTTATATTGGCTTGGTAAATATATTGTCAGAATCATTCATTTGTAAGGAATTTCTTCAGGAGGAGTGCAATCCGAACAATATCGTAAGGGAAGCCATGAAGATCATTGAGGACAAAGACTATAGATTGGAAATGGTTCGAAACATTCAAAAAGTTAAGATGGGTTTGGGAGATGGACGATCCTCCCAGATAGCCGCCGGAGCTATTGTAGAACTGATTTCTTCTTCTCCCGAATCCTCTCTATCCTAACCAATTCGTCACGGTAGATTCCCATCCAGATATCATCTTTTTTTTCTGAAAACAAAAAATAACCTATAGAATTCTCATCTTCTTTGTTAGTCAGAATTCTCATACCAGAAGAATCTTTCATGAGATACACTTTGAATTCAGTACTATCCGTTTTTAATTTTGCTTCACTATCCGGTTCAAAGAGAATAGTTTCATTTTGAGTTGAAGGTACTATCCTCCAGAGACCCTGAATTTCACGGGTGTCAAATTTTTTTAAAAAACCTTCCTCTTTCTTTTTTTCTTTCGAACACGATATGACCACAATTATGATCATGATTAAAAAATAGATTTTATTTCTCATAGTCCTATTCTCGATTCAAGAATTTGAATCTGTAAGTTATTTTTTATTAGTTCCACACTTATTTTTTTTCTCAACAAAATTCAGGACAATCGGTTTTCCATTTTGACTTCCATAAAGATTGAAATTAACTCCCCCACCACGACTGTAGTTTGAATTTGTATTTCCTCTAAAAATGATTGCTGGAGAAGCAATCTCAAGATTACGAACATAGACGTCCTGGCTATATCCCTGAAGGAGCCCTTTGATTTCGATATTACCTGTAGATCCGAGATATTCCTGAAGATTGATATTGTCTATAGTATCATATTGCTCAAAAAAAATGTTTTTAAATACAAAGTCTCCATTATAACTTCTTGTCACAATAAGATCAGAGAAATTATTTCCTGAGGCTACTGAATTCAAATTTATGGAGATTGTATCAGCTCTAAAATTTGCACCACAAAATTCCATAATATGATCGTTCCATTGCAACTCATTGATAGCTACCTTGAACTCGTAATACGGCATTTTTTTATCAAAAGAACCTCTGAGAGATATATTGATATCATTACCTTTTTTATCGTTAAGTTCATCATATATATCCAGATTGATTGCACCTTTATAAAGTTTTAAATTGAGTTTAACCTTTCCTATCTTCGATGAAGTGTTATTTTTATATAGATCATTTATGTTGAGATTCGTATCCAAAATTAATTTTTCAAAATACATTTTGTAGTACGGTGAACCAATCACATAAGTATCGGGTAACATTTTTTCCTGCCGTTCACGAATCTCTTCTTTTACAAAATTAGAAATTGATTCGTAAATTTGTTTAAAATCAAATAAATTAACCCTATCGATATTGAAATCAAGAACTCCTGTATGATAAAATTGATAGTCTACTTTTTGATTTTTAAGTTTTGCATGATTTAGTACACTCTTATAAACTAACTGGAAAGGAGTGGAAAAAATTGTCCCCGTAACGTTTGAATTTATTTCACTTTTCTGGTTGTAAATCAAATCTAATTTATCAATAAACATACTGAATTTTAGATCTTTTAGATTGATATTCATATTACTGATGGAGACTATCCCATCCCCTGTAAACCAATCATTTGCTTTTCCTGTTTCATTAATTAAAAAGTTAACTTTAATTTTACCGGTAATTGTATTGTCTGCAAGCGAAGAAATACGGGGAGTTATTTTAGAAAAATCTTCAATATTAGCATCTATTTGAATTTTTTTGAGATTTTCCCTATTAACAAAAATATTGTCTGAATAATAGAAAGCAGGATTACTGATCTTCCTTTTAAAATAGATCTCAGTTTTATTGTCTTCTACACTTTCTTTAAAGTAGGAAAACTTTGTATTCATACTTATTGATTTCAATTCCAAATTGGGGATGATTCCTATGTCACCCGAGTAATTGAAGAGGTTCAGATCTCCTTCGAGGTTCATTTCCCCTTTAAAGGTGGAAAACTTTATGAAGCCTTCGCCTTTTCCTTCGCTATTCTTACTGTCTATCAATTCGGTAAGAATTCCATTCATGTATTTCAGTGAGTAGTCGTTGAATCGAATGTCTAAATGAAAACGCCCTTCAGCATCATAACTTCCTGTACCGAACATACCTCTGAAGAATGGGATATTGATGTACGAATCATCGAATTCAAAAAAGAGTTCCTCATCTATCTTTTTCACGATCATCCTGATGGGTTTTTGGGTTCTTATCAGTTCACGATTCCCATTTTTTATTGTGAAATTTAAATTCTTGAACTCTATCTGAGGGAATTTACTTTCCCGAAAGTACTGAATGATTTGCTCGGAACTAATTTCATTGAGGTCCAATTCAATGTTGCTATTGTGAACGGTTACCTTACTCAGATAGATGTTTTTTTCTAAAATAGATGATAGTTTTACATCCACCCTCTGGGAAGTAAAAAGAAGTTTATTGTTTGAAAAATCTTCCTCATTTGAAATTTTTATGTCATCAAAAGTAATACCATCCAACATAGAAAAGTCTACTATCCCTAAAATAATAGCACGATTCATATTCATTTTTACGTATTTTGTAATACTATTCTTAATGCGATAAAGATTGATGTATTTTTTCTTCATCTCGTAGACATAAAAATTATTTGCAGTGTAGACACTCGAAGTCACAAGGACAAAGAAGAGAAAGAAACTTACCATCCATCTGGAACGGATGATATTAAAAATCCCCTGTTTCAGTTTCTGAATGAGATGCAATAAGATTGGGAATAAAAATTTTAGCACAACTAGGGTATCCTCAAACTCTCCAGGGCATCCAAAAAAGAAATTTCTTTTCCTGATTCATCAATACCCAGATCGGATCGAATCAGGTACTCGTTGTTTATCTCATCAATAAATCTGGATTTCTGACATGGAATCGATTCACCGAATTTTTTACGGTACTGAGCTCCACTCAAAAATAAATCCTGTTTTGCCCTAGTGATTCCTACATACATCAATCTTCTTTCCTCATCGACTCCATCTGCTTCAATGGATCGGGAACTGGGTATGATTCCTTCTTCAATACCTACTAAAAATACAGATTCAAATTCCAATCCTTTGGATAGGTGCATGGTCATCATCTGGACTTTCTGTTCATCTTTATTTTCATTATTTTCATCATCGCTGGTCATTAGAGATAAACGCAATAAAAAATCAAAGAGTGTAGGTTTTCCTTCTCCATCAAAATCAGTCTCAAAATAGGAAAGCATATTCACTACCTCGGAAAGATTAAGCATTCTGGCTTTTATGATTCTTTCGTCTTCCTCTTCCATGCTGATTTCTTTTTCAAAATTTACTTCCTTGATGAGATTCTTGAGGGCTTCTGCCATTCGGGAAGCAGAGTAAAATTCTTTGTGGTACTTTTGGATAAGATTGACTAATTCGTAAATGTTTCCCGCTGCATTTTTTTTTATTTCCGGAATGAATTCAGGGTTTTCACATATTCTAAGTAGAATTTCAAATGCTCCGACATCCAGGTCCCGGGCTTTTTCCTGAATTTTTAACTGAGAGTTTTGTCCGAGCCCTCTTCTCGGGTAGTTTAAGATTCTCATGAGGGAAAGTTCATCCTTATGATTGGCAATTACACGTACATAAGCGAGGAGATCCTTTACTTCTTTCCGATCAAAAAAATTATAAGCTCCTATGAGTTTGTAGGGAATTCCCCTCATTTTCAATTCTTCTTCAAACGGTCGGGATTGGTAATTAGTTCGAAACAAAATGGCAATTTCACTTCCCTTGCGTTTCTTTTTGACGACTAGCTCCTGAATCTTATCTGCCACAAAACTTGCTTCGTCTCTCTCATCATACCTTTCTGTATAAAACGGCTTTTCATCTGTATGGTTTTCCGACCAGAGTTGCTTATCACGTCTGGATGTATTGTGAATTATGAGTGAGTTTGCCGCATGAATGATGTTCACACTTGATCGATAATTTCTTAATAATTTAATTACTTTTGTATTTTGAAAATCTCTTTCAAAATTTAAAATCAACTCTTTATTCGATCCCCGAAATCCGTAAATACTTTGATCATCATCCCCCACAACGCATAAGTTTTGATTTCCACCCAATAAATTTTTGATAAATTTGTACTGAGTTTCATTTGTATCCTGGAATTCATCTATCATAAGATATCTATATCGGTTGTTGTAGTATTCTTTAATCTCGGGAAACTTTTCAAAAAGTTCATTGGGTTTGAGGATCAAATCATCAAAGTCCATAGAGTTCATTTCTTTCAGAAGAGTTTCATAATCTTCAAAAATTACATCTACAACCTGATTCATATCATCCCAGGATTCCACATCCAAAGCTCCTGTATTCTTTCTGAGACTGATTCTGCTTAGAATAGATTTTATTGGGAATGCTTTGGGATCGATTTTTTTTGATTTCAAGAGGTCGAGAACAATCAACTCCAGGTCATTTGGAGTCAGGAGTGAGAATGGTAACTTGTATCCCAGGGCTTCAATTTTTGCTTTGCAGATCTTCAGTCCGAGAGCATGAAAGGTGGAAAGTTCTAATCCCTTTGTTTTGTTTCTCGGAATCATACTGCGGATCCTGGTTTTCATTTCCCGGGCACTTTTATTGGTAAAGGAGAGAGCTACAATTTTTTTGGGTTCAACATGATGATTGGTGATTAAATGTTGAATTCTATTTGTAATCACACGGGTTTTTCCTGACCCGGCTCCGGCAAATATCAATAGAGGTCCATCTTTATGACGGACTGCCTCTTCCTGCTCTTTGTTTAGTCTCAATTTTCCCTCTTTTTTAAGAGACATAATGAAAAAATCCTATTCATAGAAAAGATATTTTTTAAATTGAACAAAAAAAAGAATGTTTGAAATATCCATAACATCCCTGAGCTTGCTTTCTATTTTTTTCCTTCATTTTTTACCTTTGATATCTTTAGGGAAAGATGACTTAAAGTTTTCACTATTTAGAAACGCATCAATTTATTATTTTACTGAATTGCTCATCAGTTTGATTCAGATTCCGGAAACTGCTTTTTTGCGATCTCTAAATGAAATTTTCTTCCTGAGCTCCGTTTTCGATTTTGGACTGTCATTCTCTCTCCAGAAGAATCTAACCTTAGGAAAAAGATTTTTATTTGCTTCTGCTCTTCTTACTCTTCACATCCTTGTATTTAACTTTGATAAATCTATTCTCATTTTTTCTCCTGAATCAGAAACCTTTCAAATTCATTTCCAAAGATTTTCCTTATTCTATATCTCTAATCTAGTAAGCTTTTTAGTTTTTATCACAGTACTCATTCTTTCCATCCTAAAAAAAATTTCATTATTGGATGTTTCAATTTTTATAATCGTGTTTGCAATCAAAGTATTGATCCAACCCTTTTTCATCCCGATACTATTGAACAGTTATTGGAGTTCCATCCTATTCTTTCTTCTCTGTGTATTCCTACCTCTTCTGGTCTTTCGTCGGAAACAAAATCTTTCTTTTCAGAATATGGACTTTCAGTTCATAATTTATTTTTTACCGATTGTGATACCACTTTTAGGTATTTTTTCATATTCCCATTGGAAGCAACATTTCTTTGATGAATTGTATCTTGAAGCCATTCGAATAAAAAACTCAGGAAACATTGAAGACAAATTCGGTTCCAATCATATAAAATTTCTTACCCTTCTTAGTTCCGAGGGACAGTCTTTACCCATTCTCACGTTAGCCGACATTCAAAAAAGTTTTCCTGTACTCCCGAGAGACAATTCAATCGAATTTCATTCATTGAATTTTGAATCAATACCCAAAATATATGTATCGATAACAAGAGAACTGGGCAATAAATACTTACAGTCAGGAGCTCTTTATTCAGGATATTCATTAGGTAGAACACTCTTCTTACTTCCATTTTTTCTTTTATCCCTATTATTAAATTCTGCTATCCTCATTTCCTACAAAATTCTCTACAGGAAAAAGAAATATTATTTTCAAAGTAAATTTCCTTTTGTTACCTGGGAGTCTGATCCCCTGATTGAAATTGATAGTCACTACTCAACTTTAATCGATGAAATGAAAAAGAAAAAATCCCAAATTTTTCATGATAAAGAAGGTTTGCATTCCGCTCTGATCAATCTTCAGATGGAATACAATAAATTATTTGAAAAGTACAATGAAGAAAAGCAGGATCTGTACAAATCCTTTTATGGTAAACCAATTGATTCGTTTCAAATTGGAAAAACGATTATAGAAATCACCCGTAAAAATCATAATAAATACGAATTTGAGAATGAAGTCTATTCTGCCGGAAAATTTGCCTCCGGAATTTATCAGGATCCAAACGATAAGGACAGGGCTATTCTATTCTTTCTCTCGGGGAAAAATGAAACCGAAGTCATGGAACAATATTCTAAACTCAATATGTGTTTTCCGAGATATGAAAAGAGTAGCAATTTATTTAGTATATTGATCGATATAATCAAAAAAATCCAAAAAGATTCTCCCCATATTTCCATTTTTTTGGGTATTCTTTCTTCCGGTGTCGAATTTCACTTTATAAAAAAAGGAATTTTTCCCCTCTTCCCTGTATCGAAAAATGGAATGAAAAAATTAGAAGTGCCCGATGTAGATTTTAACAATCCCGGATTCAATCGAATTTCTATCGATGACAAATCCTATATTCTTATCGCGTCGGAAGGAGCTGAATATGGATTTAAGACCGAGACCGGAAATCCTTTGAATTTGGAAGTACTACTTAAAGAATTTCAGAAGAAAGAACCATTTTCTACGGATGATTTCCTAATTTTTTGTGAGGAGAACTATGAAAACTCTGAAGATTTTGGCATTTGCACAATTGCTCAGAAAAAAAATTCCAGAAGTTCGGAATCCGATCAGGAATCGGTAGAATGGGAAAAAATTTGAATGGGATTAATGAATGCGTTTTCGAATTTTTGGTTTAAAAACTAAACCATATAATTTTTTCTGGAAATGTTATGACTCAAATACCAGAAATAGTACCTATTGGAACCTTACCGGAACTAGGAATAGTTCCCAAAAAAATGTATGCTCAGGTGATCCGACCAGAACGATTTGGAGAGCCCAAATCTGCATTTCAAATTGAACAGATTGATGTACCGGAGCTTGGACCCGATGATGTTTTGGTAGCCGTTATGGCTGCCGGAGTGAACTACAATAATGTATGGGCAGCCCTAGGGTATCCTGTGGATGTCATCGGAGCAAGAAATAAGAAAGGTGAACCGGAAAAGTTTCATATCGGAGGATCAGATGCATCCGGTATAGTTTACAAAGTCGGTTCGGAAGTCACCAATGTAAAAGTGGGTGACGAAGTTGTGATCCATTGTGGAGTCTGGGATAAAAATGATCCCTGGGTAAAAGCAGGAAATGATCCCATGTATGCTCCATCCCAATTGATCTGGGGCTATGAAACTAACTGGGGCTCATTCGCTCAGTTTACAAAGGTTCAGGCTCATCAATGTCTACCCAAACCAACCCACCTTACCTGGGAAGATTCTGCAGCGTATATGCTGGTCGCAGCTACCGCTTATCGTATGCTTCATCACTGGAAACCAAATGATGTAAAAAAAGATGAAGTTGTTTTGATTTGGGGTGGATCCGGAGGTCTCGGAAGCATGGCGATTCAGATAGTCAAAGCGGCAGGAGGTATCCCAATCGCCGTGGTCAGTAGTGAAGAAAAGAGAGAATTCTGTATGAAGCTCGGTGCTGCCGGAGTGATCAATCGCAATGATTTCAAACATTGGGGTGCCATCACTTCTGAAATCAATAAACCCGAAGTTTTTGGAGACTGGACGAAGGCTGCAAGAGAATTCGGAAAAGCAATCTGGAACATCGCCGGAAAAGGCAAAAATCCAACGATTGTTTTTGAACATCCGGGAGAGTCCACTCTACCTACCTCAGCTTTTGTGTGCGAAACAGGTGGAATGGTAGTGATTTGTGCAGGAACAACAGGATTCAATGCAACAGTTGATCTTAGATATCTCTGGATGCGCCAAAAAAGACTTCAGGGGTCTCATTTCGCAAATGATGACAATTGTAGAGACTTAAACCAATTGGTGATAGACAAAAAAGTAGATCCAGTTCTCTCAAAGACTTTTACATTTGAAGAAACCGGTGATTGTCACCAGCTAATGAAAGAAAATAAACATCCTCAAGGAAATATGTCCATCTTAGTAGGAGCACCTACTACAGGTCTGGGCAAGAAATAAACTCAATCCGGGGCGGGTTCATCACCGCCCCATTCCGGTACAAAAATGAAAAAAGTCATCATCCCCGAATTCGGAATTTCCAATTTAAAAATCGTAGAAGAAGATCCTCCAAAACCTCAGAAATATGAAGTTTTAGTAAAGATCTATTCTGTATCACTAAATTATAGAGATTATCTCACTATAGAAGGAAAGTACAATCCAAATTATAAGCTTCCGCTTGTACCCTGTAGTGACGGGGCCGGAGAGATTGTCGAAATTGGTGAGTCTGTCCAAGAATGGAAGGTTGGAGATCGAGTGATTGGAGTTTTTGCTCCTGATTGGGTAGATGGCAAGGCGGAAAGAAAGGAAATTCGAAACACCCTCGGTGGACCCAATGATGGAACTCTCACGCAATATCGTATCTTTCATAAAAATGCTATCGTTTCACTGCCCAAAAACCTTTCCTATTCTGAAGCCGCAACTCTTCCCTGTGCGGGATTGACCGCCTGGTCATCACTCTTCGTTGAAGGAAACTTGAAACCCGGAGATACCGTTTTGGTTCAGGGCACAGGTGGAGTTTCTCTCGCTGCGATAAGTTTGGCCAAATCAATCGGAGCTACAGTTGTAGCTACAACCGGAAATGAAGAAAAAGAAGAGAGATTGAAATTTCTAGGAGTCGATCATGTGATCAATTACAACCGAACTCCTAACTGGGGAAAAGTAGCCAGATCTCTGGGTTCCGGAGATGGTATCGATCATATTCTGGAAGTTGGTGGAGCCGGAACTCTAGAAGAGTCCATCAAAGCAATCAAACCTTTCGGTCAGATCAGTCTCATCGGGATTCTATCAGGTTCAGCCGGGAAGATCAATTTATTGCCTGTTTTGATGCAAAATGTCCGACTTCAGGGAATTTTGGTGGGTAGTAAAAATGCTCTGAAAGATTTGGTGACCTGTATAGAAAAATGTGAAATTCATCCTGTAATTGATAAGGAATTCCCTATGGAAAGTTCCATAGAAGCTATAGAGTATCTAAAGTCAGGTTCTCATTTCGGAAAGATCTGCATTAGGAATTTTTAAAATTTAGGAAGGATTTTTTCAATACTAATATCATACTTTTCAAACAATTCATTTTTTGCCAGTTCGTATCTCATGAGGTTGATATTGAAATTGATCATGGATTGAGTCTCACTCAATTGATTTTGTACCAGATTGTCCAAAGCATTTTTTACCATGACTGCCGTGTATCTTCCCTGTCGGAAACTATTGTAGAGACCTTTGTAGTACGCTTCGGACTGCTTTCTGGTTTCAATTGAATTTTCCAAAATTTTATGACCTACGACAACCTGTTGGTATTTGTTGTACACATCATCATAAATTTCACGTTTTAAATTGTCTTCTTCCAGGCTTACCTGATAGTTCATGATTTCCGCATCTCTTAATCCGGCCTTTACTCCCTTATCAAAAAGAGGATAGGTCACTTTCACATTTGCTATGGCATCATAGTATTTAGTTGATGGTATACCGTACTGAGTATTTGTATAGTTTGCCTGAGGTGAAATCAGAGTTTGACCTTTCGCTGATCGGGATGCTGTTACTTTTACTGAAGGCAAAGCGTCGTCTTTTGCATTTTCTTTAGTGAGTTGGGCAATTTCTTTTTTCAAACCGAGAGACTTCCAATCATGTCTGTGTTCGAATGCATAAGCCAGATCTTTGTCGAAATCTATGGTTTCAGGAAGATCTTTTTCTAGATCAGTGATCTCTCCTAAATCATGATCGGGTGGTAGATTCAGAATTCTCGATAGCTTTCTACGACTTTCTTCTTTTTCTAACTTTGCTTTTTCTAATTGGTTTTCTGTTTGTGAGATCAAAGCATTCCATTGATTGATTTCAAAATTTTCTGCTAAGCCCAATCTTGTTTTTTGAATGGTAAGATTTCTAATGTTTTTGGAGTTTTTCAATAACTGTTCAAAAGTCTGAACAGAAGATTCAGAAACAATATAAGACCAGTAGCTGACCATAGTATCTACAATGGTACCTGAAAGTTTATAAGATAAATCTAACTTATTGATTTCGCTCTGATGCTTTAGCATCTTATCAATATTTTGATCTTTCAATCCAAAACTATTTTTTAAAATGTCCTGACTCAGTGTAAGAGTAATCGCTCCTGTATAGAGGGGTCGCAGGGCAAGAGCACTGAACCCACTACTTGCATTTTGAACAGGATCCTCAAAAGCGTTGGAGTCAAATCTCTGTGAACTGGCATCTATCTTAAAGTAAGTTCCCGTCATGAAGATTTTTTCTATACCTGCATTGAACTTGTCTGTAGATGACTTGGTTCCTGTAAAGAAATTAGATCGGTTGTTCGGGAAGGTAGATTTCTGGGAATCGAGTCCTCCTACAAATCTCCATGAGTACTTTGACTGCGATTTCAAATACCCGGAATCAGATTTGATAAGCTCGAAAGCTGTATTCTTAATGTCCGGACTATTTTCAATCGCTCTCTGTACTGCTTCTTTTAGTGTTAGTTTTACTTTTGGAGTCTTTACCTCTTCATTTGTTTCCTGAGACAGAAGAGGTGATAGAACTAAACTAAAAAGAATAGAAATAAATAGGAGGATTCTTATCATTTATTTTCCCAGGGCTTTTTTCATTGTACTACCGATATCGGCAGGAGAAACGCAAACATGAACACCGGCTGCTTTCATGGCATCCATTTTGGACTTTGCAGTTCCCATTCCACCACTGATGATCGCACCGGCATGTCCCATTCTTTTTCCGGGAGGTGCAGTCTGACCCGCGATGAATCCAACAACCGGTTTTTTGACATGAGCTTTGATGTATTCGGATGCTTCTTCTTCTGCAGTTCCACCAATCTCACCGATCATTACAATCCCTTCAGTATTGGGGTCTTCATTGAGAAGTTTGATCGCATCGGTATGGGTAGTTCCGATGATCGGATCCCCACCTATCCCTATACATGTAGATTGACCGAGACCAACATTACTCAACTGACCTACAGATTCATAAGTCAGAGTTCCTGATCTCGAAACCACTCCGATAGATCCTTCTTTGTGGATGAATCCGGGCATAATTCCTATTTTGCACATACCCGGACTGATGACACCGGGACAATTTGGTCCGATGAGAGTTGTCTTGGAATTTCTAAGCACACTCCATGCTTTTTGCATATCATGTGCAGGAATACCTTCTGTGATACAAACAATAAGTTCAATACCCGCGAGCACACCTTCAATGATTGCGTCAGCGGCAAAAGCGGGAGGAACAAAAATTACAGATGCATTGGCACCTTCTTTTTGAATCGTTTCACGCAACGTATTGAAAATTGGTACTCCGTGCTCGGATTTTTGACCGCCTTTACCGGGAGTCACTCCGGCAACTACCTTCGTTCCATATTCAATCATCTGGGATGTGTGGAATGCACCTTCCTTTCCTGTGATCCCCTGGACGACTACTCTTGTATTCTTATCTATTAGTACTGCCATAATGCTTCCTTATTTAATTAGTTGGGGAATTTTTTCTATCGCATCTGTCAATTCATCTGCTACGATGATAGTCAGTCCACTTGCATTGAGGATTTTTTTACCTTCTTCCGCATTGGTTCCTTTGAGTCGGACCATGAGTGGGACCTTGATATTTACTGACTTTGCTGCTTCGACAATCCCCTGAGCTACACGATCACATCTCACAATTCCACCGAAGATATTCACAAAAATTGCTTTCACGTTTGGATCGGACAGGATGATTTCAAATCCATTCTTTACAGTGTTGACATTCGCTCCACCACCTACATCCAGAAAGTTAGCCGGCTCAGCACCTGCATACTTGATTACATCCATTGTCGCCATTGCGAGACCTGCTCCATTGACCATACAACCTATGTTTCCATCTAATTTGACATAGTTTAAGCTGTATTCACTGGCTTTCAACTCTAATGGATCTTCTTCAGTCTTGTCTCTGTATGCCTGAGAATCGGGATGTCTGAAACCAGCATTTTCATCTAGGGTAATTTTACAGTCACCTGCAATGATTTCATTGTCTTTTGTCAGAATCAATGGATTGATCTCCAAAAGAGAGCAATCTTCTTCGATGTATGCTTTGTAAAGGGATGTGAAGAAGGTCATAGCTGACTTCAACGCGTCTTTAGGTAGATCCAATCGATACGCTAATTCCCTAGCCTGGGCAGGTTGAATTCCTATACCGGGGTCTACTTCAATCTTAATAATCTTTTCGGGTTCTTTTTCCGCTACTTCTTCGATTTCCATTCCCCCTTCTTTGGAGGCCATCAAAATGGTTTTTTTAGTGGATCTATCCAGAAGAATACTGATGTAGTATTCTTTCTCTATTTGCAATCCCTGTTCAAAATATACTTTTAGTACTTTCTTCCCTTCCGGTCCTGTCTGGTGGGTAACCAATTGCATTCCAAGAATGGACTCAGCTGCAGCCATAGCGTCATTTTTAGTTTGGGTAACCTTGACACCACCGCCTTTTCCGCGTCCACCCGCATGAATCTGAGCTTTCACAACAACGATTTTTGAAAATCGTGCTACTTCATCATAAGCTTTGGAAGCATCCTCAATTTTATCAATCACTACACCAAAGGGAACCCGAACATTGTGCTTTCCGAGAATTTCCTTTGCTTGATACTCATGAATTTTCATACAATACCCTGCATTTATTTATTATCTTTTAAGACATTGATGAGACAATTTTTCTATTGTCTCTCTTTGTCATGTAAAAAATCAACTCACCTGATATTAATCAGGATTTCATGCGATTCGGTAAAAGGATCCATAAAGATCCCTCAGTTTCTACCTCTATATCCTATCACATCCATGAATGCACTTACGGAGAAAACCGCATTTCCTACTCCGGGTTCACCGTATCCGGGTGGTGTGGGTAAGGAATACTTCTCAAATGTTTCCTTCCATTTTGTAAGCAGTTCACAGAAGTATTCCAGAGGAGGTCCTGCTTGAGTTCCTAAGGTGGTAAACGGCTCCGGACACCAGGTTGTGAATCTGGGCACGATTCCTTTGGACATAAAGAAATCCAAACCTTCTCCGGTGGATCGGATGGCTTCTTCAATTGTTTCAAATCCCCAGGGCTGAGAGAGCTCTACTCCTCCCACGAAGTTTGGAATCACATGGGAAGGTCCGAAGACCTCTGCTGAATCGACAACTCTTCTGATCCAGTTGTCTCTTCCAATCCAGGAAGTTTTTCCCGGACAGATTTTTTCAAATAGGTTTTTGTCCCACACTTCATAGTTGGGATGGTAGACCTGGATCCCCGCATCTTTGAATTTTTGGCAATCTTCCTTTTCAAAGGCCTGAGCTACTATTTTTCCCATCCACCTTCCGGGAAATTTTTCTTCAATCGCTCTCGGATAATCCAAATAAAAATCTACCTCTGATTTCTTTTTTAAATTAGTTAGAACAGATCCCCCGGTTATTGTGTAGACCTTGGCAATCTCATCTTCCGAATCGATCCAGCTGAGAACTTCAAGGATATCATCTAAATCTTTCACACCTGTATACGGTCGACCTGCATTCTTTTGCTGTCGATAGTTGTGGTTGATATCACAAAAAGCACATTCTTCATCCTTTCCGAAGTACTGACAGTTTCGAAATACAGTCAAATAAATCAAATAACCCCATTCAATCACCGGAGCAATTTCTCCGGGAAATTTTCCTGATTGTGTTTTGTGACGGTACCAGGAGGGAATGGGGGGAAATTCCAGACTTCCGAGATCCACTCCATCGAGAAAGAGATGGGGGGTATTCTCAGAAAGATTTACCTTGTACGGAGAATTCGGATTGTTTCGAGTGGAAACAACTGTCGGTTGCAATCCAAAATGTCCCCCTGAAATCTTTACTTCTTCGGGTGCCTTTCGATCTTCTCCCTTTTTCATTTCGGAAAGAGGGATGTGATCGAAGGAAAAAATAAAATAGTCTTTGGATTTGTAATCTAAGTTTCGATTCAAAACTTCCTGAGAAAAATCCAATCCCTGACGCAGTACATCCTGCTTCAGAATGGCTTCCATGGGAATGAAACGAAATTTTCTTTCCATTTCTTCTAATAATTGAAGGGATGATGGTTGACGGATGGTTGTTGTTTCCAAATTTTTACCCGGTGAAAAAACTTAAACTGGTTGTAACTGTAAGTCTTTTTGATATTTTGATTACCATTTAGAAAAATCAAAAGAAAGATTCAATTCATAAAAATGAGCGAAAAATGAAACCTTTACTTCTTATTCTTTTTGTAACACTATCAATTCCTTCATCAATTCTGGCTACAGACCATTCCGATCTGGAGACTGTGATCAATTCTTATTTTGAATTCTGGTCCGACCAAAATATGAAAGACTACAGATCTCTTTTTTCCAAATCAGCAAGAATCGACTTCCGATCCAAATCCGGAATGATTCAGTCTGAAAATTTGGAAGATTTCATCGATAGTCAGACTCAATCCCATATTTTTTCACCTGTTCCGATGAAAGAAATTCCTCTCGAAAAGAAAATCACCATAGGAAAGGACATAGCACAGGTCATGGTGTATTGGAAATTAACTGCCGGAAAGCGGGTGGTTAAGGGTTGGGATTTTTTTGTTCTCAATAAAGAAGGAGGAACCTGGAAAATCATCTACCTGATCTTCCAAAATGAAAACTGATCCGACTCCAGAAATTAGAGTCGGATCAAAATAAGATTTACTTCTTTGATTTAGTTCTTTCTACTGCCTGATTCCACTTTTCGATTTCTTTGTCCCGAATCTGTGGTTTCATTTTGGGTTTGTACTCTGCAAATTTCTTGTTCAATTTTTTTAATTCCTCTACGGAAGCAAAAAAACCTGTTTCCAATCCTGCCAGGTAAGCAGCTCCGAGAACAGTAGTGTCTACATTTTCCGGACGAATCACTTTCTTACCGAGAATATCTGCCTGAAATTGCATCAAATAATCATTGAAAGTGGCTCCACCATCTACTTTCAGGTGCTTTAGCTCTTTTCCGGTATCCTGTTCCATAGCTTTTACCAATTCATAGGATTGCAGGGCTATGGCTTTGAGAGCTGCTCTGGTGATTTGCTCAGGTGTGGTGTCACGACTGATACCGTAAATTGCTCCCCTCGCATCCATATCCCAATGGGGTGCACCCAGACCTGCAAACGCCGGAACAAAAACGATTTCATCATCCTCTTTTAGAGACTCTGCAATTTTTTGAGTGGATTTAGCGTCTTTGAAAAATTTCATATTGTCTCTAAGCCATTGAATCACAGCTCCTGCTATAAAAATAGAGCCTTCCAGAGCATAGACCGTATTTCCATCCGGTCCGCAGGCTAGAGTTGTTACCAGTCCATGCTTGGAGATTTTGAATTCATCCCCCATATTGAACAAAAGAAAGCATCCTGTTCCGTAGGTATTCTTTGCTTCTCCAACTTCAGTGCATAGTTGACCGAATAGTGCTCCCTGTTGATCTCCGACCAGTGAAGTAATGGGAACACCATCAGGTAGAGTTTTCAAACCCTTAGAAGATCCGAATTTGTACCTGGGTGTGTGGACCTCGGGTAGCATAGACATAGGTATGTTTAGTATCTTACATAAATCTTCATCCCATTTTTTTTCACCAATATTGTAAATCAGAGTCCGGGATGCATTTGTGTGGTCTGTGGCATGAACCTGTCCGCCTGTCAATTTATAGAGAAGCCAGGTATCTATTGTTCCGAAGATAAGATTTCCATTCTCCGCTTTTTGTCTTGCACCCTTTACATTGTCCAAAATCCATGAGATTTTTGTTCCGCTGAAGTAGGCATCGATAACAAGTCCTGTTTTGGATTGAAACTCCTGATCTAGATTTTTAGATTTCAATTCATTGCAAAAACCTGAAGTCCGTCTGCACTGCCAGACAATCGCATTGTAGACCGGTTTTCCTGATTTTTTATCGAAAACAACTGTGGTCTCCCTCTGGTTTGTGATACCTATAGCTACGGCTTCTTTGGCCTTGAGCTTACCCTTACGAATCGCCTGACCGATTAGTTTTTCGGTCTTTTCCCAGATCTCCATGGGATCATGCTCTACCCAACCCGGTTTGGGAAAAATTTGACGAAATTCTTCATAGGCCATTGAAATGACTTTCCCTTTTTTATCAAAACAATAGGCTCTAATTCCTGTTGTACCCGCATCAATTCCAATAATAAATTCTTTCAAGTTCCATCTCCCGATACAGATGAGACATAGAATTTTTACAGGAATGAGTCAAGGAAAAATCTCAACCCTATGTCTTTGAATTGCAAATCCTGATTTTTCAAAAACTTATTTGAGGGAATAAACCTACTTGCAAGTATAAGGGAAAAGATTAGATTGAAATGAATCAATAACCCGGAAGGTACTATCAGAATTTATGTCTAAAAATCTATACATAACCACTACAGAAGCCAAAAGCGGTAAGTCTGCTATTATGCTGGGAGTCATGGAAATGTTGCTGCATGACTCGGATAGCATAGGTTTTTTTCGACCCATCATTCATGTGGATGAGCACAGAAAGCACGACAATGACATTCAATTGGTTTTAGATCATTTTCATTTAAAAATGCAATACGAAGAAGCCTTTGCCTACACGGTTGCGGAAGCTCAGGAACTCATCACTTCCGGAAAACAGGAAGAATTACTCGAAGGTATTTTAAATAAGTACAAAGACCTTGAAAATAAATTTGACTTTGTCCTTTGTGAAGGCAGTGACTTTTTAAGGGGTACTTCAGCTTTTGAATTTGATATCAATGCTGAAATTGCAAACAATCTTGCGGCACCCGTTTTATTAGTGAGCAATGCCACGCACAAATCGACAGATGAAATCTTAAGTTCTACAGAAATGGCAATCGAATCCTTTGAAGAAAAAGGATGTAAAATCATTGCGATCACGATCAATTGCGTTCAACCCGACCTCATAGAATCTGTGAGAGAAAGTATTCCCAAATATGACCTTCTTCAAAAGATTCCTATCTACACCATCCCTGATGAAGAGACTCTGGGTCAGCCCAATATGCAGGAGATCAAAGAGTGGTTGAATGCTGAAGTTCTTTATGGTGAAAAGCACCTCTTCAAGCACACCGGGAAGTTTTCCATCGGTGCCATGAGAACCGAAAACTTCCTCAGTCGAATCGGTGATGATACTCTGGTCATTACACCCGGAGATAGATCTGATATTTTACTCGGATGCCTGGCCTCTCTGATGTCTGACACAATGCCAAAAATTGCAGGAATCATTCTAACGGGAGGTTTGAAGCCTTCGGGAATTTTCGAAGAAATGTTGAAAGGATTGAAAGATCTACCCATTTCTATTTTGAGTGTGAATGAATCTACATACGAAACAGCCATGAAAATGGACAGCATCCATCCCACTATTTCAAAAAACACACCCGGTAAAATTTATCTTGCCCTCGGCATGTTTGATAAGCATGTAGACACGAAACAATTAAAAGAGCTAATTTCTCTATCCAAATCTACACGTATCACACCCAAAATGTTTGAGTTCGGACTTTTACAGAAAGCAAAGTCCCAAAAACAACATATCGTTCTTCCGGAAGGAGAAGAAGAAAGAATTCTCCGAGCTGCAGAAATTCTTTTGAGAAGAGAAATCGTAAACATCACTCTTTTAGGAAACAGAGAAAGAATCTTAAAAAAAATCCAAACCCTGGGTTTGAAATTGGATACTGCAAACATCCTTGATCCGATAAATTCCGAGTATTTCGATTCCTATGTAGATACCTACTTTGAATTGAGAAAATCTAAGGGTGCAACAATTGAAAATGTACGTGATACAATGGCGGATGTGAATCATTTCGGTACCATGATGATTTTTAAAGGACATGCGGATGGTATGGTGTCCGGTTCGATTCACACTACAGCCCAAACGATACGACCTGCTTTTCAGATTGTAAAAACGAAACCGGGTTCATCCATTGTTTCCAGTGTATTCTTCATGTGTCTCGAAGACCGAACAATAGTCTACGGTGATTGTGCGGTCAACCCAAATCCCACAGCAGAGCAACTTTCAGAGATTGCAATCGCATCAGCAGATACAGCGAAAGCATTTGGAATCGAACCGCGGGTAGCTATGTTATCTTACTCAACCGGTTCTTCCGGATCGGGTGAAGAAGTGGAAAAGGTTAGACTTGCAACTAAAATAGCTCAGGAAAAACGTCCGGATTTGAGTCTTGAAGGTCCGATGCAATACGATGCAGCAGTAGACATGTCTGTAGCAAAAACAAAAATGCCGGATAGTAAAGTAGCAGGTCAGGCTACTGTGTTCATATTCCCGGACCTCAATACCGGAAACAATACCTACAAAGCAGTACAGAGATCAGCACATGCCATAGCCATAGGTCCCGTACTACAGGGGCTGAACAAACCCGTCAATGATCTCAGCCGGGGTTGTCTGGTAGCTGACATTGTGAATACTGTTGCGATCACTGCTATTCAGGCTCAGGCTGAAAAGGGGGTTTAATGAAAATTTTAGTGATCAATTCTGGAAGTTCATCTCTTAAGTACCAATTGTTTTTTATGGATAAATCTATTGTTCTCGCATCGGGTCTCATCGAAAGGATAGGAGAAAGCAAAGGAAATATCAATCACAAAGCGGGAGAAAAGAAAATCTCTAAAGAAAATGAAGTCAGAGATCACACTGCCGCTATTAAGTTTATGATCGAACTACTCTGTGACCCTGAAGATGGAGTGATCAAAGACAAATCTGAGATCACCGCAATCGGTCATAGGGTTGTTCATGGTGGAGAAAAATTCAAAGAACCTACCCTGATTACAGAAGAAGTGAGTCATGCCATCTATGAACATGAACCTCTTGCCCCACTCCACAATCCGGCAAATCTAACGGGAATCGTCGCATGCAAATCCTTCTTCGGTGAAATCCCTCAGGTAGCCGTATTTGATACAGCTTTTCATCAAACCATTCCTCCGGAAGCTTTTCATTATGCCATCGACAATCAACTCTATGAAAAACATGGAGTTCGTAGGTATGGCTTTCACGGAACTTCTCATAGATATGTAGCTCAACATGCTGCAGAATTTTTGGAAAAACCAATACAGTCTCTCTGTCTCATAACGATTCATCTGGGAAATGGCTCGTCCATAGCTGCTATCAAAAATGGAAAAAGTATAGACACCAGTATGGGTATGACACCTCTCGAAGGAATCGTGATGGGGACAAGAAGCGGCGACATTGATCCGGGTATAATCTTCTACTTAGAAAGACAGTTGAAAAAACCCTTAAATGAAATTGAGGCGATTCTGAACAAACAGTCGGGATTGAAAGGTCTTTCCGGAACGAATGATATGCGGGATCTTCTTGAAAGAAAGAAGAAAGGTGACAGAAAAGCAGAGCTGGCTTTTTTAATCTACGCCTATCGTATAAAAAAATACATTGGCGCCTATACTGCCGCTCTGGGAAAACTGGATGCTATTGTTTTCACAGGCGGGATAGGAGAAAACAGTATTGATATACGAGAAGAAGTATGCAAGGAGATGAAGGTTCTCGGAATAGAAATCGATGAGAATTTGAACAAAACAGAGAGTAGGAAAGAAAGAAGTATCCACAAGATCGAATCTCCTGTTGCAGTTCTAGTAATACCTACAAACGAAGAATTGCAGATCGCCAGAGAGACTAGATCAGTTTTGGAAAAGAAATAAAATCTATCCTGATTCACTTCCCCTACCCTGTAGTACAAATCTAAGCCGGGGTGGGGAATTGTAATCATGTGATCTCAAATCGAAAAGTCCGGATCGTTTGCTTCAATCATTTTAACAATTTTATGCGCTGATTGATTTTCAGGTTCCAGACGAAATATCTTTTGAAGCATTTTTCTGGCCCTATGATAATTATTCTTATAAGCAAACATATCTGCCAGATGAACTAGGTTGCGTACATTATAGGGTTCTCTCAACCGAATTCTTTCTGCCAGATCAATAGCATCATCCAATTCATGATTTTTTTTCATTATATAGGAAGCTTTTAGCATCATAGAACTATCTGTATCATTCTTTGATAAATAGATTCTGCACATTTCAGCCGCATTAGCAAAATCTTTGATTCTGAGATACAATTTTACTAAAGCAGAAGTGATTTCCGGAAGATTTGGATAATTGGTAAGTAGATTTTTCAATTCTTTGATTGCCAGATTTGGATTTTCTGATTTTTCCAATTTTTTTGCTTTTTCCTGGATGCTTGAATGCTCATCAATAACCTTTTCATTTATGGGATATCGGATCGTTAAAATTGAAAAGTCATCCATGAGTTCAAAATTTTCATTTATATTTGAATATATTTTTTTTAGATCCCCCCCTGCCTCTTCTACTCTTTTCAAAAAGAGAGTTTCATCTTCATTGATCACCCTGGATTCTTCTGACCTCTCGAGAACAAGATCATCTTTTCCATCCGATCCCATGATGATAAAATCTCCCTCTTTCATTTGGAAGGTAGAGATAAAGAGTTCATTGTTCAAACCCGGAGATCCCAATTTTCGAAAGTACATCTCATTTTCTATAAAATCAGCTATCCCATCTCTGTAGAGAACTATCCAAGGATGTTCGGCATTCAGATAATAAAGAAATCCTGTAGACTCATCTATCAATCCTATGATTAAAGAAATCAACATAGAACCATCAAAACTCTCAAAGATTTTGTTCATCTCCTTGAACGCTGATTTCAACCATTTCTCAGGTGACATTTCAGAAAGATAGGGATAGGATTGAGTGCGCTGAACAATGGATTGAAAAACAGATCCGAGAACTAAAATCCCCCCGGCTCCCTGAATGGATTTGCCCATTGCATCCGCATTCAGGAAAACAAGATATTTTTTGCCACGTAAAAATATCTCATAAGCAACACAGAGATCCCCACCGATTTCATAGTTTTTTCCACGGAAAGAAAATTCTTTCTTTTGTTTTACATGAGAATCAATAAGAATTTTTTCTCCCTGAATGGATGTAGAGCTAAAAGGTTTCAACAGGAGGGAGGTTAAAAAATAGTCCCCATCCTGCTGAACCTTAAGTTTATTGATTTCATCAAGAGATTTTGTTAATTCTTTTGTTCTTTCCTCAACTTTTTCTTCTAGATGATTTGAATATTCTTCCAGTTTCATTTTTCCTTCATGAATGGATTTAACCATTGAGTTGAAAGATGTACTGAGAAACCCGATTTCGTCCTGAACATAAACTTTTATTTCTGTATCCAGTTTACCTTTTCTAACTTTTCTCAATCCATCCAATAATTCGTTAAGCGGCATGATTAAAGCCCTGGATAGAAAAATCGGAGTTCCCATAAAAATCAAAACTAATGCAAAAAATAATAAATATAGAAAAATTCTGGCTTCTTCATGAATAAACTTTCGGTATTCCAGATACTTGAATCCCATCTCATAGTACTTTTGATCATGAGGATTGTAGTATATCAAACTAAAATGATGGGATTGATCTGAAGATGATTCACGGAATATTCGTTCGGTCTTACCCGGTATAGGTTTCAGGAAGTGTAGTACAGCTTTTTTCAATTCAAAATCACTCAGATCAGGATGGTCTTCAAGGTAACTAAATATCGCAGTTTGAAAAGGTTTCAATTCTTCAGTTTCATCATTGAAAAGTTTTCTGACTCTTTCCGAAAATTGTTTTTCCGGTAACTCAACTACAGTATTGTATTTCTTTAAAAGTAAGACTTCAATTTCCTTGAATTTTTCTTCTATACTAATTTCATTTCTATCCCCGGTATACTTACTTAAAAAAGCTTTGTGATAGGGTATCAGGAATTCTTTGGTAGCTTGATTCAGGTCAGAATGAAAGTAAAGAATGTCCACTTCTCCGGGATTTTTTCCTGAAGTTAGGGTTTGAAGCACAAAGCTTTTGTAATAGACCTTATGTATGTCAACATCCTCATAGGTATCAAATTGCAACCCGGATGGATTGTAATCCATAATAAGACTTTCTGATATGGGATCATACACCTTACGGTACGAAAGATCCGGGACCTCTTCCGGATATGCTATGGAATTGGGGAGATCTTTGATTTTCATCTGCAGGTAAACTTCATCCCGATTTCCAATCGCATAGTAAGAAAAAAAGTTATAGATAACCATGAATACCAAAAAGCTAACTCCGAGAATTTTTACCATAAAGGTTGTTTTATCCATGGTTCTGTTGATAAATGCTACAAGGATAATGAAATTTCCGGTTAGTGTAAAAAGACTGAGTACTACTAGATATGTTCCCCTATCAACATGACCGAGTTTATTCAAAACATTGAAAATTCCCGGAACAAGAAGTGCAATGATTAGCCCGATAAGCAAAATGAACATATAGTATTTATCCCTTCCCTTCAGGGTAAACACACGCCATAGAGCAGAGAATACAGAAGTCAGAATGTAAATGAGTGTAACCAATCCGTATACCTTCAGGTAATCAGGAAAATCATATTCGAAGTACTCTCCATCAATTTTAAAAAAATATCTTCTCGACATCGTAATACTTATTAGATAGATGATTAAAATAATATTGATAGAGAAATGAGTTATCATTAAATATTTGGAAAACTTCGGGTTGTCCAATTTCGGAAAGTGTAAAATGAATTGTGGATACAGGGCAAAATTGAATAGAATCCCACTGAGGGTAATGATTCGAAAAATTGAAGAATTACCATAAATTCCGTGGGTAAATACATACCCCAAACCTGCTATCGCTCCAAACGCAAAACCAACCATGAGAAATGTTGAAGCAAGGGAACGGTTTTGAATTTTAAATACAAAGATGCTGGTGAGAAAAAACAGAATTGTATTTTCTAAGGTAGAGATAAACGGATAATTAACAAAAACATTTTCTAGCAGATTCATCGGGTATCAACATAGAGACAGAATTCAAGAATGCAAGTATTTATAGTAATTTTATAAAAATTAATCTTTCAGCTGAGAGTCCTGCAATCGTACTTTTTTGGAAAAAATTTCTCATAGTTTAAGTTCCCAAAAAAATGTTGCCTTCTGCCCCATAATCAAAAAATCATAGGTAGAGTAGCAATTACTTATAAAAATACAGAATTAACAATTTTAAATCCTTAGATTTACTATTGGAGGAAGAGTTCATGACAAACCAAAACCCCAAGATTATCTGGACTGCTATAGATGAGGCTCCGGCTCTCGCCACTTATTCACTGCTCCCGATCGTCAATGCTTTCACAAAATCAGCCGGTGTGGTTGTTGAAACCCGGGATATATCTCTTTCCGGTAGAATTTTGGCTAATTTTCCGGAAAACCTTACTGAAGACCAAAAAATTCCGGATGAACTAACCGCTCTCGGAGAACTGACTCTGAAACCGGAAGCTAATATTATCAAACTACCCAATATCAGCGCTTCCATTCCTCAGTTGAGGGCAGCCATTAAAGAACTTCAGGAGAAAGGCTATAAGATTCCGGACTATCCGGAAAATCCGACAAATGAAGATGAGAAAAAAATCAAAGAAAGATATGCCAAAGTTCTCGGAAGTGCTGTGAATCCTGTCCTCAGAGAAGGTAATTCTGATAGAAGGGCCCCTGAATCAGTTAAAAATTATGCTAAAAAATTCCCCCACAAAATGGGTGAATGGAAAAAAGATTCCAAATCCCATGTTTCGACTATGACATCAGGAGATTTTTTTCATAATGAGAAAGCGGTTACCATACCCGGTGATACAAAAGCCAAAATCGAGTTTGTATCCAAAGATGGCTCTTCCAAAGTTCTAAAAGAAAACATTTCCCTTTCAGCTGGAGAGATTGTTGATTCTACTTTTATGAGCAAAAAAGCCCTGGTAAAATTTCTCGAAGCAGAGATAGCAGACGCTAAAAAACGCGGTGTCCTATTTTCCCTCCACATGAAAGCAACTATGATGAAAGTTTCTGATCCCATAATTTTCGGTCATTGTGTTAAGGTATTTTATAAACCAATAATAGAGAAATATGCCAAAGAAATTGCCGAATTGAAAGTGAATTTCAACAGTGGTATCGGTGACCTGTATTCAAAATTGAATCAATTGCCCGCAGAGAAAAAGGCTGCAATCGAAGCAGATATTGCTGAAATTTACAAAGAGCAACCTCCTCTGGCTATGGTGGATTCAGATAAGGGTATCACAAATCTTCATGTTCCCAGTGATATCATCATCGATGCATCCATGCCTGCCGCGATTCGTGCGGGTGGAAAGATGTGGGGACCTGATGGAAAAGAACATGATGCAAAATTCACCATTCCGGATAGTTCTTATGCCCCCCTATACCACGCAACGATTGAAAACTGCATTCAAAATGGAGCTCTGGACCCAACAAAAATTGGAACAGTTCCCAATGTGGGACTGATGGCCAAAAAAGCCGAAGAATATGGATCCCATGGGACAACCTTTGAAGTTCCCGCCGATGGAAAAATGAGAGTTGTAGATTCCTCAGGAAATATCATCCATGAAGACGATGTGGAAGAAGGGGATATCTGGAGAATGGTTATGGTCAAGGATGAAGCCATTCGCGACTGGGTAAAGCTTGCTATCAATCGTGCCCGTGCTACAGGTTGGCCGGCAGTTTTCTGGTTGGATGAAGAAAGAGCTCATACTAGAGAACTAAAGAAAAAAGTAGAACTCTATCTGAAAGATCATGACACAAATGGATTGGACATTCGTATCCTGGATGTTTACTCTGCCGCCAAACTTTCTATTGAAAGAATGAGAGAAGGATTGAATACAATCTCCGTAACAGGTAACGTTTTGAGAGATTACAATACAGATCTTTATCCGATCATTGAACTCGGAACCTCTGCGAAAATGCTATCCATTGTTCCTCTTATGAATGGTGGTGGTTTGTTTGAAACAGGTGCGGGTGGTTCTGCTCCCAAGCATGTTCAACAACTGGTCTCAGAAAACTATTTACGATGGGATTCCCTCGGTGAATTCCTTGCTCTTGTTCCCTCCCTCGAACACATTGCGATTTCGACTAAAAATCCAAGAGCCAATGTCCTGGCAACAGCTCTGGACAAAGCTACAGGAAAACTTCTGGACAATAACAAATCTCCGGCAAGAAAAGTGGGTCAGATCGATAATAGGGGAAGCCATTTTTACCTGGCTCTCTACTGGGCAGAAGCACTTTCCGAACAATCCGATGATGCAGATCTCAAAAACAAGTTTGGAGAGATAGTTAAGAAGTTGAAAGAAAATGAAGCTAAAATCAATGAAGAATTGCTTTCAGTTCAGGGTAAGCCAGCAGACATAGGTGGATACTATCGACCTGATTTACCGAAGGTAACCTCAGTTATGAGACCGAGTCCTACACTGAACTCGATCATAGACTCCATTTAATTTTCAAAATTTATAATTTCCTATCACAAATTTCAATCTGTGGTAGGAAATTTTTTGACTTTGATTATGCTTCCAGTAATCTATTCATAAAATCTTTACTTTCATGAATAGACCTCAAATACATATCTTTGAGAGAAATATAATCCGGAATGCTTTTTTCTGACCAGAACTTATCATCATTTAAACCTATAAATATAGCATTTTTAGAATTGGATCTGGGCTCCATAAATAGATTGAAACGTAGAGAATTTTTCTTTTTTATTTCCAAACGAATGTGATACGGCCTGACCATTTCAAAATCCTCAATCGGATCCATTTCTTTTGCAAAGAACTTTCGATACATCCATTCTTCACAGCTGAAAGGTAGGTTAATCCACTCCTGTTCTGAATTTATACCGATTGATGAAAATGGAAAATGAAAATTTGGTAAAATATGAGACAATTTCTCAAGAATCTCCAGAGATTTTTCCACTACAGAATCAACGTCAGTTGTTGTGATTTGAATTCGGTTGGGATTGATGAGTACATTTGGAACCGGAGGTTCCGGAACAATTTTCGAGATTACAAATCCCTCCGGAGTCACCATTGTATTCGTATAGTAAGGATCACCGAAGAAATCGAGACAAAACCTACGATCCAATTCAGGTAAACCCTGAAGTGGGCTTTCCCAAATTCCTACAAAACTTGCAGAGATGACTCTATGATTCATAATGATCTAGGCGAATGCTTTTCTTTCCTGAATAGGAGATTCCGAAATTACTTTTCCATCTTCGAGAATCATCCGAATCAATCGGGACATTTCAACAGAGTACTCAACATTCAATTCTTTCACAATGCTTTCACAAAATCCATTGACAATCAGAAGTTTTGCATCATCTTCTGATACTCCCCTGGTTTGAAGATAAAAGAGTTGGTCTTCATCAATTTTAGATACAGTAGCTTCATAGTTCAGAGCACCATGCTCTCCGGAGATATCATTATAGGGATAGGCATGAGAGGAAGAATGATCGTCCATGATCAAACCATCACATTTTACATGACTGAAACTGTCCTTGGATGAGGGTTCAAATTTGACAAGACCCCTGTATGAATTCACACCACCATCGAGAGAGATTCCCTTAGCCAGAACATTGGATCGGGTATTTTTTCCCACATGAATGATTCGTGCTCCGGTATCCTGAATCTGTGAATTCCCGGCAAAAGCAAGAGAAAGTACCGAACCTGTGGAATGATCTCCTTTCAGAACAATACCGGGATATTTGATTGTATTGGCTCCGATATTGCAATCTGTCCAGGTAATGTGTGCTTCTTCATAGCAGACTCCCCTTTTGACAGTCCAGTTGTACATATTTTTCTTCCAGTTTTGAATTGTGGTGTAATTGATTTTTGCCCCACGAAGTGCGATCAATTCGACAACTGCAGTGTGAAAATTTGTTCCTTTGTCCTGAACGGAACTGCATCCTTCACTGTACTCAATTTCTGCACCCTCATCTGCTATCAAAAGAGTCCTTTCATATTGTCCAGAAGATTCTGCTGTAACTTTGAAATATGCCTGAAGAGGCATGGGAGTTTTTACTCCTTTGGGGCAATATGCAAATGAGCCTCCACTGAATACACAACTGTTCAAGGCTGAAAATTTATTATCACCTATTGTCACTACAGTTCCGAGGTATTTTCTTACCAAATCGGGATACTCTCTAATAGCCGTGTCGATATCACAGAAAATAATTCCCAGATCATTGAGTTCTTTTTTGACATTCGCATAAACGGTTTCAGAATCATTCATAGCCTCTATTCCGGCCAGGTACTTACGCTCATGTTCCGGAATCCCCAATTTTTCAAAACTTCTGAGTACTTCCGGATCGACTTCATCCCATGATTTTTTCTTTTTTTGATTGGAACCTACGTAGTGAACATAATTTTCAATATCTACTGAAAATTCTGGGAAGAAACCCCAGGTTGGCATTTCTTTCTGAAGATAGATTTCAAAAGCCTTCAATCGAAACTCAGTCATCCATCCCGGCTCATTTTTAATATGTGAGATTGACTCTACTACTTTTTTGCTTAAACCTTTCGGAAATGAATCAGCCTGATAATAATCACTTAGTTTCAAAGTATCTTCCATTTATCTGCCCCCTGTTTTAAGGTCACTCTGTTGACATTCCTGAGAATGTCCAGTATTTTAGAATTATTCTAAATTATTTCTTGGATCCATTGACCCACTTTCCGGAATAAGCTTTCTTGTAGACAATTCCCTTCCCATGTTTTTGTCCATTGTACCATGTACCTAAGAACAACTCTCCATTAGGGGAAATCATTATCCCACGACCATGCATAGCATCTTCTTTGAAGGTACCTTCGTATCGTGAACCATCCGAAAAAATATAGATACCCCGACCGTGAAATTTACCATTTTTGAATTTTCCTGCATATGCCTCACCATTAGCCAGATAGAATCTACCCGAGCCGTAAGGTAGGTTTTTTCTATACTTTCCGATATAGATAGCTCCATTTGTAAAATCCATCCTGCCCGTTCCATGGGAGAGACCTGCCTTCATATCCCCCTCGTATCTGGTTCCATCTGCAGAGAGATAGATTCCTTTTCCGTCCGGCAAGCCGTTTACAAAGTCTCCTTCATAACGATCCCCATTGGAAAAACTATACGTTCCTCTACCATTCGTACAATTACCGGAAATACATTCATCTGCACTCAGGTTAAGGACGAGGAGAGAAAAAAGAAGGAAACTGGATGTTAGTATGTTTTTAAGATTCAATATTCACTTTACCTACTGTCTATTTGATTGAAAGGACTTTCCTCCACTACTTTCCCATTATTCCAAACTGCTGTAAAGAGCATTTTTCCTTTATCGTCATACATGGTTCCATTTCCATGAGCAACACTATCCTTCCATTCTCCAACATAACGGGTTCCATCCTGAAAGATCAAAACCCCTCTCCCATTCGCCTTTCCGTTTTTCCATTCACCGGTGTATTCATTTCCATTTTTGTATTTCAATACACCTCGTCCGCTGGCCATACCATCTTTCCATTCACCGGTATAGATATCTCCGCGGGGGAATTCTGCTGTTCCGTATCCATTTTCACAATTTCCCCCCAAGCACTTGGCTGATAGAGAGATATTCCAGGTCAAAATGGCAAAAATGATAAAAATTCCAAACTTACTCTTCATCAAAATCCTCTCCATATCTTATTTTTTCTTTTTCAAGATCGATTTTTTCTTTACAGGAGCTTTCTTTTTAGACTGTGATTTTTTTTTGGATTTTTGAACCGGGGCTTCTTTTTCATTGAGCTCAACCTTGGGTTCAGAGATTTTCTTATCGTTGCCAGTCAAAATAGATTCAATACCCCAATTTTTTTCAAAATTCATCACTCTTACTTGAGTTTCGTTTTTGGGAGGGATGAAAGACATTGCTCTCTCAGAAAGAGCTGTGATTGTCAAACTGGGATTGACTCCCAGATTGACCGGTATCATGGAACCATCGCAAACTCTCAAATTTTGATATCCAAATACCCTGTTTTCGGTATCAATCACACCTGTTTCGGGACTGGATCCTATTGTGCAGCCACCCAGGATGTGTGCGGTAGTGGGTACATCCATAAGAACTTCATTCATACTGCTTCTTCCGACTCCATTGATCTTTTCTGCAAGCTTTCTTGCGAATTCATTTGCGATAGGAATGAAGGAAGGAATTTTCGTTCCCGTCTCCTGAACAGAACCCAAAAGTTTTTTGAAGGGCCAGAACCATCTTCTCCGTCTTACAATTTTTATGCTATTGTCAACGGATTGCATAACCAGAAGAATTATAGACCGTTTGGCAAATCCGAATGGCAAAGAGAATTGCAAACTCCTGATAGGATGCCTGAATAAACTGAAAAGATACCTGATCTGACGGGGAATTTTTCCTCCTCCATCTACAAGATTTCCTGCAGCCAATAGAGACATGAAATCGGAACCAGCATTGTAACGTACAGGTTCGATATGTGTGTTTTCATCCGGATAGACACTCGATGTGATTGCTATTCCTTTTGAATAATCTTTGTTTTTATCCAATGAGCTTACACCCACAATAGATTCGCTATTGGTTCGAACTGTATCCCCGAGAGCATTGGAAAGATTGGGCATCAATCCGCTTTCTTTCATTTTTAGTAAGAGCTCCATTGTCCCCAGAACACCTGCTGAAAGAACAACAGATTTTGCAGTTAAATTTTTCTTGGGATTCCCCATGAATCCGGTTGTAGATTTCGTTTCAATCCGGTACCCTGAGGAACCATTGTCTCCGAGAGGTACCAATTTGGTTGCTTTTGTCTCGGGTAGAATCACAACACCGTTCTTTTCGGCAAAGTAGAGATAATTCTTATCTAGTGTATTTTTAGCATTGAACCGACAACCGACCATACAGCCCCCGCAAAAATTACAGCTGTTCCTTTGAGGACCTTCACCGCCGAAATATGGATCAAAACTATCCTTGCCTGAAAAATTGATACCCACTGGAACTTTTTTGAATGTATCCTCCATACCAAATTCTCTGGCTGTTTCTTTCATTAAATCATCGACTTCCCAGGTTTTGGGATTTTCTATCACTCCGAGCATACGTGAGGCGATATTATAATACTTCAATAACGAGTCCTTCCCACCCATTTCTTGAATGATAGCTCTCTGAAAAAAGTTTTCCGGAGGGACATATAAAGTGTTGGCATAGACCAGACTGCCCCCACCCACTCCGGCCCCACTCAAAATCATAACATCATTTAAGAGATCAATTCTTTGGATACCATAGCAAAATAGTTTAGGAAACCAGGCAAATTTTCTAACATCAAAATTTGTTTTTGGAAAAGACTCAGAATCCCAACGTTTTCCTGATTCAATAACTGCTACGCTGTAACCTTTTTGGGACAATCGAAAAGCAGAAACACTTCCACCAAAGCCAGATCCGATGATCACGAAATCATAATCATAATTTAAAGCGCTCATTCCTTAATCAAATCCTGTATTTTTAATTTTTCTAAGCTCGTATTTATTTCATTTTGAAGATCCTTCAACTGCTTATTGATATTTAGATCGAGAAAACTTGATCCCGCTTCATCTTCTTCAATAAGCATTTTACCGTTAAAGATATGATACATTTCCTTCAAATTGAAGTCTGTAATATTTGAACCGGGAGCAATTCTTCCATCCTCAGTCAAAAAAATTCGGGAAGAACTCAAAAGTTTTTTCTTTATTAACTTGTAATTGTGTTCGTCTATATTCAAAATATTTTTTATACGCTCTTCAGAAGGCAATGTTTTTTCATCTATTTGATATTTATAGATCAATGAAACTAATTTCAAAGCTTGAATGAATAGATTGTTTGATTTGGATTCGGAATCACTATAAAAATCCCAATCCAAATATCTCTCTTTCAGATGTAGGGTTGCGGTGATCTCTGCTCCGAAGAGAATGATCAAGCAAATACTGTAGATTGACAGGAGAAATAGAGGAACTGCGGCGAGAGCTCTATAGATCACAACAGTTGATCCTGAGAATGACTTTAAGTAGATTCCAAATCCATAGATAAATAAAAGAAAAATGATACTTGTCAGAAGCGATCCAATCATTGCAGATTTGACCCTTACTTTAACATTAGGTATCATCGTATAAAGCATAACAAAGAACGACCAGATACCTACCAGAATTAGAGTGAGACGGAGAAAATTGTATAGAGAGAAGAAAGACTCTCCTCCCGAAAGAGAATTCCATGTGATCTTTTGAGCACCCAGATCCCCCAGTGAGATCTTACTGAATTCACCTACAGCCAAAAGATCCGCTGTTGTAGAAGAGGCTACCTGTTCTATCCCATCATAGCTTTCATCATCCTCAGGGTGAAGGGTCTTGAATCCGAAGCGGGGATTGATGGGTATCAAACTCAAAAGAGCTCCATTTTCAGGATCATGGGAAGAGTACCAGTTTTCTCCCAAATCATTCGAAAAAAGTATTCTATCAAAGCTATTCAGGACAAGTAGTACTATATTTCCATTGTCATTCACACTCCATATTTTGGATAGGGTAACATTTTCATAAGAGATATCCTGCCATGTCTTTCCTGAGTCGGTAGATTTAAAGATGGAACCTTTTTCTCCTACGACTACCATGATTGTTTCATCGACTACAGTTAGATCTTCCAATCTTAAGGTTGAAATTTGATTTTGGGTAAAAGTCATTCCGGAATCCCGGGTAGTCCAGAGATTTCCCATATCATCCAGTAGATATCCTAAATTTCCCGTTCCTGATTTAGCACCGGTAACATTTACTTTTCTATCATCTACGATAAAATTATTATAATTACGAATTCCATTTGTAGAGGAATAAGAAAAGACATCCCCATTGTCCCTAACTAAGATTGCAGTATTGTCGCCAAAAATAGAGAAATCTCTAGCCACCACACCCGAGAAGTATGTAAGTTTCCAGGGACCACCATCATAAGAATTCATAAGCACTCCATTTTGAGTGAGGACATACAAATTTTTATTTTTATTGCGAATCTTGATAAAGGTCTCTTTTTTTAGATTGGGTAGATCACAGGTTTTTACTTTTTCTTTTTTTTCTGTATCGATACAATCGACATTTTCATAGTCGATATCTAAATCAGAAAGTTTGGCTAATTTTTTGCCTGACTCATCTATCTTGATTAGAGTTCCTCTTTCACCGGCTATCCAGATGAAATTTGCGCTATCTCTTCTTACTGAATAGAGATGGGAGGGTCTGAGTTTGTCAGTCAACTTTAAGGCAAAACCCAAGATGATGACGGAAAGCAGAGGCCCCACAGAAAGAATAAAAAAGTAAAATATGATTTTATCCAGGAAAGGTCTTGGAGATCCAATGTTCCAGATTTGATTGAAAGCGGCCTCAAAACTTCGCAAAATCGCAGTTGCGGAAAAAATCAAAACTACAAATCCCACAGCCCCGATTTGAGTAGCCGAACTCACCAAATCTTTGAGGGTGTCGAGATAAGGTGAAATATCGATTTTTATTTCATTTTTCTGTAAGAAGGTAGTGATCTGTTCAAAAATCTCATCCTGTTTTTCATTGAATCCGGAAGTTATCGTCAGAAGGGCAAGAGCAACCGTTAGCATGGGAACCATGGAGATAATAGCAGTATAAGAAATTCCGGATGCTTTCATCAGACAATCATCTCTTAGAAATCCCTTAAAAGAAGAGATCAAAACTCTAATCAAAAGTATGAGTTTTAAACGAAATCCGGTTTTGTTTTCCAGAGAGAGTAAATTGGGTACATTATTTTCCATTCGGGCAAATCCATAGAGTGAGTCTTCCGGTTGTTCATCCGGAAATTAAATATATAATAATTACTTTCTATATTTTCGGTTCAGTTTAGAAAACGCAAAATTTCTTTCTTAAAAAATTGAGCTATTTTGTCCGGGATTCCGGGTCTTCCAGAACAAACGATCTATAAAATTCTAATCAATCCTTGAAAGCATAAACTACCATACTCGATGTACTTCCGGGTAGAATCTTACTCTTCATATGATAAGAAATAATTGTCAACCATCTGCGATAGTCCCAAAGGGTTTGAAAATTTCCTCTGGACTTCAAAAGTTTAGCACTCAGGGGGAAGTCTACACCCAGGTAATCTTTAGTTCTGGAAAAACCAAATTCTTTTAAAATCTTTTTCAAATTAGAAAGAGAATAATAATAAATATGCCCGGGTAAGTAGTAGTGATACTTTTTCCCTTCTTCCAAAGCCTGCTTCCCTTCAAAATTAGCTGTCTGAAGTAAGAGCATTCCTCCCGACTTCATCTGATCGGAAAATTTACGAAAGACTTCCCGGGGATTTTCCATGTGCTCGATCACTTCTATGAGAGTAATGACATCAAAGAAGTGAGTAGGAAAAGGATTGTCGAGATAGTTCCCGGTAAATGTCTCTATCCCATTTGATCTGGAATGATTGGAAGAATATTCAGAGACTTCCACTCCATAGGGTTGAAATCCAAATTTCCTGGCTCTGCTAAGAAATCCCCCAAAGGAAGAACCTACATCCAGGAAATTTCCTCCGGGAACAAATTTTTGAATATTTCGAATCCTGGCATCCCAAACATAATTGTGATACTTTTCCAGTTTTCTCTCATCAATATAGGAGTAGTCCGATTTGCCGGAATAGTAATTCTCGTCATACATTTCGTTGGTATTGGGTTTGGGGAATTGAGTTTGTAGACCGCACTGTTCACATCTATAAATCGGTAAATGAAATTGATTGAATTCCGAATGATATTGAAACGACCAATGATCGGATGTATTACAAACCGGACAAACTTCGTCTATTTTTTTACCAGAAATATCCAATGACAGATCCTTTCTTCCAGCTTTCCGATCGGCGTCCGTTCCATATATCCCAGTTCAACAGAGGAAAATTCAATGAAGAGATTTCGAACCTGTGCCTCAGAAAATAAGTTCACATCGGCACCGGAAATATCTCCGAGTGATGATTTACCATTGTACACCGAAAGATGTGTATCACGATCTGCCCGAATTGTCCCCGCCAGAACTCCGTTGTCCTTAAGTATTCTTTTGTATTCCGATACAATCGACTGAATGACATCCTGTGAATTGTAATGAAGTGCACCCCAACTCACAATTAGATCAAATTCTTTATTGGAAAAGGGATAAGGAGGAGCTGAAGAAAGAATAGTTCTGGCTTCGGGAACCAGTTCCTTCACCATTTCCAAAGAGTTTTCAGCACTATCGAGAGCGGTTACTCTGAATCCTTGATTTTTCAATAAGAAACTATGACGACCGGAGCCGGATCCGAAGTCGAGGGCATTGCTCCCCTCAGCCAGACCTACCCTCGATAGGATTCTGACCAGATTTTCATCCGGATAGCTTAAGCGGGATTTCAATCGGGTATAGTGCTCATTCCAAATGCTATGACTGCTTTTCAAATATTCCCTCCCAGGGTAGAGCCGGTAATTTATTTTTATCCCAGAATTCATTTTTGATTGTGTATCCCACAACTCTTACACGGGACGAGTTTCCAAAAGAAGGATCGACATATTCATTTTCTTTTTTTAGTATCTTATCAAAATATATCTTGATGGATCTTTCATAGTCTCCACGATTTTGAAATCCTTTAAAAATATTTTTTCCTTCTTCGGGCACAATGAATTGTATTACGGATTTGAATTTTCTTTTCTTATTCCTATCGAATAACTGGATTTTTTCACCCAGAATCAATTTAAGATAATCTTCAAAATAATTGTATCCGGAATAGGAATTGAGAAGCTTTTCAGCCAGATATTCACCACCTATTTCGGGCATTACCTCTATCAAAAACAATTGTCCCAATTTGTTAGCTTTGAACTCGGCTACCATAGGTCCATTTTCCAAACCAGTCACCTGAGCAATCCTCTTACAATAGAGAATGATCTCACCTATGAATTCCGGGTAAGAAGTAGGTATCACATGAGCGATTTCTAAAAACGGGGGGTAAGATGTAGTGTACTTATCTGTAACTGAAACAAGCTGAAACTGATTGTTCTGAACAAACCCCAAAACTGTGAATTCCGGTCCGTCAATAAATTCTTCAAAGTAGTACTTCGATTTCTGTCTTCTTATGAATTGAGAAAGAATTTTTTCATTCGGAATGAGTTCTATGCCTTTTTTGGCTTCGCTATTGATCGGCTTAGCTATCAAAGGAAATTCTATTGAACCGGGATTTGCGGATGTGATTTCTTCTAGTAAAAACTGAGGGGGAATACTGATCCCATTTTCACTTAAAAATTTTTTCAAAAGTGCTTTGTTATAAAACTTCTTAATTATGGAATTCGAATTTCCCGGAACCTCGAACTTTTCAGCGAGGTAGGAAGCTGAGATCACTGCTTTTCCATAGGATCTGCAGCCGACTCCAACGATAGGCGCATCCAGAAGAATCTTCAATAATGAATTGTAAATCTTTCTATATTCATGTATGGATTCAATTACCTTAATCTTTGATAGATGAAAACCGGGTGATGATTCATTTTTGTCAATTGAAATCACAGGATATCCAAATTTATCACAGGCTTCCAGAAATGGAACCTGGTTCTCACCTGCTCCCAGATTTAAAATGTATCCTTTTTTCAATCTTCTTCCTTTCCCGGTTTAAAAAAAATTATTTTCCTTGCAGGATTCATTTCCCTATATAGTCTAAGAATTATGAAAAGATTATTACTTCTATTCTTTTTTTTCCCATTTTTCGTATTTGGTTATGATTCTCCTGTCAGTTTTGATCTAATCAAAGTAAACGATTCCAATTACAAATTGAAAATTTCTGTTCCCAAGGGGTATGCAATCCAAAAAACAGCCCCCAATAAAATCAAACTGAGCGGAAACGATGGTCTAAAAGTAATCAGTTTTGAAGACACTCTCAAAGGTCCTTTGTACCTTGACAAACCCGAATACTTCAAATCCGTCGAAGATTTGAATATCAAACTCAAGGGAAAAGGAGAGCTATCGATAGACTCAAGAATTTTCTACTGTGATTTGGATAAGGGTGTTTGCTATCCCGCCAGGATCAAAAGAAAGGAAAAAGTTTTTTGATCACCTATCAGTATTCAGAATTTCAACCCGGGGATGAATCTTCCAATTCGGAAGAAAAATTAATGTCCATCCTTTCTGAGATCATCTTACAAAATGATATTTCCCTAGAAGAAGCTCTCAAATACTTAATAGAAAAAGGAATCCCCGCAAATCTATTTTTAAAAAATGCAGGAATGGATGATCTTCTGGGTGTATATCTCAATAAACTAAAATCAATTAAAGAAGAAATTCTCTCCAAACTAAAAGTTCAACCCCATCTTCCCAAAATCGAAAAAGAGAATCAAACTATCATCAAAAAACTTTCGGATAAGCACTTAAGTTCAGATCAAATTTCCAAAATAGAAGCA
The DNA here is from genome assembly GCA_024233875.1 of Leptospiraceae bacterium. Lineage (GTDB taxonomy): Bacteria > Spirochaetota > Leptospiria > Leptospirales > Leptospiraceae > JACKPB01. The sequence continues at coordinate 76,945 of JACKPB010000005.1, forward strand.
TCTCTTAAAGAAAAAAATTCAGACAAATTTCGCAGGATGAAATGGGAAGAAAATTTTCCACCGAACCTAATTCCTAAAATAGATCAAATCCTTGAAAATTTGATAGACTATTCAACAATCTCCGAAGCCGATAAAAAGTACAAGTTTACAGGATCTCAAATTATCAGCAGAAAAGAGACAATTTTAGTCATTCGAAGTTTGGAAGAACTCGAAGATCTCATTCAATCCCTAAGTAAAGCAATGATCGATGGTGACCTAACCTCCATTGATCTGAAATCCATAGCGTCTGTCTTGGGAGCAGAAAGTTACCAGGAATTTATCGAACGGAGAGATAGAATATATGAGCAAATCAAAAAGTTACTGGAAAACAATGGAAAAATAACTGTGGATGAAGAAGGCGATGTAAAGTTGAGTCCTTCCTCCCTGAGAAAAATTGGCAAGAAAATTCTCGGAGAAGTTTTCTCATTACTCAAACCAACAGATAGTTCCCATCACCCCACTAATGAAACAGGAGACTCAGAAAACATTCTTTCCAAAACCAAACCTCTCGAATTCGGAGACAACCTTGCCCACCTGGACTATTCGGGTTCAATTGTAAATAGTATGATTCGCAAGAAAGATCCCCATCCCTCCCTCATCGATATGGATGTCTTTTACTCACGCGGAAACTCTAGGTCATCCACAGTTATCCTACTCGATATGTCAGGCTCCATGTCCAGAGGTCAGAGATTTTATAATGCCAAGAAAGTAACTCTGGCTCTGGAAGCTTTGATACAAAATGATTATAAGGATGACAAACTTACGATTGTGGGTTTCGGAAGTACTGCCAAAGTCTTTCCTATCCGGGACATTCCCACATTGAATCCTTATCCGGTAACAATCTATGATCCTCATATCAGACTAAAATATGATTTTTCAAAATTAAGCAAAAAAGAGATAGAAGAAAGAGTTCCGCTTTACTTTACAAATTTACAAAAAGGTTTGAATCTCTCGAGACAGATCCTGGGTTCAGCTCAGATCAAAAACAAACAGATTCTACTCATTACTGATGGTGCTCCCACAGCTCATTTTGATGGAAATCATCTATTTATCAACTATCCACCTTCGCCTGCCGATTTTGAAGCAGCTCTCAATGAGGTTAAGATATGCAAGGATGAAAACATCACCATCAATACTTTTCTTTTGACAAATGAATGGGATTTTAATTACTTCGGTGAAAAAAGTTTTATAAAGAGATTTGCATCTATTTCAGAAGGTAGGATCTTCTATCCACACCCGAAAGAATTGAATAAAATGATTCTTTATGATTTTGTATCACAAAAAAAGAAAAAACTTTCCTTTTGAATTAAATTCCATATTTATCGGCAATCGCATCAATTAATTTATGATCTTTTAAGTCATCAACATCCAAATCTATAGTTTTTTGTGGTTGAATGGTCAACTTTTCTGTATCCAGATTCCAATGATAGATTCGATTGCCCAGAGATTCATCGATTGCGTATACCGTCCCCAATCCCGGAAATGCTTTCTTTTGATAGGATACTTTTGTATCAGGATGAAAAAGAACAAGAGTCCTACTCGGATTGATAATTTTCTTTAAGCTCAAAAGATCTTTTTCATTACCTTCTAAATGCAAGATTAGAAAATCATATTTTGAGTCTTCCGAAATCTTTGTAATACTCTCAGCAGGTGACTTCCAATCAAAATCTGTCAATAAATCATCAGGTATTCCATTTCCGTTCTTTCCGAGAATATTAGTAAAAGCAATTTTTCTTCCATCTCTCAGAACTACATCAGCCATCTTAACAGCATTTGATTTCTTCTTTGATGCAAAATTTCCGGTTACTATAGGCATTAGAAATTTTGAAAAGGATTTGGATTCCAGGTATTTTAGATCATGTGTTTGAATTCCGAGGAAATGATACTTCATTGCTAAAAAAGATTCGAAGAGAGAATTGAATTTGTCCTGAGGTAGTTTGTTTCCCAAATATCCACCACCTTCGATAAGAATATCCTTCATAGGAAGAACCTTTTTCTTTTCAAGAAAACTCAGTCTTCTAGAAAGACCCGCAAGCGGAACCAGAGTACAGGTACAGGATCGAACATTTCCGTCTATGCCGGACGAGAAATAAATATTTAAACTTTCACCTCTGATCGGTGATAGGAAAATCATAAATAATAAAAACAGTACTTTCATTGAAGAGTCCATCCATCATCAATTTCAACTCCCGGATAGTCTCTGGGTTTCTTATCCAGGAGTACCAAGATTCGATCCAGGTAAAAGAGAAAAGTTGATTTTTTTTGAAGTTTCGAAAATTGCATTTGAATGCCCAGGAATTCGTATCTTTTTTTTCTATAAGTATTTAGACCTGATTTCTCCCGAAAAGGTAGGGAAATATCCAAACGTTTCCAACCCCAAAAGTTTAAATCTCCACCGTTTACCCGAACCAATTTTCCATCGGACGATTTCCAGACTAAAAAAATATTGCCCCTATAGGATTCCGACCTCAGCCAAACAGATGCCCGAACCGGTATCCCTCTTCCCAGGACGATTGGTTCGGTGGGACGAATCCAAATCTTCTCCCGATCGGGAATTTCCAGATAGGTTTGAATGAATAAGGATCTGGGATTTTCTTTGCTGAGAACCTCTTTAAAAACTTCAGTCTCTTTTTGAAAGGGATTGGAGTCCGGAAGATTTTCTGAGAAGCTATGATTTTGAAGATACGATGTACTTTTATGAAATTCCCAGGATCTCGAACCATCAAAGCTTTCTATTTCGATGACTGAAAACCGATCGCCCTGTTTGGAAAAATCGGATAATTTTTGGATAGATCGAATGGTTTCATCCTCATCTGCTGAGAGAGATTGTAAAAAAAAACTCAGGAAAATGATCGGGAAGAAAAATATTAGTCGATAATAACTGTATAAAAAATTAGGTTTCATAAAAAGAATTCTGTAGGATCATAATGGCACAAGAAAGAGATAAATCCAGTATATTTTTAACAGTTGTTGTAGTTATTCTCCTGGTTGCAATGGGAGTGTATGGTTTTATTTATCGGGATAAGGTAAATGATTTCGTTCAGAAATTTACAAAAAAGAATGAAAAGATCGAAAAGCACTCTATCAAGAATTCTCCATCAGATCCCAATTCCAAGAAAGAATCTTCAGAATCTACAGATCTAGCTAAAAATGAAGATACAAAAAAGTTATCAGAAGAACTCCTCGATGAGAATACGAAAGAAGAAAAAGAGTCTAAAGATAGTCCTAAAAAAATAGATCCTGTTCTCAATGAATACTACGAAAATGTACCCGGTGACAAAGATAGTTCAGAAAAGAAATCCTATACTGAAGAAAAAACAAAATCTTTAAAAAATTCTGAATTCACTAAAAACTTACCCATTCAACCCAAAATCACCAAAAATTCAAAATCCCTAAAGAAGAAAAGATACAAATCCAAAAGAAAAAAATATCGAACCAAAAAGACCAGGCGTGGAAAGAAAATGTATCGTTCTTCCAGAAGTCGCACATCCTACTTAGCCAAAAGAGTGACACGACTGGAAAAAGCAATGGGGATTCGTCCGAAGAAAAATGAATCCATCGAATCCAGAGTAAAAAGACTCGAAAAGATTCTCTCTAAGAAAAAGTCCAAAAAATCAAAAAAAAGAAAACCTAGCCGACGAAGAAAGTAGAGATGAATCCTATCGATAAGATTCTTACAGATTTAAACAAAGAAATCTATCCTGCCAAACTCATAGCAGTTTCCAAAACTTATCCCATCGAAACAATAAGAGTAGCCTGTCAATCCGGACAGGTACTCTTTGGTGAGAATAGAATTCAGGAAGGGATAGAAAAGTTTTCCATCCTTAGATCTGAGGGGTTTCCTATAGAATTGCATCACATTGGTCCGGTTCAATCCGGAACGATGAAAAAGCTGTTTAAAAATTTTGACTACACTCATGGAGTAGGCTCAGTTTCTGTTTTGGAAAAGTTGAGTAAGGAATCACTGAAACATGAGTCCAAATTAAAGTTTCTCATCCAATTGAATTTAACCTCAGAAGATTCTAAGAATGGGGTCACCGAAAAAGAGTTTATAGAAGAGCTAAGTACTATCAGGAATCTACAGACAGATACTCTGATTTTTGTCGGACTCATGACTATGGGACCCAGCTCGGGAGACCCGATTGAGACAGAAAACGTTTTTAAGAATCTAAAAACAATACGTGATACGTACTTTCCTGAAGGCAATCTTTCGATGGGGATGTCCGGTGATTACCCTCTTGCGATAATACACGGGGCAAATTTTGTAAGAATAGGATCCAAGATATTCGGTAATAGAGACTACTCTTTAGCCGGGGATTCCTGAGTTCTGGGAGGAATTTCTGTAAAGATATCCCGAATTGGCACTCCCAGGAAGGCACTGATCAATTCCTGTTCTCTTAAAGGTACCATGTCCTTCTCTTCCATCCATCTTTGAATCTTATCAATGTCTATTCTTAATATATTTGAAATATCTAAATTAGTTTTCCCTTGTTTTTCCATCCACTCAATGAGTCGATGTGCCCATCTTTCATTTTTTTGGTTCTTAGATTGGAGGAAAGAAAGACCCGCACTATGAATTCTTTCATAAGCTTCTTCGGATAAGAGACCGGAAATAATTGCTAGAAACGAGATAAAAAATGGATTTAGAGTTTCAGCAGAAAATCCCTGCTTGGAATCTGAAATCACAAGTTGGCCGGACTTAACTAATACAAATATGGATATAGCTGTCACCATTCCCAAGAAGGGTCTGAACAAATACCAGCTAACTGTTTTCTTTTGTTTTCCTGTAAAGAACTCTCTTGTAATGAAAATTATACTTCCTAGTGCACCCATACAAAGGGTAAGAATCAATGTTAGCAATTGAGATGGCATGATTGCCAGAAAACTGAATTTCATAACCCTGAGGTAAGTCAATTCCCCCAGTAGGTCGGTGACCTCATCAGAAAGATTTCCCATTTCAGCTGAAGTCTTTTGAAATTCTGTATAGATTTGATTGGTTTCCTCCAACCTTGTATTCAAATCTTTTTTCAATTTATCTGCCCGATTGAAAATTTCAGATTCATACGCATTGAATTCCAAAATTGCAGTGTTTAGATTCCCAAGGCTTTTGTATGTCTTAGATTTTGTGTTCTCCGTATTGAAATCATTGTTTAGGGAATCTGAATAATCCTGAATTTTCTTAAGAAGAATAGAAACCTTATTGATAAGCTCTCTGGATTGAATATCTTTTTCCTGGGGGTTCGTATTAGAATTGCTTAAAAGACCCTGCGTATCACCATTAAACTCAGTTTTTGAAGATTTTAAAAACAATTCGATTTCATTTAACTCTTTAGACAAACCTAATAATTCTTTTTGGAGATCACCGGATGAAGTTTTAACTTTTTCAAATCTGACTTCCCTTTCTTTTATGGGTTCAATTAGGGTCTTGTTTAAAATGTCATCAATTTGTGAATATATTTGAAGAAAGTTTTCGACTATTTTTTCTCTCTGTTGTTTGTTAGCGTAATTTTTATCTGTTAATTCAAGCAATTTGTATACAGAGTAATTTTTTGTTTCCCCCAGATCCGGTAGTGAGTAGATCCTCTGTTGAAATTGTATGGAAGATAGAGTTCCGAGAACCAGCCAGGTGATTGATATGTAGAGAAAGATCAACCAGCTGAGTATGAAAAATGAATTTACATCTTTCAATAATTTATTTCCGATTATTTTAAGTTTAGATTTCATAATAAATTTACTCTATAGCCACTCTGTCTTTTTCTTTTCCTTTTTGATCAAAGCATCGGGTATTGGAATTTTTGGTACAATAGTTTGATGTCCCTACAATCCTACCGCATAGATTACCAAATTTTTTTTTGCAGATTTCCTGAGCTTTTTTTCTTTGATGCTTACTATTCCCATCAACACAAACCCGGATAGTATCTGTATTACTAAACTGAAAACACTTTGCTTCCAATTCTATCATTAGGCTGAAACTAAAAAGAATCGAAACAATAATTTTGATTTTCACATTACCCTCCGGAAATCCTCAAATTTTTTATAAATTTATAATTGTCTTTCATCAGATCTGATCTACTAAATTCTTATTCCTATTTTTTTTAAGTATCCAAAACTCTGGCAATCTGATTTTCAAAGTTCTTCGTTTCCATCTCCCGACTTTTTTCATCCATGAAAATTAACTTCACAAAGACCGGAAACTGTTTTACATAAAAAGATTTAGATAGGAATATCTTGACTGACTAAAGAATGTATCTTGATAAATCTCTATCAGAAACTATATCCTCCAATCTTGATTTTACAAAATTTGCATCTATATTGAATATTTTTTCTTCTGATTTTAGATCCGGAGCATTAAAACTTATTTCTTCTAAGACTTTCTCCAGAATTGTATTCAATCTCCTGGCTCCGATATTCTGACCTTTTTCATTTACATCAAAAGCGATTTTTGCAATTTCTTCCAAACCATCTTCTGAAAATTCCAACTGGCAACCTTCCACTCCCAGCAATGCCTGGTATTGCTTCATAAGACTGGATCGGGGAGCGGTTAGGATTTTTTTGAAATCATCCATATTTAATTTTTCCAATTCTACACGGATCGGAAACCTTCCCTGAAGTTCGGGAATTAAGTCAGACGGTTTGGAAATGTGAAAGGCGCCGGCAGCTATGAAAAGTATGTGATCGGTCTTTACAGATCCGATTTTAGTGTTGATTGTTGCCCCTTCCACTATAGGGAGCAAATCTCTCTGAACTCCTTCCCGTGATACATCAGCCCCACTTCGATTCTCTCTTCCCGCTACTTTATCTATTTCATCAATGAAGACAATTCCTAGCTCTTCCACCCTACGGACTGCTTCAATATTTACCTTTTCGGGATCTAAGAGTTTTTCTGCTTCCTGTTCGGAAAGAACTTTAAGTGCTTCTGAAATTGGAAGTTTTCTTTTTTTGTTTTTTTTGTTCATCAAATCTCCGAGCATATTTTGGAGTTGTTGATCCATATCTTCCATATTTGAGCCACCCATAACCTGAAACATGGGAAAACCGGGACTGGCCGGAGTGGTTTCGATTTCAATTTCCTGACCATCTATTTTACCACTTTTAAGCTTTCTTCTCATCATTTCACGGGTGGCGAGATAACTTTCTCTTCTTTCCTCTTCTTCTTTATAATTTTCACTAAAGCCATACGATCCCTGGTTGGGTGTTGTTTCCGGAATTAAAATATCGAGAACAAGTTCTTCTGCTTTTCTGGCAGCTTCATCCTTAACCTTCTGTCTGAATTCGGATTTGACAATATTCAAAGATACCATTGCTAAATCCCGAATCATTGACTCTACATCACGTCCAACGTAACCAATTTCTGTATATTTAGTAGCTTCAACTTTTATAAAAGGAGCATGGGTCAATTTGGCCAACCTTCTGGCAATTTCCGTCTTTCCAACTCCTGTAGGTCCTATCATAATTATATTCTTGGGATAAATTTCATCCCTGAGTGACGGGTCGAGTTTTCTTCGTCTCATTCGATTACGTAAAGCAACAGCAACAGCTCTCTTCGCATTTTTTTGACCTATGATATATGCATCCAGTTCTTCAACTATCTGTCTGGGTGTGAGGTCTTCTTCGACTATTTGAGTTTCCTGTACCTGTAATTCATTTTCGCTCATGTTCATCATATCTCTTCAATGGTAATATTGTGATTTGTATAGATGCAAATGTCCGCTGTAATTTTCATAGATCTCTCTACAATTTCTCTGGGACTCATTTCTGTATTTTGTATGAGAGCTCTAGCGGCAGAAAGGGCATAATTCCCCCCCGAACCGATTGCTATGATCCCATCATCGGGAGAAATGACATCCCCTGTACCGGACACAAGATAGGATTCTTCCTTATCGGCAACTATGAGGAGGGCTTCCAACTTTCTAAGCATTCTATCCGTTCTCCATTCTCTGGCAAGCTCCACGACACTTCTATCCAATCGTCCACTGGATTCATTTACTTTTTTTTCAAACAATTCAAATAAGGTAAAGGCATCAGCCGCTGACCCCGCAAATCCGCTAAGAATCTTTCCCTCATACATTGTTCTTACTTTTCTTGCAGAGTGCTTCATAACAGTCTGCCCCATAGAAACCTGACCATCTCCGGCCATAGCTACTTTACCGTTTCTTCGAACACAGAGAATTGTGGTTGATCTAAATAATTTTTCTTTACTCATCCTTTTTCAATTTGGCATGTGGATGTGATTTTCTGTAAACATCTTTTAATTTTTCTTTGGAAACACTGAGATAAATCTGAGTTGTACTGAGAGAGGAATGTCCCAGCATTTCCTGAACGTGCCGGATATCAGCTCCGGCATCCAGTAAATCCGTGGCAAATGAATGCCGGAACCTATGAGGAGAAAGGGATTTTTCTATCCCTAATTTTTTTCGATATTCATTCAAAATGTACCGAACCCCTCTATCAGTGAGAGGTTCATTTCTGGAGTTGAGAAAAACTATTCCTTTCCGAAATTCCGGGAGTATATTGGTAAAATAATCCTGAAGGGATTCCCTGGCTATCTTTCCGAGGTAAACATATCTCTCTTTTCTCCGTTTTCCCAAAACCTTCAATTGGGTCCAATCTGAAGAGAAATCATCCCAACGTATCTGAATGAGTTCCGAAACTCTGACTCCCGTAGAGTAAAGAACTTCAAAAATGGCCTTATCCCGAATCCTAGTACGGTATTCCTCGAGTTCTATAGGCTCTAAGATTCGGGTCATTTCATTAGGAGAGATATTTTTTGGGAGTAATTTTCTGACTTTTGGAAAATGAAGCTCAAGAAATGGATTTTTTTGAATTTTTTCTTCCCGGAAAAGAAATTTCATAAAAGTTCTGAAGGTAGAAAGCTTACGTCTCTGAGTTTTTTTTTCATACTTTTGCTTTTCATTCATAGAAGCAAAATAGGATCGAATCGAACCCGAATCCAAATTCAATGGATCCAAGCTCATTTTTTGTAAATATTCGAAGAAATAGTATAGATCTGTAAAATAATTGAGTATAGTATGGGGAGAGTAATTTTTTTCAATCAATAGATAGGTATGAAAATCGGAGAGCAATTGATTCCACTCATCAGGAAGTTCCAAATTATGACTTTCTGATTTAAATATCGTTTGAAAAATATTCATTCTCTTCAAGAATCGGATGAAAGATTTCTCAATCCGAGTTGAACCCGGTATTTTTTATAAAAAACTCTCTGGTTTATGATATTTTGAAATCTAACATGCAAAGGGCGCAAACTTCCATTTGAAACAAAATCAAATTTTAGCAAACCTCAATTCACCCCAACAGGAAGCGGTAACAACGACCGAAGGACCTCTTCTACTTCTGGCAGGAGCAGGCTCCGGAAAAACTAGAGTCATCACTCATAGGATAGCTTATCTAATAGTGGAGAAAAGTATCTTTCCTTATCGAATTTGTGCCCTGACATTCACAAACAAAGCGGCGGCAGAAATGAAATCCAGAGTGATCGACCTCCTCCCCAACTCCGGACATCTGGTTATGATTAAGACCTTTCATTCACTCTGTCTCTACATCCTCAGAAGACATACAGACAAATTGGGTTTTGATTCTGCATTCACTGTTTATGATAGTTCCCTTTCTGAATCTCTACTCAAAGAAATTATCAAAGATTTGACTTTAGATACCAAGGCTTTCAAACCCTCCAAGATCAATGCAATCATTCAGGGTGCAAAAGATAGGATGGTGGGTCCGAAAGAATTTTCTGAGGAAAACAATCAGGATCCTTTTTACAAGTCAATCTCCAAAATTTATGAAATCTATGAAAATAGAAAACGATCCCGAAATGCTTTGGATTTTGGTGATTTAATTCTGAAAACTGTGAAACTTTTTGAAGATTTTCCGGAAGTAAGGGATGGATACAATCAACTCTGGACCTATGTAATGATTGATGAGTACCAGGACACCAACCGCTCTCAATATCTTCTCACTCTTCTTTTGTCAGGAAAAAGCAAAAATATCTGTGTTGTGGGAGATGATGACCAATCCATTTACTCATGGCGGGGTGCTGATATTCGGAATATTCTGGATTTCGAAAAAGATTTTCCCGGAACCAAAATCATAAAACTCGAAGAAAATTATAGATCCACAGGTTCCATCATCCGGGCAGCGGGAGATCTAATTCTAAACAATCTGGAGAGGAAAAACAAAAAAATATTTACCAACAATCCAATCGGAGAACCCATCACATTGCGGGAATATCCATCAGAATCCGATGAAGCTTTTTCAATTCGAACACAAATCGAAGAGTTTTACAAATCACAGAAATCATACAATGGAATCGCAGTTTTCTACAGAACCAATGCCCAATCCAGATTTTTTGAAGAAGAACTGAGGAAGAAAAACATTCCTTACAAAATCTACGGAGGATTTCGATTCTTTGATCGACTGGAAATCAAGGATATGATTGCCTATCTCACCCTCCTCATCAATCCAAATGATTCAGGATCTCTCAGTCGTATCATTAATTTCCCGGCAAGAGGGATAGGTGAAACTACTATCGAAAAAATTCGAAGCTTCTCACTGAGTAAAAATATTTCTATGTATGATGCCCTGTCCACTCGCGATCTCGAACTGAGAAAGTCCGTCCGTTCCGCTCTGGATAGTTTCTTAGAATCTATGCAGTATCTAAAATCACGTCTGCTGAATGGAGACAGACCCTCACTCGTAGCCAGAGAAATGCTGGAAACAATGGGAATTGAAGCCCATTACAAAAATGAAAATGATCTGGAATCCATAGACAGACTGGAGAACATCCAACAGCTGATCGAATCCATTCAGGAATATGAAGAACAGACAGAAAGCCCCACACTGGATGATTATTTAAACAATGTTTGCCTTCTAACTTCAGAGGAAAATTCAGCTGATTTAACAGATTTTGTAACACTCATGACTGTTCACAACAGCAAGGGCTTGGAATTTCCCATCGTTTTTCTTTCCGGAATGGAAGATGGTACTTTTCCTCATTTCATGAGCATCGAAGAACCGGGAGGTATTGAAGAAGAAAGACGTCTTTGTTATGTCGCCATAACCCGTGCAAAACAAAAGCTTTTCATTTCTTATTGCAAATACACCAGAAAGTACGGAGAGATTCAATCCAGAGAACCCAGCCGTTTTCTTTCTGAATTGCCAGAACAAGTTTTGGAATGGAAACGTACCGGTGAAAACTTTAGATCTCCTGCTGTTTCTCCCAGAGCGGACAGATCATTTCCTCAACTTTCCAAAGAGAAATCTTCCGCATCTAAGGAAATCAACACGAAAGGTGAATTCCAAAAAGGAAAGAAAGTGAGACACAAAGAATACGGAATCGGAACAATTTTGGATATTTCCGGAAGTGGAGACAATAGAAAAGCCAAAATTCAATTCGGTTTCACCCATAAGAACTTTTTGTTGGCATACACTCCTCTAGAAATCATAAACTAAAATAGGAAAAGAAAAATAAATATTTGATTTTATAACTGTCTGCCGATACTTGTATTATAAAAAAATTCCAAAAGGTTACTTCTTTATGAAAAGAATCTCATCTCTAGCCTTAGTATTAGGTATTATTTCCCTACAGGGAGTGAGTGCTGAAAGAATCATGGGCACTCCCGGTGTTATCTCCGAATTCACACAGGTGGAAGAGCTTGTAAAAAACAAAAAAATTACAAAAGAATATCGCAAAAAAACATTAGAGCAAAACCTTTTGAATGCGGTTAAGTTTACATTCTTAAAAAAATATCCTGACTATCAGGAAAAAGTTAAAGAATTGAATCCAGAGTCCATTTCTTTTGAACAACAAAAAGGTACTTACAACTACTACCTCAAATTCAAAGATTACTTTTTGTACTACAATTTCGCTCTTGATCCGGAAATCTACGTTCAACTTCCGGTCGATGAAAAGTTTTACATAAAAAATCAGGAATTAGCTTCAGCCGGTGATTCCTCGTCCAGTGCTCCTTCCAGCCCAAAACCGGAAGCAGAAAACAAATAATTTTTGACTAAAAGAAATATTTTAGGACTTCTCCCCGATATTCTCCAAGCGGGTTCAGAAGTCCGAAGAATCTACAGTACTGATTTCTCTGTCACCTGGAAAGGTGAAGACGACCCCCTCACTCAAGCAGATCTCATATCCAACCAAATCATATCTGATTGTTTAAAATCCTACTATCCCGGTGATTTTGTACTTTCCGAAGAAGAGAAAGAAGAAGCTCATCGTATTCAAAACCATTATATCTGGCTTTTGGACCCGATAGATGGAACGAGAGAGTTTGTCAAAAAAAAACCGGAATTTGCTATCAGCCTGGGCCTCGCCATTCATGGAGTTGCCATTTCAGGAATAGTTTACAATCCTATCACAGATGAATTGGTAATTGCAGATTCTGAATATGGTATTTCTTCAACAGTAGGAAACCACACAGAAGTTTTTTGGAAACAGCATTTAAACAATCCACCTTCATCCAAGCCCAGATGCATCGTATCACATTCTGAATTTTCAGAAGGATATTTTGATGACCCATTCTGGAGCAATAATTTTGAAATCCAAGCGATTGGTTCAATAGCGTACAAGCTTGCTCTACTTGCAATGGGAAAATTTGATCTATGTATCTCACTCCGACCCAAATCAGATTGGGATATAGGAGCAGGTGTAGCCCTTGTGAACGCATCAGGAGGAGATTCTTTAGATCTAGTCGAATTTCAACCAATGAGATTTAATGAAAAAAGCATAAAGAAGCAGGGGATAATTTCCGGAAATCCGGAATTTTTAAATGATTTCCTCAAGAAAAATCGATCCCAAATTCATAAATTCTATTCTGATTTGCAAAATTAATCCATTTTTTTACTTATCCATTCTTCCAATCTCCTCGAAACTTAAGTATGATCCCAGAAGCCTTTAGAAATTATGAGTTTTTAGCCTCAAATGAAGCCAGACACATCCGTATGCTTTCCGATTATTCCTATGCAGAATCTGTGATTCTAAAGGAAAAAATACGGGATAGTATCGTTATATTTGGATCAGCCAGAATACGTCCGAACGATGAAAACCCTCGAACCAATAAGCTTTCTAGATACTACGATGACACGGTTCAGATTTCTAAAGAACTCACAGAATGGTCAATTTCCCTCTCCTCACCGGGGATTCAGGATAGACTCATTGTTTGTACCGGTGGTGGGCCCGGAATCATGGAAGCGGGAAACAAAGGAGCCTGGTTGGCAGGAGGGAGAAGTATAGCCTTAAACATCAAACTTCCCCATGAACAAACAGCCAATCCTTTTGTAGTTCCGGGTTTGACGTTTACATTTCATTATTTTTTTGTTAGAAAACTTTGGTTTGTTCAGATGGCTAAGGCTGTGGTTGTTATGCCGGGGGGATTCGGAACAATCGATGAATTGTTTGAAACTCTTACACTCATCCAGACAAATAGGTCCAAGCCGATTCCGGTAGTTTTGTACGGTCCTGATTTCTGGAAGAAAACAATCAACTTTGATTTCCTTCTGGAACACGGACTGATCGAAGAAAAAGACTTATCTCTCTTTCATTTCATGGACACTCCATCCGAAACAATAGAATTTCTTAAAAAAAATATTGATTTGACGTTGACCAAAAACTCTATCTAAAAAAAATAGCAAAAAAGGATATTATATGGCTAGAAAGTGTGTTGTAACAGGAAGAGGAACTATGTATGGAAACGCAGTTTCCCATTCCCATTTGAAGACCAGAAGAATCTGGAAAGTAAATCTAGTAAAAAAGAATATATTTTTAGAAGATGAAAATAGATGGGTAACTGTCAAACTTTCTACCAGAGCTCTCAGAACACTCAAGAAGAAAGGCTTGAAAGCAGCTATCAAAGATCATGGTGGGGATTTAAAAGCAATCGCTCCCAAAAAATACGTAGGAATTCAACCCAAAGCAAAAGCAGCAGCAAAAAGCTAATCAAGGGATCATCTGATCCCTTCCCTAATGAATTCGGGAAAAATTTCATCCTTCACAAACAAAATCTACAAAATCTTAGAGGCAGAGTACGGTAAAGTATCCTGCCCCCTGCACTACAAAAAACCACATGAACTTGCAATAGCTGTAATTCTCAGTGCACAATGTACTGATGAACGTGTCAATCTTACCACTCCCGAACTTTTCAAACGCTACCCGACTCTAGAAGATTTTGCAAATGCCAGTCCGGAGGATTTAGAAAAACTAATTTTTTCAACCGGTTTTTATAAAAACAAAACTAAATCCATCCTGGGCTTTTCTAAAAAACTCCTCAATGAATACAGGGGCAAACTTCCTGAATCCATACAAGAACTGATCGAATTTCCGGGTATTGGAAGAAAAACTGCCAATGTTCTTCTCAATGAATTGTATAACAAATCAGAAGGAATTGTTGTAGATACACATGTAAAAAGAATTTCTAAATTATTGGGATTGACCGTGTCACAGGATCCTATACAAATAGAAAGGGACTTGATGTCTAAGTTTCATCAGGATCAATGGTTAAATATATCCCTCTATTTTATTTTTTTAGGAAGGAGTACCTGCTCTGCAAGAAATCGACAATGTTCCATTTGCATTTTAAAAAAGATCTGTCCTTCTAATCAAGAGTTACTACAGTCATGAGCCTAACTTTCCCGGTATCACCTGAAAAAAATGCATTTCTAAAATCCAGAATGCAGGAATTGGGAATTTCAGAAAATGATCTGCATGAGATTTTTACCAGATCAGGCGGTCATGGTGGACAGAATGTGAATAAGGTTTCTACTGCTGTGCATCTTAAGCACAGACCTTCCGGCATTGAAGTCAAGTGCTCGGTTTATAGAACTCAAGGATTGAATCGCTACAAAGCCAGAGCTATTCTTTGTGAGAAAATGGAATTTAAGGGTCAGAAATCCAATCCTAAAATTGAAAAAATTATCAAAAACAAAAAGAAGAAAAGACAAAAACAAAAGAAAAAAGTTCTGGAAGAACTCAGGGCTGAAGAAAATCTTTTATCAATCCGGGAAGAAAATCTAGATTTAGGAATTTGAGATGGAGAAGGAACAGGTTACCTTAGAAGACGCTAAAGATCATGGTCTCATCGAAGAGGAATTCGAAGAAATAAAAAGAATTTTAGGAAGAATACCAAACTCAACAGAATTAGGTATTTTTTCAGGTATGTGGTCGGAACACTGTTCTTACAAAAACTCGATTAAGCTCTTAAAGACCTTACCTACAGAGTCTAAGAAATTATTGACTAAGACCGGTGATGAAAATGCCGGAGCAATGGATATCGGAGATGGTCTTGCAGTTGTTTTTAAAATTGAAAGCCACAATCACCCTACTGCTGTAGAGCCCTACCAGGGTGCAGCCACCGGAGTGGGTGGGATCATGAGGGATATCTTCACAATGGGGGCAAGACCCATTCTTTCTTTGAACTCTCTCCGATTTGGAAATCCGGATAACAATCCGAGAAATTCCTACCTTCTCAAGAGAGCAGTAAAGGGTATTGGGGATTACGGCAATTCCCTGGGTATCGCTGTGAGTGGTGGCGAACTTTTTTTTGATGATTCCTTTTCGGTGAATCCTTTGGTCAATGCCATGACAGTTGGTATTGTATCACACACAAAAATGGCAAGTGCTTCCACAAAGGGAAAGGTTGGATACTCCGTATTTATAGTTGGAGCTACAACCGGTAGAGATGGTATTCATGGTGCTTCCTTTGCATCGAAAGACTTAACCAAAGAAACTGAAGAAAAGAGATCTGCCGTTCAGGTGGGTGATCCCTTTATGGAAAAACTACTTCTGGAAGCCAGTCTGGAAGCAATTGATAAGGACTTACTGATAGGAATTCAGGACATGGGTGCGGCAGGGATCAGTTGCTCTACATCCGAAATGTCAGCGAAGGGAAAGACCGGCATGGAAATCAACCTGGATCTTGTTCCCTATCGAGAGACAGGAATGAATGCCTACGAAGCAATGCTCTCTGAGAGTCAGGAAAGAATGCTTGTTGTCCCCAAAAAAGGAAAAGAATCCGAACTGATTGAAGTATTTCATAAATGGGGGCTCAATGCTGTAGAAATTGGTAAAGTAACTGATGATGGGATCCTCAGAGTTTCCAAAGATGGAAAAGTAAAAGCTGAGATTCCGGCGGATTCCTTAGTACTGGGTGGAGGAGCTCCAAGGTACACAAGGGAAACCCAAAGACCTAAGTACCTCGATGAGATGAAAAATCTCGACCTGAATTCTATTCCGGATGTACTTCCTGAGGGAAGAGGAACAAATTCTATCTATTCCATTCTTCTAAAATTGATTGCCGGCAATAATATTTGTTCCAGACGACCACTATATGAACAGTATGATACTGATGTTGGTCTGGTAAAAGTAATAGGACCCGGTGGAGATGGAGGTGTGGCCAGAGTTCCGGGTACCATGAAAGGAATAGCCGTTTCTACAGATTGCAATTCCAGATACACTTACCTTGATCCTTACAAAGGTGCCATTTGGGCAGTCTTCGAATCGGCCAGAAATATAGCAGTTACCGGGGCAACACCTTTGGGTTTGACCAATAACTTAAATTTTGCGAACCCATATATTCCGGAAAATTACTATATGTTCAGTGAATGTGTCCGGGGTATCGGTGATGCATGCAGGGCTCTGGAAATCCCTGTTACAGGAGGAAATGTTTCTTTCTATAATGAATCTCCACAGGGACCGGTCTATCCAACTCCAACTATCGGATTGGTAGGATTGATAGAAAATATCCAAAAAACAGTTGGACCCTTTATCAAGCAGGCATCTCTTCATGTGGGATTGATCGGATTTTTCAAACCAACTCTATCTGCTTCAGAATACCTGAAAGAAATCCATGGTATCACCCGGGGAGAGATTCCGGAGCTAAACATGGAGGAAGAAATCAAATTGATAAAAACCTTAAATCAATTGGCAGAGGAATCACTTCTCCATTCAGCAAAAGATATCTCTCTCGGTGGATTGGCTACCGCTCTCTGTAAGACAGCTTTTGGTGGAAAAGTTGGAATTGAAATTGATTTGGAGAAAGTATTCAATCATCGTTATGATGAAACTCTCTTCGGAGAGACAGCTGCTAGTGCAGTGGTTTCCTTTAGTAAGGATAAATTTGAGCAAATAAAAAAAATCTGTGATGAAAATCAGGTTCCCTTTACAAAAATTGGCGAATCTATAGCTGTCTATCGACTCAAAATACATGGTCCGGATGTATCCTGGAGACTGGAAGACCTGGAGATACTTTATGAAAAGAAACTCGAATCTGTTTTTGAATAAAAATTGACAGAATGATTTTACTTTCAAACAAGTAGATATGGAAAATTCGATTCTCTTATTCCTGGCTGTACTGGTGACGACAGGAATATGGTTTCGATTCTTATACAAATTTGATAGAGTTGAACCTGAACCGCTCAAAGAAGTCATAAAAATCGGTCTCATCGGTGGATTCTTAAGTACCTTCATTGCAGGTGTTCTAAACACTCAATTTGCAAGTGCAGTAGGATTTTCATTGGAAGGAAAAGGAAATTCCTTTTTTCCTACCTTACTTTTTTCAAGCTATGTAGGAATCAATGAAGAGCTCTTTAAATTTTTACCGGCTTATTTTCTGATAAACAAATCAAAAGAAGTTGATGAACCGATTGATCCTCTGATCTATGCAACCGCAATTGGTTTGGGTTTTGCAATGATAGAGAATATCCAATACACATTCCAACACGGACTCTTGAATCTCGGGTTTCGCACAATCACTGCCATCCCTCTCCACATCGGAACTGCCTGTTTATGGGGAAAGGGAATCTCAGATTCCATATTTCTTAAAAAAGGTAAAAATTATATATTCAAACCTTTAGTCTACGCCATTTTGATCCACGCCGGATATGATCTGATCAATTTCTCCATTTCCATCCCATATATCAGTCTATTGATAAGTGTTCTCATTGCATTCGCGCTAATAAAGTCGATTACAAAAGATATGGTTTACTTAAGGAATCAGTCTCCCTTCATTCCACCCGGGTATTGTGCCACCTGTGGTACTCAAAATGACTCAGACTCTAGAGTTTGTATGGAATGCGGAGCAGATATCGCACAAATTTATTATAAAGTTTGTTTGCAATGTAATTCGAAATCACCATCAGACGCTAAGATTTGCCCGGGTTGTGGATACAATTTTCAACAAATGAGTGGGGAATCATGATCAAACACATATATTTAATTCGACACGGTGAAACAGTTTTCAATAGCGAAGGTAAGATTCAGGGGGGGGGTCTCGACTCACCTCTAACCGAAAATGGAGTCAATCAGGCAAAGCTTTTGTCGGAATATTTAAAATTGAATTCATTTGAAGTTGATTTAATTTTTTCCAGCCCTATAGAACGAGCTCTCCAAACAGCACGAATTGTAACGTCTCACCTGGGAAAGGAAATCCACCTCGATCCTTCACTGAAAGAAATCAATTGCGGAGAGTATGAAGGTCGGCTCATTGAATCTATCGAAAAAGAAAAGCTTAGGAAATTGCGGATTGATCCATTTGAAAAATATCCCTCAGGCGAATGTCTTGATGATGTGAAAAGAAGAGCGGAGACCTTTATCAAAAAACTCAAAGATAGAAAAGAAGAATCTGTTTTGATATTTTCGCACGGTAATTTTCTAAGAGCCTTTGCCAGCGCGGCGACAGGAAGTTCTGCCGGGTTGGCAATGAGAATCTACCTCGAAAATACAGGTTTCAGTTACTTATTTAAGAGTGGAGATTTTTTTAGGATTTTTTTATGGAATTCTACTTCCCATATATCCCCACTTCCGAGGAAGCTTCAAATATGAATATTTCTTCAAATATTCAAAAATTTTCTCCTTACCTACTCTCAGGTTTCCTTTTCCTTTTTATATCCTATTGCTCGGACAATACTCAAAATAATTACATGAACATCAAACTTAAGGATACAAATGGAGTGGAACAGTCCTTATCTACTTTTAAAGGTAAGATCATCATCTTAGATTTCTGGGCCACTTGGTGTGAACCATGCAAAAAAGCAGGACCCTTAGTAGAGTATCTAAAAGATAGATCCAATCCTGAGAAATTCATTTTTCTGGGAATCAATACCGATACCAATAAACCCTTATCTGAAATCATACAATTTGCAAAAGATTATGGAATCCATTATCCTACCCTACTTGACCCGGAACTAAAATTGACCGGAGAATTGAATGTGGAGGGACAGCCTGCCCTACTTTTTTTGGATCAAAGTGGTAAGGTTTTGTACAGGAAATATGGTTTAGCTTCATTAGATATTCCAGGTATTCTCAATGAGATGAATAAATGGACTCAGAACTGATAAAAATTTGAAACAAAGGATAATTTATGAATTTTAAAACTAGTGATAATGAAAGACTTGTACTGGCCGGAGGGGTGAGAACTCCTGTTGGTCAGGCCGGAAAATCTTTTTCGGATATTCCTTCAGCTGAATTGGGATATAGGGTCACAGAGGAAATTTTTAAGAGAACCGGAGTAGCCAAAACAGAAGTAGATGGTGTTGTAGCAGGAGAAATCAGTCAAAATGTAAGAACTCCCAATGTTGCAAGAGTGATATCAGTTCGAGCAGGGATTCCATTAGAAGCCACTGCAATCACTGTAGCCAACAACTGTGTTTCCGGTTTGGAAGCGGTTCTGGATGCCGCCCGTAGAGTGATGATAGGTGAAGGGGATCTTTATCTGGCTCTCGGAATGGAATCTATGTCTCAGGGACCGATTATTTTAGAAAATGCAAAATTAAATTCCAAAACTGCAACAGTTGAAAAACTGAAAGCAAACTGGGCTGATGCATTGAATAGTGTGAATGTTATTGACTCTATCGATGAGGGATTGAATGATCCAATTCGAAAAATGAATATGGCAATGACAGGTGAAATCGCTGCCCAAAACTACGATCTAACCAAAAAGGATTTGGATGACTATGCTTACCAATCTTATAAAAAAGCATACGATTCTATAAAAGCGGGAAAGTACAAACCTTATCAATTGCCAATTCAACTCACAGATGGAACTATGCTTGAAGACGATGAATACATCATGTCCAAAACCGGAATGGTTGAAAACCCTGCTCGTTTCGACAAAGCTTCCGTAATTTTTGACTCAAAGTACATGAGTATCAAAGAATTCTATGAGCAATACGGTCAGTGGATAAACAAACCTTTCGAAGAAGGAAAAAGCAAAGCAGCAGTGACCTTATTCAATGCTTGTCCGAGATCGGATGGAGCCGGAGCATTTTTTGTAACCAAAGAATCGGTAGCAAAAAAATTGGGCCTCAAGATTCAGGCTTACATTTCCGGTTGGGGTATGTATGGTGTTGATCCAGCACACATGGGTATTGGAATGGCTTTTGCTATGAATAAAGCTCTGAAATCCAGTGGAATGAAATTTGAAGATATGGACAATTTTGAAATCCATGAAGCTTTTGCAGCAACAGCAATGGGTACTTTCCGTGAAGTGAAAAAGTCTTATGGATTTGATCTTGAAAAAGCAAATTCTGAAGGGAAAGTCAATCCAAATGGTGGAACTCTGGCCATAGGACACCCTCTGGGAGCAACAGGGATTCGGGTTTTATTGAATCAAATCATGAATTTCGATACCAATCCAAACATAAAAAAATCGATCAACGCTATCTGTGCCGGTGGTGGTGTCGGTGGATCAATTATCTTAGAAAGACCTTAATTTTCTTTTTATCGGGACTCATCTCGGGTCCCGATTTCTCTTCTGACTTGCAAACCAAAACCTCATCTCTTCTTATTCAAATCACAGTTGCATTTCTTTTTCTTATCTTCATACCCGGGATTTTTATTTGGGGAACTAAATTTAAAATTCTAGCTCTTCTACCAATCCTCCTCTTTGTTCTGGCAATTTATTCGGGAGAGAAAAGTTCTTCCCGTTTTCGTGTTCAATCAGCAACTAAGTTTATTTATTTTCTCTATGTAGTTTTATTGATTCATATAATCATTATTGGTGAAATACATTATTATACATTCTTTCTGGGTGATCATGATGTTGTTATGTTTACAGAAATAATCCTGGAAACCGCCAGAGGAAATTTTTTTAGAGCACATCATTTGGGAGACCCTGACACCGCTAACTACCTATCTCATCATTTTTCTCCAATTTTATTGATGTTTATACCTGTTATGAAGATCATTCCGACTAGAATGGCTTATGTTTACTTTTTAAGTATCCTAACAGGAATCAGTCTCGTTACCTGGGAAAGGATTTGCAGACATTCAATAAGAGATTCTTATTTGTATTTTCTTATTTCAGTATTACCTTTTTTTAATCCATTTGCATACAATCTTTTGACTTCCTACCATTTTGAAATTATAGTCCTTCCTCTCTTTCTAGTATTTTATTTGGGAGAAATCAAAAACAATTATTTCTTAATGCTTCCTTCCTTTCTTCTTCTACTTTTGAGTAAGGAAGATGTTTCCTTTTACTTTTCATTGTATTCGCTATCATTCTTATTCTCAAAAAAATACTTTAAATTTTTCTTTTTCTTCTCAATCTCCTCCCTATACTTTTTGTATGTACCTAAATTCTTTCATCAGTATATGGATCACTCAGCAAGTATGAACTGGTTGGAAGCTTGGTCAAATTATGGTAAAAATTATATTCAGATATCAAAATCGATACTACTGGATCTTTTTTCTGAATGGACTCTTCTCAAAACTCTTTCGATAAAGATCTTTGTCTTACTTATCCCATTTTCATTTTTACCAATATTTGGATATAAAGTATTCCTTTTTGCTATCCCTCTAATTCTACTGCAATCCTCTTCGTCCCGTATCTGGTACAATTCATTCTACCATTACTATAGCTACCCTGTATTGCCCTTTTTATTCATCTCTGCCTTATTGGGTCTAAAACAATTGAATAAATTCTACCCTTTCCAGGTGAATAAAACCATCTATTATTTATTCTTATTCCCGGTTTTTATAAATTTATATTTACACAATTATCTATATCATTATCAGACTATTGATCCGGAAAGGGTAAGAAATGTCACATCCACTTCGGCTCTCATTCCTCCGGGGAGTCAGGTGAGTGCTCAGTTTGACCTGGGGATGTTTGTTTCGAGAGACAATCAGGTCTATCCACTTCAATTTAAATATCTGAAAGAATATATTTTAGTTGATATGAATGGAAGGAGTCCATATCTATCCATGACAGAGATTCAGGACACTTTAAAAAAATTAGAAGAATTTAAAAAATTACAAATTATTTCCGTTAAAAATGGAGTCAAACTTTATAAAAAAGTAGATTGAAACCTATTGAATTTGCTTGACTATTGATTTTTTAAACCATTGAATGTTTGCATAATTAAGGGGTCTTTACATGCTAGAAAAAGGATCAACTTCGTTTCCAACCGGTAATCTTATCGTTTATTCAAAAGTGATCGGTGAAAACCCTTTTCAATCAGGGTGTGAAGTCATAGCTTCAAATATTGTAGTAAGTTTTTTAAAAATCAATGAAAATATGCCTGTAGTCACATTTCCTCCCATTTCATTTCAAACCATGGAAGATTTACAGAAAACGATCGCTAAGAATTTGGAATTTTATGACATTGCCAGGTTGCCGGACTTCATTATGCCCGACTCCCCGGAACAGGGAAACAAATACCTTCAGGAGAGAATGGAACAATACAACAGCTTTGTAATGAGATATGTAGAATTTTGTAAAAATAGGGAGAAAAATATTCAGAAAAAAGAAAACTCCCACGACGATAATAGTAGCAACCTGACTACATTGATGGAAGCATCTCTAAATTACAGAACCTCCACCGGACTTTCCAAAGAGGTATCCAAACAGAAATTGGAGAAATTACTAGAAGACTATTCTTCCAGATTTCCCAATTTAGATTTAGAAAATTTTAGAAAGGTGATCTATAACTACTCGGATTCCATAGGTGATGAACTAGCAAGTTTGTACATCAAAAAGTTCAATGCCATTCAAAATGAGGAATACGAAGAAGCATCTTTGCTGAAAAGAAAGATAATGGATATAGAAACCTTATATTCCTGAGGAGTATTTTTGAAATACCTTAGACTAATTTTACTTTTATTTTTTATTCAATCCTGCTCTGATGAAGTGGTAGAGTACAATAAATCATTGATTTCTACCAGATTTGGAGAATTTACGATCTCCTCTCTTGAAGAGAGTAATCAAAAACAAATCATTTCTTTTGAGAAAAAACCTCTCTACACTCCAGATCTACCCGGAGATATAGAGTTGTACGGTTTGTATTCACTTGATGATGAAGATGTTTTGGTTTTAATATCCAATCAAACTGAAGATATTAAATTTTTAATTATGAGTATCAATTTAGAGCATTCCATCATCATCACAAACACTTTTGGATCCGGCTACGATAAACCAGATATCATACGTGAATCATCCTATCTAGAAATCAACTTTCCTGCAAGAGAAGGATACAAATCTCAAACTGTCCTCTATAAGAATAGAAAAATTGATATCCGGGATATCCACTTCTCAAAAAAATAAAAACCATGGATCAATTTTTATCAGAAAAAATGAGTCGGATAGACTCTTCTCCTATTCGTAAAGCCTTTGAACTGGCGGCCACCCTGAAAAATCCCATCAATCTCTCCATCGGCCAACCTCACTTTCCCTGTCCGGAGAATATCTTAGATGCAATGGATAAAGCTGCCCGTGATGGAAAGACATCCTACACTCTTTCAGCAGGAATCCCTATTCTCAGAGAAGCGATTGCTGAAAAATATAGAAGTTTCAACAAAATTTCAAATGCTGAACCCAAAAATGTTTTGATCACATCCGGAGTGAGTTCTGCCTTACTTCTTTTATTCAATGCATTCCTGGATCCCGCTGATACCTGCCTCATCATTTCACCTTATTTTTTAATGTATCCCTCAATGATCAGATTCAATGGTGGGAATGTAATCACGCTGGATGAAAATTTTTCTGAAAGTGATTTAGAAGAATTGAAAAATAAGAAAATAAAATTTATAATTTATTCTTCTCCCTCCAATCCATCAGGCAAAATACTTACCCTCAATCAATTGAAGGCTCTGGCAAACTTTGCTGAAAACAGTGGAGCTATTATCATATCCGATGAAATTTATGAACTCTTTGATTATGATAATAATTTTCTTTCCATAGGATCTTTTTATGATAAAGTAATCACTCTCAGTGGCTTTTCAAAATCATACAATATGACCGGATTGAGATTGGCCAGCATTCTTGCTCCTGAAAGTATCATCACAGCCTTAACTACACTCCAACAATACACTATAGTCTGTGCTCCTTCTGTAGTACAATATGCTGGATTGGAAGCTTTGAAAACTGATATGACATCATACATCTATGACTATAGAGAGAAAAGAGATTTTGTTTTTGACTCATTGAAAGAAAAATATACCCTTACAAAAAGTCAGGGAGCCTTCTATTACTTCCTAAAAATCCCGGGAAATGACGAAGAGTTTATTAAGAAAGCTATTCTTGAGCATAGTCTGATACTTGTTCCGGGATACATATTTCACCCAACGCATAATTATGTCCGAATTAGTTTTGCAACAGAATGGGATCAATTGAAGGCCGGAGTATCCGCATTACTTAGGATGGTATGATAGAAGCGTTAGAATACCTTCTTGTCATTTTATTTTCGACTTCTTTTGCTAGTTTTTATACAACCCTCGGATATAGATTGGTACTTTACTTCTATGGGAAAAAGAGAAAAAATTTAAAACTAGTTAAAAAATGGAACTACATTCTAACCAAACCATCGCATTGTCAATCCTGTGAAGTAGATATTCAACCTGTTTATCTCATTCCAATTTTCGGATATTTTCTATCCGGTCGGAAATGCAATCACTGCAGTACTAAAATTCCTATTTTTTATGTTCTCCCCGAAATTCTTTTTCCAATTTTTGCATTATTTTTATATAAAATCACAAATGATTTATTATATACTCTACTTATCATCATTTTCTTCGGACATCTAACTATTGTATTTATCACAGATTACAAGAAATACATAATAGATTATGAAAATATCCCATTTCTTCTATTTTTTCCAATACTAGCAGAATACATTCATTCCGGAAAATTGCCTGATTCCGAATCAGTTTTTATTTTCGTAATTCTTTTTATTGTTTTTTTTCTAATTTCCATATTTTCAAATGGTGGCTTCGGATTTGGTGATGTTTGGCTGATTAGCCTTCTTTCAGCTCTACTCGGACATCCTTACTGGATTTTCTTTTTCAATTTAACCTTTCTCTCGTCCCTCTTCTTTAGCTTTATTTTTCGAACAAAATCAAAGTCTTTTCTAAAACAAAAAATACCTTTGGGGGTATATATGTCGGGTTCCATGATGATATCTTACTTAGTAAAAATCTATATATCTAATGATAATTTTTTTATTATTTATGAATAGAGAATTGAACTATATAGTCAAGCAACATGAACGAGATCTTAAGTTGATTGATTTATTGAGTAATAAATTTCAGTATCATAGCAATATGGAATGGTTGGATAGAATACTTGATTCCCGAATCGTAGTCAATGGATTAAACGTTGATCCTTATTGCTCACTAAAAATCGGAGACCGAATAAGTTTCCAAATAATAAATTTTTCTGAGCCGGAAGTCGATAAGAATGTTATTATTCTATATGAAGATTCTGACATTTTGATTATAAATAAACCACCAAACTTACCTGTTCATCCCTCAGGAAGATATTACAAAAATACTGTATTGGAAATTCTTAAAGAAATTTTTCCTCATACTCCTCTATATATAACTCATAGATTGGATAGGGAAACTTCAGGTGTTATGATAATTTCAAAGTCACTGGAAATCGCAAAATCAATCCAAAAACAATTTTATGAAAGGAAAGTATATAAATCGTATTTAGTTTATGTTCATGGAAATTTTCCTATATCTCTATCGGCTATAGGTTTTTTGGGCTTTGATTCAAATTCAAAAATAAGAAAAAAGAGAATCTTTAGAGAAGAAAGGGATGAAATAGTCTCGGATGAATCAAAAACGGAATTTATAAATCTTATTGAAAGAAAAAATATTACAAAGCTAAGAGCTATCCCTCATACGGGAAAATTACATCAAATCCGAGCTACACTATCATCACTAGGGTATCCTGTAGTTGGAGATAAAATTTATGGCAAATCAGAAGATAATTTCTTAAATTTCATCTCCGGCATTCCCTATCCAAAAGATATAATAGATAGACAGGCTCTTCATTCATATTCTATTTCTTTTTTACATCCAACTAAAAATACTTTTGTAGAATATATAGCCGAAGAACCTGAGGATTTAAAAACTATTCTTATGCAGGCATAAAAATTGGTCCTGTTTGCTCTTCATATCTTTTATATTTTACAGATTGATCTATCTTTACTTTTTCAATGTCAATATCTTCAATTATTGTAAGTATTTTTAA
Source organism: Leptospiraceae bacterium (assembly GCA_024233875.1). Lineage (GTDB taxonomy): Bacteria > Spirochaetota > Leptospiria > Leptospirales > Leptospiraceae > JACKPB01. The sequence continues at coordinate 103,470 of JACKPB010000005.1, forward strand.
ACCTTCTTTCAATTCTACAATAGAGAGAACATAAGGTACTCTATTTGCCAGATGTCCGAACCCCACCATCACAACAGTATAAGTGTGTATTTTTCCATTTCCATCAAATTTATAATTTTCAAGATGATCACTTCCACAATTCGGACAACAAAACCCCGGATCTAACATTAAAAATCCACAGGATGTACATGTCTTTCCATTCAATTCCATATCAATCAAAATCCTTTTGTAAAATATGTACTACAGATACTGCTCCGGGTCCACCTAAGACATGGGTCATTGCTGTTCTGGCATTTTTAACCTGTCTTTCACCGGCTTCTTCACGCAATTGAAACGTCATTTCAACAATTTGCCCAACGCCTGTTGCACCAATTGGATGGCCTTTTGCTTTTAAACCACCTGAAGTATTTACTGGTAATTTCCCTCCCAATCTTGTATGACCTTCTAGAGTGAAGATACCACCTTTTCCTTTTTCTACAAACCCTAAATCTTCTATATTAATGATCTCAGTTATTGTAAAGCAATCATGACATTCTAAGACATCTATGTCTTTTCTTTCCAAACCTGACATCTTGAATGCTTCCTCAGCAGCTTTGATGGAAGCAGGAAAAGAAACAGAATCCTTTTTCAAGGAAAGAGTAAAGTAATCTCCGCCATGACCGGAGCCTTTCACCAGGATAGGTTTTTTGGAGATAGACTTAGCTCTCTCTCGTGTAGTCAAAACAATCGCTGTAGCTGCATCTGTCACTAGTGATACATCATGAAAACCAAAAGGTGTGGTGACCATTCTGGCATTCATGATATTCTTAAAGGGTATCACTTTTTGTTTGTGTGCGAAGGGATTCTTGCTTCCATGAAAGTAATTTTTTTCTGCTACTGTAGCTAACATTTCTTTAGTAGTTCCAAATTCATGCATATGCCGCATAGCATTCAAAGCAAACCCGGATGGACCCGAAACGCAAAACCCCGCTTCAAAATCAGAATCCTGACCCCTGGCTACTATCTCCATTGTAGTTGATGGATCTTTTGTATTCATCTTTTCTACACCCAAAACAAGAACAGTATCATGAAGTCCTGAGGCAATTGCATGAAATCCAGCCCTCATAGCCAATCCACCGGAAGCACATGCTCCTTCTAATTTCATTGAAGGTCTGTCACCTAAGCCCAGAACTGTAGAAACATAGGAACCCATCGTATTTTGATTATTAAACTCCTGACCTGCATAATTCCCTACATAAACAGCTTCAATTTCTTTCAGATCTATGCCGGCATCCCGAATCGCGCCCCTTCCTGCTTCAGTTACCATATCCCTCAATAATCGTTTTTGAAGGTTACCATGAATAGTTTCATAGGCACCTATAATTGCAACATCTCTCATATTTTCTCCTACATTCCGATAGCAGCACCGCCATCAACCCGAAGGGCAGTTCCTGTTATGTATCCGGCATCTTCACCCAAAAAGAATTTTACAGCTCCAGCGACATCATTAGGAGTTGCTAATTTCTTCAATGGAACCATTTCCTGAAGTTTTTTCTGGATTTCTTCCGGGAGAGATCCAGTCATATCTGTTTGTATATATCCCGGACAGATTGCGTTTACAGTTACCCCCCTCCCGGCAAATTCTCTAGCAGAGACCTTGGTTAGAGCAATCACCCCTGCTTTAGAGGAAGAATAATTTGCCTGTGCGGGTTGTCCTGTCAAACCTGAAACTGATGAGATATTGACGATTCGACCAGTTGGAGATTTGAGGATCAACTTGGAAGCAGATTTAGTCATCAAGAAAACACCTTTTAGATTAACATCTAAGACTAAGTCCCAATCTGACTCTGACATCCTCATCAATAGATTGTCTTTCAGGACCCCAGCATTATTCACCAGGAAATCTAATCTTCCGAATTTCTTTTTTACTTCTGAAATTAGATTTTCACAATCTGTAGCTTTAGTGACATCACAGGAAATTCCTAATGCTTCAATATTGTATTGAGAGCTTACTTCTTTAGCTGCTTTTTCTACATCGTCCTGTTTTAAATCTACAATAACTATCTTAGAACCTTCCTCAGCAATTCTATTTACTATAGCTCTACCCAAGCCCCGGGGTGATGATGAACCGGTCACCAAAGCTACTTTTTCATTAAAATATTTTGTCATAAACTATTCCCCATGCAAATCTAATTGAATGCCCTAAAGATTTATTGAATGTCAATCCGGAAGTTCTATTCTCTCCAAGCAATTGAATCAGTTTCTATCCGGTTTCTATGAATTCATAGAATATGAATTCTAACTGAAAATACAAAACTTAGAAGAATAGTATTCCTTAGGAAACATTCTCGAATTTAGATAATTTTTGAATTTAAATGAGATTGGAAAAGTAGAAATTAAAACTAGAGGAAGAATTTTTAGTAAAAAAGGATGGTGAGTCAATTGAACCACCCCCATTCGAAAGAACGGGGGCGATTGGATAGTTTTATTTGTCTTTATAAAGAGCCGCAATCTTATCTTTATATTTTTCAGTGATGATATGTCTTTTTAGTTTGAAAAGATTTGTCATTTCATCTCCAACTTCAAAAGGTTTTACAATTAAGAAAAAGGGTGTCACCTGCTCAAATGATTTGAATCCATTTTTAGCACTGTTTAAATCCTTGATTTCTTTTTTGTATAGATCGAGAACTTTCGGATTTTCCACTAATACTTTCTCATCAGTTTCAGTGATTCCATTGGATGCACACCATTCCTTGAGCTTAGTGAATTCGGGAACTATAATTGCTCCAAGATTTTTCTGATCCTGTCCTACAACCATAGCCTGGAAAATATAAGGAGATTCAGTAATCTTGTTCTCAATGGGAACCGGTTCAACGTTTTCACCACCCAGAAGTACAACTGTTTCCTTAGCTCTTCCTGTCAGAGTCAAGCAATCTTTGTAGTTTATGATCCCGATATCTCCGGTATCCATCCAACCATCTTTAAGAGCTTTGGTGGTTGCTTCAGGATTTTTGTAGTATCCTTTCATAACCTGAGGTCCGCGGACAAAGATAATTCCCTTCACTCCTCTCTTACCTTCAATGGATCCATCTGCTTTGACATGAGTCACAAGTTGCCCGTTGAAGTCCCGTAGTTGAACCTCTGTCTTTGGAGCTACCTTCCCTACAGAGCCCATAATTGGGAACTGCCAGGTTCTGCATGCAATCACAGGTGCTGTTTCGGTCATACCGTATCCTTCAATCACATTGAGTCCGATATCGTTGAAAAAGGCATCCACATGTCTCTGTAGTGCCCCCCCTCCGGATACGGTGGCTTTCAATTGACCACCCACGGCTTTCCGGATGTTCGAGAGAACTACCTTATCTAGGAGAAAATATAGGGGAAATGAAAAAATCATAACCAAGAAGCTAAATATCCCTCTAAAAAGTGAGGCGATAGGATTTCTTCCTTCATAGTCTACTTCATTCCCTTTGAGAAAACGAACTGAGGCATGAAAATGCTTAGAAAAGAAATAGGCCAGGTCAAATAATTTTTTTCTAACCGGTGGAGTTTGCTTGGGGTCTGACAATTTAGTATAGATACCCTGATAGATGCTTTCCCAGAGTCTTGGTGCAGAAGCCATAAACATAGGCTTGGCTTTTTGGAAGTCATCCCGCATGTCCCGAACATTTGTAAAATAGGTAGAAGCTCCAACATAAACAGAACCATACATAAAGACACGCTCGAAGATGTGCCAAACAGGTAAAATTGATAAAATTCTGGTATTTTTATCCACGCCGATTACAGGGAGAACTTCTTCGAGTTGATAAAGCATATTCCTATGAGTCAGCATAACACCCTTGGGCAAGCCTGTAGTACCTGAAGTGTAGATGAGAGTAAACACATCCTGATCAGTTGTTTCCGCAACCCTTGTTTCGTATTTCTTGGAGCCGGATTCAATGAGCTTTTTCCCTTTTTCAATGAGTTCAGCCATTTTTACAATACCTGAACCGGTTGCAGAGGAATTGGGATCCATGATTACTATTGTTTTGATATTAGGAAGTTTAGGTTTGACTTTATTTAACTTTTCCAGCATTTTATCATGCTCGACAAAAACCACCTTAGCTTCAGAATGATTTAGAATGTACTCAAGCTCGGTTTCTGTTACATCTGTTCCTCTCGGAACATCCGCACATCCGGAACTCAATATACCACAATCAGCGATCACCCATTCAAGTCTATGATCGGCCATTAGACCTATGTTTTCTTTCGAATTGACTCCCATTTCTATCAATGATTCAGCTAGAGCAATTCCATTTTGGTAGATATCCTTGTAAAGATTAGGGATATAATTCTTCTTGCTATCTTTTGAATAGAAAGCTGCATTATCTCCATACTTTTGGGCTGATTCTTTATAAACTTCTGCTAAGTTTTTTGCCATACTCAGAGTCTCCTATAACCTTTTTTTAGTTCCAATAATATTTTTTTATTTTTATTCTAAACTTGTGAAATATAAATAATGAGAAAAAAATACTTTTAATGATAAACTGTCTATATTTCCTTCAATATCAACAAAAAGCAGATTGTGAAAAAATGTAAATAAAAAATAATCACAAAATAATTTTCCATTGAGTTTATTTGCTCAATTTTGAAAATGTTTCCAGGACATTGGTATATGACTTTAAAAGAGAGGGAACAATACCTTTTACAAAAAATTAGAAATGGTGACATCCGGGCTTATGATCAATTGATCACACCTCTTCTCCCCAGACTCAAACGTAAAGCCATGTCAATGATTACCGACCTCTCCAAAGATCCTGACTTAGATTCTGAGGACATTCTTCAGGATGCTCTAATTTCTGGCTACAAATCCATACAAAACTTTCGCGCTGATTCAGGTATTTATACCTGGCTGTATCGAATAGTTATCAATAAAGCAAAAGACTTTCGTTCGAAAACCATCCGTCAAAATGAAATACCTATTTCAGAAAATGAACATTTGATTCCGGACAATAGAATGGGATTTGAAAAAAAATTAGAACAAATCGAGGATCAAGAATATCTAAATAAGATGATAGAAAGTCTCGATGATATTTATAAAGAGGTATTTGAACTGCGATTTTATGAGAGAATGACCTATTCTCAGATAGCAACGGTATTAAATTGTAATGTCGGAACTGTGAAGAGTAGACTCTTCAAAGCTCGAGAACTTCTTAAACACAAATTTATTTAAAAGGAGAAGATTAAGTTGTCAATCAAAAAATTATTTCAGTGGTTAAACGAAAAAGATTTCCCATACGATGAAAATATTGAAGAAGAGAATTTCGAACTTCATTGTGAACTTATCAATTATTACAATCAAAAAAGGGAAAATGATCTGGCAAGCATTAAAATATCTCCTGATTTTAAGACTAAATTTATCAATGAGCTATCCCGTATCCAGATAGACGAAAAAGCTAAAAATTATGAACCATCCTTCTTACTTAATTTTTTGACAGGCAAGAGTTTTCGCTATTCTATAGCATTTGCTTCTCTGCTGGTTGTTTCGGGGATTCTTGTTATGAACACAACAAACTCACAGGGAAATAGTTACGAAATAACAAGTGCTAAGTTTGACAGGAATATGGAAAAAATCGCATTTGATGATGACGATCTCGATGAAATTGAAATTTTAGCAGAAATAAAAAAATATCCTGTAGATAAAGATCTTTTTAAGAGACTAGAAGAATATTACTTAAACAACGGAAACCATGAAATGGCGGAAAAAATACACATTCGTTTGGAGACAGTTTCCAAGTAGGCTTCCTGGATTTCACCGGGCACCTGATTTTTATTTATAAATTTTACTTTCTGATAAAATTATTGAATTTATTAAGTATAGATAAAGAAAGGGATTAGGCCTCCAAAAAAAATGAAAGAAAAGAGTACATCAAATCCACCTACAAAAAAATCGTTCATCAAATCCCCACAATCTATGAATATGTTCTCCGCAACTGCAAGATCCATTATGGATGAGTTGCGGGACAAGCACAAAGCGATTGAACAGCACGGTATTAAAAAAATTCATCCTTCCGAGTTAGTTACCCTAGACAGAGTTTCTACCTTTCTTTCTAAATATTCAAATTTAAGTGAGCAGGCAAAATCAACCGAGTCTATTGACCAGGCTCTGAAAGTATTGACGGATCAGGAGTCAAATGGAAAGGAAAGATACCTTTATCTTTATCCATTTCTCTTAAAATCAGGAAATAAGGTAAGTTCAAAGATTGCTCTTATCTCTCCTCAAAATGCACATGAGGTTGATGTCATTCCCTATAGACAGGCCTGTTTTGATTACTCCAAACCGATGATAGATTTGATTCTGACAAATCGAGCTAAGAAATCAAAAGAAATCAATGAGGACCAACCGGGGAATTCTCTAATTTTAAAAAATAAACAAGGTGAAAATTGGCTGAACCCAGAAAGATTTTCTCTTGAATCCGAGATATCTTCCTTACTCAAATCCGGATTCAAACCGTATAAATTTATTCCTATAAGAGATTTTATTGAAGACTTTTTAGAATATGGAAATGGAAAAAAGTCTATTGAAGAAATCACACCCAATTATCACATAATTATTGATGAAATCCAGTTGAATGAGGATGGTTCCTATAAGGTTCAACCAGAGGTGGTGATACACTATCGAGCTCAAGCAGATGGGTTAGAAAAATTTGCAATGGAATATCTTCCCAAGCTTGCCGATTCCGGTTCTTCAGAATCCAAACAATTGATTCATGATTATAGATTCAACCATATGGATGCGGCACTTCCGGGGAGGAAACAGAATCGTGACAAAGTCAAGGCATTGATTAGCATGATCAAAGCTTTTCCTTTTTCACAAACCAATTCTGACTTATCAAAATCGGTTCAGGAGACCTGTGATAAATCAATTCGAATCCTCAATACCCTGATTATCAATATGGATAAGATAATTGAAAGAAAGTATGCATCTATTGAAAAAAAGTTAGTTTTAAATATAAATCAAATGATTTCAGATCACACAAAGTCCAAAATGACTCTTCTGACTTTAGATTTAAAAAAAGAAATTGAAGGATCAGGAATAAAAGACACTCAAAAAATTAATGAGCTCATTGAGTTTTTAGAAAAGGAAATAAGCAAAACCTTCGGAATCAGAAGCATTGAAAATTCCAAATCTAAGTTCTATACAATTGACCAGAGCTATATGGCAAGTGTCCTCCATAAGTATGGAACGACTTCCAAAGATGATCCTGAAATGCAGAAAGAATATGAAATCGCAATGAAAATCAATGAGGAAATGATATCATCTAAAAATCCTCGATTGAATATCAATCTAAATGAAGAACATGTAGAGAAAATGAATCAGGATTTAAATCGGATGGCAATCGAAAGCAAGGCAAAGGAAAAGTCCGATTTTTTTCAAAATAAATTCAATTCCACTGTATTTTTGATCACCTTAATTTTAGGAATAACGGTCACAACCTTTCTCTTTTCTCTGGGTGAGGATTTTGAATACATTCTTTTTGGATTACCTCTCACTCTTTTTATTTCTTTCATGGCGGCTACAATCATTAAGAAAAAAGAACCCTCAATGAATGATGAACCCAGCAAGGACACGAAGACAAAAATGCCTTCCATAGATATGCGGGAAGAATCTAAAGAGGAAAAGATGAATCAGATTGCTAAAGCCGCATCAAAACATGTCTTTCCGGCAAACTACCATCACATAAGTGAGAAAGTTTATTCATCCCAGAGTCTAAAAGATAAAATTCAGGATCACATAGAAGAGATCAAGCTATCAGTTCCGGTACTAAAAAAAGAAGCAGATATGCAAAAAGTAGCTTCCACTATTGAACACTCAATTCTAAACACTTCCATCACAATTGCCATTCCCGGTGATGTCACAGTTCCAAACAAACCATCATCAATCATCATAAGTAGAAATGACTTTAAGGCTCCGCTCTACAGAAGGCAATTGGCAGATTTTTATAGAGAAGAAATGGAAAAGAAAAAGACAGACAAAGCTCTCGTCGGGTATTATAAATTTCTAATCAATACCCTTGAAATCGAATATCCCAAGTACCTTAACAAAAAGATAAGGTAAAAAAAATGGAGGAGAATGAATGTTTATTCATCCTCCATTGTTTGTTCTGCAGGTTCGGAAGGGATAGATTTACTAAAAACCTTGTAATTGTATGTAAAAGATTTTCTTAGTTCTTCAGCAGAAATATTCTTTTCTTTCATCTCACGATCAAACATAACTCTTTTGGGTATGTAGCTATCAGAGAGAGGAATTTCAATCTTCGCAGCAGTTTCGTTGTACTTTTTGCTAGAGTAAAGACTAAAACTGTGCTTATTGATACCGGATTGGTCCAACAGGATACCTACCATGGTCAAACCCATACCGGCCCCTTCCGTATTGTCACCGTATTCCATAAAGAAATCAATTAAACTAGAAAAACTGGTCGATTTATTGAATTTATCCCGGATCCGTATTTCTTCTGCAGGAAGGAGGGGGAAATTATTTTTAACTTTGATATTTAGCACATCCGGAGAGTAGTAGAATGTCGCCATCACAGGGAGATCAAACTTGACAAAACTCTCTCTAAACTGCACAATCCTGTCCTCAGTGAGGTTTTCTTTGAACCTTGAAATACCGAGTTCATAATCATTAGGATCTTCAATATTGAGATTTTCCTGTCGGAACAAAGCTCTTTTCACATTGGCTTTTGTTGCATTGATTACCAATTCTTTGGCTGCAGAGTAACAAATTTCCATATGGTCAATTCGATTGAATCTTTCCAGGATGGTTGAACAGATAACTTTTAAGATTAGCTCACCATAATCACTCAGAAGATAAGTCTTCATTGTGATGATTTTGTTGTCATCGACAGCTTTCGATACGATTTCTTTTAGTTCATTCTCAGATTTTCTCATTTCGTTCCCAATATGATATTAACAAAATACTTTATTATAATTAGAAGATGTCAATGATTTTTTATTCGACAAATAATTATAAGAATTTTGTATAGGGAATTATCTCATCAAAGGAAAAAATATGAAAAACATCTTAAAATTATTTGTACTTGCTAGTTTTCTTTTTGCATTTGGATTTTGTGCATCAGAGCAGCCAAAAGAAGAAGTTAAAGAAGAAATGAAAACTGAAGCTGCACCTGCAGATGCAACTAAAGAAGTAGTTCCAGCTCCAGCTAAAAAGAAGTAATTAGCAATCTGGATGTGGGTTGAAGTCTTCAGCTCACATCTCTTATCTCACACTTTTCAAAAATCCTTTCAAAGTTTGATTGAACCAATCCGGTCTTTCCCTGTGAACCCAATGATTTGCTTGGATTCTGAAGGTTTTTAAATTTCTCGCAATCGATTCAGTTTCATCATAAACTTCCGGAGTTATAGCTAAATCATCCTCAGGTATGACAAGACCAATAGGTAAGTCCAAAGGGATTCGGGGCAGTGCCGGAGGTCCTTTTTTTAAGATCTGTCTGTACAAATTCACATTGTGAATTGTACATTGATGAATTTCTTCTCTCGAAAGATTCATCAATGGATCGGAAGATGGCAGACCACTTCTACTCATCAAAAGCTTCCACAACTCGTAAGAGAAATTTCTCCATAAAAACTCAGGAACAAACGGAACTTGAAAGAGTAAAATGTAATAGGATTTGATCAGTTGATGAAACCCTTCAATAACCTTTTCCGGTTGAAGGGTAAACATTTTCCCGATGATATTTTTGAAAAATATCATCGGATGGGGACAGGCAACTGCCATAAAAGATTGAACTCTATCTAAATTTTCTTTCTTGGACAAATAACTCCATAAAATTATGGATCCCCAATCATGACCGACAAGATGAACTTTTTCATTTTCAGCTAAGGTAGCCTCGAGGACTCGGTTTACATCGCTGAGGAGATACTCCATTTTGTATCCGGATTCCTCTATAGGTGCAGATGACTTTCCGGCCCCACGAATGTCATAGGAAAGAATTCGATAGTCTTTTGAAAAAAATTCAAATTGCTTTTCCCAACTGGAGTGAGTGTCCGGATAACCGTGTAAAAAGAGAATTGTTTCCTCCGACTTGGATGGGTTAGATTCTACGCAAAATAAATTCACTCCATCTCTAGTGGCAATAAGTCTTGAATTCATAAGCTTATTCTAATATTTCTGCAATGATTACAGTTATATTATCATGTCCTCCATATGCATTTGCAGTGTTAATTAACATATTTAAAATTTCTTTGAGATCTTCGGAACAATCTAAAATCAACTGAAGTTCGATATCACTGATCATTCCATTCAATCCATCACTACAGATCAGAATTTTATCACCGACTTCCAAATCAAAAGTATAGGACATGGGTATTACATTTTCTATAGCTCCAATGGCTTGAGTGACAGCATTTCTTTGGGGGTGATAAACTGCTTGTTCCGGTGTAATGAGACCAATTTTAACAAGTTCTGTGACCAAGTTTTGATCTTCGGTGATCTGTTCGAGGGTTTTATTTCGATAACGATAAAGTCTTGTATCTCCAACCTGAGAAATGTAGATTCTCTTTTCCTTGATGTAAACATAGGTTGCAACTGAACCCATTCCCATCCATTCAGGATTAATTTTTACTGTACTCTTACAAACTTCCTGGGCTTTTTCTATAGCCTTAAAGGTAATCTCATCGGGGTCTTTTTCGTGGGCGTACTGAATCAGAGTAGACTTTGCGGTATTTATGACTATCTCGGATGCTTTTTCACCGGCTGCTGCGCCGCCCATACCATCTGCAACGACCATCAAGATACCTTCTCCGGTATCTTCCGGTTCGATAATATCGCCTTCCTGTGACTTGAGCAGATTGTAGATTAGATAATTGTCTTCGTTGTTTTCTCTGACTTTTCCAACATCAGAGCCACCAAAGGCTACGACTTTCATATTGGGCTTATACTTAATTTTCGAAGGGAATTAAACAAGTATTTTATTTCAGGAAAAAAAAAAAACAATTCTCGATCTCCCCTCTTTTTCCTTGTAAAGAAATGAATCCTAAAAATAATGAAAGCCAAATGTCTAATCCTAATCCAAAAGAAAGATGGGGATCTAAAATAGGTTTGATCCTTGTTGTCGCTAGTAGTGCTATAGGTCTCGGAAATTTTTTGCGTTTTCCCGGTCAAGCAGCTAAAAATGGGGGGGGAGCCTTCATGGTGCCCTATTTGATCAGCTTTTTGGTTCTGGGGATACCTGTATGTCTATCGGAATGGATTATGGGAAGAATGGGTGGAAAAAATGGCCACAGTTCCATCAATGTGTTTCGTACCTTACTTGGAAATACCTTTTTAGCCAATGTTTCCGCTAGTATTGCCATACTCATACCTACAGTAATTTATATATATTACGTATTCATCGAAGCCTGGTGCATTTCTTATGCTATGGATTTTTTAACCGGAAATATCTCCTTTCAAAATCCCGGACTTTCGAATACTTCCCCGGAATACATTCAGGAAGTGGTCAAAAATTCCAGTGAATATTTTGTCACCTTAACAGGTGCAACATCCACAGGTGCCGCCCTGGTGACAAAGATCATTCCCTATACACTTTTCTGTTTTGCTATAAATTTTTTTGTAGTCTACAGAGGGCTATCGAAAGGTCTCGAAGCACTGGCTAAGATTTCAGTTCCAATTCTTTTGATTTTTGCATCTATAATTCTTGTGAGAGTGCTCACCCTTCCCGGTATTGAACAGGGTCTGGGATATATGTGGAATCCGGACTGGGAAGCACTAAAAAAAGGAGAGGTTTGGGTAGCAGCCGCAGGTCAAATCTTTTTCTCTCTCTCTGTTGGTTTCGGTATCGTTTTGATATTTACAAGCTACCTCACCGAAAAAGATGATGTAACACTTTCCTCACTCACTGCAGCCTCCCTGAATGAAATGGTAGAGGTGAGCTTTGGAGGTCTGATTACAATTCCTGTAGGTTTTTTATTCTTGGGACTGAGTGTTGCGAGTTTCGGAACATTCGGAATGGGATTCATCGCCCTACCCTCCGTTTTTTCTCTCATGCCTGCAGGTCAGGTTTTTGGAACTGTTTGGTTCTTTGTCTTATTCATTGCCGCTGTTACTTCTTCCGTAACAATGCTCCAACCCGGAATCAACTTTTTAGAAGAGGGCTTTCATCTCAAAAGGCGCACTTCTATAACGATACTCTTTCTAATCACCTCATTCTTCACCGGTGGAATTATTTACTTCAATAAAGATTTTATAGCCCTCGATACAACTGATTTCTGGGTAGGAACTATGTTGATTTATATTCTGGCCACCATTCAGGTGATCATTTACGGTTGGAAAATCGGACCTGAACGGGCCAGAAAGGAAGCAGAAATAGGTAGTCATCTCAAATTACCCAAAGCATTCGACTTTGTAATCAAATACATTACCCCAACTTTTTTAATCATTGTATTGATAGTATTCTTAAACCAGAGTTTGATGGAATACGTTCATAAAATGGATCCGGAGTATATGGTTCAAAATGCTGCCAGTTTTCAATTGACCGAAGAAGAAGCCCGAGAGAAGGCCCAGGTTTCCAGAGCTGTCTTCTTTATCATTCTCAGTCTATTCGGGTTTGTTTACTATTTAGTTAGAAAAATTGAATTTAAAATAAAAGTTAGGAAAGAAGAACATGGAATTGAATAATCAGGGTCTCTTCATCATGCTTACTTCCGTCTCAGGAGCAGTGTCTCTCTGCTCCTTTTGTTTATATTTATTGCTTAGGGGTGATCGGGATTCAAAACAATGATTTTTTGATATAATTTTTTGTAGTTGATTCCAAATAGTTCAAAAACTCATAGATTTCCTCATCAGAATTTTCAGTATTCCAAAAGATATGCTCGGGTTGTAGTTCTCTATCAAACCAAAAACCTCCGGTTTTATTCTCCAATTCATCCGATGAACTCAACCAGAAAATAGAATCCGCTCCTTCTTCACTTGTACGTAAAAATGATTTCATGAATCTATAAAATACCGGCAATGAATTTCTCACTGAAGCGGTATCCGCCCATCCCGGATGCATAGAAAAAGACTTCACTCCACTTTTCCTCCATTTCTCAGCCCAGTGATTGGAGAGGATGACGAGACCCCTCTTTGCTCTGGCATAGGCAATGGCTCCATTGTAAGATACCAGAGAGTTTAAATCATTTGTATAGAGTTTTTGAGTGTACATACCCCCCGAAGAGACATTGATCACTCTTGCATCTTTATTGTGAATCAACATGGGGTAAAGTGATTCGGTCAAGACATAAGGACCGAGCAATAAGAGAGATATTGATTTTTCATTTCCTTCAACTGTCATTAGGTGATCATTGAAGAGATTTCCTACATTATTGATAAGAATAGATAAGTATTGATACTTGAATTTAATCAAATCAGCAAGTCTTTTGTTTTCGGAAAGAAGAGAAAGATCAGCAATCTCACCATACACTTCCGGATTGCCGGTGATATCTTTTATATTTTCTACAGCTGTCTCTAATTTTTCGGGATCCCTTCCAACGATTACAACCCGAGCCTCATTTCTTGCCAGCATGATAGAAGTTTCATATCCCAGTCCCGAAGTAGCTCCTGTGACCAGAGCTGTCTTCCCATGCAGGGAACCTGTCACAGCCCGATATCTCTGTCGGGAATTTCGATATCCAAATTTTGTAAAGTCATGTATCACAGGAATGATTAGTGGATAAAGAAATCTGTTTATGAAATTGATTGAAGGATTGGTTTTTTCCGAAAGGGCTCTTTTCATTCCCTCGATAGCATTTTGTGTAATACCATTCAAAAACCCGCCGAGGAAACCCTCCCAGGGAGAGAGGACACCTTTCAGTCTATATGTAGTTGTGAATTTTACTCTGGTACCATTTTCCTCATTCCTTTCAAATTCAAATGAATGGGTGATTTCCAGGTTCTCGGATTCACCGTAAATTTTTGTAAATTTCCCGGGAGTGTAGTCTGTGATTCTATAGATGATCGCAATCTTATTTGAAAAGTATTCTCGTAAAACAAAAAATCTCGATCCGATATTGATCTTTCCGGGGGTAATTTTTCTGGATTTTTCAACATTAGGGTTCCATTCTTTCAATCTGGAAAAGTCGGATAAAAAAAATGAAGTTGTTTTTATATCCGTCGCGACATCTACATGTTTGATAATTTCTATCATTCAATACTTTCCTAATTCTTACTTCAGATGAGTAAGAAATTTTTCTTACCTATTTTTGTTTGGAACGAATATTTACTACTTTTCTTATGTTTTTCTTTCGTATCACAGATGGAATTGGAATCAATCCACCGGCCAAACTGGAGATCTTTTGGTTATTTTCATACAAAACTATCCCACGAATTTCCGGAAATTCAAATAAAGTATAAGTCAATTGATCCAGCCGATCCATCATCAACTCGTACGTGTTTCCTGACCGAAATTCTTCAGGAAGATTTATATGCATGATTCCTTTTTCAAAGCGAATTTTTTTTTTGAAATTCAACCCATTGGGAAACCCATTGACCGCTCCCCGGGAGAGTTCAGATTCACCCGGACCTTTAGAAAGTTCATCCAGAATTTGAATTACTTTATCTTTGAGACTTCCTTCGAGAGTTCGTTTTACCCTAACTAATTTGGAGTGAGTTCGATTTCCGGATCCGTAAAACTTTAAAAAGTAAACATGATATCCTGTTTTTTCGGAATTGAGTTGTTCGACATCCTTCTTTTTCTGGATTCCGGGAAAAAATGAATCCTCTATTTCAGGAAGTTCAAAGGACGAGGAATAGTGTGTAGCTTCCTCCGGAATAGAGGGAATTTTATTTCCAAGAGTGAGTTTTCCGGATATAGATTTTTCTACAAAAACCAGAATGATTAATAGAATGATGAGATAATTGAGTATAGGTTTTTGTTCCCCGTTCACAATTAATTAATCGGTAGAACCTTTCTTGAGACTTAGCCCTTTTCGGGGAATAGGTTTCTGTAGGCTTCCGAGAGATTGGATGATTTCATAAAATAAGAACCGATGAGAAATCCATCCACAAAAGGCAGATGGCTCTCTATGTCTTTTGAAGAGTGGATACCTGATTCCGCAATTCTCAAAATTCCTTCAGGAATTTTGGGAGCTATTTCAGAAATTAGGTTTGGGTGCATTGCAAAGGTATCCAAATCACGGGTATTGATACCTATTGCCTTGGGCTTCAGGGGAAGGATTCGATCTAATTCTTCCAAAGTATGAATTTCAAACAATACTCCCAAACCCAGGGACTCTGAATACTGATAGAAATCCTTAAGCTGTGAATCGGATAGGATTCTAACGATCAGTAAAACAGCAGATGCACCGAGACTCAGAGCTTCTGCAATTTGTTTGGTATCTATGATAAAATCTTTCCTTAAAACCGGAACGGTGACCTCTGAAACTACATTGCGAAGATCCTCTGTGCTACCTGAGAAATATTTTGAGTCAGTCAAAACTGAGATACAGGCTGCTCCACAGTCTTCATATGTTTTTGCAATAACGACCGGATCATACGAGTCACGTATCGTTCCCGAAGACGGAGAGGCCTTCTTGCATTCAGCGATTACAAAAGGAATTTTTTTTTGTAAAGAGTCGTAGAAATTATTTTTTTTGGGAGTGAGTACAAAAGAATCTGAAATCTGATTTACTTCAGATTCTTTTGTTGAGATGATTTTTTGAAGGATAGGATGAAGAGCCAATTAAAATGAGGAAATTGCTTCTTCTTCGGAGGAATAGATATCAAATAATGAAGTCAATTCAATCACATCAAAAATTCTTTTTACTGCAGGTTTGATATTGCACATCTTCAATGCTCCTTCTTTGGCATTGAGTTTTCGAAGTGTACTGATACAGGCTCTAAATCCGGAAGAGGACATGTATTCTATCCCGTCCATGTTGAGAACTACCTTCTTATGATCGCCATTATCGATCAATTCTGCCAGTCCCTCCTCCACTTCATTGGCTACAGAGACGTCGAGTCTTCCTTCGAGGTATACAACTAATATATCTTTTTTTATTTCATGTCTGAGCAATTGACTATCCCATATTCCGCTATTTTAAATTCTTGTTGATTTAAAGCTGTCAAACTCCACTTTATTTAGCAAGAACAATTTATGTTATATTCCAATGAAAATATATTATTTTATTTAAATCAACACCCCACTGTCTGTGTTCTGGGCGGTGGGAAAACAGGAAAGTCCACATATGACTTTTTGAAGTCATTGCATCTCAACCCCTTTTTAGTTGATCGAAATCCAGTCAATGGTTACAATACATTTTCTGATTCTAATCTCCTATCCTCACTACCCGATTTTCAAATCCTTATAAAAAGTCCGGGGATTTCTCCGAATCATCCCCTTCTGATTGAATCCAGGAAACAAAAAAAATCAATTTTCAGTGAAATCGACCTCGCTTCAGCTTTCTTTCGTGGAAAAATCATCTCTATCACCGGAACTGATGGGAAGTCCACTACAACAGCTCTTACCTCCCATCTCATTCAGAAAGCATACCCAAAAACAAAAATGGGTGGAAATATAGGTACTCCATTTCTGGATTTTTGTAGGGAGGACTTAGATTTTGCTGTATTGGAATTGAGTAGTTACCAACTGGAAGATTCCTCAACTATCCCATCAATTGCATCCTGCATCCTCAATCTCGCCAATGATCACCTGGAAAGGCATGGAACCTTAGAAAACTATAGAAATGCTAAGCTGAAGATTATCAATCATCAAAATCCCGATCATGTATTCATCACATCTTCAGGATTTATGAAATCCCTGAAAGATCATGAAATACGATCCAAAACTCTTATTTTTGGAATTGAAGAGGGTCCGGACGCTAAAATCAATTTCAAAGAAAAGACTATTCAAACTCCGAAACACATTTATTCCTATGAAAAATTTCAACCGGAAGGGAATCACAACCTCCTAAATCTTTGTGCCTCTCTTCTACTTGCTGAGGTGGCAGATTGTGATCCCGGGATTCTTGAAACTGCTATTGAGACATTTTCCGGACTCAAGCATCGTTTTCAAACGTTTGCAAACTACAAATCAACGAAGTTTATCAATGATTCCAAGTCAACCAACTCACATAGTTTAGTTGCCGGAGTGAAGGGACTGTCCACAGATATAGCCTATTTTCTGATTCTGGGTGGACGACCCAAAGAAGAACCCCTGGATCAGCTTTTTCTGGCTTTAAGGGAAAATCCCCCTAAAAAAATCCTTTTGTTCGGTGAAGCAAGTGAGATTTGGGGAAATGAATTTGAAAAAGAATTTCCGGAAAGGTTGTTAAAAATTAGGTATCTAAAGGATAGCTTTGATCGCATAGAATCTCAGTGGAAATCAGAAGCCTATGATCGAATTCTTTTTTCCCCCGGAGGTTCTTCATTTGATGAATTCTCTAACTTCGAAGAAAGAGGGGATTTCTATATGGAGAATATTCTCAAAAGGCTCAATCCAGGGGAGTAAAGCTTCTATCCCCTTCCAATCGGTAGGAACCAAGAAAAGTATGAGGGGGATTTCCCCATTCTGAGGGTGAAAGGATAGAAAAGTACTTTGTCCCATCTTCTTTCTGATAAAGATGAAGACTGTCCCCTACTTTTTTTTCGAAATTACAGGTGATTCGATGAAGATCTTCATCCATTTGAGCCTGTTCGAGTACCCTTCTCGCTTCCTCCTGGAGATTTTGGATCTGTTTGAGAATGAGATCCAACTTACCTTTCACTCCTGATTTGATAAATTCTGAAGCTGTTTCAATCTCCAGGGCCCGATCTACTATTCTGATTGCAGGATCGAGAGTCCTACTTCCGAAGGGCAAAAGATGTTTTTTGTCTATAAGATTGCTCTCATTTGTTTCCTGATCCATACAATCCTCCACTCCATCTAGTGATATCATTTTTATTTCAATTGAAATACGAAAAGATTACAAAAATAGATTAAAAATGGGAAATGATTTGTAAACATAAGTTTGTATTTCAATATGAATAATTTAGGAATACCTTTCCCGAGACAATTCATGAACAATACACGAAAATTCGAAACCGGTGATTTTTTTGGCGGACTCGCCTCAATGCTTGTGGCCCTCCCATCTGCGATTGCATTTGGTCTTATAATCTATTCCCCTATGGGTGCTGAAGGTTCTGCCAAAGGAGTGATCTCCGGAATTTTGGGAGCGGCTATTCTTGGGATCATCGCACCTATTTTTGGTGGAACTCCCCGTTTGATCACAGCCCCCTGTGCACCTGCTGCTGCTGTTTTGTCTGTTTTTGGAGCTGAAATTCTCTCAAAGGGAATCATAACTCCGGAAATGCTTCCCCTTTACATCTCTCTTGTGGCTTTAGGTGCGGGTTTGCTTCAAATCATAGCAGGTGTTGCCAAAGGAGGAGCATTTATTAAATTCATCCCCTATCCTGTTGTCGCAGGATATTTGAGTGGAGTTGGAATTTTGATCATCCTCGGTCAAATCCCAAAAGTGATGGGAATGCAGAATGTCAAGACTCTCTCCGCATTCATTTCTAACATCAACTCAATGCAATGGGAAAGCATTCTGATAGCTCTTGTCACAATGATCACTATGATTCTGGCACCCAAATTCACTAATAAGTTTCCCGCCCCAATTTTCGCCCTCGGTGCGGGAATGGGAACCTATTTCTCTCTCTCTTTTTTTCATCCGGAATTTTTGAAACTAGAAAACAATCCTTACATCATAGGACAGATCTCCGTCTCTCTTCCCGATGTCGGTAGAAATATCATCAATAATGCGGGGGCTGTTCCTGATTTAAAGTTGGAGACCCTGAATTTTCTTATAGTGCCAATGATCACCCTCGGAGTCTTGCTCTCCATTGATACCCTGAAGACCTGTGTAGTTTTGGATGTTCTCACAGGAAATCGACACAATTCCAACAAGGAGCTCTTCGGTCAGGGATTGGGAAATGTGGCCACTGCTGTCTGTGGTGGGGTGGCCGGTGCAGGAACGATGGGAGCTACTCTGGTAAATGTCTTCAGCGGAGGAAAGACAAAATATTCCGGCTTGATCAATGGAGTCCTCGCCCTTCTGGTTCTTCTTTTCTTTTCTCCGATCATAGCCTGGGTTCCGTACGCAGCCCTCGCCGGAGTTCTTTTAATCATAGGTTTCCGTATGATCGATCAAAAGAGTTTCAAACTCATGAAACATAAATCCACAATTTTTGATTTTCTGGTCATCCTGGCTGTTGTGATTTCAGCAGTATCCCTAAGTCTCATTGCAGCAGCAGGTGTAGGAATTGCATTTGCCATCGCTCTTTTCATGAGAGAGCAGGTTCGTTTCCCCGTAATCCGCCACAAACTACTCGGAAATCAAACTTCCTCCAGAAAAACCAGAACTCCATCCGAACAAAAGATTCTATCCGAAAAAGGAAAATTAGTGATCGCAATGGAACTTCAGGGACAATTATTCTTTGGAACTACTGACCAATTGTACAAAGAAATTGAACCATTTTTAGAAACCTGTAAGTACTTCATTTTAGATATGAAACGGGTGCTTTCAATTGATTTTACAGCTGCAAACATGTTAGCACAAATTCGAAAAAAGATTGCTGAACGGAATGGGATGCTCCTCTTTTCATCCATTCCCCAGACCATCCCCACAGGTAAGAATGTAGTTCAATATCTGGACAATCTGGGATTTTCTACCAATGACAAAGAATTGAAGTTTTTCCCCGAAATGAGTGACGCTCTGGAGTGGACAGAAGATAGACTTCTGAGGGAATCCAAAACGGAAATCAATGACAAACCTCTCCTCTTAGAAGAGTTTGAGTTTTTCCTGAATGCTTCACCCAAAGCTATGGAAAAATTGTACTCAAAAGTTCAGGAGGTGTCCCTTTCCAGAACCGAGAAGGTCTTTTCTCAGGGAGATCGGGGAGGAGAAATCTATTTTATTAGAAAAGGACTCATTCGTATCGTTGTGGAAGCCAATGGGAAAAGCCTCCATAGAGCAACTTTTGGAAAGGGTGCATTTTTCGGTGATATGTCATTTTTGGATAGAGAACCCAGGTCTGCGGATGCGGTAGTAGCCGAGGATGCAGAACTCTATATGTTGAGAAGAGAAGACTTCGATAAGTTGACTCTGAAGTATCCTGAAGTTGCAGGTGTATTTTATGAAAAATTGTCTTATCAATTGTCCAATCGAATCCGTATCAATGTGATGGAAATCACAAATCTGGAAGAGTGATCAGGGTCTTAGTTTTTTTAGAATTTTCTTTTTAAAAAGTATCCAATCGAAGCTTTCATCCAATTCACCAAATTCCTTCTCCGCACCGTGGAGAAGGAAATCTAAGATTGCGATCTCATCCCATCCCGAAACCAGAGTCATTTCTACGATTGCTCTGGCAAGACGATTAGAAAATTTCTCCTCACGATTGAACTTTTCCTGGATCAAACGACTCAGGATGATTTCCTTTTCTTCTGGCATTGTGTCTCCATTATTCACGTGAAATTGTTTATGTCGGATAGCGTCTATAAAAGATTGAGCATTTTTTATATTTTCAAAATATTTTTGCTTTTAAGGATGAAAATCCAGGCATCCTATCTGAAATGGGAATGGTTGAATTCTACTAACCTAAATGAATTCGCTTACCATGTCAGGAGAAATATCTCTAGAATCAAATCTAATTGAATTTTGATTTTAAAATAGATTGAAGAAATAGGACAACGAAAATATCTGTTTTCATATGGAATACGAAGTAATTATCGGACTAGAAGTCCATGCTCAATTGAATACTACCACAAAAATATTTGCCGAAAGCCCTACTGAATTCGGAGCCTCACCCAACACTCAAGTTTCTACTGTTTGTTACGGTCTTCCGGGTGCCCTTCCTGTCCTGAATGTTTCCGCCCTGGAAAAAGCAATTCAGGCCGGTTTGGCTGTGGGCTCAGAAATCACTCTTTTTACAAAATTTGATCGTAAAAATTACTTCTATCCCGATCTACCCAAAGGATACCAAATTTCTCAATTTGACAAACCAATTTGTGTGGGAGGGAAAATCTCCTTTGAAATCAAAGAAACCGGTGAAACAAAATCCATCGATCTGACCCGTATTCACCTGGAGGAAGATGCAGGGAAATTAATGCACTCAGCTGACCCTTCCATTCCTTCTTCGTATGTGGATTTGAATCGGGCCGGGACTCCACTCATCGAAATCGTCTCGGAACCTCAAATTCGATCTTCTGAAGAAGCTTATTTGTATCTCAACTCACTCAAGAACATTCTAAGGTACATTAGGGTATCTGATTGCAACATGGAAGAAGGTTCCCTCCGTTGTGATGCCAATGTTTCTATCAGACCGGTTGGTAGTTCAGAGTTTCGAACCAGGGTAGAAATAAAAAATCTTAACTCATTCAAAGCAGTTAAAGCAGCGATTGATTATGAGGTTGAGTGGCAAAAAGATCAATATTCGCGGGGTCTTTCTTTCACTCAAATGACTAAACTCTGGGACTCCGTAGCTCTTAAAACCGTTCCGATGAGAACCAAAGAAATGGCTCATGACTATAGATACTTTCCGGATCCCGATCTGCCACCAATTAGTTTGACAAAAGAGTATGTAGATGAATTGCAATCCAAACTTCCCGAACTGCCGGATGCTAGAAAAAAACGTTTCATGAA
This sequence comes from Leptospiraceae bacterium, assembly GCA_024233875.1. Classification (GTDB taxonomy): domain Bacteria; phylum Spirochaetota; class Leptospiria; order Leptospirales; family Leptospiraceae; genus JACKPB01. Next base: position 125,103 of record JACKPB010000005.1, read on the forward strand.
TGAATTGGGTCTACCTCAATACGATGCTGAGGTTTTGACTTCTGAGAGGGAAATTGCTGAATATTTTGAAGAAACATTTTCAAAATCAAATGATGCCAAAAAGTCATCGAACTGGGTGAAAGATGAAATTTTAGGGTATGTAAACAAAGAAAACATTTCAATTTTAGAGTTTCCGATTCAACCCGAACGCATAGGTGAAATGATCGCTCTCATAAATAAAGGGGAGATTACAGGAAAAATAGCTAAATCTATCTATGAAGAAATGCTAACATCCGATAAAACTCCATCTGAAGTAGTAAAAGAAAAAGGTCTTGGAGTTGTTAGGGATGATAAACAGATCGAAGAATTGGTAGTGAAAGCTCTTTCCGAAAATCCGGACGCTGTGGATGGATGGAAGAAAGGTCGGGATCGTGTCCTGGGATCTCTAGTTGGAGCAGTTATGAAGTCATCGAAAGGAAAAGCTGATCCCAAATTAGTCAATGAACTTCTATTGAAACATCTCGGTCCTTTGGGAGAGAAACCTAAATCATAAAATCATTTTCAGGTATTCCCATCGGTTGGTAGATCTTTGTAACCTCCTCCTTTCCTTTGACACGAATTGTATCAATTTCCCGAAAAAGGAAGGAGGAATAGATTTCCTGATAGAGTGACTCACTAATCAAAACGGGAACATTATAGTATTTTGTCAAACTTTCTAATCGTGATGCTAGATTCACGCAATCACCGATCACTGTATAATCTAATTTATTAATAGATCCTATGTTTCCGACGACAACCCTTCCCCGGGCTAAACCGATTCCATGGAAAATATTGATTTTTTCTCCCTGAAGTTCCAAAGTCAATCCCAGAATGGCTTCCTGCATTTTTAATGCAGATAGAATTGCATCGATTTCTTTCCCTTCATCGAATCTTGCCATGATACAATCCCCAATCAGTTTATCCACTACTCCACCCGATTCAACAATGATTGAGATAAATCTAGCAAAATAAGAATTTAAAAACTCTACAACTTCGTTAGGAGACATTTTCTCCGAAAGTCTTGTAAAATCCCGAATATCAGAAAACAGAATAGTCTTGGTAACATTTTCTCCTTTAGAAATCATTTGTAGATTTTCATCCACACTGTTTAAAATATTTTCAATTTCTCGGGGAGGAACATAAAGCTGAAATTTTCGACGAAGAGTCTCTTCTTTAGAAATTGTGTTGTCCAACTGAATTTGTAAAAGATAAAAATCCCTCGCAATGTAAATTGTCATGACCAGAATAAGAATCAGGATCGAGTCACTGCTTACCATAATGTTTCCGACCTCAGGATAGATCAAAAAATAGGTATTCAATAACTGAAAAAGAGAAAGAGTGAGAGGCAATGAGACCAGATAGAGAACCAGATAAGCTTTTTTGTTTTTCTTAAAAGTCATAAAAATCAAATAAAGGATAATTGAAAGAATCGCAAAAAAAAGAATCGGTAGATGAAGTTGAAAATTCAGTTTGCTCAATTGTATTGGATTGCTTACAATCAAAAAAAGAATTAAAAAAAGAATGCCAATCACATAATGAGAGAGGAGGAGTTTGAAGTAATTTTTTGGTTTATCTAAAATATGATAGATAAATCCACTAAAAAACGGTAAAAAAAGAGGTAAGGTTATAAATTCTAATCGTTTTAACAAATAAAGAGATATGTGCAAATCAAATTTTAATTCCAATCTTGTGAAATAATAAATCGAGGAAATCAGAACAAAGAAACCAAAATAAAGAAGCTTTCTTTCTTTGGATCTACTAATCCAGAGTATAAAGAACAAAAGTGATGTAGAAAAAAATAATACAATCTTACTAAAATTATAAGTTTTATATAAAATGTTTCTCCAATGCAATAATTTGTATGAAGAAAAACGTGGCGAACCATTAAAGATTCCTACGTTATTTCCTGAAATATAATGAGGAGAAAATTCAATTATTAACACATTGTATTCTCTGAGAACATAAGGAGGAATTGGAAGTATCAATTCTCTATCATGTAGATAGTCATTCATCGGATTCTCCGGAGTTTGAGAGTAAATCAACTTTCCATTCAAATAAAGAGTTGGAGTACTATCTATAAAACCCAAATTCAAAGCAGGATCAGAAATATCTAAATAGCTTTCCGGGAGGTAAAATTCCATACAATATTGATAACGATTGATAGTAGAAGTTTTCAAACCTTTCATAGATCCGGTAGGGATTTCTACCTTTTGAAATCCGAGCTGACAATCGGATACTGTAGTACCCTCACTGCCATTGAGTGGTCGTATGAAATGTTTCCCGCTCAGATGCAGTTCTTTGGATTCAGGGGGTGAACAATGAATAAAAATAATCAGGGAAAGGAAATAGACAAAAAATTTCAAACTTATGAAATTTTCGAATCGGTAGTTTGAAACATGCTTCCTAAGATACCGGTTAATTTTTGAATTCATTTTTTCAATCGAATAAAAAATTGGAGAATGAAAGTATTTTCTTTTCACCTTTCTAATCCCCTTTACTTTCTCTTTTACTTTTTCAATCTGTTCTTATGAAGACAATCCATTTCCTAATTTTTTTCTTCATACCTTTTTTTTTTCTGAATTCCAATGAAATTCCAATGAAATTGATCTTGGGTTCCGGAGTTGATCCGAACCAAGATTTTGAAATTTACGAAAGACTTACAAAAGAAAAACCCGGTCTTTTTATTTTTCTTGGAAATATAAAATTTTCAAAATATTTTAATCCAAATGACCACCAAACTCAAAACATAAAAGAACTTCAGGAACCTAATTTTCTTAATTTTTTGAATCGTTTTCCTGCTCTGAGTATCTGGAGTGATGCAGATTTCAAATCCTATGTATCCGCAAAAGGATATCTAAACAAAACCGAATTGCAAAATGAGTTTTTGCATTTCTTTCATGAATATGCATCCAGCTCAAGATGGAATCGAAATGGAATGTACCATTCCTATGAACTAAAAAAAGATAAGATTAAGATACAGGTCATTTTATTAGATACATCTTATTTTAGATCCTATCCGTTAGTAAATACTTTGAAACATTTTCAACTCAAGTCATCCCGGATAGATAGAGATTCCAATCTCCTAGGAAGGGAACAGTGGGAGTGGTTAGAATCTGAATTTCTCAAATCCTATGATATCCGACTAATAGCAGGAGGTTTGAAATTTAATGATTCTATTTCAACTGAAATGAATTGGAATGATTATCCATTTGAAAAATTAAAACTTTTAAATTTACTAAGAAAGCACAAAGTATCAGGATGCATCTTCCTTTCAGGATCTACTTCTGATTCAGGAATCAGTAAAATAGAAGAAGAAGGACTCCCTGACATGTATGAAATGATTACCGGTCCACTTACCCACCTTTCTCCTTCTGAAGAGAAGACACAGAATGAGAATATCACACAATCGATCCAGCCCAACTTTGGACTCATCGAAATTTCCGAGAAATTAAAAGAGGTTTTTCTAAAATTAGAAATTCACTCTATAAATGAAAAAATTTCGAGTGTCCGGGTACCATTAAATTCATTACAAGTATTGAAATTTAGGAGATAATTCTGTTGACTAGTAAATTTTTCAATGACTTGCATTTAAAATTTTCAAGAAAAGAATACCTGAATTCCGATCCTATAGAGTTTTGTTATCTTTTTCAAAATAAATTGGATATCGAATTGGTTGGTTTTCTTTCTGCTATGTTTTCCTATGGAAATGTAAAATCTATCAAGACTTATCTTTCCAACCTCATTCAGCTTTTGACTCCTTCACCTTCGGAATTTCTTCTAAAAAAAGATTTGCAAACCATAAGGAACAAACTTCACTACTATCGATTTCAAAAATCTGAGGATGTCTATCGTTTACTGGTCTTACTACAATCAACCCTTTCGGAAAGAAGAAGTTTAGAATATTTTTTCGGTAATAAGAAAATTTCTACACCCGAAAGAATCATTCATTTTCAACTTTATTTCATGTCTAAGCATAGGGAAATTTTTAAATCAGAATACTCTAATGGATTGAAATTTCTTCTAGGTAATGGAAACCTAAATTCGACAAATAAAAGATACCATATGTTTCTACGTTGGATGGTAAGAAAAGATTTTCCTGATTTTGGTCTGTATACTTCCTTTTCTCCTAAGGATCTATTTTATCCCATGGATGTTCATTTGGGAAAAATAAGTGAAATCTTACTTGGAAAAAAACCTAAGTCCGCATTCAAACAATCTATTGCATTTACAGAGTACATGCGTAATTACTTTCCCGATGATCCGGTGCGAATGGATTTTGTATTTAGTAGATTGGGTATATTGAAATTTTGTAAATTAGAATATGTAGATTCGATTTGTAAGAAATGTGAATTAAAGAAGAATTGTTCTATCCTGAAGAGTTCTCATCCTTCAGGATAGATAGGTTTTTTTATTTGGAAAGATATGCATGCACCTGTTCGGCACACTTTCTTCCTTCAGAAATTGCCCAAACAATTAGGGATTGTCCTCTGCGGACGTCACCACAGGCATAGACTCCTTCCACTGTTGTTGCAAATGAACCTTTGGATGTACCAAATTTTGCTTTCACGTTTCCTCTTTCATCGAGGGTCATTCCCATTTCCATAAACTGTGAGAGTATTCCTTCCCGGATAGGGTGAACAAAGCCCATAGCTAAAAAGACCAAATCAGCAGGCCATTCAAACTCGGAGTTTGGAACCGGTTCAAATTTTCCATTTTTAAATTCTACCTGATTGCCATAGATAGCTACAACCTCCCCCTTTTCATTGCCTTTGAAGCCGAGAGTGTTCACCGCCCATTTTCTTTCCACACCCTCTTCATGGCTGGAGGAAGTCTTTAGAACCTTAGGATAGAGGGGCCAGGGTGTGGATTTGTCTCTGGTTTTTGGAGGCTCTGGAAATAATTCCATTTGAATTATGGACTTAGCTCCATGACGATTGGATGTTCCCACACAATCAGAACCTGTATCCCCACCACCGATCACGATTACATTTTTATCTTTTGCATCTATGATCTCAACAGAATCACCGGCTACTTTTTTGTTATTTAAAGTTAAAAAATCCATAGCGAAGTGGATGTTCTTTAAATTCCTTCCTTCCACCGGCAGGTCTCTGGGATGTTCGGAACCCATAGCCAGAACAACGGAATCAAAATCTTTTTTCAATTCTGATGCAGAGATATCTTTCCCAACTTCTACCGAAGTCTTGAAGACTACTCCCTCTTCTTCCATTTGTTTCATTCGTCTATCAATGATATGCTTTTCCATTTTAAAATCCGGAATCCCGTATCTCAATAGACCGCCTATTCTATCATTTTTTTCAAAAACAGTGACTTCATGACCGAATCTACATAGTTGCTGTGCGGCTGCCAATCCGGCTGGTCCGGAGCCAATGATAGCGACTTTCTTTCCTGATTTATTTTGTGCGGGAAGTGGAGTGATCCATCCTTCTTCAAAACCTCTATCAATGATTGTCCTTTCAATAGATTTTATAGAAACGGGATTGTCGATCAAACCAAGAGTACAGGCGCTTTCGCAGGGAGCAGGACAGAGCCTTCCGGTAAATTCCGGAAAATTATTTGTCGACTGGAGGTTTTCTAAAGCTTCCTGCCATCTCCCCCGAAACACCAAATCATTGAACTCGGGGATAAGATTGTCTACGGGACATCCTGTTTCACTGTGACAGAATGGGATACCACAATCCATGCACCTGGCTCCCTGTTTCTGAGCAACTTCAGGTGAAAAGGATTTTTCAAATTCTTTGTAATGCTTTACACGTTCATCAACAGGAGCAGCCTCTAAATACTCCCGTTGGAATTCCATGAATCCTGTAGTTTTTCCCATTATGCTACTCCTTTTTTACTGAACTCTTCTTCTTTAGCTTTTTGAAGAGCTTTTTTGTAATCTGTAGGTATTACCTTCACGAATCTATCTAACTCCACTTTCCAATTCGCCAGAATTTCTTCTGCTCTTTTGGAACCGGTGTATTCTTTTTGAAGTTCGATCTGTTGTTTTAAGAATTCAATTTCTTCTGAGTCTGTCAATCTTTCGAGCTCTACCATAGCCATGTTTACTTTTTTGGAGAAAATATTTTCTTTATCCCAAACATAAGCTATCCCACCTGACATTCCGGCTGCAAAGTTTCTACCGGTTTTTCCTAGAACAATTACGCGACCACCGGTCATGTACTCACAGCCGTGATCACCTATCCCTTCGGTTACAATAGTTGCACCGGAATTCCTCACAGCAAATCTCTCTCCACCCATTCCATTGATGTAGGCAGACCCACCGGTTGCTCCATAAAAACAGGTATTACCGACTATGATATTGTCTGTAGGATTGAAAGTTACTCCCTTCGGAACATGTATGATTAGCTTGCCTCCGGAGAGTCCTTTTCCGACATAATCATTTGCTTCTCCAACCAATCTTAATGTAAGCCCTTTATTAGCAAAAGCTCCAAAAGACTGTCCTGAAGAACCATAAAAAGTGATATTGATCGTATCATCCGGTAGGCCATCTTCACCGTAGATTCTAGCTACTTCACCAGCAAGCATACCTCCTACTGTTCGGTTTAGATTCGTTACAGGAAAATCAAAAGTGACTTTTTGTTTGTAATCGAGAGCGGCTCTACTCTTTCGAATCAATTCGTTGTCGATTTGTTTGTCCAGATCATGTCTTTGTTCTTTTGTTCTGTACAGTTCAGTCGGGAAATGAGCTATCGGTTTGTGAAGTACCTTCGAGAAATCCAAACCTCTCGCCTTCCAATGATTTCTTGGTCTTTCAAATCGAATCATTTCAACCTTACCGATCATTTCATTGAAAGTACTAAACCCCATTTCAGCCATGAATTCCCTGACTTCTTCAGCAATGAAGAGCATGTAATTCACAAGATATTCAGGTTTGCCTGTAAATTTAGTTCTTAGAAACTTATCCTGAGTTGCCACGCCAACAGGACAGGTATTCAAATGGCATTTCCTCATCATGATACATCCCACAGTTACAAGGGCTGAAGTAGAGAAACCAAATTCTTCTGCACCCAGGAGAGCACCCATGATCACATCTTTTCCTGTCAATAGCTTTCCATCAACTGCTAGATAAACTCTATCTCTCAACCCATTTGCGACTAGGGTTTGTTGGGTTTCGGCAAGGCCTAGTTCCCAGGGTGTTCCTGCAGCATGAATAGAAGAGAGAGGACTGGCTCCGGTTCCACCATCATGTCCGGCGATCAGAATATGATCTGCGTGTGCCTTTGCTACACCTGCTGCAACAGTTCCCACTCCCACTTCTGATACCAGCTTTACACTAACTCTGGAACGTGGATTTACATTTTTCAGATCAAAGATCAACTGTTTCAGGTCTTCAATAGAATATATATCGTGATGCGGAGGGGGAGAAATCAGAGTAACTCCAGGTGTACTATATCTGAGCTTTCCGATGTAGTCATCTACCTTGTGTCCGGGTAGCTGTCCACCTTCACCCGGTTTGGCTCCCTGAGCCATTTTGATCTGAAGATCATCCGCATTGACCAAATAGTTTGCAGTCACACCAAATCGAGCTGATGCCACCTGCTTTATTGATGATCTCATGCTATCGCCATTGGGAAGTGACTTGAATCGGATGATATCTTCCCCACCTTCACCTGTATTGGATTTTGCACCCAATCGATTCATGGCAATGGCTAGAGTTGTATGAGCTTCCCAGGAAATAGAACCAAAACTCATGGCTCCGGTTTGAAATCGTTTCACTATTTCGGATGCGGGTTCTACTTCATCAATAGAAATCGGATTGAATTTCTTTTCATTTAGTTTGAGCATACTTCTGAGAGTTATCTTCTTATCTTCCTGCTCATCTATCATCTTAGCAAACTCTTTGTAGGTCTTGTAATCATTCTCCTGAGTTGCTTTTTGTAATTTATGAATTGTGAGCGGGGTGAAGAGATGAGGCTCTCCCGTCTTCCTGAGATAGTGAACTCCACCGGGATCCAGATTTCCGGGATAAAAAGTTACATCATAGGAAAGCTTATGACGGAGGGTGGTTTCCTCTTCGAGCATTTCTAAACTCAAACCTTCGATTCTTGTAGCTGTTCCTGTAAAATAATTATTTACTAGTTCCGAATCCAGTCCGACTGCTTCAAAAATCTGTGCACCACAATAGGACTGAAGTGTAGAGATCCCCATCTTGGAGAAGATTTTAAATAAACCTTTTCCTATGGCTTTGATAAAGTTTTTCTTACCAATTTTGTAATCACTGATTTCAGAGATACTGCCTTCTTTGATTAAATCTGCAATCGCTTCAAAGGCAAGATATGGATTTACAGCATTCGCTCCATAACCGCAGAGAAGAGCAAAATGGGAAACATCTCTGGGTTCTCCCGACTCAATTACAATCCCTGTTCGGGTTCTGAGACCTTCCCTAATCAGATAGTGATGAAGTCCTGCAACAGCAAGCAAACTAGGAATCGCAGCTTTCTCTTTGTTGACACCTCTATCAGATAGAATGATTAGGTTGAATCCATTTCGAACTGCTTCTGCTGCATCTATGCAAACTTTGTCCAAAGAATTTCGCATATCATGCTTTTTGTTCGGATCAAAGAGTGTGCTGAAAGTTTTTGCTTTAAAGTGTCCTTCGCTGATATTTTTGATCTTTTCAAAATCATCATTGGTGAGAACCGGATGTTCCAATTCCAATCGATGACAATGCTCGGGACTCTCCCCCAAAAGATTTTGCTCGGGGCCAATGTAAGTGGTTAGCTCCATGACTAATTCTTCCCGAATCGGATCCACAGGAGGGTTGGTAACCTGTGCAAAATTTTGTTTGAAGTATCTAAATAATGGTTGGGGTTTTTCGGAGAGAACAGGGATACTGGAATCCACACCCATAGAAGCGGTCGGTTCTTCCCCTTTCACTGCCATAGTTTTGATTACGGTGTGGACATCTTCGGTAGTGTATCCAAAAGCCCTCATTCTTTCTAAAACTGTATCGTGGTTCGGAACTCTAACATTTGTGGGATCGGGCAATTGATTCAAACGAATCATTTTCTCTTCTACCCACTTTCTATAAGGTTTTTGAGTAGAGATTTCTTTTTTGATTTCTTCATCATCAATCAATTGACCCTTGACCAGATCAATCAAAAGCATTCTTCCCGGTCTCAATCGGTCCTGCTTCAATATATTCTCCGGTGCGACCGGTAGAACTCCTGCTTCGGAACCGAAAATGATTTCATCATCCTTGGTGATTACATATCGTGCAGGCCTGAGACCATTTCTGTCCAGAGTTGCTCCGATAATCCTTCCATCAGTAAAAGCAATGGCGGCAGGTCCATCCCAGGGTTCCATAAGAGCGGCATGGTATTCATAGAAAGCACGTCTATCCGGATCCATTTCAGAGTTTTTTGACCAGGCTTCGGGAATCATCATCATGACTGCATGAGGAAGACTTCGTCCTCCCAAACAGAGTAACTCCAGTACTGTATCAAAAGTAGCTGTATCACTCTGACCTTCCATGATTATGGGCAACATACGTTTCAGTTCCAAACCATATAGCGGGGTTTCCATAACCATCTGTCTGGCTGTCATCCAGTTGATGTTTCCCCTTAGGGTATTGATTTCTCCGTTATGAGCAATGAACCTGTAGGGGTGAGCCAGATCCCAAGTAGGAAATGTATTTGTCGAGAATCGGGTATGGGTCAGACAGAAGGAGCTCTTCATATCAGGGGAATTCAGATCTAAATAGAAGGGCTTTACCTGATTTCCTAGGAGCATTCCTTTGAACACAAGAGTACGGGAGGAAAAGCTAGGTACGTAGTACTGACTTCTATCTAATTTGTACTCAGCACGAATTCTTCTATCGATGATTCTTCTCAGTAGAAATAATTTTCTTTCAAATGCTTCCTGGTCTTTGATTTCCGCGCTTTTTTTTCCAATAAAAACCTGCCTGAAAACAGGTATAGTCTTACGGGCTACTACTCCGGAATACTTCGGATTGACAGGAACATCTCTGAAACCGAGAAAATCTTCCCCTTCATCCACTATGACCTTTTCAATGATAGTTTCAATTCCTTCCCTTACTTCATTGTCCTGAGGTAGGAAGAGAAAACCGACACCATAATCACCTTCAGGAGGTAGAGAAAAAGGGAGTACTTTTCTGAAGAATGAATCCGGCATTTGAATCATAATCCCCGCACCATCTCCGGTCTTAGGATCAGCACCTTCTGCACCCCGGTGCTCGAGATTACACATCAACTTGATACCTTTATCGATAATCTCCCTACTCTTAACCCCTTTGATGTTTGCTACAAAGCCAACACCGCAGGAATCTTTATCCAGCGCCGGGTCATACAATCCCTGAGCTACCGGAGCCTGAGAAGGGAGAGTTTTTTTCACTCTATCAGTCATTCGTTATCCACCCTTTTTCAAACATTCTATAATATTTATAATTTTCAAATTTGAACTTCCATATTTTAACTTTCATCTTATTTCCGGGATTTTTATCTTTTGTTAGAAGTCAAACTGCCCGGATCCAGAATCTGAATTTAAATTTCAACCCTGTAAGACTAAAGATAAAAATCTAATCATATATCCAAATCTCTTATTAGCCCTGAAAGATAAATTTGTTTTTTTCTGATGGGCTGAAAGAGAAAAATGAATTTTATTTATTAAATCTCCTGAAGGAAAAAAATCAAGATTGATCGTTTTTTCAACAAATCGATTTTAAAATTAGCTAATTATCCTAATTTTTCCCTCTGAGAATAGGTATGCAAAAATTATACTAGATCTAGGAATGTTCGATTTTTCTTCCTGAAAGCATTCCTCCGGCTAGGGTTCTGGAGTTTTCTAAACCCCTTATTTCAAACTCCCCACCTTTATTTTTGTGAATTCTTTCAAAATCATGTAAATTTTCCATTACGGTCAAATCTACCAATCGAAGTTTGTTGAAGTCCAAAATAATTTTTGAATCTTCTGAAATGCTATCCAATTCCATTTTTAGGAAGAAGTAATTTAAGAAGATTAGAATACCATGAAATTGAAAGATAACTTCTTTTTTGCCATCTTCTTCTTTTTCTGATTTTTTGTATGCAGGCCTTGCAAAGTCATTGATGGTGATTCCATCAGGCAAGATTACATTGATGAAATGAATCAAACCTTTGACTAATATTCCTATTCCAACCCCCACAAGAAGATCATGGGAAATCGTGAAGTAAACTGTGACAATAAATATGAGAAATTGATCGAATCCGGTTTTTATTGTTTTTAAAAACTCAGGAATTGCGAGGCGTAATCCCACTACAACAAGCATTCCTGAAAGTGCGGAAAGAGGAACTTTTTCTATAATGTCTTTAATAAAGATCACTGCCAGAAGGAGAAATAGACCGTGAAAAAAATTAGACCATCTTGTCTTCGCTCCATTGTCGATATTGGCTGAACTCCGCACTACTTCTGCTATGATAGGGATACCACCGATGAGGCCCAGGATTGAGTTGCTGAATCCTTTTGCCATGAGATCCCTATTCATATCTGTAGTTCTTTTGTATGGATCCAATTTATCTACAGCATTGGCTGTAAGTAAGGATTCCAGGGAACCTATCATGGTAATGGCAAAAACTTCAATCCCAAATTGACCTGTAAGGGTTTTTGAAAAGTCGGGATGCATCAGTCCGCTGAATAGATCTGATGGGAGGGAAACTAGATAAAGGGAAGAGACACTGTATTCTTTTCCCCAGAAGGTGTAGGTATGCTCCTGAGCAAAGTTGAAGTACATTTCTATGGATATACTTAAGATCACCAGAATCAGGGGAGCGGGAATTTTTTTGGTAAATTTCCATTTCAGCTTTGGATAAAGCAACATGAGTACAATACTAGTGATCCCGATGAAGGAAACATAGGGATTCATATTGATCAAACTGGAGGGTATTTCTAAAATTAAGTCGATTACTGATTTTCCTATGGGTACTACTCCCAGAGCGATATGGATTTGTTTGGCTATGATAATCAAACCAATACCTGCAAGCATTCCATGAATGACTGTAGTTGGAAAAAGGATCGCGAATTTTCCCAAACGAAAGTAGCCCATTATCATTTGTAGGATTCCCGAGACAAAAATCACTGCGAGTGTGTACTGAAATCCGAGAATTCGATCCCCTTCTCCCAAACTTTCTATTGAGGAGAGGACTGCTACAATCAGACCGGCTGCCGGTCCATTGATCGTTACATAGGAACCCGAGATCAAAGATGCTATGATCCCTCCCACAATCCCGCTCAAAATTCCCGCCAGAGGGGGTGCCCCAGAAGCAATAGCGATTCCAATACAAAGAGGCATTGCAATCAGGAAGATAGTGAAACCTGAGAGGATATCGGTCTTCCAATTTTCTTTTAAACCTTCCAGGTAATCTTTTGGTATTGTGATTTCAGACATATTCTCTCCCTGATGAATCCATTTACTTTATTGTTTCTTTCATTTTCAGAAGAAAATTTTTAAATTCTTTCTGAAATGAAAATTGATATCTTCCCATTAGTTTTCTATATCCACTGATCATTACGTCCGGTCGGGGAGGATCCCCACCTATGAACAAATCCGGATTCTTGGGTCGCCCACCTTCTTTGAAAAGACCTCCGGAAATCGCTTCAGTTCCATTGGCAATCAAAGCCTTGGGAGCAGGAATGCATTCCCAGGCAGATGATAGAGGATAGACCATCTCTTTTCCTACCGGTCCGGAGAAGACAATCGCATCTGCATGTTTCGGAGAGGCTACACTTACCGCCTGATTCCCTTCACTATCAAAAACGTTATTGAAGCTAGCATTTATTTCGCACTCTACAGCGTTGTTTCCGGATGCGGCTACTTCACGAAATTTAAAACCATTTCTATTCGTCAATTTTACAAATTCCAGAATATTTTCTGGAGTATCAAATTCTTTGGGTTCAAAATCTCCATTTTGAAATTGGATTCTCAACTCCTCTTTTTGAAAAGCCAGAACATGGACAAATCCAGTATTCTTTAAAATGCTTTTCGGGCAAGCCTTAACACAAATCCCACATTGGAGGCATTTTCCATAATCAATATTCAAAACTTCTTTCGCATCAACACCTATTGCTTCTGTAGGACAGTAGTCCTGACATTCCTTACAGGTTCCACAGGTATTTGAAGTGGAGTGACCTACAGGAGCCGGTATTCCTCTGGAATTTGGACTTGTTGGAGCGATTTTTGAAAAGTCCAGAGAAAGTTTCTTACTGAGCATATTTTTTATTTCATAAAATCCCATTCAAATCACCTACTTTCCTTTGTATCCAATACCATGTTTGAAAATACTAATCTATATTTCATTTCAACTCCTAAAGATCAAATCCAGCATAACTGAGATTGAATGATTTATTGTTTAGGGGAAAGTCCCCTATCAATTCACCCCTGACAGCCATTTCAAGTGCATGCCAGTTGGGAACAGAAGGATCCCGAATATAGGAGTTTTCAATCTCTCCTCTTTCATTGAGTTCTAAGACAACCAATACAGGTCCCCTCCATCCTTCCACTGCTTCTAAATAAATCCCTCTTTTGAAGTTTTTTATTTTTGTAATTTTAAATTGATTAGAAGACAAACTATCTACTTTCAATGCGGGCAATACTTCACAAACCCAAAGTACTGATTGTTTCAATTCCAAATATCTCAAATAAAATCTAGACCAGGCATCTCCATGCAGGTCTGAATCTTCATGGATGAGATCAATTTTTCCATATTTATTGTAGAGATCTTCTTTTTTTCTCAAATCATGATGGAGACCGCTACTCCTGGCAACCATGCCCACAAATCCATTCAATTTTACTATTTTTCTGCTGAGGGTCCCACAATCCTGAAGTCGTTCTCTAATCGTCGAATTATTGGCTGCTCGGAGAAATTGAACTTCAACTCTTTTGAAAGCGGTCATAAGATTTGATGCCAGAGTTTTTAATTTTTCCGGATTCAGATCAGGTCTGGGGACTGTCTCACCGGGAAAAATAGCTGATTTTCCAAATCGGGAACCCACCAAGGCTTCCATCACACCGAGGGGAGCCCCTCTATCTGTGGAACAGAGACCGAGAAGTGGGTAGTAACCTATGTCTCCGGCAAGTGCCCCGAGATCTCCGATATGAATAGCGATTCTCTCCAATTCCAAAAGAACCAATCGAAATAACCGGATATCTTCGGAGATCTCAATACCGGCAGATTTTTCATAAATTCTGTTGAACGCCATTGAATAGGCTACAGCAGAGTCACTCGATATTGCTTCAGCAAAGGGCAAAACTTTTAGTGGAGTCTTTTTGTGAATCAATTTGTAGATTCCTCTATGCTGAAAACCCAACCGGATCGTTAGGTGTTGTATTACCTCACCCGTTACACTAAATCTAAAGTGTCCCGGTTCTATCACTCCTGCATGTATCGGTCCTACTGCATGAGAATAAGAATTTGAAGGAACATCAATTTGAATCCCCCGGTAGGATAGATTTCTTATTGATCCATCTTCCAGGATCGATTTCCTAAGTTCATATTCCCGCTCGGAATAATAATCATATTCATCGAGAAGTTTTCTTTCATGAAAGGAAGTATAATCTTCTTCTCCCCCTTCTACACCTAAACTATGACGTATGATCCAGAGAGGAATCTCAGAATCTTCATAAATTTCCCGAACTTTAGTACTTTCCTGCATCGAAATATTTTCATCATCATCAAAAATAATTTTGTAGTACTTATCTTTTGAAAAATTAAATACACCCGCTGTATGAGGATGTTTTGGATCGATTTGTTCCTGGTGCATCACAATTCTCCAATTATAATTTTATACATTCCGAATATTCCGACTAAGGTTGTGACAAAAAATAGAATATAAGAAATATTGATCCTCGTTGTAAGGAGTTTTTTGTTTTTCTCTGCGAGCGGTCGACTCTTGATTTTTAAAAGTGGAATTATCTTATTGATCACAACAAGAAAGAATATTAAATTTATAATGGGCACTGCAATGATCCAATAGTGCAATCCTTCCATTCCCAATTTGATCAGAATTAAATCGGAAATAAAAAAAGGCGAGATGGGCAGCACGAATGCCATCGCTACAGAAAGAATATAAAGATAGAGAGACTTTCTACACAATCCATTCTCCGGATTGATCTCACTAAAATTTCTAGCTCCCGCATCTACTCTCAGAATACCCATAGTCGAAAATAATAATGTTTTCACAGTGATATTAGCAGATAACATATAATTTATAGTTTCAAAATCGGGGTAAAGGTAAACAAAAACAGCCAAACCACCACTATGAAACATTGCAGTCAATGCTGTAATACGACGCAAATCATCAGTCTGATAAACAGTCCAAAGTGAATACATCATTGTAATTAGCCCCAAAATCAACATACCACTTTTAGCACTAAAATGATTTGATGTAAAATGAGTATCCATAACTACAAAAGGATAAATAGCCAGAATAACCGAAACCGGTAAAAGGGCTGCAAGTATGGACGAAATTTGACTGGGACTCTCCGCATAGGTATCACTCACCCAAAAGTGATTGGGAAATAGACCTAGCTTTGAAGTATATCCGAAGACAGCCAACCAAATCCCGGCTTCTACCATAAGTGTTTCATGGGTTGGAATCCTCGGTAGTAAGGAAAATAAAGTTAGCTGACTATTGACATCTTCTCTGGTACCAAAAGAAAGAAAGATAATACCCAAAAAAGCTATCCCAAGACCGAAAGAGTTGATGATCAAAAACTTCCATGCTACATCTAGAGACTTTTCTGTCTTACTCAGAGATATTAGTAAGGCTCCAAATAATGTTGTGGCTTCAATGAGTACCCATTGAAGAGAGAGGTCTTTTACCCACCATGATGAGAGAATAATTACAAACAACAAAACTACCAATGGTGACCAACGAATAATTTTCTCATCACTTTTGGCAAATGTAAGTAAGAGTAAAATCATAATAAGAGAAAAGACAATTACCCCGATAAGGCTAAGCAATAATAAACTCATTCGTCATCCTCGTGTTTTAAAGAATCTGCTCTCAACTGAAGGGCAACAGCTGAAAATATAACCAATAGCGCATCCATAAAGGCACCGAACTCAATCCCCAGAGGTAAGCCTTTTTGAAGAATCAATGTTAGCAAAAAAATTCCATTTTCAAACATAATGAATCCGGCTATCAATGTTAACCAATGCTTTCTGACAATAAACGTTAGGATTCCCAGGTAGGTGAGAAGGAAAACGTAAATTACCTCAATACGGTCAACACTCTCAGGAAGTTTTTTTAGATTGTCTACAATCAAGAGAGCAACAGCGAACCCTACTAAGAAGAAAAACAGTGTTGCCAGATAGCCGAACCTCGGGAGGGTATTCTCGGACATTTTTTGCTTTTTAATTGTCCAGTACATGACCATCGGAGTCAATATAACCTTGAACAAAATGATCATAAAGACCAAAATCCACGAATGGTAGTCATTTATCTCATGCATTTGAAATACAGGAAAGATTAGTAAAATCCCCTGAACTATGATAAGATAGATCACCCTCTTCAGTCGATTTTCTATTAAATAAAGAATACCTGTCAGAACCAAAAGTAGGTAAATCAGATCGAAGAATTTAAAGTTCATCCCAACTCCTTAAAGTTTTACTAGAGTCCCGAGGACAAGAAGGAAGAGAAAGGTCATACCCATTACTTCCGGTATCCAGATCCATTTTCTTCTAACACTGATAGCTTCCCAATATCCTATCAAAACGGAAAGAGCGAGTGAACCGAAGAGCACAATTAGGTTGGCAACTACTTCGTGGTATTTACTCAATTGGAGAAAGTTAGTGTGTTCCAACCCAATTCGATTTAAAATAACAAAAAAAGTAGCTATCTTTAATTGATTTGCCCCTTCAAAGAATGCTAGAGTTCTTCCTGAAGCTTCGAGGAGCATAGCTTCATGTACCATAGTCAACTCAAGATGTGTTCTCGGATCATCAAAAGGTGGCTTGGAAAGTTCGGCCAGGATAGAAACCAAAAAGGAACCTAAAAATAAAGTCCCCAGAGCTAATCCCAACCAGTGAAAGTCCACATGTATTTTGGATTGTGATACGAGTATACTTAAAATCAAAATTGGTTCGGAGGTTATCGAAAGAAGAATTTCTCTCGAAGTACCCAGACCACCAAAAGATGATCCGGTTTCCATTGCATATCCTATCAAAAAAACTCTCTGTAGAGTCAGAAAAAAAGGAAGGAGTAGAAGCGGAATCCATTCAAATACAGATATAGAATAGATAAAGATTCCTATTAAAAACACTGATATCGGAGCACTAGAAGCGTAGAATCCGGAATACGGTCCATCGATAGGAGTTTTTCCCCAGAGTCGTATGAAATCAAAATAATTTTGAAGAACAGGAGGACCCATTCTTCCCTGTGCCATTGCCCTTATTTTTCTAATGATTCCCCCACAAACAAAAGGGAGAAATAAGAAAATAAAAAATAATAAAAGATAATTTATATATTCCATATTGCACCATTCAATAACCTGAAGAAGAAGATCAGGAGTAATGTAAAGAGTAAAGCCGTAGAGGAAAACGCCAGATAATTGGAAGTGTCACCGGATTCAACCTGTCGTATCCAATATTTCCCAAGATCTAAAAATCGTAAAATCTGCTTTTTAATTGTGAGATCAATAAGGGAATCCTGTTCTTTCCTACTCATTGTAATACCTATTGAGTTGCTCAGAGGATCGGAGATTACCGATGCAGGTATAGAGAGTTCCGCACCATTATATTTGTTTCCACAATCCCAGCCCTTTCGAATTGTAATTACGTGGGAAAATTTTCCGTACACAATGAACAGGAAGTACAGGTTAAATAGGATATTGATAAAAAATATTATCCTGAAACGATCTTTAAACTCAGCATCTACAAACGGTAAATCAAAATAGAGGAAGAGTACATTGATCAGTAGAGGCATCATCAGAAGTAGATAGGAAAGATACATAAAGGTATTAAAAAAATTCTTTGTAATACGATAACCCTCAAGATGATCCTTTAGTTTTTTTTCAGGGATTGAAAGGGCAATAGATAAGTACAATTTCAAATGCGCACCGAGCCCCATAACCAAACCCAGAATAAAAATGATCATAGAAGGCAAAATGACCAGAGCCTTCCCTTCCGGTAAATCTATAAGTCTGGAAATAATATAAAGGTAAGTTGATTCTGATAAAAATCCCAAAGTCCCGGGAAGAGCAGCAAAACTAAATGTTCCGAGACCAATCAAAACCACCGGAAGACCTGTCAATCGACCGATGCCTTTGATTTCATCGAGAATATTATTCTGAGCCAGATCCCCCATGAATCCATACATAAGAAATTGATAGGTTTTAGAGATGGAGTGATGAAGTATCGTTAGATAAAAGAGAATCAAAAACATATTTGCAAAGTTTTCCATGTTTTCGGATGGATTGGAAATCCAAAACTTATATAAGAATGCACACAACCAGATGAAGTTGGATTTTTCTATTGTGCTATACGCTAAGATTCTTTTTACATCTCTACTGAAAAATGCTGTCACTCCTCCGAGAAAGATTCCTATACCCGCTATAGGTACGAGGATTTTGTAACTGAATCCCGGAAGCCACATTGGGTCGAAATGCTGCATAAAAAGAAGAATGGGTAAATTTAGAGCAACCCCCGAATAAGTGGCGGATGTAGAACTGGGAGATCCCTCATGCAAATCGGGGTACCAGGAATGGGTGATTGAAAATGCTGACTTTATGAGAAGACCTAGAAGTAAGGAATAGATACCGAAAGTGTTTCCATTCGGTAAGTATACCCAAGTAGCCAGTAGAATAGCTGAGATACCACTTCCAGTAAAAAGTGCGATCAGACTCTTGGTTCTCTTTTCATGAAACGGAAGACCTGAGTAAACGATGAGTGCACCGAAGGTGGAAAGTTCCCAAAATATAGGAAGTAAGATCGTCTTTCCTGAAAGATATGCACCGGCCAATCCCGCATAGAGAAGTAAATAGCCTACCGGTACTTCCCAATCCTTATCATTAGTTTCATCATCCGTATATAGGTAGATACTCAGACCTACAATCGTTTGAAGAGACAAACCCAGAATGGTCGGAAAATTCTCGAAATTCCAAATGACACCGAACTTCTCCATTATGAAAAATGGTACAAATAGAGAAATTAAGAACAAAACTCTAAAAAAATAATACATGTAGCCCCCTTTAATTAGCTAATATCTTAAGTAAGAACTGAGGGTGGAGGTAGATTGAGAAGTGAGGTTAAAAGGATTAATCTGTGGAAATCTATTTGATTCAAGTTAAAGAAATGAAAAACACAATCCAGATCTGACCTAAGAAAATGTATGGTCATTCCTGAATAATTGTATTCTAGTTCTTCCTCTGACTCTAGTACAAGGTTGAAATCTGTTAAAAATTGAGAGGATGTGTAGATATCCATTTCCTTTTCAGTTCGGGTGGAGAATTGTAAGGAAGTGGATAGGAAATTAAACAAAAGCAAACAAAGGAAAAACATTTTAAAAAATTTTGCTTTTATCATTATGGATACAAGTTAAAATATTATAAAATTTTTGTAAACTATTAATAGACAAAATAAATCATACCGTTAATTTGAAGGTAATCGGTGCTTAGGAATTTTCCTTATAATTATCTTTTATGGAGAAGAATGATTCCATTCAATCGACCTCATCAAAGAGAAACTGGTTCTTAAAATATACAAATGAAAAAAGTATTGGTACTAACTAAATTCGGTGAATGGAATGAATCCTCCAGAATACGCTTTTATCAATACTATCCCGGACTTGAAGAATCCGGTACTGTGATCAAAACAGTACCATTGTTTTCAGATTCTATTTCAGAGACTTTCTATCATTCCTATCGCTCAAATACTTTCTCTACTCTCTTCGGCTCTCTCAAACGTCTATTTGTACTATTGATTGAAAAGAAATATGATGTTCTCTGGTTAGATACAGAAGCTATCCCATACTTACCTTTCCTATTTGAATCCTTTATCTTACCTCTAGATAAAAAATTAATTCTGGATCTCGGTGATGCCACTCATTACAAATATGAGAAGAATAAGAGATTTTTAACAAGATGGATTTTGGATGATAAAATAAGCGGTTTGGTTCAGAGGGCTGACTCAATCATTACCAGAAACTCAAATCTGTTTACTTATGCAAACTCAGTAAATCCGGGAAAGGTTGTTCTCATACCACCAGCTTTGCATCCTTCTCTCATTCAAAAAAAATTATCCTCATTCTCTGATCCGGAAAAAACAGAAATCATCCTCGGATGGACGGGATCTCCCTATTCCAGTAGATTTCTATACTCTCTTTACGGCCCACTTAAGGAACTTTCCAGATCTTTTCGTCTAAAAATCATTCTCATCGGTGCTGAAGAGTCAATTGACCTTCCCATTCGCAAAACACATTACCAATTTAGCCGGGAAGATGAAATGCAAATCTTAGATTCTATTGACATAGGATTGATGCCCCTCCCCAGATCTCTCAGGGAAACAGGATCCTCAGGATATAAAGTTATGAAGTACATGGCTAGGGGCAAGGCTGTTCTCGCATCGGATATCGGAGGTGCTCGTGATCTTATTCATCACGGTGAAAATGGGTTTCTCTGTAAAAACGCTGATGATTGGTATCTCTCGATGAGACTTTTTATTGAATCACCTTCTAATATCTCGCTATATGGAGAAAAAGCATTTCAATCTGTAAAATCAAAAAACTCATTTGATTCAAATTTAAAGAAGATCGCAGGAGAAATTTTTTCTTAGACTAATACATTGGAAGGAAAAAGCGAAAGACATATTCTTACAATCTTAGAGATGATTTAGTTGGATCAGTGATTCAGCCCTCCCCAACATAGATACTTCGTCTGAAGAAATTCTTCCATTCCATATTTTGAACCTTCTCTCCCATATCCGGAGAACTTGATTCCTCCAAAAGGAATTTGTTCAGATGAAATTATCCCCTCATTGATCCCGATCATTCCGTATTCCAACAACTCGGAAAATTTCCAGATTCTCGAGACTGATTCGGTGAAAAGATATGCTGCCAAACCATATTCAGTATCATTAGCAAGTTGAAGAGCTTCAGAATCCGTTTGGAATGATTGGATAGCCGCTACAGGACCAAAAGTCTCTTCTTTACAAATTTTCATCTCCGAATGAATGCCTGTCAGAAGTGTGGGCTCAAAAAAATTTCCTCCCAATCTATGTCGATTTCCACCCGTTTTCAGGGATGCACCTTTTTGAATCGCATCCTGAATATGGGAATTGACCTTTTCTACAGCCTGGGGATTGATCAATGGCCCCTGATCTATCTCCTCTTCCAAACCATTCCCCACTTTCAAAGACTCGATTTTTATTTTCAATTTATTTGAAAATTCATCCAACACATTTGCATGGACATAAAACCTATTAACACATACACAGGTCTGTCCCGAATTTCTGAACTTTGCTGATAGAGCACCCTCAACTGCTTTCTCTATATTTGCATCCTCAAAGACCAGAAAGGGAGCATTTCCTCCCAATTCCAAACTCATTTTTTTTACAGAAGATGCAGACTTTTGTGAAAGAAGAATTCCGGTCCGTGTGGATCCGGTAAAACTAATTTTCCTTACGATTGGATTTGTGCACAATTCTTCACCGATCGATTCAAAATCCCCAAAGACCAAATTCCAGACTCCCGGCGGAATCCCTGCTTCTTCTCCTAACTGAACGAGGGCCAAGGCTGTGAGTGGAGTCAATTCGGATGGTTTCGAAACAACCGTGCAACCGGCAGCAAAGGCAGCAGATACTTTTCGGATCATCATAGCCGCAGGAAAATTCCAGGGTGTGATGGTCGCAATTACACCGATAGGTTCCTTCTGAACCAAAATTCGGGTATCGGCTCGATGGGATGGAATTGTATCACCGTAACTTCGAACTGCCTCTTCCGAAAACCATTCAATGTATGAATTTGCATAACGGATTTCCCCCATTGCTTCAGTTAGAGATTTTCCCTGCTCCAGTGTCATTATCCGGGCGAGATCTTCCGTATTGGTTTCGATGAGTGAAAACCATTTTTTTAAAATTTTAGATCTGAATTTAGCAGGTTTTTGCTTCCATTCTAGAAATACAGAGGAAGCGGCTTCGATCGCTTTCGATGTTTCAGATTTTCCTCCCATGGGAAGACTAGCAATGATCTCATTTGTTGCCGGGTTTTCGACCTGAAATTTCTTTTCTGAATCTATCCATTTTCCGTTTATATAGAGTTTGTCTTTAAGCAGATTTTTATTATTTAGTTTCATAGCTTACAATTTCAATTTAGACCATCGAAGTCTCATTGTATTACTCTACCAGATACAAATCCTTTACCAAAGCATTTCCATTTTTATCAATAACTATTTCGATCTTTGACTTTCCGTGACGGACAATTGTATCGTAATGCTCTGCTTTACCTTCCGGAATAAAAAACTTCTCTATACCCGCACGAAAGAGTCCCGATTGACACTCTCCATGCAATACAGAATCACAGTGATTTCTGTTTGTAGAACAGGAATCAAGATAGGAAGCAGTTTCTTCCCCCAAATGCAGGCAGATGCATTGACTTCCCTGTGATTCACAGGGATTGAATCCATAGTCTATTCGATAGGTTACATAATGTCCAGAAAGAAGATCAATCGGATCGAAACCTGAAATGGGTAGTACATAGCTCAGTCCGGTTTGACGAGTATGAATTTTTTTGAACATTAGGAAAAGCAAACTAAAAATAGGAATCAATACACTCAGAATCAACAACTTATTTCTCACAACAACCTCCTGAGATTGAGAAATATCCGTTCTCTATTCTTTAGGTAGAGGACAGAAATCCCTACAATGAGGATCCCTGAAAAAATCAAACCTACTCCCGTAAACGCCAGTGACTCCATAATTTCAAAGTAAATTACTAGAAATCTCAGTCCTATGACAATAATTGAAAATTCAAACATTCGGGGATAATCAAAACTATGAAAGAGAAATGCAATGGAAAACCAGATCAAAATGAAGAGAATTGCAAGTGTAGATCTTTCCGGATTGCGAAACAGTAAACTATATGAGTAGTAACCGTAGAGAAAAATCCCCAAACTATAGATTATCATTTCTTTTTTCTTCTCAGTGAAATAGAGTATTCCTGCATAAGCTAGAGATGAAATTATAAATGGTAGGTAAATGTACAGCATGAAATCATTATGATTAGAATTCTTATAGAGAGTGAGAAGAATAAGAGTTCCGAGCATAAAATTTAAAATTGAATAAAACACAACCGAGGACCCAAATTGTCTGAGTCCTAAGTCCCCTGTCCTCAGGATGAGTGATCCGATGAGGATGAAGGTTGAAGGTACTACAAGTGTGAATACACCAACAATCTCTTTTAGACTAAAAAAATTTGAGTTCGTTTGTAGGTAGAAACCCAGAGTATAAAGAAGGCTAATGAGCCAGAAATGAGAAGGAAATTTGCTTTCTGAAAAAAGGACTATAGGAAGGGAAATGAAACACCAGAAACCGAGTGCCTGGTACAATTCACCTCCGGTATGAAATATCTGTGAAATCAATCCTATAGACGCTAGAATTGCTATGACAAAAGCAATGATCAGAGAATCTTTCCATCTCGGTAGATTTTGAGATTCCGAAAAATAGATTCCTGCCCCCAATCCCAAAAGAATAGAAAAATCCAAAATTAGTTTGATAAAGTCCGGAATCTCTTCCCAATTGGAAGCTATCAATGAAATCAATCCGATTCCAATCACTACAATGCCCAGAGTTATGATTGTGTAGATTCCTAAGGAGGAGGAATTGTTTTTCTCGAATTCTAAAATTTGTAATTTCTGATCTTCTGAAATAAACTTTTTTTCAACCCAGGTATCTATTTTTTTATTCAATCTCATAAATTATCCATCTCAAATTGTTTGAGCTTTGATTTCTTCGCTGTACTCTATTCCTATAACTGTAATATCATCCTGAATTTGTTCTTTTCCTACAAATTCATTCAATTGAGAGATGAGAGTATTCATAATGGAACTTACAGATTTCGATGCCTGCTTTTCAATAATATTTATCACCCTCCTATCACCGTATTCTTCGTTCTCATTATTGAACTCTTCGTACAGTCCATCGGTAAATAAAAGAATCTTATCTCCGGGGTTGAATTTAAAGACAGACTCATTGAATTTAGAATTTTCCATCATCCCGAGAATCCGTCCTGTTTTTGGAAGAACTTTTACCTGCCCATTTTGAATGAAGACCTGATCGGGATGACCTGCGGATGCATACACAAATTCATTATAATCCAAATTGATATCAGCAATAAAAAAACTAAATATGCAATCCAGGTGATAGTATTTATTATAAAACATATAATTCAAAATATCTATGACCATCTGAGGTGATTTCGATGCAGTTTTTACAGATTCATACTCACTCTTGATGAGCATTGTTATAAGTGCCGCCTGAACTCCATGACCGGTAGCATCGGCAAGCATTATCCTAATTTTTCCATTTTCTAATTTAGTAATATCAAATATATCTCCACCCACATCTTCCAAAGGGAGATACTGAGAAATCACTTCCAGACCGGAAAAGTTCAAAGTCCCGGAGGGGATCAATTTGTTTTGAATTCTTTTGGCAAGACTCAAATCACTTTTTAAGCTCGAAATCAACCTTTCCCTCTCAAACTGAATCCTTATAGTTTTGCTATTGATTCGTTCGCGAATGTTTCCGAGGATTGGACCTATAATCACAGCAAAAAGAATAAACCCTCCTCCGAATATAAAGAACCTATCGATAGGAATCGGACTGAGAACTTTGATCAAAATTGTATATTGAATTAGGAAAAAGAAATTTGTAAAGATAATGAGGATCCTTGAAAAATTCATGACAATCACCGGCCAGATAAAAGAAGCCATGGCGATATTGATGTTCCAGGCCAGAATTAAATTTTCTGTTTTTTGAAATATTGCTCCGTAGGAAAAAAAAGTGAAGGAGACAATCAAAAATACAACAGCTGCAAATTCTGCCTGAATCTTTTTGCGGGAATGGAGAAACAGCATGAAGAATCCCACAAAGACGCTGAAGAGTCTCATGAAGAAGAAGGAGATCCAATGTTCATTGAGTGCAAAGTAGTCATAGAGACTGAAAAGCATTATCCCGAAAGAAGAAAGTGAGATAAAATAAGGAAAGCCGGAATCATTTTGTTTTTTTAATTCTTCTTTCCAATATTTGTAGTATTCGATGTCTTCTCCCTGCACGATTCTATTCTTTTTCTAGATTTCATCTAATAATGAAAGAATTTTTTTTTATTCAAAAATGATTTTTTAACAAAACCCGAAAAGAACTCTTTTTATTTTAGTACTGAATTGGTCTAGAAAGAATATCTTATCTGGAGGTAGATCTGCCTCCCCGCCTGAGGATGATAGGGAGAGATAAAGCCGCTCGGGTTTTGAATCGTTGGTTGGAGATCCGAAATCGGTCGGACCGCATTTCCGGTCTGTCTTCCCATTCCTAAAAATTTATTGTCCAATAAATTCAATACCAATAATTGAGGGTCAAGATTTTCTATTCCCAGGAAGTTTTTCCATATCAAACTCAGATTGTAAAGTGTATAAGGAGAGGCATATCCATCCGGTTTCCCTTCACTAACATAGGGATAATTTTGAAAATTATAATCATAGGGAGAATAGTAATAATTCGTCAATGGTGCCTTTCGTTTTCCAACCCAGTTCATTCTTACATTGATATTAAGTTTTTCTAAAAACAAATAATTGAAGCCGGCATTAAGCTTTTTTGCAGCAATATTGTCCAATTCTTTCCCATCGTAATTCGGTGTGATACCCGTAATTGTTCCTCGGGAATCTGCAAAAAAAATTGGGAGATTTTTTTCATCCCTATCGCCTGTAAATGTATAATTCAAATAAAACGATATGGATGAATTCAGTTTGTAATCAATTTCTGCAGAATATCCGTAAATATGGGTGGGAGCGAGATTTTGAAAGTAAGTACTGTGTTGACCGGCACTTCCCACGACGTACCTTCCATCATTAGGATTATTGGCTTCTGCGATTTGACCCCGCAACAGAGAAAGAAAGTATCCCCCTTTGAACTGTAAATTATCCGTAGCCATATAGGAGACTTCCCACTCTCCTGTTTGAATTTTTTGTGGCTTCAAAAAGCGATTTCCTCTGAATTCGTCGTACAATTGAAATACAGTTGGAGCCTTGAAAGCCTCACCATATAAAACTTTAAAAAATATTTTTTTAACAGGATTTCCGACCAAACCCGCCCGGGTGGTCCATACATTTCCATAATTGGTATCCATATCCCTACGCAATCCACCTGTAATGGAATAATTTTTCCAAAACTTTTGCTCATCCTGAAGGTAAAATGCGAATAGGTTTGAGTAAAATACCTGAGCATTGGTTTGAGTTTGATCCGGATACCTGCTAATGATAACATTGGAATCTGTTTTTTGAGTTTTACCGAGAGATACTCCTCCTCCATCATCACTTATGGACTGAATGGTAGTTCGGTCGAGTTGAAAGCCGGTGGTAATTTCATTCGAAGAAGAAACCCGAACATTCACCTGTTGTTGAAAACCAGTAAGAGTGCTCTGTCCATTGTACTGCTTGGACTTGTCCGGTAAGGGAGAAAGAAGGATTCCATTTTTTGTTGGATCTGCAATTCCCCTGTATCTGTAGGTATAGATAAAACCTGTATCCGGATAGATTCCTGTTTGTCGAGTATACAATTTACTTGAGACGGAAAGAGTTGAACTCAAATCTTTTTTGTATTGAGCATAAAGATAATTGCCACGATGATCCTTTTTGTATCTTTTTCCGGGTGTATTGGTATAGTATTCATACCCCGGGACATAGGAAGACAATCCTTCATTTTGTTCCCAATAATTGAATCCGAGGGTAAAGTTTTCATACATCACCTTTCCTCTCAAAAAGATATTCTTTCCTGAATTATCAAACCCATCTTTTAATTTTTTTCGCACATTTCCCGGATACCTGCTATTGTCTATCGTTCCATACTCATTGGTTGTGATTTTATCCGGCTCATAATTATTGTGGAAATAATTCCCCGGATCTGATCGATTCAGACCCCTATCCCCGTTACTATCGTAGTACCTACCCGAAAGTTGGAAAACCAAACCATTCTCAAAACGAAAAGAATTGTAAGAATCTATCATCTTGGTATTCCCGTATCCATAGCTCACCAATGAGTCGGTTTTGAATTTCTTTTTCTCACCTTCTCCGTATGTATCCCGTGCATTTTTGGTTATGATATTGATTAGACCTGCATAGGCATTGGATCCGTAGAGAGCAGATCCGGGACCCAGGATGATTTCTATCCTTTCGACATCGATTAGGGAATACTCAAATTGAAGATGCCGCAACCAACCATTCCCTATATCATTTTGAATGATTCCATCTTCCATGATCAGTACTTGGGTTTGGCCCACATCACTGACTCCCCTGAGAATCATGTCGGTAGGATACTCCCCTGAATCATAAAATGAATTGAAGTCAAAGTAAGGAACATCCTGGAGTACTTCCGTCAGAGTCCGGTATCCGCGGTTTTTGATCTTCTCTGAATTGATAACTATGATCTTGGCAGGTGCTTCGGATATTTTTTGAGATTTTCTCGATGCGGTGACAACACTGTCGTTTCCTATCATTTGGAAAATTTCTTTGGTTTTCTTCTGCTCATCTTCTTTCTGAATGGAAAAGCTAATTTGATCCGCAATCGGTTGACTCAATAAATTGTCATAGATATTTTCCCGAATTTCGATCGCTCCCGGATTCGAAACTATAGAAAAAAGAGTCATTTTACTGATTTCTTCAATGACTTCGGATTCCGGTTCATGGAATTTTTTACCGATGTCACTGTATTCTTCCCCTAGAGTCTCTACCAGATCGTTTGAATTTCTCAAAGCATCTATCATAGTTCCTTCCTTCGGATTATAAATCTGAATGTAGAGCGATAAGTTCTTTTCTTCGGGTTTTCTTTTGTAGTAGCCTTCGATGTAATAGTGGAATTGATTTGATTTAGAAAAATTTAGATTTTGGGAAAGAGTTCCGGGATTGGATTGCACAGAAAAACCATTTTTACTCAAAATCGATTCCAATTCTGTGTTCAATAGTTCTTCAATCTCTTTAGATTCCCGGGATTCTAAGGATCGAAACGAACCCAAAAGAACTTTTTTAGTATTTGCTTCGGGGAAGATCTCGATTGAGAAAATAATAAGAAGAAGAAAAAAAAATCTTTTCATATCAATGGAATTAAAAGAGTCTGTTGGTACAAATTTCAAGAATATATTCAAAAAATTGAATCCAATAGATACACTAATTTCATTGATTTATGACTCTGTGCAAAAACTTGTTGTCCGATATAGTAACTTCACTAGTCGAAGTACTTTTAAGGAGCCAAATTTTTGATTATTATTTTTAATTTTTCAAAACCTTGAATGTCAAGGGATTTTTTTTATGACTTTAAAGCATCAGTTTTTTTTATTCTTGATTGTAATTGTTCTACTCTTTGAAGTGATACCCCTGTACACCTCAGAAGGTTCGGACTCCAAAAAAACTATCCCTGTATTCATTTCATCCAATAGCACCTATTATATCAAAATTATCAACCAAATTCGGGTTGTTCTCAATAGACAGATGGACTTGCATTTTCTCTCCTCTCTAAACGAAGAAGAGACCTTAGCTCTATTTCAAAAAATCAAATCCGATTCCCCGGATTTTTTGATTAGTTTGGGAAATCCTTCTACCACAAAAGTTTTTGAAAACTTTCAAAATGTTCCAATTTTGTACTCTCTTCTTCCTGCGGCTGCTTTGCCCAAAAATTTGGAGAACAATAAGATCTGCGGTGTGAATACTGACATTCCTATCAAGGAGTTCTTTGCCACTTTAAAAGAAATGAAGCCTGAATCCCGGAAGGTGCTTAGTTTCTCGGGAAATCAATTCAGTCGATTCATAGCCTCTGAGGGAATGTACGAAAGTTCAAGATACAATTTGCTTTTTGAAAATATAGAGGTCAAATCCGGCACCGAGCTCATCCATATTCTAAAAGAAATGAAGGGCGGTTTTGATGCGATTTATATCATTTCTGATCCCATCTACGACAAAGAAACATTTGATTTTGTCTCAGAATATTGCAGAGAAAATCATATCATTCTTATGACTTCAATTCCATATCTTATCAATCTGGGAGCTACCTTCAGTATCACCCATTTTTACTCCAGAATTGGAATGGTTATAGGTGAACTGGGACAGGAAATCTCCAGAAATCCTCAGGTGTGTAGGGACAATTATTTGCTTCCCATACGCGAACACGCACTGTCCATAAATTCAGAGTATGCAGAAAAATCGGGATTGGCTATTCCCAAGCACTTGATTCAGAGATCGGAAAACAACCATGTAATCCTGGAAGGGATCAATCAGTATGAAAAAGGGAATTTAGAAATTTCCTACCTGATCATGAACAAACTCCTGGAAAAAGATCCCCACAATCGAACCGGGATTTTTTTTCGGGATCTCATCAACGAAAAATTGAATGGAAGAAAAATCAGTGAACTCTTTAAAAAAGCAAAAGTATTGCATCAGAACAAAGAGTACCGGGAAGAAAGAGAAATCTTAAAAAAAATCTTAGCGATATATCCCTCTTCAATCGAAGCCAATGAAGCTATGGAAAATTCTTTATTTTCAGAGAGTGAATCCAAGAGAGTTCATGGTGATCTTATGAGTTCACAAAATGAAGTATTTTTAGCGATTGTGAGCTATCTGGATGCTATAAAAATCTACCCTAAAAACGAAAAAGCAAAATCAGAATTGTCAACGTTACGAGCAAAAGAATTCAAAAATATTCCCAAATATAGAGAGACCGCTATTCGGTACTACAACACAAGAAATTATGAAAAAGCAGAAGAAACATTCTCTAATATACTTTTGATAGATCCCAATGATAGACAGGCAGAAGAATACAGAAAGATATCATTCAACAAAAAAAAAGGTATGGAAAAATATGTTGAGTGCATTAGAAAAAATGATAAAAAATGTTCCTTGATCTGGAAGGGTGAAAAAGAGTGGTAGGAAATAAAATCGAATGCTAAAGGCCGGGACAGTTTTCAGAATTTCTATTTTGGTAAACTTTATATGTACCCTGTATCTCGGATTTTATTCCTATAATTATTTCATTAATATAGAAAAAGATTTTTTTAAAACCAAACTTGAAATAGCTTCTAATTCTTTAAAGTACATCCTGCCACCGGATTACAATCATAAGATTACCACAATAGATGACTTAGAAGCACTCAAATATATCACGGGAAAGACCAGAAAATTATCCGGAAATCTAAGAGTCAATTCCATATATTCGATACTCAAAGAAGGAGAAAATTACTATCTCTCCTCGGGAAATCTCAAGCAAAGTGAAAAGTCAGGCATTGTCGATTTAAGTCCAGTAGAATTGGAGCAGATTCAAAAGATTGCACCCAACTTAAAAGAAATCAATGATGAAATCTACTATGACTACGAAGATGAATACGGTGAGTACTTTGCTGTATTGAGTCTTTTCCACAAAGATGATCATCAAACTATCTATATAGGCGCGGATATAACCAGCGAACGATTGGAACAGAAGAAAATATTAATATTCAATCGTACTATCATTTTTTCGTTTTTAACATTTTTAATATTTTTATGGTTCTCTTATGATTTATTTTTGATTCGGAACATATATAATTATTTTAATAAAAAATACAATCTCTCTGTTTTTGTAGTACTTATAGCGATTTCTACTTTTTTCGGTTACCTGGTAAACAAGTCCGTTATGAATAAGAATCTGAATGACCTGGTTCGATCGGAAAAAGAAAAAAAGATTTCATTAGCATACTCTATAAATTCTATCCTTCCTGATAATTATACAGAGAAGAGTCTTTTGGGAATTGATATAGATGAAAAACTTTACTTCAAATCAAATGAGGCTATAAATAAATTCCTCAATCTATTTTCTATAACTTCAGTCCGTTCATTAATGGAGTTTGACAATAATTTTTATATAGTTTACAATTCAGAAAATTCTAAGCCTCCTCAGGAAAATATCGTTCGTATTCATCAATACTCAGGAAAAATCAGTAGTAAGTATTTAACTTACATCCAAAATTCTTTGTACTTTACTCTCAATCCCGGTGATACAGAAATAAACTCCTATCTTAGTTTTTTACCCTTAAAGCATTCAAAAGGTACAATTATTTACTATATTCTTGAAGAGAAATCCCCTTTCATGAGTGAAAGCAATTCTAATTCAGGGTTATTGTTCTTTGTAATATTTTTGAGTATAGAATCCTTTATTTTCATAATTTTGACTTATATCTATTCCGCTTTTTTCATCGGGGACTATCTAAAGAATAGAAATATTTTTTCCATAAAATTCAAATTTGTCATCTACATCGGCGGCACCGCACTCATTTGTTTTCTGGGTATATCCTATATTTTTACCCGATACAGTGAGGATTTACTCACTAAAAAGACAATAGAGAATTGTAGAAATATAGCATTTAATATTGCCAATATCGCTAAAGAGGATTTAATCTTAGGCAATACATATGATGCAACCAAATCGAACATAGATGAAAACTTTCAATCGGGACTCGTGGGACTGAAAGATATTTTTATCATGGATGTTTTTGGAACTTATGTTGTTAATTACTCTGAAGAGAAAACCGGAGAAAGAGGAGAGACCGAAGAAATCGATCTAATTCGATCAATAGACTCGATAGAACTAAAAGAGGATAAAGATGATAGGGAAATGTACACTACCTTAAAGATTTACTATCCAATAACGACGTATCACAATGGAAAAAAAATAAAAATTGGAGCTGCAATCTTTGAATACAATCGGGATTTGCTCTACAGACCTATCTATCGTGCTCAGAATAATATGAATTGGATAGGTTTATTATTAGTAGTCATCACTCTTTTCATTACTCTATTTATCTCGATTCGAACAACTGCTCCGATTACCGAATTGACCCGGGGTGTACAGATCATTTCAGAAGGAAATCTCGATTACCATATCTATATAAAGGAAAGGGATGAGATTGGAATTCTTTCAGAGAAATTCAATCAAATGACTGTCAAGATCAAAGACTATACTCAAAATCTGGAAAGCATGGTAGAACAAAGAACAAAGGAAGTTGTTCAATCAAAAGAAACTCTTCAGAGTGTCCTTTCCAACTCACCAATTATCTTATTTCTTTTAGATCCCAAAGGGCTCATACTCTTTGCTGAAGGACGCGGTTTGGAGAAGTTTGGTGTCGAAGGAAGTCAAATCATAGGATTCAAATTGAATGATCTTTTTAATGAGCTTTCTGACATAGGAAATATGTTGGAAATCACAGAATTCGGGAAGGAATTCAAAAGAGAGGAAATCATAGAAGGAATTTATTTTGAAATAAACATCACTGCCCTCAGAGAAGAAAAAGACAAAGTCGCAGGCTACATAGGATTGTTTCTGGATATCACAGAACGAAAGCGTGCCGAAACAGTTATGGCCAGAAAGTTATTTTACGAAGAGCAATTGGCTCTCTGTTCACAAAAAATGATCGAAGACAAACCTGAAGTCCTAGAAGAAGTATTAGAAATTCTTTTGAAAACCTCAAATGCATCAAGAGTTTATATTTTAAAATTATCTAATATTATTGTGGAAAACAATTTAAAACCCGAATATTTATTTGAGGCTATCAATCCTAATTCTAATATCCAAAAAAGAAATTACCACTTTCGAAAGTCACACAAAAATTTAAAAAATGTAATCATGCATTTCAAAAAATCTCTTTCCGATGAAAAATTTATCAATTGGAATCTAGAAACCATGCCCGGAGAGTTTATCCCGTTTTTCCGAAAATTAAAAATTTATTCCATTCTATATGTTCCATTTTATATCAAAGGAGAATGGAGTGGGTTCATTTGTTTTGAAGACAACAATCAACCTAAGAAGTGGGGTTATGAAGACATTAACCTCTTACAGACATCTGCGGGTCTCATAGGTACAAAAATGGAAATCCAGGAAGCCATGAATCAAATTCGTATTGAAAAGAATAAATCCGATGCTCTTCTTTTGAATATTTTACCTTCAATCATTGCGGATGAATTGAAGGAAAATGGAGAAGTCAAGCCCGTATCCTACTCAGAAGCATCTATTCTATTTACTGATTTTAAAGGTTTTACAAGAATTGCGAGCAAAATGTCTCCTGAGAAATTGATAGATGAATTGAATGGAATATTTTCTCAGTTCGATCAGATTTGTGAGCGAAGAAATATAGAAAAACTAAAGACAATAGGAGATGCCTTTATGTGTGCGGGGGGACTCCCCATTCGAAATTCCACACATCCTATTGATATTTGCCTAACAGCTCTGGAAATGCAGGAATTTTTACAGAAAACAAGAGAAATCATATATACCGTCTCAGGAAATGAGTATTGGGATATGCGAATTGGAATTCATACAGGAAGTGTTGTCGCAGGAGTGATCGGAAAAAGTAAGTTTGCATATGATATTTGGGGAGATTCAGTGAATATAGCCTCCCGTATGGAAAGCAATTGTGAAGTTGGAAAGATAAATATTTCAGTGGATACTTACAACAGGGTAAAAGATTATTTCGTCTGCGAACGAAGAGGCGAAATAGAAGTAAAAAACCGGGGATTGATTGAAATGTTTTTTTTGCATAGACTAAAACCTGAGTTGTCTAAAGATATAGACGGAAGAATTCCCAATCAGGAATTTTACCAAAGATATGAAAAACTAGTAAATAAGTAAAATATTTGTAAATTTTATTAAATTAATTAAGTCTGTTTGGTATACGAAGTGCAATGAATAAGTTCTTATATCGAAACTCATCAAGATGAATAAATAATTAGAAAAAAGGTTAAAAAATGAATTCATTTAAAATCATCGAGTCGTTTGTTCTACAAATAAATGCTATTCCTGATTTTGATTTACTAAATACAGACAATGAGAAAGAACTCCAAAATACTACTACTTCCAATCCCAAAATTCAATTCAATCGAAACGGTCAACTCAAATCTCTTCAGGTTCAAAAAGATATAGAAAGTAAATTTCTAGAAAGAATTTCCCCTTATATTGGGGAATTTTATGATTATTTAGAATCCAGAATCATCCGAATCGAAGACTTCTTGATCAATCACATAGACTCTCACCGCACTCAAAACTTTCAATCACTCGGGACAAATGATATGCTTTATGAACTCGTAGAAAATTTAAAAAACTTCACAAATGGAGATAGATCCAATGTAACCTGGACAATGAAAACCTTCTATGAATTTACCGAAAGCAATCCTTATTTAAGATAATTTTTATTTCAAAAATATTTGATTTTTCACTAAAAATACTTTTTTTATTTTTTCTTATCTGATTATTTAGTAAATTCAAATGTCAAAAGTAGAATCAATATTTGAATTTTTAAAGTTTTTTGATCTCAGTATACCTAAAAATATAGAATTAGAGTATGCTGAAGGTATAGAGAAAATAATTTCAAATGAAAATTACTTAAAAACATTCTTATCCATTCAAAAAAAATTTCAAGCCTACCTGATCCAAGAATCCAGAAACTACCTGAAACCACTTGATGACTTTCAAACCGATACCGAATTCGACTCAGTTGTAAAAACTTGGATATTTTTCTTTTCTGAATATCTTCTCAGTACATACAAATCTTCACCCTACCGGTCTTCCTATTTGGAAAAATATGAAAAATCGCTGATTATTTATGAGATTCGAATATTGAAAAAATTTATCAAATCGGAAAGTGTGGATAAGTTCTGGTGTCTTCGTGAAGTATCCCGGTTTTCAAAATTTTATCCGGAAATGATTGAGGTTGTATTTCTGGACAATTGAGAATTGTTTTGATAACTTTAAACAAACCATTTCTATCCTTAGAAAATCTCATATTTTTACCTTGACCTTCTCTTTCCCGATCCTCATCAAAATAAAAACAATCAATATTTTCCTTTTCATTTTCATTCAATTTTTTGTGATGGATTAAAATTTCGCCGGGAGCCAAAATGTTAAACTATTCATTTGAAAAAAGTCTGGTTTCAATTCAAAAAATGAAATCAATTTGGACTGAAAATGAGTTGAGTTTGGGGATACCCATAATTGATTTGCATCACATTTGGCTTATTTATCTGATCCAGGTCCTGAGAAACGAAATAGAAGGAGATTTGACCGAAATCTCAAATTTTAGATACATATCTTCAGAATTGGTAAACTACATAAGCAACCATTTTTCTGCTGAAGAAGCTCTTTTTAAAAAATTTAAGTACCCCAGATCCAAAGAGCATCATATTCAACATCTAAGATTCATAGCAATTTTTACTGAAAACTCTAATTTTGGTAGCGAAACCCAAAGGGGTAAAGTTTTCAAATTTTTAGAGTTTTTAGAAGAATGGCTCTACAAACACATAAAAGTAGAAGATAAGCATTTCCAAAATCACTATTCAGGAAACATACTGGCTGTGAATACCTACCTGAAATTGATCATTGAAAATCGTATAGTACCTATCACTACCCTTCCGCTTCAAATATCCCTCTATCAAAAAATTACCTCAGAAACTTTCCCAATTGAAACTAATAAGAATGATATTGTTTCTGAAGTAATTAAGTTTTGGAGATCCTTTAAATTAGGATTGGGAATTCCGATTCTGGACATGCATCACCTTTGGTTGGTAAAACTCACAGTAGAGTTAGAATTCAGTCTCCAAAAACGAACTCTCAAAGAAAGAAAACAAGTAGCTATAAAAATAATGGATGAATTGCTTAAGTACTTTCAAATCCATTACTATGCAGAAGAGGAGATTATGACTCTTCTGGAAGTTGAAAATTTAGAGGAACACAAGCTTAAGCACAGAAAATTTGAAGAAAATATTCAATTAAGCATGAATGGACTAGCAAATTTTGAAAATGCTTTGATACATGATATCCTCATTGAATTGAAAAATTGGATAGTCGATCATATTAGCTCTGATGATAAGATAATCAAAAAATTATTCAGAAAAGACAAAGATAAAGTAGTTCAATTTGTCAAAAAAATGATTATTGAAAAGAAGTTTTTCATTCAACAATCCCAATTGAATTTATATAGCGTGATCAAAGAAGTGATGGAATCGCAAATTAACGAATGAGCCCCATTCAGGGCAATGTAACCACGATTTCCACACGTCTGTTGACCGAACGATTTTCTGCATTGCTATTGGGCAATAGTGGTCTGAATTCTCCAAATCCTGCTGCCGAACATCTTCTGGGATCTAAATTTTTATCCTCAAGAAAATAACTCAATACAGAAAGAGCTCTTTCACTGGAGAGTTGCCAATTGTCCCTGATTCTGGATGATTTCATCGGAATGTCGTCTGTATGACCTTCAATAGAAATCAAATTTTCAGGATAAAGCTTTAGAATAGAAATGATTTTGTCCAGTACCGGCTTTACATCTTTTTTTAAGACCGTAGATCCTGAAGCAAATGAAATACGATCGTCCAAATTAATGAATAAACGATTTTGAGTTTTACGAATATTGATGAGACCACCTTTGATTTCATTTGCTAATCTCTTTTCCAGATCAGTAAATTGATTTTGCATTCTTTCCAATTGTTCTTTTTGCATTCCCGTCAATTTTCTGAGTTCTTCCAATTCATTTTGTAGAGCCTTATTTGCACTGTCACATTCAGAAAGTTTTGAATTGCATTCAGTTCTGTACTTTTTATTTTTTCCTTTTAAGTATCGAAGGGCCTTCTTGTATCTCTCTTCTCTTTTGATGAACTCTTCATTTTTCAGGATAAGGTTTTTTTCTATATCCGTCTTATCATTTTTTAGAATTTTAATCGTATCTTCTAGATTATTGACTTTGCCATTAAGACCTTTGATTTCTTCCTGATAGTTCTTCTCCATTTCCGAACTATTTTCCTGAATCTCTAATAGATTCAATTCTAAGACCTTGATTTTTGCTGACTTTTCTTCACATTCAGATCTGCAGGACTCAAGCTCGGATGAATTTTTTTTAAGGCAGGCTTCTAATTCAAGAGCCAATCTTTCCTTTTCTTTCTGCAATTCCATATACTCACTTTTCCAATAAATCCAATCAGCACTAAGATTAGTATTTAGAAAAAAAATCAATAGTATATATAGTAAGTTTTTCATGTCAAAAGTCTCTCATCTGTATTACATTAGTTAATTAGATTGTATTAATTTTCAAAATTTCAAAATAGAAATTCTCCAATCTTCTACTCTTTTATTTTCGGAGTACCCGAACCGAAAAAAAAGTAATAATCTTCGTTGAATGAAATTCATCCTGATTTTGAATCCGGTGAAAGTTTTTTACAGAAAGAAAAAAGAATTGTAGTTTTTTTCACAAGAAGGAATATTTGAGAAAGATCTTTCTTTTTTGGTAGGATATCATGTTTTCAAGGCAATCAGGGTTTCATTACTTTATATTTTTTACTCTCTTTAGTTTTCTTTTTCTCTCTTCATGCAGTTCTACAGATAAAGAAATCTTAAAAGTACAGAAACAGATTCTGGAGATTGAAAAGAAAAGATTTATGATCGAAAAAGCTAAACTACAACATTGTGGATGTTGCAGTGAAGACAAATCTTCAGGAAGCTGTTGTCCTGAGATTCTCCTGATTTTGGAAAAAGAAGAGATTGAAAAACTAGAAGATGAAAAATCACCTTGCAAAAGAATTCAATTGAATGAACAAATAGACATTTGGAAGCTTGCGGCGAAAGGAGATTGGTCCTACTCTCCATCTTCTCTAAAGTCCCAAGAAATTTGTGAAGATGAAAAGAAAGAATATTTTTATAAACAATATTCAAATTCAGAAAGTTATGTAGCCAGTACACAGGTCCCCAAAACTAAACAGAGCAGTTGCATCAATAATGTATTGTTTCACGGCAAATCCAAACTCTATCAATCAATGATAAATTCAGCTCCGGGATCAGGTAAGTTAGATTCCGAAAAAGATATTCTATCTAGTATTGTGAATTACAATAACGCTGAAAAAGGAAGAAGTTTTTATTATGAATGCAAACCCACTGACCCTTCTAAGAATTGGGATAAATGTACATGTGTTCTGTATGCTTCTTATAAAGATGGTAAAGAAGGAATTCAATCACTCCAATAGTAAGTTCAATCCTTCTTTTAATGTACTAATGATATGGTTAAGATTTGATTCTGTGATTGTATACGGAGGGCATAAATATACTGCTGTTCCGAGAGGACGTATTACAACTTTTTTACTCAAACAATAATTTTTCAACCTATCGATTTGAGTTTCTTCCAATAAATCAAAAGCAAAGATTGCTCCCAATACTCTTATATTTTTAATCAAACTGTTGTACTGAATTCCAAGATCGTCTTTTAAACGATTAAAAGCAAGATTCAGACTCTCGACTTCTTTCAATCGATTTTCATTTTCCATTAAATTCAAAGAAGCGAGTGCGGCTGCACATGCAGGTGGATTTCCTGTCATTGTGTGACCATGATAAAATGCATGTATGGGATCTTCGGAGTAGAATTTTTGATAAATTTCATCGCTTATAAGTGTTGCCGCAAGAGGAAGGGTTCCTCCTGTCAGGCCTTTAGCCAAACAAATGATATCAGGAGTATTTTTTAGATTTTGATACGCAAAAAACTTTCCCGTCCTTCCAAATCCTGTAAAAACCTCATCAAAAATCACCAGGATATCTTTTTGTTTGCAAAGAAGAATAATTTCATCTAAAACTTCTTCTTTGTACATAACCATTCCATTTGCCCCCTGAACCAGAGGTTCTAAGATAATAGAAAAAACTTTCTCATGATACTTATCTATGTATTCCTTAAGATTCTCCAGGCATTCCAGATTGCATGTCTTAGGATTTTTTTGATAGGGACACTCATAACAATCCGGAGAAATGAATTCAGGTGATGGAAACAAAATCTCCCTATATACACCGGTAAAGTAACTATCCCCACCTACTGACATGGCTCCGATTGTATCACCATGGTAAGATTTACTAAAATGTAAAATTTCAACTTTAGAATCTAGATTTTGATTTTTAAAAAATTGATGAGCTATCTTAATAGCAATTTCATTTGCACAGGATCCATTGTCCGAATAGTAAACTCTTGTGAATTTATTTTCGGTCAATTCTACAAGTTTCCCTGCAAGTACCTCTGCAGGTGTATGGGTAAATCCTGCAAGCATGACATGATCCAGATGATCCAATTGAGATTTTATAGCTTCGATAATCTGAGGATGATTGTGACCGTGAATAGATGTCCACCAGGATGAGACTGCATCAATGTATTTTTCTCCATTTTCATCTATGAGGTACTCCCCTTCTCCCCTAATTATTTTTATAGGGGGTATCAAATTTTTTTGTATTGCATAAGGATACCAGATCATATGATAGTCTCCAGTAGTCCCAGGTGATCAAATCCCGACTCAAATTTGGATTCATGATTCAATATACTTTGGTAGTCGCAATACCCCAGATTCTTGATACCGCTGAATTTTTCTATAGTATGCATATTATCCAATTCCAATTCTCCAATCTTACCCATTCCATAAAAACCTATTACTTTGATACCATATTTATTCAAAATATCCAGGGAAAGTAGACTATGATTTATAGTACCGAGTGAAGTTTTTACAATGAGTAGTACAGGAAATCTTACAGACGCAACCAAATCGATCAATAATTTATCCTCATTGACAGGGACCATTACTCCACCCACACCTTCGATGAGTAAATTTCGGGAAGGTGATTCTTGCAATCTTTTCAAAATAAGTTCCGGATCGGCGTTATGGTTTTCTTTTTTTGATGCAAAATGAGGTGCAGAAGAAATCTTCCATTGAAATATTGGTTCGGATTCAATAACTTCTTCACCCAATCTGGACTTTAAAAATGAAGTGTCATCGGATTCGGATGTACCTGTTTGTAAAAATTTCCAATATCGATACCCATGAGAAGGAAAAAATTTTTTAATAAAGAAATAGGAAAATACAGTTTTACCTGCATCTGTGTCGGTAGCCAAAACAAAAAACTTCATATAACCTCTTTAAAATACTAAATTTTCACGAAAACAAGGATTTTATTACTCTGAAGTTTGATTCTCATTTGCGAAATGAAGTCGAATATTGCGCCCTTTATTTTCCTCTGCGAATCCGAAATGATTGAAGAAAATATTTTGAATTTGATTGTGATTCTAATTCAACTGAAAAATACTTGAGAAATTTTTCATTTCTTTATTTATAATAAGGAAAATCCTGGTTAGAGATGAAACAGACTTTAGAATACAATCCGGATTTTATCACTTACAGATTGCATTCATATGGAGAAATTTTTAATTCTAATTTCCTATGTTTTTAGATATCAAAGAATTATCAGAACTGAATCACTTTTTACGTTCTCTCTCCGGAGTAGAACCAAAATACATGACCCATGTTGATAATTTTCATACCTGTTATATTAATTTAGATTCTACTTATATTCTTCCGGCTATACCCACATCCGGAATTAATTTTCATTCCGCACAAATTTTTTTAAAAAACATTCATACCTTTCTACCGGAGACACTTTCCCGGTATCAAATCTTTCCAATGTTCAAACCGGAAGTGGATTCCCATAAAATTTCCCTGGTAAATGAGATTTCTCTCAAAGGGAATACATACATTCACAATCTAAAATTTGATCTGAATTACATGGGAGGAGCTTCAAATGAAGAAATTATATCGATGGCTACTCAGGATTTTGGTCCTTCCATATTTACAAATAAGATTTATTTTTCATCCAGATTATTTCAGGTAAAAAATATTGTAAGGGAAAAAGGACAGATCATTCAATTTGATACTTATCCTTATCAATTTAAAGAAATTTCCAATATCGAAGAAGGATTTCCTGACGATTCAGATAAGAAAATTATTGAAATTTTTGATGAAGTTGATCATTCATCAAAAATAAATGCAATCAAAGAATATCTCGGAATA
Organism: Leptospiraceae bacterium; assembly: GCA_024233875.1. Lineage (GTDB taxonomy): Bacteria > Spirochaetota > Leptospiria > Leptospirales > Leptospiraceae > JACKPB01. The sequence goes on from JACKPB010000005.1 coordinate 166,204, forward strand.
AGTACTGATATATATAAATTGGGCAATATATATAGTCCATTTTTTATCGAATACAATACTCTATCATTAAGTTTTCTGAAATTAAATTATAGTTCGATAGAAAAGTATTTTGAATCATTCGTTTATTTATTTAAAATGATTTTTGAGAAAAAAAAATATGATTCAGAGTTAAAATTTTATACGGAATACTTAAAGAAATTTCATTTCAAAAGAAAGATCAGCCGGGGTGGCAACATCAACTGGGAAATTCATTTTTCATAATCTCTCCAAAGGATTTTGCAAAGTAAGTTATTATTATATCAGATCCGGCTCTTTTCATAGACAATAGGGTTTCTTTCATGATAGCTTTCTCATCCAGGAAGCCCAGTTTAGATGCTGCTTTTATCATAGAATACTCACCGCTGACATTATAGCAAACAATCGGTATTTGAAATTTTTCTTTTAATCTATAAATTATATCCAGATAAGCCAATGCCGGTTTTACCATTAGAAAATCAGCACCTTCCAAAACATCCAATTCAGCTTCCAGAAGAGCTTCTCTTGAATTTGCTGGGTCCATCTGGTAAGATTTTTTGTCACCGGATTTGGGTGCCGAGTCAAGAGCATCCCGGAATGGACCATAAAAGGAGCTGGCATACTTAGCCGAATAGGACATAATAGAAACAGATGTAAATCCTTTAGCATCCAATTCCCTTCGAATGTATCCCACACGTCCATCCATCATATCAGAAGGTCCTAAAATATCCGCACCCGCTTCAGCCTGTGCCAGAGACATTTTTGCTAAAACATCCAGAGTCTCATCATTTAAGACCTTACCATTTTTCACAATTCCATCATGCCCGTCTGAACTGTATGGATCCAGAGCGACGTCGGTTACGATACAAATATCAGGAAATCTCGATTTGATTTCTCTGATTGCTCTTAAATAAAAATTTTTATCAGAGTAGCTGTACTTTCCTAAAGGATCTTTTAGAGATTCTTCTATAGCCGGAAAGATAACAAAGGATTCTATACCCAGACGTCTACAATCTTCTATTTCCTTGAAAACCAATTCTATACTCAATCTATAAATTCCCGGCATAGAATTGATCTCAATCTTCTTTCCTGCCCCATCCACTAAAAATATGGGGTAGATAAAATCAGACATAGAGAGACTGGTCTCCCGAATCATTGATCGAATAGCATTGCTTTTGCGATTTCTGCGTGGTCTTCTGGGCATTTCAAAACTCATAGGAAAAGCGAAATAATTCCAGTACAACAGGTCAATGGTTTTTCTTATTTAAATAATCAAAAATTTGGGAACTCAAATCTTTAGTCCAATTTAGGCGAGTCTCTTTTTTCTCTGAATATTTTAGAATAAAATTCAATTTTTAATTGATGCATTCCATTCATATAAAGAAACTTTAGTCTTGAAAAGGATTCTCTGAAACAATTATACACTCAGAAAGTAATCACCTGAAGTAAATGAATGAGTTATGTACAAATATATATTATTTCTATATTCAATTATTCTTCAAATTTTTTTGATTCTCCCTTTCCCGACATTTTCAGAATCCATAGGTTTTGTTTATTTTGATTCTAATATAGGTCAATCCAGCGGCGGCCACTCTGCATTGAAAATTGGAGAGATGGCATACCACTTTCAATTGTACCCGGATCAAATCTTTCATATTGTAAGAGAACCCTGGAAAGAAATTAGATATATCTATAATTCTATAGACAATAGAAATATTAAGATCAGAAATATTCTTTTATCCCCGGATTCATTCCACTCGATTAAGGATCATTTTGATGAAATCTATCTCCTGCAAAAGAATGAATTAGAAGTTTTGAATTATTTGAAACTGGATACTGAGATCTTGAATCAAAATCCGGACAGGGGTGTTTCAATTCCCACTCTGGGATATTTTCCTGAGGAAAACTTAAGTCCGGAGGAATTTATACTAAAATATGAGAATCATTCCGGTTTAAAATTTTTCCTCAATACATACACAGAATTAAAAAATCTGCATTATCCTGCCCGGAGGAAAGGAGAAGAATACTTATTCAATACTGACAATATTTTTTCCTTTCGATTTATTGATTTGATCTCTAGATATTCTTTTCTCTTCCATTTGATAAATGATTCCGATGTAAAAGTGGACTCTTATTTTTGTGCGGATACTTATTTAAGTGAAAGCGAAAAAAAGGATTTATTAAAAAAATGGGAAGCTATTCTCCCTATCCTCCGATCCAATCTCCTATCTAATCCTGAAAATTGGAAATTTCGTAGCGGTAAAAATCTTTTAATTGAATTGGTCCGAATGAAGTTAATAGAAAAATCTATTCACGAAAAGAAAGTGTATCTCCCTGATGTCTACCCGGGAAATTATTCCTTTATTTCTAAAGAGACTTTAAAGGTGAATAATTCATATGAAAAACTCAGAAATCAAGTTTTATTGATCTTTCAAACTAATTTAAAGAAATACCTTAATAATAATAATCATTCTGATAATGAACAATTACTTCTGGAAGATTCAGTCAATCGAATCCATGAATTTTACAATTCACAGGATGTCATACGAACCTCATTTCAGAAAATGCTTCCCCTGAGACCCGGTAAGAGAAATTTTAAAAAAATTTTTCAGTCCGATTTTCTCTCTAACCATTCCAATGAATCAAGCTTGATATATGATGAATATTTAAAAAAATTAAGATCCAAGTATTCTTTCGATCTTATTACGAAAAATTGTACTACAGAAATCTTTTCAAATCTACCTTATGATCAATCCAAAAATCCGGATATATTAGCAAAAGATCTGGGAGGTAGGATAAAAGGAAGTGAACCTTTTGTCTTCATACCATTTTATGCATATTATCAGACAGGTAAAGTCTTCCGTTCAACTTACCCTATTTCAATAGAATCAGTAAGAAGACGATACAAAACCAAAGCTTCTTTTCGGGAGAACCCTATTTGGGTTGCACTAAAAGAATCCAATACGATAAGTTCGAAAATCTATGAATTCAATGACGAGGATCATATTTTTCTCTTTTTTACTGACGATGTCCTATTATTGCGACCTGCTTTCGGAATTCTTAATCTAGGTTCGGGACTTTCACAAACTTTATTCGGAGTGGTTTATAGTCCGGTGGATAGAGGTACAAATTTGAAAAAAGGTCTGGAAGGAATGCTATTTTCAATTCCGGAACTATTCTTTTTTAATATAAGAAAAGGGAAAATTCTCTATGAGGAAGATTTCAAAAATATTTTTCTATCCGAAAAGAATTCAGATTTAGAGAATGTGAAATAAATACTAAAATGAAAAAAACACTTTATCTTACTCTTCCATTTCTACTTTCAATATTTCTAGCTTATTTTTTGAACCCATGGTTTTTCTTCGGTGCCGACTCATCAGTTCTTCTCATCTCTTCAATATTTCTTGTTCTAGTTTTGGTTCTCAATCTGAAATTAGAATCTTTTCATAGATTTCTTGATTCAAAATCTCAGACCTTACCTGTAACTATTCTAGCTACCCTATTTATCATTCTAATGATTTCATTTCCTGTTCAGGATTTGCGATTGGGGGATGGGATCATCCTGGTCGAAAATTTAATTTTAGAAACAGAACTCTTCGGATACAATCTTGTTCCCGATGAAATTTTCGAAGGATTGACACACTCTCTTCTCTACTCAGTGATGAAACAGTACATTTCTAATCCTCTCACTCCTTACAGGCTCCTGAGTTCTATTGCCGGTTTAGGTTTGATCACCTCTTTGATAATTTTTTTAATAAAGAAGCGAAATTTGCATTTTCTCATTCTGATGGGATTTTTAAGCAATTCAGGAATTTTATTGTTCTATGGGTACACCGAACACTACACTCTTGTGACTCTCAATCTATTCCTTGTTCTGATTTTTGGAATTTTCTATCTCGATCAGGATAAGAGACCCGATCCCATTCAGGTGTATACAATTGCTGCACTTTCGGCTCTCAGTCTTCTCTTTCATTTAATAAGTGGCTTTTTTATTTTTGGATTGATATATTTTGCCTTGTATTCTTCCAAAAATAGAAAACAATTTCTTACTTTGGGTATCCAATCCTCTCTTTTAGCAGGAATTATGATTTTACCCGTATACATCTATTTCACATTTTTTTCAGATTTAAGAATAGATCCCGGACTTACTCATGCCACCCATCTACCGTTTTTAAAAATTTCTCAAATATTTTCAATGTCTCATTTCAGGGATTTAGTCTATGAATTTCTTTTCCTATCTACTCCATCCATCTTTGTCATTTTCTATGCAGTTGTATTCTACAATCAGGAATTTCATGAAGTTTTAAAGAAACCATCCTCACGCTTTCTTATCCTTTCCTTTTTGGGTATTTTCTTCCATTTTTTTGCATACAATCCGATGTTGGGCTATCCTGCTGATTGGGATTTGATGGGCTTTATCTGGATTCCTTTATCAGTTTTCGGAATCATTGTCCTCATTGATATTCCCCAAATCAAATTCCAATTGAGTGTTCATTTTCTCTACTTTATCCTTTTGATTAATTTATTAGCTTATCATTTGGATCTAAAACCATCACAAAAAGAAAAAATAGAGTTTTTATCAGCTTCAATACGGGAATACTCTATCTTAGAAAAAAATAAAATTATTAACACCAAACCCGAACTAAAAAAAATGATTTCGCATACCGGATTTTTTTTATACAGAACAGGTAAGGTCTTGGAAAAGAAAGAAGGACATTCCGATCTGAAAGAAATGCACAAAATTCTTTCTGATGAATTTCATAAGAATGAAAAGATTTTTAACCAAAAGGAAGAATTGAAAATCTTTCTAAAAAAAGCAACAGAATTCCACCTTCAATATTTAAAAGAAATTGAAAATCATTAAGATTCATTCATAAATGAATATTTTTCATTCAGATACTTTTCCATTTTATGAAAGTAATTCTGATCGAATACCTGCTCATTGATCGAATCTCCTGAGGCGGTAAACATTTCTCCGTGCGGCCATAAATAGACTTCACCTGTAGAGCTTTTGATGACCCTATTTTCATGAATGGCTTTGCTGATCTTTCGAAGATTTTGTCCTTTGAATGAATTCAGAACAGCACGAAATTTTCCCTCTTTGATAGGATCTAAAAATTTGAATCTCCTGTGAAATAAAACAGCATCATGAAAGTATTCGGGAACATTGAAAATTCCATGAGCACCCAATTTTGTAGACATGATCATTATAAAGCTTGTGATTTCTTTAAAAATATTCAGCCCAGGATACTCCTGACCTTCGAACAATTCCTTTTTCTTGTCAAAATTAAATTTAACATTTTGCGTGAGAAGCCAATCGATATAGACCATACGGAGAGTTTGTTCAATTTTCTTGAGAAAGAAATCATCTACTTTTAAACGTATATGAACGAGGACTTCTCCCTTATTGTTTTTAATATAGATTCGATTGTCCAGATTGGATAAAATATTAATCTCTAAACGAGTTTCATTGAATCCTCTTTCACTGAGAGCCTTCCACATTTGTGATTCTTCAAGCATGGATTCCACTTCTGTTTTATCGAACCTACCGAAAACCTGATTGCTTTCATCTCTCCCTGATTGAAATTCATGAGAAATGTCACCCAGATTTAGTTCTAAATCTTCCGGAAAAAAATTAAAAGTATCACTCTTATCGCTTTTCTTGAAAAATTCCATGATGTTCACTTTCTATGAAATACTCTGGCAGTTTGCAAATGTATCCTTACTGTGTCAATTGTATTACGGGCATATCCACCTGCAGTTACGATCACCACTCTGGCATCGTTTTTCACAGCATAATTTTTTACAATCCTATCTCTTTCAGCAAGATCCTCCAAGGAGAGTCGAAGATTCCCCAATCTGTCTTCTTCAAAAGGATCGGCCCCTGCCAGATAAAAAATAAGATCAGGTTTGAAACCGGATTCAATTTCCGTTAGATGATTCCGGAGCAATTGAAGATATTTCTCTCCAGAACAATAATCTTCCAATCCTACATCGAGATCTGAATTCTGTTTGAGGGGATAGAGGTTTTCCTGATGCATAGAAAAAGTCATGACTTCGGGTTCATCCTGAAAAATCAAAGAGTTTCCGTTTCCCTGATGAACGTCGAGATCGATCAGGAGAACTTTTTTATCCGGATGAAGTTTACGATATTTTTTAGCTGCTATGGCTACATCATTTAAATAACAAAATCCTTCCGCTCTTTCCGGAAAAGAATGATGAAATCCACCTCCGATATTGTAGACATACGGAAAGTGTTCCGTTAGCTCCATGGCTTTAATGGTTCCACCTACAGCTGTTCGAAATGCGTCTACTATTTGCGGATTCAAAGGAAGTTCGGAATATTTAGTAGAATTCGTCCAACGTAAATTCAGAAAGTCATCCAAATAATCTATGCTATGAACCAATTGCAAGTCTTCTTCCGATGCGATTTCAGGTTCAAAATACTCTGCCTTCCTAAACTCATCGTCCATTAAGGCCAATTCATAGATTTGTTCAAATTTTACTGCCGGAAAAACGTGACCCTCGAGTTGTAAATTATAAGCCTGTGAATAAACAAAAGCCATTTTTTCATGATGAATCTCGGCTTCCAAAATTCGAAAAAAATTTGTTATTGTTTTGATAATATCCATGACTTTTCTGAATTAGAAATTGTAATAAAGAATTACTCTATCGGAATAGAAGTCCATCGATAAAATTTTTTTCTCAAAAAAACTCTATCCAAAAAGGATCCATACCGGTTCTCAAGATTAATTCTGTTTTTCAGTTTACGGTATGAAGCCATTTTAGAGGTGATTGAATAGTGAATACGCAAATCTTTTTGAACACGACTCTATTCTGATTTTCATTAATATTTGCGTGTTTCCTATTACGGTATGTAGCCATTTTATTGAGAATCCTTTCTCTAAAATGTACAAATACTTTTGAACATGACTATAAGGAAAGTAGAGCCAGGAAGGATTGATGAAAATCTTGAAATACGCAATTCGTATTTTGAAAAGAAAAATTTCACTTCTCCTACCTTCACTATCCAGAGGAACAAAATTATGAATCTTTTAATTAATGAAAAAAGAAGAAGAAATACCTATTTCAATTTAGCATTGGAAGAAGCTCTGGCTCTACAATTTGTTCAAAGCGATTTGGATTTTGCAGTCAGGTTTTGGGAAAATTCCAACTCTATCATTCTGGGAATTTCAGATCTCATCCGAAAAAACATTCCTCCTGAAATCCTATCCCCCTTTGAAGAATCTTTTGAAACTTCGGAAACAATTCAGACCAAAAGAGAAATCATACAAATTGCCAGGAGATCCTCGGGTGGTGGAACAGTGTATCAGGATCATTCCTGGAACTTAAATTTTAGTTTCTTTATCAATTTGAAAAAGTACCCTGAATTCCTTCCCATTCCCAAATCCTATGAAATCCTTTCAGGCTTTCCCATCCGAGCCTTTCAAAATCAAAACATTGAAGTGATTCTGGCCGGAAAATCGGATCTATCCATGAAAATCGGTGACTCTATCCTAAAAATCTCAGGAAATTCACAATTTAGAAAACGGGATTGCCTGGTTCATCATGGCACCCTCATTCTTTCTCAAAAATTGATCGAAAAAGTTTCCAGTCTTCTCCTCCACCCTCCATCAGAACCGGAATATAGAAAAGGTAGGTCTCATGAAGCCTTCATCACTTCCCTTCCGGAAGTGTTTTCAATTTCTAAATTTCAGACTGATTTGGTCGGAATCCTATCAGAAAAGAACCAAACAAAGTTTTCAAAAGGAAGTTTGAGTTTCTGGAAAAAAATACTCAAAGAGACCTACCGAATTGAGGTAGAAAAATATAGAAATAAGGATTTTATTTTTAGTAGGTAATCCTAATCTGCCCTTATGAATAATTATTTAGCTCAGACAGACCCCGATGTGAGTTCAATTCTTAAAAATGAGGATGCCCGTCAGGAAAACTCTCTTGAATTGATTGCATCTGAAAATTTTGTTTCCCGTTCCGTCCTGGAAGCTTATCATTCTACTTTAACAAACAAATACGCAGAAGGCTATCCCGGAAAAAGATACTACAATGGTTGTGAACAGGCAGATGCCATTGAGTCTCTAGCGATAGAAAGAGCCAAGAAAATGTTTTCTGCAGAATATGCTAATGTTCAACCCCACAGTGGTGCTCAGGCAAACATGGCAGTCTTCCTAGCTACTCTCACTCCCGGTGATACATTTATGGGAATGAATCTCGCGCATGGAGGTCATTTGACCCATGGTTCCCCAGTCAATTTTAGCGGTAGAACCTATAAAGTTGTTCCTTATGGAGTGCGTCAGGACAATCATTTGATTGATTATGATGAAGTGCATAGACTCGCTAAAGAAAACAAACCCAAACTCATTGTCGTCGGAGCCTCAGCTTACCCCAGACAGATCGATTTCAATAAATTTGGGGAAATAGCCAGGGAAGTTGGTGCAAAACTCATGGCGGATATCGCACACATTTCCGGATTGGTTGTCACAGGACACCATCCCAGTCCCATAGGAATTTGTGACTTTGTCACAACAACTACTCACAAAACCCTCAGAGGACCCCGGGGGGGCATTATTCTCTCATCCCTTGAAAATGAAAAAGTTCTCAATTCCAGAGTTTTTCCCGGAGTTCAGGGCGGTCCCCTTATGCATGTGATAGCGGCCAAGGCAGTTGCTTTCGGCGAAGCTCTCAAACCGGAATTCAAAGAGTATATGGGACGAGTTGTTGAAAATGCCTCTGTTCTTTCTGAAACATTCTTGAGTAGAGGTTTCAGAGTGATCTCCGGTGGAACAGACAACCACCTGGTTTTAGTGGATGTATCCGTCAAAGGTCTAACCGGAAATGATGCCGCAAACAAAATGGATGAAGCCCATATCACTGTGAACAAGAATGGGATTCCATTTGATGAGAAACCACCCGCAGTGACTTCAGGAATCCGACTCGGATCCCCCGCTCTGACAACAAGGGGTTTTGGAAAGTCTGAATTCAAAGAAGTTGGTAATCTGATCTGTGATCTTTTAGAAAACTTTCACGATGAAAAAGTATTTGAAAGAGTGAAAGGAAGTGTTAGAGAATTGACTCAAAAATTCCCAATGGATAAATTTCGACTTTAATTCCACCTCCCGGGCTCTGACCCGGGTATATTTTTTTTCTTTTTTCGTAATTTTTTTTCAATAATTTTTATTTTTCGTTCATTTTTTGAACCTTATAAGTATGAATGAAAATTACTCGGGTATGACTTATACCTACAGCGCCGATCTGGAGGGTCTCAATTCCAGAATTATAAAAATTGAAGTCAATATAAAACGGGGGATTCCCAGATTTCTATTGGTTGGACTCGCAACCGCTTCCGTTCGTGAAAGTTCGGAAAGGGTACGAATTGCCATCGAAAACAGTGGATTTGAGTTTCCTTTACAGAATATTTTAGTTAACCTCTCACCTGCCGGTATAAAAAAAGATTCCAGTTGGTTTGATCTCCCCATTGCAGTTTCCATCCTCTTTCTATCCGGACAAATTCAATTCAATGAACCTATGGACAATTTTTTGTTTTTAGGAGAACTGGGTCTCGACGGAAAAATCAAACCCATGAAGGGAATTGTAAATATTTTATCAGGTCTTTTGAGTTCTGACTTTCAAAAGATTGTATTGCCCTATGAAAATAGATTAGAAAGTATATTTTCAGGAAAAAAAATTTATCCCATTCAAAATTTGAGTGAAATCAATGAAATTTTTTCCGGAGAGAGAAGTCCATATGTTCATACTATTTCCAAGAAACCTCCAGCTCAGAACATTAAGGACATTGAGTGCTTTCCCTCTCAATACTTATCCATTCGCAAACTCATGATTTCATTAGCCGGAAGGCATCATCTTCTTCTGGTTGGAAGTCCGGGAAATGGAAAAACCATGATCTCCAATCTATCCAAACAATTGGCACCTGAGTTGAGAGATTCTGAATACATAGATGTATTGAAAATAAAATCCTTACAGGAACATTTATTTTCAGAAAGTTCCTTCCAATTGAATCGACCCTTTCGATCCCCGCATCACACTTCTTCAGATATATCGATTACAGGAGGTGGTAAGACGATCTCAGCAGGAGAAGTGACCCTGGCTCATAGAGGAATTCTATTTTTGGATGAGTTGTGTGAATTCAAATCATCTGTAATCCAATCACTCCGTGAACCAATGGAAGAAGGATCCATTACCATTTCCAGAGCAAATTATCACCTAACCTATCCAGCCTCATTTCTATTAATAGCAGCTACCAATCCCTGTCCCTGTGGATTTCTTTTCAGCAGAAATCAAGCATGCATTTGTTCTGCAGAAAAAATTAGAAAGTATCTATCAAAAATTTCCGGACCATTTTTGGATAGAATCGATATTCAAGATATTTTAGAACCGGGTGAATCAGAAAAAAATAAAAAAATGACACTCTCCCTCTCGGATATACAATCAAAAATCGAGAAGGCTTCCAGGAGGCAGGAAGAAAGGTTTAAAAATAAAATCATTCACTACAATGGAGAGATTCATATCAATCCGGAAGAATACATAGAGTTTGATGTCCAATCTAAAACAGTTTTAAATGAGATCAAAAACCAAAAGGGTATCTCAATCAGGAAATTTTTTAAAATTCAAAAAATATCGAGAACAATTGCTGATCTAGATGACTCAGATACAATAAGGGAAGAGCATGTTTTAGAGGCTTATCAAATCAATAAAACCTTTCTATCAGAATACTATCAGAAATGATCTTATTTTTTTCTGATCACAAGAATTGACATATCATCATTGATTTTTGATTCAGTAAAGATTTGAATCTCTTCAAAAAGTTTTTCTGTTAATTTTTTAAGATTCATTTTATCTTCATTTTTTATAAATTCATATAGTTTGAATCCAAAGTATTTATTTTGATGGTTCTTTTGTTCGAAAACTCCATCTGTAAATGCAAAGAGAACATCTCCTTTTTCCATTTTGAATACGCCTTCTTCTTCATCTGAACCTGATTTAGAGATGTCTAATCCTATAAAATCTCCCGCTGTTTCTATGGTTTCATTTTCTTTAGTTGAGAAACGGTGAAGAATCATATTGGGATGCTGTCCGTAATGAATGAAATTTCCATCAGCATCTGATTTAAAAATTGCAAGGGATGCATAGCTAAAGATATTCAATTTATTGCTTTCGATCTTCAATTTGAGGGATTCGTTCAATCTACGGTTTACCTCTCTCGGAGAATTGCATACATTGACCAGGAAATTCAATTGGGAGAGGATCATCATACTGAAAAGATGAGAGTTTAAATCATGCCCCGAAGAATCACCGATCGCAAACCAATAATTGCCTTTCTTGTCTTTGATTTGAAATACCAGGTCTCCCCCAAAAAGTGAATGGGGCAATGACCTCGAAGATGCCTCAAATACGGAATCATGAATGTCTTCAGGATAAACGAGAGTTTGTAAAATATGATTTTTTTTGATGAAATGCTCATCGGACTCGTCATCAGAATATGTGTTTCCAACAAGACTTTCCCGATCAGGCTTAGCTGCGGCAAAAACTAAGTTCACCAGGATGAAAAAAGTAAGTAAAGTAAGGCTAACCCAATAAAAAATATCATCAGTAATGATACCGGTTAAAAAGCAGAGCAATAAAAATCCAAAATATGCAATAAAAAGGAGAAAATATCGAGAAGTGAGATAGCCTTTCTCTGATAATTTTGTAGATATGTTTTTTAACATTATTTATCCGAACTTAAAAAATAGGCGTGAGAAAGCCTTTCCTTTTTTTGGTATTTTTCGACTGCCTTTTTGAAATAAGGATGTTCATCATCATACGGTACAACTATTTCATCTTTGACTCCATAGTCAAACGATTCAAATCCTCTATCATATATCATCGGTATAAGTACAGTCTTCTGAATTGAAAAATAGTAAAGTATTTTTAAATCAATATCCTTCTCTTTTTCTGATATTTTTCCCTCCTTTTCCAGAATTTCAGTACAATTCACATAATGTATCAATATCCAATTTTTATTTTGAGTGTACTTACCCTTTCCGATCATCTTTTTCTTTTTTACAGATTGATTGAGAATTTCTTCCGAGATGTAGATTTTTTCTACTCCAGAATCTCTTAAAAATTCTATAGCTTCAGAGGAATTCTCCAGGTAATAACTAGAATTCATAGGTGATCGATTGGGATTGACCCTTATAAAAGATAATCCGACCAAATCATTTGAATTTCCCTGAATTTCTTTTGGTAAACTCCTGTACCAGGACTCTGAACAGGAGATAAAAAACAAGAGAAGGAGGATTTTAAAATTGAAAGTAGATGAAATCCCCACCACCATCCCCGTACAATCCCATCAAAATCAAAACGAAAAAAGAGTACGCCGGCAAAAGGTAAGTAGACATTTTTTCAGATTTTAGAAACGCTCTATCTTTGTATTCAATGAAATTAAAAAAGAATCCTAATAGGATATAGAGAATCAATTCTTCATGTCGATAGATCAGGAGTCCGGACTTGAGTGTAAATATGCTTTGAAATTGTGTGAAAATAATAGATAGCGATTTTTCTCCGTAAATCCCCGATCGAAAGAAGATTCCCGAGAGGGTAAAAGCGAAAATGATACCTGCAAACTTAAATGGCTTTAGGAAGGCCTGATCCGGAATTTGAATTCCTTTGTGATCCATGATCCTTTCAATAGCAATCAGAATACCCAAAAAAAGTCCCCAGAGTACGTAAGCAATATCTGCTCCATGCCAGAGACCTCCCAGTCCCATAGTGATCAATAAATTGACAATAGCCATTGTGAATCCTTTACGGTTTCCTCCCAAACTGATGTATAGATAGTCTTTCAACCAGGTGGATAGAGTGATGTGCCATCTCTGCCAGAATTCTGTAAACGATTTTGAGAAAAAGGGTCCTCTGAAATTGACAGGAATTTCAAATCCCAAAAGAAATGCCAAACCTCTGGCAATATCAGAATATCCACTAAAATCGCAATAGACCTGAATGATAAACCCCAGGTTTCCCAGAAGCACCGATTCAAAACTATAGTCTCCGGAATTCATATAGAGGGGATTTACAATGGTTCCTATATTGTCTGCAATCACTACCTTTTTGATCAGTCCGGTGAGAATTAGATAAATCCCTTTTTTCATTGAGTGAAAATCTATTTCAGGATGATCCAGTTTAGGTAAAAATTCTTCAGACCGCATAATGGGTCCGGCAATCAACTGTGGAAAGAATAAGATAAAAATTAAATAATCCAGAAAAGGAATAGTTTTCACTATTTTATTTCGATGAATATCTATCTGCAAAGCGATGATTTGAAAAGTATAAAAACTAATCGCCAGAGGTAGGAAGATGTGAACTGTTGAAGAGAATTCTTTAACTGAAACAATACCTGTGAGAGTATAAATCAATCCGGAAAAGAAATAAAAATACTTAAAAAAACCCAGATTGATCAGGTTCAGGACAACAGTTAGTTTGATCCATCCATCTGTTGATAGGTTTTCCCGTTTCTTCTCAAAGATTTTTAAAGATAGATAGAAATTCAAAAGAATGATTCCGAGGAAATGAAAAGTGAGATAAAAATTATGGTACGAATAAAAAATTATCGAAGATGCTAACAAAACATATTTCTTATATTTTATATTGGAGTTCCAATATAAAATATAAGTGATTACAAAAAGAACCAGAAAAGGTATAGAATTGAATAACATTTAGTATGTCCAGAGATACATGAATAGAGTTTCCCGATCCCTGTCCAAATGATTCAATATCATTTGAAGGGCTGATTTTTCCTGAATGACTTTTTCATCTATTTGGTAGATATTTTTAATTGGTTTCTTGTTTAGTGAATATGTGATGATTTTCGGATCATTATTGATAGAAGCTGGATTTCTATTGTAGGAAGGGAGAGATTTGATTAGATCAATGGCATCCCGTGAATATCCTATCTTATCGATGAGTTTTTCTTTTTCTGCCTGTGAGGCTGTATAGATCCGACCATCGGCTAGTTTTCTTAGCTTCTCCTTAGGTATATGTGATCTATTTTCAGATACAATGCCCAAGAACCTTTCATACATATCATTGACTATACTCTGAATGATTTCTTTCTGATCAGGTCGCATTTCCTGGAGTGGAGAAAGTATAGTTTTATTTTCCCCAGAGACTATAGACTGATCTTCTACTCCAATTTTCTCCAATCCTTTCCTGATATTGATCCCTGCGATCACAACCCCGATTGAACCTGTTACTGTCGTTGGATGAGCAACTATTTTATCAGCCGACATAGCCACATAGTAACCTCCGGAAGCTGCTGTATCCATGAAGAGAGCAACTACAGGAATTCTTTTGGTTTCTTTGAAACTTTTGATCTCTTTATAAATGATATCACTCGGAGTGACTCCTCCACCGGGAGAATTTATTTTTAAAATTAACCCTTTTACATCCGAATCCAAAGAAGCTTTGCTCAACTCTTCTTTGATTCGGGCTACCATGGATTCTTTTGAACTGAATCCAAATCCATCACTCGATCCATGATCGGAAATTACTCCATCGATAGAAATGATTAAAATCTTATCCCTTTCAGTCCCGGAGATGAGATGTTCTGTAAGTTCAATTCCTTTCGGAGGTAGATCCAAAAGTTTGACAGAATTAAAACTAAAACAATTAGATAATAAAATCAATTGAATTAATAAAAATGAGATAATTAGTTTTTTCTTAAATAACATATATTTTCCTTTCTATTATTAGAAATATTAAAGCTTTTTTTGTTCCAAAATTTCAATTTGCTCCATCATTATTTTTTCTACTTTTAGCAAATAGTCCTCCCCTTCAGGGGTTTCCTTCGGTATAAGGATCGGCTCCGAATAGATAATCCATTGTTTGGCAAAAAATTTGGGAAAGCGGTGTTTGTCCCAACTCTTAAATTCATGATACCTATCAAAGGTAGAATAAAAAATCACTATAGGTACTCCTGTCATCTGAGCGATCTGAATCAGTCCGGCTTGAACCTTGTAAATGGGTCCGCGCGGACCATCGGGTGTAAATATGGGAACCCGATTGCTTTTTATTGTCTTGAGAAGAGAACGTAGAGCATTGGCACCACCACGACTTGATGAACCTCTTACCGATTCCATTCCGAACCGTAAAAAAGTTTCATAAATGTATTCACCATCTTTAGAGAAAGAAACCAGGGGGGTGAGTTTTATTTTTCGTTTCTTCTGGAGGTAGTTTGAACAGTGATACGTTAAGGATAAAATTTGATTGTGCCATCCTGCCAGAATGAACCCGCCTTCTTTTTGCATCAAACTATCTGTTTCGGAGGGAAGAATTACTTCCTGTACACGAATGAAACGAAACCAGAATCTCATGATCATACTCACAATAAAACTTAGGACTTTAGGTTTCAATTTGATCTACCCCTCCAATAGGTAATTAAATCAACAGGCAAATTGACCCGATAATCGGTATTTAAAAATGAAAGTGATTCATTAAAAAAAGAAGATGGATTTTTTAAGTATCCCAGGACTGAATTCCAATTCTTAAGCATAGATCTCAGAGTATATACAGGCATAAGATAATCAATTCGATAAGAATCAATATCATTTTCTTTTAAAATAGAATTTAAGAAAGTATAAAAACTTCCCGTACCATCCAACATTCCCATTTCTTCAAACTTTTCAGCCAGGAAAACTCTGCCCCCCGCACTTTTTTCTAAGTCCTGAATATCAATTTTTCTGTTATCCATTACCCTCTTATAAAATTGCATTTTGTTTCTCTCTATTTCTGATTGAAGAAAAGCCTTTGATTGAGGACTGATTTTTCCGTATTCCGAAAGGATGTCCCTGAGGGGATAGAATTCTATTCTCTCCTTCTTAATTCCGAATTTCTCGTATAATCCCCTAAGATTCGGTCGAATCATTATTGTTCCTATCGATCCTGTAATGCAAAAAGGATTGGAAAAGATTTTCCCTGCGGCGCAGGAAATGTAATACCCTCCCGAAGCAGAAATATTTTGAAAATATGCGTATATTTTCTTATCTTTCCCAATATTCTTCAACTCTCTGTAAATGAGTTCGGATGCAAAAGCAGATCCTCCTCCCGAATCGATTTCCAGGATAATTATTTTTCTATCATCCTCTTTTTTTAGTTCAGCAAGAAGATTAAGAGTTGAATAGGCAGATATCGAACCTTCATTTCTTTCCTGCTCGGACTTTTTCCCCATGACAATATTTCCCTTCAGAGGCAAAATAGTGATTCTACTTTTTCTTACCGGAAGAAGTGAATACTTCGTTCTCTTTAAGTACTTACTAATCGTTGCTAATTTGTAGATCTTGCTTTTTTTGAATTGCCCGCTTTTTTCTTCGAGTTTGTCATACATGAAATATTTCTCAAACTCTGACTCATCAGAAAAATCATGAAAGAATCCACCCTCTTTCATTTCATCAGCATGCAAAATCGGAGAGTGAATGTCTTCCCATTTCCATTTTTCGGATCCATGCATACCGGAAAGAATTCTATTTCTTAAAGACACAATCAATTCTGAGAGATTTTGTCTGGCTTCTTTTGAAAATTTTTCGTTTTTAAAAGGTTCAGCAAAAGATTTAAATTTCCCGGATTGATAGGATTCTACTTCAATACCCCAATCCTTTAAAAATTTTCCGAAAAAAAATGGTTCGGCAGATGGGAGAACAAATTGAAATTCTGAAGATTCAATACAAAACCTCTCATCAGCCTGTGAAAGAAGATAGAGGGTCTTAAGATCTCCGTAGGGTGAAAAACCTTTTAGTCTAACTCCATTTTCTTTTAATTTATTTAAAATTTCTGAAATTTCGTACAATTCCGAAAAACCGAACTGAATTTCATCTACCGTAAATGCAACTATCCTGAGAGATTTTATTTCCAACAATTTATTTAAGAACTGAAGAAATGAGAGAAAATCTTGTTGGTTTCCTCCTGAGAACAATTCAAGAAGAGGAGATTTTTTTGAGTTTTCAAATACGGAAGGTATTTTGAAAAACAAAAACTCAGGATTTCTTTTGTAAGTCAGAAGCTTATAGAATATATAGGGAAAAAGGCGAAAAGGAATAGCCAGTAAAGTTAATATTTTTCTCATTCATTCCCATTGTCCAACAGACTCAAAACTTGAAAACCTTTTTGAGAAATGTTTTCAGAAGTTTTTTTCAAAAAATTACAAAATTTTATTGATATTCTTATAAATTAAACCTGAATGTAAGATTAGAGGTAAATATGAAGAGCTCTATCAGCGAAGCGGACATTGAAAATGGAATCAAGTCAGGTTACAAGATAGGACTGAATTGTTTCACTCCTATGACAACTTTCATGAGAAACATGGAAATCATTCTTCGTATGATGTTGATTCATTATGGAAAGCTAGACATGCTACCTGCTATTTTTGGTGTGGTACATGAGCTAGTTCGCTTCAGTGTCATCAGTAACATGCGATATCTCTTTTACAAAAAAGAAAATCTTGAGATCCTCAATGAAGATTCTTTTTATGAAAATGAACCCGAATTTTTAAAAACAATTTCTAATCAGGATATCAACTACCGGGAACTTCTGGTCTCCCACAAGATGTATGTTCAGACTATCTTAGAACACAATTCTGAGGGCTTCAACATAACAGTTTACAATATGTCTGAAAATTTTTTGGATCAGGAATTTTATCTCCGTAAGTATTTACGTCAGGCCATGCAGTACACAAACATTATGGACTACTTTCAGGATCATCCCGAAGATCCTCAGGGGAGGAATCTGGGATTGGCCCTATCTCTTATTCTTCTCCGGGAGTCCGGATTGCGACCCGACCTTATGAGAATGGGAAAGCCAGGAAGCAAGAACTATTCCAGAATAGAAATTCCCTTCAATGTAGACAGCTATAAGAGCATTCGGGATAAGATTCTAAATGATGAATTGATAGTACCATTCGAAAAATCCAACTTAATCCCTCCTCAGTTCAGAAAAGAATTTGAAGCCAGAAGAAAACAAATGGAAGCGGACCTACAGGTCTCCAACAACTGAGATAAGCCCCCCCTGATGAAGGTAAAGTACCTCATTCATTTCGCTTTTGTGAAATGAATGAAATATGGTATAGAGAGATTTCCCGGAATACATAGGTTCCAAGAAGACTCCTTTCTCTCCCATTTCCCCTATGAATTGACTTAGAGTTTTACTTTTAGAATTGTAACTCTTGGCAATTGCGGGGGAAATCAATTCATATTCCCGGTTTACATTTAATGAAAGATTCAATTCCTGTTCTTTCAGATATGCATTCATTTTTGGAATACCCAGACCCAAAGAAATACCAATAATTTTCTTTCGTGAACCAAAAAATTCGAGAGCTGATAAGTAGGTAAGTCCGGAACCTACATCCAGAACAATAGTTTTGAACTTTTCAAAAACAGGATGCTTCCAGAGACTTCGAAGCCCATTCAAACTTCCTTTATGAATCCCAAATTCGTTAATCGAAAAACAATCCGGAGAATTTTTGTGCTTTTGATACTCAGGCGAAACAAGCAAATCATTTTTGGATGAAAAATGATCAATCGAATCAGAAAAATGCTCTGTTAAAATGGAATTTCCACCCCGGTAAGAACTATGGGAATAAGTAAAGGTAGAAATTGAAAATCCATTCAATTTAAAAAAGAGACTGAAAGCCGCAAGAAAATTTGAATTCCTACTCCCAAACATTGAGACCTTTTTGTAGTGCGAGGTTTTCAACTCCTCAAGGAGCCCCTTAGCTTTCCTGAGTTTTGTTCCTAAAGTTCCCGGTCCCTGAAAATCTTCCAGGATGAAAATACTTTTGTCTTTGTACTGAACGATTTTCCCTTTTGGAGGATGGATTTCAACTATCTGTTTTGAGAACTGCAAGAAATGCTTCCTGAGGAATCTCTACATTACCGAATTGCTTCATTCGCTTTTTGCCCTCTTTTTGCTTTTCTAATAATTTTTTCTTTCTTGTGATATCCCCACCATAACACTTTGCTGTCACATTTTTTCTCATAGCTGATATATTTTCTCTGCCCAAAACTCGATTTCCAACTGCAGCCTGAATAGCGATCACAAATTGTTGTTTGGGAATCAATTCTTTGAGTTTTTCAATGATAGCTCTCCCTCTCTGTTCGGCTCTTGTTTTGTGAACAATAGTGGAAAGAGCATCTACAGGTTCATGGTTCACTACGATATCAAGTTTGACCAATTGGGAAGTTCGATATCCAATCGGTTCATAATCCAGGGAAGCATAGCCCTTGCTATAGGATTTTAGTTTATCATAAAACTCAAAAATCAACTCAGCAAGGGGAATCTCATATGTGAGTTGAACTTTTTCCTGATCAAGATAAACCGTGTTTCCCTGAATCCCTCTCTTTTCAATGACAAGAGACATTATATTACCCACATATTCGTTGGGTGTGATGATTGAGGCTTTTACAAAAGGTTCTTCCATCATTTCTATAGTCTGGGGCTCGGGAAACTTAGATGGATTGTCAACTTCATACACCTCACCGGATGTATTTGTAATACGGTATTTTACAGAAGGGGCAGTTGTGATCAAATCCAGATTGAATTCTCTTTCCAATCTTTCCTGGACGATTTCCATATGCAAAAGACCGAGATAACCAACCCGAAATCCAAATCCGAGGGCAAGTGAATTTTCTTTTTCATAAACAAGAGCAGCATCATTTAACTTGAGCTTTTCTATGGCTTCCACCAATTCATCAAACTGCTCTCCATTTATGGGAAACAATCCTGAAAAGACCATGGGTTTGGCTTCCTTGTATCCACCTACAGGAGATTTCGTTCGATTATTAAAATGAGTGATTGTATCACCAGTTCTGGCATCTGAAATCTTTTTGATCCCTGCAACAATATATCCAACCTGTCCCGCAACGATTTCATCCTGAGGTGTGAGTTTCAGTTTATTGATACCGACTTCGGTAACATAGTACTCCTTATCACTCCCCATAAAGTAGATTTGATCTCCCCTCTTTACCTTGCCCTCAAAAATTCTAACTTTGACAACTACTCCCATGTAAGAATCAAAATAAGAATCGTAGATAAGTGCTTTGAGAGACTTATCCCCCACAGGTTTGGGAGGTGGAATCAATCGGATTATGGACTCCAATACTTCGATCACATTCTCTCCGGTTTTGGCTGAAATCGGAATGGATTCTTCGGAATCCAATCCGAGAGAATCTTCTATCAAACGATGACATTTGGGAATATCAGCACTGGGTAGGTCAATTTTGTTGATCACAGGAATGATTTTCAAATTGGATTCCATGGCCAGATACAAATTGGCCAGAGTCTGTGCTTCGACTCCCTGAGTTGCGTCTACTATAAGCAAGACTCCCTCACAGGCCAGAAGAGAACGGGAGACTTCATAGGTAAAGTCCACGTGACCGGGTGTATCAATCAGATTCAAAAGGTATCTCTTTCCATCTCTGGCGAGATACTCGAAAGAGGCGTTATTGGCTTTGATTGTGATTCCCCTTTCCCTCTCGATATCCATTGAGTCCAAAATTTGTTCCTTCCTGGTTCTCTGGTCTGTCACCAAACCTATCTCAAGAAGTCGATCTGCCAATGTGGATTTACCGTGGTCAATATGGGCAATGATGGAAAAGTTTCGGATATAAAGAGGATCCTGGATCATATATTATGTGTTCTCTGCAAGTTTGATATCTTCTTCTGTTACTGTGTTTTTTGTGTAACGTATGGCTTCAACATCCCAGATTGTTACAAGGCCCTGAGGGAGGATTTCATCGATCATATGTATTATTTCTTCTAACTTATTTTCTGATTCAATAATTGTGATGATGATGGTGGATTCTTTTGACCAGACTTCATTTATGAAATTATCCGGATATTTTATTTTCATATCCATTCCATATCCGGAATTCGATTTTACTATTGTACACCCTGTAACTCCCGATTCGACAAATTTATCTATCAGGAGCTTGTATACAGGCTTCGAATGTTTGGATTCTTCTAATTTGCAATAAATTTTTATTTCTTTTTTAGAATCTCGAATCTTCATATTCTATTCACCGGGGTTGACTCAGGCAAGTTGCTGGGCAAGATAATTCTGAATTCCAACATCTTTGATGATTTGTTGCTGCATCTCCAACCAATCAATGTGTTCTTCCTCGGAAATTAGAATTTGTTCTAATAGTTCACGGGTTCCGTTGTCCTTTAATTTTGTAGTCAGTTCTATACCCCTATTCAATCTCTCTACTGCATTGAATTCAACTTCAAGATCATTTTGAAACATCTCTTCAACAGTTTGACCAACTTTAATCTTCATGTATCTCTGAAGATCCGGAATCCCATCCAGAAATAAAATTCTCTCGATGATTGTATCTGCATGCTTCATTTCTTCGATGGACTCTTTTTTCATGTAACCGGCAAGTTTCTGGTAACCCCAATTTTGGTTCATTTTCGAATGGATGAAATACTGATTGATAGCAGTCAATTCTGCAGCGAGGACTTCACCGAGAATCTCTATAACTTCTGAATTTCCTTTCATTACTCTCTCCTGAATTTTAGTGTTCAAATTATAGAAAAATTGAATAGCTTATTAAAGCGAATAAAATTCTCCATAGTCTAAAAAAAAAGAAAAAACTTCAATCCTTCCCCATTTTCGGATACATTTTGAAATTGATTTTTCCCTTGATTCCATAAACTTTCTCTGAAAACTGACTTCTATTATGACAAATGTGTACATCCATAATCCGAGTATCACTAAATTTGGTAAGCTGAATGCAGGAGTTATGGATATAGCCCTTCAAACAGGTCGTTCTGTTTTAGAAAATTTTGATTCCGATCAGATTGATCTCTTCATTCTTTCGACTTTTGCTCCTGAGGTGTATACACATGAATTTCATCTTGCAGCCAAAATCGCCTCACAACTAAACCTAAAGCAGGTATTTTGTACCCGGAGCGAGACAGCATCTTCCAGTGGAGCCTCAGCAGTACATCTGGCATACTATCTCCTACAATCCGGTCAGTTCAAAAATGCTCTGGTTCTGGGCGCAGAGTCCATGTCACAGCTTTCTAGAGAAGTGAACAACCTTACTCTCGGATCTGTTTTGTCCGAAGCTCAGATTAAATTTAGTATGTCAATGGCTCAGGGCGCAGCGATGATTGCAAATCTGTATTTGCATAATTATCAATATGATAAATCCGATCTCTTCTACATTGCAGAAAAGCTTCATGAAAATGGTTCCAAAAACAAGTATGCCCACCTCCAAAAACCAATTACCAGAGAAGATTACGAGAAAGCACCTGTCTTTTCCTATCCTCTAAATCTTTATGATATCTCACCGATCTCAGATGGGGGTGCAGGATTGATTCTCTCTACAGAAAAAAGATCGGGTCTAAGAATCTTAGGGACAGGTCATGGTCATACAGACTTTCATAATCTCAATATGGAACCATCTTTTCATTCCTCACGAACAGCATTTGAAAAAGCGTACAAGTCCTCCAATATCAAATCACATCAGATAGAGATAGCGGAACTTCACGATGCATTTACAATTTTTGAAGTGATCGGTGGAGAAGATGCAGGACTCTTTCCCCGGGGAAAGGGACTGGAATTTGTAAAATCAGGAGAAACTCATCCTAATGGCAGTATTCCAATCAATGTCTCCGGAGGGCTTAAGACAAGAGGACATCCAATCGGTGCATCCGGAATTGCTCAAATCGTAGAAATCTCCGGGCTGATGAAAAGAAAGAATAAATCTTTAGGTTTGACTCATTCCATAGGTGGTTTGGCAACAAATAATTTTGCAACTATAATTGAGAATTCTGGATGAGAGTTCTAATTGTTGATGATAGTATCACAATAAGAACTCTCCTGAAAACTCTTTATAAGAGAAAAGGAATGGATGTTTCCGAAGCTTCTTCGGGAGAAGAAGCTATTGAATACTTTCAATTACAAAAATACGATCTCATTACAATGGACATCGAATTGAAGGGAATGAATGGATATGAAACCTCAAAAAAAATTAGAGAATTTGAGGTGGAACACTATCACAATTCTAAGCCTACACCCATTTTGTTTATTTCTCAAAATGATAGCCTGGAAGGTAGGATTAGGGGTTTTGAATCGGGAGCAAGTGATTTTATAACCAAACCATTCACAATCAAAGAGATTGATTCCCTTACTTCAAAGTTATTGAATCCCAAAAACACTTTTGAAGGATCCACAATTCTCCTAGCGGAAGATTCTGAAGTAACCCGCACAATCATTTCGCGGTCAATCCGGGAAGAAGGAGGAACTGTCATTGAAGCAAAAAATGGAAAAATCGCACTGGAGATATACAGGGAATCACCTGATAAATTTGATTTATTAGTTACTGATCTCTATATGCCGGAAATGGATGGAATTCAGCTTTGTGAAACTTTAAGATACACTATGGGAATCAAAGACCTACCCATTATTTTTTTAACTGCGGCAAGTGAATTGAATCTCCTCATCAAAATTTTTAAAACCGGTGCCAATGATTACATATTGAAGCCTTTTTCAAGAGAAGAAGTACTGGCGAGAATAAAAGCACATCTGAACAACCACTTTCTCCATCAACAGTTAGTGGACAAACTCAAAGAATTGAAGAAATTGAACAAAATCAAGGATGATTTTCTTAGGGCATCTTCCCATGACCTGAGTACTCCCCTCAATTCGATCAATGGATTTCTTCAATTATTAGAAATGAATCTACCCGTTTCCTCTGAGAATGAAACTTTTTTAAAACAGATTTATAACTCTACCAACACTCTTCGAATTATGATTCAGGATCTATTAGATATTACCAATATTCATTTTGAGGACAATCTTGAATTGATCGGGATCAATATCATTGAAACAATTCAAAATTTTCTTCCCACTGCTAAGGTATTGTCGGAAAACAAACAAATCCATTTTTCATCTTCCTTCCCTCACGGAAGCAATATAATGATCAAAGGAAATGAACTAGCCATCAAAAGAATTTTTAATAATATCATATCAAATTCCATAAAGTATACGTCCAGAAATGGGAAAATTGATCTCAATCTCTATCTTTCTAGTTCCGGAGATGAAATCACAATTCAAATCATTGATAGCGGAATTGGGATTCCTCCGGAAAAAATAGATCAGATCTTAAATCAAAACAATCAAGTCTCTTCAAGCACAGGAACTATGGGAGAAAAAGGCAATGGAATCGGTCTGAGTATCAGCAGGAAATTAATCGAAAAGCAGGGAGGAAGGCTGGAAATCATTGGGGATCCGGGTAAAGGAAGCGAATTTAAAGTTATTTTCCCGATTTTTTCACCTTAAAAATGAAAATTTTAGTAATACAAACCGCATTCATTGGAGATTTAATACTCAGTACCGGTTTCTTTAGATCAATTTCCGAAAAATACGGGACCCGGGATATTTCTGTCCTGGTCAACTCCGGAACTGAGGACATTCTGAAAGGGAATCCTTATATAAAAGAGGTGATACCTTTTCCGAAGAAAAAAATAAAAAATAATATTTTCAAATTTTTTGAGTTCTTACGATTTCTCAAATCACAAAATTTTTCAATTTGCATCAGCCCTCACTTCTCCCACCGTTCCTCATTGATTTCATTTTTTTCAGGAGCTGTAAAAAGGATAGGTTATAAAGAATCAGGTTTTTCCTTTCTCCATACAGAAAAAGTATCCAGACCCATTCTGGGAATCCATGAAATTAATAAATTATCAAATTTGATAGGAGTGAGTACCCCCAAAAAACCTGAGTTGTATTTCATTTCATCTGAAATACATAAAATCGATCTGGAATTGAAATCTATAGGGAAAAATTACGTAGCCATTGCACCCTCTTCAGTTTGGGAAACCAAAAGAATGCCGGCTGAAAAATTTATAGAACTCATAAGAATGATATTAGATAAATCAACTCTTCTGCCTCTATTGATCGGATCTAAATCGGATCAGGCACTCTGTGAAGAAATACAGAAGGATTTTGGGGAGAATATTAAGAACTTTTCAGGAAAAACTAACCTACAGGAATTGTCTTACATAATTTCCGGAGCTAAAGTTTTGATTTCCAATGATTCCTCTCCCATTCACATCGCTTCTGCTTTCAATATCCCCACAGTGCAAATCTATGGTGCTACAGTTCCCGATTTTGGATACACTACATTATCTGAAATGCATTTTATTTCAGAAGTAAATGGATTGAATTGTAGACCGTGTGGAATCCACGGAGGTAATACTTGTCCACAAAACCATTTTCGTTGTATGAAAGATCAAAATTTAAATGAAATTATAAAATTTTTATTAAATTTTGAATAGAATTTCAAAGAATTATTTGACAATTTTTCCATCTTAAATATTTTTTCTGTTGTGAGGATCCCTACATGATAAGTTTAAGACTTCCAAAAGAAATCGTTGCCAAGCTGAATGATCTATCTAAGAAAGAAAAGAAAACTAGAACAGATCTCATCAAAGAAGCTATAGGATTGTATTTTGAAAAGAAAAAGATAAAAATCACAACTACAAGCAGTCCTACCAAAGCAACCACACCATCAGCACCAAAATCAAAAAAGAAAAAACAATCCAAATAATCAAAAATTGCCTTTCCTTTTTTCTTATGGAAAGGCAATTATTTCCTCTCATTTCACAATTATAAACCCAATAGTATTTTCATTGTCCCTGTGAAATTTCTCATTACTTCCCCAGGCATCCGGAGATATTCCGGAACAGTCAGCACATTCTTCAGAAGCAAGTGTTCTCAGGCGATACACACCTTTGTTTTTAGGTATTTGATAAGTGTAAGACAATTTTTCCCAACCTGCCCTACCGGGATTGACTCCGCAGGGAAATTCCAAACCACAATCCGACTTACAGATTCCCTTGCTTCCACCTGATTTTTGTATCCCACTCCAGATGCATTTCCCGGATGTTTTCTCTTCTGCTATACCCACCAAAACCTGAGAGATTTTATTTCCACACGTAATACAATTAAATAGTATTTTGGATTCAATTTTTATTGTTTCTCCGGGATTATTACTAATATAAATACTCCCCTTTCCATTTAAATTTACATCCTTCATCTGAAAATAAATACCTTCTGATTTTGGATTTTCAATAGTAACAGTAGACTTTAAACTTTTTTTCAATTCATCTATATCAAAATCAACGTCTTCTTTTTGTTCTTCTCCATTTGGATTTTTTTCATAAGTTTTTAGAAGATTCAAAAATGATTTTTCATCTCTTGCCCCCACATACTTTTGAATCATCTTTCCTTTCTGATCCAAGATAAAATAGGTAGGTATCCCGAAACTTCCCGATATTGGAAGCTTTGAATATTCATCCTCTTCAGCTCGAAACGATACAAATTTATTATTCAATACATCCTGAACTGATTTTTTTGAAAATGTAATCCTTTCCATATGTGCACAGGCCCCGCACCAGGATGGATCGGTAATGATCGCAAAGATATTTTGGTTTCTCTTTGCCGCTAGATCCAAAGTCTCAGTATATTTTTTTATCCAATTCACAACTCCCGAATTTCTAGCCTGAACGAACTTATTCAATGAGCGTTCTCCTGAAATCAGAACAAATAATTCCTGTCTTGATGTTTTAGGATTACAATTTTTGAAATGAATATCACATTGGGTGTAATGTATCACTAAATCCAAAGAATGATTGGTTCCCATTTCCAATCCAGCGAGGTCAAAAAGTTTAAGCGTAAACATACCTTTTTGTTTGAGATAGGTAAAATTGTTCTTGAATTTTCCTTTTGGAGAAGAAATTTTTAAGATTTGAAAATTTTCATTTTCTATTGAAAATTGAACTGATTCATTTTGATTCTCTTCTAAGATGAGAATACTATCTTTGGGAACTTGAACATGAATGGAGAAGTCCAGGGCTCCCATAGAAACTATCTCCCGGTTTTCTTCTGTAGACCATTGGATATCTTTTGAAAATAAACTCATAGAGAAGAGCAAGCTGAAAAATATTAATTTCATTCGAAAGACCAACTTTTAAATTTTAGTTCTACTAATCTGACCGAACTTAAATATTCGAAAATGAATTTTTTTAAAAAAAGATAGGAGGAAATTCCAAATCAATTTCTCCATTTGACAATCGAAGTCGAAGAATACGGGAAGTTGGATCAGTACTATCACAAAATTATGGAGTGGGGTTTCTCATGAAAATCGTATTACAAAGAGTCAATTCAGCAGAAGTTTGGATAGAAGAATGTATTGTTTCCAAAATTTCTCTAGGACTATTGATCTTCATTGGAATTGAATCCGATGAAGATCAATTGAATTTTAAAAGAATTTATCATAAGATAATTCATTTACGAATATTTGAAGACATGAACAAAAAAATGAATCTTTCAATCAAAGACATTCAGGGAGAAATTCTTATCGTCTCTCAATTCACACTACTGGCTAATCTTCAAAAAGGTCATCGCCCATCCTTCGAGAATGCAGGAAGTCCCCAAAAGGCTAAGCTTGTGTATGAATCCTTTTTGAAAGGTTTTGAGTCCTATTATGATTCTTCAAAAATAAAATCAGGTGTTTTCGGTGGAGATATGTTGATTCGATTAGAAAATTCAGGTCCCGCTACATTCTTTATGGAATTCAGTACCTGATTGAAATTATTTCCATTTCCAGGTTAAGTTTTTGTAAATGGTCACATTCGTTTTCTCAGTGAGTTGATTCATAAATTTAAGTAAAGAAAAATAATCTACCTTGAGTTTTGGAATGATGATTGCACTATCATTTCTCAATCCGAGGAAGAAATAGTCATTTATCTCAGTGATTTGCACTACTTCAGGAAATTTTAATTTTGTTTCTTCAGCTGGCAATTCCATGATCAAATATTCCATAGTGATAATGATTTTGCAAACTTTCCCAAAGCGCTCGCCGTAGATTTCATCAATATTTCTTATATAATTTTTAGTATAGGTGTATTTTGAATAAAATGGATAGAGAAGAACCCAGAGAACAGCTATAATAGAAAGAGCGAATAAATAAATCTGTCCCAGGACTACATTCAGAATAACCCCTAAGATAAGGTAAAGAATGGGAATCAGCAGCCAATTTTTAAATCGTGATGATTTAATCACTTTTGATTGCGAGGAAGCATACAATTGGTATACTAAATAATCTTCCTTACTGAGTGAAAATTCAATCTCTACCATAAATATTATCTTAAAAATCTCATGTTCAATTGAATTTTCGGTAATTTAAGTATTTTTCTGGAAAACAAAAACTGTTTAAATTCCTATTGTATTCATAAGTTTTTTTGGAGGAATAAAGATCAATACAAATATTTTTCTATCTTTTTTTTCCAAACCTTTTCTGAATCAGAAAGATACTCATCCATGGATCGATCGCTAACTTCCGAATTTAAATATTTCAATAAAAATTCATCCCCAACCAGGAGTTCTATCGCAGGCTTGTCTGATCTAAACTCATAAGGACCTTTGATAAATTCAAATTCCTTATAAAAATGTTTCAAAAGCTTAAGAATCCTAAGAGTAGTTCTCAAACTCTTGAATTGTTTTTTATTCCGGATCATGATATGAAATCCTCCGCATATTTGATCACGGTGTTTGTGAAACGTGGGCTGGAAGTAGAGAGGTCGTAAGGCAAACGAAGAATCTTCGATATTTTTGATTTGGGAAAGAAGAAGGCGATCTTCTATATTCAGAAAGGGAGCTCCAAAAAATTCAAATGGCTTCGTTGTGCCCCTACCCTCAGACAAATTGGTCCCCTCCAGAAGACATTGACCCGGATAAACAAAGCAAGTGTCCTCAGTGGGGATATTGGGAGAGGGAGGTATCCATTGGGTTGAAGAACCGGTTGTCTTATAGAATTCTCCAACCGGAAGAATAGAAAGATCTAAATGAAGATGAAACTCCTCATTGTAATAAGAAAGCAATTGCCCGGGAGTCAGTCCATGTCTGTGCAACACTCCCCTCACTCCTACAAATGACTCAAACCCCAGTTGGAGGGGAGATCCTTCCACTTTTTTCCCGATAGGATTGGGTGAGTCTATGACTAAAAAATTGATATTTCTTTTCCTGTCTTTATTGTATTCTGAAACCCTGCCCATCATATAAAAAGCTGTGGTCAAAAATGTATAGTACCTAGACCCCACATCCCTTATGTCTATAAGGATAGTGTCCAGTTCATCCAAATAATGGAAGGGAATGAACAATGAGTCCTCATTGTCTCCATAAAGGTTAACAATCTCCAGACCGGAGTATGAGTACTTCAACTGATTTCCCGAAACCTGATCCTGAAGCTCAGCAAAAAGTCCATGTTCGGGTAGGAA
The DNA here is from genome assembly GCA_024233875.1 of Leptospiraceae bacterium. Classification (GTDB taxonomy): domain Bacteria; phylum Spirochaetota; class Leptospiria; order Leptospirales; family Leptospiraceae; genus JACKPB01. The sequence goes on from JACKPB010000005.1 coordinate 195,568, forward strand.
AATCAATTTCAAATTATATTTCTTAGAAATCTCCTGAAAATGGTAGGAATTCTTAAACTTTCCTCCATATGCACTCTGATTGGTTAAGATTCCGAGAGTAGAATCTTTCAATCGCTTTTGAAACTTTTTAAAACTCAGTAACTCTGACAATTTTGTTCCCCGTAAATAAGAATTTGAAAGTTTTCCCGAATCATCATTCGGTAAATTTTGAGATTTAGTAAAGCGAATCAAAAGATTCGTAAATGACTACGAATAAAAATTTACTCCAATGCCTTTAGATCTAAATTCTTCCAAACCTGAAGAATAGAGAAGGATTTCCAATTTTAATGTGAATTAAATTCTGAATCAAGATTTTAAATATTGAGTAAAAAAAGAATTGAAGCGAAAATAAAATAAAATAAGATAACAATGTAAAAATCATGCCTATTGACACTTCAAAAGTAAACCAAAAAATATCAATCCTCCAGGGACAGTACCTTTTTGAAGAAGGAAACTCCAGCAATTCACTGAACATAGTCCATGAAGGTTCGTATTCTTTAGAAAAAAAGTTTGATAAAATATCACTAAATCTTCTGAAGATGAATGGAAAAAACCTGACCCCGGGAGTGATCAGCCTCTTCAGTAACGGTAGATATCCATATTCGATTCGATCCATTTCCAATTCGGTTGTATCGACGTATCAGGTCACTCAGGCTACTATCAAAAAGAGTATCATGGGTAAGATGTCTCTCGGTATTATGATTGCCCGAACACTTCTCCGGGAAAACCTCGAACTCATAAAGAAAGCAAACGCGATTCAGGAGCTGTATTCAGATCTTGAACACACTCTTGACAATTTATCTCTTTCTTATTACATTCTAGAACCCACGATGTTTCCCGGAATAGTTCCGGACGAATATCAATATTCTGAAGACGAAGTCATTTCCGATCCAGTCTTTCGACTCACAAGACAAAATCTGAGCCTATTCTGGGAAAGCGGGGGGAAACTTCCCCAAAAACCCAATATCTCATTTCTATCCGATAAACATTCTGACTTTTTTAAGAAAGATTACTCCAGCGATATGGATTTCGATGATGGAGAATTCCTTTTTATGAGAAAAGTTTTATCCGCTGATCCGAACATCCAAACTCCACTTTATGAAGCTGATATCACAATTCTTCTCCAGATTTGTGATAAATTTTCAAAATCATTTCTCGGCACCCTGGACTTTATTGAAGAAAAAGTAGAAAGCCTACTCGAAAATCTAAACCTATTTGCCGGAAAGAATGGATTGATTGAAAAGTACTTTCTAATTCTAGAGATGATGGAGACAGGGATTACTAATGAAAAACCGGAAGTCATTTTACCTATTCTGGATTTTTTAAATGATCGAATTGAAAAAATTCAAATGTCCTTCAAAGCTATTTTCTTAGCAGACATTCCCGATGCATCTCCGAAGATGATTGAATTTCCGGGACTTTTCAAGAAAATTCAGACACAGCAGGAAGCCATAATGGAATCCATGAATTCCGATTTGAGTCCCTCATCGGAATCTGGATCAGGAGAAGGTGAATCGATCAAGTTGGGTCTGGACTCCGAAGCTATCAATAGGGAACTTCTGGGTTCTTCATCTAAAATTATGAATTATGCAGAGCTTTCTCAGGATCAAATCAAAGAATGCAACGCTTTGCTGGCCAAATTCAAAACAATGAAAAACCCCCTCGATCCTGACAGTGAAGCCCGAAAGATCAGAAAGAATTTAACCAAAATTTTCTGGGATGCTTACAACAAAACCGTACTAAAATCTATCACCGGTGGTCGTAATATTCCAAAGTACATCGACATGTTTTTGAGATTTGGATACTTTGATGAAACACTTTTAGAAGGAGATCAAAAGGCTTTCCTCTTCAACTTCAAAGACAATTCCAAATCCGATAGCAAAATCAATGTTTTTGTCTGCGATGAGTGGTTGGACAGAATTTACCATAAAAATTCAGTTCCCTCTCTCGATGAACTCGGACAGACATACTTTGATAAGATCAAAGCTGACAACAAAGAAAGCATTTTCAAAAAAGAGAGCGATGTACCTCCTGAGTTGAATAAGGATGATTATAGAATGTCCTACGAGTTGAATGCTATGTACATGCCAAATGTTCGACTCACTACAGGAAACCCTGCCTCTTATGTTCCCGTTCTGAATAAGTTTCAAATCAATCTTCCACTCGAAAAATGTATGGTTACAAAAGAAGGGATTTATTCTGCTATCAAAGAAATTCTTTCAATCGACTATACAGCATTCAACCGGGAAGTTATGTTTAACGATGAAGAGCTGGGAGTAAGAAAAGAATTCATTCAAAAATCGGTTATACCTGATTTTATTATAGTTCCCTCAATAGGAAGTAAGATCATGATGTGGCAGGATCTCTCAATTTTGAGAGGTGCCGGAGCGAAAGAAAGTAAAGGTCGAATCATTCTCCCCATGATAGTTTTGGGTGATCTCAAAACTTTACTTCTGGAAGCTGTTGCCGCATTCAGATGGGAACTCTGTAAAAACATTCTCGGTCCTGAATGGAACAACGTAGGGATTCCATCGATTACATCCGAGTACATGGATTACATTCAGTTTTACAAAAAGAATAAAGATCTCTCCATTGAACTCAAAGAGAAGATCTCCTCTGAATTCAAAAGATTCCGGACTGATCGCGACAAATTCGTCAATGACTATTTATTGTGGATAAAATATGAATCTGAAGGTGTTCAACGTCTCAATAGGGTTGTGAGAAATATTTTCTATAAGCACATTCCATTTGAAAAAACAATTCGGGATAAGGTTGCAAAACTCCCCGCATTTGGAGATATGCACACCAGATTTATCAATATCCGAAACCGTCAGCACAAAGAATTCGAAACTAAGTATAGAAAGTATGTGGATCCAACAGGAAGACTTCCGGATCCATTGCAGGAAAACCTGGACTTTTATAAGGTTTGATTAGAAAGAGAAGGGATTTGATTCGATTCAAATCCCTTTTTTTAGACCTGTTCGGTCAGATAGGGTTTGGTATACTCTCTGATGATATCCACCACAAATCTACCCCAGCTTTTGGGATCATCTGTGATTGCAATTTGTTTGATTTTAGGAAAGTAGCCTATAGGTTTATAAACTGAATGGGTCAATTCCATCACTCTTAAATAATTATCAATTCTCTTCACTCTAACAAAATTAATGATCTCGGTCTGAATCCTATCAGAAGGTATGTAGCCAATGATGATCAATTTGGGAAATAGGGCTTTTTTTAGGTGATTGATGAAATCGGTAAAACTATCTACTCTATCTATGAAACCTTCATAAGCACCGCCACCTAGATTCATAATCTGGGTGACTATATCCATAGTGAGTGTGACACCTTCCATAGTAGTCATATCCGAAATGATAACGATACCTTCATCAGGTTGAAAGATCTTAAAAATCGTATCCGGCTTAAACTTTCTTCTGAGAAGCATGGTCGCAGAAATATCAATCTCAGATGCCTTGGGTAAAATAATCTTTCCGGTATTGTCCCGAATGTCTTCTCTGCTGATGATGAATCGCTTTTTCGCAGCGTTTTGATTCATTATTCTGAATGATTTGACCTTTTCCTCAATTTCAGATAGGGAATTGAATCCAATCTTTAGAATGTTTTCTCTACTTTTTTTGTTGTATTCTGTCTCTTCCATCTGGTCAGCAGTCTAATTGCCAATTAACATTAGAGAATTGCTCTAAATTGAAAAGTAATTTTTTCAATTTCGAATGATTTTTTCATCACTCACTCTCTTTCCATATAACCTGGCAATATTATTGTAATCCTTTTTTGAAATATTGATGATCTCTTGTATCAATTCTGAATAATTCTTTCCCGACTCCCGAAAGCAAATGGGAAATGCACTGTAATAAGGGGACAATCCCGGAGTGAAATTCATTTCCAGAAATCCGGGCATTCCTTTCTCATCCTCTTTCCAATCCAATCTCCCATATCCATGAAAACCTATGGATCTACAGATTTTTTGGGTTGTCTCAGTGATGTATCGGCTTTTTTCCAAATCCTCTATGGGAATAATCTTTTCCTCCATAAAATCTTTGGATTTTTTTTCTTCTGAGTACATCCCTTCAATTTCTATTCTACAAATTTTGGAAATTTCGACAGATTCATATGTTCCCAGGACAGAAACTGTGTACTCATCTCCGGGAAAGTATTCTTCTACTAGAATTGGAAAGTATTTGAGTTCAAAAGATTCCATTGTTCTCTTAAACTCCTCATCTGAATGGACAATGGAAATTTCTGAGATTCCCAAGCTGGAACCCTCAAAATTTGGCTTCAAAAAGAGAGGGTAAGAAAGTTTTTGTTCTAAATCCAGCCTATCATAACATAAAAATGATCTAGGAGTATGGATCCCCAATTGTTCAATTCGAACTTTACTCAAATACTTATCCAGACTCAAATTCTGAAGGTAAGAATCAGATCCCGCATAGGGATAGCCGAGGTATTCTGCAAACCCGGGAACATAGGTTTCACGATTTCTGGAAAAATATCCTTCCACCAAATTCCATACCAGAAAATCTTCTTTTCTGTATAAATTCTTTTGTAAAAAATCTAGTACAAGTTCCGGATTTTGAAAGGAATCGATAATTTCCAATGAATAACCTAAATCTAATATTGTATCACCGAGATACTCGATAGATTTTTTATTATCCCATTCCTGAATGTATTCCTTAGTCAAATCATTAGAATTTTCATAGATATCAGAAATCAAAACTACAGTTTGGGTCATGGAAGATTTTCAATTGGATGGGCAATCCCTGCTAACTCTATATATTCTTCTTCCGATAATTGTCTGTAAGTGTCCTCATAATTTGAGGATAGGGGTTCAAAACTTTTGTGAATTGTACCCCGGAGAGCTGATTTAAAAAAATGAGTTCTTGTGGATTTATGATACCCCAGATACCAATCCGGAGAGAGTGTGACTTTCCCCCCTCCTCCCGGAAGATCATTTACAAAACTGGGAATCCCCATTCCGGATATTTTTCCCCTCATGAAAGATACTATCTCTATTCCCTTGCCCAAAGGGGTTCGGAATCCTCTGGATCCGGGAATTAGCTCCGGATCATAAAGATAATAGGCTCTGATCCTCTGCTCCAATAATTTTTTGTGTAACCGGAGCATGCTTTCTCCATCATCGTTTATACCCCTTAGAAGAACTGCCTGATTTCCAACACTTACCCCAGATTTTAGAAGTTTTAAAATTGCCTGTTTCGATTCGGGTGTACATTCTTTTTCATGATTGAACTGTGTATTACAAAAAATTGATAAATTGTCTGTATTGTATTTATCTAATATTGAACTAAGTGTATCTGTGATTCTCATTGGCAGAGTGACGGGATTCCGGGTTCCCAATCTACATATCTTTACTGATGGTATACTTTCTAATTCGGATAGAATGAACTCGATTCTGGAATCACTCATATTCAGAGGATCCCCACCGGAAATCACTACATCATCGATTTCCGGATGATTTCTTAAGTATTCAAAGCAATTTTCTAAGTCTTTTTTAGTCAGGTGCTCATTACTAAATGAAACTTTTCTTCCTCTCATGCAATGCCTGCAGTACACCGAACAGGTTTGATTAGAAAATAAAAGAACCCGATTGTCATACATTTTGGTGAGCCCCCGTGTCACCATTAACTTTTCCTCAAAGAGAGGATCGGAAGATTCTTCCGGAGAAAGTATGGACTCTTCCTCATTCGGGATGATAGTTCGCCTTATCGGACAGTCCGGATCATAGGGATCCGAAAGTAGAAGATAATAAGGTGAGGTGGAAACATTCAATCGTATAGAATTTTGAATCCCTATTCGTTCTGATTCTGTCAGTTCAAAGAAATACTTCAATTCATCAGAACGAATGGAATTTTGAAGCTGAACTTTCCAATCTCCACCCGCTGTAAGTTCATGTAGTACTTTTCTATTGCTTTCTATGCTACCTGAATATTCAGCTTTCATTCATTCCAGCTCAATTCTTCCGAATTCATTCAATTCCACCTTCCAGATCGAAATCACTTTATTGAGTTGTTCGACCAATCTATCCTGATCCTCTCCCTTGTGGTTCCAGGCTTTTGTATCCCAATCCCTCCATCCCTCAATGGTATCTAAGGTTGCAAGGTCAAGGGATGTGCGAAACACTTCAAACTCCTGTATCACATCTTTATTGATCTGGGGTTCATGAATATAAAATGGTTTCACCAGGGATAGGGTAAGTTTATCAGTTTTTCTGGAGGAGAGGTAATAAAATAATTCAATCATATACTTTGCTGTGAGAAGTTTCATCTCCTTCTCATAGACTTTTTTTTCCTGGAAAGTAAGAGCGGTACTTCCTCCGAAGTCGATCAGGACGTTAAATTTTTCATCCGTTTTCTCCACTCTGATCTCTTTGAACTGTGATTTGAGAATTTGTTTTGTGACTTCAATGATGACTACTTCATCTTTAATGCCCGGATTCTGTATTAACTTTTCTATTTGTGAATCGGGATTTTTTTTGCAATTGAGAAGGCTCAAGAGGAGAATCAATCCGAAAATCAAATGTTTCATATAATCAATACCCCAATAAATGCTTTTTTCTGAAAAGGAATAATTCGATTGATTTTTTCAGGTTTTCTTAAATTCTCCCCTTGGAAACAAAAGGAGTTTACTATGGATTGTTTATGGAATCAGGGTGTAGTTTGTCAGGAAAATATCCTGAATTCAGCATTTTTTCTCTGGTTGGTGGGTGGTATTGTTTTGATACTAATGGAATTTATCATTCCCGGTGTCTACATCTCCTTTTTGGGAATCGGTGCTTTGGTAACAGCCGGAATTCTCTTTATTGCCCCTCTATCCGTTCCGGTTCAATTGATTATCTGGGCGATTTCCTCCGCGGTAACTATCCTGGCCGCAGGACAGTTTTTAAAAAACCTCTTCCCCTCAGAAAAATCCTTCTCGAAGGAAGCCATCAGAGATGATTATACCGGAAAGATCGTAAAAGTGGTCAAACCCATCATCCCGGGTCAAAAGGGAGGGAGAATCCTCTTTCAGGGTACCGAATGGGATGCAGTTTCTATAAATCATGAGTTTGGAGTCGGAAGTAAGGTAAGGATTTTTGAGAGAGACAATATTCAATTCACAGTAGAAGCAATCGAAGAAGATCCTGATGTGGACAAAAAATAGGGGAAAGAAATTGCTTGACCCTACTAATTTGGAAATTAGATTATTTTACAAATACCTAAGGTAGGAATTATGGATTTTTTAACGGTTTTACTCATTCTCGTTTTGATCATTATTTATAAAACAATAGTGATTGTTCCTGAGAAATACGCTTTCATTCTGGAAAGATTCGGAAAGTACAAAGACACTCTCAGTGCCGGATATCATTTTGCTATCCCATTTGTAGATCAGGTCCATTACAAACATTCTCTTAAGGAAATTGCCTACGATGTAGCTCCTCAGGAATGTATTACAAAAGACAATGTTCCGGTCGAAATCGATGGGATTTTGTACTTAAAAATCATTGATCCTTTCAAAGCCAGCTACGGGATAGATAATTTTTTACTGGCAGTCTCCCAACTTGCCAAAACCACCCTCAGATCAGAAATCGGAAAATTGAACCTGGATGATACGTTTGCTGAAAGAGATGAGATCAACTCCAAAGTGGTTTCTCAAATTGATGCCGCCACAGATCCATGGGGTATCAAAGTAACCAGATATGAAATCAAAAACATCAACCCTCCCAAGCAGGTTCTGAACTCAATGGAGAGACAGATGAAAGCCGAGAGGGACAAACGGGCAGAGATAACAATTTCTGAAGGAGATAGAGCATCCAGAATCAATAGATCTATGGGAGAAAGACAGGAAGCGATCAATATTTCTGAAGGTGAGAAACAAAAACGTATCAATGAAGCTGAGGGGAAAGGTTATGAAATCGAAAGAATTTCAGAAGCTACAGCCAACGGATTGAAAATCATAGGAAAGGCAATTTCCCACAAAGGCGGAAAAGAAGCAGTAGATCTTCAGATTGCTCAGGGCTACTTAGAAGGACTGGGAAAAATTCTGCAAAGTTCAAAAACTACTGTTTTGCCTAATAATTTAGCTAATATTTCAGGAGTCTTTGAAGGACTTTCCAAGGTTACACATAAATTACCGGATATTCATCAGAAGGGAGAAAAGAAATAATGTCGTTTTCATTAGTATTTTGGACAGTTTTCATCTTGTACATCGGGTTTAAGACTCTTAGAAGCATACGGATCGTCAATGCTCAGGAAGTTCTCATAGTAGAACGGCTCGGAAAATATCACATGACTCTGGAAGCCGGATTGCATCTTCTCATTCCTTTTATTGATAAAGTTACCTATAAGCATATTCTGAAAGAACAGGCTATAGAAGTTCAGCCTCAGATTTGTATTACAAAAGATAATGTTCAGGTAAAAGTAGATGGGATTTTGTATTTGAAGGTTATGGAACCTTATAAGGCCAGTTATGGTATTGAAGACTATAGGTTTTCATCCATCCAACTCTGTCTCACTACTATGAGGGCGGTGATCGGAACTATGGATCTGGATCAAACCTTTGAAGCAAGGGACCAGATCAATCACAGAATAGTCGATGTTATCGAGCAGGCCGCCGAACCCTGGGGCATTCGTGTGAACCGTTATGAAATCCAAAACCTCAGTCCCCCAAAAACCGTCCTGGAGTCCATGGAAAAACAGAAAACAGCTGAATTGAATAAGAAAGCTGATATTTCCATCTCAGAGGGAGATAGGGACTCTAAAATCAATCGATCTCAGGGTCTAAAAGAAGAAGCTATCAATAAGTCCGAAGGGGAAAAACAAAAACGGATCAACGAAGCCGAAGGAAAGGCGAAGGAAATCGAGTCCATTGCAAATGCAACTGCCAAGGGTATCGAAAAGATAGCAGAATCCCTAAGTTTGGCCGGTGGGGATGAGGCAATGAAGCTCCAAATTGCACAAAACTTCATCCATCAATTCGTAAATTTAGCAAAATCCAATACAGAAGTAATCCTTCCTTTGGATCTCACCGATATACAAAGTGTATCCAATGCTTTTATAGGTGAAATCGTTACTAAAAAAGGTAAATAACTAGATCCATGGCACTCAGCAATCAACAATTTCAAGAATTAAAGAAGTATCAAAGGATAATTAAGCAATTAGAAAAAATCCAAAATAGTTCAATGAATGAAGATCAGAAGAAAAGAGTTGCCAAAGATCTAATAAAATATCGAGACAAAATCCAGTTCATAACTCCGGATGGAGTTCCGGACAATATTCAAATCGTCAGCCTGAGAGATATGAAAAAAGCCAAAAAATCTCAGGAGGGCGAGGATGAAAAGCAATATCACAATCCAAACATCCTTACTAGGGACAATGTTCTGGAAAATTTGATTGTGATGAAAGCATCCAGCCATAGTACAGACCCGGAAATCAATCTCATATCCACCCTGATTTCTCTTTTAGAAACTGAATACGCTCCAATTCTTGGAGATTCCCATATAAAATTTGATTTTTCACACATCAATGAGAGGGACAATATCTTAAAGCATTTGGAAAACATTCAAAGGACGATGAAAGTTCTCACCGAAACCATTGAAGAGTACGCTCTTTCCGACAAACAGGATTTCAAAGAGCAATTGGGCAGAATGAAAAACAAACAATCCAGGATCTTTATATCAGAAGCCGGTGAACTCTTCATCAATTTTAAGGACTTTTTGGAAGGAATCAATAAAGAACTCACTCAGGGAGGAAGCATTATTATGAATCTGGATGAAAGAATTCATTTCAATCCCAGATTTGAAAAATCTACCCTCTTAGAAGGAAAAACTATAGCAGAGGCTCTGGCTCAATTCTATGAATTTACGGTAGCTGTGATCAATAATATCAATATTCCAACAAAGACAAAATAAATGAATACACCCATCTGGATCACCGAGGGAGATCCTACAGGAATCTCACCTGAATTGATTCAAAAATCCTCACTTCAGTTGAAATCTATAGCCCGAAAGCGACCCGTAATTTTCATCGCCTCCTCTCCAAGACAAGAGTACAGTGATTTTCAAGCCTGGAACTTGCAATTAGCGAATGGTCTCTTTGTCCAGTACCACTCTGAAAAGTCCAAATTCAAATGGACTCCGGGAAAACCAGCTTCTCAGTCAGGTAAGGCAGCTTTGGAATCTCTTCATTTGGCATGTCAGAACATTCAAAAATTCAAGGGAAATCTCATCACTCTTCCACTGAGTAAAGAATGGGTGATCAAAGGAAATTCAACTAATTTTCGGGGTCATACTGAGTATCTTTCTGAGTTTTTCAATAGACCCACATTTATGATGATGTATTCGGGAAGTTTCAATGTCATTCCCCTGACTACCCATATTCCACTGAAAGATGTAACCTCTGCTCTGAAAAATATCCTATGGAAAGAGCTCTTTCTTTCGATTCAAAATTCAGGGCTCTTCACCAAACCAAGGATAGGAATTTGTGGAATCAACCCTCATGCAGGAGAAAATGGAAAGATCGGTAGTGAGGAAGAAGAAATTCTGAAGCCCATAGTAAAACTATTCAGGAAAAAGGGTTGGAACTTGAGTTCTCCCATTTCTGCAGACTCAATCTTTCACAAGGAAGTCAGGGAAAAATTCGATATCATCTTTGCTAACTACCACGATCAGGGTTTGATTCCTTTCAAGATGACTGTTGGAAAGAAAGGAATCAACCTAACTCTAGGTCTGGACTTCATTCGAGTTTCCCCCGACCATGGGACTGCATTTGACATAGCCGGAAAAGGAATCGCTGATCCTGAGTCATTCCGACAATGTTTAAAAATTCTAGAGAAATCTAATTAGTGGGAGTTTTTTTGAGAAATCTCCATAAATAACTCTACTTCTTTTTTGCTCCCCGTAACTAATGTTGTTCTCTGATGAAGCGAATTTGGCTCTATATCTAAAATCCTTTCTCCGGATGTTGTGACAGCCAAGCCTCCTGCCTGCTCTGCGATAAAAGCCATAGGTGAGGCTTCGTAAAGATATCTCAATTTCCCGTTGGGATATTTGGTTGATTTCGTATCCTCCGGATAGAGAAAAATCCCACCTTTTAAGAGATTCCTATGAAAGTCAGCGACAAGTGAACCTACATATCTGGCTGACTTGGGTTTTTTTCCATTTTCTATAGATTTTATATTCCGAATGTAGGCCTTCACACCATTCGACCAATAGTCGTAATTTCCTTCATTGACAGAATAGATATCTCCGGATTCAGGAATCTTTATTGAAGGATGGGAGAGTAAAAACTCACCAACAGAAGGATCAAGAGTAAACCCTACAACTCCCCTACCGAAAGTTAAAACCATCATAGTGGATGAACCATACAAAATGTACCCCGCACAACGCTGGAGTGATCCTTTTTGGAGTAAGTCACCTTCATCACCCATTTGTCCTGAAGGCGATTTTCTCAGTAAGATCGAAAAAATCGTTCCGATGGATACATTGGAGTCTATATTAGAGGAACCATCGAGTGGATCGTATGCAATTGCATATTTACCTATATTGTAACCGGCTGGTATAGGGATGATATCTTCTCTTTCTTCACTTGCCATAACACAGAGGTGACCGGATATTTTCAGGGCATTTGTGATCAATGTGTCTGCATAGTGATCCAACTGCATTTGAGTTTCTCCCTGAATATTGGTTTCATCTGTTGCTCCCAATATATTTTCCAGTAGTCCGGCTTTTCTTACTTCGCGTGAAACAACTTTTGCAGCATAAACAAGGTGACTCATCAATGCGGTAAAATCCCCGGTAGCATAGGGTATCTTAAGTTGCTCTTCAATTAAATATTGAGAAAGACTTATCATGTCTTTGGGATGTACTTTATTCATTAGAAAAATTCCTTTCCAATTATCTGCTTATTGACAGTATATATTATTAAAAATTAAATTCAAGAAAAATGGATGTACCGGATCGTTTTATGAAACAAATAAAAATCATAATAATATTTATAATTCTTATAAATTTTTCACTTTTTTCAGATGAAGGCATGTGGACTTTGGACAATTTACCTTTTCACTTGATAAAAGAAAAATATGATTATGAAATCACTCCCGGATTTTTAAAAAAAGTCCGTCTGGGTTCTGTGCGTTTCAACGATGGAGGTTCCGGAGCCTTTGTTTCCAATCGAGGTTTGGTGATCACCAATCATCATGTTGCCCTCGGACAGATTCAAAAACTCTCTTCTGATAAAAATGATTATTTGAAAGAAGGATTTCTGGCGGATGATCTAACAGAAGAATTGAAATGCCCTGATCTTGAAATCAATGTTCTTTATTCCATGGAAAACATCACTGATCTTGTTTTGAAACGATTGGAGTCCGAGAAAGAAAAAGGTCAGTACACTGAGATAAAAAATGAACTTCTCTCTGAAATAGAAAAAAAATCATTTCAGGAAACTAAATTGAGATCAAACGTCATCGAATTTTATAATGGTGGGGAGTACTGGCTCTATCGCTACAAAAAATTCACAGATGTTCGTCTGGCTTTTTCACCGGAACTTCAGGCGGCGTCCTTCGGAGGTGAAATTGATAATTTCAATTTTCCCAGATACGCATTGGATTTCGCTCTCTTTCGGGTTTATGAAAACAACAAACCTTTTGTATCAAATGTTTTTTTTAAATTGAATCCGAAGGGTGCCACTGAAGGTGAATTGACCTTTGTATCGGGACATCCCGGTTCAACAGATAGACAAAAAACTCTGAGTGAAATCAAATACATACGGGATCATGCCTATCCGGAGTATCTGGACATGATTTCAAAAAAATTAGAGATTCTCCGTGAATACAGCTCCAAAGGTAAGGAAGAAAAGAGAAGAGCTGAGGGATTGATTCTTCATTTAGAAAATTCTTTAAAAGCCATCGAAGGTGAATTGGCCGCATTGAACAATCCCCATATCTACACAAAGCTGGAAGAAAAAGAAAAAAATTTAAAAATCTCAATCCGGACCGCTTCAGACAATCCGGAGAAATATATGAATCTACTCTCAGAAATCGATTCCCTTCAAAACAGTTTGATATCCAGAAAGAAAGAGATTTATTATAGAAAAATTTCAGGAACTCTCCCCCAATTGGCTTTGAAATTCATTCTATATGCCAGACAAATGGAACTCCCAAACGCCCAACGTTTTCCTGAGTATCGGGATTCAAATTTAGACTCGCTCAAGCATCAATTACTCTCCTCCGCACCTATTTACAAAGATAGAGATATCTTACTTCTCAGGACTACTCTGGAAATGGCCCAATTGGAACTGAACCCGGAGGATCCATTTCTCAGAGAGGCCCTGGGAAATCAGGAACCTATTCTTATCTCATCGGGAATCATTGGTGATACACAATTAGACAATTTAAAGTACAGAAACTATTTACTGAAGGAAGGATCCGGTGCTATTCTCAATTCCAAAGATCCAATTTTGAATTGGGCAAAAAAAATAGAACCGATCTTGAGTGAAGATAGAAAGTGGTATGAAAATGAAATCCAGTCCAAACTTTCGAAACTGGGAGCCGATCTCTCCTCTCTAAAATTTTCAATATTTGGTAGATCTACCTATCCGGATGCAAATTTTACTCTGAGATTGAGTTATGGTGTAGTCAAAGGTTTAAAAGTAGATGGATATTCGATACCCTACAAAACCACATTCTACGGACTCATAGAGCGAGCTTTGGGTTTTGGAAACAAAAATGCATTTCGGGTAGCCGGGAAGATCCTAAAAAAGAGAAAAAAATTAAGAATGTCCACTCCCTTAAACTTTATTTCTACCCATGACATAACAGGAGGGAATTCGGGCAGTCCTATGTTGAATACCAGAGGAGAAATGGTCGGATTGATTTTTGATGGAAATACTTATTCACATGAATTGAATTATGTGTATTCCGAAGAGAGAGCTAGAGCCGTTTCCGTTCATTCGGGAGCCATTTTGGAATCTCTCTCTGTTATTTACGGCGCAAAAAACTTGGTTTCAGAGTTAAGAGGAAGATAAATTGAAATATAGATTGAGCTTTCTAATTTTTTTTAAATTTCTCAATCTATTACCCTACATATTTCTATTCCTATCTTACCAGATTCTCTCAGAATCCAAAACTGAACTGAAAAAAAGAATTCAGTATCACTCTGAGTTTATAAAATCTTCTGAGTATGGTGAGATAAAAAAGGTAAAAGAATTTCTTAAGGATAAAAACCTGGATATCAACTTTCAGGATCGGAGAGGTTACACCGCCCTACATTCCTCATCTCTCAACGGACATATTGAAATCGTGAAATTGCTTATCGCCTCGCGCGCTAACTTAAACACATCGGACAAACAGGGAAATACCCCCCTTCTCGGTTCACTCATTCGAAGTCAGATAGAAATCGCAAAATTATTATTAGAAAACTATTCGGAGATTGATTCTGAGAATAAAAGTGGACAATCTGCTTTTTTATTGGCCTGCGCAAACGGATATCCTGAAATAGTAGATCTCCTTCTGGAAAGAAGAAGCAATATAATGAAAAAAGACAGGGATGGGAACACTCCACTCCATCTTGCCATTCTGAACGGACATCCCGAAATAGTCGAAAAACTCATTCAAAATGGAGCCAATATCACAGAGAAAAACAAAGAAGGAAAGACTCCCATTGCCCTTGCCTCAGAAGTAGGGCTTTCCCATCTAACGGACTATTTGAAGGAAAATATTGATGACCCGAGAAAAGAACATGAGGAATTTATCGGAGAAGTTAAGTCTATAGATAAGAAAGGCCAAATCACTATTTTTTTATCCAAAAAAATAGAATTGAAACCTCATTCCCTTGTCTATTTCTTTTCTGAAGAAAATAAAGAATCCGGGATAGGAAGAGTTCTGAGATACAATCCAAAATTCATTATCATTAAAATGGAAACAGGAACCCCTTCTGTAGGTGATAGAGGAATTGTATATAGATAAAGAATTAGAATTCTGAGAAAATTCTTGAAGATTTCATGGCCCTAAAGTCTCTATAATTCCAATAGACATTGTACATCCAGAATAGCAACAAACCGGGAACGGTAATTTCCATGGCTATTTCTATAAAATTCAATCTACCGAAAATTGAAAAAATAGCAAAAAGTTGCGGAATGAATAAAAATAGAGATATGATCCTTAAGAAGGCATCATTTGAACCCAACCACAAAACCAAACCGATCAATCCAATCACCCCAAAAAATCCTACCCACTTGAGTAAACTTATGTAAAATACAATCTCGGTTAGGGAGTCTCTGGGGCTCAAAAGGTTTGAATTCAAAACTTCGGTAAGAAAAAAATTTTCAAACGCATCCAAAAGAATCACCAAAATCAATAGGATTGAGAAAACAACTCTAATGTTTTTATCCAGATTTGACATTCGAAAGGATTTTTCAAAAATACCTATACAGAAACTAGCATAGAGAAAAATAAAAAAATAGTCTATCTCGATAGACTGAATGTATCTTTCAACATTTGACTCTAGGATAGGATCTCCGGGTTTCCCGATGATATCGAGGACTTCGCTGTAACTGGAAGACAACTCTAATGCGATGATTGTAGAACGAATTCCGGAATGGTTTTTGTATACAGGTTCACCGGGAACAAGGTAAAACATATAGGATAGAAAAATAATCAAAATGAATCCCAAAAATGTGATCAGGTTGCGCAATTGATCCTTTCTAAGTTTTTCCAGCATATCCATCAAGAGTTGAAAATTACTATCCTTTGGCAAGCATTTCCTTCATTCACTTGACTCGATAGGAAATTAGGAAATTGTGGTAAAATCAGCAACTTCTACCTTCACCATACCTTTTTGCGGCAAAAGGGGAAACTATGGAACTGAAGGAAACCCAAAGGAGACCATAATATATGCGCGCATATGAGATTACAAATGTGATTTTGGACAATCCTCATTCCTTAACGGAAGAGACAAAGTCTGAGATCAAAAACATTCTCCAGAAATACTCTGTAGAAATCGAGTCAGAAGAAGACTGGGGACAGAAAAAGCTTTGGCACAAAATTCGTGGTAACGAGACTGGTTTTTACCACTACATGAAATGCAAAGCTGAACCGAATGTAATTTCTGATTTAGAAAATGAATTCAAACTGAATCAGAATATATTAAGATCGTTAATCATATCTCTAAAGTAATATGGCAAATGACTTAAACAAGGTCCTGATGATTGGACGACTCACCAGGGATCCTGATTTTAAAACAATCAACAACACTTCTGTAGCAAACTTTTCTTTAGCAAACAATAGAACCTATGTCGCAAATAATGAAAAGAAAGAGGAAACTCATTTTTTTGATTGTGAAGTATGGGGAAAATTGGCAGAAATTCTCAGAGATTATGGGAAAAAAGGAAAGCAAATTGCGATCGAGGGGAGATTGTCTCAATCTACCTGGGATGCCCCGGATGGAAAGAAAAACAGTAGAATCAGAATTCGTGTAGACAGTTTTCAATTATTGGGTTCCTCCGGCCCTGCTCCATCAAACCAGGGTTCCGGATCCTACAATCAGGTGAAAAACGAACCTGTTTATGAAGAAACACAGGATTATAATTATTCTGATGATGATATTTTTTAAATGAGGAATGTATGACAGAAGAAACCAACCAGGAAACAGAAGCAGTAAAAGAAATTCATCCTACTAAAGAAAAAGTCTATACCAAACGAAACGACGACGAGGATGATGATGAGGAAAAAAACTTTCGCGGGAAAGACGGCGAGGGTAAGTTCCAAAAGAAAAACTCTAAGTACAAGAGAAAAGTTTGCAAGTTCACAGCTGATAAGCAATTGGCAGCTGCTCTAAATTACAAAAGAGTTGACATTCTTGAAAGATTCATTACGAATCGCGGTAAGATTTTGCCCAGAAGAATCACCGGTACATCTGCAAAATGGCAGAGAATTTTGGTTAGGGAAATCAAAAAAGCCAGAGCTATTGGACTACTTCCCTACAAAGTACTTTAATCAGAGGAGAAACTATGAAAATTGTACTACAAAAAGACTTTCCGAATCTAGGTGATGCTGGAGATATCAAAGAAGTTGCCGATGGATATGCCAGAAACTTCCTAATTCCTCAAAAAATTGCCATTCGAGCCAGTGAAGGATCCACCAAAACCGCCCTTCATCAAAAAAAATTGATCGAATTGAAGAAAGAGAAGAGAACCAAATCCATGCAGGAACTCTCAAAGAGTATTTCTAATAAAGAAGTAGAAATCATTGTCAATGTTGGTGAAAATGACAAACTCTTCGGTTCTGTAACTGCTCAGGACATAGCCTCAGCTCTTAAAAAAACAGGAATTGAAATTGATAAGAGAAAAATCGAATTGAATGATTCGATCAAAGCTCTAGGAACTTTCCCTGTCAAAATCAAACTTGCCGATGGTATTCACTCTACCATCTCTGTGAAGGTCTCTAAAGAAACCCAATCATGAACAACCCTCCTCTGTTTGAGAATGAATCAGAGAAATCTTTTCTGGCTCTTCTCTTATTAAGAGGAGCTTCCGGTAATACAGATTTTGGAATATTACCGGAAGATTTTTACAACGATCTTCATAAAAGAATCTTTACCGTGATGATTGATCTAATCGACCATCAGGTACAAATTGATCCGGTATCTGTGATCAACTTATTGAAAGAAAAAGCTCTTTTCAGGGATGAAACCAAAGAATCGGACTACATAATTTCTCTTTACAATAATGCAATCATGGTTCAACCACTCTCCTACTATTCGAAAAGAATAAAAAAACTTTCAGATCGCAGGAAGTACATCCAAATTCTCCAATCGGCTATCCAATTTGTCCATACGGATAGCAATGAAAATGAAACAGTATTTACAAAAATCGAAGGAGATCTTTCGAGAATCTCCAGGGCGACTGTTGCCAGTGGACTACGATCGATCAAAGAAGACAAAGATGAACTCATAGATTATATCAAAACTATGTACGAGACCAAAGGCGCTACTTCCGGTCTCAGAACACATTTTCATGAACTCGATGAGGTAACTACCGGTTTAAAAAAACATGAATTGTTTATTCTCGCAGCCCGTCCCGGGATTGGAAAAACGACATTTGCATTGAACATTGCTGCCAATGTAGCCTTAAAAGAAAAAGGAAATGTTGCGATATTTTCAATGGAAATGAGTAGATTGGAGCTTCTCATTAAAATGATCTGCTCTGATGCCAGAATCAATTCAAATCTTCTGAAGACCGGAGCCCTTCATCCGGGAGATCAATCAAAATTGATCAATTCGATAGTAAACATAACCTCTTCCTCAATTTATATAGATGACAGTGGTGCTCTTACTATCTGGGAATTCAAAAGTCGAATTCGTCAATTGCTCATCACAAACCCTCTCTCATTGATTGTAGTGGACTACCTTCAGTTGATGGATGATCCAACCGTAAAAGAAAGTAGACAACAGGTAGTGTCTTCTGTCTCCAGAAATTTAAAACAAATGGCAAGAGAAGCGGAGTGTCCGATCATAGCACTATCTCAGCTCTCCCGGGATGTTGAAAAGAGATCAAGAGACAACAAACCCCAACTCTCAGATCTGAGAGAATCGGGAGCAATTGAACAGGATGCGGATATTGTCGCCTTTATCCATAGGGAAAGAGATTCAGAGAATATTCCAGAAGACAAAAAAAATATGGCTGAATTGATCATTGCTAAAAATAGAGCCGGTGCACAAAAAACTTTCGACTTAATTTTCACTCCGGAATACAGTAGATTTGACAACGTATAATGAAAATCCTATTTTTTTTTATATCTGTATATTTACTCACATCTTTGTCCCTAACTGCCGGAGAAACGATCAATAGGATCATAGCCACCATAGGGCAAAAATCTGTCACACAGATGGACTATGACAAAGCATTGGAAAAGTACAAACTTCTTTTTAAAAATACGAAATCTCCCTATAAAGGTTCACTGAATACTCAGATCATAGACTTTCTAATCAGCAGGCTTATCATAGAAATTACCTCAGATGAAGAAACAATCACGGTAACTCCCAAGAGAATTGAATCAGAAATTTCCAGAATTATGGAAAATTCCGGTATTTCAGATAGATTGGCATTTGAAAAACACATCACTGAGAGAATGGGAATCCCCTTTCAGGTCTGGGAAGAAGAGCTTCCCTATCAAATTATGAAGAATCAACTCATTCAGGTGAGAGTACCCGTTCGTTCTCCCACCGAAGAAGAAATTCAGAAATGGTACAATCAAAATAAGTCAAAAATCGGTTTTGAATTTAAATACCGGGAGATAGCTATTGTTCCCAAGAACAAAAGCTTTGATGAGGAAGATCGAGTATCCAACGAAATCAATCAAATCAAAAAAGAGATCCGCAAGGATAAATCTTCCTTCAACCTAATTGCTTCCGGACCACGCAACAATTCTTTTCATAGAAATGGATTTGTGGATTGGACACCGATCGGTGAGATATTCAAAGAAAATCGATTTGTTGCCAATTACCTAATGCAACTAAAAGAAGGTACTTTCTCAGATGTATTTAGGGACGAGAAAAATAGATATTGCATCATAAAAGTGGAAGGAAAAAGATTTACTCCACTAGAAGTAATTCGTAGATATATTCAAAATGTTTTACAGGGAGAAAAAATTGAAGCTTCGTTCGATGAATGGATTCTGGAAAGAAGAAAAGAACTTCCTATTTTCATTTATGACAAGTCCTATCTAATCGAGAATAAACTCGAAGCTCCGGACGAATCTTTCAATGCCAATAAACTGATTTATTAATGAACTTTACATTCCCCCCACCCTCACTCATAGCCATTTACCTAAACCAATCCCAAATAGAATTGTTTAATAATGGGTCATTGACCCAAGATTTATTTGAACATTTTCAAAGTTCCTTACTTTCTATTTTTGGAGATATACCTAGATATTCAAACCACCATTTGAATGGGTTTTGCAATCAGATTGAATCGAATGATGAATCAACCTTTATCTTAGAGGTAGGTAGAAGACTTCCTCCCTCAGAATTCCCTGATCCCGATATCGATGAAATCTACTTTGCATATTTCCAGGGCATATACCCACTCTTGAGTCAGGAGCTTACCCGAAAACTTATAGAAAGACATAAAAAATATTTCTCCCAATATTCTTTCAGTGAGAATTTACCTCCCGGAATGGTTCCTGTTTTCATTTCGAGAGAATTCGTTTCAACTCTCCCTGAGAATCTTAGCTTGGGAGTTCATGAATATCTTCTTAAAAATATCAATCAATACGATACAGAAATACTATTCGAATCTCCTGATCTTAGAAAGTATAGATTGAATTTCACCTGCAACACCTTATCTTCGATTACCCAATCTGAAAGCCTCCTGAATTCAAATATTGATGTAAATCATTCTCAGTTAGAAACTATTATTAAAGAAAACTCTAATATTCTTAGATTGGGTCCTTCGTATATCAATCTGGAGTTAATTGATAATTGCAATTTAAAATGTGAATTTTGTCCGAGGTCATTGAACAATCATCAAAATGGAAACCACTCCCTCGACCCTGAAATCATCAAAACATTCATGAAGAGAATCGACAGCACATATAGAAATGAATTTCAGATTTGCCTTGGTGGAAACGGTGAACCACTTCTTTACAATGATCTTAAGAAAGTATTGGAGCTTATAGGTAGCCTATCCAATCTGAACAGGTTGATTATCGAATCCTCTCTTTCTACTGATATAACGGATTTTTTAAATATTCTAGAAAATCTAGATAAGAATATCCTCAATAAAATAGTTATTATTGTAAATCTAAGCACTCTCAACACCGGACTTTATCAAAAACTCTATTCATCCTCCGATACCCCCGAAACAATCCTAAAAAAAATGGAATCAATTCTAAAAGTTTTTCCAAAAGAAAATCTATATGTTCAAATCTTAAAAATTAAAGAAGTAGAATCAGAAATAGAATCTTATTTTAATTTTTTTGAAGAGAAGGGATACAAAATTATTCTTCAAAAATACAATTCCCGGGCGAATCAAATGATCGAAAGAAGAGTGAATGATCTTACTCCCATTCACCGGGATTTCTGTTGGCATCTGACTAGAGATTTAGAGATTCATGCTAATGGAAATGTCACAGCCTGTAAACAATCCGACATCGTCCTGGGCAATGTCTACACTGAAGAGGTAACTCTTCTCTGGGAGAAGAACCATGAGCGTTTTCTCAATTCATTGAATCATTTACATGAGAGAAATGATACCCCCTGCTTGAATTGTGACGAATGGTACACATTCAATGGATAAAGTTTTCGCCTTTATCCAAGCCAGATCAACTTCCACCCGTTTACCGAATAAAGTAGTTTTACCTTTTACGGATAGTCCCGAACAAACTATTCTGGATCATATTTTTCTTAGATGCAGGACAGTTCTTCCTGAAAAAAATATTATCTTCCTGATTCCAAAAAACGACCAACCACTAAAGAGTTTTTTAGATGAAAGAAAATATTTATATTTCGAAGGAAGTGAGGAGGATGTGAGGGATCGATACATAAAAGCAGCCAATTATTTTGATGCTGAGTACATAATTAGATTGACCGGTGACAATCCTTTCATAGATACTTTTCACCTACAACTTCTAGTAGAATCCACTGCTTTGAAAAATTATGATTTGGCTTCCTTTAAAAATCTTCCGTTAGGAGGGAGTGGAGAAATATTTACTAAAATAGCCTTAGAGACACAACCTCCGGGTGGTATTACAGATTATATGGCGGAACATGTATCACTTCATATTAAGGAATATCCGGAATTTTTTAAAGTTATAAAATTTATTCCAATTTTAGACAATGAAAGTCAAACAATCTCTGCTTCAATCCGTATCACTGTAGATGAAAAGGATGATTTTTTAGTAGCTCAATCTATCTATTCATCTCTAAAAAACATTCCAAATTTCAGCGTTTACGATTTGATAAGTCTTTACAAATCAAATTCAGATATATTTTTTAAAAATAAAAATGTTTCTCAAGTCACATTTAAACTCCCTAATGCAAATTCAAATTTAAATAGATTGAAAATTTCCATATTTGCTCCGAACAATAAGGAGTATGGAAGCGGTCATTTTGAAAGATCAACTATTCTAAACATTCTTTTACAAACACTCGGATTTGAAGTAACATTAGATAGAGATTTCCCAAAAGTCAATGATTCTGATTTTTATATTATCGATTATCGTGATATTAAAGTTCCTGAAGAATTTCCCATTCATCGAGTTTTATTATTGGACAATTTGAATCCGGATAATTTCAAATATCAACATTTTTTGAGTCTTCCCCATCCTGAAATGAAAAATAATTTCGATAACATTCTCTTTTCAAAATCTTCCATTCATTTTCAAGACAAATCCAAATCAGGAAATCTAATTCTGGTCTATGCAGGGTCTCTGGGTTCAGAATTCTGTGATCCTTTAGATGATTGTTTACTGAAACATTTTCCTGAATTGCCAATTCTTAGAATTGGAGGAAGCAATCCCAATTCAAATAAAATTGATTATCAAAATAGATTAAATCGATTTGAATATCAGAAACTATTGTCAGAATCTAATATCTTTGTTACATACTACGGACAGAGTATATTCGAAGCGGCACTCTTTAAAAAGAAAATTATTCTTTTTTCAATATCCGAATACCATCATCAATTAGCAAAATTTTTTAGTGAGCTTTATCCGGCTGCTCTATTGGGCTTTCCCGAAGATTTCAATAATTTTCATCCCGAAAATACATCCACAATACTTTTTGAATATCCAATCATCCCTAAAGATGGATATTTGAATTTACTTTCAAAAATTAAGGATCTTATAAATAAGTTATGAAGCATATTTTATTTTTGATTACTCTGATTGTACATTTACCTTCTCTGTTTTCTCAAGAATTAAGTGAAACTATTCAAAAATCCAATACTCCAAGAACCAAATTAGAAATTCAAAAACTATCTAATGATTCCAAATTACTACTCAGAGCTCAAAAAACAGTAGAGGCTGCAAAATTAGCTGAAAAAATTTTCGAATTGTCACCTTTATCTCCCGAATCAAATTACATTCAGGGACAGATCTATTTTGTAAAGAAAGATTATCACAGTGCAATCATGGAGTTTAATAAAGCAATTGACAAACAGGAAAATCATGAACCTTCCCTCTTTATGATGGGATTATCTCATTTCAAACTTAATCTATGGAGACAGTCTCTTAAATTTTTTGAAAAAGCATGCATTCATTCCAGTTACAATCCTTACTATAGATACAATCTTACTCTGGCTTACTACCTAACAGGAAATTTTGATAAGGCTAAAATTGAAGCTGAAAAAACTATAGAATTAAAAGAAAATTATTATAAGGTAAAAGTTCTATTATTAAAATCACTTATAAAACTGAATCAAAAACAGGAAGCATACAAACTAGCTCATAGTATGTATGAAAAAAATATTGAATTAGAATCAATTCTAACCCATTATGCTAATCTTCAAATTGATTTGTATTCAAATTACAAGACTGCAATCGATATATTGAAAAAGAAAAAATCATTGTCACCTATAGACAGAAGATTATTAGCAATTTCTTATATGGAAACCGGAAATTATTCGACTGCAATTTCTAATTATAAAATTCTATTGGGATCAAATTTTAATTTGGATGAAGATTCATCAAATTATCTTAAATGTCTTGTACTGTCCGGAAGAAAAAATGATGCGGAGAAATTATTAAAAAACTTGATTCAGGAATCTCCACACTTAAGAACATATTTTATAGATATAATGAATAACCTATTGGAAGGGAAGGAACTTTTTGAATCTCACTATTCCCCCCTTTGAGATTCAACCTGCATATCTTTTTTCTATTTCCTCACATATATAATGATATATCAATATATGCATTTCTTGTATTCTCGGAGTTTTTGTAGAGGGAACATTCAACAAAACATCACTAAAGTCTTTCAATCTTCCTCCGCTTTCACCTGTGAGTGAAATGACTTTCAATTTCATTTCTTTAGCTTTTTTCGCAGCCCTAAGAGTATTTTCAGAATTTCCGCTAGTAGAAATAAGAAAGACCACTCCTCCATTTTTCCCATGAGCTTCCACCTGACGCTCAAAAACAGATTCGTATTCATAGTCATTGGACCAGGCAGTGATTGCGGCTGAATTTGAATTTAAAGAAATTGCATTGATAGCTTTTCTCTCTTTTAAGAATCTTCCTACCAGCTCTCCGGTTATGTGTTCCGCATCAGCTGCAGAACCTCCATTTCCACAAATCAAGATAGGGTTTTCCTGAAGTACATTTTCTGTTAGTATCTTTATTGCAGATTCGATTCTGGATTGTAAATCGGAATCTGAAATCAGAGTTTTTATATTTTGAATGTTTTCATTCAATGATTCGATAAAATTCATTTTGTTCACCTATTTAAAAATTCTATTTGAGAAAGAATCTGTTGAAGCGCATGTTCTGATCTTAAGATAAAATTAGAAATTTTTATTTCCTCTGTATTTAAATTTTTAAAAAAATCTAACTCCGAATTCGTGTATCCGGGTTCGGGGCCCAATATAATGGAAAATTCAGTACTTTCAGAAAATCTATGCCGAGGATCCAAAAAATGTTCGGATTCAGGATTTAAAAAAAAGTTTATCTTTTTATAATCATCCAAGCTTTTTTTAAAAGATTTCAATAATTTTAATTCAGGAAGATAAATATTTTTTCCCTGTTCCATACCCAGAAGAAAATGCTTGTGTATTTCTTCTTCTTCCCAAATGGATGAATTTAGATAGGATTTCTCATTTTTTTGAAGTGGGTAGAATACAATTTTTCTAATTCCATACATCCCGCAGAGAAAAAGTAATTTTTTTATTGTCTGAGGTCTCTGAAGCGAACTGAACACTGTCAGATTTCTAAAAGTCGATCGTTGGGATTTTGAATTCTTTATGAATCTGCATGTGATCTCATTATTTATTTCTACAATCTCAATATTTCCATAAGTCAAATTCAAAACCCCGGCTTCTAAAATATCACCTGGCTTTGATTTTAAAATATTCTTAATGTGATCGGACTTTCTAAAATTCAATCGATAGAATTGAGTATCAATTCTTTCATTTTCTTCCAAAAGGATGAGATTCATATTTCATAAGGAGAGATTGGAGAAGGATTCGGTTTTTCTTCAACAGGTGAAGGTATTGATTCGGGTTCATTGCTTTCTAAATTCACCTCTTTTGAAAATCGATAGAGATGAACAAAAGTCAAAAGAAAAAGCAGAAAAACAATTAAATTCTTAGTTAATTTTTTTTTATTTTGGAGAATGAAGTCTTTGATCTCTAAGGATTTATTTTGTAAGGTGTTTTGGTTCGTGTAGGAAGATTTTGACAATTCAAATCTACCACCCAGGAAAGTAGAAGGATCATCAGGGTCCATACGAAAAGAAAAATTACAATAGGGGCATTTAATAAGCAAGATTCCCCTGTCTAAGGGGAATCTTATATCTCTTGAGCAATTCTGACAGGCACGAATGTATTTCATCGGCCTGAGGAAATCAGTATTTGAGTGAACTCTTCATGAAATCATTGCTATCTTTGTATCGCTTTAGAGCAAATCTTTCATTAGTATCAGCTACGTTTGTATACAATTTGTGGAAGTAATCAAGATTTTTAATGAAGAAATTTCTCTTGAAGTTGTTTCTGATAGGGTTGGTTTTGGTATTTTCAACACTTTTTAGTGTATAGTTACCAATACCCTTATTAGAAGCAGTTTCTTCTTGAGTAATGATTTCAACATTTAATGTTGGATATCCGTTTGTATAGATGATAGTTAATTTTTCATCATGAGCACCACCATTGTCGTTACCGGCGCCAGCATTAGCTGCTGAAGGATCGTTGTCTTCAATTTTAGCTAAGTGGATTTCATTTTGTTTAAAATCAACATTTTTTGTTTGAAAGATTACCTTGCTTAACTTGCGAGGAGGTTCTTTCATTGGATCTCCAGTTCCTGTGGATGGACCATCATAAAAAAGAATCATAGATTTTGCTCTTGATCCCTGACCCAAACTAGCTTTTCCTGCTTCTGAATCCTGAAAGTCAAAGACTTCAATTTTCAGGCAGTTGTTTGCAGGATCAGTTTGATTAGCAGCTTCTTTACAAGTAGAACCATCAGCAGTACCTTTGTATAGGATGGTTTTCGCAGGTAAAGCTAGGATTTTTTGTCTGAACAATACTGTGTGTTTTTCCAGTTCTTTGTTCAAAAAGCTGATTTTCTCATCCAACACTTTTTCAGTTTCCAACACGGACTCTGATGTTTGTCCCGGTTCATGAGCCTTTCCTTCTTTAACTTCAGCTCCCTGTGCAAATAGCCCAGCACTGAATGCGATGGCAAAAATGGCTATTGATAATCTCATAATATCTTTCTACCTCAAATCTTTGACAGAATGTTAGGGATAATATATTTACAGCCCTGAGATTGTAAAGCAATATCCCTTGTTTATTTATCGTCTATTCTAAAAACAACGTTAATCTGTTTATAGAAAATCCAACAAAAACCAGAATATTTTTCTCGATTAATTGGTCAAACATTTCTAAGACGAAATAATTTTGCTGTTTCCAGGTAGACTTCCCTTTCCGGAGCAGAAATCTCATATTTTTTTTCAATCAAATGCGATGCCCATCTTCTTTCAGTGTAATCACAATAATCTTTGATATTTCGTCCGGAAAGATCTTCCAGATGTCCTGAGATATCCAACCTATCTTCCAAAGAGAGATGAACAGCATAATTTCCTAATATTTCTGCTCTTTCTTCCAAATTTGGAAGAGGAAAGTAAATGCTCTTATCAAATCTGGAGAGAAGAGCCGGATCCAAATCCTGTTTGCGATTGGTTGCCCCCAGAGTTATGGTCTTGGGTTTTCCCTCAAATCCATCTAATTTTCTGAGGAGAACAGAAAGCATTTTTCGTGTGGCTTCAAACAATCCTTCCTCCCTACTACCTGCTAAGGAATCGATTTCGTCTAAAAAAATCAAACTGGAAGGGAAAAGAGCAGCCGCATCAAAAACATAAGCTAGGTTTTGGGAACTCTCCCCATAGTATTTACTCAGGATAGATTCAATAGGAACATAAATCATCGGAACCATAGTCAGACAGGAAACAATTCTTGCCATACTTGTCTTTCCTACTCCGGGATCTCCCTCAAACAGGATGGCTCTGGGACGATTTTTACCGGGAAAACGTTTGGTGATCCTGGCGACTTCATCAAAAAATTCGGGATGTTGAAGTGGATAGAGGATGGAATCTCTTATCTCCCTCTTTACTTCTTCATATCCGGCGATGTGATCAAAATTTAAGAGGTTTCCTTTCAATTCTTCTTCTACAGGATCAAATACGGTCACACCAAGTTTTTGAAGAATTTCTCTGGGATTGACATTTTTTTTAGAATCCAAGCCGCAGAAGTATTTGTATAAAGAAACTATTGTATAGAGATCAGAAGAGGAAAAATTATCTTTTTTAGAAATTTCAATCCTGTTGGATGTCCTCGAGCAGATAAACCTGAATCGGATATTGTCTAGAATATTCTTAGTTTCGAATAGATTTTCGTTCAATGCCTGAACACTATAGAACCCTGATTCAAAAGTTTGAATTCTTAGATTTTCAATCTGTGATTTAATGATCTGGAAAGAATCAAAGATCTGCTCTTTGGAAAGAGTTTTCACCGTAAAGTTCACCTTGACCTCACCTTTCTCACTGAAGAGCTCGGGAAGTTCGGATTGAAGACCGGATTCACTTAAAATATTTTGGAACTCTTTGAGGAGTGTTTCTTTGGTCGATAAAAAATCGTTTGTATTTGTAAGATTTGTTTCCAAAATAAGCCTTATAAAAAAATATGATTCCTAATTTTTCCAGTTTTTGTCGATGGTAGACATTGGCAATACTTAATTTGAGGTGTAAAAGATGGCAGATGGTTCATTATCACAGGACGAGATAGATGCTCTCTTAGGAGGAGGCTTCGGCGACGAAAGTGGCGATAGCGGCGGAGGCGGAGATTTAGGGATGTCCGGTAGTGATGGTGATTTGGACGGACCGAGTTCTGATGCAATAGCTGCCGCTCTCGGACAGGGATTTTCCCCCCCACCCCCTCCTCCCAGAACCAATTCTCCCAAACCTGTATCCGGAGCCAATTCATCCAACTTAAATCTACTCATGGATGTAACCATGTCCCTCACAGTAGAATTGGGACGTACCAATATGTTGATCAAAGATGTTCTAACAATCACGGAAGGTGCTGTTGTTGAATTGGACAAAAATGTTGGTGAAGACGTAGACATTCTCGCTAATGGAAAGCTCATAGGTAGGGGAAAGATCATAGTTCTAGATGATTACTATGCCATCCAAATCACTCATATCATCAATCCAATGGAAAGACTAAACATGGTAAATTTCTAGGATTTTTATATCTTGGAAGAAATTCGAATCTCTTTAGATGCCCGACCTCTCTCCACACCTGTCTCAGGTGTAGGAAGGTTGATCGCAGAGACTCTTCTACACTTTCCCAATCCGGAAAGATACAGATTCTATCTCCACAGTCACCTTCCCCTGCATCCCGGGCACGAAAAGATTTCTAAACTAAAAAACGTTGAGTGGGTTCAGGAAAAGGGAGTTCTCTCCAAAAAAGGAGGGTTGTTTTTTCTTTTTCCCCTTCCTCTTTCAGTTCGTAAGATCCGACCCCAGCTCTTTTGGGGTTCCCAGCAGGTCTCACCTTTTTTTTTACCGTCTAATCTTCCTGTAGTTCTTACCTACTGCGACCTTGTGGTCTATTTTTATCCTGGAACAATGAGAAAGATAGCAGCATTTCAACAAAAATTATTCCAAAGATTTTCAGTCAAAAAAGCTAAGGCCATCCTTTCAATATCCAAAGCCACAGCAGAGGATGTCTGCAAATTCTTTTCCTATCCCGTCCAAAATTCATATGTTGCCTATCCCGGTGTTTCCATGCCGGACATTCAATCGTCACTGAATCTGGAAAAGTCCGAACGAATTCAATCCCTACCGTCTGCTTATCTCCTCTCGGTTTCCACAATAGAACCCAGAAAAAATTATCCTTTCTTATTAAAAGTATATAGGGAGTACAGAAAGATAGCTCCAAACCCTCTACCCTGGGTCATTCTTGGAAAAGTCGGTTGGGAAACTCCTGGATTTCAGGAAGAATTGAAGCAGGAAATTCGGGAATTCGAGGACATCATATTAATAGAAAAGAGTACGGATACCGAACTTCATCATATCTATAGGAATTCTGAGGTTTTTTTGTTTGCTTCTATTTATGAAGGCTTTGGGATTCCTCTCCTGGAAGCTCTTTCTCACGGGAAAAAATGTCTGGCTTCAGATATTCCCACCTTCAGAGAAATTGGAGGAGATTCAATCCCATACTTACCGATCGATTCCCCCCAGCTCTGGGCTGAAAAGATAATTGAACTTCAAGAAAATCCCAAAGTACCTATTTTTCATCCCGAAGAATTTTCCTGGGAAAGATCTGCTAAAATTACAGCTGAAGTATTCGAGAAAGTTTTAAAAAATGAAAGATGAAGTGACTGACAAACTCTGGAAAATTTCATCAGGACTCAAGTTTTCTTCAGACTATTTGATTCCAATAGAAAGGGGAAAACCAATTTCTCCTGCAAATTTGGGATCAGGATTCCAAAAATTCTATCTTGAGATCGGATCGGGATGGGGTGAGGTAGCTATCGAATTGGCAGAAAAAGCACCTGAAACTCTTTTTGTTTTGATGGAAAAAAAAATAGACAGATTGATCCACACAGAAACAAATTTAAAAGCCAGAAAACTACAGAATCTCAGATTTCTATGTGTCAATTTCAATTGGTTCTTCACTGAATTGTTTCAACCCGAGAGCTTCGATGAAATCCTTATGAACTTTCCGGACCCCTGGCCGAAGAAAAAACATACCAAACACAGGACTTTCAATGAAGATTTTCCAAAAACTCTTCTCTACCTCTTGAAACCCGGTGGAAAATTCAATTTTGCTACCGATCACAATGGTTATGGAAGACAGGTAATCCGTATCTTAAGAAATTCCTATTCTGATGAGATCAAAAACTTTCAATACAAATCTAAGAGAGAAAATTTCCCAATCTCCTTTTTTGAAAAAGAAAATGTGAGCAGTTCTCATCGGTTTACCTACATCGAATTTGAAAAGAATTCATGAAAGCATCAGTTTTACTGCTCGGTCTGGGTAGAATTGCTTCCTCGCTGGAAAAGGATCCCCTCCGCTATCATCCCTGCACCCACGCCGGAACTGTTTTCTCTAAAGAATTTAGATCCAAATTCACAATCGAAGGTTACTTTGATCCTAACCCTGAAAAAAGAATAGAATTTGAAAGTGACTGGAAGAAAGTCTTAAAAAATTCGAAAGCAACTTCAGACAAATCCGATTTTTTATCAAAGAAATTTGATCTCTGTGTCATCGCCTCTTCCTCCGAAAGCCATTTTAAAAATGCTATGGAAGCCATGGACCTAAGCATTCCACATATTTTGATTGAAAAACCTCTCTGCAAGTCTTTAAAAGAATTGTCCATTTTGAAAGAACGTGCCAACCGATCGGGAACAAAAATTTGGGTCAATCATGAGAGAAGGTACCACCCGATCTATAAATTGGTAAAAGACAAACTGGATTCTGAAGAATGGGGCGAAATCAAATCAATTCGGGCCTCAGTTTTGACTGCGGGCAGGTTTCCCGGGCTGGCCTTCAAAAAATCAGGTGGAGGGCCTCTCCTTCATGATGGAACTCATGCAGTAGATTATTTAGATTATCTATTCGGAGAAGCTCCTAAAATTCTATCTGCTATAAAGAAAATTCCTCAAAATCAGTTGGTAGAAAGTCAGATGTCCGGTTTGCTGGTTTATCAGAACTCAATTCCCGTTTTTCTGGAAGCCGGAGGAGAAAGAAATTACTTTGCCTTTGAAATAGACATCCACACATCTTCCCACCGGATTGTTCTCAGCAATGATGGCCATAGACTGTATCGCTCCAAATCCTCCGACCTCTACTCCGGTTTTTATAGTTTGAAGGAAATCCCCTTTCCCAATCCCAAGAACTCAAACCCCTGGATAGAAATCTACAGAGAGATCTATGAGAACATTTCGGGAAAGCATAATCGCATTTCAGGAGGTCTGGATGCCAATGAAAGAATACTAAAAACACTCTTAAATATACAAAAAAAGTCCCGAAAATCAATCTGAAAATCTTGACAGGACAGAGCTTTCCATAGGTAAATCACTTGCAATTCCAATCTACTGCTTCCATATGGTATCTACTTACATGAATCCGAATTTAGAAGACCCGAATCTCGAACTCGAGATCTTTAAATACCGAAAAAAAAGTCATCGATCCAGATTTTTCATAGTTTATTTTTTTGTTTTGCGATGGACAGTTCGGTACTTTTGGTTTTCCAGGATTCAAAAGTTCTACCTGGATCGGGAAAAGATTCAAGTCCTGGAGTCAGGGTTTTATGAAAACCTGGCCAACGACTGTAAAATTCTCTTCCTCAAGTTAGGTGGAGTATACATTAAGGTCGGACAATTCCTCTCCAATTTGGCTCACATCTTACCCCATAATTTCATAGAGAAACTCAAGGACCTACAGGACAGAGTTCCACCCCATCCTTTTAGTGAAATCAAGGATCGCTTTTATAGAGAGATTGCAAAAAACATAGAGGATGTATTTCCGGATATGGAGCGGATTCCCCTGGCTTCAGCCTCAACAGCACAGGTCCATAGGGCAACTTATGATGGCAACAAGGTCGTCATAAAGATACTTTATCCGGGTATCGAAGAACTCATAGAAAAAGATCTGGAAACTGTCCTCTTCGTTATGAAGTGGATCCACAGATTTCTTTATAGCTTTGATTACAAAAGAATTCATGAAGAAGTTCAGACCATTATTCATAGAGAAATGAATCTCGAGGAAGAAGCCAGGTCCTTAAAGAAGATGGCTGCTTTCTTTCGATCAGAAAAAGACTATATTTTTCCTAAGACCTATGATGAGTTCACGAGAAAGGGGATCCTAGTCTCAAAATTCATCAATGGAATCAAGATTACCGAAACCAGAATCAATCATCACAAAAACGGGAAGCCTTCCCGCCCTCTCCAGCTTCTTCTGAAAGCTTATATTCTGATGATTTTTAAATTTAGATACTTTCATGCGGATCCCCATCCGGGAAACCTCATCTACACACCCCAGGGAAAATTGTGTTTCATCGATTTCGGAGCTGTAGCAGACCTGCCTAGGACAACCTCCTCCTCTCTGAAAAAATTGATCCAGGGATCGATAGCCAATGACTACTATTCTGTTGTGGAAGCCATGGAAGGGCTGGGTCTCATCGATTCCTCTGTAAAAAAAGAAAAAATTGAAAAAATTGCACAGTTTGCTATAGAAAAACTCAGAACTTTTGTGACCAATACTGAATTTTTTCAAAACATTTCGATTGATCAATTGAATCCGAATGAAGCATTCATTTTCTTAGAAGGTATCAATTCTAGTCTTCAGGAATTGATGCAAATCACACAAATTCCTACAAATTACATAATGCTACAGAGAGTTCTCGGACTTTTAGTGGGAACGACTGCAGTTCTCGATCCTTACAGAACTATATTTGATTATACGAAAAAGCCATTTTATGATTTGGTCGGCGACAATCAAAAAGAGATCATGGAGATACTCAAGGAAGATTGGAATGAAATTGGTGTGACTTCCCTACAGATCCCTAAAGAACTTCACAAGGCTCTCATCCAATTCAATCGGGGTAGAATTCGTATTATAAATTATGAAACGGAAAAGCAAACTGAAGTGATTCAGTTTTTGGGAAATAAATTCTTACAATCAATTTTTATAATTTCCAGTTTTCATTTCGGAACACAGTTGTATTCGATGGATTTAAAATTTTTTGCAGGGATGTTTTACGGAACTTCTCTGGTAATCTTAGCACATTTCATAAAGTCATATGTATCCAGGAAGCCGGGTGGATTATCTTAATTTAAGGAAAATACAATGAAGTTTTTTAAAAAAGGGTTTTTTGAAGTCTACAAACCAGTTTATCTCTTAGCTATTATTTTTGGTGTGCTCATAGATCTTGGAACCAAGTACTGGGTTGTCCAAAACTATTCCTATCAAAATAGTGAATGCTATATGGGTGAATTTTTTTGTATGACACTCACATTCAATACCGGCTTCATCTTTGGAATCAATCAAAATAGTTTTATAATATCAATTTTTACTACTGCCACAGCCATACTTTTTTTAATAGGATACCGATGGTTCAATCATGATCTGGGAAGTTCCTGGGGTTGGAACCTTGTTATGGTTGGAGCATTTGGAAATTTTATAGATAAGTTTTTCATTAAAATGCCGCCCGGAGGGGGAGTTAAATTTGGTCTGACACCCATAGAAAATGGACAGTACATCGGCGTAGTAGATTTCCTAGATTTTGATTGGCCTGATTTTCTCATTTTTCATAGATGGCCGGCTTTCAATTTTGCTGATTCCTGTATCAGTGTGGGTTTGGTTGTACTGATCATCACTATGCATATAGATGAGAAGAGAAAAGAAAAAGAAGCTCAAGACAAAAAAGCTATGGTGCAAAACTAGGGCTGAACTTCTAAATCTATATTCACAGAGCTTTCACCATCAAAATAAGCAGATGTGTATCTCAACTTTATATTGAGGGGAAACAATTCCTTCAGGGATACTCTTTCATCTGCTTTTCCCATAATCTTCCTCTCATCCTTTATGATCGAACCGAGGTATTGAAACGCACCGATCCAATCCTCTCCGATCTCCTGACCTTCCATTCTATTTTCGTAATCCCCTATTCTATATACTGCATGAAAACTTGAACTGAGTGTTTCTTTCTCTTTCTCGTTCAGCCGGCGATTGAAATGCAGAAGTATACCCGGAGTATTTTTAGATTGAAAGTATAGGTGGTTTCCAAAATCTTTCCAGGTCATATTCAAAATTTTCTCTTTTGAAATAGCCAATTTGTAAGTGTGGTTTGAAAGGAGTTTTTCTTTACAGCTTCCATTCGATTGAAACAATTCACAATTTTCTATCTTATTGATATAAAGATCTCCCGGGCTACAATTGTAGAAGATGATCAAAAGAAAGATAAAAATTGTTCTCATTTTTTGTCTCTTGTATTGATATGATAGTCCCTCAGAGCAGAAAAGAAGAAACCTACTTCTTTAGAGTAAAAAAATTCAGGAGTAGTGTCCAAACATTGCAATTGAAGTTTCTCATACTTGTAGACAACTTCTGCATAAACTCCATGAAATAGATAGATACGATGAAAATCATCAGATGTGGATGATAGAACAACATTATGGGGAGAGAGATATCCCGGAATCAATCGTACCGAGCTATCTTTTTTTTTTAATTTTATTTGCAGATCTATACATTTTTTTTTTAAATCTGGCAGCTCTTCTCTATGGATTCTTCGCTTGAATGCTAAGATTTTCGTTACCTCACCGATCCTGGATGTATATCTTTCTGAAATGTCCGGAGTCCATTTAGGCATAGTATTGCTTTCAAGATAAACTTTAGAAAACATCCTCTGTGCAGAACTCTTTGCTTGAAAAAAAACCTCTACATGATTGAAAGAAACAATCAAAAAAAATGTGGATGCAGGGGGTCTTTGTAAAGCTTCTTTTTCAAATTCAGAAAGATCCATGAATCATGCAGTAATATAGTTCTGAACAATATTAGGGATCTCATTCAGGTCTACAACCCTGTCTACACCTCCCCTTTTGATCGCTTCTTTTGGCATTCCAAAAACTACACAACTTTCCTCATTTTGAGCATAGGTAAAAATTCCATTGTCATGCATGTCTTTCATCCCGGACGCACCGTCATCTCCCATGCCAGTCATAATGATACCCAAAGCATTTCTTCCGGCGTTTTTTGCTACAGAACGAAATAGTACATCCACAGAAGGTCTATGTCGGCTAACCAGAGGACCATCCTGAATATCTACAAAGTACTGAGCACCACTTCGTTTCAATGCCATATGGAAATTTCCTGGAGCGATTAGAGCTCTACCCGGAGTGACTCTATCTCCACTTTGGGCTTCCTTAATTTCAATTTTTGAAATTGAATTGAGTCTATCCGCAAAGGCCTTGGTAAATTTCTCCGGCATGTGCTGAACTATGACTATTCCCGGACAATTTGGTTCCAATTTTGTGAGGATGAATTCAAGAGCAATCGTTCCTCCGGTAGATGTTCCTATGGCTACAATTTTATCTGTAGTCGTAAGAGGAGAGAGGCTGGAACTCGCTTTGATCTTCAGAATGTCTTCCGAAAGAGGTTTGGATCTACTGGCATTTGCAGATGAAATCTTGGCAACCTGACTCAAATTACTTCGGGAGGCTGCTTTGACCGCATCCAGGAGTCGATTGGCTGAATCGGTCAAAAAGTTTTTGAGACCTACCTGAGGTTTTGTTATGATCTCAACAGCTCCGGAAGAAAGTGCCTGCATGGTAGTCTCAGAATTTTCAATGGTTAAGGTGGAACATATGATGATAGGAGTAGGTTTTTCAGCCATTATTTTCTTTAAAAAAGTGATCCCATCCATTCTGGGCATTTCAACATCCAGAATGATCACATCAGGCCATTGAGATTTCATTTTATCAAAAGCAAAGATCGGATCAGAAGCTGTATAAAGTAAGTTCAATTCCATATCCGACTTGATTATCTCAGTTAGTACTTGCCTTACAAGAGCCGAATCATCCACCACAACAACATTTATCTTTTTCATATTCCCAACTAGACCTCTTGTCTCTTCAACCAAACATTGCCACTCCAAACTTCGAAATGAATCCGTCTGGATTTATTTCCACCTAAATTTTGTGATACAACGTTTAGCTTATATTTTTCTACTATTTTTCTTGATATTTCTATATTTTTTAAGCCGATATTCATTTTTGAATTTATAATTTCTTTGTCATTTCCTTCAGAGGCAAACATGGATGATCCACCAAAGATTTTTACCATATAGTCCTGAATTCGTGTATTGTTTTTTTTAATTTCTTTTAAAAACATATCCCAGGCTTCGTCTGCATATCTTCCGTTCAAAGGGGACATAGGTTTTTCTGAATGTCCACGGGATGGAAGCATGAAATGACACATACCACCTTCCCGAAGCTTGGGGTGCCACAAACAAATAGATACACAGGATCCTAAAATTGTTCGTATTCTTGTTGTACTATCTCCCCAAAAGAAATCTCCAGGTTGTAAGAATACATCTAATATATGTTCCGGAGAATGCATTTTTCCTTAATTGAAAATCTATAAGTATCCATCTATGCTACATTTGTATTGATAACAGAGAGTTCATCTACTGATAATACTTTTTCCATATCTAAAATAATTATAAATTTTCCGGCTATTTTTCCAATACTTCTAATGAAATCATTTCGAATATTTGATCCGAAAGATGGAGCCTTTTCTATTTCTGTCATAGGAATTTCAACTACTTCACTCACAGAATCTACCAGCAATCCTAGATCCAAACGTTCTTCCTGATACTCTACTTCAACAATTATTATACATGTTCGTTTGGATATTGATGTTTTCTCCCGCCCAATTCGAAGATTTAAGTCTATGATTGGAACGACATTACCCCTTAGATTGATCACTCCCTGAACGGAAGGTGGCATCATTGGGATAGAAGTAATTGTTGCATACTCTTTGATTTCCTTAATGTGCAGTATTTCTATCGCAAAGACTTCAGTTCCGCATACAAAGGAGAGATATTGGTTTTCTTCCATTTTATCGTATCCTCTCAGTATTTGTCATAATTATTGTACTCATCATCTGTATCAGTTACCGGTTTTACAGTTACTTTCGGGCTGGAAGAATGGGATTCTGAGAAATTTGATTTTCCCGATCCACCGGTTACATTGTAGCTGACCCGTGAACCTGAAATAGTGAAGAAGTCTATCACTCTTCTTAAGTTTTCAGCCTGACCACTCAATTCTTCTGCAGTGGATGCTAGTTCTTCCGAAGACGATGCATTTTGTTGTGTGACTGCATCGAGTTGGGCGACTGCTTTGTTGATTTGAGAAACTCCTGAAGCCTGTTCATTGGATGAAGCGGAAATTTCCTGGACCAAATCTGCAGTTTTGTTTATTGATGGAACGATTTCACTGATCAACTTACCCGCTTTTTCAGCGATTTCAACACTCACCGAAGCCAGTTCACCTATTTCATTGGCCGCTACCTGACTTCTTTCTGCGAGTTTTCTAACCTCAGAAGCTACAACAGCAAATCCTTTACCATGTTCTCCGGCTCTTGCCGCTTCTATGGCT
Source organism: Leptospiraceae bacterium (assembly GCA_024233875.1). Taxonomy (GTDB): domain Bacteria; phylum Spirochaetota; class Leptospiria; order Leptospirales; family Leptospiraceae; genus JACKPB01. The sequence continues at coordinate 232,985 of JACKPB010000005.1, forward strand.
GCATTCAGTGCGAGAAGATTTGTTTGGTATGCAATATCTTCAATGATACCAATCTTTTCGGCGATTTGACGCATAGCTTTCACAGTCTCCGAAACAGATTTTCCACCCTGACCTGCCTCATCAGAAGTTTTGGCTGCTATTTGGTTGGTCTGTCTGGCATTCTCAGCATTTTGGTTGATGTTTGCATTCATTTCTTCCAGAGATGCACTTGTTTGTTCTACACTTGCCGCTTGCTGGCTGGAACTCTGACTCAAGCTCTGGGCTGTAGCAGAAACCTGCTCGGCCGCATTGACCAGTGAATCTACATTGTTTCTAACCTCATTGATCACGTCAGAGATCTTATCCACTGTGCCATTGGCATATCCTTTCAATTCATCGAAGAGACCTGTAAGTGGTTTGTTGATTCTTTGACTCAAATCACCATGGGAGAGAGCTTCCAACATTCGATTGATTTCCGTGAGTCCTTCTTCGGACTTAGCTAAAATCTGATTGATTCCCTCAGAAAGCATTTTGAAAAAGTCTTTCTTATCTCCGATATTGATTCTTTTAGAAAAATCACCTGCCATGGCATAATCGATGATTTCTTGAATTTCATTTTGAACTTTTGTAATTGGTGTAGCATCCGTCCATTCCACAACAGATCCCAATCGATCACCGGTTTCACCAACTATCGGATTTGCTGTAAGACGGAAAATCCTACCACCCATCGTGATTTCAGATTTGTACTCTCCGGACAAGTTCTTGAGTAAGGATTTTTGGTGCTCGGGATTTTTGTGAAACTGATCCATGTTTGCATTGAGGAGCTTATTGGAATCGAAGAAGCTAAATTGTTTTTTGATATCGGATTCAGCATTTCGGAACATTTCTTTCGCTGCTTTGTTCATGAAAATAATGTTTCTATCATTGTCAGAGATCATGATATTTGTAGAAACACTGTCAAGAGCGACCTTCACTCTAACGTTCTCATTATTGATTCGATTCTTCTCCGATTCAATCTTGCCGCTATCTGTTGTATCCAACCATTCGACAACAGTACCGGTTCTCTCACCATTTTCATTTGTGAGCGGGATCGCTTTTAGATTGTAAGAACGATTTCCTAATTTGAGAGATGTATTGTGTTCTGATCTCAATGATGAAAGTACAGATCTCTGATGAGCGGGGTTTTGATGGTAGGAATCAATACTTGATCCGAGCAACTTGGAAGAATCAAATCTGGGAAGATCCTTCTTGATTTCCGCCTCACCTATTTGAAACATCTTTAGTACAGATTTATTTAGATAGGTAACATTAAAATTATTGTCAGCCATCATAATATTTGTTGAAACATTATCGAGAGCAACTCTAACTCTGGAAATATTTTCAAATGTCTCTTTTAGTTTATCCTGAGTCACCATGAAGTATTGAAAGATCTGTCCGAATTCATTTTCGTAACTCAAATCGACCTTATTGTCAAATTTAGATTTGGAGAGATTGTCAAAATAATTGATCAAGAGATTGATAGGGTCTATGATAGATTTTGAAATCATAGACGTCAAAACAACTGAAAGGACTATGCTAACTAAAGTAAAAAATAAAATAGAAAAGAGCGAGCCGGAAATAGAGTCAGAGATACTCTTAAAAGTTGTTTCACTATTTTTGATTTCATCTGAATACTTTTGTCCGATTTTATCGATGAGTTTTTGATTGATTACGGAGAGACGGTTGACTATGAAAATCCCTGCTTCCGCCTGTCTTCCTTCTTTTATTATACTTTCAGCGGTATCCCAGGAAACAAAAGCTTCCCTGGCGAGATCGGAAATTGAATCACTCAGTTTCTTTTCTGAAGGAGACTCCGGAAATTCTTTGATCATCTCTATGTTCTTTTCTAAAGTTGTTCTCAATTCGATTAAGTTGTCAAGGGATTGCTTTGAAATTCTTTCTTCTTTGAGAATGGATAAGTTCCTTAATTCTTTTCCGTAACGGTTTACGATATTTTGCATATCATGCAAAAGTATAATCTTCTTTGATGTTGTTTGATTGACAATCTCTACACTTTTTTTGTAGGAAGAAAGAGATGAGTAAGAAAGTATAGAGATGATCACAGTCATGAGGACAATCAATCCAAATCCTCCAAATAATCTTACCGACAACTTTATCTTTTTAGTCATAGAATTTTATCTCCCGAATTCATTTCTTTGTTAGATGGCTTGATGAAAATTTGAGGTGCTCGGCGTTGATTACTTTTTCAAAGAGTAAAGGGACATCCAAAATCAATGCCACCTCACCACTACCGAGTACTGTTGTTCCGCTGATTCCCTTTAGATGTTGAAAGATTTTTCCGAGTGGTTTGATCACAGTTTGAAATTCTCCATGAAGAGAATCAACCAGGATACCGACCTGCTTTCCCATGTATTGGATCACTAAAATATTTTGTCTGATCTTTTCCTTAAGCGGTTCGTGTGAAAAGATATCAGCCAGAGGGATGAAGGGTAAAATATGTCCCCTCAAATTGATAAAATTTTTACCATCTTTAGAGGTGACTTCATGATTGTACTCTACACACTCCACAACCTGATAGAGCGGTACGACATAATAGTAATGGGATACCTTAAAAAGAAATCCATCTATTATGGCTAGAGTCAGAGGAAGTCGAATCTGCATACTGGTTCCCTGATTGGGTTCCGAAAATATTGTCACACTTCCCCGAAGTGACTCAATATTTCGCTCTACAACATCTAACCCAACACCTCTCCCGGAAAGATTAGTAACTTTTTCAGCCGTCGAAAATCCGGGTTTAAAGATCAAACGCATGACCTCCTGATCGGTGAGCTGTCTCTCCTGGCTGATGAGTCCTTTTTCCAAAGCTTTATTGTAAATTTTTTCTTTATTCAAACCCTTTCCATCATCAGAAACTTCAATCACAATGTTTCCGGCTTCATGAAACGCATGGAGGGATAATTTTCCCCTGGCCGGTTTTCCATTGTCGATTCTTTCCTGGGTAGGTTCTATCCCATGATCGAGTGCATTTCTTATGATGTGCATGAGGGGATCATTGATTTTTTCCACTACAGTCTTGTCCAACTCTGTCTCTCCACCGGAAATGACAAGCTGAACATCTTTTCCCAACTCTATGGAAATATCCCTCACAACCCTATGAAAACGATTGAAGGTCTCCCCAATTTGTACCATTCTGAGGTTGAGGGCCGAATCCCTAATTTCACTGACGAGGTGATTCAGGTGAGATGTAGATTCGATCAATTCCGTGTCTTTCCGTTTGGAAGACAATTGAGTCAGATTGGCTCCGGAAATCACAAGCTCTCCAACTAAATTGACCAGAAGATCCAATTTAGCAGAATCAATTCTTATAGTTCGATTTTCTCGGTTTGGATTCTCTTTCTTAGGCTGCCCCTGAGTCTTGCTTTCCGAATTAGGTGCGGCCAACACTTTTGCCTCAGGCTCTTCCTTAGGACTGGATGGAGTTGAAGAGGGTTCCTTTGAAGGAGATGGGGATTCAACTTTTTCTACCTTCTTTTCCACAGGAGAGTCCGGTTCAAAATCTATAGAACTATCTAGAGGTTGTGTTTCATTTTTGATCGGAGGAGATGCCTTCTTCTTTCTACCTTTTTTTTGCCTATTGAATTCAAATATATTTTTGAGAGTTTGAGGGGTAATTGATTTTAGATGCAGAAGGATCCTGGTTAGTTTCAGGAGGGGCTCGGGTCTTTTTTCAAAATATCCAAACCAATCCTCTACTTTTCTTTGAGCCGGTAGGATAACAATATCACAATCGTATTGAACGAATTCAAAAGCATCCTTTACAAACTCATAGTCTTTGTCACAGCTATAAAGAAATTCGAATCCAAGATAGCAATTTTCAGGATCCAATTCTACCGGAAATGGAACCCGATAAGTAAGAGTCATAAGGCTCTTGATTTCCCCTACTTTGTTCAGATAATTGAATATTGCAAATGGGTCCAATCCATTTCTAAACGTATCGATTCCGAATCTTAAGGAAATATGCCAGTAGGCTTCTCCTTCCACAGATTCATTTTCCATCTCTGCATAGCTTTCAGGCAATGGAGAAATAGTCTGTTCTTGAGAAGGGGGGGCTTCCTGTTCCGGGATATCAGTAGGGACAGGAGCCACTTTTCCGCCCAAGTAATCTTCGAGAGCGATGAGAAGACGATCCTGAGTTTTTAGGGAATTTGATTCGAGAGGTAGATTGTTGGCTGCACATTCAACCAGATCAGTTATGTGATCCCGGCAATCAATCATGAGACCAACCAATTCTTTTTTAAAAGGTAGTGCTTTGTCCCTGACTTTATCTAAAACACTTTCTACCACATGAGTGAACTTAACGATAGAATCAGAACCGAAGATTCCGGCAGATCCTTTGATGGTATGGATGGAACGAAATAGGTCATTGATTTCATCATCTGTTGGGTCGGCTCCGCCTTCCAATCCGAGAAGTGTGGTTTCCATCTTTTGTAAAATTTCACTACATTCTGAAATGAAGACCTCTTTGATTTCGTCTAGATTCATATCCATGGCTCTACCTCAAATTGGGGGGCAATTTACTGGTTCCATAATTCAATTTGAATTCAGAACGCTGAGCGGCCGAAAGAACTACTTTGTCTGCAAAAAATCCAACCAGTCCATACATATCCAGGAGATCTAAAATCGGTTTGCTGTGGGAAGTTATTTTAAAGATGTGACCGAGTGAATATGCATAATTTTTAATGGAGATGAATAGCTGAATGAAAGATGAATCAAATTCAATAACTTCTGATACATCTACAATCAATGCAGGAACTCTTTCAATAATCGGAGATACAATATCTTTGAATTCCTTGATATTGTAAATATTTAACCGACCATTTACTTTGAGATTACAAATTTGATCGGTCTCGTCTAATTCTACTGTATAACTCATACTATACGATCAGTTTAGAGATAGCATTCAAAAGTTGATCGGGGGAAAATGGTTTCACCAACCAAGCTTTAGCACCTGCTTCCAATCCTTTTCTTTTTTTGTCTTCCTGAGATTCTGTGGTTAGCATGATTATCGGAACAAACCTGGCTTTCTCGTCACTTCTTACTTTTTGAACAAAACTCAATCCATCCAAATTAGGCATATTGACGTCACATATCACCAGATTGAATTCTTCACCGGTGACCTTATTGAATCCATCCAATCCATCAATGGCTTCTTTTACTTCATAACCGGCGTTTTTGAGCTGTAGATGCAAAACCTTCCTAAATACAGCAGAATCGTCTATAATGAGAATTTTTTTAGCCAAATCGGAACCTCTCTAATTGTTAAATATCGGTAATTGAATTTCAGCAAGTACATAATTATCGTTTGAATCTCCGACAATATTTTTAATTGTAAAACTTCCATTGTGTTTGTGTATAATATAATCAACAGCAGTCAATCCCAAACCCAATCCAAACTTATTTGTTTTGATAATTTCATCCACCGGAGGATGGTTTCTAAAAAATGGCTCAATTAGAATCTTTTCCATTTCTTTTGGAACACCCTGATAAGCATCGTTATCGTATTTATTCTTTATATTTATAATGAATTTATCTTTTAAAATTTCAATTAAAAAATCTATAGTACTATCTTGAGATCCATATTTGTAAGCGTTGAGCAATAATTCCTCGAGAATCATGAGAATCTTTTCTTCATCAATTTTCAAGTCTACCGATGGAATTGATTTTGGAAAATTGATTTTTATGTTCTTTTTTTCCATATAGGGATTGAGACTATTGATTAAAAATGGGATATCTTTCATTAAGTTAGAAGAATGGCAATTGGCGCGATTCGGCTCCATATCCATCAATCGAACCGTGTTCTGCAATCCATCCAGGAGACTTCTACTGTATTCATTGTTCTCAAAGAGTAGATCCATCACCTCTTTGTCCACAATACACTTTCCATCTTTTTCTTCCTGGATATTTTTGATCATATCTACAAGAGAAACTGTTGTACCAACTCCGGAGCCCTGAGAAAGGGAAGTCGCCAGATTGTAGATAAACAAACGATTCAGAGTAAATCGTCCCAGATGATCGATAACGTCCTCAGGATTTAACTTTTGGTTGTATCTCACACGAAATCCTTCATGTGCCAGAAGATTTTCTTCCAGTCCCCTGAGATATTGCAGTTCTAAAATATCTTTCAATAAAAAGGAAAATTCCTCTTCAGAATAATTCTCAGGAAGAAATCGATCGAATCCCCATTTCCGAATATTTTTCAATCCTTCCTCATATGAGGAATTGGAAACCAATACAGTGATGGGAGGCATTCGATCCGGCTGTTTCGTTTGCTGAATAAATTCAGCTGGAGATGTTTCAGGAAAATGATCATGAAAAATAAAGATAAATGATTTTTTTTGTGATAAATAGTCACTCATGTGACTCACTTTGGGAAGAAGTGACTTTGGTAGGTTGAAAGAGGAAATATCTTTTTGTATACGACCGGAAAAATCACCTATCTTTGAAAAAATTAAAATCGGTTGGTTGATTGAGTATTTCGAGTCCTTCATGCAATGTGTTCTCAGGTATAAAGAATATACGATTTTCTGGATTCACTTTAAAAAGCTAATATTTTTTATAAATATAGGAATTTTTAAAAATTTCAATCTTCTCCTTTTAGTAAGCTTGACCCTTACAAAACAAAAAATAATGTGGAATTAGGCGAGTGTGGTGAAATTGGTAGACACGCCAGATTTAGGTTCTGGTGCCGCAAGGTGTGGGGGTTCAAGTCCCTTCACTCGCATTCCCCATAGACAGGTTCTATGTTTGAGATACTAACAAAAACATTTTATGGGAATACCCTACTTACCTGGCTATCCGCCTCTGTCCTCATTTTACTATCCTTTGTATCGGGAAAGGTTATCTACACTGTTTTTTCAGGATTTTTAAAAAAACTAACAGAAAAGACCGAAACCAAATGGGATGACATTCTTATCGATGGATTGAACATCCCTCTGACTTTTATCATAACCATCTTTGGACTCAGAGTTTCGTTGAACATTCTGACTCTTCCACCTTCAGTAGAGACCTGGATTTCCAAAATCTTCCATGTCCTCATTGTTCTAAATATTTCCTGGCTCCTCTCGAGACTCATTGATTCGATATTCAAAGAAATTCTCCTACCATTTGCTGAGAAAACAGAATCCGACCTGGATGATTTGATCTTTCCCCTCCTCAGAAAGGGTTTCAAAACCATAGTTTGGTCTATGGGAATAATAGTCGGATTGAACAATGCAGGTTATGACGTAGGTGCACTGATTGCAGGCCTGGGGATAGGAGGTGTAGCTATAGCTCTGGCAGCCCGTAATACATTATCCAATATCTTTGGGGGAATCACTATATTCATAGACCAACCTTTTCGAATCAATGACAAAATCAAACTTCGGGGCAGAGTGAGAGGTCTTGAGGGGAAAGTAGCTGAGGTTGGACTTCGTCAGACCAAACTCATCACGGATGATGGATACACACTCATCATTCCCAATTCAACATTCGCAAACGATGCCATAGAAAATACTTCAACCGAACCATTCAAACGAAATACTTCCAAATTTATTATTAGCCTGAAAAATTCTTACGAAAAAATCACACAGGCTATGTTCATTCTTGCCAATATTGCAAAAGAAGATCCGGATATAGAAAATAAGGATATCATTGTAGGCGTTTCAGGAATTGATGAGAAGGGTGTGAATCTGATTTATATCTACTCAATCAATAAAAATGCGATTTCAGGAATTGTGCAAACCCGGGTAAACTTAAAAATCATTCAGGAGTTCGGAAGAGAGCAGATTGAGTGGGCTGTAACGAGCTCGGATCCGGACAATTATGATTGAATTATGAAAAAAATATCAATACCTATTCTGCTTTTCTTGATCTTCTTTTTTCTGCACAACACATTTGCGGGAATCATAGAAGTACCCCGAAAAACTAGAGTTCTGGCTGCCGGAGATGTGATGTTTGATTGGGGTCTCAGAGAAACCATGAAAACCAAAGGATTCTATTCACCGATTTTGGGGTTGAAATCTCTTTTTGAAACTGCTGACATCAGAATGGTCAACCTGGAAACTCCGGTCACCTCCGGAAACCTTGAACCTGATAAAATAAAATCATATGTCTTCAATGCTAAGCCGGAAGAGCTGGGGCTTCTCGAGTTTTTAGAAGTAGATCATGTATTTTTGGCCAACAATCATTCAATGGACTACGGGAAAGAAGGTCTTGAAGAAACTATGAAAATCCTGAATGAGAAGTCCATAGGATTTTCAGGTGCGGGTGCAAATCTTGATTCTGCATACTCTACCCGTACAATTCAGAGACGGGATTTGAAACTTGAGATTACTTCTGTCAGTGCCATCGGAGAAAATAGACTCTTTGCCACCCGCTCCAACCCGGGTGCCGCACCCTACTCTCTGAAAAAATTAGTCACATTTCCCGGTTCTAAGGAAGAATCAGTTTCCTTGCTATCCGTGCACTGGGGAGTGGAATACAGCCCGGAACCCACTGCCCAGCAAGTCCGGGATGCTCACAAACTTATAGATTCCGGATTCAAAATCATTATAGGACATCATCCACACATTCCTCAGGGCATTGAGAAATATGGAAATGGAGTCATATTTTATTCTATGGGGAATTTCATTTTTGGAAGCAAAAATCAATATCTCAACCACAATTTGATGGCGATTTTCCATTTCGAAGGCAATCGTTTGATTTATTGTGAAGTCATACCTGTTTTTGGAAAGTTTCAAAATTCCCAACACATCATCCATCCTCTGGAAGGTGAAGAAGCTGATAGTTTCCTGAAAGAAATTGCCTACCTATCCCAAAAACTGGACACAAAACTAACTCTAAAAAACAATAGAGCTTATCTATTTTTCGAAGACTGACTGTCTGATTTTTTGATTTCATTTTTTTTTGTTTTTGAAATCTGTATTCCTGTACTAGATTCTGTATTCTATGGTCAAAATTCTTCTACCAATACTTGTTCTTTTCCTATCCTCCTGCTTCACCAATAGACAAACTTTCTATAAATCCGAAAAAGCCAGATATCCGGATGGAAAAGTCTTTACCTTTCCTCTCTATGACTTAAATTCTCAACTGGATGATCAGGATGACCCCATCCTGGAACTGATCAATCGAAATGTATCCAGGGAAACTGCACTCATTTTTGGTTCAATAGCCGTCAATCGGGAAACATTCACTACATCTATACAAAAATCTCCATTAAAAAATCATTATCCTAATTTCTTGAAGGAAATCGGATTCTCAATCGGACAGAATTCCAACCTACCCCCGGAGATCATTCCGGCACTTAAGGAATTTTCTAAGGAAATTGGTGTAGAAATGGTACTCTTTCCTTTTATTTCCGGTAATTTTTTTGATATGAAACAGGGGGAAGAACTCAGATTGACAATTTTGCTTTATGATTCCCAAACCGGAGAATTTCAATACAGTGCAAACCTTGAAGGGATTAAGATACCCGGAGTAATTTTAGAAGCAAATCTGAATGATGAAGAAAAAATACTTTCCGAATCCATAAAACTGATTGAAATTGAACTTAAGAAGTTTCTGAAACAATTGAAAAAGGACCTGGTAGAGTGGAAAACTCTTTCCGGAAACAGTAGGTAAAAACAATCTCTCCCCATATTTTACTTTTATAATCACCCGGGGTAGTCGAAACTTAAATAGGAAACTAAAAATTATGGACAAACTCAAAAATCTACTTTTCGAACAGGAAACTGAACTGGAAAAAAATGCTACAGAAAAAGTAGAGGTATTGGGTGACTCTATAGATGAATGCCTAAAATTAGCTTCCAAACATCTCAATAAGCCTATTTATGATTTAGAATATGAAGTCTTAAAGCGTGGCAAAAAAAAGTTTTTTATCAAAGAACCTTATCACATTAGAGTTTTCAAGATCAATCACGATGACAGCATCGATGATCTGAGAGGATTGGATCAAAAGCTAACCGGTGGTTCCGGCAAACTAGCATCAGCAGAACTAAAAGAATTGATCAAACCCAAAGACATAGATGGATACCTGAGGGTGAAGTACTACAGACATGGATTGTACATCTCCGTCCATGAACCTGTTGGAGAAGGAAAACCGGTTCGTGTGGAAGATGTGATGAGGAAGATCTCAATTCGTGGAATCCCCTTACCCAATGAAGATAAGGTCAGAAGTGTAGTCGAACAAAAAACCGGTGAATATGTAAGAGTCGGAGATGCAAAGCTCAAACCCTTTGCGGAAGCAACTATCAAATTGGATATATCTCAGGACAAAATGAAAGCTTATGCAATCATGAGTCCACCCAAAGCGGGAGGAAGAGACTTTGAAGTTCAGGATGTGATCTATGAACTCAAGAAAGAAGATATAGTTTATGGAATCAAAGAAGATATCATTCAGGATATGCTTGAAAATGAACGATACAATGAACCCATCCTGGTAGCCTCAGGAGATCACCCTGTAAAAGGAAATGATGCTAAGATAATTTATCATGTTCGAATAGAAAGAAACATCAAACTCAAAGAAGATCCAAATGGTAAGGTGGATTTTAAAAATCTCGATCTAATTGAAAACGTTGTAGTGGGACAACTCCTTGCCGAAAAAATTCCTGCTGAAAAAGGGAAGTACGGACGTGACTTATTCAATCAACCCATAGAAGCAAAAGATGGTGTGGATATGGCACTCCTACCCGGAAAAGGAACGATTCTATCTGAGGACAAGACAAAACTCACTGCTGAAGTCAATGGACAGGCTATATTTATCGAGGGAAAAGTTAATGTTGAAACTGTTTACAAGGTAAATGGTGACGTCAGTATGCGCACCGGTAATATTACATTTCTCGGATCTATCATTGTCACGGGAAATGTGGAGGATAATTTTCATATCAAAGCATCCGGAAATATTGAAATTTACGGAACAGTTCAGAAAGCAATCATTGAAGCTGACGGCGATGTAATCATTCGTCAGGGGGTAACGGGAAGAGATGAGGCTAAGATCATTTCGTCCAACGGAAATATTGTAGCCCGATTCATTCAGGATGCTAATGTAATCACCGATAAGGATGTAATTGTCCAGGAAGTGATTATGAATTCCAATGTCAATGCTGGCGGGACAATTGTATGCAATGGGAAAAAAGCTTACATTGTAGGTGGTCAGATTCGGGCCGGAAAAATGATTCATGCTAAAAACATAGGCTCCAAGTCCAATCCTCAAACAGATCTCATTGTTGGTATCAGCCCCAAATTATTGAAACAGGTCGAAGAGTATGAACTTAAGAAAAAAGACTCTCAGGCGAAACTCGACAGTCTTTCCAAAAGTTTAAAAACGATCCGCGCCAGAAAAGAAGCCGACCCTGAGTCATTTACCGAAGAGCATCAGAACCATATGAAAAAGCTGGAGAGCGGTATCAAAAAAGTAGAAAAACGCATAATGGACTACGACAAAGAAATCCAAACTCTTCAGGTTTATATGGAACAGACGTCACAGCAGGGAAAGGTTTATTTTGAAAAAACCATGTTTCCAGGAGTAACGGTCACAATCAAAAACTCTGATCCTTTTATTTGTAAAAATGAAATCCAATCCAAAATTCTCTTTCTGGAAAATGATCGAATCAAACAAAAACCATATGTAGATCCTGAGTCTGAAGGTTCGGATAAGAAAAAGAAATCATCAGGTAAGTCCTAAGTTTGAGAGGTTCGAATTAGTGTGGAACTCCTCGCCTTAGTAATTTTTAATATAGTTTTTGGAGTGATCCTCTACTTTACTATTTCAATAAAAGTTACCAATAGTGTTCGTGATTATCAAATCACAAAAATGAAAAAAGAAATTCAAAACTTAACTTTAAATTTCTACAAGGAATCCGAAAGTTATCTTTCCTTTATGGATTCGAGGATCAATATTTTAAAAAACCTGATTCAGAAAGCTGAATCGATGGGAATAGATTTTCAAAAACTTGAATCACTTGAAACAGATAGATTCACTAAAAAATTTGAAGAGAAAAAACAGGAAAGAGATGAGATCACCCAGCTGGTGGAAATTCTAAAAAAAGAACCCACACCACCTATCACATCCAAACAAAAGTCATCACCCCAAGAAAGTCTAAAGTCTTCTAACAAAGTAAAGAATTCAGATACAAAACAAAATCCCCTAAGTAAACCTACCGAACCATCAGATGATGGAGTTTTACCCTTCCTGGGAAAAGTATTTCGTGGAATTATGGGAGTACCTGATCCCATCACAAGTCGGGAAATTTTACTGACAGAGAGACCTCCTCAAAATGCCCCACCTAAAAAGAATCATAAATACGATATATCGATAGGTGGAAATCCATTTGAAGATACACAAACCATTCAGAATCAAACCCAGATTCCAAGACGTCAATTTTCAGAATTTTTAGATTCTGATGAGAAAAATGAACCTCCGGAAGATAAAATTACTATCTCAGTAGAAGCCGCTTTGAGAGATTTGCCAGAATCGGCTCCTAAAGTTGACAAAGTTGTTTATTTACTAAAAAAAGGCTTTTCTCATACCCAAATTTCTGAAGAATTGGGATTAGCGATCCCCGAAATCTCTCTGATAGAGACGATAAAGATCGAAAAAAACAGAAGGATATAAATTGTCTTCTTACAGAGTTCTGAACATAGGTTTTTCAAACATCGTCCTACTCGCAAAAGTAGTCTGTATTTTACAGGCTGATTCTGCAGCCGGAAAAAGATTGCGCCAGGAAGCGAAAAACTCCGGTCATTTATTAGATGCCACCCAGGGTAGAAAAACCAGGTCTCTGATCATTACAGACTCCAACCATCTGATCCTCTCCAGCCTACGTACTGAATCTTTATACAAAAGAATTGACACGGGAGACAATCAGACCCCAGTAGAAGAAGAGGTCCTCGAAGATCGTGATTGAAAATGCGAAAAATCTATTCATAATCTCATCAGTAGCCGGTGGAGGGAAATCAACTTTAATTGATTTATTGCTTCGAAAGCACAATGATATTTTGTTTTCAGTCTCCTACACTTCCAGAGAAAAACGATCAGGTGAAAAAGATGGAATGAACTATCATTTTGTGGATAGAGGTAGATTTGAGTCTTTGATAGAAGTAGGTTTCTTTTATGAATGGGCTCTCGTCCATGACAATTATTATGGAACTCCAAAAGATTTTATAATCAAAAATCTCGAAGACGGTCACAAAATCATTTTGGACATAGATGTTCAGGGAGCTAGAAAAGTTAAAGAATCCCTGCCCGGAGCTACTGCAATCTTTATTTTACCTCCCAGTAAGGAAGTCTGGATAGAAAGACTCAGAAAGAGAGGAACAGAGAACAAAGAAATTCAAGAAAAACGAATTCGGAATGGACTCAAAGAATTAGAGCTTCAGGATAGTTTTGATCACAAGATCATCAATGATGATTTGCACAAAGCATTTGTAGAACTTGAAAATTTGATTTATCCTGAAGTTTCAGTCAAGATCCCGGAACTTTAAAATTTATCTTAATTTATTTTGATCAATAAAATGAAAATTGTTTTTCTTTTTTTAGGACTATTTTTATTTTCATGCAAACCGGAAGCCTCTCTCTTGATTGCCGGTACTCTAAATTCATCGAATCCCCCTCTCTATAGTATTTTTCAGAATAAAATCTGGGTTTCAGAAATTGGATCGGAAGATGAAGAGTTTTATCTTCATTTTGAAAATAAGATAGAAGTCAAAAAAATTTTTTTGGAATCCTGCCTCGGAACTTTTAGATTTCCTATTCAATTGGATATTAACGATAGAGAGATAACAACTCTAATGGACATTCATGAGGAAGGTAAAGCTTCAATATCCTTTGACCCAAAAATCAATTTACAGGACATCCGAATTTCATTTCACAATAAAAATAATCTCTGCATTCGGGACATTCAATTTTTCAATTCCAATCTCATTCGGTATGATATAAAACCAGCTGAGATTGTTTCGGGTTCCATCACTCCCATGATTCGTCCACAATCAGTTTTTTATCATACAATGAATATTTTTGATTCCAATCTTGAAAATTCGTTTGTTTCAAAAAATCTAACCGAAGGTTTTTCATTTCAAATCCAATTCACAGAAGTTCAAAAAATTGAAAAAATTATTATTTGGAATGGATATAGAAGATCACTACGCCAGTGCAATGAAAATGGACGGATTAAAAGATTCTCTCTTATCGGAGATCGGGGATACAGTGAAACCATCCACCTGAAAGATACAATAGAACCACAATTTATAAAACTCAATACTTTATTTCGTGGTAGAAATTTAAAAATTGATATCGAAGAAGGATACAAAGGTTTAAAATCGGATGGATTTGCATTAGCCGAAATGAGATTCTTTAATGGTAGAAATTGGTTTCTTATAGATTCTTCGGGTTATTTTCAAGAAATCAAATCTTCTTATGTAGAAGGATTTAAGAAATCCGGAATGAAGGAAATCTTAAATCGAAATCTATCCACTGCCTACCCCGGAAGCGAAAGTATTTTATTCAATAAAATCAAACCAAGATATTTAAATGATGAATCTGATGAAGAAGAAGATGATGATGATGATCTAAAATTAAATCCTAAGGATGTCGAAATTCTTCCCTCCTGGAATTTTCGATTTCAATCCGATGGAAAATTTTTTATTCAAAGAGCAGAACTTATCAATGGAGATACTCAATCATCATTGAAGACAACGTTTGCTGTAGGTAATTATGAAATTGGCAATAAAAAAGAAAATCGGATTGAAATCAGATTAGTTGGTCTCGCTAATTTTGATTCGATGAATAAATATGATTTTTATCCTAAAAACAATAAGGTATGTCAACGTAATGATAATTCAGATTACATTCAGCAAAAGAGGTTTTCTGCATATCTGACTCTCCAAAAAATTGAGGAAACTTTTTTCATTCGCAATTTTAGTTACAAAAAATTTTTTAATTTCGATTCTCTGGAAATCTTAAATGAAGTTTATTAGTATTTCCTTTATATTTCTCGTACTGCATTGTACTCAGGCAAATGTACCTAGTCATCAGGTTCGTGTTGGTTTGAAATGGAAATCAAAGAATTTTCCACTCAAAATGCAGGTCTACCTCCCTGATCCCAAAAAAGAAATAGTACTCTGGGAAACCGGAACAGTAAAATCTAAAAATGATTTAAGAATAATTAAAGATTCCGAATTGACCGATTTTCTAATCTCTCCGGAAGAAAAGAAAGATTTAGTTTTAGTAAGTGAAAACAAAACAGATTTAGAGGTAATTTTTTTTGCTGCTCCCCATCATGTGTCCCCTGAAGAAAATGCTCTCGGATTTACTTTCAAGTGTCTTTGTGTGAATCATTATTTCCGGGTTCTCCCCGGGGAAATTTGGTATAGAAATATTCAATTAAAATTGGATAAAAATTTCATCGGGGACAAAATCCAATTTGAGCATAGTCTCATAGGCATTGACCCCGAACGTTTTCGTGAAATGAGCGATGAAGAAAATTAATTTTTGTAATTAGTAAAGTGAAAATCAAAAGATAGATTAGCGTCCTTTAGCATTCTTTGAACATCCTGCAAATCATCCTTTTTCTTTCCTGTCACCCGAACATATTCCCCCATGATTGTGGGTTGCACTTTTAATTTGGAATCTTTTATGATTTTTGTAATTTCTTTTGTGTGCTCTTTTTCCAACCCATCCTGAATTTTAACTTTCATCCGAACTGTATTTCCGGTTGCAGATTCAATTTTCGTGTCTTCAAAATTAAAAGCTTTGATGCCGATTCCTCTTTTGATCATTTTATTGATCAAAACATCAATCACCTGTTTTATTTTAATATCATTATCAGAATGTATGACAAGCTGTTCATTCTCCAGTTTTATTTCTGATTTCGATCCTTTGAAATCAAACCTTGTTCCTATCTCGGACATAGCCTGAGTAATAGCATTTGTCAATTCTGATTTATCAACTTTTGATACGATATCAAATGATGGGTCCTGTGCCATAGATTTACACTCCCGATAATTTATTTTTTAATAATAAGACAGCATCATTCCATTTCTCTAAATTAGAAGCGGAGCCCTGAGCCAGATCGGGCTTCCCCCCTCCTTTTCCATTCAAGAGACCGGAAATTTCTCTATAGAGTAGATTGCAATTCAATCCTTTGTTGACGGCTTCTTTTCCCGCCATAAGAATCACGGAATTAGATTTTTCCATTTTATTCAAAAAGAGTACTACACTACTTTGGTTTTTATTTTTTAGGGTATCTCCGAGTTCCTTCAGAGCTTCATTTTTCATCCCGGAAAAATCAGAAGAGATAAAATAATAATCACTGATTGGCTGACCTGAATCATAAATCTCTCCCATTCTTTCCTGAAGACTTATGGATTGCCTCGTCGCAAATTCTTTTTTGAAATCCATCAGTCTTTTTTGAGAAAGAGAAAGATTTGACTCCAGGTTCTTTTTTAAAGATCTCAAACTGGATACCGAATCGGAACCTTCTTTTTGAAATACCGATCGAACTTCTTCGGGAGTTGGAACCTTGCTAGTTATGAAAAGGGAAGTGTCCCCTATCAATTCTCTGGATTTGATATTGAATTCGGAAATCAAGACATCCAGACCTTGAAATTCTTTCTGAAAGTACTCAATTACTCTTTCACCACAAACAGCTTCAATCCGACGATTTCCGGCTCCCGGACTGGATTCCTTGGTGATCATAAAGTAACCTATAGAAGAAGTTTCTTCCACATGACACCCTCCGCAGAATTCAGTAGAAAATTCCCCCATCTGAACTACCCGAACGCGGTCTCCATATTTGTCTTCAAAAAAGGCAATGGCTCCTGTCTTACGCGCTTCTTCCATAGGCAATTCCCGGGTCGATACTTTTTCAGAAGATCGAATCGCAAGATTTACTTTTTTCTCAACTTTTTCCATTTCTTCTTCTGTCATAGCCGAAGCGTGAGAAAAATCGAATCGTAGATATTCATTGGAAACCAGAGAAGCTTTTTGTGATACATGAGAACCTAAAATTTCTCTCAGGGCTCCATGCATAAGATGAGTTCCCGAGTGATGTAGGGTAAGAAGACGCCTTCTTTCAGAATCTATCTCAGCTTTCACTTTTGAACCGGGAACTATCGCTCCTTTCAGAACAGTCCCAATGTGTAGTACAATATTGTTCTCTTTTTGGGTATCCGTCACCTGAAAAAGAAAATCATCAGATTTAACATAACCTGTATCACCCAATTGACCTCCGGATTCACCATAAAAAGGAGTGCTATCGAGAATCAGGATGCCACTCTCCCCCGGATTTAAAGATGGAATAGAAATCCCATCTTTGAGAACGATTTGAATTTCAGCTTCACCTGAATGAGATTCATAGCCGATGAACTTAGTTTCAGATAAATTTGAAATCGATGGATCATTGAGTAGAGATGACTTTTTATTTTTCCAGGACTCTCGGGATAGTTCTCTATCTTTTTCAAATTCTTCTAAAAATCCTTTCTCATCAAAAACAAGGTTTTTTTCTTCTAAAATCTCCCGGGTCATTTCTGCAGGAAAGCCATATGTTCCATAAAGTTTGAATATATACTTTCCGGGAAAGAGGGTAAGATTTTTGGATCGACAATCTTCAATCATATCCTCCATATGCGTAATACCAACTTCCAGGGTATTCAGGAATAACTTTTCTTCAGAATACAAAATGGATTCTATCTTTTCTTTTTGTTCTGAAAGTTCCGGATATTCTTCCTGATATATAGAAACTATCTCAGAAACGAGTTTGTAAAGAAACGGTTCAAACTGGTTGAGTTTTCTGGCATAGAGAGAAGCCCGACGGATCAATCTACGTATTACATATCCCCGACCTGTCCTATCCGGATAGATCCCATCTGCGATCGCGAAGCTAACCGATCGACAATGATCGGTCAAAACTCTAAAAGGAGCTTTGTCGTTGTCCCGATAGGATATCCCCACTAGAGCTTCAATTCTTTCAATGATTCGCTTCAGCTGATCGGTATCATAAACTGAATCTACACCCTGAAGAAGGAGAGCTACTCTTTCCAATCCCGAACCGGTATCAATGCCAGTCTGGGCTAGAGGATGCAGAACTCCGGAAGTGTCCTGGTGGAATTGATTGAAAACAAGATTCCAATATTCCATAAAACGATCACAGTCGCATCCCGGTTGGCAGGGAGATTCTATTCCGCATTTGGGAGTGGAATGCTCCTCTCCTCGATCCATATACAACTCAGAACAGGGACCACAGGCTCCGGAATCTCCGGCAGGTCCCCAGAAATTGTCTTTTTTTCCCAGTCTTACAATTCTTTCCCTGGGAATCCCGGCTTGAATCCAATAGGATTCTGCTTCATCGTCATCCAAATAGATGGTGATCCAAATTTTCTCGAGTGGAATTTTTAATACATCCAGGGAGAATTCGAGAGCATATTCGATAGCCTCTTTTTTAAAATAATCACCAAAGCTGAAATTTCCAAGCATTTCAAAGAAAGTACAATGCCTTTCTGTCTTGCCCACATTTTCTAAGTCAGTAGTTCGGAGACATTTTTGAGCCGTTACTGCCCGTGTGTAAGGTAGCTCTACAGATCCTGCAAAGAAAGGTTTGAACTGAACCATACCGGCAGTTGTGAAGAGAAGAGTCGGGTCACCTTTGGGAATCAAACTGGATGAAGCCACATGTTTGTGTTGTTTTTTCTCAAAAAAATCGAGATAAAGCTTTTTGATTTCAGATACCGTTTTCAAAATTTAAATACTCCTCCATATCCCTTCCTCTACCTAATTCTTTCATTGTAGAGAGAATATCCTCCCAATCGTATCCCTTATTGAGGCAACGATTGAGAAGTTTTTTTATTTCTTTTTTATCTTCACAATTCTCAAGGGAACTCTCCAGAATGCGCTTCAACCCTTTCAGTTCCCTCTCCCGATATTCTGAAAGATAGGCTCGGGCAGTTTCCTCGAGAATCCCAAATTTTTCCAAGCCCTGAATGAGTTTCAGTATACCGGTTGTATCAATCCTGAGATCCAGAAAATTTTCTATAAATTTCTTATCATCTATGAGCTTGATATCTTTCAATTCATTCAGGAACTCTTCGATATCTTCTTCAGAAATGCCTTTAGAAATCAAAAAGGATCGAACCTCCTGAGAAGATCGATCCCTTTGCTTGAGAAATTTGCGAGAGAGGGAAAATAATTTTTCGTATTTCTCTCTCCCTGTAAACAAATCCTTTGAATCTGGTTAACGTTTGGAGAATTGAGTTCCTCTACGGGCTTTGTGTAGACCATATTTCTTTCTCTCAACCATTCTGGAATCCCGGGTAAGAAAACCTTCTTTTTTCAAAGCTGGTTTTGCATCGGAAATAGCTTTAGTGAGCACTCTAGCAAGAGCGTGACGCAAAGCTCCTACCTGACCGGTAACTCCACCACCTTTAACGTTGAAGTAGACGTCGTATTTGTTTCTCATCTTCATTGTTTCTAGAGGAGCAAGAATCTGCTCAATCTTAGCCTCTCCAGTTTGGATGTATTCTTTTATATCTTTTTTATTGATGGTAATTTTTCCGGTTCCATCTACGAGCTTTACTCTGGCGACAGAAGTCTTACGTCTGCCTACTGCCCAAGTTTCTTTGCCTTTTGTCATATAGTGATCCTTATAATTCTAATTTAACAGGTTTTTGTGCTTGAAGATTGTGCTCTGATCCGGCAAAGACACGACAATGAGTCAACATTTTGTGTCCCAATTTTGATTTGGGGAGCATTCCTTTCACACCTTCCATAATGATTCGTTCAGGATTGGACTGAATAAGATCCTTGAACTGAACAGTAGTCAAACCACCGGGATAGAGAGAGTGATGGTGATAACTTTTGAGATTGAATTTATTACCTGTAACTTTTACTTTAGCTGCATTGATAACAATAATTGCATCTCCGCAATCCTGGTTAGGAGTGAATGTGGGCTTGTGCTTTCCTCTGAGTCGAGCTGCGATTGCAGAACAAAGTCTTCCGAGAGTCTTGCCTTCTGCGTCGACAATATACCAGTTCTTAGTTATTTCTTCTTTTTTTAAAGAAGGAGTTCTATGTATGGGAGAAATAGTTGGCATGAATCGTGTTTCCTCTAGTAATGTCATAATTTTAGGAGAATAAGTTTTGTCAAGTGAAGGAAATGGAAGAAATTAAAATAATAAAAAAATTTTACTCCTCATCAAATCTTCCTTCGGATGATTGCTACTCTGATGGAAATGGACTTCTTATCTCTACGGATTCATTATCGGAAGAAACCCACTTTTTACATGAGTGGAGTTCGCCACGGGATCTGGCGACAAAACTCATCGAAGTGAATGTCTCTGATATCATCTCCAGTGGTGGAATTCCGAAAATCTGTCTATTGAATCTGGGTCTCTCTAAACTCTCCAATCAAAAGACTTGGATAAATGCTTTCTCAGGTCAATTGAAAAAATTATTAAAAAAGTACAAAATTCAATTGGTCGGTGGAGATACCTATCACTCCCCAATCACGAATTTGACTCTGACTATTCTGGGAAAATGCAAATCCCCAATTTTGAGGGAAAATGGAAATGTAGGTGATTTTCTTTATCTCACCGGAGAAATCGGAGGCTCAGTTCTGGGATTGGAAATTTTGAAAAAGAAAAAGACCCCTTCTCCAGGAATAGAAACTCTTGCAGTGAAGAGGCATCTTCGACCGGTATCAAGAATGGACCTCTTTCCGGGGATAGCCAGAAAATATAAAATCTCCTCTGCTATGGACATCACAGATGGTTTGATTCAGGATTCACTAAAACTGGCAAAAGCATCTTCTTTGAGACTGATCATTGATCTCGATAGGGTTCCGATTTGGAAAAAGAAAAAGTCAAAAATATCCATTCAAAAAGCTATCCAATCCGGAGAGGAACTGGAAATTTTATTTCTCTCTCCTGAAGCAATCCTTGAAAAAGGTATCACGAGAATTGGTCGGGCTGTTAGAGGAAAAGGAGTTTGGGACATCTCAGAAGAGATAAATTTTTCAAATTTAGATCCCGGATTTCTGCATTTTGAATCAAAGACTGATTGATTTTAACGGATGTAATTCATTTCACTCTCTCCCTGAATCTCACCCTCTTTAAAGGTTCCGGAGAGTTCGGTACCATCCGCATAGGAATAGGTTCCCTTCCCGTGAAATTTTCCATTCAGGAAGGATCCTGTGTACTTGTCCCCACCGGGAGAGATCAATTGTCCGTTTCCTGAGAATTTACCATTTTGAAATTCTCCTATGTAGACAGTCCCATCCGGATAGGACAGGGTGCCTTTCCCGTGGAATTGGTTCTCTTTGAACTCACCGGAATATCTTCTGCCATTGGGAAGCTCCAGAGTTCCCCTACCGTTGTACTTTCCATTCTGAAAACTACCATTGTACTTTTCTCCTGATTTTTGGGTAAGAAATCCATCCCCGTTCATCCTACCATTTTTAAAATTCCCTTCGTATTTTTCACCATTTGGAAATAAAACCCTCGCATCACCTTCGGGCTTTCCATTCAAAAAATTTCCCTCGAAAATTTCTCCATTATGAATTGTATAGACTCCTCTACCTGTTATTTCCCCTTCTCTGAATTCACCTTCGTAATGGTCTCCTTCAGCAAATTGTAATTTTCCCCATCCATGGAACTCTCCATTCAAGAAATCTCCCTCATAGACATCTCCGGAATCCAAAACCAATCTTCCCTTTCCGTGAAAACTTCCATTCTGAAATTCTCCGTCATACAATTCATTTCCATCCGACCACTTTCCTTTTCCATTCTGACAATCGCCTTCACATCCCTGTCTCTGTAAAGATGAACATTCCGGAAAGAAAAGTATGAGTAGAATGAATAGGAGGTAGCGGGAGGATACTCTCAGGATTCTTTGAAGAAGTATTTCCATAGGCTAATCAATCCCGGGATCTATTTCCATTAAAATTTATCTAGAATCTTTCTCAGGAAGGTTAGTTTCAGAATATAAAGAATCAATCCGCATAGAATTCCAATGATTCCGAGAAAAAGAAAGAATTCACTGATGTCAAACCATCTGGAATAGGCACCGGACATCCAGCCCGAAACATAATGAGATACAGCATTAGAAAGGAACCACACTCCCATCATAAAACTAAGAACATTAGCCGGTGCCAATTTACCCACAGAAGACAAACCTACAGGAGACACACAAAGTTCTGCAAGAGTTAGAAAAATATAATATACTAAAAGGGGTCCCATTGAGTTTACAGTTTTTAATGAACCGGGATAAAGAGTTAAATATGAAATTCCGAGTAAAATTAGTCCGATAGAAAACTTATCAGCGACAGTCAATCGTATCTTTTTGATTTCAAAGTAATTCCATAGCCATGCGAGAAGTGGAGCAAATAGTAAAATCATAAGAGCATTTAGGGATTGAAATACAGAAGCAGGTACTTCAGTTCCCCAAATGACACGATCCACATTTCTATCGGTAAAGAGATTTACCGATGAGCCCATCTGTTCATAAGGAATCCAAAAGAAAATACTAAAAAATGTTAAGAGCAAAAGGACTAAAATTCCTTCCCTTCCCCTCTCCTTTTCATCCGATCTTTTCTCCGAAATTGTATGCTTCAAATCCCGGAAATGCTTTTGCCCGAGATGAAATTGGAGAATTCCGAATATCATTCCAATTCCTGCGATACCGAAACCCAGATGCCAATTTATGCTTTCCCCCAGATATCCGCAGAGAAGTGGTCCGAAAAATCCACCGATATTGATTCCCATATAAAAAATTGTGAATGCAGAATCTTTTTTTTCGGGATGAGAATCATAGGCTCTACCCAGGAGGGTAGAAATATTGGGTTTAAAAAAACCATTTCCTATGATTAAAAAAGAAAGTCCGATGTAAAAGAAGTGAATTCCATCCAAGGCGAGGGAAAAGTGTCCGAGCATCATCAAAAAACCACCCAGATAGATTGAACGTCGATTTCCTAAATATTTATCAGCGATCCATCCTCCCAGTAGTGGGGTAAGATAAACCAGAGCTGTGTACATTCCATAGACAGTTCCGGCATCTTCGTCTGTAAATTTAAAAAATTTTGTTAGGTACAAAACCAAAAGCGATCTCATACCATAATAACTAAAACGTTCCCACATTTCCGTAAAAAAAAGTGTTTTTAATCCCGGATGATGGGATGATTCTAAAGGATTATTTATTTCTGGATTTCCAAATAACATCTTCAGTTTTTGAGCAATGGTTTTCGTAACGCGCAGCTACAAAAAGATAATCAGAGAGACGATTGATAAATCGAATTCCCATTTCGTGCACGATTCCTTTCTCAAGTTTTTCCCTGACCATAATTCTTTCGAGTCGTCTGCATATAGTTCGGGAAAGATGGAGATGCGAGGCAGGAGGAGTTCCTCCGGGAAGAATAAATGATCTGAGTTCGGGAAGGGACTCATTCATTCTATCAATTTCATTTTCCAGATAATGAATATCTTCTTCGTTCAGAGAAGTTGAGTTTTCCCTTCCTGGAGGCAGATAGCCTGCTAGTTCTGATCCCAATTCAAAAAGTAGACTTTGAATGAAGTACAATGGATCTCTGAGTTCTGAATTCGGAGTTAATAAAGACACAGTAATCCCGAGAGAGCTGTTCAATTCATCACAGGTTCCGTACATTTCAACTCTTGAATCCGATTTGGCAACCCTACCCCCTCTGGCAAGAGAAGTCATTCCTGTATCGCCGGTTTTCGTATAAATTTTCATGTAGTTTACCTCAATTAGAATTCAATCTATCCAAATTCCTATAGTTGATATAGTTTGATATAATAATTCGACAATAATCTCTCGATTCTTTGGAAGGTAGTTCTTCGAGAAAATGGTTGAAATCACCCTTGTAGTGCCTTCTCTTCCACTTCCTAAGATTACCCGGTCCACCGTTGTACGCAATCGATGCCCATCTCAATTGATTATTGTAATTTTTCAAAAGATCCGCTAAAAACTTAGTTCCGAATTGAATCGAGACTTCAGGATCATGTAGAGAGTATTGGGAAACTTTCAGGCTTTTGGCAAGAAATCTTCCTGTTCTAGGCATTACCTGCATCAATCCTCTCGCATTTGCCGGTGATTTTGCATTCTCCCTAAAAAATGACTCCTGTCTCATTATAGCATACACTATTGGTTTTTCCACTCCAAATTTAGCAGAATTTATTTTTACCAATTCAAGATGGGGAGTCGGATAGAGCCTCTCCACAATTCCTTTAGGAAGAAATAGGATATCATCTGAAATTCGATTGATCTTCATCAAGAGTCTGGTATAGAAAAGTGAAAGATAAGTATAGTTAGAAAGATCTCCGAGCCCGACCAAAATTTGATTTTTCAATCTTTCTTCAACGTTTTCCTTATGAAAGTAACGATGCGCATTGTAAATTCCTTCATTGAATTGACCGACTCTCAAATATTCTACCGATGTTTTCAACCAGGGGTTAGAATTGATAAGAGTATGGGATTCATTGATTTTGGCTTCCATTTCTTTGGATTCGGGTGAGATCAAAAAGTCTAAATTCTTTCCGCTTAAGGGTGTTACATAGTCGGTACTTTGTTTGATGGAGATGTATTGAATGAATTCTTCTTTTGAGGACAAAGGGTTGGCGGGTGGACTCAGAGCCTGCAATTCTTTTTTGAATTCTTCCGCAATCACACCTGTATAGTATGACCCCGAACAAAACCCATAGTACTTTGATAACATATCATTTAATTTTTCAGTTTTCCCGGAATACTTCAGATATCTGAGATACCAATAGATCAATCTACCTTTTACCGGAAGATCGGGTACCGAAGACAAAGCCATATCCCAATACTTTTCACCTGCATAGACTATAGATCTGGACTTGGACTCAGCCAGATAATCGATTAAATAATCATTATAAACCAGATCATAGGGATATAGAGAAAGATACTTCAAAACATAATTGAAAAAATTCTCTCCGGATTTGAGTTTCCGATAGATTCTTGCATAATTTTTAAATACCAGGGCTTCTCCGGAAGATTTTAAAAATTCATTTTGAATAGCCAGAGCTTTTTTTACCTCACCTGAGTGAATCAATTGTTCTGAAATGTATGCCAGCTCCAGATCCCCTGGAAGATTTTTTTTATGAGAGCGCAGAAAGCCCAATACTGAGGATGGGGCTCGCTTCACGAAAAATTTTGCTGCCAGATACACCTGTTTGGGATCCTCCAGTGATACAGTTGGAGAAAAAATTTCTTTTTTTACTAAATCTCTCTGCTCATTTTTAGGAAGTAGGTTGATGAGATAAACCAATTCTTCCGGATTTAATTTTTTATAAAAGTTCTTTCCCTTCATACTTTTTAAATCAAATAGGACTTCTCTACCCATTCCAAAATGAGGTTCTTTTAGAATTTGATAATATATAGATTCTGATTTTTCTAGCTTTTTTAGCTTCCAGTAGGAATACGCTCGATAGTAAGCAATTTTAGAAGTATTTAGAATTTCCTTCTCTTCCTGTGAGAATTTATTGTACATATTCAAATACGCAGCATACTTTCCTGTCTTAGCCATTAGGGAAGCCAATTCCTCATAAAGACTCACTGAAATCGGATCGGTTAGAATGGGAAATTTTCTCAATAGATCGATTTGTTCGGACTTGGAGAGATACTTTCTTTTAGAAATTTCATGAAACAATTTTTGGAAGGCCAAACGGGATGGAATGCTTTCAAAATCCAATTCTTCTTTTAGAAGAGATTTAGCAATCCCGGAGTGAAAAGAGGATATTTTTTTTCCTGTCAAAACGCTATAGTAATAGACCGGAGCCCTGGATCTTGTCCCATAATCATAGGATTCATGGTATCTCGCCAGAGCAAATGCTTCCAATCGATTAATCTTTTTTTTGGAATTAAAATTCCGATTGATTTTTTTCCAACTTAAAGTTTTTATATCGTTGTAAATATTCTCATCCGCAAATACTGATACAGTAACGGAGAAAATGAAAAGGGAAAGAATTTTCAAAAACATTGGCATAACTTATAAGGACAGAAAAACAAACTTAAATTCATTGCCTATTGTTATTCAAATTTAATGAAAGAAAATTATACAATCCAAGCAAATTGGGAAGAAATCACCCTAGTTTCCTATAAATCTAAGGGAAGATCCATCCCCGGGGAAATGAAAGATTCCGATTGGAATCAAAATTCTGACAACACAGAACTTCTCTCTTTAAAATCAGCTCTCAGGGAAATTCTCTCCGATGAAGTTCTCCAACCCTTCCGTCCTATTGAATACATCTACACAGATTTGAGCGGTAACATTCACCTCAAGACCGGTATGCGTCCCAATAGCCTTTTGTTTCGGGATAGAAAAGACATGCAAAATGTCCCGGCTAGATTCAGCACTACCATTCAATTGATTCTTGATTTTTATGAATCACAATTTGCCAGAGATGATGAACTTCTCGATTGGCTCACGAATACCCTGCTAAAGATCAATCGCCTTTCCGATCTCATTAAGATCATCAATAAATACAAAAATGCCAATGTTCTACCCTTGCATTTCCAGATATTTTTTATTCTGGTTGGTATATTCGACAACAACCTTCAAAACCTCGTATTTTCGGGTGATGAGGAAAAAATAGAGAACATACTTTATAAATTCAAATTTTTAGAAATCTCCAGACTGGAGAAAAATCGACTGTATGACCTGGTCATGACAGGTGAAAACCCCGATTTACTCGGAATCCTTTTTTACCTCTTCAATGATACCTTTAGAGGGATACGAAATATTTATTCTGTTTTTGATATCATCAAGGAAAGATTTGATGTTCTCGAATTGAAAGACAAAAAGGAATTCATCGAGTCCTATAAGGAAACCGGAAATTTACTAAAGACTTTTTTCCTGATGAAAAAAGTATACTCACCTGAGGAAGTGAAGTCCTGGTTCGCTAAAGAAAAAGAAAAATACGGGAAATCAGAAAGAAATCAGGAGAATTGCTTTCCGGGATACGATGAAACTGAGGACATCATCCAAAAGTACAAGTATCTAAAAGTGGAAAAGAAAGCCCATACCCTCTCCCCTTTTGAAATCATTCTTCTTATGAACACATCTTTAGCTCTGCAATTGAAAAATGAAATTCTCTCTATCCATGATATCCATTCCAATTCCTACATCACGAATCGGGCATTGGCTGTTTTGAACTTTTTTGAAATGGATTATAAGAAATTCCTACTCTATCTGGAACGATCGGGAAGCCTGAAAAATCACTCTGAATGTCTCTATCTGAAAGCCATAGCCTATTTGGAACTCGGATACAGAAGTGAGGCTTACAAAATCCTCTCCATTTTAAATCAATACTTTCCGGATGCTACTGTAATAAAAGAATCCTTAAAACGCATAGATCCTATCAAAGCCTAGATCTCAATAAGGTATCTTTTTGAGTTTGTCAATAGCCAGATAGAGAATTTTTTCGATGGCCTTTCTGGGTTGATCTGATTTCACCCTAGTCAATAAATTTCTTAATTTTGATTCTACCGAATTGTAATCCGGGGCAAAACCGAAAGTTGTCAATATATGAGGCCACCCGGTTTTCAATACTTGAATCACTTCGGGAGGTTGGTTTCGCAACTCTTTAATGCTTCGATCTAAAAATGCCTTGGTCTTGTCCAGATGCAAAATCCGGGATCTTAGCTTCTTTAATGAATCCACACTTATATCAGACTTGGATGCAATATTTTGAAAATAAGAGTTCCAATCCACTTTCATTCCACCCATTTCTTTGGAAAGATTGGTCCGGATAGAAACATAAGACTTTTCAAGAGTACCTAAGGTCTTTAACCATTGATTGTAGCCCTGAATGTCGTTTTGTGATTTGAATTGAAATATCTTTTTGTTGAGATCCGAGTACATTTGAAAATTGAACCTTTCGGAATGATCGATAGGCTTTTTTTCCGGAACTAATTTGAGTTTGGGTGGATCAAGAACAGGTTGTGGGGGGGGAGGTGCCGGTTTGGACTCCACTACAATATCATCAATTCCGGCGAGCAAATCATCTTCCGGTTCCATTTCTTCTGTATCCGGAGTCTCCTCATCCTCATCTTCTTCTATAGGGAGAGCCTGAACCTGTGGTTTTGTTAGGATATCATCCAAAATACCTGTTGCGTCCACTTCTACTTTTTGAGGTTCAGGAGAGGAAGCAGGTTCATCATCAGAAAGATCCAAATCGTCTACATCATCCAGAAGACCTTTTTCCTTAGGAGGTGGTTGGGAAGTTTCCTCATTCAAATCTAAGTCATCTATATCATCCAGAATTCCCGCTTGTTTCACGGGGGCTTCCTTTTCCGGAATTGATGGCATGGGCAGGAGTTCTTCTTCTTTGAGTTCTAATTTTTCTCCTGTGAAGGAGTCACCAAATGTATCGACGATTTCTTTTAGAATGGATATTTCTATTTGGAGAGGAGGCTGAACCTTTTTGGCTACCGGTTGGGAAACTCCTCCGGGAGTCTCAACTGAATCTTCTTCAACTAATGATGTTGCCGGTTTTTTTCTACCGGGAGTGGATGGTGGAGGTTCTGCTGCGATCTTATCCTGCTCTTCTTTCATTTCAGCCAGAAGACCTACAGGTTTTGTGATCGTACCTGTTTTCATGTGTTCAACGACAAGAAGACCGTCTTTCATGATAAATCTGGAACCAAAAGGAAAGATTTCTCCGATCTTTACTTCGATTTCTTCACAAATGCTTGAAAAATCATCTCTTTTGGCGAGCTTTTCTAATTCCTGAGCTTCTAGTTTGTTTTGCACTTTTGTGAGTACAGTCATAAAGTTCAGGTTTAAGAATTCTGTGAGAGTAGGTTGATTGGTTTTCAGGGTCTGAGCGAATGTGTTTACATTTTCAAAGAAATGGTCCGTTTTTTTAACATTCTGAACCATAAAATTTTTGAGGGTTTTGTAGATGTCGTCTTTTTCTCCCTGAGGAACCGTCAGTTTCTCATTGATGAACATCTGAAAAATCTGAAGATGGGCATGGTAGTACGTTAAGAATTCACCATATTGGGTGAATTGGTATCCACCTCCCGGTACTTTTTCTATGACCTTTTTCTCTGCTTCAACCATTCGCTACTCTCAAACCTTTTTTTAATCATCGACCGAATTTTAAATCTGTGACAGGGAAAAGGTAAAAAATCATTTGAATTTTCCCCGGGATAGTTACTTATTTATTTCTTAGAGGACTCACTATTTTTGGGATGCGGCTCCAAATTCTAGTAAAATTTTCTCTATCTTTTTGAATTTCATTTTTCTTGCGTAATCCAATGCGCTGTTTCCATCTCTATCTTTTGTATTGATATTTGCTGAGGCACCGTGGAGGAAAAGTAGATTCACAATTTCTTCATTCCCGGATATCACAGCATACATCAGTGGAGTCCTACGGAAGTAGTCTTTGGAGTTGACCGATGCCCCCTGCTGGAGAGCCTTCTTTACATGCTGAAGGTATCCCTTTTCAGTGCTAAAAAGCAGGTAATCGTTTGCAGAATTGTCAGCGGTCAGTACAAAAGAGAAAAAAATCGATATCAAAAGAAAAGAACGCAGTTTTGCCTCCCGAAGAATACTCTAATGAGCATCAAGAATCATATCTTTAATTTACTTTTCATAGTATTTTCTTTATTGTTCTAAATTCAATCGCAAAAAATGAAAAAGTACTATTAGTGATTTCCATTTTTTCAGATTGAATAGAATTGGAAATTCAGAAAATCTATTCTAAACGGATAAAATGAGAAAACCGAAATTCAATCGAACCAAGAAATTCTGTAGCTATTTGATTTTTTCACTTATTTTAGGTATCTTTTCGGTAAATTGCATAAGTACAGGAAAGTCAAAAAAAAGTGATCAGGCCAATTTTGATTATAAAAGTATTACCAAAAATTATTTCAATCCCAATACCCAGCATCCCCTACCCCTGACCGTCAAAAAGGGAACCAATACATATCCAGGAGTTTCCGGAAGCAAAAATATACTCTTATACACGACTAATTTCAAAGGGAATTATGACATTTGGTTAAGGGACCTCGAAAGCTCGATTTCCCTTCCTATTACCAACCATCCATCTCCGGAATACAAACCGGCTGTGAGTCCGGATGGAAAAAAATTAATTTATGTTTCCGAAGAGTTGGATTCTTCCGGTGACCTGGTTCTTATGGAATTGGACAGTGATACAATCATTGACTCCAGCCTATCGGGGAAAGAATATGATCCCCCACCAGTCAAATTTCTCACAAACCCCGACAGGACTGATTCATTTATAGATACAGATCCCATATTTTTACCGGATGGGGAAACCATTGTATTTTCATCCGATAGACTCTCACCGGGTACTATCAACCTGGTAAAAATGAATTTGAAGTCTCCGGAAACCTTAGAACTTCTTACCCGGGAAGGTGGAAGTGCTGCCTTTCCTTCTTTTGATGGAAGGTCTTTGGTTTATCTCTCTTACCGGGACAACGAATTTGGTGAAATCTATAGAATGGATTTGCTCAGCAGAACAGAAGAGAGGATCACCCATGATTCTTATATAGATTTGAGTCCATCTTTATCTATTGATGGCAACTCCCTATACTTTTCCAGTATCCGAAAAGATACCAATTCGGACAAGGTCTTGGATGAAAGAGATATATCGAGAATTGTTAGGTATGATTTCAATGAAAAAAAAGAATTCTATCTTACTCCCGAAAGTTACTCTGCCTTTGAATCAAAATTCACTTTATTCAATGGAGGTTCCCTCCTCTACTCCGCCTCACTCTACAATGCGATCAATATCTATTTCCTTCCTCCGATGGGTGCCATTCCGAAAACAGATTCGATATCCGAACAATATGAACTAATAAAAAGATACGATGAATTGCAACCCGAAGAAGTATTTGATCTTGCAATAGATTCGCTGTACTACTATTTTTCTAAAGATAAATTATTTTCAATCTATGATGCTAAAACTAATAGTTTGAAGTTGGACTCATTAAAGAGAAAGCGATCGACAGAAAGATACAGAGAGTATTTGCAAAAATTCTCAGAAAAACAGGAACCTATCTATCGGGCTTATTTCACCCGCACAATTCAGGAAAAATCACACGACAGTATCATAAATCAACTCAATAAAATTCTCGCACTAGTTCCTCCTACAGAAACCCAAATCCAAGGATCCATACTCGAACTAATCGCTGATGAATATCTCAATAAGAAAAAAATAGTAGATGTGCTCAAGGTCTACAATAAAATATTGAATGAGATTCCGGACTATTACAATTCCAATTTCATAAAGATTCAAATGGGAAAATTGGGTTTCCCGGGAAAAGAGCCCCGGCTTCCATTTGTTTATTTTGATATCATAGAATCTCCCCAAACTTCAGTTACAGATAGAATCACAGCACTCAATGATATAAGAAATTCAATTACCAATAATAAAAACTTTTCCGAAATCATTCGGTTTTGTGACGAACTTCTTTCAGTAAACCAGATAGATGAAAAATCACCCGTTCTCTTTGATTTGATTCGCTACATCAAAGCAGAAGCCCTGTCTGAGGGAAAGATGTTTGCACAGAGCAATGCACTTCTCGATCAATTCATGAAACCCAATCCGGTGATTGATCCTATTTGCGAAATTTTACCCTCCTGTGTTCAAAAAATGCCCTGTGAAAATGATTCCACATGCTTACGGATGCATCTATTGAAATCCAAAAACTTTGAAAATATGGGAAAAGTAAATGAGTTCTTCGAAGAGTTGAAAATTTACCTCCTGGGATATGATCCCAAATTAAAAGTAGAAATAGATAAATCAGAAGTGGAAAAGAATTTTAGGTATTTTGAACTCAGAGCCAGAGAGCACGAAAGCAAAGGAAATCTTCAGGCAGCATCCTTTCACCATTTTTACAATACAGAAAACATGTATCTCCTGAAAAAAAAGAATCTCTATGTCGATTCTCTGTACAAAAATTATGGAGTATACTATCAAAAGCAAATGGTGGATACCATTCTGAGATATGGACTCTCCCAGGCTGAAGAAGAAAAATTAAAAGTATACAATAGAATCAATGTTTTGAATAAGAATGAAGGGAATGTTGTCTCGACTACATCTAAAGTATTTACTTTTATTCTGGACAATCCGATCACAAGAAATTTCAAAGATTATTTGGATCTGAGAAATCTGGAATCCTCAACCATACTGGGAAAACCCGGAGCACCGGATGATGCTATTGCTCTTCTCAATGCTCATTTCAAACAGAGTCGACCGAGGGCAAGACCTGTACTGTATCTGGCCTCTCTTTACGGCTATGCATACTTCCTGATTTCGAGAGGGGTGATCAATGAGACACATTATAGATCTAAAAAAATTCTCACCCGAAAAAGAAAAGAGGAAATATTTAAAGATTTTAAGTCTGCAGAACAGGAACTCAAATGGATTATTTTTGCTGATCAGGAATACTCGGAAGCCTATCAACTCCTCGGCTGGCTCTATCAATATCTTGACAATTCTAAAAATTTAAAAAATGATTCAGATATCACTGAAGGTGAAGTTCATTCTGTTTTGTATGAAAAATATTTTTCAGGAAAACACATTGAAGAAAACATTGATATATATCAGCAGATCCTAACCTTCCTCGGAAATGATTCCAATGAAAAAACTCTTTCCGACCTAAATCTTAACCTGGCGAATAATTACTTTTACTTAAAAAATTATGGTAAGGCCAGAGACCATTACGGAAATGTAGAAAAGTTTGGTGAAAAAATAAATCCGGAATATCATTTTGAAAACTATAAACAAAAAGCTCAGTTTCATTTCAATTATGCGAAATCCTTAATTTATTTAGGAGAATATGAAAAAGCTATCGGAGAACTACGGAAGGTTTATGACATTTACTACAAAAACGAGTTTCTGAGCACTACCCGAATCCTCTCCGAAATGGAAAGGATAGCCGATGATATACCCGTCGAAGAAAAACTTACAATCATTCAGAGCATAATAGGTCTTTCACAGATCGAAATCGGAGAGTACAATCTTGCAATATTTTCACTCACCAAAGCACTTTCTCTAAACCGAGAAAAAGAATACATAAAGAATATAAATTTATTCAATGCACTTGCTTTTTCCTATTATAAGAATGGAGATCTGAACGAAGCCTACAAATACATTAAAAAGAGCCAGAGAGAATACAAAGACAAATATGATTCAAAATTCAGTAGCTATCTAAATAGATTAGACTTTTGGAATATTATTTTACCCGAAAAAATACGTATCATCGGAGAGGGAAGATTTCCGGGGGAATTTCCTGTCGAATTTCAATATTTATTTTCTACCGGAATTGAACTTGGAGTTCTGGAAGAAAATGAAGAGTACAATCGTATCAATAAACTCATCGATCTAAGAAAAGATTATATCTATTCTTATAGATTGAATAAGACCTCGGTAGGAATAAGAATTCTAAATAACGATGAAAATCTTAGAGCAAACATTCTCTATCGATCCGGAAAATACAAAGAATCCTATGAACACTATAAAGAATTACTTTCTATTCACAACAAAGACTGGAAAATTCAAAAAAGAGCCTTATTTTCATTATTTAGAATTATTGAAGAAGGAGAAATTTCCAAAGAAACTATCCATACATATCTGAAATCTGAGTTAGACAATACGATTCGTTTTAAATCAATCGAATTGCATGAATGCTTTCATTCCACCCCCGCATCCAATATGAAGGAAAATATATCCGGCATAAATAAAGATTGTGAAATCAAATTCAATAAAGAGTACAGGGATTATGAATCTATTTTAGCTTATCTCTACTACTATATGGGGAATAATCAAAGAGAACTGGGATATGAAACAAGTGCGATTTATTTTTTTAGTTTATCTAATTATTTAATCAATCATACTAATGGGTATGCACCGGATATGGAATTTCTACCCGAAGATCCATTTCTAAAATCCGAGCGATTGACTCTGGTAAACAATAGAATAGAAATAACAAATGCACTTAAGAGTGATGAATCAGTACTACAACCCATTGACAATTACAATCAAATTTCAAATGAATTGAAATCGAGGGAAGATACTTTCCGTTCATATTTAAAATACATTCAATACCACTATTTGAATGGTGAATATTTTGATGTACTTGCATATTACAAAAAATGGATACCTTACACAGAAGATCCCTATCTTCTGAGTCGTCTTAAAGACACTGAGATTAAAACAATATTTGAAATTATGAAATCTACCGCTCTTGCTGAAAAAAGATATCAATTCATTCCATTTTTTGAAGAGATTAAAAATAGTCTTCTGGTAGAAAAAAATTATTTGAAACACAATCTTCAATATTCTGATTCTAAGTTATATTCAATAAATAATGACCTCCGTGATACATTTAGTGAAATTTCCGGGCTTTATAAAACTTATTTGTACCTAATGAATAATAGAAAAGAAACAGAACCTATCATTCACGAAATCAATAAAAAAGTAAAAATCTACAATCAAAAGAAGAAAGAATTTATAGAAATCGATCCCCTGAAAGAATACCTCTTCGGAGTAAACTTAGAAAGACTTGAAGTGGGCATTAAGAAATCATATTTTAATAAAATTTTGGTTTTTACACCTTTAGGGTCAGGAATTCTTTATTCGGTTTTTCAAAAATCAAAATTTACTTCAAAATACTTTCATTCTGAAAATGAACTTTCGGATTTTCAAAAAAATGTCATTGAAGAGTTAGATCTCTCCACCGAAGGAACATCATTTATTGTAGTACATGGGAAATTAATCAATAAAGAATTTTTGGATTTTCTTTCGAATTCAAAATCTGATCTTGAACTTTCCTTCAGTATCCGTCACCAACAGGTAGACACTGAAAGTCTCACCAGTATCAAAGCGATTACACTCCTGGAAGGCGAGAAAGCAAAGACAGGTAGGTACTATGAAAAATCAGAGATTCAGGATACAGATCTATTGATTGGAAAGCTCTTTAATGTTACAGACAATCATCTATTTGGAGAATCCAGAAAAGGCTATATCAGGATTAAAGACCTACTGGAAAACAAACACCAAATCCAGGGAATCATAATTGCCCCCGAAAATAATTACGATTATGATTTGTATGATAAGCTATTTTTGATTTTAAAATCTACGGGAATTAAAGATGTAGGAATCGATTCCATTACTGATTTGAAGAATTTTGACTTTAAAAGTATTGCACTGAAAACAGGAGGCACTGTCAATTTTCTATCAGAAGAGAATCCAGAATTAGCTATTCATTTAAAGAATCAGGCAATTCAATTTGAAAGAGACGGTGATTTTGTAGAAGCGATAGATAAGATAAACAGAGCCGAAAATGCAGTCAATTCATCCAAAAATCCTGATATTTATTTTGAAATAAAACTTATCGAAGCTCGAATCAAAACAAGGAATTATGATTCTAAAGAAGAATTTTATTTCTATAAAAAATTATTAAAGTTATATGAAGAAAACATTGAAAAGAAATTACTAATATACAATTCTCTTCTCAAATATTGCTATACATATTATAATCTTTCCTCCTGTGATTCTCATTATCTGGATTACTCAAAATATTTATTATTAAAAACAGTCAGTAGCCTGGACAGAAAGAAATACTACAGAGAATTGAAAGTTTATCGTGAAATCATCAGAGAAAAAAACAAAAGCATTCCTGAGATGATCGAAAAAGCTAAACCTGCAGAGAATGAAGACTCTTTTCTTTTTCACCTTGATTTTGGATATTTCTTAATGAGGTATTTTTATCTCGATGAGTCTGAAGATTTCTACAGAAAAGCTGAAAAACTCTCCAGGAACAAAACAGAAAACCAGAGGGTAAGAGACCGAATTTATGAATTGCAAGTACTAAAAGAATTGTCCGGCTTTGGAAAGAAAAGTAAGCCTGAGACAAGAAATGATATTTATACCGCTCTCTTGAATAAAGATTGGAAACGATATGACTCCGAATTGAATCGACTGGAGAAAAGAGCATCCGAAAATCAAATTTGGGAGTTCAAACATAAAATCTTTGATATCTGGAAAAAACTGGAAACGGGAGAGGACTACAATCCCCTACTTCTATCTCCGGAGTATACTCTGGAAGGAGAGTCCGTTTACAATCTTCTCGATCTAAAAGATCTTTTTATTATTTCTTATATCTTTTCAAAATCTATTTCTTACCAGGAAAAAAATGAAATCAATATCCTGTTTAATCATTTGATAGAAAACAATCGTCAATTGAATTTTCTGATGAAAGGATTGATGATTTTGGGCTATGCAGAGTCTCATTTCCGATACGGAAACCTGAAAGAGTCACAGGAGTATCTCACTAAATATATTGCTGAATTTTCAGGGATAATCGGTGATACAACTCTAAAAGAAAAAGAATATGTATTGCAGAGAAAACTATCAATCTTCTTAAAAACGAACTTCAATGAAAATGAAAAGTACGAAAATAAGTTTTTAGAATTTTATTTTGAAGTTCAGGATCTTAGTCCCACTCAATACTACTCAAAATTGAATATATTTTTGGAAAACCTGAGCGATGAAAGATACAGTTCGGCTACCAAAAGAGAGCTCATCGACTTAATCTACCTCTTACAAAAAAGAGCACTTGAAATGGATTCCTCAGAACTCTTTTTTGATCTGGCTACTTATAGAGACAAACTCGCCTCACTGAATGAGAGATTTTATCAGATGAATCTCTATGTAAGAAATCTCCCAATTTTCAAGGCTTACTCTAAGGATATATTGAGTACTCTTCCGGAAAATCAGTCTTTTGTCTCTTTGATTACTTATGGGACAGAAATGTTCCGAATAGAATTTTCAAATGGAAAATCGATAGGAAGTCACTTCATTTCTAAAGATCCCAATTCAAATTCGGGAGAAGATCTGAACAATAGTAGGAAATTTAAAAATGAAATCTATAATTATTACAAGAATATCAATATCATCGGATCGGATCCGATAACTAAAGAATTTCTGGAAAAGAAGTTTAGAGATCACATTCGACTCAATAACCGAAAAAAAACCTACCTCTACCTACCCTCGTTCCTATTTAAGATTCCAATTGAATACAAACAAAATGATAATTTCTTTTGGGTGACCGATCCGGAAGAGCTAACTCTCAACTCTCCTGTACCACAGGATTCATTTTTTGAGAAGGATTATTATGTTCAAAAATATTTCTCGAATGATCCACATTCCAGACTGCTCAATGGACTCGAAAAACTGGAGATCCCATCGGGAGGCAAAAACAAAAGTTCCCAGGTGCATTATTCATCTGAAAGGATGTTCTTTAAAAACCTCGATAAGATGCTTTATGAGAAAATGGAACCCATATTTTTGAGTCGTCTTCCCAGAAGAGAGGGATTTTGGTTGATTAGCAATTCAGATCTCTACAACTCCTCATTTTTAAAAGACGATATCAATTCCTTTGCGAATTTCTTAGGAAAGCTCTATTTGGGTCCGGGTATACTTTCCATAGGACCTCAATACAAGGAAACAGATCCTATTTTTTTCTATAAACATTTTCTAAAAAGAACCGAATTAAAATCAGGAGTCAAGTCCAGATTTATAAATGCCATTCAACAGACAAAAATGTACAAACAAAAAGAAATTTCCTGGATTGGGTATCGTCTAATTACCAATCGATATCTTTTGGATTCGAATTAGAAAATGAATGAATTTAGGTCTGGATCTCTAAGCACTGGATTTTTCAAAATTATTCTTATTAAAAAAATATCGATCGAAATAAGTGAATTGACCGATACAAATATTGCTTCTGAATGAAAAAGAAATCAGTGAATTTTTTCCCGATCCAATCGGGGTAGGAGAAAAGGAGAGAGAGTTGTCGGAATTAAACAAAAAGAAATACTATGAATCACAGAAGTTTAATTATACCTGGGCATGGTTGATTCTTTTGGTAACTTCACTTTTGACTGCTGGGGGAATAGGATTCGGAATGAATAAAAAAATCCTACAGGGTGAAGAGTATGGGACAATTCCTCTAGGAGACATCGCTCTCATTCTGTTATTTTCCGGACTCATCGTGTTTCATCTGGCTTTTTTAGTCTTCTTGATTTTTTCCAGGCTGACATTCACTATTGATGCGATTGGAATCGAATTCAGATTTTTCCCATTTCAACAAACTTACCAAAAGTTGACCTGGGATATGATCTATCAGTACAATCTTAGGGAATACTCCGCTGAATCGGAATATGGAGGATATGGCGTAAGATATGGTAGAAAAGGTTACGCCTATACCGTAAAGGGAAAGTTCGGCCTTCAAATTGTATTGAAAAATGGAAAAGAAATCTTACTGGGCACCCAACAGGCGGCCAAATTGAATTTATTTCTCGAATCAATGAGAAAAGAACTGAGTTCCACTACCTATTTCATTCAATCTGTTCTGGAAAAAAAAATATAATCTCAAATCTTTTCTTTTTCACAAATCGGGTCCTTCAGTCACAAATATTTTTTAAA
This sequence comes from Leptospiraceae bacterium, assembly GCA_024233875.1. Lineage (GTDB taxonomy): Bacteria > Spirochaetota > Leptospiria > Leptospirales > Leptospiraceae > JACKPB01. Next base: position 271,484 of record JACKPB010000005.1, read on the forward strand.
ATCATAATAAAAAAATATAGAACTAGAATTAACATCATTAGATTTAGTATTCATGCAGGAAATACCCCGAACGACCAAGAAAAATCCCAAAGCCCTTCTGGTGGAAGGTGGAGGCATGAGAGGAGCCTTTGCAGGTGGAGTTCTCTCTGCGATGTGTAAGCTCTATCCAGCCAGTAATTTTGACATACTCTTGGGAGTTTCAGCCGGTTCCTGTTCCCTAGCCTACTATGCCACTGAAGACAGAAGAAATTATCAGTCCCATAGACACATTCCCAGTATTTGGAAACATGAATTGCACGGTCATAAATTCATTTCTATCAGGAATCTTTTCCGGGGTCACACGATTTTAAATCAAAAGTATCTCATAGATGATCTAATCTTTAGAAAATATAGATTGAATTTAAAAAAACTAAAAAAGAAAATAAGAACGCCTTTTTATATCACTGTTTCCAATCTAAAAAGTCTCAAACCCGAGTACATAAGGATCAATGATAAGAATATTTTGCCTATCCTAAAAGCGGCTACTTCTCTTCCTCTGGCAACAAAGGGTAGGTTCGTTTTCAATAATTCTATCTATTCTGATGGTGGGATAACTGATCCCCTACCCATAAGAGCATTGATAGAAGCTGGCTATAAAGACATAACAATCATCCTCAATCATTCCAGAGAGTACTTTAGCCTCCCATTGAATAAGTTTTTGACATTTTTCTCCTTCCCATTTCATTCAAATATTAGGCATTATCTAAGAAATGAGCATCACCTGAAGTACAATGATGCCAAGTCACTTCTTTTGAATCCACCCTCTGATGTAAGATTGCAAATCATGGATCCCTCCGAATCCATCCCTGTGAAAATCACTTCTACAGTTCAAAAGGATATAGTCGCATTGTTTGATCATGGGATGGAGATAGCCGAAAAATTCTTTAAAAAAAGAATAGAATGAATCTTATCCACTTAAATTCATCGATACTTTAGAAGAGGGCATTCCTCTTCTAAGTCAACCATGAATATTTACACCTGAAGACTTCAAACTTCTACTTGTCCACTCACCTGAGGGGATAGAAGAAGCCGAACGATTGGGTACACAACTTTATCTCTGCGGTCATAAATAAGGAAGTCAGATCTGCCTGCCGGGTGGGATAGCGACTATGACTAACACTTCCACAGGACGGAAATATGACTCCGGTGTATGGAAATTTAATAAATTTGGATAGGATACACTCCAAGGGGAGTTCGTTCTTCGGGAATGGACGTTCGGTTTTTCTGTCCACCCGAGATTGTCATTCATACTCTTACCTAAGAGGAATATTCAGTTTTATGAATATTAGCCTATCATGATGCGATTTCTACCTTCTGATTTTGCTTTGTAAAGAGCTGAATCTGCTCTCTGAAACAAACTGACTTCATTGTCCTCTTCTTGAAATTCTGTAATACCTATACTCACTGTTGACGAAATGCAATATCCATTACCCATATTCATCCGAATAGATTCAAAATTGGATCGAATTCTTTCCGCGATCACCAGAGCAGATTCTAAACCACAATCAGGAAGCAAAACCACAAATTCCTCTCCTCCAAATCTACATGCGATATCGTTGTGACGTATGAAACTATTCAAAGTCTTCCCCAAATTGATTAAAATCTTATCGCCGATGTCATGTCCGTATGTATCATTGATTCGTTTGAAATTATCTAAATCTAAAATGAGAAATGATAAACTGGAATTGCCATTTTTTGAATAATTGATCAGATTTTCATAGTACATAAAATATCCCCTTTTATTCAAAAGACCTGTAAGTTCATCAGTAATGGAAAGTTTAGAAAATTCCATTTCTTTTAAATAATGAAAATCTCTCTCTTCCCGAATAGTTTTTAAATTATTTGCCAATGCCATAGAAAGTAGAATTGATTCAAGAGAGGCACCCCAAAATAGAATGTTATGAGTGAAGAAGCTCGGTAAAAATATACCAAAATCTGTAAATGCAACCATCAGTGTGGACAAAGTCAAAACAATCCATGCGGAAAGAAAATACTTTGCGGGAGAGTATTTTTGTCTTATCCTCCAAACACATGAATAAACCAAAAGAAAGGTAGCAAAGATTGAATTGAAGTAAATCATTCTGGTTGCGATTGCATATTTTTGGAAGAAAAAAAGTAAGAAGGTAATACCGACTATAAAGAGACAAAATCGAAAGAGATTATGAATACCGGGAAGAAACTCTCGGGTTTTCAAAAAACTCACTCCAAATAAAATTCCAAACCAAAGGCTAAAAAGTCCGAACCAGTAGACTGTCGCTTCGGGGAGGAGGATTCCGAGAGAATCCAAAATCTTACTTCTCATGACCTGAAAGGTCAACATACTTATAATATAAAGAAAATAAAAGAGATATGAATAATCTTTCAAGAAAATGAAAATTGAAAAATTATAAAGTAACATTGAAAATAGGGTCCCTGCAGCTATTCCTAATATAAGCATTTCTATCCATGTTCTTCTATTGATAAACTTATTTGAATTGATAGACACAGAGAAATTAGCTGATGTATATATAGAATGTATACACACATACGTATATTCATTAGTTAAATAATTTTCAGGTAAATCAAAAATTGGATATCTGTAAAGCCAGTCATAATTATTATTTCTAGCTGATCTAGAATAGATAAGATACTGATTCGAATTTTCTGATTTTGAAATGGGAATATAAACTTCCATGACATTTAAAAATGGGTAATTGAAAACAAGAGAGTACAGAGAAGAATTCACGACAGATGGAAGTCGAAATCTCAACCAGATATTGGAATTGGGTTTTCCGAATTGAAATGTAAAATCTTTATATTTTTGGAATGGGAGTTTAGAATCTTGGTGTATTTCCTTAAAATCCTTATGAAAATTGGAATCTATAAAAAACTCAAAGCCTTCCTGAATGGTAATATTCTCCTGATTGTACGCAGTTTGTACTACGTCCTCAGAAAAAATAGATGTAGCTACCATCAAAAAACTAAGAATAATGTGTAAGACAATTTTCATAAAAATACTTTTCATTCTTCAAGAAATTTTTTCCAATTCTATCATAAGATAAAAAAAAAGATATATATATTTTTTTATCTTATATATTTTTATTATAAAATTTTTTAATTATTAATTTCATTGAATTGTAGTTTTCAATACGATACTATTCCTTACTCGCATTCTAAACTTATTGTGAAACATGAGGACAAGGAAGGGGAGACTTCGGAAAATTGGAAACTCATCGCCCCCAAACCCTTATTTTTATTGATCTATTAGTAAAATATGATTTTGTATAAAAAATAAAAGATTCAAAAGAATAAAAAATTGCGTATGAAGAGTTACTAATAGTCATTTTCAAAAGCATTTGCGTATTCCCAAAAAAATCAGCGATAAAATGCTTACACACAGGAATAGAAAGAGCGTAAGTATTTATGTGAATTGGTATAGAGTCATTTTCAAAAGCATTTGCGTATTCACAAGCTATAATATGAATGCATTCAGTGATAGAAAGAGTGTAAGTATTTATGTGAATTGGTCTAGAAAGAAAGATTACATTCTGCGTACTCTCTGAGATGAGATACATCCATTCAGGATTCTTTACATAGACTCTTTCAGGAATCAGGAAAAATCCTTTGACAAAACTATTAAGAAATTATTTTTTAAGGGTCTTGATTAATTTTTTCAGGGATTTCAATACAACAATCATAGTCATCAATTGAGGTCCTACCCCCAGAGAAGTAGGCAAGACAGAAGAATCCATTACATAAAGATTCTCCAAGCCGTACAATTTCAGATTCTTATCCACTCCTCCAAGGGAAGAATTTGATGATAAGGAAATAGATCCGTGAGGATGAATCGAATTCAAAATCAATTGTTTTCTGTGTGAAGGATCATTCAAAATCCAATCAAAACTATCCGCACTGTTGACGGGAAGAGGATCGGTTCGGTTCAAAAAAGGTAAAACAATGTACTTAGCACCCGCATGGGAATAGATCCTACAGAGTTGTCTGATTCCCATAAGTAATTGTTTCTCATCTTCCGGTGAGAGTTCATAGAATATTTTCTTTTCCCCACTCCTCCAATCTACTCTTCCTAGTGTTTTTCCCTTCACCCCATCTCTTACCTGAACTACCGCTGATGCAGAATAACTGAACTTTTGAAGGGTGTTGAAAAGGGAAATTCCATTATAGGGCAATAATCTAGAATAAGATGAAGGTCGAATGTTCCAGGTATCTATCCAATACTTGGAATTTGACTCTCCATCGATTCTTAATAATTGAGGGATTCCTCTGTGCATATCTATTTTAGATTCAAAGACCCCCATTACAGTAGCCCCCGGATGGAGTTTTAAATTGGTTCCCACAGATTTATTACCCAATCCCGATCGAATGAGAAGTGCGGGGCTTTCAATCGGTCCTGCAGAAACGATTACTGTTTTTGCGAAAACTTCCATACGATTGATTGTGCCCGAAATAGGGGGCTCATGTGGGTCTTTAACAAATTCTGCAAGTACTCTTTTTTTGATTCCATCCTCGATTTTTAAGACTCTCATCTGAGTAAATATTTTTGCACCAAAATCTAGAGCTGCCGGTATATAATTCATGTACATGGACTGCTTTGCATTGATCGGACAACCTAACGAACAACGTCCGAGGCCCTGACATTTATGACTTAGAGCAGTATAATAATAGAATGGAAGATTCAAGTCTCTAAGAACCGGTAAGAGAATCGATTGATTCGGACCCAGGAGATCTTCGGAAGGTACTTCAAATTTAAGAAAAGATTCAATCTCATCCACTAAATCCTGAGTCTCATTTTCACGATAACCGGAGATTCCAAAAATCTTTTCCCAATCATCAAAAATATTATTTCTTGGATATGCAATAGTTTTGTAATTGACAGTTGTGGAACCTCCGAGGGTTTTTCCCTGAAATACAGAAAGGTAATTATTTTCTGACATCTGAAAACCTGAGTCCCGATAAAATCTTGAAAGCGAATACACTTCATCAGTTTTGAAATGTCCCGGATGAAAATAACTTCCTTCTTCCAACATAAGAACTCTGAATCCGGCCCTCGATAGCTCGTAAGCAGCCAAAGAACCACCTGCTCCGGATCCGATGATAACTACATCAACTTCGATTTTATAAATATTTAGATCACCGCTGGATTGAAGACCTTCCAACTTTGCATGCTTTTCGGGAGTGGTGATTTTATCGTTCTGAACCGGTAGTTTCATATCAGACCTTATATTCCATAATTTCTAAAATTCTTTTACTACCGGAGATGAGAAAGACAGTAAACTCATTCAGAAATCTATACATTGATCTGGAAAATTCACTCTCTGAATTTTTCCATTGTTTGATTCGACTCACTCTGTCTTCCGAATTCATGAAGGCAACAGGTATCGGGTTTCGATCAATCAGAATGCCAAATATAGGTGAAGAAAATAAATCGGGAACATCCATAATCACTTCATCAAATTGAACCGATCCTCCTGCTTTTTTATAAAAAAACTTATCCATTTCCACTCCCAGATCAATCTGATCAATAGGAAATCCTTCCAGAAAGACCTCTGTAAGAATCTGAATGTTATTGTATTGATCTTCGGTCAGATAGTTAAGATTTTTGTCAGAATAAGGCACTCTGGAACAGGAACCTAATTTTGAGGAAATAAGGAATAATGTAGACAACCTTATACCCAACTTCAAAAATTTATTTCTGCTGAATTGCTTCATATCTGTAATGCTTGTTCCCCCGATTCAGAACTGAGGTAAATGTAGTGCTGAAAGAATCCCAATAAGTACCAAAAAACGATCACAACCTCATCATCCTGAAAATAACACTGCAAAAGTCCTGCCGGAAATATTGATAGGATCCCATAAAACATAGCTCTTTTTTCCATAGGTGCTTTTAGTTTCGAAAATGAAAATAGGATACTATAAAGAAGTCCGATATAAAATAGTATTCCCGGATAACCCGAAATGACTCCCAGGTGAAAGTAATCGTTATGAGCATGTCCCCTCTGTGTCACTTCGTAAAAGAAAACATGCTCCCTGTTCTTTTCGGATAGATCCAATCGACTCCTGTCTATTTCGGATGAATAATTTCCCGGACCGATTCCGATGATAGGAGAATTTTGAACCAGTGGGAAACTGGAGTGCCAGATGAAAGTTCTTCCGAAATCAGTATGTTTTTCATTTCCAAAAAATGGTGAAATAGTTTTTCGAAATGTAGGTATAGTAGATAGAATAATTAATAAAACAAAAAAAATACCCAGAACTTTAAAAATGTATTTATTCAAAAACCTTATTGATTCTTCTTTTTGAATTGATAGATCTATATATCCAAAAAGAATAGCAATCCCGGTTCCAACTATAGCCGACCTGGCATTGTTCAATAAAAAAACGACCATAAATACCAGAAGTAATAATCCTGATTTCATTCGGTTAGAATTTTTCTTAATCAGGTCCGAGAAGAATTTATAAAATGCAAAAGGGAAAAAAAACATAAGTATTCCACCGAAAGTCAAATGTGTATTCATAAACCCAATAGGTAAGAATAATTCTATTCCCAAAACCCTTCCATTGTGATGCTGATAGGGCCAGGTGGTCACCTCTCTAAATAAGCTGTTGAATAAATAGGAAAAACGATAGAGACTAAAAATCGAGACAAACCCGGAGATGATAAGAACCAAGAGGGAGATTCCGAATGCTTTTTGAATCACAGGGGTTTCATCTTTCTCCAAGGTGGCAGTCATGAAAAATGCACCGAAAAGAAGAAAGTCCTTAAACTCAGATTTTTTTAAATCATTAAAGAAAACAATAGGATCACGATAAGAATGATTGAAAAGAAAAGAGAGGAAGTACCATCCGAAGAGTAAGAAAGCAAATCCTATCAGAGGAGAAAATTTCCAGTTTTTTCGTCTTTCGGAATCGGAGAGAAATGTAAAAAAACTCAACCCTAAAAATAACTGACTGATGGAAACAGAAATCGGACAGGTTATGATAGAAATTTGTAAAAATAGTAAAAATAATTTTTTTGTATTCATCTAAAATACTTTCCTATAATTAGCCCGTATGAGAGTAATTTACTTCACTGATACCTTTTTACCCAAGATTGATGGAATCACTATCTCCATTAAAAACTTTTCAGAAAGATTGTCACTAAAAGATTATGAATTTTTGATTTTATGCCCTGAGTATGGTGAGGGGGATTTTTCAAGATTGAATGATAAAGTATCCATAGAGAGATTTATGTGTGGATACCTACCCTCTTACCCTGACATAAAAGTCGTGCTACCCAATCCCGCTAAAATCACAAAATTGATAGAAGAGTTTAAACCGGATGTTTGCCACATACATACACCGGGTCTCCTGGGACAATATGGAATCAACGCCTGCGAGAAATATGCGATTCCTTCTGTGGGAACCTACCACACTCTAATTTCCGAACAGGATACATACGTCTCACTCTATCGTATTCTGAAATTGGACAAACTTTTTATGAAGATCAATAAATTTGATAAGACTCTAACCCTCAAGAGCCTTCTCAAATTTCAAAAATTTGACAACTTCAATATTCAGAAAAAAATACTTCTTAAACTTTGCAATAATCTCTATGAGAGATGTGACCTAATCATTTCCCCCTCCCATCTCTTAAAAAGTCAATTGCAGGAATACAATATTGATAGACCCATCACAGTAGTTTCAAATGGAATGGATCTTTCCCGCTTTAAGGGAAATATTCGGGAGTTGCCTGAGAATCCAAAGATTTTGCATGTGGGTCGTATTTCGTATGAAAAAAATTGTGATGTGATCATCAACGCTTTCAACTCACTTCTCCAATCCAAACCGGGAGCTACTCTAACAATCATAGGAGAAGGACCTGCACTGCCCTCACTCAAACTTCAGGCCGAACAGTTAAAAATTTCCGATAAGGTAATTTTCACAGGATTTGTTCCCAATACAGAACTTCATGAAATTTATCCCCAATACGATCTTTTCATGACTGCCTCCACTATGGAGACACAGGGACTTGTGATACTGGAAGCCATTGCTTGCGGATTGCCGGCTGTAGGCGTCAAATCCTTCGCAATTCCTGAGTTGATTCAGGAAGGTAAGAATGGTTTCAATTCCGAACCATTTCAACCCAGAGCTCTAGCCGAATTGGCTTTGAAAATCCTGAATGACAGAGACCTCTACAGAAGATTTTCAGAAGCTTCTATGGAAATCGCTCAGGAACATGAACTGGGTAAATGTATAGATAAGATGGATGATGTTTACAAAGCAATGCTGGCTTACAAAAACAAACCCAAGAAGAAAACTCTTATGAATTTCTTTTTGAGTTGATCACCAGGAAGAAGGTAAGTTTACAATCTGATTGATCTTCAGAATGACATCTGTTGGATCAATCAGATTCATACAGGCAAAATCTTTTCGATAACAAACTGTATTTCCGTAAATACTACAGGGTCTGCACAGGAGTTCTACCTGCAGGACACCTGTTGTTTCCTGATTGTAAGGAGCAAATCCCGAGTAAGGATGAGTAGTTCCATAAATTCCAATTACTGGTTTCTTCAATAGTGCCATCAGGTGAACATTGGAAGAATCCATCCCGATCATAAGGTCCAATTTTTCCATGATGCCCAATTCTCCCCGTATCCCGAGTTTCCCACCCGAAACAATGAAGACATTCGGATCTCCATCCGCCAATTGGTTTAATTTTTCCTCTTCTGAGGAAGATCCAAAAAGAAAAATATTCGCTTTGAATTCCTTTAAAATCAATTTTACAAGGTTTTCAGATTTGAAGAAAGGCCATTCTTTGAGTTTGTGACCTGCAAAGGGAGCAAATCCAATCCAAAGTGTGGCGCCTTTTTTTAGATTTCTTGATTTAAAAAAGTCTGAAGCATAAAATTTTGAATCCGAATCTACATTGATCCAGGGTCCCCTTCGGGGAGGTGCAGGAAAACCTGCTATTTCAAATACTTTTAGATATCGATCCACAGCATGTGGGAGGGGAGCTAGAATTTTGTTCTTTCGTTTGATTTGGTTGTTCTTTTCTTTTCTACCCTTATCAATCACAAATACAGGAACTTTTTTCCAGCGAAAGATCAAACTTAAGAGAATACTTCGTAGACTCCCGTGCAAATCGATCACCCGATCAAAAGGTCCCAGATGAATGATATCTTTGAAGAGTCGATAGATTCCCGAAAGTCCTCTGTACTTACGCATATTCATTCCGGTTACATGGACATTGGGAATGTTAAAGAAAAAGGGAGCGTAATTTCCCCTTGTTATCAAATTGATCTGGACATTGGGATATTTGGTTATTATAGAGATCAGCGCGGGAGCAAGGAGGGCAACATCACCCATAGCTGAAAATCTTAAGACTAATAAATTCATTTCTCGGTACTGGCTTTGTATAGAGATGGATTCAATTTTTTGTCATTGTACATCTTCATTTGACGATATACTTTCATGAACTTCAATCCCTTACTCAAATCATCGACAAGCTCGGCAAAACACTTTTGTAAATCCTTTCTTTGATCTAATAAAATTTCCAGCTTGGATGCACAGGTCTTCTTATGAGACTCGTCCACATCATCTCTTTTGGTTTGCTCATCCATGTGGTAGATCTTTAATTCGAGGATGCTCATCCGATCTAAAAGCCATGCAGGTGTTTCTGAATTCATTCTGGCATCTTTACTACGCTGTGTATCTTTGTAGAGATTGAAAAATAAGTCGTCTAAGATCTCGACGATATCTGTTCTTTCCTGGTTGAGAGAATCGATTTTCCTTTTGTATCTAACTAGTTCGGCATCGGGCAAATCAGGTCTTCTGATCTCGTCTTCCACATGCCATTGAATGGTATCTATTTGGTTTTTCTTATAAATAGTAAACTCAAAACTACCTTCCGTATATGGATTTTCAGAAGGAGATTCATTTCTATGCCAATCTACAACTGATTGTCTCATAACGTCTATAATTTTATCCGAATCCGGCAATTTCATTTCTCTCTCCTGATTTCTATTTGACTCTTTACCATATCAATTTTCCCTGAATAGCTTCCGGACCTATCGACCCGAAATCCCGAGAATCCATACATTCATCCCGATTGTCACACAAAACAAAGTATTCATTTTCCTTGAGGCTGAGATCCCGAAAGCTATCCCTATTGGATAAGTCCGGTGGAAAGTTCCTTTTTTCATCTGAATGAAAAATTCCCTTTTCTGTAAGTGGCTTTCCATTCCTATAAATTTTTTTTCTTTTCATAGAAAGTTTGTCTCCGGGAAGACCGATCACTCTCCCGATGAAGCTAGAATTTTGATTGGGTGCACGGATAGCCAGAACATCCCCATAATTTATCGAGTGCTTTCTTATGATCGGTGAAAAAAATAATAAATCTTTTTTCTTAAAACTGGGAAACATACTCGAATCCGTTATTCTGTGTGGATAGATAACAAAGGATTTCAAAAAAAATGAAAATGCAAATGCCAGAATTAGAGAAATCAGAACCCTGAGGATCAATTTGGGGAGTCCCGGCATAGACTCGGAAAGAGAATCTTTTCTTTTGTAGCTGTACATATTTTCTTAAAGTCAGAATAATTTATTTGCGAAATCAAGCAAGAAAATCATAATTCTCCTATGCTATATAGATTTAGATCAATTGAACCCAGGATACATAGTACTGCTTTCATAGCTCCTAGTGCGGAAATCATTGGAGATGTCGTCATAGGTGAGGACACTTCCATTTGGTTTCAGTGTTTGGTACGTGGAGATGTGAACTACATTCGAATTGGTGATAGGTGCAATATCCAGGACAAAACTCTGATTCATGTTGCCCGGGATGAGTTTCCGGTAACCATAGGAAATAATGTTTCCATCGGGCATTCTGTGACCTTACACGGATGTGTATTGAAAGATCACTCCTTTGTTGGAATGGGCTCCACAGTAATGGATGGAGTGGAAATTGGAGAGTATTCTTTCGTTGGAGCGGGTTCACTCGTCACTCCGGGAAAGAAAATTCCTCCGGGAATGCTACTCATGGGAAGACCGGCTAAAATTCTAAGAGAAATCAATGAGAACGAAAGAATGATTATCGAAAGAACCTATAAAAATTATCAAAAATACAAGGAAAATTATAGAAACCCCGAAATGTTTCAAAAAATGGATGATTAAAAAGCAGTTAGAGCCGCACGGATAAAGCTTGTAACGGGTGCCTGCTCTCTCGTGTCCTCCAAACCTTCCCTGAGTTCACGCAGAACGATTTGTGCGTCTGTGAGAGTAGTGTTCACATTCATATGAATCTCATCATTATTGATGAGTTTACCTATCGTGCCCTCCCCTGAATTGATTTTAGAACTGATTTCTGCTATGTTTGAGATTGTTTTCCGGATGTCGGCACGATTTTCTGCTATCAATTCAGATAGACTGACGAGAGGATCATCACTCGTCCCACCTTCGATCTTTCTTTTTTTGATCTCCTGTTCTTTCAGGTGTGTGGTACTGGAATCTCCGGGATCGATTGCGATTACCCTTCCCGAAAGGAGACTTTCATTTCTAATTTTTATCCTATAATTCTCATAGAGTCTTAGGGGTTGCTGAAGCACCACCACAACTTCTACTTTGGTATTGACAATTCTGGACTCATCCTGAACAGGCTCTCCATTCAAATCCAATTGTACCAATCTCACTCTCGAAACATATCCATAGGGAACTCCCTGAACTGTAACTTTTGAGCCAGTCTTGAGACCTTCAGAATTTGGAAAGAAGATCGACATAGTGTGTAGTTCTTTTTTTAGCGGACCTCCCTCTGTGATGATTGTGAAATAACCAACCACACCCAAAGCTACAAAAAACAGAGTTCCTACAAGGAAAAATTGAATACTTTTCATACGTCAAATTTTGTTAATTGGACTATCGGTGGCTTTGGAGTAGAATTCTTTTTTTTCATTTTTATTTTTTTTGGAATCCTCCTCCTGAGTTTTTCCGGGGTAAAGTCAATAATTGAAGTACCCTTTTCCGATAGTACATTTATGAACCAAATGGAAGAAAAGTGGATTCTACAAAATAGGAAAGAAGACGATTTTTACGCTCTGGATAAAAAATTCCTCTCGGGTCATTACAATGATCCCATAGAAATAGTCTCGATAGAACCCAAATTCATTTCTTTTCTTTTGATGAATTCATTACTTTATCGGGAGCAATTTCAGAAAAATCAAACAGTTATCTTCCCCTCAGCAGAAATCAAAAAATTAGTTTTCAAACACTATTCTAACCTCAATTTCAATGAGTACTTCACAGGTGAGTTCTTTCCGTTTTCCATTCCCAAAAAAAGCATGGAAGATGAAAATCCTTTAGAGAATTTCCCTTTTTTTGAAGGTAGAAACTTTTCGATGACTCATGGGAGCAGAACAACACGTTACGCAAGCTCCGGTGGCTTTATCGGAAATCATTCGATCAGCGTTCAAAGTATTGTTGAGTCTCTGTTCTCCAAGTTCTCCCTCACAGGCAAAAAGGGAAAACTGTATCTCCGAACTTCCCACTCTTCCTACCTTTACATTTTGAATCCCAACCAAAAGAAAAAGATATTCTTTGTTCAGGAAAAAAAAGAAGAGAAACCTTCATTCTTATTTTTCTGTATTGACGTTATTCTCTAGTCAAAAAATCTTTCCATAAAAATGAAAATCGATCGTTCTAGATTTACCACTGCACTGGGTAAATTGTCCAGGACTCACATTTTAGTGGTGGGTGACCTAATTCTGGATGAGTATCTGGTGGGAGAAGTGACCCGTATTTCTCCTGAAGCCCCCGTACCTGTAGTTCTGGTCAAAGAAACCAATCGGACACTCGGTGGGGCAGGAAATGTTGTGAGAAATCTCAGATCTCTCGGAGTGCAGGTAACTTTATCAGCCCGTATCGGAAACGATCAGAATGGCGAAATTTGTGAATCCATACTTGCAGAAGAAGGCATTCCGGAAGACAATCGATTTTTATTGAAAGACCCTTCTGTACCAACAATAGTCAAAACCAGAATCATAGCTTCCCATCAACAGGTTTGTAGGGTGGATCGGGAAGTGATCGAAAAACTTTCAGAATCTGAGGAAGTTCAAGTTCTCTCTCAAATTCAATCTAAGATAGAGTCTATTGACGGTATCATTCTTTCCGATTACGATAAGGGTTTCTTAAGCAAATCACTCATTCATTCCTTAATTCAATTAGCGAAACAAAAAAATATCACTATCTCCGCCGATCCTCAGGTGAGTCATTTTTTCTCTTATCATGGGATCAGTATTATGACCCCAAACCATCATGAAGCAGGGAAAGCTCTCAACAGAAAACTTCTAACTGATAAAGACATTGAATCTGCAAGCAAGGAAATTGCCGGATCTCTCGGTGCTGAGTCCATGATGATCACAAGGGGAGAAAAAGGGATGTCTATCTATACAGTATCCGATGATCAATTGTATCACATCCCAACTGTAGCCAGAGAAGTATTCGATGTAACAGGAGCAGGTGATACCGTCATAACTATTTATACTCTATTTAAAGCTGCTGGTCTAACCGAACTGGAATCAGCAATTATAGCGAATGCAGGAGCGGGGATTGTAGTCGAAAGATTAGGTGCCTCCACTGTAACTGCAGATGAATTAATTAAATCTATGGAAATGATGGGCATATTCAAATGAAAATTCCGGCAAGAATACAATCAAAAATAATCGAAAGAAAAAATATCCTCCAGATAAAGAAAGAAAAGGTAATCCGACCTTTAGTGTTTACCAACGGATGCTTTGATATCTTACACAATGGACATATCAATTATTTGCTGAGTGCAAGAGAATTGGGAAATTTTTTATGGATCGGGTTGAATTCGGATTCCTCAGTCAAAAAACTAAAAGGTGAAAAGCGACCGATCAATCACGAACTCAGCAGGGCTACCCTTCTGGCATCATTGTTTTTCGTAGACGCGGTAACCATATTTGATGAGGACACTCCGATCTCTCTCATAGATGAGATACGTCCCGATATTCATGTGAAAGGTGGAGACTATCAAAAAGAAAAACTCCCCGAATACAAGAGCATCATCGAATATGGTGGTAAGGTAGAAATTTTGCCTTTTGTTGAAGGTGAATCTACTTCCGGAATCATCTCCAGAATTGTATCTAAAAATTAGTCCGTAATTATTTTTAAGACTTCTCCTGGAGAACCTATCCTTACATCATATTGTGTCAGAAGATACAAATTTCCTGTCTTATCCTCAGCCAGAGAATTTATGTGTTTGAATCGGAATTGATCGCGGTTTAGGACGGGCAATTCATTTGCAGTCCAGGTAGATTTCTTTTTTTCTAAGTAATACACTTTTCCGGACCAATCAGCAAAAATGTACTTTCCGTAAAGTTTTGACTTTTTGTTTCCTCTATATACATAACCACCTATGACGGCAATTCCTTTATCTCTGGAATATGTATAGATAGGCAGTTCTAATCCTTTGGGGTCACAATTGGGTGGCATATAGCATGAATTGCCCTCCATGATTCTCCAACCATAATTCTTACCTTTCTTGACTAAATTAATTTCTTCAAATGATTCCTGCCCTACGTCACCGACAAAAAGTTCACCGGAAACTCTATCAAATGAAAATTTCCATGGATTTCTAAAACCATAGGCATAGATTTCGGGTAGACCACCCCCTCCCGCAAAAGGATTGTCATCAGGAATCGAATACAAATTTCCTTTGTCCACATCAATCCGTAAGATTTTTCCGAGAAGGTTTTTTAAATTCTGACCGTTTCCGGGATTCCCGTGATTGTCCCCTCTTCCACCTCCATCACCGGATCCTATATAAAGATACTTATCCGGTCCGAAGAGAATTGTACCTCCATTGTGATTTGACTCGGGTTGGACAATCTCCAAAAGAATTTTCTCAGATCTGAGTAAAGAGCGATGGGGGTTGTTCAAACTGGCTTGAAATTCTGAAACGATTGTCTTGTGATCCGCTTCCTTAGAATCAATGTCCGAGCTATAATTCACATAAAATTTACGATTTTTCGAAAAATTTGGATGAAGGCTGAATCCCAAGAGCCCTCTTTCTGAATAAAATTTAGAATCCGATTTGATTTTTCGGGATAAGTTTAAGAAGGGTATTTTTTTCAATTTGTTTTTCGAAAAGACTTTGACCTTCCCCGTCTGCTCGGCTATGTACATAGATCCATCTTCGGAATGAAAATCCAGAGCCACAGGAGAAAAAATACCGGTTGTGACAGTCTCGAGTGATACCATGAATTCATTTTGTATCCCCCGAAATTTATCATCTGCAAAAATTGAAATCTGAATGAAACAAATAAGATAGATAAATATAATATGTTTAATCAAAATTGTAATCTCTCCCTAAAGAATTTATACAACTTCTTCTTCTGTCATCCCGACTATATAGTGAATTAGATTCTGCTTCAATTCGATTACTTTCTCCAGATCAAGTGACATATCTTCTATCTTAGACTCTATTGCTTTCTTATCATCCAGGACGGATTGAAGAAAATTTTTACTGATGTGGGGTTTGATCAAATCCATTTTTCCTTCCCATCCATACATAGCCAGAGCTAAATCCAAATGATTCCATTCATAGAAGTATTTCTGGAGAGACTGTTTGGGGATGAGGGGAATCTTTTCGAGTATAGATAGGTTTTCACTATTGACTTCATCTATTCTGGCTGTTAATTTAGAATCTAAAACAGAAGCAAATTCTTTTTGCAAGACAAGTTTTCCTTTTGAAGACAAATCAATTTTTTTCTTACTCATTTCAAAAATGTTTTTCATGACTTCGTTATTTTTCTTAATGAACTCTTCTTTTGAAATCGCCTTAGGAATTAAGTGAATAGACCATTCGGGTCGAACCGATGAGTTTCTCCATTCTTCAGCCATCGATTCAGGTAGGAATTTAACGAATTTTTCATCATGGAAATCGGGAAAGAAAATCAGGGTTTTATCTTTTTCATTTTCAGAAGGAACGTAGCAGTAGAATAGACTTTTGATTTCATCCACCTTCCAACCACGGGATACAAAATAATTCTGAACCAAAAGCTTTAAGTCCTTATCTGTAAGTAAATTTACAAATTGATAGAAGAGGATGGGACTTCCTGCTTCCAGAAAATCTGCGGTTCCTTCCTTATAAAATGTAGAAATATTTCTTCGAAGTATTGACCGGTTCAAATACAGGAACCTGACCAAATCTCCAGAATGCTCTAAATATGCAGACTCGATATCATCTTCGTCGAGAAGATGAGTTTTCAAAAATTCAAGAGTAGACTTGGCTAAAAAAATTTCACAGGGGATGATATTTTTACCTTCTATCAACTCTACTGTAATACAAATAGAACCACCGAGATTCATAGTTTGAATCGGACCGGCTGCTTTCTTTTCTATTTCAATTCCCATCTTAGTCCAGGAAGAAAGTAGATCTTTAAAAATGCATGCAATATGAGAATTTATAGATTTCCTCAATTCAGAATTACTCTTGTCTTTAAGAAAAATTGAATAGTAAATGGGAAGTTGTTTGCCTTCTATAGTGAGTTCCAACCCAAATCGAATCCTATCATTTGTCAAATCTGCTTTCATAGGTGTTCGAAAGTTTCTAAATCTTGAATAGATTTCAACATCCTGACACTTAGTTCTATTGTGGAGAAAGAATCTATTCAATAGCAGTTCATTAGGTGATTTGACGTCCAATCTAGTTAGGTGAACATTTTCTTTTGGCAATACATTGAAACAAATTTTTTGCAATTGATCAGCATAACCTTTTTTTTCTGAAATATCTTTTTCTAAATAGTATTTATTTACATCACGAATCAATAAGAATAAAGAAGTATTTCCTGCCCGCAATCGATAAGATGTAGATTCGGAAGCCCTCCACATGAACTCTTCTTTCAAACTGATGTCAAAGTTGGATACAAAGGTAGCATTGTGAAAGCTTTCGATAAGAAGTTTATTCTTTTCAATTCTTTCCATCTGATGACTATCACCTGAAAAGTACATCAATTTGTTGATCGGAGAGAATAAACTCTGAGCCATCTCTGAGTTTAGATTCTTATGCATTTCCTTTTCGGTTGACTTCAGATAAATCTCCTGAAATTCATTCAAAAAATCATCCGGAATCAGTGCTACAGAAGCAGGGCTATCAGTAAAAGCAAAACAATACAACAAACGACCGGAAGAAATAAAATTTATTTCTTTTTCAATCTCATCAAACTCTATGCTTTCAATTTTCAGATCCAGGGTTTTTTTTAGAATTGTTTGAAATCTTTGGTTCAAAAGATTCTCTATTAATTTTTCAAATTCTGATAATTCACTATTCATTTTTACAGCCTACTTCTTCACTCTTGGGAAATTTATTTCAATCCTAAAAAGAAATTGAATTCTGTATTCTGATTTTTCTTTAAATTGTATTTTTTATTTCAAAGTATTACTGAATGCGGGAAGGAGGATAGTTTTGGATAGAGTGGGAGTTTGACTGAAATTAGGAAGTTTTTAGAAAATGAATTGTTATTTTTATAAAATAGACGTTAGCTTTCGCTATTCAAGAGGCTAGAACCAGACTAACCTCTTGAAAGAAACATTAGAACAGGAATTAAAGTTCTAATTTGTATCCGAATCTATAGTAGTTACCTGCTACAGAAACAGGATATACAGGATAGGGACTCAGAGCAGCTAGACCACCGGAAGATTTGGTAGCACCGACTGCAGTAAGATTACCCGATACCAGAGTCTCAACTTCCATAAAGATAAATCCTTTATCAGAAACTTTTGTATGAGCACCGATGATGTAGTTAAACCCAACTCCACCGGCGGAGAATACTGTGTCTTCCTGTCTTGCACCCGGACGAACGGAATCAGCGATCACAGGCAATTGGTTCATACGATCAGAACCGAGAACTGCTGCCAATGCATCCCCATCATTGTATCCTTTAACATTCCACATAGCCCTGAAGTAGTGAAGACCGGGAGCTACATAGAAGGAAGATTTTTCACCAAAATTCAATTTGATACCAAAGTATGCAGGAATGACAGCTGATCTGAAATTCCAATATACATCATACCATTTGTATGGTCCGATAGAGGAAGTAGTGTGACCACCTGAGATTTTGGTGGATATATTGAGACCTACTCTCCAGAAAAAATTCTCTCCGACATCTTTTTCATATCCGAGTGTCAAACCACCACCCTGCATAGGACCACCTGCTTTTGTGTGGATACCGCCACCGGTTAAGTGATGAAGTGTAGTCAATTTATTATCAGGAATGAATGCACTCTGATTAGATAAAACCTGAGTCTCATAAGTTCCATTGCTATCTAAGTCCTTGCTGATGATTCTTGTTCCACCGGAGAGACCATCTTTTATGACTGTTCCCCCCAGTCCGTTGGGATCAAAATATAGGTGACCACCGAAAATCAGTCTACCCTTCCCTGTATTTTTAAACATATCTTCTCCACCTTCTGCGGAAAGGTTAGAGAGAGATAGTAGTCCTAAGATAGCTAAAGCTATACCTATTGCATTGATCTTTTTGATCATTGTTGCTCCCCTTAAGTGTGAATGTTTGAGGTCGTCTGAAGGAATTTTTTGGAAGAAACCCTCTAGACCTGAGAGACGATTATGAAAGGAGTATATAAAAATTGTCAATCTTTACTAAAATTTTTGTAGAATTTTTTGTTTTTTTTATAAAAACAAGAGTAAATTACTTTTTAACAGATTCCAACTCAATCAATATCCCTTTCTCCAAATTCACATCATAAGAAAATACTGCACTCGGTGTGGGTGGAGATTTAGGTTCATGGTTCTTTTTAATTATACTAACCAATTGATTTTTTCTGGAATTGTACAAAAACTTTTCAAAATAGTACCCTTCCGGTAGTATAGAAATTAGCTTTTCTTCGGAAGGGTCATACACAAAAACTTCCGCATTGTCCTTTTGGTTCAAGAATCCATCTCCATTGGAGTCCCGGGTCATAGCGAGAATCACTACTTTTTGTCCCACATCAATCGTATCCTCAATAGGTTCCGATCCGGGGAAAGGAATGGATTTCTTTATAGATTCCCCTGTAAAATAGTCCCAAATATAGACTTTTTTCTCAAATACCTTCCGGATTTTCCCCGTAGTCAGATTGATAAAAGTTAAGTTTTTGGCATGATGAAGGACATTGTCCTGCCCGTAGTCCGATTCTTCTTTATTCAGGTCATGAGGAAAGTAGATAAAGTTCTTCCAGAGAATCTTGGAATCAGAGGAGAGTGCATCCGAATACTCAATTTTCTTCACAACGGACACGGTTGACTTCGTGTCCGGTTCATTGATTTCTATACCCCTATCTCTATTTTCATAGATAAACCAACTTTTAGAAAGACTAAAAGTCAAAATGGCCAGAATTGAGATTCCAATGAGTATGACTAAAGTTTTGAGTTTTTCCAAAGGTTTAGGTCTGAAATACTTTCAGGACTTCATTGAATTCTTCTTCTGTCATATAAGGAAAGAGGGGGAGGCTCAGAACTCTTTTGGAAATATCCCGTGCATTCTTCTCTCCGAAGACAGATTTAGTAAATGGTTTGGCACCTTCCTGATCCTCCATAGCACCGGGATAGATGATTCCGAAACCGATTCCGGCATTCTTACATTTCTCTTCGATAGAAGGTCTTTCTTCAACTGAAAAGAGGTTTACATTGCAGTAACCGTTTTCAGTAAAATCATTCGGTGGTTGGATGACATTGATCCCGAGATTTCCGAGTTTTTCCCGGTATTGACCTGCCCAATAACGTCTCGATTTCAATCTTTCGGGAAAAAATTTAAGGGATAAATTTAAAAAAGCAGCTTGAATTGTATCCAATCTAGAATTCCAGCCCACCAATCCATGATTGTAGTGGGATGTTCTTCCGTGGTTGGCAAGCTTTCTCACTCTATCTGCGAGATCCGGGTCATTAGTAAATACAGCTCCTCCATCTCCTGCCGCACCAAGGACTTTGGCCGGATAGAATGAGGTAGTGGATATAAGAGCATCTTTATAAATCGGTTCCTTCCTGTACTCCACCCCGAAGCACTGGGCACCATCTTCTATCAATGGAATATTTTTGGATTTACAGAGATCTCTGAATTTACTGAGGTTTGCGGAACCCCATCCGTAGAGATGAACAAGGATAGCTGCATCCGGGCGAACTTCCTCCACAGCTTTTTCGAAAAATCCAAAATCCATTTGAAGATCTGTGAGGTTTGTGTCTACGATGTAGGGATCCGCACCCACATTGATGATGGCTTCATAAGTCGCCCAGAAGGTAGAATTGGGCACGAGAACCTTTGATCCCCTACCTATTCCGCAGGCACGTAGAGCCAATTGGATGGCATCAGTTCCATTCGCGCAGGAAACTGTATGAGATACTCCATTGTATTCCGAGAGAGATTTCTCTAAACCTGAAACCTCTTCTCCTCCGATGAATCGTGCTCCTTTTGCCAAATCTGCAACTTTTGCCTCAAATTCCTGTAAAAAACCATCTTCAAAACGTTTAATATCAATAAAAGGAACACCCATAAATCTGCCTCTAATTCAATTTGATTTAGGAAACCAATAGTTATCCCTGAAGAACCAAAGATTTCTCTCTAGGAATATTAAATTTTTTGATCAATATTCGTAAAGTAATGTACAAAGCGATTTTTAAATTTTCAGATTCGGGATTAGAATTTTAGTTTTTTAAGAGTAGATTCACCGAGAAGGATTTTTACAACATCCTGAAAGGTTTTTACGGGATAGAATTTCATACCTTTTTTCACGTAATCCTGAACTTCTTTCAAATGTCTCTGATTGTCTTCGGGGAAGATGATGTTTTTGATACCTACCCTCTTGGCAGCCACTATCTTCTCTTTGAGCCCGCCGATTGGGAGAACTTCTCCTGTAAGAGTCAATTCTCCTGTCATTCCGAATCCGGATTTGATAGTTCGATCTAAGACTAAAGACAAAATCGCTATGGCCATAGTGATCCCCGCACTCGGACCGTCCTTTGGAGTAGCTCCATCCGGGACATGAAGATGAACCCGATTGTTTTCCCAAAGTTCTTTATCTCCGTAGAGATGTTGGACATAACTCAGGGCTATACTTGCCGATTCATGCATTACCTTGCCCAACTTCCCTGTGAGCTGAAGACCGCCTTTGGAATTTAGAAGAATGGCTTCCACAAAGAGAGTGGCTCCTCCCATAGAAGTCCAGGCGAGACCGAGAGCTGTACCGGGTCGATTGGGATGAATCATTCTTTCATCTATAAAATGAGGTGTCCCGAGATAGGACTCCAGTGATGATTTCTCGATCGATTTGGGTAGTTTGTTTCCACTTACATAGTCAAAAGCGATTTTTCGGAGAAGTTTGTCCGTGGTTCTCTCCAATCCTCTCAGGCCGGATTCCCTCGAATAGGAATTGATAAGATACTCAATTGTATCACGGGAAATGTCAATTTTCTTGTTCGTCAAACCATTTCGGTTCATCACTTTTTTCCAGAGGTATTTCTGGAATATAACAATCTTCTCTTCGGTGATGTACCCCGAAAGTCGAATCAAATCCATACGATCCAAAAGGACACGGGGAATGGTATCTATAGTATTGGCAGTGGCTATGAAAAATACCCTCGAAAGATCAAAGGGTAAATCCAGGTAGTGATCCCGAAAGCTGGAGTTTTGTTCCGGATCTAGAACCTCCAAAAGAGCACCTGAAGGGTCTCCGGAGAAACCTACCCTCAATTTGTCGATTTCATCCAGGAGGATCACCGGATCTCTCTCTTTCATAATCCTCAGTCCATTGATGATCTTTCCGGGTAGAGCACCGATGTAGGTTCTTCTGTGCCCTTTGATCTCAGCTTCATCCCTCACTCCTCCAAGTGAAATACGAAAAAACTTTCTACCCAGAGACTCGGCTACGGATTTTGCAATTGAGGTCTTTCCCACTCCGGGAGGTCCGACCAGACAGAGAATAGTGGTTGTGGAGCTGGATGTGTTTAATTGTTTGACAGCCAAATATTCCAAAATTCGGGATTTGACGTCTTCCAAACGATAGTGATCCCTATCTAGGATTTTTTGAGATTTATTGATATCTATAGATTTTTCGACAGGGTGTTCCCAGGGGAGAGCTTCGATTGTATCCAGATAATTTCGTATTACATTGTAGTCTGCTGAATGGGGATCGGAATAGTTCAGCTTTTCCATCTCTCTTTCAACTTCCTGAATGATCTCCTGTGATACAGGAATCTCCTGAAGTCTCTTGAGTAAGTCTTCATATTTCTTTTCGGTCCTCTCCTCCAGACCGAGTTCCCCCTGAATGGCCTTGAGTTGTTCCCTCAAAAAAAACTGTCTTTGTTGCTTGTCCATTTTGTCATTGATCTGGTCGTTGATCTTCTTTTGGATATCTATGAGTTCGAGTTCTTTCTTGAGATAGATTATGACTTTTTCCAAACGCAAATGGACACTTTCTGTTTCCAGAACATCCTGATATTCTTCTTTCTCCAGATTGAGGATAGAGCAAACAAAATCAGCCATCTTCCCGGGTTGAGTCATATTGACCAGAGTGAGTTTCATCTCTTCTGTAAAAAGAGGGTTGTTTTGTGCTAGATCCTTGGTGTAGATGAGGAGGGTTCTCATCAATGCCTTCAGGTCAGACCTGGATCCATTCTCCATTCTATCTTCGGGGTACTTTACATTGGCGAGGATATAGGGATCTTCGGAGAGAACTTTTTGAATTCGAAATCGATGCAGAGTATTGATCAGGATATTGACTCCACCATCGGGAAGATTTAACTTCTTTAAGATCTTAGCTACCACTCCAACAGGATAGATGTTCTTGGAGGAATTGCTATTTTGCTCTTCTTCGTCTTTAACAAGAATCAGTCCGATGTAATTGTCATTTTTATAAACTTCTTCGTGAGATATGGAGATCTTACCGGAAGGAACTATGATCGGAGTGATGATGCCGGGAAATATAGGCCTACTTTTGATGGGTAAAATAGGCAACTGGTCGGGAAGGTTCTCATCCATCTGAATGACTTCTTCCTCATTTCTCGCCCGGTTTTTCTTTTTCTTGTTGGTTTGTTTCATTATCAGATATATGTTGTAATTTATAACCAGTATTCCTCAGGACAAATCTAAAACAATGAAAAATAAATGGAAAATCAGTTTTCTAATTTCCGTTTTTCTAAATCTAATTCTAATTTTCTTTCTGGATCCTTCTCATCGAGCCTTTGTAAGAGTAAAATTTTTTGAATTATTAGGATTTGGAAAATCTGGATTTCAACTAAAAATCAATGACTCTCTCTTGATCACAGAATTCAAACCGCAGACCAGATTGCAAACTCACCGATCTGAAATTAAGGGACCGGTTGTGCCATTTATAGAATCCCACGGACATCTGGGTAAGTATTTCGGAACGAAACCTGATGAAATTTCAGCTCTTTTTGATGAATACAAAATCCAATATTTCTTTTCTTTGAATATCAAACACGGGAAGGATTTTAAAGAATTTACAGAGGAATATAAGGATCCCAGAATTTACCATTTTGTGACTTTCAATTGGAATCGGATAAAGGAAGAGGATGGATTCAAGAAAATGCATGAAGACCTCATTCAGGATTTTGAAAATGGTGCACGCGGAGTCAAGCTCTGGAAAAATTTCGGTCTCTACCTGACAGACAGAGAAGGAAAGAGGATACAAATGAATGACCCCAGACTCACTCCCCTTTTTGCAGAGTGTGCCAGAAGAAATATTGTAGTCTCCATTCATACAGCAGATCCGGAAGCCTTTTTCTACCCCATAGATGAAACGAACGAAAGATATGAGGAACTTCTAAAACATCCGGAATGGTCTTTTGAGCCTCTCGGAATTTCCTTTGATACTGTGATGAAAGAAAGGGAAGAGATGTTCCAACAAAATCCGGAGACAAAATTTGTTGCACTTCACTTTGGAGAATTTGCACATCGATTGGATCGGGCTGAGGCTCTTCTTGTAAACCACCCGAATGTTTCACTTGACATAGCAGCCAGAATTGATGAATTGGGAAGGCATCCTTATTCTGTTAGAAAGTTTTTTTTAAAATGGCAGGATAGGATTCTATTCGGAACGGATGGTCCACCGGATAGAGCTAAGATGGAAATTTATGCCAGATTCCTAGAAACTGATGATGAGTACTTTGATTACTATCCAAGAAATTCCAAACGAAAAGGATTCTGGAAGATCCATGGGATTTTCTTACCTTCGGAAGTTTTAGAGAAGATATACTATAGGAATGCGATGAGATTGTTCTCATTAAAAAATTGATATTATGGTTAAATTGTTCAATGTATTGATCGGAGACACAGATCTCAAGGAAGCAACAAGACTTTCCCAAAAGCTCGATCTATATAATTTTCACACTGAAACCTTTGCCAACGCAAACAAAATCCTATCCTCTATTCAGGAAAAATCATACGATATCTTTCTCACGGTAGAATTTTTACAGGGAATGGATGTATATGCGATCTGTGAAAAGATACGACAGATCAATACGAATCTTCCAATCATCCTCATGACCAAAGAAACTGACAAGCACCGGATCACCCGGGCTACCCAGGTAGGAGTGAAGGGTTTCTTATTTCAACCGATTCCCGAAGCTAGACTTTTGGAGACTCTAAAGAAAAATATTCCCATCTCAGAAGATGAACTCGTTATCAAATCCGAGCTGCCGATGAAATGGGAGTACAATAATTATGGGTCCACAGAATTCATAGCGGAACGATCGGCCAACATCCATCACAGACAACTCGAAGTGACTTTTAGTGGAATCCCGACACCGGGTGCAATGAGGGAATTTATCAAGGATGTCTCTAACCAAATCTTCAAAATGGCAAATGTTACTTCAATTTCTATGGTTTTGCCAAAAGAATTTCATTATTGCCAGGATTCCAATCGAATGGTGGAAGAAGTAATTTTAAAATTACAATCTTCCTTTCAGTTTCGGGCCAAACAGATCCGATTGAGTGGAGATCTCTTTCAAATTCAGAACAATCGATTTAAAAAACTGGAATCGTTCAAAAGTTGACAACTAAGAAAAAAACATAACGGAAAAGAAAAAGAAAAGTCTAAGTAAATATTATGAAATTCAGAATGAAGAATCCTTTCCTAATCATCTCTCTTTATTTTCTGAATTTATTATTCTTCATGATCCTTTCGGTAGCTCCGGAACTCTCAGCTCAGGTAAATTCCCCCCCCTACCTACCCCCGGGAGCCAATACGAAACCCAAGATGGATACCCTCGGTCTCGACTTCGGTATCAATAAGTACGATTCCGACTACTACCTCTATGTTAATCCCACCTTCAACCTGAATTTTACAGATTGGGGGATAGGCTTTCAGATTCCACTCAACCTACTTCTCCTGGACAAAGAACCCAAAATGACAAACTCAAGTGTGGGTATGCTCCGTCCGGGAGACTACGATTCCAAGTTAGATTATCAAAAGATATTGAACTATATTTATTTTGGTACCTATGGAATCTACAAACCGGAAGAAATCACCTACTCCATTTACATCGGAAAACTTTTTGATGGATACATAGGTCACGGAACCATCATCAATCGTTATGTAAACAATTTGACCGTAGACCATTACAAACAGGGAGTTATGGCAGACATCAATACGGATTGGGGTGGAGTTCAGGTCTTTACCAATTCTGTTCTCGATAGAAAAGAAGTCAATTCTGCAAGAGCCTATGTAAGACCCTTCGGAATATTTCTGGCTGCCTACTCCCTATACACCGGAGGCCCTCCCAAGCTAATGATGCCTGGCAATGTTTTGGATGCGGTGGGTAGGAAAAAGGTGGGTGAAGAAGTGGATGAAGTTTCCATCATAGAAGAAAAAGATGGGAAGCTTATAGAACGGAAAGAAGAAGCACCCCGAGCCAAATACGATGATGAGAAACCCAAAAAGACGGGATGGGGCTATGATCATTTCCTCAATCGGATAGCGCTTGGCTACACTGTCGCCTATGATGGGGCGGCTCCCAATCAACTCACATTTGATTCGACCGGAACTTTAAAATTTGACAGCAATAATGACCCGCTGGCTGCCAGCACCCAAAAAATCAGTATAGAGGGATACGATGCAGAATTCAAGATCTTCAATCTGAGCTGGTTTGAACTCACACCCTACTATGATGTGAATCGAATCAAATTCCTGAACAATGCTCAGGGGAAGCACTACGGGATTCATGCCAAAATAGGTGGAAAGCAATTGAATCTCACCGTCAAACCCGAATTCAGACAAATGGACTCCAATTATATACCGATTTACTTTGATAGTTATTATGAGATTGAAAGGTTTCAGGTCAATCTGGACAATAACTTTCCCCTCACGAAGTATGAATATGTGACTGACATTCAATCCAATGGCTCAAAAATCAAAGGTTACTATCATACTGTAGTTCTGAATGTCTACAGCATCGGTCTCGAAGGCAATTACGAGGACTATGATGGTGAGGACAACTCCAGAGTTTTTGTGGGTCTCTATGTTCCCATTGGTTCGATGTTTCGTATTTCAGGGTTCTACCAGAAAAAAGGTTTCAATAAATTTTCTCAGGCTTTCAAGATGGACGACAAAGCGATGGGGGTGGGAGAACTGGCAGTCAATCTAAGTTTTGTCACTCTAAAAGTTCAAAACCGTAGACGCTGGGTTTTTGATTCAGAATTCAATCAATTTAAGTCAAAAGACGAGACCGTCTTTATGGCATCCGGTGGAAAATCTTTTTAAGAATTACAGACTCAGGTGAATTTCAACTCATAGTCATTTTCAAAAGGTTAACTCAATCGGCTATAAAATGGCTACCTACCAGAATAGAAAAAGTGTAATTATTTATGAGAATTGGTATTTAGAATTCCGAAAATAGTAAGGTGATAGAAAAAAAACAATCCTTCTCCGGTCGCAGTCCCAAGGTATTAGATTTCCAATTAGCTAAAATGAAACGTTTATTAGAAAAAGATGGGTTTCGAATTCTGGATTCAGAGGGTTCCATTTTGGAAGTCGGAGATGCTCAAAAAATAAAAAGGGAGAATGATTCCATCACCCTCCCCTGAGCTGTCTCAGGTAGTATTCTTTAAAATATATTTACAGAAGTTTTGTTGTATACCCAATTTTTAAAATTCACTCCTCCGGAAAGAACCCGGTTGGCAAACTCGGGATAACCGGCTGTAATTTCTTTTTTCTCTTTCATTTGTTTGAAATCGTTTCCTAAAATAGAACCCAGGGATACCCGGATTTATCTAGGAAGTACTTTCCTTTTGACGGATCAGATGCATCCTCACATGTTTTCAAATAGGAAGGTTCATTCAGCCAGCGCATTTTTTTCTGAGCATTTTAATTTTTTTATTCAAAATCATATTTTACTAATAGACGAATAAAAATAGGGGATTGGGGACGATAAGTCCACAATTTGCCGTGAGAGACTCCTTCACTGCAACTCACCTTTCTTTCGAATTGCGTTAGGTGAGTTACCTAGATCCATTCATTGTTTTATCCTAAAGAGTGATTTCAAAAATATTTTAAAATCTAAAAAATTCGTTCTGGTTTTGATGTAGAATTCTTCGGATATCATACTTTCTTCGATTTCGGGCGGAGAATTATTTTCCGATTCCCAGAGTGTAAACAATCCTGTTGGATATCTAACTGAATCCGAAAAAGCCGAGTTCCCAACAAGATGAATATCGCCTCTGATCACCTTCCAAAATAGAAAATATTTACTTATGTATTGAATCTTAGAATTTATAAAAACAGTATTTAAATTGTAAACTTCAGGTTTTCCGGTCAGATCTCTTTCTTTTCCGGCAATTTTAAGAATTTGATTTTGAAAAAGATCCTTTTTCATGAAATTAAAAAGAATATAAACAATGACAATCGGTAAAAAGAAAAGAAGACAGAAGGCAGAAATAAATTTTTCAAGAAATGAATTCATATGCCCCTCCGAAACTTGATTCACTTCATCAATTAAGATTCCCTCGGGTACATGTATCCTATCTCCGGTATCGTATTTGATCAAAGATTTTTTGATAACAAACATCTCTGATACTCTGGTGAATTCTCCGAGAAATGTAAATGGTGCAATATAGGAATCGGTAATTTCTGTATTTACAGATACAATACAACCTTCTCCAATCACAACATTGGGACCGATCACAGCCCCGTCCTCTATGACTGAGTCTTTTCCGATCACAACCGGAGGATAGATCTTGGCTCCGGCTGAGATTCTCACTCCCTGTCCTACAAAAAAATCATCCTTATTTTTTTGAATGGAGGAGTTGATCTTTCCCCACTTTTCCTCCATGAGTTCTAAATTCCAATTCCAGATCGAATTGAGAGAATTCAACTCTCTGATTGGGATATTGAGTTTGATGACTTTCTGGGGATTGAATCTGTTTATATCCGATTCATTTTGAGAGAGATGATAGAAAATATGATTTCCCTGAAGATCTTTTACTAAAACGATTGAAACATCTTTTCGATCCGAATGAGAAAAAACAGTATAATCCGTCCAATCAGATTGAGTGACTTTTTTCACATAACGGAAAAAATCCGGATGAAGAAAAGTATCTGAAGGTATGAACAAAGTGGTGGAGTCGATGCTGATCCTTTTCACAGCTTCTCTGAGTGTAACAGGATCCTTTATGATCTTATAAAACAAATTGATCCCAAACTTACTTCCATCTCCTAAGATTTGTCGGGTTTCATAAACAAACTCAGAAATCATAATCACGATGTCTCTGATTCCGCATTCATACGCAATTGAAAACATGTATTCATAATATCCCAAATTCAATGCAGGTGGATTGCAGGATCCCATAGCAGAAAATAAAGATCCTATCTCTTCTGATATTTTGGTTTGATAAATTACTAGTTTTACATCTTTCAATTATTTTACCCTGAGTACAGATTCATTCTTAGAATACGATTCACTGATCTTTTCTCGGAATGAGGAATCGTTCCATCCAGCTAACATCATATTTTTCCTATCATGACAGGTGATCAATTTTTGTTCATTTCCACTAATTTTAGACTGAAACCTATAAATCGTATAAAATAAAATTAGAGGGATAAAGTAAAGTATGAAATAAGTTAATTCTTTTGGGTAACGTTTCCAAAGCCTCAAAGATTCTGCGTACAGCCTGAAAAGCCATTCCATTCCTATTTTTCGAATCCGATTTGGAGCGCGGGAGACTTTTCCGGTTATACAAGTTCTCATAAATCATTGCGTTTTTCCCATAACTGTATTTAGTAACTCACATTATGCAAAGAAGCGAAATGTGAGGTTGCAGGGAGACTGCCGGCAGCTTGGGCTATCGCCCAAACCCATATTTTTATTGATTTATTAGCAAAAAATGATTTTGATTTTAAACTAAAAAAAATTGAGAAATAAAATACTGCGTAAGATGAGTTAGTAATTTTACTGCTGATTGAATTCTAAATGCACAATTCTTTTTGATACTGACTCTAAAATTCAAAGAAACAGCTACCCCGACCCCAAAAGCTGCTTTTGTAGAAAGGATTATTTCTGTAATTTCAGATTTCCCCCTCAAAATTCCCAAAAGATGGTAAAAGGATATTTTGAAAAGCTTTCTTATTTCTGGGGAGTACCGAAAGGGTTTTTCGTAGCCCTGTCCCATAAATCATAATAGGACTCGGGGATTCCTTTGTCATAAAACTTTTCTATAGTAATCGTTTCATTATCCCAATGAACAATGGCAAAGAGATTGTGAACGATTCCTGAGGGGGGAACCCTTTCTAAATTTGGATCTTTTGGCACTTCACAAAGAGGCAATTTGAGATTCATGTATATAGTTTTGGTCGTAAAATCATATCGATTTTCTCTTTGTAGTTCGATTCCTTCCACACTTCCGTAGAGACACATGGCAACGGAATCCTTTTCTTTGTAATGAATGAACATCACTTTGTCTTCCATAATAAAATAGAGAAGATTTCCATTGTCGGGACAACAGCAATTGCAGGCTTCATAGGAGGAATAGACTGTATTGGGAAAGGGCTGATCGAGATGGATGAGAGTCTCGGCATAGAGTCCCTGAATGGAATATGCGATTCCGGTGAGTTTGTTTTTGAATACGATCCGGGAATTGTAGCTTACAGTACAATCTTCCCTTGGATTTCCGTAATTGATATAGAAAATTTCAAAATTTCCACGCTCGTAGGTATCCACAGTAAAATCTTTTAAATCCTTCTCATCAAATGAATAGGCTTCGACCGGTAGTGCCGAGTCCATATACCTCATGAACCACTCTTCGTTTCGGATGTAATCTCTGTCTTCGAGATATTTTTTGTCCCTGGAAGTGACGGTAAATCCTGAAAATATCCAACCCACTTTGCCACGGTATTCGGTACGGAACCAGTATCCGTTAGTGCCTTTGATGTTTTCTTTTTCACTGGATTTTTCTAAAATTTCTCCGATCAGGTTGATGGGAAGTACGGTAATCACAGGAGAATCCAGACCCGGCTTGGAACGTAGATTGACTCCGGCTGAACTGACTATGGAATAGTAATAGGTTCTCGGTTCTTTACTCAAAAAATCAATTTTCACATATCCCTTGAGATTTTCACCTTCTACATAAGCCCAGTACAATTTCTTGAGCATATTGTTTCCCTGATCGATGAAGAGAACCTTAAGACGGGTTTTGTGGACGATCAGAGCCAGAAGGTTGGAGCTACTGGAAGGTTTGTCGTACACTCCGAGCCCATCCAGACTATCGACAAAGAGATACTGATCGGGACGGATCTGACTGAGAACCGGAGAATAAGAAAAACCCTCCACTCCACTGTATCCAATCTTTTTCCATCTATCCTCCCTCTCTTCAAGGATCTCCACCGGCTCTTTGTAAGGGACACGATAGAGAATGCGGGAAGAAAGCTCGGGTTCTTCATAGACATACAATCCCTGAAATTCAGAAACATAAACTTTTTCTCTCTTTCCGATACAGGTAGAAATAAAGATAAGAATGATAACGAAATAATTGAAATATCTTACTTTCATATTTGATCTACCCGAACTTCAGAAAAGTTTCTCATACCATCATCTAATCAGGTTCTTTTTTATGAATAAAGAAATTTTCTACACATTTCATATTTTTTAGATTTTTTTTCCGGATTTCTCATAAGAATTTAATTCTTGCACTCCTTCTTTGTGCTCAAAGACTATCCTAAAGAGAAGGAGTAGTGAATAGCTTCTCCAAATTGATATTTTCAGAGGAAACGTATGAGTAAGAAAGAAATTCGGGGCGATCTTGATGGAAAAGGCATGAAAATTTCCATAGTTGTTGCCCGGTTCAATGAGTTTATTACGGACAATCTATTGAAAGGTTGTTTGGAATCTCTGGAAATGCACGGTGTATCAGCGAATGATATCAAAATCTATCGGGTTCCCGGTGCTTATGAAATCCCATTAGTAGTTGAGAAATTAGCCATCCAAAAGAATCAATCCGCTATCATAGCCCTCGGAGCTGTGATTCGGGGTTCGACTGCGCATTTTGATTACGTAGCAGGTGAGTCTGCAAAAATTGGAAATATCTCCCAAAAGTATCTGATTCCGGTGATTTTTGGAGTGCTGACCACAGACACCATTGAGCAGGCGATAGAAAGAGCCGGGACAAAAGCGGGCAATAAGGGATTCGAAGCGGCAACCACTGCCATAGAAATGATATCCTTACTCAAGAAGATTGACGATGGCATCTAGACACAGAGGAAGAGTCATAGCTCTTCAGGGACTCTATCAATATGAAGTAGGGAAAAATCCAATAGAAGAAATACTAACCTACAAATGGTACAATAAAGAATTAGAAAAAGATGAGAAGGAATTGGGCACTTCCTTAATTAAAGGTGTTGTGAAAAATTGGGACACACTCGATAATATAATCAAGACCTACTCCAAAAACCGAGAATTCGAGAGAATTTCTATCATCAATAGATGTATTTTAAGGCTCTCAATCTGGTCACTGATAAATATGAAGGAGATTCCGGCACGGGTGATCATCAATGAAGCTCTCGAACTGACTAGAGAGTTTGAGACAGAAGAGGCCGTGAGTTTTATCAATGGAATTTTGGACGCAGTCTATAAAGATGATTTATCTAAGAACGGAGAAGAGTGATTTTTATGGAGCCAGGTAAAAAAAACAGAATGAGATTTGAATCTGCAGAGCCGGAAAATGATCCCTCGGTAACTCAATACGAAACCGAGGAATACACTGCCTTTCGAGAAAGACAGATACGGCAATCATCATCATTTTTACCCTGGGTTCTCTTTGTAGTCCTGTTTTTGATGGTAGCCGGATTCGGGGTCTGGTATCAATTTTTGAGAAAACCCGAAGCTTTCAAAGAAAACAATCCCAAAATGGGCTTGATAGAAAAGTCCGGAAGCATAGATAAGATCTTAGAACGACCTTATCTACCCGAGAGTTCGCTGAATCCAGCACTGGCAAAATGCATCAATCTCTACAGGGACCGATACACCAAAAAAGCTTTGGTATCCTGTGAAGAATTCCTCAATACTCCCGCGAGTGACAAAGAAAAGTCCCTGGCAATGACAGTTTTGGGGGTTATCCTCGACGAATCCGGTCGATATGTCCAGGCGATCGAAAGACTCAAGAAAGCTATCGATTACGACGGGAAAAACGTACACGCCTACTACAATCTTTCTCTGGCTTACAAACATGCGGGTAGATATTCAGATGCCAGAACTTCTATCCAAAAAGCCAAAAAAATCGCTCCCAATGATCCAAAAATCTCACTCTTCGCCGGAAATCTCTTGAATGAGAACAACGATACAGGCGGAGCCATTGAAGAATACAAAGAAGGTCTCTCCACTGCACCCAACGATCCTTACCTGGTCTACAATCTGGCTGTGAGTCAGTACAAACAGGGAAATGTAGTGGAAGCTATGGACAATTTCAAAAAGTCCATCATGGCAGGAAAGAACGGACAGGTCTCTGAGTTTTCTCACAGCTACATAGGAACCATCTACTTTCATAGAGAAGACTATGAGGGTGCGGAGCATCATTTCCGGGAAGCCTTTGCCATCAATCCACGCGAAGCCAAGTATGCATACAACCTGGGTTTGATTCTGCTGAAAAAAGGAAGACAGGAAGAAGCCATCCAGTTCTTCGAAAAAGCCTTAGAAACTGGGACTTCCAACACTCAAATCTATAGATACATTGCCGAATCCTATGAAGATCTGAAGATGGGTGACAATGCAATTATGGCTTTGGAAAAAGCTCTCTCCATCAAGCCGGATGATATAGATACTATGTTTCAATTGGCAGATCTCTACTACAATATGGGAAGACTCTCTCAGGCAGAAGAAATTTTCCGAAAAATTATCAAGGTCACACCCGGTGACATTCACACTGAAAATGCTCTTGTCAATCTGGGGATCATTCTCGATGATATGGAAAGGCATAATGAAGCCATTTCGGCACTCGAACAGGCAATCTCCATCAATCCGAATAACGATGTAGCTTACTACAACCTCGGAATAGCCTTCAAAAATGCAGGTCAACCGACTCAAGCCATAGAAAGCTGGAAAAAAGCTTCCTCTTTGAATCCCGGGGAATACAGAAATCAGGAAGCAGTGGGTGACTACTACTATGAAAATGGATACTACATAGAAGCTGTCAGAGAGTACGAAGAAATCTCCCGGGCGAATCCATTTGAATACAAACTCAGAATGAAACTGGCTGACGCCTACTCCAAGCTCAAAAACTTCGAACAGGCAGAGAAACATCTCATTTATGTTTTGAATAATTCCAAAAATGGATCTGAAATCAAGATTGCCCATAGGAAATTAGCTCTTGTCTATTCTGAAGGTGACCCCAAAAATAAGTCCAAAGCAAAAGATGAGGCGTATAGAGGTTCTCATATGGATCCCGATGATATGGAATCCAGATTGGTACTTTCGAAAGTTCTGATCGATTCCAATTCACTGATGGACAGAGAAAAGGCAATTGATGAATTGACAGCCATTGTTCGATCGGACGTATCCCCAAAAATCGCAGCTCAGGCCTACAATTACCTCGGATTGTGCTACTACAAGAATGGAGAATTCAAGCGTGCTCTCAGAGAATTCCAAAACTCCATCGATCTGGACCCAAATCTCACGGAAGCCTATGACAACAAAAGAGCTGCCCGTGCCTCCTATGAAAGCAGCATTCAGAATCGGAGTTCGAATTTTTAGAAACAATTGACAAATATCTCTTCGAATTCAAGCTGTTTGTAAGCAATGAAGTTTCTTAATTTAGCATCAATTTTTCTCCTTTTGAATTTGACTTTTCCTCTTCTATCCTCAGAGCTCACAGAAGAGGAAAAGTTTCTTCAAAATCTAAACTCCGACTCAGGAAAAAACGAATCCATTCGGAATTTAAAATTGAAGAAAATGAATGCTCATCTCCCTCTTCTCTCCTCTATCCTCAGAAATAAAAACACATCCAAAGACACAATTATAGAAATCATCAATCTTTATGAATCCTATGGAAATGAGTTAGAAGAATACCATCCGGGAGCTATCGAAGACTATGAGTGGGTAGTCAATAATCTGAGTGATGAATTTTTGGTATCACAGATTGTAAATATCTTTCGAATCAGGAAAGACAAGAGACTGATCTATCCGGTTATTTCTCTGATCACTCATAGGAATCTGGATGTACGACTTGCCGCTTTCAATTACTTAGAGACCTTCAAAGATGACAGAGCCCTACCCTATATTTTAGAATTAGGTAACTCAGAAGTCTCCATAAATCGATACTACTACTTAGAAGCTCTCAACTACATCAGCGATGAAAGAGCCACCATTCATGTATTGAAACTGCTCAACGACCCCTCTCCGGCACTACGGATGGAAGCCATAGCTGTAGTAGACAAACTCAACTTAAAAGACAAACAACAACTCGTTTTGAAAATGGCCAGAAAGGACAACAACTACGAGGTGAGAAAATCAGCTACAGTCTTTGCCAGAAATAGCAATCAAAGATTCAGAACCGATATCTTTCAGGGTGGAATCGATGATGATCACCCCGAAGTGCGAAAAGAAGCTCTCAAGTCAATCATCACCTTCAAGGATGCGAGATATGCAAGCAATGTATCCAAGATGATGGAAAAAGAATCGGAATCCCAACTCAGATCTCTAGCCATAGACGCGCTCATAGCTATGAACAATCACGGTGGTGGTGGTGGTCTTTCGGTCGCTCTTCTCAATGACTCGGACAGCCAGGTTCGAAAGAAATCAGCCTTTGCAGCTGCCAAATTGAGTGCAAAAACTGTCCTCCCTTCCCTCTTGACTTCTCTGGAAAAAGAACCCACAGTTTATGTAAGACTGGAAGTTACCAAATCTCTCGGAATCCTAAAAGAGAAAAAAGCCGTTCCCGGATTTTTAAAGATACTCTCATCCCCTCAGGAAGATAGAAACCTCAGAACTGAAGTCCTGGCCTCACTAGATCAGATCAATGATCCTTCGGTAATGCCAGTAGTTTTTGATCTCATTGATGAAGAACAATCTGAGTTTAAAAATGAAATGAAGTCCTTCCTCAGAGATATGCTCTACAAGTTCCACGGCAAAAAATAGAACCAAATCAATAATTGAAACCCACCACAAACATAAAGAAATCCCCCTCAATCCTTATCCAATTTCTTTAGGATGATGATAGATTCATCCCTAAAAACTGAAGGATGGGAGAGCTTGTGTCTCTCCAGAAACTCTAATCTCTCCTCACTTTCTAGACCCGAAAGAACCAGAACTTCATCTTTCGAATACTTTTTATGAAAATCCAACACCCGAATCTCACGCCTCCTGGAAAAATGGGGAAGAATATTCGGTTCGGTGAACACACCGCTCTCCTTTCCCAATTCCTGAAAGAGTTCCGCATATTTTTTCGGATCAGAAATCTCACGATGTACCGAAAAAGGAAAACGAGGGCTGAGGGGTCCGATCCAATAGAAAAGAATCAGTGTTGGGAGAATGGGAGCGAAATTGAGAAAAGTCAATCTTCCTTTGAAGGTTCTTTCCAATACCCTCTGCCCGTCTATGGCAGCGATAAAGAGAGAAGGAACTGCTATGAAAGTATGATGGGTAAAAGGCATGGATTGGTTTGCATTGGTTGAAATAGACGTATAGACGAGATAGGGAAATACGAGAAGAATGTATTTAGAAAGTAAAGGGAGAAAGGCTAAGGGCAGAAAGAGAAACAGGAGTGTAGCATAGAATTGGGGGTAAGGTTTATGGGGGTGAAGAAATCGTTGAATGTGAAATGGTTCTGATGAAATAGGATTGAAGATTGACAAAGAGATAAGAGCAAGTAAAAAGTAGGCTGCCGAGCCGAGAAGAATGATCCTTCCCTGCTTTTTTCTGCCTTCCCACCAATAGAGAAACCCCATTAGAAAAGTGATGAGGGCAACTTCCTCTTTGCAGATCAGAATCAGAGGAAAAAGCAAATACGAAATTTTGGATTCTTTTCCACTGAAGTAGTGAAACCAAACCAGCAGCGGTATGAATGCTGTCTCGGGATGAAAGTCAAAAAGTGTAATGGAATAGATGGGAAAATAAAAAGCAAATACAAGTGGATAGAGCAAAGGATATTTCAAGTTCTCTCTCGCTAATAAATAAATCGGAAAGATTGCTGAAGAGATTATGATGGCTTCAAGAATCAAGAGTAGTTTGGTACTACTGAAGATAGAATAAAAAGGTAAGTAGATCAATAAAATAAAATCTATATGGTCTGCCAGGAAATTGTGCTCCCCGATTTCCGGAAAGGGTCCGATGGTAGTGCGATAAAAGTTTCCGTGAATTGTATTCCAGATAACATTTTCATACAGTGCCAGGTCTACAGAGGATTCAAAATTTATATGCTTAGAGATACTTTGAAAGGAAAGATACACGGACAATCCCAAAAATAAAATTACAGGGATTGTCCACGTTTTCAATTTCATTCGATTGACCTGTCTACTCTATGGAACAGGTTCCTTTTGATAAAGAGTTTCGGGGATTCGTGAAGGAAGATCGATTGTACTGAAATCCTGCATATCAGTAGGTAAAATTCTTTCTCCTTTGAAATGCTCAATCATATTGAAATCGGGAAGAAGTAATTTTTTCTGATAATTGTAGGCTCCATGCACAACATAGTGCCAGAATCCGGAGGCCCCTCCCCGTCTATCATTCACATGCCAGGGATATTCATGAACTGTTCTCAGAACCACAGAGGCCTCATCAAAAGGTAAATTGATAATGCTTCTTTTGAAATTAGCATTGAATTTCCAAAATTCCTCAGCATTGCTGGGATAGAGAATTCGAATGGGAACCCCGAGTTTTCTCGCTGAATTTCCTATACTGTAAAGACTCTTATCTTTCAATAGATCTCCTCCATTTATGGAAATTCGATTTTTCTGATAGAGATGTCTGATGTATGCATAGGCTTCCGGATTTCTCAACCACCCAAACCCCGGCTTGGTTTTGTCAGGGATGGCATTCACTTTGTAATGCTCATAGAGACTGGACTGGTTTTTTTCGAAAACAGTTTTCATGGTATCCCATTCTTCCAGATTTCCATACTTTGATTGAAGCAGTTCCAAACTTTTCTTTTTGTTTTTCGGATTCCACTTTTCCAGAAAATCTTTTACTTCCGGACTTTCCAGGATAAATGTTTTTATAGATCTATGTAAATTTAGAATCACGTAATCAAAATCCATAAGCCATACCCATTCACTTTTGGCATAGGCTATAAATGTATAATTGGCATCTGCGGCGACACCGACATATCCCCCACCCAAATTTTTTATGTAGGGAGCAAACAGATAATTCCTGGCTTCATTGGGTTTGATGTAACTGACAGGGTCACGACAATGGGCCGGAGAAGTGAAGGGCTTACCGCAGAAAGGTTTGTCGAGAGTATCGTAGGCTTCCAATTTGTGGAGGGTATCGGTTTGTTCGGGAGTGATGTCACCGGGTAAGGCAGTGGGATCCGGAAATGGCTTGTTGATCATCCAGGCGGGCGCTGAGGTCAGATTTCTTGTATCACTGATACATCTCACAGATACTTTTTCATTGGACTGAATGGGAAGAATTTGACGGAAGGAAGGACTCAGTTCACTGGCAGGAGTGTCGATACTTCCACCTTTCACTACCTTTGAATCTAATTTATCACAGGGAAATCTTCCGCTACAAATCCCGGCATCTTTTTTACAGAAGGGACAGGATGTATCACCACAATCCCCCTTGCATTCCCCTACCCAATCATTGACCCATTCACCGGCATTCCCATACAGATCATACACTCCCGATTCATTGGGATAGGATCCCACATTTTCAGTTTTGTCTTTGCAGGTCTTCAGATTAGCATTAGAACAGTCAGGAGGTACATCAGATTTTTGAAACTTCATGAGAGCGAAAGTCCATTCTTTTTCAGTTGGAATGCGTTTTCCATTCCAACGACAAAAGTCATGAGCCATTTGGTAGGTCAATCCTACTGCCGGTTGGGTTGGGGATGTGTAGCCCTCAAATTCTTTTTTCTTATAGTGCAGAAGGGGTTTGCATCCTTTGGCTTTTACACAATCTTCATACTTTTCATTAGTAGCTTCGTATTGATCCATGTAGAATGTATCCACAATCTCTTCTTTCCCATTGTATGAAAAATTACCTCCCGGAACACAAACCATATTGTCCGGTGGATTTCTGCACTCTCCCGTATCTGTAGCTGTAGGCTTGAGCGGATCGAGATGCCTGGGTGTCGGTGCAGAAGAACAAGAAATGATCTGGAGAATGGCAATCAAAAGAAATAAAACTGTTTTCAAAAAAATAACCCCTGAGAATAATTTCCCCGAGATTTCTCAATCCTTCGAATTTGGACTTCGATATTTAGGAGTGAGTAATTTCGGGTTGAATAATTTTTCTCTTGCATAAAAAAACTTTAGGGCTTTTTTGAATAGTACTATTGATTTCCCCGATAGAGAAATCAGCCAATTCTAGTGAATTGTCAAAATATTTTGGAGAGTGCGGATGAAATTTTTCCTATGGATAGTATTGTTCAGTTTTTCCTGTTCAGTTTTTCAGAATAAGACCAGCTATAGGAGTCTCGAAGACGAAGAAGGCAATCCTGAATGGGGTCCCAGAGAGATTCAGGAAACAGTTCAAACTATGGTCGTCAGTATGGAATCCTTCTTCAAATCAAAGAACAAAAAACCATATCTTGAAATCGGGAAGATCAAAAACAAAACCTCTGAACATATAGAAGTCAGTATGATTACCGATGAACTCATGCTCGACTTATCCAAGAAAAATATTGTTTTTATCGATAGATCCCAGAGAGAAGATTCTCTAAAAGAATTGGCTCTCTCTCAAAAAGGAGTCATCGATGAAAGATCGGGAATCGAA
The DNA here is from genome assembly GCA_024233875.1 of Leptospiraceae bacterium. Lineage (GTDB taxonomy): Bacteria > Spirochaetota > Leptospiria > Leptospirales > Leptospiraceae > JACKPB01. The sequence goes on from JACKPB010000005.1 coordinate 310,935, forward strand.
GCAGGGAAACTACTCTCTCCGAATTTCAAACTCATCGGTGAAATCAATGATAACGTCAGGTACGACGATGGGGAAAAACTACAATACCTTATCGTCAATCTCAAATTGATAGGTTTTGAAACCGGTGCTGTAGAATGGCAGGAAAGCAAAAAATTTTATAAAGTTACCAAAATGAAATCTTTCGGTATGTAATTAACCATCCGGACAGGTTGAGATGAAGAGTTCACAATTTTCTCCTGATTCTATACAATTTCTTAAAGATCTTTCCTCTGAGAGTTTTTTTTCTTTTCCGGTCGCCCAGAAATAGTTTCCGGAAGTTTTGTCTACCGAAAGTGCAATACAGGTATTTTTTACCACTCCGATCACTTTACAATCTTCTTCCTTACAGTTTTTTAGAGATTCATTTTCAGCTACTTCACTCCGGTACAATCCATAAGCATAACCATATCTGAGTTTCCTTTTAGAATAAGCTATGGCCTGGAATTTTTCATCATGATAAATCACTGCTCCCTGGGTCACTCCGTGTCCCGTCAATTCATCATATCTTATGAATTCCTTATTGACTTCATTGGTTTTTTTCTTTAGAAGAGACTTCATAGCACGACATTTTTTTTTAGTCTTCATGATCCTTTCGATATCAAATTTTTTATTAATGATATCTACATGACCCTGCTCGTGCAAAGTCAATCCTCTGAGAAAAGAATCCCAATTGGTCAACAATTCCTGATTGTTTATTTCGTTTTGATTGGCCCATCTGGGAAGTTTGACGACACACTTCATTTGTAAGGTCTTACAGTCATACGTCCACCAATAGTTTGTACTACCGAAATAATTTCCTTTGATTCCGCTTTCTTTGGTCATCCGGCGAATCAACTCAGAAGCTGATTCGCCTGTGACATCGTAGTACACAACCTCACAATCGTGAATCTCGGGAAGACTTTCCGAAGGATCCGCATCGATTTGTGCGGGAAGATAAGTGAGAAGAAAACTAAGGAGTATCCTGAAAATAAGTGATGTAGACATTTTTGTACTTTCCAATTTTCTTACTCAGAACTTTTACCAGTGTTTCATCCGTTTTCTTTCGTACCTTGAGAGGAACCCCCGATTCGACTACAGCCTCTCCCGCCCAGGAATATTCCGGAAGAAATCTAACAAATCTATAATCATCAGAAGTGTCCAGAGTATCATTCATTTCGTCACCTGCATATTCAATAGAATCGGCACCGATTTCATACCCCAGTTTGATACCATAAAGTGCTACGATTACACCTCCCGTTGCCAGGCCTGCACTGAAATCCCCGCAATTGCACTCAGCCGCCAGATAGATCATTCCCGCTCCGACTCCTATTCCTAAAATTCCTACAGCAGTTCCGGCCAGGACTCCACCGACACTGACGACTGTTCCTTTGACCGCAGTTGCCAGAACCTTTTGACCGTAAATGGAATCTTTGACTAAATCATGGATTTCATTGTCCCTAATGAAATGCCTTTCGTACCAATTGCTTGCATCCGGTGTGATTTCCAATTCAACCAGATTTCCTGACTCCAATTCTCCATACAGCAGGGTCCTGCCTCCCGCTCCCGAAAAGCTGAGACCCCGCAACCCCCGGATCAAATTGACATGAGAATCGGGATCCCAGTGGGGTTCGTATCCGGAGCCTCCGAAGATCAAAACCATTTCAGCAGGTGGGGACTCATATTCCGATAGTCTCAGACACCAGACAAGTTTGGAATCCAACTCGTGTGCTTTTCGGAAATCCACCCGGGCATCCTCCCAATTTCCGGAAAGAGTCCAGAGGTAAGCCAGGATGATTCTCAGGAAGGGATCATCAAACCTTCCTTCCGGGCTGAATTCCCCGGAGAGCAAAACAGAACTTTTCTTGGAATGGATTCTGGCATTTTCATAATCTTCACGAAGTGAATAGCCCCAGGACAATAAGAGATGAAGCCAGATGATTTCATGTTCGGATGCATAGTACCCATCGGGTGTTTCGACATAAAAAAAATTCTTCACCTCCCTGCTCACACTGAAACGAACGCGATCATCCAAAATATTGGAATATCGAATGAGCTCATCAATCTCAGGTTTCCCTGAAAGTAAGGATAGATAGGTTTTTTCCATGGTAGTGATGAAGGAACCCTTTTCACCTTCCGGAAATGTTTCTAAGGCTGAAGTGGGACCTTTTTTTTGAAAGGCTGAAATTGAGAGGTTGTAGTCTTCCTTCTTTAAAAGAGGGGAAGCGCAATTCATCAAAATCAGTATGAGTACAAGTACAGGTTTCATATTCATAGGGAAAGTCATCAAAGAGATTGACAATCACTTGAGAATTGAGTAAAGAAAATTCTTTTTTGAAACTAAGAAATTGGGATTTTTTTTAGAAGGGAGAGGAAATGGGAGTTCACAAAAGTGAACTCCACTATTTTTTATAGAATTATGCTTCCGGTCCGATGAAGATTTCTACTCTTCTGTTTTTTGGATCTGTTGGCTTAGTTCCGGTCAGAGGTTTTTCTGCTGCAAGACCTTTCACATCGCTGATTTGACTTTCAGAAACTCCATTCTTAACCAATTGAGTCTTCACTGCATCTGCTCTTTCCTGGCTTAGCTGCTTGTCAAAATCAGTAACCTTGTCATTGCTGGTATGTCCAGTTAAACGGATTTTAGTTTCGGAATATCCTTTGAGGGCATCAGCAATTTTTTCTACTTTGGGTGCGGAATCATCGGTCAGAGTTGAAGAATTGGGTTTGAATCTCAAAGAATCCTCTCCTGCTTTCACCAGAAGTTCTCTTGTTTCACCATCTTTTTCGATTTTTTCAATGCTCATCCCTGCTTCTTTCAACTGGGCTTCCATATCTTCTGCCATTTGATCCAGATAGTAGCCTACTCCCAAACCTGCGAGACAGCCTACACCGAGACCCACAACTTTCCCTTTGTATTCGGGTTTGCTTTTTTCTTTCTTGAAGATACCGGCAATTTGATTTTGAAGTTTTTTCTTGTCTGCTTTATTTGCCTTATCTTTTGCTGCATCCGCCAGAGCTCCTGCTGCCAGACCTGCCAGGCAACCGATACCTACAGATTTAAGCATTCTATCACTCATAGAACAGGACACATTTAAAAAGGAAATGAGCACGATCAATTTTGATCCGGTCATAATTTGATTTTTCATAGAACCTCCATGGAATCTTATCAATAAAGAATTAGTTGTATGGGAATTACCCGGAGCGGGGGTCGAACCCGCACGTCCTTACGGACACAGGATTTTAAGTCCTGTGTGTCTACCAGTTCCACCATCCGGGCTGGATGGAGGCGTCGCCCGGATTCGAACCGGGGATCAAGCTTTTGCAGAGCCATGCCTTAGCCACTTGGCCACGACGCCATGTCATTTGAACAGTTTTTTTGGGTTTATGAAGTAGTCAAGAGAAATGAAAACTAAAAATAGATTTTCCTCTTCAATTCAATCGAAATTTCTCTCCCGGTTCCGATTTAGATTAGAAATGAAAACATTCTCCCAAACGGAATCTAAAAATCATGGAAGAATCTGAGAGAGGTCACCTTCAAAAATCCTCTTTACAGGGTTTTTTAGTAATGAAAATTTTCTTTGGGTTTCACCCCAAACACGGTTTTTTCAAGAAATATTGAAGAATTTAAAAAAATAGTATCTACTACAAAATCTCAAAAAATAGGTCAATAGACATTCCCGTGGGATTTGCATTTACCTGTTTTATCATTTTGGAAATAAATAAATTCCAAAATATGGCAGTGTTGGTGCATTTACCTATTCATTAAAAAATTCACCACAAACTCCCGGATACATTTTTTTTTCTTGACATATTAATAAATTAACTACCATTTATCCATCTTATTTCAAAGGATATTTCATGAAAAAATCAATTTTTTATTTTGCAGCATTGATTTCCTTCATTTTCCTAAGCAACTGCAATGGATTCAATTATATGGCCGGAATCGTTCCGAACATGAATCCGGCGGCTCCGTATGGTGACTATCGTGTCATTTACAAACCGGGATATGTAGTTCATATTGGAAATGTGGAAGGTCCGATCGGAAACAATGCAAGTAGCTCTAAAAAAGGAAGAGAATGCACTCACAGTGCTCTGAGTTTGGCAAGCTGGGGAGATTCCAGTGTTGAGTCTATTAAAACAGCCAATGGGATTACCAAAGTAGCTTCCATTGATTATGAAATTCTCGGGGTTTTAGCAGGAGTCCTCTACCAGAGAAATTGTACTATTGTGGCAGGAGAGTAAAGATGAGATTAACCAAATACATTACCCTAATCTTACTTCTCCTGTTTGTGAATGCCTGTGCGATCGGTCCCAATTCGGGACTTCTCTATACAGGTATCAAATATCCGGGAGAAATCAATCCTTCCAATAATGTAAGTTCCACCAAGTCTGCCAAAGGTTGCAATACCAGTATCCTTGCTTTAATTGCCTGGGGAAATTCAGGGGCCGGTTCGATAGCCAAAGAAAACAATATCACAAAAATTGCTACGATCGACTATGAGACGACTACAGTTCTTACCTTTATTTATAGAGATCATTGCACAATCATTTCAGGAGAATAAATATGAAACATAGAACCTTAACTCTCTTTACTATAACTTCCATTCTATTTCTCCTTTTTTTCGGAAATTGTACAACAACCTCGCCTCTACAATCGGGAATCTTCACAATGACCGAGCAACACGTTGGGAATCGAACAACCGGTTCGGGGCTTACGGATGCATCCATCGTCAAAAAAGGGGAAGCCTGTTCCTGGTCTGCTCTCTACCTAAACTATGTATGGTGGGGACCCGGGGAAAGTGTTGAAGATGCTAAGAAAGATGGAAATATCACAAAAGTCGCTGTCATTGATAGATCCTCTTTGAATGTTTTGGGGTATCTCTTTTTTCGTGATTGTGTCGTAGTATGGGGTGAATGAACCTTTTCTCTGACTCTCTAAAGACTCCTATCTTTGGTTCCACTTAGATAGGAGTCAAATCCTCTTCCCTCCTTTTTTTCAATTCCATTTGTCTTCGAATTCAATTGCTTAAAAAAATTATTTCTTGATCCCAATGAATCCATGACACAATCTTAGGTTATCTTCCGGAATTCAAATCCACTGAGGTCAATGAAATCATGATTCAAATCCAAAGTCCCTCCATTCGTTTTGCTTTCTCCTCCTTCCTACTCTGCACAGTGATTGTCTTTTCTGGCTTTCAATCCCTTGAATCTACAGAGATTCAGGTAAATGAGGATAGTACAGGAAAAATCAAAAAAGAATACCTGGGGTATGTTGCAGACAAAGAAGAAATCCTCAATGAAGATCTTTCCGTATTTGTATCTTACTCAGAAGAATACAGACCGGCTGGCTTTGAATTGGATAAATTTGTTTTTAAAATTTCTTCCCTCGAGAGCACAGGATATCGACCCAAAGTCTTTTTTTCCAAGAATGCAAAAGATGGGATAGAAAACTATCAGGCCAATGAAAGTTTGAAACTATTTTATAATGTTCAAAAGAACACAGCCTATCGCGTCTATGTGTATGAAAACAATTTATTGAAATTTCTAAAAGAGTACAGTCCATCCGAATTGAAATCCGGAAAACTGAATCTGCACAAATCCATAAATTTGTATCACAATGGTAGTGCCGGAAAGGTAGTAGATCATCCGACTTTCCTGGTAGTACCATCTAAATATTCAGAAATCATACAAACTGCCAATCAGAAAGATGAGATCGAATCAGAAAATCAATCCAAACCCGAAGGCTTAGATTTCAAATACATTCCTGTGAATGGAAGTCCCTATGATGCCTCAAAAGAAGATCAATTCGGACCCTCCTCCCATTCCTCCATGTATGGAACAAGGCCGCAAATTGTTCTCCATAAAAATCCGGATGGAGGAATTTGTATTGCGTGGAAAGACAGTGAAAAAGAAAATCTCCACCTTACTGAATTGAATTCTTCCCTTGAAATAAAAAATGAATTGTCTATCAAAATGAAATTTCCTCTCTTCGGAGGATACTCTAAAGACGATTCGGGAAATTACTATATAGTTTTTGCAAGGGAAAACAGGGACGGAGATTTCCGGGCCAATATTAGCTTGATGAAATATAGTCCTACAGGAAAGCAATTGGGTAATTTTGACCTACCCATAGATAGGGAAAATTTTGATGTCATGTCACCCATATCTGCTGCATCTTCGAGAGTTCTATTTGCGGATGGAAAAGTGGCTGTTCATATGGGAAAAACCCAACACAAAAACAAATCGGATGGCCTGAATCATCAAAGTGCAATTTTTTTCGTAGTGGATTCCAACACTATGAAAATGGATACGGATCTCTCCACTAAATGGGTTGCATCACATTCTTTTGATCAAAGACTTCTCTTTGATGGAAAGGATTTTGTAACTCTTGATCTGGCGGACAATTTTCCCCGCGGATTCAGCCTCAGAAAACCCTCCGGTTCCAGAGTCATATTTACCTATAAGACACAACATATCAAAGGTGAAAACCGATCCAACGACAACAATACGTATTCAGAACTGGGAGGGCTGGCAAACGATGAATCCGGATATCTGGTTCTGGGAAGCTCGGAAAAATCATTTGACAATAAAGTAACCGGAAAGTATCTAAACGAATCCAGAAATCTTTTCATGCTATTGGTGGATTATGATTTTCCATCAAAAGAAGTTCTTAGTAAAGATGGAAAGCGACATTCCAATCTGGTAAACCCTGAAATCATAATTTCCGAAGGAGAAAATAGTAAGGAAATCTTTTTTTATGATTACGGAGGCGGAAAAAACTATCAACAAAGAGTGGGTGTGGTCTGGCTTACCGATTATAGTGATTCCTCTAAAGAAAATGTTGCCAGACCCAAACTTGTGAAACTGGGTATGAATAAATTCATGGCTCTATGGGAAAAATGGTCGGCAAATTCCTATGAAGGAACGTACTACACTGTATTCAATTCTCATGGTGACATCATCAAAAAGAAATCTCATTTGGGAAACTACCGCATCAACCGGGGAGATGAGATCATTGAATGGAATGGTAAAGCACTTTGGGTAACAGGAAAAAAAGATTATAAAAGTTTAAAAATCATCACCCTCGAAGATACAAAAGTAAAAAAGACTGAAAGAGGATTTTTCAATTGGTAGTTTATTAACTATAAATCGGTTCTCAAAAATAATTTCGTTTTCCCTATTAGGGTATGTAGCCATTTTATATCTGATATTTTTGTGAATACTCAAACCTTTAGAAAATGACTATTAACTGAATACACTGAGATATATTTTATATCGGTTTAATTTTATGAGAACATGGCTCAACATATGCTCTCGCTTTGCTCGCATGGTGGGTTTTGATAGGAAGCCTCTAGGCTATTTGGGCGCGGACTCAGCAAATCACTTGGAATGTAAATTATAAGACTTTACTTTTTCTATTAGCAATCGCTTCTTTTATGATCTTTGACTTGAAAGGTTTGCTGAAATAATCATCAATCAATTTAGTTTCGAGGGCTTCTGAAATTTCATTATTTTTTTCATAAGCGGAAAGAATGTAGTAATGAATATCAGGATACTTGGAATTTGCTAAACGAATAAATTCTATTCCATTCATTTCCGGCATTAGAAAATCACTAATCACAATATCGATTTTTTTACCTTCAGTATTCATGATTTCTAAGCCTTCTTTTGCTGAACACCCTATGATCACATCAAATTGTTTTTCAAATATGGATTTAAATAAGAAGGTATTTATAGATTCATCATCTATATACAAAATCGTAATCATCTCTAAATTGTTCATAGGTTTTCTGTAGGAATCATTATTTTAAATTCAGTTCCTTTGTTTGGTTCTGAATTTATGGATATTTTCCCCTTATGATCCTCTATTATTTTAAATGAAATGGATAGCCCCAAACCCGTGCCCTCTCCTACCTCTTTTGTTGTAAAAAATGGTGTCCCTAATTTAGGAAGATGTTCCGGAGGAATACCTATACCCGTGTCCTTGATTTTGACAATTACATTTTCTAAATTTTTCTCAATAGATATTTCGATATTTCCCTTTTCATGAATTGCCTGAATAGCATTTGTAATCAGATTCAAAAAAACCTGATGAATTTTCCCGGAGTTTCCTAATATAAAGACCTCTTCCTCTGGATAACTCTTAATTAGAGTTACATTATTTCTCAGTTTGGGAGATAGAATTGTTAAGCAATTTTCTATTGTCAATTTAATATCAACACTTTCATCCATTCGATCCTGCGACCTACTGAATTGATTCAATGCTGTTACAATCGTCGCTGCCCTATCTACTCCAACCTGAATCGCTTGGAAAAATGGTTGCAATTGAGACATTTCTTTTTCAAAGGTCTGATCAAAGAATCCAACTAAAGCTTCCAATCCCCCCTGGATAAAATTCAAGGGGTTGTTTAATTCATGAGCCACCCCTGCAGTCAGGGTTCCCACAGAAGCCATTTTTTCTGAAAGAATCAAATGAGCCTGAGCTTCTCTCAGTTCAATAAGAGTACTTTCTAATTCAGATTTTTGATTGAGTAACCTTTGATTCATAGAATGAAGTTCAATATTGAGTTCTGTTAATTTGTTTTCTTTTTGTCTCAATTGATTGAATGCCTTGATCATTATAGCTTCATTTCTTTGAGACTTTTCTTTATTTATTTGAAGAATATGATTTCTTTCTTCTGCATTTTTTTGGATTATAATATAAATTCCACTGAAGACGGAAATGATATTTAAAAAATAAAGTAATTCAATCGTAGAGTTAGGTAGGTGGTTAAAGAATTGATTCACATGAGAATCAATCATTACTGAAACAATAACAAGTAGAATGAATAAATAAAACCAAACATTGATCCTTGTTTTCGAATCTATTGTCGGTGCCACGATAGGTGAATAAAATGCCCAAAGGAGCATAAAACTTCCGGATGCAAAACCACCCAGAGTCCACATAATTACAAATGGAAGAAATAAAACTAAAAAAAGTTGTGAGTACTTTAAAAAAGAATCGTCCTTACTTTTGAAAAAATGAATAAGACTGAACGAGGTGAATAAAAAATATGAAAAACAGATAATTGCTACGTGAATAAAATTGATTAAAACAAAAATGATTCCCCAGACAAAAGAAGATGATAAAATAAATATAGTTAAAATGAATATTATTCTTTTTTTATATATATCTTCTTCGTTGTCTGAGTCTTTGATTGACTTTTCTGATAATTGAATAAATAATTTAGTTAGACTTACCATTAGTAATTAAATACCCAACCAGTCTAAAGCTAAATTTTTATCATAGAAATATTTAGTTTCCCAATTTATATGATTCTCATCATATTCTTCAACCGACTGAACGATAGATAGAGAAGTTGCTACATTTCTACTCATTAAGATGGCTAGCTTCCTTACTCCTACTTCGGTATATTTTGAGAAATGAATTTCAGCTATCCATTCCTGCATTTCAACAGAAATTGGTCTATTTGAATTTAAACCATCAGCAAGAATGAATTTTGGTTTGTAATTGAGAATGATATCAAAATAATTATCCATTTCAAGTCGATGCTCAATTTCAGAAATATTTTCATCTGAAATCCACACCGAATTTATATATTCTTTTTCTGAATTCCAAAATATATTTTGATTTTTAGATTGATAGACAGATATATTTTCCATGATCATCACCTATCTGTACTAGTGAAAACCATTGGTTGAATTGGGATTCTGAATCCATTCTAGCGCAGAAATTCTATTTTTAAAATACTTTACATCAAAATTAGGAGCCGGATTTTCCATGGTTTGTTCTATTGACAATTGACTAAAAAAATCTTCTGTCACAATCAATGCCATTCTTGAAAGTCCTGCTTCAAGGGTTTTTGGAGTGATAGATTCAATGATCCATTCCTGGATATCCGGAGATATGGAAAATAAAAATAGTTTTGTTTCAATCAAAACCTGTGCGGGTCTGTAATCCAGAACCAATTCCAGATACTTTTCTACACAGCTCTTGTATTCAGGAACTGACATGTTTCTTGTCTGCTCACTCCAGATCAGTTCTAAAAAAGGATAGATATCTTCTTTACGAAAATGGATGGTCATGAACTTGTTTTTAAAAAGAATCATGAATTTTTCCTTTATTAGTTTTCTTTATTTAGGAGACAAATGAAATCTTTACCGCTATTTTCCAAAGTACTTAAACATTAATAGCAATATCTTAAAACGTCTATAGACTACACTACTTGTCTTTGAAGTCAATATATTTTTTTATTCTCAACTATTTTCCTAACACTACGGAAATTTTCTATTCATAAACTCACCTACCTCACTTCGTGCGAAAGGGGAAAATACTGCCTTTCGGCAAATTAGGGACTCAATTTCCCAAAACCCCTATTTTTATTAATCTATTAGTCAAATTTGATTTTGTATAAAAGAATAAAAAATTACGTATAATGGATCACTTTTTGAATCTAACTAATTTTGTTAATTAAAGTATTGCAAAATACAATTCATAACGATCCTGCATCAAAGCACAGCATTCAGGCAAAACTGATTTAAGTCATTTTTAAAAATACTTGCGTATTCATTATTTAATTAGCACTAAAATAGCGAGATTCCGGATTAGGAAAAATACAAGTACTTCCTAGAACTAGTAGATATATCCAGAAAAACTCCTACAAAGGTTGATCGTTCTACTTTCAAAAGACTGGGGAAGATCACTTTCCTCTCACAAGAGGCCGAACCATGACACTTTTCCGATCTTCCATCCAAAACCAGATGTCACCGTGAGGATTCTCGAATGGGTGTAAGTATAGTTCAGTCCTTCTCTATTACTATTCTCAAAGAGGTCTCACCATGAAGTCTCTTCACTTCCATCTCTCTCAGTCCGGTATGACACCCAAACCTAACCTTATGGGGCAAGGGATAGGTAGGTGGATACAGGCGAATAGCTTTGTGAATCGTCTGTGATACCCGAAAAAAGTAGAAGGCCAATATTCCAGTCCTCCGGTTCTCGCTTCAAAACCATCATGAGAGGAGTATCTTCCCCCAGACCAATAGAAATAGAGCGAGTTAAATGCTCCCGATCCAGTAGCGGTGTAGGTAATGACATAAGTTCCCGAAGCATCATAATCTTCATACCTTGAGCCAGTACTTGATCCTACAGGACAGTAATTACATTCTATCACAGGCAAACCTTCCACTATAAGAACTAGTGATGGTATTGGCCCGGGCTTTGCTAAGATTTACTGTTTTTACAAAAGTGCGAAGTCCGCTTCCATTGGTTGTGGAGTAGTTATGTATAGCTGCATTGTTATAACAAAGCATTTGGGTTGCAGATGAAGATAGCAGAAAACATCTTCCTGCATAACTTAGAGTTTCCCTATCTATCAAATTGTGTAAATACCAACTGATATTCTACACTACAACAAAACCCAATTCAAGATACCACTTGACTATAGAATCCGGCTGTCAGTTGCTCTGCAGGAAATCAGTAAAGTAGAATCTTTTGCAATGAGTTTACATAGTGGTTCGAGACACCGCAATACGAAAAATCCCTACTCCA